>NZ_SWCO01000029.1 GCF_005117025.1 Alteromonas portus | reverse complement strand
TAAGTCTAGATTAGTCTAGGATCTTAGATACAACACCAGCACCTACTGTACGACCACCTTCACGGATTGCGAAACGAAGACCTTCTTCCATCGCAATCGGAGCAATTAGCTCAACTTTGAATTTGAGGTTGTCACCAGGCATTACCATTTCTACGCCTTCTGGAAGCTCTACAGCACCAGTTACGTCAGTTGTACGGAAGTAGAACTGTGGACGGTAGCCTTTGAAGAATGGAGTATGACGGCCACCTTCATCTTTAGATAGTACGTATACTTCTGCTTCGAAGTTAACGTGTGGAGTGATTGAACCAGGCTTAGCTAGTACTTGACCACGTTCAACTTCATCACGCTTAGTACCACGTAGAAGAACACCAACGTTCTCACCTGCACGGCCTTCGTCAAGAAGCTTACGGAACATCTCAACACCAGTACAAGTAGTCTTAGTAGTGTCTTTAATACCTACGATTTCTACTTCTTCACCAACCTTGATGATACCTTGCTCAACACGACCAGTTACAACAGTACCACGGCCTGAGATTGAGAATACGTCTTCGATTGGAAGAATGAACGGCTTGTCGATTGCACGCTCTGGCTCTGGGATGTATGAATCAAGCGCTTCACCAAGCTCGATGATTTTCTTTTCCCACTCTGCGTCGCCTTCAAGCGCTTTAAGAGCTGAACCTTGGATAACTGGTAGGTCATCACCTGGGAATTCGTATTCGTTAAGAAGTTCACGAACTTCCATTTCTACTAGCTCTAGAAGCTCTTCATCGTCAACCATGTCACACTTGTTCATGAATACGATGATGTAAGGAATACCAACCTGACGACCAAGTAGGATGTGCTCACGAGTCTGTGGCATAGGGCCATCAGTCGCAGCAACTACTAGGATACCACCGTCCATCTGAGCAGCACCAGTGATCATGTTTTTAACGTAATCAGCGTGTCCTGGGCAGTCTACGTGAGCGTAGTGACGAGTAGGAGT
>NZ_SWCO01000028.1 GCF_005117025.1 Alteromonas portus | reverse complement strand
TTCGCGTTGTCATTACCTTTAAGGTACAACACCGCTGCTTCACTATATGCCCATTTTAAATGAGCATTACCAATCTTATTTCCCTGCGTACCGTATGTTTTTCCGGCCGACTCAGCTTTGCATTTGACTAACCGTGAATACGAGGCAAACTTCTGAACTGATGGAAACCGTTTAATATCGCCAACTTCGTATAAAATGGTGAGGGCTAGAATTTTCCCGATACCTGGAAACGACTTTAGAATATGTAAATCTGTAGCGCAGTGTGTTTGTGCCTGAGTCTTTACATAATGTTCAATCTTGTAGAGCTCACTCACCATGGTTTCGATAATGTTTAGGTTTAAATCCATGCTTTTCTGTACTGCTTCGTCTGGAAAAAAGTGGCGCATCTTTTCTCTATCAGGTGAGTTTCTTAAATCTAAACGCGTTTCTAATGCGGGTAAGTTGTATTGACTGACCGTGCTGGCAACGTGCGCTTTCAGCTGTGCACTCATCCTCATTATATGGGTGCGCCGACGCAGCGCATCACGAATTGAGCGATGCTCCTTTGAATACGCATGCGCGAGCGGGAAGTTTCCTCCACGGATCAACTTCGCTATTTTTAGCGCGTCGATTTTATCATTCTTCGTTTTACCGGCGTGGATGGCTTTCATGTAAAGCGCATGGCCAAGAATGAAATCAATATTGTGCTCTTCACAAAAGTCAGACACCCAATACCAACAGTGCATACATTCCACACCAACAACGATATTGCCCAGATATGGTTTTAGAAGCGCTAACAGTTTATCGGGTGAATCATCGATTTTTTCGTGAACGAGAATGTTGTTTTCATTATCAATGATGCAGACATAAAGCAGTCTTGTATGAAGATCGATTCCACAATAGTACGGATGTGTATTAGTATAAAAGTTCATTGAGTTTTCTCCCTTGGTTTGGTCGCCTATTAGGATTAACTCAGTTTATGCTGATAGGGAGGAGGCTCAATGATTATCAA
>NZ_SWCO01000027.1 GCF_005117025.1 Alteromonas portus | reverse complement strand
GTACTCGCAGTTTGGTTTTACATCTGTTGAAAACCCTGAGAAGTTGATGCAAATTTTAACGCCTGGCATATATGATTAGGCACGGGTATAACAACCCAATCAACACACTCACTGCGTTCGCTGGGACGCATACACGCGGGGCGGCTGCGCCATTATGCCCCACATGTCTGCGCCCCTTATTTTAAAGTTATGTGACTAAGGGAATAGAATCATCTAATGACTAATGAAGACAGACTGCAACTTCCTAAGATACAGTTATTGGTCCTTTTTTTATCTAGTTGCTTCTTCATACTTCCTTGTGTTTTCAAGCTCAATGTTTTAGCTAGTTGTACTTTTGCATTCGTCATTTTTTTCTATCTGCTCAGTGAAATAGACTGGTTGCGTAGGTACTTTGATATGTCCAATAAACAGTTAGCGCTTAACATTATCTTAATAGCAATTAGTGGGCTTCTGGCCTTCGAAGTGTTTTTTATGTTCGCTCTGGTTGCCATATATCCAGTTTTTAAATTCCATAAAACTTAGGTACTCTGTATTGGCAAAGTCACATAACAAAAAAATTAAGTCACTCACTTCGTTCGTTGGGACGCATACACGTGGGGCGGCTTCGCCATTATGCCCCACATGCCTGCGCCCCTTATTTAAAAGTTAGGTGCTACTGGTATGAGTAAAGTTTTTATCTATGGTTTTACTGGCACTTTCACTGAAAAACCTGAGTACGATTACGCTCACCCAGATGTTGGTGCTACTCATAAATGCATGCTTTTTCTTCGCCAAGCGCCAGCAACAACAGAATTTTTGAATGCGGAGAACGAAGCTAAAAAATTCGGCTTCTCAAGTATCACTAATTTAGCAGGTAATCAGCTTCAAATTGACGTGTTGAATACTGAGGCTTATAAGGGATTTACTGGTTATTACAACGAAGCTTTAAAAGAAGGGAGTTCTCTTGTTTACTACTGACGCACCTAACACATATGAGCCTCCGGGCTGTCAATGAAAAAAGATAGCCCTTTGACCACTATTTCAAGATCAATACCGTTGCCTTTTTAGAACTCGTTT
>NZ_SWCO01000026.1 GCF_005117025.1 Alteromonas portus | reverse complement strand
TTGTTTACGGATAACAAAAAATGAAATGAGTATGAAAAGAATAAAACTGATATTAACTAATAAAGTCGGTATCAAAACATCCATTTAATTACCCCTTTCCGGAAAAGCATATAACTTTCCAATAACGGGCGCAGACATGTGGGGCATAATGGCGAAGCCGCCCCACGTGAATGCGTCCCAGCGAACGTAGTGAGTGTGTTTATTGGCTTGTTAGGTGCGTGCTTCATAAAACCTCGAACACTCGCAGTAAAATGGGCAAAACAATGACCAATAACATTACAATCCCGAGCCATTTTGCCAACGCATTTCCTGTTTTGCTCCCTTGGCTTACGTCTATCTTTTTTTCTTTTAGCGCACTTGTTTCAAGTTTAATGCTGTAAATCATTGCTGCTCCACTGATGGTGCAAACAAACAATAGAGTTAAAGGGTTAGTGCCAAATACAGAGAACATAACGGCTGGAGCAATAATGCAGAGAGAAATTCCAATAATCCACGAAAGGTAATGTTTATCCATTAGCACCTAACTTTCCAATAACGGGCGCAGACATGTGGGGCATAATGGCGCAGCCGCCCCACGTGTATGCGTCCCAGCGAACGAAGTGAGTGTGTTGATTGGCTTGTTAGCCACGCTTTGCTTACGAAGCACTTTTTTGAAACTTACGCATAGCTTTAACGACATTAACAATTGGCAATGTCGAGAAGAGAACAAAAATAGCTATGAACAGCATAAGGTTTAAATAAGCTAAGTAAGCCAACACTCCAACTAAGATTTGTACAGCACCAGATAATAAAAAGCTATTGCCTACGTATTTGCAGAAAGCAGGTAAGTCGGCAATTTTAGAAAAGTCGATGCCGTTAAGTACATCCGCTTTTTGCTTGAAGGTAAGTAAATAGCCAATGATTAAATATATAAAGCCGCTTAAGCAAGATATTAAAAGAATTAGAAAACCTGTATCCATGGAAAATCCTTTTTAGTGGCTAACTTTTAAATAAGGGGCGCAGGCATGTGGGGCATAATGGCGAAGCCGCCCCGCATGTATGCGTCCCAGCGAACGAAGTGAGTGACTTAATT
>NZ_SWCO01000025.1 GCF_005117025.1 Alteromonas portus | reverse complement strand
TGAATAGGGAATCACTGTCAAAGCGCTGAAGCAAAGAATTAATGCTTTGGATATAGATTTGAAGAATTGTATTCATTCCTTTGAATTCACCAGATGTATAACATTAAGCTAAGCGGCGCAGTTGCGTGGGGCATAATGGCGAAGCCGCCCCGCGTAAATGCGTCCGAGCGACCGAAGGGAGTGGTCTTAAGCGCCTTGTTATAAGCAAAGCCAATTCCTTTGGTCTTTTTAAAAACTGTTGAAGCCAGCATACGATTGATTGTTAACGCAGACAAGAAAAACGACTGTGCAGTGATGTTTTTGATTTGACAGAAGCTAGCCGCTATCTGAGCTATCAAGTGTAATGGCGCTTGCTGGCTGAAAATAAGAACTAGAAGGTAAAGCGCCTATTACACCACCTTTGAATTGAAAGCGGCGGATTTAAACCTACCACAAGCCAGAGCGATGCTAATGAAAACAGGTGAGGGTAGTTTTACTGGATTTTTTATTTAGCCAAACGAAGCTTAGGCTGACGCCTTATAACTTTTCAATAACGGGCGCAGGCATGTGGGGCATAATGGCGAAGCCGCCCCACGTGTATGCGTCCCAGCGAACGAAGTGAGTGTGTTGATTGGGTTGTTATATGCGTTGCTCATTTAAACCACTCGTCTTTGTGAGACTTGATTGTAACTTCGTCGACCTCTGGGAGTTCACTTAACTTTAAGCCACATGAATTACATGAGACAGCCCACATACCTGATTTAGAATAAAAACTACCGTTGAATATGATGTTTAACAAGGAATAAAAGCGTTTACCACAACGTGGGCAGGTTGATAATGACAGTCGAAGCAATAAAAAGAGAAAAAGGTAGATGAATAGTGGGGCAATGAATCCTAGTGGCGGAAATAATAAGCCAAGAAAGATACCTATTGATACTAAATAAAAGCATGGCCAGCGAGCAGCATGTACGTTGTCAGAACGCAGCTTGATTTTTCTTAGACCAGCGAAATATTCTTCCATGAGTTAAGTACCAATTAGCATATAACATTAAGCTAAGCGGCGCAGTTGCGTGGGGCACAATGGCGAAGCCGCCCCGCGTAAATGCGTCCGAGCGACCGAAGGGAGTGGCCTTA
>NZ_SWCO01000024.1 GCF_005117025.1 Alteromonas portus | reverse complement strand
GTATCCAGAAATTGCTAAAATAGTTAAATTCATAGAAGTTCCTTTTCTTCGTTTATTCCACTGATTTATCAGTGTGCGCTGACACCTAACTTTTAAATAAGGGGCGCAGGCATGTGGGCTAAAATCCGAACGAAGTGAGCAGCCCACATGTTTGCGTCCCAGCCCGCGCAGTGGGCGAGCTTGATTTTTTTGTTATGTTTTGTTTTTAAAAACAACATACCGAAATATTAAAGCCTGAACCGAAGCAATTACGCCAAGTATCCAAGGGCCGTTAGTAGTGCCACTTACCAGTGAAAAGGTAACTGGTAAAACCATGTAAAACAAATAGTTTGTTTTTTTGTACTTACAAGCCAGCCAGTGAACTGGAAACCCGATAATTAACCAGCCTGCTATAGATACCAGTAGGAAAACTCCAATATAGAGCGAAAAAGTTGCTATTAATCCAGGGATTTCGGAACTTTGTAAGTTATCTGCGCCGATAAGAAAGATCGCTGGCAACAGTAAACTAGATGTCAGCAAGCTCCTTACTATTGCTTTATCCCAATCACCTAAGTACACCTGTTCCCCTGAAAAACATAACTTTCCAATAACGGGCGCAGACATGTGGGGCACAATGGCGAAGCCGCCCCGCGTGTATGCGTCCCAGCGAACGAAGTGAGTGAGTTGATTGGGTTGTTAGGTGCGCTCACGCCAAGACCCCATTTAGCAGCATACTGGGCATAAAAAAGTAAAAAGCCAAAAAGCCCGAACTTGTAAATAGAAGTGCGACGGCACAAAAAGAAGCTTGAACGAAGAAGACGGAAGGTTTAGCAGATGCACTATGCCTAAAAGCTACTACTGCAGTTTGTAAACATTCTTTAATAGCTTGGTATTTTGTTGAGAACCAAGAAATGATGGGAGCTAGGCTAGCAAAAACGAGAGCAAATGCGATTTCCACACCGCCTAATTGGACTAAGAAGGCTATCTCTGGCAAAACTGCCGCCGCAACAACCATTGTGATACCGATAACTGCGCGTTGTAGATTAGTTAATTCATTCCATGATTTCATAATTTTTCCTTTTAGCACCTAACTTCTAAATAAGGGGCGCAGATATGTGGGCTAAAATCCGAGCGGAGCGAGTCAGCTCACATATTTGCGTCCCAGGCCGCGAAGCGGGTGACTTAATTT
>NZ_SWCO01000023.1 GCF_005117025.1 Alteromonas portus | reverse complement strand
CTTTCAGGGAGCAACATTGCAACCCAGATAAGGTTTCTATTTTTTACAATTCAAGTCGGTGTTTGTTCATGGTGGATGTATCAAATAGTCAGCGCTTCGTTTTAAACAAATGCCACCTAACAAAAAAATTAAGTCACTCACTTCGTTCGTTGGGACGCAAACATGCGGGGCGGCTTCGCCATTATGCCCCACATGCCTGCGCCCCTTATTTAAAAGTTAGGTGCTTCAATGAAATTCAAACCACCTTTCTATGAACAAATACTAGAACTCGCTTTGACCATGACCAACGAGCCTTCTAAAAAAGTTTACTGGGAAGCGCACAATAAGCTAAGAGGTATCTGCGAAACACACAAAAACTCAACTTTGGATCATCCGTTTCAGTGGGAAACTTTGGCTGACTTCACCATTGACAGTGGGGAGCAGTTAACTGCGTATTTTGTGGCTCTTGAGTTAGCACAAAAGTACGAATTACTTGAATACATTGAATCAGTCGCTACGGAAATCTCAGAGATATATTTGTCGCAAAGTGACAAAGGCCATGCATTGACTTATTCTAAAATCGCAAAGGATGCCACGCTAAGGCTGCAATCAGAAAAGGTTAATTCAAGGTTTGTTTAAACACGCACCTAACAATCGCATAAACTCGCTCGCAAGCTCGCTGGGACAAAAACACGTAGGCTCCCTTCGCTTCGCTCGTTATTATAGCCTACGCGTTTTTGCCCGTTATGCGGGCCGTTATGTGCAAGGATGAACATGAATAACATTGTCAATTTTCCAACCAAAGCAGTTCAAGAGTGGAACAGCTTTGAAAAAACTCTTACGAATATATTAGCGGAAAGCGAAGCATCATTAGAGATGACCGATATAGTTGTATCACGCATGAAAGATGCGTTTGATGATTATCAGTTTAATTATAATCTATCACTCCAAATACCGAGCGAAGTGGCGGAGCACGTTAAGCATGAAATGACAGGTTTTACTAGCTACTTGACAGAGAAATTTGGGAAACTCCTTCTCCAAAGAGTGATACTATAAATAAAACTTGCAAAAGAACAAGGTTATTAATGGTTGCACATAACAACCCAATCAACACACTCACTTCGTTCGCTGGGACGCATACATGCGGGGCGGCTGCGCCATTATGCCCCACATGCCTGCGCCCGTTATTGGAAAGTTATACCCTCTGAAGGATCGATAGAATGAAAGGGATTAATATAAGTACAAGCCACGATGACCTAGACATCGAATTAATCCACTCCTTTGTGGCGAACTCCTATTGGGCAAAAAACATCCCGCTTTCAACATTACAAAAATCTATAGACAATTCTC
>NZ_SWCO01000022.1 GCF_005117025.1 Alteromonas portus | reverse complement strand
CACAAGCCAGAGCGATGCTAATGAAAACAGGTGAGGGCAATTACACTGGGATTTTTATAAAGCCAAACGCAGTTTAGGCTGACGCCTTATAACTTTCCAATAACGGGCGCAGACATGTGGGGCATAATGGCGCAGCCGCCCCGCGTGTATGCGTCCAAGCGAACGTAGTGAGTGTGTTGATTGGGTTGTTATATGACAATGCTAAAATAACCTAAGACCAATAACCGCGACACTTTAATTGAGGACTTTCTTTCTAAAAAAAAGAGTATAGCTAACCGTTAGCCAGTCATAGTTTACAGAAACAAGTCCCCAGCCTTTATTACCCATATTACCGCAGAGTTCTTCTAATTCTTTGAGCTTTGTGGAGCGCAGCTTGAATACCCCACCTACAGTTTTTACTTCGTATTTAAACCTATCCATATTTGAAAGCGACTCTTGTCATATAACGCTAAGCTTTGGGGCGCTAGCGCGTGGGCTAAAATCCGAGCGAAGCGAGCCAGCCCACGTGTAAGCGTCCCAGCGACCGAAGGGAGTGCCAACAGCGTTTTGTTAGGCGTACAACTGAAAGTACGCAGCTTTGCTGCCACCACTAGCCGATAAGGCCACTTATTTAAATTGTTGAAATTAAGATAAAACAACCCTGTGCGAAATGCCAGATGTTAAGGACATTGCTGGATAAAAGAGCGAGTTTAGAAAAGTGGTGATGCTTAATGTTGGCGTTGCGGTGTTGATAAAAAGCGCGTTGCTAAAGCCGATAAAACAACCGAGAAAGCTAGCCGTGAAGACAGCCTAGCGAAACAACCTTAATGCTGGAATGTCACGGCTGAACCTACTTTTTTATGCTGTAAGTAAATGACGCCTAACTTTTCAATAACGGGCGCAGGCGCGTGGGGCATAATGGCGAAGCCGCCCCGCGTGTATGCGTCCCAGCGAACGTAGTGAGCGAGTTTATTGAGTTGTTAGGTGACATCTCAAACATCCTTGAGCAAAACTATCAATAAAAACGAAGAAAGCGCAGAGAAAGCCATAGCTAAAAAGTATTTCCTTGCCAAATTATGAGCACACACAAAACTCGAATCACTTTGACGACCTTTCATATACGAGCGACTTATCAACGTAAAAGTCAGCTTGGGAGTTGCAAGTAAAATTAACTTTGTCGGCTCTACCGTTATACCAAAAAGCTTCAAATTGTCTTGCGACTTTAACTCTGTGCAAACTAGGTCGAGTGCATTGACGTATTTATACAAAAAATACAAATAAGAGAAAGCGCCACATAAAAAAAGAATTGTTCTTAAACTCTCCACTTGTCACCTAACTTTCCAATAACGGGCGCAGACATGTGGGGCATAATGGCGAAGCCGCCCCGCGTGTATGCGTCCCAGCGAACGTAGTGAGTGTGTTGATT
>NZ_SWCO01000020.1 GCF_005117025.1 Alteromonas portus | reverse complement strand
CGTATAACGCTAAGCTAACGGGCAGTGAAGTGGCGGCATAATCGCGAAGCGCCGCCGCGTTACTGTCCCAGTGAACGGAGTGAACGAGTTAAGCGCTTTGTATGGATAATTTTTCCCTAAATACACCACATTTCCTTTTCAAAGATGGGTAAAGTGAGGCCCAGACTTTGGCTGCAACCAAAGTTGGCTGTGTGGCAGTTCGATTGAGCGAAGGCTCCTCAATTGAGAGACCGATAACAAACATGAACACCACGCAGTGCTCCAAGCAACATACTCGAATAGTCGACTGGGCCCCGAGCTCGCATTTAGCAAACCAGAGTTAGCTTATTATGAAAAAATCAGTAGTGCAAAACATAAACGTGGGTGTAGATGTAGGTAAAGATTGTCTCGATATACATATTCGTCCGTTGGAGGAATATTTAAAAGTAAGCAACGACAAGAAAGGGATAGGTGAAGCGTTAAAAAGGTTAAGGCAATTAACGGTTGAGCGCATTGTTATTGAAGCGACAGGCCGCTATGAAATGGCGTTTGTATCTGCTTGCGCGAAAGCAGCATTACCTTTTAGTGTAGTCAATCCTGTTCATGTTAAACGCTTCGCTGGTGCGATTGGCCGTAAAGCTAAAACGGACAAACTTGATGCGGCGTTGATAGCGCATTTTAGTGAAGTAATTCAACCTGCCTTGTCGACACTAAAACCCGAGAACATTCAGAAGATGGCTGACGCGGTAGCCCGCAGAAATCAGCTTTTAGAGATGCAGACCCGTGAGAAAAACCGCCTTCAAATTATGCCAAAAACTGTTCAATCAAGCATAAAGGCAATGCTCACCGTGTTAAAAAAGCAAATTCAAAAGATGGACGACGAATTAGCCGATTTAATTCAAAGCTGCCCAGAATACCAGGCAAAAAGTGAACTGGTTCAAAGTATGCCGGGCATTGGCAAGGTGTCGGCTGCGGCCCTCATCAGCTATTTACCAGAACTTGGTTTGATGAATAGCAAACAGGTAGCCGCCCTTGTTGGCGTAGCACCCATGAACAAAGAAAGTGGCCGATACAAAGGTAAGCAAGTGACTCAAGGAGGACGTCACCAAGTCCGAACGGTTTTGTTTATGGCCATGATGTCGGCGATGCAGTGTAACGCTAAGTTTAAAGCCACCTATGAGAGGTTGGTTGCCGCTGGTAAGCCTAAGAAAGTCGCCATCATTGCCTGTGTGAGGAAGATGGTTGTCATACTAAACTCAATGGTTAGAGGTGGCGTTATGTGGGAAGAAAAAGCGGCTTAATGTTTAAGTTGACACCATAGTCGTTTGTTATATGACTCTCTTGAAAAGAGCTGAAAGCCATTCTTAGAAAAAGGCTCAATACTCAAGTTAATCACCGCTGCCTGAATAGCTACTGCTTGAACCACCCGTTCCACCACCAAACTCAGGTTTAGATGCTTTTCTTACATCGATGTCTTGTCCATGATGGAACCACCATAACCCAAAAGCTCCAAAAACAGGAACAATCCAAACAATGATTACCTGGGCAACCTTTTGAACTAGCTCTAAATCATCTCGCTTACAGAGAAATACACTTACAAATATATTAAGTAACCCGAGAACAACCAGCGTAATCCAAATTACATCCATTGTTTAAATTCTCCCAGTCATATAAC
>NZ_SWCO01000002.1 GCF_005117025.1 Alteromonas portus | reverse complement strand
GATTATCGAGTAGATTAACAGCCAAAGAATTTGGCAGCCGTAACTTAGGCGTTGATAAAGCCCTGGTACAGTTTTTCGTTCAAGGGATTTGGCTAGTTTATATAAGCCTAATAACGTTTTAACTAACTGGAACAAAGATGCCTGTCTTGTTTAATTGCCTGAAAGCTGGAAGTGATGCGAAAGACAACCAACTGCATATTGTCCTGATCAAACATCTTGGCTTAAGCACATTATTTTATAGGTTGACGCTCAATAAGCCTTCCTTGCATAGTAACTCCTACGATGTTTTCAGGATTATCAAGGAAGAATATAAAAACGTGCATGAATTTAAGTTCATTGCTTACCAAACAATCGTATTGTTTTAAAGCAACATTCTTAATACCTAACTCCATGTTTATATTTTTAGATTTAAACCAATTTTGAACTTTAGACGTTGCTTGGTTTATATCTAATAGAGGTCCTCCGGTTTCAATTAACCCCAGAATATCATTATGGAAATCACTCTCGATAAAGTACATACCTTCATTATTTCCATTCACCATTAAGGGCGTCATCAAACAATCAAATCTTTCTCTTTCTGCATCACCAAATGCATTAAATGGTAATATACTCGCCAATAATATGAACAGATATCGCATGACTACCCTGAAACAACTTAACATGACATGCCAAGCATAACTTGAAAAATCAAAACTGTCCCCTAATACAAAAATGTGACTACATAAAGATGCCCGCCTTGTTTAGCCGCCTAAATAGCCGCGCCCAAAAGACCTACCATTCAATATCTTTTGTCTGTAAACACACAAATAACCCCAGAATTGTTGTACATAATTTCATGGTTGAAATCACAGTACGCTGCGGCAGCATTTAATGGCAGCTGTTCATTGCCCCACATTTGGGGCTTAAAATATGCGAGCTCTCCGCTACTGCATCTTTTCGCTTCTTGATCTGTTGAATAAACACACATTTGCGATTGGTCGACGTGAGTCTTTTGGTCGCACCCATTCAAAAGAATAGAAAATATGGCTATGAATAGTAATTTCTTCATGTGACTTCCTTGTTTCGTTCTAGACGGTTTAATCATGAATAAGGCGTGTATAAGTACTTGTACGCCATAAAGATGCCTGTCTTGATTAATTTGTGCTTAGTTTTACTCAAAAGCTAAGCTAGGTTTCACTTATCGCCTTGCTAAAATTTGAGTTTCAAAGCTTCGATTGCTCGTTAGCGTTAGTTGAAAAAGAACATAGTTGTCGTTTTATTGTTTCTATTAGTAAATCAGGTGAGTCTACACCTAAGTATATGGCATGCTTACCGTTTATAGGTGAATGTAGCTTTATTTTCACGTTAGGTACACCCGAGTATTTAAACCGTTTTATACCCTTAGCCCTCTTCACGAACGTTGTGTTCGTGCTGATATCAGAGATGTTTGAAAAAGTGATTATAAACGGATGAAACAATCCGTATCGAACAATGAGATTATCTTTATAAATCGAAATGGGCCGTATTGCCACAGCTTTATATTCAGCATAGAAAAAAGCTAACCCAAATAGAGTAAAGGCCGAAACTATGTTGGCAACTGCGCTAGACCAAATAAAATGTAGTAGCAGATGCACAAGCGGCAACTCGATCATCATGACCACAATGAAGCCCATCAAATTACTTTGCGCACCATCTTTTTTATAGTAGTAAAAATGCTGATTACCCAGATATGTACTGCTTTTAATGCGTGAAGCGAATAATGCGAAAGACCACATACGTCCCTCGAACCGAAGTAAGTTGCTAAGCAACGATGAGCCAAAGATACGTTCTATAGGTATTTGCAACGCTAAATCGGGGTCTTCTTTTTTAATAAGAAGTGCGCGAACTGCAACACTTACCGTTATTAAGGTACCTATTTCTAATGCTAACAAAGCTCCGATTGCAAAGTAGCGGCCACTTTCAAGGTAGTGAAACATTACCTTGTTTTGTTCTGGAATAATAATAGCGCCAATAAAAACCGCACTACAACACAATACAATGGCTTTCAAAGCCGCTTTTTGCTTGTCTGACTCGCACAAAAAACACAGTACTGGCAGTACTAGTAATGCGTCTAGCATAAACAACAACTCGTGCTTTTCATCACCATAGTCATTGATAGAGTTCGAGGAGGAATAGTAAAACCACCACCAAAGAGATGCTAAACATAAGAAAGCTAGAGGGATAGAACTTTTAAAGCGAGTGTTCATTGCACGGCTCTATAAAATCAAGAATATCGAGTAGATTAACAGCCAAAGAATTTGGCAGCCGTAACTTAGGCGTTGATAAAGCCCTGGTACAGTTTTTCGTTCAAGGGATTTGGCTAGTTTATAAGAAAAGTAAACGCAGCCAATAACGCTCGATGCAGACAAAATCCTCAGCGACCAAGAATAGTAGCTAGAGAAAGTAACGATCAGCGGCGCCACGATAAACGAAACTAACATTATTAGCCCTGACCATGTATGGATTTTACAACTTTTCGAAGGTGTTGTTGTATATGGGTCGGCGTCCATTGGGAAGTAGCCACAAACCCAAGTACAGATACCATGTATTATTGTCATTGCGCCAATAACCATAGTTGGCATATGGTCTGGATGTGTGTTAATGAGGTAATACCCAAACAGAGCGAATAATAAGCCTAACGGATAATTATTGATTGCAGGAGAGAGTTTCTGTGTTGGGCTACCAAAAGCACCAAGTTCACTACAAAACTGCTTCGTATGGCTATAGTTTGGATAGAAACGAGAAGCAATGTAAATGCCAAAAACTATCCAAACCGATGCTGCTATCCCTGTAAAAGATAAAAAGCTATACAAGCTAATGTCCTCCGTGATTTCATTGCGCTTACAGTAATTCAGCGAAGTCCCTATTCATAAGCCGAAAAATGTTTCAACTGGCTTGGTGCGGGATATTTTGCGTTATCATTTTTTTATTGCCGCTATAGTTTTCATAAAACTGCTGGTGTGCAGTATAAGAAAACGTATCGTCTCTTTTTGTATATTGGGCAATCCAGTCTATCAACATGGGTAAATTATCGTCTTGAGCTTGTTTGGTATCGTATTTATGGGGCTCCCAAGGTCTTGCTTTCGCGTTAGCAATACACAACTCAATGGGTAAATTCATAAATATAATTTCTGAAGACTGCGCCTGCACAAGCTTAAGCAGGTCTGTGTAACACCCTTCAATTACCCAAGTCTCATTAGTAGCGGTAAAAGCCTGTATTTCTTGTTCCGACTCGTAAATCGGCTTTCTTTCTGGCGGGCTAGTGGGTTTCCATGCAAGGGTATCGAGATCTAAATGTGCTAAACCTTGAGTTTCACATAAACGGCGCGCTAGCGTAGATTTGCCAGAACCGGAATTTCCGAATATTAAAATTTTAGTCAAGGCGCTTTCCCTTAAATCACCTACCAACAGATTTCACAACATGCAACTCAGACTAACGAGTAAAACCAACTATCGGTAATACAAGATGAAAACGCAACATGTTAAAGAGTTTTCGTCATCACAAATACTGAGGACATACTTTGGAATACCCAGCTAATGGTGAAACTTGACCCATTTATTTTCTTTGCGAATAAACCCTACATTAGTCACGGCATGAGCCCATTGATTTTCCGGGTTGTGCACTATCCCTTTTACCGTCTCTAAACTATCCGTATCCTTAGAACCGGTTACAATGATAACGTCTCTGGAAGGCACATAAACAACAATATCACCTTTCACTGGAAAGGTTTCTTTCGTCCAAAGCGCATCATAAATCAAAAAAGACGCTTCGTAAGTGCCATCCGCAACCACCATAGAGATAGTCGAAGGATCACCTTTAATTTGTAGTGACTCAATAGCATTCATCAAATTAGACATTGAGAGGTCCCTGAGCTCTTCCTCTTTTACATCTAAGTTTGCAATGTCTTCTTTTGGCATGAACTTGATAGATGAAGGCGTATCAATGGCATAAAGAATATAGAGAACATCATTTAGCTTTTCATAAAAGAAAGGCAGCTCCCCCTCACCACCTTCGCTCATCAATTCAGTTATATGGTTTATATAACCTGAATCTTTTATTACGGGAAAGATATTCGCTTTATCTATGTTAGCTTTAGCGTCACTACTGTTCCTTGTTAACGCACTGATGTACGCCTCTATAATTACGTCGAGCTTTTCTGGTTCAGAAAGGTAATTCATATAGGCGTTATCGAGGTATGCGGTTGACGTCCCTCCACCGCTGTAAGTCATCTCAACCTCTAGACGGCCTTTTATTTGTGCACTTGTAACCTCTGGTTTGGTAGTAACAGCCTTCACATACCTTTTAGTAAACGCACTTTCATCTAAATTGCTTTCGGCAAAGACACTACTGATAAAAAAGCATACAAACGCTACTATAATTTTTCTCATCGTTACTCACTTATCTCCTTATTTATCGTAAAACTTACGATTTCCCTTTTTGGACTTACGTTTGTATTAATTAACTTTTCAAACGAAGGGTTTGCTAGTTTTGCATACTCAAACTTGCACTAGTTATTAAGTAATAATTTCATTCATGTTCGCTAGCAGCCATGAAGAGAAACTTTCTAACGATTCATTTTCCATACTTTTCTTTTATTAACACATTAAAGTATTGAGTATCGTTTGGGCATTCTTCGCTGTTTTTGGCGAAATCGCTACTGCACCCTGGGTTGCAGAATCCAACAGTATAGCCCCTGTATTCGGCAAGCGAATCAGGCTTTACGGGTTTACCAGATCTAGGGCAGAACTTATTGATGGGTTCCATAGCTTTTCCTTTTAAATGGCCTTAAACAAACGAAACAATACCAGCACTTCACTCTTCATTAGTTATACATTGAAAGCTTAAAAGTTAAGTTCTCTTTCACAGAGGGCCACTCTGTATTTATGATTGAGAACACAACCGTATCTCTACACCCGCCATTTGGCATTTTCTGATGATTCCTAAGCACGCCGTCTTGTTTTGCGCCCAAACGAGCAATAGCGGCTCGTGAAGCGTGATTATGCCAATTCGTTCTGAACTCTACAGCGATTGCTTCGAGGCTTTCAAAAGCGTGTGTAAGAAGAAGTAGCTTACATTCGGTATTGCATGATGTTTTCTGATAGCTTTTCCTGTACCAAGTGTAGCCAATTTCCACCCTTTGATTTACAACATCAGCATTACAAAAGCGTGTTGACCCGATAACCTCTCCGCTCGCTTTGTCTATAACCACGAACGGTAACGATAGTCCTTTAGCTTTGTGCTCTAATGCTGTCGAAATATAGTCATTAATAGTTTTAGCGCTTGGTACAGATGTGAACCATAGTTTCCACAATTCACCGTCATTTGTTGCATTTACTAAAGCGTCTGCATGTTCCATTGTTAAGGGAACAAGCTTTATGTTCTCAGATTCTAACTCTACGTCTTTAAACCACATTTTACTTTCCATGTATATTTAGCTATTTATGGGTAAGCATACATCGTTTTCATGAAGTACGTCACACCTAGGGAGACTAAAACAAACGACGCATTAATTAGTGCACGAACAAGCCAACTAAACTGCCCGTAAGAAACCCCTGACTTTTTTGAAACAATAACCATTAGCCCCATAATCCCAAACCACGGCGTGAAGAATAAAACGGTTCTCCACTTAACAATTGATACTGCGATGTCGTGGAGCGCGCCGCTAACAAGAAATGTAGTAACGATAGCTAAAGAAGTGGGCAAAAATTCCGAAAGCGGACGCATGACATTGCGTGATAAATAGTAACCCCAAATGGGGTTCCAATACTGCCAAAACACTGGAAAAGACGGGGCGCCGAAAGCGCGGAAAAGCATATTTCTCATTGAGCCACTTGCCCCTAATGGAACCCCATTTCGCTTTTTAACATATTGTGCAAGTGAGATAGTGCTTTTCATGATTATTTCAGCCCACTAAGTAGACAATAACTAGCGATAAAAATAAGACTAATTTAATAAGAGAAATTCAGTATTTAATTTATGCTTCACTCACATAGAGTAAGTGAAGAAAACAACTAGTTATTAAGATAAGGACATCAATTATCTCTGAGAAACCTATTCAACCTCTGTAGGTTGTATTTAATAACCATCTTGTCGATGTAAGACAGTTCGCTACCTTCTAATTGGTTATTCTTTATTACCAAACTATTATCAGAAACTTCTACATAACGAGATAAGTCTAGATCCTTGAACTCTTCATAAACACTGACTAACTCTTTATTGTTAACATCGATTTTATCAATCGTCCAAGATAGTCCGTCTCGTTCAACAACAAATATAACGCTGTTAAGTGTTTTTTCACTTTGGTTCTCGAAAGTAACGAGAACAGCAACATAGTTTTTTGAACTAAAGGGAGTCCAGTATTTGCTAAGGCCGGTGCTGTATTCAACACTACCAAAATCCTTTAGTTCGAGGGCCTTCATTAGTGAAAGTAAAAATAGAAAACTTTGATCTTCACAGGATAGTTTTCGGCTGGCTACAGTTGAACTTTCGAAGTTTAGAGCAATGCATTTTTCTGCCCCGGAGCCAACTTTCACAGTTTCGAGATAATTTTCTACTAGTTCTTTAGCTCTGTGGTTTTCACCCAAGACACTTACAACAATAAGCAGAAAAACGATGGGTAGCAGCCCAACAAATTTCAATAAAACTTTACTCTGCGATTTCATAAATTCCTTTTAGAGTTTTAAATATTCTGAGACGGGCTTCAAATTTAAGAGCTAATGCCGCCCTTGCCTGAGTATATGCGTACTAATAAATTAATTGCAGTTTTAGTTTTACTGGTAATTATGTGCAATTTTAACCCATCTACCTAAACAGCTTGTGTCGATAACGCTAGCCTCGCAGGGTAGATTTTGCGTATTAACCATTACTTACTTGCCCACCGATAACAGTAAAACCAGCCAATAGGCGGGATAAAGAAATTAAATAAGACAGCGTAAATAGCTACCAATCCGATATTGCTAGCCTTACCTTTTGCAAATTTGACAGTAAAGAAAATGACAATTAAGGCAAGAATAAAGAAAACTTGGCCCCAAATTGTTGCATTTAAATTCATAAAATTTCCCTTGTTGATAATAAGACAGAAGCAAAATTATCATACCCAATTTAGAACCGACATCGTCTTATTAAACGACTTTGAGAACTTTTCAAAACACCGAGCTTTTGGGTTAACAATATACCGCCTATCGCAGAGCTTAAGAATTGGAATATCAACAGAACTGTCAGAATAACCAATAATTGAGTCGTATTTTTCTAAGTTATAGAATTTTCGTACACGCTTAACTTTATTAGACGCGTAACAATGAGACTTACAGATAAATCCACCGAACAATTGCGCTTCTTCTGAGCAAACAAATTCAGCTTTAGGAAGAGATGCCGCCACAAAAATGGCTTTGACCATCCATTGTGACGCACCACTAACCACGACTACCTGGTCGGCATTTGAAGTATGTGACTGCAGATGTTGCACGGCATCTTTAAAAATAATAGTGGCACTTTCATTTAAATATCTCCGAATAAAACTTCTACGCAAGCGAACAACCTTTTTAATGCTCATGCCAAATGTTGCTAACCATAAAATTATGGAAAACCCTATAAACTTAGTATTCTTGTGCAGCAAAAATGGGATGTATAAGGGGGTCGTTATAAAACACATACACAGGCGCATAGGATTTCTGCAAACCATAAACTTTACATAGGCTGCGCCCGTATCTCTGTTAACTATAGTTTTATCGAAATCAAACAATACTAAATTCATAAAGCTGGCCCGTGGTACTGAAAGCTCGCGTTTACGCAAATTTCACAGCGTTTTGATATCTGCCTCTTCCGACTTCAAACGATTTAGTGAAACTCATATAACTTCCTTGTAAGTATAAAACTTTGCTTAAGGTGCGTAGTGAGCAAATACAGAAACAAGGCCGCCCAACATGGACATATACTAACAAAAGATGTAAGTGTGTTTATCGGATCGTTATTCCGTGTCTGTTCGAAATACATAATGATCGAATGCCGTTACTTTAACAAAGCCATGTTTTTCATAGAGCGTTTTTGCTGCGCCATTGTCTATTGCCGTTGCTAGCTTAAGAGATAAGCTATTATTTTCTTTAGCGTATGCTTTCACATGTTCTAACAATGCACTAGCCACACCCTTTCTTCTAGCACTCTGAACAACGAACAAGTCGTTTAAATACCACATGGTTTTCATAGCAACAGATGAGAATGAAGGATAAAGCTGAATAAACCCCAAAGGTTTCCCTTCGAAACTTAGCGCAATAAAGAATCTTGAATCTTTTTTCTCAAAGCGCTCCGATAGGAAATTAGTGCAAGCATTTATATTTGTTGGTTGACCATAAAATTGACGATAAAGATCAAAAATTTCCGAGGCAGCTTCAATATTCGTTCTATCTGCCTTATAAATTTCCATTTTAATGTAATATCCTTTTAGTTCTGAAGGCCTCAAGACGGCCTAGCTATAGTGTAAGCATTTGCAACAGAGATACGTTATAAAACAGTTGTTAAAGTACAACCCAAACTACCTTCCAAAATTTCTGTCCATTAGAAGCGCCCCAGTTTTACTATTACAAAGAACAATTAGAGCGACTACAGTAATTGTAACGATATTCTGCTCAGATAACCTTGAATAGTCTTCTGGTGTTGCTGAAAGTTGAACTCCTCTTGGCAAGAACAATAGAGAGGTTCATGGTATACGAGCCCCAGGTAGTCTGAAATTAGCTCGAATTGGGTTTTGAAACTGGAAGGCAATTCTTCATCTGTACCCGTAGCAATTACTGATATAGACAGCCCCCGAAGTCTTCGTCCCAATTTTTTATTTATTGTAAGTAAATCAGTAAAACGGTCAAAGAGGGTTTTCATCTGCGCTGACATGGAATACCAGTATACTGGCGTAGCGAATACTACAAAATCTGATGAAACAATACGCTCAATCAGTGGAATGAAACTATCGGATTTATTGCGATTTTGATAATCAAAATATGAAATTGATAAATTTTGCAGGTCAATGATTTCCGCTTGAAGGCTATCTGCTATCACATGAGATAGCTTTGCAGTATTACCATCAGATCTAGAACTTGCTACAACTATTAAAAATTTCAAATCGATATCCTTATCCCAAGGGCACAACAACTTCCTGTGAAATGCTATTACCGCATTTTCGTGTGATTCGATGAAAGCGACCGGCTAAAAGAATGAGTATGCTACTTAAATCTACATCAACTGGTAGGTAATATGAATAAAAATGCGCTTTTTAGCAATGTTTGAACGTGTGTACAACTTAGCGATCAAATGAACGAGTCGATTGCGCTTCTTATGTGTCGCGCTGTGACAACCTCTGAATTGCTTTAGGGTCTTCAGATATTTGTCGCTCAATAATGTTTAAGAGATCTTTGTATGAAACGCCCTTATACCCAACCCAAATATTTGCGAAAACGAAAACAGCAAGCCCAGGAAACATATAAATCAAATACTGCGAAACACCTAGAGAATGAGAAAACGGTAAAAGAATACTGATTAAGAGCATTGCAAGTGATGATCGCTTCAAAACTACTAAACCTTCCCTAGCAGCTTGATACTTTTTAACATCTGACTGTTCCATAGTGACTATTTCCTATATGTCTAACGACAAATGTTGTTTAAATCATTTTTTGCCAAAATAAAGCTTTGCCCATTCTAGGGTCTAACTCATATCCTTCGAAGCCAAATTTCATATATGCATTTTTGGCAATCTGGTTCCCCTCTAGAACCTCTAATGTAATTTTACAACAGCCTTTTTCTTTAGCTCGCTTTTCAACTTTAGTTAGCATAGCCTGACTTATACCTAGGCCTCTATATTCTTTTAAAACTACTATATCGTGTATGTTTATAAGGGGTTTACACTTAAACGTTGAGAACGCCTCAAAACAATTAATTAGTCCTGCAGGTTTATTATCAACATAACAAATGACACTAAAAGCATGTGGAATTTTAGATAACTCTAAAGCTAAATTTTTCCTTACGAAATCTGCTAAAGGTGCACCGCCCCCCATAGGGTCCTCTGCGTAACTATTCAGTAGAAAACAAACATCATCGGCATGTTGGTTATTCAAATAATCTGCAGTTATTACTTCTATGTTCATTTTTCTCCAAACTACATTAAACACTTAAATTTTCTAACAATCTTCAAGATGTGTTGAGTTAAGGGGCAAAGCCAAACGAGCCCATGGATTTTTGTCGCTGGCGATTGTTAGTGTTCTTCGCAAATATGCCTGTCTTATTTTTATGTCTGCTTTATTGTCATGATTTGCACTTTCAACGCTTACTTGCGCCACACATTCTTTCTGAGGCCATATCCCAATACTCTTGCGCCGATGACATCCCCATCTCACCCCTTCGCGCATTTATTTGCTCTATGTCTTTAATTGGAAAAGGTTTAAAGGTACTTCCCTCACATTTACCTTGTGTCCCATAGAGTTGAGGCGTGTGGGTTCTGTCATATAGGTATACGTAGTTACCCGGGTCAATCTCTTTGCTTATTGCCAAAGGCTGCATTATCGACAGCATATTATTTTGAAACTGAATATCGTGATCTGCATGTTGCACAATAATCCACGCCGCTTGAGAAGCATCTTTACCTACCATCCCTATAGTTGGCCAGCCAAATTTCTCAACTATCTCTTGGAGTCTTTTCGATTGCTCTGCGTTGAGTTCTTCAAAGCTAAATTGTGTTTTACCATGCAATGTATCTTGGTCCAGCTTCATCATTTCAAGTAACTCAGCGCGCAAATCGGAGAACTCTTCATTGGCATATGAGGGGTTACTTAAGGTTGTTATACAAGCTATAAAAAATAAATACTTCATTTGTCTCTTCCATGAGGTTTAAACACCCATTAAGGGTATATAGTGCGTTTGGTAAAATTAAGCGCGAAGTGATTAATTCCACAATTTAAAACTTATTTTCGTCATAGGTTATACGTATCATTATTTGGTACATGGTAAAAGAACTTTCAGCCCATTGTACCAAGCTAGAAGAGCAACTGTACCATGCGTTTCATTTTCGAAATATTGTTGCTGAGATATACCTTTTGTCGAATCTATTACCGATGAAGCAAAAGTAGTACCCCACTTGTAATTGGTTAAACCGATTTCGCCTAAGTGTGAATTATTGGCAAAGGCAAAATACACGCGAGACTTAGGCTTAAATGCTTTATCACCAGAATTAAACTCTCGGTTTAAATAATCGTTATCCCAAAGTGAGGTAGGATCAATAATTAAGTAATCTGTAAAAACAGAAGGCGAATTTAGCAAAGTGTCTGCCGCAAACAACCCACCGAACGATTCACCAATCAAAACTCTTTTTTGAGAAGTTCTATATGCGGTATCTATGGCAGGAATCAATTCGTTCTCAAGAAACTTTCTAAACTGTTTAGCGTTACCCGTTTGCGTGAATATATCTAAAATTTGGCCTTTAAACTTCCACTCTCTTAGGGACGAAGGAGTTAAGTCACGTGACCTATTGGTATTCGGAATAGCAACGACGATTGACTCTTGAACTTGTTTCTCTAACGTTTCAGTGCTGAGCGATTCAAGTACGCCAACAAACCCTTTAAATCTGTGGATATCGCCGTCAAGAAGATAAATAACCGGATAAATATTTTTACTTACACTGTAAGATGGAGGTAAGTAAACCATAAAGGGTCTATCCTCCCCCATAATTTCAGACCCCAGAAATGTAGAGGAGCCTAAAAATATGGAATCTCCCGCAAATGATGGAAGGGCAAACAACCAAACTGAGAGTGATGCTATCAACAACTTCATAGAAGCTTCCTTTATGCGTACAACTTTTCCAAAAAGTACGTTAAACCTAACGATACTATACTAAACGACACATTAAATATCGCACGAAGAGGCCAACTTACATGGCCGTATGAGATCCCTGCCGCTTTAGAAACTACAACAATCAAACCCATTAATCCAAACCAAGGGGTGAAGAAGATAGTGGTTTTCAGCTCAACGATTGAGACCGCTAAGTCATGAAGCGCGCCGCTAACGAGAAATGTAAGAAAAGTAGCTAACGAAACAGGAAGAAAACTCGCAAGTGGGCGCATGACATTGCGTGATAAGTAGTAACCCCAGATCGGATTCCAATAGTGCCAAAAAATTGGAAAAGATGCGGCACCAAAAGAGCGCGAAAGCATGTTTGTCATGGAGCCACTTGCCCCTAATGGAACCCCATTTCGCTTCTTAACATATTGTGCAAGTGAAAGTTTGCTTTTCATGGTGATTCCCTATATCCACAAATATGCATGGCTTGTTTCTTTTTGTTTAGTATTAAATGTATAACCCGTTGCTTTTCAAAACTTCTCGTATTTATGTTTGGTCTTGAACCTTTTTTTTATTAGCCATAAGTCACCTCTTATCTCACTATAGGAGATGTCCACTAAGTTTGGGTAAGTCCTAGAGCTAACGCCCAAAGCAGCGGCGCGTTTACGTGTCCGGCTGCCTTTGCTCGTTAAATTCGATTTCATCGCAATTGAGGAGCAATAACGATGGAGGTTCACTCATGAACCCGCCTTCATACTCTGAGTCAATTTGACCAAGCAAGTCTCTCGCCAATTCAGAGTTATTATCAGTCATTTCCAGATGGCTATATAAAACCGTTCGTAACCAACCTCTAAAAGTATTTCTGTAGTTCTTATCCTTTTTACTCAAAGAATTTTGCGGCTCAATAGGGGTGCCTATTTCTAGCTCATACAGTGCTTTTGCAAATGTAGGTAAACAGCACGCGTAAGTGCATTCGGTGTATCCATGCAAATTTCTATAGTTTGTAGTTGTCTTAGTTTTCAATTTTGCGTGTTTACGCTTTGGAGAACTCAAGGGTTCAACCGAATCCGCAGACATGTAAAAGAAACCATAGTTTTTCCCTGAGTATCTGTGAAAGACGCCTAGAGAGCCAATTGATGGCAATATTGCCCCACTTAAAATCTCGGGATGACAATCAAAAGGCGGGTATGGAAGCACATTTGGACGACGAGATAATAAGTCCCACTGCTCTAGGTTCGCCTTAAAGTCTGTATAAGGAACTGCATGAGCTAGACCACCACACAAACTCGTGTGCTTTTCGTTTGATTTCTTTGCCTGCAAAAACGTGACTCTAGCTTGAAATTCAGGGTTCTTCTTATACGATACAATAAGTAAGTCAGAAATTTCGCATCTTGCGGATGGACGCCCCCAACTACCTCTACCGTTAAAGACAACTTGATGTTTCATTCCGTGAAACTCTTCGATATTAAATGGCCCGCGTAACGAAGCAAAGCTTCTCATCAATGCTCTGAACTGCTGAACCTCGGAAAAGTTGGATTTACTAGATTCAGCGCTCCAAGCACTTGCTAGCTTTTTTGCGAATTTTACAGACTGCACTCAGTACTCCTTTAGAATTTAACAGCTTACCTGTCCCCAAACCGTCGTGCCAATCCACACCACTTTGGAGCACCTATCCTTCATATCTCACACAACCTTAACCCACAACAAACAGAAAAATAAAGATAAAACCGTAATGTCGTTTTTCGCTCATTTATTAAAAACACCAAATCGACATGCAGATGATTTTGGTGTACTTCACGCAAGCCAAGCACAAAAAAGCCAGCTTCCGCTGGCTTCTAAAACAAATAATTCAACGTCACTTGAACTAAAAACTACTTCCCCTGCCTAACAGCTAGCTTTTCCAACTGCTCGTCAGTAGCAGGAAGCTGGTGCTTCTCTTTCCACTCTGAATACGGCATTTTGTATACCACTTCACGTGCGGCTTCGTAGTCGATATCAGCGCCCTGCTCGCTTGCAGCTGCCGAATACCATTTTGCTAAGCAGTTACGGCAGAAATCCGCCAAAATCATCAGATCGATGTTCTGAACGTCTTTGTTTGCATCTAAGTGTTCTACTAAGCGGCGGAATACCGCTGCTTCTACTTCGGTTTGTGTTTGCTTATCCATTATCAAGTACCTCTAAAAAAGCGCTTTTCGTTATAGGTTGGATGTGTGGGTTAACGTGTAAAACCCAACCCATTGTTACTTTTAAAACCTATAACGAAAAAAGGGAGCCAAGCTCCCTTTTTACTTAAACATAGCTAACTAGGTTTAAAACCTAATCGGCATTACTCTGCGTCGTCAGACTTAGGCGCAGGCTTTTCTAGAAGCTCTTTAATGCTTAAACGTACACGGTTTTGGCGATCGATTTCCATAACCTTAACGTCAACCATTTGGCCTTCTTCTAGGTAGTCAGTTACTTTGTTCACACGCTCGTGAGCGATTTGTGAAATGTGAACAAGACCTTCTTTACCTGGAAGTACTTCTACAAACGCACCGAAGTCTACAATACGTGTAATCTTACCGTTGTAAGTCTTACCAACTTCAATTTCAGCCGTTACTTGCTCAATCTTGCTAATAGCGATGTCTGCTTTCGCACGCTCTGTCGCGAAGATTTTGATAGTACCGTCGTCTTCAATCTCGATGTTAGTGTCAGACTCTTCCGTAATCTGACGGATCATTGCGCCGCCTTTACCGATAACGTCACGAATCTTGTCTTGGTCAATCTTCATTGTGTAAATGCGTGGAGCAAATTCACTTAGCTCTTCACGGTGACCGCCAATCGCTTCGTCCATTACTTTAAGAATGTGCAAACGTGCTTCTTTTGCTTGTTTAAGCGCAATTTGCATGATTTCTTTAGTAATACCTTCAATCTTAATGTCCATTTGAAGTGCAGTAATACCTTCGGTAGTACCCGCTACTTTAAAGTCCATGTCGCCAAGGTGATCTTCGTCACCAAGGATGTCTGAAAGTACAACAAAGTTGTCGTCACTCTTAACTAGGCCCATTGCGATACCCGCAACAGACGCTTTAATTGGAACACCTGCATCCATAAGCGCTAGTGAAGTACCACATACAGACGCCATTGAAGATGAACCGTTTGATTCTGTGATTTCAGAAACCACACGTACTACGTACGGGAATTCTTCTTCACTTGGCATTACTGCTTGAATACCACGCTTCGCTAGACGACCGTGACCAATTTCACGACGCTTAGGCGAACCAATCATACCGGTTTCACCAACACAGTATGGAGGGAAGTTGTAGTGAAGCATGAAACGGCTGTCGCGCTTACCTTGAAGCTCGTCAATCATCTGTGCGTCACGCTCTGTACCTAAAGTAGCAGCCACAAGTGCCTGCGTTTCACCACGAGTAAATAGTGCAGAACCGTGAGTACGAGGAAGAATACCTGTCGCTACGTCTAGTGCACGGATCATTGCTGGGTCACGACCATCGATACGCGGCGCGCCCGATAGAATGCGTGAACGTACAACGTCAGACTCAAGTTCGTGAAGAAGGTCTAGCACTTCTTTCTGATCTTGCGTTTCGTCTTCAGCAATAATGGCTGCAAGCGCTTTTTCAGTTGCTGCAGTTACCGCGTCTTTACGCTCTAACTTGTCAGAAATCTGGTAAGCCGCTGTCATTTCTGCTTCAGCTAGTGCTTTAACTTTGTCTTTAAGCGCAGTGTTTTCTGCTTCTGGTGCCCAGTCCCACTTCTCAGTGCCAACTTCAGCAGCAAATTCGTTAACAGCGTTAACTACAGTTTGCATTTGCTCGTGACCGAACATAACCGCACCTAGCATGGTGTCTTCAGAAAGCACGCTTGCTTCTGATTCAACCATAAGTACTGCGCCTTCAGTACCCGCAACAACAAGGTCAAGCTCGCTTTCAGCTTGCTCTTCTGCGCGTGTATTTAGAATGTATTCACCGTTGCTATAACCAACACGCGCCGCACCGATTGGGCCGTTGAAAGGAATACCAGAGATAGCAAGGGCTGCTGAAGTACCAATCATAGAGATGATGTCTGTAGGGATATCTGGGTTAGCAGACATTACAGTAACAACAACTTGTACTTCGTTTTTGAAACCTTCTGGGAATAATGGGCGGATTGGACGGTCGATAAGACGTGCAATCAGTGTTTCACCTTCAGATGGGCGACCTTCACGCTTGAAGAAACCACCTGGGATTTTACCCGCAGCGTACGCTTTTTCTTGGTAGTTAACAGTAAGTGGGAAGAAGTCTTGATCTGCTTTGGCTTCTTTTTTACCAACTACTGTTACCAGTACAGACGTATCGTCCATGCTCGCAAGAACCGCAGCTGTTGCCTGACGAGCAATTACACCCGTCTCTAGAGTTACAGTATGCTGTCCATACTGAAATGATTTAGTAATAGGAGTCACTATTTGTCCTTTAATTTCAATCTTTATTTTATCGCTTTTAAACGCGGCGCATAGTATAGCTTTGAAGTGGCGTTAATACCATGGTCAAATGCAGCCCCGCGCGGAATTTGTCGTACTATTTTGTTATCAACTCGGTCATTACCCGCTACCACCTATAGCACCATGACTATATGAAATATCTGTGAAATTTCAATTATTGACTATATTTTCATCATACTGACACAAAACAGCGTATGCTAGAACAAAAAGCGAACAAAGTAAGGTAGCAAGAAAACCTTACAAAACGCATACAAGCAGAAAAGGTTTACAACAACAAGAACGTCTAATATTAGTGTGCTAAAGGAGATAACCATGTTGGTACTTCGTCTTAATAAAGCAGGCATGCCACAAGAGTGGATAGATGTTGAACAAGCCGCAAAGCTTTACAGTCAGGATAAGGTGCTATTTGAGCTAGGTAGCGATGCTATTACGCTTAAGGGAGGCTGGAATCACGAAGGGCTGCAAAGTCAGCTTACGTTGTCTAGCATTATCGCGTGCGACGGAAAGGTAACAGATTTGTCTGGCAAAGTTGCCCTTACTAATCGTTATTTGTTTAGGCGCGATAGCTACTTATGTTTGTACTGTGGCAATAAGTTTGCGCCAAAACAACTGACCCGAGACCACATAATTCCCCGCTCTCGCGGCGGAAAAGACAATTGGACGAACGTAGCCACTGCTTGCCAGCGATGTAATCACGCAAAAGGTGCCAAAACCCCAGAAGAAGCTAACATGCCCCTGCTCGCGGTTCCGTTTAGACCCAATGTATACGAGCGTTTTTACCTGATGAACAGGCGGATACTGGCTGATCAAATGGCGTTTTTACAAGGCCACTTCACCAGCCACAGAGAATGGACGTGTATTGACTAACGGTTAAATCGCGCCGCTTGATGTAACCTGCGATTCTGGCAGCGCTTTACCCTGGTTTTGCACCGACGATGTGTCGTTTTGCTGTGAATGCAGCTGACGCTGCTCTTCTTTCTGTGCCTTAAACCACAGGCTTAACCAGTCTGAACACATTTTGTGTTCCAGTTCGTGCGCCTCTATTGTAGGGCAGAATAAACTTACCTTAACTACCACTTTGGCAAGTTCATTGGTTTTTATTTCTACTTCTGGGTCTATACGAATAAATTCTTGTTCTAAATGGCGTTCAATTAAGCCTTTATAGCGTTCTGCAACGTCGCGAAAATATTCACAATGTGCCTGCGCTCGAGCGTGAAAGGCAGGCAACAAGCTGTAGGCATTTACGGTAGGCTCGTTAACTATTTCGAACGAGTGCAAACGATAGCGGCGCATAAAGTTAAGGTTGCGTACAGTTTGGGTAACGAGTTGACTGTTAGGTACGTAAACGTGTTTACCCGTGTAGTTGAAGCTTTCTGGGTCAACTTCTAGGAGTGCGGTTTTTGCCCAGTCCATCTCAACCACTTCACCAATGATATTGTTCATTTGGATCCAGTCGCCTACCCTAAACGGTCTAGCCCCTAGGTAGTAAATGAAGCCCATAAAGCACTGAATGAATTCGCGAGTAGCAAGCACAATTGCCACCATAAAAGCAGCGATTGAAATAGCCAGAGTTTGTATTTCAGAACTCCATACCATCATCAGAACAATAATGATAAAGGCATTACCTAACTGCTCTAAAATGTTGATTTGATTTCTTCTGTCTTCACCGCGCTGAGAGCTAATACGCCTTATTAACAGCAACACACCTTTTTTAATGAAGTGCAATACAATTAAAAGTAGTAGTGATGTCAGCAGTTTATACTCATTGGCAAAAGCAATAAGTTGATTCCATAACTGCTTAGGGTCTATCACAATCTCCATGTATGCTCCATCTGTGCTGCGAGGGTAAATCTTTGAATAAAAATAAAAAAGCGCCGACGAATGTCAGCGCTTTTCATTATGAAGCATGTAAACTCGTGGCACAATGCCGACCAGTTAAATCAGCTTTTTATTAGTCGCGAATTTGGCCTTCACCATTCACTAGATACTTCTCTGAAGTCAACGACTCTAAGCCCATTGGGCCGTAAGCGTGAAGCTTAGTCGTTGCGATACCAATTTCAGCACCCAAGCCAAGCTGGCTGCCGTCAGAGAAACGTGAAGACGCATTAACCATTACTACACTTGCATCAACTGCACGTTGGAATAACTTGCCTTTTTCAGCATCTTCCGTACAAATCACTTCAGTGTGATTACTACCAAATTGCGCAATGTGGTCAACCGCAGCGTCGAAATCGTCAACTACACGGATAGCGATTTCCAGACCAAGATACTCTTCACCAAACGCGTCTTCAGAAATAACGTCAGCACCATCAAAATATTGGCTGCCTTTCTCATTAACGTGAACCTTAACGCCTTTCTCTTTAAACGCCTCGGCTACTTTTGGCAGAAAATCACCCGCAATAGCCTGGTGGACAACTAAACCTTCCAAAGCATTACACACACCAGTACGTTGTGTCTTACCGTTTAGAAGTAGCGCCATGGCTTTATCTAAATCGGCATCTTTGTCTACGTAAAGGTGACACACACCCTTAAAGTGCTGAATAACTGGTACCTTGGCGTTATCCGTCACGTAGTTAATAAGGCCTTCGCCACCACGAGGAATTATTACGTCTATGTAATCGCGTTGTTCCATCAGCTCTTGCATAAGTGCACGATCTGGGTTCGGAACAACCGTTACCAATGCTTTTGGCAAATTGTGCTTTTCAAGTACATCTTGCATTAGCTCAGCAATGGCTAAGCTGGTATCAAGTGCTTCTTTACCACCACGTAATATTACTGCGTTACCCGATTTAAAGCACAGCGCGCCAGCGTCGGCAGTAACATTAGGTCGTGCTTCATAGATCATGCACACAACACCAAGCGGTATGCGCATTTTCTTAATCTCAATACCATTTGGACGTGTACCGATAACGCGCTCTTTACCCACTGGATCATCAAGTCCAACAATAACTTCGATGCCTTCAGCCATTGATTCAATGCGCTCATCGTTTAGGATTAAGCGGTCAACCATCGCTGCGTCTAAGTTATTTTCTTTAGCGCGCGCTACTTCCTTTTCGTTTACTTCAATAATTTTGCTTTTATTTGCACGAATTGCCGCGGCCATATCAGTTAACACCGCGTTTTTCTGGCTTTCACTTAAAATTGCCAGTGTACGTGCAGCTTTTTTTGCCTGTTGTGCTAACTCTGTAATAATGCTCATTCTTTCTCCAGATTTGCTATGTGCTGATCAGAAATAATTGGCCCGGTTTTTTCCTCAAACTCGTGGGCGAATTCTTCATTTTCCTGATTCGCAATAAAATTCAGTAAACAGCTACTGTAGTTCGACTTGGCTTTTACCAGTTTAGTGCCGTCTTCTTTACGTACTAAAATAGTGTCACCCACCGAGAACTCACCTTTCACGTCTATAATTTCGCTACTTGTCAGTTGCTCTGCGTCGCTGTCTAAAGAGGCATCGAAGTCCCCTTCTACTATTACCTCGCCCTGCGCGTTCGACGTGTGACGCATCCAATGCACATTTTCTTGCATTGGCTTGGCATGAGGTACGAAGTGCGTGCCTGGGTTTTCACCTGCAAGCAGCATATTAAACGACAGTTCAGTAAAGCCGTTAATAATATATGTATCTATACCATGCGAAACGGCTTTTTCGGCCGCTTCAATTTTAGTGCGCATACCGCCGGTGCCTACACCGCCTTTTACCGCACCGCCAGCCATGTCATAAATGCTTTGATCAATGGTATTAACTGATTTAAGCAATTTTGCATCGTCATGTTCATGTGGGTTTTTGTCATATAACCCATCAATGTCTGAACAGATAATAAGCGCATCTGCTTCAGCTGCCGACGCCACCATGGCCGATAAATTATCGTTATCACCCACCTTTAACTTGTCGGTAGTAACGGTGTCGTTTTCATTTACGATTGGTAGAATGTTATTGTCTAACAAACTAAATATGGTTTCACGGATACTTACGTACCGTTCTCTGTCTCGCAAATCAGCATGGGTCAATAGCATTTGAGCAGACGGAAAATCAAACAGTCTGTCCCAGGTGGCAATCATTTCGGTTTGACCCGCTGCTGCCATCGCTTTTTTAACCGCAATGTCTGACTTTTCTTGTTCTGGAAACAGATGCGCACCCGCTGCGACAGAACCAGAAGACACCAGTACAACTTGTGTACCGTTGGCTCTGCAACGCACGATAAATTGCGCAATGCTGAGCAAGTAGTGGCTGCTACAACCTTGCTGGTTGGGCGATATTAATGCACTACCTACTTTGATGACTACGCGTTTCCAATTAGGATGACTCATAATAAACTTTTTAACCTTAAGATTGTTGATTCGCTAATTCTTCAGTAGCTTGCGCAAATGTTGCTTGTACGTTTTTAGATGAGTTTTCGCTGAAGCGACTCACCATATAAAGTGTTAACGTACTAACCGCAAACCCTGGAATAATTTCATAAATAACGCTGCTTAACGTTTTACCGTCAGCTAACACTGGCGCATAAATCCAAAACAATACAGTTACTGCACCGCTGATCATGCCCGCCATCGCCGCTTTTGCTGTCAGGTCCTTTTTATACAGACAGAACAGCACTAATGGACCAAAAGCAGCGCCAAAACCAGCCCAAGCGTTACTCACTAAAGATAAAATTGTATTCGACGCGTCCATGGCTAACAGCAGTGCAACTACCGCAACACCTGCTACACCATATCGCCCAATTGTTACCGTTTGCTTTTCGCTCAACGATTTTTCTGGCGACTTTTTATTTACCATTACGCGGTAAATATCTTCAGTTAACGAACTTGCACTAACTAATAATTGCGACGAAATTGTACTCATGATGGCGGCTAATATAGCAGCCATTAAAAATCCACTAATAAGTGGGTGAAACAGTAGTTGCGAGAAGATAATAAATATCGTCTCTGGGTCGTCGACTGCAAGACCAAATTGATTAGCATAAGCAATACCCACAAAGCCCGTAGCTAATGCACCAATGATGGTTACTAGCATCCACGACATGCCAATGTTTCGCGCTGTGCCAATGGCATTAACCGAACGAATGGCCATAAAGCGAACAATAATGTGCGGCTGTCCAAAGTAGCCTAGGCCCCAACCTAAACTTGATAACAATCCGACAATCGTTAGCGTTTCTAACGATTCAGAAAAATTGGGTACAGATTGATAAGCGGCGCTTGTCATTTGTGACACACTATCGAATTCCGTAAACGCAACAATTGGTACCAATACCAATGCCACGAACATAATGCACCCTTGTACAAAGTCAGTAAGGCTTACCGCTAAAAAACCACCTAGTAGTGTATAAGACACCACTACACCCAGCGTGATAAATAGGCCTAGTTGATAATTCACTGAAAACGCGCTTTCAAACAACTTACCACCAGCCACTAACCCAGCAGACGTATACAAGGTAAAAAACAGTACAATAATTACAGCAGAGACTATACGAAGGCTCGCGTTCGGCGTATTGAAACGCTTGGCAAAAAATTCGGGCACTGTGAGCGAGTCGTTTGCTACTTCGGTATAAACGCGAAGTTTTGGTGCTACTAACAAGTAGTTTGCTAACGCACCGGCAACCAGCCCTATTGCAATATAAACCGCATCAAAACCGGTTAAGTACATTGCACCTGGCAAACCCATAAGCATCCAACCTGACATGTCAGATGCACCCGCAGACAGCGCGGTAACTTGGGGGCTAACTTGACGCCCGCCCAAAATATAACCAGATATATCACTGGTAGATTGTCGGTAAGCAAACAACCCTATCCCTAACATCGCTATAAAATATACGGCTAGTGACAGGTAACTTTCCATTGGCATAACGTTCGTTATTTCCTCTATTGCTCTTTGAAAACTCGTATATGAAAATGCCGATTAACTTTTGCCAGCTCATTTATATAAGCAAATAATTAAATCGAACAATAATCATTAGAGTTCTAATAATATAAGGATCCGTCAGAAAATTTCAAGTTTAATTTTTAAACAACTTAATTTGAAAGGCATTAATGCTCAAATTTACACCAACCATGTTTCACACCATGATAATAACGATTAAATTTATAAACACCAATGTATACAACATGTTAAACACACATAAAAACTAGTGAAACAATTTAAGATCGTTCAAAAAGCATAAAACAGCATGAAGTTTACTATCAGCTAAAACATTTTCGACCACAATGCTTTGCTATGCACACTCAGATGAAATAACATCCAAAAGAAGCTTTTCCATAGGCAATAATTGTGTTAACTGCTTACAATCTTCGTTATTGAGTACACGCACGCGTTCAACGAGTGTTTCACACGCCTTTTCATCATTTTTAATAGTAAATAGTTTCGGGTGAATATAATATTTTCGACATACCGTGGGTGTATTGCCCAGTTCTTTTGAAACCACTTTGCTTAATATGCTCTCCCATTTCTTTGTTTTAGAACGGGTAACTTCATCATAAACGTGCGGCAAGTTTGATAACGCAAAACGACTAGACGCCCATGTTCTAAAGTCTTTGCAGCTAAACATTTCACCTAGCTCTTTATGAATGAACGCATTCACATCTTCGCTTGTCACGTCGTGCCAACGTTTTTGAGTGTCTTGATATCGAAAAAGGCAGTAACCTTGTTGTTGCGCACAATCGCACACCAAGGTGGCAAGTTCTGGGTCGTGAACCTTCAAGATTCTTGCTTTGCCATGTTTTCCTGTGTAGCTCAGCTCTACACTATCGTCACACTGGGCTTGTACATGTTTGCGACGTAGCGTAGTTAAACCGTAGGTATTATTTTCCTTGCTGTATTGTGCATTTCCTACCCTCGCCCCTGTGTAATCTAACAGTAGGCAAACTAACGCGCACGCTCGCTTTAGCGTCCATGTAGGCTGCGAGATTAAAGCAAGACAGTCTTCGCGGAATTTTGGTAGTGCATTGCCAAACGCCACTAAACGTTCGAACTTCTCTGCTTGTTGCTGAACGTGCCATCTATCGTGGTAGATATATTGTTTACGACCTTTTTGATCATAGCCAACGGCTTGAACACTGGCTTTACTGTCACGGCTTATATAGGTATCTTGCCAGTTGGGGGGAATAACAAGTTTTTCAATCCGCTTGAGTACACGCTCGCCAGCCACTTTCTTTCCACTGTTGTATCGATAATAAAATCGTTTACTACCGCAAGGTATACGCTTTATTGATAGGTGGCTATCATCAGAATAAACATTGCAATAGCCTTTTGTCCGTTTCATTTGCACTTACTCCCTATTCAACCTATCGCTGTAATCGACCATTACCTCATCTCATTAAAATCCATAAATATTGAGATATAACGATTTAAAGGTTGCCGATGGCAAGTATCAATCGCTTCAGTGATTGCGCGTCGATTGCGCATTAAAGCATTGAGCCGCTCACGCCACTAAGTTTTTATATTAATTAGAAGTTACTGGGGAACAGCGGGAATTGATCACAACAAATAAATAACGATGGTTGGGCTGAGCTTCGATACGTAGCATTGAGATAAACAACGACGTATAGCACACGCTATAACGATTTTTCACAACCCGTGTAAAAATATCATACTCGTTGTGAATCGCTTTATTCATGATAAGCGTTACCACTAGGAATAAACGTTTTAAAGGCCGTTAAATTATTAACACATTCATACTAAACCATATTTAACTTTTAATAAATAACCAATACATTCAATGACATAAGAACCGTTCGCACGCCCATCCAACTAAAGTCTAACTTCTTCTTTTCCGTCAAAGGAACACAACTTGAATACATAGATATCAGTTATTCAAGTAAATTTTGGTTTCAGAGCAGCTTATTGTTATCGATAACCTTTGAAATACGAATGAACCGGATTGATTAAGAAAATCCAAGTAAGATGTCGAGGATTTAAAAATGAATGTTGAAAATTCGAATAGCGCTACCTCTCAGAAAGACAGTAGCAAAGGGCATGAAAATGTAAGAGCCAATGTCGTATCGAACGGTAATCTACAGGTTGCTGCCGTTTTTTCTTCACGACAGAAAGTTCAGGAAGTGTTAAACGCCGTCCAAGACGAAACATCTATTGAAGTGTCTCAGGTTGAAATCGTTGAAGCTGGTGACCCTAAAATGAGTGAGAAACTCGAGCGCAACAGTGCTGCTATTGGTAAGAGCATGTGGTCTTCTCACCTACTGCTTGGTTCAGTAGGTCTATTCGCCGGTCTAGTGGTGGCTTTCTTTTTAACACAGTTTGGCCCAGCGCTTACTCAGCAAAACCCGTTATTTACCTACATTGCACTTATTAGTCCGGGGCTATTTATTGGGTTATTTATCGCGGGTTTAATTGGTTTGCGCCCAGACAGAAATGAGGTCATACAAACGGTAAGGCACGCTGTACGTTATGGTAAAGTTGCGCTGATTATCAACCTAAAGAAAAGCCAGTCTTCTTCCGAAGTTTCACAGCTGTTAAAACAGCATACTGACAAAGTGGTCGAATCAGTTCGCTAGCAAGATTAATTACATGATATGAAACACTGCTTAAACATAGAATGTGGTAAGGTATTCAAACCACAATGATTAAGCCAGCCATACTTTAAGCGCTAAAGGGCATTATACCAAATACGGTGTGCATTGCCCTTTAGCGCTTTGGCCGGCAGTAGTATGAGAGTGACCAGGCTTCAACCGTATGGATTTGATATTTTTTGATTTAGATGGGACTTTGCTGAATAAGTCATCTGAAATTTCTTCATTCACAAAAGAGACGTTGGGCTTACTTAGCGAAAAGGATATTGCTTTTACTGTAGCAACGGGCCGCACTATGCATTCTGCGCAATTCGTGCTTCAAGGCCAGTCGTTTGTGCTTCCACACATTTACAATAACGGCGTAGCCATTTGGGACCCATCTGGCAATGCTCTGACCCTCGAAAACCTTTTGGCTCCCAGTGAAGTTAACCTTATCATTGAGCACGCGGTAAAAAATAATATTACGCCGTTTATCAATACAGTGAACATGGACAGTTCTGATCATGAACACGTCATTTATCATTCATCTCCAAAGCACCAGGTAGAGCACGATTTAATTGAAAAATATTTTTCTCGCACCAAAGCACGGTTAGCGCCTATTGAAGCGTTACCCGCTAATGCGCATATTACGAATATTAGTATGATCGGAGATGCCGCACTTGTTTACGATATGTATAAACAGCTAAACATGCATGAAGAATTAATTGCTTACTCAGGCCCTGCTATTGAGGGAGACGAGTATCGTTGGATGGATGTGCATCACAACCTTGCCAATAAGGGCAGCGCGGTATCACTCTTACGCAAACAGCTTGACGCGAGTAACGTTATTGTATTTGGTGATAGCGATAATGACCTAAGTATGTTTAAACTTGCTGATGAGGCCTACGCCCCCTCAAACGCAAAACCGTATATCAAAGATGCCGCAACCTCTGTGATAGGACACCACGATGAAGATGGAATCGCTCGGTTTTTAAGGGAACGATTCTCGCTTTAGTCATCTAGTTAACAAGACCTCAACTAATGGTAGCCCTATCAATACGCGCGTTAGGCTACCATTCTATTGGCTCTCTATCTTTCAAAAATTTACCATGAGGCCCACCTTCTTCCATAGTGGCAAGCCATATTGCTGTATCGGCCCCCTCTTCGGGTGTTTTAGGTGCATCACTGCCTCCCATCCGAGTATGCACCCAGCCAGGTGTCATGCCATTTACCGTTACATCAATGTTTTTTCCATTGGCTGCTTCATCAACAACCGCAGCCATTTTAACTGTTAATGCGTTAATTGCTGCCTTTGATACCGCGTAGCACAACGGACCTTTTAATCCTTCAGCGAAACTACCGTAACTCGAACTGACGTTAATAATACGCCCAAATCCTCGCTCTATCATTTGTGGTAACGATTGCTGAATAAGCGTTAGTGGCGCATTTACATTCACCTGCATGGATTTAGATAAGCTTTCAGCATTCACATCCTTCCATGACGTATCGTCTAGTATCCCCGCATTGTTTATAAGAATATCAATAGGGCCGTAGACAGCTTCCGCGCGAACGAACGCATCAACGATGGCTGTCTCATTATCAAGGGGCATTTCAATAATATGTAAATCCCCTCCTACGATGTCTTTCTTAGCCTCTAAACCTGACTCTTCATCACGACATCCCATCAATACTTTGTAGCCCTTAGAAAGCATTCCTTTCACTATTTCAAGGCCTATACCTCTGTTACCACCGGTTACTAATACGTTTTTCGTCATGCCAATACACTCCTTGCATTTACGCCTGGGCTTGTTTTGCCTCAAAACGGTTAGATAAATAAAAACATAGCGGGAAAATCACGCTCCACACTAAGGCTATAAAAATATAAGCACGTAGTACGCTAGTACCCAATTCAACCGCACCAAATTTAGCGCCAGCTATATAGCTAAGTGGGGCAAATACAGCGCCTGCTATTGCGGCAATAACCATTCGGCCTTTAAACGCCGTTAAGCTGTGGTAAACCGTTCCGGCAAATGCTGCCCAAAGTAGACTTAACCAAATAGGGATAGGCCAAAAACTCACAAGCACTTCAGTCTGATTGAAAACGAACAAACCGCATACAGTGAGTACGGCATCAACTACTGTGCCTAGCAAAAATACGGCGCTCATCAGCTTGATATCTTCTGTCCGCTTTGGGGAAATTAAAATCCACCCCCCAATTAACGCCAGTACGGGGATTACAGCGTTATTTTGAAACAGAATCACTAACCACCATATTCCTTGGAACCATGCGAAGTTAGCAACTTTGAGTACAGCAGTATTTTTCATTACAAACGCTCATATTTTCTATACCAACGCATACGTTTACGGCTAAGTGTTAGTTCAAATCGAACTCTACAAAAGTAAACGAAAACAATCTGACACCAGTATAGATGCATAGAGTGTTTGCTTTTTCCACTTACAAAGGATGTGTTAATCGTGAAAATGGTGAAGTATTACGTACTAGGCGCATTAGTGGCGCTAGCACTGACGCTAACAGTGCCAGTGATTTTACTAAAGGTAGTATTTGGTTGGACTGCGTTTTCGCTCATTGCAGTGAGCAGCGCTTACTTACTTAATTACCCAAGTTTATTTCGCAAGCGGGAAGACGGGTCTATCCCTTTCTACATTCGTTGGATATTTGTGCCCTTTTTATTAGGTTCGTGGCTCTACAACGAATATGCACGTAGAACCGACAAGGTTCCCCCACTACAAAAAATTGAGCCAAACTTATTTCTTGCTTGCCGCATGTCAGGTAAACACGTTGAACTGCTTAATGAAAACCATATTGATGCGATTTTAGATGTAACCGCTGAATTTGATGGCCTAGATTGGACAGCTTATCAGGAAGATTATCGCTATTTAAACGTACCGGTACTAGACCATACCAGCCCTACGCCAGAGCAACTGGTTCTTGCTATTAATTGGCTTAATCAGCAGGTATCGGAAAAGAAGAATGTGGTTGTCCACTGCGCCCTCGGTCGTGGCCGCTCTGTATTGGTGGTAGCCGCTTATTTATTAGCAAAAAATCCTACACTGACGGTAGACGAGGCATTAAACCAAATCAACCAGATACGCCAAACTGCAAGGCTTAATAAACATCAGTTAGCGTCACTTCAAAAAGTAAGAGATGGCGGTTTACTGTCATTACAGAAAAAGCTAACGCTAATCGTTAACCCCGTTGCGGGGGGTGGTAAGTGGGCACAATACCGAGACGAAGTGCTTTCAAGGCTAAACGAAAAATTCAAAGTTACTGTTAAGGAAACCACGCCAGATATAAATGGTAAAGCACTGGCTGAGCAGGCGAAAAAAGACGGCGCCCACATTGTTATTGCATGTGGCGGAGACGGTACATTAACGGAAGTCGCCTCGGGTTTAGTGAACACTGACATTACCATGGGAATAATCCCATTTGGTACGGCCAACGCATTAAGCCAGGTACTTCATGGCTACATCAGCAAAGTAATGCCGATAAGTACCGCATGCGACATCATCATAGAGGGCAATACCCTGTCTATTGATACGGCGCGGTGTAACGACCACGTTATGCTTTTAGTTGCAGCAGTCGGTTTTGAAGAAAAAATGATATCTGCAGCTGACAGGGAAGAAAAAAACATGGGCGGTCAATTTGCTTATTTGAAAGGACTGTGGAATGCCATTTCAAATAACGAAAACATGACCTTCGAAGTTGCAATAGACGGTGAACCAGCAACTACCTTAGAGACGCCAAGTTTCGTGATAGCGAACGCCGCTCCCATGACCACTGCACTAGCTCAGGGTGCAGAGCCACCGGATATAACCGATGGCAAACTCGATTTAACATGGTTATTGCCACAGCCTAGTTCTGACAAACAGTTCGCATCGCTAGCCGAACTTGTATTAAGCCCTGCAGAAGCCAAAAAACAATCTGAATCAATACGTCATGAACGCGCATCACGCATAACATTAACTTTCGACAAACCTACAGCCTACGCTGTAGACGGTGAAATTTACGAGGGCGATAAACTTGCCATACAAACATGCCCACGCAGTCTTACCGTACTCACTAATTTTGAAGAAAAGGATTAAGTAGTACATGGCTCAAAAAAGTAACTTTGAAGAAATCTATACTTTCTTAAACGATAAGTTTTCAAATGAAACCGAGTATCTACAGGCAGTACATGAAGTACTTGAAGATATTGTTCCTATTTATAATGCGAACGAAGATTACAAGGCATTTGATATTGTCAGGCGCATTTGCATGCCGGAGCGCATTATCTATTTCACTGTCTCTTGGATGAACAGTGAAGGCAATATTGAAGTGAACCAAGGGTGGCGGGTGCAACACAATTCAGCAATGGGCCCGTACAAAGGTGGATTGCGATTTCACCCAACTGTTAATCTGTCAGTACTCAAGTTTCTTGCTTTTGAGCAGTGTTTTAAAAATGCTCTCACTGGCCTGCCCATGGGCGGAGGTAAAGGCGGGTCTGACTTTAACCCAAAAGGCCGCTCGGACCGAGACATTATGTTGTTTTGCCAAGCTTTTATGCGTGAATTGCAGCGACACATAGGCGCTAATACTGATGTACCGGCAGGCGATATTAACGTAGGGGCACGAGAGATAGGTTATCTATATGGCGAATATCGAAGATTAAACAATAGGTTCGAAGGTGTTTTAACAGGTAAAGGTCTAGAATTTGGTGGAAGCTATGTACGTACTGAAGCCACAGGTTTTGGCTTAGTTTACTTTTTAGAAGCCGTTTGTAAGCAACGAAATTCGCAGATTGAAGGAAATACTATTGCAGTATCTGGCGCTGGAAATGTAGCGCTTCACGCAGCGCTCAAAGCTGTAGAGAAAGGTGGCAAGGTTATTTCACTGTCAAACAGCCGCGGGCTCTTGCATGTTGAAGAAGGCTTGAAAGATACGGCATTAAAATGGGCTATTGATAACCATGCCAATCGCGATAACATTCTTGCAGACATGGCTGATAAGAACATGGGCAAATGGATTGCTGATAAAAAACCCTGGCATTTACCATGTGATATTGCCCTACCCTGTGCTACGCAAAACGAATTGCTTAAAGAAGACGCAAAGTTATTACTAGATAACGGCTGTATAATGGTATTAGAAGGTGCGAATATGCCATGTACAAACGAAGCGCAAACCCTCTTTTTAGATGCCAAAATCGTTTACGTTCCTGGTAAAGCGTCGAATGCGGGCGGCGTAGCTCTTTCAGGTTTGGAAATGAGTCAAAACGCTATGTTTAACCAGCGAAATGCGGATGCCCTCGATGACCAGCTATACGCCATTATGGAAAGCATTCATCAGCGCTGCGTAACGGAAGGACAAAGTGCAGGTGATGAAAGCAATTATATCGACTATATGAAAGGCGCTAACATCGCAGCATTTCGACGTTTAGCCGACGCCATGGTTGCGCAAGGCGTCTAATATACCTCTCTCATACTATCCTTTTGCTCCTTTCGATAAATTCGCGGCTCGTACGCCGTGAATTTATCGCTAACCGCTGTGTAAATTTTGCTCCAACTGGCGAAGAAGCATCACCCTCAAATAACAAATAAAGCTAAAAAAACAAATAAAATCAGAAGCTAACAAACATAAGATTCATGGAATGAAAATAGCATTATTAATGGTGTTATTAACTTTTAAAGGCATTTACGAGGAACTTCCAATGAAAATTTTTGAAGCACTACGTCAAGATCATGAAAAGCAGCGCTTACTTCTAAAGATACTAGCTGAAACCAGCGGTAATACTGCCGCTCGCCGTGAGTATTATGAAGAATTAAAAACCCAGCTTGAAAGTCATGCAATAGCTGAAGAAAGACATTTTTATTCGCACCTTCTAGAGAAAGATGCAACGGTAGATTTAACCCGTCATGGTATTGCAGAACACCATGAAATTGACGAACTACTTGCGAAGCTTGATGATACCGACATGAGTTCGCCAGCGTGGTTACGTCACTTGAAGAGTCTACAAGAAAAAGTTGAGCATCACCTTGCAGATGAAGAACAAGAATTCTTTCAGCTAGCAGGCAGTGTTTTAAATGATCGTCAAAAAACAAAACTTGCTGATGAATATCAAAAAGAGATGAAGCAAGAGTTAGACGAAGAAAAACTTACTGCCTAACGGGTGAGAAACGACGAGAAAGATTGTAATTCTGTGTTAAATAGACACACAAGAAAAAGCCAGCTTATAAGCTGGCTTTTGTTTGTTTAGCACGAATACTACAAAGCATAGTGCGACGCGCTTAATTGGCTAAGCGCGTCTTACTGCCTATTTCTTGGCGATGATATAAACCGCGTGAATAACACCCGGGAAATAGCCAAGAATAGTTAAAAGAATGTTTATCCAGAAATGCGCGCCAATACCCACTTGTAAAAATACGCCAAGCGGTGGAAGTAAAATTGATAAAAGTATACGAATGATGTCCATAATAAATTCCTTGTTTTTGAAGTAATTTCACGACTCAGTAGGCAAAATGCACACACATTAGTGAAAATATCGAGCCTGTTGAGTGTTTTACACGCTTCATTATTGTTTTTGCATTTAAGATGCCATGTCATCACTGATAACTAATTGAACATCTCGTTGACATCAAAAAATATAAATTTTTTGTAATAAAATAGCTATTCACCGAAAGGCGTATTTTGAAGCCAATCTTCAAGGTCTGGACGATTGAGTGGACGGCTTATGTAATAACCCTGTGCTATGTCACATCCCCAGCCTTTTAAAATGTCTAGCGATGCGACATCTTCCACACCTTCTGCTACCACTTTTAAGTTAAAGACATTCGCTAAACTAAGAACAGTATGAACGATCTGCTGGTCGTTCTCATCGCTAGCTAGAGACAGAATAAAACTCTTATCTATCTTGATCGTTTTAACGGGTAGGTTCTTTAAATAAGCTAATGAAGAATAGCCTGTACCAAAATCATCGATGGCAAAATGAAACCCCCGTGCAGTTAGCTCATTTAGATTCTCTATAGCAAGTGATGCATCAGCAACTAAGTCGCTTTCAGTTATTTCGAGCTCTAACGCTTCAGGTGAAAGCCCTTCTTGCGTAAGCAGCGCCACCAGTTTACTTAACAGTACTTTGTTTTGTATGTCTTGGGTTGAAAGGTTCATTGCCACCGTGAACCCATACCCTTTCGCTCTGAAGTAGGCTAAGTCTGTAATTGTCTGCTGCATAACCCAGGTAGTAACCTGCTCAATTAAACCTGCTTGCTCTGCGATAGTGATAAACTCATCAGGTGGAACAAAACCCAGCACACTGTTATTCCATCGGATCAGCGCTTCCATGCTACAAACTTTCATAGTCCTTAAATCAACTTTGGGTTGATACACCATAGACAATTCATTCTGCTGGCTTGCAAGAGCGCGTTTTAATTCCGTTGTAATAGCAAGGCGGCGGTTATATTTATCTTCTAACTCAGTGCGATAGCGAACACACCAATTGTCACTGTGAATGGCTTCATCAGTCACAATATTCATTTTTCTGAAGAGCTCTTCAGAGGATGCAGCATCTTGTGGGCACTCGATAATTGCCATTGCAACTTTTACAGGAATAGCAATTAAGTTACTTTCAACAGGCTGCTCTAATATGTGCTTTAAGGTTTCCAGTTGGTCATCATTAAGAGATTCATGTGAAATATACAGTATCTCACCGCCAGCAAGACGTGCAGATGTACCGGGCCAGCGCTGTAGCCGCTCGGCTAATGCTTTTAATGTGTTGTCACCATTGGAATAGCCATACAGGTCATTTATTGTCCGAAAGCCAATAACAGTAATGGCCACTACTTGAACAGCCCGCCCTTCCTTAAGTTCAGACTCGAAGAAACCTTCAACATAGTTACGGTTAAAAAGCCCCGTCAACACATCGTGCTCTGCTTGATAGCGAATGTGCTTTTCACGGCTCTTAATACTTGCCTGCATGCTATCAACTGCATTGGCAAGCTCGGTAATTTCTTTTAGTTTTGACGGTGCCTCGAGCGTAGCACCATAGGAACCTGACGCAACTTTGTTAACCGCTTTAACTAGCTTTGATACTGGTTCACTCACATTTCTAGCTAGTAAAAGAGAAAGCCCCATAGCAACAAGTATTGCTAACAAACAGAATGCCAAAATGGTAAGTTGAATACGGGTAAACGCATTGAAAGAAGACGTTACATCAACGGCCAATGTAATAGCCACTGGAAGATTTTGTTCAGCGCCAATACTCACCTGTCGAGCGAAATACGTCAACTCGTCTTTAAAGGTAACATCTACCCACGAAGGATCGTGTTCTGATGTGAGGATACGCTTCGCATCGCCTTCATCTAAGGTTGCTTTTATAACCTTATCTGTACCTGCTTCAGAAATAATAATTTCGGCATCTACAAGCTGTTTCAACTGGTTTAGCAACGCACTATCAAAATCAACCCCAATCAGCATGTAATATCTAAGTGTGGGAATTTCCACTCGTATTAGATTTAATTGGACTAGGTTGTTGTTAACTACAAAAAAGCCACTGTCTAAACCTTTTGCAACTAGCGATAAGCTGCTTTCAACATTTTGACCAGGCTTAAATAAATCCGAGTGCGATGCCACTACTTTGTGATCTAAGCTGACTAAGGCGATGATATCGGTATTAAGACGTTCAGCATAACTTGTAAAAGCAGCTTCGATTGATGGGATGTTTTCGGTTCCTACGGCGCGCCTAAAATCGAAAGACCTCGACAATACCTTTGAAACACTTCTAATTACAGCCTGCCTATCGGCCACTACCTTATCGAAAACTTTTTCCGCTAAAAGAATATCGTGGTCAATGTTTTGAACGACTAACGTGTTAGCGGAGCGCCAAACAGCTCCAATAATCAGAAGTGATGCTATTACAATACCTATCAATAAGGTTTGGAATAAACTCTGACTTAGTGTTTTTTGCACTTTAGTGCCCCGTGAAGAATATTATATTTTTCTAAGTATGCGAGAAACGCTTATCCGTTAAAGGATAGCTGAATATATAAGATAGGGACAGGCATAACGTCCTGTAAATTTTAGTATTTAACGCTTTGTTACAATTATACCAACGTAAAACATTGCTTTGTTCAAACTGGCTCTAAGCATTTGAAAAAGCCCAGTAATAAAAAAGGGGCCAGCATAATGCTGGCCCCTTTATTTTTTAATTGGTGCGGAAAGCGGGACTTGAACCCGCACGAGCTATGCTCACCACCCCCTCAAGATGGCGTGTCTACCAATTCCACCACTTCCGCAAAAACTTTTTTAGTTTGAACCTTCGCTATCGTCAGACACAGGTACGTCTGTCGCATCGCTTTCAACTACCGGAACATCACCTTGAGCTGCATCTTCAATCACCGGAACGTCTTGGTCAGCTGGAAGCTCTACTTGCTCTTCTACTGAAGCAGGAACTTCTAGGTTGTTCCACTCGTCTTCTGCACTCTCACGGTTTGACGTCATTGCACCCAGCGTAAGGCTAATAAAGAAAAACAAACCTGCAAGTATTGCAGTGGTACGAGTCATAAAGTTACCAGAACCTGATGAACCGAAAACCGTGTTTGAGCCGCCTGAACCGAATGAAGCGCCCATATCTGCACCTTTACCTTGTTGAATCAAAACAAATCCAATAAGTAAAAGCGCTACAATTAGGTATGCTACTAGTAGCACTTCGTAAATCATAAATACCTCGTCAGTTTGCCGCTTGGCAAATTGAAATAAAATCTTCAGCTTTTAAACTGGCACCGCCAATCAAACCACCATCTACATCTTTTTGCGCAAATAGGGTTTCAGCATTATCTGGCTTAACACTACCACCGTATAAAATACGAAGGCCTTGAGCCAGTTGTGCGTCTATCTTATCAAAATAGCCGCGAATAAATTCGTGTACTTCTTGTGCTTGTTCAGGGCTGGCTGTTTTACCAGTACCAATTGCCCAAATCGGCTCGTATGCAATTACAGTTTTGCTAAGTTCGTCTATCGACATAGTGTTAACTAAAGCATCTAGTTGTTCACCGACAAACGCTTCAACATTACCTGCTTCTCTTACTTCAAGTGGTTCACCTACACAAATAATAGGTACTACACCAGAAGAAACACATTGCTTCGCCTTTAATGCAACAAGTTCGCTTGATTCGCCTTGGTCTTCACGTCTTTCAGAATGCCCAACAATAGCGTAACCACAGCCCGCTTCTTTGAGCATATCTACTGACAACTCACCAGTGTGAGCGCCGTTTTCGAGATGGCTTACGTTTTGAGCGCCTATGGCAAACGATTGGGTTTCAAATGCATGTAAAAGGAGTGAAGGCGCGCAAATTACGACTTCCGATTCAGCTTCTACATTCGCTAGTTTCTGATTAAATTCGGCAACTAATGCCAAATTTCCGTTCATTTTCCAATTGCCAGCCACGAATGGCTTTCTAAGATTATTACTCACAACGCAGACCTTAGCCCTGTCTTCAAAGCGGGCGTGATATTAACTATTTAATTGAAAAGATACAAGCACAAAAAGCAAAATTTCCAGCTACGCCAACTAATTGGCGAGATTACGAACAGTTTCAGCAATATGCTCTGCCCATTTGTGAGATTGGCTTTCATCGTTCGACTCCACCATTACTCTAATTAACGGTTCAGTACCACTTTTTCGCAAAAGTACCCTGCCCGTTTTACCCAACGCAGACTCGGCTTCTTTTTTGGCATTTTGAACATCACTGTGCGCCAAATAATCCACTTCTTGGTTAGCGTATCGTACATTAACCAATGTTTGTGGGTACATGTCAAAACCGCTGGCTAAGTCGTGTAAGTCCATATGCGAACGCAACATCGCGGCAAGGACTTGAAGACCCGCTACAATACCGTCACCCGTTGAACTCATATTAAGATTAAGAACATGGCCTGAGTTTTCACCGCCAATTGACCAGCCTTTTTGTTGAAGTAGCTCCATTACATATCGGTCGCCTACATTACTTCTGGCAAAAGGGACGCCCAGCTTTGACAGTGCATTTTCAAGTCCAAGGTTGCTCATCAAGGTGCCAACCACACCACCTTGCATCTTGCCGTTTTTAAGTGCGTCGCGGGCGATAATGTAAACAATCTGGTCACCATCTAACACGTTACCTAAATGGTCTACCATCATGATACGATCGCCATCACCGTCGAGGGCAAACCCAAGATCAGCACCAGTTTCTTTAACCTTTTCTACAATCGCATCCATTGAGGTTGCGCCCACACCGTCGTTGATATTTAAGCCGTTCGGTGCTGTACCAAGTTCGATAACCGTAGCACCTAACTCTCTAAGTACATTGGGGGCAATGTGGTACGTTGCCCCATGTGCGCAGTCCACAACAATTTTTAAGTCTGTCAGCGATAATTCTGACGGGAATGTACCTTTACAAAACTCAATATAACGACCTGCTGCATCGTTTATGCGCGTCGCTTTACCCAGCTTATCTGACGCCACACATGTCATGGGGCGCTCAAGCATGTCCTCAATCGCTAACTCAATATCATCATCGAGCTTAAAACCTTGGGCTGAGAAAAATTTGATGCCGTTATCGTAAAAAGGGTTATGAGACGCACTGATTACGATACCCGCTTCAGAACGGAATGTCTTTGTTAGATACGCAATAGCTGGTGTTGGCATAGGACCCAATAAACCAATATTGATGCCCGCTGCCGATAGACCGGCTTCTAAAGACGACTCTAGCATGTAGCCAGAAATACGCGTGTCTTTACCTATAAGTACTTTGTTCGTACCTCGACCTGCAAGCACCTTACCCGCGGCCCAACCCAGCTTTGTAACAAACTCTGGGTTAATATTGCTCTCGCCAACTTTTCCGCGGATACCGTCGGTGCCGAAATATTTGCGCTGGGTCATTATTATTCCTTATTTTACTGTATTCAGCATTTTCACGATATTGACAGCATCAGCTGTCTCTCTTACATCGTGAACGCGAATTATCTGTGCGCCCATTTGGGCAACAATTGTAGCGAGGCTTATGCTTCCCGCCAAGCGCTCATCTACTTTTCTGTTAAGCAAATTGCCAATCATCGACTTGCGTGACATTCCCACTAACACGGGATAACCGAGCTTCATAAGTGCGGGTAAATGCTTCACTAACGAATAATTGTGTTCTAACGACTTGCCAAACCCATAGCCAGGGTCAAACAAAATGTTGTTCTTGGGGATACCAGCTTCTTGACACGCTACGCTACGCTCTAATAAAAATTGGCCAACATCATTGACCACATCATCATACTCGGGATTTTGTTGCATCGTTCTGGGTTGCCCTTGCATATGCATTAAGCAAACCGGTACTTTTGCTTCAGCCGCTGCCCTAAGCGCGCCTGGCTCTTGTAACGCCCGTACATCGTTGATTAGCCCAGCTCCCGCTTTTACTGCTTCGCGCATAACGTCAGCCTTGCTGGTATCAATAGAAATAACACACTCAGAATTTTTAGCTACAACTTCAATAACTGGAATTGTGCGGTCTAACTCTTCTTGCAACGATACATCGGGTGCGCCTGGCCTTGTTGATTCTCCACCTATATCAATAAAGGTTGCGCCTTCATCAATCATGCGTTGTGCATGCTCAAGGGCTTGCGCTACATTGGCGTGCTTGCCACCATCAGAAAAAGAATCAGGCGTTACGTTTAAGATGCCCATCACCTGTGGCTGTGACAGTTCTATGAAGTACTTTCCAAACTGCATGAATTACCTGTATTGTCGTTTTTTTGAAATAACAGTATTTCTTTAAAAAAGATGTATTATTGAGAAATGAAGCTATAAAGCAAACTGATTTTGACCCGTGGATTTAGCAACGATAACGTGCCTAAAACCGTGTGTTAAAACCTAGATTAAAATCAAACCGCTCTGACAAAAAACGCCAGTTAAACTGGCGTTTTTTTAATTGGTGTAGAAGCTTAGCTTGGAATATCGCCCGGCTTACCTACCGACGGTTTGTCTACACCGTCATTTTTAATTTCACCTTCGCGAACCGGCGCACCGCCACTTGGCTTATCGCCACCCGATGGCTTGCTGTCATCCCAATCAGCAGGAGGACGAACGTCAGTGCGGTTCATCAGGTCATCAATCTGCTTTGCATCAATGGTTTCGTACTTCATCAGTGCGTCTTTCATTGAATGCAAGATGTCGATGTTGTCTTCAAGGATCTTTTGAGCGCGCTCGTAGTTGCGGTCAATCAGTGACTTAATTTCCGCATCGATTGCTCGCGCTGTGTCATCAGACATGTTTGTTGCCTTAGACATAGACTTACCTAGGAAAACTTCACCTTCATCTTCAGCGTAAAGCATTGGGCCCATTTTGCTCGACAAGCCCCATTGAGTCACCATCTTACGTGCAATTTCAGTTGCGCGTTCGATGTCGTTAGATGCACCCGTGGTTACTTTGTCGTCACCATAAATGATGGCTTCAGCAATACGCCCACCAAACAAGCTAGAAATCATACTTTCTAAATGCTGTTTAGAGTGACTTACACGGTCTTGCTCTGGCAAGTACATGGTCACACCCAGCGCGCGACCGCGTGGAATGATTGACACTTTGTATACCGGATCGTGCTCTGGCACTAAGCGACCTACGATAGCGTGACCCGCTTCGTGATACGCAGTCATTTCTTTTTCAGGCTCAGACATCACCATAGACTTACGCTCAGAGCCCATCATGATTTTGTCTTTCGCTTTTTCAAACTCTTCCATAGAAACAAGGCGCTTGTTGCCGCGAGCAGCGAACAATGCAGCTTCGTTTACTAAGTTAGCAAGGTCAGCACCTGAGAAACCTGGTGTACCGCGAGCAATAACTGACGGCTCTACGTTATCAGCTACCGGCACTTTGCGAATATGAACTTTAAGAATTTGTTCACGGCCGCGGATGTCAGGAAGACCAACCACTACCTGACGGTCAAAACGACCAGGACGAAGTAGCGCAGGGTCTAGTACGTCAGGGCGGTTAGTTGCCGCAATAACGATAATACCTTCGTGACCTTCAAAACCGTCCATCTCAACTAGCATCTGGTTAAGGGTTTGTTCACGCTCGTCGTGACCACCACCTAAACCTGCGCCACGTTGACGGCCTACCGCATCGATTTCATCAATGAAGATGATACACGGTGCTGCTTTCTTCGCTTGTTCGAACATGTCACGCACACGAGATGCACCTACACCCACGAACATTTCAACGAAATCAGAACCTGAAATAGTAAAGAACGGTACTTTTGCTTCACCCGCGATAGCTTTCGCAAGCAACGTTTTACCCGTACCAGGAGGACCTACCATAAGTACGCCCTTCGGAATTTTACCACCTAGCTTTTGGAACTTTGACGGGTCTCGTAAGAAGTCTACCAATTCAGATACGTCTTCTTTTGCTTCGTCACAGCCTGCTACATCAGCAAATGTTGTCTTGATTTGGTCTTCACCAAGCAAGCGAGCTTTGCTTTTGCCGAATGACATAGCGCCACGGCCGCCGCCACCCTGCATTTGACGCATGAAGAAAATCCATACACCAATAAGCAGTAACATGGGGAACCATGAAATGAAGATTGACGTTAGAAGAGACTGCTCTTCCGGTGGTTCACCGTAAACCCTTACGTCGTTCTTGACCAAGTCAGATACCAACTTATCATCGAAATAAGGTACGAATGTTTGGAAAGTTTCGCCTGAACGCTTAGTACCGCGAATTTCGCCACTATTATTGATGCGAACTTCACGAATATTTCCCTGTTCTGCTTCTCTCAAAAACGTTGTGTAGTCAGTTTGTGAACGAGCCGATTCACTCGGTGAAAAGCTCTGGAAAACCGACATTAAAACAACGGCGATGACTAACCATAAGATTAAATTTTTTGCCATATCGCTCAATGCTACTAACCTCTATAAACCCGAATTGTTTGGATATTCAACAAGTTGTTTATTGAATAAACGACACAACTCGCAACGAAAACCGCTTAACTCAAAGCGTACTACACTTTATACCCACAAGCCACCAAATACACCTCACGAGAACGTGATCTGGACGAGTCAGGCTTACGCGTCTTTATGGTTGTGAAAGATTGTTTAAGTGCGTTCATGAACTCAACAAACCCTTCACCTTGGAACACCTTTATGACAAACGAGCCCCCAGGCTTTAACACTTGGTGACACATATCTAGCGCTAGTTCGCAAAGGTACATAGAGCGAGATTGGTCAACCGAGGCGTTACCTGCAAGGTTCGGTGCCATATCAGACAACACAATATCTACGGTGTTCCCACCGATTCTGTTCAATAGTGCGTCGAGAACAGCGTCCTCTCTGAAATCACCTTGTAAAAAATCTACCCCCACTATTGGGTCCATGGGCAAAATATCGCACGCGATAACTTGACCATTGTCGCCAACAAGCTGAGCAGCAAGCTGAGACCAGCCCCCTGGCGCAGCACCAAGGTCTACAAGTGTCATTCCTGGTTTAATAAGCTTATCTTTTTTCTGAATTTCTTCCAGTTTATAGATAGCTCGCGAGCGCCAACCTTCCTTATTTGCTTTCTGCACATAATGGTCGTTGACGTGTTCTTGTAACCAGCGTTTACTGCTGGCTGAGTGTTTCTTTTTTGTCATTCCAATACAATGTCATTAGGATTGTAGAGAAGATGGCGTTAGAATACGTTATTTCAAGCATAAACTAACAGATTAATTGTAAGAAATATTACTTCATGAAACTTTCAAATAAACAGAAACAATTCCTAAAAGGCCTTGCACACCCCTTAAAACCTGTGGTGCAGCTAGGTGGGAACGGCCTGACAGAAGGTGTAGTTGCCGAAATCGACAACGCACTTAGTCACCACGAATTAATTAAAGTTAAGGTGCCAACTGATGATCGCGAAGAAAAAGCGCTTATCATGGACGCCATTGTTCGTGAAACCAACTCAGTTAAGCTTCAGGTAATCGGTCACACACTAATTATCTACCGCCAAAGCGAAGACTGTAAAATTCAGTTGCCAAAATAGGTCATAAATAACTGAATAAAAGGTGCCGATCCCCCTCGGCACCATAGTTTTTCTTCTTACTTCTCGTTAACATCACGTTAATAACAGTGAAAACTCGGGTTTTAAGGGAAAACTATGACGCTAAATAATCTTACTGCCATTGTCACTGGCGGTTGTTCTGGACTTGGTCACGCCACTGCCATCGCACTTCGAGATGCAGGCGCTAACGTCAGCCTTTTCGACTTAAATGAAGAGCTTGGCGCACAGCGCGTAGCAGAGTTAGGCAACAACAATACACTTTTCACCAAAGTCGATGTACGCGATGAAACTTCTGTTCAAGCGGCTATAGACGCGACAACCGAAAGGTTTGGGGCCATTTCTTTAGTGGTTAACTGCGCAGGTATCGCCCCTGCAAAACGTTTACTTGATAAAGAAGGCAACCCTGCCCCGCTTGGCGATTTTCAGAAAACTATCGATATCAACTTGGTCGGAAGCTTTAATGTTTCTCGCTTAGTAGCTGCAACGATGGCAAAGCAATCGCCAATTAACGCAGAAGGCGAGCGTGGTCTTATTGTAAATACTGCTTCAGTTGCTGGCTATGAGGGTCAAATAGGGCAAACCGCTTATGCCGCGAGTAAAGGTGGCATTATTGGTCTTACTCTACCAATGGCACGAGATTTAGCGCCGCTAGGCATTCGTGTTAATACCATAGCGCCGGGTGTGATGGGCACGCCCATGCTGCTTGCTATGCCAGAAAAGGTGCAAGACGCCCTTTCTGCTAACGTGCAGTTTCCTAAGCGCCTTGGCTTGCCTGAAGAGTTTGCGAAACTGGTTATCCACATGGCGAATAACAGTTACTTGAATGGTGAGACAATCCGCTTAGACGGCGGCTTGCGCATGCCGCCAAAGTAGTGAATAAATACATTAACGCTTTAGGCAAAAAACCGCCTTCTGGCGGTTTTCTCTTTTGAGTCGATATTTGTGCTCGCTACTTTCGCTTATAGCTATTCGCCATCACCACCATTCACAATAAGGGCAATATTGTATAAACGGTTTACGGCATGGTAATTGATTGAATTTTTCGGATAACGTCCTTTACTGCTAATTTTGCCTGCTTCCTGTTCCATTAGAATAGTTAGCGCGTCATCAACGGTTTCAACGGTGTAAATGTGAAACAGACCTTTTTTCACAGCGTCGATAACGGTGGCGTCTAATACCAAATTAATCGCATTCGATTTAGGGATAATCACGCCCTGTGTACCGGTAAGGCCGCGGTGTTGACACAAGTCGAAAAAGCCTTCTATTTTTTCGTTAACTCCGCCAACGGCCTGCACTTCACCGTACTGGTTTATGGAACCCGTAATGGCCAAGGTTTGTAAGCAAGGGATTTCAGTCAACGCAGAGATAAGCGCAACCAGTTCACCAAGGGATGCACTATCGCCGTCTATATGACCGTAAGACTGTTCCAATGCGATGTTTGCAGAAAGCGTTAACGGGAAATGCTGAGCGTATTTATTACCTAAATACCCATTAAGCAACATTACGCCCTTTGAGTGAATAGGCTGTCCAAGCTCTACCTCACGCTCAATATCAACCACACCGCTTGCCCCAGCAAACACAGTAGATGTAATACGCGCGGGTGTACCAAATGCGGTGTCACCAATATCCAATACCGTTAATCCGTTTACTTTTCCTACTGCTTTGCCTTCAGTGGCAATAAGCACGTGTCCTTCTTTAATATCGTTCAAAAGCGTTTGACTAACGCGGCCGGTGCGACGCTTCTTTGCGCTTAATGCTGTCTTTAAATGGTCAAGTTCTAGCGTGTCGGCGTTAGATTTTTGGCAGAAATAATAGGCTTCATTAACCAGTTCGATGACTTCCGCAAAATGCGCAGATAGTTTTTCTTTGTGTTCGGCCATTCTTAACGAGTATTCGACTAGCCTGCACATGGCATTAGCGGTAATACCTTTAAGACCTAACTGAATAAGATGCGCTCGTACTTTGCCCACAAAATCAAAAAGCGCCTGCCTGGTGACGGGAATTTCCAAATCAAAATCCACTAACACTCTGAAAAGTTCGTCAAACTCGTCATCATAATCTTGTAGCGTGTAGTACAGGTCGCGAGAGCCTAACAAAACGATTTTCACATTTAAGTCTATAGGCTGTGGGTTTAGCGTAATGTTATTCACCATGCCCACATCTTGCTGAGGTAAGTCCATGCGCAAGCGCTGTGACTTAATCGCAAGTTTCAGGGTATCCCATACGAAAGGCTGCTCAATAAGTTGGTCCACATCCAACAGCAAATAACCGCCATTTGCACGGTGTAGTGCACCTGGCTGGATCATACGATAATTAGTAAACACGCTGCCGTGAATGTTGGTGTACTCTATTTTGCCAAACAAATTTTGATAAGTTGGGTTTGGCTCATAAATAACGGGTGCTGCGTCATCGAGTTTATTCGACACCAAAACGTTAGGAAGAAATTGCTCTTCTAAAAATACCTTTTTATCAAAGTCATCACTCTTCTCTTCTTTCTGCTCTTCACTGTGAATAACTAAGATGGCGTTGACCAATGCAGTTTTTAACTGCTTGAGGTACTTCATAACCCCTAGCTCAGACGCATATTTGTGTTCAAGCACTTTTAGCAGCGGCTTAATCCCCTGCTCTGCGGTCTTTTTGTCAAGATCACGCAGACGTTCCGAGTTTTCGCGCTTCCACGTAGGAAGGCTTAACAGGCTCTCACTCAATCTATTTTCTAGTTCATCAATAAGGGTATAAAATCCTTCCCGCTGCTCATCAGTTAGCGAGGCAAATTCGGTATCGCTTATTGGCTTACCGTTAACAATAGGTGAAAACGTGATAGAGCCGCCTTCTTCGTATAATGCAACATCGTTGGCTTGCGCGTAACGCTCTACTGCATCGATTGCCGCATCGTACTTTTGCTCGAACTCTCTGGATATTGACGCGCGACGCCGTTGATACCCTGGGTTATCGAAGGCAATGGGCAGCGAGTCTAGAACGTCATCGATAAGGGCAGCCATGTCCTTGTGAAATGCTTTTCCACCACCAGGAGGAAACTTTAAAGCAACGGGTTCGCGCTCTTCGTCGAAATTGTTGATATAACAGCAATCATCAGGCGCTGGTAGCTGTGCGACTTGGCGTTCAATATAGTCTTTTACCAGAGTAAAGCGGCCTGTGGCAGGCTCACCCATAACGTATAGATTGTAGCCTTTGGTGTTAATGCCTAACCCAAATGTAAGTGCTTCACGCGCACGCTCTTGCCCAATGAAGGTCGCATTAAGCGCTTCATCATCTTTTAAGGCGCTGTTTATCGCTCGGCGATTAATGGTAGGTGAAAGCGCGTTTACATCTAACGCATATAATTTACTGTCTACAGACATGTCTGTTCTATCTTTGTTTCTTTACTTAAGTGAAACCCTAATTAACATTAGTGTCAAACGCTTATACAGAATAAGGCCGCTTTGCACCGTTAATTGCACAACAAACAACCATCTTTTAAAGGTTAAGAAGAAATTGGTAAGAACTTAAAGGGTATTTTGGCCTTTCTAGGGTTAACACAGTGCGGTTAAAGATGTCTTGTTGAATTAAATTCCTAGCGCGTTTAATTACGAGGCAACTTACCTCAATTCTACCGATGCATTTGTTTCTGCCGTGCTGTTAGACCATAGCGTCATGAACAAGGCGGTAAAAAGGCGGAAAAGACAAGACGTTGAAGGAACCTGCAACGGCAAAGCATAAAGTATGTGGCAACACACACTGCTTTGAATTACCTTAGAAAGCGGAAAAGACCGAAATGCGTTTTACCAACGCTGCCAAATTTCGCGAGCAATAACTAAAGACAGGGTAATAACAATGACAAAAAAATTTAAGACTCACGCATCCCTCATGCTCACCTCCTCTTTCCTTGGAACCGTTCTGAGCGCGGCATTTCCTTCAATAAGTATGGCTGACGTTAACTACGCAGATAACTCCGGGTTTTCTATTACCAATGAAAGTGAAAGCTATGCGCCAGTTGAAGTGGTGTACTCTCATTTTATTCAACATGTTGATATGTGGTGGCCGAAAGACCACACGTGGTGGAAAGGCGCTTTGCGTATTGACGAGCAGGCAGGCGGTTGTTTCTGCGAAACAACCAGCACAGCAAGTGCAGCACATATGCAAGTGAGTTACGTTGAGCCAAACAAAAAAGTGGTGATGACAGGCGGCTTAGGCCCACTTCAGGAAATGGGTATTACGGGTGCACTGACATGGGTGTTCAGCACAATAGATTCGAGCACACCATCGGGTGCCGACACGCAAGACAGTCGCATACCGAAAACTAAAGTCTCCCTGACCTACCACGCCTCAGGCAATATTCACTTTAATGGCCAAAAAGCCTCTAACGAAGACGCCGCCAATTTAGTTCGAGTAGTCGACAACGTGCAGGCGCAACAACTTAAAGCACTAACTGCATTTAGTGACAATAATTAGACGGGTTACAAGAGCCGGTTGAACTTTGCCGTACATTTACACGAGTAGACCAATCGACAAGTTAATCAATTAAAGCAAGAGTTGAAACCGGAAAAGCGGTAAGACTGCGTTCTTAATTGGCTTGAACTGCGTCATTAATGCTCACTTTTCAAGCAAGCAGCAATAAATATCGTCAAGTTCAGTGTTAAGCTATTGAGGCATGGCTTAGCGCTGGGTTATTCTATTGGGCTATATGTATGTTAAGTGGGTAGATCCCACGTGCGGTTAGCTGGCGTTTTTGCAGACTCGCCTTATGCCGCCCCATAAACGTTTTAACTTTTAATGCGGAAGCCTAAGTTTCATGGCCGATAATCAGTACAATCCGAAAGACATTGAACAACGCGTTCAGCAATACTGGGAAGAAAACCAATCGTTTAAAGCAAATGACGATGTAGAAAAAGAAAAATTCTACTGCCTGTCTATGTTCCCATATCCTAGTGGCCGACTTCACATGGGCCACGTGCGTAACTACACCATTGGTGACGTAATCAGCCGTTTCCAGCGCATGCAGGGTAAAAATGTATTGCAGCCTATGGGTTGGGATGCTTTTGGTCTTCCGGCTGAAAATGCAGCAATTAACAACAACACTGCACCTGCGAAATGGACATACTCAAATATTGATTACATGAAAAACCAACTTCGCTCGTTGGGTTTCGGTTACGACTGGGATCGCGAAGTAACCACATGTAAATCAGATTACTATCGCTGGGAACAGTGGTTCTTCACGCGTCTTTACGAAAAAGGCCTTGTTTATAAGAAGAACTCTACTGTGAACTGGGACCCTGTAGACCAAACTGTTTTGGCTAACGAGCAGGTAATTGACGGTCGCGGATGGCGCTCTGGTGCGCTAGTTGAGCAAAAAGAGATCCCTCAGTGGTTTATTAAAATTACTGACTACGCCGAAGAACTTTTACAAGACTTAGAACAGCTTGAAGAATGGCCTGACCAAGTACGCGCAATGCAGGCAAACTGGATTGGCCGCTCTGAAGGTGTTGAAATTACCTTCGATTTAGCGTCAGCGGTTTACGACATTGCCGATTTGACGGTATATACCACGCGCCCAGATACCTTCTACGGCGTTACTTACGTTGCAGTGGCTGCGCAGCACCCTCTTGCCGAATTCGCAGCGAAATCGAATCCAGATTTAGCGGCCTTTATCGACGAATGTAAAAACACCAAAGTTGCTGAAGCTGAATTAGCAACCATGGAGAAGAAAGGCTTCGCCACGGGTTTTGAGGTAGTTCACCCACTAACCGGTGAAAAGCTTCCAATTTGGGTCGCTAACTTCGTGTTGATGGACTACGGTTCGGGCGCGGTAATGGCCGTTCCTGGCCACGACCAGCGCGATTGGGAATTTGCGACAAAATACAACCTACCTATTCAACAAGTTATTGCGCCTAACGCAGGTGATGAAGATAAGTGCGACCTTACCGCCTCTGCATTTACTGAAAAAGGCAGCTTGATTAATTCAGATAAATTCGACGGTCTTGAATTCGATGCCGCATTTAACAGTATTGCCGATGAGCTGGAAAGCAAAGGCTGTGGAAAGCGCAAAGTAAATTACCGTCTTCGTGACTGGGGCGTAAGCCGTCAGCGCTACTGGGGCGCACCTATTCCAATGCTTAATTTGGAAAACGGTGAATCTGTTCCAGTTCCTGCTGACCAACTACCGGTTGTTTTGCCTGAAGACGTAGAAATGAATGGCGTGACCTCGCCAATTAAAGCTGACCCAGAGTGGGCAAAAACCACTTACAATGGCCAAGCTGCTTTACGTGAAACGGATACCTTCGACACCTTTATGGAGTCATCGTGGTACTACGCGCGCTATGCCTGTGCTACTAACAACGACGCCATGCTTGACCCGACATCAGCAAACTACTGGTTACCAGTAGATCAGTACATTGGTGGTATTGAGCACGCTATCTTGCACTTACTTTACTCGCGTTTCTTCCACAAATTACTGCGCGATGAAGGCTTGGTAAACTCTGATGAGCCGTTTAAGCGTTTGCTGTGTCAAGGTATGGTATTAGCCGACTCTTACTATCGTGAAGACGCGTCGGGTAAAAAAACCTGGTTCTCGCCTACCGAAGTAAGCACTGAAAAAGACGACAAAGGCCGTATTGTTAAAGCATGGCTAACCGCTGACGGTGAAGAAGTTATTCACGGCGGCATGACGAAAATGTCTAAGTCGAAGAATAACGGTATAGACCCACAAGAAGTTATTGACCAATACGGTGCCGATACAGTGCGTCTATTCACCATGTTCGCTGCGCCACCAGAGCAAACTCTTGAATGGGTAGATTCTGGTGTTGAAGGAGCAAACCGCTTCTTACGTCGTATCTGGAAATTAGTGACAGAACACGTTGAAAAAGGCACGCCAGAATCAATTGACGTTAAGGCACTGTCGAAAGACCAACAGGCACTTCGCCGTGAAGTACACAAGACCATTGAAAAAGTGTCTGATGACTTAGGCCGTCGTCAAACCTTTAACACTGCGGTTGCAGCGGTAATGGAATTGCTAAACCACCTTCAAAAAGCGCCACAAGACAACGCTCAGGACATCGCTATTATGCGCGAAGCCTGTGAATCTATCTTGTTGCTGCTTAACCCTATTACGCCTCACATCGCTCACGAGCTGTGGAAAGTGTTGGGTCACAGTGAAGATATCGATTTAGCACCATGGCCACAGGCTGATAAAGCTGCATTGGTTGAAGACGAAAAGTTAATCATCGTTCAGGTTAACGGTAAGGTTCGCGCTAAGATGACAATTGCTGCTGATGCTAGCAAAGAGAGCATTGAGGCGTCTGCGAAAGAACAGCCTAACGTTCAACAATTCATCGAAGGTAAAACCATTCGTAAAGTGATTGTTGTGCCTGGCAAGCTTGTAAACATTGTAGCTAACTAGGTCAGATACTGATGAAAAAGCACTTACAATTCGCACTCGCTGTGTTGGGTACCGTTTTGGTTACTGGCTGTGGCTTTCATTTGCGAAGTAGCCCTAGCCTACCTGACGACATAAACACCGTTGCTATTGAAAGTGCCCGAGCACACGCGCCCTTGGCGCGTGCGCTTGATAAACGCTTGAACGTTTACGGGCTTACCAGTGTTAGCGTAGATAAAACATCGCGCTCTAACCAAAACGTAAACATCTATTTGCTACCAGAAAAATTAGAACGTCAGCTGCTGTCTGTTTACCCTTCGGGTCAAGTCGCTGAATATGAACTGATATATGTTGTACGTTACCGCGTGCAGTTTCCTGGTAAGGAAGCGGTAATGGTGCAATTTGAAGTAGTACGTGACTATCAAGACGACCCTGACCAAGTGCTGGCAAAGTCTCGTGAACTTGAATTGATGCTTAGTGAAATGCGTGATGAAGCGGCTGATATTATGATCAGACGCCTTTCCAGTCAGGCGGCCGCTGCACCAAATGCATCGACTTCCGTTAGTCAGTAAACATCAGAATTTTTCATGCAGATTTATCCAAACCAATTTAGCCAAGATATCACCAAGGCACTTCGCCCGTGCTATCTGGTGTTTGGAGATGAGCCCCAGCAGAAGTTTGATGTCATTGAGCAAATTCGCGCTAAAGCAAAAGCCAATGGTTTTGAAGAAAGAACCGTTCTTGTTGCTGAAACAGGCTTTAACTGGAATCAGTTGATTGAAGCCACACAAAGCATGTCGCTTTTCTCTAGCCAGCAGTTTATCGAATTAGAGCTACCTACGGGAAAGCCGGGCACTGAAGGCAGTAAAATACTTCAAGAAGTCGCGGCATCATTAAACCCCGACATTTTGTTGCTGGTTCACGGCCCCAAAATTGGCAAAGACGTGCAGCGCGGCAAATGGTTTAAAGTGCTTGATGATTTGGGCGCGTCGGTATTGTGCTACCCGCTAGAGGGCAAGCAGCTAAATGCATGGCTGAACCAACAGTTGAATGCCCACCAACTCTCCGTATCAGCGTCTGGTGCTAAAATGATTGCTGATTTCTGCGAAGGCAACATGCTTGCTGCTAAGCAAGAAATTGACAAGCTCGCCCTGCTCTATCCCCATCAGTCTATTTCAGACGAACAAATTGAAAAAGCGATGGTCGACCAGTCGCGCTTCAACGTTTTCCAATTGGTTGACGTTATGCTTAGCGGCGACAGTACCCGCTGCATAAAAATGCTATACCGATTAGAGAGCGAGGGGCTGGAGCCTAACATCATTATTTGGGCACTAATTCGAGAGTGGGAGCAGTTATGGAAACTAAAACTAGCCCAGCAAAGCGGTGCCCCCATTCAGTGGCAAAAGTTCGGTATTTGGCGTAATAGACAAGGTTTTTATCAAAGTGCCTTGAATCGTTTGAGCGTCGCCCAGTTAGAAGACATCCAAAAAGCGCTGACCCAGTCAGATCATGCATTCAAACAAAATGTGATTGCTCGCCCTTACGTTGAAATGTGTCACCTGTGCATGATGTTTATGGGTATGGACCTTCGCGAAATTCCTCTGTTACAAGCATAATGGGCCATTCTAGGTGACTCTATCTCGCGCTTCTCAATCGAATTCATCCGTGAAAGCTATTCTTGGCGGTACATTTAACCCGCCGCACAAAGGCCATATTGGTGCGGCACTTAAAGCAGCAGATGAAATTGGTATAGACCGTGTACATCTAATGCCATGTAAATTAGCCCCACATAAGTCTGTAGGTGTGTCAGAAAGCCATCGGGTAAAGATGATTGAACTTTGCGCCCATAATAATGACAGACTTATTCCAGAGTTAATTGAACTGACGCTTCCGTCACCCTCTTATACAGTAAAAACACTGCGTGCACTGAAAGAAAAAAGCGATGACACAATCTGTTTTTTCATTGGCGCAGATTCGCTGTATAATCTGGACAAATGGTACGAGTGGGAACACCTGCTCGATTATTGTCACTTAGTGGTTATGCGCAGAGACGACGAAAAATTCTCGCCGCCTCCCGCAATACAAGCTTGGTTAGATTGTCATGTGGCTAACGATATAAATGTTATTCACGCAAAGCCTGCAGGCCATGTAGTGTTAACCAACACACCGCTGTTTAGTGTTTCATCTACTGAAATTCGTGACGTACTAGCAGGTGCTGCTACGCCTGAAAAAGCGGGTACGCCAAACAGTCCAAACGTTGCCCTAGCTAGTTTGTGGTTAGAAGAAAACGTACGAGAGTACATCAGCGAACATCAGTTATATAAAAGTTAAGTAAGTGAGGAAAACTCTTGGAGAGTCAACAGCTCAAACAGTTTGTTAAAGATAAAATTGACGACATGAAAGGCCGTGATGTTATCGAACTAGACGTTCGCGGCAAATCAAGTATTACAGATACCATGATTATTTGTTCAGGTAACTCAAAACGCCACGTTTCATCTATTGCAGAAAATGTCATGGTAGAAGCGAAGAAAGCGGGCCACGCACCGGGAAGCGTGGAAGGCAAGGAGACCGGAGAGTGGGTACTTGTCGATTTTGGCGATGTTATTTTGCACGTAATGCAGGATGAAACCCGTGATTTCTACCAGCTAGAAAAACTGTGGTCATAGTAGCCAAACGCTACTGATAGTCATACAGTAACACGGTCGATAAAGGCCATACCCAAAAGCGTATGGCCTTTGTTTTATTAGAGAAACATTAATTCCTGCGGTAAGGGTAAAAGAAGTGCGTATACAAATCGTCGCGGTTGGAACAAAGATGCCAAACTGGGTAAATACCGGTGTGGATGAATTTATTCGTCGATTTCCTAGCGACATGCCTGTGTCATTCACTGAAATACCTGCCGGCAAACGAGGAAAAAACGCCGATATTAAGCGCATCTTAGAAAAGGAAGGCGAGCAAATGCTGGCCGCTATTCCAAAAGGAAACCGCATTGTTACGTTAGAAGTAACGGGCAAACCGTGGGACACACCTACTTTAGCAAAACAGCTCGACAATTGGAAAATGGACGGACGGGACGTAAGTCTGCTCATTGGCGGCCCAGAAGGGCTAGCACCAGAATGTATTGCTGCGTCGGAACAAAAGTGGTCTTTATCGGCCCTTACACTTCCCCATCCTCTTGTTAGGATCATTCTTACAGAAAGCTTATACCGCGCATGGTCGGTGACCCAAAACCACCCATATCACCGTGAATAAGGCGTCGTCAGACTAATGCAAAGGAAATCAATGCCAAGAAAACGACAAGCTATTCGCGATCATTCTGCAGAAGCGAACTTGTTTGCACGCCGTGCGACCATTGCTTTTATTATTGTTGTTGCCATGTTGGGCATTGTACTTAATAACCTTTATTCTTTGCAGGTTACCCAGTTTGAAGATTATCAAACCCGTTCTAACGGTAATCGCATCAAAGTTCTGCCAATAGCGCCAAACCGTGGTCTTATCTATGACCGCAACGGCGTGCTATTAGCCGAAAACCGCCCGGTTTTCAGTTTGGAAGTTATTCCAGAGCAAGTGGATGACATCGACCAAACCCTGGCCGATTTAACAGAACTAATGGGTATAACCAATGACGAACTTGAGCGCTTCCAATCAGCGCTTAAAGGTACCCGACGATTCAAACCCGTTGCGCTTCGCACCCAGTTAAGCGAAGAAGAAGTCGCGCTATTTTCTGCCAGTAAACACAAATTCCCAGGCGTACAAATTGAAGCGCGTTTGGCACGTCATTATCCGTATAAAGAAACCTTAACCCATGCCCTGGGTTATGTTGCGCGTATCAACAAGCGAGACCTACAAAAGCTAGTCGAAGCAGGCCAAGAAGATAATTACGCTGCCACCCACGATATTGGCAAGCTAGGCATTGAGAAATACCATGAAGAGCTACTCCATGGAAAGGTGGGCTACCAGCAGGTAGAGGTGAATAACCAAGGCCGCATTATTCGTGTACTTAGTGTTGAGCCACCAACACCAGGCAAAGACATCGTACTTAACTTAGATTTAGAGCTTCAGTTAGAGGCTCAGCGAATAATAGAAGGCATGCGCGGCGCTGTTGTGGTAACCGATGTAAAAACCGGTGGCGTACTCGCCCTCTACTCCAACCCCAGCTACGATCCCAATTTATTTGTACACGGCATCAGTAGTAAAAATTACTCTGCGTTATTGAACTCACCCGATCGCCCGTTGATTAATCGAGCAACACAGGGGCAATATCCCCCCGCTTCTACGATCAAGCCCCATTTGGGTTTTATTGGTTTAGAAGAAGGGGTGATTACTAAAGACTATACAATTAATGACACTGGGCGCTATCAGTTGCCTAATGTGTCTCACGTGTGGCGTGATTGGCGTCGATGGGGCCACGGTAAAGTCGACGTATCTAAAGCAATTGAGGTGTCTTGCGATACCTACTATTACGAACTGGCTTACAAATTAGGTATCGATAAAATCAGCGAGTCTATGTATGAATTTGGCTTCGGCGATTTCACAGGCATTGACCTGTATGAAGAATCCGATGCTAATATGCCGAGCCGCGGCTGGAAACGCGCTCGCTTTAATCAACCTTGGTATATCGGCGACACCATCCCTGTTGGTATAGGTCAAAGCTACTGGACTACCACACCTGTGCAATTAAATACGTCGGTGAATACCCTTATTAATGCCGGGGAACGCTATATTCCTCAAATCATTCGCGGATATATGAATACCGATAGTTCTGTCGACCTCATTCCGCTTAAGTCGCTGCGGCCCATAGAAATAAAAAATCGCAAGAATTTAGATGTAGTGTTAAACGCCATGCGTGATGTTGTGAGCGGCGAAGAAGGTGGCGCACGTCATGCCTTTGCCGACACCCCCTACGACTCGGCAGGTAAAACTGGTACAGCCCAGCTCTTTACCGTAGGTCAAAATGAAAAATACGATGCCTCTAAAATTGATGAGCGCCTTCGCGACAACGCCATGTACGTAGGATTCGCACCTTTTAATGACCCAGAAATATCGGTAACCGTTGTGCTTGAAAACGTAGGTGGTGGTAGTAAGAACGCGGCGCCTGTCGCTCGTCAAATCATGGACTTTTACTTTAGAGATCGTGTTTTTGAAACTGCCGACGTTAATACAGCAAGTAGTCACAATAAGTTAGGGGTAAACCAGTGAAGCGAACCACCATAAACCCCAATAAGATAAGCTTTCTTCAGCGAATTCACATTGACGGCTGGCTACTGGTGGGCCTGCTCGTACTCAGTTGTGTTGGACTATTTACCCTCTATTCTGCGTCGGGTCAGGATATGGAACAAATGGAGCGCCAATTTATCAGGCTGGGATTTAGCTTTATCGTCATGTTCGGTCTAGCCCAAGTCCCTCTTGGAGTGTTTAGGTTCTTCTCTACTTACGCTTACGCTGCTGGCCTGCTAATGCTTGTGGCGGTACTGCTATTTGGCGACATGGGTAAGGGCGCACAGCGCTGGCTCGATTTGGGTTTCATCCGCTTCCAACCCTCTGAACTTATGAAGCTTGCCGTGCCCATGATGGTGGCATGGTATATCAGCAAATTTACCATGCCACCCCGCACAACTCATATCATTGTTGGTTTTGGTTTAGTGGTGGTTCCCACTATTCTCATTGCAAAGCAACCCGATTTAGGAACCTCATTGCTTATTGCTAGTTCAGGTATCTTTGCCATATTTTTGGCCGGTATGAGTTGGCGACTTATTTCTATTGTGGGCGGGTTAGTTGGCGCGTTTGCACCTGTTATGTGGTTCTTTTTAATGAAGGATTATCAAAAACAGCGGGTGCTTACCTTTTTAAATCCAGAAAGCGACCCACTGGGTTCGGGCTACCACATTATCCAATCTAAAATAGCCATTGGTTCTGGTGGCGTAGACGGCAAAGGCTGGCTACAGGGCACCCAGTCACAGCTTGAATTTTTACCCGAACGCCACACCGACTTTATCTTTTCGGTTTTTAGCGAAGAGTTTGGCCTTACCGGCGTTATGTGCCTAATGGCAATCTATATTTTTATTATTATGCGCGGACTCATTATTTCTAGTCGCGCACAAGACGCCTATGCAAAACTACTTGGCGGCAGTATTACGCTTACCTTTTTCGTTTATGTGTTTGTAAATATGGGGATGGTGTCTGGATTACTCCCTGTAGTTGGCGTACCGCTTCCCTTAGTGAGTTTTGGTGGAACTTCCATGGTGACTTTGATGGCGGGTTTTGGCATTCTTATGGCCATTGCCACTCAGAAACGTTTAATGTCTAGATAACTTTTATGTTGCAGCGCCTTTTTTCGGTACTTAATTTTGTTAAAGCGGGTTTAGTCAATGCAGGTCTTATTAACCAGAATCTGGCAAACGGACAATTCTTTCGCTACGGCTCCGCTGTCTTCTTAGTATTAATACTAGTGGGGTGCCAAAGTGCACCAACCCAATCTGGACGCTATACCCAAAAGCAAGACTCGGCGCCTAAGCACGTTGCCAAGAAACCAGAGACATTAGATGCAGTGCCAAAATATGAAGCCTACCGCATGTTTAACAGCAGGCCATACAAGGTGCTGGGCAAACACTATACGCCAATGGATAGCGGTAAGGGCTATGAAGAAATAGGCTATGCCAGTTGGTATGGACAGAAGTTTCATGGCCACTTAACCTCAAATGGTGAAACCTACAATATGTTTGCAATGAGTGCCGCTCACAAAACATTGCCACTGCCCTCTTACGTGCGCGTTACTAACTTGGAAAACAACAAGCAAGCCATTGTTCGCGTTAACGACCGCGGCCCGTTTCACGATGATAGAATTATAGATTTATCGTATGCAGCTGCCGTTAAACTGGGCTACCACAGTAAGGGAACAGCGAAAGTCAAACTTGAAGTCATTCACTTTGACGAACAAAACAACGTCACTGTGGGTAATAACCCCACGGTAACGTACGATGAATATTTGGGAATTGCGGTGGTACCCGCGCCTTCATTGGCAGCCACTTCACCTACACCACCGGCAACGTCCTCAACGAGTAGCGAGAATGCAAATGCAAGCAGCCCCGCTAAAGGTAGCAATGAAGTGAATGATGCTATCTATATTCAAGTTGCTGCCCTGTCAAACGCCGAGAAAGCAAAATCTATCTCGAATGTTCTATCGGCGCTGTACCAAATTCCCGCCCACTTACCCGTAACAGATAACCTATACAGACTTCAGCTTGGCCCTATTCACGATGAAGCCGTGGTGGCAGAAGTGCTCGAACAATTAAAACAAAATGGTTACCCCAACGCCTACGCAATTACACAAACCATGTAGGGGCCATGTAAGGGCCAAAATTTCTAATACATAGATCACTTTTAACCGTGCCTTTCAACGGGCGTCAGACGTTATGAAAAACTCACTCGTGAATTGATAGTCTTCTCGTTAAGTTTACCCGCTTATAAAAGCAACAACATTGTGGCAGCAATGTGTCATTCAACAGGCAATATCACGGTTTCTTCGCCTTATCCCTACTATCACGTAAACTTTTTTGATAAAACCTAGTCTTATAAGCAGCCTTTCGTTAAGATCTCTGTTTGCCCCCACAAATAAGTGGGTGAATAATTAGGGTTCGGTTACGAACTGGATAAAAGCTAAAATTGGGTAGCCCTGTTTTGCGATCTTCGCTTCGCGGTCATCGCATCAACAAGGTAAGCTTTAACTCACACGGACAAACGGTCAAAGAAATTAGAACCATGCTCAGAATAATTCAACGCGCTAAACCGTCATTACTTTCATTTGCCTTTTTGGTGATGGGGACATTACTGCATACAGCAAACGCAGCAGTAGTCACACCGCCTGCCCCAACTGTAGCTGCAGAAGGTTTTTTACTTACCGACTATGAAACCGGTAATGTTATCGCATCAAAAAACGCAGACATGCAGCTTGCACCAGCAAGTTTAACCAAAATCATGACTATTTATGTTATTGGTAAAGAACTTCAAGCAGGCAACATTAGTCTTGACGATGAAGTCACCATTTCTGAGAATGCATGGGCGAAGAAATTCCCAGATTCTTCAAAAATGTTCATCGAAGTAGGTACACAAGTTTCTGTACGCGACTTGCTGCGCGGTATTGTTGTGCAGTCAGGTAACGACGCCTGTGTAGCAATGGCTGAACACGTAGCAGGCTCAGAATCTGCTTTTGCCAGCATGATGAACGCTCACTCAGCCTCGCTTGGTATGACAAGTTCACACTGGGTAAACGCTCACGGTTTACATGACCCTGATCACTACACCACACCACGTGACATGGCAGTTTTGTCTCGCGCACTTATCGCTGAAACGCCAGAAATGTACAAAATTTACAGCGAGAAAGAGTTTACCTACAACGGCATTAAGCAATACAACCGCAATAGCCTATTATGGGACAAAAGCCTAAACGTAGATGGTATTAAAACTGGCCATACGTCAGATGCGGGCTACAGCCTTATCACTTCGGCTGAACAAGGCGGTATGCGTTTAATCTCTGTAGTAATGGGTACTGACAGTGAACGTGCACGTAAGGTTGAAAACAAGAAGCTGCTGAAATATGGCTTCCGCTTTTATGAAACATTAACGCCTTACCAAGCGGGCCATAGTTTTGTTGCGCACCGCATCTACATGGGTGACAGAGAAACCGTTGACCTTGGAATTAATCAATCTACCCCCATTACTATTCCACGCGGTCAGGCGGCAAATTTAGAAGCTAACTTTGAACTTGACGACAAGCTAGAAGCGCCACTTGCAAAAGGCCAAGTTGTTGGGAAACTTTACCTACAGCTAGATGGTGAAGATGTGGCGAGTTACCCATTGGTAACGCTTCAAGAAGTAAAAGAAGGCAGCTTTTTTAACCGCGCTAAAGACTACATTATGCTTCAGCTAGGATTTGACGACGAGTAAGTTCTGTTACTGAAAACGTTAAAAAGCTAGTTGTGAAGCGGCCAGATTTGTTACAATCTGGCCGTTTTTTTATATGATATTTTAAGTACCAAGGATATCGCATGGATACCCGTTTCGACGAATTACTAGATTTTCCAACAAACCAAACGTTTAAAGTGATGGGCGTTGCCCATGAAGACCTACCCCAACAGGTAGTTAGCTGTCTTCAACAGCATGCTCCAGGTGACTATTCGCCAAATGTAAAACCAAGTAGTAAAGGTACTTACCACTCGGTGTCTATCAGCGTGCGTGTTACCAGCAAAGAGCACATGGAAACTATCTACACTGAATTAGCTAAATTAGAGCTTGTTAGGGTTGTACTTTAAGTGAATGAGCAGTCAACATTGGCGAGTGCAGAAGGCGTTATAGTACGTCAACTCGGTCGTCAGCCTTACGCACCTATCTTTGAAGCAATGAAACGTTTTACTGATGAGCGTGACCAACACACACAAGATGAAATATGGCTTGTTGAACACGAAGCTGTGTTTACACAAGGTCAAGCAGGTAAGGCTGAGCATATTTTAATGCCCGGCGATATACCGGTTGTGCAGGTCGACCGTGGTGGTCAGGTGACTTACCACGGCCCGGGACAGCAAGTTATCTATCTTATGCTTAACATAAAGCGAAGAAAGTTAGGTGTACGTCACCTAGTGACCGCGATGGAAGAAGCAGTGGTCGGACTACTTGCCAAGTATGACGTAAAAGCCTACCCAAAGCCCGATGCGCCTGGGGTATACGTTGATGAGAAAAAAGTCTGCTCGCTTGGTTTAAGAATACGTAATGGCTGCTCGTTTCACGGCTTGGCTTTAAATGTTAATATGGACCTATCACCGTTTCAGCGTATAAACCCATGTGGTTACGCCGGTATGGAAATGATCGATACCGCGCGCCTTAATGGTCCAACGACACTTGAAACCGCTGGTAAGGAATTATCGCAATTGTTGCTAGAAGCGCTTTCCCTTGCACAGCCAACTTACAAAGAAGGTTTTGATGAGTAACGCACGACCTCAAGCGGGGGTAAAACTTCGCGATGATGAAAAAGTAAAACATATACCTGTCACCATTATTCCTACAGAAAAGGAAGAAATGCTGCGCAAGCCTGAATGGATTAAAATAAAGCTGCCTCGTACTACCGAGAAGATTGACCATATCAAGCAAACCCTGCGCAAAAACAACCTTCATTCTGTATGTGAAGAAGCAAGCTGCCCTAACCTTGCCGAATGTTTCAATCACGGTACTGCGACCTTTATGATTTTGGGTGATATTTGCACCCGTCGCTGCCCTTTCTGTGATGTAGCTCATGGTAAACCTCTTCCTCCAAGTGCAGAAGAACCTGAAAAGCTAGCTAAAACTATCGCAGAAATGAACCTGCGTTACGTGGTTATTACTTCTGTAGACCGCGATGACCTTCGCGATGGCGGAGCTCAGCATTTCGTAGACTGTATTAACGCCATTCGCGAACACAGTCCAACGACAACAATCGAAGTACTCGTACCCGATTTCCGTGGACGTATGGATCGCGCGCTTGAGATTTTCAAAAATGGCGTACCGGACGTATTCAACCACAACCTTGAAACCATTCCACGCTTGTACCGCGAGTGTCGCCCAGGTGCAAACTATCAGTGGTCGTTAGATTTGCTGAAGAAATTTAAAGCACAACATCCAGACGTTATGACAAAGTCAGGTCTGATGATGGGTATGGGTGAAGAAAACGAAGAGATCCAAGGTGTACTTGATGATTTACGTGCTCATGACGTAGACATGCTGACCTTAGGTCAATATCTTCAGCCTAGCCGTCACCACTATCCGGTTAAACGCTATGTTCACCCGAAAGAGTTCGATGCTTTAGGTGACTATGCTAAAGAGATTGGCTTCACCCACGCGGCATGTGGCCCAATGGTTCGTTCTAGCTATCACGCTGACCAACAAGCTGCAGGTAAAGAAGTTAAATAGTTACGAGCGAAAGGCTATGCCCTTCGCTTATAAAAGATGTTTACAAAAACAAGCGGTGATAATCACCGCTTTTTTTGTAGCTTCGTATTTCTGGGTGACAAACCCAAGGGTATTGTTAGAATGCCCGACAAATTACGCTATCCCCTTTTTAAAAGAGCAATCCCAAACTAAGGGTAAGGTTATTTCATGCGCAAACACATATATATAGCCTATACAGGCGGAACAATTGGTATGAAGCCCTCTAAGCAAGGCTACGTACCCGCAGCAGGCTTCTTATCTGACACATTGAAAAAGATGCCTGAATTTCACCGTTCTGAAATGCCTCTTTTCACTTTGCATGAATACGACAACCTTATCGACTCATCAGATATGGATCCGTCCGACTGGCAACGTATCGCCGACGATATTGCCGAAAACTATGATAAGTATGACGGCTTCATTATTCTGCACGGTACCGACACAATGGCCTACACGGCTTCTGCACTAAGCTTCATGCTAGAGGACTTGTCGAAGCCAGTAATAGTAACAGGCTCACAAATCCCACTGGCAGAACTTCGTTCAGACGGACAAGTGAATCTATTAAATGCTCTGTTTATTGCAGCTAATTTTCCCATAGCTGAAGTAGGCCTTTTCTTTAATAATCGGCTCTTACGAGGCAACCGCAGTCGAAAAGTGGATGCAGATGGATTCAGCGCTTTCGATTCTCCAAACTTCCCTCCTTTGTTAGAAGCTGGGATAAACATTCGCCTTAAAGCGGGTGAACTAGCCAAAAGCCCAAGCAATGCTTTAACGGTGTCGAGCGTGAAAGCGCAGCCTATCGGCATGGTGAGTTTATACCCAGGCATAGCCCCTGAGGTGATCAAAAATACCCTGCAGCAGCCAGTAAATGCCCTCATCTTACTTAGTTATGGCGTGGGCAATGCGCCCCAAAACCCCGAACTTATTGCCCAGTTAAAATATGCTAAATCCCGTGAAATACCGGTTTTAAATTGTACCCAATGTATGCGCGGACGCGTAAATATGGGAGGTTATGCCACAGGACACGGCTTGCAAGAGGTTGGCGTATTGTCGGGAAGCGATATGACTCCGGAAGCGGCGCTAGCGAAATTACATTACTTGCTTAGCAAAGGCCTGCCGTTTGATGAGATGTGCCAGTTACTTACTCAAAACTTACGCGGTGAACTAAGCGACTAAGCTTGTTCTAAACGTTATCGCTTAGGGCTACGCTAGCGTACTTAGCTTTTAAGCTAACCCATAAAAGATTTAAAGAATTAAGGTTATACACGTGACGACAAACTATTCAGGTATGCTTAAGAAAATGCGTACCTCAGCTGATGAAAACAACAAGGTTCACTATACACTTCCTATAGGTGACGCCTTATTAGATATCAACGACCTTATTGGTAAAGAAGTATCCGTTACTTTTTCTGGCGAGATTAACTGCGTTCACTGCAACCGTAAAACTAAAAAAAGTTTTAACCAAGGGTACTGCTACCCTTGCCTCATTTCTCTTGCTCAGTGCGACAGCTGTATCATCAAGCCCGAGAAGTGCCATTACCACGAAGGTACGTGCAGAGAGCCGCAGTGGGGAGAAGAGCATTGCTTCAGCGAGCACTTTGTATATTTAGCAAATACCGGCACGGTGAAAGTAGGCATTACCCGACAAGTGACCGAAGGCGTGTCTACAAGATGGATGGACCAAGGGGCAACGCAGGCAACGGTGATGTTGCGCGTGCCAGACAGACTTACAAGCGGTTTAGTGGAAACATTGTGTAAAGACCATATTGCCGATAAAACCAATTGGCGCACTATGCTCAAAGGCAAGCCTGATGAGGTTGACTTAGAGCAGGTAAAGTCAGAACTAATGAGTAAAATTGAAAGTGATTTAGACGCCCTTAAACAAGAAAAAGGACTTCAAGCGGTTTCAGAAGTGTCTACGCCAATACACGATATTCACTACCCTGTTGAAGAATACCCGGTAAAGATAAAGTCGTTGAACCTTGATAAGGACCCGTCATTTAGCGGCGTGTTGCAGGGCGTAAAGGGTCAGTATTGGATGCTAGATGGCGACCGAGTAATCAACATAAGAAAATTTGCTGGCTACAATGTAGACTTGTCTTTCTAGGCGGTTGTCTTTCAGGGTAGATGTCTTTTTAGATAGTTGTTTTTCTATATAGTAATTCGGGCTGTTGATACATTGCTTCCAGCAACAGCCCGATGTGAGAGACAGCTTTCTTAGCTTTTATACGGCGTCATGTTTAAACAGCATTTCAATATAGCGAAAAGCTACTGCCAAAACTCAAAATAGTCAGTACTGTTTCGTTGTGGCTTAGGCGCAGGTTCAAATGCCGGCGTGCCTAAGTATAAAAATCCGACGAGTTCATCGTCTTCACTTAAACCTAAACCGTTTCTTACTGTTTCACAGTGTGCATAGCTGCCGGTGCGCCACATTCCGTTAAACCCTTGCGCTACCGCTGCCATTTGCATAGCCATGACACCACAACTAGCAGAAGCAATTTGTTCAACGCGAGGTACTTTTTCGTGCTCAGTGTGCTTGGCAATGGCAACAATAATCATAGGAGCACGGTGAGGTAGCTGAACGGCACGCTCGATTTCCTTCTGCGACTTCTCATTTTCTATAGCAGACTGTTCATAAAGTGCACCAAGCTTATCTAGCCCTTTCCCGGTACATACAATAAAACGCCACGGTGTAAGGCAAGCGTGATCTGGCGCTCGAAGCGCGGCTTGCATAATATTTTCTAGCACATCACCACTTGGTGCGGGGGCTTCTAATCGAGGCTGAGAACTTCTATTGAGTAATAATGTTAATGCGTCCATTTACGTCCCTACTATGTTCACTCATATGGTTGTTAGCCATATACTAGCGCGTAATTAAAATGGTATGACAGAGTTAAAAAGCATACCTGTACTATGTGGTAGATCCTACGGCTGATAAACAAAAAAGACCAGAACATTCCAGCCTTTTAACGCGAATGAATTAAGGACAAATACTCGTATAATTAATCAATTTTGGGACTAAACATTTTACTTAAGTAGTAGTCCACGCTAAAAAAGCGTCCGCCACCATAAATGAACAAAACCAGCAGCATCACAAAATAAGTGGCCGCGAACTCGATACCGTTATTGAGTACAACAAAGTTACCGCTTGAGGTTAGCCAGTCATAGTGACCGTGCTCTTGAAGCAACGACTTAGCGGCCGACAACTTTTCTGGCGCAGCCATAATGCTTTCATTTAACAAAATAGTACCGTCTGCTAACCACGAAGATGCATCAGCTATGGCTAACCAGCCGTTTTCAGCATGCACACTTACCATGGCGACGACCATAGTTATCATAAGCGGTATACTGACCAACCGCGTTAACGCGCCAAACAGCAACAAAATGCCCCCTACCAGCTCGGCAGCGGTGGCAAGGAATGCCATCACTAAAGGCATGGGTAATCCAAGCCCATAATCATCGTTCCCAAACCAATCAACTATACTGTCGAAACTAGATGCTTTGTTCCAACCAGCCTGTATCATCACTGGTGCTAAATATAGACGTAATAAAAGTAATGGGATTCCGTCAGCTAGCTGCAGACGTGCAACAAATTGTTGATAGAGGTGTGTCATTGTTTTACCCAATCGGTGTGCTTAGAAAATAAGAACGGCACTTTATGAAAAAAATTTCACCTAACCAAAATAAGTCATCTCCTTTCTCTCGGATCATGCGAAAAGGCCAAGAGAAAACAAACTATAAAGCTCGCTGCGGCAAACTACTCATGCTGATGAGCGAAGAAGATCATCAGCGCATAGCCAAGCTAATTAGCAAGTGGCTGGCCCAGGATGAGGCAAATCGATAACATGCGCACAGCAGCGCCATCTGCTGCTGTGATTTTGTGCGCTGGCAATACAAAAGGCATAAGCACTTACAAAAAATTACAATTAAGTTAGCGATCTTACTCGATTTAGGTAACATAATAGGATGCAGTACATTGGGCTTGATACACCTTGCTTAATCTTGCTCTGATTAGTTAATTCAAAAAAGGTAGTGATAAAAATGGCAGCCAAAGGAAATTGGACTAAATCCTTGTTTATTGGCTTGTGGACGGTGCTTAACTTCACCCGCAAACTTTTCTTTAACTTGATATTCATCGTTATTTTTGTTGGTTTGATTATCGCCATTGCCGGTCAGGACAATGAACCATTATCGGTGAACAAAGATAGCGCTCTGTTTCTTACCTTGAACGGTAAGCTAGTTATCGAAAAGGAAAGTATTGACCCATTTGAACAGTTTTTGCAGGAATCGCTTGGGAGCGAGCCCGAAAACCCGGAAGTGCTGGTTCGCGATGTCGTTAAGGTTTTAGAGAATGCCAAGAAAGACAGACGCATAAAAGCCCTTGTGTTAGACCTGCACGGGTTAACGGGTGGCGGTTTAGATAAACTTCGCAGTGTCGGTAACGCCATTGACGCATTTAAAGAATCTGGAAAGCCCGTTTACGCCATTGGCGATTACTTCTCACAAGACCAATATTACTTGGCAGCTCACGCGGATAGCATCTACCTAAACCCGATGGGCGGATTAATGTTTGAAGGTTATGGTCGCTACGGCATGTACTTTAAAGACATGCTAGAAAAGCTAAAAGTGACAACGCACATTTTCCGCGTAGGCACGTATAAATCTGCCGTTGAGCCTATCATGCGAAACGATATGTCTGATGAAGCAAAAGAAGCTGAAAAGCAGTGGCTAGACGGCTACTGGGCACAATACAAAGCAGATGTCGCGGCAGCTCGAGAGATTGATGAGTCTAACTTCGATGAAACCTTAGAAGGTTTACTAGCGAAATTTGAAGCCGCTGGTGGTGACTTTGCGCAGTATGCGCTTGAAAACAACTGGGTTGATGCGCTAAAAACTCGCGAGGAAGTAAGAGTAGAGTTAACCGAACTAGTAGGTGAAGGCGATAACGATCATGGTGTTAACCTTACTTCGTTTAATACTTACCTTAAGGTTGTGAACCCTCCTATGCCTGTTATCGAATCAGATATGGATAAGATAGCCGTTGTAGTTGCAAAGGGTACTATTTTAAATGGTAACCAAAAAGCGGGGACTATAGGTGGCGACAGCACTGCACGCCTACTTAGGAAAGCTCGCTTAAACGACAACGTGAAAGCCGTTGTTTTGCAAATTGACTCACCGGGAGGCAGTGCATTTGCTTCTGAGGTGATCCGTCAGGAAGTTCTGCAGCTTCAGCAAGCTGGTAAACCTGTTGTTGCATCTATGAGCACCTATGCGGCGTCTGGCGGTTACTGGATTGCAGCAAGTACCGACAGAATTATAGCAAGTCCAAGTACGATCACAGGCTCTATTGGTGTATTTGGCATGTTTATGACTTACGAAAACTCTCTCGACTACCTTGGTATTCACAGCGACGGTGTAGGTTCGACGGAACTTGCTGGGTTTTCAGCGGTTCGCCCTCTTGCTCCTGAGTTTGGCCAAATCTTACAGCGCAATGTAGAAAACACATATGGCAACTTCCTATCACTGGTATCTAATGCTCGTGGTATGTCAATTGAAGAAGTTGATAGCGTTGCACAAGGTCGTGTTTGGATTGGCGAAGATGCACTTGAATTGGGCTTGGTTGACCAGCTAGGTACGCTTGACGAAGCGGTAGCGGTAGCTGCTGAAATTGCTGAACTTGAAAAATACGATACATTCTATGTTCAGCGTACATTAAGTGCACAAGAGATTTTCTGGAAAGAGTTTTTCGGTCAAGCTATGACGTTCGTAGGCAAATGGCAGTTTGCTCACGCCGACTCAGCACTGGTTAACGAATTCAAACGGGTTCTGAACGAGTTTAGTTTGGTTAATCAGCTTAACGATCCTAAAGGCACTTATGTTTTATGTTTACCTTGTGATGTTAAGTAATTGGCATCACATGTGGTAAATGTAAATTCATTAATGGCAAAGCCTTTAACGAGGTGGCTATTAAAAATTATGCTTTTAAAAACTAAACTTCTAATGCAATAGTGAGGCAGTAAGATCGCTTCAAACGACCTAACTGATGAACAGCGTCGCGTTATCACCGACGCTGTTTTTGTTTGCTTTGAACAGGCAGAACAATATTTTAAACGTAGCTTCGAGCGCCCTACTATTACATTTAGGCGCTCGGGTAAAAATGCCGGCACGGCGTTTCTACAGCAAAACCGCGTAAATTTTCACCCTCTTCTTTTCAAAGACAATGTAGATGCATTTTTAAGTGACGTGATCCCACATGAGGTCAGTCATTTACTCGTGTGGATTTTATTTGGAAGGGTTCAGCCTCATGGAAAAGAGTGGCAGTCGATTATGCGTGGGGTGTTTAACCGACCGCCAGCAGCGACACACCAATTTGATATAAAACAGGTTACTAAAAGCTTCCAGTATGTGTGTAACTGCGACACTTATTCGCTGAGTACGCGAAGACACAACAACATTTTAAAAGGGGCGCAATACAAATGTAGAAAATGCTTGGCTGTGCTTAAACCATGCTGAGCGCTGCAGTTCAATAAATAACTATCGTTAAATCCTGCTCACGCACTACATGAGCATACTTAGCTTTTTAGTTAAACCAATGCTTGGTAAAAGCGTTGTCTAAATCGTTGAATGCTGTTTTTAAAAGCTGCGCAAGTTCTCTATATTTGGGTTTGGACTTAGCTGTACTTACACTAACGCCTTGCGTGCGCATTTTCGAATGAATTTCTTGATACCAGCTTTTAAGTTGCGGTGGCAGGTATTGGTCAGAGCGATGGCCTAACCATAATAACCCCTGCATGGGCAAGCTTAAGAAGAACGCACCTATTGTAATGGTTTGTGGAAGATAGTCTGCGCCTAGGTTTTGATACAAAAGTGCGCATGACACCATAGCTGCCGGCGGCATAGTTTTAATGGCAAACTTGGTTGCAGACACAACTCGGCACTCTGGAAAAAAGGCGTACAGTTCTTTTCTCACAGGCCATGTCTTCATGTACTGCTGACCGTTTTTCAACATTGTCATTACTGATTGAGACATGGTTCACCTCGTGTTTGTTAGGTACATACAGTTAAAGTGTAAACTGCTTTCTAGCTATTACAATTATGTTGCGCTTTTTTACAGGTTTTTTGGCACTGCTTGCTTAAAACGGCACCTAGCGTAAAACCCCATTAGTTGATTTTATCAAATAAGATGACGCAATAGATCATTAAGTTTCATTGAAAACACCGCACAATATGCAAATAAGCGCCCTATTCTTCACATACCTCTTTGTACATACGTCTTTGTACATACGTTTCAACCTAGTTTTTAGAGACTTTATTTGTAAAAACAAATCTTACACACAAAATGTACTATAAACTTCCAAGGACCTTAATAAACAAATGGTATAAATTGACATTATCTTTAAGTGACATTTTTCGTTCTTGAAGGCATCATATAATACTTAAGCCTAATCATTGTGCTGCATGGCTTTGTTGTTATTTTTGTTAAAGCAAGTTTATAACGACCTGCAAGTAGTACATTGGCAAACTACTATAATAAAAGTAACTAGGTGTTGTGCTTGATTTACAGATTTTTGCCCCTACCTAGCTTTCTAAGAGAAACTTTTGAGTAACCCTTTTGGGTGAATTATTTGGAGAGGAAAATGGCAGAAAGCAGACACGTCCGTCTACTTATCTTGGGTTCGGGCCCAGCGGGTTATTCAGCGGCGGTTTACGCGGCACGTGCTAATCTAAAACCTGTACTATTAACTGGTATTCAACAAGGCGGACAGCTTACTACCACAACAGAAGTAGAAAACTGGCCAGGCGATCCTGAAGGTCTTACTGGTCCAGACTTAATGGTTCGTATGCAAAAGCATGCAGAGAAGTTTGATACCGAAATCATTTTTGACCATATCAATAAAACCGATTTCTCCAAGCGTCCTTTCACGCTTTATGGAGATAGCGGTACTTATACCTGTGACGCATTAATCATTGCTACAGGTGCTTCTGCTAAATACCTAGGTCTTGAGTCTGAGCAAGCCTTTATGGGCAAAGGTGTTTCTGCCTGTGCCACCTGTGACGGTTTCTTCTACCGCAACCAGAAAGTAGCGGTAATAGGCGGTGGTAATACAGCCGTTGAAGAAGCGCTTTATCTTTCAAACATCGCTTCAGAAGTGCATGTTATTCATAGAAGAGACAGCTTCAGAAGTGAAAAAATTCTAGAGCAACGCCTTCGTGAAAAAGCGGAAAACGGCAACGTAGTATTACACTTAAACCGTACCCTAGACGAAGTACTTGGTGATGAAATGGGCGTAACCAAAGTTCGTATTAAAGACACGAACAGCGATGCCACAGAAGAGCTTGACGTAATGGGCCTCTTCGTTGCTATCGGTCATAAGCCAAACACTGATATTTTCGATGGTCAACTTGAAATGAAAGATGGCTACATCGTGGTTAATAGCGGTACCAACGGAAACGCAACACAAACTAGCGTTGAAGGTGTATTTGCAGCGGGTGACGTAAGTGACCACATCTATCGCCAAGCTATTACATCAGCTGGTACCGGCTGTATGGCTGCATTGGATGCTGAAAAATATTTAGATGGTACTATGCCTGAGCAAGGTTAATACTATTCTCGTAAGCCCTGCATTCCTGCAGGGCTTTTTTCTGGCCTAGTTATGATAGCGTTACATTATATTGAAGAAGGCGCTCCCTTCCCTTCTGTAGACACTGCCTTAGAAGACCCTAACGGCTTATTAGCATTCGGCGGCGACCTTAGCCCTGCCCGTTTATTTTCAGCGTACTCCCAAGGCATATTTCCCTGGTTTAGTGATGACGAACCTTTGTTATGGTGGTCACCGGACCCAAGAGCCATCATAGAACTCGACAACTTTGTTGCATCTAAAAGCCTTAAAAAACTTGCTCGTAAGAAAAAATACACGGTGACATTAAATTATGCGTTTGACCGCGTCATCGGGGCGTGTTCGTCTACCCCTCGCAAAAACCCTAATACTGGAGAAGTAAACAGCGAGACTTGGATAACAGACGACATGATTGCCGCCTACAGGCAGCTTAACGGATTAGGTTTGGCCCATTCTGTAGAGGTATGGAATGGAGATAAGCTAGTTGGAGGGCTTTATGGTGTAGGTATCGGTAAAGTCTATTGTGGCGAATCGATGTTCCACACAGAGAGTAATACGTCGAAACTTGCCATGCTCGCGCTGGTTAATCATATGAAGTCCCATCATATGGCCTTTATTGATTGCCAACTACCCACAGAACATTTGTCATCACTGGGTGCTAGTACTTTTTCACGCGACGACTTTATTGAAAAACTCGAAAATAACAACCACACTTTACGTGAAGACGGTAGGTTATCTGAAGACTATCTTAATCGTTGGAAACCAAGAGAGATTACGCCTTGAAGTTTGGTATTACCCAATCATTTTCGTGTAGCTATTTGCCGGACGAGCAAGAGCAATTGTTAGTGTACGCAGAAAATAATGATTTTCAGGCCTGGCGATATTCACAGCTCATTCAAGCCGGCTTTCGTCGAAGCGGTGAACAAATATATCGCCCGCACTGCCCTGCCTGTAATGCCTGTAAATCTGTGCGGATCCCTGTTGATTCCTTTATGCCTTCTCGTAGCCAAAAAAGACTGCTCAAAAGCAACAAAGGGTTCCGAGTAGATCTGGTAGAGACGACTAAAGATACCTACTACCCATTGTACGAGCGCTATATTACAGAGCGCCATGCTGACGGAAGCATGTACCCGCCATCAAAGACACAGTTCGATAATTTCGTATTGTGTGATTGGATGACAACCCATTACCTTGAAGCATACGATGGCGACAAGCTAATTGGGGTTGCGGTCACAGATATAATTAATGCCAACCAGCACATGGGCGCACTCTCTGCCCTGTACACCTTTTTTGACCCCGACTATAGCTCAGCATCTTTGGGTACATGGATGATATTGATGCAAATTGAGCAAGCAAAACGTTTAGGCTACCAACATGTGTATTTAGGGTACTACGTGGATGGCTGCCAAAAAATGTCTTATAAACATAAATTTTTGCCATTTGAGCAGTTTAGTGACAATGAATGGCATCTATTTAGCAAAAATAGTAAAATACCCACTTAATTGCTTTACACCGAACCCAAGATTGGGTAAGGTCTGCGCGGCAAAAATTTTGAATTACTGAGGTAACTGCTTTACATGGCAAAAGAAGATTGTATTGAAATGGAAGGTACTGTGTTAGACACACTACCTAACACTATGTTCCGCGTTGAACTAGAAAACGGTCACGTAGTGACTGCACACATCTCTGGTAAAATGCGCAAGAACTATATCCGTATTCTTACTGGCGATAAGGTCACCGTTGAGATGACTCCTTACGATTTGACCAAAGGTCGTATCGTTTATCGCGCAAGATAATGAGCCATTTAAGCGGTAACGCATAAAAAAAGCCCGATTAAGATCGGGCTTTTTCGTATCTGGGATTTACTCGTTTCTAACTCAACATAATTATTGCGCCGTTTTATTGCTAACCCTATTCAACTAAAACAATTCGGCTAAAACTATTCCATCGTCAAAAACGAGTATGCAGCGCTTGGTAGAGAGCATTAGCTTTACTACCTAACGCTACATGGTTTGCTATATCAGCTTGGCTCTGCTTCTTCAGACGTCGCACCTACACCTGTGTATTCAAAGGTTAGCTTGTCATCAACGCAGTCCACTTTAACGTTTCCGCCTTTAGACAACTCACCAAACAGCAGCTCATTTGCTAACTCTTTCTTAAGGTCGTCTTTAATAACACGCGCCATTGGACGTGCTCCCATTGCTTTGTCATAGCCTTTCTCGGCCATGTAAGCACGAGCAGCACTGGTAACCTCTAGCGACACACCTTTAACGTCGAGCTGTGCTTGAAGCTCAATAATGAACTTATCGACCACCTGAAGAATAATTTCTGGGTCAAGGTGATTGAACCAGATAATTCCATCTAAGCGGTTTCTGAACTCTGGTGTAAACACCTTATTAATTTCAGACATCGCATCGTGGCTGTGATCTTGTTGCTTAAAGCCAATAGATTTACGTACGGTTTCTTGAACACCTGCGTTGGTGGTCATCACTAACACTACGTTTCTAAAGTCTACCTTGCGACCGTTATTGTCAGTAAGCGTACCGTGATCCATAACTTGAAGAAGAATATTGTAGATATCGCTATGGGCTTTCTCTATTTCATCTAAAAGCACTACAGAATACGGGTTTTTAATTACCGCATCAGTTAATAGACCACCTTGGTCAAAGCCTACATAACCTGGAGGCGCACCTATAAGGCGGCTCACCGCGTGGCGTTCCATGTACTCAGACATATCAAAACGCACAAGCTCAACACCCATGATTTTCGCCAATTGTTGGGTTACTTCTGTTTTACCAACACCAGTAGGACCTGCAAACAAGAAACTACCAATTGGTTTTGCTTCATTGCCCAACCCTGAACGCGACAATAAGATGGCGTCATTTAACGTCTCTATCGCCTTGTCCTGGCCAAATACAACCATCTTAAGGTTGCGACCTAGGTTCTTAAGCACTTCTTTGTCAGAGGCCGATACGGACTTCTCTGGTATACGCGCCATTTTTGCAATAATTTGCTCTATGTCACCCACACCTATGGTCTTCTTGCGCTTAGAAGGCGGCAACAAGCGCTGACTTGCTCCGGCTTCATCCATTACATCAATGGCCTTATCTGGAAGGTGACGCTCGTTGATGTATTTCGCAGACAATTCCGCAGCAGCTTGAATGGCTTTTTGCGTAAAGCGCACGTTATGGTGTTCTTCGTAACGACTCTTAAGACCAAGTAATATTTTGGTAGTATCGCTCACACTAGGTTCGGTCACATCGACTTTCTGGAAACGACGTGCTAGCGCGCGGTCTTTTTCAAAGATACCTTGATACTCTTGATACGTGGTTGAACCAATGCAACGCAGTTCACCGCTAGATAGCTTAGGCTTAAGCAAGTTAGACGCATCCATCACACCGCCCGACGCAGCGCCTGCACCAATAATGGTGTGGATTTCATCAATAAACAAAATAGCGTTTTTATCTTTGCCTAGCTCTTTCAAAATAGCTTTTAAACGCTTTTCGAAATCGCCGCGGTATTTAGTACCGGCAAGAAGGCCGCCCAAATCCAGAGAGTATACGGTACTCTCAGCAATAACATCAGGTACGTCTTCGTTAACAATTCTATAGGCGAGACCTTCGGCAATAGCCGTTTTACCCACGCCCGCTTCACCTACAAGAAGTGGGTTATTCTTACGACGACGACATAAAATTTGAATAGTGCGCTCTACTTCAGAGTCGCGACCAATAAGCGGGTCGATTTTTCCGTCTTTCGCGTGGCGGTTTAGGTCAGTCGCGTATTTACTTAATGCTGAGCCACCCTCTTCACCTGTCTCAGCTTCTTCCGAGGCTTCAGGGTTTACCGGCTCGTCGTCATCAGCTTTGCTCACGCCGTGACTGATAAAATTCACTACGTCTAAGCGGGTTACGTCAGCTTTCTTAAGAATATAAACAGCCTGTGACTCTTGCTCGCTGAAAATAGCAACAAGTACATTGGCACCTGTGACCTCGTCTTTACCTGACGATTGCACATGAAATACTGCGCGTTGAAGCACTCGTTGGAAACCAAGCGTCGGCTGGGTTTCTCTTTCGTTTAGTTGGTCGTCCAGAATAAGGGGCGTAGTATCTTTTACAAACGATAGCAGTTCACTCTTAATCGCCTCAATATCGGCACCACACGCTTTAAGCGCATCACGAGCAGCTGAGTTATCAAGCAATGCCAACAACAAGTGCTCTACCGTCATAAACTCGTGACGGTGCTCTCTGGCAAATACAAACGCATCATTCAACGTTTGTTCTAATTCTTTATTTAACATATTGCTCGCCCTCTACAAAAAACCTTATGCTTGCTCCATCGTGCACATCAGTGGATGCTGATGTTTGCGTGCGTACTGATTAACCTGCATCACTTTTGTCTCTGCTATCTCAGCAGTGAAAATGCCACACACGGCTTTTCCTTGATAATGAACGGTCAGCATAAGTTGGTTGGCTTTCTCAGCGTCCATATTGAAAAACTGCATGAGTACTTCAATGACAAAATCCATCGGGGTGTAGTCGTCATTGTTCAACAACACTTTGTACATGGGAGGCGGCTGCGGCTTCTGTCGCTGCGCGTCTTTCTGTTTTTCCTTTTCGATACTAATAGCGTTGTCTTTACTCATAACTTAATAATAGTGGTTTACCGGCGTGTATGTGTACAAACTTTTGTATAAATTTATTCACATTTGCCCTTGACATAATATGGTTAAAAAATCTACATTTTGCATAGTGGTTTTGAGTATTGCATGTTTATCACTTTAAAGCAGTCACTTTAATGCAACTACAGTAAATACTCATTCCACCGTGTCTCCGGATCTATAATGGGGGCATATACTCGTGAGTTCAAGGATTAAGAGGAAGTCGAAGTATGGCGGTTGGCAAAGTTAAATGGTTTAACAACGCAAAGGGTTTTGGATTTATCGTACCTGAGGATGGTGGTGAAGATATTTTCGCGCATTACTCTACGATTCAAATGGAAGGCTATCGTTCGCTAAAAGCAGGTCAGGAAGTAACGTTCGAAGTTCAGCAAGGCCCTAAAGGTCTGCATGCTGAGAACATTGGCTTCAAAGAAGAACCAGAGCGTTAATTAGAGAATTTATAAAGCCTGACCTAGTGTCGGGCTTTTGCTTTCTTTGCATTGACAATTAGGCACAAGCTTGTGTCACGGGTAAACTCGTCTTCAAAATAATTAAACGCTTATTTATTCACACTGAATATTTAAGACACACCTACCCGCAGTGGCCCTTTCAGTTTATTACCATTTATTAACGTCAAAAATTCAAATTTTTTCCTGTCTCATCGACGGTCTTTTTCGTCAAAGGTCCTTACCTACAGTATTCTGATAACGCACAAACCATTGCCAAGGTCGAAAAAACGCCCTTAACGTAGCCGCTTTACATGAATAAAAAAAGCCCGCTCGTACAACGGGCGGGCTTTGATATTAACACTAGTGGTAATTACAATGTTTATTGATCTACCTAGCGCCTTGCGCTAACACTATTACGTGTTACTTCAATTACGCCTCAAGAATAGCTTTTAAAGTCTTACTTGGAGACATGGTTGCGAAAAGCTTATCTTCGTCTGGGTAGTAGTAACCACCAATTTCTTGCGCGCTACCTTGCGTAGCGTCAATTTCAGCCAAGATGTCGTCAATTTTCGCAGACAACTCTTCATACACTGGCTTAAATTGCGCAGCTAAGTCTGCATCTTCCGTTTGGTTCGCTACTTCTTCAGCCCAGTACAGACCTAGGTAAACATGGCTACCACGGTTGTCCAGCTGACCTGCTTTACGAAGCGGAGACTTACCATTGTTAAGCAGTTTTTCCGTTGCTTTATCAAGCGCTGTAGCAATAACTTTTGCTTTCGTATTGCTGTGCTTAATTGCAACATCTTCTAGCGATACAGCTAGAGCTAGGAATTCACCTAATGAATCCCAACGCAAGTGACCCTCTTCAACGAACTGTTGAACGTGCTTAGGCGCACTGCCGCCCGCGCCAGTCTCGTAAAGGCCACCACCAGCCATTAACGGTACGATAGATAGCATTTTTGCACTGGTGCCAAGCTCTAGGATTGGGAACAAGTCAGTTAGGTAGTCACGAAGTACGTTACCGGTTACTGAAATGGTATCTAGACCGCGAATTGCACGTTCCATGCTGTAACGAATAGCACGTACAGGAGACATAATTTGAATGTCTAGACCATTTGTATCGTGGTCTTGTAGGTACTTTTCAACTTTCTTGATAAGTTGTGCATCGTGAGCACGTTCGTCATCTAGCCAGAATACTGCAGGCATACCAGATTGACGTGAACGCGTTACTGCTAGCTTAACCCAATCTTGAATAGGTGCATCTTTCACCTGACACATACGCCAGATGTCGCCTTCTTCAACGTCGTGAGAAATAAGTACGTTACCGTCTTGGTCAACAATTGACACAGTACCGTCTGCTTCTAATTCAAACGTTTTGTCATGTGAACCGTACTCTTCTGCTTTCTGCGCCATTAGGCCAACGTTAGGTACTGTACCCATAGTTGTTGGATCGAATGCACCGTGAGTTTTACAGAAGTTGATAACTTCTTGGTAAATCGTTGCATAAGTACTTTCAGGGATTACCGCTTTGGTGTCGTGTGCCTTTCCATCTGGTCCCCACATTTGACCAGAGTTACGGATCATTGCAGGCATAGAAGCATCTACAATTACGTCACTTGGTACGTGAAGGTTCGAGATACCTTTGTCAGAGTTAACCATCGCAATTGGCGGACGGTCGGCATAACATGCGTTGATATCTTTTTGAATTTCAGAACGTTGGCTCTCAGGTAGGGTTGCAATTTTGTCGTAAACGCTACCAAGACCATTGTTAGGGTTAACACCTAGCTCTTCAAACAGGTCACCCCATTTGTTGAATAGATCTTTGTAAAATACTTTTACACAGTGACCAAATACGATTGGGTGAGACACCTTCATCATGGTCGCTTTTACGTGTAGTGAGAAAAGAATGCCTGTGTTTTTCGCATCTTCAATTTGCTCTTCGAAGAACTCACACAGCGCTTTTTTGCTCATAAACATGCCGTCGATGACTTCGCCAGCAAGCAGGTCTACACGAGGCTTAAGCGTTTTCTTACTACCATCTTTGCCTGTGAACTCGATGCTCACGTAGCCATCTTTCTCTACTGTTACTGACTTCTCGCCAGAGTAGAAGTCGCCACCGCGCATATGTGCAACGTGTGAACGAGAAGCTTGAGACCACTCACCCATTGAATGCGGGTGCTTACGGGCATAGTTCTTAACTGCCGTCGGTGCACGACGGTCTGAGTTACCTTCACGTAGCACAGGGTTTACCGCACTACCTAGTACTTTACCGTAACGCTCGCGAATTTCTTCATCTTCAGCTGTTTTAGGTGAGTCAGGGAACGCTGGAACGTTAAAACCTTTAGCGTTTAATTCTTTGATAGTTGCGCGAAGCTGTGGAATTGAGGCACTGATGTTTGGAAGCTTAATGATGTTAGCATTCGGGTCTTGGGTCATCTCACCCAGCTCAGCTAACGCGTCTGGCACTCTTTGTTCTTCAGAAAGATACTCTGGGAAATTTGCCAATACACGCGCAGCAAGTGAAATATCGCTTAGCTCTACGTCGATATCTGCAGCTGCAGCAAACTTCTGGATAATTGGAAGAAGTGAATAGGTCGCCAGCATTGGCGCTTCATCTGTCTTCGTATAGATGATCTTAGACTTGGTCATTATATACCTCAATTTTTTCGACAGGGTACTGTCGTTTTTAGTCCATTAGGTCGCAACAACCCGCAACGTTATAAAGTCGCGCCCACAGTCATTGCGAAACGTATTTGATGTTTTCCACCATTTACTTTTAAAAGCAAAAGGTCACTTGCTGTAATCTTCTCCACATATTATTCAATTCCTTATGTTAGCAATATGCATGTCAATCTGGTGGCTTGCGACTACTGAGTCACTTGCGATATTGAGATGCGTTGTATAAGCAAGCCGGCTTATCACTGCCAAAACTGTCTAATAATTATGCAGATGCACTCTCTTATAAAATTGGGAGCGACCACTAGTATAGGGTCGAAAGTTTGAGTTACAAGTCATACCATTGTCTTAACACATAAGATCACCGAATTTATCGACAAACTTCACTAACGAAACCATTATTTCCCGCCTATTTTCCCATGCGAAATGACGTCGTTTGTCGTAAAATGTCCTCGAAATTCTGAATAAAAATAAGCGGAAGTAACATGTCTTCACACGCTAAAGTCGTGCTTTTTAACAAACCATTCCAAGTTCTTTCTCAATTCACTGATGCCGACGGCAGAGAAACACTTAAAGACTACATAGATATTCCTGATGTATATGCTGCGGGCCGACTAGACAGAGACTCAGAAGGTCTTTTGGTTCTTACCAACGATGGTAAGCTTCAGCACAAACTTGCTAACCCGAAAGCTAAAACCAGTAAAACCTACTGGGCACAAGTTGAAGGTATCATGGACGAAAAAGCAATACAGGCACTTAGAGACGGCGTAGAGTTAAAAGACGGAATGACTCGCCCGGCTAAAGTAAAACCAATGGATGAGCCAAGCGTGTGGCCTAGGAATCCGCCTGTTCGGTTTAGACAATCTATCCCTACAAGCTGGGTAGAAATTACCATTACAGAAGGTAAAAACAGACAAGTGCGGCGAATGACAGCCCACGTTGGCTACCCTACCCTACGTCTTATCAGGTACCGAGTGGGTAACTGGACCATAGATGGTATAGAAAACGGAAAATACGTGTGTTTTTAACAATAGTATCTAAATAAACACTTGAATTTATCTGCATCGGCCACAGTAATTGGCGGCGAGAGGTTGCGGATATTAAAGCGGCTAAATGTCGCTCTACCTTATCGCTTGTAGACTATATTGAAGATTCCAAGTCAACAGCGGATAACCATATATTTAATTACTTAAACAGATAAGGATTAAATGTGAATTAGCCTTCGGAATCTGATAAAATCCGCGACCTCGAAATCGGGCCTATTTGTTAGCATTAAATCAATGGGTGTTGAATAGTTGCTCATTAGTGTTACACCACTAATTGAGTCACTGCTTATTAACAGTTTTGGCAAATACAATAACCTATTAATTGGCAGTTAACCTAACAAGTCAGGTTTCTTTTTTATTAATCAAATGAGTGTGCAATCCGTAGTGAGTGATATTGAATCTAACGCCAGCAAAAAAGTGATCGTCGGTATGTCCGGCGGTGTCGATTCGTCTGTTTCAGCCTATCTGCTTCAACAGCAGGGTTATCAGGTTGAAGGTCTTTTCATGAAAAACTGGGAAGAAGACGATAACGATGAATACTGCGCTGCAGCGGAAGACTTAAAAGATGCACAAGCGGTTGCTGACAAACTTGGCATTGAACTTCACACCATTAACTTTGCTGCAGAGTACTGGGATAACGTTTTTGAGTATTTCTTAGAGGAATACAAAGCGGGCCGTACGCCCAACCCAGATATTATGTGCAACAAAGAAATTAAGTTTAAAGCGTTTCTTGAGTTTGCAGCAGAAGACCTTGGTGCCGATTACATTGCTACCGGTCACTACGTACGCCGCCGTGAAGTAGACGGCAAATGGCAAATGCTGCGCGGTCTCGATAACAACAAAGACCAGAGCTACTTTCTTTACACGTTAGGCGAAGAGCACGTTGCAAAAACGCTCTTCCCTGTGGGCGACATCGAAAAGCCATTAGTTCGCAAAATTGCCGAGGAGCAAGGTCTTATCACTCATGATAAGAAAGACTCTACTGGTATTTGCTTTATTGGTGAACGCAAATTCAAAGACTTCCTGGCTCGTTACCTTCCAGCTCAGCCTGGCGTTATTGAAACCGCAGAGGGTGAAGAAATCGGCCAGCACGAAGGTTTAATGTATCACACGTTAGGTCAGCGAAAAGGGTTACACATTGGTGGATTAGCCAAATACGGTGACGACCCTTGGTATGTGGTAGATAAAGATGTTGCTCGCAACGTGCTTATTGTGGGTCAAGGTGCTGATCACCCTCGCCTATACTCTAAAGGCTTGGTAGCCAAGCAATTGCACTGGGTAGATAGAAAAACAATGACAGAGCCTTTGCGCGCAGTAGTTAAGACTCGCTATCGTCAGGCCGATATTCCTTGTACTATCACGCCAACTGAAAACGATACTATCGAAGTCATTTTTGACGAACCCCAAAAAGCAGTAACGCCAGGTCAGTCGGCGGTATTTTACAGTGATGAAGTTTGCCTTGGCGGCGGTATTATTGAGAGTTACATTCGCTGATGTTAGATTCTGATATAGAGAATAATTTGGCCCTAGCAGGGGTATGTCAAGCTGCTGCGCTAGTTCAGCAGCTTGCCAGACGAGGTACTGCCGATAACGAAGCCATTGAAGCTAGCTTATCAAGCATACTGGTTACAGACCCAGAAACACCGCAACAGGTTTTTGGGCAGCTAGCAAACTTAACAACCGGTTATACTACTCTCGCCGCGCAACTATCCGACAAACAAGCAACAAAAGACACAGAATTGACCCGCTACATCGCAAGTATCCTCGGTCTAGAAAGAAAACTCGCAAGAAAGCCAAAGGCCATGCAGGAACTAGCGGAACGCATCTCTCATGTTCAGCGTCAACTCGCTCATATCGACTTTCAGAACCCTCAGATCGTTGCGTCTTTAGCAAGTATTTACAGTGATATAATTAGTCCGCTAGCGCCTCGTATACAGGTGGCTGGTAACCCAGATTATTTGGGCCAACCTGCTACACAGCACAAAGTGCGCGCCCTTTTGCTTGCAGGCGTTAGGGCAGCTGTTATGTGGCGCCAGATGGGCGGCAAACGAAGAAACATATTATTTAAACGCAAACACATTCTTAACAGTGCTGTTAAAGCACTACGATTAATAAACTAGTGAGGAGCTTAAGGTGGAACTGAGTCAGTTAACTGCAATTTCCCCTGTCGATGGTCGATATGCTGGCAAAAGCGTAGAATTACGCAGTATTTTCAGTGAGTACGGCTTATTAAAATACCGTGTGGAAGTAGAAGTGCGTTGGTTACAAATGCTATCTACTAACCCACAAATTGAAGAAGTTCCTGCCTTTACAGATACGTCTAACGCACTACTAAATAAAATAGTAGCTGAGTTTAGCGTTGAAGATGCTATGCGCATCAAAGAAATCGAGCGTACAACAAACCACGATGTAAAAGCCGTTGAATACTTTCTAAAAGAGAAAGTGGCCGACAACAGCGAACTTTCAGCGGTGAATGAGTTTATCCACTTTGCATGCACGTCTGAAGACATCAATAACCTTTCACACGGCCTAATGCTTCGCGAAGCCCGCGAGACTGTTATCCTTCCTTACTGCGATAAGTTAATTGATGCTTTAGTTGAACTTGCTAAGCGCTACCAAAACGTACCTATGATGGCACGTACCCACGGTCAGCCTGCTTCACCTACTACCATGGGTAAAGAGATGGCAAACGTTGCAATTCGCTTAAAGCGTCAGCGTAGCCAGATTGCAGGTGTTGAGTTGCTTGGTAAAATCAACGGTGCTGTAGGCAACTACAATGCGCATTTATCTGCTTATAAAGATGTGGATTGGCACGATGTTTCAGAGAAGTTTGTTACCTCACTAGGTCTAACCTGGAACCCGTTCACTACGCAAATAGAGCCGCACGACTATATTGCAGAAATGTTTGATGCGATTGCCCGCTTTAACACCATTCTTATCGATTTCGATCGTGATGTTTGGGGCTATATTGCACTTGGTCACTTTAAGCAAAAAACTGTGGCTGGCGAAATCGGTTCATCAACCATGCCACACAAAGTTAATCCTATCGATTTTGAGAATTCGGAAGGTAACTTAGGTCTTGCTAACGCTATCTTCGATCACCTGGCGGCTAAACTTCCTATTTCCCGTTGGCAGCGTGACCTGACTGACTCAACCGTGCTGCGCAACCTTGGCGTAGGCGTAGGTTATGCTGTTATCGCTTATCAGGCCACTTTAAAAGGTATTAGCAAGCTAGAAGTTAACGAGCAAAGCTTACTGAACGAGTTAGATAACAATTGGGAACTGCTTGCAGAGCCTATTCAAACTGTTATGCGTCGTTACGGTATTGAAAAGCCTTACGAGAAGCTTAAAGAACTTACTCGTGGTAAGAAAGTAAATGCAGAAGTTATTGCTGCGTTTATTGACAACCTAGATATGCCAGAAGCAGCCAAAGCAGAGCTAAAAGCATTAACGCCTGCGACCTACATTGGTGATGCAATCAGGCTTGTAGATCAGTTATAAGCCTTTACGCTTTCCACTACACTAAAAAACGCGGTCATTAGTACCGCGTTTTTTTATACCTATTTCGACTTAATTTTAAGCGTTTATATCGGGAGCATGTAGATGGACTTACACAACACGAAAGGAGCAAAAAATTTTGAACCTAATAACCCGTGTTCCCCTTACTTTGATGCCAAACGCGCTTTGGCTTTTCAAGCCACTAAGAACGCAAACATTGATAAAAAAAGGGATATCAGCATAAAGCACAGGGTGCCAAATGGGGTGGTCATTTTTTGTGATCTTTCAAACTATCAATGCTTGGCAGAACAATACGGTGACATGGCGTGTACCAATATTGTTGAAACCCTATTTGTTCAGTTCGATGACATTGCCACATCTTTACGGTTAACTCCTTTAAAAACTAACGGCGATCAATACATTGTTGTGGGTTTTGTTAGCGAAGATGAGTTTGCAGATGCTGTCCTTTATCTCGCTACTATCAGCGCAATAGAGTTCGCGCTTAAAGCGCGCAATCTTACTAGTAGTCACACCCTGCTGGTATCGTCGTCGTGTCAGCTTCGTGTTGGCATTGCCACAGGCACTTTAATAGTAGGGCCGTCTAAACGCGCAATGAAAGGTTTCGATGTTTGGGGCGCTACAGTGAATAAAGCAGCAATGCTAGAACAATTTACAGCGCCCAGTACTATTGCAATATGTGAAAAAACCCATGACGTGTTTGCCACATCGTCCGACAAAGTGGACTTTCTACTCACCAAAAATGACGATGCTTTAAGGCAAGATAACAACACTGTTGTAAGTGCCAATAGCACGAATGCTAATGAATCTTCCCCTATAACCTGTTGCACCAGAGCACTGAATTTTTATAAGACAAAAATTCAGACTAAAACGACGCTTTTAAACGCGTACATATGCTAAATTCGCCTTCTGAATCTATGAGCAATTCAGGCCACCTACAAACAAATATAGGGGTTACAGCAGATTTGCATCTCATCTTTTATCCATTATCTGTTTTTTTTGGTTTAAACATGGGTCTACTGAACCTATTACAACACTAAGGTAGCAATAACGTTTTCAATAAATGATAATGCCGCCTTTACAATATCACTATGTTTTGACCCAGAGCAGCGCCTACTTTGCAAGTTTTCGGCGCTTGCTTACGCAGTGTTCGCGCGCTTAATAACTTATCATTTGGCGTACTAAACGCCAGTGTATTTCGCGCTCAGGTCAACGCACATAAACCATTAAATTGGCTTAAAAAAGAGATGCTATGAGCAATAACGACACCACGTATTTTATTGATGCACAATCTGGCAAAGGCTTTAATGAAGAAACCTTCTTGAAGCACTACTGGCAGCAAAAACCGGTTGTGATTAAGCAGTTCTTTTTAGACTTCACCGATCCTGTAGATGAAAATGATCTAGCTGGCCTTGCGCAGGAATCTGAGGTTGACGCCAGGATCATCAGTAATGTTCACGGAAACTGGCATGTTGAACAGGGTCCCATTAACGATTTTGAAAACGCGTGCCAAGGGAAATGGACGCTACTAGTTCAGGGCGTAGATAAATATGTGCCAGACGTAACGCCCCTATTAAGCCCCTTCTCTTTTGTTCCTAATTGGCGGTTAGATGACCTAATGGTAAGTTTTGCCAACAAAGGGGCTGGCGTTGGAGCTCACATTGACCAGTACGATGTATTTCTTGTTCAGGGTAAGGGGAAGAGGCGTTGGCGAGTAGGCAAACCTGCAAACTACAAAGAAGTCTTTCCACATCCAAAGCTGAGACAAATTGAAGGCTTTGAACCCGTAATAGACGTAATTGTTGAACCTGGTGATGTAGTTTACGTCCCCCCGGGGTGGCCTCATGACGGCCAGACCATTGAAGACAGCTTGACCTACTCGGTAGGTTATCGCGCACCTGACAATCTTCAATTGGCTGAAAGCTTAGCCATGATGCTAGATAAAGGCGCTAGCAATTATCGCTTTACCGACCCTGCCAGAACGAGTCAGGCGAACCCAGCACTAGTTAATCCCAGTGATGTCGCTGCGCTGAAACAACAGTTGATAGACGCCATCAACGGTGAAGATTTCACTCTGGCATTACTAGAAGCCATGAGCGAACAGGGTATACCGGAATATCCACTTGAGGATGAAGTCACGTTAGAGCAAATTTCAAATGAGTTTGCCGCTGGTATTAGCTTTGTTCCTGCACCAGGGGTCCGAGCATTAATCTGTGATGGTAAACGCGGGCTTCCCCGAGCACTTTATGTTAACGGTAGCCAATTTGCTTTTTCTAAAAATGACCAAGAATGGTTTGAAGTGTTGGCATCGGGCAACATTTTGACCGCAACGTGTTGCCAAGATGCCCCATCTTTTACATTTTTAGAAACTTTAACTACACTTATAAATAATGGTTACTGGGAATGGTTCGAGGGTTAACAGGTAGGTATGGCGTTTACTATACAAAACGTCGATTGGGAAAAGGATAAACATCGACTCAAAGCACTAAGGGAACATGTATTTGTTTTAGAGTGGCGCGTGCCTGAAGCGAGCGAGTTCGACGAGCACGACCGTTCTGCGTGCCATGTGCTTATTGTTAACGATGAAAACGAACCCATTGCTACCGGGCGCTTAACCAAACGAGGCGAACTAGGCCGAATTGCCGTTAAGCGCTGCCACCGCACTCTTCCTGTTTACCGTGCATTGTTTGAAGCTTTAATAACTGCTGCTAAACGAAACAATGTTCCCATTATTAAAGTGGTTTGCAACCTTGAAAGCGTGTCGTATCATAAATCCATTGGTTTTATACCTGACGGTCAGGTTTTTATGGATGCAGGTGTGCCGCGACAAAGGCTCAAATGCCCAGCAGAGCGATTTCCCCTGCCGGACGTCACCCAGCTTCATTAATTAACTGATTGAAGCTGCAAATTTTTAAAGCTTTTACTTCCTGCTATGCCCAAAGCTCTGGGGTGTTTTGCATGGCAAACAAATTCTCTGCACGATTAATTAAGAGCGCACCAAATTCTTTTTGGCTTTCATCAGCGTTTTTAGCATTAATTAAGTTTTCGGCTTTAAGCTGCCAGTGCATAGCGAAGTGGCGTAACACTTCTTTTGCATCTTTCGCGTTTTCCACTGTGGTGTAATCGCTAGGTAAGTCACCACTAATCACCCAGTAAAGTTTGCCGTCCATTGCTTTGATTTTCCAAACGGCTAAATAGGGAATTAAGTAACGGCTTTCTTCAGTAATTACTGTGTCAAACAATACCCCATTTTCAGCTAAAAACTTATTAGCTTTTTGAAATTGCTCTCGCACCCAATTTGCGCGTTCTTGTTCGCTGATAGGTTGTCTTTCTTGTTGTTCAGCCATGGTTACTCTCTTTCTTATCGTTTTTATGGTTGCGTTTTATTCACACAAAACGCTAATTGCGCAAAACACTTTTGCATTTCACACATATACTTTTACAGCATTGGCGCAGCGCCACTTGCTTTTGCTTCTTCTTGCCTTTGTACTGCATTTCCAGAGCGCTTTCCACTGCAAAACGGCTAATGGAGCACCCAGAGCATTCAAACGGCTACTTATTCAACAATCTAGTGAGGTTGATTAGGGCTACCTTGTAAGAAAAGCTTGCACAAACATTTACATTTTAATTATTGGCAAAGAAAGGTACTTAAGCGAAACTAGAAGAATAATTAACCTATGCAAGCGAGCTCAGGCAAATGCGCATATTAAGACTTACTCTGGGTGCAATCTTATTTGTTGGTGGAATTGTGTTAACTTTACTTCCAGGCTCAATCCTTTTTGTTGTAGCTGGCTTGGTACTGTTAAGTTATGACTGGCCAAGAGCACGCGGATGGCTTAAGTATAGCCAGCGAACTATGACGTTAGGTGCTCGCAAGATAGACCGCTTCCTTCTTTTGCGAAAGCTTCGCTAAGGCTTCCCTCCCCCTGCCTATCGGCGCTACTCTTACCGCAACACGTTTAAAAGCCGTGTTAGCAACAGCGCTTTGCCCAAGCCTCATTCTGTCGCAACTAGGTTACATTTAAACTTATGTAAATGCGTAAAGGTGAAATGCGTGTTAACGTAAACTAAGAATTATTTACGAAGCCTTTAAAAATAATAATAGTGGCATATATCTCTGGATGTTCCGCATCTTAGATAGTTCGTATCATCAGGCAACGTAACCGTATAAATATGAAAATGGTAGCGCATGTGAACTGCGCAACACTGCTTGGGTAGTCCATATTCAATGTACAGGGACTGGTTCATATTTATCGCTTACCAATGGAGACAAGACCATGATCACGTTTACCGTTAATGGTAACAAACACGAGTTTTCTGGTGACCCATCAACACCAGTGCTGTGGTACCTTCGCGACGAATTAAATCTTACAGGACCAAAATTTGGCTGTGGTATGGCGCAGTGTGGTGCTTGTACCGTTCACATAGACGGCATGGCACAGCGCTCCTGTGTATTGCCGGTTTCCGCAGTTCAAGGTAAACAAGTTACCACCATCGAAGGGCTTAGCGAAAATGGCGATCATCCAGTTCAAAAAGCATGGGTAGAGCACAAGGTGCCGCAATGCGGATTTTGCCAGTGTGGGCAAATTATGCAGGCAGCTAGCTTATTATCTACCAACCCTACCCCTAGCGATGAAGAAATTGTTCAAAACATGTCTGGCAACATCTGCCGGTGCGGAACCTATCCTCGCATTCACAAGGCCATTAAGTCGGCATCAAAGTCGATGAGTGGCAATGCCGGCGTTAGCTACTTTGACCCAACTCAAGCGGGAGAAGAAGCATGAGAGACAATACCTATTTTGACATGAATCGTCGTAGCTTCTTAAAATCTAGTGCTGCTGCGGGTGCACTTGTACTGGGTACCTATTTTATGGGCAGTGCCCCACGTGCGATGGCTGGCGTTTTGGCGAAACCCGCTGAAAATGCCAAGCGTGCTAATTTATTCGTAGCGTTACGCCCAGATGGCATGGTTGAAATTACCTGTCATCGAAGCGAAATGGGCCAGCAGATCCGTACCGCTATTGCACAAATTGTTGCAGATGAAATGGAAGCCGCCTGGGATAAAGTGATAGTTATTCAGGGCAAAGGTGATCCCAAATACGGCGATCAAAATACTGACGGTTCACGAAGCATTCGTTACAACATGCAGCGACTTCGCGAAATGGGCGCCAGCGTGCGCTACATGATGCAGCACGCTGCAGCTAAGCGTTGGGGCGTGTCTGCCGATACTTGTACGGCGAACCAACATGTCGTAAGTCACACTTCTGGAAAAACCCTTTCGTACAAAGAGCTTGTTACCGATGCAATAAACTTCGTACCGCCTGCGTCAGAAGAAATCACGCTAAAAAGTAAGGAAGAATGGCGTTACATTAACACCGGAATGGCGCACATTGACTTGCAAGACTTAGTAACAGGTTCAGCGACTTTTGCTGCCGATGTGAGAATTCCTGGCACTTTAGTTGCCGTTGTTCTGCGCCCACCTGTGGTCGGTGGTAAGTTAAAGAGCGTTGATAGCAAAACTGCTAAAGCAATGCCTGGTGTAGTGGATGTGGTAGAAATGCCAGTGCCAAGTGGCGCACTTCAATTTCAACCCAAAGGCGGTGTTGCCGTTATTGCAAAAAGCACTTGGGCAGCATGGCAAGCACGCAAGGCCTTAAAAGTAGAATGGGATGACGGTGAAAATAGTGAATACAATTCCGAGACTTTTAAAACAGAACTCATCTCAACAGTAAACTCTGCTCAAACCCATGTTCGAGAAAAAGGCGATGCGACCACGGTTTTATCCCAAGCTTCAGACAAGCTTATAGCCGATTATTACATTCCTCATCTAGCTCAAGCGCCTATGGAGCCACCATGCGCTACAGCACACTTTAAAGATGGTGCAATTAAAGTGTGGGCGGCAACGCAAAACCCGCAAGCAGACATGGCAACAATTTCAGCCCTGTTAGGAATTCCTAAAGAGAATGTTGAAGTAAACGTCACCATGCTTGGGGGTGGTTTTGGGCGAAAATCAAAACCTGATTTTTCTGCTGAAGCGGCCTTCCTTTCAATGAAAACCGGACATCCTATACGAGTACAGTGGACGCGAGAGGATGATATTCAACACGGCTTCTACCACGCAGTATCCGCTCAACACGTTGAAGCAAGTCTAGACGATAAGGGTGCAATAGATGCTTACCTTCACAGAACCGCTTTTTCTCCAATCGCGGCACTGTTTCAAGAAGGCGCCACAACACCTATGGGCTTCGAATTGCGATTAGGGTTTACTGATAATCCAATCAACACCCCTAATTTGAAGCTAGAAGTAGGAAACGCAAAATCCATGGCTCGTGTTGGATGGATGCGATCAGTCTCTAATATATTCCATGCTTATGCCATACAATCTTTTATAGCTGAGGCCGCCCATAAAGCGAATCGAGATCCAAAAGACTATTTATTGGATACCATAGGCCCTGCTCGGATCCTTGATGTCACTGAGCAAGGTGCTGAATACGATAATTATGGGGCAGATAAGGAAGAATACCCTTTAGACATAGGCCGACTTAGACATGTTATCGAAAAAGCTGCGTCTATGGCTAAATGGGGACGAGAAATGCCCGAAGGGCGCGGTTTGGGCATCGCTGCCCATCGAAGCTTCTTAACCTACGTGGCCGCTGTAGTGGAAGTTGAAGTTTCGAAAAGTGGCGATCTACGTATTGTTAAGTCATGGGCAGCAATTGACGCTGGTACTGTAGTAAACACAGACACCGTTAAGAACCAAGTTCAGGGCGGGCTTATCTTCGGTCTGACAACAGCCCTAAGTAACGGAATTACCTTCGATAAGGGTAAAGTACAGCAAAGTAACTTCCACGACTATCGTGTGCCTCGAATGAGCGATTCTCCGCTAGACATAGAGGTTGAGGTTATTGAAAGCGATGCACCACCTGCAGGTGTAGGTGAACCGGCAACACCGGTATTTGCACCGGCACTTTGTAACGCCATATTTGCTGCGTGCGGTAAGCGTATTCGACAGTTGCCTATTGGTAACCAGCTAAAAGCGTAATGCCCTTGGCTAGTTTCGCCCTACTCGCTTGTTAAATAGATAGTGGAAAGATAGATAAGATCGCTATCTAGGGTAGTTCAACCTAATAAAAAGGGTAAACACATTAGTGTTTGCCCTTTTTTATACGTTTTTACTGCATTACATTGTGTATCGATAAATACGTGAGAAAAGCGGTTTATGGATAAGATAAGAGGCTGTAAATGTTGTAGATACTAAGACAAAAACACGCTATCGATATAACAACACATGCAATAAAAAGGTGGATAAAAATACCATAGCTTGCGTAAGCAAATACCGCACATATCAAACCAATCGTAAATTCGACTAGCGCGGCTTCACAAAACGTTCTGATATTGCTGATAACAGGTTGTGCAAAAAACTTAAATTGATAAGCCATAATCGCTTCCTTTCTCCTGCTTCTTACCTTTTACCAAATTCACCTTACATACAATAGCACACCACTTAGATTGGGCATAATTTAGCCAACTCATAATAGCCATTACAAACTATTTGGCTTTTCCAAATACCCAAGGTATTACGAAAGAAAGGAAACCAGATACTAGGAAATAAAAAAAGAGGCCAGCATGACCTCTCTTTATTAAATTTGAGAAACACCATTTACCCCTATCAGCAAATCACTGGTATAGGCGGACCTAGCAGGCTTACATTAACGCTAAATCAAATTAGCCTTCTAGCTCAGACGTCTTACCGGCTGAACACTAGAGATTGGCTTGTTTTTACGTTTTTTAGTCTTAACAGCTAAAGCGCGAGCAAACGGGGCCAAACATTCGCCGTAATAATTGCGAAATACTTTATAAACCTCAAACTGAAAGTCGATATGTAAACTTACAAAAAATAAAACCCACTTTCAGTTTTAATAGCAGATGCTCGTCTTATGATACTTAGCAATGCTTACTCGGTAAGCGCTACTCGTAATTGCGTTCCATCCACATTAATTGCATTTTAAGTTCGTTAATTTCTTTTTGCGCTTCTGCCAACTGCTCTGCCACAGAGCCTGATTGCATCACGTTTTCTTCGGAAGTATTTACTGAAACTGCGCTGTCGTTATGTGCCATGAGAATTCAACCAAGTTAATTATCAATTACAAATCTATTGTGAAAGTCACTTTGTAATATTACATTTTTAATTACACAAAGTCATGTCATCAACCCGCAAAAACGCATACTTTTGCTAAATAACCACCGTTTTTTTAAAGAATGTCACTAAGAAGAAAATTTGTTTCTCTGCGGCATTTTGTAAACTAACTAACCTAACAAAAAAAGAGACCCTAGGGTCTCTTCTCAAATAGTTTGAATGCTTCGACTTAGTGAAAGTCGCTTATCTGATATCAAGCTGGGTAGAACAACTTCTACACAGCTTCAATATACAGGCTGCTTGTTTAGCCGTGCTTTTCAGCAAGGTAAAGCCAGGTTTCGACCACGGTATCAGGGTTAAGTGAAACTGAGTCAATACCTTCTTCTACAAGCCATGCGGCAAAGTCTTCATGGTCTGATGGGCCTTGACCACAAATGCCCACGTATTTACCGCGTTTCTTCGCTGCCTGAATTGCCATAGATAATAACGCTTTCACCGCTTCGTCACGCTCGTCAAATAAGTGAGCAATAAGACCACTGTCTCGGTCTAGTCCCAGCGTAAGCTGCGTTAAATCGTTAGAGCCGATTGAGAAACCATCAAAGATATCCAAGAACTTATCTGCAAGTAATGCATTTGATGGCAGTTCACACATCATGATTACGCGAAGGCCATTTTCGCCCTTCTTAAGCCCCTGCTCTTCAAGAAGCTCAATAACTTGACGACCTTCATCTAACGTACGAACAAACGGGATCATGATCTCAACATTGGTTAAGCCCATTTTGTTGCGAACGCGCTTAATGGCTTCACATTCAAGGGCAAAACAATCGCGAAAATCTTCAGAGATGTAGCGGCTTGCGCCACGGAAACCCAACATTGGGTTTTCTTCGTCTGGCTCGTATTGATAACCGCCCACTAAGTTGAAGTATTCGTTCGATTTAAAATCTGACATACGAACAATAACTTTCTCTGGCGAGAAAGCTGCGCCAATGGTTGAGATACCTTCCACCAATTTCTCGATGTAGTATTCCGTAGGCGACTCGTAGCCTGCAATCATATCGCTAATTTCTTCTTTCAACTCTTCAGGCTGGCTGTCGAAATTAAGTAGTGCTTTAGGGTGCACACCAATCATGCGGTTGATAATAAACTCAAGGCGAGCAAGACCAACACCCGCGTTTGGCAAGCGAGCAAAATCAAATGCGCGGTCTGGGTTACCCACGTTCATCATGACTTTCAGCGGTAGGTCAGGCATTGCGTCAATGCGTGAGGTTACTACGTCGAACTCTAGTTCGTCACCGTAGATAAAACCGGTGTCACCTTCAGCACAAGACACAGTGATTTTGTCGCCGTTCTTGATACTGTCAGTCGCGTTACCACAACCCACAACCGCTGGAATACCTAACTCACGAGCAATGATTGCCGCGTGACAAGTACGGCCACCACGGTTGGTAACAATGGCAGACGCCTTTTTCATGATAGGCTCCCAATCAGGGTCTGTCATGTCAGTTACAAGAACATCACCCGCCTGGATTTTGTCCATCTCTTCAATCGAATCAAGTACTTTGGCTACACCAGCACCAATTTTGTGACCAATTGCACGGCCTTCACAAACAATGTTGCTTTGCCCTTTTAACTGGAAGCGCTCAATGCTTTGTGAGTCTTCACGGCTGCGTACCGTTTCAGGGCGAGCCTGTACGATGTAAAGCTTGCCATCTGCGCCATCTTTGGCCCATTCAATGTCCATAGGACGCTTATAGTGCTTTTCAATGATCTGCGCTTGTTTAGCAAGTTCCATCACTTCGTCATCAGTCAACGAGAAGGTTTTGCTGTCAGCGGCATCAATATCAACAATAGATACTTGTTTGCCGTGTGCTTCATCATCTGAATACACCATCTTGGTTAGCTTACTACCAAGGTTACGACGAACAATAGCAGGTAGGCCTTTATCAAGTGTTGGCTTGTGAACGTAGAATTCATCAGGGTTAACCGCGCCCTGCACAACCATTTCGCCTAAACCAAATGAACTGGTGATAAATACAACATCTTCAAAACCAGACTCTGTATCGATAGTAAACATAACGCCTGATGAAGCGATATCACTGCGCACCATGCGCTGAATACCAGCAGATAGCGCCACACCTTTATGGTCGTAACCTTGGTGAACGCGATAAGAAATAGCGCGGTCGTTAAATAGCGATGCGAACACGTGCTTAATTGCCACAAGCACGGCTTCATAGCCTTTAACGTTTAGGAAAGTCTCTTGTTGACCTGCGAAAGACGCATCAGGCATGTCTTCAGCAGTTGCTGACGAACGCACTGCAAATGACGCTTCTTCACCTGCATCGCCCTGTAGCGTGACGAATGCGGTTTTAATTTCTTCTTCTAATTTGCCTTGGAAAGGCGTGTCGATGATCCACTGGCGAATGTTCTTACCTGCTTCGGTAAGCGCATTTACATCATCTACGTCTAACGAGTCTAAGACTTCGTGAATGCGCGCTTCTAGGCCACTTTGCTCTAGAAACTCATTAAATGCCTCGGCGGTGGTAGCAAAACCTCCCGGCACCTGCACACCGGCGTTCGCCAGGTTTGAAATCATCTCGCCTAATGATGCATTTTTGCCGCCTACGCGACCCACATCATGCATGCCCAGTTCTTGATACCAAAGTACGTATTCTTGCACAGCCCAAGCCTCCAGCTTTTTTATGTGTAGGGTATGAGGTTAATTTCAGGTTTGTGCTTTTTGTCACCTGAAACTCATCAAATCGTTGTCGAAATGTGGTGAAAACCAATGTTAATGCTGTCCATTACGTTTGACAGCAAACCTATTGTTATTTGCCATCATTCACAAGAACCGTGTAGCTTTTCGACGAAATCATCTTAGAATGGGGAAATTCAGAATGTAAACCCTTTATTACTTTTGTAATTAAATTACACCAATGTTAAGGATATGTTGTGCGCACAGCTTTTTATATTTCAGATGGTACAGCCATCACTGCAGAGGTCTTTGGCCACGCCCTGCTTTCCCTGTTCCCCATTTCTTTCAATCACAACACCATTCCTTTCGTTGAAACTGAGGAACAAGCTCACAAAGTTTTACAGCAAATTTCTGAAAGTTTTCAAGACACCGGAGAAAGGCCGCTCGTTTTTTATACAATTGTGAATGTAGATATTCGCAAGATAATCTCTAAATCAGTGGGTATAAATTATAATTTTCTCGATCAATTCGTCGCGCCGCTGGAAAAAGTGTTGGGGGTTCCTTCAAAACCTGAAAAACATCGCACACACAGTATTCACGAAACGACCTACGACATCAGAATTGAGGCGGTAAACTACGCCTTGGCTAACGACGATGGTTCCAATTTGAAAGACTACGACGAAGCAGACATTATTCTTACCGGTGTTTCACGCTCAGGAAAAACCCCCACAAGTCTGTATCTGGCACTTCAATACGGAATAAAAGCAGCAAACTACCCTTTTACCGAGGAAGACATGGGCGACATGCTAAAGCTTCCGCCTGCGCTAAGACGATTTAAGAACAAACTCTTCGGGCTAACGATTGCAGCGGATAGACTTCACCAGATACGTTCAGAGCGCCGTGCGAATAGTAAATACGCATCGCTACCACAATGCAGAATGGAACTTCGTGAAGTAGAGAACTTGTATAGAAAGGAAAAGATACCGTTTTTGAACAGCACCAAATATTCAATTGAAGAAATTTCTGCAAAGATTTTGGCTGAGACCGGGCTGAAACGTCGCAAATATTAAACATAATGTTTTCCAGTGAGGCGCATTGTTCGCCTCACCGCTTGTTTTACACAAGACTATACAACAAGCGTATCCTTAGTCACCGCGTTGTCGCATACATCTTGCCTCTCAACTGATAGTAATTGGCTATCACGGATAATCAGTTACATTTCACTAGTTTAGCGGTATCGTTAAATTTGATTGATATAGTATAACATAACCATTCATTTAAGGAGTTAGCGTCATGTTTACACAAGAGATGGTACACAATGCCCTTCAAACGTGGTGTGACAATGTTGTTGCAGTAGGAAAAGTACACGCAGAAGGTGGCGATGTAGAAGCTTTTGCATCAAACGTTTTATCTGAAAACTACGATTACGATAACGGCAAGGTACTGTTTAAGCCTACCTTAACGTTTGGTGCTCAAACATTTCGCCCTACTAAAGAAGGCGCGTTGTCGTACTTTATAGGTGGCAACAGTGACTACCCGAACGATAATGGTTTTAAGCTGAAGCCTTGGGTGAAGGTTTGGTACAGCAAAGAAGATTTCATTCTTCACGGGGATTTGGCCATTGTTCAGTGTAATGTGCACTTTATTGGTGACGACGACAGCCATATTTTTGTAAACAAGAGCTTTGTTTTCAAACAATGTGAAGACGGTAAAATTAGAATTGTTCTTCACCAATCTTCATTGCCTTATCAGCCTTAAGCCCCCTATATTTAATTAACGGCAACAGCTTACAGTGTAGGCCTTTAAACGCGGGAAACGGCGTAATGCAGTCTCCCGCTTAATTAAACCACGCAATCACGCTTTCTTAGCACTACCTTTTAAGTGCACCTTCGACTAGCCACCGAAATAGAGTAGTTTGATCATGTATGTCTAGCGCTTCTTTTCACAGAGCGCATTCTTGAGTTCTTCTAAGTTAGATTCAAATGGCTTCCACTGCCCCATCCCCGTTTTATAGATAGGCTGACGCACTTGTTCTGAACTTGGCGTTTTAATTATTCGTTTGGTTTGATGAAACGCTAGGCAGGCTTCTTCATACGCTAAACCGCAAAAGGCCAAGATACGCTTAACCTGCCCTTCTAAATCATCTAAAACCTCTTCGTGCTGCACGGTTAAGATGTCATCAGGTAACACGTTATGCCAGTGTGCCATTAGCTTTTCATACGCATTGTAGTAACGTCCAATGTCATCAAGGGAATAGCTAAATTCCTGCCCTTCGCCAAAGAGTTGTTTAAAGCCGCTAAAACAGCAGTCCATGGGGTTTCTTCGTGCATCAATAATCTTAGCGTTAGGCAATATCTTTTTAATAAGCCCTATGTGAATAAAGTTATTAGGCATTTTATCGATGAAGAAAGGGGCGCCTTGCCGATAGGCTCTAGTCTGACGCAGATATTGCTCACCTAGCTTAGTTAGGGTGTCTTCTTGTAGTGCCGACACATTTAATGGATAAGGCGTAGACTGATGGCTGAGAGATGACGCTATTCCTAATATATCGTGTAACTCCATGGTACCGTCAACTTGAGAGTGTGACGCTAATATTTGCTCAAGGAGTGTTGAACCAGCGCGTGGAAGGCCAACAATAAAAATAGGATCGGGAGCCTGGCAACCTTTAGTTTTGTCGAAACTTTCTTTTGTAAAAGCTTGTTGTTGCGCCTGTAATGCTTTTTCTGTTTTGGCAATATCAAACTGTAGCGTGCGCTTTTTAAGCCTGTTTCCACGCTCATAGTACGCAAACGACCGAGTGGCATTAGCACTGTCTTCAAACCCCTTCCCTAATGCAAAACAAATATGAATTTCATCATCTAATTTTGTTGCTTCTGCATCGACTAGCGAGACCATTTTTGTAAGTAGTTCATCGCTAAACCGGTAGGTTTTTGTATTGGCTAAGCTCCAGTATGCATCACCAAAATCATTAGCATATACAATGGCTGTTTCATATGCCTGTATTGCCTCGTCAATATCACCCCTCGCTTTAAGCGCATGCCCTAACGCGACCCATACGGCGGGCCTATCTTCGTTCTCACTTAGTAAACTTTTATAAACGTTAATTGCCTCGTCTAATTCACCAACTCCAACCAGCGCATGAGCTAAGCCCACTTTAACGGTAAAGTTATCTGGCGCATATTCCAGGCGTTTTTTCGCAACGGCCGCGGCATCAGGAAACTTTCCCAGTTTAGACAGTAGATTCTGATAGGCAGCGGCTGCTCTGTCGTTTTCTGGGTAAAGCGTTACACAGCTTTCCAACAAAAATTCAGCGTCGCTATACACTTTTAATTGAATACCGATTTCCGCAAGCAACATCATTGCTTCGGGGTGATGCTCATGACTAGCAAGAAATTGTCGACACACTTGTTCAGCTTTATGTAATTGCCCTTCGTGCATTAAATCTGTAGCGCCTAGTAAGGGCTTTGGCAAAGAGGTAAGAAATGCAATTTGCTGCTGACAAAGGGCTAGCGCTTGTGATTGCCCGTCTGCCTTGTACACTTTTTCAAGCTGAAGCCATGCTGTTAATAACGCAGGGTTAAAGCGCGTGGCCTGGTAAAAGCTGTGCGCAGCCTTTTTTTGGTCAGAAGCCAGGTAACAATAACCCAATTCTTGAAAAGCGCGGGCATAATTAGGAAAGTAAACAATAAGTTCATTTAACGTGTCGATGGCGCTGTTAACATTCCCCATCAGGCGATAAGCCACCGCTTTCAAATAAAGCACTTCTTTGAGGGCATTCTGACTTAAGTCCACATGATCTCTAGCGCGTCGCAGTATGTCATTACACCCAGAAATGACAACTTGATGCTGTGACTGCATCAGCCCCTGTTTTAACTGCTGTATTGCTTTTTGTTCTTCTAATGTCATTAAAAACGCCTGTGTCAAAATAAGCGTAAAATAAAAAACGGCGAACCCAGAGAGTTAGCCGTTTTAAAATTGGCGCTAACACGCACTCACTTAGTTGAACCAAGTGAAGCATATTGCCCCATTAACGTTATGTACTATTCAAAAATAGTGAATTTAACTGTACTAACCTAGCCTTAATAGTAATCGTATGAGAAACGAAGACCAATAGTGCGAGGCCTATTTGTTACCACCTTCGGCGTGAATTGTTGCGTATCAATATTTAAAATTGCACGCTCATCAAATACGTTATCTATATAAAGCTCAGCTTTCCATACGTCGTTTGTCACGCCAACAGCAAGATTAGCTAATACATAAGACTCTTGTACATAACGGCCGCCGCGGAAAGTCTCACCATTTGAATCGGCATAGGTCACCCCTTCATATACGTCAGCTTCTTGCTCAATTTTAAGACCAGACCCTGTACCGTATATCAGTGACGTTGCATCTTCCATCACATAGGCATCCATCACCATACCCGCTAAGCGATCGCCGGTATAACTTACAGAGCCGTTCACATAACCTCGCTTATCACCTTCAAGTTCGAAGAAATAACGTGCGTTAATGTTGCCAGAAAATTTCGCTGAATATGGAAGTTCTGACCCAACACCCGCGGCAATACCCTCAAGCTCTGAGTTTACGCGAGTCAATTCGGTATCTAGTACGCTAAAAGCGGCATTAATGATAAGGTCATCTGTGGCAAGCCACGTCATGTCAGCGTCGATACCCTTAATCTCAGCATCGCCCACATTGTCAGTAAACACCAAGAATGAGATATTAGTTGGATCGAAACGAGACGTTTGCAGCTCTTCAATTTCAGAATAATAGGCGGTCGCGTTTACGCGGAATTGGCCGTCAAAGAAGTCACCCTTAAGACCTAATTCGTAGTTATCCAGCGTATCTGTTGTTGAATATACAGGTATACGGAAATTTTCGAATTTACCAGACTGGTTAGTCGCTAAACCACCACCAACGCGGTTGGTAACAGGTGGTCGGAAGCCTTCTGAATAGTTCGCGAATAACAAAACGTCTTCGTTTACTTTCCAGTCTAGTGAGAACTTGAATATGGTGTCGTCAACGGTTAGTACACCATTATCGTCAAGCAAATCCACCTCTAGTTGCCCACTGTCAATGGCTGTCGCCACTGCGTCAGGGTCTAAGCCTACCGCCGCAAGTTCGTCTGGATCTAATGTGCCAAATGCTCGAATGCGTCGCGTAACATCAACGGTTGAGGTAGAACCCACGTAGATATCATCAATTTCATACCAACGCGCGCCAATACTTGCTGTTACTGTATCGGTTATGTCGTATTCCAACTGTCCAAACACAGCGATTTGTTCGATGGTGTGCGTGATATCGTTAATAAAACTTACTTCAGAAGGGAAAGGCCCACCGTCGCTGTTTATGCCTTCATTGCCTACTAAGGTACGTTGTAGGTTATCAAACCCAAATGTAGTCATTTCAGTGTTGGCAATTTTGAATTGACCTACTGTTGACACTTCCTGTTCATCATAAAACAGGCCAGCTGTTACACGCCATGGCGTGTCCATCGTTGTATTAAAACGAATCTCATGAGTGGTGCGTGTAGAAGACGTGTCTTCTTTATAATATTTGGTTGGATCAAGACAGCGCTCATCAGCAGTATTATCTGGCGTATCATAGTGGTTACACACATAGTACGCTGAGAATAAACCGCCATTCGTATAACCCGTGTAATCCGCTAACGTATCTATCTCACGGTCTAAATAGCCACCGGTATACACTACGTTCAGTTTTTCCAAGCGACCTTCAAGGGTCCAGGTTGTTAAACCAAATTCGTCTTTATTTTCTTCTTGCTGGAAACGCAGCGCTGAACTTTCACCATCAAGTGTGGGGTCGTAGGCAAATACACCTTCTGTATCTAATGTTTGCTGAGTGTGTTGTACAAGTAAGTCCCAATCATCATTGAAATGATAAGACAAACCAAAGCGAGCGCCTGTGTACATCGCATCGTTGAAATCTTCTTCTACAAGAGCGTCATTTTGTGGGGAGACCACTGCGGCTTCGGTATTAGAATTAATATTTGGATTAGTAATTCTGTTTGCATCCATGCCTACTGGATCAGCGAGTGGACCGCCTGAAATGCGGTCGATAACCACAGCGCTGCCAATATAGCCACCCTCGCCCGGCACGTTCATGACGTTGTCTATCCAGCCACCTTGCTTATCGTTATATGCAGCAACACGTACAGCCAAGTCGTCGGTAAGGGGCATATTAAAATACGCTTGGACAGAGTTACTCATTTCACCGTCTTTGGTGAAACCTATGTTGGTATCAAAACCTGCCGCAAAGCTCGTATGCTCAGGTTTATTGGTAATAAGGCGAATTGTGCCCGCCTGAGAACTAGCCCCGAATAGCGTGCCTTGTGGCCCCGGAAGGACCTCAACACGCTGAACGTCAGTAGCGTATACATCTAAATTACGCCCCGCCATGGATACCGGCATTTCATCAAGGTAGAAAGCAACAGATGGCTGTAGAGCCTGTACGGACGACAACATGATATTCGATTGGGTTGTTGCGGCGCCGCGTATGTAGATTTCGTTCTGGCCTGGGCCTGTTCCCTGAAATACTACGTTAGGTAAAAATTCGACATAATCTTGGAAATTGTCTATGCCAAGATTTTCCAGTGCTTTACCGTTTAGGGCAGTAACCGCTACAGGAACGTCTTGTATAGATTCACTTCTTTTAGTGGCGGTTACTTCTATGGTTTCAAGTTTAGCGGGTGCGTCTGATTCTTGCGCAGCCAGAGAGGTAGATGCCAGTGCAGCGATGATGGCACAGCTAAGCTGAGTTTTTCGCATTTGTGTGTGTTTCCTTCAATTGTTTTTTATTCTTCGAACAGTGTTTACTTTAAACACATATCAAAAAGATCATATATTACGATACACCATCTCTTAATTATTTCTACTCTAACGATTAAATAATAACCACTTATGCTTAAATTCTAGCATAAAGTCTATCTAGACAAGATTTATCTGCCGCAATTTTTATTGAATTTTTTCACAAGACTTAAAATTAGATACAAATCTAATAATTTCATCTGATGTTTATAAAAAGTGCTCCATGCGGTATATTGCGCCGTATATATGATAGTTTAATAAGGTGAAAGGAAATTACTGCGTGATTGAGACTGAAAATAAATCTCCACTCAACAAGCCTGTGTTTATAACCTCGTCAGCATTAATCTTATGCTTACTTATCTTCGCTGCAGGCGCTCCCGAAACAGCAGACTCTCTCTTCCAAAAACTGCAGGGCGCAATTGTGACCAACGGCAGTTGGTTTTATGTGTTCACTGTTGCGGTAATCGTACTATTTGTTGTTTTCTTAGGCATGTCGCGGTATGGCGAAATAAAGTTGGGACCTGATCACGCAAGCCCCGAATTTAGTTTTGGGACCTGGCTAAGTATGTTATTTGCAGCAGGAATGGGAATTGGGCTTATGTTCTTTGGCGTTGCCGAGCCCTTAATGCACTTTTTAGCGCCCCCAACTGCGCAAGCTGAGAGTATTGATGCCGTTCGCGAAGCAATGAAAACCACATTTTTCCATTGGGGTGTTCATGCTTGGGCAATTTATGCGGTAGTGGCGCTAATTTTGGGTTATTTTGCGTACCGTCAAAACTTGCCTCTTACGCTGCGTTCTGCTTTGTATCCCTTAATTGGTGATCGTATTTACGGCTGGCCTGGGCACGTGGTTGATATATTCGCGGTTACGTCAACCGTGTTTGGTGTTTCGACGTCGCTAGGCTTTGGTGCTTCGCAAGTAAATGCGGGTTTTAACTATCTATTTGGCCTACCGTCAAATACTGGTGTTCAAATTGCCATAATGGCAGGTGTTGTTGGTTTAGCCGTTATTTCTGTAACTACTGGTCTGGAAAAAGGCATCCGCCGTCTTTCAGAAACCAATATGGTTTTAGCCTTACTGCTACTTTTAATTGTTCTGGTTTTAGGCCCAACCGTATTTTTACTACAAGCCTTTATGCAAAACACTGGGGCTTATCTATCTGATATAGTGCGAAACACATTTAACCTGTTTGCCTATGAAAAAACAGACTGGATTGGCGGCTGGACTATTTTCTACTGGGGCTGGTGGTTAGCCTGGGCACCATTTGTAGGCCTGTTTATCGCGCGTATCTCTTACGGTAGAACCATTCGTGAATTTGTAATGGGCGTACTGCTTATTCCATCAGCATTTACACTATTCTGGATGACCGTATTCGGCAACGCCGCTATTGACCAAGTATTAGTACAAGGTAAAGACGTACTTGCACAAATGGTGAATGAAGATACCTCGGTGGCACTGTTTGTATTTTTAGAGCAGTTCCCTTTCGCTTCTGTGCTAAGCCTTATTGCGGTATTGATGGTTATTGTGTTCTTTGTAACTTCGTGCGATTCAGGTGCCATGGTTGTCGATATGCTGTGTTCACACGGTGAAAACAATACGCCGTTGTGGCAGCGAGTATATTGGGCTGTTGGCGTTGGCGTGGTGAGTTCAGTGCTGCTTTACGCTGGTGGGCTTGGCGCGCTGCAGACTATGACGATTGCTGCCGCACTGCCTTTTGCTATTGTGCTGCTAATTTCTATAACTGGTTTACTAAAAGCCCTTCGTATTGAGGCGTACAAACGTGAAAGTTTACAAGTGCTAGCGGGTACACCGCAGCATAATGACTCTGATAAAAACTGGAAAGAACGCCTTGAAAATATTGTGACCTTTCCTGATGAAGCGGCCGTTCGCCGTTACATAAATAAGGTTGTAAAGCCCGCGCTAACGGAAGTGGGTGAAGAGTTTAAAACTCAGCAATTTGAAATAAAAATTGAAGACACCGATGAAGCACTTGTGTTAACCGTTGACATGGGCAGTGACCCTGAGTTCATTTATGCTGTGCATCCTGTATCAACAGAACAGCCTGAATTTGGTCCAAGTGACACACCAGCACTGGACGAAAACAAAAAGGCCACGTACTATCGCGCCGAAGTGCACCTTAGTGAAGGTGGTCAGAACTATGATATTATGGGCTGGTCGAAGATTTCGGTCATTAATGACGTTATCGATCACTATCATAAGCACCAACATTTTATTCATTTGCTTAAGTAACCGCTGGGTTACGCATTTGTTGGAAGTAACATGCGAAAAGAAGAAGAACTATTAGTGGCACTACGGCGCGTAATACGCGCTGTAGACCTACGCAGCAAGCAGCTAAGTAAACACGTGGGTTTAACAGGCCCACAGTTATTGGTGATGCAAAATATTGAAGAGCGCCCGGGTATAATGGTGCGCGAAATTGCAGAGAATATTAACTTAAGCCCTGCAACCATCACGAATATTCTAGATAGACTAGAATCGCGAGACTTAGCTACGCGCATAAGAAGTACGCAAGATAAACGAAAAGTGGGCGTGTTCCTAACCGAACGCGGTAAAGAGGCAGTGGTTGACGCACCTCGCCCGCTTCAAGAACACTTTGTCGAGCGTTTTTCACAGCTTAAAGAGTGGGAGCAAAGCCAAATGGTCGCTACCGTTCAGCGAATTGCTAGCATGATGGATGCTGAAGATATTGATGCCTCACCTTTCTTGGAGTTAGGCAGCATTTCAGAAAAAAGCTAATAGACTTTTTCTTAATTGAAAAAAACGGCCTTCATTTGAAGGCCATTTTTGTATCTATCTTTGGCGCTGGCGCAGAAGCCCTCAGCTGACTGCTACGACTTTGCCTTAAGTGGATTTACCTTTCCACCCGTGATTTTGTCAGCGCGCCCTTCCTCTTTCGCTTTCTCAGCACGGCGCTTGCGAATTTCTTTAGGGTCAGCAATAAGCGGACGGTAAATTTCAATACGATCGCCGTCGTTAAGCGTGTCGCGAAGCTTAACCACGCGGCTCCAAATACCCACTTTCGTTGCTTTCAAGTCAATCTCGGGAAACTGCTCAAGCACGTTAGATGCATTTATCCCTTCTTCTACCGTCGCATTTTCATGAATAGCAACATCAATGATAGTTTGCTTGGTGGGCAACGCGTAGGCAACCTCAATATTGATGAGCTTATTACTCATGCGTACACGCTCCGCGCTCTGTCTGTGAACGCTGCAACCATACTGCTGGCTAAACTATTGAATACTTTACCAAAAGCCATCTCAGCTAGCTTATTGCTGAATTCAAACTCTAGGTTTAATTCAATTTTACAGGCTTCTTCTGATAACGCTGAAAAGGTCCATCCACCAGTAAGCGAGCGGAACGGTCCGTCAACCAGTTGCATTTGAATACTTTTACCTGGCTCTAACACGTTGTGCGTTGTAAACCATTGCTTGATACCAGCTTTAGCCACTAACAATGACGCTTTCATGCTTTGCGCTGACGTGTCGAGGATTTTGCTATCGGTACAGCCTGGCAAAAACTCAGGGTAGGAAGCTACATCGTTGACTAAGTTAAACATGGCTTCTGCACTATGAGCTACAAGTGCGCTTCTATGAATACTTGGCATTGATCCCACTACAATTAAAACTCTTGGCGGCATTGTATCACAGAAAATTTGGTTCGCTCGTATTCGGTTTTGAACCAAATGCCCCAATATAAGATAACAATGACAACTAAAGACATTTCGTTGAACAATCAGTATAATAGCCAGCATGAAAAAGAATAAAGCCAACAAAAACACCACAGGAAATATCGCGCAGAATAAAAAGGCGCGTCACGACTATTTCCTAGAAGACAAGTTCGAAGCCGGGCTTGAGCTTCAAGGGTGGGAAATTAAAAGTATTCGTGCCGGTAAAGTGAACATTACCGATGCGTACATTATTATCCAAAATGCCGAAGCGTATTTGGTAGGGTGTAGAATTAGTCCGCTGAATCAAGCCTCTACCCACGTTATCGCAGCCCCTGAGCGCGCGCGTAAATTGTTGCTCAATAAACGTGAAATAGATCGTCTAATGGGTGCTCGAGACCGCCAAGGTTATTCAATCGTAGCCACATCTATGTATTGGAAAAAGTGTTGGGTGAAACTAGAAATTCACTTAGCAAAAGGTAAGCACGCCCATGACAAGCGTGACACCATAAAAGACAAAGATTGGCAGCGCCAAAAGGAAAGAATGATGAAACACAGCGTTTAACGCTGTGTTTTTTTATGTACTGTGTTAAATGAAGGGCGATATAGACTGGCTTTCAACAAGAAAATTACACGGCAAGCCGTTCTAGTCTTCTGTTTGCGTCAACCCACATCCCGTTTCGTCATTTTCTTGCGATGCAGCATATCAAGAACAAGGCTCCATAGCGGAGAGGGATCTCGTAGTGTGGTTAGGTTGTTTCCAAGGCGTCTCAGTTGTCTTCGTACCATCGCCATATTTGCAAGACTAGCCAACGATTTATCTTTCCAAGCACAATGGGGAATAATGCCTGAGTAAGTCCACTCTTGCTGCCACTTTTTCGCTAAGTCGGGCGTAATAGCAAGGGCACTGGCTAATCCCACCAGAGCGCAGCCTTGTTCAATCACTTCTTCTGCTACTTCGGCTCTTTTGATACCACCTGTAGTCATAAGTGGAATCTCAGTTTTACTTACCAAGGCCTGTGCGAACTCTAAAAAGTAGGCCTCTCTGGCAAGGGTAGTATTATCGCGAGTTTGCCCTTGCATCGCGGGCGCTTCATAACTACCGCCAGACAGTTCTACAACATCAACACCCAAGGCTTCCAAGCGGTTAACCACTTCACAGGCATCATCGAAAGAAAAGCCATTTTTCTGAAAATCTGCAGAGTTAAGCTTAACCATAACAATGAAGTCTTTAGCGCAAACCGCTCTAACCTGACTGACTATATTTATTAGCAAGCGAGCGCGGTTAATAATAGAACCGCCCCACTCGTCTTGGCGCTGATTAGTAAGCGGTGATAAAAACTGCGTAAGTAAATAACCGTGAGCGGCGTGAATTTCAACGCCATCAAACCCGGCTTTTTCAGCTTGCTTAGCAGTTTGAACAAACCGTTTGCACACATCGTGAATGTCTTGGCAGGTCATTTCACGTGGTTGAGCAAACAACTTAGAGTGCTTGCCCATATCAAGCGGTACAGCAGAAGGCGCAATAGCTTTGCCTTTCATCGCTTTAAATACCTGTCGACCAGGATGGTTAATCTGCATTATGGCTAAAGCGCCATTAGACTTAATGATTTTTGCCCACTTTTGAAACGGCGCAATGTCGGTATCTTTTTCTAGTGCAACGCCACCAGGCCCTGTCATGGCACTTTTATCAACCATCACATTACCCGTTATCACCATGCCCAAATTACCATGGGCCCAATATCGATATAGTGAGTACAAAGACTCGCCGGGAACATTTCCCAAACTCGACATGTTCTCTTCCATTGCAGCTTTAACAAGACGGTTTCGCGCCGTTATGCCACACGGCAAGGTATACGGAGAATACAATATGGAATCTGAAGACATTTACACTACAAGCCTTTTAATTATGCTGACGTACTTTAATGGTTCTTGGTACTAATTGCATCATTACATCAGCACTATTTCCTTAAAAATTTGCTAAAATAATCAGATAAAAAGCGCTATCGAAATTTAATAATTACGTTGTTTTGCATGTCCTTTGGGCGCTCGGCCTTGAAATTTAGGCATGCGTACCCCATATCTAAGTAAGTTCGGTAATACTCATTGTTTGTGCGTTACGGTGCAAGCGCAGCTTCAACTGTAGTTCACACTGGTAAGCTTTTGAAAAACTAGATGTTATTTTTGGTTGATTTATAGCCAAACCCTTAAAATTTAAAGTAATTTTCAAAAGAATGTATTTAACCATGTAACAATTGTGCTATTATTGAAAATCACACTCGGGGCTGATTAGGATTCGACAGGATCTAGGAAGCCGGAGGTGCATGCAGAGGAGCGGTTTGCCTCTTAAAAAGCCGCATTTAAATAGTCGCAAACGACGAAACATACGCACTAGCCGCTTAATAACCGGCATAGGCCCTTCCACCCTAGTCTTTTCCTGCTAGCGGGGATTCGGAAGGTCATCCAAGTAGGATAGCGAGGGAACCTTGTCTAAGGGTGAACCGCGAAACAGTATTAGGCCAGCTGCAAGGAAATCCTGTTTGTCGGAGTTCCAAGCAGTTAAATAAATGACAAACTAAGCATGTAGTACCAAAGGTAGACATTTTCTGGACGCGGGTTCAAATCCCGCCAGCTCCACCAATTCAATAAAAAAAGACGTTCTAGGACGTCTTTTTTTATGTCTCAATTTCAGTAACTTACCCTCATCTAGACCCGCAAGTTCTGAGAGCATATAGTAGCATTCACACACTGAATAACATTAGAAGCGACACAATGTTATGTGACGCATCGCAGTATTACAGTGGGTTACAACACCAGAAACTTAGTGGAACTGTTAGCGACAGGTTGGATGCGCTGAACACTATGCAGCTGTTCACATCCCCACCGCTCCCTTACAAGCTCCAATGTTTTACTTAATAAAGTACTTTGTTTGAAAGTTATTAAGCCCTAGTCTGATTTGCGGTTTAGGCTTATTAAGCAGATAGCCAACAGTAACGTTGCAATCATACCTGAAGCGCCAGCTACACCTGATGGTAAAAATCCATCACGACCAAATATAATCAATATGGTATTGGCAAGCATAGCTACTGCGCCGGCTACAGTTGTAAGGCCGCCAATTGCTTTACCGCCTTTTGCTAGAAGTGATAGGCCGAAAACAACGGCTGCTAAGCCTAACAATAGTTTTGCCGTATAGTAAATCATGAAAGATAAAGACACCACGCCGCCGATTAAAGGCTTAGCCCCTTCTACTGCGCCAGCAACTTGGCCGAAGGTTGAAAATAACGTTAGGCCGATACTCACCTGCACTATATTAAGCACTGCACTAAAAGCAATAGCCGACCAACCTAGTTGCGCCTCTTTAGCTTGCACCATTGCGGTACTTGCAAAAGCAACTAGCACGGTAAAAATAGTTGCTTCAAATCCCCAGGCATACTGTCTTGAAAAGCTAATTCCGCCGCTGTAAAGCGCTGTAAAAACAGCCTGTGTTATTGCTAGTAGTAATAATAACGACGCTGTAATTTGAATGGTGCGCTTATGTGTAAATTCCATTATGACTCTCTTTTAATTTCATAGGTAAATAGCATTTATTGGTGTTGCTAAAAGACAGGTAAAGCAAACTAATAATTTCACACAATTCGGTAAAAGTGGAAAAATCTTTGATAAAAATAGAAAGCTTAAATTCAATGAGATAGCCATATACTCATTGGCATGCTCTTTTCATTCATAACTTCGACACTTTTCTGTTACGCCCTGCTTTAGTCCCTTGATTGGTCATTCCACTCTCACTTTGAAGTAAAACGTATTCCCAATCATTTAGTTATAATATAACATTGCGCAAAATTTTCTGTTACGGCACGTTATACAATGCAAACAAATTCAGTAATCTGCGCGGATGCGCTTACCGTACGTGTTGACGATCGCACGCTTCTAGACAATCTCAATTTTAATGTAGGTAAAGGCGAAGTATTTGCACTGTTAGGTGGAAATGGTGCGGGTAAATCTACCACCCTTAAAACTTTTCTAGGGCTTATGAAAGCAAATAGCGGTAGCGCTACTGTGCTAGGGCATAACGCCTCTACCCAGCCAAACCAAGTTCAAAAGTCTGTTGCCTACTTACCCGAATCTGTCACCTTATACGGCCATCTTTCCGGCGTAGAAAATATTCGTTATTTCCTGTCAGTTGCTGGGGTAGATAAGTCTGACGACGATATGTTCGCCGCGCTTCGCAAGGTCGCACTTCAAGAAGATTCGTGGAATAAGGCGCTATCTCATTATTCAAAAGGCATGCGTCAGAAAACGGCAATTGCCTTGGCGCTATTGCGCAACGCGCCTGTGCTGTTTTTAGACGAACCTACATCTGGGCTAGATCCAGCGGCCATTGACGAATTTAATGCGCTAGTGTCAGAGTTAGCGGCAGGCGGCGCTACCATTTTTATGGTAACTCACGACGTATATGGTGCGTGCCAAGTGGCTCACCGTATTGTGCTTTTAAGTAACGGTAAATTAACCGGTTCTTTCGAGCGTGCTGGCGATACGCCAATAGATACTGAAGCCGTTCACGCAGCATTTGCAGGGCGTAATGTATGATACTGAATGTTGCTACAATAATTTGTGCAGAACAGTGGCGCTATTGGATGCGAACAAAAGTAGCGGCCACCGTTTTACTGCTAGGCGCCATACTTACCATTGCAGCACTCGTGGTCAATGCCTTTCACATTAATGAGGCTGCTCACGCCAGAGACCACCTTCAAACAGAAGCTGAACAACGTTTTAAAGCTCAGCCCGATAAACATCCACATCGCATGGTGCATTACGGTCATTACGTTTTTCGCGCCCCCACTCCACTTAGCGTAATTGAACCCGGTGTCGATACCTACACGGGGAACGCTATATTTTTAGAAGGGCACCGTCAAAACAGCGCAATGTTTGCAGAGCAACGCCAATCCGCTGGACTTACGCGATTTAGCAGCTTAACCCCTAGTTTTCTAGCGCTGGTACTTGCACCTTTATTTATTATTCTGATTGGCTACGGCAGCGTAACGCGAGAGCGCGAGGCGGGCACACTTACTTTATTGCTTTCTCAAGGCACCTCACGGTGGGAATTGCTTTTAGGTAAACTTTTGGCGCTTATAACCGCAAGCAGCCTATTTTTACTCCCGCTGCTGCTTGCCTGTTTTTATGTCTTATTTTCAAACGAAAGTGCGCTCGTTGTTATGCTCTTTTGTCTTAGTTATGTGGTTTACTTTTTACTGTGGGCCACGGTAGTAACTGCGTGCTCGGCCATATTTGAAAAAAGCAGCGTTAGCTTTACCGTACTTATTGTCATTTGGATGAGCGCTTGTGTGTTGCTACCTCGTTTAGGAAGCAGTGTCGCCACTAACATTGCTCCTTCAATGGGAAAACTTGAAGCCGATTTCAAAGTGGAAGAAAAGCTTAGAAGTTTAGGCGACGGTCACGACGTTAACGACCCTGCATTCAAAAAGCTAAAAGAAGATTTACTAGCCAAATATAATGTAGATTCAGTTGATGACTTACCCGTGAATTTCAGGGGCATTGTTGCCCAGTACTCAGAAGGCCGACAAGCCAAAGTACTCAATGAGTTTGCTGAAACCCGCATGTCCGAAGAGTTAGAACAAGCCCAAATAGCACGTCAGTTTGGCTGGCTCTCCCCTACCGTAGCTGTGCGCTCTATTTCTACAATTCTTGCTGGAACTAGCCTTGAAACACATCACCGCTTTTTGAGAGAAGCGGAGACATTAAGGCTTGATTTTGTTCAGGCTTTGAACAAGGTTCACGCTGAAAAACTCGACTACAAATTAGATATGAACCGCAATGCCAGTGAAGAGGCAGCAGACAAAGCTGTGGTTGGCGCTGACAACTGGTCGATGTTAGCAGAGTTTGATTTTAAACCCGAAGCTGGAAGCACACGCATAAGTAACGCATTTATTTATTTTGTGCAGCTATTGCTTTGGATGGGACTTACCGCATTACTTCTACAAGCTGCAGTTAGGAGGTTAAATCCATGATCCGTTTTAGTGATATTAAACGAGAAGCGGGTTTCGTATTTGGTCATCGCCAGATAAAACTAACGCTTTTAGTCGTGTTTCTTCTAAGCTCGGTTTCGTTATGGTCAGGCTATGCGGAAATGCAAGAGCAGCAAGCCACAATAGAGCGCCTGTTAAAGAAAGATGAAACAGAACGCAACGCTGTCCTTACTCACCAATCCAATTACGGCATGGTTGCCTATTACGCCTTTCATTTGACTTATGCCCCACCCTCACCGTTGGCGTTTGCTGCCGTAGGAGAGCGCGATGTGTTTCCGTGGAAGCACCGCATTCGAATGCTCGCACTCGAAGGTCAGATTTACGAAAGCGATACAGACAATCCAGAACTTGCTTTCTTAGGGCGCTTTGACTTTGCGTTTGTTACCAGTGTACTACTGCCCCTGTTTATCATTTTGCTGCTTTACGACTTAAAGGCGAAGGAACGCGAGGCACGCCGTTTTGACTTACTTAATGTAACCGCACGTAATTCACATGCTATTTGGTCATCACGTGTACTGGTAACCCTAGTTCCCTTAGTACTGGCAACACTTATTCCTCTTATTGCCTTTAGTGTGGTCAATGGCGCGTCTGTGGCTTCAATTCTAACGGTTTGCGCCATAGTCATTGGCAGCATCATTATATGGAGTGCCATTGTTCTTGCCATAGGTGCTGCTAAGCGTTTTGCTCATTTCAGTGCCACACATCTGGCCTCAATCATGTTAGGCGTATGGCTTGTCACAACTGTTATTGTGCCTGTTACCGGACACACCATAATTAACGCGTCTGTTGATACACCTGAGGGCGGTGACATTGTGCTTACGCAGCGAGAGGCCGTTAACAGCGCATGGGACAAACCTGTTGAAGATACATGGCAAGCGTTTATTGAAACTCACCCACAGTGGGCGGATAAAACCGATTTCGACCCGCAGCGAGACAGTTCGTTTAACTGGAAGTGGTACTACGCATTTCAACAAGTTGGCGATCAAACAGCAAAGGGGCTTTCAGAGTCTTACCAAGCCGCCACACTGCGCAAAGATGAAATTGCCAGCTATGTTGCTCTGCTATCGCCATCTTTGTTAACGCAACGCTTATTAACAAGTGCGGCCGATACCGATGTTCAAGCCATGGTCAACTACGAAAATAATGTTCGCGAGTTTCATGCGTCGCTGCGCAAATTTTACTACCACCATTTGTTTGAAGCTCCTGACTTTTCAACTGCCAGTTTTAAACAGCTACCCCAATTTTCACCACAAGTAAGTAAGAAACAGGAAAACACTCATGAAGACTAGTTGGGTAAAATCTACCCTCGCCATTTCTATTGCATCGCTTTTGAATGTTTCTGCATATGCGCAAAACACTGATGATCAATCAGAAGCAAATGTAGAGAAGATTACTGTTCACGGGATGCATCGGGCATATCAAGGGGCGTTTGAGTATAAAGAAGTGCCCGCCGCCGCGCAGGATATCGATCTCAGATTAATGAATGATGCAGGCGCTATCAACCTTAACGACGCATTAGACTTATCCGCCTCGGTAGCAAGGCAAAATAATTTTGGCGGCCTTTGGAACAGCTTTGCTATACGCGGTTTTTCAGGTGACGAGAACTTACCTAGTGGTTTTTTAGTAAATGGTTTTAACGCAGGACGCGGCTTTGGCGGACCTCGTGATTTATCTGGCATTGATCATGTTGAAGTATTAAAAGGCCCGAAGGCAGCGCTGTTTGGTCGTGGAGAACCAGGTGGAGCGGTAAACCTTGTTACAAAGCGCCCTCAGTTCCGTCAAGGTGGTGAAATTAAAGCGACTTACGGAAGCTGGTCGCAGAAGCGTATTGAGGCTGATGTACAAACCGTGGCAGGCAGCGCTGAAGATGTAGGCGTACGCTTAGTAGGCTTTTATGAAGATGCAGAAAGTTTTCGCGATATAGTAGAGACTGAGCGTTTCGGATTTTACCCATCCGTAACGTGGGAAGCGTCGGCAGATACCAAGATCACGTATGAACTCGAATACACCGAACAAAAAATTCCTTTTGACCGTGGGGTTGTGGCCATTGATGGTGAATTGGGCCATCAGCCAATTGAAACCTTTACTGGCGATCCTAGTGGCGACACCATCGATACTGAAGTAGTTGGTCATCAAATAGAAATTTCCCATAAACTTGCTGACGAATGGAACCTGCTTTTGGGTGCTGGCTTGCGCGATACCACTTTCGAAGGTAACGCATTAGAAAACAATTTCGATGGTCGCCAAACGTTGTTTATCGATCCCAATCAAGCTTTGCTGTCACGTTTTAAACGCTACCGTAATTTTCAAACCGATTACTTCGTTTTACGTGGTGAAATCGCGGGGCATTTCGATACTGGGTCGCTCACCCATCGCGTGATTATTGGTGCTGACTACGACAAATTTGAAAATGATCAGATTATTCTGCGCTACCGCCCCCCATTCTTTTCAAGCGATACTGACATTAACGACTTGGATTTAGATCAGTACTTGGTGGTTGATATTTTCAATCCTGATTACTCACCGCTTCCGGACGTTGAATTGTCTGACAATTTGGACCGTTTTGAAGTTCAAGAGGCTTGGGGTATCTATTTTCAAGACCAAATCAACATCACTGATAAGTTCCAAATTAGACTGGGCGGCCGCTTCGATAAGTTCGAGCAGGAAATTGATAACCGCTTAGCGTCCCCTGTAAGTACTACATCACAGGACGACACGCGCTTCTCTCCACAAGTGGGTGCTGTTTACTTGTTTGATGACACCACGAGTGTGTACGCAACCTACGGTGAAGGTTTCCGACAACTGACAGGCTCAGATTTCGCCGGAAACCCGTTTGAACCGAATGAATCGAAATCAGCGGAAATCGGGGTTAAGGCCGATCTTACGTCAATGTTCAATAATATACGTGGTGACGTTACTTTCGCTGTGTTTAATATCGAGCAAAGCAACATTTTGGTGTTTGATGACAGCGAGGAAGCATCTGACGGCTTCTTTCTTACCCCGGCTGGCGAAGCGCGCAGTCGTGGTGTTGAGCTAGATATTAATGCTGAATTTGAAAATGATATTTCGCTTTGGGTATCGTACACCTTTGTTGATGCAGAGAGTACAAACGATGCGGCGGACGCTAATTTTGTTGCAGCCATTGAATCTGGTGACCCACTCATTAACGTGCCAGAAAACCAACTGAGCATTCAATTGAGCAAAGGCCTTAGTTTTGCTGATATGCCAGCTCGTATTGGTTCAGGCCTGTTGTATGTAGATAAGCGTTTAGGTCAAACCGCTACTGACTTCTATTTACCCAGCTACACCACGGTTCGTGCGTTTGCTGAAATAGAGCCTATAGAGAACTTATCGGTTAAAGTTTCGGTAGATAACCTATTTGATGAAGAGTTTTATACAAACTCTTTTGCTGACGTATGGGTTGAACCTGGTGCACCCCAGCGCTTTAGGTTAACAGCCGCCTATCGCTTTTAGCGCTTCATTTTAGCTACAATTCTGTAGGGCACTGTTTTTAAGCAGTGCCTTTTGTACGCTAACGAATTAAAAATTATCTATTTTCTTATAGATATACTACAAAAGACTAATCTTAAGTCATTATAAAAAACGCGCGAATAGCCTATAATTTTCATATCGTTTTCTTTCCGGCTAAACAATGAAATATACCTTTTTTTCTTCGTGCCTTTTCTTTGCATTTTCAACCTGCGCTTTTGCACAAAGTACGCCTTCAGAGTTTGCAGAAATGAGCTTCCAAGATTTGCTAGATGTTAATGTTAATGATTCATCAGATGAACTCAACGAGCGTAAATGGACGGTATCTTTACAATTTAAAGCAGCTGAATTCGACGGGTATATGATTGACGATAGTGAGGTTTCACTAGCAGACGTATTATTTACCCCAGGCGAAGATACCAGGACAGACAAGAACTTTCCCGTTGTACCCACTGTTATCAATCAGTATGCAAAGATAGTTCAAATAGGCTATCAGGTTCAAAAAGACATCAAACTTGGTTTACAAATCCCTCTCATTCGACAAGAAACCGATCATGTCAGTGTCGTTCCGGGCTACGATGAATTTTTGATTTCGTCTGAAGGCTTAGGTGATGTCGTGGTTACAGGGCTTTATGAGCTAGCGTCTACCGATGGCTATAGTATCTGGCTTAGTGGCGGGGTTAGTTTTCCTACTGGTTCAATCGACGAACAAGGCGATACACCAAGGGCTGCGGGAGATCAGCAGCTTCCCTATACAATGCAATTAGGTTCAGGCACTTTTGACTTCCCTGTTGAAATTGGTTTTCAAAATAAGGGGCGTTACCCATTTTCAATTATGTTTTCAGCTAGGATCCGTAGTGGCGACAACGATAGAAACTATCGTTTGGGCAACAATTACGAATTAAACAGCAAATATAATTTTATTATTTCTCAAAGCACTACGCTATTTGCTGGCGCAGAATTTAGCTACGCAGATGCAATTCACGGGCGCGACGAAGAAATAACAGTAGAGGGCCAATTCCCCTACCCAGCTGGGATCACTAACCCAGACCTTTATGGCGGCAGTAAAGTGAGGTTATTCGGTGGCATAAATCACTCGGTCGCTGATTGGCTACAGCTTCAACTGAGTGGAAGTAAGCCCGTCTACCAACATCTGAATGGTCCTCAACCAAAAGAGTTATGGCGTTTCGGATTTCAGATGACAACGTTTTTTTAAGCGCTCCGTGTGATTAGTCTTTTTTTAAGATTCGCCGTCAAATGCTTGTGGGTAACAGTTGCCTATTGTTCCCTGTTGACTTATGCGTCGGCTGAACTGCAAAAAATTGATAAGCTTAAAGCGGCTTACATGTTTAATTTTACAAAGTTTATTAGCTGGGGTGACACAAATAACGGCCCAATTCATTTCTGTGTACATAGAAGTCCTGAGCTTGAGTCTTTTTTAGTTGCGCTCATTACATCAAGGGAAAAAGATAAGCCTACGGTTGTGGTATCTGACACGAATGAAAGCAACACCTGTGACATTATCTATTTAACCGACGGCGAGGGATTAAGTAACGAACATTTCCACAACAGTGTCTTGGTGACGTCTAACGATGTAATGTTGGAAGTATCTCCGGTAATACGTTTTTTCGTAGAGGAGCAAAAGCTTAGGTTCGAGATTGATTTAGAAAAAGCACAAGAACTTAATGTCAAAATTAGTTCAAAACTTATTCAAGTTGCGAGGGTGAAATAATGTTTCAACGTTCCTCGTTTTTCACTAAACAGCTTTTTACGGTTCTTGTTGTTAACTTTTTTTCCCTATGTCTGGTGGCGGGACTGCTATACAGTAACTTTGTTGAAGATTATAAAAGTAACCTAGTTGATGTATTAGATAACCAGTCAACGCTTCTTGCTTCGGCCACAAGTACCTCCGTTCTTTTTGCTGATACAGATACAACTCAAGAGTTATTAGACGCGGCATCTAAACTACCAGCAATAAAGAGTGCTAAAATTTATGATGCTAACGAAGATGTCATCGCAAGCTATACCATGGATGAAATTGTCGAACATAAACCTCCCTCACTTCTTCTTGAAGGAGCAACGTTCGGTGATCATATAATCCACTACTTAAAACCCATTGAGTTTAGCAGTGACGTCATCGGTTATTTAATACTTAGCGCAAGCACCTCTTCGCTAGAAGCAAAACAAGAACATGCTATGTACGTGGTAGTTGGCGTTCTTTTAGCAAGTATGCTGTTAACTTATCTTTTTCACTGGCGTCTTCAGCGCTTACTTACCAAGCCAATCCAACAGCTTATTTCATTAGTAAAAGCGGTTGGGACTGACCGCGAATACTCAGTACGTCTGCCCGATCAACGAACAGATGAACTGGGCGAGTTGTTTAACGGTGTAAACGATATACTTGCGACGGTAGAGCATCATCAAACACAATTAAAAACGCAAAATACTGAGCTTGAAAGGCTAGTTGAATTAAGAACCCGCCAACTTTACCAACGGGCAAACTATGATGCCCTCACGCAACTTCCCAACAGGCATTTATTTGTAGAAAAGCTAGATAAAGCCGTGCTGAATGCTAATAAAAACAATTCAGCGCTCTCTATTTTGTTCCTCGACCTAGATCGATTCAAGCTTATTAACGATACCCTTGGCCACGATATTGGTGATGAAGTACTGGTTATTGTGGCAGAAAAGCTGACGTCAATTATCACTAAACAAGATTGTGTGTGCCGATGGGGTGGAGATGAATTTGTGGTTATGCTTGAAGGTATTGACGACCGCGATGAATTAGCGTCAATAGCATCACGAATTATCGACAGCTTGAGTCAACCAATGGCTGTCAGTGTTAATCAACTTCATATCTCTACCAGTATTGGCATTGCGTTACACCAGCAAAATTTAGAAACGGGCATTGAGATCCTAAAACACGCAGATACGAGCATGTATCATGCTAAAGAAAGAGGGCCAGGTCACTATAGTTTCTTTAACATTGCGATGCTGGAAGAGTCTCTGGTGAGGCTATCGCTAGAAAGTCGCATTAGGCAGGCCATCAAGTTAGAGCACTGCTTTTCGTTGGTTTATCAACCTCAGATATGTATTCACAGCCAAAAGCTTATTGGATTAGAGTCTCTAATTCGCTGGAATGATAACGGCAATGAAATACCTCCTTCCCAGTTTATCCCCGTTGCAGAAGAAGCAGGCTTAATTAACCCTATCACCTCATGGGTAATTGCCAGCGTGTGTGAACAAATTAGAAATTGGTTGGATGACGGGTTAACACTAGTACCGGTGGCCGTTAATTTGCCCGCTAGCTTTTTAATTCAAATAGATTGCGCTGAGCAAATAGACGATATTTTGAAAAAACATCACGTTCCACCGCACCTTTTAGAAATAGAATTAACAGAAAATTCTTTTATTAGTTCTACCGATTTTGCGCTTACATCGCTTAAAAAACTTAAGAAGATAGGCCTTAAGATTTCTATCGATGACTTTGGAACAGGGTATTCTTGTTTAAGCTATATTGGAACACTGCCCATTGATAAACTGAAAATCGACGGAAGCTTCGTTTCACAGTTAGGCTGCTCGGGCTCAAATGATGGCATTGTGAATACAATAATTATGCTTGCTAAGAGTTTAGGGCTTACCACATTGGGAGAATGTGTAGAAACAGGCGCACAGCAGTCTATCTTAAAAGATATGGGCTGCGATGCTATCCAAGGTTACTTACACTATAAACCTTTACAAAGCGGGTCTATTGCCACTTTGCTACACTAGCCGTTATTCCAGCATTAAGGTAAAGAACTGAAATATAAGGCTATAGACAACAGGGCTGCACTTAATGTGCAGCACCACCAAACCATTGCGATGCTGGTAATTTCGATACTCGCCATTGCTAGGCACAAAGATGCAATGAGCAACATCCAGCCTATTAGCTTGGTAAAGAGTGACGAGGGTAATACCCGCAACACCTGTGTTAGTATCCTACTATTACCTGCCTGCTTAGCATGTTTGTTCATTGCTAACATTAAACATAAAAAGCCTAACAGTTGTAGTAGAAAAACCAGCGTTATCATTTCTGCTCCTTTCTCACACAAGTGCTAGGTTTAGTACTCTTTGTGGCTATTTCCGCCTTGATAATACGTAAACCTATTTTCTTTGCTGCCCAATACAAGATGATACCTGAAATGAAAAAAGCAGGAATAAAGCTTAAATAAACGCTATCTAAATTCTCGATACTGTTTACTATTCGGTCTCTAAATAACACGAGCTCTATGACAACGGTGAAAAAACATAGCCCGCTTGCTAGCGCGAACTGCTCCTTCCACGCAACAGCAGCTTTCGCTCGCCAAAATGCGTGAACCGCACTTAATGCCCACACCGTGAAAAATGCATTCACTTCAAATTGGGCGCGACCGGCAACATTGTATCCTATCAATTTGTTAGCAATAAAAAACGATAGGCTGGCCAATATTAAGCCAGCAACAGCCACCACATTGCCTTTTTCCACAAGCGCCAAAGTGAACGGGTTTTGCCTTGCGCTTTTCTTCCGCTGAGCTACCCAAATAATATTTCCCGTGGCAATAAGCGCGCAGCCTAAAATACCTAACCCAAATAGCAACCATCGCATAGCAATGGGGGCGAAGTTGGCCTGGTGAAGCCCGTACAAAATACGCCTTACTTGAGCTGGTAAGGTTTCGTCATCGTAGCCTTTAAGTGGGTTACCAGTATAAGTTTCAAAAACTAAACGGTCTGCACGGGTCGATACGGTTGTGGCCTTACTGCGTTCTACGATTACGCGACTATCTTTATACCCTACACCCTCAACGGTAATTCTTGCTATTGGATTGGCCTCGCGCCACTGGTTAGCAATTGTTTCTAGTATATGAGCGTAGTTAGGTACAGGAGGTTGCACGTTTGACAAATAGTCGTCACCAGTGACTTTTTCCGTTAACGCTAAGTTAGGCAGTGAAGGAATAATCTGGCTGTTTACGCCTCGTTCGCCCTTTTCGAAGTTAGCGTTAGCTGTATAGGGCAAATACATGATTGCGTAAATGAAAATGCCGCTTAGGCAAATCATAATACAAAAGGGAATAGTAAGAATACCGGCTAAGGCATGAAAGTCGGTGGTCCACTTCTGTAGCTTTTGAGAGCGAAGCGTGAAGAAGTCTTTAAAAAATCTGCGGTGTGTATAAATTCCGGTAAAAATAGCAAGCAGCATAGCCATTGCAGCGATGCCCGCAATGTATCGCCCGCCATAGCCTCGAAGTTGTAACGTGTAGTGAAAGTTCCTAAAAAACAAGCCACCTTTAGTTTCAGTTTCGTTTTCACTTGCAGCGAGTTGATTATTAAAGGTTACCGTTCTCCTTTGCTTACCTTCGCGCCATTGCACACTCCAATGCGCAGAACGTTCTGAAGGCAAAGCTATTCGCCACTGGTCAGCTTCACCAGCATGTGTACCTAAATACGCAAAGGAATGAGCAATCATGGATTGCTGACTTTGGGAAATGTGCCCTCTTTCAGGCATCAGGTAACGGGTCATTTCCGGTGTGAAATAGCTTAACGTACCGGTAAAAAATATGGCAAAAAGCAACCAGCCGAGGATCACACCTAAATAAGTGTGTAGCCAGATCATACTCTTTCTGAATGTTGCTTTCATAATGGGTTGCTTAGAGGTGAAACTAACGGAAGCGCCAAGGCAAGAATGGCAGAAAAAGCAATTAAAAACGCGCACCACTTCAAGGTGCGTTTAATAGCAAAACTTGCGATAAATAGGGCAAAAAACACAAAGTAGCTTGCCATACTACCACTTAGTATTGCCACTCCCTCTTGCTGCTTGAACGTGTGGAAAAAGATAAAAGCGAAGTAAAAGCTAGTAAGCGCAGAAACGGCATAGCCGCCCAAAATGGCGGCTATGCTACGCAGCGCAATGTCTACGTTGTTATTCAAATTACTTTCTCTAATTTAGAAGCGATAAGCCACAGAAAGCTTCGCGTTGCGCTCTTCGCCAGGCAAACCACCTAGGTACATAGCACTGCTGTAGTAGTCAGTATTATCTAGGTTACGAAGGTTTAGCTGCACATCCCAGTCGTCAGACACATAGCTAACTGCCGCATCCCATACTGTGTATGAATCTACGAACGCGTAGTCAATGCCAAACGCTGAAGCTGAAATAGTGCGCTCATCTTCATACGTTACACCAATGCTGAACTTAACCGGCGCAGGAAGAGCTTCAAAGCTATGGCTATAGGTTAGCCATGTGCTCGCAAACTTCTCAGCAATACCTTTGGTTTGTTCTTCATCAGTGCTCGTCGCATAGGCGCCGGGCTCAGTTCTTGGCTCTTGATAAGTACCGTTTGCGTTTAATGACCATTGTTCGTTTATGTCAAAGTTGATATCTACTTCAACACCCGTTGTACGGTCTTGCTCATCGTAGTAAAACTCTGGTACATCAACGTTGTATGAAGGATCGTCAATGTTGTCTTCATAAAGCGGATTGCTGTATTGAAGATTGGTACGAGCCGTGTCAAACACAACAACAGAACCAATTACCTGCTCGTCCAACGCCGTAAAACGTACACCTAAATCCCAAGATTCAGATTCTGAGTCAGGGCGGTTGTCTTCTTCTGATAGTGAACCAAGCACACTGTATGCTGTACGACCTTTTGAGTGGTTAATAAATGTACTTAGGCTATCGCTGTACATATAAGTTAAACCTAGGTTATAGGTGAAACCATCATCATCGGCATCGTATTCTGGGTTACCGTCGCTGAATTGGTTTTGATAGGTCTGCTTCACGCCACCGTATGCTCCGCCAATTCGCGCTGTAAAGCTATCGCTTAAATACAGTACTTCTTGGAAGCTCACGCCCCAACTAGATACATCTTTATCGTATTTGCTACGAAGCGATGGGTTGTAGTCTTCAAAAGTGCCAGTGGGCCAATTTGGGTTACGAATATCTAAAATATAAGGCACAGCATCACTACGTGTATCATCAGCATCCCATATAGACCACTGAGTATAGTTAACTTCCATGTCTTCATAGTTTGCGCTAAATAGATGCTCACCACGAATATCACCAAGCGACCACGTATTCGTTAAGTCGATGAAATACTGCCACACTTTTTCTTCCGCTTGAATTTTGCGGTACTCTTGGCGACGCGCTGCATAAGGATATAGTACGTCATCAATTACAAGTGGAGAGCGAGGCTCAAGGTTTGTGGTGCCGTTACGGTCAACATAAACATAGTTATACGCGCTGGTTTGGCGAATATATTCAGTTTCGTAGGTACGATACTGCAACTGTTGGGTTAAAGACCAGTCGCTACTGATCACCAAATCTTGACGCAGTTTTATGCGGAACTCTTCACCTTCATTCGGGCGTGAAATTGGCGAAATAAGGCTAGTATCGCCCAAGTCAAATGGCTGTACACCGTCGGTAGAAACCAAAGACGCGGCTAACTCATCACGCTGAGCGTCGGTAAGCTGTAAACCACCTGATTCTGCAGTATCGTTAACTAAATCTGCGCCTGTTAAGCTACCTGCGTCAGTATCAAACATAGTTAAGTCGATAAGACGAACAGGATGACCTACCGAATCAATTTGCACAGCGTCGTCAATATAAGCAGCAGATAATAGGAACTGGTTATCACTTGATGCAACGTATTTAAGCGACGTATAAAGCTCGCTTCGCTCATCACTTAGTCCGCGATAGCCGTCAGACTGTTCACGGTTCGCTACCACGCGATAAGCCAGGTCTTTGTTAATTGCACCTGTAGCATCAAACAGCAAAGAATAGCTATCCCAGCTTCCTACCGATGCCTTTACTTCATAAGCCTCTTGAAACTGTGGTTTTTTCTCAATGAGATTAATAATACCACCCGCTTCGCCCATGCCGTATAGACCAGTAGCCGGGCCTTTTAGCACTTCAATACTTTCAATGTTGGTCATTGAACGCGTAGGGTTATAGCTGTTGCCCAAATCGGCACCAGCGTAAATGCCGTCAAAGGTGTAGTTAACACCAAGGCCACGAATAGCTAAGTTATCACCCACACCGTAGTTGTTACCGTCTTGACTCAAACCACTAATGTTACGAATACTTTCTTGCAGGGTGCTTACGCCCTGCTCTCTTAGTAAAGTACCGTCAACCACCACGATAGCGGCCGGGGTCTCCATCAAACTCATGTTTGATTTAGTCGCTGTGCCCGACTCTAGAATTAGACGATTGTGACGACCGTAAACGGTAATGACGTCTAAGTTTTCTTCCGCGCTTTGTGCTTGAGAATCTACTGGTGTCTCAGCATCGTTTTCTTGCGCCAGTGCTGACGTGGCAGTAACTGTAGAGGTTACTGATAAAAGAGAGAGAAGAATTGCATTAGCAACTTTACTTTTTTTGTGTGAAGTGTGGTTCATTTTTCGCCCAAATCTAAATGATAATAGTTATCGCTTTTGATAAGGCGGCGAATGTTAGGGTGAGAGCTAGGTTAAATCAACACAAAAATAGCCATTAGTTCAATTTTTTTGAAAAAATACTAAATTCCTGCACATTTTTACGTTTTATACACAATTGCTTTTTGCTAATTAAACAAAGTTGATTTAAGTTGAACAGCCTTTGCACTGCAGATGGGGGCCGTTATAGCTAAGCGCTTTTAATTTATTTTGCGAGGATAATCACGGATTACTAAGATTTAATAGGTAGGTGCCCTAACACCGCTGAGCACGCCAGACCAATGGCAATTGTCATCGCCACACTGGTGAATGTACCTAGCAGCACGTACTCTGTTAGCTTCCTGTCCTGATGTTTAGTGAGGTCGCCAAAGCGAAATATAGATTTAGCCGCAATAAGAAAACCTATCGCAGAAAACTGATTTAACAACACAAACGTTAACATGAGTACACGTTCTAAATAGCCAATTCGTTGACCAGCCAAAGATAAAGTTTGCTGTGCCTCTGTACTTATTGTTGGCGGATCGTTGGGATGTGAAGACGTTGGTTTGTTAGCCAATACTTCACCACTCCAAGGTGATAGCAGTTGCTTAATAATAATGGAGCTAGGTTTGAGTACCGCTAAATACGCCAAAACCACCACCAGATGAGGTACACCAACGTGCTGTAGTAGCCCTACTGCTTCGCGCCACTGGTTTGTGGCATATAAAAACACACCCAATATCACGACAATGTGCGCTATTTGGTCGACAACAAAGGCCGTAATGTTTTGGGCGCAATGCGACTTAACCACGTCAATTATAAAGTGGGAAACCACTAATATCAGCGCACTAATGCCTATGGTGACCATATTAATGCTGGGGGATAAAAGAGCGAGTGCAATAATGGCTAAAACACCATGTATTAGTGCATGAAAATACAAAGGTAGCGCCCGGGCATGTCGCTCATTTCTTTGCTCTACCCATGAGTATGGTTGAAAATAAAAATCGGCAAGTAAATGTGCAAGTAGTAAACCAATTAACAACTCAGAATGCATAAAGGTAGGTGTGATCATAGTCACGTTAGATGCGTCAGTAATCATGTAACGTACCTACTTGAACGGCAATCTTTACTGTTTTAATCGATTTCACGTTACGCTTCCTTATTGTTCTGTTCTGATCCCAATTACTCAGTTTCTTCTTGTTTAGTAGCTATCGCTTGCGCCATATATGTAAGATATTCAGCAACCAGTTTGTAATTGCTAGCGTTAAGAATTCGACTCACATTGCTTCTATTTTTATCAAGTATGGCTGCTATGTTTTCATGACTCTTATCAGAGGCTTCAAGGTAGGCAAGCAATGTTTCTGACTGGGTTTGCGTTAAAGCGCTTATGTGGGCGTCGGCAAAACGTGTAAGCAGCTGCACGTTACTTTCAAGCTGCTCATCGCTGCTAAAAAAAGCAAGGTGATAGGGTTTAATAGTATCAAGGCCCCGCCCAGATAAAACAAAGGCTTCTCCGGTTCCAGTTTTCACTTCTTTTGGGCGAAAGTATGCTTCACCTACCGCTACGCTAATTTTTACATCAACGTTTAATGAGTGGGCTTTGAGTGCTAAACGCAGTCCAAGAGCGATGTGCATACTATACTGGGGTTGCTCTACTGCTAACTGAAATGCGTCACCGCGATAAATATCAAAGTGCCCGTCATAGCGTGTGGCGTAATTCGTTAAATATTGCTTTAGTGCAGCAAGGATATTACTAATTTCACCATCAGAATAAGATTGAGAACCCGAGATGTCGCCTGTCAGCACACCAACATAGCGCGATAGACCGCCTTTCACCGTGTTGTTCTTTTTCATACTTACCTTGCGCCGTCTTCAGCTAGTGTATTCAGAGTAAGAATACTTGAGTCGTTTACCACTATGACACGCTTAATCACTAAATTCAAAAACAATCACATATCAAAATGTGATTAAAAATAATCACAAAACAAAATGTGATTGATATAAGGCGCTTTAGGAAAATATAAAGCTCGTGTTAGTACTACCATTATCTCAGTAGAATACATGCTCTACCATGAGGTAGAGTATTTACATAGTGAGTGTTTCGAAACCAGACTGTGCTATAAAAAGCGTGAAAGTTAGACATTGATACAGGTTAAAGTTTAGCGCAGTTTCTTCCAGACGCTTTGGCTCGATAAAGAGCTCTATCCGCCTGTTGAACCAGTGACAAAGCACTTTCACTACTTTGCAAAGCAGCATCTTTGCAAGGCGAGCTCAGCTCTAAACACGCCATCCCAATACTTACCGTAAGCTTATTATCATAATCTGATGCTTGGTGATGAATATCTAAAAATTTCACATTACGAATAATTCGTGCAGCAATAGCGTGGAGTTCATCAAGCCGAGTATTGGGTAAAATCACGGCAAATTCTTCACCGCCATAGCGAGCGACAAGGTCTACATTCCCTGCGCAGCTGTTAGTTAAGGTATCGGCAATTTTTTGTAATGCCGCATCGCCAGCAACGTGACCATAGGCATCGTTGTACTGTTTGAATAAATCCACATCAATAAGCAATAAACTAAGTGCTTCGCCTTGCTCAAAGCACCGCTTCACATCACGCAGCAGCGTACTGTCAAACAACCTTCTGTTAGCAATCCCCGTCAAGCCATCTATATTCGCTAAACGCTCTAGTTGCTTATTAGCTTCAAGCAGCTCAGTTTGCGCTTTTTGAAGGGCTTTTCGGTTATGTAGGCTTTGTAGCGTATTACCTAGCATCTCACCGATTCGCCGCAGGTATTCAATATCAAATGCATTCCACACATATGGGCTGCCGATAATGTCACAGCCAATAAAACCGTACATAGTATCGTCAACCATAATGCGAACACACAAAATAGAAAAAATTCTTTCCTCATCAAAAATGTGTTTTTCTGCAGCAGCTTCGTCGGGCAGCGTCGCCACATCATCCACTTTAAACATACCGTCAGTAATGTGGGTCATGAAAAAGGGTAGCGAACTGGTTGGCATATTCTGAAGTTCATCAATAAACGGTGTCACCCCTGCTGCAACCCATTCGTGGGTATTAGACATGCATTCTGTATCATCACTGAATTCAAAAAGGTAGCACCTATCGACATCGCAGAACACACCAAATGCCGCCAGCGCTTGGTCTATAATGCCGTCGAGTTCATGAACACTTGCCGTAATGAGTTTGGAAGAAAAATTAGTAAGGAGCTGATTGAACGCAATATGTTTACTCACCGCTGAGCTTTTTTTATTCTCACTAAACAGCGCTGTCACGTTGGTTTTCACCTGTAACACAACCCACATCCCTGCAGGCGTGGTGATCACGCCACTTTCAACAAAACAGTTCATTGTTCGTAAACCTGTTTGAAGTCTGAAGTGCTGTGCGACTATCTCGCCTTTTTCTGCCAGGGTAAATGGCGAGTTACATGGAGGGATTACGTCTTTCGTTTCAGGGTCAAAGAAAACGAAAGAATGGGTGCCAACAGAATCGGACTGACTTATTCCAAAATCCTGTTCAAAGCCTTTGCTAGCATAAATGCTGGCGGACTCAGGGCACTTAAACAAAATGCTCGACGGCATCTGACACAAAATTGAAAGAATGTCTGTCGTATTCAATTTAACTCTCGCGAACTTCTATTCATTAAATGTAGCAGTTGATTTGCTAACTAGTGAAAAATCTTTTTATCCCACGACGCGCACCAGCACTTCATTAAACTTATTTAAGGTAAAAGCGTAATGATAGGTATAGCTATCACTAAATAGGAATGAGTAGGCGATTATGGGAAATTCTATTGTTGAATTAATGGATGACATGTATAGCGAAGAAGATAACGCCACGTCATTAGGTGAGATAATTGAACGTTTCGAAGACAGAGGCTTTGGTCCGCTGTTACTGATCCCCGCCCTTATTGCACTACTTCCTACTGGCGCCATCCCAGGCGTGCCTACTCTGTGTGGCATCACCTTATTTTTCATATGTACACAAGTCGCAATAGGAAAAACCAGTCCGTGGCTACCCGCGTTTATTAAAAATAAAGAAGTGTCCACACAGAAACTAGAAAGTGCCGTTGAAAAAGCTAAACCTTATGCACAAAAAACTGAAAAGCTGCTAAAGCCCAGGGTAACGTTTCTTTCCCATTCCCCATCTAAAAATTTTATTGCTGCATATTGTGCCATAGCTGCACTTTGTATGATCCCGTTAGAAGTGTTGCCTTTTGCGGTTGCAGTACCCGCTTTTGCGTTATGTATTACCGCGCTTGGTATAACGAATCGTGACGGCGTCTTTCTTATTATTGGTATGGTGCTTCAGTTGGGCACTGGATATTTAGTATTTAAGGCGCTAGCGATGATGTAAGCACTAGCAACCGCGGTAAGGAGCCCCTACTTTAGGCTACAACCACTTGTTTTATCGTAGTTTTTGCGTACTATTCGTAAAATTATAAAACTGTACTTAAGTACAGGAAAATAATCTTGTTTGAATAGAGTAAAAATTCATGAAGAGACTTGTTGCTGTTTCTCTTGCTGTATCCTTCGCTTTTTCTGCCTTTAGTGCTGCTGCAGAAAACTGTGTATTCAGTTGCCCTATCGGTTTAAATGGTCAAACCATTACCCGTTCTATATATACGCTAAATAATAACCCACAAACGAAATTTGCTAATTGGGTGGCGTATCACGTTACGCCTGAAACTATCGATGGCCCATCTAGAAGTCGTAATTGGAAAGCCGACCCTGAACTTAGCGAAGAAAGCACCCTAGAGCCCAATGACTATAAAGGCGCATGGCGAAGTATAGGGACCGACAGAGGTCACCAAGTCCCCCTTGCCTCTTTCAGCAATTCACCCGATTGGCGAGAACTTAATTACCTCTCAAACATTACGCCGCAAGACTCTGATTTAAACCAAGGCCCATGGGTAAAACTGGAAAACGCAGTGCGCAGCTTTGTAAGAACCGGCCAGGATGTTTATGTGGTATCTGGCCCTTTGTACGAATGGTTCTTCGCATCTCTTCCTGATGCCGACGAAATACACAACATTCCCAGCGGCTACTTTAAAGTTATTGTCACTGAAATAAACGGCCTAATAGAAGCCTCTGCTTTCATCATGCAGCAAAGTGCAGCGCGCAGTGACAACTATTGCACAACGCAAGTAACCATTGATGAAGTTGAAGCAAGAACCGGGCTTAATATCATGCCCGTGCTTTCTGGCGAAACTGAAGTTCACGTGGAAAGTACGATAGGTGGTTTGGCATTGCAGCTTGGATGTAGCTAGCGCATAGCAGCTATCTCCCTGCCAGCCCTTAAAAAAAATCTAAAGCGCTATTTTGATTTAAATGGTTGTAGCAATAGCGCTTTGATAGACGCGTTCTCTCTTACGGCCGGCACATCTTTTTGGCCGATGGGTAAGGTTTCATCGCTAAACGCGGCGCGAGGCGTAAAACTATTAAACAGCCTATCCCACCACGATACGCTAAACCCATAGTTTGAATTCGATTCACTTTTAGCCTGGCTATGGTGAATGCGATGTAAGCGTTGGGTAATTAACACAAGACCAATTCTGTCATCCCATTTTTGCGGCAGCCTAATATTGGCATGATTAAAAATGGCAAAGCCATTGAGTGCCACTTCAAAGATAACTATAGCAACAGCAGGCACGCCAAGTATCACCACCGCCGCGGCTTTAATACCCAAACTCATTGCAATTTCCACAGGATGAAAGCGAAGACCCGTAGTCGTGTCAACATGACTGTCGGCGTGATGCATTTTATGAAAGCGCCACAACATAGGCACGGTATGAAAAAGCCGGTGCTGCCAATAAATAAGCATATCAAGTAATAAAACGCTTACCGCTACTATGGCGATATGGACAAAATACGTTGAAGAAGTATTGAGCGGCTCACCACTATTTAGCAGTTGATTAGAGCTTGAAGCATCAGCCTGCATGGCATCCAATAAAACGTTGAAAACACCTATGCCTTTTTGCTGCGCCCACAAAGACACGCCAACCAGGGTGGCCGGAAGCAAAATACGTGAAACTAACGCTCCCATCACCACCATAGACAAGTTGCCTACCCAACGTGCTTTTCTATTAAGCACGGCTTTACGCGCTGGCAGCAGTGCTTCAAGCACGGCCATAAGCACAAAAATGCCAAGAAACACACTTAAGCGAATGAACGAGGTATTATCCAAAGCAAATAACCTTCATCACGTATCACACCTTTGTCCGCTTGTTACTGTTACTAGTTTAATTGCTGCAAACGCTTGGACAGCACTCTCTATCAATTATACTCGGAAACACGCGCAACGCCTGTAAACTAAGCAGCGTCGCGCTCCACCTTATCAAGGGTAGAAAAGCCCCCAGCTATGCGAGTTACTACGGTGACTGCACAGGCTGCAGCAAACACGTACGCAAGCGTTGCGAAATACTGCGGCCAAATGCAGAACGCCAAAAACACTAAAATGGTTTCAGTACCTTCCGTTAACCCCTGCATATAGTAAAAACTTTTGTTAGCGAACTGGGGCCTGTCTATTTGAAACTTCTCTGCGGCAATAGCAAACGCCAGAAAGCTGCTGCCGGTGCCAATAAAGGTAGCTAGCAGTACCATTGCTGGTATGCCCCACTCTTCAGGGTTAGCAATACCAAATGCTAGAGGGATAGATGCGTAAAAAAGAAAATCTAAGCAAATATCCAAAAAACCACCAGCACTGCTGCTACTTTGCTGATAGCGCGCCAATTCACCGTCTATACCGTCGAATATGCGATTTAATATGATGCAGCCTAGCGCCATATTCCACCAGTTAAGAATAATAAAGGGAAGCGCGAGAACACCAACGACAAACCCAACAAGCGTAACCTGATTGGGGGTAACACCCTTTCGATCTAACGCTTTTATCAGCGGCATTAAAAGCGGTTTTATAAAGGGAGTAATTTTAGAATCTAACATGAAATATCTCTTTGCTAACTAGGAAGTACCTTTGAAACACCGCTATATGATCTCGATGACGTCGCCACCCGCAGCTAGCGCATCATCATTATCGTGTGTGACAAGTACAGTGGGTATATTGCGAGCCTTTAGCTGAGAAAACGTCCAGCTGCGAATTTGACTACGAAGCGCTACATCTAGTTTGCTAAAAGGCTCGTCAAGCAATACCACTAAAGGCTCAGAAGCTAACGTTCTGATCAGGCTTACTCTAGCCTGCTGGCCTCCAGAGAGTGTATTTACCGCCCGGTCAGCGATGCCATCAAGTTCTACGGCTGCTAATAATTCGTTAATGGCCTCGTATTTCATCTGCTTGTTTTTATGCGAGTTGTCAGGCATGGCAAATGCAATGTTTTCGCCTACAGTCATGTGTTCAAATAGCAATGCATCTTGGTACATAATGCCCACTTTGCGAAGGTGAGCACTGACGTCATTTATCGCCACATGGTTTATTTTAATTTGTCCGCTGACGCTAAACGGCGCCTGAAGTTGGCCAGCTATGGCTTGAAGTAAGGTAGACTTGCCTGCGCCACTTGGCCCCATAACAGTCAGCACCTCACCCTTTGCTACTTCAGCACTTAACTGAAGCATCGGCTTGTCATCGCGATAAATAACGACGTTTTCTAAATTAAGCACTAGGATTTACGCCCTTGTTGTTTTTGTTCTGATATTAGCCATGCGTTCTTTGTGAACTGTATTGGCATCCACATAGTCGAGACTACCTTCACTGTGCATTTGCCTACGTTGCTTTTTCATCGCAAATGCAGGTATGTACCACGCGATCATAAAGCCAAGTAGCGGCATCACAGCTTGAATAATGACGTATACCGCAGTAAGTCGCGTACTGCTGCCAGATACCGAGGCAACGGCCTCGGTCGTAATAGTGGGTATTGTCCCGCCTGAAGCCAGTAAAGTAGGTAGATATTGGCTAAAACTAATCGCTAGCCCTAGGGCCCACGCCACCATAATGGCGCTAAATAACGAAGGCAGCTTAACATGATAGAACACCTGCCACGGCGTTTTGCCCAAGCTCTGCGCCACCATAGCGTATCGGTTGTCGAGCCTTCTGTACGCCACCGCCATTGATAAAAACACGTAAGGCACGACATAAACCATATGCGCTATATAAGTGTGAAACCATACGGCGTCTTGAAAAACAAGCTGCTGAAACCATACCAAACCATACAAGAAAGCCACACCAGGTACTAATAGCGGCAAAAATAGCGAGGCAGAAAATGCATTCGAAGCAAAAGTACGAGCAGGCTTTAGCTGTTCGCTTTCAAGGGTAAATAGAACAAGGGTTATTGAAGTCGTACTCACCATAACGCCAAGCAGTAAGCTATTGATAAGTGGAGATGCCAGAGCACTTATTGCCGTATCCCAATGCAGCAATGTTAAGCCCTCTGGCAATAACAGCGGGAAGTGCCATTGTTTAGCAAATGAGTACGTAACAACCGTGTATACCACCGCGCAGATCAAGATAATGTAAACTGCCATAACGGTAAAACCACATGCGCGTAGCGCAGCATCGGCAAAATATCGATTGCCACTTGAAAGGCTGCGCTTCCCTACATGCTTAACTAATTGCTCCCCCCCTAAAAACAACATTACAGCCACCGCAGATACTGCCACTTGAACCACTGCAGCACTGCTTGCAAGTAGACGCATGGACAAATCAATATGATTAAACCAGTGCATAATGGCGACAGCCAAAGTGCTCGGGTTGTTTGGCCCTAGAATTAAAGGAATTTCCACATTTGATGTGGCGAAAACTAACACCGCTAGTAGGGGTAACTTTATTTGAGAATAAATTGTCGGCAGCACCAGTTTGAAAAAGCTAGCAGTAGGCGAATAACCTAACGCCGTTCCAACTTGTACATAACCCGTCAGTTTCTTTTTCACTAGGGGTTGAGACATAACGCTTAGCGTCATTAACATGATAAACGGTAGCTCTTTTAAACTAAGCGCAATAAGTATACTCAGTCCTGTATCGTCATAAAGTAGCGTTCCATCATTTGCAGCGGGCAATGCCATTTCGCTGATAGAGGCCATCTCGTTGATAGGAAGCGTTCCATTAGTAAAAGGGCTTGTGAAAACATGGCTCAAATACGCATTCAAGCGCGTGATGATTGCCGCAAAGATACCAGAAGGGCTAACGACAAATAAAAGTGCGATGGCCGCCGCTGCGTGGGGAAATACCAAAAAGGGGCTAAGCACACCCTGAATTTTTCCAAGCAAAGAAGACTGGTAAAACGTGGCAAGAATACAAAACGCTGCAATTACCGCTAAAAGTGTCGAACCAAAGCCTGTAAAAAGTGACAACATCATCATTTGCCAAACGTCTGGTAGGGTGAATAGCGTAACGAACACCTGTGTTGAAAAGCCGTTTGCGCCTATAGCTGGGAAATAACCTAACGCAGGAAATATTACCCCTACCAGCCCTGCCAATACAGGAATACAAAGTAATAGCAGCAGGCACCAGCGCGCAAAAAGCGTAGCGTGAGTAAACATTAGTAGCGCGCCCCATAACGTTTATACCAAGCTTCGCGCAATTCGTCAGTCCAGCTTGCGTGGGGTTCAGCTAACAGCACCGTTGACTGTGATTTGTCGAGGGCGGAATTGTGCACGGTGTCATCGTCAAACAACATGGTTTGTGCTTTTGTCAGCGATGCCATATCAAGGACCGTATCGTCGCCCCACACCGCCAGCTTTTGCTTCTTGGCTTGTGCTTCTGGCGAAAGCAAAAAATTAACTACTGTCTTCGCCGCTGCTTTGTTTTTTGAATTATAGGTCAAACCCACAAAATGGACGTTAGCAAGACTACCGTCTTGCATAGCATAGGTGCGTACATCGTCGGGTAAATCAAAGCGATTTACCGCTGATGGAATTTCAGCAGCGGTAAATGAAAACGCGAGCGTTAACTCACCTGTGCCAACTAAGCGTTGAAGCTGAGAGGCTTGGCGAAGCATATACTCCCCTTGCTGCCACATAGTGGGATGCAGCTGGTCCAAATAAGCCCAAAGCGCGGGCAATACAGCCTGAAGAGACTGCTCAGTAACGGGTTGATAAAATAAAGATTGTTTGTCGCCATTAAGGGCAATTGCTGCATATTTTATAAAGCTAATACCTAAATAATCGCTCGGCACCGGATAAGTGAAGCGTCCTGGTGCTTTTTGAGAGAACCGGAGCAATTCATTAATGGTTTGCGGAGGCATAGCGTCTAACGCTTTCATGTGCGCGCTGCGATAATAAAACACCATTGACGCCTTACCCCACGGCGCTTCCATACCCAAAGTGGGTTCGCCAAAGTCAGTTACCATAGCTGAGTTCTTTTCGGGGCGGGTTAGCGCGAAATGGTCAAGTTCTTCAACCCAACCTTTGGCAAGCAAGTCGTGCTTTTTCATTGCCGCAAAATTTTCGCCATTTATCCATATTAAATCTACACTGCCGTTGTCGTTATTTCCGGCCGCCTTTTCTGCCAACACCCGCGATACAGCGTCGCTGGTATCAGCAAGCTTTACGTGCTGCAGTTCAATATTAAAACGCTGGCTAACTTGCCCAGCTACCCATTGAAAATAACTATTAACTTGGGCGCTTCCCCCCCACGCGTGAAAACGCACCAAAGGTTTAATTTGTGTGCTGTCTTTGGCCGATGGAGATTGCCCCGAAGTTTGCTTAAGCGCTTTTGACATATACGTTGGCGATTGAGTCTGGCTGTGTATTTCATTTGCAGGAGCATTAACAATAGAAACATCAGTACTAGAAATCTCAAACAGCCCCGCAAATGAATGCGAAGCCGTTATCAACTGAGCACCTAAAATAACCGAAGCCAGCGCGAGCCCCTTAACGAAAGCACCAAACTTGCGAAAGCGGCTAAGACAAGCCGCTTTCGTGCTAACTAAAGCGCTATTGCGTAGCATTGAGCGCCCAATCGTAATTTAAGAACTCCAGCTCTGCGGTATCTTGCTCGAGTACTGAAACCTGCTGACTCGATAGGCTTAGTGCGTCTTTGTATAACAGTAAGAATTGGCTGAGATTTTCAGTGTTTACGTTTTTAGCGCCCTGCCAACTTTCACTTTTTCGATTGGCATTGTTTTCAAAATCTTTGCTGTACCAGTCGAATATTTTAGATAGCTTTAAGGTATTGCCATCCATTCTATTACGAGACGTATCGGCTAAAAAACGCTTAGTTTGCGCGTTAAGCTGACTATCTAGCTTTGCGCCCACATATGCTTCTTCTCGCAGCGCTGGGCAACCGATACTGGCACAGTTTACGGCAAAATGAATCCTAGGCTCGTTGTACCTTTTAGCATTTTGACTTTGCCCTCGAATAAGCTCATGCTCTATTTCATCCAGCGTACGAGTTTTACCAAGTAGCGGCGCAATTTCTTTTTTCCATGGCGACGAGAAGAAACCGCCTAAATCGCGAATAGACTCAATTTTAGGGTATTCGGTAAGAATAAGGTCAACGGTGTAGGCATTATAAGCATTTATGAGAAACGCCAGTTGGTCAGCCTTGCTCCAGCCGTCAAAGGTACTTTTTTTTACCTTAGCTAAGCTATTTAAATACTGAGTTAAACGTTCCCTGTCTTGTTTAAACCCATGGTAATTAACTTGCGTGCTGGCACCATTGTCGATGGTTTTCACGTGCTCGCTTAGCAACTCACTAAACGGCTCGTGTAAGCTGTCGGCTTTTTTAAGCGCAGCTTCGTCAGAAAGCGCATAAAAGCTCGTGCTAGCAGCAAGTAGCATGACGCTGCTCACTGCTAATCGACCAAATTTTCTAATAGTGAGTCGTCTTGACACCGCGATAACTGTTGTCATTGCTAGTTTGCTTGACATCACCAATCCGTTTTTCACCGAGAATACTTTTGTCACCGCTACTGCTTTTTTCACATTAACTACCCTCTGCGCCACGTGTGGAATTTCTCTACATAACTAAGTAATTTCTCAGGCGCATTTGCGCGCTTCCAATTCCCTGCTGCGTACTTTGCGCCTTCAGCCCAGGTTGGGTAGGCGTGAATAGTACCTAGTATTTTGTTTAACCCTAGGTCGTGCTTCATAGCTATAACAAACTCAGCAAGTAAGTCTCCTGCGTGCTCCGAGACTATAGTAACGCCCAATATTTTGTCTTTACCTGGCGGCGTAAGTACTTTTATAAACCCTTTTCTGGCACTTTCCGCAACAGCACGATCTAACTCTGCAAATTCGTATCGCGTTACTTCAACGTCAATGTCTTGCTCGGCAGCGTCTCGTTCACTCAGCCCTACCCTCGCCACTTCCGGGTCGATAAAGGTTGTCCAAGGAATAACGCGATAGTCTACTTTAAATTTCTTGAACGTACCGAACAGAGCATTTACCGCAGCGTACCACGCCTGATGTGAGGCAACGTGAGTAAACTGATACGGTCCTACTACATCACCAGCAGCAAAAACATTTGGCATTAGGGTTTGCAAGTATTCGTCAGTTTCTATGGTTCGATCGAACTGAATTCCCAAATCTTCAAGGCCAAACCCATTAAGGCGAGCTTTTCGTCCCACAGCCACAATGACTTCGTCATAAGCAATGGTAGATTCAACACCCTCTTTCGCCACCACTAGCACTTTTTCTCCGTCTTGTTGTTCAAAGCGAAGCGCATCATGAGAAGTCAATACGTTTACGCCGTTCTCTCTTAGCACAGACTCAGCATATTCCGCTACATCCGCATCTTCACGGCCCATTAAACGTGGCGCACGTTCAACTTGCGTAACTTCGCTACCAAGGCGTGAAAAGGCTTGAGCGAGTTCGCAACCTATAGGCCCACCACCCAATACGATTAAACGCTTTGGCGCTTCTTCAAGGTCAGCAAACTTAGACCACAAGGTGTCAGAGGTGACATAACCGCTTTGTTCAATACCAGGTAGGTCCGGAACAAAGGGCGCAGCACCTGTGGCTACAACAATGCTCTTTGTTGTTAGCGTTTGTGTTCCACCATCGTTCTTTTTAATTTCGACTGTCCATGGGTCGAGGATCTTCGCATAGCCTTTTACAACATCAACGCCCAAGCTCGTGTAACGCTCTACACTGTCATTAGGCGCGATTGCCGCGATCACCTCGTGTACGCGTGCCATCACTCTTTTAAATGACATAGCGGGAGCTACCGGCTCCAAACCATAGTTATCAGCATGGCGCATTTGATTGGCCACTTTAGCCGTTTTTATAATAGCTTTGCTCGGTACGCAGCCGTAATTAAGACAGTCCCCGCCCATTTCACCGGCTTCTACTAGCGTGACTTTTGCTTTCACCGTCGCCGCTATATAGCTGGTAACCAAACCACCCGCGCCGGCACCAATCACAACCAGGTTACGATCAAACTTCTTTGGCTTACTGTAGCCTTTGTAAACGCGGCGGCGATTGACTATCGCCACAATCGCTTTTGCTATCCAAGGGAATATGCCTAAAAGCACAAATGAAAAGATAAGCCCAGGCGAGACAATGCCAGACAAACTATCTATTTGCGCCAGTTGCGTACCCGCATTTACATATACAGCAGTGCCGGCAAGCATGCCTATCTGGCTTACCCAGTAAAATGTCCAAGTCTTAAGTGATGTCAGCCCCATTAACAGGTTGATTAGGAAAAACGGAAATACTGGCACTAGGCGCAGAGTAAACAAGTAAAACGCACCTTGCTTTTCCACGCCCTCATCAATTTTTTTAAGCTTTTCTTTAAACTTGTTACGTACGGTATCTCTTAGGATGAAGCGCGCGACTAAAAAAGCTAATGTAGCGCCCACGCTTGATGCGAACGAAACAATAATTAAGCCCTGCGCCAGCCCAAACAGTGCGCCTGCCGCTAGGGTCAAAATAGCCGCACCTGGGAGCGACAGTGCGGTAACCGCCACATAAATAGCGAAGAACACCCCAATGCTTAATACAGGGTTTTGTTCTATTTGCGCTTGAAACGTATCCAGTGAGTCCTTCATGCCCTGAAGGGTTAGATAGCTATTCAAATCAAAATAGAAAAAGCTAAATATAGCGGCGGCGATAACCCCCAAAAGCGCTATTTTCTTAAACATAAATATCCTTAGCGCTTAAAACGCGTATTGCATGGTTACTTGAGCATGACGTGGTACATTTGGCATAACAAGCGTCGCGCCGAAATATCCACCTTCAAACAGCGGCTGCCAATTTTCTTCATCGGTCACATTAATGATATCTAAACGTAAGCGAAGATCATCTGACACTTGGTAATCTGCATTTACGTCAACCGTATATTGGTCACGAATGTGCACAGTTTGTAGGAAGTCTAGTGGGAATGACTTGGTATATAGTGCACTTGCACCCACTTGTAAGTCATCCGTAATTTGCCAGCCCGCGTTAATCGAAGCGATTTGAGGTGGAATACCCTGAACCCGACTGTTCGATGCAGGGAACGCAGCAAACGATGGCGATCCTACTCCTGTACCTTCAATAATATCAGGGCGGCTATTATCAAACGCATCAATAACCTGCGCCGTACCTTGAAACGCCGCTGAATCATCAAAACGCGCGTCTAAGTAGCTATACGCGGCATTAATCCAAACATCGTCCGCTTGATAGAACATTTGTAGTTCGAAACCTTGTGTTTTCACACCACTGTTACTGCCGTCACGGTTACGTAAGCTTCGGGTTTGGTCAAACAAAGCGGCCTCTGCGTACCAGCTGCTGTTTGGCGCATATTTTACACCCACTTCGTACAGGGTATTTTCGGTGGCAAAGTTAAGCGGGTTAATTTCATTATCTGCGCCTAACACCGTGCCCCCCGCCATACTGTTTGATGTAGCATCGTTTTCGGAAAACGCAGCATATATATTGATGTCACCGGTGAGTTTATAAACCGCGCTTAACTGATAGCTAGTTAACGTATCGCTATAGGTATCAGACGCTGCCGTTACTCCCTCTGGCGCTAGAGGGTCGCGGGCTTCAACATCGTAATAATCTACTCTAACGCCAGCAATGGTTGAGAACTTGTCTGTCCATGTAGAGCGTTGCTGTAGCGCCAACCCAGTTTGCCACGATGTGGAGTCTGTGGTGTCTGACAAGTTAAAATCGCCGTTACCATCACCATCTAAGTCGTATTGCGCTCCTGGTGAAACATATACGCCTGGACGCAGCTCAACCAAACGCGCTTTTTGGGCATCGGTAAGGGGAATAACGCGGTTTGAGATAGGCCCGGTTAAATCAATCGGATTATCGGCCTCAGTGGTAAATTGGCTAAAGCCCAGCACGTCATTGTAACGAAGCGCTAATCCTACAGTAGTTAGTTGGCTATCGCTCCACTGGTAATCAACTTCAGTGCGGTTTTCAAACGTGTCAGCCCCGTCAATGATTTCAATAAAACTATTTTGCGCAATTTCTTCCCGTTCAAGGTATTGATAGTAGGTAATGTTGCGAAGCGCAATGTTGTCAGCAACCTTATATTCAACGCTGCTTCGAACAACCGTGGTTTCTGCGCCGTTAATGTCGTCGGGATTAGTGAATACGCGGTTGCGAGGAATAACCACTTCACCAGTAGGAGAAATAATGGCACCTGCCCCCGGAACCGCGCTGCCATTTGGCTGAGTGCCTTGCCCAGTAATATAAATACCGTTGTCGATAAGGTCTTGCGTTGGGCGGTTTATACCTGCGTTGTCTGGATAGTCTGTGTCGTAATATTCAGCGCTGATATCCCAAGTGAGTGCGTCGCTCGGTGTATAACGATAGGCAACAAATAGGTTTGTACTATCGCGCTCGGCAAAGTCGTAGAAACTACCGTGGTCTAAATACTCTGCACTAAAGCGAATACCGCTTTTACCTTCTTCTATTGCTGTACCGTAATCGACTTGCGCTGAATACTGATCCCAGCGCCCAGCGCGAAGGGTGACTTTACCCTTGCTTTGTGTGGTAGGCGCAACCTTTGTTTGAAGATTTACAAAGCCACCGTTGCGCTGGGTACTACCAAACAACACTGGCGACGGCCCTTTCACTACGTCAATCTGTTCAACGCTATTAAACGACAATGGCAACCCAAAGCCATTGTTGCCCGCTTGACGTCTTATACCATCTTGAAAAAGCTCACCTAATTGGCCGCGTATACTAGGTAAGCTTGGTGTGCCAAAACCGCTAGAGGCGTAAGCGTTAGGCGCCGCTTTTACGATGTCGTGTAAATCGTTAATGTTAAGTGCCTCTATCGCTTCTGCCGACAGAGATGTGACCGCTCTCGGTGTCTCTGCAGCACTTAAACCGCTACCGAAAATTCCCTTAAGTGTATTATCGCCAGGGTTTAGCGTATCTACGCTTTGCTGGTTTCCTGTGACTTCAACCACTTCGATATCTTCTACCTGTTGGGCATAGAGCGATTGACTGATAGCAAGTGCAAGTGTGCTAACGGCGAGGCCGATTACTTTTTTCATTAACAAATCCGTATTTTTATTTCTTATTCGACTAGACCGATACGCGTCACAAAAAATTTCAGTACATTTAATTTTCAAAAAATATTAAAAAACATAAAATTAATTGAAATTTTTATTTTGAACGGTCGTTCTAGTATGCTTGCACTATTATACTTTTGGAGCATGTATGCAAAACAACACCGATATTCAAAACAGACTGCAATGGTCGCTACTTTCACTTCGCGTAACAATCTTTATCGTTATGTTCGTATGGACGCTTGATAAGTTTGTTAACCCCGCACACGGCATGGCCATTTTTGAAAAATTCTATGGTATTGGCGGCGTACCTGAAATGGCAGTTTACATTATGGGCGCACTGCAGCTCGCGCTGGTTTTGGCTTTCTTAGCGGGGCTTGCGAAAAAGTACACCTATGGCCTAATTTTTATTCTTCACGGTGGTTCTACCCTGTCTTCATTCCCGCAGTACCTAGATGCGTTTAATCACCTGCTGTTTTTTGCCGCATGGCCAATGTGGGGCGCGTGCTTTGCACTTTTCTTATTGCGCGATGCCGATACCAAATTTGCCTTTGGCAAGTAGCGGCTGTTCATTAGGTAACACCGCTAGATACAGCTAGTTAATTGACCTGTTACAAAATTAGCGCGCAGCAAACTCGAATGTTTCGCTTTACCGAGTTAACAAGACGACTAGGCTTTATCAGCATTTGGCTTATTGTTTGGCAGCAGCATACAGTTGCTGCCATTCAGCCTCTTCTACAGGCATAATTGACAACCTTCCACCTTTTTTGACCAATGGCAGTTCGGTAATACCGTCCATTGCTTTAATCACTGAAAGCGGCAGAACGCTTGAAAACTTTTCTACAAATTTCACATCAACGCGATACCATCGAGGGTTGTCTTGACTGGATTTAGGGTCGAAGTACTTTGATTCAGGGTTAAACTGGGTTGTGTCGGGATAGCCGTCTTTTACCACTTCGGCCACGCCCGCAATGCCCACCTGCTTACAGCTTGAATGATAGATAAAGACTTTATCGCCCAGTTTAACGCCATCTCGTAGAAAGTTACGCGCCTGGTAATTTCTTACGCCATCCCACGGTTCAGTTTGCTCAGGACGGTTTGCTAAGTCATCGATAGAAAATGCATCAGGTTCTGTTTTAAATAGCCAATACGCCATGTTTTTATTCTTTCTCTTAATCTTTGCACGCTCATTAAAGCGCACATTAACAAACACACGCTGTTCGCGTTTTATTACCTCCAGTATACAAAGCGCTTTTATTTAATGACAGCGCTATACCTTAGCTTGGCTAAGACTGCTATAATTATGCACTTAATCTGAGCTTTCCCCTATTTTGAGTTCAGCAATTCCCTGATTTATCTAGATGTGATTACTATGCAAGCCACCATTAAGGCCGATCGCGGTCTGTTTTCTTACCCTAAATATTGGCCACACTGCCTGGGTACTGCGCCGTTTTTACCCATGTCAAAGGAAGAGATGGATGCACTTGGCTGGGACAGCTGTGACGTTATTTTGGTAACGGGCGATGCGTATGTAGATCATCCTAGTTTTGGCATGGCGGTGATTGGTCGAGTGCTTGAAGCTCATGGTTTTCGCGTGGGCATTATTTCTCAGCCAGACTGGACCAGCAAAGACGATTTCATGAAGTTGGGTAAGCCCAACCTGTATTTCGGCGTAACAGCCGGCAATATGGACTCTATGATCAACCGCTACACGTCTGACAAAAAGCTTCGTCACGACGACGCTTACACGCCAGGCAATGTAGGTGGCAAGCGTCCTGACCGCGCAGTTACCGTGTATTCACAGCGTTGCCGTGAAGCGTTTAAAGGTGTGCCTGTTATTGTTGGTGGCATAGAGGCTAGCTTACGTCGTATTGCGCACTACGACTATTGGAGTGAGAAAGTACGCCGCTCTGTGCTGTTCGATTCTAAAGCGGATATGCTATTTTTCGGTAACGCCGAACGTCCTCTTGTGGAAGTCACTCATCGCTTAGCGGCAGGTGAAGATATTGCCGATTTGCGCGATATTCGCGGCACTGCGATTATCGTTAAAGAAGCCTTACCAGAATGGCAAGGCGTTGACTCGACGTCTCTAGACAGACCGGGCAAGATAGACGCCATTCCAAGCCCCTACCAAATGGAGCCTGAGTGCGACTCGCAAGATAAAGACACAAAAAGCAGCGAAGCACCAGAAGCAGCGCCCATTGTTATTCAGCCTGCGCAAAAAGAGAAAGAAAAGCGTAAGCCTTGGGAAAACGTGTACGTTAAGCTTCCTGCGTATGAAACGGTGAAAGACAACAAGGTATTGTACGCGCATACTTCGCGTATTTTGCACCAGGAAACCAATCCAGGTTGTGCGCGCGCGCTAATGCAGCGCCACGGCGACAGACACATTTGGATTAACCCACCCGCCATGCCGCTTGAAACCGAAGAAATGGACGCGGTATTTGATTTGCCCTATCAGCGTGTGCCTCACCCTGTGTATGGCGATGCAAAAATTCCTGCATACGATATGATCCGCTTCAGTATCAACATTATGCGCGGATGCTATGGTGGCTGTACTTTCTGTTCTATTACCGAACACGAAGGGCGTATTATTCAAAGTCGTTCTGAAGACTCTATTATTCGCGAGATAGAGCAAATACGCGATACGGTACCGGGCTTCACTGGTGTTATTTCAGACCTAGGCGGCCCAACAGCGAACATGTATCGCCTGCGTTGTAAGAGTCCGAAAGCGGAAGCCACCTGTCGTCGCCCTTCTTGTGTCTACCCAAGCATATGTGCACATATGGACACCGACCATAAGCCAACAATCGACTTATACCGCCGTGCTCGCGAATTGCCTGGAATTAAAAAGATTTTAATTGCTTCAGGCGTACGTTACGACCTAGCGGTAGAAGATCCAGAATACGTAAAAGAGTTAGCACTTCATCACGTGGGCGGCTATTTGAAAATAGCACCAGAGCACACCGAAGACGGCCCGCTGTCAAAAATGATGAAGCCTGGCATGGGAAGCTATTACCGCTTTAAAGAGCTATTTGATAAGTACTCACAAGAAGCGGGTAAAAAGCAGTACCTTATCCCGTATTTTATTGCTTCACACCCGGGTACCTCCGACGAAGACATGCTAAGCCTTGCGATCTGGCTAAAAGAAAACAAATTTAAGCTCGATCAGGTACAAAACTTCTACCCGTCGCCTATGGCAACGGCTACCACCATGTACCACACCGAGGTAAATTCCCTTCGCAAAGTCACTAAAGACAGTGAAGAGGTGTCTTCTGCAAAAGGTGAGATCCACCGTCGATTACACAAGGCGATGCTGCGTTATCACGACCCGAAAAACTTTGCGCAAATTCGCGAAGCCCTAAAGCGAATGGGGCGTGAAGACTTAATAGGTCGCGGTCCTCAGCACCTTGTTCCACCAGAAACGGCTGGTGAAAAGCGCCAAAAAGCGCAAAAAGGCCGTCGCGGTGAACGCGCACTTACTAAGCATACTGGGCTTCCGCCTACGTTTCAGGGTAAAAACGATAAAGGAAAAAGCCGAGACGGTAGTGCTGTAAATAAAAACCGTCGTAATACAAACGCTAATAAACAAGGTAGCCCTAATAGGCATGAGCAAGCCAACGGTAACACCGCCAACCGAAATTCCGGTAAGGCTTCAAAGGCGAATAATGGCGGCGGCAACAATCGTGGCCGCTCTCAAAAACAACCAAGCATGCATAAACGTTAAGATAAAAAACGCTAAAAACAAAAACGCCCGATGCTTTTAAACATCGGGCGTTTTTCAGCTTTTAGCAATAACACTGCGCTATCTTAGCAAAGTCATTATGTACCCAATCTACATGTTAACGTTCAGTCGTGATTTGGGTAGCACTTCACATTTTCAAGTTTAGCAAGCTCACCAGTTTGATCATTTTGCAGCAAGCACTGCTCGCCATCACTTAATAGCGTAAAGCTGTACACAGGGTTATCATGCCTTCCATCAAGGGGTAACCCCCTGCTATCTACCTTCGCTTTCCGTTCAATTGTAATGCTTGAAGCGCTACTAAACACATTTTCAGCAACAGTAATAGCTATACCGCCAAACCAGTTGCTAATGGTGTCTTCAATAATTTGCTTTTGGCTTGAACTAGTGCCCTTAGTGATCGCTTTGTGCAACTCAACCTCCTTAGTTGCAGCACAACCAACCGCCAACGAAAGCGCTACAGCCAGGGCTGCAGCAGGCAGCCCTTTGCTTTTATCTTTGCCTTTATCAAATAGAGCCATCAATCTTGTTCCTTGATAACGGGCTGATTGATTTTGTTATGTAAGAAAAAGTTCTCTCTGCGCTTTTCGGGCGTGTCGATAGGAATAAGCTTTTCCCCCACTAGCGCGCTTTGATTGCTGCGCAGTGCGTTTACATCAGCCACACCATTGCCCGATACCACTTCAGGGCATGCGCCGGTAGCTGCAAATTCTAGTGCCGCAGACAGCATGCCTTCATTCGTATCGCCTAAACTAGCAGTAAAGTCATCTTCAACTTCACACCCTGGCAGTTCAAAATCAAAGTTTGGTGTATTAGTTGGCATAAAGCCGTCGGCATAATCACCGAAGCCTTTGTTGTTCACCCCTTGGAATTGAATTGTGAAGTAAGTTTCACCACAGTTGTCTGTTGGATAGAAACCATAAGGCTTACCACAGGTTGTAGAGCCAATTTGTACCACCTCTACATCTATGCCGCGAAGCGCGTTCATTACCGCTTCACTCGCTGAACAGGTTGCATCTGTTGAAATTACATAAACACGAGTCAGCGAAAGACTCGGTAGTAAAGTATCGGTAAGCCGCCCGGCGTTGTAATCGATAACATTGCTATAAAACGGTGTTGGGCTGATAGTTTGGCCCGTGATTGGATTTGTCGTTGGGTTTTTATCGTTAAACTGCAACGTTTCAAATGTGGCGTTATTCGTTTGATTTGGACCCGCTACCATATAAGATAGCTGCGACGCTAACGCCAAACGACCACCTCCGTTATAACGTAAATCCATAACTAACTCGGTTACATTCTGTTCAACAAAGGTATCAAACGCCTCAATTAGCCCTTCCTGCGCAGTAACTATAAACGAATTGAATTGGAAGTAGCCTGTTTTACCGTTTTCAGTATCTAGTACCTTAACGTTTTGAACCGGCGTTACGCTCACATCAGTAGAGGTAATATCTACCGACATAGTAGTTCCATCAATCAGCTCAAAACCAAAACTTGTGGTGGTACCAGCATCATCGGGAAACAGCCCACTGTTGATAGCATCTACGCCTTGCTGAGTATTGTCGTTTACAAAGTCAACGCCATTAATGCTCACAACCTTAGCACCGCGGGGTACACTTGCTAATGCCGCAGGTGAATTGGGCTCTGTGTAACGCACCGTAAGCTCTCGGGGTACTGTAGTTGCCACGAATTCCCAACTAAACCCAAACCCCGATGATATGCCAGATTGAGATAGCTCGTTATATTCAGCGGTGTCTTGTGAAAAATGAAAGTTGTCTTTAGGTGTGCCGCTTGGCGTCAGTTCATTCGTTTTTAACTGGTCAAAGTACCCCAATACTGAAAAATTCTCAGGGTCGTTATCATCTACTTCGTCGTACCATAAATAGGTGTCGTTGGTCCACGAACGTAACCACAGCTTTTCATCCATTGCGGTGCCTTGAGTATCTGGGTAAGCATTTCCCGTAAAAGGATCGACACCAGTTCTTGGCGTTTCGCATTTGGCGATGAATTCAGATTGTGGCTCATAGACACCGGCTTCCCACTCGGGTTCAGACGTTACGGGAGTGGTTGGTGTTGTTCCTACTGACGTGTTACTGGATGAACCGCCACCTCCCCCACATCCTGTGAGAAATGAAATCGTGACTGCAAGTGCAACTGAAGTATACGTATACGCTTTCATGATTAACTATATATCCTTTATTTATGTGTGCCGAAACTGAATGTTCACCGGCCTTAATGCGCTCGATAAAATTATAACGCCTTACGTTAGCATAATTTATAGTGGTATAGGTTTGTAAGAATAACTAGGTAACAAAAGTTTAAACATTGATTAAATGTAACTAAATTTTATTTATTTGTACGTTCTAGTCTTATCATCAGCACTTTATTTCGCCACTAGTTATTGCACTATTTATTATCACTGTGAGCATCACCTCCTATATCAGTCACGCCCATTAACGAACGCCCCTTTTCATTGTGAAGAACACCTACAGTAGGAGCAACTAAGCTACTAATAAACAAACCATACTCTGTTTCTATAGCGCCAGTTACAAAAGGGTAAGCGCCGCTTGGGTCTTGGAGAGATTGAAGCACCTTCCCACTCTCGCTAATTTTTAAAAGGTGCCCATACGCTTTACCTTGTGGTCGCATAAGCTGTGGTAAACGTTGTATTATTTTACGAACAAAGGGTTTGTCTGATAGCCCGTCTGCTGGCGCTGAACGAGGTGAAGCAAGGCCCAGATAATAGCCGCCACCAGCAGCCTGGCTGATGTTGTCGGGAAAACCGGGTAAATTATCTATCACCACTTCCACGCTTCCCTGTTGTGGACCTTTTAACCAGTAGCGTAAAACGCGGTATTTTCCTGTCTCATTGACTAAAACCGAGTCTTGGTCATGGCTCATTGTTACACCATTTGCGAAAACTAACCCGTCTATCAATACCTTACTCGATGCAGTTAATGGATCGTACTCAATTAGCCTGCCATTCCCTTTATGTTCTAGAATTTCTAACAGGCTTGCTGAAAGCGTTCCGCCGTGATCCTTTGCGTCAAACTTGTTGGTCGCGTCGGTAAAATAAATCTTTCCATTTTTGGCTATATCAACATCATCGGCGTATACCACAGCCGTATCTTCTACCTGCTCGACCAGCGTCTTTAGTTCGCCTTCTGCGTTTGCAATTAATAATCCTCGATGAGCATCAGCGATAAGTAGATTTCCTTTGTTATCGTATTCAAGACCAAGTGGACGGCCTTTGGTATTAATCCATGGGATAAATGACGTTTGCCCTTGTTTCATCAGTAACACCGCGCCAGAGTGCGTTGCTGTGGCAATGGTTCCCTGTTTATTTATCGCAAAATCCTCTGGCCCCTCTTCTCCTTCTAAGTTGATGTGAGAAAGCTCTGCCAGCCGCGAGTTTGTTGCAAAAGCTTTTGTAAAGCCAGCGTTTTTAGGTGCTTGCCAACTGACTGGATCGATAGGTACCGGCCATAGTAATAAGTAGGCAAGTATTAAAATAAGAAAACCCCATAGTATTTTCATTCGCGCACTCCTTTTGGCAACTAGCTTATAACTTAGCAAGCAAAGTTGACCTGTTCTGCTTTCATTTTCAAATAGAACACTATTCACCAAAGCTTTAAGCGCTCCAAATAGCTAAGCTAAATTCGGGCTTTGGCACGCGTATGAGTAAGCGCATTACAAATACGTAAGGCGACATCCATATAAGCATTTCGAGCGTTTTTTAATAAAACGCTGTAGGAGTACCCCATGCCATTTTACGCAAAGTCGCTTGATGCCAACTATGCCAGGCTGGTAGACAAAGAGTTGCGCGCGAGTCACGCTGGTGAAACAGGTGCAGTTTGGATATACCGCGGAGCGCTAGTTGCGGAATTTATCTGGTGTTTGTTGCACATTAATAAAACTGAAGACGACACGAAACGCTTTATAAGAGAGCACCTTGAAACTGAGCGCGCGCACCTTGCTATTTTTGAAAGTGAAATGCCGCTGTTTAGAGGTAGCTTTATATTGCCACTATGGATAGCCGCGGGATTTATAACCGGCTTTCTGCCACGACTTTTGGGTAAAAACTGGTTTTTTTATACCATTTATTGTGTAGAGGAATTTGTTGACTTGCATTACGACGAGCAATGCAAAAACATGTCGGCATTATCTATCCCGCCATCGAACGTGATAGAACGCTTTAAACACTGTCAGGAAGGCGAACAACACCATAGAGACGAAGCGTTAGCGATGATGACAAGGCAACCGTCTTTGCTGATGAGGTTATGGGGACGTGTAGTAGAAAAAGGCTCTTTGTTTGCCGTTGCTATCGCCAAATTGATTTAGATTGATAGTTAATGCTCCGGAAATGACCTGAAGCAACAATAAAAATACCCTAGTAGGTAGAATTAGGACTGGCCGTTTACAACATGGGAAAGAAAAGCAGGCTGAAGCCACCGAAATCATGCGATAGCTGCGGTTTGGAAGCTGACACGCAATTTCGTGTTCGACAGAGTGAGGCAGACGAATGGCGTATAGTGTGTAAGGCATGCCAAACGCTTGCAAAAACTCGTGATGGCTACATGTATGGCGGAACGTGGAAGAGAAAAAAGCGTAACTAAGGTGAATACTTCAAGGGGCGAGTTAGCGCCCCTTGCGAGTTACTTTAAGACTTATACTTAAAGGCTTATGCTTTAAGGCTTATGCGTTAATATTCGTACCTAGAGTTTTTTGATTTATGCCGACTTGATTTTTGTCGCCAGGGCTATCGCCGTCTCTATAAACAGCAACCTTCTTAGAACGTCTAATTAGCACAGCTGAACGATATATGCTCCATGCCACGTATATTGCCATTGGAATATTTAGCTGAAGTGAAGCAATAGAAAGTGCAGCACTTTGGTTTACGGCAAAATAAGTGGCTAACAGCACAAGTACACTTAACCCAGATATCATCAACCACACGGGCTTTGTCAGCGACTTAACTGCCACAGTCACAGCCGTGTTGAACAACATTAGGCACCAAAATACAGCGATAAGTGAACCAGCAAAAAACATATCAACCGTTGCGGTTAAAGCCAGTGCGCTGACACTGCCCCACACCACCGCATACCAAAGCCTACTTGCTAAAGGTGGGTGGGCTTTTTTAGACAGCCAGATTTCCATGCCAGAAACACAAAGCATGGTTAACATTACGCCTAGCACAAAATAAAACCACTTGCTGGTTAAGCCAGCGAAGTCACCAAAATGAAGCCGATACATAGACCAAAATAGCTGCTTACCCCACTCTCCATCTTCGTAACCCGCATCACCTATGTAGTTTCCTGCTGTGTCGAAGCGGTAGCCTTCCGCGTAAATCATTCGATTTGGCGCTTTGGCATAAATTTCAATAAATTGCTCTGGCTCGCCGACTTCATGTACTGTTAAAAATATTGGAGACTTTTCAGGGGCAAGGGTTTCCATTTGTGCGAAGGCTTTACCTATAGCAGGCTTACCTTCTTGGGGAGCAATTACTGGGTCTGGTGTAAAGATTTGGTTTATTACCGCGTCCCTGTCGCCGCCGTAGTTTGCTGTCGCAACCAATACTAAGATGATACCGGCTAAACCGAAGTAAGTTCCCGTTATACCGATCACCAAATGAAATGGTGAAGCCCACAAACCAAAGCGATTGTGCAAATCAATCTGAGCTTGCTGACCATTGCCGCCCCTTCTCAATTTGAATGCATCCTTTGAGATCCGTTTATGAGCGATGATGCCTGTAATAACCAAGGTGCAAATAATGGCACCCAAAGCACTGACTAAAATCATTCCCCAGCTATGTGGCAGGTTTAAATATAAATGCAGGTCCACCAGCATTTGCGTAAAAGACACGCTTTCTTTTTCTATTAAATTTCCATCGCTATCGGAAAAATATGCTGCATGGTCATTCTCTACAACTAAACGTGGAATATCTGATGTAGGGAATACCACATAAAGGTGGTGAGACTCTTCGGTGTTTTCAGCGAGAAAAGTGTCCATGGCCTTTTCAATGGCTTGTGGCGTAACATTCTCCATCTCTTCAATATGAGGCTGTTCCCATCTTTCAAATTCTAAGTGAAAAACGGCAATAGTTCCTGAAAGGCATACTAAAAACAGCAGTACACTTAAAAAGACACCAACCCACGTATGAGCATTTAATGCATTTTGTTTTGCAACTTTATCCATTGATATTTACCTACATGGGTAAGAAGATAAGTATTGGTACGCAAGCCGCAGACAAGGCTGCGTAAGCACCAATGACTTTAATTTTGTGCGAAGTAGCAAGATAGTGGTAAACAATGAGGCCCCACAGCACGGGCAACATCACCGTAGCTGTAGCTAACTTTCCCGCAATTGAAAACGGTAATAATGCACATATCCCTAACGTCACTAACACGCTTACAACTAATAGAACAACCAGTACCACTATGTAATTGGCAATGTTTCCCAATACTGTACCTCGCGAAAAATCGAAACCTCTAGGTTGAGGGACGTTTTTAGGCTGTGGCAATTGGGTTTGATTAGAGGCTATGAATGGCCAAACCAAGATTGCTGGGACACACAGGGCATACAACACACCGAATTCCCACCCCTGTGCAAAAGACCAGCACACAGCTGACACTAGCCAAACTGTTAGCCCTATATATAGGTATGTTGATGCTTGAGTGCGCCAACTGTTATAAACAACCCATAAGGCTGCAAATGTTAACCCACCTGCTGCAACTGAAAGCATGATATTTCCTCAAAACGAATAGGTAAGTGACGCGTTTACTGTCCTGCTTACAATGCTAAAACAGTTATCAACACTACTTGTTGTAATTTAACAAAAAATCTATGTAATGATAACTAGTATCATTTATATTTCTGATTTATATCATGCGTAACGAGGGTTCACTCTGTAAATAAGCCGTCATTTAGATACGTGGCTAAGAAAAAACGTAAGTGAGTAACGTTGAAGAAAAAAATAAGCTAATAAAAAAGCCGAACTGACTAGGTCAGTTCGGCTTTCATATGATTAATTAAAAGGCTAATTATTATGCCGCGGCGCTTTCGTCTTCAGACTCAACCACTTCATGGCTTAATAAGTATTCAAATGCAGCAAGCGATGCTTTCGCGCCCTCACCCATTGAAATAACAATTTGCTTATACGGTACTGTAGTAACGTCACCAGCAGCAAAAATGCCAGGCTCAGACGTGTGACACTTAGTATCAACGATAATTTCACCATATTGCGTCATGTCTACCGTGCCTTTCATGAACTGGCTGTTAGGCACAAGTCCAATTTGAACGAATACACCAGCGAGTTCACGAGTGTGTACTTCGTTAGTTGAACGGTCTTGGTATTCAATAGCGTTCACTTTGCCATTTTGAGCAGTGATTTGGCGTGTTGCCGCATTCTTGATAATAGTAATATTGTCACGCTTTTCAGCTTGGTCAATAAGTACCTTATCTGCTTTAAGTTCCGGCATAAATTCAAATACTGTCACCGATTTTACTATGCCTGCAAGGTCAAGTGCCGCTTCAATACCTGAGTTACCGCCGCCAATTACTGCTACGTCTTTACCTTTAAAGAAAGGGCCGTCGCAGTGTGGGCAGTATGCTACGCCATTACCGATGTTTTCTTTTTCGCCTGGAACACCAAGTTCTCTCCAGCGCGCACCTGTCGCTACAATAACGGTGCGTGTGCGAATCTGTTCACCAGAAGACAGCGTAATGGTTTTGATGTTGCCTTTCTCAATGCTTTCAACACGTACGTGCTCTTTAAGCGTAATATCGTAATCGCGCACGTGCTCCATTAGGTTACCTACAAGCTCAGGGCCCGTTGTTTTAGGTACAGAGATTAGGTTCTCAATACCCATAGTATCTTTAACCTGACCACCGAATGTTTCAGCAACGATAGCTACTTTAAGGCCTTTACGTGCACTGTAAATCGCAGAAGCTACACCCGCTGGACCACCACCAATAACAGTTACGTCTTGAAGCGGTAGTGCATCGCCTTTATTCGCTTCTTTAAGGCTAGGGTCGCGTTCGATTAATTTGTTGATAAGCACAGAAGCATCAACTTTACCGTTCGCGAACAGCTCGCCATTTAGATATACGCTAGGCACACCTTGAATGTCGCGCTCTTGAATTAGGTTTTGATATAGCCCACCGTCGATCATTTCGGTCTTGATATTAGGGTTAATCAAAGCAAATTGATTAAGTGCCTGTACGACTTCTGGGCAATTGTGACAGCTCAAGCTAATGAAGACTTCAAAGTTAAGCGGTTCATTTACTGCTTTCACCATCGACTTAACGCTATCATCCAGCTTAAGTTCAGTACCTGCTGCATGCAGCATGGCTAGTACAAGAGAGTTAAATTCGTGACCACCAGGGATACCAGAAAAACGAATTCCCGTATCTTCACCGTCAGCTTCTAATAGAAAGCTGATAGCACTGCGCAGTTCGCCGTTTGTTTCACGCTCTTCTACGTTTAATTTTTCGCTTACTGAAGCAATGTCGGACAGAAACGTTACAAGCTCTTCGCGCTTGCTATGTTCACCGGTCTGTACGACAAAGGTTACGTTTTTCTGCATTGACTCAGCATATGATTTCAATGCTTGTAAAATTTCTTTAGTTAACACGGTTATTCTGCCTTATTTTCGACACGCCGATCCCCGCCAACCTTTTTATAGGTCAACAACATAAGCGGAAATTGGAAATTAATATCAGGGAGTAGTGACCCACTCCCTACAGTTTAAATACTTAATACTGGCCAATGCTGACAGCACTGGCCGTACGGGTATTAAGCGCTAAGCGTGCTGCTTAGATTTTACCTACTAGGTCAAGAGAAGGTGCAAGTGTTGCTTCGCCTTCTTTCCATTTAGCTGGGCAAACTTCACCTGGGTTGTTTGCAACATATTGTGCAGCTTTAATCTTACGTACAAGATCGTCAGCGTCACGGCCGATACCTTCAGAAGTGATTTCCATCGCTTGGATGATACCTTCTGGGTCTACAACGAATGTAGCACGGTCAGCAAGGCCCATAGTTTCACGCATACAATCGAAGTTACGAGTGATTTCGCCAGTTGGGTCGCCAATCATTGCGAACTTGATCTTGTTGATTGTGTCAGAAGAATCGTGCCATGCTTTGTGTGTGAAGTGAGTGTCAGTAGATACTGAGAATACTTCTACGCCACGCGACTGAAGTTCTTCGTACTTATCAGCGATGTCGCCAAGTTCAGTTGGGCAAACAAATGTGAAGTCAGCTGGGTAAAATACGAAAACTGCCCATTTACCTTTGATGTCTTCACTGCTTACGTCTACGAACTCGCCGTCTTTAAATGCAGTTGCTTTGAAAGGTTTGATAGCAGTATTAATCAATGCCATGTTTAATTCTCCATTTGGTTTAAATTATTTTCGCATGCTAAACACATACGAATACAAACTTTACGTTTATTGTGTCGACATGGTTTTGCAGTTTTGTGAAGATATTCACTTGTTGCGAAATTCATGTCTCTCGAAACTGGTGATAAGAATAGCGCGCACAATCAAAAAAAACTAATTGGTAAAAATGAATCGCTTAATCAGGTTATTGAATTGAACGATGAAAATTGAGCCAAAGCAGATTGATTGCTGTGCAAAATAGTCGGTTTCGCGGGCTAAAACTTGCTGGATATGAAAACTATGACGAAGTCCCGGCTACAGCGTATCTCAGATGAAATAATGCTAATTGATGGCCACGCGCCAACTCGCACTTTGGCAAAACATGCAAAAATGCAATCTAGCCCTTTTGTTTTCTATAGAGGCAGTGCGCAATTATTTTACGCTGATATAAAAGCTGGCCTTATAAATTTTCCCAAAGAATGTGATGCTATTCCCCTCACTAGCGTGATGGGCGACTGTCATACCTCTAATTTTGGTTTTCTCACAGAAGAAGGGTCTCACGGAGATACCGTGATCTTCTCACCCAACGACTTTGATGATGCGTGCGTCGGCAAAGCGCAATGGGATGTACTTCGCTATCTCACTTCACTGCACCTTGCTCAGATACATTGCCGTGGCGTCGTTCAGGGCAAATATGCGTGCGACAACATCGACATCACCAAACCTGTTGTCAGCCATCAGCAAGTCGTTAATGCGCAATACGCATTTATTGAACAATACGTAGAAACCTGCAGTCGCGTGGTAGAAAACGCGGGGTTGATAAATCAGGCTGTAGATTATTGCCCTGACGCTGTGCCAAGTAAGTTAAATAAGCTCTATAGAAAAGCCAAAGCCCGCAGCGCAGGAGGAGAAGACTTCACAAGCAAAAGTGCGCTGGCCAAGGCGGTTCATTTCGACGGCAAGACCTTAGGATTTAAAGCCAACAGTGAAAAGTTTTCCACCCTAAGCGGAGAAGAGTATGCAACGCTATTAGAAGCCTTTGCTCCCTATATGGACGATTCAGTCGTTGATATCGTGAAACGCCTTGACGCGGGCACTGGTTCGGTAAACATGGCGCGCTATTACTTTTTAGTAGGCCCAGCAAAACCGCATAGTTCAACTAGCTTCGCGCATTGTCATATTGTAGAAGTTAAACAACAGCGGGTTGCCGCACCTATTCATTACTTTCCAGATATTAACCCGGTTAATCGCCTAAATGCGGCGCACCTTACAGCTCGATGCCAACGCAGAATGCAACGAAAACCAGACTTGGTGCTTGACGAAGTTAAGTTTGAAAATGCGCATTATCTGGTTCGTTCCCGACATCACGCTAAAGTGGGAATCGACCCACAAGATATTGCAATGGGAAATAAAGCGATAAATGGTGGCTTTGAATATTTTGCCGAATTGTGCGGGTATAGCCTTGCGCTAGCTCACTGCCGAGGCGATAGAAGAAGTACTCGATTCGCGTCGTCAGCATCAACATCTTTTCCTCAAGTAAAAAGCCTGCTCGTAAAAATAGCAAATCTTTATGCAGAACAAGTAGTTGATGATCATTCACTGTTCACGGGTGAGTTGCATAGAAATTGTTAGTGGTGAACGTCTTTTTATCAGGTGCGGTGAAGCTATAAACGCGGCAATAGCATTACTTAACGTGTTTATAAGCTTTTGGTTAAGAGTTAACGGTTTAAGTAAACTTACCTATAGACAGTAACCATATGATATTTAAGTAGTATTTTAAAAACAGCTTGAATAAGGTCAAGTCATTCCTATCCGTTCACAATCCCCTTAGTGTAGTTCAAGCAATACAAAAATTGTGCTTCACATATACCCTGCTTTTTCTACTTAAGCGAAGGCAGGATTAATAAATATGTGAATAAAAAATAATGAAAACTACAAAGGGACAATGACGTGAAAACATCATTAACTTTACTATCTGCAGGAATAATTTCTGCACTTTCTTCAACCGCCATCCACGCTAACGATTTAGTCATTAGCGGTGTTATTGATGGACCGTTAACCGGTGGTGTGCCAAAAGCAGTTGAACTTTTCGTAGTCAATGACATTGCAGATTTATCTACATATGGCATTGGTGCGGCGAACAACGGTGGCGGAACAGATGGCGAGGAATTTACCTTCCCAGCTGGCTCATCTGCAAGCGCTGGTTCTTATATCTACGTGGCATCAGAAATTGATGGATTTACTGCGTTTTTCGGTTCTGCGCCAGACTTCGATACATCTGAGTTGGGGATTAATGGTGACGATGCTATTGAGCTTTTCAAAGATGGCAGCGTTATCGATACGTTTGGTGATATCGACACCGACGGCAGTGGTACCGCGTGGGAATACCTAGATGGCTGGGCATACCGTACGTCAGGTCAAACCGCAAATGGTGGCAGTTTTGAAGCCATAAACTGGACCTACAGTGGTGTAGACGCACTTGATGGCTCTACAACAAATGCCGATGCAGCAACCCCTTTCCCTGCCGGTACATTTACCACTGAAGGTGGCGGTGACGACGTTGTTGACGTACCAGAAGAGCCTGCTGTTGAGCTTGGTATTTGTGGCGCAGACGCAACGCTTATCAGTGCTATTCAAGGTAGTGAAAGCAGTTCTGCTGAAGTAGGCAATAGCGTTATTATCGAAGCTATAGTTACTGGCACCCGTGCTGACGGCTTCTTTGTACAAGAAGAAACATCTGATTACGACGCTGACGATGCAACCTCTGAAGGTTTGTTCGTAGAAGGCAGTGTAGATGTTGCCACCGGTAACATCGTTCGTCTTTACGGTGAAGTAGAAGAAAACTACGGCATGACAACCCTTGCAATGGATAGCGATGTTGCTGCACTTGATTGCGGTACCGCAGATGCTGTTGCACCGGTAGAGATCGCTATGCCGTACGAACTTGACCTTGAAACGGTTGAAGGTATGGTTGTTAGCGTAACAGACGCCACAATAACAAGTACAAACAACCTATGGCGCTACGGCGAAATCGTTGTTAGTGACTCGATTAAACGCCAACCAAGCGACGCGGCAGCACCACTATCTGACGCTTATGTGGCGGCAGAGGAAGCGAGCGAGGCGAGTCTTCTTACTATTGAAGATAACAGCAGTTCTCAGTACCCGGATGCACTTAGTTTCTTCCCAACTTTCAGCTACGCTAATGCTATTCGTATTGGTGATTCGGTTTCTGCTGCAGGGCCACTGAACTACAGCTTTGGTACTTACAGAATTAACCCTAGCGACATTATTGAAGTAACGTCAACCCGTGAAGCGAACCCTGTTGTTACAGAAGGCAATTTATCAATTGCTACCTTCAACGTGCTTAACTATTTTAATGGTGAAGTAGACGCAAATGGCGATGTCACTTTTGATTATGACGAAAACCGCGGTGCAGATGACGCAGTAGCGTTTGAATTACAACAAGGTCGTATCGTTGAAGCTATTGTTAACCTTAACGCTGACGTTGTTGGCCTAATGGAAATTGAAAACGATGGTTTCGGTGATGATAGCGCTATTCAATCACTTGTAAATGCCATTAATGCTGAACTAGGTGAAACCGAGCAATACACATTTGTTGCCACAAGTGACGGTAGCGAAATTGGTACCGATGCTATTACCGTTGGCTTGTTATACAAAGCTTCAGTAGTAACACCAGAAAGTGACGCAATTATTGTTGATATGCCAGTTCAACAAATTGACGAAGATAGCGTTGCACAAATGCGCCCTAGTCTGCTTCAGTCTTTTGTACACACAGAGAGCGGTAAATCCTTCCTTGTTGCTGTAAATCACTTCAAATCAAAGGGTTCACAGTGTGCTGAAGACGTGGCAGAAGCACCGACAGAAATCACTACTATTCAAGGCAGCTGTAACGCTCTTCGAGTGTCAGCGGCTATCACACTAGGCAATGCGCTAAGTGATGAAACTTTGCCAGAGCGTAAGGTTATCTTAGGCGACTTAAACGCCTACAGCGCTGAAGATCCGGTTGCAGTACTAACAGACTATACACCTGAATCACGCGGCTACACTATTACCACTGCAGTAAATACAGGTATGGATGACGGCGCTTCTGTTGAAGTTGAATCTAGTTTCGGCTATCACAACTTGGCTGAAGAATTTGATGCAGAAGGCTTCTCATACTGGTTCTACGGTACTGAGCAAGTAGGTAGTTTAGACCATGTACTAGCTAGTGAAGCTATGCTCGCAGATGCCATTGACGGTGCACACTGGAACATCAACTCAGTTGAAGCCTACCAGTTGCAGTATGATCAAGCGCTTCGTTATTACGCTGATGAAGACGGCTACGCGTTCACTGATGTTGGTCCGTTCAGAAGCTCAGACCATGACCCGTTCATTGCTACTTTCGATTTGCAAGCCGATGTTGTTGATGGCGGCGAAGAAGAGGAAGAAGATAATGACAGCTCAGGTGGCGCAATGGGAGGAATTCTTGCTCTGCTAGCTGCAGCGATTGGCTTTCGTCGCCGCACTACTGCTGTTAAAAAATAAAAACAGAAAAAGTTAAACACTTTTATATTTAAAAAGCTGCCCTGAAACCAGGGCAGCTTGTTTTGTTGTGTTACCTTTATCGAACTACTGTTTGACGTACTATTAAGTACAATCAGCAACCGATAAATCTAGACCCGTTTTACCAATCTGCGGCCACTGAAAAAGCGAAAGCTTAAGCTTTTGCAACTACCATACCGACTAAATCGGCAGCATTAGTGTCATCTACTTCTATTCCAATGCGGGCAATATACTGGTCGCGCTTATCGGCCTGAGTCGCCGATAACTCTTCACTACAGAGTAATTTAGCGGCACGCTGGGCTGACTTCATCTGTTCTTCACTTAGCCCACTATCAACGTGCATTTGGGTAATAACTTTAAGCAAGCTTAACGCAATTTGCTTATCTTTCGGTGAAAGCGTTAATGCCTGCTGTAAATTGTTATACGCGGGAATAAGGCGGTTTTCCTTATAGTTAACAGCCGCCATTTGTTTAAGTTCTTTTGTGGTGAATTGGATCTCGGTACGTTCTATTGATTCTTGATTCAGGTACTCATTCACCACTTGTGAAGTAAACGTATCGCCTTCTATTTGTTTTCTTAGCTTATCTAAAATACTGACACAATGCTCGCGCATGCCAAGCTCATGAAATGCCTTCATTTTGTCTAAACTGTCTTCCATTGACAGGCCTTCGGTAGACGCGGTGCGGTCCTTCATTAACTTTTCAGCTTCACGCTTATTATCTCGCAAGCATAGTACTCGCGATTTAACCACATCTATCTGCTCAGCAAGCTGATTCTGCATTCCTTTTTGTTGCTTGAGTTCTTCCAATTCAAGCTCTGCGCGTTTCAGATATTTGTCACCTTCTGTATTACCTAAGCTTGTCGCTAAATCAATGGTTGAACGAATAACATTGAGGGTTAGTTGCGGCGAGTCATGAATTGAATTTTTGGCAAACTTTGCCATGTTTTGTACGGCAGAGAGCTGGCCGGCTTTGTCATGGTTAAGTCTGGCCAAATCCCATAACCGCTTGTTGCGTTCAATATTTCGGGGAGCAAGTCGACTTGCTTCTTTCATTTGCTCGTAAGCAATATCAAACTGCTCTTTCTCAATAAAGTATTGTGCAAGTAAATCAAAAGTGAGGAATCGTGTGTCGGGTCGCTGGAGCAGATCGTCAACCAGTAACTGTGCTTCTTCAAGTTCATCTTGGCGCAGAAGTGAACGCGTCAGACCAATGTGGATCCACGCGTGATCCATGCTCTGCAACAGCGTTCTAAAGTAATCCTCTGCCGTTTCATAATCGCGAAGCTGCAGTAAACAATCACCAATAAGGCGTTTTATCCGGGTGTGGTACTCTGAAAGTGAGGGGTCTTTTAGTTGTCGCTCTGCGTAATACATGGCGGTTGAATAGTCGCCAGTTTGCATACAATGCAACATTTTGTGCAGCTTTAATCGAACTTGGATAAGGTATTCTAGCCGAGATTCAATCTTGTTACGTTGTAATGGCTTAACCCAAAAGTCATCTGGCTGCAGCTCTACAATACAATTAACAAGTTCAGGAGATGTTTCTGCACTGAGAAATATGACCGTAGTGGTATCGTTAATGTGATTGAGGTGCTTTAACTCTTCAAAAAGGTGAAAACCGTCTTTGTCGTGACTTACGTTAAACGCTAGTAATACAAAGTCATATTGCCTTGCCGCACATAGCCGTTTGGCATGAAATGCATTGAATGCACTACTAACGTTTTTAATTCCTATTTCATGTAATGCTGATGCAACAACATCGTGAACTAGCCCCTGGTTATCGATAACCAGCACATGCAGCTCTTCTCTTGGGGTGGGGGCAGGTATTTTTTCCAGCATTAACCAATCACTTCTTACATCTTTTCCCTAAGCGGCACAATAGCCTTAGGACAGCCTATTGTGGACAACACTATGCTATCTTCATGAAACTACTTTCAAATACAAACCCTGCCTTCGTATTATCGACGTTTGCGGCCTGCTTGTATTTTAAGCATTGTGTTATCACAACAGATATATAGCAAATTCATATTATACATAAGTATGAGTTTTTGGATACTAGCGCGGAGGGTCGATGCTGTCATTAACACTACCGTTTACCCTAAACCACCCTGCAACAGAATGGCGTGTTCTTAACGCAGGTAAAACCTCATGAGGGAATGCTTCACTAAGAAATACGACGAATGTTCCTTTTTCTGGTAGAACTTTTGTTCCTATTTGATCATTTTCATCAAAATACAGCACTAGTTCGCCGCCGTCAGTTTCTTGCCAGCTATCGTTTAGATAGGCAACGAGTGATAACACCCTGTTCCCCTGACCTTTAAACGCATCTACATGGCGCTTGTAAAATTTACCCGGTTCATAGCAAGCAAAATGACTTTCGAAAGAAAAAAGCCCCATAAAAAGTGAACGATTTATATATTGCTGCATAGCTTCACACCATGACAGCCACAAAGCGCCTTCCTCTGAAGAACCAGTAATCCAGCAAATTTCGTCCCCTCTCACTTTTTCAGCTGTCTGATAATTTTCAGCGCGACCAATACCCGCTTTTTTATATTCAGCGTCTGAGATTGAACGCTGACAAGTCAACAGTGCTTGTGTAATGAAATCAGGTAAACCATGCTTCTGTATAGAAAAGCCAGTAGTGACTAGGTCGTCAACAATGTTTTCAAATATGGCTTCATCGAAAACGTGTAGTGGTTGATACGACGCAAGTTGTTCTCTATTCATCAAAGTCTTTCTACCTTTGTGCGGTTAACTAATCGTGAAATTATTAGGGCGTTAAAAAAGTAGCGAACTTATACGCGGCGTTAAGCTTAATGGCAATTACATGACCACCTATTTTTCGCGCTATTTTTTTATCGATAAAAGAAAAATTATTTGTCGTTATGGCAGCTAAAGAATTCGCACGTTTCTTGCTAACTTTTTTTAATCGGTGCACGAGTTAAGTCCGCAAAAAGGAAAACTAAATCAATAAATAAGCCGAGGTGTATATTTATAAGAAGACGCGGACAATATTTAACAGTTGAAAAACCCATTGCAAGGCGGTTAAGTAGAAATATACACCATGTACGTATTTAAAATTTTTAGCAAAAAGAGTAACCCATGAGTCAAGATCAAACACAAATAGAAGAAACGGAACATCATCTAGACTTAAGAAACTTGAGACTGGACGACTACAACGACGTTAAAGCGTTAATGGATGAGGTATACGCCAACGTTGGAGGCGCGTGGCCTTACTCTAACTACAAAGCACAAGTCACTACATTCCCGGACGGGCAAATCTGTATTGAAGATAAGGGAAAAGTCGTTGCCTTTGCCATCTCAGTTATCGTTGATTACGACCAGTTTGGTGATAAGCATAGTTATGACGAAATAACCGGTGATGCATACCTAACGACACACGATCCAAATGGCGACGTGCTGTACGGCGTAGAAGTTATTGTTTGTCCTGAATACCGTGGCCTTCGTTTAGGTCGCCGTCTATACGAAGCGCGAAAAGAGCTGTGTAGGAACTTAAATTTAAAATCAATTATGGCGGGGGGGCGCATACCCAACTATAAAAACTACGCCAATGAACTGTCTCCCTATGAGTACATTGAGCAAGTAAAGCTTAAAGATATTTATGACCCAATACTGACGTTTCAACTGTCCAACGGTTTTGAGGTTAAGCAGGTCATGTCTGCATACCTTCCTGAAGACGAAGCATCAAAAGGTTATGCAACACTGCTTCAGTGGCATAACATTTACTATGAACCAGGCACCCCGTCATTAATCGCTAGTAGAAAATCAAGTGCGCGCATAGGATGTATTCAATGGCAAATGCGTTATTTCAACAATGTAGAAGAGCTGTTGCAGCAGGTTGAGTACTTTGTTGACGCATTGTCAGATTATTCCTGCGATGTCGCGCTGTTCCCCGAATTCTTTAATGCACCACTTATGGGTCTAAGCCCGTCCGATTCGTCAATAGACGCTATTTGGCATTTAGCGACGTATACCGATGAAATTTTAACTGCGGTATCTCATTTAGCGGTGTCGTACAATATTACGATTATTGCGGGTTCAATGCCCGTGGTAGAGGAAGAAGAGCTGTATAACGTCAGCTATATATGTAAGCGCGACGGAACTATCGAGAGCCAGTATAAACTTCACCCAACGCCTCACGAGAAAGAGGACTGGATAATGAAGGGCGGAAACAGCCTCAAGACATTTGACACGGACTTTGGAAAAATAGGCGTGTTAATTTGCTATGACGTGGAGTTTCCAGAATTGGCGCGCATTCTTTCCGACCAAGAGATGCAGATCTTGTTTGTTCCCTTTTGGACAGATACAAAAAATGGTTATCTACGCGTCCGCCGCTGTGCTCAAGCAAGGGCAATTGAAAACGAATGTTACGTAGCAATTGCAGGAAGTGTCGGAAACCTGCCCAAAGTTGATAACGTGGATATTCAATATGGACAGACTGCCGTATTCTCCCCTAGTGATTTCGCATTCCCTCACGATGCCATCGTGTCGGAAACGACACCCAATACGGAAATGACGCTGATAGTCGATTTAGACCTAGACAAACTGACCAAACTACAAAATGAAGGCTCGGTGAGAAACTACCTTGACCGACGCCGCGATTTATATCGAGTGGAATGGATTGGCGATAAAAACTAACAGAATATTTTTACGCTGAACGAACAGCTAATTTATTCGAATTTCAGTCGCTTTGGCTTATGGTTAATTGACATTGTACATAAGCCATAGAATTTCCTTTAATTTAGCGATAACATGAATTTGTGCGCAAAGATAAATGTGTTCTTTTGAACTGACACACAAGGTGTCGAGACCATGCAAAGAGCACTACACAAAGAGATTACTAATTTACTATGGCAAATAATTCAAAGAACGATGAGTTTCCAACGATCAGGTTGGATGAAGAAGACCGTCGAGACTACCAGACGAAAAGACAAGCAGCTCCCACTAAGACGACTACGCCCCCATCCTCCTCGTCGGCTAACCGTCAGCCAACAAATAGTGGAAGTAGCAATGGTATCTGGGTTGTATTAGTTGCCCTAATTGCTTTAGCGGCATGCGGTGGTTGCTACTACTTGTACACCTTGCTTGAGCAACAAAAAGCCGTGGCTGAGCAAGCTGAAAAGCGCATTATGCAGTTAGAAAACAAGCTTTCTGCAACAGGCGAGGAAATTGGCGAGTCTACGGTTGCTTTGCAGGTTAAAGTGACTGAGTTAACTAACAAAACAAACGAGCTTTGGGAGCAAATGGATAAGCTATGGGCTTCAGCATGGCGTCGCAACCAACAAGAAATTGCTGATCTTGGCGATCGTGTAAGCAATGTTCAAACAGCGCTGAATAAAAATGTAAGCGCCGTTTCAGACAATGTCAAAACCCAGGCTGCGGCTATTGGTTCTGTTAAAAATCAATTAGCTTCATTGGCTGACGAGCTGCTGGCAGTAAACGTTCAGCTAGAACAAGCGGCAAGCGACAAACAAAGTGCACAGCAAAGCGTTCGCAATCTTACCGATAAACTTTCGGTGTTAGAACAGCGCAACACGACCTTGTCGGGGCGTATTACCAGTATGGAAAATGAGATCCGAGATATAGCCACCAAGGTTGTTTCAAGTGGAGGTTCGACAGGTGGTAGCGGTTCCGCTCCCTCTCCTACCGGCAACTAACAACGCTTAAAGTGCTTGTTTTAAAAACATACAGGCAAGTACATTAAGCGACAAATAACGGGTAAAAAAGAAAGGGGCGAATCGCCCCTTTCTTATTGCCGTGATAGTATTGCCCTCTTTTTAATATCAATAGGACTTAATGCGCAATGAGTGACCAAGCGCCCAAACGTTTAAATAAATATATCAGCGATACTGGCCTGTGTTCTCGCCGTGAAGCCGATAAACTCATTGAGCAAAATCGCGTTACCGTTAACAACCAACCTCCAGAACTGGGTACAAAGGTGGGGCCTGGCGATACAGTAAAAGTAGACGGCAAGGTGGTTGGTGCGGTCGCATCAGACAAATCAGACCGCGTGTATATTGTTTATAATAAGCCTATCGGTATTACCTGCACCACCGAACGTCATGTTAAAGGCAACATCATCGACGCCATAGGCCACAAAGAACGTATATTCCCCGTGGGTCGATTAGATAAGCCTTCTGAGGGGCTGATTATTCTTACCAGTGATGGCGATATTGTGAATAAGATCCTTCGCGCCGAAAACGCTCACGACAAAGAGTACGAAGTGACGGTAAACCAGCCAATCAGTGAGCGCTTTGTGAAACGAATGGCACGTGGCGTACCTATTTTGGGAACAGTGACAAAACCCTGTGTCGTTAAACCTACCGGTAAGAACAAGTTTACGATCATTCTTACCCAAGGTCTTAATCGTCAAATACGCAGAATGTGTGAGTTTTTGGGCTACGAGGTCACCAAGCTTAAACGAACGCGTATTATGCATTTAGAACTTGGCGCGCTAAAACCTGGTCAATGGCGAAATTTAACCGATCGTGAATTGAAAATAATGCAAAACGCGGTTCGCTCTTCCACTAAAACTGCAGAGAAAGTCGAGTTGCGTAAATAAGTGAAACTACTACATTTAGTAGTAGTTCAGCATGAAGACAAATTAAAACATTGAAACACGGACATTATCATTTCTTTTCGGTAACGGACTTTCCTCCAAGCACTGAAATCACGGCCACCTACGACATATTTTTCGTGGTGGTCTCTGTTCTCATTGCCATATCAGCATCACTTATCTCCTTTGTGCTTGCTGCCAAAATGTCTCAAACTGAACTTCAAAACGAACGGGCCTATTGGTCGTTAGCGTCGGCGTGTTTCTTGGGCTTTGGTATTTGGTCTATGCATTTTGTTGGCATGCTTGCCTACCAACTCCCCCTGGTTGTCTCTTACGATCCTTTTATCACATTGCTATCTGTGTTGCCTGCTATTCTTGCAAGCCTTGTTGTTATGAGTAAGTTACCTTTCAAGATGAACTCGCTCTGGCTGCGCAGTGTTTACATGGGGATAGGTATTGGCAGTATGCACTACATTGGCATGATGGCGATGCAAATGGATGCTGCTATGGCTTACGATGGTTGGTATTTCTCTCTATCGATTGTGGTCGCTGTAGGGTTAGCCGGCATAGCATTAAAAACCCATGAATATGTTACCTCAGCACAGTTACGTATTATCAAACAAATTGTACCTGCCATTATTATGGGTAGTGCGATTTCGGGCATGCATTATACCGGTATGCTATCAATGCATGTTTACGCACTTCCAGATACGCAAATACTGCGAGAGCCTGAAACAAAAAACCTCGTGTATTTGGTTATGCTCATGGTCATGCTGTTTGCATTTACAATCTTGGTATTTATAGAACTTCGCGCGCGAACCTTATTACTTGAGCGCTACAACGCCGTAATAAATACCGTACATGATGGTGTTATTACCTTTGATAGCTCAGGCATGGTGGAATTTACTAATCCTGTTGCATTACGCATATTTGGATTAGATAAATTTTCCCAGCGAACACTCCATATTAGAGAGCTTATTACGCCACTTAAACACACCAATGAATCGCTACTAGTGAGTTTAAAGAAAACGGCGAACAATAGTGCTGCACACAACGCCCCTTTGACGTTTGAAGGCATAAGAAAAAACGGCAAAAAATTCCCCCTAACCCTCAGGGTAAATCTGCTGCCTGGAAACCATATTGCATATATGTGCACCGTAAAAGATTTATCTGACGTTAAAAATCAAGAAGTCTTTACGCAAACTGTATTTGACGCGCTTCCCAACATGCTTCTTGTGAAAAATGCCAAAAACCTTTCTATAACCCATGTTAACGATGCGGGAAGTAAGTTGTTAGACATTGATAAAACGTCTCTTATTGGCCTGTCTGACTTTGATATTTTTGAAGAGAAAGAAGCTAAGACGTTTATTGCTGACGATAAACAGTTACTCATAAGTAAAAAGAAACAAAGCGCCCGTGATTACCAGCTTAATATCAACGGCAAAGTACGTCATTTCCATACAAAAAAGATTGTTTTAGACGATAGTGATGGCAATCCACAATATATATTATCGCTTTCAGAAGACGTAACGAAATGGCGCGAAGCGCAATATGAGTTAAAAACCCTTAATCGACGTATGTCAATGGCTGCAGACGCCGCAAACATTGGTGTATGGGAGTGGGATATTGCCACTAATGAGCTAATTTGGGACGAGTGGATGCATAAGATTTACAGCATCGTCCAAACCAGGTTTAGTGGTACATTTAGCGACTGGGAAAATACGGTTCATAGTGATGATATTGATAGCGTAAAAAACAAGGTTGAAAATGCGATCACCCAAAAATCTCACTTTGAGGCAACGTTCAGGGTAAAAGCGCCAAACAAGAAATATCGCCACGTGAAAGCATACGGTCGCGTAGAAGGGGATAAAATGTTTGGCATTAATGTGGATATCACTGAGCAAGTAGAGGCCAATCAAAAAATTAAAAAGCTGGCTAACAGCGACGCACTGACCAAACTAGCGAACAGACTCGCGTTATCTACTTACATGCGCAATGAGCTACCAAGATTAGAAAGAAATGGGAAGACTTGTACCCTATTCTATCTCGATTTAAACCACTTCAAACCCCTTAACGACGAATATGGCCATACTTTGGGCGATGAAGTGCTTATTGAACTGGCACAACGGCTAAACGCTTTATGCCGTGCATACGACATTGCGGCACGTGTTGGTGGTGATGAGTTTATCGTTGTAGTTACCGAACTTAGCAAAGAGTATGACGTTGAACGAATAAAGACGCGGCTAGTTAAAACACTTACACAGCCTATCACTACAGCCCAAGGTTTATTTAGTGTGGGGGTTAGTATTGGCTATGCCAGCTACCCACTAGACGGAATGACGTTAGAAGAATTAATTCATACTGCAGACGAAAGAATGTATGAAGATAAAAAGCAACATGCTAGAGAAAGTTAGCTGTGCTAAGCGACGAAATTTAGCGTCTATTTAACCAAGACGATTAATGCCCCAATTAAATAGCAATAAAACATTGGACGAAAAAAAAGCGCCCGTTGGGCGCTTTTCTTGAAACCTAGTCTTATCGACGTAGACCTAGACGCTTGATAAGGTCAAGGTAACGCTCAGCGTTCTTGCCTTTAAGGTAGTCTAGAAGCTTACGACGTTGGCTAACCATACGTAGAAGACCACGACGTGAGTGGTGATCTTTCTTGTGATCAGCAAAGTGACCTTGAAGCTTGTTGATGTTGTGAGTAAGCAAAGCAACTTGAACTTCTGGTGAACCAGTGTCGCCTTCTTTAACGCCGTACTCAGCAATGATTTTTGCGGTTTCTGCTTTAGTTAGTGACATATCATTCTCCTAATATTAATGCTTCGCCGATCACTAATTCAGCAAAGCGGAATGAGCGCCGTATTATAATGACGTTTACAGACTTAGCAAGCCATAAACCGTCTTTATTTACCGGCGCAGTTAAGATGTATAAACAACTCGACGTTTTGGGTTAACAAACACTTCTTGTTTAGGAATACCTTGGTCTTTCGGGTCAAGAACCCCTTCCCCTACGCCTAAGAAAATACCACTGGTATCGTCGCCATGGTAAACGCGGTAAGACACGCCTTCACCTAGCGCTTCGCTACAAATCCCTTTTACAGATTGGCCGTTATCAAAACGGTTTCTTTCAGCGTCGTTGATCGTCACAAATGGTAAACGACTTACGGCAGTATCCATAGGAATTAATAAGTCATCCAGCGCTTTAAAATCACCGTCTTCCAGTGATTCCTGTATTTCAATTAACTTATCCAGCGATACCATTTTATCTGTGGGATAGTCTGCGACTTCGGTGCGATGTAAGCGGGTCACGTAGGCACCACAACCAAGGTTTTGACCTAAATCATCCACAATAGAGCGGATATAGGTACCTTTGCTGCATTTTATGCGCATTTCTACATAAGGAAGCTCTATACGCAGTACATCTAATTCATACACTTCAATATCGCGGGGTTCACGCTCAATCTCTATACCTTGACGTGCATAGTGATAAAGCGGCTTACCTTGATGTTTAAGCGCTGAAAACATGGACGGGATTTGTTTACTCTTACCTAGAAACGCCAAGCACGCATCACGTACTTGTTCTTCACTTACATCAACAGGCTTTTCTTCAACTACTTCGCCATCGGCGTCAGACGTGGTGGTGCGAACACCTAATTGAGCGGTAACTTCATAAGTCTTTTCGGCATCCAGAAGAAACTGAGAAAACTTCGTAGCTTCACCCAAACAAAGGGGCAACATGCCACTGGCAAGGGGATCAAGTGCGCCTGTATGCCCAGCTTTAGCCGCTTTGTACAGCCAGCGCACTTTTTGAAGCAGTTGGTTTGATGACCCACCAAGCGGTTTATCAAGCAATACTATGCCGTTAATCTCACGGCCTTTACGACGTCTTGCCATTTACTCCTGCTCTTGTGGATCGTCTTTATCGCGCTTTGACTCATCTTTTGCGATGGTCTGAGACACAAGATTAGAAATACGCATACCTTCAACAATCGACTTATCTTCAAAGAAGTGAAGATCAGGCACTGAGCGCATGCGAATACGTTTAGCTAAAATACTGCGAATAAACTTTTTGTATTCTGCCAGTTGTTTAATTTGCGCTTTACCTTCTTCTTCGGTGCTGTTGTAGATAGTCACAAAGATCTTTGCATGCGCTAAGTCGCGCGATACATCTACGTCAGAAACCGTGATCAAAGGCATATCGCCAACGCGGTGCTTGTATTCATTTTGCAGAATGCTCGCCACTTCTTTATGAACTTGCTGAGCAACTCTGTCGGTACGTGAAAATTCACGGGCCATTATACTCTCCTTTCCTTATTTAACGCAGGGCATGCGCGAGGTCTGTTTGCTGTATACAGACAAAAACGGGAGCACTCGGCCCCCGTTTCTCACATGCCGAATTAACTAAGGCAATTAAATTTCGCGCTTAACCTCAACGATTTCGAAGACCTCGATTTGGTCGCCTACTTTCACGTCGTTGTAGTTCTTAACGCCGATACCACATTCCATACCGTTACGTACTTCTTGAACGTCGTCTTTAAAGCGACGTAGTGACTCTAGTTCACCTTCGTAGATAACTACGTTGTCGCGAAGTACACGGATTGGGTTGCTACGCTTAACGTTACCTTCAGTAACCATACAGCCCGCAATTGCGCCCAGTTTCGGTGACTTAAATACGTCACGTACTTCTGCAAGACCAATGATTTCCTGCTTGAATTCCGGTGCAAGCATACCGCTCATGGCCGCTTTCACTTCGTCAATTAGGTTATAGATAACGCTGTAGTAACGTAAATCAATTTCTTCAGCTTCTAGTACGCGACGCGCTGTAGCATCGGCACGAACGTTAAAGCCTAGTACGATAGCGCCTGATGCAGCCGCAAGGGTTGCGTCAGTTTCAGTGATACCACCTACACCACTACCTACAATGTTCACTTTTACTTCAGAAGTAGAAAGCTTAACCAATGATTCAGAAATCGCTTCTACAGAGCCCTGTACGTCAGCTTTAAGTACGATGTTAAGTTCGCTAACGTCACCTGATTCCATGTTCGCAAACATGTTTTCAAGTTTCGCTTTTTGCTGACGAGCAAGTTTAAGTTCACGTTTCTTCTGATGACGCTTAGCTGCTACTTCACGCGCTTTACGCTCGTCTTTAACAACGGCTGCGTCTTCACCCGCTACTGGAACACCAGACAGACCAAGTACTTCTACAGGTGTAGAAGGGCCCGCAACTTTAATTTCATTACCGTTTTCGTCGCGCATTGCACGAACACGGCCGTACTCTTCACCACAAAGTAGGATGTCACCAGCGCGTAATTGGCCTTCTTGAACCAATACAGATGCTACTGGACCACGGCCTTTATCAAGGCGAGATTCAATAACAATACCGCGACCTGGGCCTTCAGCTACTGCTTTAAGGTCAAGAACTTCAGCTTGTAGGACGATAGCTTCAAGCAATTCGTCTACGCCCATACCTGTTTTCGCAGAAACGTTACAGAACTGATGCTCACCGCCCCACTCTTCTGAGATAACTTCTAGTTGAGATAGCTCAGTTTTCACGCGATCAGGGTCAGCTGTTTCTTTATCCATTTTGTTCACTGCAACGATAAGAGGTACGCCAGCAGCACGAGCGTGCTGTACCGCTTCTTTCGTTTGAGGCATTACGCCGTCATCTGCAGCAACAACAAGAATAACGATATCCGTCGCCGTAGCACCACGAGCACGCATTGCGGTAAATGCGGCGTGTCCAGGTGTATCTAGGAACGTGATTTCGCCATTTTCTGTTTCTACTTTATATGCACCAATGTGCTGGGTAATACCACCGGCTTCACCGTCTGCTACTTTCGCGCGACGAATGTAGTCAAGCAATGAGGTTTTACCGTGGTCAACGTGACCCATGATGGTTACAACAGGTGCACGTGTGGTTTTTTCACCGCCAGTGCCATCTGCCAACAACTCATCTTCAAGCGCATTGTCGTTAACAAGCTCGTACTTATGGCCCATTTCTTCAATCACTAGTACCGCAGTATCTTGGTCTAGTACTTGGTTAATGGTTGCCATCTCCCCCATCTTCATCATCGTTTTGATAACTTCGTTAGACTTAATAGCAAGCTTACTTGCTAGTTCGCCAACGGTGATGGTTGCGCCAAGCTTAACAACACGCTCTACAGGTGCAGCTGGCTTGTTAAAGCCTTGCTTAAGGTGTTCACCCGCGTTTTTCTTCGACTTACGACGACGGCGTGATGAACGCTCAACCTGCATGTCTTCTTCGTCTTCCGCTTCTTGCGCGTAACGGTTAGAGTGCAAGTGAACTTCTTCAGCTTCTGCTTTTTTACGACGCTCTTCTTCTTCTTTCCAGCGACGCTCGTTTTCTTCAGCAAGCTTGCGCGCTTCGTCAGCCGCTTTCTTCGCGTCTTCTTCAAGCTTCTTCTGCGCTTCTTCTTCTTGCGCTTTACGCAGACGCTCTTCTTCCTGACGCGCAGCTTCAGCTTCAGCCTTTTCAGCTTCAGTCAGTTCTGGCTCGTCTGCCTTACGTGCTTCAGCTTCTTTCTTTGCTTGTTCTGCACGGCGGGCACGCTCTTCTTCAGCGGCTTTCTTCGCTTCTTCAGCTTTACGCGCTTTCTCCTCAGCGGCTTTTTTCGCTTCAGCTGCTGCTTTTTCTTCCGCTTCGCGCTTCAGGCGTGCTTCTTCTTCAAGACGCTTCGCCTCTTCTTCCGCTTGACGCTGCTGTTCTTCAACATCGCTACGCTTAACGTAAGTGCGCTTTTTACGTACTTCTACTTTCACTTCTTTAGACTTACCAACACTTAATGTGCTTGTTGTCTTACGCTTAAGTGTCATACGCGTTGGTTCAGCTGCGCTGCCGTGTTGCTTACTTAAATGATCCAATAGTTTTTGTTTCTCGTCTTCGTTTACCTGATCGCCGGCACTCTTAGTGATACCCGCGTCTTTAAACTGGCCAACCAATCGGTCAACGGTCGTACCAATGTCGCTGGCGAGCTTTTCAATAGATACATCTGCCATTACGTAATTTTCCCCCTGTTGACCTTACTCTTCTTCACTGAACCATACGATATTACGAGCCGCCATGATTAACGCACCGGCTTTCTCTTCGTCTAGTTCATCGATATCACTGATATCATCGGTACCTTGTTCTGCTAATTCTTCCAGGTCGGTAACACCGCGGCTGGCCAACACATAGGCCACGTGTTTACTCATACCTTCAAGATTTAATAAGGCTTCTGTAGGCTCTGCACCTTCAAGCGATTCTTCGTTCGCCAGTGCACGCGTGGTTAGGAAAGCACGCGCTCTGTTGCGCAGCTCTTCAACCATTTCTTCATCTAACCCTTCAACCGCTAAAAGCTCACTTGCAGGCACGTATGCCACTTCTTCTAACGTTGTAAAGCCTTCATCTACCAAGACAGACGCGAATTCTTCGTCAATGTCCAAACCAGCAGTAAATAGATCAAGTACCTTCGCGTTTTCTTCTTCGTGCTTCTTGTTGAGATCTTCAACCGTCATCACGTTAAGTTCCCAGCCTGTGAGCTGGCTAGCTAGGCGAACGTTTTGACCACTACGGCCAATTGCCTGTGCTAGGTTGTCTGCTTCAACCGCTACGTCCATGCTGTTGCTGTCTTCATCAACAACGATTGACGCCACTTCGGCGGGAGCCATAGCATTGATAACGAATTGCGCTGGGTTTTCGTCCCATAACACGATATCAACACGTTCACCGCCAAGTTCACCAGATACGGCTTGTACACGTGAACCACGCATACCGACACACGCACCTACTGGGTCTAAGCGTTTGTCATTAGTTTTAACTGCAATCTTTGCACGAGAACCTGGGTCACGCGCTGCAGATTTAATTTCTAGTGTCTCTTCCGCAATTTCTGGTACTTCCAGACGGAAAAGCTCAACTAGCATGTCTGGGTGCGTACGGCTAATAAATAGCTGTGCGCCACGTGCTTCTGGACGAATCACGTAAAGAAGACCACGTACACGGTCACCCGGGCGGAACGTTTCGCGAGGAAGCATGTCATCGCGGTAGATAACACCTTCAGCGTTGTTACCTAAGTCGATGATGATGTTGTCACGGTTTACTTTCTTAACCGTACCAGTAACTAATTCACCTACTTTATCTTCGTACTCAGCAATCATTTGCTGACGCTCAGCTTCACGTACTTTTTGTACGATCACTTGCTTAGCGGTTTGCGTAGTTATGCGGTCGAATTTTATAGATTCAATCTGTTCTTCCACATAATCGCCAAGTTGAATCTCTGGTTCGTCGATTTGTGCCGCAGAAATCGTAATTTCAGCAAACGGATTTTCCTGTTCTTGATCATCAGGAATAACCAACCAGCGACGGAATGTATCAAAGTCACCAGACGTTCTGTCGATGCTTACACGAACTTCAATCTCGCCTTCGTTTTTCTTTTTGGTTGCACTAGCGATTGCATACTCTAGCGCTTCAAAAATTTTCTCTCTAGGCACTTGTTTTTCATTTGAAACGGCTTCCGCCACTAACAAAATTTCTTTATTCATTTTCGCCTCTCTTATGCTTTCGTCGTTGAAAGCAGAGCTGTTCCGTTAATCGAACGTGGGAACAACGTTACCTTTTTCGATATTCGCCACAGCTAACTGGAACTGCTGGCCATCCACTTCAATACTCACGATGCCGTTTTCACACGCAAGTACTTTGCCTTTAAAATTACGTCTGTCGTCCATCGGCATAGACAAACGAACTTGAACCACTTCACCCACAGACTCGATGTAATGCTTTTCTTTGAAAAGCGGTCTGTCCATACCCGGTGATGACACTTCTAAGTTATATTCAGTGCTAATTGGATCTTCAACGTCCAAAATTGCGCTAACCTGATGACTTACATCTGCACAATCATCTACGGTAATACCGTTTTCATGATCAATAAAAACGCGAAGAATAGAATGTTTCCCCGCTCGTACAAACTCGATACCAACCAACTCAAAACCCAGTGCTTCAACACCTGGCTCTAACATTTCGGTTAGTTTCTCTTCAAGTTTTGCCAATGCAAACCTCCAAAAACGAAAAAAGGGCCTAAAGCCCACCTGTCATCACCCGGCTCAGCGAGGCTGACTCCAGGTTTTAATACAACAAAAAGCCCCGGACTAGCGGGGCTTTTATTAAAATTCTGAACCCATACCTGCCAACATGGGCAGTTGCAAACTTATGGGTAAAACCACCGATAGGTGATAGCTTGCTAATGCTGAGTGCGTTACTTTCCTTTAATGAGGGAGCCCGCTCTCATCACTTGATGGGCACATTATACGTATAGGCGCCGCATTAAGCAACAGCGAAAAGGCATGGGCGTTAGTCCTCATCTTTAAACTTCCCTTTTATGTCGAGAATTCTAGGCATAATTTCTATCATCAACTCGACCAGTCTTGGTTCAAAATGTTTACCTTTTTGACTTTCCATAAAATCAATCGTTTTTTCGATACTCCACGCATCTTTGTATGGACGTTTACTTGTGAGCGCATCGAACACATCAGCGATTGCACAAATACGTCCTTCAATAGGGATGTCCTCCCCAGCCAGCCCTTTAGGGTAACCTGTACCATCCCACTTTTCATGGTGAGTCAGTGACACTGATTTCGCTACTTTCAACAACAAAGAATTGCCACAATCACCAATGATTTCTGCGCCAATCTCAGGGTGATGTTTCATAGTGGCAAACTCTTCATCGGTCAGCTTACCCGGCTTTAACATTATGCTATCTGCAATACCTATTTTACCAATATCGTGCATTGGCGCGGCATGGAGTAACGTTTCGGCCTGTTTCTCTGTCAATCCATATGCTAGTGCTAGTTCTCTAGCATAGTGGCTCATGCGCATAACATGCATGCCCGTTTCATTATCTTTGTATTCTGCAGCCTTACCTAATCGCTGCACAACTTGTAGTCGGCTGTCTAGCAACTCATCAGCTTGCACTAAACTTAAGTGGGTTTTAACCCGAGCTTTCACAATGGCAGGCGATATAGGCTTAGTAATATAGTCCACCGCACCTGCTTCGAAGCCTTCGGTTTCCTCGTGCTCGTCATTTAAAGCGGTTACGAATATCACGGGAATATGTTTTGTATTAGCCTGTTGCTTGAGTTGTCGACACACCTCAAAACCGGTGAGCCCCGGCATCATAACATCGAGTAAAATTAAATTTGGCTGCCTTGACTCAGTGAGTTTTAATGCTTCTTCCCCGTTTCTTGCAAAAACAAGCTGGTAGTCATTCGCGAGAAGTTGCTTTAAAACTCTTAGATTTACTGGCTCATCATCAACGAGCAATAAAGTAGGTTTTGTTATTTCGATCTCTAACATGCCTTGTCTCTTTGGCTACTTCAGTTCTTGTATTAATGCAGAAATGTGCTCGTGCGCTAATTCGAATTCAAAATCATCAATATCCAAAAGGATTTGGCCAATCTGCTCTCTGTGACTTGAACACCCAACTTCTCTCAAAAACGTTAACTCTGCTTCATCTACCATGTTTTGCTTTACACTGTTGAGCATAGCCTCCAGGTGACTGAGTAGCAACGCATTATCAATACTTTCGTTGATTGCGTTTTCTGCGTACAAAGGCGATTCGCTTAACATCAATTCAATTTTGTCTAACGCACCACGAAGTAGATTAATGTCTTCGATGTTGACTCTTGTTCTCAATGCTTGTGCTTCAATCTCTTTAGTTACGTGATAAAACGTAGTCAAACAAAGGTTACCCGACGTACCCTTTAACCCATGAGCAAGCTTAGCAACAGTATCGTAGTCTTCTCGAATGGCAGCACTCATTAACCCATCGATTTTTTCTCTACTTGCATTAGAGAACTTATCGACTTCCCTTAACACAGTGTCTTCACTACCCCATAAATCAACCGCTTTTCTTAAATCTAATACCGCCTTTTCGACATTGAACGCTGAATCATTTGTATTCGAGCCGCCAATAGGAGCGCTTACGACGCGGGATTCAAGTTTTAGCACACGTGCTACTTCTTCCATCAACAGGCTAAAGTCCACCGGTTTATTGGCAAAACCTTCCATACCTGCTTGCTCAGCCGCATGCTTATCTTGTACAAGTACACTTGCCGTTAAGGCGATAATAGGCGTTGGAGGCAAACCGTGTTCTTTTTCGTATTCTCGGCGTTGCTTGGCAGCCTCTAGCCCATCTAACTTAGGCATTTGCAAATCCATTAGCACCACATCGAATGACGCTGACTGCATTTTTTCGAGCGCAATTAAGCCATCTGTTGCAGTGTCTACTTTATGTCCCGCTCGTGAAAGCAGAAGAGATAATAGCTCTATATTTTGCTGAACATCATCAACCACTAATACGCGTAACGTTGAGTCGATTTGTGTTGAAATAGGTTGTGCACTCTCAGAGGTACTTTCGCCAATTTCAACTTCCTTCAACGGCAACCTAAAGGTGAAAGTCGTGCCTTTGCCCTTTTCACTCGTAACGCAGATGTTTCCGCCCATTAGTTCAACAAGCTGTTTAGATATTGTGGTACCTAAACCTGTTCCACCATACTTCCTGCTCATTGAGGCATCTGCTTGCGAAAAGGGATCGAACACTCGCTCTACCTGCTCCTGCGTCATACCTATACCGGTATCTGACACCGCAAAGTATACAAATTCGTTATCTTTTCGTACGTTAATCGCAACTTCACCCTCGTGCGTAAATTTTACCGCGTTACCAATAAGGTTATTGAGGACCTGTCGCATGCGCTCAGGTACGCCTCTGTATCCATTAGCAACTGAATCATCAACGTTAAGCACAAGGCCCACTTTTTTCCGCTTTGCCTCTAACCAAAACGTAGATACCACTAAATCTAATTCTTCACGAATAAGGAAGTCTCGATAATCTAAGTCGAGCTTACCTTTGTCTAGTTTTGCGCTATCTAGAATATCGTTAAGAAGATGCAATAATGAACGGGCAGACCGGTTTATCGTCGTTAGATGAGATTTTTGCTCTTCACGTAATGACTCTCCGAGCATGAGGTCGCTGAAACCAATAATTGCATTCATGGGTGTACGAATTTCGTGACTCATATTAGCAAGAAATGCCGTTCGCGCAGCCGCAGCCTGTTCGGCCTTTTCTTTCGCCGCTTTTAACTCATCTTCCATTACCCGCCTTTGGGTTATATCAGAGATAAATCCGTCAACATAAAGAATGTTTCCATCACAGTCTTTAACATGAACGCCATGTTCGGTTACCCATTTCACCTCACCCGATTTCGCGATTATGCGATATTCATAAGAGAATGCATCGGCATTTTTTTGTTCATTAATACTTGAAAGCCGTTCAATATCATCAGGATGATAAAGGTCGGTAAACGAACGTTCTGGGTCAGGCAAAGTAAAGTCACTCGAAGAATAGCCGGTAATTTCCAATACAGCATCACTTACAAAAACCATGGGCCAGCCTGGCATATTCAGACACCTGTAAGCCATACCTGGTATATTGGAAATTAAGCTTCGAAATTTGGCTTCGCTTTCGCGCAGCGCATCTTCCATTTCTTTTCGTTTTCTAAGGTCCGATGCAAACGAAACAAATACAGGCTTACCGTCAACCTTGGTATAACCAACCCCTAAACGAACTGGAATTCGCTCGCCACCTTTGCGAAGTATCTCAACTTCCCTGCCAGTCCCTATGATTTGCTCAGTTGGCACAACGCGCTGACTGAAGAAGTCATCACCATATAAATGTCGCCTTTCTTCAGGAACCATTTCAGCAGCATGCATACCTACAACTTCTTCTTGGGTATAGCCATAAATTTGCTCGACAGCTGGGTTAGCGGTTTTAATAATGCCCTTATCGTCTACCGTAAGAATAGCATCGACGGCCGTATCTGTGATAGCGCTTTGAATGCGTTCACTTTCAATGGCACGCATCATAACGTCACGGTATTTAAAAAGTAGACTGATACCTAAAACCAGTGTAATCAGCACTAAAGTAACGATAGCAATGGAAATAGCTAAGAAAACTGCGATGTTTGACGACTGACCTGATATTTCCATGCCAGGCGGTAAAACAAATCGTGCGGCAGCCATGCCAGTGTAGTGCATACCGGCAATAGCCAGGCCCATGACAACACTTGCCAAAAGCATATGTTTACCCAACATTTTTCTGCTTCTAGTGGCGGCTGTTATACCGAACTTAATCCACAGCGATAGCATTGCCAAGCCAACGGCGACTACAATGGAGAGGGCGAATATGCCAATGTTATAGCGTAGAAGCGGCGCCATATCCATTGCGGCCATACCGCTGTAATGCATGGTACCTATGCCAGCTCCCACTAACACGCCACCTAACACTACTTCTGCAACACTTATACGTGTTTTGACCAAAAGATGAAGCGCTACCCACGCTGCAGCGACACCCGGAATTGCGGAAAGTCCAGTAATAAGAGGGTCGTAATTAACAGGTAAGCATAAATCAAAGGCGGTCATGCCTAAAAAATGCATTGACCAAATGCCGCCCCCCAGCGCCAGACTCCCAGCCCCTAACAACGTACCTCGCCTAAGCCTATCTTGTGTAACTGCGGCTTGCCCTGCCACTGTAAACGCCATATATGAAGCGAACACAGCTAAAAATAATGACAGAAGGACTAAGGGAAAATGATATGCGCCCTCTATTAATGTGGCGTGCTCTTCAATAGTAAAAAAACGAGAAACCATAACGCGGCCAGACAACCTATATAATGTAATTTTCAATAATGGCGTAACTGTAACTTAGCACACTCGTTTGTTTAGTGCGGTAATAAATTCGTACCAGTTAATTCAAGTTATCGTGGAATTCAGGAGATGTTAGAATGTATTTTGGCTAGAAAAGAAAAACCCAGCAAATGCTGGGTTTAAAATGTGGTTGCGGGAGCAGGATTTGAACCTACGACCTTCGGGTTATGAGCCCGACGAGCTACCAGACTGCTCCATCCCGCGACTGTACGGTTTAGATTGCCTAAGCAATACTTTCTTATTTCTGGTTTTACTAATTGGTTGCGGGAGCAGGATTTGAACCTACGACCTTCGGGTTATGAGCCCGACGAGCTACCAGACTGCTCCATCCCGCGCTTGTACGGTAAAGTATGCTTTCGCAATACTTTGAAATTCTGGTTATTTTCTGTGGTTGCGGGAGCAGGATTTGAACCTACGACCTTCGGGTTATGAGCCCGACGAGCTACCAGACTGCTCCATCCCGCGCCAGAAAATTATCGCTGAAAGCGCTTCGTTTATTGCCTCGCTTCAACGTGGTGCGTATTATACATAGGGACTTAATCAACACAAGTGCCAAGTAGAGAAATATTTCATTTTTCTGACTGTTAGCAGTTTAATTGACCAACATGAACAAAGTTAGTACGAATTTCCCCATATCCTGTCACTATTTGTACGGCGTAATTCGACTTATTTGAATTTTTCCATTTTTTCAGCCAACGAAAAGTCTAATTCAGTCAACCCATCAGCGTCATGGGTAGTCAATGTTACCTCTACCTTATTGTATACATTGAACCATTCAGGGTGATGCTTTAGTTTTTCCGCCCAAATCGCAATTTGCGACATCCACCCAAAAGCGCGGATAAAGCTTTTAAACATAAATGTTTTTTTGATGGTATCGCCGCTTCGTTCCCATGGGCTGTCATCACTGACCAACGCATTTAGCCCGTCTAATTTTTCGCTTATTTGTTTTTCTGATAGCTTTACCGCCATTCGTTGCTCCTTCGTTAAATTTGATTGAGTTAACCAGTATGCTGACTTCTATTACGGAATAATGTAATCAATTGGTTTTGAGAATGAAAAATTAAGAGAGATAAAATAGGAAAAAGTGTGGAGGCTATAGTTTACAAAAAAGCCTGCCTTTTAAGCTATCGCCAAAGGCAGGCTAGACGTTTTATTAATTGGTCAGTTAAAACTCAATCGCTAAGCGCGCATAGATTTGTCGACCTCTTGGGTCGTGAACTTTAGAGTCGAAACCACTGTTGGTAAATAACTGAGGCGGTTCCTCATCAAACAAGTTGATGGCACCTAATGTTAATACGTAACTTTGCTCAGTGTCATACAAACCACCTAAATCAATATTGTATTGTGCATCTACCGTTAAGTGACTATCCACTTCGTAAAAGCCATTAGAGCAGCCTCCCACGTTAGCCGTACCGTCCGCACAGTTTTGATCGTCGTCATATGACGAGATATAACGTAGGAAAATATTCGCAGCATGAATATCGTTTTGCCACGCAAGCCCTAAATTAGCGCGTAGTTCAGGTGAAGACACACCAATGTTATTGAAATTACGACGTCCAGCGCCATCGATGTTACCCGCTTGTGGATCCATCAAGTCGTACTTCGTAATGTAGGTGGCATTTAACGTAGGCGTAAAGTTGCCAAAGTCTGTCTCTATCTTGTAGCTGGTAACGAAGTCTAAACCTGACGTTTCCAATGAACTTGCATTAACATACGTATTGTTTATCTGAAGTACAGGGCCTGTCAAAGGGTCGCCCGCCCGCACTACGCGGTCGGTGTTAGTTGGGTCTTCGTTAAGCACAGCTTGCGCGTTTTCTTGGATTATCAGGTCCTCAAACTCAAAGTTCCAATAATCCACCTCGATAGAGAAGTCTCTGAATGGTTCATAAGAGAAACCAACGTTATACGCGGTCGACTCTTCTGGTTTTAAGTCCTCATTACCCGATGTTCTCACTGCCACGAACGCAACTGCACCTTGAACAGGGTCGATAAGCTGCTGCAATGATGTTGCACCGCCCTGCGCTAAGAATACTGTTGGTGCTCTAAACGACGTAGATATAGATCCGCGCAGCGAGAACTCATCAGTAGCACGCCATGATATCGCCAGTTTAGGGTCAACCGTGCTGCCTATCGAGCCGCCGTAATCTTCATATCGCACTGCCAATTGAACGTCTAACTCATCGTTAATTGGCAAGGCAAGCTCACCAAAGGCCGCCCATACATCTTGACTGCCATCAATATCAGGGTTACCGATAACGAATGTAAAACTGTCTTGGTTAGCAAGGTCATCGTAGTCTTGGCTCAGCTGATTTTCACGATATTGCACGCCAAGTGCTAATGCGGCAAATCCGCCACCCATTTCAAATACATCGAACGATGTAAACGCTTCGAACACTTCAAGATCGGCCTTTGAATCAATAACCTCAGTGCCGGTAAACGAGCTTACTACATAGTCTGAGTTCGGTGCGGTTGTATAAGAATTAGCAAACGGGTTAAAGAACTGACAGTCTCCAACACCTGGCGAACCCGCAATCGGATCGCAATTTGAACCACCAAGCCCATAAAGTGCCAATTGGAACTCGGTATTAAGTACATCAGGCACTTTAAATACAAAATCGTTCACTGCGCGGGTGTAGCTCACTTCCCAGAACCCAGAGTCAGTTACACCTTGTAAACTGGTGCTAAAGCGTAAGGTATCTGATTCAGTGTTTGCTGGGTCACCGGAAAACCCATTACCTTCGGCGCGACCAAAAAATGCCACTGACTGACCAAACGGGTTTTGTGGGTGATAATCAGGGACAATGGGCGAAGTCAGAATAGGAAAACTTGGAGCACCGCCGCGCTCAGCGCGGTTTCTCGCAGTACTGAATTCAGCTGTCCAGGTAATATCGTTATCAAATTCATAGTCGGCGCGCACGTAGGCATTAGTTCTGCTTTCGTCAGCTACGTAGGAATAGAACTTACCGAAATCAAAACCGCAAAAACCAACCTCTAAGCCAGGTATAGTGCCGCTAGGTGCTAGTAAGTTTGGCGAACCTCCAAACTCTTCACAGCCGTAGGGGTCAATAATTGGTAACGGACCTGCTCCTGGAATATTTAAAAAGAAAGAGCCGGGGTTACCCAATGCACTGGTGTCGTCTTCTGGTCGACTTAAGCGCCTATCGCTTAGAAATAATGGAGAGCGATTAGTATAACTGATCGCAGCCAGTACGCTCCCATTGTCACCTGTTGCGCCCCATAGTCCTTGTAAAATATATTCTTTGTTGTCGCCGTGCGCACCATCTTGGTAGTCGGCAGTAACCATAGCGCCGTCATAGTTGCGCTTGGTGATAAAGTTAACCACACCAGCCACGGCATCTGAGCCATACAAAGCAGATGCACCGTCTTTTACCACTTCCATTCTATCGATGGCTATCATTGGAACCAATGAGCTTGTGTCAACGAAGTTTAACCCTTCATTTGTAGGCTGCGCGGTAACAACCTGACGTTTGTTATTAAGAAGCACCAAGGTCGATGCCACACCTAAACCGCGAAGGTTGATGTTTGACGTGCCCGCCGTAGCGTTCTGAGTGAAAGCATCGGGGTTGTTTTCTGCGCCTGTATTGATTGTGAGCGTCTGTGTAATGTCTGCGATATTTTTGGCACCAATAGCATCAATGGCAACGCTATCGACAACCGCAAGCGGCGATGGAGATTCAAAGTTTTCGCTTCTGCGAACGAAACTTCCGGTAACGAGAATAAGTTCAACGTCTTTCTTAGCTTCTTGCTCAGACTCAACGTCAGATTCTTGGGCTGATGCGATATAAGGAGAGCAAAATAAAGCAGTACCCACCATGGCGGCAACTGCTGTCTTACGCGTTTTAAATTTCATAGTGTGATTCCAAATCTGGGCTTATCACTACCGGCACTACTACCCACACTTTCCGCTAGCAACAGGCTGTTCGATTTCGTGTTGTTATTGTTTGTAAACAACAAAATGTTGGCTTACATGATTGATACTATGCCCGAATTTTATTTTTGTAAATTTATTGTGAATAATATGTTTACATTAATTTTACACATGGTCAGACCAGATAGACTTAAGGCTAAAACACCCAAGACCTAATTCTTTAGTCAGTGAGAAGATGTTTCTCTAAGTGCGTAATTTATTCACTGTTGTTCTTGTACAAAGAAACCCCCAAATAAACATAAGCACTATTAATCAATAACTTAGAAAAAATTAGATCACCGGAATACTTCTTGAAGCGAGCTAGTCATACATAAGTAAATGGTAATGAGGTCTATGGACTTTCCAAAGATTGATGAGGTGTACAAGCTATTAAGTGGAAAGCTTGAAAGCTGGATAGAAGGCGCGATCACCCTTCTTCCTAATATTGTCGTTGCCTTCCTTATCGCGATGCTATTTGGCGTTATAGCGAAAATGGTTGGTAATGTGGTTGGCAAGCTGATGCGTCGAACGTTTGAATCTCGTCAAATCGCCGGTCTGCTAACCTCTATCATTAAGGCAATAGTGCTCGTTGCCGGTATATTCATAGCCCTAGATTTTGTAGGCCTCAAAGGCACGGTTACCTCTCTTCTTGCTGGTGCAGGTATTGTTGGCTTGGCGATTGGTTTCGCATTCCAAGACATGACAGAAAATTTCATTGCCGGCATAGCAATGGGGATAAGAAAACCATTTGATATTGGAGACGTTATTGAGGCTGAAGGCGTTTTTGGTAACGTAAAAGAAATAAATTTGCGCAACACGCTAGTTGAAACCTTTTATGGCCAACTTGAAGTGATCCCAAATAAAATTCTCTTTCGCAATATTTTGACCAATTATTCATATCTTGGTTACCGACGTATAGAAGTTCCGGTTGGCATTTCTTACGCTGACGATATTGAGAAAGCAGCAGAGGTTATAACCGATGCTATGAACGAAAAAGACTACGTGATAAAGAAAGATGAAACCGCCGTTTACGCAGAATCTTTCGGTGACTCAAGTATCAATTTATTGCTGTGGTTTTGGATCCGCTACCCGGGCGAACCTGGATTCATGGTAGTAAGACATGACGCTATCAATACGGTTAAAACGGTACTTGAAAACAACGACATACTTATTCCGTTCCCAATTAGAACTTTGGATTTTAATGCCAAAGGTGGTGACAAATTAAATACCATGCTCAAAAAGCATAACGAGCAAGGTGTTAATAGCAAACCCAGTTCATCAACCCAGCAGTCTGATGTAAAAGCAGGTGAAAACCCAGAGCAGCCTGCAGAAGAGTAAATTTAAAGGAGAAACAAATGGAAATGTTACATTCAAAATCGCTAAAACACGTACTGTTAGCCATGCTAATCACAGCAAGCTTCGGGATTTTAGGTGGCTGCGCGACAATAGAGGGCGCAGGTAAGGATATTCAAAGCGCAGGTGAAGCAGTGGAAGAAGGTGCTGAGGAAGCATCTAATTAAGAAGTAATCCAATTGCATAAGTAAGTTGCAAAAATAAACCCGATGCTTTTTGAGAAAGTTAAAAAGCATCGGGCTTTCACAGTATTTATTTGTATTGATTTTAACCCACAATCAAGCGCCTTATACGCAAGTTTGTTTACCTTGTTGTAGGCAGTCAGTAAAGACTAATACTCATACGCTTGGTCTTGTAAGTGCGCCGTTACGGCTTAAGTACCGCTAGCATTAAAAAACCTCCCACCAGCGCCGGTTTGCCACTTGACTTAAGTAAGCAACTTGCCTCAACTTTGAACAACTTCCCTTGAGGTTTTTCGCTAATTTCTACAAGTTTGAATTGATATTTAACTGCATCGTTGCTTTTCACCGGTTCAAGAAACCGTAATGTGTCTATTCCGTAGTTAATCATCGACGCAATGCGGTCACTTGGGGCTATGACCTCTGCGAATGCCTTAGGCATAAGACTGGCAGTAAGAAAGCCGTGAGCAATTGTTGTTTTAAACGGGCTTTGCGTTTCACAACGTGCTGTATCCAAATGGATCCACTGATGATCTCCTGTTGCATCGGCAAACTGATTAATCATTTCCTGTGTTACTGTTAACCATTCAGGCTGCTCCAGTGATTCCCCCACTGACAAATCTAAAAGTGTTTGCATTTTCAAGTCCAATCTCTGTTTATTAGCGACCAACCTACTATTATTAGCTTGAATACTTCAATTAACTTTTAATAATAGGTATTTATAAATATTCTTGTTACACTAACGTAAATTATTCGTAGATGCTATGTAGCACGTTATCGGAGTGTTGGTCAAAAACACAATAGTGTAAATCAGCGCCTTTTCATCTATCGGCTATTTTCAGGGCACTCGCTCTTAAAGGATTAGTTATGAATCTCAATAGAATCGATTTGAACCTTTTCGCAGTATTCGACGCCATTTATACGGCAGGAAGCTTAACCAAGGCAGCAGATGTCTTATGCATTACCCAGCCCGCGGTAAGTAACTCTCTTGCAAGGTTGAGAGAAATGTTAAACGACCCGCTATTTGTTCGTACTGGCCACAGCATGACACCAACACCTGTAGCCCAAAACATTATTGTGCCTGCGCGTCAGGCATTGGCGTTACTGCGAAAAAGCGTTCAGGAAAGTCATACCTTCGACCCCTTAACCGCTGAAAAATCATTCAATTTTGCAAGTAGAGATCTACTTGAAGCTAGCATTATGCCGCGCTTAGTTGCTCGACTTCAGAATCTTGCCCCCAATATCGGCTTGACCAACTATGAAATACCTAGAAGCCAAGTAGTATCCGCTATGGCAGCAGGAACATTAGATTTTTTCGCCGATGCATCAACTTTTACCGATCCACACCTTTGCAAAGAAAAAATCGCACAAGATCGATTTGTGGTGCTCGCTCGAAAAAATCACCCAGCGCTTAAAAACGGATTAGACTTAGATACATTTTTGCGTTTAGGTCATATCAACGTATCTCAACGTAAGTCGGGAGCCGGTCCGATTGATATCGCCTTAGACAAAATGGGAAAGAGAAGAAAAGAGGTCATGCGTGGTCAGCACTTTTTAACGGTACCCAGTACGATTGTGAAAACAGACTTGATAGCATGTTTACCTTTTCATTTGGCCAAACACTACGACCTTGCCATATACGAAATGCCATTTGACCTTCCCGCAGTGGAATATTTTTTGTATTGGCATGTAAGCGCAGACCACGACTATGCTCATATGTGGATGCGCGAACAAATAATGGAAGTCGCGAGTAACTTTAAACCCCATTAGCCTTCATTCAACAAATATTGAACGCCCCATTGGGGCGTTTTTTTGGTTACAGCATACTTATAGAACACTATACCTAAGTATTACCCCCATTCTTTTCAAGCCTTATATTTTCGCGTTTAATCAGCGCCAACGAATAAACAAAGAATTAAAATACTTGAGGAATTAACCATGTTGAAAATCGTTAAAACTTCTCTTGTTATCGCAGCGACACTTGGTGTATCGGGCGTGGCACAGGCTGATGTGAGCGAGGCGCTTGCAAACATTTGTACTATTGTACAAGCGGACGATAAAGGCGAACTACGTAAGAAAATGCGTTCTGTAGAGTCAGATTACCGCATGAAGCTAAAAGACTATTATTCAGGCATTAGTTGCAGTGGTAATAGCCTTATCCGCACGGCTCTTCTGAATAATGCTGTAGAGGCTGGTGAATTGTTGGTAAAGAAAATGCCAAAGAGCGATTTACAGGCACCTGAAGCTGACGGTAAAACGTTACAGGCTTGGGTTGCCGAAAACGGCTTACAAGATAACCCAATTGCAGCGGTGCTCAACGACCGACTGTAAAACAGTTTCACGCCATGTGAACCAGTTCAACATGGTTGCAGAGAAATCTGCACTTTAAGAAGCGACCTTCGGGTCGCTTTTTTCTTTGTAGCAGACACAAAAAAAGAGGGTAGCGCACTACCCTCTTTTCATTTCTAACTAGCTTTTGCCATAGCAAGCTTGGATTTAGCAAGTTCTTCACTTAACAAAAGCACAGGCTCGTTTTGATATATGCGCTCTAAATGAGAGTGGTAGCAACCCGCAAACACTTCATTTTTAGCTAATTCACCAAACACCTCATCTAGCTTAAGAAAGCTAAGCGCATCAACTTCATTTTCTTTTGCTGCTTTATGTAGCTTGTCAGCTAGAACGTCATTGATTTCCAGAGGCTTCCCATCTTGCGACGCGTGCTTATCAGAGTAATATGCCCAGCAAGCTACCACTAGCGCACTAATGCTTACGTCACGCCCCGCAGCCAGGTTATCTCTTACTGTTGGCAGTAGAAATACCGGTAATTTGGCAGAGCTTTCAAGGCAAATACGTGCTAGCGTATCCTTTATGAAAGGGTTTGAAAATCGCGAAAGTAACGTATCGCGATAATCAAATACATCAATCCCTTCAACCTTATCCAACGTCGGCATGACTTCCTTTTCCATGAAAACAGACAGTAGTTGCTTAAGCTGCACCGCTTCTACGCTTTCATGGATAGTACTAAGGCCAGCAACCGAACCAACTAGTCCCAACACAGAATGCCCCGCATTGAGCATGCGAAGCTTAAGCTTTTCGTAAGGCGCCACATCGTTTACAAATTGTGCGCCAACAACGTCGAAAGAAGGCTTGGTGTTACAGAAGTCATCTTCAATAACCCATTGGTCGAAAGGTTCACATACCACTGGCCAACTGTCTTTTACGCCATGAGCTTCTAACGTAACGATATCTTCGCTGGTTGTTGCAGGCGTTATTCTATCTACCATCGAGTTAGGAAAACTTACGTTTTCATTTACCCAGGTCGCAAAAGATTGATCGAACAACTCAATGTACGCAAGCAACATCTTCTTAAGCACATGACCATTATGTTGGATATTGTCACACGACATAACAGTAAACGGCTTGATATTGCTTTCCTTACGCTTTTTAAGCGCAGCAACTAAATAACCAAAAACCAACTTAGGTTGTTTAGGGTTTTCAATATCGTGAATTACATCGGGGTTCGTAGTAATGAACTCTCCTGTAGACGCATCAAAGTTGTATCCACCTTCTGTAATGGTCAAAGATACGATGCGTACTTCGGGCTCAGCCATTTTTTCAATGACTGCTTGCGGATCGTCCGGTGCCATTAGAAAACCTGTCATTGCGCCAATCACTGATGCACTGCGAGCGCCGTCATTGTGCTTTTCAACCAAGGTATAAAGGTTATCTTGCTCGTCGAACACTTTTTTCATGGCACGGTCATTTTCGCGAAGGCCGACACCGCAAATACCCCACGACAAATCGCCGGTTTTTGCCATTAATCTGTCTACGTACATGGCTTCATGCGCACGATGAAAACCACCCACACCAATGTGAACAATACCTGTTTGAACATTCTCCACATCATAAGCTGGACGCATAACGTCACTGGGTAACGACGATAAGTTCGCTCTGTTCAATAAAATAGACGTTTGAGATTGCATAAGAACCTTATTAGCTTTGTAGCGCTTTTTGGCGACGCATCGCCCAATACGCAGTAACGAAATAGATAACCGTGCACGCGAAACCAACGTTGAAGAATAAATCTCGGTTCGACTCATACACAGTGAGCGTGTCACTAAAAGAAAATGTTTTAAATGCCAGTGCTATAGAAACAACCAAGCTAGCCACTGAAGTTAAGCGTAATAGTTTAGAAACGGCGCTGATATCTTCAACGTGATCGCTTGCTAAATCTGCTTCTTGCTGCTGATGCGCTTCAACACGGGCATCAAAAGCATTTAACTGTGCTTCTTGCTCGGGATATGTTTTCTTTGCGCCATATTTCGCGGCCAGAGCTGTATACACTGCAATGGTGAAGAACCACGTAGGGATAAATAAATAATAGAAAGACATAACATCTAAGGCATTCAAACCAAAACCGAACACGAGTCCCAGTCCCCAGCTAGCTACCGCTGGTGTACTGTGAGTAAGGCTTTGGTAATGCGCCCAATAACGAGTAAATCCTATACGAGGGAAAATCATGTGTTCAGCAAACACAATTGCGCCTACGGGAACAACTAGTAACCCTGCATATGTCAACAGCGGCAATAATTTAGTGAATACGAATGGGAAGCACGCAATGGCAACTGTAACCATACCAACAATCGCAGTGGTTTTAGTGCGTGATTTATCTTTAAAAATAGCTTGTGCCGCAAGCCCTGCACGGTAAAGGTTTGCATTTGCAGTGGTCCAGCCGGCTACGATTACGATGACAAGCCCAGACAAACCTAATGCATGGAAAGCCACGTCACCTGGGTCTAACTCAACGATAGATTTTTGTACAATAACCGCTGTTCCTGCGCCCATAATACCCGCTGAAATCCAAGCAACGTAGTGACCGAATAACATGCCCGCAGATGTGCAAAGACCGTAGCGTTTGCGCTTAGCAAAACGCAGCAGCGCCATATCAATAAGGCCAAAATGCGTTATGGTGTTTGCTGCCCACGAGAAGCCAATAACTTCTAATAAACCAATACCTGGTTCACCGCTTTGAGTTAGCCCCGTCCATACCGATGTACTACCGATATGCATAAAGTCATCCCAAGATGTTAGAAACGTTTGCCCTATTACAGACTCAGCAAGCGCGGGCATAAGAATAAGCGGGCCGCAAATGAACATGGTGAACAACCACGGTGCGCAAATACGTGAGAAATCTGATACGGCGTTAAACCCATACATAGCAACAAAAACAACAATGACGCCCACAGCAAGTACCACGGCAACAAAGGCTAGATTTGTCGGATACCAATTTAACTGTGCAGGTATATTTAACGCAAAACGCACGGCCGTTGCCGATACAGTGATCATAGCGGCCGATATCACTGTAAATATAACCACATTTGCCCAGTTATAGAGCTTGGTCATCGAATCGCCGGCTATTTTCTGAAGATAAGAATACAGGCTTAAACGAGTTTCTACAGCGATAGGCGTAGTAATTAGCGTCCAGCTTAGAACGGCGAGTAAGTTACCGATGAGTAAGCCCAACAAAATGTCGGTCATGGATGCGCCAAGTGCAACAAAGGTTGCACCGAATACAAATTCAGTGGCGGCAACATGTTCACCGGCGTATAAGCCCATGAAATGTTTCCAGCCTTTTAACTTATGTTTAGCGACGGGCAGTTGTTCATCGCTTACTTGTGAAATATCAATATCGCTCGACGTTGACTTCATCTTCAAATCTCGTGTTGTAGGTGTTAGCCCCTTAGTCAAATTACGCATTTGAGCATTCGCTCATAACTTGGGACATATCTCATTTGCGTGAATATTTGCATAAGGAAATGGAATTGTAAACACCTATTAACAAAACAATGTGACGTTTAGGCATACTTTTAACACTTATACATTTGCTATTTTTTCGCCAACGTTGCGCGCTAAAACGTCTATATTGTTGAACTTACGGGAATTTGGCACTGCCATAATTGTTAATAAATTGAACACTGGGCCGACTTCTTTTAATCTCCTTAACGAATCTTTTTTAAAAGGTAGAAAGCAGAGCATCAATTACTTTACACTTAGGCAAATGTTCACGTTACTTCACTGTATACGTCTAAACCTAACATAAAGAGGTGTATTCGGTTTTGTCACGGATATCCCCAGCTTAGTAGCAGTTATTAAAAGGAAAAATACTTTTTGCAACCAAATACCGTGGAACTCGTAATCTTTGATTGTGATGGCGTGCTTATTGATAGCGAAGTGCTATCCATGGAATCTTGGCAGGAAGTGCTAACAAACTACGGCGTTTCATTAACTAAGCCATATTTTATTGAACATTTCCTTGGCAAGAGTATGGAACACGTAGAATGGGTAGTGAATAAGGATTTTTCTCTTGAGTTGACTACAGCAATAAAAGCGGATTTTCAGGCACTGCTCTTCAGAAAGTTTGAGAACTCGTTACGACGAACACCCGGTATCAATGATGTACTATCAAACCTTCAAGCACTAAACGTTCTATATTGTGTCGCGACCAGCAGCTCACTTGAAAGAACAATGAAAGCACTTAACGGTACAGAACTCCTCTCTTACTTTGAGAAGCGTATTTTTACGCGCTCTATGGTAGAAAAAGGCAAACCAGCCCCAGACTTGTTTTTGTACGCTGCTAAAAAGATGAATGTCAAACCCGAGAACTGCTTAGTTATTGAAGATTCAAAACCAGGTTTAGCCGCCGCAGTAGCAGCCAAGATGCCATACTTTCATTATAAAGGCGGCTCACATTTACTTGACTGTAGCGAAACTAATTTTTCATCCAAGGCTAACACGCTAAATTCATGGGACGAATTCAATGCTTACATCCCTGACCTTTTTAACGCGAGAAAAATAAATGAGTAAAAAAGCACAAAACGAACTCAACAAACTAGATGAAGCCGCACGAGCAGGTTGGATGTATTATGTCGGTGGGAAGACCCAAGATGAAATTGCAAAAACACTGAAAACATCACGTCAAAGTGCGCAACGGCTTGTTGCGTTATCGGTGTCAGAGGGGTTGGTTAAGGTGCGTTTAGAGCACCCTATCGCCCGATGCATGGAATTAGCGCAAGGTATTAAAGAAAAGTTTGGACTCACATTCTGCGACGTGGTGCCCAACGTAGACGACGATCCTAATTCTACTCAAGGGCTCGGGCAAGCGGGTGCCGCTGCAATAGAGCGGGCGCTGAAGTTTGATGCTCCGCAGACCATTGCCTTTGGCACAGGACGAGTGCTTCGTGCATGTGCAGATGAATTGTCTATTCTTCACTGTCCTCAGCATAAAATCGTGTCTTTAGTAGGCAACATCGCTGATAACGGAGAAGCGACTCGCTATGATGTTGCCGTGCGAGTTGCCGATCGTGTCAAGGCACAGCATTATCCTATGCCAACCCCTGTTATTGCGTCTTGTAAAGCCGAGCGAGAGGTTTGGCAGCAACAACAACACATTTCTCGCATTCATTCACTTGCCGAGCAAGCAGACATTAGTTTCGTTGGTATTGGTAATCTAGGTAGCGTATCGCCACTTTACAAAGACGGATTTATTGATGACAACGAGTTAGCCATACTCGGCGACTCTGGCGCGAGTGGCGAAATAATAAGTTGGATTTTCAATGAAGAAGGCGCACTTATTAAATGCGATATTAATGAAAGAGTGACCAGCTTTAAGCTTAAAGCAACGCCAGAAAAACCAGTTATTGGTGTAGCCGCAGGCGATAATAAGTTTAAAGCGATAAGAGGCGCGCTCCGCTCTAAGTTTTTAAACGGCCTCATTACAACAGAGCGCACAGCAACAGCCTTACTTGGGTTGTAAACAAGGTAACCGATGGGCATCACATAGAGACAGATTTGCTTGGTAAATACAAACAATAGCTCGCTCTTGCTTGTCATAAAATAAAAAAAACAGCTTCAATGCTGTTTTTTTGACGCTTTTTCAATCACCCACTTTGCCGGGTGTGCTTCCCTCTCAGCCCTTTAATACTAAAGGCTATAGCAAACTCTAGTCTATTTACATCTTTAGTATAAGGTATTACCCCATATACGTGGTTATTTTAGAGAATGTTTTTTAATCACTTTGATTGTTTTTTAATTAATCCCGAACAAACAAACCGATTAATAAAACGTAAGAAACGAAGGAAATTTAACCATGTTGAAAATTGTTAAAACTTCTCTGGTCATTGCTGCATCTACACTAGCCTTTTCAAATACCGCACAAGCTGATGATGTAAATGAAGCACTAGCGAACATTTGCACCATTGTTCAAGCTGATGATAAAGGCGAATTACGTAAAAAAATGCGTCGCGTACAGTCTGACTTTAAATTGAAGCTACGTGATTATTACTCTGGTGTGTCATGCGGCGGACAGAGTCTAATTAGAACTGCGCTAACTAACAATGCGGTAGAAGTAGGTACACTGCTTGTAAAGAAAATGCCAAGTAAAGATTTATCTGAGCCTGAGTCTGACGGTAAAACACTACAAGCATGGATTGCAGAACAAGGGTTACAAAGCTCTCCAATTTCAGCTGAGCTTAACGAACGAATTTAATTACTCATTCACATTACCATGTGAACCGATTCAACATGGTGGCAGCGAATGCTGCACTGGAAGGCCCCTCTGCTACGGGGCCTTTTTCTTTGTATTTCAAAAAAATATCAACCTTAACTCAGGCTTTCTTCAGAAAAAAGAAAGGTTTTGTTAGTGCTATACGTCCATGATTTTGTTGCCATTAAGGCAAATACTATTCATGGAGATAAAAATGAAAACTTCACTCAACAAAAAGCTTATAGCTCTATTCACTTGCACAGCCCTCTCTTCTTTTAATGCACTAGCAAATATAGAGGTAGGACTTAGTTTAGGCACAAGTAAACCTAAAAATTATGATCAGTGTGCGTGTACACCGGATGGTTCAATAGTAGACATAGAAGCAGAGGTAGATATCGATTTGGCTTTCGCTCAAATGCGTTATGTTTTCGACAATGGAGTTTTTGTCGAATTACGTCATGGAAAGGGCTTTTCAAAATCAGAAAGTCGAGTTACCCCACGAGGTGGAGAAACAGTAAGAGGTCTAGACATAGAACTCGATGGTTTAACTAACGCATCTATTGGTTATAGATTTTTGGCAGATCAAACACTTTCCCCCTATGTAATGGTGGGCACAACGACAAACATTGTTTTAACGGCATTTTTACCCGATGGGCCTAAGTTTGATAGAGAAAATTACAGTAATGAGTTCTCTTATGGCGCTGGAGTAAACTGGAATTTATCTGAAAACATTTTAGTTGGGCTTGAGTACTTTCAATACTCAAATGGCGACTTAGGTGGTACTGGGGAAGTTGACTTATCAACATGGTCAGCATCAATAGCATACCGCTTCTAAAATACTTTGGAGGCGATTAATTTAGTCGCCTCGGCGTTTATTTGCATAATTTTTTCAATAGAACTTCTAATTGGATAAAAGCTTATGGCTATCCCAAACACAATGTTCACGACTGCCCTCATATTCACCTTTTTCTCTTTATCGGCTTATTCTGCGTCAAAGTATATGGGTCCTATCATTGATGTACATGTTCACGCTTATGAAGACGATAGTCCATTGTTTGGTCTGGAACATCCACCAACGCTTCGAGGCAAAACCTACCGTTCGGCGAAAAACGCAGCGCATCTCAAACAAGAAGTACTGCAACGATTTCATAAATACAATGTTGTGAAAGCAGTAGTAACTACTGGTGAATTATGGCTGGAAGATGCGCCAAGTACGATTTTAGTAGCCAATGCGGCGAAACCGCCATCAATACTAAAAAAGCAACATGAGCTTGGTTATTTAGATGTTATCGCTGAACTCGCGCCGTTTTATGAGGGTAAGAGATTAGACCACCCTTCAATTGAACGTTATTTCAAACTTGCAGAAGAGCTCGGTGTGCCAATTGGAGTACATATTTTTCCTGGGGGCCCTAATTTTGGCTTGCACTATTTGCCAGAGATGTTGGGCGGAATGCGTGCATATAATGCATCGCCGGGTCAAATAGAAAACCTGTTAGTGAAATACCCGAAATTAAAACTATATATAATGCATGGTGGCTGGCCCTTTATCGAAGACTTAAAATCACTTTTATACATGCACCCCAATGTCTATGTTGATATTGCGGTTGTAAATTGGATCCTGCCAGAAAAAGAAGTCATAAATTATATATTAGCACTGACTGACTCGGGTTTTGGGGACCGTATTTTGTATGGGAGCGACCAGATGGTATGGCCCGATATTATTGACGATGCAATAGCGACGATCAATGACAGTGATGCACTAACCCTTACGCAGAAAGCTGATATCTTCTACAATAACGCTGCCAAGTTTTTGGGGCTAACGAATAAACAAATGAGCCAACATAGAACGAAAAAAAATACGCGTTAAAGTGCCATAGCCTTTTCAATAACGTTGGCCGTTTTATTGTTCTCTGAAATGGCCATCTTTAATACCAGTTTATTTTCTTCATGTTTTTCTAGAAGCATCTTAAACCTTGGTATGTCCCTCATATTATGGAAGAAGGGATCACTTTCAATTCCATAAAATCGCTCGAAGCTCACCGGAACAGATCTGTCATTAATCAAAGTAGCTAATATATCGAGTGCATCACTATATTGACCCATTTGCGTATAAAGCTGCGCTAGATAATAGTCGTAGTAACGACTTCTATTATTATTCTCCAACGCTCGCGTAATCTCTTCGACAATCGGGAGTTCATTGCTTACATCGTTTGGATAAAGCAGTTTTTTGAATAAGATAGCTTGACCGTTAGATACTTTCGACAAAGCAAGATCAACATAGCGTTCTTGCTGTCCATTGGGCACTTGAGATACCGCATACAAATAAACTTGAGGAAAGAAGCCAACGTTGAAATCATATTCTTTAACGCTACTTAAATATGCTTCAATGCGTTCGATTCTATTTTCAGACTCACTGTGATTTAGCTCATGCAAAGTTAATGTTTTTGTAACTGGTGGTGCAAGTTTCTTCATTACCTCGTGGATTTGACTGAGAACTTTCTTTTCACCGGTATACTCATGAACTTCAGCTTTATGAACCCAACAGTTCATGAATCGAATACTGCGCGCAAGGCACTCCTGCGCTTGTGCATCTGTTTCAACAATTTCATTTTTCACTACATGGATGTAAGCTAATCGAGCTGGCCCCTCTGGTCCTATTTGATCAACGGCGCTTAAACGCAACGCATACTTTCTAGATAACTCATACTGCCCATGGGTGTAGTGATACATAGCCAACCCATTTAGCAATGTGCCATTATATGGGTCGCTCTCTAATTTCATCTCAGCAAGTTGTTTAGCGTAATCCGCTTTTCCCGCCACCTGCAATATTGCCAAGTACCACTCTAAAATAAGCGTATTGTGTGGCTCTAGGCTAAATGCTTTTTCGAAATACTCGAGTGCTAGTGATGCATCTCCACTTCTTGGTGTTGTAGCCCTGGGGCTAATCATCATTGCTTTTGCGAACCAGAATAATGCATTTAGTTTATTTGCTTCTTCTTTGCCTTTTAAAATTGCCGATGACATCTCCAGTGCGACTGCCTCTTCAATCTGTACCCAGTTCGCGCGTATACTGAAAATGCTAGAAAGCAGGAATTGTGCATCTTGGAAATCTGGATTTCTTTTCACCAATTGTTGGACATCTTCTTGTAACGCTTCGAGATTTTCGGGCGCTAAATTTAAAAGGCTGGCTTTCAATGATAAAAATTGTAATTGGTCATTATAATTAATACTGCTATCAGAATCATTCTGTTGAACGGCTATCGACAGTGATGATGTCGTCAACGCTATACTCCGTGCTACATCACGCTGTATGTTGAAGATATCACTGCCATCAAATGAAAAACTCCCATTTGATATTAGTTTTCCATTTTTGCCATCAATGATTCTTGTTGATATTTTTACACGGCTGTCGTGGTACTGAATGGTCCCTTCCACTAAAAAGCGTACACCCAACTCTCTGGCAACCTCTGTGATAGGTAATGTTTGTTCTGAAAAGTAGTGCGATGATTTGCGAGAAATGACTCGCATATCAGTTTCACTCGCAAGTATTTGAAGAATTTCTTCTGTAATACCAACAGGTAAGCTCTTTAAATTAGATTCATTAGAAAGGTCGTCAAACGTAAGCACTGCAACGCCATCGAGCGCTAGATCAAGTTTTTGGGTATTGCGAGAAAAATAGCCACCTAGCACCGTCACGATAACAAGCGTAGCTGTAACAAAACCTATATAGCGAAGCCGATTTGAAGGAGTAGGCTTTTTCACACTAACAGTTTCGTTCGGGTCTGTTTTTATTACTGATGTATTGAATTTGTAGCCACGTTTAGGAATAGTTTCAATCGCTGAGCTCAGACCTGGCTCCAGTAACTCTAGCTTTTTTCTCAGATCCGAAATAACTCTCGAGAGCGATTCATCGGCTCCAAATCTATTGGGCCAAACTTCCTGTAGCAATATATCTCGTGTTACCACTTCGTCATTCGCATTCAATAACAATGCTAATACTTCAGAAACTTTATTAGTGAGTTTTACGACAACGCCACTTTTTTCAACCGTATTTTCTGTGCGATTAAATTTGAACCCATTTAATTTAAAGCAAGCAGAAGCATCCATGACGTTTTCTCCATTTACTTAACGGCAAACCCGAAACATTAGGATAACATAATACAACTGAACAAGATGACAAATAGCACGTTATTATGATGCATTTTCGTATAGTCTATCTTTCATTGTCCCTCTCCCCCTACACGTATAGGAAACTATACCCCGTTATTTCAGTATATGTTTTTCAACAACTTAGATTAGGGTTTAATGCATTCCAACGAACAAACATAATCTTAAAAACAACAAACGAAGGAATTTAACCATGTTGAAAATCGTTAAAACTTCTCTAGTAATTGCGGCATCTACTTTAGCTTTCTCTAACGCAGCTCAGGCTAATGACATCAACGAAGCACTGGCAAACATTTGCACTATTGTTCAGGCAGATGACAAAGGTGAACTTCGCAAGAAAATGCGTAGCGTGCAGTCGGACTACAAACTAAAACTTCGCGACTACTACTCTGGTATTTCATGCAATGGCCAAAGCCTTATTCGCACGGCAATTACAAACAATGCAGTCGAAGTAGGTACTTTGCTTGTAAAGAAAATGCCTAGTAAAGACTTGGCTCAGCCAGAGTCTGACGGCAAAACACTACAAGCTTGGATTGCTGAGCAAGGTTTACAAAGCTCACCTATTTCAGCTGAACTTAACGGCAGAATTTAATACAAAAAATTAGTCACACCATGTGATACATCAGTTCAACATGGTAGCGGCAGGACGCCGCACTGGAGGCCCCCTTTTAGGGGCCTCACCCCTTTCTAGGTCTCTATAAAATCTATCATTTCTTTTTGCACCCACTCAGGCTTTTCCCTGTGTAACCAATGCGAGGCACTCGAATTGAACCGCTTTGTAATCTGCGGAACATAGTGTTCAATTTTATCTATTACACTTAAATCAAATGCATCATCCTGCTCTCCCCATAATAGTAGCGTTGGGCGGTGAATAAATATCTCGGGTATACGAATGTCATCTAACACTTTTTTAGATACACTCATTTGAGGCACTTGTTGTGGCATTTGCCTATAGTAGCTGAGCATCGCGCTAAGGATTTCAGGCTCACGCCAATCGTTGAGTAACTTTCTTGAGTAGCTAGATTCTTGCTCAAAAAGGCGGTTTCCGATCATATTTTTCAATAGCTGAAAGTCTGTATCTGAAAGAATGCGTTCTGCGTTCCTATCTATAAGCGTAGCGATATACTGGCTTTTTTCTCTTTGCAAAGGAGAGGTTTTAATTGCGCGTGTAAAACAAGACGGATGCGCAGCATTTACAATGATGAGTTTGCTAATCAATGTTTGGTGAAAAGCGGCTAATGGCCACGCTATTGCCCCACCCCAATCGTGCCCCAACAAAATGACCTGTCGACCTTTTTTAACTTTCTTGATAAACGCGGCCATTCGGCTGATAAGCGATGGAACCTGATAGTCTTTTTCATTGAGTAGTGGGCTCGATAAATGATAACCGGGCAAGTCTGGAGCAATGATGTCTAGTGATGTCGGAAGCAACGCCATTAACGCTTCCCACGTGTGTGCGTTCTCCGGGAAGCCATGAAGCATTATAATTAAAGGGTTCTTTGCGCCTTCTTCTTCTCGGGATAAATAATGAATGGAGGCCCCGTCAACCATTGCGTATTTGGAATCAATCAATGTGCTCACTTCCTCTATGTTATTTCAACAAACAAAAAAGCCGAGCAAAATAAGGTATCCAATGATTACTGATTAAATCATTTTCCCGGCTACATTATTTTCTCGGCTTTTCGTACGTATTTTAATAGCGCACGTGGTCTTGATTTTATGTAGTTACTCTATGGCAAACATACTCTCTGGCATAGACATCAAGTTATCAGCGCCTGACTGCATAGCAGAAACGAGCGAGCGAGTACGCGTCAACAAGCGGTCAAAGTAGAAGCCCGTTGTTAAAATTTTACTCTTATAAAACTCGGTTTCGGTGCTACCTGCATCAAGCTGTTCTTGTGCTTTCACTGCCATTTTTAGCCAGAAGTAAGCAACGGTGACATAACCTGAATACATTAAGTAATCGACAGACGCTGCACCAATTTCATCTGGGTTCGACGCTGCTGCCTTACCGATGTCCATAGTGATCTGCTGCCATTCGTCAAGATGAGAGTTTAACGCGTTAGTCCAAGCACTAAACTGAGCGTTGTCACGCAGGGCATTGCAATAGTCTCGCACCTCTTGAACAAATACGTTTAATAGCTCACCGTTAGAACCCATCACTTTACGACCCAGCAAGTCGACAGCTTGAATACCTGTAGTACCTTCGTACATGGTACAAATGCGCGTGTCGCGAGCTAGCTGCTCCATGCCCCATTCTTTAATGAAGCCGTGACCACCATATACCTGCATACCGTAACTGGTTGCTTCTTGGGCCGTTTCTGTTAAAAACGCTTTAACGATAGGTGTTAAGAAAGCGAGTTTCGCGTCTGCAACCTGTTTTTCAGCCGCATCGTTGCCGTAAAGTGTAACGTCCACCAGCTGCATGCAATAAGCGGCAAGTGCGCGGTTGCCCTCTGCAAACGCTTTTTGCGTTAAGAGCATACGGCGTACATCAGGATGCACAATAATGGGATCGGCCGGACCTTCTGGGTTCTTTCGGCCAGTCAATGAACGGAACTGAATACGATCTTTCGCGTAGCGCAGTGCGCCCTGGAAAGCGGCTTCAGATGCAGCTAAGCCCTCAAGACCAGTGCCTATACGCGCGGTGTTCATAAAGGTGAACATGCAGTTCAAACCACGGTTAGGTGGGCCAATCAAAAAGCCTTTAGCACCGTCAAAGTTGATAACACAAGTTGCGCTGGCTTTAATACCCATTTTATGTTCAATACTGCCGCAACTTACCGCATTTCTATCTTGTTTTTCACCGTCTTCGGATACGTTGAACTTAGGCACAACGAACAAAGAGATACCCTTAGTCCCCTCAGGCGCATCAGGCAGGCGAGCCAATACTATGTGTACAATATTCTCAGACATATCGTGCTCACCAGCAGAGATAAAAATCTTGGTGCCCGTTAAGCTGTAGCTTCCGTCTTCCTGAGGTTCAGCGCGACATTTCAACATGCCCAAATCTGAACCACAGTGCGCTTCGGTAAGACACATAGTGCCTGTCCACTCACCGCTAACCAGCTTCTCTAGAAACATTTTTTGCTGAAGTTCAGTACCGTGCGCCTTAAGGGTTTCCATACAGCCCTGGCTCAGGCCCGGATACATCGCCCAGGAATGGTTAGCACCAGAAAACCACTCTGCAATAATAGAAGACAGTGAATACGGTAGCGCTTGACCACCAAACTCTTCTGGGTGAGACATACTGGGCCAACCGCCCTCTACGTATGTTTGGTAAGCTTCTTTAAACCCTTTTGGCGTAGTAACTTCACCGTCTACCCATTTACACCCTTCTTCATCGCCCGACGCGTTGATAGGCGCAAGCGTGTTTTCAGAGAATTTGGCCGCTTCAGCAAAAATTGCAGACACTAGGTCTTCAGATGCTTCTTCGAAGCCCAGTTTTTGATAGTGATTTTGATAATCTAATAGCTCATGTGTTACAAACATGGCGTCACGTTGTGGAGCTTTATAACCTTCCATACCCAATACCTATATAACTTCAAATAGACCAGCAGCGCCCATGCCGCCACCAATACACATGGTGCAAACAACATATTTCGCACCGCGTCGTTTACCTTCGATGAGTGCGTGACCCACCATGCGAGCACCGCTCATGCCGTATGGGTGACCAATAGAAATGGCACCGCCGTTTACATTTAATAGTTCGTCTGGAATGCCCAACTTGTCGCGGCAATACAGAACCTGTACTGCAAACGCCTCGTTTAGCTCCCATAGACCAATATCGTCCATGGTTAATCCATGCTGCTTTAATAGCTTGGGAATAGCGAACACTGGGCCAATCCCCATTTCATCCGGCTCACAGCCTGCTACTGCAATACCGCGATAAATACCTAGAGGCTGAGCATTACCCTTTGCCGCTGACTGCTCATCCATAATCACTGTCGCGCTTGCGCCATCAGAAAGCTGACTTGCGTTACCTGCCGTAATACAACCGCCTTCGATAACAGGATTAAGTGCTTTAAGCCCTTCTAAGGTTGTTTCAGGGCGATTACCCTCGTCTTTTGAGAGTGTTACTTCGCGCTCTGTCGTTTCCCCTGTTTCTTTGTTGAATACGGCTTGAACCGCTGTGATAGGTACAATTTCATCATCAAACTTACCCGCTTCTTGAGCCGCTGCTGTGCGCATTTGGCTTTGGTAACCGTATTCGTCTTGCACGTCACGGCTAATGTTGTAGCGCTTACCCACCACTTCCGCGGTTTGAAGCATTGGCATATAAATATCTTTATGCTTAGCAACCAGTGCAGGGTCTACTGCACGAAACATATTCATGTTCTTGTTTTGCACTAACGAAATAGAATCCAACCCACCCGCAACCATAATATTGGTGTCGCCAGTGCGAATTGAGTTTGCCGCGGTAGCAATGGCATACATACCAGAGCTACACTGGCGGTCGAGTGTCATACCCGCTACGGTGACCGGTAAACCACCAGCCAGACCCGCTAGGCGACCTATATTCATGCCGCCGCTGCCTTGGGTTAGTGCAGCGCCCATGACCACGTCATCAACACTGGCAGGGTCGATCCCTGCACGCGCTACTGCGTTTTGAATGGCATGGCCACCCAATGAAGGGGCGGGTAAGTTGTTCAGCGCACCTTTATAAGCGCGCCCGATTGGCGTACGTGCTGTACTTACAATAACTGCATCACGCATGTTTATGTTCCTTTCAGTTGGGCTGAAAGTTCAGCCAAAGTTTAGACAGGGCTTTGTGCTTATTCTCAAAGCTACCTAGCTTTACCGAGTTCTGATTTTGGGTAACGAGAGCTATCGCAAGCTCTCACCGTCAATTCATTCTCACTAACCAGAGCTATAATTATTTCGATTGGTAGCTTTTAAACGTGCCACCGCTCTGTGCTAATTCCACCAACAAATCACTGGGTTCAAGCCACATTTTTCCGTACTCACCCAATTGATCGCGATAGGTAGTTAGCTTATCTAAAATAGTGCCAAGCCCTACTTCATCGGCATACTGCATAGGCCCGCCGCGATATACTGGGAAGCCATAGCCATAAACGTAAATCACATCGATGTCGCTAGATTTTGCTGCAATGCCTTCTTCTAAAATGGCAGCACCTTCGTTAATCAATGAGTACATGACACGAACCAGAATTTCTTCATCGCTGATGTCAGAGCGCTGAACTACACCTAAACGCTCAGCTTCTTGCTTTGCAATTTCTAGTACTTCTGGATCTGGGATAGGAACTCGGCTGCCAGGTTCATAGTTGTAAGCACCGCGCCCAGTTTTAAGACCGTTGCGCCCTTTTTCTACTAAACGGTCAGCCACTGCACCGTAAGCGGGGTCGTGTGCAATGTGCTCTTGTCGAGATTGGCGTACATAATAGCCAATATCTAATCCAGCCATGTCGCCCATGGTAAATGGCCCCATTGGCATGCCAAATTCGGTTAGAACGCGATCAACTTGCTCGGGCGTTGCACCTTCAAGTAGTAGGCGGTTAGCTTCACGGCCGTAAGGCTCAATCATGCGGTTACCCACAAATCCAAAGCAAACGCCTACCAATACCGCCACTTTCTTAATGCGTTTAGCCATTTTCATACAGGTTTTAATGACTTCAGCAGATGTATTCTCTGCTTTAACCACTTCTAGCAGTCTCATCACATTCGCTGGCGAGAAGAAGTGAAGACCAATCACATCTTCAGGACGAGATGTGGCTGTCGCTATTTCGTCAATATCCAACGTCGATGTGTTCGAAGCCAAAATAGCCCCCGGCTTGCACACTTTATCTAGCGTCGAGAATACGGTTTTCTTTACTTCCATCTTTTCGAAAACCGCTTCTATGACAAGATCTACATCAGCTAAATCGTCATACGATGTAGTTCCCGAAAGCAGTGCCATACGGCTCTCTACCTGCTCTTGGGTTAACTTGCCTTTTTTCGCTGAATTTTCGTAGTTCTTTCGAATAAGCGCCAAGCCTTTCTCTAGCGCTTCTTCTTTTAGCTCAAGCATAGTGACGGGGATACCGGCGTTTGCAAAGTTCATCGCAATACCTCCGCCCATTGTCCCCGCACCGATAATGGCAACTTTCTCAATGCTGCGCTCAGGGGTATTTTTGTCGAAATCACTCACATGGCCTGCTGCGCGTTCAGCAAAAAAGAAATGCTGCTGGGCACGCGCTTGCGGCGTATTCATGCATTCCATAAAGAGTTTGCCCTCGTTTTTGAGGCCGTCTTCAAAAGCGAGCGTGTAAGCACCGCGTACCGCTTCGATACATTTTAACGGTGCAAAGAAACCACGGGTCGCTTTTTTAGTTTGAGCAGTTACAGCGTCAAACACAGCTTGAGTTTCATCGGACATGGTGAGCGTTATATCGCTAGTGCGCTTTATCGCTTTGTCTGGCGTTAATGCTTGCAAATACGCTTGTGTATCTTCAAGCAAATGCTCGGGCTTGTCAGAAATTTTGTCGAAGACACCTGGCAGTTTAACCACCGACGTTGGCTTGCCTGTTACGATCATTTCTAACGATGTTTGAACATCGGCTAACCGAGGAAGGCGCTGAGTACCGCCTGCGCCCGGTAATATGCCTAGATTTACCTCTGGAAGACCCACCTTATTGTCGGCAAAGGTGATGCGATGATGACAAGCTAACGCCACTTCTAAGCCACCTCCGAATGCAGGTCCAGGGAGAACAGCAACAACCGGTTTAGACGCATTTTCGATTTTATCTAGCACCTCAGGCAGCATAGGAGACAAATCGCCGCCAGAGAATTCGCTGATGTCAGCTCCACCTGAAAAAATAGGGAGTGAAGACGTAATAACAATGGCACTTACGCTATCGTCATTTAGTGCGTTATTTATGCCTTCTATCAGCCCTACTCTGATAGCGCGGGAGAGCGCATTAACTGGCGCACTCTGCATAGTCAGCGTGGCAACACCCTTCTGTACTGCATATTCTACGGCTTTATTTTCCATCTCAGTCATAACCATGTCCTGTTTATCACGTTAACTGGATGTTATTGCAGTGTTGCCAATCATCCAAGTTTATTGGTGTTATAGACATTCATCATAATATTTAATATTAACCGCCAGCCCCTTTTGTGAATTCATTTCGCTGTACAGAGCCTGTGTTTCCTTGCCTAACGAATATTTGACAGAAAATAAAACCAGTGTTTTTGTTAACTGAGCAGCATGATTTATTACATTTCGCTTACAAAAGGACAGTTAGCTATGCAAGTGCTTAAAACACCGGAAAGTGCCTTTAAAAAAATCACTGATTTTCCTTACTCCCCCTGCTTTACTGAGGTAACTGACACAGTCAGCAGTGAGATAACAATGGCCCATTATCAGTGTGGCCCAAAAGATGGGCATACAGTGCTTTTGATGCACGGCGAACCAACGTGGGCATACTTGTATCGAAAGATGATGCCTATATTGGCCGAAGCAGGGTTCAATGTAATAGCACCGGATCTCATCGGTTTTGGGCGCTCAGATAAGCCTACAAGAAAAGAAGACTATTCATACGCTCGACATGTGATATGGATGAAAGACTGGTTTACACAGGTTACGAAAGGCCCTGTTACCCTATTTTGTCAAGATTGGGGAGGTTTACTGGGCCTGCGACTTGTCGCCGATATGCCTGAGCGTTTTTCGGGTGTAATGGTGTCTAATACCGGACTGCCCACTGGCGACCATGCGCCAAGTGACGCCTTCATCAAATGGCGTCGATTCTCACAGGATGTACCAGTATTTCCAACATCAACCATTATACAAAATGCTACCGTATCTGATTTAGACGAAGCGACACTTGCGGCCTATGACGCCCCCTTCCCTGACGAGACATACAAAGCGGGCGCCCGTATGTTCCCCCTTCTTGTTCCTACAAGTTCTGACAATGCCGAGGCACAAGCGAACAGGCGTGCATGGGAAAAACTAAAACTATACACCAAGCCTTTTGTTACGGCTTTTGGCGATAGCGACCCTATCACTAAAGGTGGCGATAAAATATTTCAAAAGTTAGTTCCTGGTTGTAACGGTATGACTCATACCCTTGTCGAAAATGGTGGCCACTTTATTCAGGAAGACCAAGGGGAGCTGCTGGCTAATTTGCTTATTCAGTTTATTGAGAAGACGCAGCTGTCATAACAAGCTTTGTAAACAATTTTAAAAAACTCACTATAGGAGGTTTCTAATGGATGCTTTACTCGATTTCTCAGGACAAGTTGTATTAATTACCGGCGCTGGCAGTGGTTTTGGCCGGCTATTATCCCTAGGCCTTGCCAGCCGAGGTGCAAAACTTGTTCTGTCAGACATCAACGAAACAGCCCTTGAAGAAACGAAAAATGATGTAAAAGCACTCACTGATGTTGTGGTAATTGCGGGTAATATTGCCAGCGAGTCGCTAAACAAAGCGCTAGTTGAAAAAGCTATTGAAACCTTTGGCAGGCTGGATATTGCTGTGAATAATGCAGGGATAGCGCACAACCCAGCGCCAATTCATCAGATGACCGAGGAAATCATGGACTCCCAATTTGCGGTAAATGTAAAAGGCGTAATGTTTGGAATGAAGTACCAGATACCCGTTATGCTGACACAAAAGCAAGGTCATATTTTAAATGTAAGCTCATTAGCAGGGTTAGGCGGTGCGCCGAAAGGTGGCGCTTATGCAGCTGCAAAGCACGCTGTGTCTGGGGTAACCCGTACCGCCGCAGTAGAATACGGCCGAAAGAATGTCCGCGTTAATGCAATTTGCCCCTTCTATAGTCCTACCAATATTTTAAACGTAGATGGGTACAACACCCCTGAAGCGCGAGAACAATTAGGCCTGGGCAGCCCAATGAAGCGACTTGGCGAACCACAGGAAATCGTTAACACCATGATGCTAATGCTTTCTCCTGGCAACTCTTACATGAACGGGCAAACCATAGCAGTAGATGGTGGTGTAACCGCGTGGTGATGCCCAACTACAACACTTTGTATGCTCTAACTGTAAGTATTGGAAATCATACCTTCGTATAACACGGCACCTTTCGCTTTTTCTTAACTTTAGGTGTAATAAAGGGGAACAAACAAAGACGATTAACGAGGCGAGTGCAACCGCCTCTGCGATCGGCGCCCCTTCGAAAGACACTTTGCGCCAAAGAGAAAAATGTGATGAAAAATCTGAGTAAAAACATTTTTTCAGCTGCTGGACTATTAGCCATTACGCTTATGCCTAACGTCAGCAACGCACAAGTGACAGCACCTTCAGTGACAGGTTTAAAAATAATCACCCCATCTCAGGGCATTAAAAAAGTTCGTAAAAGCAGTTCACTAGCGCTAACTTCGTTTAAACGCAACGAGACCATGCTGTCTAAAACAAACGCAAAGGTGAAAAACCAGTATTTGCTACATGGTGTCTTACCCGGAAACAAAACCCAGTAGCAAGCTCAAGTAATAAACTCAACATTAAGTAGTTAGCTATACCAACGCCTATTGGCGTCGATGATTTTCAAGTCCTTCATTCCACCTACGAACAAATTCATCAGACCAAGCATCCCAGCCAATTGTAGTGAGTGTCCATATTGTTAAACCTAAAACAGCAATATTTAACACTAAACCTATGTAGGCAATTATCTTTCCCTTAGTCAGCGTTGACGAGTTTGCATACTGCTCATAAGGAAGGGCTAAATCTTTTTTAGCGTTACGTCCTAAAAATATTGAGAGTAGAGAAAGCACGATGGCAAAACCACCGAAGATAAAAAGGATACAACTCAGAATAGCAGACCAATAAACGCTGCTGGCGCCGGGAATTTTACTTTCTGTTTGATTTTGCACCTAGTTGCCGTCCCTGATATGTCGTTACGTTTTCATTCCATTGTTCAAATAAAGTACTCGTTATGTACTATTTTTGCTAGCGTTTTATAAATTGAAAGCTTAGTGGGTAAACCCACAGCTCGCCCTGGTTAGCTTTTACTGCTGCAACTACTGCGAAAATAATATTCAGCAAACCAAGTACTATAAAACCTAGTGCGCCAATTATTATAAAGGTAAGAATAAAACAAATAACTGAATAAACGAGTAAGCTAAGTAACCAATTTACCGTTACTCTACCGTGCTGATTGATATCTTCGTTTTGATCTTTATGTGCAATCCAAAGCACAATCGGTAAAACAATGCCCAAACCAGGAATAACAAAGCTTGATAATTGAGAAACGTGTATGAGAGTGCAATAGCTTCGAGCGTTAAGCCCCCAATAAACTGGTTCTTCCGTTGACATAAATTCCCTCACTATTTCGATGGTTTTATTTGATAAATATAGGCGTCTACAATGTCACCGCTATCTAGCTTAACAGGAACAATGACCCGCTCATATTGGTCGCCTTCAAAATCATCCAGCATGGCCCAGTTTTTAGCAAGTTGAGAAGAGGCTAGCACCATGCCTTTCACCGCTTCTGATGCCGAAGTCGACTTCTAAAAAGCCTGCGCTATTAGAGGTAATATCAAATTTGTTTTACAAAAGCTACTGAGCGTTACACAATGCTAACGCATGTCTATGTGAACGTCGATTCACGCTAAAATCAAAATAATTAAAGGACAAAGTATGCTTAATCAAAAACGCACTCTGATAGCCGCTGTGGTCAGCCTATCACTTATGGGATGTGGCGAAAGTACTACTCAGACAGAAATTAAACCAGAACTCACAGCACAAGATGCAAAGCAGTTCTTACAGCAAGCACAAGATGATATTGCAAAAATGCAGGTTCCCGCCGCGCACGCAGAATGGAGTTATGCTACCAATATCAATTTCGATACTGCTGCAGTCAGCGCCTACTTCAACGAGGTGCTTTCAACAAAGGTTGCAAAGTTAGCAAAAGAAGCTGCTAAATTTAATAATGTAGAGGTTGATACTGATACTCGCAGGCAGCTTGACTTGCTTAAAAACAGCTTAACCATGCCACCCCCTGCAGATGCCCAAAAGGCAGAGCGTCTGGCAAAAATAGGCTCCGAGCTTAGTGCCATGTACGGCTCGGGAGAATACTGCAGTGATGACGGCAACTGTAAGAGCTTAGTTGAAATGAGTTCTGAAATGGCTACCCTTCGCGACGCCGATAAACTGTTAGAGTATTGGACAGGATGGCGTGAAGTATCAAAACCTATGGCGCCGCTTTATGCTGAACAAGTATCACTGGCCAATGAGGGTGCTGCAGAACTTGGATTTGAAAACGTAAGCGCCTTGTGGCGTGGCAAATACGACATGCCTGCTGACGACTTTCCGAAGGAGCTAGATCGTCTATGGACACAAGTCGAACCTTTTTACGAGTCGCTTCATTGTCACGTTCGCGCAAAGCTTGGAGAACATTACGGTGAAGATGTAGTACCGCAAGACAAGCCAATTCCTGCTCATTTATTAGGAAATATGTGGGCCCAGACCTGGGGTAACATCTACGATATCGTTAAGCCCCAGCAAGAAATGAAAGTGCCTGATGTTACCGGCGCATTGGCTGCGCAAGGCTATGACGAAATCGCTATGGTTAAACAGGCCGAGTCATTTTTCTCTTCACTTGGTTTCGAAGAACTACCAGATACTTTTTGGGAACGTTCTATGTTTCAGAAGCCTGAAGACCGCGATGTACAATGCCACGCTTCTGCATGGGACTTGGACGACAAGGATGATTTAAGGATCAAAATGTGTATCCAAAAGACGGGCGAAGAGTTTAACGTAATACACCACGAGCTAGGCCACAACTATTATCAGCGCGCCTATAAAGATCAGCCACTTCTATATCGTGGCTCGGCCAATGACGGTTTTCACGAAGCTATTGGTGACACCATTGCCCTGTCTATTACGCCTAAGTACCTGAAGCAAATTGACTTAATAGACGAGATCCCAGACGCATCAAACGATATCGGCATGCTGATGCAGGTAGCACTGGATAAAATTGCCTTCATCCCTTTTGGCTTGATGGTCGATCAGTGGCGCTGGAAAGTAATGTCAGGTGAAGTAACACCTGAACAATACAACCAGCTTTGGTGGGAATTAAGAGAGAAGTATCAAGGCGTGATGGCGCCGGTTGAGCGCAGCGCTGATGCGTTTGACCCAGGTGCAAAATATCACGTCCCAGCCAATGTGCCTTACACACGCTATTTTCTAGCGCATATCCTTCAATTCCAATTCCACAAGGCATTGTGTGATATTTCAGGTGACGAAGGCCCACTGAATCGCTGCTCTATTTATGGCAGTGAAGAAGCCGGTAACGCACTAAATGAAATGTTAGAAATGGGTATGAGCCAGCCGTGGCAAAATGCATTAGAAACGCTAACAGGCTCACCGCAAATGGACGCCAGCACTATTGCTGATTACTTTGCGCCACTTAAAGCATGGCTGGATGAGCAAAACGCTTCTCGCCAGTGTGGCTGGTAATTCGCCTTTGTATATAGAATAGCGATACAATGTTTGAGAAATAAAGCCCCTACCCAAGGGGCTTTTTTATACAATTTAAACTTTTGTTCTATTGAAAGAATGCTGAATTAGCGTAACTTCTAAATATGGATAATTTTTAATGTTGCAATGTTATGCGCCGCCTTTCAGCATGCTTTCTCTCTTTCTTTGCATTAATGGTGTGCTCAAACTTTGCCGCGCAAGCACAAATAGGGGCGCCAGCCTTTCATACCTTTGACATGGAAAGTGGTATCACCCACGTTACTGTGTCTGACATTGCTGAAGATAAATATGGCTTTCTGTGGTTAGCCTCACAATCGGGCATTGACAAATTTGACGGCTATACCTTTAGAAACTTTGGCATGTGGGGAGACGATAAGTCTACTGGCCTACAAACGTTAAGCGCGCTTCAATTAGAAGCAAGCTTAGACGGCCAACACATCTGGGTGGGCACCTTCAGTGGCCTTAGCCGCTTAAATGTAGACACAGAAAGATTTGATCATTATCCCCTCCCTGTCGCATCATCTTTTGATAAACAAATTATCAATAGGCTAAAAACCACTCACGACGGCAGACTTTGGATTATATCCGAACGAAATTTGTATCGATATCATAACCAAACAGACAGTATAGAACTAGTCAGCTATCTGCCTGATACAACGAGTACACTTACTGACATAGAGTTAATCGGTAACACGCTTTACGTTACCTCCACTTCTGGTCTTTATAAATTAGACCCTATAAAAAGCTCACTGGAATTAATCGCTTATAAGGGCGTAAACTTTACTCGACTTGTTGCAGCAGAACGTTCAAGATTCTGGCTTGGTACCTCTACTCACGGTATTTGTCTATTTAATCCTAATGTTGCCCCTCCAGCTATATCTGAACAATGTACCAGCGAAGTACAGGGCCTATCGGACAATTCCGTCACAGATATCTTATTACAGAACAATGGCGATGTATGGGTAGCGACAGAAAGAGGCTTGAACCTGTTAAAAGCCTACAGTCCCTATACCGTATTACAGTTTCCAATCAGCGACAAAGATTCAGGAGACGAACGCGTCTCTAGCCTTTATCAAACCAAATCCGGTCTTGTCGTTGTGGGAACCAAAGACGATGGCTTCGCTATCACCAATCCGGAACTCAGCAACTTCTACTCTACCGAAGTGGGAGACGGCCGCATCATTGGCTCAATGACCAGGTATAAAGGCAATAAAATATGGCTAACGAACGAAAAAGGACTATGGATTTACGATGTCATTGATAAGACGTATGAGGGGCCATTTACCTCAGGTATTGCACAAAGAACAGATGGCAAAGCCAATAACAAACTGACCAGTGTTTTTTATGATACGAAAAACGACGCCCTTTGGGTGTCAACTCGCAGCGGGCTAGCGAAGTTAAACCGAGAAACGAACCAGCTCGATATTGTGGCGTTACAAGGAAAGTCTGGCTACAGCATCAACATGGATGCTCAAGGCGATATTTGGTTTGGTGGCTATAGCGACGGTGTTTTTGTTTATCGCCCTTCAGAAGGACGCGTAATAAGGCAATGGCCGCTCTCGCTTACAACTCAAATTCTCTTTGAAAATGGAGAAAGTGCATGGCTGAGCACCGTAACAGGCCTACATTTTGCCAATAAACTTACTGGCGAGTTAACAAGCATAAGTGAGTACACCGACAAAATTACTGACAGTACGGTGGTAACTTGGATCTCACGCTCAAAACGCGGTGGATACTGGGTAGGAACTCAAGCCGACGGCTTATATTTTATTACAAAAGATAACGACGACTTATCATCTCTAAAAGTCACCCAAATAAAGCCAGAAAGTAGACTAAGTAAAGTTTCAATCGGCGCCATTGTCGAAGATGATGAATACGGTTTATGGATTTCAACTATTGTAGGGATTTCATATTTAGCGCCTGACCTCGACACACTCTATTATTACGGCGCAGAGAACGGCGCCCTTTCTACGGGCTACTACATAGGCTCTGTAGCCACGACAGAAAATAACACTATCGTTTTTGGCGGTGCTGAAGGACTCACGCTATTTATTCCCTCTGAAGTTACCAACGTCAAATGGTCTCCTGACGTACACCTCACTAGAGTAGAAACGGTGAGCCGAGATCAAAACAACGGTACTAGCGTGCAACGGCGCCTTAATTTAGGCAATAAGATAGAACTTACTCATAATACAATCGCGCTTTCCATCGAGTTTTCAGCGACTGACTACATGAATGCCAATGAAATTCGCTACGCGTATAAGTTGGTAGATTTCGAAAGTAGCTGGCGTTTTACTGATTATAAAGCGCGTGTTGCAACCTATACGAACTTAGAACCTGGACATTATCGTTTTACCGTAAAGGCAATAAACGAAGAAAATGTATGGAGTAGCGAAGAAGCCCAACTCGAAGTTATAGTCATTCCGCCATGGTGGGATAAACCAATTTGGCGTGGTGCGCTATTAATAACCATCCTACTGCTCATTACCTCCGCAGTTTGGCTTAGGATTTCGGCACTAAAAGCGCGTTCAGCAGAACTATCACTGAAGGTAGAAGAAAAAACACGCGATCTTGAAGCCATGGTAGCCAAGTTGACGCTTTTATCGTCTCAAGACTCACTGACAGGGCTTAAAAACAGACGTTATTTTACCCAACGCGCCAAAGCCGAGTGGCAAGAGTTCAAACGCCATAATCGCGCTTTTTCTTTACTGATTGTGGATATAGACTTTTTCAAAAAGATAAACGATGAATACGGCCATCATGTAGGCGATACCGTGTTGGTTAAAATAGCGAAAACGTTAGAAAATAATCTACGAGAAAGCGATGTAATTGCCCGCTGGGGTGGCGAAGAATTTCTGATTTTGTTGCCATCACTCAATGTACAAGAAGCTTATTGGGTTGCCGAAAAGTTACGCAAATGTGTAGCAGAACAGGTTATCGAGGCCCCTCCGCATTCAGTAAAAGTCACCATTACATGTGGCGTTGCAGACATCAAAGATTACGACAGCGTAGATGCTTGCATTCACGCTGTTGATAAAAAGCTGTACGTAGGTAAAGAATCTGGCCGAAATGCAGTTGTAAAGTAACTAACGCCAATTTGCAATGCGCTGAGCCGTGATATGCGCCTTCTTACTTAGCTTAAGCTGACGTGGCCGCGCTACCTTTTTTATGTAGCCAATCTCTTTTACATGCATTCCACCGCACTTATTGATCACTTATTGTGTTTACCTCTTATCTAACCTTGTATCGATTAACGATAAACATTTTTCATAGCAAGGAGGACAGCTATTATGGCAAACGTATTAGTAATTGGCGCATCGGGTCAGATTGGTAAACAAGCGACGGTCAAACTCTTAGACGCCGGTCATAAGGTGTTAGCACCCGTAAGAAGCCCAGAAAAACTTTCTGATATACAAAATGCCAACCTCACTGTGGTTGAGCAAGATTTAGAAAAAGATTTTTCAGCACATTTTGAAGGTATCGACGTTGCAGTATTTACTGCTGGGTCAGGCGGCAATACAGGGGCCGACAAAACGCTAATGATTGACCTTTGGGCGGCCCGCAACGCGGTTAACTACGCAAAGGCAGCAGGTACACCTAAGTTTGTAATGGTAAGCTCTATCGGTGCCGGGGACCCTGACTCCGTTGAATCAGCCATAAAGCCTTATTTAGTTGCGAAACACATGGCCGACGAGCATTTAATTAATAGTGGATTACACCATATTATTCTCCGCCCTGGTACCTTGTTAAATGAACCGGGTAATCATCTTGTCCGCACAGATATGCCCAGCAATAAGGACGATGCTGTTATACCTCGAGAAGACGTAGCTACAGCCATTGTGGAAAGCGTTGCAAAAGAAGGAAGTGAAAACGTAATTACTCACCTGTTCAAAGGCGAGACACCGATCTCACAAGTTTTATAAATAACGAGTTTTACAAACCAAGCTCGGCAAACAATATACAGCCCTCTTTCGCTCACTAAAGTTTTAAAGTGAAGAGCAAGGGGGCTTCAAATTTGTAGTCAAGATTGATTGAGCAAGCGTCTAGTCGTAACAATAAGGCGTTACCTTAATTTAGGCCTGGACCTTTCGTTCGATTCTTAGGCAAACGTTGCATTTGCTATTGCCTAGGGAATTAAAGACTGACTCACCCAATTGCCATTGCCGTCTTTTTGGTGCCATTCTCGGCTTTGAGGGTTACCTCTCAAATTCAGGTAGTCCACGCTATCAATAGTAAGCATAATCACGCAAAAATGCGTTGGGACTTCATTGAAGTCCCCTTCAACCTGTAATGCAGAACCGTCGTTTCTTGGCGTACCGGGCTCACCCCACAAAAACTGTTTTTTACCCGCGTCAGACAATTTATTCCAGTGCTGGGTAACAAGGTCTGCATCTTGGCCTAGCGTTATTATCGTTGCAGTACAAGAGAAGCGATATTGCTCTCTTGTCTTAGAAAAATACCAACATACCTGTGAGTGAGGGTTCTGACCAAGCTGGTTATACTTTTCAGAGCGTGTATCAGAAATAACCACTAATTGATTATTGTCAGTGATCCCTCTAAAAACCACAGTCCGGCAATACGGTACACCACTTCCGTCTACCGTAGCTAACTGAAAGTAGCGACTTTCTGGCATGCTACGGGTTTGGTGAAGACTTTTTGTTAATCCTTGTCGCCACTGGGGCATAATCACCTCCGGGTGTAAAACCGACTATGCTTAACGCTACGCGGCTTTCTTTTTATCGGCTAAGGAAAACAACGTGTAGAAGTTTTGCGTGGTAATTTCTGCAAGTTCTTTTACCGAAACGTTTTTAAGCTCTGCAATAAATTCTGCCACTTCTACCACATAACCTGGCTGGTTCTGTTTACCGCGATGAGGTACTGGCGCAAGCCATGGTGAGTCAGTTTCAATGAGCAGGCGTTCTAAAGGGATTGCTTTAACCACTTCACGTAATTCATCGGCTGAATTAAAGGTTACAATGCCAGAAATAGAAATATAAAAATCCATCTCTATTGCCGCCTGTGCCATCTCCAATGATTCAGTGAAGCAATGCAAAACACCTTTAGTGTGTGCAGCTTTGTGTTCGCGAAGTAAGTTAATGGTGTCTTCCCTTGCATCCCGCGTATGAATAATTAACGGCTTTTTAGTTTCGTTAGCTACTTTGATGTGGTCGACGAAAGATGTTAGCTGGACTTCTTTACTTTCCGGGCTATAAAAATAGTCCAGCCCAGTTTCGCCAATGGCTACCACTTCTTCACGCTGCGCTTTCTCTAGCAGTTCTTCATAGCTACACGCTTCATCTTGATGTAGCGGGTGCACACCACAGGATACTGACACGTCGTCAAACTGACTAACCGCTGCTAGCATGCTGTCGTAGTCGCCAACAGATACGCACACACACAAGAAGTGCTCAACGCCCCGGGTTCTTGCGAAATTTAAGGTTTCTGCCAGCTCTTCTGGCCCTTGCTTAAGTCGGTCTAAGTGACAATGAGAATCTACGAACAAACTACACCTGTATTAAATATTAACTTTCAGACAAAAAGCCTTCGCGCTTTTTGCTCTGTCTATTATCGTTGAAACTGTTTAAGCAGCCCAAAGAGTACCATCGATTTGTTCACGCCAGCGTGTTGAAGGGTTTTAACCGCATCAATACACGCTTCATAGCGTTTAAAGTCAACAGCATGTTGACGTTTCATGTACTCATCATGGGCCATTTGCTGGCACCACAATGCGATTTGTTGCGCATTGTCCTGCCACTTGTTAGCAAGTGTTTGCACTTGCAAATTTGCATCGCCTGCTAAGAGCGCCTGCATACCATCGTTAAAATTGCGATAGCTAATGTCTTGTTCACCAGAGAGCGCATCTTCTACACGAAGAGGCGCATAGCCATATGCTGCCAGCAATGCTTCGCTTGCATCTTCTACGCCTTTTGCGTGTAAGTAGTTCAAACTCTCTGGTACTGATGGTAGCGAAAGTATCTGCCGTTCACATCGACTTAAGATGGTTGGCATAATTTTATTGATACTGTCCGTGATCAGCAGCAGGAAGGTATTATTTGTGGGTTCTTCCAAGGTTTTCAATAGTGCATTAGCCGCTGCTTCCGTCATGGTATCGGCACGAGGGATCAGCAACACTTTATTTCCTCCCATTTGCGCTGTACCTGAAAGCTTGGCAATACCTTCGCGAATTTTATCCACACCTAACTGCTTTTCACTTTCTAAAACATGAAAGTCAGGATGGTTTCCGGCTTGCCTCAAATGGCAACTTTGACATTGCTCACAGGGACCATCGATACTTGGCTGCTTACACAATAAGGTGTTGCTTAACCCTAACGCCAGCTGGTATTTTCCAATTCCCTTTGGCCCTGTAAGCAATAAACCATGGTGTAGTTTCTTCGCCATATATCGCGATAGTAGCGTCGAGAACGTCTCAGCAAACCAAGGTAGTACTTGCATTAGTCTTGCCCCTGCAGACTTTTGTTATGGCCTGTATCACTGCGCTCGCTGCCCGAGGCCGCCACGTAATCGTTGATAATAGCAATCACATCTTGATGAACCTTTTCCATTGGCTGCATTGCACTTATCACGACAATAGATTCATCTTGCTGAGCAAGAGACAAGTATTTAGCACGGGTACGCTCAAAAAAGGCGAGCCCAGCTTGCTCAATGCGGTCAAGCTCCCCTCGCCCGCGGGCGCGCTCTAGCCCCACAGCAGGCTCGACATCCAGATATAAGGTCAAATCTGGCTTAAATCCTTTTAGGGCGATATCGCTGATGGCTGTCATGGTTTTTTCACTGACACCTCGACCACCACCTTGATAGGCTTGAGATGATAAATCGTGTCTGTCACCTACCACCCACGCACCATCAGCAAGAGATGGAAAGATTTTATTGATAAGTAACTGAACACGAGCTGCATACATAAGAAGCAGTTCTGTCTCTTCACTAACGGTTTCATCCCAATCGTGTTTTACACATTCTCTAATGGCTTCTGCCATAGGTGTGCCGCCCGGTTCACGAGTTTGCTCAACGCGCTTTCCTGCATCTATCAATGCTTGAACAATAAGCCCAATCACTGAGCTTTTTCCTGCCCCTTCAAGGCCCTCTACTACAATAAACTTTCCGCGCATTAGTTTTTAAACTCTGTTTTTATTTAGCTATAACGTATTAGTTGTCTGCATCAATACGATTATCGTTTTAACTGGTATTTTCGCACAGCTGCATTGTGATCAGCTAGTGTGGTGGAAAATTGGTGGCTGCCATCGCCTTTCGCCACAAAGTATAGTGCATCCGTTGTAAGCGGATGCAGAGCCGCGTGAATGGCTGCCTTGCCTGCCATAGCGATGGGCGTAGGTGGAAGCCCTTTGATAACATAGGTATTGTAAGGCGTTGCTGTTCGCAGATGCTTACGGGTGATATTTCCGTCAAACGTGGGGCCGATACCATAAATCACGGTGGGATCGGTTTGAAGGCGCATATTTCTGTTTAGTCTATTGACGAATACACCTGAAATCATGTCACGCTCTTCAGGCACAGCCGTTTCTTTTTCTATAATACTGGCTAAGATAAGTGCCTCGTAGGGAGTGGCTAATGGCAGTTCCACATCCCGTTGCTCCCATTCGCGAGAGACAAAGTCTACTAGCGCACGGTGCGCTCTTTTTAATATCTCGCTGGCCGCAGTTCCTTTGCTAAAGAAATAAGTGTCAGCCAAATACACACCCTCTGTCTGCGAAACGTTGTCGCAGCACCAGTCTACGCCATTGTTTTTAGTGAGTTGGTCTAATTTCTCTTCATTAAGATCAAACACTAAATCTGTGTTTTGTTTAAGCGCCTCAAGCCACTGTGCTAACGTTAACCCTTCTACTAAGCTCACCGCAAACAGGTGCTCATCACCTTGGGTAAATAAGGTAAATACATCCACTAGCGACTGCCCAGGGCGCAGCATGTAGGTGCCAGATTTTACAACCGTATTGCCTGCAAAGAATTTGAGCCATACTTTAGCTACAAATGGCGACACTTCAGTTACGCCTACTTTGCGCAAATGTTTGACCGTTCGGTAAGCGTTACTGCCGTTTTCAATGGTGAATAAGGTTTCGCTTTCTACATTTAATTCGGCAGAAACCTCGCTCGACACGTACATTACGCTACAAGCTCCCCCAACGGCAACAAGCATAATAAGAGATAATAGAATAATTACTATCCGCTTCATGCTTGAACTTCTCCTATCGGCATTTTTCTACATTCCATTTTTTGTTTTTACTGCTAGTTTGTTAAAGCTCGTAGTTAGATAACGCGCTTTGCTTTCATACGTCCGCATTGCTAGCGTTTGAGCACATTTTCAAGTCGTTGTTTTAGTGCAACAATTGCATCGCTTTCCACATCAAAATTGACGTAAGAGAAATCTGGCATTCGAATTTGCTGTACCGGCATCACGCCCATAAGCGCATTGGTAATCACTATTGCGCTAGCATTTTGCAAATAAGAAAGGTCATATTCCCCCACGTGTAATGCACAATTATCGTTTAACAACGAATCAATCAGATATTGCCTAACTACGCCGTTAACGCCGCTTCCTTTCAAAGACGGGGTATACCATTGTTCATTGAGGTAGAAAAATACATTGCCAGCACTCGCTTCAATAACGTTATCTTGGGTATCGCAAACGATAGCGTCGTTTACACCTGCTTCATCAACTTCGTGCTTAACTAAGACCTGTTCTAACCTATTCATATGCTTAACACCGGCAAGCAATGGCTGGATAGCTAACCGTGTTTGAGCACAAATCACACTAACACCTTTATTGGCCAAATTATCGTAATGACTTGGATAAGGGTGCTGGCTAAATCTTATAAGTGCTTCGCTGTCTTCACTGCGTGCGTAGCCTCTACCCGCCTGACCACCAGAAACATGAATTTTCAGTACATATTTAGGCGAAGCGTTATCAACTGAAGCGTTCTTTATCGCCTTAACTTGTTCAGCAATTGCTGCCTCAAGCGTGTGGGTATCAATATTCAGCTTGATGGCCGCTGCATCATGCTCTAGACGTGAAATATGATAAGGCAGTAATTCTACTTGGTGTTCATTTACCAACAATGTTGTAAAAACACCGTCTCCGTAATTAAACGCCCTATCACTGGATGAAATAGGCGTAGCGCTAGGGATAATTCTCACTGCCTACTCTTGTTTGCTATTATTTTAGTAGATGGAAGTATACCAACTTGTTTTGGCCAGACAACGTCTAGCTGAATTGATTTACCCCTCGCCATAATTATGTAGGCAAGGTATGTTTGATTTTTGCGATGACGTTTAACTGTATAAACAACAAAAGGCAGCCGAAGCTGCCTTTTAAATATACGTGAGGTTCACTTAAACCGCGTTAATTACACGCCGTATTAGATACGCTTGAAAATCAATGAACCGTTTGTACCGCCAAACCCGAATGAGTTACACAGCGCGTAGTCTTCATTGAATGCTTTGGCTTTGTGTGCAACAAAGTCTAAGTCGCAACCCTCACCTGGCTCATCCAAGTTAATGGTTGGCGGCGCCATTTTGTCACGCAGTGCCAAAATAGTGAAAATTGCCTCAACTGAACCGGCGGCCCCTAGCAAATGGCCTGTCATTGACTTAGTAGAGCTAACAAGAAGCTTGTAAGCATGGTCATTGAACACGCGTTTCACTGCTGCCACTTCTGCAATATCACCTGCAGGCGTAGACGTACCATGGGCATTAACATAGCCGATGTCGCTTGCGTCCATCTTTGCATCGTTTATTGCGTTTTGCATAGACGCGGCCGCACCTTCACCATCTTCAGGTGGCGAAGTCATATGGTATGCATCACCGCTCATGCCAAAACCAACAAGCTCAGCATATATGGTCGCGCCACGAGCTTTTGCGGCTTCATACTCTTCTAGCATTACCACGCCAGCGCCCTCACCCATGACAAAACCATCGCGGTCTTTATCCCATGGGCGGCTTGCTGCTTGTGGGTTGTCGTTGCGAGAAGACAACGCACGTGCTGCGGCAAAACCCGCCATACCTAACGGCGTAATAGACGCTTCTGCGCCTCCGGCCAGCATGGCATCAGCATCGCCGTAAGCAATCGTTCTTGCGGCAATACCAATGTTGTGAACACCTGTAGTACACGCAGTCACAACGTTTAAATTCGGTCCTTTCAACCCTTCCATGATAGACAAAAAGCCTGAGATCATGTTGGTGATGGTTGAAGGTACAAAAAATGGCGATACGCGCTTAGGTCCGCTATTTGTCAGTTTTAAATGGTTTTGTTCAATTTGCTCTAAACCACCAATACCTGAACCAATAGCTACACCTACGCGATGCGCATTATCTTGTGAAATAGTTAAACCAGAATCGACCAAGGCTTGCTTGCCCGCTGCAATACCCAGCTGGATAAAGCGGTCCATTTTCTTGGTTTCTTTCTTTTCAATGTATTCCTGCGGATCAAAATCGTTAATTTGACCTGCGAAACGGGTTGAATAGTTACTACAATCGAAATGGGTGATTTCACCAATGCCGCTTTCGCCCGCGAGCAATTTGCGCCATGTGTCTTCGCTATTAAGACCTAATGGTGAAAGCATTCCAAGACCAGTAACCACTACGCGACGTTTTGTCACAAAAAGCCCTCGCTTTGGAACTAAGGTAGGAGATACAAAAACGGCTCTGTAAGAAGAGCCGCTTTGTCGCTACTTAAGACTTAAGCGTCTTTGTTAGCGTTGATGTAGTCAATTGCAGACTGAACAGTAGTAATTTTTTCTGCTTCTTCGTCAGGAATTTCAGTATCGAATTCTTCTTCCAAAGCCATCACTAGCTCAACAGTGTCAAGTGAATCAGCGCCTAAATCGTCAACGAATGAAGCTTCTGCTTTTACTTCTTCTTCTTTCACGCCAAGTTGTTCAACGATGATTTTCTTAACGCGTTCTTCAATGTTACTCATAATTCTAGGTTTCCCTTAAACGTCACTAGATAATAAAAGTGCCGCTAGTTTATTTTGCAAGGTGCATCCTTGCAAGCACCAGTTTAAACAAATTTTCTGGTCAAACCAGCGACATTCGAAATTCGTAAAATACTATTTTTACATCCAAGTTCGGGTAAATACCACCCCAAACTAAGGAAAATTCGCAATTTTTGCGAATTTACCCCATATACATACCACCATTTACGTGGATAGTTTCGCCTGTAATATAGGCTGCACCATCGCTCACTAAAAAGGCAACAGTGGCTGCAATTTCATCAGGCGCACCTAAACGGTTCGCCGGAATATCTTTGAAAATGGCCTCTTTTTGGTCATCGGTCAGCGCTTTGGTCATATCAGTATCGATAAAACCTGGCGCTACAACGTTAATGGTAATACCACGAGAAGCCACTTCACGTGCCATTGATTTAGAAAAACCAATAACCCCTGCTTTCGCCGCAGCATAGTTTGCCTGTCCGGCATTACCCGCACTGCCCACCACTGAGCCAATATTTACAATGCGACCACAGCGTTTCTTCATCATACCGCGAAGTACCGCTTTAGACAGCGTGAAAATCGAGGTTAAATTGGTGTCGATAATATCCTGCCACTCGTCATCTTTCATGCGCATTAGCAGATTATCACGTGTGATACCTGCATTATTGACCAATATATCGATGCTACCAAAAGCTTCGTTAATTGCTTTTAATGTTGTATCTACGCTTTCTTTGTCGGTCACATTAAGCGCAAAACCCTTGCCGCCGAACTCAGAAAGGTAATCGCTGATCGCTTGCTCACCATTTTCACTGGTTGCCGTTCCAATAACCGTAGCACCTTGCTGAGCAAGCTGCGTGGCAATCGCTTTGCCTATACCTCGGCTTGCGCCGGTAACAAGCGCAATTTTACCGTCTAATTGACTCATTGCGTTTCCTTATTGTTTTAATGCTTCAACACCCTCAGGTGTATTAACTGCAAGAGATTCTAGGCTCTTGTCGATACGTTTGTTCAATCCAGTAAGTACTTTACCAGGACCTACTTCAATAACGCGCTCAACGCCCGCTGCCGCCAAATATTCAACAGTACGTGTCCATTGAACAGGGCAATAAAGCTGTCTCACTAATGCGTTCTTGATTGCATCACCTTGGGTTTCAATAGTGACATCAACATTATTCACGATATTGATTGCAGGCTCGTTAACGTTCAATGACGATAACGCGTCTTCTAACTTATCTGCTGCAGGACGCATTAACTCGCAGTGTGAAGGAACGCTTACCGCAAGAGGGAGTGCACGTTTTGCGCCCGCTTCTTTACATGCATTAGCGGCTTGCTCTGCTGCATTCTTTTCCCCTGCAATAACCACTTGGCCTGGAGAGTTAAAGTTTACCGGCGCAACCACATCGCCTGTAGCAATAGCAGTTTGCTGGCAGATATCAGCAATGGCAGCGTCGTCTAATCCGATAATGGCATACATGGCACCCGCACCTGCAGGTACAGCCTCTTGCATATATTTACCACGAGCTTCTACAAGCTTGATAGCATCAGCAAAGTCCATGGCACCGCCACACACTAATGCTGAGTACTCACCAAGGCTGTGACCCGCTAGGTAATCTACGTCTATGTCCTGCTCGCGAATAACACGCCAAATTGCAACACTCGCTGCAAGCAACGCTGGCTGAGTGATATGGGTTTCGTTAAGTTTACCGTCTGCATCGTTTTGGACTAAATCCCACAGGTCGTATCCAAGTGCGTCAGAGGCTTCTTTAAACGTTGCTTCGATAATAGGAGAAGTCTCAGCAAGTTCCTTTAACATGCCCACACTTTGAGAACCTTGTCCTGGAAATACACAGGCTGTCTTTGTCATGTCGATTCCTTATTATTTTTAGTTTACTAGAAACGAGAATACGTCGAAGTTAAATTACATCATCATATGGCTAATAGCGTACAAGCGCTGACGCCCATGCAAATCCGCCTCCGAATGCCTCTAGTAATAAATGCTGTCCGCGTTTAATGCGTCCGTCTCTGATCGCTGTATCAAGCGCTGTGGGAACGGTAGCAGCAGAGGTATTGCCGTACTGTTCTAACGTAAGCACAACTTGATCAAGAGACATATTTAGCTTTTTAGCTGTCGCTTTGATAATTCTAAAGTTTGCTTGGTGAGGCACTAACCAGTCAAGATCAGATTTTTGCATACCGTTCGCAGCGAGGGTTTGTTCAACCACTTCTGAAAGCTTGGTTACCGCAACTTTAAAGACTTCGTTACCGCGCATTACACCCCAGTTTTCGTGAACTGACTGCTCATCACCACGGGTTGGATTACCTACGTACAACAAGTCGCCGTATGAACCTGCGGCATGAATATGTGTAGATAAAATACCAGGTTCATCACTGGCTTCAATGATGGTCGCACCTGCTGCATCACCAAACAGAATGACCATGGTTCTGTCTTCTGGGTCTATTAGACGGCTTAGGCAGTCGGTTCCGATCACAAGAATGCGTTTAGCCATTCCCGATTTGATGTACTGGTCGGCTACGCTTAACGCATAACAATAGCCTGCGCATGCAGCAGCAACGTCAAATGCTGGAATACCGTCTAAATCAAGAATGCGTTGAATTTCACATGCTGTGCTTGGAAGCGCATAGCGACCACTCGTGGTAGCGCACACAATCATGTCGATAGATTTCGGGTCAATGCCAGCCATTTCGATGGCTTTTTTACTGGCTTCTGCCCCCATGGTAGCAGCGGTTTCATCTGCTCCAATAATGCGTCGCTCTTTTATCCCGGTACGGTCAGTGATCCATTCGTCACTGGTGTCCACCATTTGCTCTAAATCTGCGTTTGTACGCACGTCGCTGGGATAATAGCTACCTGTTCCTATAAAGCGTGAATATTTGCTCAAAGCTGCTCCAACAATACCGTTTCTATCTTTGTCTTTATCTTTTCAGGCAAATGCATTTTTGCTTCTTTCATTGCTTGCACGATGGCGTAATAAAAGGCGTCTTTTTGTGCATTTCCGTGACTCTTGATAACAATGCCGCGCAATCCTATCAGACTCGCACCGTTATACTGGTCGGGGTTCACGCTGTTATAGATAGATTTCAGTAATGGGAAGGCAATTTTTGCTAATAATCGGGTATAAAAGTTTTTCTGAGACTGGCGTTTGACTTCGTTTATCACTAACTTAGCCAGCCCTTCGCTCGATTTAAGCGCCACGTTTCCGGTAAAACCGTCTGTAACCACCACATCGGCATGATCGGTGAAAATGTCGTCACCTTCAACGTAGCCAATATAGTTTATGCCTGGCGCGTCTTTAAAAAGCTGGTCGGCAGATTTTACCTGCGCGTTACCTTTAATATCTTCTTCGCCCACGTTCAATAAGGCAACCCGTGGCGATGCTATACCCGCGACTTCTTGTGCAAGCACTGACCCCATAACACCGTACTGAAAAAGAATTTCGGGCGTACAGTTCACGTTAGCGCCTAAATCTAAAAGAAATACGTTATGGTGCCCTGTTGTAGGCATCATATTAATGAGTGCGGGCCTATCAATGCCTGATAAGGTTTTAAGCAAATAGAATGATAAGGTAAGCAGTGCACCGGTATTACCTGCACTTACGCACGCGTTTGCCTCGCCACTTTCGACAAGTTCAATAACGCGACGCATAGAAGAATCTTTTTTGTTTCGTAGCGCTGACGTTGGCGCTTCGCCCATCTCAACGACTTGTGAGCAATGCACAATAGTAACGCGGTTGCGTTCAGTGTTGGTAAGGGGCTGTATACCTGCTTTGATGGTATCTTCATCACCGCATAGCGTGAAGTGCACGTCTGGGTGAAGTTGAATAGCCTTTACGGCTGCGGGAAGGATAACAGGGGGACCATGATCGCCCCCCATGATATCTAACGCGATGGTTAGTTTAGACAAAATGTAGTCGCCGTATTACGCGCCGATTACTTTCTTGCCTTTGTAATAACCGTCAGCGGTCACGTGGTGACGACGGTGAGTTTCGCCCGACGTTGAATCGACAGACAAAGTCGCGCCTGTCAATGCATCGTGTGAGCGACGCATACCGCGCTTAGAACGCGTTTTACGATTTTGTTGTACTGCCATAACTTACTCCTGGTCTCGCTTAAGTTCTTTCAAAACCGCGAAAGGGTTTTGTCGCTCTTGTTCCGGTTCAATCTTTCCAAACGACATATCGTCTTGCTTCACTGTACACTCCGACTCTGCATGAAGGGGCACAATTGGCAAAGATAACAGTAGCTCGTCTTCAAAAATTTGAAGCAGATTAACTTCTCCGTGGTCGTTGACCTCTACCGGTTCGTAAGCCTCGGGAATGATGTCATCGCTTTCCTGCTCTTCTCCCTGCACTGGAGTAAAACAGAATTCCGCTTCCACGGGATAATCGAGTTCACCATTACACCTTTGACAGATAAGTGTTACCTGCGTGGCTAGATGGCCGTGAAAGACAGTAAGACCCTGCGCGTCTTTTTCGAACTGTACTTCTGCGTCCACATAGTCATTGCATCGGACAACTGCTTCACTCAATCGTTCCATATCTTTAGACGCAATCACGCCCCGGTAATCGGAACGTTTCATGGCACTTTTAGTCGGTTCAACCGAATGAGGGAGTTTCACTTTCTGCATAGGGCGCGCATGATATAGGGTCAACCCCTTCCTGTCAAAGCAAAATTGCGTTTTAACCTATAATAAAACACTGTATGTCGCACGCTGTGATAATGTAACATTGCGCTATTAACTGAAAGTACGCAACATGTTGATTTTATAAAAGGAGTAATTGTGGCCTCCCTTGTTCTCGCCTCATCATCCCAATACCGAAAAATGTTACTTGCCAACATTGGTATTCAGGTAGACACCCACGCACCAGATATTGACGAAACGCCCTTTGCAAACGAAAGTCCTACGGCATTGAGTTTACGTTTGGCCGAACAAAAGGCGCACAAGGTTGCCGCTGAATTAGAAAGAGTAAATAGCGACACCATTATTATTGGTAGCGATCAAGTGGCTTTGGTACAAACCGATGCGGGCCCGCAGCTACTAGGCAAACCAGGTACGTTCGAAAATGCAGTAAACCAGCTACTTGCATGCCAAGGTAAGCAAGTGTCATTTTATACTGCACTTTGCCTTTATCAGCCTAGCGCCAATAAAACGATAACGCAGGTAGATGAAACACGCGTTTTCTTTCGCCATAATAGTGAAGCTGCCATTCGCGCCTATGTAGATAAAGAGCAACCACTTGATTGCGCCGGCAGTTTTAAAAGCGAAGGTTTAGGCGTACTACTGTTCGATAAAATAGAGAGCCGTGACCCTAACAGTTTAATAGGTCTTCCTATAATGCTGTTAAATGAATTACTGGGCGCACACTTCGATGTGGATTTATTAGCAATGGCTGCACAGTAAGCCACTAATTCTGTAAGAGCAGCACTATCAAAGTAGCTCTAATAAAAACAGCGCTATTTAAGTAGCGCTGTTTCTAGTTCACTTATAGAGTGCACAAGTGCCACAGGTAACAACGCTTCTAAATGAACCTGCGCATGCACACCGTATGAGACCCCTATTCTATCCATACCAATCGTTTTCGCCATTTGCATGTCGTAGGTTGTGTCGCCAATCATCACGGCATCTTTTATTTCATAGCCCAGTTCATCAAGTAACTGCAGCAGCATGTCGGGCGAAGGTTTTGATTCTGCCTCGTCGGCGGTGCGTGACGCACTAAAGAAAGGTCCCGTTCCTGTTTGTGCCCACGCTCTATCAAGACCTCGGCGCGCTTTACCTGTCGCAACGGCTAAGGTGCATCCCGCTTCTTTCAAATTGCTAAGTAACTGTTCAACGCCATCAAACAAAGGACACGGCTTTGTATCACGGGTAACAAACGCCTCTTTATAGGCGGCGACTAAACGCTCGGCTAACTCATCATCTTCAATATTAAAAAGCTGTTTAATGGCAGGCTTTAAACTTATACCAATAATGTGGCCTACTTCGTCGTACGTAGGAACAGGCATATCGCACTGCTTTGCGGCAAGCTGCATGCAGCTGACGATTTTCGCAGCCGAGTCCATGAGCGTGCCATCCCAATCAAAGATAACAAGTTTGTACTTAGGTAGTTTTTCATCTAACGAAGTGAAAGGCTGTGTTTCCACGGCCTGGTTCTTTGAATGCATATTTTACAGCGCTTTAAGTGTATTTGAGAGGGTGTCGTCTAACGGCGCGGTAAAAGTAACGCGCTCTTCAGTCGCTGGATGCAGCAGTGAAATACTGCGAGCGTGAAGGAACAGTCTATTCAGCCCTTTTTGGCGCATTGCCGCGTCAAAATCTGCATCACCGTATTTTGGGTCACAAGCAATAGGGTGACCTGCATGCAAACAGTGAACGCGAATTTGGTGGGTTCTACCCGTAATAGGCGACGCCTCAACTAAGGTAGCCCCGGCGTATTCTTCTAATATGCGATAACGCGTTTCTGACGGTTTACCATCGTCGCTTACACTCACCATGCGCTCACCCGATTGCAGCACATTTTTACGAAGCGGCGCCTTAACTTTAAATCGAGTTTTAGGCCATTCACCTGCAACCAGCGCATTGTATCGCTTGTCCATTTTGCCAGTGCGAAGCTGCTCATGCATATGGCGAAGTGCAGAACGCTTCTTTGCAATTAAAATACAACCTGAGGTGTCACGGTCTAATCGATGAACCAGCTCCATAAACTTGGCATCAGGACGCAAGGCTCTTAAGCCTTCAATTAAACCAAAGCTTAAGCCGCTTCCCCCGTGAACCGCCATTCCCGATGGCTTGTTGATAACAAGTATACGGTCGTCCTCGAAAAGGATATGCGACTCTAATGATGCAATTTTATCGAGCTTAGGTGATGGCGCAGGTGCACCTTCCGACACGCGAACCGGTGGAATTCTGATTAAATCGTCGGCTTGTAACTTGTATTCAGGCTTAACACGACCTTTATTCACCCGCACTTCACCTTTGCGTAAAATGCGATAAATCATGCTTTTCGGCACACCTTTTAATTGGGTGCGTAAAAAATTATCGATACGTTGACCAGCCAAGTCGGCTTCAACCGTTACAAATCGTACTTTTTGGGGAGCTTCTTCTTTCATGCCCAGAGTATACCTCATTGGTATTTCTCTGGGCTAATTGAAAGTGATAAATATTTGAAAAAAGCGCTTATCGCTGTAATTTTGCTCAAAGGCAGTTTTTCTTTATGTCGGCAAACTCTGTAGTCTGCCTACATGTAAAAGATATACACAATTTATTCACTTGCTTTCCTTGCTAAAATTGCAGTTTTGGTGCGATAATTAACGACGTTTTTTGGACGGTATTATTCACATATTAGTTTTTGAAGGTAAGTGGTAAAACAAAGCCCCTTTCAAAAACGTGAAACTCAGCGTTATAAAAACAACAATCAAGAAAGAGATAGCAATCTATAAAGAATGACGATGCTGCTCAAACTTGTAAAACGAAAAAGTATGGCGTTCGCGTTGGTAGCATCCGCAATGAAAATTATTTTTCAGGCCAACCAAGCTAGAGAGGCAACGACTACACTGCCGTGATAAAGCAACCGCCATTGCTTGCGAACATAAAATAAGTTTGCCGTTAACTAACAGAATTAAATGACACGCAAGCAAATAAGATTGCTTGTAAAAAAGAATACAGTAATAAGGGCTAGTCGCTCCCGACATCCTTAAAGCAGTGTGGCCATAGTGATTTGCTTGAGAATTTGTCTGAAAATAAGACACAAGCAAATTCAATTGAATTTGAGTGCTAAAAACGGCGCTAACATGGTCAACCACCAGGGATAATGCGACGATACAACAAAGTCCCCGTCCAGCCGTGAGGTTGCGCGGTGAGGGTTTGCACATGTCACTTTAATTTTGTGTCTTAACGGCTGTACTAAAAACAGAGTTAGATACAATGAAAAGAATGTTAATTAATGCAACTCAGCAAGAAGAGTTGCGCGTTGCCCTTGTTGATGGGCAACGGTTGTACGATTTAGATATTGAAAGCCCAGGGCACGAACAGAAAAAAGCGAACATCTACAAAGGTAAAATTACCCGCGTTGAACCAAGCTTAGAAGCTGCTTTCGTTGACTACGGCGCAGAGCGTCACGGTTTCCTACCCCTTAAAGAAATTGCCCGCACTTACTTTCCTAAAGGTTACAAATTTGAAGGCCGCCCAAACATCAAAGATGTGATCAAAGAAGGCCAAGAAGTTATTGTTCAAATTGACAAAGAAGAACGTGGCCAAAAAGGCGCTGCGTTAACCACTTTCCTATCGCTTGCGGGTAGCTATTTGGTACTTATGCCAAATAATCCTCGCGCTGGCGGTATCTCTCGCCGTATTGAAGGCGATGAGCGCACAGAGCTAAAAGAATCACTAAGCAAATTAGACCTTCCTGAAGGTATGGGCTTGATCGTTCGTACTGCCGGTGTAGGTAAATCTTACGAAGAGTTAGAGTGGGATTTAAAAGTCTTGCTTAAACACTGGGAAGCGATTTCTGAGGTAGCTGAACAGCGCGAAGCGCCTTTCTTAATTCATCAGGAAAGTAACGTTATTGTACGCGCTATTCGTGACTATCTACGTCGCGATATTGGCGAAATTCTTATCGATAAAACCAGTATTTACGAGCAAGCGTTACAGCACATTCAACTAGTGCGCCCTGACTTCGCAAACCGTGTAAAGCTTTATCGTGGTGAAGTACCATTATTCAGTCACTACCAAATCGAAAGCCAAATTGAGTCTGCTTTCCAACGCGAAGTGCGTTTACCGTCTGGCGGCTCAATTGTTATCGACCCAACAGAAGCCCTAACTTCTATTGATATCAACTCTGCCCGCGCAACTAAGGGTGGTGACATTGAAGAAACAGCGCTTAACACAAACCTAGAAGCGGCAGACGAGATTGCCCGTCAGCTGCGCCTTCGCGACCTAGGCGGATTGGTAGTAATCGACTTCATTGATATGACGCCAGTACGTCACCAACGTGAAGTTGAAAACCGCATGAAAGACGCGGTAAGAAGCGACAGAGCACGAGTTCAACTGGGTCGTATTTCTCGCTTTGGTCTTCTTGAAATGTCCCGTCAGCGTTTACGCCCTTCACTGGGTGAATCTGCACACCATGTGTGCCCTCGCTGTTCTGGTCACGGTACCATTCGTGGCACTGAGTCATTGGCATTGTCTATTCTTCGTATTCTGGAAGAAGAGAGCATTAAAGAGAATACGGGGCAAATTGAAGCGCAATTACCTGTTCCGGTAGCGACGTACTTACTTAACGAGAAGCGTAAGTCTATTCAGCTTCTAGAAAAACGCCACGGCGTTGATTTACTGCTAATTCCTAACGCAAATCTAGATACACCTCATTACCAAGTGTTGCGTAGACGCCCGGATGACGTGGTTTCGGAAGCGAGCTATGACGTAGAGCTAATGCCTGCGGTAGAAGCTGAGACGGAAGCGACGACTTCTGCACCGGTTAAGCGCGAAGAGCCAGCACTTAAGGGCCTTGTTGCGCCAACGGCTGCGCCTGTTGTAGCGCCAAAAGAAGAGCCAGCGAAGAAAGCCGACGATGTGCCTTCGCTATTTGCTCGATTTGGTAAGTGGATTAGCGATTTATTTGGTAGCGAAAGCGAAGAAGAAACCAATAAGGACAAAAAGCCACAGTCTGGTAACAAAAATAGAAACAACCGCAGCCGCAATAACGACGATCGTCGCCGCAAGCCGCGCAACAAGAATAATCGTCGTGGCAATCAGTCTCAAAACAGAGACCAAGGTAAAGACCAAAATCGCGATGGTGAGCAGAATGATAACCGCAAAGCGCGCGGCGATCAGCAGCGAGACCAGCGTCAAGATCAAGATGATAAGCGCAATAACAAAGGTCGTAAGCCTCGCAAGGCACAACAACCTCGCGATGAGCAACAAAAGCCTAAGCACGAGAAGCAAGATGGCGAGCAGCAAGAAAACCAAGCGCAGAAGAAGCGTGAAGTTGCTGAGCGCAGAAAACGTCGTGACAAGCGCCGCAGCGTCCGTGTGAAGAAAGATGACAACGGGGCAACTACTGTTGAACAAAACGAAGCTCAGGCTGCGCCAGTAGTTAAAGAAGCGCCGTCGCAACACAAAGCTAAGGCAGATGCCAAGCCTAAAGCGCCGAAAGCAGACGCTGCGGTTGAAAGCACAGCAGAGCCGAAGCAAGATGCGCAAAAGCCAACAGTGAAAGCAGAGAAAAAGTCAGCTGAAAAACCTGTTGAAGCAAAGCCAGTATCCCATGCTGCGAAGGGTGAAGATGACTCATCTTTAGTAACTAGCGATACTGTTGACGGTACTGATGCAAATACCGACGCTAATAATGAAGAGCAAGGTCAAAAACGTGAAGGTCGTGGCCGTTCACGCCGCTCTCCACGTCACGTTCGCGCAGCAGGTCAACGTCGTAAGAAAGAGTCACAGCAAGTTGACGATACAGAAACGCAAGCTAAACAACCTGGTGAGCTGTCACCACAGCAGGCGGAAACTGAAGTTAAAGCGACAGCCAAAACAGAAGCACCGGTTGTTGAAGAAACACAAGCGCAAGAGCCTGGACAACTAGCACCGGCCGACGAGCAACCAGTTTCTAAACAAGATAAGCAAGAAAAAGCTAAGCTTGATGTTGAAGCTGTTCAAGACGAACTTCAGTTTGATGCAGAGCCTTCAGCGGGTACAGAGCCTTCAGTGGGAACAGAGCCCTCAGCGGACGATAAAGCTTCAGCGGACGATAAAGCTTCAGCGGACGAAAAGCCTTCTACGGAAGAAGCAACTTCAGCAGAACCTGTTGATTCAACTGAAAAGGCAACGTCAGCGGGCGACACTGCGACGACTGAAGCTGAATCGGCTAAAGCGACCGAAACTTCTGTGCAAGAAAGCAGCACCGAAGAGAAGGCACCAGCAGCACAAGCCGAACCTGCAGTTGAAGGCAAAGCAACGCAAGCTGATACTGCGCATGAAGCCACGGCGCCAGAAGCTAAAGATGAAGCAGCAGCATCGCCAGAGCAAGTTGAAATAAACTTGGCTGACGCACCTGTTGATGCAGAACCTGAAGCACCAGCACAAGAAGCGAAAGCAGAGGCACCAGTAGCAAGCGAAAAAGCAGCGCCTTCTACTAGTCTAGCAGCAAGTGGCAAAGGTAAGCGTGGTGCATCGCACCCTATGGCATTGCCAACATCAGTAAACGACGCGTTTGTTGATGTAGCGCTTACCGCTAAAGCCGACGAAACACGACCTGCACTCGCAGTATCGGGTAAAACTGCGGCTATGTCGCACGTTACGTCGCGCGCTTCAGCGGCAACTACGCTTCCTCAATCAGTTGATGAAGTTGTGGAAGTCGAAGCAGTGGCTGAATAGTTTTCTGCTACCAGCAACTTGACGTAAAAGCCGCTTCCGAGCGGCTTTTTTGTTTGTTAGTGTGCTTTTAAATATGAATCCAAGTTGAGAATAGAATGTCAGACACGGTAAACCAGCAATATATCGATTGGTTAAGCCAAGTGTGTAACGTGCAGGTATTAGATACCCAACTAATCCAGCCACTTTGGAGTGGCTACGGTGCTTGCTTTCGTGCCACTTTAGACTATCCAAATAATACTTTTTCAAAGGGCTACGACAGGAATAGCTCTTTTCAGGGAAGCCAACATAACCAAGCTCAAAGAAAGCCAATTAGCGTGCAAAAAGGTGACGATAAAGCAGCACTTAAGGTAGTCGTAAAATGTGCTACCCCGCCAAGCAAACTCTCGCACCCTAAAGGCTGGAATGGTGAGGCTAGTCACAACCGCAAGTGTCAATCTTTTAAGGTAGAGAATTGTTTTTACAGCAACCTCCAAAAGCAAACTGACACCTCTTGTCGTACAGCTAGATACCTAGGGCACAGTCAACAAGGTGAAGCCTCCCTTCTTGTTATGGAAGACTTGGCGCACAGTGGTTACTCTCGCACCGCATCTTCGCTTACCGCTGCGCAATGCAACACTGTTCTAAAATGGCTAGCCAACTTTCACGCGCGTTTTCTGAATGTAAAAGATGAATTTGATAGCCGAAATATACAGTTATGGCCTGAGGGCACTTATTGGCACTTGGCAACCCGTAAAGACGAGTTCCACGCCATGTCAGATGGATTACTAAAGCAAAATGCTGTCGCTATAGCTACCACATTAGGCGACGCTAACTATCACACTTTGGTGCACGGCGATGCTAAAGTGGCTAACTTTTGTTTTACCAACGATTTTTCTGACTGTGCAGCCGTCGACTTTCAGTATGTAGGTTATGGCGCAGGCATAAAAGACGTGGCGTATTTTTTGGGCAGTGCCCTGTCAACCCAAACCCACATGAAGCATCGTGATGCTTTGCTTAATACCTACTTTCAAGCCCTCGAAGGTGCGCTACACGCTCGACTGTCTAACAATGATCATTCAGCTTGTTTTAAGCGTGCTGATATTGCGCTAATCATTGCTGAATGGAAGTATTTGTATTCCTTTGCCTGCGCTGACTTTTATCGGTTCTTAGCGGGTTGGAGCCCTGAACACTGGAAAATAGATGAAGAGCTTCAATATCAAACAGATATTGCCTTGTCCGTGCTAGCGCGTAACGGCTAAACGTTCACGTTTTCATATTACGCCTGATCAGGCTCGTACTTTTATAAATACACTCCTTTTTCGCGATCTTTTTTCCGTGCATAGCCCTTTTCAACCTTCTGTTTGTCATGCACTAAACGGCTAGCCGCTTATTGTTTAACTCCCTAGCGCTTGCCGTTTTTAATTAGTACGAAACTGCACCATTACATAAAGCTTAGCGTATATAGTGAAAAATAATCATAACGTCGCTGCCATGTACAAACGTAAACTTTACCTCTTTGGGCTACTGTCCACATTTATCTTGTTAATTGCATTGGCAAGCGCAGCCGTTTCGGCCCATTTAACACGCACAAACTTAGCCCAAGCACAACTCGCTCAGTCGCTATTGTCAGAGCACCAACAATTATCAAGCATTTCCTATCGGCTTTTTAAGCAGCTTACCGACGAGCTTATTTTTGGAAAGAATGCGAACCAGGCGAAAGTGCGCAACAAGCAACAACAAATTGAAAACTCGCTGAACCGAATAAAGTCGCTAGAACTTGATCAACGCGAAGCACTAGGGCTTGAGGCAACATTAGGAAGTGTAGAAGATACTGACGAACTAGAGGCGCTTATACAAAGCATTGTGAAAGAGTTTAGAGCAATTGCCCTAAGCAACGACCGTACTCCGCTTAATCAACAACAGCGCCTTCAAACACTATTAGAAGTGACTATAGACAACCAGTTTAGGGAAGCCATCAACTCTGCTGTAAACCGCCAGACAGGCGTTGTATCGCGCATTAACGCTAGCATTGAAACGCTAAACACCAGCATTGTGTGGTTTACTATAAGTTTAGGGCTTATCACCTGCCCTTTCATTCTGTTAGGTTGCTATTGGCTATTTAATGCATTGTATCAGCCACTTACAGTCATTCGCACAGGTACCGATGCCATAGCATCAGGTAACTATCACTATCGATTGCCTGAAACTTTAGATAGCGAATTCACCGACTTGGTAAAAGCCCTAAACTCCATGATTGCGCGTTTACAGGAACACGAAGATCAGGCTGATGCCCATCGCAAGCACTTAGAGTTTGAGGTAGAAAGCCGAACACGGGCGTTAAAAGAAGCCAACAATAAACTCACTCAGCTAGACGCAAAGCGACGGCAGTTTATGGCTGATGTTAGTCACGAATTGCGCACGCCGTTAACCATTATTCGCGGCGAAGCGCAGGTAACTCTAAGGCAGGCCGCAGCTAGCAACGAGATTTATAAAGAAACGCTAGAAACCATACTTGAGCAAGCCGTGAACTTAAGTAAGTTAGTTGATGATTTGCTGCTGCTAGCACGTGCCGAGATGCACGAATTTACCGTAGATTTAGTTAAATCGGACTTACATAATCTGCTTACGCAACACATGGCGTTGTGGCAAAAACTCACAAAGCCAAGAGATTTAAACCTTGAATGGCTTGCCATAAATGACGTGCAGGTACTCATCGACAAAGACAGAATTGCACAGGTACTGACTATTCTTATCGAAAACGCGCACAAATATTCTTATCCTGATACGCCCATTGTGCTGCGCGTTGAAAGCGAGGGCTTGAATATCAATGTATCGGTTATTGATAGCGGTGAAGGCATTTCTTCAAGTGATTTGCAGCACGTTTTTGAACGCTTCGTTAGGTTAAAGCGCAAAGGCAATGGAATGGGGCTAGGTCTGTCCATCGCTAAAGCCATTGCAGAAGCCCACCATGGTAGGTTAAGTGCGCATTCTACGTTAGGTAAAGGCTCACAGTTTACGTTGTCGCTGCCGGTTTTAGATGACCTAGGGGCCCGTTAAATCAATTCTAATATTACATAACATCGAACGGTTAGGATTATAACAACAATGAAAATTCTTATTGCTGATGACGAAGCTCCCTTACTACGCTTTCTTTCACGAGGCTTAAGCGCTGAAGGTTTCGAATGTATCGAAGAATCGGCATTACACAACTTAGTCACGCGCATTCGCCACGAAAGCCCTGCTATTATTGTGCTAGATCGCATGTTTGGTGATGAAGATAGCGTAGAGCTACTGCCCGCAATCAAATCGCTTCCCCATGCCCCTATGGTTTTGTTGCTAACCGCGGTGGACGAAGTGCGCGAGCGTGTGAATGGTTTGAAACAAGGCGCGGATGACTATTTGTGCAAGCCATTTGACTTCGACGAACTGCTTGCTCGCATAACGGCCTTAAGCAGAAGAGCAACAAATACACCGGTTACCCAATTAGGCCTCACTATCGGACCATTAAACATCGATGACGAGTCACGTATTGCAACATTGTCTGGGGAAGAGATTACACTTACCAAACTAGAATACGACATGCTCTATTATTTTGCCGAAAATGCGGAAAAAGTGCTGTCTCGAGAACGGATTTTAAGTCGAGTATGGCGCAGCCACAGCGACCCGCTAACGAATGTTGTTGATGTATATATCAGTAGGCTGCGACAAAAGCTTCACAGCAGTGATGCCATATTTATTGAAACCCTGCGAGGTAACGGCTATCGGTTGACCACCAGAAAATAGCCGTTTCGTCTCATTAGCTATTGCATTCATGGGTTATCCCGCCTATCTTGAACACTCGTTCAAAACTTTATTAAGGATAATTATGGTTCGCTCACCGTTCTCATTACTTTCAAAACTATGTTGCGCAACAGCTGTAGGTCTCAGCCTAGTGTCTTCACCTGTCTTCGCTCAGACAGACACCACTGAAGCAGTTCAGTCGGCTAAAAACATGGCAATGTCTACGAGCGAATTAAGAGCACCAAAAGTTATCTTTTTCGATGTTAATGAGACTTTACTTGACCTTACGGCCATGCGGAGCTCGGTAGGTGAAGCCTTGGGTGGTCGAGATGATTTATTGCCGCTGTGGTTTTCTACCATGCTGCATCATTCACTGGTCGATTCAACAACAGGTCGCTTCCATACCTTTGGAGAAATTGGCGTTGCCTCACTGCTTATGGTCGCGGAAATTGAAGGTATCGAATTGACCCAAGAGCAAGCCAAAACGGCAATCGTTACGCCATTGCGAAGCCTTCCGCCCCACCCTGACGTGCGCGATGGCTTGCAGGCACTTAAAGACAAAGGCTATAAACTCGTAAGCTTAACCAACTCGTCTAATCAAGGCGTTTATACCCAATTTAAGAATGCTGATCTTTTATCTTACTTCGACGAGCGACTCAGTGTAGAAGACATCAATCTGTACAAGCCCGATACACGTACTTACGAGTGGGCTATTGAAAAAATGGGGATAGCAGCAGAAGACGCTATGCTAGTGGCGGCACATGGCTGGGATATTGCTGGTGCTAAGCAAGCTGGCTGGCAAGCCGCATTTATTGCACGTCCAGGCAAAGTACTTTATCCGTTAGCAATAGCGCCTGACACTGTAGTAAGTGGGCTAGATGAACTGGTATCTCAACTACCGGATGCAAAATAAGCGTTAGGGTCTAATAAGGTATCAAGGTAGTATCAAAGTGCACTAAAAAGCACAGCTTATTGGTTGGCACGCACAAACAACCTGGCTTAATACTCAGGCAAAACACCTGAGCCAAAGCTAATACCAATCCGCATAGTTCATTGCTCGCTGAGTGGGTAATTATCTATGCGGACTGGTATAAAGTTATGCCAACCGATTTTTCGAGCTAGGCTTTCGCCATACCTGCTCTTTTCATATCGATGTGGGGAATATCGTCTTCCAAGTACATAGTCGACGTGGCTTCAAACCCAAAGCTTTCATAAAAGCCTTTTAAATATTCTTGCGCGCCAATTTCAATATCACAGCCCGGCCATAGCGCCTCGCAATGATCAAGAGCTTCACGCATAAGCGCTTTACCAGCCCCCTTCCCTCTGAAGGTTTCGCTGGTAGCCACTCGGCCGATACTGACCGATGGATAACTTACCCCTTCGCCAAGTAATCGTGCACACGCCACCAATTTGTTGTCTTGAAACCCCATTAAATGGCGTGTTTCCGGATGACGGTCTTTTTCATCAAGCTCAGGATAGGCACAGTTTTGTTCAACAACGAAAACATCGACACGCAGCTTGAGTAAGTCGAAGAGTTGATGATTAGTCAGTTCATTAAAAGTGAGTGATTGCCAAGAAACCATGTTGCCTCGATGAATTTAGATTATTAACGTTTGAGTAGCGCCTTGAATAAGCGCTTCGAAAGACCTTTGTTGGTTTAAACGAATTTCAAAGCCGTTGTTATTAACATCCTAATTTTAGGACCGTAGCGAAGATAACGATTGGATTAATGTAACGCAACCCATTTGACTAACGATACACTTTGAATTTATGCTGCACACGTAGGTCAAGATATTCTGAATTATTCAGGCACTAAGGCTAAGATACTCGTTGTTAGCCAACCCTGCCTTTACATATTCAATGAACATTTTCACCTTAGTGAGGTTCTTGCGCCCTTCAACACTTACCACCTGTATAGGCAGTTTTTTATCTTCCACATCTTCTAACAAACTGACCAACTCACCACTTTTAAGCGCTTCAGCTACTTGATAAGACATCAGCCGCACAACCCCAACGCCTGCAATCGCGGCGTTAATTGCCGCTCTATTTTGGTTAGATTGAAAACGAGGCGTGAGCTTAATAGCAATAGGTCTGCCGTTTTGGTGATACGTCCATACCGCTGGCTCGTTAAAGCGCGTAGGATACAGCACGCTATGCTGTTTTAAATCTTCTGGCTTTTTTATGGCAGGTCTATTTGCCAGGTAGCTAGGTGCAGCACAGGTCACACGACGTATGTATCCCACCGTAACTCCATAAAGAGAAGAGTCTTTCGGGTTACCTATACGTATTGCTACATCAATATTACTATCGATTAAATTTACCACATCGTCGTGAAAATGACCGTTAACCCTAATGTCAGGATAGTCCTTAAGGAATTGGGATATAATGGGCGTTACATAACGCTCGCCGAATAAAATGGGTGCCGTGACATTGAGCTCCCCCCTTGGCGCCAAGTCAATTCCAGACACAGCAGCTTCACTTTGCTCAATATCTGCCAGTATACGTGAAACATGAACAAGGTAATGTTCACCAACTTCACTTAATTTCACTTGTCGCGTTGTGCGATGAAAAAGCCGAGTATTTAACTTTGCCTCTAAATGTGCAATACAGCGAGTAACCGCGGGTGCTGACATCGACATCGCATCTGCAGCACCAACAAAGCTTCCCGACTTAGCAGCCTCGGCAAATACTCGCATGCACAGAAGCTTGTCCATATTATTTCACTCTATGAAATTATAAATTTCAAAAATAGCCAATTATTAACTAAAAGGAAAGCTCTATTATCGCAATCAGCTTTTACATTTTTTTCTGACTGTCGTTTTACAAGGCAGCCAAACATTAGCAGGAGATAGCAATGAGAACACCCCTTCCACCATTTTCACCTGAAACCGCCGCGCAGAAAGTGCGCCTTGCCGAAGACGCATGGAACACCAAAGATGCGGTAAAGGTTGCAGGTGCTTACACCTTTGACTGTCGATGGCGCAACCGCGCAGAGTTTATTGAGGGACGAGCTCAAATAGTGAGTTTCTTAACGAGAAAGTGGAATAAAGAGCTCAACTATAAATTAGTAAAAGAGCTATGGGCCTTCAACGAAAACCGCATAGCGGTGCGCTTTGCGTACGAATATGAAAATGATTCCGGACAATGGTATAGAGCTTACGGGAATGAAAATTGGCAGTTCAACCTTGATGGCCTGATGGAAAAACGTATTGCCAGTATCAACGAACATCCTATTTCAGAAAGTGACCGAAAGTTCACGTGGGATGGCGAACGACGCCCTGACGATTTTCCCACTCTGTCCGAGCTTGAGCTTTAAGCATTGTTAATAACACCAAGCACTTAGCCATTTTTACAGCAAGGAAAAAATCCGTGACGAACCCAACAAGTAAAGTGATGCCTAAAAGCCCTATTACTTTGATTCAAAACCCTAAGTCTGGCCACTGTCATAAAGTTTCGCTATTTATGTCGCTTAACGCCATTCCCTATAAAACCATTGAACCTGACATGACCAATGGCGAGCACAAAAGTGAGCGCTTTAGTGCACTCAACATTTTCAAACAAGTCCCCGTGATAACAGACGGCGATATCACTTTGGCTGACTCTAATGCCATTTTTATTTATTTGATCCACGCATACGCAGACAGTGACTATTGGCTAGGGAAGGACGCTAAAGAAAAAGCGCTTATTCAACGCTGGCTCTCTGTCTCAGCAGGTGAACTTGCTAAAGGGCCTGCCGCCGCCCGATTAGAATACGTATTTGGCGCAACCATTCATGTCCCCTCAGTTATAGCCACCAGCGTTACATTACTTACTAACATGGAAGCACATTTATCGAATTCAAGAAGTACATTTTTAGTAGGTGATCACGTCACCGCAGCAGACATCGCAATGTATTCGTACATGGCTCACGCCCCTGAAGGTGGTATATCGCTGGATGGGTATCCTCACATAACTGAGTGGCTAAAGGCTATAGAGAGCCTAAACGGGTTTGTTCCAATGCCATCATCAGATATTGCCCCGGCTCGAAATTAAGAGGTCGTTATGTCACTACCTAGGTTATCGTCAATAAACCCTGCGTTTCACCACGGTGAAATCGCTCTGCAAAAGAAGCTGGGTATCGATAAGGAAATAGGCGAGCGGACCAATGGTTTTATCCGTAGCTACATGCCAGAGCAACACAGGCAGTTCTTTACGTCCTGTCCGTTCACCGTCTTAGCCTTAGTAGATGACGAAGGCTACCCTATAGCCATCCCAATTTGGGGAGACGATGACGTAATTGAAAGCCCCTCTCCCACTCAGTTGAGGTTTCACCTGCCTGATGAAGTCTTAAACATGATAGAAAACGCATTGAACTTAGATGTAATAGCAGGAAGCAAAATCGGCATAGTAGGGATTGAATATGCTACAAGACGCAGAAATCGACTAAACGGGACGATAAGCCACGCAACTGATGGAAACCTTACAGTATTGGTTGATCAGAGTTTCGGAAACTGCCCTCAGTATATTCATAAACGAAACACGACAAAAAAGCGACGACTTGCCATAGATGAACAGTTAGATAGTAACTTATCTGACGACGTCAATATGACTTCTACGACGACAAATTCAATTAACGCCAGAGCACTCTCAACAATAGAAAGCGCCGAAACCTTTTTTATTGCTTCACGACATAACTCTCTGGGACAAGAGGCAAACGAAGGGTTGGATGTCTCTCACAGAGGAGGGAAACCCGGCTTTATTAACGTGAAGGGAAATACGATAAACTTCCCTGACTTCAGCGGTAATAAGTTTTTTAATACTTTGGGTAACATCTTATTAGACCCTCGTGTAGGTATATTATTTTGGGATAATGAAACAGGTGATCTTTTTTTCGTCAAAGCAAAAGCTAAAGTCGAACCGATTGATTCTAAAGCTGCTGTGTTTAAAGGTGCGGAACGTTTTGTGTCCTTATCGGTAATATCGGTTACACACATTGCGGGAATTTACCCCTACTCCCATGAAATAACTGAAATGTCTCCCTACGCACTTCAGACTGGCGACTGGAAATAACGTAAAATTGATGAACCCTATAATTTAGTCGGCGTAATTAATTGGAACAGCATTTAAAAATGGTTAAGGTGCTTTGCTACTAGGTCTTACATACATGAGCAAACAACCGCGCGAGCACAGGGGCAGAATATGAGTGATAAGCGCAACATCAAAACTTACGACAAACCCGCGGGCGGATGGGGCGCTTTAAAAAGCGTAACCCAAAGCTGGCTGCAAAGCGAAAAGCCGCTTAAAAATTTGCGAGCCATGCTCAAAACCAACCAAGACAAAGGGTTTGACTGCCCAGGGTGTGCTTGGGGTGAGTCGCCAGAAAGCGGATTAGTGAAGTTCTGTGAAAATGGTGCTAAAGCGGTGAATTGGGAGTCTACGGGCCGTTATGTTGACCCTGCGTTTTTCTCAAACCATTCAGTAAGTTCACTCAAGAAGCACACTGACTATTGGTTAGAATCACAAGGTAGACTCACACACCCTATGCGCTTCAATGCTCAGACTGATCACTATGAACCCGTATCATGGGACGATGCCTTTGCACTTATCGCTAAACATCTAAATGGTTTACCTTCACCTCACCAAGCAGAATTTTATACCTCTGGGCGGGCGAGTAACGAAGCCGCCTATTTATACCAGTTATTTGTACGCGCATTTGGCACCAATAATTTTCCCGACTGTTCTAATATGTGTCACGAAGCGTCAGGCCAAGGGATGAAACCCACCATAGGTGTGGGTAAAGGTACGGTCACGTTTAACGACTTTGAAAAGGCAGATACCATATTTGTTATAGGTCAAAACCCCGGGACTAACCACCCTCGCATGCTAGAGCCGCTGCGCGACGCCGTTAGAAGAGGCGCTCAGGTAGTTTGCTTTAACCCGCTAAAAGAGCGCGGGTTAGAAAAGTTTCAACACCCTCAGCATCCCCTTGAGATGTTAACTAATGGCTCAACCCCAACCAATACCGCTTACTTCAGACCAGCACTTGGCGGAGACATGGCGGTTATGCGCGGCATTGCTAAATGGTTGCTGACCTGGGAACACGAAGCCAAAGCGAACAATGCTCCACCCGTATTCGACCACGACTTTATTAATGCACATACCAACGGCATGGATGACTATCTAACTGAAGTTGAAGCGACGAGCTGGGAGCATATTGAAACGCAGAGCGGCTTATCAAAAGACGAAATACGCCACGCGGCTACCATGTATAAACGTGGAGAACGGGTGATCATGTGTTGGGCAATGGGAATTACACAGCACAAGCACTCTGTCGCTACGGTGCAGGAAATAGTGAATATTCAGTTACTACGAGGAAACGTGGGTAAGCCAGGTGCAGGGCTTTCTCCCGTTCGGGGCCACAGTAATGTGCAGGGGGATAGAACCGTGGGTATTAACGAAGTACCGCCTAAAGCCTTGCTCGACGCACTAGAGAACAAGTTTAACTTCACCGTACCTCGAGAAAGAGGTCACAATACCATTCAAGCAATTCAGGCTATGGAAAGTGGAAAATCTAAAGTTTTCATCGGCTTAGGCGGTAATTTCGCTCAGGCGACGCCAGATACGCCGCGCACCCATGCCGCGCTATCACAATGCGACTTAACGGTACATATCGCTACCAAGTTGAATCGCTCTCACCTAACTACAGGTAAAGACGCACTTATTTTACCCTGCTTGGGGCGCACTGAAATCGACATGCAGGCTAACGGACAACAAGGCGTAACCGTTGAAGATACATTTTCAATGGTCCACATTTCATATGGCCAACTTCCGCCAAGCTCGCCCGAACTTCGTTCTGAACCTGCTATTATTGCTGGTATTGCGAAGGCGACATTAGGCAACACGCCGGTAGACTGGGACTTCTTAATAAGCGACTACGACAATATACGTGATCTGATTGCCGACACCATTGAAGGCTTTACAGACTTCAATAGCAAACTCGCTAACCCAGGTGGTTTTCACCTAGGCAATGCTGCGAGTGAGCGACGCTGGTTTACGCCATCGGGGAAGGCTGAGTTTGCTGCTAATGCTCTGCCAGATTCACTGTTAAATGCTGACCTAATTGCGAAAGGCGAAGAGCCGGACCTCATTTTACAAACACTACGCTCACACGATCAGTACAACACAACCATTTATGGTATGGATGACCGTTACAGAAACGTATTTGGCGCGCGAGACGTGCTGTTTGTCAATGAACGTGATATTAAGAGGTTAGGATTTAACGATGGCGATAAGGTCGATATTACATCAATGTGGAACGATGGCAAAACTCGCCAAGTTAAACAGTTTATGTTGGTGGCTTATGATATACCGCCGGGCCAAGCAGCAGCGTATTACCCCGAAACCAATCCGCTAGTACCGCTAGAAAGCTACGGTGATGGCACGTTCACACCAACGTCGAAATTTATCGCAATCAAACTTTCGAAGTCTAAGACAGATGGCACAATAGCGGTCTCTGCGGTGTAAACCTGTATATATCGGCCCCTCGCACATATAGGCCAGGGGCACATTAACCAGCGTGTGGAACATAAGCTCTCGGGGGGTCGAACTTAGGTACATGGATCAAGGATACACCATACTGACTTGCCCATTTTACTGATAACGCTGTGGGGGCTGAGAGCGTTACCAGTATGGGAAGTTTAGCTCTTATCGCTTTTTGAACCAGCTCTACACTACAGCGACTTGTAAGCACAACAATACCTTCAACTTGAAAGAGCTTGTTGGTGGTAATAGCGCCAATTAATTTATCAAAAGCATTATGTCTTCCTATGTCTTCCCTGCAGGCCAAAACATTGCGCTTGGCATCAATATAAAGCGCACCATGTACTGCACCACTCTGTTGCGCTATTGCTTGAGCATTGGTTATAAGGCCACGCAAACCTTTAAACCAGCTTACATCTGGTAAAGGTGATGCATCAATAGGTGTTAATTGAGGCAAGGCGTTGTCTAACGCCTCAACGCCACATAGTCCACAGCCTGACGCCCCCGCCACTTGCCGTTTATTTTCCTTTAACTTCCAAAACGCCTGATTGGCAATTTCAACTTCAGCATTGATGTGCTCTTTGTGATGCGTCAATTCAATACCGTAAAGCTGGCGGGGATGTTCGATAATGTCATTACTCAAACTGAAGCCAACAATGAAATCTTCAATGTCGTTAGGGGTTATCAGCATTACGGCGTAATTAATACCGTTATAACTAATGCTTAAAGCGACTTCTTCGGCAAGGGCAAACTTTTGAGTATAAGGGGCAGCATCTAAAACCAATGCATGTTGTTCAATGTTACTTTTCATTAGGCCAATCACCGGGAGAATTTACGTTCAACCATTCTTGGTCATCTTCATTGGACGTATTTGCAAGACGCTTTTTGTTATCGCCCTCATCTTTTCCTAATGCTTTTTTGAGGTCAGCTTCTTTAAGAGAAACCGCATTGAGAATTTCTAAAAACCCTACCACTCGTCTTTTACTTTGCTCAACTAAATAGCGGGCTAAAAGGGCTTTGGTATCCTGCTTAACAGGCAAATAAAAAGGCAAGAACCGATGCTCTACATAACATGCGCCTTCTGATTTCCTCCCCAGTGAAACTAACATTGCCAAAAGCTCTGGCGTCATCTGTGGCATATCTACGGGAAGAACAAGCAGTTCACAGCGGTTGCCATTGTGAATATCAGATTTAGATAGTGCGTCTAAAACAGCATGTACTCCGCTAAGCGGACCGGCATCTTCAATAATATCATTTAAAAAGCCTGGTTCGTTGCGGCTAATTAACACCTCTTCGCAACCTGCTGCCTGTAAAAGTAAACAAGCCGTATCGATGAGAGTGCGGCCCTTGTAACGCATAAGCGCCTTATCTTGCCCCATTCTGCGCGATTGGCCACCCGCAAGCACTAATCCGATAAGCTTGGTGTTTACTTTATTCATTGCATGCGCCCTTTTTGACGAAAATCCTCATCTATTTTTTACAACTCAAAATACGGCTTTGCAGTGGAAGTGCGGGGCCCGCCGTTACCCATTGAAGTCTGAAGAAAGTGAAATTGTGCCACATTGCATATTTTGACTGCTTTGGTGAAGTGCTGCGTATCCTCAAGCCCAATCATAAACCGATGTTGGAAAATATCCAAAAATCAATACCTTCATTGTGATAGATAGGTTCATTAATGATTCTACCAATGGAGTACAGAACTTGTAAGTACGCTAAACCCATGATTTGAAGTTAGAAGAAAAATACGGAAGGAAAAATATGGCCCTACTGATAAAAAACCATTACTAATGCTTGTTGTGCTAAGCAGAGACTTAGCCCCAAGGCTTCATATTCACTAACGCGCCCACGCGGCTAAACGTTCATCGAAGACAGTTTTAAAAGACGTATATCTGGGTCTTGACGATGTCGAATAACAACAAGCCCTATGGAAAGTAAGAACAGCCATACTGTTGTAGCTTCACTCACCGAATGCGTTACGTTGGTCAAATAGCCAATATCAGCAAAAGAAGCAACCGTAGTATCACTTAATGTAATTGGATATGGTCCCAAATAGCCGGTCATTAAGTCAGAAGAACCACCAGGCCAAGGCTCATCCCAATGACTGTTTGCAGTACCTGCTCCACCGCCGAGTTCAACTGGAATAAACTCAGCATCTTCTACAAACTCTTTGCGGTATATTTCTAATGCGTACTCCCCTGTGTATCGTCCCGAATTCGTGACGTAGTTCGATTGACTACCCGCAATGAAAAAGTCCGTCGTCCATAAGGTTCCAAACCCGATAACATGGGCCATCTCATGCACAATGACGTCAAAAAGCGTACCGCTATTTTCCATATTACTAAGATCTGCTGTATCGAATCGCATGCGGCCTTTGTTCGCATAAACAAAAGGACTGTCGGCAAGCTGAGTGATACTTGTTGGTCCTGCGCTGCCCAATATTCCGCCCACACCATCAATCGAAGTCCCACTCGCGTCTATAACAATACTGTGATCGAACACGCTCTGAACGCCTGTTAAGTAAGTTTCCCAATACGCTATGGCATCATCAAATGCACTGGATTGTGAAGGCGTCAGCCCACCAAGATTATTGATAGAGATATTGAATAGCCCTGCATGTGAAGGCAGTGACATGCACAATGATACTACGACACTTAACACCAGCTTCGGTAAACCTTTCATGGCTTCCCTCCAGAGTTGAGAAACAGCACGCTATGCTAATAATTATCGCTAGCGATACTTATGCGCTTTAATAACTATAGACTAGAAAGTTGAGGTGCAATGTTTTTTTGAGAATTAGTGTGTAACGGCTCAGATAAGAACGTCCGAAAGAAAAAATCAAGAAAATTTACAGTAAAACAGTTATTTGATTTATAACCCCAGCAATAAAGAGGGTTACAATCTTATTCGCTTTAAGTACGTTTAACTAAGATCTGGCTATTGGGAAAAGTATGTAAACGCAGAATAGATCAGATAAAAACAAGGAAAACTTACTCACCACCCAATTTACCTAAAGGAAAAAAGGCGGTGAGCTTTGGAAGACTACCAGGTCAAATCGTCCGGGATTTCGTAGTCGGCATACCAATCGTCTTCTTCTTCGTCTTTACCATCGGCTCCGCTCTTATCTAAATCAGCACGGTAAATAACTGAAGCCTCGTCGCGCTGCGCAATTTTGTCAGCAACGGGGGCTGGTACTAGTTCATAAGCGTCATCTAACAATACAACAGCCAAACGACCTTTCGTCACCTGCTTGTGCATTTCTTCACTTACGTACATACGTTTTACGACGTTGTCGTGAGTGAAATTAAGTAAGGTTTCGCCATTGCGCGGTTGTTTGTTTACCGTAATAAGCTGTCTGACCTGCGCCACAATAGAGCGCTTCTCTCGCTCTTGCTGTTGAAGCTGATTTAGCTCACGTGAGCGCGCTTTTTTCTCTTCAGCCGCTTGTTGAGCAGCAATCGTCGCTTCATCGACGATAGGTTGTTTTTGCTTATTCTTTTGCTTTTGTTTTTTGCGTTTATCTGCACGCGCTTGCTTTGCAGTCGCTTTATCGGCCAAACCGGCTTTCAGTAGTTGGTCTTGTAAGGAGGCCATAATTACTCTCTGTTACTCTGATTCTATTGATACGCTTTGCAGACGTTTACCGTCTTTTAACTACGTAACAAGCCCGAACAATGTCGGGCTTGTGAATTTCAATTAAAGGTCTATGTTACCTTTTTTCCGAAGTAAAGGCGTTACTTCTTCTTCGCTTTAGTCGCTGGCTTTTTAGCGGCTTGCTCCTGCCATTTGCCATTGTCGTACCACGCAGACCATCCTGTTGCTTTACCGTTGTCATTTTCAGACATCACGTATTGCTGTTTGGTCTTCCTGCTGTATCGAACTATTGCAGGGTTACCATCAGGGTCCGTTTGTGGCGCATCGGCAAGATAATAGAATTTCGGCGAAATTCTGTCTCTAAAGCGAGCAAGCTCTTCCACCTTCGGCGCACGAGTTTCACGCGACTTCGGAAAGTTATGCGCCGCTAAGAAAATTCCTGAAGCGCCATCACGTAGCATAAAGTGCGCGTCAGACTTTTCACACGGAAGCTCTGGTAAATCTACCGGATCTTCTTTTGGCGGCGCAGCTTCGCCGTTTCTAAGTAGCTTACGAGTATTCTTACACTCTTCGTTGGTGCAGCCGAAGTATTTACCAAATCGACCGTTTTTAAGCTCCATATCGCTGCCACATTTATCACACTCAATAATGGGGCCGTCATAGCCTTTTATCTTGAATGTGCCTGTTTCAACTAAGGTGCCATCACATGTTGGCGTGTTACCACACACATGAAGTTTACGGGTTTCGTCAACCAGGTAACTGTCCATCGCCGTGCCGCACTTAGGACAACGCTTTTTCGAACGAAGCGCTTCTGTTTCGAGCTCTTCTTCATCGTCCACTTTCACGACTTCATCACCAGGCGTTAAATTCATGGTGTTCGTGCAGCGCTCTTTCGGCGGTAAATTGTAGCCTGAACAGCCCAAGAACACGCCAGTAGACGCGGTTCTCACGTTCATTTCACGGCCGCATTTATCGCACTCAACACCTGCAGGTACTGCCTGATTCAATCGCATACCGCCCTCTTCAGGGTCTTTCTCAGCGTTTAACAGTTTTCCGTAGAAGCCGCTGTAAAAATCGTTGAGCACGTCCTTCCAGTCTTTCTTACCTTCAGCAATATCATCAAGATGTTGCTCCATGTTGGCAGTAAAGTCATAGCTCATTAAATCATCGAAGTTTTCCATCAGACGATCGTTTACGATTTCGCCCATTTTCTCGGCATAAAAACGCTTATTCTCTAAGCGCACATAACCGCGATCTTGAATCGTCGAAATAATACTGGCGTAAGTCGATGGACGACCAATACCGCGTTTTTCAAGCTCTTTTACCAAAGATGCTTCATTGAATCGCGCTACAGGCTTAGTAAAGTGCTGTTTAGGATCGAGCGCTTTTAAGTCAAGCACATCGCCCTTTTGAACATCGGGCAGCATAAGCTCTTCTTCGCCTTTTTTGCGAAGCTGAGGCTGAACGCGAGTCCAACCATCGAACTTAAGCACACGGCCTTTTGCCGTCAACTCGTAATCACCCGCAGCCACTTTGATGGTGGTTGCATCATACTTAGCTGGTGTCATTTGACAGGCCACAAACTGGCGCCAAATTAGCTCATAAAGACGCTGTGCATCGCGTTCCATATCGCCTAAGCTCGCAGCACTAATGCTTACGTTTGAAGGGCGGATCGCTTCGTGCGCCTCTTGCGCACCTTCTTTACTGCCGTAGCGATTTGGCGAGTCAGGCAGGTACTTGTCACCAAAATTATCTGAAATATACGCACGAGCACTGTCCAACGCCTCTTGGCTTAGATTGGTTGAATCCGTACGCATATAGGTGATGTAGCCCGCCTCATAAAGGCGCTGTGCCATCATCATGGTTTTCTTAACACCAAAGCCCAATCGAGTACTTGCCGCTTGTTGTAGCGTTGAAGTAATAAACGGTGCAGAAGGACGACTTTGCGTAGGCTTTGACTCGCGGCTTTCTACCTTGTAGTTAGCCCCTTCTAAGTCAGCAAGCGCTTTATCTGTCTCGGCCTTGTTTTTAGGCTTGAACGCATTGCCCTGGTGCTTTGCTACCAGCATGCGTAGTGCCGCTTTTTGCTGGCTGGTTAAATCTGCGTGTACGTCCCAAAACTCTTCAGGTACAAACGCTTTAATTTCTCGCTCACGCTCTACAACAAGCCTAACTGCTACCGATTGAACTCGCCCTGCTGAAAGACCTCGCGCAATTTTTTTCCACAGAAGTGGCGATACCATGAAGCCTACGACACGGTCTAGGAATCGGCGAGCCTGCTGCGCATTAACACGGGAGATATTTAACTCACCCGGATCTGAGAACGCATCTTGAATCGCGTTTTTAGTAATTTCGTTAAACACCACTCGCTGGTAAGTTTTGTCTTTTTTACCTAGCAGCTCTTGTAAATGCCATGCAATAGCTTCCCCCTCGCGGTCCAAATCGGTCGCGAGATAGATAGTGTCAGCATCTTTAGCAAGCTTTTTAAGTTCGTTAACGACTTTCTCTTTACCCTGTAGCACTTGATAGTGGGCTTTCCAGTCTTTCTCTGGATCCACACCCATTCTGTCTACAAGCTTCAAATATTCGTGACGGCGAAGATATTCTTGACGCTCTTCTTCGCTTAAAGTTTTGAGTTCTTTAGCCGGTTTTTTAGGCTCTACTTTGCCTAATGCCTTCGTCGGAAGATCTCGCACGTGGCCAACCGAACTTTTTACGATAAAATTTTTACCGAGATATTTATTTATCGTTTTCGCTTTGGCTGGTGACTCGACTATGACCAGTGATTTTGCCATATAATTGAACTAAACCTATTGATTTTTAATGACTATTTACGTCAAATTCTGAAAATTGGAGCAACCTTGCACTATATATAGGATACCCGCTCTTTTTTAACATATATCTACAAAGTGAATGGAAAACAAGATCTTCTTCATACTTATTCTTTTCATTGCTTTAAACACACGCAAAATCTGTACAATAAATAACCAGTGCGATTGGCTTTGGCTTTAAAAGTCGTATAATGCCAGCCATTCCAACCTAGCCTGATAACGTGTTCAGGTTTAAAGAAGCGCCTCGTTTGCCCTGTAAAATAACGAAAACGCTCCCGCTGCTATTTGTTTAACTGCAGTGAGTGTAAAAAAGTAACATATGGGGTCAAGCGCCCAAACTCCAAGAATGAGGGAAAGTATGAAGCAGTTTGAAGTTAACTTTGATGGTCTTGTCGGGCCTACCCATAACTATGCAGGTTTGTCTTTTGGTAATGTCGCTTCCCTGAACAATGCGAATGCGAAAAGCAGCCCTAAACAGGCGGCAAAGCAAGGTTTAGCAAAAGCGAAAGCATTGGCCGATATGGGCATGATGCAAGGTGTATTGGCTCCTCAAGAACGCCCTGATATCGCTGCACTCAGAAGATTAGGCTTTACGGGCTCCGATGCTCGTGTGCTAGAAAGCGCTGCAAAGCAATCTCGCGCGATTTTCCTTGCCTGCTGCTCCGCCAGTAGTATGTGGACCGCAAATGCTGCCACTGTGTCTCCTAGTGCCGATACTGCCGATGGTCGCGTGCACTTTACCCCTGCAAACTTAACGAATAAGTTTCACCGTTCATTAGAGCCTCAAGTGACGGGCAACATCCTGCGCGGCACGTTTGCCAATGAAAAGCACTTTGCTCACCACCAACACCTGCCAGATAACGAGCATTTTGGTGACGAAGGCGCAGCCAACCACACGCGACTTTGCAGCAACTATGGCCAAGCTGGCGTTGAGTTATTCGTTTACGGCCGTCATGCATTTGATACCAGCAAACCAGCACCGAAAAAATATCCGGCTCGCCAAACGTTAGAAGCATGCCAAGCGGTGGCCCGTTTGCACGGTCTTGACGACGAAGGCGTGGTTTACATGCAGCAAAACCCAGACGTTATTGACCAAGGCGTATTCCACAACGATGTGATCGCTGTTGGTAACCAGAATGTGTTGTTCTTCCACGAGCAAGCGTTTTATCAAAAAGACGCTGGCTTCAAAGAACTTCAAGCCAAATTTGGCAGCGAACCGCTACACTTTATCGAAGTACCGACTGCTGAAGTCTCTGTACAAGACGCAGTAAAAACCTATTTGTTCAATACACAAATTATTACCCTTCCAAGTGGCGACATGACAATTATTGCGCCAACTGAATGTCAGGAAAATGAAGCCGTTAAGCGTTATTTAGACAAGCTAGTAACTCTGGGTACGCCCATAAAATCGGTTAATTACTTTGACGTTAAACAAAGTATGCGTAATGGCGGTGGTCCGGCATGTTTGCGTTTGCGCGTTGCAATGAACGACCAAGAACTCGCTGCGGTTAACCAAAATACGCTAATCAACGATGCACAATTCGCACGCTTAAATGCTTGGGTCGACAAGCACTATCGCGATGAATTAAGTGAAGATGACTTGCGCGATCCGCAGCTGCTCATTGAATCTCGTACTGCGCTTGATGAGCTTACACAAATTCTTAAAATTGGTTCGGTTTACCCGTTCCAACAGGGATAAGTTAAGTCTGATTGAAATAAGCAAAAAAGAAAGCCGGCTATAAGCCGGCTTATTTTACGTGTTAATTTCAAACGCTTTACGGTGTAACCAGCGTACACTGGTCAGTTACCCCAAATGGATTAGCTGGCGGTGATGCCCCTTCATCCGTGACGTCATCAGCAGAAATGCTCAATGTAAAGTTCATTGAAGCTTGAGCCTCGCTTCCTGTGGACTGGCCAAACACAGAAATAACCGCGTCGTACCACACCGCATAGCTACTTGGATAACGGTATTCTAACTCGGCATAACCATTTTCATCTGTCTCAGCTTCACCGTTAGCAAACGTTATCGTTCCCACCAACCCAGGCGTAAGCATGCCGTCGTTATTTGTGTCTTCATTAGTTGGCGTTGTATCCAATATGCCATTATCGTTAACATCTTCTGTAAGACAGTTCTGATTGACTATCGCAATCCATTGAGACTCATCGTCATCATATACCCAGAACCCTGTACGATATTCACCTTCGTTAACATATTTTGCAGGACCGACCGACGCAGTTAGGCTTACACCGCTAACTGGCTGACCTGCAGAGTCGGAAACAAAAACACCGAAACGCTTTAAGTACGATGTAGAGGTGGGCTCTTCAAGCTCATTACCAGTTCCCAAGGAGATATCAAACGCACGAGCGCCTACTGTGAGTGTCACCTGATCTTCGATAGCTGTATCTTCTGCAACGAATGCAGTAATAACAACAGATTCTAAGGTAGAGACAGAGCCAGAAGTAAAGACCGTTGTAGCTATACCTTTGCTATCCGTAGTTGCCTGAGATGGTGAAACAAAACCCGTTGAAACATCTGATACTGTGAAATTAACCACGCTGTTTTTCACCAAATTACCGTCAACGTCGCGAACCACTGCACTAATTGTGCTTGTTTGTCCATCAGGGCCTAAGATGTCAGGTGATGCATCGGCTATAAGCGTATGTGGTGTGGTGGCAATAAATTCAATCTGAGTAAGCGCTGATACCAACACATTGCCGTCTGCGTCACTCGCTGACGCGGTTATTGAAGAAATGCCAGCATTATTGGCGCTAATATCAATACTTGCTTGTCCTTCTGAATCGGTTTGTATTGTAGAGTTACCGTCAATCACGCCACGTGATGCGCTAAAGGTCACCTCTTGACCTACCACTGGCGTGTTATTTTGACGCCACTGCACGGTGATAGTCTGTGTTTGCCCTAACGGCACTTCTTCTGTTGGTAAGTTAACAAAATTAAATTCGTCTTGCTGAACCTGCACGGTAAAGCTTGTTTCAGCATTTAGGGCTGATGCCGTAATGGTATTTTCTCCAGAGGCAGATGCTGTATATGAGACAGTAGCTTGTCCGTTAGCCCCAGTATTCACCGTGGTGCTGCTAAGGGTGCCGTTTGTAGCACTTAAAGCAACATCTTCATTTTTTATAGTCTCGCCATCCGAATCTTGAAGACGGATGGTATATTCAACAGTGTCATTTAAAATGACTGAAGACGCGCCGTTGATAGTTACTTCTGTCCCGGCAATTGTAATATTAACAAACTCAGTAAGACTGCCCGCTCCGGCTGTAATAGTAATCGTACGGTTTGATTTATCGTTTTGCGACGTCAGTATTGCACGGGCGGTACCATCGGAAAGGGTAACGGGTTGCGTGAGCTGAAGCTCAACGCCATCGCCTGTCGCTGCCGAGAAGCTTACCTCAACCCCTTCCATCAACACACTTTGCTCATTTTTAACTAATGCAATGAGTTCGACTTCATCGCTTCCGCTAGAAGCCAGCTGAATACTGTCAGTGAAAAGCTCCAGAGAAGCCGGGTCTTCACTCACCGTGGTGCTACCTTCAGAACTGAAGGTTGTTGAATCTGCCTCACCCGTAGCTAAAGTAGCTGTCACTTCACCGTCACCAGACGCGCTTCCCACCGACATACCTATAGTCGCAACACCTTCACTATTAGTTAGTGCCGTCGCGGTGTCGTTAGAGAATGTAGCAAGTTCATCGTTACTTAACGAAAAGGTAAGCAGGAGGTCGGCCTGAGGTTCACCCAAAGAATTAGTGACTGTCGCCACTGCAGTCAAGGCATTACTAGATGAGAGGCTATTATCGGCTTCACCACTTTCATTTTGCAACGCAAGTGCAACGCTGATGGTGGTAGGATCTGTGCCGCTGACCGCTGTAGCAGAAAACGTGGTAGTTCCTGTTTCGCCACTACTAAGCGCAGCGGTAATTTCACCATCACCCGACGCTGAACTTGCATTCAAACGAATTCTGGCTACACCGCTTGAGTTAGTGCGGGCAGTCCCCGTATCATTGCCAAACTCTGCAAGTTCCTCGTTGCTTAATGTGAAGGTTAGAAGTGCATCTGAATGAGGGTTCCCGTCCTCATCGGTCACTGTCGCAACCGCGTACAAGCTATTGTTTTCTGATAAGTTGTTATCGCTCGCACCACTCTCATTTTCTAATGACAAAGCGATTGAGTACGTAGATGTGGTTGTACCGTCGTCTCCACTTCCATTATCCGTGTTATCCCGAGTGACTGAAGAGCCGCCCCCACCACATGCTGTTAGCATAAATATTGCGCTAATTAGGCTTAGCGCTTTCGCTAATGTCGACATAATTCGTTCCTGAACCTCTTTTATTGACAATTGCGTCGTTTTTTATGTTTAAAAATCAACTGAATCTGGCACACTACGAAAGATTAAAAAATATAAAAATGCACAGGGAACATTAATGTCTTCATCTGCACATAAATATAGCTTAACCGCCCGTATCTTTATCGGCATGGCTGCCGGTATCTTGACTGGTGTCTTTCTCCAATTATTGTTTGATGATAGCGGAGATTTTAATTTTTCGATATTCGGTTTAGAGTTCTCAACGTATAACATTCTTGTCGAAGGTATATTTTCCACTCTCGGCCAAATCTTTATCGCTAGCTTAAAAATGCTAGTGGTTCCCCTTGTCTTCGTGTCTCTTATTTGCGGGACTAGCACCCTGTCAGACCCCAGTAAATTGGGGCGGCTTGGCGCAAAGTCTGTTGGATTATATGTTGTCACAACTGCAATAGCCATAACACTAGCCATGAGTATAGCTTTAGTGGTTTCTCCGGGTGATGGACTTAATTTAACGACAGAAACAACGTTCCAAGCCAAAGAGGCTCCCAGCCTGTCTGACGTTATCGTTAATATGTTCCCTAGCAACCCAATAAACTCTATGGCACAGGGAAATATGCTTCAAATCATCGTGTTTGCGGTGCTTTTTGGTATAGCAATGGCCATGACAGGAGACGCAGGTAAGCGCCTTACCGCTATTTTTGAAGATATCAATACGGTAATTATGCGTCTTGTTACTATTATCATGAACTTAGCGCCATACGGCGTTTATGTGTTAATGGCAAAGCTCTTCTCAACAATAGGTGGAGAAACCATATTGAGCTTGGCCAAGTATTTCTTCCTCGTATTTGGTGTACTCATTCTTCACGGTCTTGTCACCTACTCTGTACTGCTTAAAGCTTTATCAGGGCTAAACCCTGTTATTTTGATGAAGAAAATGCGCGACGCAGCGCTGTTTGCTTTCAGTACATCAAGTAGTAGTGCAACGCTGCCGGTCACAATGGAAACGGCAAAGAATAAGCTTGGCGTAGGTAATTCCGTGTCGTCATTTACCCTTCCGCTAGGTGCGACAATTAACATGGACGGCACCGCCATAATGCAGGGGGTAGCAACGGTATTCATCGCGCAGGTTTACGCTGTCGATTTAAGCCTTGGTGACTATATGATGGTTGTACTTACCGCCACCCTTGCTTCTATCGGAACAGCGGGTGTGCCTGGTGTTGGCCTTATTATGCTGGCTATGGTGTTGCAGCAAGTTAATCTACCTGTTGAAGGTATCGCGCTTATTATCGGTGTAGACAGGCTACTAGATATGACACGCACTGCGGTTAACATTACTGGCGACTGTATGGTGTCGTGTATTGTTGCTAAAAGTGAAGGCGCGTTAGATGAGAGTGTTTACAACGATCCTAAAGCGGGTTTAAAACAAGAAGATGTTGATTTCGAACACTTTGAAAAAAATAAATAGCGATTGTGGGACACTCGTTTTGCTTGCTGGGTTGAGAAAAAATCAATCGCAGCAGCAAGACGTTTAAAATGATTAAGGCCAGCACTATTTGCTGGCCTTATTTGTTTAAGCGACTAGTTTTGCATTTCCAAGCGCCTTAAATGCCCGTCTAGATTTATACTTGCTATGTTGCGTGTATTCCCAAAGCATTTAGTGCGTTTTTTGTATAGAGCCGTGAAACGTATGCTAGCTAAAACGCCTCTATTCCATTATTTCATTATTTCACTTTTCACTAGTGAAGCGCTGAAGACGGTGATACTTTTGCCGCTTTTTGAGCCGGATATAAGGTAGCACCAACACTCAAAAACATGGCGACAACAATGGTGACCACCACATCCTGCCAATGTAAGCTTGAAGGTAGGAAGTCGATAAAGTATATATCTCCGGACAAGATCTCTACACCAAGTGCGGTTTCAATAAAACGAACAATATTCGATAGATTCGGTGCTACTAACAACGCCAGTGCAACGCCAACCGTAATACCAATAAACCCATTAATCACCCCTTGCAATACAAAGGCTCTTCGTATTAAGCGGTCAGTAGCTCCCATTGTTTTCAATATTGCAATAGCAGCCTGTTTATCTCTTACAGCCATAACTAACGACGAGACTATATTAAAGCAAGCTACCGCTATAACGAGTGTAAGTGCAATATATACTACTGCCCTCACTAGCTGAATGTCGTTGTAAAGGTGCCCCTGTGTACGCGTCCAATCAGACATATACACGGCTTGAGGATAGCTATAACCGATATCTCTCATCGTATCGTAAGCAGAAAAAGGGTCGTTAAGGGTAAACTGAATGCCCTGAGCTTTAGATGCGATACCAATGGACTCTGATGCCGTTTTTAAATGCATCAGCCCTAGCTGGTTATCTAGCTCACCACCCACTGACAGCATTCCTGCAATAGTTAACGTAATGGAGCGAGGCGCTTTGAACGTTAAATCTTGGGTAGTTTGGGGAATCAATATTTGTACGGTGTCGCCAATGGCAAGGCCCATCGATGTCATAATGCCTTTACCAACAACAAGGCCGTTATCCTCTGCTGCAAATCGCTCCCAATCCTGCTGAGTCACTCTTTGGGCATATTTATCGGCTACTTGATCCACGGGTATACCCGTTACACTTATCGCTTTTAACTCGCCTTTTGATTGCAGCATACCCGTTAGGCCTGTGTATGGCGTTACAGACTTAATTCGACTATCCTGAGACAGTCGGTATAGCTGCGCATCAAGATTTTCGATGCCAGTTTCGCTTTTGCTGTATAGCTCTCCGTGTGAAACCACGCTTAAAATACGACTTGTTAGTTCTTTTTCAAAACCGTTCATAACACTTAGCAATACGATAAGTACAAAACAGCCCAACCCAATGCCAATAGTAGAAGACATGGAGATGAAGGAAATGAAGCGCTGTTCTGAACGTGTCTTTCTAAAACGCTTAGCCAGTTCAAGGGCGAGCATTTTGGCTCTCCTTCGACAATGCCTGGCTAACTAACCTACCGTCTTTAATTTTCAACACCCTGTCCATTTTTTCAGCAAGTAAAATGTCATGGGTAACAACCACAAAAGCAGTCCCTTTTTTCTCACTTAAGCTCGTTAATAGCTTATAAATTTGCTCGCCAGTGGTATCATCTAAATTCCCTGTGGGCTCATCGGCAAGCACGACCGAAGGCTCAGTAACCAACGCGCGTGCTATGGCTACACGCTGGCGCTCACCGCCAGACATCGTTGAAGGTAAGTGATCGACGCGATGGGAAAGCCCAACTTCATCTAACATGAGCTTAGCTTTATTATGAGCCGCTTTTGTAGACAACCCTCTAATTCTAAGCGGCATGGCTACGTTTTCTAACGCAGTGAATTCACCAAGAAGATGATGAAACTGATAGATAAAACCCATTTCGTCATTGCGAAGTTTGGCTAACGTGTTGCCACTTAATTTACTCAGCGACTTACCATTAAATTCAACATCACCACTAGAAGGTTTATCTAACCCACCAAGTATATGTAAGAGCGTACTTTTACCCGAACCTGAGCTTCCCAATATAGCAACGTGTTCGCCAGCTTTTATTGAAAGAGAAATATCGTGTAAAACGGGGGTGGCATTACTGCCATCTTGATAGGTTTTGTTAATATTGCGGCAAATTAGCACGTCCTGCATGCGACTGTTCTTCTAAATTTTCCAGACGGTGAATGGTAGCGCTAAACACTACCAACACCAACTGAAAAATAACAGCGCTAAAGCGTTAAATACCAATTCGCGTAGACAACTGGCCACTCTGAAGGCGCTAGGTGGGTGATTACCTATGCACAGTGTTGTTATTGTGTGTCTTTTACGCTTTTAGCCAGTGCATCAGCAGACTGTGGCTTACCAAACAACCATCCTTGTCCGAAACCAATCGTCAAACCTTTCAATTCATTACACTGGTCGATGTTTTCAACGCCTTCTGCAATTAAATCGACATTCAGCCCTTCAGCAATGCTAACAATATGTGGGATCAGCGACGAGCGAATGCTGTTATCTTCCATATCCATTACGAAACTTCGGTCAATTTTCAGATAGTCACAATTCAATGTTTTAAGCTGGCTTAGGTTAGAGTAACCCACACCGAAATCATCTATAGCGAACAAGAACCCTTTACTTTTTAGCGACTTAATGTGTTTGACTGCACTGTGGGTAGCTATCTGTTCATCCTCGGTAATTTCCAGTACCAACTTAAAGTTTTTGACATTCATTTCAAGAACAAAGTCTAGGTCTAAACAGTCTTCCCTCGTAAAATCAAAGGGGAATAAGTTAAACGAAACCTTGAAGCCTTCAGGGATGTCAGGGTTGTCGTTAAGCTCTCTCATCGCTGTAGTTATCATATCTATGGTAAATTCCCATGTCATATCTTGCTCTTTAACTTGGGGAATAAACTCATCAGGGTAGATGGGCCCAAATTCGTCTTCAAACCGACTCAATACTTCACAGCCAATCACTTTACCAGTGGCTAAATCTACAAAAGGCTGATAAAGGCTATAGAATTTGTGCTCTTGCAAGCCTTTGCTTACACGCGATTCCAAAGAACGGCGACGGCGTAAATAGTTAAACACCACCATATGTGTTAGTGCTGCGGTCATCAACATGGTGAATACAAATAAGACTGCTTTCCCAGTGTGTAACTCTAATACTCGTCCGTGATCAGATTTCACCTTCAAGCAGGTGTTATTGTAGCGTTCGTCACACAGTATAAATTGCAACGAGAAATAGCCAGTGCGTGCATCCATTTCATCTTGACTTAACCTTGAATCAACCAGACCAGGGTTACCCGCCACATGATAAAACTGATCACCATTGTAAAAAAGCTGCCAATCTTGTGTGAAGCTGTAGCCAATTACGCTGTCCATGTCTAACACAGCGTTGTAGCGTCCGCGCTTTACTATGGTTCCCGTTGCCTGCTTGTCAAAAAGTTGCAGCGGTGTATTTATCCAAAACGCGTCATCCAATTGGGTATAGAAATCAGGCTGAACTTCTTTTAGCGGCTCGTCAAGGACACCTAGATAGGTACTGCATAACAGTTCGTTATTTTCATAGAACCCAATCTCTTTAACAAAACGGGAGCGAAATAAGGTTTTACGCATTTCCGCCAAATTATCGAGTTCGCATGACCGGTAAGGCAACGCATTTAAATAATCAAGAGTAATTTCAGCGTCTCTAAAGACCAGACGAACATTATCTAAAATTCCTTTTGCACGGCTTTCCTCTTGTTCTCTAATAAATACAAACATAACTATGGCGAGTACAAGTGTTACAAACGCTACGCTTAATAGAGAAACCCCAATCGCTTTCAAATTATCTGCTAGAAAGTACCGTTTTTGATCGCTTTTATTCATATTTTCCATTCTAGTTAAGCATTAACGCCTTAACTGTAGTACAAAATCAAAAAAAAACACTACGACTTTTGGGCACATGTTACTGTTTGTTAAATATTTTTATACTTTGGATAACTGATTAATCCGCACAAAAAACAGACTAACGAAGTTGGAAGAAAAACGGGCTTTAACGACGTAAGAAGTGAGTAAAACAATAATTAACAGAGAAAATATTTACTATTAAAAGCTTTGAAACTAGTGTGTTAATGAGAGTACGAATGACTACTGGTTTCGGGATGACCCCGAAGGGGAAACTTACGTGAAGTGACAAGCTTATCATTAATGGCGGAGCGGACGGGACTCGAACCCGCGACCCCCGGCGTGACAGGCCGGTATTCTAACCAACTGAACTACCGCTCCGCATAATGGGAAGCGCGCTTTTTCGATTAATGGCGGAGCGGACGGGACTCGAACCCGCGACCCCCGGCGTGACAGGCCGGTATTCTAACCAACTGAACTACCGCTCCACATAATCGAGATTGCGCTGTATAACTAAATGGCGGAGCGGACGGGACTCGAACCCGCGACCCCCGGCGTGACAGGCCGGTATTCTAACCAACTGAACTACCGCTCCGAAGACCTTTTAGTTATACCATTGAAAGAGTGGCGGAGCGGACGGGACTCGAACCCGCGACCCCCGGCGTGACAGGCCGGTATTCTAACCAACTGAACTACCGCTCCACATCTTCAATGTTATCAGTGAGTTGACTTGGCTGTTGTTGCCCTGTCCCCTGACTGCGGCGCAGATAATACGTATTCCCCCATGTGGAGTCAACGCTTTTTATTAATAAAATTGTCATCTGCGGTTTGTTTGCCTGTTAAATAGGCATTATGTCGAAATAAAATTCAAAGTGAACAATTTAACATCGGGTTGTCGCTCGATATTAAGCTGCCCGTCACGACTTTTCCGGTTTGTTACGCTTTTTAAAGATACCCAAGAATTTTTTAAACCCCTTGGGCTCCTCTTCCATCGTAATGTCGGCGTCTGTACTAACCTGAGGTTGTTTTGCTTTTGACGCCTCAGGTGCTGAAGAAGAGCGTTTCTTACGCATTACAACAATAATTACCGCGGCGATAACGCCGATAAGTACAATTGAACCATTTACCGCAATTAGAATAATCGTCAGCGTACCGTCATCCATTTCATTTTGAGAGGGCTCTTTAATAGGCACCGAATTGGCAGGGCTCATTTCAGGCGATGCAATTAATGGAGCACTGCCATCAACTATCGGGTCTTTACCGTCTATTAGTGGGTCTTCTACCTCGGGCGTTTCCGGGCCTTCGGCCACAAAACTAAATTCAGGGACATCCAAAATAAAATCTCGCCCCCCAACAGTAGTGCCATACGCCGTCACTTTTACTCTAAAGATACCTTCTTCATAGGCAACGATAAGGTGCTCACGAGGCTCAGTACCACCTTCTGTCAGGGAAAAATTTTGCATATCTGCATTAGGAAATTTAACTTTTCCATCAACAAGTAAAGATTCGATATCCACCAGCTCTCGGTCTACATCGATAATAATCTTATGATAGCCGTCTCCCCCACCATTCATTTCCACATCAATTGATACGGGGTTGTTGTGTAACACAATGGGCAGACTTTCTTGTTCACGGGTGAACATGGGCGTGATTACACGGAAAACCGGCTTCCACTCACCGGCGGCAATTTTTAAATTAAACTGTCCGGTGAATATGCCATCTCCAGGGCGTTCATCCATACCCCGCCCGTCGTCTTGGAAGGTAGCAATATTCTTATCACCAGTACCAAAGTTGCCGAAGTTTGGATTGTTAGTACTTTTGAATTCGATATCTAGTTCGACCACATCTCTGAACTGCTTGTTGTCAATTGGCTTGCCGTTGTTAGTGAGATACGCGGTGGACTTTAAAATTTCACCGGCGAATAAAACATCAGGTAACGGATCGGCATGCAGTTCAATGTTCGATACCACCATAACGCGGCTTTCTGGTAAAACTTGGCCAACAGCCTGCCAAGGTCCAGGGACTGGGTTTTTAATGGTGATCATGTCGAAGGTGTCGGAATCGAACCACTCTACTTTTTCTTCGTCTACTCGACCTTGAAACAGTTTGGAACCGTCAGGTCTTACGAGCACTACCGGTGCAGAGCCGAACTCTCTAAAAAAAACCATGGTGATTTCTTCAACGTTGTAATCAACTCGAAATCGGTTTTGTAGAAGTTTGATTGAGTTTGTGTAGCTATCGCCTAAGTCAGTTAGCGGTGAGGTATCAACATTTTGATTATTTGACTGAGGGTTTTGTACTGCGCTATCAGCGAGCTGCGTTGCAGCGTCGCGCTCGTCGTCTTGCGACTGGGCGCCAGCGCTTAAGTGTATAAACAATGATAAAAAAATTACCCGATAAAACCACACTTTCACGCTGCGCTGCTCCTGCATTGTTTGGCTACTTTAGTTCTGTTTGATTATGTTCTGCTAAGACACCTCTTCAGGCTGAGGGCGCCACAAGCATTTGCCCCCCGCTTTTTCCACTATGTCCAAGCGAGCCTCGTGCTGTGTTATCTCATCGGCGGTAGCTTTAATAACCTTTAATTTATTTGCGCTTCGTTTAACTCTTCGTATCGCGGTGGAATCGGCATCACTGCCAGAACTAGATGCTAGTTTAAGTTTGGTCTGCCCACCGGTCATTAACAGGTAAACATCTGCCAGAATTTCCGCATCCAGCAAAGCGCCGTGGAGAGTACGGTGACTATTGTCTATACCATAGCGCTTACACAACGCATCTAGGTTGTTTTTCTGACCCGGATGCATTTGTCGAGCAAGGGTAAGCGTATCTAAAACGTCACAAATTTGGTTAGTAATAACGCCTTTGGTAGACGTTTCCATGCCAAATTCGTGGTCCATAAACCCAACGTCGAAGGGCGCGTTATGAATGACTAACTGTGCCCCTTTGATAAAGCTCACAAACTCCTGAGCCACTTGAGAAAATGTAGGCTTATCGGCTAGAAACTCATTGGTAATACCGTGAACTTCAATTGCCTCTTGTTCAATATGACGGCCCGGGTTGATGTAAACGTGAAAGTGATTCCCCGTCAAACGGCGGTTAACAACTTCAACACACCCTATTTCGATAATGCGGTGGCCTTCTTTGGGGTCAATACCTGTGGTTTCAGTATCGAGAACAATTTGGCGCATGGAACCTCTACTATAATTACACTTTCATTTTTTGATAGTATATCAACCCCTTCGCAATCCGCTAAGGGAAATGACAAGATAAATTACGCTGTTTAAATCAAAGGAAACGCTGTGGCTCAAAAGACCATTCATATATACACCGACGGCTCGTGTTTGGGAAACCCTGGACCGGGCGGGTATGGCGCTGTGTTAATTTATAAGCAACACAGAAAAGAGTTGAGCGATGGCTTTGCCCACACCACTAATAATCGCATGGAATTATTAGCCCCTATCGAAGCGCTTAATAGCTTAAATGAGCCGTGCAACGTTGAATTAACTACCGACAGCCAGTACGTAAAAAATGGTATTAATCAGTGGATCCATAACTGGCGCAAAAACGGTTGGCGCACAGCCGATAAGAAACCGGTAAAAAACGCAGACTTGTGGCAACGCTTAGACGAAGCAGTAAAAAAACATAAAGTAAATTGGCATTGGGTAAAAGGCCACTCAGGGCACCCGGAAAACGAGCGCTGTGACGACCTGGCCCGCGGCGCGGCTGAAGCAAAACCAACGAAAGCCGATGAAGGCTTTGTCGGCAAATAGAAAGATTGCCTAAAGTGCTTTTGCCGCGAGCTTTTAGCAAGGGCTGTTTACCAAGAAAGAACCAACTTGCCCTGCGTGTCGTTGTTTTCTAAACGCGCGTGGGGTTTGCTGATATCTTCAATATTATAATGAGTATCGATATTCACAATAAGCTCTTTGTTTTCAAAAGCCGGCAAACACACGTTGGCAAAATCACGAATTAAATCTGCTTTGTAATCGTCACTTCGATTTCTAAGGGTAGTGCCAATAATTGACGATCTTTTACCTAATAGCATTGCCATATCAAGGTTGTCTGCATATCGGCCTGCCAGCATCGCTAAATAAACTACCTTGCCATCCTGCTTTAGTATTTTGAGGTTTCGGTTCAAATAGTCACCACCGACCATATCAAGCACCATGTCCACCCCCTCAGGCCATACTTTTTTAAGCACATCATCAAATTCTTGCTGCTTGTAATTGATAAGGTGCTCTGCACCATTGCTTTCACAAAGGTTAAGCTTATCTTGGCTTGATGCTGTAACGGCACTGTGCACACCCCAGTAGCGACAAAGTTGTGTGGCAGCTAGCCCTACGCCACTTGCACCGCCATGAATTAACGCCCGTTCAGCCGGTTTAATATGCGCGATTGTGCGTAAGCATTGAAAAGCCGTAAGAAATACTTCGGCCAAACCCGCGGCTTCAAAAAACGGCATGCCTTTGGGGATGGGCATTAAATGGGCTGGATTAACAATGACTTCAGTGGCATAGCCGCCACCTGCAACCAAACCAAATACTTCGTCACCTTCTTTAAATGCAGTAACGTCACTGGCAACCTCTGACACCACACCAGCTACCTCTAATCCAAGAATATCGCTCTCGCCTAGTGGAGGTGGGTAATTTCCCTGGCGTTGCAAGGTATCCGCGCGATTCACCCCAAACGCTTTTACGTCAACTTTTACTTTCCCTGGTGCTAGCGACAGCCCTTCACATTCCTTTACAACAAGTTCGCTTGGGCCGCATCCTTTTTCAAAATCGACATATCGCATAATTTACATCCAATCCTAGTCTTAAATTCTAATCGTAATTTGGCTACGTACTTTTATATCAAACAGTTTGAGTTTGTTTTGTGTTTATACCAGTCCGGATAGAGCATTTTAACTCTCGCTGAGTGGGTAATTATCTATGCAGATTGGTATTATTAACACAGAACTTATGAAATTGCGTATAATCGCGACCATTCTCATAAGCGAGTAAAATCGCTTAACTCTGTTTCACATTTATTAAATTAGTACGAGAGCCTTCATGTCAGCACAGGTCATATTACAGCCATCCAGAGACAAATCACTTCGCCGCAAACACCCTTGGGTATTCGAAAGCGCTGTGGCTGAACTAAAGGGCCGCGCGCGAGTTGGCGATACGGTAGACGTATTTGACTCTGAAGGCGACTGGTTAGGGCGAGGCGCTTACTCTCCAAATTCAAAAATTCGCGTTCGCATGTGGACGTTTAAAAAAGATGAAAGCATTGATAACGGATTTTTCCTACGCCGTTTAGAAACTGCGTTAGCCCTGCGTAAGCGACTGTTTGACCCAAGCAAAACAAACGCGTTTCGCTGGATAGCGTCTGAAAGTGATGGTCTTCCCGGCATTACAATAGACCTGTACGACAACGTTGCTGTACTTCAGCTTTTAAGCGCCGGCGGGGAAAAACACAGAGATAAGATAGTGTGGGCAATTACTAAGCTAATGCCTGATGTGCACATATACGAGCGAAGCGACGTAGATGTGCGCAAAAAAGAGGGTTTAGAGCCTGTAACAGGCGTGCTTCACGGTGAGCCCCCTATGCAAGTAACGGTGAAAGAAAACGGCATTAATATTGTTGTGGATATAGAGAACGGTCATAAAACCGGTTTTTATTTGGATCAGCGAGACAGCCGTGCCGCAGCTGCACACTATTCGAAAGATGCCGACGTACTCAACTGTTTTAGCTACACAGGTACGTTTTCATGTTACGCACTCTCTGGCGGTGCTAAATCCGTGACTAACGTTGATGTATCTCAGCCTGCTCTCGATTTGGCCAAACACCATGTCGCCATCAATGGTTTAGACGAAAACAAAGCTAATTACGTAAATCAAGACGTGTTTAAAGCACTCAGGGAGTATCACGAGCAGGGCAAACAGTTTGATATGGTAATACTCGACCCGCCAAAGTTTGTCGACAGCAAGGCGACATTAAACCGTGCTGCCCGCGGCTATAAAGACATTAATATGTACGGTATACATGCTGTTAAATCTGGTGGACTGTTGCTTACATTTAGCTGCTCAGGCCTTATGCCGGCAGATCTGTTCCAGAAAGTTGTCGCCGACGCAGCACTTGATGCAGGCCGCACCATTAAAATTATTGCAAGGCTCAATCAAGCGTCTGACCACCCTATCATTGGCAGCTACCCTGAAGGCTATTATCTGAAAGGGTTAGTTTGTGAGGTCTCAGACGACTAACCACAAAAAAGCGCCCTTTTTGATATAAAAAGGGCGCTTTAATTGAGTTTATTGAACTAACGATATGCTATACAAGGGGCTTAATAGCCTGAGTCCGTCGCCTTAAGAGGCAAAAGTTACATCATTATTCGAGAAATCACCTGATAACTGCTGCGAACCTTCACTTGCTTCATCTATAGCGTTTTCTTTGCTTTCAACTTTTTTCCACACCATCTCATGGAAATAAAATGCTACGGTATTAATAGCTGGTTCGACTAACGCTACCGCCCCACCAACGACCAAACTACCTGTAAGTAAGTAGGCAACCGTAAAGGCTACTGAAAAGTGCATAACTGCAAAGGTAATTGTCTTTTTCATAATCGTCGCTCTCTTAAAAAATTAAATCAGTTTGCTTTCGCATTAATGAGAATTATTATCAATTAAGAGCAGGAGTTAAAATAGAAAAAATTGAACGGCTTATTCGGATTACTGAATGGAAATGATGATAGTCGGTGTCGCCGGCAGCGATAGTAGATGCTACGCTGCTAAAAGTTGATGTGTTTCTTTTAAATATACCGATGCTGAAAGCAGCAAACCACGCATAAAGCGTAGCTACAACATCAGGCGAATGGAATGTTTCGCCTGATTAATAAAAGAGGCTCACTTCATCTGAGAAATTTCAACGCCTATAATACAGCTTGTCTCCGACTCAGGCTCACAGCGCACAACCGTCGCTAACGCTGCTAAAGATGGGATTTGAGAGCTAGACGATTCTATTGCAACACTTACTTGTGTGCCCACCTCTATCGATGGTTCATCGACCTCTAAAGACATACCTGTAGCACTGATATCTCTACACATTGCCTGCATGGTGCGGCTCGACTCATCGTCAGTAATTTGCAACTGACACGGCGAATTTACCATCATCCTGAAAAAATTTCGCTTATCGTCGTATCCCAACATGTCTACTTCTCCTGATTTTTAGCATTACGCTTACGACTACAACTGTTGTTATAGGGGGATGGCGATAACTTGTCAATCGAACTGCTTAAATTTTATTCAACAATGATGTAAAAAAGGGATTGGTCTTACCTCAACCGTTCAGTTGGAAAATAAATTCATAGAGCAGGAACCCTAAGGGCTGTTTTTACCTCAATGTAATGGCGACGCCGCCTCCATTAGGTGACGGCTATGCTTGTTGTCCAGCAAATAGGCCGGTTAGATACAATAACGTACTGATTTAAGGCCATGCTCGCGCGAAAAAACCATGGTGAAAATGGGACTTAACATTAAGGTTGGCGTTAAAAGTCAGCTAAATGAAGGGTAATGCGCTTCGCCGATATGGGGTAAGCCGTACCAAGCTGCTGCGCAAACAAGGAAACCCGCAATTCTTCTATCATCCAGCGCACGTCTTTAAGAGCTGGCGGCACTTTACCTTTGGGGTACTTGCTGCACGCTTTTTCCCATTCCTTAATCGACTTTTCTACCGTTACCTGATGCATTCTGTCTTTGTTAGGGTCGATGGGGAGCTTCTCTAGCCGACGAGCTAAACCTTTAATATAACGATTCCAATCATCTAACCTACTCTCGCCAATTTCAGAAACAAAACCAGGAAAAACTAACGATGCCAAGTGGGCTTTACAGTCGCCTAAGGCGTTTATCATCGTCAGCGGTACATTACCTTTCATTTGCTTCTGACATTGATGCGCAAGGGTAAGCCCCTGCTCCACTTGTTTGGCAATTTCTAACACCCTGTCATTAATGTCTGCACGAGCAATCTCTAAACAGGCTTCAAAATCGGCTTTGCTGCGAATGTCGGTGTTATTGGTTTTGCAGTAATCACTGACAATGGCGTCGATACCCGCAAAAATACAGTCATCAATTAGCGCCTTCACTTGTCCAAATGGGTTGAAATACAAACCCAGTTTGGCTTTATTAGGTAATTTGCTTTGCAAATAATTAAGGGGCGACGGCATGGCGTTTTTAATCAAGACATTCACGCCTTGCTTGTGCAACAGTTGGGCTTTATCCGCTTCTTCAATTAGCGCAATATCTACCTTATCGCCCTTTTGAACCAGAGCTGGGAACGCCTGAACTTCAAACCCGCCAACTTTCTGCACAAAGGTTTCTGGCAAGCTTTCGAAATCCCACTGTTCTATGTTGTTGCGCTCTAATTCCGGTGTTGCGGCTTTCTCAAAGGTTTGCTTCACCTGCCCTGCACACTGCTGTTTAAGCGCGTGCAGGTCGTCACCTTTGGCAATATCATCACCATTGTCATTAACTACCGCAAAGTGCATTTTCAAATGCTTATCAAGCTGATCTAAATTCCACTCTTCGCTTTCAATAATAACGCCTGTCATTTTGCGTAACTTATCGGTTACAGCTTCAAGCAGCGGCACTGGACGGTTGTTTTTATCCGTTTCACTTATATCAGCAAGGCACGCCTCAGCAAAGTTTGGCGCAGGCACAAAGTTACGACGCAAGCGTTTTGGCAAGGTTTTAATTAACCCCACAATAAGGTCGTGCCGTAGCCCCGGCACCAGCCAATCAAAACCTACGTTATCAACTTGATTAAGCACAGGCAGCGGGATGACAACAGTTACGCCATCGTCTTCAGCGTTAGGTTCGAAGTTATAGCGTAGCGGCAGCGTAATATTGCCTTGGCGCCAAACATCAGGGAACGCGTTTGCTACCGACTGCCCAGGCTGCTGACGATATACGTCTTCTTCTTTAAACGTTAAACTGTCGTTGCATCCATGCTGTCTAAACCACTTCTTAAACGCCGCATCATTATTGGCTTCAACCGGAATGCGCTTGGCATAAAAGCTTACCAGTTCTTCATCATCGACTATCAAATCGCGACGACGGGTCTTTTGTTCAAACTCGTCAGCCTGCTCAAGCAGCGCCTGATTTTCCTGTAAGAAGCTGTAATTGAGCTTAGTATTGCCCTCGACTAACGCTTCGCGGATAAATAGCTCGTGGCAAATTGGCGGGTCGATAAGGCTATAAACCTTCGCACGCTTCATCACTATGGGTAACCCGAACAAAGTAACCTTTTCAAAGGCAATCACCGCGCCGCGCTTTTTAGACCAATGGGGCTCTGAATAGCTTCTTTGCACAACATGTTCGGCCAAAGGCTCTACCCATGTTGGGTCTATTTTTGCCACCATACGAGCAAATAGCTTAGAGGTTTCTACAAGCTCAGCTGCCATTACCCATTTTGGCTGAGATTTTGATAATCCCGAACCTGGGAAAATAAGAAAGCGCGAATTACGCGAGCCCATATACTCGCGCTCTTTGTCTTTAAAGCCCATGTGAGACAGCAAGCCGCTGGCAATGGCTTGGTGAATAGCCTGATAGTCGGCTTCTTGTTTTGAGATACCAAAGCCCAGCTCAGCAATAGACTTTTTAAGTTGGCTGACAATGTCCTGCCACTCACGCATACGTAAATAGTTGATGAAATTTTGCTTACACCATTTGCGCAATTGGTTTTGACTCAGTGCGTTTTGCTGCTCTCTGAATGCCACCCACAAGTTATAAAGACTGATAAAGTCAGAATCTTTATCATGGTATTCGCTGTGCTTCTCGTCTGCTTGCTGGCGTTTTTCCTGTGGGCGCTCCCGCGGATCCTGAATTGAAAGCCCTGCTGCAATCACCATTACTTCGCTGAGCGCGTTCGTGCGCTCGGCTTCAATCACCATACGAGCATAGCGAGGGTCGATAGGCAAACGTGCTACTTGACGACCTAACGGAGTAAGCTGCATCTTGCCGCTTTGCTTGGTTTTTCGGTTATCTTTACCTTTCGCAATAGCTTGAATTTCTTCAAGTAAACGAAAACCGTCGTTGATATTGCGGTTATCAGGCGGCTGAACAAATGGAAAAGCAGCGATGTCGCCTAACCCTAAAGCAAGCATTTGCAAAATAACCGACGCTAAGTTGGTTCGCAGGATCTCTGGGTCAGTAAATTCTGGGCGGCCTAAATAGTCTTCTTCACTGTAAAGACGAATACAAATACCGTCAGACACACGGCCGCATCGCCCTGCTCGCTGATTCGCTGACGCTTGAGAGATGGGCTCAATAGGTAAACGCTGCACTTTACTTCTGGCGCTGTAGCGTGAAATACGGGCAAACCCCGGGTCAATTACGTATTTAATGCCAGGCACTGTAAGCGAGGTCTCTGCCACGTTAGTGGCAAGTACAATGCGTCTGCCACTGTGAGACTGAAATATGCGGTTTTGCTCTGCCGCCGACAACCTCGCATACAGCGGAACAATTTCAGTGTTGCGATAATGCTGTTTGCTCAAGGCATCTTGGGTGTCGCGTATCTCGCGTTCACCACTTAGAAATACCAGGATGTCGCCCGGCGCTTCCCGCATTAGCTCGTCGACTGCGTTTACGATGGCGTCGCTTTGATCAATATCGTCATCATTGTCTTCTGGCGCGTGGTAACGAATTTCTACCGGATAGGTACGTCCGCTCACTTCGATGATAGGCGCATTATTAAAATGCCTAGAGAATCGCTCTGGGTCGATGGTGGCAGAGGTGATGATGAGTTTTAAGTCAGGGCGCTTGTCTAACAGCTGACGCAGATAGCCTAACAAAAAGTCGATATTAAGGCTTCGTTCGTGAGCTTCATCGATGATGATAGTATCGTACTGGTTTAAAAAGCGGTCTTGCTGCATTTCAGCTAGCAGCATACCGTCGGTCATTAGCTTAACGTAGCTTCGCTCGCTCACCTGATCGCTAAAGCGAATTTTAAAACCCACCTTTTCGCCAAGCGGCGTGTTCAGCTCTTCGGCTATACGAGTGGCTACACTTCGCGCCGCTAATCGTCTTGGCTGAGTATGAGCAATCATGCCATTTACACCGCGACCTAACTCTAAGCATATCTTAGGTAGCTGCGTAGTTTTACCCGAACCAGTCTCACCGGCCACGATAACCACTTGGTTATTCGCAATCGCTTCTTTAATGTCTTCTTTTTTATCGCTAACCGGCAGCGGTGGGTATTCAACTTTGGGTAGGTTGTCTTTACGCCAATTACGCTTTTCTATCGATGCATTGATGTCGCCTTCGAGCTTTTCAAACTGCGCTTTTAAACTATCTTCGCTAACCGCGCTGTCACGTTTTGAAGCTTTGGGATTAGCAGCTTTTTTCTCCGCGCCTTTTCCTTCAACACCAGATTTATCATTCACTTTTTGTGCAAGCTGCGTAATGCGGCGCTTCAAGCGAAATTTATCTGCGCTCAAACAATCATCTAGTTTGTTGTAAAGAGGTTTTATTGCAAGTGGTGAAGACAAAGTGACATCCTAAAGCGTGTTTCTAATCATCAATAAAATTCGGGCGGTGATCCTAGAAGATACCGCCCTAAAAAGCCAGTGTGTTAAGCGTTACGAGAATTTAAGCGCTTTGGGTTAATTCATCGTCTTGGGGCGTTTTAAAACGGGGAAAACCGAACCAAATGGCCGCCACACCAAACACAAAAATAAGCATGGGATACCAGCAGTACGGTGTAATAGCTAGCGGTGAAATACCCACTACGGCCGCGGCACTTAAAAGCTGCGCACCGTAAGGGACCAAACCTTGGAAACTGCACGAAAAGATATCCAAAAGTGATGCGGTACGACGAGGGTCAACGCCGTATTTTTCGTTCAGGTCTTTAGCAATTGGGCCCGCGGTAACAATCGCAATAGTGTTGTTCGCCGTTGTAATGTCCAAAAAACTAACCAAACCAGCAATACTGAACTCAGCGCCTTTCTTTGACGTGACTTTACGGGTTAAACGCTCGATTAACCAGGTTATACCGCCGTTAGCGTGCATAAGTGCCACAATGCCGCCTATGGTTATGGCGATCATAGCTAAGTCTTGCATCCAGCCCATCCCTTTTTGGATGCTCTGCATCATTGAAAGTGGCGTGAAGCTGCCTTGAAGCAATCCCACTACGCAGGCACTGGCAATACCCACTGCAAGCACGCTAATGACGTTAAACCCTGTTAGCGCAAAAGCGATAATGCACAAGTAAGGCACTATGCGCCAAAAATCGTAGCTGCCGCCTTCAACTATCCCAGAAGTATCGACATCCACCATAAGCAGTAACGCCATGGTGACAATGCACGCCGGCACAGCAACCATTAAGTTTGCCTTAAACTTGTCTTTTAGCTGTACGCCTTGCGTACGGGTTGCGGCAATGGTGGTGTCTGAAACAAACGAGAGGTTATCACCAAACATAGCGCCCCCCACCACAATACCCAGCGCCATTTCCACCGGCAGCCCTAAACTTGTGGCAAGGCCCGCACCTATGGGCGAGAGCGCGGTAATGGTGCCCATAGAAGTGCCCATTGAAAATGATATGAAACAGCAAATCAAAAATAGGCCAGGCAGTATAAGCGCCGAGGGCACAAACTGTAGTGCCATATTAACCGTGGCATCTCGTGCGCCAATATCAATAGTTACCGCATAGAATGCACCGGCTAACAGGAATATAAGCACCAAGAGAATAATGTTTTTATCGCCGCCGCCTTTGCAAAAGGTTTGTACTTTTTCCGAGAAGCTGACCTTTTTCCCTTTCGGGTTTAAACATAGGCCGTACCCAGCGCTGATAAAGAAAGCAACCAAAATAGGCATTGCGGTAATATCGTTTGTGGTAACTCCTGTCACGACAACAAGAATTACAAAAAGCAAAATGGGCGTTAAACCTAGCGGGTTGGGTGCGATAGAATTTGGTGCAATGTCATTATTTTCGTGCACAGAACACTCTCTTTTGGGTTTTATTGCGTGACTGCAAAAGTTTAAAGGCTACGCTGAAAAGCCAGCTGCCGGTTGCGAATGCGTAAAAAAAGCTTCAACGAAACCATATTGTGACGGTCTTGAACCGTAAAAAGCTAAAGCAGCAAAGGATAAAAGTTTTTTGCGACATTGAAAAGGGATTTACTTTCTAACGACTCTCTCACCTGCATTGTGCAAAACGCCGCCATTAACTCAGATTTTGAATTTCTGATTAGATGAGACGACAGCCGTTTGGCGGTTGAAGGCGTGTTTAGCCTAGTTTTTTTAGCCTTATTGCATAGCGGTGTGGCATAGTCTTTTTTGTAGCCGTATTGCATAGCTCTGTGGCATAGATCTTTTACGCAGGAATGTGCATAGGCACACTTTAGTCATTCTCGTTAAATTCTCAGTTCGCTAGGAGTTTTACCGGTAAGCCTTTTTACCGTACGTCTAAAGTTAGGCAAATCGTTAATGCCCATTGCATTGGCCGCTGCCTCGTTACTCACCTTTTGAACCGACAGAAGCAAAAGTGCATGATTGCGCTGTACTTCTTCACACAGCGAGCGATAGCTAGTGCCGTATTCCTTTAATTTCCGCTTAAGCGTAGCCACACTGATATCAAAAGCATCCGCCAATTCAGGTAACCCGATATTTGATGCCTGTGTGCTTGAGGACACATAAACATAACGCCTCACAAAATCAGGCAAAGACAAACGATTATGTAAATCAACAGAAGCCCTTTCTTTTATTTGCGTTGCACCTTCATTAAAACAGTCTTTCGAAGATACCTGCAAACCAGCAGAGTAATTAGGCTGAACTGCCTTCTCCAAAGGTTCGCGTAATACTTCTTTTTCAATGCAAATACTGTTAAAAGGGCGATTAAACGATAACTTAAGTCCAAGGTGGGTTTCGTAATCAGCAATATTTTTTGGTCGACTCCCGGTAAAAGTAAAAGACAAGCGCAATCGCTTATTTGCAATACTTTTCATGAGTGCGACAACGCTTGCGAATGCCACTTCAATGATGAACTGAAGTTGCTTGCTGCTTACCCCGGTGAACTGAGGCACTAAGATTATATGATCGGCGGTTTCAAAACGCTGAAACTGGCACAGCGGTAAGCTGCACCACCTGAATATTTGGTGTTGAACAAGGTGTAAAAGTAGCTGCTCAACATCCTCACATGATTTAAGCACACTAAGTGGACTAAATAGCCACTGCGAGGCCAAAGCACCTCCCAGCAAAAAACTTACATCGCCGCCTTTTGCTTGGTTTTGAACATTCACTAACAGCGATGAATATTGATTTATGCTTAAGAGTGTATTGGGTTTCAGCGCATCTTCAAAAATGCCTGTACCGCGCAACAGCTTATTTTTATTAGCGCCACGAGACAGCGACACATTGAGTACCGCCTGTACCAACCAATACCCAAAGATCACTTTCTCTTGGCTAGACATCACTACGTTATCACTACCAGAGACACCCACGCCAAGCCTATCAGCATCGCCATGTACAGAGACACCCATGCTAAGCCCATCAGCATCACCATTAACAGAGACTCCCACGCCAAGCCCATCAGCACCACCATTTACAGAGACACCCACGCCAAGCCCATCAGCATCGCCATTTACAGAGACACCCACGCCAAGCCCATCAGCATCGCCATTTACAGAGACACCCACGCCAGATAGACCTGTTAAATAACGACGCTGAGCTCCTGCAGCTTTCTCTTCGTCAGCAGAATCTCGTAGTGCGTTGAGTCGTGGTAACGTTAAATCCATGAGTTACTCGCTGCAGGCATCTTTATTTATCTTCACCGGTTACCCTTACCAATTACTTTCGCCAAATACATCGACCAAACCGGCCTAGTTACGCTGCGCTGTCATGGGCCCGTTCCAGTTTTGAGAGCATGGTGTTGAGCACAGTTGCAAGGCGTTGGTTGGATAGCAAACTCACTTGAGTACTGCGTGCTGTGGTGTAAATAGCGTTTGCATTTTGGCTGTGTCTAAACGCAAGGTGCTGAATGCTCACTTTGATATCGTTGAGGATAACGTCAGCCTGCATAGGCGAGACGTCGGGCATCAGAATAGCAAATCGGTCACCGGCATAGCGGCACGCTAAATCTTGCTGACGCAAATTCATGATCACCAATTGCGCAATGTCGTGCAGATACCTATCGCCTTCTGTGTACCCATGTTTTTGGTTAAACAAAGAGAAGTTGTTAATATCGATAATAGCGATAACCGCCGACTTTCCCGACTGCTGTAGCTTATTAATTTGTGCTTTCCAATACTCTGCGCGGTAAAGTTGAGTGATTGGATCGATGGCATCGTGATCGCGAAAATCCCATTCTCGACGTCGTAATTGTAAATTCAATGCGCGCTGCTCTAAATGCCACTGATACAGTGCCGCTGTCATCACTACCATACCCACAGCTGCTGGGTAAGACTCGATCATACTTATCCAATAAGCCGCGTCTGGATAATGAAAAAACTCATCTAAGAAATCTAAGCTGACCGAGAATAAGAAGAAGCCGAGCCCGACAGTGAGAAGACTGGTTACTTTGCCGGGAGGACGGCTGGCAAGCGCTGCTAGCATCCACGCCAGAGTTAAAAAAGCAATGCTCCCCTCCCCCACAATATCAAGGCCTGATATCACCGCACTTTCTTTTGCATTTCCAAACATAAAGGCTAAACAAATCGCCAATGCCACTACGCAAAATGTAAATGCGAGCCAAAGCTTGTGATGTCTAAATTGTGTTGTATTTGTAAAGGTAAACATATTGCTCTCTTTGGGTTCTCTTGTATTAGATGCATCACGCGTTAGTCCGGCGACCACCGGCGCTTCAACCAAAACAAGAGTCTTGACCAAATCTGATGAAACTGTCGAGGGTCAGTTTGGCTCAGCAATGTGACATCTTGATGGCAACGAACTCAAAGAACGCCAAAAATGAAATTTAAATCAATTAAATTCAACCACTTAAATTAGGGTCAAATTAGCTCAACCGTTTGCAAATAGTAGACAATTACCGAAAGCGAGCCTTTTGTTCTGTTAAATCGTCATATAACTGTCATGCAGTGTTCTTAGGGTACTCATTCACTTATTTAGCACTTATTCAAAACGCCTTTTTACTGCTTAATTAACTGGAAAATAAATGAAAATTAAAACCGCGTACTCTTCTCTTACACTTGCCTGCGTAGCGGCATTAGGCCTAAGCATGGCTTCACCTGTTTCAGCTGCTGATGGCGTAATTATCGGTTCAGTAAAAGATGTGGCACAGGCGCGCAGCTATACCGGTGCCCAAATCAAACTTCTTGAATTAGGACTGGTCACCGAAGCAGGTACAGACGGTACATTTCGGTTTCCCTCTATTCCAGAGGGTACTTACACGCTAGAAATTTCGTATCTTGGTGAGGAAACGGTTACGCAAACCATAAAAGTAACAGACAACGGCATTGCGCGCGCAGCCGTGGAGTTTGGCAGCGGCGATACCATTGATGAAATCTTGGTACGCGGTCAACGAAGCGGTCAGGCAAGCGCCATAAATCAGCAACGAACTTCAGATCGTATCTCGTCTATTGTATCTGCGGATGCCATTGGGCAGTTTCCAGACCAAAATGCTGCAGAGTCTTTACAACGTTTACCAGGCTTATCGATTGAGCGAGATCAGGGTGAAGGTCGTTTCGTCGGCATACGCGGTATCGACCCCAACTTAAACAACGTAACCATTAATGGCTTAAATATTCCCTCGCCTGAATCGGGTGTTCGCTCAGTAGCACTTGACGTTATTCCTTCTGAACTTATCCAGACTTTAGAGGTGTCTAAATCGGTAACGCCCGATATGGACGCAGACGCCATTGGTGGTTCAGTCGCGGTGAAAAGCGTGAGTGCATTTGATAAGGCTCGAGATACCGCGAGCGTTACCGTACAAGCCAGTCAAAATGATTTACGCGATGAAACCAGCCCAAAAATTTCTGGTACGTTTACTAAGAAGCTTTCACCCGAATGGGGCGTGGCTGGCGCTATTTCCTATTTTGACCGAGATTTTGGTTCAGATAATGTTGAAAGCAACGGTGACGATGAGCTTGAGCAACGTCACTACACGATCACTCGCGAACGTTTAGGTAGTGCGTTAAATATCGATTTTCGCCCTGACTTCAACAACCAATACTTTCTTCGCACACTTTACAGTGAGTTTTCTGACGACGAGTACCGCCAAGGCAATATATTCACGTTCGATGGCGAAGACTCAGAAATAGAAAGAGAAAGCAAAGACCGTTTTGAAAGCCAAAGTATTTTTACCGTAGCGTTAGGCGGTGAACACCAACTAGATACCTGGAAAGCAAACTGGCAGCTCGGTTATGCAAAGTCTGATGAAGACGAACCGGATGCACTGTACTACGTGTTTAAAACTGAAAATGACAGTATTGAAGCTGATTTAAACACTATGCGTCCAACCGTATCGCAAAACGCTGATGCCATGGACTTATCAACCTATGAGGTCGATGAGATAAGCTTTGAAGATAACTACACCAAAGATACCGAAACCAGCATTAAATTCGACGCGGCTCGCCCCATTAATTTTGGCGGCTACATCGGTGAGTTAAAAATTGGTTCTAAATACCGAAGCCGAGAAAAAGACCGCGACAGCAGCATCGCTATTTTTGATGGAGACTTCGACGACCTAGATGCTTCGCAATTTGGAGCTGCTAGTCCAGACTACTCTCTTGGTGACTTTGGGCCTGGCCTAAATCGAAGTGAAATGCGTAATTACTTCAACGATAACCGCGGCAGCCTTGAGTTAGACAGCCTGAATTCTGAGGTGGAGTCTCGCGGCGCGACCTATGTGAATGAAGAGGATATCTTTGCCGCATATATCATGGGCAGCGTAGATATAAATAAACTTCATCTGGTAGCAGGTGTTCGCTATGAGCGTACTGACTTTTCTACATCGGGTATGCGAGTAGAGCTTGTAGAAAACGAAGAAACCGACGTGGAAGAAGTGGTAAATACGCCGTGGGAAGCAGAACGTGACTACGATCATTGGTTACCCAGTGTAAATGCCAGATACACCGTTTCAGACAAACTTCAGCTTCGCGCTGCCTACACCCACACTATTTCAAGACCAAAATTTGAAGATGTAGCGGCATTTCAAATTATCGAGAGTAAAACAGAAGAAGATGATGGCGTATTTGTGACTGAGCGAGCGGCAGAAGTTGGCAACCCTGAACTTCAGCCTTATGAAGCACAAAACGTTGATCTATCGATTGAGTACTACCCGGGTGACATTGGTGTAATTTCAGCGGGGCTGTTCTACAAAAATATCGACAATTTTGTTGTGTACGCTGATGTTGCAGGCACTACTGGTTGGGAAGGCTTCGAAGAAGTCATACAGCCGATAAACGGCGACTCTGCCGATTTAACCGGCTTAGAATTATCTTGGGTGAAAGCCTTCAACAATGGCTTTATTGTGTCTACCAACGCCACTTTTACCGACTCTGAAGCGACAACGTTCCTAGATGGCGAAAAATTTGAAACCCAATTACCAAATCAGTCAGACCGCATTGGCAACATCACTATTGGGTACGAAGCAAATGACTTCAGTGTGCGTCTAGCCACCACCTATAAAAGCGAAAATTTCGAAGAAATTGATGGTGACATGCTCAGATTTGAAGATGACCATGTACAGGTTGATTTCATGGCGCGCTACTACATCAATGACAGCATGCAGGTTTATTTCAACGGCATCAACTTAGGTGACGAACCCTTCTACAACTATTTCGATACCCGCAGCCAAAATGCGCAGTATGAAGAATACGGCCGCACGTTTGAGCTTGGCTTTACTTGGCAACTCAACTAGGCAGATATATCGAAAGTAGTTTGTTAGGTTTGAAGGCCGGCGTTAGTTCGGCCTTTAGACCTACATTTAATAATCTGTAAGCCCTGCTTTAATAGAAAGGTAGAGCACGGGTTTAACTCAAGTAAGTTTCAGGACAATAACAACAATGACCCATCAGCGTCACACCAAGGTAGTTTTTAAAACCAAAGCTACCGCAGCGGCACTTTCAAGCGTACTTCTCTCGTTATTTAGCTGCGCAGCCTCAACTACTTCAAATAGCAGTGCAGATACCACTTTAGTGCACAGTGAAAGCCAGCCACAAGAAGCAGAAATTCAAAACAGCGCCTTACCGCTAACAAAGCTAACAAACGGCCTAAGCCTAGCGCTGCACTATCAAAACTACGCCAAACATCTCAATAACCCCAAAAAAGACGCTAACAAAGACACCTATGCCAGCAACACCAGCATAGACACTCAACATGATGCTTACGTAGACACCCATGTTAATAACGCTTACGCAGACACCCACGCTATCAATATAAATATTAGCGAACACAAGGGTATATCACTGAACAACTCTGCAGGGAAAAAACACTTCATTGCGGGACATTACAGCCTAGCAAGTGCCGAAGTTGTAAAGTCAGATACAAAACAATGGGTGTCTTTGGTCGTGTTTAATAACAACACTCAGCACATAGAGGTGTATCGCATTGACACTGCATCTCTTGAATTTGCTCAACCGCAAACCAAGATAACTAACGGCTCTGAAGCCATTTGTGCTTCAACGTCAAGCGCTGGCGAACTGCAAATTATCAATATCGATGCTACAGGCACGCTGAATCAGTATGAAATTCATAGTGGGCGCTTTTTATCGCTGAGAGACTTTGCGATAGGTCCAGGCATTAAAAGTTGCGCTATAAATGCCAACACCGACACGCTATACCTTGCTGACGAATTTGCCGGTGTGTGGCAATTAGATACCAATATTGAAAGTGAGCTAGCAAAAAACCTTATTTTTCATGGTAAAGATGTTGCTGTTGAAGGTGTAGCCACCCTATCTTCAACTACGATAGATGGCTTGGATATCGCTGCCTGGGTAAGCCCGGATGCCAGCGGAGTATGGCTTAAAGCGCCATGTCTTACACAATTTTTCTCGCTAATGAATACGGCCAACGAAAGTAATTCAGCAGTTCGCCAATTAAAAGCAAGCAACAAGTCTACTTCTATTCAGCCTGAGCTCGTTCACCTATCGTTGAGTGAAGATGGCAGAAATGTTTCTCTTGTTGTTGACGATGATGAATCAGGCGACGTGTTTTCTGCCGAACTACCCTCAAAACTAAGCGCAGCTCTACTTAATCGACAATGCGGCACAAATATTGAAGCCACCTCGCCAAAAGAAAATTACCTAGAGGGCACGCATATACAAAGCACAACATCGCAACATGCAGACCTTACCGTGAAGGTTAAGCCCGATGTTGAAACTGACCCAGTGGAAAATCATGGTGACGCCGCTGACGACCCTGCCATTTGGGTAAACTCGAATACCCCTTCACAAAGTCGCGTAATCGGTACCGACAAGAAAGGCGCATTGAATAGCTATGACGTAGCCGGCAAGCTAGTACAAAGCCTTCCTGTTGGCAGAGTGAATAACGTTGATGTGGGATACAAGGTATCTGTTGCAGAAGCTAACGCACAGCAAAGCGATGCATCATTCATTGATATTGCAGTAGCATCAAACCGAACGCACAACAGCTTGTCTGTATTTGAAATAGATAAGCTTGGCACTATGACCCACCTTGGGCATATAAGCACTACACTTCATGATATTTACGGCATGTGTTTGTTTGTGTCAGACGGAGTAGCTCATGTATTAGCTAACGACACCAGTGGCCGCTTCGAACGCTATCGCGTGTCTATTGCCTCCAACAAAAAAGTTGATGGGCACTTAACACAGTCCTTTTCACTGCCCTCACAGCCAGAAGGATGTGTTGTAGATACTAAAACAAGAACTGCCTACTTAGGTGAGGAAGGTGCTGGGATTTGGGCCTTAGATATAACGACAAGCAGCAACCAGCCTCAGTTCATTGCTGAGATAGAAGCCCCCGTAGAAGCTGATATTGAAGGGCTGGCTCTGTTTGACGTAGATTCGCAAACTTACCTAATCGCATCTAGTCAGGGTAATAACAGCTATGCCATCTATCACATACATAATGAAAACCCTGAAGAATTGGAACTGATGGGGCTGGTTCAAATTGCAGCAGACAAAGACAAACAAATTGATGGGGTTTCAGAAACAGATGGACTGGAGGTCACCAACGCAAACTTGGGAGGAAGATTCACTGAAGGGCTTTGGGTAGTGCAAGACGGTAGAAACGTCATGCCAAGCGAAACCCAAAACTTCAAGCTAATTGCTGGTACGTCACTTAAAGATGCGATCACAAAATTAGCGAACGCCAAGCCATAACGCCACTAAAAAATATAACGAATAATACGTGCAGCAAATAAAAAGGAGGCCCTAAGCAAAGCCTCCTTTTTTATATAGGAATAAGCATACCAGCGCTTTGGTATTATGCATTGTTACCCCACCGCCGCATTTTCGCCTGATAAAGCGTAAACAACGCTTACCCCTAATATGCCAAGTCTTAAAGTACTAACTGATCGGGATTTAGCCTGAACGACGTTTAACCTGCGCGCTGGTAGCCATCATTTAATTGAACATCAATAGCACGCAACACAGCAGTTCGGTTAATTGAGCCTAAAAGCACGCCATCATCGTCTACGACAGGGTAAACCCGAGGCTTTTCTTTCAACAGCAATTGCGCCAACTCTATTACCGACATATAGGGTTTAACTGAAACCACGGGCGTTTTCATGATTTCCCCTACCCTACAAATTTGCTCGCGATAGTAGCTTGACGCAATCATTTGAGCGATACAGTCTTGCTCAGACAAAAAGCCCACTACCTTGCCTTTACTATCGAGTACCGGACCACCACTTTGCCCACTGGCTAACAACGCTTCGACAGCCTGCGCAACGGGCATATCGACATTAAGCTTCACTGGGTGAGTATTCATATAATCACTGACTTGCAACGATTCCATTTTCAATTCTCCAGCCGTGGCGCCTAATGTGACCGATGCTGCGACTTATTTGGCGTTACGGCACTTCAATTATTTTTAACCACATGTGAAAGCAACTTTCCCCCACACTTTAAGATTAGACCTTTCGTTGCGTACAAGCCAGCACATTTAACATTAAAATAACAAATAGATTTTGCAGTGGTTAGTCTTTGTAGATTGCCACTTTCACATTACCGTTTACATCAATACTAGCGCGGTACATACCCGCAGAATTAAATGGCATTGCTACGTTGCCTTTTGCGTCAATAGCAATTACACCGCCATCACCACCAGCTTTAACTAACACGTCGTTCACCACGGTATTCGCAGCATCGCTTAACGACAAACCTTGGTACTTCATTCGGGCACAAATATCAGCCGCCACGTTGTATCGAATAAAATACTCACCATGCCCAGTGGCCGATACCGCACAGCTTTCATTGTCGGCATAGGTCCCCGCTCCAATAACAGGCGAGTCTCCAATGCGTCCGTATCGTTTAGCCGTCATTCCGCCTGTGGATGTTCCGGCAACAATATTACCCTCACTATCCAACACCACCGCCCCGACGGTGCCAAAGCGTTCATTGCCTTGCTGCGAACCGTAACCATTAGAGACCTGCTGCATACGCGCTTTCGCTTTATCTAAAGCCTGCTTGCGAAACTCAGTATCAAAAACGCTGTTGTCTACCTGCTCAAGGCCGTTTTCTTTTGCGTAGTCTTCAGCCCCTTTACCGGAAAGCATAACGTGTGGAGATTCATTCATTACCATTAACGCTGCCTCAATTGGGCTTCTTATTGTTTTAACGCCCGCTACAGCACCTGCATTTTTGCTGCCTCCATGCATAATAGACGCGTCAAGTTCGTGCTCACCGTCGAAGGTATACACCGCACCAATACCAGCGTTGAACAACGGCGAACTTTCAAGAATTTTGATGGTTTCTACTACCGCAACCTCACCTTTCTCGCCTTTCTGTAACAATGTGTAACCATGCTTTACCGCATGAGTTAATACTTTCTTGTAGTCCGCTTCTTTCTCTGGCGTCATCGATGATTTTAAAATGGTGCCCGCACCGCCATGAATAGCGATAGCTACGGGTGGTTTTCCTTGCGGTTCGAGATCAGCCGCTAATGCGGGAACACTTGTGAAAGCTAAAGAAACCGCCAGGGTGCTTATGGTATACAGAGTGCGGCGAATTCTATGTGGTTGGCAAGATAAGCGAGATAAGAACAAACGGGTTACTCCTTTAATGAAAAATACCGCTTCATGTAATGGTGTATGAAGTCAGTGCGTGGGACGTTATTATGCTATTCACAATAGCTTACGATGACACATAAACGACAGACAAGCTAGGCCACGTCAAGAAGCTCCAAAAAGGTATTAAGATCGTCGCCAATGGAAGGAAGCAGCGCTTTTACTTTCACCCAATCGGCGACTTTTGATAACTCCCACAAGGCTTCGAATTCTTTTTGCAGCTGCACAGCGCCGATATCAGCTGACATGCCTTTAAGTTTAAGTGACAGCACTTGCACTTGCGTAAAATCTTGCTGTTCAACCGCCTTTTCCAAAAGCTTAAACTTCTCTGGGGCGCTTTGTGAATATAGGTCACACACCCGAGTAAAAAGCGCCTTGTCCCCCATAATACGTGCGATAGCATCGTCCTTTTCCCAGCATTCATCACTTAACGTGCTTAATTTCTGATTGGGCACGCTCTCAGGTTTAGCTGAAAGTTCACTGGGTTCAGCGTTTGCTAGCACATCGTCGCTCATATTATGTTTCCCTGTTTCATTGAAATCGTCAGCCGAATCAACACGCTGTTTCACTTCATTATCTATCGCACTGAGTAGGCTATCCACCAGGGGTGGATTGTTCTCATCATGGATACCTTGTTTGGCATTTTCCAAAGCAGGGCTTTGGATACCAATAATCTCGGTGCTTGCCAGTGATGTAACCTGGTGAACTAGCCACTGCCTCACTTTGGGTATGAGTACATCAGCAATTATGGGTTTAGTGGCAAAGTCGTTCATTCCCGCCTCTAAACACTTCTCTTTTTCACCAAGCATGGCGTTTGCAGTCATTGCAATAATAGGCACATTTACATGCATCATTCCTGCTTTACCCTCACGAATAGCACGAGTAGCCTCGTAGCCGTTCATGTTTGGCATTTGGCAATCCATTAATATACCGTGGATTTGGCGTCCTTTACTTTCACATTTTTGAAGAAAATCAATGACTTCTTCCCCGTCTGCGCAGGTAAATAACTTAGACGGTAAACACTCCAATACACCTTTAGCCACCTCTCTATTAATCATGTTGTCGTCAACTATCAGAAGACGTGTGTCCTCTATAGAGAAAGGTGACGCACCTGCATCTTGTTCACTAGGAGTTTCAGCTTCCTGTTTATCGCATTCGCTTTTTGCCTTGGCATCTACTTTTATCCTGCCATCGGTTTGAACGGCATCTAAACCTTGTTTCAACGTAACAAACGTAGAGCGAAACAAGGGCTTGGGTAAATACAATGGGGTGAAATGCGTAAACTCATAAGGTGCTCCCTCTAGCTTTTGAAGAATAAATACCGTAGGCATGGTGCTAATATCGTTACCCCTAGCGTGGCGCTGCCAAATCTTGTCAATTTCACCAATTAATGCGCTAGATTCATCAATTAATAGCGCGTCATAATCAGGCCATTGAATATCATCCGCCTGACCTTCTAGCACTTTTGGCGAGGCGCCAACATGCTCAGCTAACTTGCAGATATGTGATTGTAGAGGTGAATATTCTGAAGCAACACCAAGGCTTATATTGCTAAGTAGTGTTCTCTCAGCTTGCTGAATCTCAGCAAACTCTGTTGCTCTGTCTGAGCTTGTATCAGGAATTGAAATAAAAAATGAAAACGTGCTTCCCTTTCCTAGCTCAGATTCAAATGAGATATCACCACCCAGCAACTGACATAGCTGTTTACATATGGATAAACCTAGCCCAGTTCCGCCGTATTGGGTTGCTACAGACGCATCAGCCTGCGTGAATGCAGAAAAAAGTTTAGGCTGATTGTCTTTCGCGATGCCGACGCCCGTATCTCGTATAATAAAATGAAGCTGCTGCTTACCAGATTCCGATGCACTTAATGCCAGTTTTAATTCTATATGGCCATTTTCAGTAAACTTGATGGCATTGTTTAGCAAGTTACTCAATACCTGGTTAATTCTATGAGGGTCGGAATTGATTTCTATCGTCGGAACTTCAGTGGTATCGACAAGTAACTGTAACCCCTTACTTGCGGCCTTCACTGCGAAGACTTTGGCCATAGATTCAATGAGATCTATCAGATCAAAAAACTGATGGTTGATATCCAGTTTTCCAGCTTCTATCTTCGATAGGTCAAGTACATCATTTATCAGCACGCTTAGGTTATTGCAGCTAATTTCCATCATGGAAACCAATTGCTCCGCTTTTTCATTAAGCGGTTGCCGCTTCAATAACGCAAGAGAACCTACAACACCGTTTAAAGGTGTACGCATTTCATGGCTAATATTCGATATAAATGAACTCTTTACCTTACTGGCCTTGCGCGCCTCTTGCGTTGCTTCTACCAACTCTTTTGTTCTGCTCACCACTTTTTCTTCAAGCTTAAGGTTTACTCGTTCAATGGCATCCTTTGCTTTATGTTCGTCTGTTACATCCCGGATAACGACGGCAACACCAGAGAACTGTGACTGATCGCCCCAAATCGTTGACGCGGTTATCAATAGTGAATGTTCATGTTTTTCATCATCAACGTAAGGCTTAGTAAAGGTGACTTGCTTGCCTCCTTTAGCAAGTACATCTTCAAGCCCTAACAAAGACAATGGCTTAAAAGTCGAATAGTGGTGGTTAATGATAACCTGAGAAGGGATGCCAAAAAGTGACTCGGAAGCTTTATTCCAGCTTTTCACTATACCCATTGAGTCTACGCTAAATATAGCGTCCTTCGAAATATCAACAATAGCGACTGACTCACCGCGCACTTTGGCTAATTCAATATTTTTATTATTACTGCGATACACAAACAGCAAAATGCTTATGAAAATAATTGAAACGATACCGATTACACTATAAACACTTAAACGTTTTTCGTTGATTAAGGCGCTGACTTGGCTTTGAGGTAGCAGTATATGAAGGTAAAAAGGTGTGTCACGATCTCTTGCACCTATAGCAAACGCCTGAGAAACCGCGAATTGCACACCCTGCTGTTCGTTTTTAGGCATTATTTTCGAGCGCCCTAAACTTTGCGTTACCGAGAATTCGCTTTGCCAGGTTACTGCGGGGTTTAGGTCTTTAGAAAACGATTTTTGACTGTCGGGGTGTAATACGAAATATCCATCTTGGTCAGTGACATAAAGCGCCTGATTTTCCATTAGTGCTTTAGTCATTTGGGAAAGCAAATACTGCGCATTGACGTTCATAATAATGAACCCGTAGCGCTCTCCCTCATCACTGAGAATTGGTAGGGATAAACGAATTACACTTTTATAAGGGTACTCAAGCTTGCCATGTTCCCGATTTAAATTGATATCAGATATATAAAACTCGCCCTTGTTACTTTTTACGCTTTCAGTGAAATAATCGCGAGACGCTTTTGCTTGCAAATCAGACTCACGGGCAATTAAAACGCTCCCGCCCTTGCGCTCAACCCTAAGAAATTCGGTCCCCTCTTTATCGGCCTGTATCACCCTTAACTGGTCTATTTCCTCGTTATTTTCGATAAAAGCAACAAAGATAGTTTCTAGGCGATGCTTCCATTGTTCAAGAGTAGTGCCGTCTTTAGGGTCTACATTGCTATTCTGGGTTGCACGAACAATACCGCTTATCGGAGGTGTTTGATGCAAAAAATTTAGGGCATTAAGATATTTTACAACCTGCGTTTCTGCTACGTTTTCTGCATTCAACGTACTTTTCTCTAGCGTCTGAAAAGCTTGGCTTTCAGCCGTTGCTTTAATGTTGCTTTCAAACAGACTAACGACCAGCACAATTAGCGCCGCAGCAAGAGCGATGGCTAGCGCAAACGTGCTTTTCGCTTCATTAAGCGCAGGTTTTGATGGTAGGAACGACAAGCAGGTAATTTCCGTATAACTTGTAATAACTTAAAGCTAGTAAGGGTTTTCTTGTTACGCAAGTTAACGAGATAAAAATCCGCTGAAGGTGGCGCGAATTACCGTTCTCACGTTAACAACAATAAAACTATCGGTTCTACGTTTGTATCGTTGGATATAAAATCAACAGCATTTGGTATTCAATTTCTTGCGGTGTACACTCAATTTCTTGCGGTGTACACTGCGTGCAATATTTTACTAATAAGCACTGGTGGTTATGCACACACCTACATTTTTGTGGTACGACTTCGAGACATTTGGCACAAGCCCACAAAAAGATCTTCCTTGCCAGTTTGCCGCGGTAAGAACGGATATGGATTTAAATGTTGTGGGCAAGCCCATCAATATTATGAGCGCCATTGCCAATGATTACTTACCTCATCCAGAAGCCTGTCTAGTCACGGGCATCACGCCGCAGCAAACAATTAGAGATGGCTCAAACGAGGCAGATTTTGCCGCGCGAATTTACCAAGAAATGTCAACGCCGAATACCTGCAGTGTAGGGTTTAACAGCATTCGCTTCGACGATGAAGTGTCGCGCTACTTATTTTACCGTAACTTTTACGACCCCTACTCACGAGAATGGCGCAATGGGAATAGCCGTTGGGATATTATTGATGTAGCAAGAGCATGTTATGCATTAAGGCCTGATGGGATTAATTGGCCGCAGCGAGAAGATGGCACGCCCAGCTTCAAACTTGAGTCGCTTACCGAAGCAAATAATATTGGCCACGAAAACGCGCACGATGCCTTAAGCGATGTATACGCAACTATCTCACTGGCCAAATTGATAAAAGAGAAGCAACCTCGTTTATTTGATTACGCGCTTTCACTTCGCAATAAACACACGGTAATGCAGCAGATTGATGTGAGCAAACCCTCAGTACTTCTGCATATATCATCTAAATTACCTGCGTCTCAGGGTTGCTGCACCTGGGTGATGCCTATCGCTAAGCACCCTACTAACTCAAATGCCTTTATCGCGATTGACTTGTCGCACGATATTGACAGTTTGGTTAATGACACAGCCGAAGATATAAGACAGGCGCTGTACGCGCCAGCAGATACTTACTCTGATGCAAAAGAGCGGCCTGGACTTAAACTTATTCATATCAATCGCTCGCCGTTTATAACAACCGCTAAAGCCATGACGGAAGAAAACGCTGTCAGGTTGGGGTTGGATCGTGAACGCTGCCTAAATAATTACAAGACTTTGGCAGGCACCCCTGAACTAGTTGGAAAGCTTGTTGAGGTATATAACGAAGAAATTAACAGTTCAGAACCCGATATCGATCATGCGTTATATAGTGGTGGTTTTTTAAATGACGAGGATAGACGCTGGTGTGAAAGTGTTATTAATGCCAAACCAGACGACCTTGCCACGCTTAGCGAAAAAACACAGCACGAGGGCTTGCGCAAACAGTTATTTCGGTATCGGGCACGGAACTACCCTAATACGCTAACAGCAGATGAAATGACGAAATGGCAATATCACCGTCAAGCACGCCTTACAGACCAAGCGTTTGGCGGCTCGATTACCTTAGAGAACTACATGATAAGGCTTGAATCATTGGCCCATGAGCACAGCGACAACCCTGACAAGCAGGCTATATTACGCGCGCTCTATCAATATGCTAAAAACCTTTGACGGAGGTTTTAGAACGTCATAAATTAAAGGTGCTTGGACAAAGGCGGTAAAGGAAAAAACGTAATCAAGGAATTGATAACCTCCGCCGATAATAACAATACACGTGCGCAAGGGAATAAGATGTCATGAACGGCGTAACAATAAGTTTCGATAAATCAAGAACCTATATCAACATTATGCTAAACCCTTCTGAGTTTACATCAGAGGTTGATATGCGTGAGGTTAGAAAGCAGCTAGAAACCGGTGAAACCAAGCGCCTTTATGTGTCTGAGAAATCACTTAAATCAGCCTGCGACACGGCAAACCATTACTTTAAAACCGGTGACGGCACCGTAGTTCAAGAACGCATTGGCGAACGCAAAAACGCCGAAATAGAATTTCGAATTCCAGAAGACGGCATGATGGCCAACTTGGTTCTTACCACCCCCTACGGCGGTAAACTGCCTTCCCTTGCTACCGTAAAATCGCTAGCCGTTAAAAACAGAGTCATTCGTGGTGTGAGCACTAAAAAGATAGACGCTATGCTAAAAGCGGCCAGAAATGCGGCACCTGGCACAGTTTTAGAGGAAACCATTGCTAAAGGTCTTCCCGCTCGAAACGGTAAAAATTCCAAATTTGTTCCACTTGTTCCCAACGCGCTAGAACGAGTCCTTAGGCCTCAAACTAACGAAGGCGAACGGGTTGATATGCGTAACTTAGGCGAAGTCATCTGCGTTAAGGTAAACACGCCTGTTCTGCGTCGTACACCACCTACCCAAGGCCGTTCGGGCTTTGATGTGAAAGGAAATACGCTTCCTGCCGTTCAGGGTGAGTGGGTAGATTTTAAAATGGGAACGGGAACCGTAGTGTCTGACAGCGACGCAAACCTATTGATGTCGTCGATTTCGGGCATGCCAAAATACCGTGACCACGTCATGAATATCGATGACACCTTTATTTGCAATGGCGTTAATGTGGGTACAGGCCACGTTAACTATGAAGGTGCTGTACTCGTTAATGGCGATGTTACCGAGAAAATGGAAATCAAAGCGGCGGGTGATGTCACAATAAACGGCTTTGTGGAATCTGCTTATATTGAATCCGGTGGCGATATTATTATCACAGAAGGCGCCATGGGCAAGGTTAATGACAAGCAAGGTGATTTTCAGTGTCGATTAGTGGCAGCGGGAAGCATTCACGTTCAACATGGCCAAGGTATCGACATCCAATGTAAGGGAAATATTACGGTTGGAAGACAACTTGCCTACAGCCGCCTTCGCTGCGGTGGTGCTGTTATCGTTGGGCAAATTGATAAGCCTATGGGAAATTTGTTCGCGTGTGACATCATTAGTCAAGATCGCGTAGAAGCAGGTACGCTTGGCGCCGTTTCCGGCAGTACCTTAAAAGTTGACTTCAGCCCTGGCTTTAATCAGTTGTTAGAACGTAAAGACTCGCTGGATGAACTATTAAGACAAATTCGCGAAAACAACCTAAAACACAAAGAAAAAATTGCACTTATTCAAACCAAGAAAATACCCAAAGAACTCCAGCGCAAAGCCGCTGAAGCCCTAGAGCTTTTCAATAACGAAAGTGCATTACTCGAGTGGTTAGAAAACAAAGCTGACGATGTAAAAGCGGCCAAAGAGCACTATCAATCTGACATTAAGCTTATTGCCAATAAAAGGCTCTACCCAGGTGTTTCAGCTAAGTTAAATAACAGAAACTGGCGCTCTGAGAGAGAGTACGATCGTGCTCAAATTCATTACGACTCTCATCAGTGGCATTACGAGCCAATTATTTAAGTATCGCTTAGCTTTAATTTAATCTTTTAAAGCTAAGCTCCTTTCGCTTCCAAGCAAGACGTTTAATGCTTATTCTCTACTGGGCAATGCTCACGTTACCATAGCCTTGTCGCTTAGATTGATACAAGGCTTTAATGGTGCGTTCTAGCCAATCGGGGAACTCTTCTGCGTCTCGCAGTTCAGACATACCAATGGCGACGTTAAACTTATCGCCTAAAAGGTAATGCGTTACTAAGCATTCAAGTAGCCTGTCGGCGAGAATTTTTGCTGAATCTAATTGGGTTTGTGGGCAGAGGATAACAAACTGCTCACCATTGAACCGAGATACAACATCTACCTCTCTTACCGTATTAAGACAATTTTGGGCTACCGTTTTTAATACTTCTTCCCGAATAGCGTGATCGTGAGTAAACAAGCCTTCATCAACTGGCGTCAAATCAATCGCAATCAAGGTAGCCGTGGTATGAAAACGGTGAAAACGTGTTATTTCTTCTTCCGCACGTTGGATCATGTGATTCCGGTTATACAACCCCGTAATGTTGTCGTGCGCCGAAAGAAAGCCTAATGTTTTGTTCTTTTCCAGCAAAGTAGCTTGAAGCGCGCTTATTTCCTCATTCTTTTGCTGAATAATGCGCTTGTAACCGCCAACATGACGATTTCTTGATATAAGCCATAACAGACCCATCAACACAATAAATAAAGTTAATATCATGACAGTGTAGTTACGGCTATATCGAATTTGCACATTATTCCACTGTTTATAAATTTCTACTTTTCGCGTCTCGGGAATGCGCTCTATAGCGAAGTTTAATTTGTCTACCAAGTAGCTATATGACTTGTTAATGCCAAACGCGAGTGAATCAAATGGTTCAGCGTAACCTACAATGTTTAAATCTTCGAGTTCAAGGTTGTTAATGTGCATATTCACGCTCATAAGCGAGCCTACCATCACATCGAACTCCCCGTTTGCAAGCTGCTTTAACCCTTCTTCTTCAGACGGGATGAGTTTAAGTCTTAAACCAGGGTAATGGCGGGAAATGTACTCCACTTGACGGTAGCCCTGAACAATTCCAACCGTTCGATTACCAATGCCAGAATAGCCTTGCAACATGGGCATTCCTGCTCGGGCAACTAATACATTTGGCGCTTCAAAATACGGCACACTAAAATCTAAAAACTGCTTGCGGTAATCTGAGGTGTTCAACATTGGAATGACTTGGCATTTACCTTGCTGAACAAATTCTAAGCTTTCCTGCCAACTTTGTGTTGGAACCAGCTTGAACTTAAGGTCTGCAAGTTCCGCGATAAGCTGCATGTATTGGGCTGAAATTCCCACGTGAATGCCGTTTCTTATCGCTTCATAAGGTGCCCAATTTGGATCGATGCAATACGTTACTTCGTTAGTTTTTTGAGAGACGAAGGGCTGCTCGGATGCCGCTAGCAAAAGCGTACTAAAAAAAGAGTACACCAGTAACAGCACTGTGCTGAGCAGATATTTTCTTATTTTTTTCAACTGCACACCCAAAAAATGTAAATAGATCAACAACAAGTCAATCGCGAAGTATTAAGGGTAAATACAAAAAATGCAATAAATTCGCTTAAAACGTCATTTTTTGGCTACGTAACACTCTGTCGCTGCTTAAATATATCCTGATCGTAGTGTTTTTCTTTTATAATCGTCGCCAATGACGATACGGCTTTTTCAACGTCAGCGAAACTTAAATACAAAGGTGCGAAGCCAACGCGAAGAATGTTGGGCGCGCGAAAATCTGCAATAACGCCTTGTGCAATCCATGCTTGGCAAATTGCATAAGCGTCTTCATGTGCAAACGCAATTTGGCTTCCTCTATTATCCAGTGGCGGGCTTACAACTTTAAGTTCCTCTAGAAGATTCGCCCGTTTAGCTTCAGCAATGAAGAAAGCTTGGAGTTTCTTTGATTTTTCATCAATAGCCTTAAGTGAAACACCGTCGAACACATCTAGGGCTGCATCTAATATACTCATGCCAATAATTCCGGGGGTTCCGCACAAGTTTTGTTTTACAGAGGTATCTGGTACGTAGTCTGGAGAAAAAGAAAACGGCGAACTATGGCCCATCCATCCCGATAATGGCTGTTTATATGCCGCTTGATGGCGGCGAGCCACGTAAATAAACGCCGGAGCGCCTGGGCCGCCATTCAAATACTTATACGTACAGCCTACTGCGAAATCTACATTACATTCATCCAACTGCACCGGAAACGCACCAGCGCTATGCGCCAAATCCCACAGCGTAAGAATTCCCTTGTTGTGCGCTTGTTCAGTGATATCTTTCATATCAAGTTTCAAGCCGCTTCTAAAATTGACCTGAGTCAGCATTAGTACTGCAATGTCATCGGTTAGCTGGGCACCAACATGGTTTTCATCAATGTAACGAATACTGTATTCATCACCCAACAGATCCAGCAAGCCTTGCACCATATAAATATCGGTAGGGAAGTTATTCCTTGTTGTGGCAATAACTTTTCTTTCAGGGTGCATTTTTAATGCAGCGCTTAGGACTTTGAACAGGTTAATAGAGATCGAGTCGCAACATATTACTTGCCCCTGTTTTGCACCAACAAGCGTGCCTATTTTGTCTCCCACCTGCTGAGGCAATGAAATCCACTGGTGCTTATTCCAACTTGTTATAAGTCCCTCGCCCCATTGTTCCTTAACCACTTCGCTTGCACGCTTTTCAGCGTTTATCGGCAAGGGGCCAAGTGAATTACCATCAAGATAGATAGTATCGTTTGGCAGTGAAAAAGCTTCCGCTTTATTAAAAAGTGGATCTTTTTCATCAAGCTGCTTGGCAGAAAAAACCTTATTAATCATGTTCACCTAAAACCTCAAGTAAAGCATCAAAGGATGATGAGTCGGGGTGTAGCCAGTCGAAATGACCGCCATTTGTTATTATTCTATTTTTTGCGCCGGGCATTGTAGCGTGGTGTTCTGGTACAATGCTATCTTCATTGCCTTGCAGTAATATTACCGCAGGCTGGATATCAGTAGCCACAGGGGTGGCCGCTTGGTATTCAAATTCTTTGTCTGACGGCATTCCTCCCATAAACTGAGGTGTGGCCGTCTGGCAGCTATTTTTTCCGCGGGCGTAACTTTGCATATTTGTTATAGCGGCAAGCCCTATCACTTGCTTGATGTTTTTGCCCCAGTCACTGCCCGATAGTTGCTGTGCGGCAAGCAGGCCAAGTTGACCACCTGCAGAATGCCCTACCACATAAATATTGCGGTTTTTGCCTGTTGCTACAATTTTATCTATCGATGCTTTCATCGCACTTGTTACATCATTAAGACTGCCAGGCCACCCACCGCCCTGGTCACCAACACGCCGATATTCCATTACATAGACACCCATCCCTAACTCCGCCAAGGCAGAATAAAACCCTTTGGCATGGTCGTATCCATACGCATTTAGCCAGCATCCGCCATGCACAAAAATAACTGCGTTTCCTGACACCTCACTTTGCGCACCGTCATGGCCATGCCAGACATACACAGTCTGTAGCGGGTCTTCACCATAGCTGAACTGCGTATCATGCTCTCTTGTTGGCAAGACACCCAACGCAGAATACGCCACTTGAGTCAGCATGCGTGATTTTGCGTTTTTATGATTTTTTGCATGGGTGTCATTCGAAGCTTCATTTAGAGATAACTCACCATCACTAACGTGGGTGTCTTTGTAATTTGAAGTTGTTAGCAAGACACCCAACGCAGAAGACGAAACTTGGGTATGAATACTCGATGTTAAATTTGAGTGGGTGTCATTAGAACCTGAATCTAGTTCGCGAACGTGGATGTCTTTGTAATTACGATTACTCGCATGGGTGTCATTGTAATTACTCGCATGGGTGTCATTGTAATTAAGATGGCTATTTACGTTCTGCTGCCCAGTTGCGTGTGTATATGTTATGGAAGAACAAGTAATGAGCGCTGTTAGCGCCGCAGTGCAAGTTGGCTTGAAAGGAAATTTCATAATGCTCAGTTTTATTTTTATTTAACCATAGAGTACCAACTATATGGTGGCACTCTATGATTAATTTTTTGACATATTTACGGTGTCTTCAACCTAGAGCATTTCAACGGCGAGCGCTACACCCTCACCACCACCGATGCATAAAGATGCGATACCTTTTCGACCACCGCGTTGCTTGAGCGCGTGCAACAGCGTTACTAATATGCGCGCACCCGAAGCACCAATTGGGTGACCCAATGCACAAGCACCCCCCTTTACGTTCACCTTGCTTTCATCAAGTCCAAGTTTTTTGACTGCCAGCATGGTCACCATGGCAAATGCTTCATTAATTTCGAATAAATCGACTTCTTCTTTAGCCCAACCGGCTTTATTTAACACTTTCTCCATTGCACCTACAGGAGCAACAGTGAAATTTTCAGGTTCAATAGAATTTGTAGCGTGAGCAACCACACGCGCAAGCGGTGCTAGACCAAGTTCATTTGCTTTGCTTTCGCTCATTACAACCAATGCCGCCGCACCGTCAGAGATTGAACTTGAATTCGCAGCCGTGACCGTACCGTCTTTTTTGAAAGCAGGTCTTAGTGTAGGGATTTTTTCAGGGCGAGCGGAACCTGGGCCTTCATCGGTATCAACAACAGTATCGCCCTTACGAGAAGAAATTGTAACTGGAACAATTTCATCATTGAATGTACCGCTATTAATCGCTTCGTGTGCTTTTGATAATGAACTCAGCGCAAACTCATCCATTTCGCCGCGAGAAATATTCTCTTCATCAGCAGTATCTTGCGCGAAACAGCCCATTGCTTTGCCGTCATAGGCATTTTCTAGACCGTCAAGCATCATATGGTCGAGTACTTGACCATGACCCATACGATATCCTGTTCTAGCTTTAGGCAACATATATGGCGCATTACTCATGCTTTCCATTCCGCCCGCCACTACTGCCGTCGCGCTGCCAGCCTTGATTAGGTCGTGCGCCATCATTACCGCTTTCAAACCTGAGCCGCATACCTTGTTGATTGTTGTCACGCCTGCACTTAGCGGAAGTCCCGCTCCCAGTGACGCTTGTCGTGCTGGAGATTGACCAAGACCAGCAGGTAATACACACCCCATGATGACTTCGTCAATTACAGAGACATCCACCCCTTCACAGGCTGCTTTGATAGCAGCTTCTCCAAGTTTGGTCGCAGCAAGTGAAGATAAATTACCGTTGAAACCACCCATTGGCGTGCGCTTAGCCGCAACAATAACTACTGATTCGTTACTCATAACCATGCCCTTAATATTCATATAAATTATAGAGTTAAGTGAAGAAGGCCACATAGATGTATACAAAAGTAAACACCCTTAACAGCTACAACGCCCTGCCTTCACCATGAAAAATTGACGTTAGCAAAATGTTACTTTACCTTAACGTAAAATGTAATTAACGTTAACGTAAACCTGTACTAAGTATGTGTCAACCAAACACTACGTTTTAATGTAGCGGTATATAAAACCGTCGACCTTAAAACGATAGTGCCATTGCAAAGACACCCAACCTACTACAGAGAAATTAATTACAAAGACACCCACGTTTAAACAAAGGTGTTAAACAGCGCTGAAATACAAGGTACGTGTAATGAGCAAGTACGATGACGAAACAACATATTCAATAGGCGAACTCGCTCGAGAGTTTGACATTACTCCCCGTTCAATTCGTTTTTACGAAGAGCAAGGGCTAATGTCGCCTTCAAGAACGGGGCAAAATCGCGTTTATCTCAACAAGGATAGAGTGCGCTTAAAGCTAATCTTGCGAGGAAAACGACTAGGATTTTCCCTTGCTGAAGTCAAAACACTGTTCGACATGTACGACACTAATCCAAATTCGGCAATTCAGTTAGAAGCCATGCTTGAAATGACTGAACAAAAAAGAGCGGTGCTTAAACAGCAATTAGAAGATATCCAGATGTTGATGACTGAACTGGATGATGTTGAAGCACGTTGCCGTGAAGAACTCGCAGAATTAAAACGAGGAAATATCGCATGAATACCTCCTACCCTACTCTAAATTTTGGACTTGGCGAAGACATTGAGATGTTGCGTGATCAGGTCTATCAATTTGCTCAAAAAGAGATAGCTCCTCTTGCAGAGCAGGCAGACGCAGATAATCAATTCCCAAACCAATTGTGGACAAAGCTTGGCGATATGGGCTTGTTGGGCGTTACTGTTTCAGAGCAATACGGAGGCTCTGACATGGGCTACCTGGCGCATACTATCGCGATGGAAGAAGTTAGCCGCGCATCAGGTGGTATCGGTCTGAGTTATGGCGCACACTCCAACCTTTGCGTTAACCAGATCTTTAAAAATGGTAATGATGCCCAGCGTGAAAAGTACCTGCCTAAGTTAGTAAGCGGTGAGCATATTGGTGCACTGGCAATGAGTGAGCCTAATGCAGGTTCGGACGTTGTGAGCATGAAGTTGAAGGCTGAAAAACGGGGCGATAAATACATCCTCAACGGAAACAAGATGTGGATCACTAACGGCCCTGATGCACATACCTTTGTTATCTACGCGAAAACCGACCCTAATGCGGGTCCAAAAGGGATCACAGCGTTTATCGTAGAACGCGATTTCCCTGGCTTTAGCCGCGCACAGAAACTCGACAAACTGGGTATGCGCTCATCTAATACCTGTGAATTAGTTTTCGAAGATTGTGAAGTACCAGCTGAGAACATTCTTGGCAAAGAAGGTGAAGGGGTTCGTGTACTTATGAGCGGCCTGGATTACGAGCGCCTGGTTTTATCAGGTGGCCCGCTAGGCATTATGCAGTCGTGCATGGATATCGTAGTTCCTTACATTCACGACCGTCAGCAGTTCGGCCAATCAATTGGTCAATTCCAGTTAGTACAAGGCAAAGTAGCTGACATGTACACGCAAATGAATGCCGCACGCGCTTATGTTTACACCGTTGCACAGTCATGCGATCGCGGTGAAACAACGCGAAAAGATGCTGCTGGCGCTATCCTTTATTCAGCGGAACTAGCTACCAAAATGGCGCTAGATGCTATTCAGCTACTTGGCGGTAATGGTTACATCAACGAATACCCGACAGGACGCTTATTACGTGATGCCAAGCTTTATGAAATTGGCGCGGGAACGTCTGAAATTCGTCGAATGCTTATAGGCCGCGAGCTATTTAACGAATCGAAATAATACAGAGTTTAGGGTGGAAAATAATTTGTTTGAAACATGGAAAAAGTAGACGCTCCTTGTTTCTTAGAAATTAGCAAGACACCCACCATACTCTATATAAAGCAGATTTAAAAAAGCTGAATTTTATTAATAGGCTAATGAATTGCAAAGACACCCAACGCAGCGAAAGCGCTTAGCATGGGTGTCTTGCTAATCATCTTGCTAACTAGTGGCTAACGCGGCAGCCGTCGCCTATGCCCAATACAAGGAGGGGTTATGCCCGTTCTTCGCTCAAGTATAAATACGAAATCTGAAACATTTATTGCTAACGCCGAACACATGCAGGCTCAGGTAAATGATCTCCTCGAAAAAATCGAAAAAATTTGCCAAGGTGGCGGTGAAAAAGCTGCTGAACGCCATGTTTCTCGAGGAAAACTTTTACCTCGCGACCGAATCAACGCACTGATTGACCCAGACACGCCCTTTCTGGAAATAGGCCAAATGGCTGCATGGGAAGTCTATGAGGACTATGTACCTTGTGCTGGAGTTGTTGCCGGTATAGGTATTGTTGCTGGTATCGAGTGTATGATTGTAGCTAACGATGCTACTGTAAAAGGCGGGACTTACTACCCTCTTACCGTGAAAAAGCACCTTCGCGCTCAGACCATCGCAGAGCAAAATAACCTACCTTGTATTTACTTAGTGGATTCAGGTGGTGCTAACTTACCTCGCCAAGATGATGTATTCCCAGACAGAGACCACTTCGGCCGCATATTTTTCAACCAGGCGAATATGTCTGCTAAGAATATTCCTCAAATTGCGGTAGTAATGGGTTCCTGTACGGCAGGTGGTGCTTATGTTCCCGCCATGGCTGATGAAAGTATTATCGTTAAAGAGCAAGCGACTATTTTTCTAGGCGGTCCACCGCTTGTTAAAGCTGCAACAGGTGAAGTGGTTACCGCAGAAGAGCTTGGGGGCGGTGACGTTCATACTCGAATTTCGGGCGTTGCCGACCATCTTGCTAACAACGATCACCACGCGCTTTCATTGGCGCGTAATGCTGTCTCTAGACTAAACAGAAAGAAGCCAGAATGCCTGGACGTGGCCGAGGTAAAACCTCCACGCTACGACACCAAAGAAATTTACGGCATTGTGCCTGCTGATAGTCGTCAGACATACGATGTTAGAGAGATTATTGCACGTATTGTGGATGATTCAGATTTTGATGAATTCAAGCCCCTTTACGGCACAACCTTGGTTTGTGGTTTTTCCCGCATTTTCGGATTCCCTGTAGGCATTGTGGCTAATAACGGCATACTTTTCGGTGAAAGTGCGCTTAAAGGTGCTCATTTTGTCGAACTATGCGCCATGCGAAAAATCCCTCTCATATTTTTGCAAAACATCACAGGCTTTATGGTCGGTAAGCAATACGAGCACGGTGGGATCGCAAAACACGGTGCAAAAATGGTGACCGCCGTTGCATGTGCGAATGTCCCAAAGCTCACAGTGCTTATCGGCGGAAGTTTCGGTGCAGGTAACTACGGCATGTGCGGTAGAGCCTATGATCCACGCTTCCTTTTCATGTGGCCAAACGCTCGAATTTCTGTAATGGGTGGTGAACAAGCTGCTGGCGTTCTCGCTCAGGTTAAGCGCGACCAAAAAGAGCGCTCAGGCGAGTCATGGTCTGCAGAAGAAGAAAAGGCATTTAAACAGCCTGTCATCGATACTTACGAAAAACAAGGGCATCCATACTATGCGTCTGCAAGGCTTTGGGATGATGGCGTTATTGACCCTGCGGATACTCGATTAGTGCTTGGTCTATCGCTTTCAGCGGCGCTTAACAAGCCTATCGAAGACACCCAATTTGGCATATTTAGAATGTAGGAGTGCAGGTAATGGAACAATCAGTGATTTACAGCGTAGATGAAAGAAACATTGCCACTGTTACTTTAAACAGAGCTGAAAAACATAATGCCTTTGACGACGAAATGATAAACGAGCTTACTCGCGCCTTTAAGAAAGCAGGTGAAGACGCAAACGTTAGAGCGCTTATTTTAAAAGCAGAAGGCAAAAGTTTCAGTGCAGGGGCCGATCTTAACTGGATGAAAAAAATGGCCAGTTATACCGAAGCGCAAAATGAAAGTGATGCACTTGCATTAGCAACCATGCTGCAGACGCTTTATAAAATGCCGAAGCCCACAATAGCAAGAGTACAAGGCGCAGCTTTTGGCGGTGCTGTTGGTTTAATTGCATGTTGCGATATTGCTATTGGAAGCAAGCTCAGTAAATTTTGCTTAAGTGAAGTTAAAATTGGCCTTATTCCAGCAACTATCAGCCCTTACGTTGTCGAAGCAATGGGTGCACGAGTGTGCCGACGCTACTTCCAGACCGCTGAAGTATTTTCTGCGCGCAGAGCAAGACGACTTGGACTTTTGAGCGAATCAGTAACAGAAGACGAACTCGATAGCACTATCGACAATATTCTATCAAACATGCTGAAAAACGGCCCCCAAGCAGTGGCGAAAGCAAAAGACTTAGTGCAATGGGTGTCTACGCAAGAGATTAACGATGCCCTTCTCACCAAGACGAGCAAACTTATCGCACAAGTCAGGACCTCTGAAGAAGGTCAAGAAGGTCTGTCAGCCTTTTTAGAAAAGCGCAGTGCTTCATGGGTGGAGGTTAACAATGATAAATAAACTACTAATTGCAAACCGTGGTGAAATTGCATGCCGCGTTATAAAGACAGCCAACGCTCAAGGTATAAAGACGGTAGCCGTTTACTCTGACGCCGACAAAAATGCCCTTCATGTTCAAATGGCCGATGAAGCTGTTTATCTTGGGCCATCTCCATCAAAGGAAAGTTATTTACTAGGCGAGTTGATCATTGAGAAAGCGAAGAACCTTGGTGTAGACGCTATCCACCCAGGCTACGGATTTCTCTCAGAAAATGCTGAATTTGCAAATCTATGCGCCAAAAACAATATTATCTTTGTAGGCCCACCAGCATCTGCAATTGAAGCGATGGGGTCTAAGTCTGCTGCCAAACACATTATGGAAAAAGCAGGTGTTCCTTTGGTACCGGGTTATCATGGCGACGATCAAAGTGAAGCAGTATTAAAAGGCGCTGCAGATGAAATGGGATACCCCGTGCTGTTAAAAGCTGCTGCTGGCGGTGGCGGTAAGGGCATGCGCCAAGTTTGGAGTGAAAAAGAGTTTTCTCAAGCATTAAACGCAGCCAAACGTGAATCTATGGCGAGCTTTGGTGACGACCACATGCTGGTTGAAAAGTACCTGACGCGCCCTCGTCATGTTGAAATTCAAGTTTTCTGTGACACCCATGGCAACGGCGTATACCTTTTCGAGCGTGATTGTTCGGTTCAACGCCGCCACCAAAAGATTATTGAAGAAGCCCCTGCCCCCAACATGTCTCAGTCTGTGAGAGAAAAAATGGGTGAAGCGGCGATACTCGCGGCGAAAGCCATCAATTACGTAGGTGCGGGAACCGTTGAGTTTTTACTTGATGAAGACGATTCATTTTACTTCATGGAAATGAACACACGCTTGCAAGTAGAGCACCCTGTGACAGAAATGATCACCCGTGAGGATTTGGTTCACTGGCAATTAACTATTGCCGAAGGAAAGTCCCTTCCTAAACAACAAAATGAACTTACGTTAACAGGACACGCATTCGAAGCGCGTATCTATGCCGAAGATCCGAACAACGAGTTTCTCCCTTCTACCGGCACGCTGTGCCTGCTACGCACACCAAAAGAAAATGACGTAGTTCGCGTTGATACAGGTGTTGTTGAAGGTGATGAGGTAAGCGTTTTTTACGACCCTATGATTGCCAAGCTCGTTGTTTGGGGAGAGAGCCGTGAGATAGCGCTAAAGCGCCTAATTAGTGCACTGGGTGATTACTACATTGACGGTGTAAGTACAAATATCGACTTCCTAAAGCGAGTTTCCTCCCACCCTGCATTCGTTGCTGCTGAGCTTACAACTACATTTGTGGAGAAACACCATGATTCGTTGTTTAGCACGATAAGCCTGGATGCACCTAACGATGACACCCACGCTAACATTCCTGCAATGGCATTGCTTTCGCTTTTAAATAGAAAAGTTTCTGGAAGTAATAAAACCCCGCCAGTGTGGTCAACCGCCGGGGCGTGGCGCGCCAACGCAAATCATACAGAAACTCTTACTTTGCTTTGCAACCAAGAAGAAGTGCATGTTGAGGTCAAACACCAGCGCCACGGAACTGAAGATGCTTGGGAGCTATCTGTAGGGGACAATTCCTATCACGTAAAGGGCAAGCTTATAGATAGAGCTTTGCAAGCAACCATTAATGGATACAAATCAACCTTTACGTATTCAGATAATGATGGCGTGTTTACACTCTTCAACAAAGACACCCATGCTAACTTCAGCATAATCTCGGCATCGCTAGGTGATGATAGCAGTGATGGTAATGATGCCAATTTCAGTGCCCCAATGAACGGAACCATAGTGGCGCATTTGGTCGAAAAGGGTGTGTTGGTCAAAAAAGGCGAGCCTATACTAGTTATGGAAGCGATGAAAATGGAGCACAGCATCATCGCCCCACACGACGGTTCAGTGGAGGAGTTCTTTTTCAATCCTGGTGAATTAGTTGACGGTGGCGCCACGCTATTGGCGTTCTCGGCTAAAGAAGCTGCTGAGGTTTAATGTAATGTTCCCCAAAGAAGTGAGTATTGTTGAGGTAGGCCCTCGAGATGGCCTTCAGAATGAAAAGCGAACTTTGAGTGTCGATCAAAAAATTGAGCTTATCCAGCTTCTTTCTAAAACCGGTCTTAACCGTATTGAAGCGGGTAGCTTTGTGTCACCAAAGTGGGTGCCGCAAATGGCGAACTCTGATGCGGTTTTTAAGGCGCTTAACCCCGAAAACAAGATTCATTATTCTGCATTGACACCCAACCTAAGGGGCTTGGAAGCAGCAATTGATGCAGGCGTAAAAGAGGTTGCTGTATTTGGAGCTGCCTCTGAGTCTTTTTCTCAAAAGAACATTAACTGCTCTATAAGCGAAAGCTTAAAACGTTTTGAGGCCGTGTTTGCCCTAGCCAACAAAAACAACATAAAAGTTAGGGGCTATGTTTCGTGCGTAATGGGCTGCCCTTATGAAGGTGAAATTCCACCTGATGCCGTTACACAGGTTAGTAAAGAACTCGTCGACATGGGGTGTTACGAAGTATCTCTTGGCGATACTATCGGTGTAGGTACGCCAATGGCTACAAAACTGCTATTAGATGACGTTTTAAAAGAGGTCAATGTCAGCAAAGTTGCTGCCCATTTTCACGATACTTATGGACAAGCACTAGTGAACTTATACACTGCCCTTGGATATGGCATCTCATCCATTGATTCCGCTATCGCAGGCCTTGGCGGCTGCCCTTATGCTAAGGGTGCAAGTGGAAATGTTGCAACTGAAGACGTACTGTATATGTTAAACGGTATGGGTATATCGACAGGTGTAGACATGCCAACGTTGCTAAAAGCGTCTGCTTACATTGCAGAGCTTCTAGGCCGCTCTCCCGTATCGAAAGTGGCAAGTGCGCTTTTGGCAAAATAGCTATTTTTAATAACTACTTTTAATTCATCTTTCTTAGTTACGTAGACACCCATCCCTCAACATACATGACGATAATATATTGGGTGTCTGTGTAATTCCTTTTTCAATATAATGGATGTCTAAGTAACCCCTAGTTTGTTAAGAGGCTGGACAACTTAGGGTGGGTGTCTTCGCTAAAGCCAATATTCAAAGGTAAAACCGCCCTTTCGTTCAGGTCACAGGGCTACGTATGTGATGGTAAGGTCTATATAAATCACTACGCTGAATGTATTGGATATGGCCCAAAGTAGAAAGTCTCTTATTAGTCTTCAAGACACGCCTTATTACCATTGTATTTCTCGCTGCGTAAGACGTAGCTACCTTTGCGGATACGATCGCATTAGCAATGTCAGTTACGAACACAGAAAAGCATGGGTTGAAAAAAGGCTTTTGTTCTTAAGCAAGGTTTTCGCCATCGATATTTGTGCTTATGCAGTAATGAGCAACCATGTACATGTTATTTTATGTGTCAATAAGAACGCGGCTCTTTCCTGGTCTATAAACACTGTATTAAAGCAATGGCATCAAATGCACAGAGGCACTATTCTGACTCGAAAATATATGAAGGGCGAGTTACTTAATGATAGTGAATTAGAGACGGTTAAAAGTACCGCTGAAGTGTATAGAAAAAGGCTCTTTGACATCAGTTGGTTCATAAGAAACTTGAACGAGTTTATCGCAAGGAAAGCCAACGAAGAAGATAACTGTACAGGTCGCTTTTGGGAAGGCCGCTTTCGCTCGCAGGCATTGTTAACGGAAAAGGCTTTATTGTCGTGTATGGCATACGTTGATTTAAACCCAATACGAGCTGGAGCTGCAACAGATTTGAAGAATTCGCTTCACACCAGCATTCACAAAAGGCTAACTTCAAGCACTTCAAAAAATAAATCCGAAAGAGGGTTAATGCCATTCAGAAGCCAAAGAATGAGCAAAAACCAACGCGGTTTAAATTTCACCCTACATAGCTATTGTGCGCTTTTAAATAACTCAATTGAACTACTTGATAACAACAACGAAAACACTAAACCCATGGAAAATAATAATAAAATTGAGCTAATTGAAATGCGCAAACCGCAATGGGCGCAAATTATCAAAAACTTTGAGGATGCATTTTCTTTCGCCGCTGGTGACACGGCGTCAATGCAACAGTTTAAACAACATACCAATAGGAAGCGAATGGCAAAACAAAAATCTGCCGCAAATTGTTTCGACCCTTTTTAGGCTACTTTTCAGAGGGAAGGATGAGTGTCGAAACGATTGCGATCACTAGCATACCTGTCATTATATATACAATAGAAAACGGTAGAACCGGGGTTAGCGCAGCATAGAGCGCACCAAAAGATAACAGTATTATTCCAATTGCAGTGTTAGAAAAGCCGACAAGTTCGGTTCGCTCATGGCCATCTTTGACATCTAAACTATATGTTTTTCTACCTGTTCGTACACCTGTGTGAGCAATTGAAAGTAGAAAAAATAGAATTGCAGAAACAGTAATAGACGTTGATTCTAAATAAAGAAGCGCTCCACATGCGCTTAACGCTAGAAAACCAGATAACTGAAGAGTTAACTTAGCACTTTTATCTGCAATTCTTCCCCAAATAATCGAAGATAAAAGCGCGGCCAGAGCTTCAGCGCCGATATAAATAGGAAGTAGTTCTTTCGCGTCTCCACCTCTTTCAATCATGAAATAGGGAGCCACAAGTGCCGAGTGTACAAAAAGCCCCCTTACGAAAATAAACTTATAAACAGTAGAGTCAAAGTTGATACTGAATGTTTTCCCTTCGTCGGAATCGGTGTTCACCTCTGTCTTGACTGGCCAAATACATATCAACGTAAGAACAAATGAGAGAAGGCTTCCGCTTAGAATAAGCAGTAGGACATTTGAAGATAGTGATTCATCAAAAATAACAAGAGGTATTGCAATTAAGAGAGTTATCACACCCGAGACGGTAGACGCTATTCCGATTAAATTTCCCCTCTCTCCCTTTTTCGCGACATCAGCCTCCATGTCTTTCACTGTTAATGAGCAAGCAGACCGACCTAGACTAAGAAAAACCAGCGACAGAAGAAGCAGCGCTCCCGCCGTGAAACCAGAGAAAAATACGACCGACAACAACATCCCTAGTACAGAAAACGCTTGCACAGCCATACCTATGCGCCAAACGATATGTCTTTGGGTGTGTTTGCGAAGATAAATACTAAGGAGCACCTGTGGAAGAAGTGCTCCCGATTCTCTGATGGGTACCAACCACCCTATCATCCAAGTCGGAGCCCCGACGCTCACAAGAATTGCCGTTAACGTTGTTTTAGCTGAAATAAGTAGATCAGCGAGTTTATTCAGCGACAGACCAGCAACAAGGAGATTTTTTTCTTTCATGAACGATGGCGCGTACCGTAATTTAATTATTTATATTACGGTACGTTAATATTACTAGATCAGAGCCCAATGCTAGTTAACCATTGTTCTCCACAAGCACTTTAAGGTTTTCAAGCCCCATTTCAAAGTCGGGTCCAACCATGCTATCCATCATTAGAACAAAAAATTTGTTTATTGGGTTATTATCAACTGAACCTTCATCTCGCCAAGTAACTACAGAGCCATCAGCTGTAGACTCAATTTCAACCACGCCCGATGACCCCATGTCGAAATCAGGAAAATATAGCCTGTATAGCACACGCTTATTGTGCTCTAACTGGGTAATTTCCATTTCGCCGTTCCCTTCAGTTTCGCTTTTCCACTCCGAACGCATGCCAATTGCTCTATCTGGGCCAGAGTAGTTCAGTTTCATACTCGGATCACGTTTGAACCACACTCCCCATTTTTGCCATTCTCTTAAATCCACAACATACGGATATATCTCCGCTGGCTGAGCATCAATATTAACCTTCCTTTCTACGCTGTAGTCATTCGGAATAAAAAAGCTTGTTACAACAAACAATAGAATTACGACACCTACTACAACTAGTAGTTTTTTTAATGCTCCCATCTGACACTCCAAGAAAAACCAGTCGTTTAAATATAACATCTAATTAACAAATGTCACTTAAAGTTGCATTTACCTCTATTTTGATTTTCACGTTATATAGACACCCATCTGAACATTTTCATCGCAGTTAGCAGCTTTTCTACATAGTAGTGTTATTTACAATTTTATCGTGGATGTCTTTGAAAGCTTAGCCCCACCTCAATACCCCTATATCAATAGTGAGCTTTCTGAATAGCTAAAATCTTCATTATTTGTAGCTGCTTTGCTTAGGACTTCATCTGTGGTGGGTGTCTCGCTAAGGGCTCTAAGGACTTCGTTGTGATGGGTGTCTTGCTAAGGGCTTCTTGCTAGGGGCTAACTACACATTACCATCTCATAATAACGAAGCACCAAAACACTCTTTTGAGTGGATCTTGTTTTAATTCTCTTGGATTTTTCGATGGGTGTCTTGTTTATCTTCTATACTCAAAGGGTGGGTGTCTTTCTTAGGTGTCTTTCTTAGGTTTATTTCGTAGGGCTTTTTATGAAAAAAGTTGAGTTTATGATGGGTGTCTTGCTAAGAGATCGTACCAGCCACATAAATTTAACCATTTCATCACAAAGCAGGAAAATCCGGCTGTTATTATAAAATATCTTGTGTAATATGGGTTTAGGTTATCAGGAAAGTCTGTTCAAACGGGCCTATCATGCATAGCGCACTCAATCGCAACACTTCGTTTTCTTTTTATAATTCTATCGATACACAGTTGTCGCTTTTTTACAGGAGTTTTTAGGAAATGGCAGATCAAAGCTCTCGTTACATCAGTAACCTTACTCGCGATACATATGCGCTTATTCTCGCCGGGGGCAAAGGTTCACGACTGCACGAGCTAACTAATTGGAGAGCCAAACCGGCGCTATATTTCGGCGGTAAATTTAGAATCATCGACTTTCCCCTTTCAAATTGTGTTAACTCAGGCATCCGAAGAATTGGTGTAGTGACTCAGTACAAGTCTCACTCACTCATTCGTCACCTTGTGAGAGGCTGGGGGCACTTTAAAAAAGAACTGGGTGAATCGGTAGAAATTCTACCCGCATCACAGCGCTTTTCTGATAGTTGGTACGAGGGAACGGCCGATGCTGTTTTCCAAAATATCGATATTATTCGCGATGAGCTTCCCAAGTACGTCATGATCCTTTCCGGTGACCATATTTATCGTATGGATTACGGCGATATGCTTGCTAAGCACAAGGAATCCGGTGCGAAAATGACTGTCTCATGCATGTCTGTGCCCTTAGAAGAAGCCGCAGGCGCGTTTGGCGTGATGTCAGTTGACGAGAATTACCGTATAAATGGTTTTGAAGAAAAGCCAGCCAGCCCTACTCCGCTACCTAATGATCCAACTCGCTGCCTAGCCTCCATGGGCAACTACGTATTCGACACCGAATTTTTGTTCGAACAACTTCGAGTCGACTCTGAAAACATGGGTTCTCAGCGTGACTTTGGTAAAGATATCATTCCTTCAATTATTGCCGACCACCCAGTGTACGCCTATCCATTTGAACAAAGTGGTGGCGATAACGCCTACTGGCGTGATGTAGGTACCATCGACTCTTTCTGGGAAGCGAATATGGAAATGGTTGCGCCTGTACCGCAGCTTAATTTGTACGACAGAAAATGGCCCATTTGGACCTACCAGGAACAACTTCCACCTGCAAAGTTTGTTTGGGAAGATCATGACAGACGAGGTGAAGCAATAAACTCTGTGGTATCTGGCGGCTGCATCATATCTGGCTCTACACTGCGCTCGTCTATTTGCTTTTCCAACGTGCGCGTGCACTCTTATGGCCTTATTGAAGATGCCGTTATTCTTCCTGACGTTGAAATTAAACGCCATTGTAAATTGAAAAAGGTCATCATTGACCGCGGTTGTGTGATACCTGAGGGAACTACGATTGGCTACGATCATGAACAAGACAGAGCTCGAGGTTTCCGCGTATCTGAAAAAGGCGTGGTGCTGGTTACACGTGAGATGCTAGGGCAGCCTGTAGGTGGGCTTAGCAAACCAAGAAAGCACGATTAAACATTGTTTTAAAAGCACCCAGATTGAAGTTGGTTTTAAACACCAATTTCAATCTGACTGTGCCACACGCATTACGAATATAAAGATGACGACGAATCTAGTCGCCCAGAACCTTTCCCATTATCCCATTAAGCAACTATTTTTAATCACGGCACTGGATTAAATCAATACACTGACCCAATACGCAGAACTATAACTCCTCACTATTCCATTGCACGAGCGTATGCTCTATAAAGCTCGCCACTGCCTCGGGATGCTCCAGCGGAAACATATGTCCCCCCTCTAAAACAGCGTGTTCGATAGCATTGTGCTTCAAAAGACGCGAATACATTTCTGGCTTACACACATTACTTTTGCTACCCGTAGCCAACACCGCCGGGCACTTCAGCTTCCCTTTGTATTTGCCTAGGTTGTGCGGAACATTGCGGAACAACGCAGCTTCTACATCCGCCCGAAACGTAAGCGAAATACTGTCGCCCTTTTCAGCCGTTACAGACTTAACGTAGTCCCGTACACACCGTTTATCCATATCTCTGAACAGCGCTTTGCTGTGAAAGTAGGCCACCATATCCGTATTGCTTGGCCAACTAGTATTACGGGTTTGCGCTAATTTCGCCGGTGTCAACTTGTTGATTAACGGCGTATGTTTCGCAAATTTGAAGAAGTAACTTAACGGTCCAACTACTAATGGAGGGTCGAACAATATAACGCCTCTGAATAGTTCAGGCGCTTCGCACGCAGCCATGTAGGTGATTACAGCACCAAATGAGTGTCCAATACCATATACGCCACGGGGGTCGGTATTTTCTCTTTTTATGTGTTTAATGAGTTCTTGAACTTGGTTGCGCCAGTTTCCATTTACCGGTAGCTGGGGGTCGTGACCAAAGCGCTCAACGTGCAGACGGTTAAAGTGACTGGGTAACGCCGAAAACATGGCGTTATAGCTTCCTGCAGGAAACCCGTTTGCATGGGCAAAATGAAAACTCAACTCTGACGCAGACAACAACACACTCCTTCATATTCAAACAACAAAGGGGCTTTAAATCAGCCCCTTAGCATGAAAGTTCGATATTACTACAAGCCCCTGGCTTCTGCCATTTCCCAGTCTTTTACTATTTTAGTACTGGTCCATAAGAAAACCGCAATTGATAGCGCATAAGGCACAACCAAGTAAAGAAGTGCTTGCCTCAACGCCTCCGTTTCGCCTAATGATGGAACGAGTGCTTGGCTGATAATACCGGTTAATGTAGGCCCACCGCCTAGCGCAATAATATTCAATACAAAGAAAAACAATGCAGTCGACATGGCCCTTACATTAACTGGCGCAAGCGTCTGTGCCATCGCAAAACTTGGCCCTAGATAAGAGCCACTTGTAAATAACAACAGCGCCATAAGCCCTACCGACAACCACAAATCTTGTACCTGCAACGATACATAAAAAGCGGGAACACCAATTATCAGCGCAATGGCGGGTAATAAAGCATAAGCCTTCTTGTTGTGCTTGCCCCACCTGTCAGCAATATAGCCACCAAGCCACACACCTAGCGCGTACGCCGTCCCATTAATAATGCCAAATACAATAAGCAGCTGAGTAATATCTAGCCCAGCAAACGCGCGCACGTAGTAGTCTATAACCCACGTCGATATGGCATAGTTGCCAAAAGAGCCAAATGAAATGCCAAGCGCCATCCCCCACCACGTAGGAATTTTCAGCAGCATTTTTAGTGAGGCTTTTACACTTGGCTTATTCGCTTCACCTGTACTAGGCGCAGACACCGTTCTTGCAGGCTCTTTAACAGTAAGCTTTAGCAGAACTGCAAGTAGTACCCCTGGTATACCCACGCTGTACATCACGGTCCGCCAGTCGGCTGATCCGCCTTGTAGAAAAAATGCTGAGGCAAAAAAAGCAAGCATGACACCAAAAGGGATCCCTAAAGAATATATTGCCAGTGCGCCAGCGCGTTTTTCTTTAGGAAATAGGTCAGAAATAATACTGTGCGACGGCGGACTTCCCCCTGCCTCTCCAATGCCTACGCCAATACGTGCAATAGCAAGTTGCATGTAGTTTGCCGCCAAGCCGGATGCTGCAGTGAAGCCACTCCAGAGTGTTAGTGATATAGCGATAATATTTACCCGGCTATAGCGGTCGGCGAGCCAAGCTATTGGAATGCCCATCACCGTATAAAGTAATGCGAAATAAATGCCTTTAAGCCATCCAAGCTGGGCGTCATCTAAACCCAAGTCGGCTTTTATAAAGGGCGACAAAATACCGATAATCTGCCTGTCTATGAAGTTAAAGGCGTATACCAAGGTTAATATGAATAAAACATAATTGCGGTAACTTCTAGATGCTCCTGCTTCGCTAGCAGGAATACCTTCAACGTGCGTATGGGCCATAACAGTCCTTTTGAGTGAGGATAGTCCCAGTCTACGCACTTGTTAAAAAAATAAACAACTAATTGTTACTTATTTGTTAACATAACGGAAATTTCTAACTGAGGCTTTTCGTTCTATAGCGCTTAAGGTAGGATGACTATTACATAACTCATCAGACCAGATACACAATAATGACAGTAGATGAATTGCTCAATATTCCTCAATTATCACAAACATCAGAAAACACTTGGAAAGTTGATGGGCTCGTTATTCCTAAAACCTGGGGGCAAGGGCGAACCGCATTTGGCGGTATTTCTGCCGGGATGTTATACACGGCAGTAAAGCAACAAGTCACTGATGATCGCGTTCTTCGCTCATTTACTACAAATTTTGTTGGTCCCCTATCACTTGAAACGCCTTTTTCTATCGAAGTCACCCTTCTTAGAACGGGGAAAAATGTATCGCAATATACCGCACATGCCATTCAAGACGGCAAAAGCTGTGTATTCTCGCAGGCCTGCTTTGGCGTAGCGAGAGCATCGGGTATTAGTGTTGAAAACACAGAGAAACACGAGATGCCGTTGCCTAGTAAAGCAAAGTTCATCCCGCAAATACCGAAAGTGACACCGAAATTCTTACGTTACTTTGATTTGGCGATTGAAGATGGCGGTATACCATTTACGCGACGAAAAACCAGTCATTACCATGGGTTCATGCGATTTAAGCAAGCGCCAGAGGCCATCACTGATGCGCACATCATCACTATGATCGATGCATGGCCACCTACGCTGCTGCAAATGATGAAGTTGCCAGCACCCGCGAGTACGGTAAGTTGGAATTTAGAATTTATCCACCCGCATAAACCTGTAAGCCCCACAGATTGGTTTGCCTACAAGGCACATACTAGGCAAGCAGCCGATGGCTATGGCCATACAGAGGCCACAATTTGGGATAAAGATAACGAAGTGATTGCGATTAGCAGACAAACCGTAGCGATTTTCGACTAATCGCTACGGCCATAGCTTCTGCCTGCGCCCTACAGTCTAATAAAGCATAAACGCGTTAGGGTTAAATAGGGAAATAACCGATATACACTGTAAATTGGTTATATCTAGCGCGTCTTCCAGATCCTCTCGATTAAGCGATAAGGCTTCATGAAGTGCAGGCTTTAGGTTGTGATAGCTTGGATAGATTTCAGGGTTTACGTTGTCTAGCGCTAACACATAGGAAAGCTGGAGGATCTTCTCTTCCACGCCTGTTTCTACATTTTCGTCTTTGTGAATACTGGCAATAGGCGTGTAAATTGAGCTTGGAATATCCCACTTTTCAATCAACCTTGCAGACAAGTCGGCGTAGGTGAACCCTAGCACGCCAAACTGAAGTTCAGCAGGACTTACACGGGTATTAAACGCCTGGCAACGTGTAGCCGATTCTGGCATAACCGAAACCGTTACAAGTTCTCCGATATTGTGCAGTAATCCAGACACAAAAAGACGTTCTGGCTCACGAATATTGCGCATGTCGGCAAAGTACTTTGCCAGTAATCCGCATGAAACACTTTGTTCCCAGAATTTGTCAAGGTCTATAGCTTGACCATCGACATCACTAAATGCCTGACTGACTCCATACGCAAGCGCAAGGTCGTACGTAGAGCGCGTACCTACAACTTGGATGGCTCTGGTTACCGTGTCTATTTTATTAGGAAAGCGATAAAGCGCCGAGTTTGCCACTCTGAGTAATTGCGTAGCCAATGACGGGTCGAAAGCAATGATGTCACCAATGTCGTCAATGCTTGAAGCTTCATCATCCATACAAGCTTTAAGTCGAGTTACCGAATCAGGTAACACAAAGAGGTCTTCCGCTTTCGAAACTAATTCATCTAAATTCATTCGTGCACTCTCTTCAATGCAGCCTTTATGATTGTCGTGTTTAAGGCACCTCCGTTCGCCTTACTTAATGTAAGGTATAGGCGGTAAATCCGCAGAGGTCAATTAATATCACCTAGTAAAAAAGTATGATTTCTTTACTAATCAGAAAGTTAAAAAAGCCTTAACTGAATCATTATTAATTACTTTTGATTAGCGAGTATAAACTGTTCCTTCGTCTCCGAGCATTATCAATTGTGCCAATATCGTAGACTCCAAGAACCGTCTGGTGTTCCTCAAACCCTATAAAAAGTCGCGTATTATAACCAGCCGCGCATTTTTACCTACTTAAAATTGCACTACTAAGAAAAACTTAGGGTAACTACCTACAAGAATTAGAATTTCTAAGGAATACACGTTTAAAGTAATGACGATGGCTGTTTTGTGGTAGCATCGCCTACGATAATTCAACGCAAGCCAAACTCATTTCATAACGTACAAGTTGTAGTCTTAACCATGTTAAATGTTGTCGTAATCGGTTATGTATGGCCTGAGCCGAACTCTTCGGCTGCTGGGCAGAACATGCTGTCTATCATCAAACGTTGCCTAGCGGCTAACTTCAACGTAACGTTTTTAACCGCGGCCACGGACAGTGAACATAAAGCAGATCTAGAAGCAATTGGCGTGAGCGTAGCGCCCGTGGCCCTAAACTGCAGCTCATTTAATACGCTGATAGCACAGTTATCGCCAGATATTGTTGTGTTCGACCGCTATATGACTGAGGAACAGTTTTCTTGGCGTGTGAAAGAAGTTTGCCCCGATGCACTTCGAATTCTTAACACCGAAGACCTTCACAGCCTTCGCCAAGCAAGACACGAAGCGGTAAAACAGCACGGCGACGCCCGTCTAGCACACCTTAATAGCGAGCTCGCGCAGCGGGAGGTTGCCGCCATTATAAGAAGTGATCTCACCTTAGTGATTTCAAAACATGAAATGGCATTATTAACAGAACACTACGGTGTACCAGCATCTCAGCTTCAGTATCATCCGCTTGCCGTTGGGAAATCTATTACCCCTGCTCCATCGTTTGAGGAACGCTCACACTTCGTTCATATTGGCAATTTCCGTCACGCGCCGAATTGGGATGCGGTCTTGCAGCTAAAGCAACACCTATGGCCTTCAATAAAAAAAGCGCTGCCCCATGCCGAATTACATATATATGGCGCCTACCCGCCCAAAAAAGCAACGCAGCTTCACAACCAGAAACAAGGTTTTTTAGTTAAAGGCTGGGCACAAGATGTTGAAACTGTAATGGCAAACGCAAAGGTACTGATTGCCCCATTGCGATTTGGGGCAGGAATAAAGGGAAAGCTGCTAGACGCGATGCGCTGCGCCACGCCGAGCATTACAACTTGGATAGGCGCAGAAGGTATTGCTTCAAGTGCAAACAGTATTACTCGCGATGAAAACACGGATGATGGGCAGTGGCCTGGCGCTTTGTGCAGCACTGACACGTGCGATGCAGAGGTTGTGCAAGCCTACGTCGATAACGCCGTAGCGCTTTATAACGATGAAAACACGTGGAACGCAGCAAGTAAGATGAGTGTTCGTGTGCTTAACGCATTTGAAAATCTGCAGCCAGATGTCCCCTTCATTGAAAGGATAAGCGACTTGCAGCAAACGCTAGACAGCCATAGAGGCCGTTTGTTTATGCAAAGCTTATTGTGGCATCAAACGCTGGCGGCGAGTAAATATATGAGCCAATGGATAGAAGCAAAGAATAAGTGAGAAGAAAAAAGGAGGGCTTAGCAGGCTCTGCGCCTAAATGCCCTTCAACTTAGCGATAACAGATTTTATCCCGTTTCCACGAGACTGACTAAGGTAGCGCTCTAGCTGACAGCGAGACAAATAATCTTCAAAGTCGAAATTACGGCGCTGCTCACCGGTTAATGCGTTGGCCTTTTCTAGTAACACAGCAAGCACTCCGCGAATAACTTTGCTGGGCGAGTACGCCATCACGCTATCTTGTTCAGTTAAATAGGCCAACCACACTGGGCTTTCACAACCCTCAATGGCAGTTTCGGCTGTGCGTTCATCTAAAGGGAGAGGCGTCAGAGATTTACCTGCCAGCATAAGCGTGCGCGTAAAGTCATCCCACCCTTTTGAATTGGCAAGTGAAGAAGCCAGTGGAAGCAAAATATCAGCTGAACTCATTTACGAAACGCCCAGCTTAATTACCGTTTAGTTCAGAAGCTAGATCTTCTGCTGTCATAACCAAATTTTCGACATCACTAGTCGTTGGGAACATCACTAACTCCACGCCGTTTTTAGTAAGGCCAGGTAACCAAGTTTGTGTAAACTCGTCTAGCGAAATATTAACGCACTGCCCTTCTATTTCGTTCATGTCTACAAACTTTTGCGCCAAATCACGATGAGGAAAAACGGGTAACTGAACACTGTCACCACCTTCGAACATCACGAAGCCTTCCGTACCCTGTACCATCCAAATCTCTTTTGCTTTTGCAATATAGCTAACAATAAGTTCTTGTCTGTCTTCAGCACTCAGTTTCATTGCTTGTTCGATAACTGCATCGCTTAGCTTGTCGGCAATTGTTTCTGGAAACACGTTTATTCACCTATCTCAAAATTTGCGGCAAGTATACCCGCACCAGCACAAGGCGCAATGCAATAGTCACCAAAATATGCCTTACATAGACACCCACGCAAAAAATCCGAAACCTACTTTACAAAGACACCCTCGCTAAAAATCCGAATACTTTACAAAGACACCCATGCAAAAAATCCGAAACCTACTTTACAAAGACACCCACGCTTAAACAACCGAAGCCTCCTTTACAAAGACACCCACAATAAGAAACCCAAAACTTCCTTACAAAGACACCCGCGCTATAGCCATTAAGCAAGACACCCAGCCAAACCACCCGCTTATCAAAGGTTTCTTTAAATGATCTGCTGTAATTTAATTTATTACCCGTTACAAAGACACCCATGCTAAAGTTACCCAACATCACAACACAATTAAAAAGCTATAACGCAAAGACCTGTACCTCATGCGCAACCTATTTACCGCTCTTAAGCAAGACACCCACGCTAACCACAGCATTTTGGAAAATACATTTCCCTTTTCCATCTATCACAACAACAATTCATTTGATGACGCAGCTTACAACGCTATTTTGCAGATCATGAAATTGTTCCATCAAGCGACTGCTGAAGCGGTTCAGCACGCTGCGGATCATGCGCCTTTGCTTTCGCGAGTTTCTGCGATGATAAATAGCAAAGCGGTTTTAAACGCACTGAATACAGACATTCAAGCGCTTAACGATGACACCCATGCCCCAGCGGCAGCATGCTCGCCAATTCAAGCAATTAGCGAAGACACCCACCCCAGCAGCGTGACAATTCCAAGCTGCAGCTCGCCAAGTAGCCAAGCCATTGCCGCAATCTATGTATGGTTAGGTTCGTCGATGGGGGCCAATATCATTGTGAGAAGGTTAAACGCGATGGAGCGGAGCATACCCACTAACTACTACCAAGCCATGGCGGGGTGTGCGAAAGCATGGGTGTCTTTCAAACAAGAAGTTGATGCGCTGCTACCAGAGCTTGCCGAAAGCTCAGAAAGCTTAATTGAAGCGATAGTTGAAGATGCAAACGCATGGTTTGAATATTTGATCTCACTGGCTGAAGCAGTAGGCCATGATAAAAATTTAAGGCTAGCATAATCAGATTAAGCTAACTCGGTGAACATATTCATTGGGTTATCAGTGTACTATGTACCTTAGGTTACCGCCTTTATCCCCCTTTAGTAATACAACGGCCACATGCCTAGTGGCCGTAACCTTAATGCGCCATTCAAACTCAGCGCTTAAGCTATAAATAAACTTAATCCAGCCAATCGACTGAATGCATTAATATAACGGCAGTTCTTCGTTAAGCGGTTGCTTAGTTTCTGGTAGACTTAATTCAACGTCGAAACAACATAAATATAAAGCATGAAAGTAATCTCATTTAACATCAATGGTATTCGCGCCCGCCTACATCAATTACAAGCGGTTATCGATGCTCATCAACCAGACATAATCGGTTTACAGGAAATTAAAGTTCACAATGAACAGTTTCCCGTTGAAGCAGTAGAGGCGATGGGCTATCACGTTTATTTTCACGGCCAGAAAAGTCACTATGGCGTCGCGTTTTTAGCAAAAAAAGAACCTATTTCAGTGACAATGGGCTTTCCGACCGATGAGGAAGACGCTCAGCGCAGAATGATCATATTGAAAACCACTGATGAAGCCGGCGAACCAGTAACGGTTCTTAATGGTTACTTTCCTCAAGGTGAGAACGAAAAGCACGAAACAAAGTATCCCGCCAAGCGCAAGTTCTACAAAGACTTGATGACCTACTTAGATGAAAACCACACGCCAGACGAAAACGTAATTGTAATGGGTGACGTAAACATTTCTCATACAGATCTGGACATTGGTATTGGGGAAGAAAACCGTAAACGCTGGCTTAGAACAGGTAAGTGCAGCTTTTTACCTGAAGAGCGCGAATGGTTGAATACCCTTATAGACTGGGGCTTCGAAGATAGTTTTCGAACGCTTAATCCAGAAACTAATGACAAGTTTTCGTGGTTTGACTATCGCTCGAAAGGTTTCAACGACAATCGCGGCCTGCGTATCGATCTCATACTGGCAACCAAACCGTTGCACGCCCGTCTTCATGACGCAGGCATCGATTATGAGTTAAGGGGCATTGAAAAGCCATCTGACCACGCCCCCATTTGGGCTGAATACAAAAAGTAGCTGGCCCACAGTAAATAAAGCGGCACAGTTCAAGGAGTAAAAGTGAGTTCATTACAGTTGATAGCATTGCTAATTTACGGCGCGTTTTTACTCTACGCAGTTAAGCATATCGACTTCACTCACTTTGCGCGAAACAAGCAGCAGCAACACCTTATTTTCGGCACTGCTGCCTGCTTGTTTGTGCTGTGGTTGTTTAAAGCCGGAATTTTTGAAGGCCTAGATGTTCATTTTCTTGGCCTTTCCGTACTCACATTGATGTTGGGTTTTAGAAACGCCATCATTGCTTCATTTATTGCGCTCTTAGGTGCAAACGTAACAGGCTATGGAACGTGGGAAAATTTTGGGGTTAACGGCCTACTTGGAACTATCCTACCTATTGGAACTACCTACCTTTTCTACATGCTGTCGTTTCACCGTATTCCTCGGCAATTGTTCGTCTACATTTTCGTATGTGCATTCTTTCCTGCCGCCCTTTCAATTGCACTAAAAACACTCTCGTTAGGGGCCTTTTACTATATTGAAGGTACGTACACGTGGGACATTGTTTTTGATAACTATATTCTACTTATTCCGCTATTGGTGTTTCCAGAAGCACTACTTAACGGCATGGCTATTACCCTTCTTGTTATCTACCAACCAACGTGGGTGTACACCTTCCACGACAAATTTTATCTAGACAATTAAGCAAACTATCTTCTCTTTTCATTTCACTTTTAAAGCTTTTTAAACTAATGGTTAATAAGGTTCTTCTGAATTCAATCTATTATTAAGGGGTGTGTTTGATTGGTGGGCTCAGATGAAGATTCAGACATTTGCATTACAGTGTGATGAGATAGAAAGCTTAGCTTCGGAAATGGCGTCTGTATTAACCAATGAGAATCCGTCATTGCTTATAGGTTATGGCAATACTGATTTCCCTTTAGAAGCACTTCCATCAATTATAGGCGACTCGTCACTCCCCTTTTTTATCTCTAGCTCTTGCCTAGGCGCTTTGCTTTGCGATGACGATACTGTCTCATCCAACTGTAACTTAGCGCTGTTTTGCGTTAACGATGAAAGTGGAGCCTACGGTGTGGGCAGTGCTGACATATCTGAAAGCAGCCCCTTTGAAGCGGGAGCAACAGCGTTGCAGCAAGCGCTGGCAAGCGCCGAAAGGCCTTACGAAAGCCCTGCACTCATTTGGTGTGCGCTCCCCCCTGGTGATGAAGAGAGTATATTGGAAGGGTTTGTCAGCGTTGTAGGAGAAAAGGTCCCTATTTTTGGCGGCTCTATGGCAGACAATACCGTTTCAGGCAACTGGCGCACAGTTACTAAAACCTCTGCAGGGCCTCAGATTATTGCAGTAGCTGTTTTATATCCATCAACACCGCTCGGATTAAGTTACAGCTCTGGTTATAAACCTACCGAAACTGTATTAAAAGCCACAAAAGTCCAAGGGCGAAAGCTGCTACAACTCAATAATGAGCAAGCCAGCATGGCATACAACAACGTGACTAATGGATTAATTGCAGATCAGCTAAACGGTGGACAGATTTTGGGGCTAACCTCCTCAGCACCGCTAGGCAAACCCGTAGAATTAGACAACGGTGCTGTTAATTATCTTCTTTGTCATCCCGATTCAGTTGAAAGCGGTGCGTTAAATGTTTTTTCTGAAGTGAAAGAAGGTGAAGACCTTGTATTAATGGAAGGAAGCATTTCTAGCCTCACCTCACGGGCCGAACGTGTTATTAATAACGCGATCATGCTGCTACCTGAGAATAAGAAACCAGTCGGCGTACTAATGATTTACTGTGCAGGGTGCCGGTTGATGGTGGGCGATGAAATCAATTCCATGCTCGGCTCACTTCAAAAACGCTTTTCATCATTACCCATTTGTGGACCTTTTACTTTTGGCGAGCAAGGGCGCTTCTTAGATGGCATGAACAGGCACGGTAACCTAATGATATCAGCGGTAGTGTTCTCTCAATGAATAAAGATTACGAAAATGTTTTAGAAGACTTAGCGCTTGTCTACCGGTTAAAACAACAAGCGGAAGCGCATAAAAAGGAAAGCGACGCCTTGCTTGAAGCAACGCGAGTATTGCTTACCGCTGTAGACGAAAAAGACCTGTATAAGAAAATGTTTAGTGTCTTTAAAGGCCTTTACAACTACGAGTTTTGCTTCGTGCTTGAGAATGAGAGTGCAGGTAAAATGAGGTGCATAAACAGTACGCACTCCCCCTTACTCAATACCGTATGGAAAATAGACGACACACTTTCCCGTGCCGTGAAAAGTGAACCCGTAGCTTTGTTCAACATTCAGCAGCAGCCAACGTGGCAACAGCACTTGTCCTTATTTGAAACTCCCGTCACGTCGGTATTGTATTGCCCATTTAAAGTACACCAACAGCAAGCTGTCATTGTTTTCTGTCATCAATCATTGGGATATTACACCCAAGAATATGTCGATATGGCCAACAGATATCGCACCTTTACAGAGCAGATGGCAATGGGAATGCAGGCTAAGTTAATGGCGCTTGAAACCGTTAGGTTGAAAGAAGAAAAAGCCAAGGTAGAAAAAAGCCTCATCGATTCCGAAAAAATGGCGTCGCTAGGCTTGTTAGCTGCAGGCGTAGCCCATGAGATAAACAACCCCATTGCGTTTATAAACAGCAATATTCATTTTTTAAGGAACGTACTACCTGCCCTATCAGAAATGCAGGAAATCGTACTTAAACTGGCGTCTAGTTCCAGTGCAGAAGAAAGAACCGAGATTGCCAAAGCCGCAATTTCGTGGCAATCGCACAATAAAATCGACTCACTCAGTGACGAAATTGCAGATATTTGTGGCGAATCGGAAGAAGGCCTTAACAGGGTGACCGAAATCATTACAAGCCTTCGTTCATTCTCTCATGATGCCGACATTGCTGATGATGAAACCATCAACGTAAATGATTGCATCACGCACGCTTTAAGATTGGTAAACAGTGAATTAAAGCACCGCATAAAAATACAGCAGCACCTAACAGACGTGCCTTTCATCAAAGGTAAAACCGGAAAGTTGAACCAAATTTTAGTTAATCTTTTCGTTAACGCCGCACAAGCGATGGAGGATGGAGACAAACTAACCATTACTTCGTATGAAGAGGGCGAGAATACTATCATTACCGTAAAAGATACGGGGTGTGGTATTGAAAAACACGCCCTTCAAAAGCTTTTTGAGCCTTTTTATACCACCAAGCCTACTGGCAAAGGGACTGGGCTAGGTCTTTATATTTCTTTTTCTATTGTAGAAGCAATGGGTGGCACAATTGATGTTGATAGCGAAGTTAACGTTGGTACCACATTTACCCTCTCTTTCCCATCTATAGGCACTAATAAAAAAACCGCACAATCGTGCGGTTTAGGTACATTAGATAGCAATTCTTAAACGCTAACGTTAGCGTTACATTGGCTATTTTTTATATAAAATATCCATCACTTCAGCCAGTTCACCCTTGCCTTCACGAATTTCTTCTTCTGACAAACCAGCAATTTCGTGAGGGAATACTAACCACTCGTCGCTTTCGTTAACGTAGTAATCTGGCACGATATCAGTGGTGTTGTTTTGTGGCTTATACCATGGGCATGCAATACGAATATCTTTAGGCATGTTCAAGCGCATTAACTTATTGATTTGCTTAATAAGCGCATCAACGCTTCGGCCTGAATCAAACACATCGTCAACAATCAACAGCTTGTCGTCAGCATTGGCGTTTTCAACCAGGTAATGCAACCCGTGAACACGGATTTCTTTCGATTGTTTGTTAATTCCGTAGTAAGACGATGTACGTACTGCGATATGGTCGGTTGACGTATTCTTGAATTCGAAGAATTCTTGAACTGCGATACCAATTGGAGCACCACCACGCCATATACCAATAATAAAGTCAGGGCGGAAGCCGTCTTCATACACCTTTGCCGCTAAGCGAAAGGAATCCTGTAGAAGCGATTGCGAGGTGATAAAATTCTTGTTCATGACGTCTCACTGGGCAAAGTTTAAAAGACCGCGAGTATAGTGAATTTCGCGGTCTTTTGCACGGTAAATTCAACTATTTATTCGTTTTGAAGCGCTTGCGACGGTGCTATTTTCATCGCTTTGCGTGCAGGGTAAACACTGGCCAAAACGCATAGCAATAAAGACAACAAAGTAATGCTTACTATTTGCGCTATATCCATGTCTATTGGTAGGCCTCTACCGTCTGCAGCAAGCGCTAATGGCGAACCTATCGCGTCTAAGATATTGTTTAAATTAAGCGTAATAACCACACCTAATATTAGACCAATACCCGCGCCTTTTACTCCGTTAAACAAACCATTTAATACAAAAATCCACATAACCGAACTTGGCAACATACCCTGAGTCTGAAGTACCGCAATGTCGCCCTGCTTTTCGGTAACCACCATGACAAGGGCCGACACTATATTAAACGCCGCCACCGCAATTATAAGCAGCAGCATAAGGGTCATCATGTTCTTTTCCATTTTCACCGCGTCAAACAACGGCCCCTGACGCTCACGCCACGTTCGAATATTATTTACCGAGACACCCACCCTATCCGTTAACTCATCAACAACAGCTTGGTAATTAAACGCATCATCTAAAAAGAGTCGAAGCGATTGTTCACTAGCTTTAGGGTCACGCATCAGTCGATTCACGTCAGCAAGGTTCATGTACATCACCTTGTCATCCATCTGTGACCCCATATCAAAGACACCCACCACAGTAACAAGCCGTTGACTTGGCATTCTTCCAAATGGGGTATACACACTGGCGCCAGCCACCATAACTCGCAAGCGGTCTCCAACGCGCGCTTCAAGCTTAATGGCAAGGGAGCGTCCAATTATGGCGGCGAAGCTCCCTTCCGTTAAATCATTAAACCGACCTTGTTCCATGTGATTTGCAACCAACGTATGTTCTAGCATCACATCAGGTTGAACGCCGTGAACCTGCACGCCGCGCAGGTCTGAGCGAGATTGCACAACCGCTTCTGCTTCTCGATATCCCATCGTAGCAACAACGCCTTGCATGGGTGTCTTGCTAAGTTCGTTTAACGCTAAAGACTTCGACCCGGTTGCGTTTTGAGTGGGTGTCTTGCTAAAACTTTTTTCGCTATTGCCATCCTCGTTTGTATTCATCGTTGAGGTGGGTGTCTCTGTAATCTCTGGCTTTTGAGTTGTTGAGGTGGGTGTCTCTGTAACGTCTTTTTGAGTGGGTGTCTTGTTAAGGCTGTTTGTTGCGATGGGTGTCTTTGTAATTTCGATATGAGGGACTATGCCTAAAATGCGCTGTTTTAATTGGCCTTCTAGGCCGTTCATAACTGATACGACAATAATAAGCGCCATTAATCCCAGTGCGATGCCGGCCACTGAAAATCGATTGATAAATGAGACGAAACTGGTTTGGCTTGCTTTGTTAGACTTGGCATAACGATAAGCAATGAATGCAGAAAGAGGATAAAACATAGCGCCTTGCTTTTCAGTAATACGGTAATCTGCCTTACATTTAGCTATGCTTAATGAATAAATAATTCAGATAAGTAGCCCAAAGGCGAGATGACGGGTTAACCCCAAAATAGTAAAGTGGGTATACTACGTGGTCGGTATACTACTTATAAGTTACTAACTGCACAAGAATTAGTGGCAGAGGAATAATGTGAGCGAACTAAGCCTAGAACAAAAAAAAGCCCAATTCGATGAATACTTTTCTATTGCGCACAGCATAAATGCAAACGTGCGCCCATTAGGTGCCAATGAAAAAGTACCTGATGAAGAAAATCTAGAAGAATCGATGCCCTATGCATTTCGCATTGCCAGTGAAATGGCCGCTTTAGAAGCGCAGGCAATCCGACCTTTAAGAAATTTAGGCGATCACGCTGAAACCTTGGCCGAATACCTTAACCATCAGTCCCGAAAAATTGACCTGATGATGTCGTTTGTGTTGCACCAGCAAGACGAACCCGAATACCGATTCAAAACGGTAAAACTGGGTGGTGGTGGCGTAATTATTGAGTCGAATGATCCACTAGAAGTAGGCACACGTGCTGAACTAAAGCTTTTTCTTGATGCCGAAGCAGCAGCAATTTTTTGTTTTGGCGAAGTTATTACTTGCGAGCAAGTAGAAGACAGTTACCATATCGCTTTTATTTTTAACACTATTCGAGAGCAAGATCAGGAGCTTCTAGTTCGCGCCAGTTTACATATTCAAACTCAACAGTTAAGAAAACGGGCGAAAGAGAAAAAAGCGGGATCTGAATAACCCCTAACAACAGTATATAAGCCGTAAAACTCATCTTGCACTTAAAAAACAGGACGTCATGACAGCCACTTTATTATCGCTTCCATTACCTGCGCCTAAAAAAGAAGCCTCATCACAAGATCACAAACAGTGGGGGCAACTTCAGGGCAGCAGCGCTGCACTATGTATAAGCCAAGCCCTTAGCCAATATAAAGGCCCAATTGTACTGATTACCGCCGATACTCCCTCGGCAATGAAGCTTGAAAAAGAAATAGCGTTTTTCTTAAGCGATAATACAAAAAATACGCCCATTACCTTATTTCCAGATTGGGAAACGCTGCCCTACGATTCGTTTTCGCCCCATCAAGACATCGTATCTCAGCGACTAGAAACCCTGTTTCGTTTTACCCAGCAAGGCGAAGGCATTTTTATTGTGCCCGTTAACACGTTAATGCAGCGTCTTGCCCCTACCGACTATTTAGCAAAGTACCTACTAATGCTAAATAAAGGCGATACATTAGACAGGGATCAATTCAGACGAAACCTAGAACAAGCGGGCTACCTGCATGTAAGCCAGGTAATGAGCCACAGCGAATTTTCGGTACGCGGCAGCATTATCGACCTCTTTCCTATGGGAAGCGATCAGCCGTTTCGTATAGATTTATTCGACGATGAAATCGACTCTATTCGCTATTTCGATACTGAAACTCAGCGCTCAGGCGAAGCGGTAAATAAAATTCGCTTACTACCGGCTCGTGAGTTCCCAACAGATAAAGAAGCAATCACCCTTTTCCGCCAGCAGTTTTTAGAAAAGTTCGATGCAAACAATGCATCTGAGAGCGTATTTTCTCAGGTAAGCAAAGGCACCATGCCAAGCGGTGTGGAGTATTACCTCCCCCTTTTCTTTGAAAAAACCGCCACGCTCTTTGACTACCTTCACCCGAAAAGCCTGTTATTACTTCACGGCGACGTGCAAGACGCTAGCGAATTTTTCTGGGCCGACGTGCAAGAACGCTACGAGCAATATCGCTACAACCTAGCCCGCCCATTGCTTGCGCCAGATGAACTATTTTTACCTATTAACGAGCTGTTCGGGGCCATTAAACAGTGGCCTAGAGCATCCCTTTCCAGCAAGGTACTTGAAGAAAAACAAGGTTCTACCAACCTAAAGTGTGAAAAGCTTGATGACATTGCGATTAACTCGCAGAAAAAAGTACCTGCTGAACGACTTATTAAAACCGTAAAGCACGCCACTGACAACGGGGCTAAAGTACTGTTTTGTGCTGAAACCCAAGGCAGACGAGAAGGCTTGCTAACCGTTCTGGCTAAAGCGGGCATTAAGCCAAAGATAGTCGATAGCTTTAGCGATTTTATTGCAAGTCACGACAACATCGGCATTACCGTAGGTATGGTTGATAACAGCTTCCGCTGGAAAACCCAGGAAGGCGAGCTGTTATTCATTACTGAAACAGAACTATTAGGCCAGAAAGTTAGTCAGCGCCGTCTTCGCGATAAACGCACCGCCACCGACGAAAGCGCCATAATTCGCAACTTGGCCGAACTTTCTATTGGCCAACCGGTTGTACACTTAGATCACGGCGTTGGCCGTTATCTAGGGCTACAAACACTAGATGCAGGCGGTGTAGCAACCGAATATTTGTGTATTGAGTACGCCAAGCAGTCTAAGCTTTATGTGCCCGTGGCCTCGCTTCACTTAATTTCACGCTACACCGGCGGAGACGCAGACAGCGCACCAGTAAGCGCTTTAGGTTCTGACGCCTGGACGAAAGCTAAGCAAAAAGCCGCTGAAAAAGTACGTGACGTAGCCGCCGAGCTTTTAGATGTATACGCTCGCCGTGCAGCCAAGCCAGGTTTTGCCTACAAAATTAATTGGGACGACTACCAAGCGTTTTCAGACAGCTTTCCTTTTGAAGAAACGCCCGACCAAGCCCAAGCCATTGCTGCGGTTATGCACGATATGGGAAGCCCATCTGCAATGGACCGCTTAGTATGCGGCGACGTAGGCTTTGGTAAAACAGAAGTTGCTATGCGCGCAGCCTTCCTTGCCGCTAACGCTGGTAAACAGGTGGCCATATTAGTGCCTACCACCCTGCTTGCGCAGCAACACTATGAGAACTTCAAAGACCGTTTTGCGGCATGGCCGTTTGAAATTGAAGTCATGAGCCGCTTTGTAAGCGGCAAAGCGCAAAAATCTGTGGTTGAGCGCATCGGTGAAGGCAAAGTAGATATCGTAGTAGGCACACATAAATTACTGTCTAGCGATATTAAATATAAAGACTTAGGCCTTGTGATCATCGACGAAGAACACCGCTTTGGCGTACGTCAAAAAGAGAAGCTTAAGTCACTGCGTGCCGACGTTGATATCCTTACCCTTACGGCAACGCCTATTCCACGTACGCTTAACATGGCGCTATCTGGCATGCGCGACTTATCGATTATTGCCACAGCACCTGCCCGTCGCTTATCAATTAAAACCTTTGTGCAGCAGCGAAACAAAGCCGTTATTCGCGAAGCCATTATGCGTGAGATACTGCGTGGTGGTCAGGTTTACTTCCTTCACAACGAAGTGGATAGCATTGCACGAACGGCTGAAGAAATCGCTGAAATTGTTCCCGAAGCCCGTATTGCAGTGGGTCACGGCCAAATGCGCGAGCGTGAACTTGAAGGCGTAATGAGCGACTTCTACCACCAGCGCTACAACGTACTTGTGTGTACTACCATCATTGAAACAGGTATCGACGTACCAAGTGCGAATACTATTATTATGGATAGAGCCGACCATTTAGGGCTAGCGCAGCTGCACCAGCTTAGAGGCCGTGTGGGTCGTTCCCATCACCAAGCATACGCCTACTTGTTAACGCCGCATCCAAAGCGCATGACCAAAGATGCAGTGAAACGTTTAGAAGCTATATCTCAGCTTGAAGATTTAGGTGCAGGTTTCGCCCTTGCGACCCACGACTTAGAAATTCGTGGTGCGGGTGAGCTGTTAGGCGATGACCAATCAGGCCAAATTGCCAGCATTGGTTTTAGCTTATACATGGATATGCTCGATAAAGCCGTTAACGCGCTTAAAGAAGGTAGAGAGCCGTCATTAGACGATGCAACATCAGGCCACACCGAGGTTGAATTACGTATTCCAGCCCTATTGCCTGAAGACTACATTGCCGACGTTAACACTCGCCTATCGCTATACAAACGCTTGGCAAGCTGCACAACGCAAGACGACATTGACGAATTCCAGGTAGAATGTATCGACCGTTTTGGCCTGTTACCAGAGCCTGCTAAAAACTTGATAGAAGTGGCTGAAATTAAACTAAAAGCCCAAGACTTAGGCATTCTAAAAGTAGACTTGTCGGCCCAAGGCGGTACCATAGAGTTTAAAGAAACTACCAAGGTCAACCCGGGCTTTATTATCAGCTTGGTACAAACCAAACCCAACACCTTTAAGTTTGAAGGAAGCCAAAAACTGCGTTTGGTGAAAAAGACCGAAACAGCTAAAGAGCGCATCGCGTTTATTAGCGATATTATTGCCGATTTTGCAAAGGAGTCGCGGTAACATGAAGTTATCTCGCTGGTGCCCGCTGGTTGCATCGATTAGCGCCGTTTTCTTAACAACAATTTCAACCACAGCCAACGCCAACGACAACTGGTGGTTTGATGTGGAGGTAATTGCATTTAAGCGCAACGTGGCGCTTACTGAGTTAGAAGAGCAGTTTTCGCTAGCCGACAACTTAAACGCCCCTCGCGCTCAGGCAGACATTATCAGCGATGTAATCGCCCCTGATATCAGCCATTTAAAACAAGGCTTAGCCGTATGCGGTGCAGACACTACGATAAAGTGGCCTAACGACTCTCTTTTTAAAATTCCGTCAAAAGATGTGGATTTTCTATCGCTATCAACTTCAGATAGCGAGCAAAGCACAGGTTCGTACACTGATGTGCCACCAACATCGTATTCTGACGACGCTGGCAGCGCCTATAACAATACCGCTAGCCAAGCAGAAAATGCTAACACGCAGGCAAAAGACGCATTTACCTCTAATCAAGGTAACCTGGCTTATTCATCAGCGGGTTATACCAACGGCTCTAGCTATGCAAATGAAGAAGCTGCAGGTAACGCACCAGATGCAGAAACTATCGCTAGCTACTGGACATCTTTTTTCGGCGTAAAACACACCACGCCTATTACCGTACCTACTTTTAAATACTGCGAAGAGTCTAAACCTTGGCTTAGTGCAGAAATTACTACTGTGCTGAATCTAAATGCATCCGCCGAGGGCGAAGTAACCGCTAGTGCGATGCAAGATGATTACGCATCGAGAGCCAGTGCGCTTAAATCAGCAATGCGACCGGCCATAGTATGGAAGGTAAACAAGCCAGACAACAGGCTCCCTGCTCCTGCAAGTTTACCCATTGTTGTTGAAGGGCACGACTGGCCCCTTGCATCAAAAGCTCACCTGCTAACCAGTAACCAACAAGCATTGTCATCTATTTCTCGCCAAATACGCTCAAATCGCGAGCTAGAACGCTTATTTCACGCAACGTGGCGACAGCCTGTAATGTTTGGCAAAAACAAGGCGTTTAATGTTCGTTTATACGGTGGACAGAACTATGCGCAGCAGTTCGACTTAAATGGCGATATGCGAGAGCAAGTACAACCCACCGCATCTATCACCCAATCACAAAACGGTCAGTCAGAGTTCGGATATGATGCAACAGCGGGTTTAAGCATTAATAAGACCGCAAATTCGCCAAACAAGAACTCCCCATATAGCTCCGTAAATACAAGCGAAGATACGAATAGCGCTTACACCTCGGCACTTAGCGACGCTGACTTAGCTGGCGTGCCTGATATTTTCGCTGACTTAGATCGTCGCCTTTCGAACCCAGAAGCCATCGATTATGAAGCGTTTAAAGCGCTAGATACCGCTATGATTGTGCAGCAAGACGAAGACAACGGGACAGCCGCAGCGTTAAGAACTCCTATTTGGGAGATCGACGGCACAATAAAGGTATTTCTTAAATACATTAATCGCGTGCCGTATCTTCATGTAGATGGTGAAATGTTTTATCGCCAGCCAGTGCCGTTAAGCTATTTTAGCAGTGAAGAAAGTAACGCCGCATCAGCCAACCAAGCAACACCTACCGAATACAAATTGGTATCGGTTCCGCTAGCCGAGCAGCGACGGGTAATCAGCACGCAGTTACACTACTTCGACCACCCCTTGTTTGGGTTTGTAGTTCAGGTTCGCCGTTACAACCGCCCTAACGTTGGCGAATAGCGTTTTTCGCGCCAGCTGCAGCATTGGCGGGTTCAGCTTTGCTGGTTGCTAGTTGCTAGTTGCTAGTTGCTAGTTGCTAGTTGCTAGTTGCTAGTTGCTAGTTTGCAGTATTTAATGGCCTAGCGCGTAAAAGCAGTTCAAGAAAAGAGTTCAGAAAATAAGGTTTTTATGAAGATTTACACTCGCACTGGTGATAAAGGCAGCACGCAAATTTACGCCGACAAAGCCGTACGTGTTGATAAAGACGATTTGGTAGTACAAAGCTACGGCGACATGGACGAATTAAATAGTCATATTGGTTTGCTAGCCGCTTATGTTGCTGCTCAACACAAACCTATGCTTCACGACATTCAACGCAACCTGTTTCAAGCAGGCTTCGCAATTTCAGCAAGCTCTACGCTAACGCAAACTGACGTTGAAAACTTAGAAACCCTTATAGACAGCATTACCAATAAAATGCCGCCAAACACATCGTTCGTATTGCCTGGCGGTAGTAAAGCTGCTGCACAGGCTCATGTGTGCCGCGCTGTGTGCCGCCGCGCTGAGCGAGCCGTTATTAGCTTATCTAAGCATTACGAGGTGCCCGAAGTGGTGCACGCCTATTTAAATCGCTTAAGCGATTTCCTTTTCACCTTTGCGCGCTTTATGAATGTAGAAGCAGGCGTAGAGGAAACAAAGGTTTAAAGTGCGGGTGTCCAAGTGCCAGTGGTGCGCCCAAGGAAACAGGTAGTAATAAAATCAGCTATCAAAGCAGGCAAACGTGCATCGAGATATCTGACTAGCATAAATGATGAATAAAACGGTAGGTATAACACCTACCGTTCGCTCAGACGCTTAACTAAATCAACCGCGCTTTCGTACTTTTCTTTAAGCCCCGTAGGCATAACCCGCCCGTAAAGCGCCATTACACGCTCTTGCTTTTGTAAATCGCTATCATTTAAGGCTGAAAAGCGTGCTTCTAATCCATCTAGAATACTCTCGGCCCCTTCGGGGTTATTGCAAGCAAGTACCATATCGCAGCCAGCATCTAGCGCAGCTTCAGCGCGCTCAACATAACCACCAGCTACGCTGGCACCATGCATAGACAAATCGTCAGAAAATACAGCGCCACCAAAACTCAAGTCACACTTAAGCACTTCTTGCAGCCATTTTGGTGAAAACCCTGCTGGTTTATCACACACCTGATTATATATAACGTGGGCAGGCATAACGCCATCAAGCATTGCACGCTCTATTAATCGTTCAAATACCACCATATCGGTGCTACGAATGTCTTCAAAATCGCGCTCATCTACTGGTAGTGCTATGTGCGAGTCAGGCGCCACGCTACCGTGCCCAGGAAAGTGCTTGCCTATAGCAGGCATATTCACTGCTTTTAATCCTTGAATAAGGTGGGTAGCAAGACGAATGACCTCGTTCGCATTGTCAGCAAATGCCCTGTCGCCAATAACCTGAGATACACCGTTAATATCAAGTACCGGCGCAAAGCTAAAGTCGATATCAAGAGTTTTAAGCTCGTGGGCTAATACCAGGCCGCAGGCCTTCGCATACGCAGCACTTTCATCCTGATGCTCTGACTGCTTTAAAATACTGCCCATTGCAGGTATAGCAGTGAAACCCTCGCGAAAGCGCTGTACGCGGCCGCCTTCGTGATCGACGGCTATTAATACCGGCCGTTTTGCATAGCGCCTAATATCTTTAACCAGCGCAAAAAGCTGGCGTTTGTCATGATAATTACGACTAAATAAAATTACGCCACCCACAACAGGATGGGCTAATTTTTCCTTTTCTTCAGGCAGAAGTTCTTCGGCCTGACAATCCAACATTAATGGCCCCACGGCACCGCCTTAGTATGTGTCATAAAACATCACTTCAATTTTGCTAGTTCTGTGGTTAGGATAGAGAAAAATAGGGAGTTTTACACGTGATAAATTGGTTCAAGTGGTTGGTTTTAAGTGTTTTAACACTGGTCATAATGGTGGCACTGGGGCTTTATATATCCCTTCGCCTTAGCTTGCCCGCGCTTGATGGAAATAGCGCCACGTATCACGTAAACGCACCTACCGAGTTAAGCCGCGATAGCTTAGGTCACGCGGTCATTAACGCCAACGATATTTTCGACGCCGCGTACGCTTTAGGTTTTGCTCACGCACAAGACCGGTTCTTTCAAATGGACCTTCAGCGCCGAGCCGCTTCGGGTGGTTTGTCGCAATGGGTTGGCGACATAGCACTTGATATAGATAAAAAAGCGCGCTTTCACCAGTTTGAAAAACGGGCAAAGGCGGTGTTTGATAACCTTCCCTCTAAACAACAAGAATTGCTGGTGCGTTATTCTCACGGCGTTAATGACGCGCTTAGCGAATACACCCTTCCGCCTTTTGAGTACCTAGCCGCAGGTGTTGACATACAACAGTGGCAACCTACCGACAGTATTCTTGTTATTTACAGTATGTATTTAGACCTACAAGGTACTCAGGTAGAGCTAGATTTAGCAAGAGAAGCTTTACTCACAACCTTTGGGAACGATATTTATGGGTTTATCACGCAGCCTAGCAACTACCAAGCAGCGTTAGATGCCAGCGAAATACCATTACTAGAGGCTGAAATTCCACAGTACCCTGCTTCGCTGCGTGCCGTTATTAATAAGCAAGACAGCGACCAACATTCTGAACAAGGCACTGAAGAAAACACGGATTTAAACACAGAGCAAGACGCCCCACCACCTAGCGCAAGCCATATAAAATACAGCAATACGGCAATTGCTCGTGCCCAATACATGGGTACTGAACTTCCCGACATTGGCAGCAACAACTGGGCAGTAACAGGAAACTATACGGCAACAGGCGCGGGCCTTTTAGCGAACGACATGCACCTGGGTTTGCGTGTGCCCATTATTTGGTATCGCGCCCAGCTAAACTACCAAGAGTCGGGTAGCAACGTGCAAGTAACGGGGGTGTCTTTGCCCGGTATTCCGGGCATAGTAGTCGGCACAAACGGCCATATTGCGTGGGGCTTTACTAACGCCAACCTAGACAATGTGGATTGGATAGCACTTGATGACACAACCCCCACTGAAACTGTAACAGAGCGTATTCTTCTTCCCGAAGGCGAACACGAATTCAAATTTGAATTAAGCGCATACGGGCCCGTTAAAGAATTGAATGGCAAGCGCTACGCGCTTAATTGGGTGGCCCACCACCCGTTTGCTGCCAACTTGGGCATTATAAATTTTGGTACCGCTAAAAGTGTTCAAGCGGCAGTTAGAACGGGGCAGCGTATAGCCATTCCTACACAAAATTTGGTCATTGTTGATGAAAGCGGCAACGCAGCATGGCTGCCTGGCGGCGCTGTGATGGACAGACAGCAAGCGTCGTTCACCGCAATAAAAGAAAAAGACGCAGCCACCACACCACCAAAACGGGCAACAAAGCTTCCCATGGTAATAAACCCTGAAATGGGAAGAATATGGACAGCCAATGCCAGAGTAATATCAGCTGAAGATTTCAAGGTATGGGGCGACGGTGGTTATGCCCTGGGTGCTCGCGGCCAGCAGATAAGAGACAGGCTATTTGAAAAAGACATCTTCAGTGAAACCGATTTCTACGCCATACAGTTAGATAATCACGCTCGCTTTCTTATTCCGTGGCAACACCTATTATACGGCTTGCTGAACATGCAAGATATTGAGTTTAAGCCAGATCTTGCTTATCTGAATACTTGGAGTGAATGCGCATGTGAAGACTCGGTAGGCTATACCTTAGTTAAACACTTTAGGCGCGAAGTGATACAAACCCTTTTTGGTGGTTTACTTTCAAACTTAGATCAACAAGGTGTAAACAGCCGCAACCTGCTACGAGGCATCGAACCGGCCACTTGGCAGCTTATCCATAGCCAACCTGATTCCTGGCTGCCTGCCGACACCGAAAGTTTCGACGAGTTACTGGTAGACGCTTACCGCCGTGCCAAACACAAATTATTAGATAAATATTCTCCGGTAGAGGCAAACATGGAAGCCTTGGCTTGGGGTAAGGTTAATGCCTTATCGGTAGAGCACCCCTTCGCTAGTCAAATTCCATTAGTAGGAAGCATGTTAAATATGCAGCAAGTGGAAGGCTTTGGCGATACCTACATGCCCGCAGTGCAAACCCCTAGCTTTGGCGCATCGGAGCGTTTTTTTGTAAGCCCAGGCCACTTAGAAGACGCCATTTTAACCTTACCTGGTGGGCAGAGCGGACACCCGCTGTCAGACTTTTTTACAGCCGGTTTTAACGACTACGCCACTCACGCGGCAACGCCCTTACTACCAAGCGAGCCTATACACAGCCGTACCTTCTATAAAAAAGAGGTTGAATGACACCCGCAATTACACTACTAACAAAAAAACGTATCGCACATACGGTTTTAAAATACGATCACGATGCCAATGCTGCGTCTTACGGTCTGGAGGCCGTTGAAAAACTAAACCTTAACGCCGATACCGTATTTAAAACCTTAGTGGTTAGCATAGACACCAGTAAATTGGCCGTTGCCGTAGTACCCGTAAACACCAAGCTAAGCGAGAAGAAAATGGCAAAAGCGTTAGGTGTAAAAAAGGTAGAAATGGCTCAGGCAAACGCGGTAATGGTTGCCACAGGCTACGTATTAGGTGGGGTAAGCCCGTTGGGCCAGAAAAAGCGGTTAGCCAGCGTAATTCACAAAAGCGCTGAAGGCCTTGCCACTATGCACGTAAGCGCAGGAAAGCGAGGGTTAGAAGTGGCGCTTTCTCCTGCCGATTTAGCTTTGCTAACAAGCGCCAAATTTGCGGATATTTCGGTAAGTTAACTTAGCACAACCAACTATATCGTTAGCTGCGTTAGCGAAAACTTACAATGCAGCTTTTGGTTATGCGACTGCCTAATTACTCGCCTGCGCTAACCACTGTTTGCGTGCTTCTTCAAGCGCTGCTTCGTCAGGCTGTTCGCTTCCTGAAATAGCTACAGCAATTTGTTGAATAATAGCGTCACGCTTTTCAATCAACGCATCAGTGCGAGCAAACAAGTCTTTGGCTTCGGGATATTGCTCTTTAAGCACATCTACATCTTCTAGCGCGTAATAGCGTGCTTCAAATGCTTCGTTGTACAGCTGACGTTTAGCATTGAATACTACGTAGTCTTCGGCGGTTTCCGAGCTAAGATAATCCATATCTTCAGGTGACAAGTTAGCAGCCTGCCCTACTTCGCGGGCTTGTGCCATCCACGCGTCTATCTCTTCTTCATTGCCGTTTTTAACAGCCTGTTTAACGCCTGCCTGCAAATCGCTTGCGTGCAGAATTTCCATTACCGTTATAAGTGGAACTTGCGCTGCATCTTGATCTCGTTTGTCTGCATCTAGCGACAAATAAGCAAACCATGAAAAGGTAGCAGCAACAATAATAGCAAGAACGACAAGTGCTTTTTTCACACTTTCCTCCAAAGAAATTGCATATGAAAACCAGTGCGGCGGCACTGTATAAAAGAAGCAATACAAAAAGAGCGAGAGGTCCCGCTCTTTTTCAGTATTGTAACGACCTAAAGATTATTGGTCGACAGGTGCAGAGTTTTCGACTCGGCTTTTCAATTTTTGACCCGGGCGGAATGTAACCACTCGACGCGCTTTAATTGGAATGTCTTCGCCAGTTTTAGGGTTACGGCCAGGACGTTCATTTTTATCACGCAGGTCAAAGTTGCCAAAACCTGACAGTTTTACTTGCTCACCAGATTCCAGAGCGCCTTTAATCTCTTCGAAAAAAAGCTCTACCAGATCCTTCGCATCACGCTTGTTAATGCCTAGTTTCTCGAATAGGTGTTCAGCCATCTCGGCTTTGGTCAATGCCATAGTTTACTCTCTTAACGCGGCCCCAAACTCAGATTCCAGACCTTTAACCACAGTATCTACAGCTTGCTGAATCTCAGCTTCTTCCAAGGTTTTATCCGGATCTTGTAAATGAAGTGACAAAGCAAGGCTCTTATAGCCAGGCTCAATTCCCTTGCCTTTGTACTCATCGAACAAGTTTAGAGCAACTAGTTGATTTACGCCAATATTTTCTATGTAAGAAAGAACATTCCCTACACGCACTTCATCTTTAACCGTAATAGCAATATCACGGCGATTCGATGGGAAGCGCGATACTGGTACGGCTGACGGTAACTTGCGATCGGTAATGGCATCTACCACTAGTTCGAACACAAATACACGGCCGTTAACACCAAGCAATTTAGTGAACTGCGGGTGTATAGCACCAATATAGCCAACTTCTTCATCATTAAGCAAAATTTTTGCCGTCATGCCAGGGTGTAACGCACTGTGTTGCCCTGTAACGAACTGGAACTCACCGGTTCTGCCTGTAAGTGCCAATAACGCCTCAACGTCGGCTTTTGCATCGAAGAAATCAACCGGGCTGTCGCCCAAGTCCCAATGTTCTTCATTACGACGCCCTGCTACTACACCACCAATTACTTGCTGTTGCAATACACCATTTGGCGCATCTTGTTGAGGAATAAAGCGTAATCCGGTTTCAAACATGCGAACACGTTGTTGCTGGCGCTTCTGATTATAAGCAGTCGCACCTAACAAACCCGGCCATAAGCTTACACGCATTACCGACATATCAGATGAAATTGGGTGTGGTAGCACCATACCTTTAACGTCTGGGAACAATGCGTTTTGAATTTTAGGATCAACAAACGAATAAGTAATTGCTTCATTGTAGCCACGGCTTAAAAGCAACGACTTCATAGTGTTTAGCGGCAGCTTGGCTTCTTGCGAAGGCAGCATTGCCAACGTCGCTTTTGGTGCCACGTTTGGAATGTTGTTGTAACCGTATACGCGCGCAATTTCTTCAATCAAATCTTCTTCAATTGAAATATCGAAACGATAGCTTGGCGCAACTGCTTCCCAGCCGGCTTCGGTTTGCGTTACGTCTAAACCAAGGCGGTTTAGCATTTCGGTTACTTTTGCATCGTCAATGCTAATGCCTAGTACGCGAGATAAACGTTCACGACGTAGCGTAACCGTAGCTTGCTTAGGTAGCTTGTCTTCAGCCACAGCTTCAACTACTGGACCAGCATCACCACCGCAAATTTCTAGTACTAGTGCAGTAGCGCGCTCCATGGCTTTACGCTGAAGCTGTGGGTCTACACCACGCTCATAGCGGTGCGACGCATCGGTATGCAAACCGTACTGACGGGCACGGCCCATAATGGCATCTCGGCTAAAGAAAGCACTTTCGAGCAAAATGTCTTGTGTTTCAGTAGTTACACCTGAGTGTAGGCCACCGAAAATACCTGCCATTGCTAACGCTTTGTTGTCATCAGCAATAACTAACGTATTGCTTTGCAGCTTAGCTTCGGTTTCGTCAAGTAGCGTAAGCGTTTCGCCTTCATTCGCCATACGCACGTTAATATTGCCTTCAATGCTGGCAAGGTTAAACGCGTGCATTGGCTGGCCAAGCTCTAGCAATACAAAATTAGTCACGTCTACAATGGGGTCGATGCTGCGAATACCGCAACGACGTAGCTTTTCAACTAACCACAGTGGCGATGCTGCTTTAACGTTAACGCCCTTAACCACACGGCCTAAATAACGTGGGCATGCGTCGTCAGCGCTTAACGTAATTGATAATTTATCATCAATAGTTGCGTTTACCGCAGCTACTTCAGGCTCGCACACGTCAAGGTTATTAAGTACGCCAACTTCACGGGCAATACCGCGAATACCCAAACAGTCTGCGCGGTTTGGTGTTAGATCTACTTCAATGGCGTTGTCATCAAGACCAAGATAATCGCGAATGTCTGCGCCAATAGGTGCATCGGCTGGAAGCTCGATAATACCGTCGTGGTCGTCGCTAATACCTAGCTCAGAGAAGCTACATAGCATACCGAATGACGGCTCGCCGCGAAGCTTCGCTTTTTTAATTTTAAAGTCGCCAGGTAATACAGCGCCAACAACAGCAACTGCTACTTTAATGCCTTGACGGCAGTTAGGCGCACCACAAACGATATAAAGTAGCTCTTCGCCACCTACGTTAATTTTAGTTACGCGCAGTTTGTCGGCGTTCGGGTGCTGACCGCACTCAACCACTTCACCCACTAGCACGCCTTTAAAATCGCCTGCTACTGGTTCAACGCCGTCTACTTCTAGGCCAGCCATGCTCAACTGTTCAGACAGCTCATGTGCCGACAGCGATGGGTTAACCCACTCTCTTAACCATTTTTCACTGAATTTCATGTGTACTCTCTGCCTTAGTTGAACTGCTTAAGGAAACGAAGATCGTTTTCAAAGAACGCGCGTAAGTCGTTAACACCATAACGAAGCATAGTTAAACGCTCTACGCCCATACCAAAGGCAAAACCTGTGTACTCTTCTGGGTCGATACCCACAGCTTTAAGTACATTTGGGTGCACCATGCCGCAGCCCAATACTTCAAGCCACTGACCGTTTTTACCCATAACGTCTACTTCAGCTGAAGGCTCAGTGAACGGGAAGTAAGACGGACGGAAGCGAATTTCTAGTGACTCTTCAAAGAAGTGATGTAGGAAGTCGTGCAAAATACCTTTAAGGTCGGTAAAGCTAACGTTCTTATCAACCATCAAACCTTCCACTTGGTGGAACATTGGCGTGTGAGTTTGATCGTAGTCGTTACGATACACGCGCCCTGGCGAGATAATACGCAATGGTGGCTTTTCCGCTTCCATAGTACGAATTTGAACACCAGAGGTTTGCGTGCGAAGCATCATGTCTGGGTTGAAATAAAAGGTATCGTGATCGGCACGCGCTGGGTGATTCGCAGGAATGTTCAGCGCGTCGAAGTTGTGGAAACCATCTTCAATTTCAGGACCAGTCTTAACTGAAAAGCCAAGTTCGCCAAAGAAAGATTCAATACGCGCAATCGTGCGGCTTACCGGATGCAAGTTTCCTGGCTTTTCTGTACGACCAGGCAAAGTTACATCTACGGCTTCTTCTGCTAGCTTTTTATTTAGCTCTTCAGTGCGTAAAAACTCACCTTTTGCAGAGATAGCTTGCTGAATAACTTGCTTAGCTTGGTTAATCTTTTGGCCTGCGGCAGGACGTTCTTCGTTCGATAACTTTCCAAGCCCTTTAAGTAAGTCGGTAAGTTTACCTTTCTTACCCATGAATTCGACCCTAACTTGGTCTAATGTGGCTGCATCTTGTGCAGCGTCAATCTGGCTTTGTGCCTGATTGATAATAGCGTCAAGCTCCATGTTTTCCTCAATTTACATGATGACTGCATGGCCAAAGCATAGGAAGAATTATTCTGTGCGCTAAGGCTTGCCTGAAATAAAAGCGGTAGTTTACACGAGTGACAGATATAAGGGCTAGCCTAGATAACTGATATTGACAAATTTTCTACTAAAAAGTGAATTTTAGAAGCGATCTTAGGCTGGCGATGCTATTTCAGGACGGGACACAAAAACGAAAAAAGGCGAGCATCCTGCTCGCCTTTTTCCGAAAGAACTTAAACTTAATTAGTTAATAATTAAGCTAATGCGCCTTTAGCCGCTTCGACTAGTGCGCTGAAAGCTGCTTTGTCATGTACTGCGATGTCGGCAAGGATCTTACGATCGATTTCAACAGACGCTTTCTTCAAACCGTTGATGAAACGGCTGTATGACATACCATTTTGACGAGCAGCAGCGTTGATACGTGCAATCCATAGTTGACGGAATTGACGCTTGCGCTGACGACGGTCACGGTAAGCATATTGACCAGCTTTAGTTACAGCTTGTACCGCTACGCGATATACACGTGAACGTGCGCCGTAATAACCTTTTGCCTGCTTGAGGACTTTTTTGTGACGAGCACGTGCGATAGTGCCGCGTTTTACTCTAGCCATTAATCAGTCTCCTAAGTCTTATACGTAAGGCAACATGCGCTGAACCAATTTGGTATCAGAGTCATGAACCAGTTTTTTGCCACGAAGGTGACGTTTACGCTTAGAGCTCTTCTTAGTCAGAATGTGACGTAAGTGAGACTGTTTGCTTTTAAAGCGGCCAGAACCCGTTTTCTTAAAACGTTTGGCGGCACCGCTTACAGTTTTCATTTTAGGCATTGCTAAAACTCCGCATTGTTTAATATCGGTATTTTTCGTGTTGCAGTCACTTCATACCGGTTAATGTTTAGCAGCAAGGTGTTTAAGGGTGCAGATTCCTTAAAACTTTAGACCGTTACTACTTCTTATTTGGGGCTAGCACCATGATCATCTGACGGCCTTCCACACGACGTGGGAAAGACTCGCATGTAGCGATATCTTCTAAATCGGTTTTAACGCGGTTTAGCAGATCGATACCGATGTCTTGGTGCGCCATTTCACGACCGCGGAAGCGGATCGTAACTTTGGCTTTATCACCACCTTCAAGAAAGCGACGCAGGTTGCGCAGTTTGACCTGGTAATCGCCTTCATCAGTGCCAGGGCGAAATTTAATCTCCTTGACCTGAATTTGCTTCTGTTTTTTCTTCTGCTCTTTTTGAGCTTTACTTTTTTCGAAGAGGAATTTGCCATAGTCCATAACTTTACAGACTGGCGGCTCGGCATTCGGACTGATTTCTACTAGATCTAGGCCCGCTTCTTCTGCGTTACGAGTAGCTTCTGCTAAAGAAACCACACCAACCTGTTCACCGTCTTTGCCAATTAATCTTACTTCTCTGGCTTTAATCTCATCGTTAATGCGGGCTTTGTCGCCCTGAGCCTTGTTGTTAGCGCCTTTAATGTGCTATTCCTCCAAACATTTAATTCTTTTGTCTGCTTTTGGGAGGTCGGTTGACCCAAAGTAAAACCAAAAGCAGACACCTTGATTGTGTATTATACACAATTTGCTCAACTACTTAATCGTCTTTTCAACAACTTCTTGTTGAGCCATGGCAATAAAGTCTTCCAGGCGCATTTTGCCTAGGTCGTCGCCGCGACGAGAGCGCACTGCTACTTCGCCCGCTTCCATTTCTTTATCGCCCACAACTAGCATATACGGAATACGCTTCAAAGTGTGCTCGCGGATTTTAAAGCCGATCTTCTCATTTCGCAAGTCAGACTTTGCTCTAAAACCTAATTCTTGCAGTTTTTTTACACAATCTGAGGCATATTCAGCTTGTTTGTCGGTAATATTCATTACCACAACCTGCTGAGGAGCCAACCAGAGCGGGAAGAAACCTGCAAATTCTTCGGTCAAAATACCAATGAAGCGTTCTAGTGAACCCAAAATAGCGCGGTGAATCATAACCGGCACTTTGCGTTCGCCATCTTCTGCTACATAAGTAGAGCCTAAGCGACCTGGCATTGAGAAATCTAGCTGTACGGTTCCGCACTGCCATGCACGGTCTAAGCAATCGTGCAGCGTAAACTCAATTTTTGGTCCGTAGAACGCACCTTCTCCAGGCTGATAATCGAACTCGATATCATTGGCTTTAAGTGCATCTGCAAGCGCAGCTTCTGATTTGTCCCAAATCTCGTCAGCACCTACGCGCTTTTCTGGGCGAGTAGACAGCTTAACTTTGATATTTTCGAAACCAAACGCAGCGTATGTCTCGTACACCATCTTAATACAGCCACTCACCTCTTCTAGGATCTGTTCTTCAGTACAGAAAATGTGAGCATCGTCTTGCGTAAAGCCACGAACTCGCATTAAGCCGTGTAGTGCGCCCGATGGTTCATTACGGTGACAGCAGCCGAACTCAGCCATACGAAGAGGTAGGTCGCGGTACGATTTCAAACCTTGGTTGAAAATTTGTACGTGGCCTGGGCAGTTCATTGGCTTAACGGCATATTCACGCTTTTCAGATTCAGTCGTGAACATATTTTCAGCGTACTTGTCCCAGTGACCTGACTTTTCCCAAAGCGAGCGGTCCATCATTAATGGGCCTTTTACTTCGTCATAACCGTATTCGCGTAGTTTCTTACGAACGTAGCTTTCAAGCTCGGTATAAATTGACCAACCATCGTTGTGCCAAAACACCATGCCTGGCGCTTCTTCTTGCCAATGGAAAAGGTTTAGAGCTTTACCAATTTTACGGTGGTCACGCTTTTCGGCTTCTTCTAAGCGCTGTAAGTAAGACTTAAGCTGCTTTTTGTCTGCCCACGCAGTGCCGTAAATACGCTGAAGCATTTTGTTGTCGCTGTCGCCACGCCAGTAAGCACCTGCCACTTTCATTAGTTTGAAATGGTGACAGAACTTCATGTTTGGCACGTGAGGTCCACGACACATATCTGTGTATTCTTCATGGTGATAAAGTGCCGGGCGGTCATCCTTGCTGATGTTCTCATCAAGAATTTCCATTTTGTAGCTTTCGCCGCGCGCTTCAAATGCGTCGCGTGCTTCTTGCCAGCTGACTTTATTTTTAACCACGTTGTAATTGGTTTTAGCCAGTTCAAGCATACGCTTTTCTAGTTTGGCTAAATCTTCCTGGGTTAGGCTTTCTTCCATATCAACGTCGTAATAGAAACCGTTGTCGATAACCGGGCCGATAGCCATTTTGGTGTTAGGCCAAAGTTGTTTGATAGCGTGGCCTAACAAGTGCGCGCAACTGTGACGAAGAATTTCTAGGCCTTCATCGTCTTTTGCAGTAATAATTTGAAGTTGTGCGTCCGCGTCAATCATATCAACGGCGTCAACTAACTCGCCGTTTACTTTTCCTGCAATGGTTGCTTTGGCTAAACCAGGGCCAATGTCGTTTGCAACATCTAGTACAGAAACAGCGTTATCGAAAGCGCGTTGGCTTCCATCAGGAAGGGTAATTACAGGCATTTTAATTCCTTTACAGTGGTGACGCCTACTCTGCGCCACATGCATATTTTTTGAAAAAATTAATCGTGCTTCATAGCAATCGAAACTTGCTCGACTAACAGCACTCGAAACTTGCTTTACTAAAACACACGCTTACAACGAACAACTACTCATTATACGCGTGATAAATAGACCTGCACTAAAGTAGGTCGTGACAAAGCAAGTGGTGGATTATAACCAGTGTATGGTCAACTTCAATATTGAAAAGCCTGAATTAGCGAATAAGTGAGACTTTGTTTTTCAATTGGCGAGATTTTGAAACAGGAATTTATGCATTTCACCCATTTTATCCCATACTTTAGTTTAGGGTAGTATGGGTGATTGAACGATTACTATAACCACCAAACCGCCTTGGGCTGAAGCATTGAACAAAGCAGAGTGTGCACTATGTGGCATTTTATTAGCGAGCATATTTCAGATAAGACCCAACAGTTTTTTTTCTGCCAAAAAGCGCAGCGAGTAAGTGGCGGTGATACCCACGACAGTTACATTATAAAAGACTCCACTCATCGCTACTTCGTTAAAACCCGAAAGTATGACGACACCCAACAATTGTCCCATGAAGCCGAAGGGCTTGCCGCCATCGCTGACACCCAAACCATTGCCACGCCACAAGTCATTTGTCATGGCATTACCGCTAATGAAACGCCGAATATGGAATATTTGGTACTTTCGCATGTTAGATTTGTTGAACCTACCGTGCCTGACTATTTCACTTTAGGGCAGCAGCTTGCTGCGCTGCACGCAGTTAACGCCTACACCAGTTATGGCTGGCCGCATGACAATTACATAGGTGCCAGCGTGCAAACCAATGGTCGCATGGCGTCATGGGCTGATTTCTTTGCCGAAAAACGCATAGGCAGCATGCTAGAACGGTTAGCTTCAAATGGGCTATGGCCCACAGAAAATGGCGATATAGATGGTATCGTTACGAAAGTGAGGCATCTTCTAAGCTTGCATCAGCCCCACCCTTCGCTATTACACGGTGACTTATGGGCCGGCAATGCTGGCTTTAATAAAAAAGGGCCGGTGTTATTTGACCCTGCCGTGTATGTTGGTGACGCCGAAACCGACCTTGCCATGGCTGAATTGTTTGGCGGCTTTCCGCAAACCTTCTTTGAAGGCTACAACCAACACACGCCGATTGAAAAAAATTACCAATTAAGAAAACCAATTTATCAGCTTTACCATATTTTAAATCACGGGTTATTATTCGGCGCGCATTACATTGCGCAAGCCAGACAAGTAGTAGACGACATTTACAGCCCTTAATTTCTAAGTAGTGCCGCGCATAGGCAATTTATAGCGCTATATACAAAGCGACATATGAACAAGCCTGTATTTTGTTGTCTGTTAACCGGTTTATGCGTGAATTACCGTAGAAAGCCTGCATTAGATAGCGCTTAACATGTGTAAGAACAGCATATAAACATATGAAGATTTAAAATAGAGAGTAGCTTTTATTATGACAAACTCAGGCCCTGTTGCGCTAATCACAGGGGCAGCAAAACGCATAGGCGCCGCCATGGCGTGTAAGCTTCATAGCGAAGGCTATCGCATTATCATCCATTATGGGCACTCTAAAGACGATGCCTTTGCATTAGCCGAAAAGCTAAATAGTCAGCGCGCAGATTCCGCTACCTGCCTGCAAGCAAACTTGTGTAACTCAGATGAAGTAACCTTGCTTGGTCAGCAGGCTCTTCGCGTTTGGGGCCAGATTAATGTTTTAGTTAACAATGCGTCTAGTTTTTACCCTACGCCAGTGGGTGAAATTTCGGAAGAAGATTGGAGATCTTTAATAGGTAGCAACGTTAAAGGCCCGCTGTTTTTGTCTCAAGCTCTGGCGCCAGCGTTGCAGGAAAGCAAGGGCTGTATTGTTAATATGGTCGACATGCATATTGACCGCCCACTTCCCAAGCATAGCGTTTATTTGCTTGCTAAATCGGGCCTTGCCTCACTTACCCAGTCGTTAGCGATAGACCTGGCGCCACATGTGCGCGTGAATGGTATTGCGCCAGGGGCAATACTGTGGCCAGAACGTGAAATGGATAGTGAAGAAAAAGACAAACTTTTGTCGAGTATTCCACTTGGCGAACTCGGTACACCTGAAGATATTGCCAATACCCTTTCATTTTTGACATCGGCTTCGTACATTACTGGGCAAATCATTTACGTTGATGGTGGGCGCGGCCTTTACACCGGAGCATCAGCGTGAAGGCTTCTTGGGTAAATGCTTTTCACCTTAACGGGTTAGAACGTAACGCTCGCAAAATAAAAGGCATGGCCCGGGTTGGCATTATTAGTGTGGGGCTGTTTACCTTACTTGGCTGTTTTGGAGGCGGTACCGTTAAACAAAGCATTGAAGATTATGCAGCTCGGCTTTCTCGTGTGCTCGATGTTTCCTTACCCGACTCCTTCAATGAAAAAATCACTACACCGCTTCCCAAGCTTGCTGACTCAGCCACGCTTAAACACACTATTGAAGGGGTAAGCATTAATCTACGTGAATTTTATGCTCTGCAAGATTGTGAATTAGGTACTGTTGTGGCCGAGCGCAATACGTCGTTGGGCAAAAGCCAGCTGCCGTCGCAAAGATTGGCATATGAAAGCAAGCTACTTACGGCACTAAAAAATTGTGAAGCAGCGCTTGCAAAAGATGGCAACGCCGACCAAAACAATGGGGCACTGGCCTCGACCATCGCGTTGTGGCGTAAGCAAAAGTCACAAGATTACAGCAAGACGTGGGCAAACCTTATCCAGGGAAGTCAGGAATTGCGTTTAGCACTTAATACCCCTGAACGCTTGATGTCGGTTGAAAATAACAAAGATGCCCTGTCGAGTGTTAATGCCCTGTATTACCTTGATAGCTTAAACAACAAAAACGAACGCCCTATAAACAGCAGCGAGTTAGAGCAGCAGCTTCAAATTATACGCTCAGCCCGATTACCCGCTACGCTTTGGCACACTCAACAAACCTTAACGCAAAACCTCTCGCTGCTTACAAGTATGCTTGCTAGTGAGCTTGATGCCGTGAGTTGCCCAGAGGGACGTGCCAGCGACCAAGCTAAAATATTACGCAATGTGTTTTATCTGTTTTTTATTGAGCAAATACAGCCCGTAGGTAGTTTGGTGAATCAATACCACTATAAGCTAGCACCATTATGGGAAGACTGGCTTGCACAACCTTTGCTGCATAAAGAATTTAAACGCTATATCAAGCAACAAACACAAGACGGTTTCACCGAATACAGCAACGCCATGAAAGCGCATGTAAACCTATGGCAAAACTTTCTTGGTAGGTGCAACTTATCACCTGTAGCACCCGTTTAATTAAGCTAACGCTTGCACTAAAGAATATTTTCACCAGCCTCTGGATCTCTCGACCTACGGGCTTGCTCTCTAATTTCATGCGCTTCTGACGATACGTCATCTTGCGTTGACAGGCGCTCTTCAGGGCTTTCGTTGTAAGCTGTGTTTTTAGGGTTGCTACTGTGTTTTCGCTCGGAGTTTTGCGCTAACGCATCTTTTGGGTTAACCGAATAATCACCGGCGGCGCCATGACCTAACGGGTTCTTCCCCTTATTATTGCTTTCAATGCTGGGACTATCACTGCCCTTAGCCTGAGAACGTTCATGGTTTGTAGTGTCAACGTTGTTCTCATTAGTTGTTTCTCGGCCGCCAGAGAACCCTGTAGACACGCTTCCCTTATCTTCTAGGCTTTCTTCTTTTCTTCTTTGCGAACCTGTCGCTTCATTTTGTTCAACACGAAGGTTTAGGCCCTCTGGGAATATACGCTCTCTCGCGTCATCAGGCATACTGATGTTAGCGTCTAAGAATGCTTGGGTGATTTTACGCATTAACACTGACGCCATTTTCAACACGCTGGTTTTCTCTACATCTACCCAAAAATAAACCTTAATGTTGTAAGTTGACGAGCCTAATTCATCTATCAGAATTTGCGGTTCGGGATCTTTTAAAACGTTGTCTTGACTTGCTGTGATCTTTTGCGCTATTCGCTGTGCCTGCTGAATATCAGAATCATACCCTACGCCGATAATAAACTGTCCTCGCATAAGCGGGTTGGCCGTTAGGTTTTTGATTACCCCTTTGTAGATTGTGGCATTGGGTATTTGAATATGATTACCATCGAAGTCGACCAAGGTAGTAGCCCGTGCCGTGACTTTTTGAATAATTCCCGTGAAATCGTTAATTTGAACGATGTCACCAATTCTAAAGGGGCGTTGAATAGTAAGCAGTAAGCTTGATATAAAGTTTTCTGCAATATCGCGAAAAGCAAAGCCAAGAATAAGCCCTACCACGCCAGTACCGCTCACCACGGCGATAGCAAACCCGGTTAGCCCGGCCAAAAACAAAAAGAGATAAATGCCGAGCAGAATTAATACCAAGCTAACGCTTCGCTGTATGACCGAACGCAGCAGCGCAGAGGTGGTTGTACGTGTTAACGGTTTAACTATAACCTTTGCAATATGTGGCGCTAATAGAATAAACGCCACCATAATAACCAAACCTAAAGCCAAGCCAGGTAAACGATAAATAAAGCTATCCCAAAGCTGAGAGAGTAACGACTGTGCACTGGATAAACTGCTTATTGCGCCACCGTCTTCGCTTTGTTGAAGCAAAGTTTGTATAAAGCGTTCGCTTGAAATTGTATCGGTTTGCGTAAAAGAAAGCCCTACTCGCTTGTTTAGAAAACCGGGTAATAATAATTGCTGGGCACTGAACATCACCTCACTCCTTGGCGTTCATGTGTATTGATTTTTACTACAAATATCTACGACGCAATAACCAAATAAGATCCCAAACCAATGGTAAACAAAAAGCTTCCCCATAGGGCATGTTCAACAACTACAACCGGCGTAGAGTTGGTTTGCATATACCGATAACCAAAAATGCCCCCGCCAATCCAAGAGACCACAACTGCTACCCAATTACCGTATACCAAGTGTGCTAGACCGAATAAAAAAGTGCTTAACGCCCATCTCGCGTATTTAGAAGGCAAGATTTGCTTGTAGCGATGAAAGAAATAGGTGCGAAAAATAATCTCTTGGGGGATCACCGAAACAATGGGATAAATCAGCAAGGTCGCCACCCACATCCACGGCTGATTCATAGGCCAGTGAAGAAACAGTTCGGGTTTTAAAAAGTAAACCACCAGCGCCAGTAAACTTGCCCATGGCAAAAATAACTTAAGCGTACTTTTAAAATGTATTCGATAGTCTTCCCAATGCCACAATTTAAACCGTTTAAATTGTTTATCTGCTAACAAGACAGCTAAACAGCAAATTCCCATCACCCCTAAAATAGGCATGAGATAATTTGCAAAATGCTTAATCCAGTAGAGAACGGCAAAAGGGATCGCTACAAATAATACGATCAATTCAGACCACAACTTTGCCACAACTAACCTCTTTCTCTCAGTTATATTGACCTTGTTCTTATGATTCTCCGGACCATTTGCGCCTTTAGAACCGAGGACAGATCAACAATACAATTACCAACCGATGACACTTTTATGAATTTTTACGGTTAATATGTATGAAAGTGTAGTGCCAATTTGCAAAGCTTGAGTAAGTAATTAGATGCTACTTTAGCCCTATAAAATATGCAGTGCATGTAAGCCATTATTAGGCTTACATTTTTAAATGTGAATGGGCCCTTCACGGTGCAGAACAAGGGTTTGGATATGGACCGTTCGTAGTTGTTTTAGCTAAAACCTTAATCGTATTTGATACGAGATAGTGGGCCACTTTCACGTAGTGTTTGTATATCGCACAAAAGTCGTGAAATAATTGCGCTAGATGTATAAGGCGATACCAATGACAAAAAGTAGCCCTAGCGACGTTTTACAACAAATTGAAAAACACTATGCCTCGTTATCCCCTTCGGGCAAATCTATTGCGCATTATATTCAGCAAAACCCCATTGCCGTATTAAGCCAATCCACATCACTCATTGCCGAAAAAACGGGAACGTCGAAAGCCACTGTAAGTCGTTTCTTTCGCCAATTAGGCTTCGATTCACACCAACAAGCTAAAGAAGCCCTTGTGCAGCTTCGCGAGCAAGGCGTGCCGGTGATAAGCCCTTCTAGTGGCGTTTTGCAACATGAAAGTGATAGTAAAAACCTAGCCAATACTTTCGAAGGGACGTCGTCAGAAGCATTAAGCGACATTGCAAAATTACTCGCTTCAGCGGGCCAGGTTACGTTGATTGGGTTTCGCAACGCTTACCCCATTGCCCTTCATTTTAGGCAGCAGCTTAAACAAATAAGGGGGTCGGTTCGCGTGCTTCCACAGCCAGGACAGACACTGAGCGAAGATATTATTGACCTAACCAAAAACGATCTTGTGGTGCTTTTCGGTTTTCGTCGTAGAACCCGTCAATTTAAGTTTGTTTTAAATAGCATAAAACATTGTAAAACCGTACTTATTACTGACCCGACAGGACAAGGTTATCGCCACGATGTCGACCACCTCATTGTCACCCATATTGGCAGTGACTCACCTTTTGATAGCTATGCTGCACCAATGAGCTTAGTCGCATCACTGTGTAACCTTACCTATGAAGCTTTAGGCAGCAAGGCAGCAGACCGTGTTGACGCTATTTCCGACATCTATGTTCAAATGGATGAATTGGAGAGCCTAAAGCGTTAACACTTCCCATAGCACATTTTTTAAGCAATACTATGGTAGTGTGAGTAGCAGAGAATTGTTATTTTGCAAGCAGAAATGGAACTTTTTTGCTAAAAAATAGGTATAAGTCACGTTGACTTGTATTTAACTGCTGAAAGCGTGTTGTTGGAGTGAATATGGATAAAACGCAAGTGGTCATGGAAGAAGCTAACGGTGTGCTAGACTTTTGGTTTGGCGAATTATCGCCTGAACAATGGTTTACGGAAGATGCGGCACTAGACAAAACAATTACATCGCGATTTTCTTCGTTGCTGAAAGCAGCGATGCTCGGAGAGTTATGGCCCTGGCGCGCCACTGCGACGGGAAGATTAGCCGAAATAATTCTTCTCGATCAATTTTCAAGAAACATCTATCGCAACAAGCCAAATGCATTCAGCGCAGATAGTATTGCTTTAGTGCTTGCGCAGGAAGCCGTAAGCGTGGAAGCAGATAAGGTACTCACTCCTAAACAGCGGGCATTTCTTTATATGCCGTTTATGCACAGTGAATCGCTAGCTATTCATGATGTGGCAATGGAACTGTTCTCTCAAGAAGGCTTAGAACAAGAATTTACCTTTGAAAAACGCCATCAACAGGTTATTGAAAGGTTTGGCCGCTACCCTCACCGAAACGCTATATTGGGTAGAGAGTCAACTTCTGACGAAGTGGCTTTTTTGAAGAAGTATCCTCAAGGGTTTTAATGCTCGTGTAGGGGTTGTCTTTAGCGCTTACTTCTGGAGTTTTGACCTAAGTATCTATTACTAAAGCGCACCATACTAATTTATATCCTGTGATTTGGCCGCTATTTCATCTATTTACGTTGTTTGTGTTTTTAGGCGTTACCAATTTAGCGGCATAGCTTTTTTAACTCATCTTTTTTGGTTTGTCTTTTTCGACTTATCTTTTTCAGTTTATCTTTTTCGTTTATCTCTTTCGTTTATTTAGGAGTAACGATCGTTTCTATTGACTTTTTAATGAAACAGTTGTTTCATGGAGTGAAGACGAATAAAGAAACATCAACTAATAAGAATGCGCTGTGAGCTCTCCTTTTGTACTGAAGCCCTGTGATGCAACGTTCACGCAGGCAATTAACAATCTAAAAGCAACCTTTAACTGCTATGACCCCATTGAGGATGAAACTTCGTCATCTAGTAATGGGCAAAAGCAAGCAGTGGCTTGTGGCTCGACAAGTGAGCGCCACCATGCTCACCAAGCGCTGTGCGGTTTGGGCCTTGCGGTCAAAGATTTGTTTCATATTCAAGGTTTGCCAACCGCGGCGGGTAATCCTGATTGGTTAGCAACCCACCCGATACCAGAAAGTACAAATAGTTGTGTTGCAAAAATACTAAGTGCAGGTGCCGCGTTTAAAGGTAAAACCATTACCGATGAACTGGCCTACAGCCTACATGGGCAAAATAAACATTACGAAACGCTCGTAAACCCAGTGGCGCCAGCACATATTCCTGGAGGTTCTTCGTCGGGCTCTGCAGTAGCTGTTAGCGCACACCTTGCCGACATTGGTCTTGGCACAGATACGGGCGGCTCTATTCGGGTGCCGTCTAGCTATCAAGGGTTGTGGGGACTTCGCACTACACATGGCGCAGTAGCTTGCGACAATATGGTAGCACTTGCGCCTTCGTTTGATACTGTAGGCTGGATGACCCGCGACCTAGACACGCTAACTAAGGTTGCAAACGTTTGTTTGAATAGCGCAGCGCAAAGCGAAATATCAGAAGCACCTAAACTTGGCATAGCAACCCATTTGTTCGAGCAAACTGCTCACAAATCGCTATGCAAAACCTGGCTTTCAGCGCTTGCTGAGCCAAACGACTGCATTGAGCTGCCTGAAGCACAGCTTAATTTAGATACATTAAAAACTGCCGCTACATTTCGCACTTTACAAGGTAGCGAGATTTGGCAGCAGCATGGCGAATGGATTGAAGACACTCAACCCAATATCGCTAAAGATATTATGTTGCGTTTGGATTGGTGTAAAACCATCACTGCCCAAGATATTCAACAGGCTAAAGCGCAACAATCTGTGGTAATAAACCATATAAATACACTGTTTGAAGAAATAGATGTATTGGTTATGCCCACAACACCCGGCGTTGCACCTCGTTGCGACGCTGATGAAACGACGCTGGCAAATGATAGAAACGCTCTGCTTGCACTTACTGCTATAGCTGGGCTTGCGGGTTTACCGCAGCTTCATTTGCCGTTGTTTACCCTACACAATGCCCCATGCGGATTATCGCTTGTGGGCAAAAAAGGCAACGATCTTGCACTTCTCGCGTTAGCAAAAAAGCTAACCACTCGCTAAACGTGCACAGTGTGCTGGCCTTATTTAAGTCACAGATAAATCGTACTTAAATAGGGCATAAAGCATCCTATCGCATTCAAGTTGAAAGTAGAAAGCGGAAGTAAGACCTAAACGCACGTCAATTTGCCCGCATTAGGCTGAATATGACGGCGTGGTTGCTGAGTTTTTGAAGGAAATAATTATGAGTGAAAAACCTAATATCGCGTTTACAGCGCCTCACTTTGCGGCGTCGCAAGTAGGCTTAAACATTCTTGAAAAAGGCGGCACAGCCATTGAAGCTATGGTTGCAGCAGCTGCCTCTATCGCCGTTGAATACCCCCATATGAACGGTATGGGCGGCGATGGTTTTTGGCTAATTAGTGAGCCGGGTAAAAAACCTATTGGTATTGATGCATCGGGCGTGGCGGCACAAGGCGCAACGCCAGCGTTCTACGAGGGTAACGATGCCATACCTAGCCGAGGCGGAAAGTCTGCACTGACCATGGCAGGTGCCGTTGCTGGTTGGAAAGCTGCACTTGAAATAAGTCATGGATGGCAAAGTGGTTTACCGCTAAGTACACTTTTCGACACGGCAATAAACCAGGCTAACTGGGGAATTGAGGTTACACAAAGTTTAGTCGATGCCAGCAACAAAACCTTTGACGAACTAAGCGCAGATGAAAACTTCGATCAGTTTTTGATTAAAGGTAAAGCCCTTAAAAAAGGCAAAATATTAAAGTTAACAAAGCTTTCTGAAACGTTGAAACACCTAGCAGAAAAAGGGCTGGATGATTTTTACCACGGTGAGTTGGCTTCAAAACTGGCTGAAGATTTAGAAGCGGCAGGCTCCCCCATCCGCCTTGAAGACTTCAACAACTACAAGGCAACCATTGTTGAGCCTTTGTCAGTTTCTACCAGTAAAGGCAAGCTTTATAACCTGCCTGCACCAACGCAAGGTGTAGCATCGCTTATCATTTTAGCGCTTTATGACAGAGTTCAGCATTTAGGTAGCACCGACGCCGACATGGTGCATCTACTCATTGAGTGTACAAAACAAGCCTTTATTGCACGTAACGCAAACGTAACCGACCCTTCTCGTACGCCGGTAAGTTTACAAAGCCTGCTGAGCGACCATGTACTTGATGAGATGGTAAAGAATATCTCACTAGACAAAGCCCTGCCATGGCCACATGAAGCCAAGCACGGCGATACCATTTGGATGGGCTGCTGCGATTCAGAAGGACGTATGGTGAGCTACATACAATCGCTTTATTGGGAATTCGGTTCAGGCGTAGTAAGCCCGCAAACGGGTATCGTTTGGAACAATCGAGGCACCTCATTTTCGCTAGACGCTAACAGTAACCAATATTTAGCGCCGGGGTTGAAGCCTTTCCATACATTAAACCCAGCTTTTGCAGAACTTATTGATGGTCGCCGTATGAGCTACGGCACTATGGGTGGTGAAGGTCAGCCGCAGACTCAGGCGGCACTTTTCGCCCGCCATATTTATCACGGACAGCCTATTGCTAAAGCAATATCTCTTGGCAGATGGCTTCTAGGCAGAACATGGGGCGATCAAAGCCACAACCTAAAAGCCGAGCGTGACCTGGTTGAATATGTAGGCGAGAGTTTGCTTGCTAGGGGCCACGATATGGTGACGGTAGACCCTTGCAATGAATTAATGGGCCATGCTGGCGCAATCATTCGTGATACAGAGGGCACTGTAAGCGGCGCAAGCGACCCTAGAAGCGACGGTAAAGCCTACTTAGGGCATCGCTAGTTTCGTTACTGCGTTTAAGTCTTGCCGTTTACGTTGTAGTTACTAAAACGCAATCGCTAAAACGCAGCATGTACAAAATAGTTAAAACAACAAACGTTAAAGAGAAAGAAATCACATGCAGTTTTTAATGGATAACCTTACGGTTATATTATCGCTTGCGGGAACAGGCGTATTTGCGGGCATACTGGCAGGTATGCTCGGCGTGGGTGGCGGCATTGTTATTGTGCCGGTACTGTTTTTCTTATTTCAAGCCCTTGGTGTGTCGCCAGAAAGCGCAATGGTTATAGCCACAGCCACTTCACTTGCGACAATTGTTCCTACTTCAGTTAGCTCTATTCGCGCTCACCACAGTAAAGGAAACGTAGACTTTGCTTTGTTAAAAGCGTGGGCAATATTTATTTTAATTGGCGTGCTTGCAGGTAGTTATGCGGTTACGGTGGTTAACCCAACATTCCTGACATTGCTATTTGGTGTTATCGCAACCTTGTCAGCACTTAATATGCTTATTGGCAAGAAAGACGCCTTATTTAAAGGGCTTCCGGGCCGTGCGGGTCAGTCGGTTATGGCAACCTGTATTGGGCTGTTTAGCTCTATGGTGGGTATTGGCGGCGGCACGTTAACCGTACCTACCCTTACTTTTTGTAACTACCCAGCGCATAAAGCGGTGGGCACAGCCGCAGCGGTTGGCCTGATCATCTCGCTTCCTGCGGCACTTACCCTGCTATTTGTAGGTACTACACCTGCCGATGCGCCCTTTGCTACCTACGGCTACGTAAACTTACTGGGCTTTGCTTGCATTGTTCCACTTACCGTGTTATTTGCGCCACTTGGTGCAACTATCGCCAACAAGCTAGATGCTGGTTTACTTAAGAAAATCTTTGCCGTTGTTCTTATCATCACTGGCTTGCGCATGCTAGCGCAAGTGCTTATCTAGGAGTGTTCTAATGTCTACAGGAGCATCTACAAATACGTTCGCACCACTTAATCCGCCACCTCGACTACTAATGGGCCCGGGGCCAATTAATTGTTACCCACGTGTATTAAGCGCGATGTCTACCCAGTTAGTAGGGCAATATGACCCCGTAATGACCGGCTACATGAATGAGGTGATGCAGCTTTACCGCAATGTTTTTAATACGAAAAACCAGCAAACCTTTCTTGTTGATGGTACGTCGCGCGCTGGTATTGAAGCTGTTTTAGTTTCAGCGATAGAACCGGGCGATAAGGTGCTTGTACCTATCTTTGGGCGTTTTGGCCATTTACTTGCCGAAATTGCTGAGCGTGCTGACGCTGAAGTACACACCATTGAAGTACCTTGGGGTGAAGTATTTACACCTGAGCAAATAGAAGCCGCAATAAAAGAAGTAAAACCTAAGCTTCTTGCCATAGTACAAGGCGATACGTCTACCACCATGCTTCAACCGCTTGAGAATATTGGTGCTATTTGTGAAGCGCACGATGTTTTGTTTTACTGCGACGCTACAGCGTCAATAGGCGGTAACCCGCTAGACGTAGACGCATGGAAGTTAGACGCGGTATCAGTTGGCCTGCAAAAGTGTTTAGGTGGTCCATCGGGCAGCGCACCTATTACACTAAGCGACAAGTTTGTTAAAACCGTGCGTACCCGTCATCACGTTGAAGCAGGTATTCGCGATGCGCATCATGAAGCCGCACGAGGCCCTAAAATTCGCTCAAACTACTTCGACTTACCTATGATCATGGATTACTGGGGCGAAGAGCGACTAAACCACCATACCGAAGCGGCTAGTATGCTTTATTGCGCACGGGAATGCGCACGTGTGCATATAGAAGAAGGCCAACAAAATGTTATTGCTCGCCACAAAGTGGCCGGCGATGCCATGCTTGCTGGTATTCAAGCCATGGGCCTTGAGCCCTTTGGCGATTTGAAACACAAGATGTACAACGTTGTTGGCGTACACATTCCAGATGGTGTTCATGGCGAAGAAGTGCGCGAAACCTTGCTTCTGCGCTTTAACATTGAAATTGGTACTAGCTTTGGTCCGCTAAAAGGCAAAATTTGGCGCATTGGCACCATGGGCTACAACGCCAGGGAAGACGCTGTTCTTCACACACTTCAGTCACTTGAAACTGTGCTTCGTATGCAAGGTTTTGAGCTACCTGCGGGTAAAGGGGTAGATGCAGCGATTAGCGTTTACGCCAAGGCCAAAGCTGCAGGAGTCGCGAATGGGTGAATTCGTAGAATTTACTGAACTGGCGACACAGGTTATGGCGAGGTGTGAGACATTAGGCACAATAAGCCAAGACCCAACCTGTCTAGACAGGCGCTACCTGACTGATCAACACAAGCTTGCGAATCAACTGGCCTCTGGTTGGATGATTGAAGCGGGTATGACTACGTGGCAAGACGCTGTGGGTAATATTTGGGGACGCTATACATCAAGTGTACCCAACGCGCCGCGATTAATTCTAGGCAGTCACCTCGACACTGTGCCTAACGGCGGAAAGTACGATGGCATGCTTGGCGTGGTCGCTGCAATTTCACTGGTGGCCATGTTTGACGGTACGCAAACTAAGCTCCCTTTTCACATCGACATTGTTGGCTTTTGTGACGAGGAAGGCACACGGTTTGGCACCACGCTACTAGGCAGCCGCGCCTTAACGGGCAAGTGGCAAGAACAATGGCGCCATTTAAAAGATGAAAATGGCGTGAGCCTTGAGCAAGCCATGGCGAACTTTGGGCTTAATTTCGATGCGGTGAATAGTGCGGCCATCTCGCGTACTGACATTTTAGGTTATATAGAGCTTCACATAGAGCAAGGCCCTGTTTTAGAGCAAGAAAACTTGCCTGTGGGTGTGGTAAGTGCCATTGCGGGTGCGAAACGCTTTAACTTTACGGTAGAAGGTATGGCTGGTCACGCCGGTACTGTACCTATGTCAATGCGTCGTGACGCCTTATGTGCAAGTGCAGAAATGCTACTTGCTGTTGAGAGTATTAGCTTACAACGCCCGGGCGTGGTAGCTACCGTAGGGAAAATTGAAAATGCACCTAACGGCGTTAACGTCATTTCTGGTCGCACACGTTTCTCCCTAGATATTCGAAGCGAAGATGACAGTTTGCGCGATTCAGTATTGGCAGAAATATTGCAAAAATTTGATGACATTGCGCAATCTAGACAAGTAACACTTACTCGCGAGCAAACCCACAGTGCGCCTGCAGTACATTGCGATAGCCAGTTAAAAGACGCGTTAGTTCGCGGCGTAGAGGAAAGCGGTATTGCACCGCGAATTCTTGCATCTGGTGCAGGTCACGATGCTATGGCTATTGCAGATATATGCCCTGTAGCCATGTTGTTCACACGCTGTAAGGGCGGCATTAGCCATCATCCTGCTGAGTCTATTACCAGTGAAGATGTAGCAGCAAGTTTGTCAGTGCTTTATAGAACTATCGGCAAGCTTAAGCACGCGTAATGTTCTAATCAGTAAAGTTTTAATTAAGGGTTAATAATGAAAATAACAAGGATTTACAACGATGAGGCGGGCAAAAGCCACTTTGGTGAAGTTGAGATAGCGCTAAAAGACGGCGGCCCTATCGGCATGCTGTCAGAAAAATTTGGTGCAGATAAAATTATTTTTCGCGAAACCCCCGCAGATTATGACTTCAAGTGGCACCCTGCTCCGGCGCGACAGTTACTTTTCATCTTAAAAGGGCGCGCAGAATTTACCGTATCAAACGGCGAGCGTCATGTATTTGGAGCAGGCGACGTGCTGTTACTGGAAGATACCGAAGGTGAAGGCCACTGTTCAAGGGCTATGTACAATGAAGTTCGCCACTCTATTTTTGTGACGTTAGATGAAGGTGTTACCTTTTAATTTAACGCCTATGTCGCTTTACAAAATGCGCTAAATTAGCGCATTTTTTCGTTTAGGCACCAAATTGGGGCTTAGCTACTTTCTGATTGTTTTAAGTTATTTACAGAACACATATAAAAACATTCAAAAACAAAAGTTTACAAAACAAGCCTTAAACAGACCAATTGGTCAACATCTTGCAAACAATGAGCAACTGTCATCAAGAAAAATTGCTCATGTCTTCAAATCACAGCGAATTACTTTACGACTTACATGATAGCCCGGCATTTCTTCCTTCTCTTACCGCGGCATTCCAGCATTTATTAGCGAGCTTCGTTGGTGTTATAACCCCTACTCTTATTGTTACGTCAACGCTAGGTCTTACTGAATACACCCCTTATCTTATTAGTATGGCGCTGTTTGTCAGCGGCCTTGGCACAGCAATTCAAACAAAACGTATAGGCCCAGTAGGCAGTGGCCTTGTTGCCATTCAAGGAACCAGCTTTGCGTTTATTAGTGCGTTGATTTTGGCCGGAAACCAAGTAAAAGCCAATGGCGGCACACCAGAGGATATTTTAGCCCTACTGTTTGGCCTGACCATGGCTGGGGCGTTAGTTGAGGTAGTGTTCAGCCTATTTGTGAATAAACTCAAGCGCATCATTACGCCTTTAACCACGGGGATAGTGATCACTGCGATAGGCCTTAGCTTGATAAACGTAGGTATGACCGACCTAGCCGGTGGCTTTAATGCCGCTGACTTTGCCAGTACTGAAAACTTAGCAGTTGGTCTTTGTGTATTACTGGTTATCGTATTCTTAAATGCGTCTACCAACCATTGGCTTCGCTTAAGCGCAATTTTTATTGGCATGGCTATAGGTGCAACGTATGTTGGTTTTACAAAAGGCCTTGATTTCTCTGGGCTCGCTTCACTTTCATTAGTGGCTATCCCTACCCCATTTGCGTTTGGCATTGCTTTTGACATTAATTTATTTTTGCCCATTGCACTTATTTACCTGTTTAGCGCAATAGAAACGGCGGGAGACTTAACAGCAAATAGCCTTTTCTGTAAGCAACCCGTAAGCGGCCCTGTTTATTTAGCAAGGGTAAAAGGCGGTATTTTGGGAGACGGGGTCAACTCACTACTTGCCGGAATGTTTAACACTTTCCCAAATACCACATTTGGCCAAAACAATGGCGTTATTCAGTTAACCGGTATTGCCAGCCGTAAAGTGGGCTTTTTTGTTGCAGCGCTGTTTGTTCTTATTGGCTGCTTTCCTATTGTTGGTGGCGTGTTGCAAGCTATTCCTAAGCCAGTTTTAGGCGGAGCAACGCTGGTGATGTTTGCAATGGTAGCAGTGGGCGGGTTAAAGCTTCTTGCTAGCTACGCACTTGATAGACGCAGCAGCCTTGTAACCGCCTGCGCCCTTGGTATGGCAATAGGCGTAATGATGGTTCCCGAAGCCCTTGCTGAACTGCCAACGTGGCTCGAAAACATTTTGCTTTCCCCTGTGACATCAGCCGGCCTTACTGCCGTAATTTTAGAGCTAACCTTGCCAGGTAAAAAAGCAAAGAGTTCAGATACAAAACCAGAACTAAGCACTGAAGACTGCACCCAGGCCTCTTCTGCTACTGACGAAATTTCAGCCATTAAAAGTGACAACGCAAACGATACAACGCTGTCGCCAAAAACGAATAGAAATGATTATAAAAACAAAGAGGCGGTGTCATTTCCCCAACCTCTTAACGTAATTCTAGGTATTAAAGGCCATGCTGATGGCGCACCTACTCTTTTTGGTGCAAAAAGTCGCTAGAAATCACTTTGAAGGTGCAAGCTTTGGCGATACCGCTAGATTTTACATAAAAATAACAATATAAGAACAACATTATATTTTTTTATCCCTATAATTCAGCAACTTAAAAGCAGGTCAAAAGTTGACCAACTGGACAAGTAGTTGGCATCCATCCTGCTAACTCTCTTGCTAACGACAAGAATCATAAAAATAATTCGTTAAAAAAGCCCTAAAAAAGGGCAACTAAAATCTGAGGAAACCATGAAAAACACTACATTCAAATTATCTCCTCTAGCAAAAGCTTTTGCGATGAGCACTGCAGTCGCACTTTCGTCGCAAGCTTTTGCTCAAGAAGATACAGAGGTAAAAGAAAAAGACGTAGAGAAGATCGAAGTGACGGGTTCTCTTGGTAGTCTTCCAGGCCAAGACGTAGAATCGGTATTTGGTTTTGGTAAGTCTATTCTTGAAACGCCACGTTCTGCATCGACAATTTCGCAAGAGCAGATGGAGCGCTTCAACGTTTCTGACATTGACGAACTGGTAGCATTTGCTCCAGGTACGTTTACTCAATCATTCTTTGGTGTTGCGGGCTCACTAGACGTACGTGGTACGCCAGGTGAAACATACTTCCGTGGCGTTAAGCGCTTAGATAACCCGGGTAACTACCCTACACCTATCGGTGCTTCAAGCCGTATCGACATTGTACGTGGTCCTGCATCACCTATTTATGGTCCATCTAAAATTGGTGGTTATCTAAACTTTAACCCTAAATCTGCACGCGCTTCTGGCGGCCAGTATCTAGATTCCCCAACGGGTGCGTTGTCTTACACCACTGGTTCTTGGGATAAAAGCATCTTAACCGCAGAAGTTGGCGGCCCGACTAGCGTCGCGGGCAAAGAGATGGGTTACTACATATACGGCGAGCTAGAAAATTCAGACAGCTATTACGACAATACGCAAACTGACCAAACGGTATTACAAGCATCATTTAACATTGATGTTACCGACAACCTTCGCTTCGAATTTGGTGGTATGTACCACGATTACGACGGCAACCAAGTTGCTGGTTGGAACCGTCTAACCCAAGAGCTAGTTGACGACGGTACTTATATTACAGGTACAGCACAGCCTCTAGACACTGATGGCGACGGCCAAATTAGCCACGAAGAATACGCTGCGGTAAACATTGCCGGCGAGAGCTTCTTCTATGTTCCAGCGTCTAGCTTTACGGATGACGAAGCCACAGCGTTAATGCAATTAGAAAACGTTGGAACCACAACGCTTAGTGGAAACCAAGTACTGGTAGCGCCTGATGATCAGCTTGGCAACGAAGCTATTACTCTGTATTTCGACACGATTTACTACACAGATAACTGGGAAATCCGCAACCAACTTTTCTATGATGCATACGACAACATCAATGAAAATGCGTACGGTTTCTCACAGTTCCACGACAGCTGGGTTGTTGAAGACAAGCTAATTTTCGCTACCGAATATGAAAACGATGGCCTGCTTGCACAGTTTCAATTCTCGCCATCTGTTCGTTATACCGACTTCGAACACGGCGATGATTTCACGTTTGAATATTTCAACCGTCGCGACCTAACCATGCCATCTTCGGCACTGGATCGTCGTTTATTGTCTACCCGCTCAGGTAAAAACTACGATAACTATGATGTGGGTAACTACCTAGACCTAGGTATTGCTGCAATGACAGACTTAACTTGGGATTGGGGCTTAAACCTAGTGTTAGGCTTGCGTTACGACACTATCGATATTGAAAGTACTTCACGTACCGATCTTCTGTTAGGTGCAACAGGCGATGAAACACCAGAATACGCTGAAGAAACGGTAGACGGGTGGTCTTGGAACGCCAGCCTTTCATACGAATTCGAATTTGGCCTTATTCCTTACGTAACTGCGGCAGAACAAGCAACGCTTGTAGCAGGTCAAGGTGCTGAGATTGGCGTTAGCCAACTAGGCGACGGCAGCGCATTTGATACCTCTGAACTTCTTGAGTTTGGTATTAAAGGTTCTTTGTTAGAAGATACACTGTATTTTGCACTTTCATCGTTTGAGCAAGAGCGTACCGATTTTAACGCGCAAAACACGGTAACTAATAATACCACCAACAACAAAGGTACTGAGTTTGAACTTCGTTGGGTAGTAAACGACAACCTTGTTGTATCTGCAGGTTACACCAACATTAAGGTAATTAACCTTACAGCACTTGAAAATGGTAACCAGTTTGGTTTCTTGGGTGCTGAAGACTTAGTGAACCTTGAAGATCCTTCATTGATCTTCGGTGGTAACGTGATTGGTCTTAACCTTATCGGTGAAGGCTTTAATAATACAGATGGACGTAAAGCAGGTATCCCTGAAAACATCTATACGCTAACTGCGACTTACGATTTCCAAAATGGTTATGCGGCTAACGTAAGCGTGGTAGATGTTGAAGAAGTAGCATCAGGTTTCTCTGCTGCTGTAACGCTACCGGCTTATACGCTAGTGAATGCTGGCTTATCTTATCAGGCTGAAGACTGGTCATTTAACTTAACCGTTAAAAACCTAACTGATGAACGTTATTTCCGTTCTAACTTCCCTGATCTATTCGGTAGCCAAATCGTTCTTCCTGAACTACCGCGTCACTTTAATGCTAAAGTTACTTACTCATTCTAAGTATGCTTAGCCTGTGAATGATGTCACGCTTTCTATCGAACGTAGAAGGTTAACGGCATCATTTAATAAATCACGTTAAATCAAGAGCTCAGTTTTCTAAACTTGGGCTCTTTTTTTTTAGGAGTATTTTATGTCTTTAGCCCTATTCATTCGACATTTTGCACAACGCGCGCTTTTGCATATTGCTAAACACCGCAGTAGTTCTACTTTAAGCAAATCATTTGCACTAGCAGTGTTTAAAGGCGTTGTGATAAGCACACTCTCAGTCAATGCATACGCTAGTGAAGAAGAACCACCTATGGAAGTGAAAGTTGTAGTGGTGAGTATGTTTGAAATTGGTGATGACGAGGGTGACGCACCCGGCGAATTTCAGTTGTGGAAAGCCCGTCAAAAACTGACAACAAAATACCCACTGCCCCACGGCTTTCACGATGTGTATGCAAACACTGAAACGGGCGTAATTGGCATAGTGACAGGTATGGGTATTGCGCGTGCTTCAGCGGCAATAATGGCACTAGGGCTCGACCCTCGCTTCGACTTATCAAAAGCCTATTGGCTTGTAGCAGGTATTGCAGGTGTCGACCCTGCCGATAATACTATTGGAAGCGCTATTTGGACTGACTACGTTGTAGATGGTGACCTTGCGCATCACATCGATGCAAGAGAAATTCCTTCAACATGGCGTACAGGATATTTTCCTCTGTTTACCCATGCACCTTATGAAAACGCCGAGCAAGTGGATGTGAACAACAGCCCAAATGGTGAGGTTTATGCGCTTAATCTGCCTTTAGCTAAGTGGGCTTATTCGTTGACAAAAGACACCAAGCTTTTAAATAACGACGCAATGAATTTACTTAGAGCGAAATATACTCACTCACCTAATGCTAGGACTCTTCCCAATGTTTCTATGGGTGCGCATTTATCTGCGTCTACTTTCTGGCACGGAGAAAAGCTAAATTCATGGGCAAACGATTGGGTAGCATACTGGACACAAGGCAAAGGAAACTTCGTCACATCAGGTATGGAAGACTCAGCTACGCTACAAAGTTTAACCTATTTAGATAATGCTGGCTTGGTAGATAAACAGCGTTTAATGATTTTAAGAACGGCGAGCAACTTTACCATGCAACCGCCTTCGTTAAGTGCTGCACAAAACTTGAAACTTGAAAGCTCTGGTGAAGGCTATGCCGCAATGGGAGCAGCAATTGAAGCGGCGTATAACGTTGGCTCTCGTGTTACCAACTACATCGTGCAGAATTGGGACTCTACAAAAGACAGTATTCCGGTTACTGAATAACAAAAAACAGCAATGTTAGATTGCCGCTAAATTGAGTGGCCGACGTTAGTTTTTGTCAGCCTGCTCGCTCAACCCAGGCTTTGATGTAACTAACGTTTATGTACTTAAGCAAATGGGGCTTTGCAGGTTAATGCAATCAAAGGCCCCTATACCGTTACAGATTTTGCGTCTAACGTTAACTTAAGCTGTAAAGTAACATCATTTTGTACAACGGGTTTAGCCAGAAAGTCTTGCATTCCCGCTTCGCTGCAGCTGGCTTTATCTTCTGCCGTTGTGTTCGCTGTAACCGCAACAATGCGGCCATGCTTCGGCATTAAACCTTCTTGATATATGATTTTTGTTGCACTTACACCGTCTAGCACCGGCATAGCACAGTCCATAAATATAATATCGTACTTTCTGGACCTTGCCATCTGTACCGCTACTTCGCCATTTTCCGCTTCGTCTGGAAAGTAATTGAATTTTTCTAGCATTGAGCCTAAAACTAGGCGGTTAATGTCGTTGTCATCAACAACCAAAATATTTAAAGGCACACTCAGCACTTCAGAGGACAGCTCAATCTCTCCACTAGATTTTTCGTCTAATGTTGCCATTTCAATAGGAATAGCAATATCAAAGCACGTGCCTTTGCCTACTTTCGAGCGCACTTCTAACTCACCACCCATTTTATCAACGAGTTGGCTTACTATTGAAAGTCCTAAGCCATTCCCATTGAGTTCTTCGGAAGCACTAGCGGTATCGTTTTGAAATGGTCTAAACACTCGCGACAGGATATCGTCACTCATGCCAACCCCCGTGTCTTCAACAGAAGCGAGCAGTATGGGAACGTCGCCTTGGTGTTTTAGGGTAACCTGAACAGATATGTAGCCCTTAGCGGTGAATTTGACTGCGTTAGACAGCAAGTTCGTAATTACCTGACTTATTCTTGCTGCGTCGCCATGAACATAGGTTTTTTCATCAAAAGACAGCACAGCATAAAGCCGTACCCCCTTTTCTGCACATTTTGTTTTAAACACATCAACAATGTCTTCGCATAAAGAACGAACGCAGAAATCATTGTGTTTGAGAGTAAACTCACCATTAATAATTGACGTGTAATCAAGTACATCGTTAATAAGTGATAGCAAGCGGTCTGCGCTATGTAATGCAATATCGGCTTTTCTAATTCGAACGTTGTCTTTCGTTTCAAATTTAATAGCCTGAAGCATGCCAGTAATGCCATTCAGCGGCGTTTTCAATTCGTGGCTAATTCTTGAAAGTAGCATGCCTCGCTCTTTCGACGCGGCTTCAGCTTCTTTTCGACGGGCGTCTAACTCTAATCTAAGCTGTACCGATTTATTCACATTTTGGCATGTTCCAAACAAACGAATACATTTGCCGTGCTTCATCTCTGCCATACCGTGGGTTTCAATCCAAACAGAGTTTCCTTTTGCCGAAACAAGTTCCAGGGTCGCGCTCCACGGCTCACCCGTTTCTGTGGTGTGAGAAACGATACGGCTTATTTCATTTCTATCGAACCCTTCTTTGTAGAAATTAATCGCCGTTTCTAGCGTTGGCTTGTAGTTTTCGTCTACTTCATGAATAAGGCGAGTTTGAGACGACCAGGTCAACTCACTGGTAATAAGGTCAACTTCCCACGTACCTACATTCGCAACACTTTGCAGCTTCTCGTATAGCGTATTTTGATTTGTTTCAGCTTTTTCTACGTGGAATTTTTCCAACGTTACTGATAACCACTCGTCGAGCAACGCCACTTTTTCTAAATTATTTGGTTGTTCTGGGCAAGCGTTAATGAAAACTAGGCAGACATGCCCACCATCAAGCTTGTGAACTTGCCCTCTTATGTATTTTTCCGCACTGAAGTAAGTAGTAAACCACTGCTTAAATGCAGAAGAGCACTTAGCACTGCTTACTGGAAAACAATTGTCTACGGGAGAGCAATTCGCATACGAAGGAATGGATTTAAAGCTAGGTGGATAAGCAGATGAAGATTTGACGAGGATATTGACGGTATCCTCGTCAACATGCAAAAGTAGGCCCTGAAAAATACCTAATGAGTCACAACCACGTTGTACTATCTGAGTAAGCGATGCTTTAAGCTGCTCTTCCAGCTTTACATTCAAACTCGATTGTTCGTCGAAATAAACCATTGCTCGCTACCTAAGCCTTAAACTCGTCAAAGAGAGGTGCTAATCCACGCCTGAAAAAATGCACAGTAGCACTACACTACAATGATAATAGCGCGCTATCATTACTTGCGAAATTAAACAATAGGATAGTTTAAAGCCTTTGTTTAAGCTTTTAACCTCTGGCTTGATTTCTACCTAATTCCTTTGCCTCAAACAAGGAACTATCTGCATCTTCAATTAGTGCTGCTAGGTCATCTCGTACAACGTCAGTAGCTTTCCACACCGCAAATCCCGCACTAATAGAGACGCGATTTTCAATGCCTTTTCCATGAGGTATTTTGGCCTTAGCCACTGCATCTACAAGCTGATTTGCCACAAGCTTTGTGCCATCTTCATCGATGTAAGGAAGAATGATCAAAAACTCTTCGCCGCCAAAGCGGATTACCGCATCTTTAGGACGTCTAATGTTATCAGATAAAATTTCCGCCACGTTCTGCAGGCATATGTCACCTTCAAGATGGCCATATGTATCGTTAAAGAGTTTGAAATAATCAATATCGACCATTATTACGCCAACTGTACTCTGGTCTCTAGCCACCTGCTTTATGAGCAAGGGGATCTCCTTAGTAAGGTACATCCTGTTGTAGAGGCCGGTAAGTTGATCGTGAAATGTCATCATTTCAAGGAACTCAGTGCGAAGCTTGTTTTGAAGGTGTGTTTTTACTCTGTGGGTAAGCGTTGATGCATTTACCGGCTTCATGACAAAGTCAGATGCCCCCACTTCCCAACATGCATTTTCGCTCTTAATATCCATGGTAGAAGTCACAAATATTACCGGGATATCTTTGGTTTCCGGCGCTGCTTTCAATGTTGCACACACCTCTAATCCGCCGATATCAGGCATGTTCATATCGAGTAACACTAAGTCTGGCAGTGCTTCTACACAGTATGAAATAGCGTCGCTTCCAGACTCAACGGTAGTGCAGTGGAACTCTGTGTCGAGTATCGTTTGCAACAGCAAGCGGCTCATTGGTTCATCATCTACAATAAGCACATTGCATTGTGAATAGGGTTTGATTTCTTTTCTGTCCATTGTTTTTTTATTCTAATGCCAGAGACGCATATTTAAGGCTCTTGCATTGTTATTAAAAGCTTTTTTAGTAACTATAGCATTTTCGAACAGTCTAACACCTTCATGATAGATGTATATTGAAAAGGTTAATTTTTGACGAGCAATAGGTATTAGTAATAACACCTAATACCCACACTGTTGAGAAATTTAAAATCGAGTGCTTATCTTAATTCACGCGACTTCTTCATTGCTAATAAACTGATTGAAGAAGTCCTCCATCGCTACCGGACGGCACATAAAATATCCTTGACCAAGATGGCATCCAAGCGCTTTTAATCCATTGAAATGTGATTGGGTTTCAATGCCTTCAGCCACAATAGTAAGCTCCAAACTAAGAGCTAAATGCACGATAGCGGTAACGATATCGTGTGCTTGCTGCTCCTCATCCATATCAATAACAAATGAACGGTCAATTTTTAACACATTAAGTGGGAATTGACGTAAATAAGACAAGCTAGAATAGCCGGTACCAAAATCGTCAAGCGCTATAGTCACGCCCAGTGATGTTAGCGCATTTAGAATATCTCGGGTTTGTTCAAAATCGTGCATTAACGCAGACTCTGTCACCTCAAGCTCAATAGACGATGCTTCAATACCCGCTGAACGAATTATTTCTGCAACCTCATCTGCAAAACCAGGATTTGCAAGCTGCTTAGCCGCAACATTCACCGCTACTTTTAAGTGTTGCCCTTTCTCGTTACAACGCGCAATGAACTCACAGCTTTTTTGAAGCACTTGTTTACCAAGTTGGTGAATTAACCCCGTTTCCTCTGCGAGAGGTATAAATTCGTCCGGTCCAAAAACTTTACCGCTTTCATCAACCATTCTTACCAAACTTTCAGCACCGGCGACTTCGTTGTTCTCAAAATCGTATTTGGGCTGAAGATAAATTGCTAGACTGTTATTTTCTATCGCATGCCTAAGCTTTATTTCCATTTCAACCCGATGATGCATGGCGTGCTGCAAGTCTTTTGAAAAGAAGCTGAATGTATCTTTACCTTTTGATTTAGAGCGGTACATTGCTGAATCTGCGTGACGCATCATTTCTTCCGCGTTAACAGCATCTTGAGGATACAAGCTTATTCCTATACTTAAGCTTAGTTGATGAGCCTTTCCGTCTATTTCTATAGGCTGTCTTCCCGAATGTAAGCAAGCCATAGCTATACTTTCTGCACTATAGCCAGAACCGATATCAGACAATAAACACGCAAACTCATCTCCCCCCACGCGGGCTAGCGTAGCATCTTTGCCGAGGGTGTCTGAAAGTCTTTTTGCAATTACAGAGATAACAAAATCGCCGACCTGATGACCCAAACTATCATTAAGGTATTTGAAATTATCAATATCAATGAGCAATAAGGCGATGCTTTGTTTACTGGTAAAGCTGCGTGCTATCGCTTGCACAACGCGGTCGTGAAGCAGTACGCGATTTGGCAAGCCTGTCAGTTGATCGTGATTAGTAAGGTGAGTCATTTTTACCGCCATTTCGACGGCTTCAGATACATCCTGAAAAACCATGACCGCGCCGCTAATATTGCCGTCATCGTCTATAATTGGCGATGCGCTATCTTCAACCCTAAAAATCTCCTTTGTCCTGCTGATAAGGGTCGCATTATACGACATAGCCACTGGCCGCTTCACTTCTAGCGCGTACAACGCCGGATTTAACAGAGACTCTTGATTTGATGCATCACGTAAGTTCATTACCTCATCAATAGGTTTACCTAATGCTTCTTGAATATTGTAACCCGTTAGCCTTTGTGCAACCGGATTTATAAATGTGACATCACCCGCGGCATTAATCGAGATAACCCCGTCCGCGATCGATTTTAACGTAATTGCAAGTTGCTTCTTCTCGGCCTCGAGCGCTTGATTAACATCTTTTAATAGTACTTTTTGATATTGAAGAGTAAGGTGGTTTCTTACTCTCATACGACACATTTCTATATCAATGGGCTTTGATATAAAATCTATTGCCCCTAGAGACAGTGCAATATGTTCATTTTCGGAATCGCTGTGAGAGGTAACAAATATAACGGGGATTGAGGCTGTGGTTGGGCACGCTTTAAGCTGTTTGCACACATCGAACCCTGAGAGCTCAGGCATGCTTATGTCCAAAATGACCAAATCTGGCAGTTGCGCCCTGACTGTTGAGAAAGCATCGACGCTTTGCGAAACCGTAACAACATCTGCTAAAGATTCTACTGCATTTTCTAGTAACAAGAGTGTTGTTGGTTCATCGTCAATGATGACTACTTTCTGTGTCTCATTTTCCATGAGAAATACCACACTACTTAATAAATTCCTTATGTAGTATCGTCCGACATACGTAAAAAGACATTAGCCTTTAGTATAATTTGCATATCAAAACAAGGTTTTACAGAAAATTCCTTGGCTGTAATGTTTTTCGTAAAGCCCAATTGGTATACAGTTAAAGTATGTGTTGATTCCGAGGGAACAATAATATGAATACATTAAATACTCATAATATGGCGCAAGAACAGCAGCTTTGGAATAGAGAAGCGGCAATAAACAGACTTGGTGGAAACGAGGGCTTGCTCAATCGTATCGTTGAAATGTTTTTAGCTCAAATTACACAAAAGCAGCAGGCATTACAAAAAGCGGTTAATGAACAAGATATTGAAGGTGTACGTTTCACAAGCCACGCTATGAAGGGAGTTTCAGGAGACGTGGGCGCCGACGCTATACGCGAGAAAGCGTCGTCCATAGAAAACAAAGCTAAGCGTGACGATTTGACTGAAATAGCGCAGGACATGCAAGAGCTAGACAGCTTAATTGAGCAAACCATTGCGGTAATGCAATCTTAATACTAAGCCACCTAGGTGCCCTTGTCTGAGTAAGCGACTATGCGCCGGTAATAATGGCAACGCTACATGGCAACTTCGACTTGCTCGATAAATACTTGCTTCTTTTCTTGAGGCAAAAAACTCGCCTTGAAGCTATTTGCTGCCAGCATACGTATGGTCTTTTCATCAATATTAAGCGACGTGTGTAACGCCTCAAAATTTTCATTCAAGAAGCCACCAAAGTACGTGGGATCATCAGAATTAACCGTAACCAATAATCCAGCATCAAGCAGTTGCACAATATTGTGCTCTTTCATATCGTCTATCACGCATAGCTTCAAATTACTTAATGGGCATACGGTAAGCGGTATTTGCTTTTCCTTCAAATATGCCATAAGTGCTTGGTCTTCTTGACAACGTACGCCGTGATCAATTCGGTCAACGTCTAGCAGATCAATGGCCTCCCAAATATAAGATGCCGGCCCTTCTTCCCCTGCATGAGCGACAATTTTGAAACCGAGCGACTTAGCCTTCTTAAATACTCGCTCGAATTTAGATGGCGGATGTCCCAACTCTGAACTATCCAGGCCTACTGCTGTAATGTATTGATAGTACGGCTTAGCAGCGTCAAGCGTTTCGAATGCTTCGCTTTCAGGTAAGTGACGTAGAAAAGACATTATCAGGTAGCTACTAATGCCAAATTCATCTTCCGCTTTTTGTATGGCACGCAAGAAGCCAGGCATAAACACATCAAACCCAATACCTCGCTCGGTGTGAGTTTGGGGGTCAAACATAATCTCAGTATGTACGATATTTTCCTCAGCGCACCTGGCTAAGTATTCCCACATTAAAGTGAAGAAGTCTTCCTCATCCCTCAACACGCCTGCCCCTGCGTAATAAAGGTCAAGGAAGCTTTGTAAGTCTTTGAAATTATATGCGGCTTCAATCTCTTCCACGTTAGCATAGGGAAGTGATACACTGTGTTTTTCAGCTAGGCGCCACATAAGTTCAGGCGTTAAGCTACCTTCTATATGCAGATGCAGTTCGGCCTTTGGAATGTTTTTAATTATTGATGACAGCGACATGGCCCCTCACTTATTTTGCACCATAATAATGCAATAGCATTCAATTGGTGCGTAATAGTTTATCTTTAATGCTATCTGTAAACGAGTTCTATTGCTCATTTAGGTTTTGTTTGCGGTTTATTTAACTTCATCTATGTTGATTACTAACCGTTTGGCTGACTTTGTGCTGCCTGGCTAGTGACCTTGAGTCACCCAATGATTGTTAATTGATCATTGTACTGAAATATAAGTTAGCACAAAACACACCAACAAGTTGACTAATTGGTCAGTTTTTTGCTTCCAAATACAAAAAAACACTAAAATGAAATACAAACAGAGAACTCTTGATGTCCAACAATGTAATTGAACGGCTATTTAAGCTGCAAGAACACGGAACCACTGTAAGAACTGAAATCATTGCAGGTCTTACTACGTTTGCGGCTATGTCCTATATCCTCGTGGTGAACCCAGGTATTCTGGGGTTAAGCGGCATGCCCGTTGAAGGCTTAATTACAGTGACAGCAATCGCAGCCTGCATTGGCACGCTTATGATGGCGCTGATGACCAACTACCCTATCGCACTAGCGCCGGGAATGGGCTTAAATGCATTTTTCGCGTTTACAATTTGCCTTGGACGTGAAATCCCATGGGAAGCAGCGCTTGGCATTGTTTTTTGGAACGGCATTCTCTTTTTAGTGCTATCGCTTACCGGAGTCAGAACTAAAATCGCCGAGTCTATCCCTCCTTCTCTTAAAATAGGCGTGCAGTGCGGTATAGGGCTATTCATTGCCTTTATCGGCCTTAAAAATGCTGGGCTAATTGTTGATAACCCTGCAACGTTTGTGCAGCTTGGCGACCTTTCAGAGCCAGCAGTAATGCTTGCTCTTATTGGTATTATTTTTACTATTGTCCTTATGGTTAAGCGCGTTACAGGCGCTATTTTAATTTCCATCGTAACACTTACCTTAATCGGTGCTTTTATCCCTACTGAAAGCGGAACGTTAACGCCTACCCCTTCTGCCGTTGTTGGCATGCCAGAGTCTATTTCAAATACATTTATGGCAATGGACTTTTGGTACCCTATCGACCATCTTGCCGAGACCTGGGATCTGATTTTCGCGCTTATGTTTGTGAATATGTTCGATACCATAGGTACTTTAATTGGTGTTTCTCGCAAAGCTAACTTACTGGACTCAGAAGGCAAGCTTCCGAAAATTGGCCCAGCCATGACAGCCGACGCGTCTGCTAGCATCGCTGGTGCGTTCGTAGGTACATCGCCGGTAACAAGCTACGTTGAATCTGCCACTGGCGTTTCGGCTGGCGGTCGAACTGGGCTTACCGCAGTGGTGGTTTCTATATGCTTCCTGTTGTCGCTTTTCCTTACGCCATTAATGAAAGTTATTCCGCTAATGGCAACTACCCCAGCGTTATTAATGGTGGGCATTTTAATGATGGAGTCGATTCGACAGGTTGATTTCGACGACTTAGGGGCTTTAGCCACCGCGTCGGTTGCACTTATCGCTATGCCTCTAACCTTCAGTATTAGCGAAGGTATTGCCCTTGGTTTCATAACTTATGTGGGCATCAAGGTAGGTACAGGAAAGTTCAAGGAAGTCACGCCCCTCACTTACGCGCTGGCCGTTGTGTTCTTACTAAGATACTTACTAGATTTAAAATAATTTAGCGGTGGCTATGGGCGATATTGCGCGCCATATCTCGGTTTAGATACAAAAAAGGTGGCTTTAAAGCCACCTTTTTTATTGCTCAGTAATGTAAACACGCTAATCGTTTATTTTAATCCGTCATATGTGAAGGTAACGGCTTTATCACCCATAAATACAATTTTCACATGCTTGCTGTCTTCGTTGCCCCATGTGCACGCCATAGCGCCCATTGTTTTACCGCAGTTGTCGGCTGAACCAATGATTGCTTCAACTTCGCTCTGAGTCATACCCATCTCTAACTTATCGTAATTTTCTTTAGTTAGTTTTGAACATGCTGTCAGCGCTAGTGCTCCGAAAGCTACAATGGCTAGTTTTGTTTTCATGGTTTTGTCCTTTATCTAAGTGAAAGTAAAAGCAACCTACTCGGTATCCTTTCACCTTGCTTTACCTAAAATGTAATGCGGGTACTGTAAACGCTATGTGCGCGCCTTGTCACTACCTTCTTTAGGATGAGTTTCCAGCCAGTGGCGAGCAATTTGTTCTCGCGTAGCAAGCCATACTTTATCATGAGATTTTACATACTCGATAAAACGCTTAAGCGCTGCAAGTCTAGCCGGCCTTCCTATAATCCGATTGTGAAGACCAATAGATAGCATTTTAGGCGCGTCAGCGCCTTCTTCGTACAACACATCAAACGCATCTTTCAAATAGGTAAAAAACTGTTCGCCACTATTGAAGCCTTGGGGCGTAGCAAAGCGCATATCGTTTGTATCTAGCGTATAAGGCACCATTAGTAATGGCTTACTGTAATGGCAGTCATAATAAGGCAAGTCGTCAGCGTAAGAGTCTGCGCAATATAAAATGTCGTCGCGCTCCGCAATTAACTTTAGTGTATTAGGGCTGGTTCTGCCTGTATACCAGCCAACGGGTTTAGTCCCCGTAAGCTGCTCATGAAGAATAATTGCATCGTCTATTTGTTTACGCTCATCTTCTTCGCTCATGTCTTGATAGTGTACCCAGCGCATAGCGTGACTGGCAATTTCCCAGCCCGATTCCATCATGGCTTTTACAGCATCAGGGTGGCGTTGCATTGCCATAGTGACACCGAATACAGTAACAGGAATGTCGTACTTATTTAGCAAGCGGTGCAAACGCCAAAAGCCTGCACGACTGCCGTATTCGTAAATAGATTCCATGCTTAGGTGACGATCTTTATAGGCTTGTGCGCCTATAATTTCCGATAAAAATATTTCAGACGCCTCATCACCATGAAGCACACAGTTTTCTCCACCTTCTTCGTAATTCAATACAAATTGAACGGCTATCTTTGCATCACCAGGCCAGTTCGCGTGAGGCACGTGTTGGCCATAGCCAATGAGATCACGAGGATAAACAGACTCACTCATACTACACCTCGAAACTTTCAGGAACAGCCAGACCACAGCCGCCAAGTACAAGCTTAACTACTTGTTTGGTAGCGTCTTCGAAATCTGCTTTTGTCATTTTTTTGCCGCGAAGCCGAGTAATTTGTGCCGAAAAGTCTGCGTAATGCTGGGTACTTGCCCATATTGTATAAAGCAAGTATTCCCCTTCAATGGGTGGTAACTTACCGGCTTGTACCCACGCTTCGATAACCGCAAGACGCCCTTTCATCCAAAGAGCATGTTCTTCATCAAAGTAACCACTAAGGTTTTGGGCGCCGTTAATAATTTCCATAGCAAAGATCTTCGACGCCATTGGGTGCGTTCTAGACACTTCCATTTTCTCAGCGATGTAATTGGCAAGTACTTCTGCTGGATCATCCTCTACCGTTGCTTTGTCAAAACGAGAGTTCCACAATGAAAGGGTTTCTTCTAATACCGCCACGTAAAGTTCTTGTTTAGTTTTGAAATAATACAAAACGTTGGTTTTAGGAAGCCCCGCTTCATCAGCAATTTTTTGAACGGCTGTGCCTTTGAAACCAAACTGGGCAAAACATTTCTCAGCGGCTTGGAGTATTTTTCTTCTGTTCATAGCGCCGACACCTGCGTCAGCACTTTTTACCTTCATCATTATTATTTAAATTCCTTTGCAATCTGATTTGCAAGCGCACAGACGGGATCAGCGCCCATGCCTTTTCGATAGGTTAGCATTTATTGCCAACCTGTTGCTATGCTCTTTGAGATCATAGTTGTCAGCCAACGACGGCCCTAACAGGTGAGGTGACTGACTCGAAAGCACAAATTATGCGTTAATTGAAAACCTAGCACGAATCTTGCCTTATTCTTTCCAACAAAATGAATCAATGTTTAGCACAGTAAAAATTGGAAACACTCTGTCTTATTTTTCCAATTAAACTTGCACAAAATCATGGCCTTTTATAACTCGGCCATTTTTTATAAGCAATAAATTGACCAAATGGTCTACTTTTCTTAGAAAAATACAGCTATATTAATGAATACAAGAATGAATATAACAAGAAGGTGTGAGTATGATTCGCTTTCTAATAAATAACGATGTTGTTGAAATAAATGAAGCGCGAGCCGACCTCACCCTTCTGCAGTTCATACGCGAGCATCGTAAGAAAACAGGTACTAAAGAAGGCTGTGCAGCAGGCGATTGCGGTGCATGTACTGTTGTACTTGCCGAGCCTGCCTCAGAAGATAACGGCACAACGCTTAACTATCGTACGGTAAACAGCTGTATTACGCTTATGAGCGCTGTTCACGGCAAGCAGTTGTTGTTTGTCGAACATCTAAGTAACGGTAAAAATTTACACCCTGTACAACAGGCCTTAGTTGACCATCACGGTTCACAGTGCGGCTTTTGTACACCCGGGTTTATTATGTCGATGTTTGCGTTGTATCACAGTAATACAACACCAAACCGCGACGACGTGCTTCATGCTCTATCTGGCAACTTGTGCCGCTGCACAGGCTACCGCCCAATTATCGACGCTACGCTGGCAGTGTGCGAACAAACACCAGATGATCAGTTCACGGCACGCCAAGAAGCTACCCTAGCAACCTTATTATCGCTATCTGGTGAGAAACCGTCGGGTACAGGAAATATATTTACGCCTACATCCCGTGAAGAGCTAAAAGCGCTAATAAAGGCAAACCCTACCGCACAGCTGGTGGCAGGCAGTACCGATTTAAGCCTGCAATTCACCCAACAGTTAAAGAACGTGCAAACGCTAATTAGTGTCACTCATATTGACGCACTAAAACAATGCACCAAAAGTGAACATTCTCTCACTATTGGTGCAGCCGTTCCGCTTAATGATGCAGCTCCCTTGCTCTTAGGTGCATTTCCGCAAGTGGCTGAGCTAATTACTCGGTTTGCGTCGTTACCTATTCGCAATCAGGCGACGATTGGCGGTAATGTGGCTAACGCATCACCTATCGGTGATATGCCCCCACTATTACTCGCGCTAAATGCCATATTACATCTGGATAATGGCGATAGTGTTCGCAAAGTACCAATCACTACATTTTTTATTGGCTATCGCGAAACAACATTAGCTAAAGGCGAATGGATAAGCGCAATCGAAATCCCCCTAAAACAGCCCAATCAAACGCTAGCCGCATATAAAATATCGAAGCGTTTTGAGGATGACATATCAGCGGTATGTGCCGTTTTCAATGTCACGCTAGAAAACGGCAAGGTTGAATCGATTAGTAGTGGGTTCGGCGGTGTTGCTGCCGTGCCTTCAACCTGTGACGCTCTTGAAAGTGCGTTAAAGGGTAAGCAGTTCGCCAGCAAAGAGTGTTTAACGTTGGGCAAACAAGTGTTGTTTGATGCATTTTCACCCATTGATGATGTGCGCGCTACGGCCCAATACCGCAAAACCGTTTTAGCTAACCTGTGGCATCGCTTCTGGTTAGAGAATCAAACAGTAAACCAAATTGAAACACGAGTGGTGCAGCATGCGTAAGTTAATTGATGCCCCAAATCCATTGCAACAAAACGACAACCAGAGTGTTGTTCACGTATCCAAAAAGCATGAGAGTGCGACACGCCAAGTACAAGGCTGTGCGAACTATGTTGACGATGTCATTGAACCGCAGGGTACGCTTTACGCCGCGGTTGGTGTAAGCCAATGTGCAAAAGGAACAATTGACTCGATTAACCTTGACGCTGTTCGCCAAAGCGAAGGCGTTGTAGATGTAGTGACAATTAACGACGTACCAGGTCATAAAGATATTGGCCCTGTGTTTGAAGGCGACCCATTACTCGCTAATGGCGAAATCAAATTCTTCGGCCAGCCCGTATTCGCAGTACTTGCCACGTCAGTAACGCTTGCCCGACAAGCTGCACTAAAAGGAATCATTGAAGTAAGTGAAGCCAAACCGATCCTTACCGCAGAAGCTGCCCACCAGCAGCAAACGTTTGTGCGTCCCCTACACCGATTTGGACAACATGCTGACCGCGTTGACAATACGATTGAAAATGCGGCCCACCAAGTACATGGTACGCTAAGTATTGGTGGCCAAGAGCACATGTACCTAGAAGGGCAAGTGAGCCTTGCGATCCCTGATGAAGAAGATCGCATGAAAATCTACACATCTAGCCAGCACCCCAGTGAGGTGCAAAAACTCGTTGCCGAGGTACTTGATGTAAAATTGCACCGTGTAATGGTAGACATGCGACGTATGGGCGGCGGCTTTGGCGGAAAAGAAACTCAAGCAGCACAATGGGCTTGTATCGCAGCTCTACTGGCATCGCGCAATCAATGTGCAGTTAAACTTCGCTTACCACGCTTCACCGATATGCACGTTACGGGTAAACGCCACCCGTTTGAAAACGAGTTTGATGTGGCCTTTGACGAGACGGGTAAAATTGAAGCTACCCGCATGACCATTAATGGTATTTGTGGGCACTCGCCTGATTTATCTGACGCCATAGTAGATAGAGCCATGTTCCATGCTGACAATGGTTATTTCTTGGGTGATAGCGACATTGTAGGTCACAGACTACAAACCAATATGGTATCGCACACCGCTTATCGAGGTTTCGGCGGCCCGCAAGGTATGATCATGGCAGAAGCCATGATTGATAAAATTGCCCGCGCTATTGGCAGCGACCCCCTTTCAGTCAGAAAACGTAACTTGTATGGTCCGACTACCGGTAGCCTTACACCCTATGGCATGAAGGTAGAGCACAACCTTTTACCGGATATGATTGCCGAGTTAGAAGAAAGCGCTCAGTATTGGCAGCGCAGGGAAGCGATCACGGCCTTTAACCGCCAAAGTCCGGTAGTTAAAAAAGGGCTGGCACTGACACCGGTTAAATTTGGGATTTCATTCACCGCAAAACACTTAAATCAAGCGGGTGCGCTGGTACACATATACACCGACGGCAGTATTCAGGTGAATCATGGTGGTACTGAAATGGGCCAAGGGCTACATACCAAAATAGGCCAAATTGCAGCCAATGAATTTGGCCTAGACCTGGATATGATAGAGGTCACCGCAACACGCACCGATAAAGTACCTAACACTTCACCAACAGCGGCATCAAGTGGCACTGACTTAAACGGGAAAGCTGTACAAAATGCGTGTATTACTTTGAAAACCCGTTTAGCTGAGTGCTTCGCCAACAGCTTAGGTTTAGAGGACCGCGCTAATGACGTGCAGTTTATTAATGAGCACGTTGTGTTAGATGAACACAGCATTGCCTTCACTGAACTTGTTCAGCAAGCGTATTTTGCCCGAGTGTCCTTATCTTCAAGCGGTTTTTACAAAACACCTAAATTACAGTACAACCGTGACACAGGCGAAGGCCGTCCGTTTTTCTATTTTGCCTACGGTGTGTCAATGAGCGAAGTCTCTGTCGATACACTGACCGGTGAATACACCGTAGATAAAGTGAACGTCATTCACGATGTGGGCAACAGCCTTAACCCCGCCATTGATATTGGCCAGATTGAAGGCGCGTTTATTCAAGGTATGGGTTGGCTGACAACGGAAGATTTAAAATGGAACGATTCAGGCAAACTGATAAGTGAAAATATGGCGACTTATAAAATTCCTGCAATAGGTGACACGCCTAAGGAATTTAATGTGAAGCTGTTCGGTAGAAAGAATGCTGAAGACAGCATTTATCACTCAAAAGCCGTGGGTGAGCCACCTTTTATGCTAGCCATTTCAGTGTGGTGTGCGCTCAAAGATGCCATTTCTAGTCTTTCTGGCTATACCGTTGACCCGCAGTTAGACACGCCAGCTACGCCAGAACGAGTGTTAAACGCGGTAGCTGCTATACAGCAATCTGATTGCCGAGGCGGTGCGCTATGACACCCGGGTCAGCAACGTCATTTCGCGCCCCCCAATCATTTCGCGCAACGAACTGGCATGAGGCAATAGCCGAATGCCAAGCGCGTAATGAAGGCTATGTGCTGGTGACTGTGGTAGGCACTGCAGGCTCTACGCCTCGTGAACCGGGCAGTAAAATGGTAGTTACCGCTTCACAAAGCATCGATACCATTGGCGGCGGTCATCTTGAGTTTGACGCTATTGCCCGCGCCCGTGAATTTCTAGCTAAAGGCGAAGTGCATACCGAGCTTCACAGCTACCCGCTAAGCAGTTCTTTAGGGCAGTGCTGTGGCGGAGCGGTAAAGGTACTGTTTGACGTGTGTAATGTTCATCAACAGCACATCGCCATTTTTGGCGCTGGTCATGTTGCAAAAGCACTGGTGCCTATTTTGGCTCAGCTACCCGTGCGAATTTCGTGGATAGACAGTCGCGAGGATTTGTTTCCATCGACACTGCCTACCAACGTGCAAAAAGTGGTGGAAGAGGCGCCAGAGAGCGAGGTTAGACACCTTGATGAGAACAGTTGGCTAATTATACTCACCCACGATCATCAACTGGATTATCGCATTACAGAGCAGGCATTAAAGCAACCTTCCCTACCCTTTGTTGGGTTGATAGGGTCAGAGACAAAGGCAAAGCGCTTTATTACCAAGCTGACTCAGCGCGGGTTTGACGACAACGCGCTGGCAAGGCTATTTACGCCTATAGGTAATCGAGACATTCCTGGCAAGCAACCTATTGAAGTTGCCGTTTCTATATCTGCGCAAATTATCGAACGCCTGCATTTAAGTGAAACGAAGACAGGCAATAGCAAAAGAAACAGTGAGAAGCCTGCAACAGCGTTTCTCAGAGAAAAGGACACCATCAGTGACACTTAATGAACTAAATACGCTAAGCGCTGAAGAAGCGACTACTTGGTTTGAACAGTGCTGCGCAGCGAAAACCTGGATTTACCAAATGGTAGAAGCTCGCCCGTATAGCGATATTGATGCGCTTGTTAGCCAAGCTAAAAACGCATGGGCTAAATGTAGCAGTGATGACTACCTTGAAGCTTTCACGGCACACCCCATGATTGGCGACGTAGATTCTTTACGTAAGAAGTTTGCTAATACTAAAGCCATTGCAGCAGGGGAACAATCGGGTACGGCTACCGCGTCTGAGGCTACCCTTCACCAGTTAAAAGAAGCCAATCAGGCATATTTAGATAAGCACGGGTTTATTTTTATTATCTGCGCCACCGGGCTTTCTGCGCAAACCATGCTAGAAGCATTGCAAGCAAGGCTGCCGAATACGACGCAGCAAGAGATTTCAAATGCTGCCGCCCAGCAAATAAAGATAACCCTATTACGTATTAATAAAGCATTAAATTAGTGTGGCGTTCTTGGTTAGCAGACATGTTTATACCAAATGCAACAGCTATACGAATTGAACAGAAATTAAGGAATACAGTATGAATACGCTCTCAAGCCACGTACTCGACACCACACTGGGTAAACCCGCACAAGGTATTGCGCTTACGCTAACGTTACCTGATGGTAATACCCTCTCTGGCGAAACGGACAGTGACGGCCGTTTTAAAAACTGGGGTATTGAAGATGGTTTTGCCGCAGGCGTTTACACCTTGCGTTTTCACTGCAAGCCTTACCTTGTAGAAACCCACGGTAGTAGTTTCTATCCTCACATTGATATTACGTTTGAACTTGAAGAGAATGGCGGCCATTATCATGTGCCACTGCTTATTTCTCCATTTGGTTTCAGCAGCTACAGAGGCAGCTAACAAACATGCAGCTTTTTCGTGCAAGCATTGCGCACTTTCCTAAACAAACCACACAGTTCGATAGTGACATCGCTATTTTTAAAGACGGTGGTTTGTTAGTAGATAATAAAGAAATAAAAGACGTTGGCGCGTTTAAAGATATAGCTGAGCGCTACCCTGCCGCCACTGTCACCGATTTTTCAGGCAAGTGGATTTTACCAGGCTTGATCGACAGCCACTTACATTACCCGCAAACGCAGAGCATAGCCCACTACGGCGAGCAACTGCTTAGCTGGCTCGAGAACTATACATTTCCTACGGAAATGCAGTTTGCAGATAGTGAACATGGTGAAACGATTGCGAAAGTATTCTTGAATCAGCTGCTAAAGAACGGCACCACAACAGGGTTTGTTTTTACAACCGTTCACAAAAGCAGTAGCCAAGCACTATTTAGTGCCGCCAGCGAGATTGATATGGCCATAGTGGCAGGCAAGGTGTGCATGGACAGAAACTGCCCTAGCGCGCTTAATGACTGCCCGGATACTGCGCAAACTGACAGCGCACAGTTAATTGAAACTTGGCATAACAAAGGCCGCAACCGCTACGCCCTGACACCCCGTTTTGCGCCAACTAGCACAGAGGCTCAACTTGCTGCATTAGGTGAGCTTGCCAAGCAATATCCCGATGTTTTTATTCAGACGCATTTGTCTGAAAATTTAGACGAAATTGCATGGGTAAAAAGTTTATTTCCTAAAGCTGACGGCTATTTAGATGTATACGACACCTACAACCTTGTGCGCGAACGCGCGGTATTTGGCCATGGTATTCACCTTACGCCTAATGAATGGGCGCGATTGGGGGATAGCGGCGCTACGGTTGCGTTTTGTCCTACGTCGAATTTGTTTTTAGGTAGTGGCCTTTTTGATATGACCGCAGCGCGCGCTAATAAAGTGCATGTTGCTATGGCTACTGACGTAGGCGCTGGGACTACATTCAACATGTTCAAAACTTACGGCGATGCTTACAAGGTAAGTCAATTGCGCAATGAGCCCATCAGCCCGCTGGAAGGATTTTATCTTATGACCCAGGGCGCGGCTGTGGCCCATGCTCTTGACCATGAAATTGGCAATTTAAACCCAGGCTCTACCGCTGATTTTATCGTTGTTGAGCCAAGGTTTGATGAATTAACACGGTTGAGAATAAAAGAAGATGCTGACTTCGACGATATGTTTTTTGCCTTGAGCATTTTAGGTGATGACCGCGCTATCGACCAAACGTGGATAAGCGGTACTTGCCGCTATAAGAAAGAACATAATTAATAACAAGCTGCTGAAGGGCCTTTGAGTCCTAAATAAGGAGAACAATAATGCCGTGGCTCGATTGGATAAGTTTATTTGTACGTTGGTTTCACGTTGTGGCCGGTGTAGCGTGGATTGGCGCGTCGTTTTACTTTATTTGGTTAGACAACAACTTGCGAACGCCGCCTAAATGGAAACAAGACAAAGGCATTAAGGGCGATTTGTGGGCTATCCACGGTGGTGGCTTCTATGAAGTGGCTAAATACGCCTATGGTCCAGAAAAAATGCCTGAAACACTGCATTGGTTTAAGTGGGAAGCCTACACTACTTGGTTATCAGGCTTTGCACTGCTCATCATTGTTTACTACTTTGGCGCTAGCGCTTATCTCATCGACCCGTCAGTCAATGCCATGTCACCTGCTACGGCAATATCTTTAGGGCTTGGGTTAATCTTTGGTGGGCTAGCTGTTTATGAGTTTGCTTGTCGTAGCCCATTGGCAAAATACCCTCTCACTTTCGGTATTGGGTTAGTTGCTCTTGTTTGTGTTGTTAGCTATCTGTCTACTCAATGGTTTAGTGGTCGCGGCGCTTATATTCATGTAGGTGCGCTTATCGGTACTATTATGGCAGGAAATGTTTTTTTCAATATTATGCCAAACCAGCGCAAAATGGTGGCTGCGGTAGCTGACAAAAAAGATATCGACCCTAGTTGGGGTGCAAGCGCTAAACTGCGTTCAGTACACAATAACTACTTCACGCTGCCCTTGCTGTTTATCATGATTTCAAACCACTATCCCATGACATACCAACATCCGCAGAATTGGCTTGTGTTGATTGCTATTATGGCCGCTGCTGCCTGGATACGACATTTCTTTAATCTTCGTCATGTGGGAACCACCAAACCAAGTATTTTAGTGTCGGGCGCCATCGCCATGCTCGCCATCGCTCTTTGGGTGTCTTGGCCACAAGCATCTTCAATTCAACCGTTGAGTCATGATGATGCCCTATCTTCTTCAACCATGAGCGCACAGTCAGCGGAACAATCTGAATTAAATGCATCGAATGGAGCTACTAACAAAATGGTAAACGAACTATCGTCAGAGATTAGTAACGAACTTGTCGCGAGTTTGATTACCACTCACTGTGTAAGCTGTCACTCGCGCACACCGACCGACGAGATATTCAAAGTGGCGCCGTTGGGCGTAGTGTTAGATTCGTGGACAGATATAGAAAGATTTGCGCCACAAGTGGTGAGAAGAACCACTGTGACTAAAGACATGCCATTTTTGAATAAAACAAAGATGACCGAGGAAGAAAGGCAAGCAATAGCTCGCTGGTTTGCTCAGAGGAATCAGTAACTATCTCTAAGAGGTGTAGCTCGGTTAGTGATATAAACTAACCAGCTATACCGCCTTATTCATCGAAGCCAAAACTTGCCCTTGTTGCTTTTTTTCGTACATTACCTCGTCAGCTCTATCCAGCCACTCTTGCACTGTATTGATTCCCTCGCTCCACTGAACCCAACCAACACTGAAGCTGATAGAAACGATATTGCTACCATCGATTTCTACTTCAAATTTATTACTTTGAATTCTGTCAAAAAACGCTGCCGTTTCATTTTCATCTGTGCCGTAGAGCATAATAACAAACTCATCACCACCTATACGGCCAAACCTATCGCTTTCACGTAAAAGCCCGCTCATGCTATTGGAAAACTCGACTAATGCTTTATCACCTATTTTGTGGCCATATTTGTCGTTAATTTCTTTGAATTTGTTTAGGTCAATGTAGACAAGAGTGGAAATCTGCTGACCTCTGCCCATGCGGGAGATTTCATCATTTAATTGACTGAAGATTTCTCTTCTATTAGCAAGCCCAGTAAGCGAGTCGGTTTTAGAGAGATGCTCGAGTTTGGTAACAGCGCTCATCAAAGCTTGCTGCTGTGTTTTTTCTCTTGTTATATCGTCGGCGGTCCCTAAGATAAGCGACTGCATTTCACGGTCGTCAAAAATCAAACTACCTCGGTCGTGAACGTATTTCACCTCACCTTTGGCATCATAAATACGATATTGAATATCCCAATTTTGTAAAGGGCGCTGACTGAACAGTTTTAATACTCGCGCCTTATCATCTTCATGAACATGGTCAATAAACCCAATGGGGTTACAGTAGAGCTCATATTCATTGCGCCCAAAAATGTTCTCATATCCGTCGTTAACATATTTCAGCTTAGTTAAGTCTGGGGTCGCCACCCAAATAAAGGTTCTATCAGAGAATGCGCTCACTATTTTACTGAACAGTGCATCAACCTGAAATAACTCTGACTGTATACGCTTTTTCTCGTCAATATCTTCTACAACAGAAATAAAGTAGTCTGGATTTTCCCGTTTGTCCCTAACCAATGAAACCGTGAGTTTAGCCCACACCTGTTCACCATCACGCCTTAGGTAACGCTTCTCTATTGAATAATCATCAATGTCACCTTTTAATAGACGTGCTAAATAGTCGAGGTCTTCATCAAGGTAATCTGGCGCGGTTAATTCTTGAAACGTGAGTTTTGTAAGCTCTTCATTTGAGTACCCTAAAAAATCACACAGGCGTTTATTCACGCGTATGAAGCTGCCATCCACGCTGACGTGAGCCAGCCCCACTGGACAAAAATCAAAGGTTTTTTCAAACATAGGGCACCGCCCCGTTAAATAATTGCATTCCGTCGCCTCAAAAAAAGTGGTGCTTAACCCACAACAAGCTCAATATATACTTTGGTATAAGCAAGTATAGATTAGAATTATTTATTAGCTAATGAATATAGCTAAGAAAAAGGCTTAGATAATCTTCTGCAACGCTAGCATAAACAAGGCTTAACACATTGAATGGAACGATGTGCACCTTACCCGAGAAAAAGGGCAAATTAGCGTTAAACGCTAACACAAGTTTGCTAATTGATTTATGTTAAACGCTTTGTCATTTGGAGACAGTTGTGATCGAATTTTCAGTCGTTATCTTTGCTAAACCTCATCAAGAGGAGGCGCTCTTAGATGCACTCACTCCTTTAGTCAAAGCAAGTCGTATTGAGCAAGGCGCAATAATGTATGACCTTCATTCATGCGAAGACGGCGTATTTGTTATAACCGAGAAATGGGAATCTCAAGCAGCGCTTGATGCTCATGAAGCGACACCGCATTTTAAAGGCTTTCAAGATAAAGCAGGAGCGCTTGTTGAGAAGGTTGTGAGATTGCCGCTAGTAAAAATAGGATAACTATGATTAAGCGGTAGTTTTTAAAACGGTGAGCAGCAATGCTCACCGTTTTCGTAATCTCTTAATTATTTCGCAATTTGCACGTAACGTCTTAGTCGTTTGTGTGGTTTTCAGACCAGACTCTTAGCTGTTCAAGAATATCTAGCGCTGAGCGCCCAAACTCGGTGAGACTATAGGCAACGGCAATTGGACGAGAGTCGATAACGTTGCGAATTACCATGCCGTTGTTTTCTAGCTCTTTAAGACGCTGATCAACCATCTTCCGGCTGGCACCACCAAGCATTCTGCATAAATCATTAAACCTAACAGGTTCGTCTTTCAAATGATAAATAATAGAGCCTGTCCACTTACCACCTATCAAGCGCATGCCACGCTCAATCGCGCAAGGCTCGGTGCAAGTATTTAAAACGGTTTTTCTACCCTTAGCGTCTGTTTTTATTTCACTTTCCATCAAATTCCCTAAAAAAACCACCTAGTTACTAAAAGTATACTAATTGTTTGTTTGAACAAGGTAACTAAAATAGACCACATAAGCAAGTTTACCTTTAAGTTCACCCTTAGCTAATTAGTCTAATATCAATGTAAAAGGTTCACTGTAGGCCTCTTTGGAGTGTAAGCCATGAAAGATATTCATTTATACACCGCAAGCACAATGAATGGATGGAAGCCCGTTATCTTTTTAGAAGAGGCAGGTGTAGATTACGACTTAACTCACATTGACTTCGCCTCTCGGCAGCAAAAGTCGCCTGAATATATAGCCATCAATCCCAATGGCCGCATCCCAACTATCATCGATAAATCTAACAACAACTTCGTGGTTTTCGAGTCCGGCGCCATACTTTGGTATCTAGCGAAAAAGTATCAAAAGTTCATTCCGCAAAACAACGATAAAGAATCAGAAGTTCTGCAGTGGCTAATGTTTCAAATGGGAGGGATCGGGCCAATGATGGGACAGGCCATGTTCTTTCAGCGGATTGCGCCCAAACAGGGTGAGCACAACTCCTACGCCATTGATAGATACGTTTCAGAAAGTCGGCGCCTTTTAGAAGTGCTAAACACTAGGCTTGAAGGTCGAAGTTATTTGGTGAACGACGAGTTCACTATTGCTGACATGGCAACCTACCCTTGGGCCAGAGCCTATCATTGGGCAAAAGTAGATGTTTCGGGTCTAGAAAACCTTAAAGCATGGTTTAAGCGCATTGATCAGCGCAAAGCAACTCAGCGCGCACTAACTATTCCGGAACCTTTTGAGGCTTTCTTTGGCAGAGGGGATTCGGAACAACAAGCTAAGCAAGAGAAAGCTAACGCTGACAGATTTTAATAATACTAATCAAAACAGGCAAAACAGACCGTTCAAACCAAGTAAAGCGCCTTGGCGAGAGCATATTAAACATTAACTTCACGGTGACACAAACCATGATTGAATTTACATTAAATGGAAAAAAAGTGCAGACAGATGCTGCATCAGATACGCCTCTCGTTTGGGTGATACGCGATGAGTTTGGATTAAAAGGCACCAAGTTTGGGTGCGGTGTTGCCATGTGTGGCGCATGCACGGTACATATTGACGGTAACGCTATTCGCTCTTGCTCATATCCTGTTTCGTTAGCTAAAGGCAAGAACGTAAACACTATCGAAAGCCTCAACAATGAGCATCCGCTGCAATCTGCTTGGGTAGAAGAGCAGGTTCCTCAGTGTGGCTATTGCCAGTCTGGTCAAATCATGCAAGCAGCGACCTTACTAGACAGAAACCCAAATCCGAGCGACCAAGATATCGTTAACCACATGAGCGCAAATTATTGCCGCTGTATGGCTTATGCGCGCATAAAAAAAGCGATCAAGCGCGCCGCAACGTCTTCAGTTCAATACTTTGACCCAAACGCTTCATCAGAAGGTGAAAACGCATGAGCATGAAAAACATCTCTCAAGAAAAGAAAGACATGATCAACTTATCTCGCCGTTCTTTCATGGTGGGGTCAATGAAAACGTCTTTATTCATGGCATTTGGTGCTGCCGCTATTCCATCTCTGTTATCAGCGAAAGAAAGTATTGAAACTAAACAGTTTTCACCAAATATCTGGTTTGAAATGGATACAGATGGCAACGTCATCGTCAACATAGCCAAAGCGGAAATGGGTCAGCATATTGGTACGCCAATCGCTAGAATTTTAGCTGATGAGCTTGAGTGCGACTGGGATAAAGTGTCTATAGTGCACGTCGATACAGACCCAAAGTGGGGCTACATGGTAACAGGCGGCTCTTGGTCAATTTTCCATACCTACAAGCCTATGTCTCAGGCGGGCGCCGCTGGCCGCATGGTGTTAATTGATGCAGGTGCGAAACTACTTGGCGTGCCTGCCAATAGTTGCAAGGCAGAAAAAGGTTTTGTTATCTCGGGTAACAAGAAAATTAGCTACGGCGATATTGTAGCGAACGGCAACGTCGACAAAACATTCAGTGCAGATGAGCTCGCGGAACTGCCAATTAAACCGGGTAAAAAACGCCACCTAATTGGTGTTAACGCAGACTACAAAGCACTCGACATCCCGCCTAAAACTAATGGTACTGCGGTATACGGCATTGATGTGGAAGTGGAAAATATGCTTTACGCACGCCCCATTCTGCCTCCGACTCGTTATGGCAGTGCAGTAACGAATGTGGACGACAGTAAAGCTAAGAGCTTACCGGGATACAAAGGTTATAAAGTGCTTACCGATCCGAGCGGTACCATTGAAGGTTGGGTTACTGTATTGGCTACAGACTACCCCACAGCGATTAAAGCCGTTGATATGGTGAAAGTCAGCTATAACGCCGGTAAAACCGCTAATGTTTCTGAAGCTGATATACAAAAAGAAGGCGAAAGAATTGTACGTGATCGCAAGGAAGGCACCGTTTTTGTAGATGAAGGAAATATAGAGCTGGCGCAATCAAAAGCGGCACAAACTATTGAGGCTTTATACACCACCGCAACTGCCAATCATTTCCAGCTAGAACCACTTAACGCTATTGCTGAATTTAAAGGTGGCAAATGGCATATTCATACGGGTAACCAGTGGCAGAGCCTAACACTCCCTACTGTAGCTAAGGCCGCAGAAGTGCCAGAAAGTGATGTGATCCTTCACCAATATTATCTTGGCGGTGGTTTTGGTCGACGCCTTTATGGAGATTGGATTGTTCCAGCTTTGCTTACAGCTAAAGCTGCTGGCCAGCCAGTCAAACTGGTATTCATGCGCCCGGATGATACATTATTTGATCAACCCCGCTCTGCATCTACCTCGCTGTTTAATGCGTCGTTCGATGAAAATAATCAGTTTTTAGGTATGGAGCATGCGCTTGCGGCAGGCTGGCCAACACTAAAAATGGCACCGGGATTTCTAGCACCAGGAGTAAGCGGCGAAGGAAAAGTCGATATGTTCTCGGCATCTGGCGCCGACCATTGGTACACCATGTCTCACCATCGCGCCCGTGCTGTTAATAATAAGGTAGCACAAGATACATTTACGCCAGGTTGGCTGCGTTCGGTAGGTCAAGGTTGGATTGTATGGGGCTTAGAATCATTTATTGACGAAGTGGCAATGAAAGCGAACAAAGACCCCGTCGACTTCAGACTTGCTATGTTAGACGGAAAAGGAAAACAAGGGGGCAAAGCGCCAGAAAGTGTCGGCGGTGCCACTCGACTTGCCAATACTCTTGATATTCTTAAGAAAAAGACGGCGAATGTTAAACTTGGTGCTGATGAAGGCATTGGCTATAGCGTAAGTGCAGGTCAAGAACGCACTATGCCAGCTTGGCTCGCGACTGCAGCTCATGTTCACGTTAACAAGCGCACAGGAAAGATAACGGTTAAGAAGCTATGGGTTGTTTCTGATGCTGGTATTGTTATTCATCCAGATGGCGCAATAGCGCAACTTGAGGGTTCATTACTGTGGGGGTTGAGCTTGGCACTGTTTGAACATAACGAAGTGAAAAACGGTCAGGTTTCAAAAACAAACTTACATACCTACCTTCCTCTACGTATGAACGATGTTCCAGAAATGGATATTGAGCTTGTTGAAAGTGAGGAGTTTCCAGTAGGACTGGGTGAACCAGGCGTTATTGGTGTCGCGCCGGCTATCGGCAATGCAGTGTACCAAGCCATTGGTGTACGGCTACGTCATTTGCCCATGCTTGCTCAACACGTTACCGCAGCATTAAAAGCATGAGGGCAGTATGATGAGAATGATATCTGCTTTAGGGGTAAGCGCCCTATTCGCACTTATGCTTATCGGGTGTAGCTTACATGAAAATGACGATAGCAATCATGAAAGTTTAACTGCTAACGCTTCACAAGTGGCTAACTCAACACCTGCTTTTGAAGCTTATCAGCAGGATCCTAACCCAACGACTGCATTCAACTACTTGTTCGATGTAGCAACACATCCACGGTGTGTGAATTGTCACGGTGTTATCGAGGACGGTGCTCACCGCCCAACGGTGGGCGACAACAAAACTCCTCATCCGATGAACATTACCTCTTTGAACAACTTAAAAATGGCTGTTCAAGACGGAAAGTTTGTTCAGGTTGGCGAAACGCATCCCGTAAACTGCCGTGGGTGTCACCAAGATGAGAATGCGCGTGAACCCGGCAGGCCACCTGGCGCAGCAAACGACCTTATGCCAGGTTTCGTGTGGCACATGCCGCCTCCTACCATGATTATTGGTAACGACATGACCCCCTCAAAGTTATGCAACAATTGGTTAAACCCGCGTTTGAACTCTTTTCTTGCTCAACGTGGGGGTAGAGATGACATGAAAACGTTCAAAAAAGAATTTGAACACCATGTCAGTGATGATCCATTAGTGAGATGGGCATGGAACCCCGGCCCAGGCAGAACACCTGCACCAGGGACACATGCACAGTTCGCTAAGGCAATGTCGGTTTGGATTAACGGCGGCGCGCCTTGCCCGACAGAAAGTTAAGTTAAAAAAGTCTTTGCCCGAAATTGAACAGCCCGCGTTTTAAGCGGGCTGTTTAACGAAAGAAGTAGGCACAACTTGTTTAGGCGAGATTAGAAATGGTAGTGAGCACTCAATACAAACGATTCTGAACCAGGGTTTGTGTCCCCTAGCCCGCCGTTAGAAATGTGGCCAATTTCAGCTTCTAGCGAAAATGATTCAGAAAAATTGTAGAGTCCGGAAAGTGATGAATAGAATTCAATGGTGTCGCCTAAATTTTCAGATTCATCAACAATGCCCGCGTGAAAGGCAACGCGTACTGAAAAGTCATTGTATTTGTATACGTCTTTTGCCAACCCCGCAGCGAAATAGTGTTGGCCTTGATCTGCGTTTACCAAGAGAACTGTTGGTCTAATTCCGTAAAATGATTCGAGCGGTTTGTGAACATAAGCCACATGCAATGCGTATCGGTCTGCATCATCAAACAGATTCCAAACCGCAGCTCCAGCTTTGAGTTCACTACCTTGAGGCAGAGCATGGGTGGAAAGCGATGCAAAAGGTGAAAGTAACGATAATGCAAGTGCGAGTGTTTTTACTGATGTTTTCATGTTTATACTGTTCTAAGCAAAGTTTGAAAGTTGCGCTTTTTCTGACGCTTTTTTTGCGTCATTTTCAAAGCTATTTCGTTTAAAAGTATATAATAGTAATCAGGTAACTTTTTTCAACCTAGTATATATTGACTACCTTATAACTTTGAGGAAAAACACATTCTTATTTGCTCTAAACGTACATATTGAATTAATGAATAAATTTAGGTTTTTTGACCATAGCTGTGTTTGGCACATCAAAAATCAACGGCTCCTTATAGCTCAATGAGAGCTGGCTGTAACAATGAGTAGAAATGCATGACTGACGAGAACATCATTGAAAGCACTGTAGAGCGCGCCAAGGAAAGTAAAAAAGTACTGGTTCTTTTTGCTCACCCTGCGCAAACCCGCTCGGAAGTGAACGTGCCTCTTTTTCACGAAGCAAAAATGAATAAGCACGTTACCGCCGTAGACCTGTACGCAGAATACCCAGATTTTAATATTGATATTGAGCGGGAACAGCAGCGTTTAGTCGACCACGATGTCATTATTTTTTTGTTTCCTCTTTACTGGTACTCAACGCCTTCTATTTTAAAAGAGTGGCAAGATTTGGTGTTGGAATATGGGTTCGCCTACGGCCACGAAGGTACTGCGCTTAAAGGTAAATTGTTTCTTTGTGCGTTAAGTGCAGGCGGTAAAGAAGAGGCCTATCAAACTGACGGTTTCAATCACTACACCATTAGGCAACTACTTCAGCCTTTAGAGCAAATGGCACAAATCACCCATATGACCTACATCGCTCCATTTGCAATATTTGGCTCGCGTACCGCTCAGGAAGAACATCGGGTAGCTCAACATAGGGGGAAGTGGACAACCCTGCTTAATAAATTAACGTCCAACACCCTCGATTTAGAAAAAGCAAAGTGCATCGAGAACCTGGCAGACCTTTGTACACCTCAAGGAGATTAATGTGACTGGCTATTTTCTATATGCATTTATTTACCTTGTAGCCGCTGTAATAGCCGTACCCATTGCAAAGCGCCTTGGTTTAGGGTCTGTACTAGGCTATTTAATAGCAGGGCTAGTGATTGGCCCCATATTTGGCCTTGTTGGTGACGAAACTGTCGCTATTCAGCATTTTGCTGAATTTGGTGTAGTCATGATGCTGTTTTTAGTTGGGCTAGAGCTAGAGCCCCGTTCACTTTGGGCCATGAAATCTAAACTTATGGGCTTAGGCGGCCTGCAGTTAGCACTAACCACAGCACTTATCACTGGCGTCGCCTTGTTACTTGAACAGCCTTTTAGCATTGCACTTACGATAGGCCTTATTTTCGCCCTTTCTTCAACCGCCATCGTTTTACAAACATTACAAGAAAAAGGGCTTCAAAAAACGGAAGGAGGCAAAAGTGCTTTTTCCGTGTTGCTGTTTCAGGACATCGCGGTTATTCCCATGCTTGCGCTTATTCCCTTACTTGCCATACCCGAACTTGTTGCCGCTGGCGGCGAACATGGCGCAGCAGAATCACACGATAGCTTTAATTTAGTAGAAGGGCTTGCTCCATGGGCTTCTGGGTTGGTGATCATTAGCTCAATTGCCTTTCTTACTATTGGCGGACACTACTTAAGCCGCCCATTATTTAAGTTTGTTGCCTCTTCTGGTTTACGAGAGATATTCACAGCCACAGCACTCATGCTAATTATCGGCATTGCTGCGTTAATGGGGCTTGTGGGGCTTTCTCCCGCCCTTGGCGCATTTTTAGCGGGCGTAGTTCTAGCCAATAGTGAATTCAGGCATGAACTTGAAGCCAATATCGAGCCGTTTAAAGGCTTATTGTTAGGTCTCTTTTTTATAACGGTAGGCGCTGGCATTAACTTTTCAGTGCTTAGTGAGAACCCTATGTTGATAGCAGGGCTAACTGTCGCAGTTATGCTTATGAAAGCCATTGTGCTGTTTATCATCGCCTTGATTTTCAAAATAAAAGGCACTAACAAATGGCTGTTCACACTAAGCCTTGCCCAGGCGGGTGAATTTGGCTTTGTGCTGTTAAGTTTTGCCTCGCAGAACTACGTGCTGCCCAACGACATTATTTCTGTACTTTCTCTTGTTGTGGCTATATCCATGTTTTTAACGCCTGGGCTTTTCATTCTTTTCGACAAAGCCATAATTCCGCGCTACAAAAATGCAAAATCACAGCGTGATGATGATGTTATCGACGAAAAAGGCACTGTGGTCATTGCTGGTATAGGTCGTTTTGGGCAAATTATTAATCGGCTGTTAGCAGCCAATGACGTTAAAACCGTTGTGCTTGATATTCGTTCAGAGCAGATAGATCTTTTCAGGCGCTTCGGCAACAAAGCGTACTTTGGCGATGCATCTAAACCTGACATATTACATACCGCAGGGGCGCACGAAGCGTCTTTATTAGTTATTGCCATTGACGATAGAGAAACAGCTGCAGAAATGGTGAAGTACGCCAAACACGCCTTTCCTAATGTCAAAGTGCTTGCCCGTGCCTTTGACCGTGGTCATGGCTACCGCTTGCGCCAGTTGGGCGCAGATTTTGTAGTATCAGAAACCTATCATAGTGCATTGGAAATGGGAGCGGAGGCATTACGCTCACTCAATATACACCCTTTCCAAGTTGAGCGACAAAAAATGGCCTACAAAAATATTGAGTCTCAACAAAACGATGTGCTGTATCACGCATGGGTAGATGACGCGAGTGGCGAACGGGTAGACAACAATTACCTAAAACTGTTCAGCGAACTCGAGTCGCTTATTGAAGATGCCTTGAAAGCCGATTTGCACGACAAACATTCAAAGATGCGTGGCTGGACTCCGCCGCCTAAAGGATATGCTGAAAAACTAGCGCCCGATGAAAAACCAGATAACGCAAAGAAGTAACTGGCGTGTAATTTTGCGATACCTCGTTTCGCATTCGCAACACGCCGCGAAAGTGTAGATTTAGACACACTGGTTAACGCTTGTGTTTGTGAACAAAGATCTGATCGAAAACGATAAATAACACTATAACCCTTAAGTGCATTAAATAAAGCGTATATTGGTTTGTATAAAATCCTCGTCAACAATGATGAGCATGCACGCAATTAATGATAACCCATTGTCTAAATGGGAATAAAAAAGTGGTCTATTTAAATGGAGAGTTACCATGTTGCTTAAAAAAAGTCTCTTTCACCGTGTAGCCATGCGCGCTGTAGTTGCATTTACTGCACTTGCTGGCTTAAGTGCGTGTGAAGACACCCCTACTCCACCTAAAGCTGTATCTTCAACACCGGTAACACTTTATAAAGTTCAGCATTCGGACGAGACCATTGCTAAATTCCCAGGGCAAGTAGAAGCTGCAGAGTATTCTAACCTTTCGTTTCGCATTGGCGGCAAACTACAAGAACTTAATGTAAAAGCGGGCGAGGAAGTTACAGAGAACCAGCTTATTGCACGACTTGACGACAGAGACGCAAAAGCGCAGCTCGCCACCGCCCAATCTCAGTTCGATGTGTCTTCAGCGATGTTTGAACGTATGGAAGCTTCGGTGGAAAAAGGCGCTGTAAGCCGCTCTACCTTTGATGAAGCGAAAGCCAATTTTTTAGCTGCTAAAGCCAGCCTGACTAATGCGCAGGACCAGCTAAGTTACACTGAGCTTCGCGCACCGTTTGCGGGGCTTATCGCCTCTGTGCCTGTTGAAAATTATCAAGTTATAGTGCCTCAACAAACCATTGCCGAGCTTCATATGCCGGGCGCTATCGACGTAACGTTTCAGTTACCAGAGCAAAAAATGCGTATGATTGACCGCTCTCGAGCCCGTGAGAATCGCACGTCGGAAATGGCGTGGGTCACTTTCTCTGGCATGCCAGAAAAGCGGTACGCCGCTATGTACAAAGACCACGAAAGCACTACGCGACAAGGTGAGCTTAGCTACGAAGTCACTATTACTCTGCCAGAACCAGACGATATCAACGTGCTTTCAGGCATGAGCGCTACCGTATTACTTGATATGTCGAAGTTAATTGAATCTGACGCGAAGCTTTGGTTGGTTCCTTTTGGCGCAGTAGTTACAGACAACGCAGAACCGGACAAGGCCATAGTATGGCGTTTTAAACCAAATGAAGACGATAAAAAGAAAGGCACGGTCGAAGCGGTAGAAGTGATGATCGCCCGTGGTATTTCTAACGGCTTGTTAGTTGAAGGCCCGCTAAACGACGATGATAAAATTGTTGCTGCTGGTGCTCACCTTGTAAAAGAAGGCCAATCCGTTACTGAGTGGACGAAAGAAGGAGGCCTGTAAATTATGGTCGAATATTTCTTTCGTCAAAAAGTCATAAGCTGGATGGTCGCCATCATTTTAGGTGTTGGCGGCATAGTCACTTTTCTTGGCTTAGGTCAGCTTGAATTTCCCGAATTTACCATAAGAAACGCACTGGTTATGACCCAGTACCCTGGGGCTACGCCTGAGCAAGTTGAAGAAGAGGTTACGTTGCAGCTTGAAAAGGCTATTCAGCGTATACCCAACGTAAAGCGTATCAGTTCGGTAAACATGGTAGGGCTGTCGCAAATTACCGTTGAACTTAAAAGCAGTGTTCAGGCCAAGGACCTAGAACAATACTGGGACAACTTGCGACGTAAAGTGGGCGATGCACAAGCATCACTGCCACCTGGCACCAGCACCTCTATTGTCAACGATGACTTTGGAGACGTATTTGGTTTATTGCTTACCCTCAAAAGTGAAGACTATTCCCTTAAGCAAATGGAAGACTTTGCTGACTTAATGCAGCGAGAAATACAGCTTGTTGAGGGCGTAAAAAAAGTATCTATTGCCGGTACGGTGAGCGAACAAATTATTGTGTCTTTAGATTACGATAAAATGAAAACCCTGAATGTTTCTGCCGAATCCATTGCTGGCCTTTTAACCGCGCAAAATGTGGTGGGCAATGCGGGGTCGATCAAGGTTCAGGGCAAACGCCTGTCTATTCAGCCCACTGGTGAATTTGATAATTTAGAGGCGTTAGGCCAAGTGGTAATTGGCTCACCGGCCAGCGGCCTAATTCGCTTAACGGATATCGCGACCATTGAGCGCAAGCTTAACGATACCCCTTCAATTCTTTATCACAGTTCTGGTACGCCGGCCCTGTCGATTGGTGTGTCGTTCGCGTCGGCAGTCAACGTAGTTGACGTAGGTAAACGGCTTGATAGCAAAATTGCCGAGTTAGAGCAGCGAATGCCTCTGGGTATGTCGCTAAATACCGTTTACAACCAGCCCACAGTGGTCGACGATTCTGTGACTGGCTTTCTGATTAATCTTGTTGAAGCCGTAGCCATCGTTATTTTCGTACTGCTTCTTTTTATGGGCTGGCGCAGTGGCGTTTTGATGGGGCTCATTCTTGTGCTTACCATTCTCGGCACCTTTATATTGATGTCGGTAAAAGGCATTGAATTGCAAAAAATCTCTTTGGGCGCGCTTATTATTGCCCTTGGCATGTTGGTCGACAACGCCATAGTGGTCACCGAAAGCATGCTAATTGGTGTGAGAAAAGGGCAAACCAAGCTTCAGGCGGCAAAAGACGTAGTGTCTCAAAACGGTTTACCGCTACTTGGTGCTACCGTGATTGCCATCACTGCTTTTGCGCCAATTGGTCTGTCGCCAGATGCCACAGGTGAATTCGTCGGCTCGCTATTTTGGGTGCTGTGCTTCTCGCTATTTTTAAGTTGGATCACCGCGCTCACCATAACGCCTTTCTTTTTCGATTTGTTGTTTAAAACTGAAAAAGAACGGGGCAACAGCGATGAGGACGACGACCCGTACAAAGGCATTATTTTTACCGTATACAAGCGTGTACTTACTGCTGCTATCAATCACCGCTACGTGACAATAGTTCTGGTACTTGTTGCTCTGGTAGGCAGCATGGCGTCAGGTAAGTTTGTCAAAAACGCATTTTTCCCAGATTCATCCACTCCGTTGTTTTTTGTAGATTTGTGGCTGCCTGAAGGTAGCGACATTTTAACCACTGAGCAGTCTATACGCCGCTTGGAAAGCAACGTGCTGAACATGGAAGATATTGCCAACGTAACCAGTGTTATTGGTGGCGGTGCACAGCGCCTTACCCTTACTTATGCGCCAGAAGACATGTATGCCAGCTATGGCCAACTTATTGTTGAAACCAATACGGTAGAATCTCGTGATGCTCGTATGCGAGAAATTATTGAACTGGTGCGGGAAGACTTCCCTAATGTGCAATACAAGGTTAAAGCACTGCAAGTAGGCCCTTCTGCAAAAGCAGCTATTGAAGCGAGGATCTACGGGCCAGAACCTGAAGTTTTGCGTGAGATAAGTAGCGACATTGAAGCCATATTTCAAGCTGAGAAAACCATGGACAGCGTGCGGCTATCGTGGAGCAATAAAGTCCCATTTGTTGAGCCGGTGTTTTTGGAAGAACAAGCCAGGCGCATAGGCGTTACACGAGACGCAGTTCACACTGCATTTTTACTTAATAATGAAGGTGAAACTGTGGGTCTTTACCGCGAAGGTAGCGATTTAATACCTATTGTTATGCGCAACGATCCAAACCAGCGCTATGACATAGATAACCTTGCCTCACTTAATGTATGGAGCCAAGAACAAGGTAAATACATTAGTATGGCTGACGTTATTAGTAATGTAGATGTATCGCTTGATAACCCTATCATCAAACGCCGCAATCGGGTGCGTATGCTGGCGGTTTACGCTGAGCCAATGCCTTTATCCGGTGAAACGGCAGCGAGTGTACAAGCTAAAGTTCGCCCTCTTGTAGAAGAGCTTAAACTGCCTGATGGCTACCGCATCGAATGGGGCGGCGAATACGAAACGTCAACAGACGCGCAAAGCGCCCTATTCGCGAGTATGCCCATTGGTATTTTGGGAATGTTTATTATCACCGTATTGCTGTTTGGCAAGCTACGCCAAGCGTTAGCCATATGGGGCGTAATACCGCTTACCACTATCGGTATTATTGGCGGCTTGGTGCTGGTTGGTGCACCCTTTACTTTTATGGCGTTGCTGGGCAGCCTAAGCCTTATTGGTATGGTACTTAAAAACGGGATAGTACTAATGGAAGAAATAAACGTTCAGGCAAAGAGTAACAGTGGCGCTTTTGATGCCGTTGTAACCGCATCGGTGTCTCGTGTACGCCCCGTTTCCATGGCAGCAATCACAACCATACTGGGCATGATCCCGCTGTTTTCTGACGCGTTTTTCGCATCAATGGCGGTAGTCATTGTATTTGGCCTGACCGTTGCCACCGTGCTTACACTGCTCATTTTGCCGGTACTTCACTGTACGTTCCACGGTATTAAGTCAGAGCAGCAAGGCACGTCCAACTAACGCGATAAGTTAGGCACTTGTTCGCAGTATAAATGACTACACTGTCGAACCTAATATTTTTAACAGCCAGCATTTGAAAACCTTTCTACTGCTGGCTGTATATTTCCAATTAGCCGTAATCTTTCCTTCCCAACAAAAACTACACCCACTAGTTTACTTTTTAAAAAATTAGTTTACCATGTGTAAACTACACTGTGCAGTATACTTTTAATTTAAGGTGAGAGCATGCCCGTTTTTAATCGCACACGCTTTCTTGTTGGAGTTTTATTTATGACATCTTTTTGTGGTTCTTCAAACAGCCTTGCTGCGAGCGCGTCACAACCTGAAAAATTCACTAATACCCATATTGAATATAAAACGACGTGGCGAGACATGTGGAAAGTCACCAAGGCGTACTTTCGCGACAACAGAGATGCCGCAACACCAACGTTTGATATACCCGTGTCGACACTTACCCCTCAAATGCTTGACGCAGTTGCAGAAGATAGCGTGATAAAGCTTGGCCACTCTACTACCCTACTGAAACTTTCTGAGCGCTATATATTGATCGATCCGGTCTTCAGTGAGCGTGCCTCTCCTGTTCAATGGATGGGGCCCAAGCGTTTCCACCAAGCGCCAATTTCACTAGAAGACTTGCCTAAATTAGATGCCGTTATTATAAGTCACGATCATTACGACCATTTAGATAAGGGCAGTATTGAAATACTAAAAAACAAGGTCGACGTTTTTATCACACCGTTAAAAGTGGGCAATCATTTGCGCGACTGGGGTGTGGATGCAAGTAAAATTGTTGAGTTAAATTGGTGGCAAAGCACAAAAGTGAACGGCATTGAAATAGTGGCCACACCGTCTCAGCATTTCTCGGGGCGAGGTTTATTTGACAGAGACGAAACCCTTTGGGCAAGTTGGGTTATGAAATCGTCGAACACCAACATCTTTTACAGCGGTGACTCGGGCTATTTCGATGGGTTTAAGACCGTTGGTGAAAAGTACGGTCCGTTCAATTTGTCTATGATTGAAACCGGCGCGTACAACGAATTATGGTCTGATATTCACATGCTGCCTGAAGAGAGCCTGCAAGCACATATTGATGTTCAAGCCAGTGTCATGATGCCTGTACACAACAGTACCTTTGATTTGGCGCTGCATAACTGGAATGAACCTTTAATAAAAATTACAGACCTTGCCAATGCCAAGGGTGTTCCCACCAGCATCCCGATCTTTGGCGAAATTGTTCCCATTAAGAGTGCGGGCGAAGCTCCGAATAAAACGTGGTGGCTAGATGAAAGATAAAATGTAAAGCCTCCATAAAGACTTTATTACTGCTCGCTTAACACTTTGTTTTGCTATACATTTGTGATTACATTGTGTAAATAGCACTCACACAATCTATAGGCTACAATTACGGTGCGTGACATTTACTTTAAGTAAATATCACGTACCGCCGCTTTTGTATCATGCAGCGATTCAGTGGTTGCGCGTTATTGCATGCAATCGTTAAAACAAACATAAATTTCTCAGTTAAAGGAGATAACTGCTAGTAATGAAGCTATCTAGTCGAACCAATTTGGGTATTGTCACCCTCTTGTTTTTAGCATTTACTGCATTATCTGTCGCCGAATTACGTGAACTACAAGCGCACGTGTCTGAAGCAGTAACGCTACAGGCTGAGAAAAGCGCCGTAATTTATAAAAACACTATTAGTCAGTTGAGTTCTCCGTCTTCACAAACTGAGCAACTAGTCTTTGATTCTTTGCTAGAAAGTGCCGTTGCACAGCCTTATATTTCAGCCGCTGCTATTATTGACGAAAACGGCAAAAGCATTGTGCAAAAGGGCATGACGTCCAATAGCCGTGTGCCATCATGGTTTTCACTTATCGACCCCAGCCCTGACTTTGATAAACGGGTATCTTTAGGTACCGGCGGTAGTAAGCTTGTCCTCACTTCAAACAAGCAAGAAACTGCAGCACGATTCTTCGCTACGCTAGTTAAAAATGCTGCGGCATTTTTAGTGCTGGCAGTGCTTCTTTCACTTTTCGTGATATTAATGAATCGGAAGATTAAACGGCCGATTTACGAAACCGTTAAAAAACTCAATGAGATTGCTAGTCATAATTTCACCTCTCCTGATATTACTGTATCAAGTAAGGATTTTGGGCCATTAATCGACGCAGCTAACTCTCTGTCGAACACACTATCCTCTAAATTTGATGAGCTAAAGCGACAGTCAGAGTTATTTAAAAAAGAAGCAAGTAAAGATGCGCTTACGACGCTAGCCAATAGAGGAGCGTTCGAACGCCACATGCGTGCCCTATTAGATAAAAACGCCCCCTCTCAAGAGAAAGAGCTTGTTATTGTTCGGCTTGCCCACCTTGGTAGCATCAATGCCAAACTAGGCATGGTGCCTGGCGACAGTTACATAAAAGCAGTGGCAAACGTTCTGCTTGAAGAAGCCAAAAACAACAACAACGTTCGATTTGTGTTTAGATTATCGGGTGGAGATTTTGCGCTGCTCAGTGAACCAATGGAAAACCCTATCCGGGAAATCATGCTCACTAACATCGCCAAGCAATGCGCAACTGTTTCACCGTTGAGAGATGGTACAAAGGCCGTCTTTATGGGAATAACTCGGTTTATTAGTTCGATGTCTATGCAGCAAATTATGGAAAATGTGGATAGTGCACTTATTGCCGCAATGAAAACCTCAAACGGCTGGCAGTTGGCGTCTGAAATATCAAAAGTACACAGCAATTCACAATGGCGTGAACGTCTTAATTTCATTGTCTCTCAACAGTATGCAGACATCGTTATTCAGCCCGTAATGGACACAGAGCAAAACGTACCCGCCTACTATGAAACATCAGGTCGATTTAAAGACAAGGATACCAATGATGTTATTCCTATGGCGCAGCTGATCCCTGCTTCCGAACGACTCGACCTCATCCCGCAGGTAGACAAGTTAGTTACCCACATCGTGCTGAAAAAGCTAGAAGTTACCTCGCAACAAGTTGCGGTAAATTTGAGCATAGCATCAGTCGCTAATGCTGAATTTAGAGACTGGTTAGTAAAAGAAATTGCTAAACGCAAAGCGTTAAGCCATAGACTTCTTTTTGAGATTGAAGATGCGGCCTTGATACAACACCGAGAAGTCACAGAGTCGCTTTGTCGGCAGTTAATCAGCCTTGGCAGCCGCATTACCATTGAGCGCTTTGGTGATAATTTCGCCTCACTGGCGGGCCTGCGCGCAATACAGCCACAGTTCGTCAAACTTTCTGGTCGTTTGACTCAGGGTATTCATACCAACAAAGACAACCAGCTATTTGTTTCAAGCCTTGTCAGTATAGCGAAAGGTTTGAACATAAAAGTTATTGCGGAAATGGTAGAAAACGAAGCTGAATCAGTAGCGTTAATTAAGTTAGGAGTTGACCATCAGCAGGGCTACTACTTTGCCAAACCAGCGCTTTGGAACGTGTATTAACAGGTCATTTGTTGGGTAGTTGGTAAACGTTTATCACGCATTAATATCGACTACCTAAGCTAAATGTCAGAGTACATACTAAGTGGCTTTTACACTTACTTGCTTTGTTCTATGTACAAGGCCTCTATGGCGTCTGCGCTTATTGGCCTCGAGAATAGATAGCCTTGTACAAACTCTACGTTTAGTGATTTGCAATAGTCAGACTGACTCTCGGTTTCCACCCCTTCCACAACAATCTTCAAATTTAATTTATGGCCTACGTTAACAATGGCCTCCATTAATGCACTATCAAAATCATTTTCTGGTGCGCCATCAAGAAAAGAACGGTCGATTTTTAAATGCGTTACCGGAAAATGTTTCAAATAGCTGAGCGAAGAGTAGCCTGTACCAAAATCGTCAATGGAGATTTCCACTCCAAGATCTCGTTGTGCTTTCAGGCCGTCTAGAATAGTGCTGTCTGATTTAATAAGCACGTTCTCGGTAAGCTCTAACCCTATATCTTCCGGTGATAAAGCATATTCCGCTCGATATGCAGTCAGGCTATCAAAATATGAGCTTTTCTCTAACTCTTTACCCGACACATTTATATCGATTCGAATTTCAATACCTTTTTCCTTCCATGCCTGGGCCTGCTGACATGCTTTTTTTAATACCCAATTTCCTAAATCGCCAATAAGCTCACCGCGTTCAGCGATAGGTATGAAAATATCGGGCGTCACTGCCTTTGTTTTATCTTCAGGACACCATCTAAGCAAAGCTTCACAGGAAGCAAATTTGCCAGTTTTTACATCGATCTGGGGTTGGAATAAAAGTTCGAATTCATCATTTCTCAGCGATTCACGCAAATTAGCAGCAATACGTCTTTGTTCGCGAAGTCGATGACTTAACGTATTAGTGAAAAAGTGGTATCGATTACGGCCTTCGGCTTTCGCCTGGTACATTGCAGCGTCAGCATGCTTTAAAAGGTCGTCAATAACATCACCGTCACGAGGATACATACTGATCCCGATACTAGAGGTAATGTGAACATTTTCTGTACTTAACGCAAAGCTATCTATAAAGCAGGCAGACAAGGTTTTTGCGATTTCCTCACATCTATTTTCGCAGGTGACTTCATTCGCTAAATAAACGAACTCATCGCCACCAAACCGAGCAAGTACGCCATTAGTGCTATCAATACAGCCTGACAAGCGCTTAGCAACCGATTTAAGTAGTTCATCACCCCAAGTATGCCCTAAGGTATCGTTAACCTCTTTAAACATGTCGAGGTCGATAAAAAATAGCCCAAAACCTGTGTTAGATGATTTCGCATTGTCGATGACAGAGGTTAAGCATTGTTCTAATGCGCGCCTATTCGGTAGATTTGTGAGTAGGTCAGTTGACGCCATTCGCTCCAGTTCTTGGCGTATCTCGTGCTGTTCGGTTAAGTCAATATCAACGCAGTACATCTCTGGCGAATCAGTACCTTGTTTTAACATCACATGAGAAGAAAAAACGTGAACAGGTTGCCCCCCTTTTTTCTTCAACACTAGTTCATCTGAAGGGATAGGTTCGTCAAATTCAATCCAGCGCTGATGGAATTTAACGACGTCATCTCTCATAAAGTTAGGAATTATGAGGTCTTCAAGCTTTCGGCCAAGTGCCTCGCTCTCGCTATAGCCATAAATATCTGTACTTGATTTATTCCAATAGATCACGTTTCGGTGCTTATCGTATCCTTGAACCGATACTTTTGGTAACGCACTAATAAGCTCTAGGAACCGCCTTTCGGCAGCACCATGTTGTGCAAACAACAGGGGCTCTTGGTATCTCTTTAGGCTCATTGTACTCCCGTAACTTCTATTTAAGTACTTAGCGCTCGATAAAAATTATCAACACTATTTCAGTGTAGTCTAAAACCGGCAGTTGGATGGTCTAATAAGAGGCTATACTCGATACCGGTTGAAAATTTAGGCAGCGTACGTACACCATACCGCGCAAATAACGGAAATAGGATTCTACAAAAGGTGAAATCTGATTGGATGTAGATGGTGCGTCTACCCTGATTCGAACAGGGGACCTCTACCATGTCAAGGTAGCGCTCTAACCAACTGAGCTATAGACGCATATTATTTTATGTTGCACCTGAAAGGTAGGCGAATGCCACACAACGGCGCGTATAATACTTAGCGCGGGCGCTAGCTGCAAGAAAAACTTATCAAATTACGATTCAAGTGACTAATTTGACAGCAGTTAGGCCCTTTCTTCATCAATATCGATTAGCTTACATCATTTTAAATGGAAGCGGCTTGATAGCGTCCACTAAGGTTCCATCGCTAACAGCGCGCATAAAATATTCGCCCAGCCGGTCGGTTTCTTTCAATACCGTTTGCCAGTATTTGATGCGCGTATCTGCATCGAGCACCTCAAAGTCTTTCCTGTCGGGAATTTTGCTGTAAGGCAAGTTCGCCACAAAGGATGCGGAAGGCACCAGCATTACAACGTTATCGTAACTTGAGCGATGGGGCACCCTGCCCTTCAGGCCCTTATCAAACCAGCCTGGTATGGGCTTATCGTAAAAATGGGGGTACAACACTAAGCCATCATCTGGCCCAAAGGACAAATCAAAGTGATAGTCAATAATACCACCATCTCGATACATACCGGCTGGCGCGCCTTCAATTTGCTGTACACCCTCTATAACCACAGGAATAGAACCAGACGCTAGCAGCGCGGTATGAATATTTCCGTGGGTTAACGTGTGGTACTGAGTAGGCAGTTGATACGGATCTTTTATCGCGAACTCCGTATTAGGCGTTGAAAACACATAGCGCGTATATAAACGAGAAAGGTGTTTTCTGTTTACTGTATTGGCCGCTGCACTCATAGCCAAGCCGGAAAGTTGCCTGAATTTACTTTCGAACCGAGTAGCGCCCAAACATTTAGCAACAATCAGGTGCGCTTTAAAGCGCGAATTCGACAGCACTTCTTCTTTGCCTGCGTCATCCACCATTTCTTTCAGCAAATCTTCAGCTTTAGCAGTAATTTCTCTAGGCGTAGGCTTATCACTACTATAAGTTGTTTGTGAATAAGAGGTAGCTAAACGATTTATAGCTGCAAGTGGGTCGTTTTGAACTGCGCAAATGGTACGAAACGCTCCCGCTGATGAGCCGATTACGTGTATTTGATGCTCAACATTGGCAAACCATTCTGGAAATAGTACGCGGTCTAAACCAGCCAGTGAAAACCATTTGGGGCCGCCGGACGCTCCCAAGAAATAACTAAACAACTCGGGCGAAAACCCGTTCTTCACTATGGTTTCACGTGCTTTTATACCTGCGTATATGTCTAAGGGTGCCACTCAATGTCCTCGCTAAGCGCTTAATAGAAGTACTAGATAAAAGCGCCTTTTCGATATTTAAGGGGAACACGTTATGACTAATTAAGACAATAACGTCCCCATTTGATTAGTTCGTGGGAATTTAACAGTTGAAGACGCGAAAGTAACCTTTTTGACAATGTCCTTACATCTGCTCAGACCAGACTGAACAACGACTTCACCCGAATTTTAAGGCCTTAGTGCATCTATCACTTTTAGGAATATTAGATACTCATCTTCAGTGATATTTTGCAAACGCTTATTTTGCCAATCCACAATTTTAGGCAGCAAATCCCGATAGATTCGCTGTCCTTCTTCTGACAATGAAATGAGTGTTGCTCGTTTATCACGCCTACTCACACGTTTGTAAATCGCATCTCGTTCAACTAAACGCTCTAAGGCTCGCGAAACTTGTACTTTATCTAGTCGTGTTGCGATAGCAATGTCTTTTGCGGTGAGCGGTGAGGTTGGCGAGCTTTCACTTCGGCCACCTAATGTGGCTAAGATGCGCCATTCTGGTTTGGTAAGTTCATATTCTGCATATTCCTTTGAAAGCGACTCGCTTAAATCGCTGGCAAGCATGGCTACCTTGTAGGCAAGCATATCTTCTAGTTGCATGTTCTAAGCCCTTTTTACTGCTACTACTCTTGCAGTTTCTACTTCTGTTATCGCTCTCAAATTCGCTTTTTGCTTCGGTTGGTTTTGACATGCTATTACCCATATGGTCCTGACAGATAATACGAGGCTTCAAACGCGTTCAATATTAACTTCACGTAAATTTTCAGCGCCTATAGCTGTGTTTTAAAACCCAAGCTAAGCGTAACCTTTTTTAGGCCTTACTTTGAAAGGTGTAAAGCTAGCGTACCAAATAACCGTGGGCTCCATTTCTCCTAACCGATGCTGGAAATTGATTTACATTTCATTTACCTCTAGCCTAAACCACATAGTTTCATTTGTAACTACTTTATTAGTCTCAGAGGGGCTAGCGCTTAACAATGCCGCTTTTGGAGGGTTTATGGATAATTTGTCGTATTTAACGGGTTTTAATAACGAGCACGAAACAGAGGCGCTGCCAGGTGCTTTACCTGAAGGACAGTTCAGCCCGCAGAAAGTAAATTATAAGCTTTACGCTGAACAATTTAGCAGTACCGCGTTTACTGCTCCACGAGCTGATAACCGTCGAAGCTGGACCTACCGTTTACGTCCGTCCATTGCCATGGGCGACTTTGAAAAAATTGATAACGGCCTAATAAGAACGGCCCCTGAGTCTGATGTGCATTGCCCTCCGAATGTGCTTAGGTGGGACCCTGTTCCCTTACCAGAAAAAGACGTCGATTTTGTAGATTCGCTTGTCACCATTGCCACTAATGGTGATGCTAAAACTCAAGTGGGTATGGGCATTCACTGCTACAGTGCCAATGCTAATATGCAAAACCGCGTTTTCTACTCGTCAGACGGAGAAATGCTTATTGTCCCCCAGCTTGGTGACATGCTGATCACCACTGAATTTGGCAGACTCAACCTGTCTGTGGGTGAAATTGCGGTTATTCCTCGTGGCGTTCGTTTTGCGGTTAACCCTACTGATGGGCCAATTCGCGGATATATCTGCGAAAACTATGGTCATCCCTTTGTGTTACCAGAGCGCGGCCCTGTAGGCGCTAACGGCTATGCTAACCAACGCGACTTTTGCTACCCCAAGGCATGGTTCGAAGATAATGAAACGCCTCACACCGTGGTAAACAAGTTTTGTGGAAATTTGTTTGAAGCAAAGCTTGATCATTCCCCTTTTGATGTAGTGGCTTGGGTAGGCAACTCTGCCCCGTATAAGTATGTCTTATCCCGTTTCAACGTTATGAACACCGTAAGTTTTGACCACCCTGACCCGTCAATATTTACCGTACTTACCTCACCATCTGAACTGGAAGGGACGGCAAATGTCGACTTCGTTATTTTTCCACCAAGGTGGATGGTGGCGGAAAAGACTTTTCGCCCACCGTATTACCATAGAAATGTTATGAGCGAGTTTATGGGACTGATTGAAGGAATGTACGACGCCAAAGAACACGGATTTGTACCAGGCGGTATGAGCCTTCACAACTGCATGACTCCCCATGGCCCAGAAGCTGAAGTATTTGAAAAAGCATCAAATGCCGAACTCTCACCCCAGCGTTACGAAAACACGCTAGCATTTATGTTTGAGTCGCGCTATGCCATTGCGCCCACTGAGTTTGCATTAAACAGTGATATTCGCCAACGAGACTACCTTGCCTGCTGGAAAGGCCTCAAAAAGAATTACGATGGTGAAATATGAACGTTTAAGTACAAATGAAATAGTCACAATGATACAAGGACCAACGCTTGTACTAAATTCTGAACACTAATCGCACTTTAAATATTTGATTAATAGCTTTTACTTTCAAACATTTAGGGGAATATACATTCCCCTATTTAACTTACATAGCCACTGGTGAAAACATAACGTTACAGCTTTGCTTTCCATTCCACAAACGCGTGAACTCGCCCCCTATTGCCTGATTTTTCACTACACAATTACAATCAGATAACAATTATAAAATGTGATTTACGTTGAGGATGTAACGCTATGGCTGATTTGTTTGAAAACCCTATCGGATTAGACGGGTTTGAATTTTTAGAGTTCACTGCGCCGAAAAAAGGCATGTTGGAACCCATTTTTGAAGCTATGGGTTTTACCCTTGTTGCTCGCCATAAATCAAAAGACGTGGAATTATGGCGTCAAGGCGACATTAATTTATTAAGTAACTACGAAAAGAAATGCCATGCAGCCTATTACGCCGAAGAACACGGCCCATCTGCATGCGGTATGGCGTTTCGAGTTAAAGATTCACAACATGCATATAAAGAAGTACTGGCTCGCGGTGCTCAGCCTATGGATACCTACACAGGTCCAATGGAGCTAAAGCTTCCTGCCATTAAAGGTATTGGTGGCGCAATGTTGTACCTAATCGACCGCTATGAAGGTGAAAACACCATTTACGATATTGACTTCAATTGGATTGAAGGCGTTGATCGCCATCCTGAAGGATGTGGTTTTCACACGCTTGATCATCTTACCCACAATGTATACCGAGGCCGCATGAATTTTTGGGCAGGATTCTACGAGAAGCTATTTAACTTCAAAGAAATTCGCTACTTCGATATTAAAGGTGAATACACCGGCCTATTATCAAAAGCGATGACGGCGCCAGACGGTAAAATTCGCATACCGTTAAATGAAGAGGCGGTTGGCGGTGGTGGCCAAATTGAAGAGTTCTTAATGAAATACAATGGTGAAGGGATCCAGCATATCGCCTTTGCCTGCGACGACCTAGTGGCGTGTTTAGATAAGCTTAAAGCAAAAGGCATGAAGTTTATGACACCTCCACCAAACACCTACTACGACATGCTTGAAGAGCGTCTTCCAGGGCACGGCGAAAACGTGGATGAGCTGCAAAAGCGCGGCATTCTATTGGACGGCACAACGGAAAATGGTGAGCCTCGCCTATTGCTTCAAATTTTCTCTGAAACCGTGTTTGGCCCGGTGTTCTTTGAATTTATTCAGCGCAAACAAGACGAAGGTTTTGGCGAGGGTAACTTCAAGGCACTGTTTGAGTCGATTGAACGGGATCAGGTTAATCGCGGCGTATTGAATAAGTAACCGCGGCATACTACATACGCCATCTTAATTTAAATGATAACAAAAGGCAGTGAGTATGAACGACACGCTGCCTTTTTTATTGAATGCCCTGAAAATTTGAATTACCGACTTAGCCTTGACCTTTTTCATAAAGCGCGCAAGCTGCACCACTTGGATCAACAATCACGCAGAAGCTGTCTTTCCCGTGATGACGTATATCACCCGCCTGTTTTCCACCTCTTGCGGTAACTTCTTTCAACGCTGCATCTAGGTTTTCTACAGTAAAGTAATTTATCCATCCACTTGGGTACTGCGCATTTACTCCCTGCTTATGACAAATCCCGCCCACAGGCGTACCATCGGTTTTCATCATCACATAATCATTGTAGCCGCCCATATCAATGGGCTCTTTCTTCCAGTTCATCACCGCTTCATAAAAGCTGACAAGTTCGTCTGCATTTTCTACCGTAATATCGCACCATGAAGAATCTGACATTGTCTTTCCCTCTGTTGTTGGTTGGGACATTTGCGCACGTTAAGTGCTGGTTAATGCTCACATACCCAGTAAGGTAAACACACGATAGGCGCAATGACCCATCACCATAATAAACAAAACGTGATAGCAAAAGCGTTTACATTTAACAGTAATACCTTACAAAGTTTTTGTTAACTAATAGATCATTTCAATTTACTCATGGTGTAAAAGCAATAAGCGAAGTGTGTTCGATCATTTGAATCTAAGGTTTTAGAAATGCGCAAATTTCTGAAAAAAGGCATGGTTGTCAAGCTAAGAAATTGCAAAATAACTAAACATTTTTTATTTTAGTTGTAGACATGGCCTGTGGAAAATGCTTGTGAATTTGAGAATGTTATCCACTGAACATTGTTTGTACAGTTTATTTATTTCTTTATTTACAACAACTTACAACAAAGCCCCAAACTACTCAACAAACTTATCCACAGATTAAGTGGATAACACGTAGCACTTAATCACAGTTAGTGGTTTAATGTGAATATCTTCGAAGTTATCTTTTTTTCGGTTTCTCATGCCCAAACAAACACTTTTAGTCAGAGAATCTTTGTTTACAATTCACAGCTTGGATCCTGAAACCAATATCCCCTCTTCTGTGCTTAACAGCCCTCTTTTTTTCTTAGGCAAAACAGAGGATGAATTATCTATTGTTGTGCCAGACTCGGTAGACGTACCTTCATTAGATAGCGATGAGGGATGGAGAGCACTTGAACTGTTAGGGCCTTTACATTTATCTATGGTAGGGATCATGGCGCAAATTGGAGAAGTGTTAGCGTCAGCGAAGGTGGCCATATTCGTGGTATCAACCTTCGATACCGATTTCTTCTTAGTTAAAGATAACAAGTTAAAAGATGCAGTAAGCGCACTCAAAAAAGCAGGCTATTCGGTAAACGAGGACGTTTAATCAGTGAACAATAAACAGCTACAGTACGCGCCAGACAATTTTACCAAGCAGTTTGTTACCTTAAGCCCTTTTTCTGGGCAAGTTATCCCCCTTTCACACGTTGATGAACCTTTTTTCAAAGGGGGCCACATGGGGCCAGGTGCCGCCGTAAGCTCTACATCGAATACTGTAGTTTCACCCTTTGCGGGCACCGTGCTTAGCGTTTCACCGCTAGATTACGCTATCGACATACAGTCTACTGCAGGCCTTAAGTGTAAAATTAAATATGGTGGTGACACTAGCCACCTACACGGCGCACAATTCGTCTGCTCACTGAAACGCGGCGATAAAATTACTTTAAAACAAGTACTTTTTACCGTAAATGCCGCATGGCTTAAACAGCGCGGTGTGAGCAATACCTGTTTAATGACTTTGCTCAATGCTAAAGCGCTGACAGGTGTGCTACCAACGCATCAGAAGTATGTGGAAGCCGGTGAAGATACGTTGCTCACGCTGTATCTTTAGTGCCTTCTAGTAGTAACTTCTAGCCTTTAAATGGTCGAATGTGGGTTGAAATAGCACACAGGTCACGGCAAAAAATCTATTACACAGGCCTACAAGTCCTTTTCGTTTATCAAGCTTTCTGCGTTGGAAGGTTTGCTATCAAAAATCATCGTAAGTGAGTTTATCAACGTATCAACTGCTTGTATGATGTAGCACATTAGAAAACAGATTGTAGAAGCGCACTGTCTTTTAGGGCTATGACATTTTTCAACTTTCATTAGTCCGGCATATTAGCGCTCTTAATGACACTGAGTTAAACAGCGTCGTTCATTTACAAACAACTATGTAGTACGGAATAAATTACCATGAGCACAATCCTTTATGGGATCCCGAACTGTGACACCATTAAAAAAGCAAAAAAATGGTTAACAGACAACGATATCGCTTTCACATTTCACGATTACCGCAAGGACGGAATTGATAACGACTTTCTTGAACGTGCCGAGTCAGAACTTGGCTGGGAAGCAATGCTTAACAAACGCGGCACAACTTTTCGCCAGCTAGAAGAGCAAGAAAAAGCAAATCTTGATAAAAGCAAAGCACTTGCCTTACTAGAGCTTCACCCTGCCATGGTTAAACGCCCAATCCTTTTTCACAACAATGCGTTTTACGTTGGCTTTAAACCGGCACAGTATGAGGAAATATTTTGTTAAACGATTCTGTTATTGAAATTGCTAAACAATTAATAAACCGCCGTTCTGTTACACCAGAAGATGCGGGTTGCCAAGAGGCCATGGGCGAGTTTTTAGGTGCATTAGGGTTTGATAACGAAACCATGGTATTTGAAGACACGACGAACCTTTGGTCTCGCCGAGGTAAAGAAGGCCCAGTATTTTGTTTCGCAGGCCATACTGATGTCGTACCTAGTGGCCCAGAGTCAGCGTGGAAAACACCACCATTTACCGCGACAGAAGTTGACGGATATTTGCACGGACGGGGCGCAGCTGACATGAAAGGCAGTCTTGCCGCTATGCTAGTAGCTACCCGCGAGTTTGTGAACAAATACCCTGATCATAAGGGAAGCATTGCCTATCTTATTACTAGCGACGAAGAAGGCCCGTTTATAAACGGTACCACTCGCGTTATTGATACCCTTGAAGCCCGCAATGAAAAAATTGATTGGTGTATTGTTGGCGAGCCCTCTTCAACTGACGAAGTGGGCGATATTGTTAAAAATGGCCGTAGAGGTTCATTAACGGGTGATTTGATCGTAAAAGGCGTCCAAGGGCACGTGGCCTACCCTCACTTAGCTAAAAATCCTGTACACAGTGCAATGGCAGCCCTTGACGAACTCGCTAAATCTCATTGGGATAACGGCAACGACTTTTTCCCTCCCACCAGCTTCCAGATTTCAAACATTCACGCGGGTACCGGTGCAGGTAATGTGATCCCGGGCGAGATGCACGTTTGCTTCAACTTCCGTTTTTCAACGGAAGTAACCGACCAAATTCTCATTGAGAGAGTCACGGCAATTTTGGAAGCCCACGAACTGGAGTACGAGATTAAATGGACGTTTAACGGTCAACCCTTTTTGACCGATACGGGTGCCCTGTTAGAAGCCACTCAAGGTGCAATAGCGGCGGTTAAAGGAACGCCTACCGTGCTGTCTACTGCTGGCGGCACATCAGATGGTCGCTTTATCGCGCCAACAGGCGCACAAGTCATAGAGCTAGGCCCGGTAAATGCCACTATTCACAAAATTGACGAGTGCGTGAAAATGTCTGACCTTGAACAGCTTGCTGATATGTACTTCGGTATTTTAGAACGCTTGTTGGCTAAGTAGCCGCTATTGATGGTTATGAATCAAGTGCCAGAAAAAGCGTGGTTAGGCCAGCACAACGACTACCTCGTTGATGCTGGCAATGGCCATAGGCTACATCGCGATGTGATATCGCCATTTTTAGCAATGCAAGACGCTGCGCAAAACGACGGTATAGACTTACAACTGGTCAGTAGCTTTCGAGATTTCGACAGGCAAACAGCCATCTTCAACCGTAAGTGGACAGGTCAAGCACAGCTTCTTGATACCAACGGTGATGAGCTGCCTTTCGAGGCACTTAGCGATAACGAAAAGCTTCACGCTATTTTGACATGGTCAGCACTTCCCGGCGGCAGTCGCCACCATTGGGGAACCGATATTGACGTGTACGATAAAGCTGCCGTGCATAGCTGGGGGGGCAAGTTCAATCTTGTCGAAAGCGAATATCTTACTGACGGACCGTGTCATGCTCTTTCCTGTTGGTTGGCTGACAATATGGAGCAGTTTGGCTTTTATCGCCCTTTTTCGGTTAATACGGGTGGCGTGGCAGTTGAACCATGGCATTTGAGCTTTCGAGACACAGCGTGCGCTTTTGAACGAGCCAGATATTTAGATGGCTTTACAAAAGCCATAGAACAAAGCGATATAGAAGGTAAAGCCTGTATTTTGCCGCAGCTGTCTAGCTTGTATAATCGCTACGTGTTGAACAAAGGGCTGTAGCCTACGGAATTTTTATGAATATTAGCTGGGTCATTATCATTATTGTTCTAGTATTGGGCGTTGTGATTGGGAATATCACGCTGCTTAAATACAGCGCTAGGTTTAAATTTCCAACACCTTCTAAACCTTATGATGACGGGAACGATGAATTAGAAGAAGACGGAGAAAGCTCGCATTCATCTGCTTCGGCGCAAAATAAAGCTCAACACAACCATGGCGCCAATTTGAATCACAAAGAACAGAGCGCAGGTAAAAGTGACAGCGATACACCATAAAATAATGCTGTTTTCATATAGTCGGTCACGGCATGTTATTTGAAGTATTGAGTTAAGCCTCACAATAAGAGGCTTATGCCAATAATTGTTATCGACACATGCGCTGCAAGCTAGTGCTTTCAACAAATCAATCACTACTCACTTCTCACATTAATACACACTCTATGAGGTTCTAGACGTGTCTACAAAACAATCTTTACTGGGTAATATCGGCATACAAGTCGTCATTGCTATGATTATTGGTACCGCGGTTGGTGCCTTTATGGGTGAAAGCGCAGCAATGTTCGCTCCACTAGGTGCCATTTTTATCAACCTAATAAAAATGCTGGTCATTCCACTGGTGGCTGTAGCGCTTATCTCTGGCGCTGCAGGGCTTGGCAACAGCACCAATGCAGGAAAAGTGGGGCTATCTACCCTTGCTTATTTTGCGTTAACGTCGGCACTTGCTGTAACACTGGCTCTCGTAATGGGTGAAGTGTTTAAGCCCGGGCTTGGCATCGACGTGTCAGCAGTGGAAGGGATGTTCTCTGGTGAATACGCATCTAAAGGTGAGCTGCCTTCGTTTTGGGCTACCGTGACAGGTATGATCCCTACCAATGTATTTGCCTCGTTAACCAACGCGAATATTCTTCAAATTCTGGTGTTTTGCTTGTTCTTTGGCCTCGCCCTTTCTAAACAACCTAAAAAGAATCGCGAGCCTATTTTAAATGGCGTGAACACTATCGTTGATGCCATGGTGTGGATGATCAACTGTGTGATGAAAATCGCGCCTATCGGCGTATTTGGTTTAATGGCAGAGGCAGTAGGAACATTTGGTTTTGCCGCGCTCATGGTGGTATTCAAACTCTTCTTGGTGTTTACAGCGGCAATTTTAGTATTTGGTTTTGTGGTTTACCCCCTTTTGGTCCAGCTTTTTACTAAAACGTCGGCTAAGTCATTTCTCGTGGCTATGAAAAAGCCTCAAGCGGTTGCCCTTTCGACCGCGTCCTCAATGGCTACGCTACCAGTTACAATGAATACTGTAGAGAATGAGCTAGGTGTAAGAAATGCAACGGCATCTTTTGTACTGCCGTTAGGCGCCACTATCAATATGAGTGGAAATGCCATTTATTATGGCTTGGTAGCGGTGTTTTTTGCGCAGCTTTTCAATGTAGATTTATCAATGGGCGCTTATGTTGCCATCATCCTAACGTCTACCCTCGGCGCGGTTGGTCAAGCGGGTATACCTGGGCCATCATTCTTAGTCGTTGCAGTGTTACTTGCTGCCGGTATTCCCATTGAAGGTTTACCCCTGCTATTTGCCTTGGACAGAATTTTCGACATGATCCGTACAGCGCTAAATATTACCGGTGATGCAGCATGCGCAGTGATTGTAGATACGATTGCCATTGATGCTGATGCTGTTGAAGAGCAACCAATAGAAAATACGGCCAAATAAAGCTTCGCTTTATAACAAAATAAAAAAGGTGGCCTTTGCCACCTTTTTTAGTCTTGTTAGCAACGCGAACAACACGCTACTGTGATTGCGTAGCACCTTTATTTTTTACATACTTTTCCAGCCACTGATCTTGTTCCCAAAGCGTGTGCAATACACTTTCTTTGGCGCGATATCCATGACTCTCTTTAGGCAACATAACTAAACGTGTCACCGCCCCTAAGCCTTTGAGCGCGTTAAAATAACGCTCACTTTGCATTGGGTATGTACCGGAATTATTATCAGCCTCACCATGAATAAGTAAAAGCGGGGTTTTCATTTTTTCAGCATGCATAAATGGCGACATGGTGTAATACACTTCTGGTGCATCCCAGTAATGGCGTTCCTCAGACTGAAAACCAAATGGCGTAAGTGTTCTATTATAAGCGCCAGAACGCGCAATGCCTGCAGCAAATAAGTCAGAGTGCGACAACAGGTTAGCCACCATAAACGCACCATAGCTATGCCCGCCCACTGCAACACGCGCTGGGTCAATAATTCCTTTTTGATCAAGCGCATCTATCGCCGCTTTTGCGTTAGCAACAAGCTGCGGCCTAAAGGTATCGTTTGGCTCTTCATCACCCTCACCAACGATAGGAAATGATGCATCGTCTAATACAACATAGCCTTTTGTAACCCAGTAGATAGGTGAACCGTACCACGGGTAGATGAATCGATTTGGGTTTTGCGTGTTTTGACCCGCGCTTGACTTGTCCTTAAATTCTTCTGGATAAGCCCATAGGATCATTGGATAGCGCTTGCCTTGCTCATAGTCTGTTGGCAAATACAAAGTACCTGTTAAGTCCAATCCATCGTTACGCTTGTACGTAATCACTTCTTTCTTAACGTTTTGAATGCTTTCAAACGGATTTTCAAAGTGTGTTAGTTGGGTCAACGTATTGTTTTTTAAATTGCGGAAATAGTAATTAGGGTAGTCACGCTTAGACTCAATTCTTACTAACAAGCGATCGTTTTTAATATTGAAATCACGCAAGTCTTCAAATTTGTCTGTGTAGGCGCTTTTATATACGCGCGATGTTTCCAAGGTTTCTAAATCTAACTTATCCAAGAATGGGAACTGTCCTTCAGGCGTAAACCCATCCCCTAACAAAAACGCATTATTTCCTTCTACTGCTAGCACATCTTTAAAATAGCCATTTTTACGGGTAACAAAGTTGCCAGGGTCGCTGTATTTATCTTGGTAGCTTCTGTTTGAAATAATTTGCGCAGACTGACTTTGGTCTGGGCTAAACAGGTACGTTTTAATATTGCGTGTATTCCACCAATAATCCATGGCAATAGCTACGCTATCGCTATTCCAAATAAAGCGGTAGAACCTGTCTTCTGTTTTAAGAATTTGCTCGGCTTCGCCGCTAAACGGCGCTGCTAGCTGCATAAGCTTATCTCGATGCGTCACCTCAACGTCAGGATCTCCGCCGTCCAGCGCTTCAGCATACACAATTGTATTAGGTTTGTCGTTGCGCCATTGAACATCACGTGGCCCCGTGCGAACAGCCATAAAGCCTTGTGGCAAGTCTTCGATAAGTGGGACGTCAACAAGTGTTTTAGCTAACGTTCCATTTTTATTATACAAGCTAATAGTGTGAGGGAAGCGACGGTAGGTCACTAAATAAGAAAACGGCGGCTTGTATTCCTCTACCATCACGTAGTCGCCTGCGGGAGAAACGCTTACATCGCCATACATACCTGATGCAAGCCAAGGAGATGCCTTGCCTTTTAACGGCACTTTATAAATCTCTGAACGGGCTAATTGCTCAAAATTAAACTCATCATTTTTATTTTTAAGCAAATCTTGATACGTGCGATTTTGTGCTTTTTTACCATCACTCACTGAAATCGTGGGTCCGGTAGGCACCGCCACGCTGGTGTCGATTAAGTTTTTTCTATCTTTGGGTACGACTTTTACCAAAAGGGAACCGCTATCTGCATTCCAATTTAAGGTATCGCCCATATTCGCGTTTACGGGTTTATCGAAGAGCTTTCTAGCTTCAGCCGCTTCGATATCAAGCACCCAAAGCTCTACGCCCATTTTTGCCGTATGGGTAAATGCCATATAGCGTTGATTAGGTGACCAAGTAAAATTGGTTAACCGAGGCGCTTCTGGCATACCTTTAATAGTCAGGCTATCTTTACTACCTACCCGCTGTACCTGAAGGTCGTTGTAATACGTTACGCGGCTTCCAATGTTAGTAGTAGGGTCAATTCTTAGCCCTGCTAGACGAAGCTCTTCTTTCGATAAGTCTTCTATAGATTTATAGTTGTCGCGAAACAACAGCAGCATATTCTGCTGTGCATCGTCTACTAGTGTGGAAGGAGCTAGCGTAACGTCTACTAAATCGAGTATTTCTTTTGACGGCTTTTGGTATTGCAGTGCGTCTTGCGCAAATAGCTGACAGGAGCATGCAACGAGTAGGAAACACATCCATTTTCTTAGCATTTAATATCCTTAGTTAGATTTTTGAGGGTATATAGAAACAGGAAAGCGAGGTTTCGCCGTAGTTGTAAATAACTGGCGAAAAACCCCGCTTCGATTGATTAGATAATTGCATACCTTAAGGTGTGCGAGCTTTTTGATTTTATAAAGGGGTCGTTTTAACCGCAGTACCGCTAATGCTCACCATAAGCATACTGCCTTTATCGCCAATCACTTGATAGTCTAAGTCGATGCCAACCACAGCATTTGCGCCCATGCTTCTGGCTTCATGCTCAAGCTCAGTAAACGCTAACTTACGTGCGGTGGTTAACTCTTCTTCATACGACCCAGAACGGCCGCCAACGATATCGCGAATAGAGGCGAAAAGATCTTTAAATACGTTTGCGCCCATTACGGCCTCGCCCACAACAATACCGTAATAAGCTTCAATTTTATGCCCTTCAAGCGTTGGGGTAGTTGAAACTATCATGCATAACTCCTTTTAATGTGAACTGTTTATTTTGCGCTATTTAGGACAAAAGTCCTTTAGCTGTTATCTTTAAACCACTGCTGAATAGACTTAACAAGCGCCTGTGCTTTATTGGAATCGTAAGCCACAGCGGGCTGATTGCCCCAAACAGGTTTTGGCCATGCGCAATCGTTTTCAAAACGTGCAACGTGATGAACGTGGAGCTGTCTTACCACGTTGCCTAGTGCTGCCACGTTAAGTTTAAGCGGCGAAAACAAGGCCTGCATTGCTTTTGATGCCAATGCAGACTCTTTAAGTAAAGTAATCTGCTCTTCTTCTGACAAGTCGATAATTTCCGCAATATCATTTTTCATAGGCACTAAAATGAGCCACGGAAACTGACTATCATTCATCAACAGTACACGACACAGCGAAAGATCACAGACAAAAAATGTATCATTGTGTAAACGGCTATCAAGTTTAAACATCTAGCTTATCCAACGTGCTAGGCACAACGGTTAACAAGGCACGTTGCCCAATGGCTACTTTTGCATTCGGGAAAACAATGGCTTCGCCGTCTTGCTCTGCTACGTATTCTTTGCCAGGCTCGGAAGCCAATACCGTGCCTTTAGGGTAGTCGGTGAAGTTTGGCGTATCGTCATCGAAATGAAGCGTAAACTGTTCTTCGTTTCGGTTTATAACCTGGTTCACGCGATAAATATCAAGGTCATCCATATCAACCGTTGGCGCATACTCGGTTTGAGTAATTAGCTTCGTTATCGCTTGTTTGGCATCTTCAAAGCGACGCATATCGTTTTGCCCAAATGGACGCACTTTGCCAAGTTCAACCGTAAACGCGTGTGCGTTGTATTGATATGACGAGAAATAGCTAAAGGTGGTTGTCGAACTTTCCGACAGCAGAATGGTTTTCACCCCGCAAGCGGCAAGGAATGCAAGCTGCCCTTTGCTGTGTACTCTGTCATGAAGATACGGATATACCGCAAATTTTTCGTTTTTAGAGGCCCGAATTGCAGTGTGTAGGTCGTAGTGATATCGAGTGCCTTCACCCGCTTCAAAGAACGATGCCACCGCATCCTCTAACTGTTTAGCTCGAACGCGCTCTGCGTTAACTAAACCTTCACCTTTTGAGTGTGCACCGCTGAATAAGCGATTCATATTTTCTTCAACAAAACGTTCTGCAATGTCCATTGCTGGCAGGTTGCCAAATAAAAACAGCACATCATGAGTTAATGTAATACTGCCTGTTAAGATTCCCTTAACCAAGTCATCACAGATTTCGATAGGCGCGGTTTCATTACCGTGCACACCGCAGGACAAAACAATGCGTTTATTGGGCTTAGATGCCCTCTGCACTGAGAAGCTTATAATACCAGGTGCGGTAATACTAACGAGCGTACCATTAGCTAACGTAAATTGATGAGAGCGTTCAAATAATGAGGGGTCGCGGCGAGAAAGTGTTAAAAATTGGCCGCTTTCGATAAGTTCTTGCATAAGTGTGAGCTTTGTTGACTTTATCTGATCTCGAATAGCCCAAGTGTACCGACAGAGGCGGCCAAAATCATCTAATCTGCATGTTTAATTATGCTCACCTGTAAGCATTAAATAACGCGACGTGACACCCTAGCTCAGGGAGTTAGGCAATGAGAGTACGGAAAGTATGAAGGTTCCAATTTCACTCGGAAGCTTAAAAGAGTGGCTAAAGCGACGGCGAACGGGATTGGAATAACAACGCTTACGTGGATTTTACGTAGCTATGCTTGAGCTCGTCTTGGCGAATTTCCAATAATGATATCTTGCTGAGTTAGTGCGATAAATTCGTTGAAAGGAATAGCGCGAGAAAACAGATACCCCTGCCCTTGAGCCACGCCTACCTCTCTCAATATATGAAGCTGCTCTACGGTTTCAATACCCTCGGCGACAACACTACAGCCTTTTGCATGCCCGATAACTTTAGCTGCTTCGATGATAGCTCTGTTAACCGGGTGCGCCTCTAGTTCCATCACAAAGGATTTGTCTATTTTAAGTGCATCCAGGTCCAGGTCACGAATATAGGCGAGGTTCGAATACCCCTTACCAAAATCATCGACAGATATTGAAACACCTAAACTTCGTAACTCATCTAACTGCTTTTTCACCATCAGTGAATTCGATAAAGCAACATCTTCAGTTAGCTCTAGTTCAATGAGCGAAAGCGGTAGCGTATAAGTGTTGCTTAGCATAGTAAGGGTTGGAACTAACTGATTGTCATATAACTGAGTAGGAGAAATATTCACCGACAGTACGATGGGCATTCTAAGTCCATCTAATTCAGCGAGTGCTCTAAACGCTTGTTCCAACGTCCAGTAGCCCAGTTCGTTCATCATATTATAGGACTCTGCGGCCTCAATTAGTGGGCCAGGAAACAGCACGCCATCAAGAGGATGATTCCAGCGTAACAAACACTCAGCACCTACAATTTCTAGCGTGTTAAGGTCCACCTTCGGCTGGTAATACAGTTCAAGTTCGTTGTGGGCCAATGCCCGCTTTAAGTCAGCTTTTAAAGCTAGGCTTCGGCCTGTATCTGTTTTATCTGAATTAGTTAGCGCGAAGTAGTTTTCATACTTGTTTTCTTTGGCCTGCTTCAGCGCTGATTCTGCACGAGACACAAAATCAGTGATATCAAACTCACCTTTCCCGCTACATACCACGCCCACATTAAAGTCGGCTATGAAGGCCGTACCATCATAATGCATAGGTGTTTTGAAATGCTCGACTAAGCGTTCGAACATTTGTCGCATAACGGCTTCATTACTTTCATCGGGGAATACGATGCCGAAGACATCACCGCTTATCCGGCCAATAAGTACATAATGACCAAAAAGACGTTGAATTCGGTTAGCGATTTCTAGCAGAAATCGGTCGCCAACGTGAATGCCTAGGCTGGTTGTTACATCAGAAAAACGCACCACATCAACCAACATCAAGGAAATAGACGTGGTTCGAGACGCTTGCTTTGAAATACTATCTATAAACGCAAAGCGATTGGGAATGGTTGCCAGTGATGTGTGTTGGCTCATGATGTTTTCCTTCAGCATTACGCTTCTAGGTACTAAAAACAACTACTTATATAAAACCATGACGCTACGTAAGGCGCAACGACAGTAACGTATTATTTTGCATACCGTCTTATACTTTTGTACAACATATTTCAGAGTATGCCTATAATTGCATCTCACCTTTTTTTACGCGCTGTAAAAAAATTGGAAGCACCGTTTCAGTCAAAAAAGCTTCGCAGTGCAACACTTAAGTAAAACTATAGACGCTTTTAAAAGAAAATAAAAAAACCCGACTAGTGTAACACTGCCGGGTTTATTCGTTACGTTTCTGCGATTAGCTTTCAATCTTACACGGTGAAAGTTTCCAAACGCGCTCTACATAGTCACGAATTGAACGATCTGAAGTAAATTTGCCCATCTTCGCTGTATTGATGATGGCCATTTCTGCCCAGCGCTCTTTGTCACGATAAGCTGCATCTACCGCAATTTGTGCGTCAGAATAAGCACGGAAATCTGCAAGCACCATGTACGGGTCGCCGTTATCTAGTAAGCTTTGCTTAATTGATACCAGTGCGCCTGGTTTACCTGGCGTGAAGTAATCCGTTTCTAGCCAATCCAGCACCGCTTTAATTTCAGGATCTTTGTAGTAGTAGTCGTGTGGGTTATAGCCATTCGCTTTAAGCTCATTCACTTCTTCTACAGTAAGACCAAAGATAAAGATGTTGTCGTCGCCCACTTCTTCAGCGATCTCTACGTTTGCGCCATCTAGTGTACCTATAGTAACCGCGCCGTTTAGCGCAAGCTTCATGTTACCCGTACCTGATGCTTCTTTACCTGCTGTACTGATTTGCTCAGATACGTCAGCCGCTGGAATCATTTTTTCAGCCAGTGACACGCGGTAGTTTGGCAAAAACGCTACCTTAATCTTGTTGTTTACGCGAGGATCGTTATTAATCTTATCCGCTACCTTGTTAATAGCGAAGATAATATCTTTCGCAAGCTTGTAGCCCGGCGCCGCTTTAGCACCGAATACAAATACACGGGGGTGCATATCGTAATCAGGGTTTTCTAGAATACGACGGTACAATGCCATAATATTCAGAAGCGCTAAGTGTTGACGCTTGTACTCATGCAAACGCTTAATCTGCACGTCAAAAATCGCATTAACGTCTACTTCAATGTCAAGTGACTTGCGAATTTCCTCTGCCAGCAACTCTTTATTCTCAAGTTTCACTTTCATGAACTGCTTCTGGAACGTTTTGTTGCTTGCAAATTTGGCCAGCCCCTGCAGCTTGTCTAAGTCGCGCGGCCAGTCTTCTCCAATTTTCTTATCAATAAGCTTCGATAACCCAGGGTTACACGCCTTCAACCAGCGACGTGGGGTAATACCGTTGGTCACGTTAGTCAGCTTACCTGGATATAGTTCATCGAACTCTGGGAACAGAGACGACTTAACAAGGCGAGAATGCATTTCTGCCACGCCGTTCACCGCGAATGAACCGATTACCGACAGGTGGCCCATACGCACCATCTTCTCGTTGCCTTCTTCAATAATGGAAAGCTTGGCTTTCATGGCATTGTCGCCAGGCCACTTCTTATCAACCTCTGCCATAAAGCGGTGGTTAATTTCATAAATGATTTCCAGGTGGCGAGGAAGGATCTTCTCAATCATGCGCGCAGGCCACTTTTCAAGTGCCTCTGGTAGCAAGGTGTGGTTGGTATAGGCAAATACCTTTGTGCAAATACCCCAGGCTTCATCCCAGCCAAGCTCTGCACGGTCAACAAGAATGCGCATTAGCTCTGGTATAGAAATCGCTGGGTGGGTGTCGTTTAGCTGAATTACAACCTGATCTGCAAAACGGCTCCAATCATCGCCATGCGCGCGCTTGTAACGACGTATAATGTCTTTAAGGGAGCACGAGCAGAAGAAGTACTGCTGAATCAGACGTAGCTCTTTACCCGCTTCAGTTTCGTCGTTTGGATAAAGGACTTTTGAAATGGTTTCTGCTTGAACGTTCTCGCGCTGTGCATCAACATAACCACCTGCATTAAATACGTCCCAGTTAAAGTAATCAGACGCTTCTGACTGCCACAAACGCAATACGTTTACGGTTTTACCTTCATAACCCACAACTGGGATATCCCACGGCACACCTTTTACTATTGAGCCAGGGTGCCATTCTTTAAGCACTCGGCCATTTTCGCCGTATTTCGTTTCTACGTAACCGTAAAGAGATACTTCCTGAATAGATTCTGGACGGCAAATTTCCCAAGGGTTGCCGTAGTCGCGCCAGCTGTCTGGTCTCTCTATTTGCGCACCGCTTTTAATTTCTTGGCGGAACAAGCCATGCTCGTAGTGAATACCATAACCTATCGCAGGCAATTCCATGGTGGCTAATGAGTCGATAAAGCAAGCAGCTAGTCGGCCAAGGCCGCCGTTTCCTAGCGCCATGTCAGGCTCTTCTTCAAGAATATCTGAAATCTCAACGCCAAGCTCTTTCAATGCACCGCCAGCAACATCGAACAAGCCAAAGTTTTGCAGATTGTTTGAAAGTAAACGGCCCATTAAGAATTCAGCAGAGAAATAATGAACGGCGCGTGTGTCGTTCAAGTAATGACTTTTCTGGGTTTTGCGCAGTCCTTCAAGCACTTGCTCTTGAATTGCTGCACAGGTTGCTTTCCACCAAGCGTGATTGTTTGCTTTGTTTTCGTCAGTGCCTAGCGTGCAGTGTAAGTGTTTGATAACTGCTGCTTTGAATGCAGCTTTATCGATCACAGGAGAGGGTTGCGTCTTGGTCGCTTTTGCGTTCATTTTGCGTCTCACTCTTAAGTAGAAGCGGTGTTCACACACCAAAAACGTAATTTAATTACAGAATAACTTCAGAATATGACAGCAATATAGCAGCGCTTAAACGTTTATGTTGTAATTATTTTGTTAAAATAACAAAAAACCGCATGAATTCGTATGCATTCATGCGGTTTTTAACACCTTTATTACAAAACACGTTTTGAAACGGTTTGTTTTTGTACTTACTTAATGATTTTGCTTACTAAAGCTTCAGCTTCAGCAATTAAATCCTGTAAGTGGCTTTCACCATTAAAGCTTTCCGCATAGATTTTGTAAATTTGCTCGGTACCAGAAGGACGGGCTGCGAACCAGCCATTTTCGGTCGATACTTTAACGCCACCAATAGCCGCGTTATTTCCTGGCGCGTGAGTTTGGACAGCTGTGATGGGCTCGCCCGCCAAGGTATCGCTGGTAACTACAGATGCATCCATCGCAGAAAGTTTCTGCTTTTGTTCAAGGGTTGCAGCTACGTCTACACGACTGTATACCGGTGCCGCGAACTTCTCCGTCAGCGCTTTGTAGTGCTCGCCGGGATCTTTGCCAGTCACTGCCAAGATTTCCGCTGCTAGCAAACAAAGAATGAAGCCGTCTTTATCTGTTGCCCAAGTACTTCCGTCGCGTTCTAAGAAAATGCCACCCGCGCTTTCTTCACCCGCAAAGCCAATAGTGCTGTTTGATAAACCGTCAACAAACCATTTAAAGCCTACCGGCATTTCAGCCAAAGGTTTACCAAGGCTGTTGGCTACACGGTCAATCATGCTGCTAGAGACCAGTGTTTTGCCAATATTTAAATCACTAGGCCAATTAGGGCGGTGAGTGTAAAGATAGTTTATCGCCACAGCCAAATAATGGTTAGGGTTCATTAAGCCTGCACTTTTGCACACAATACCGTGACGATCGAAATCCGGGTCATTACCCCATGCTAGGTCGAAGTTATCTTTTAACTCTATAAGCCCCGCCATTGCATAGGCTGACGAACAATCCATGCGAAGTTTGCCGTCTTTGTCGCGGCGCATAAAACCAAACTGTGGGTCAACCGCGTCGTTTACTACGGTGATGTCCAACCCGTATTTTTCAGCAATACGCGACCAGTACCCTACCCCAGCGCCGCCGAGTGGATCTGTGCCTAATTTCAAATTCGCTTTGGCAATCGCATTCATATCAATGACTTTAGCTAGGTCTTCGATATAAGGTTCCATAAAGTCTTCTTCACGAACCAATTTGCGTTCAGTGGCTTGGCGGATATCAACGCGCTTAACATCTTTGTTGCCATCTGCGATTAGTTCATTTGCACGTTCTTGAATTTGCTTAGTTACATCGCTGTCAGCAGGGCCACCATGTGGCGGATTGTATTTAAATCCACCGTCAGAAGGCGGGTTATGAGAAGGGGTAATGACGATACCATCGGCCTTTTCAGCGTTCCCGGCGCGGTTGTGACGAATGATAGTTCGAGAAATAACAGGTGTTGGCGTATAGCCCATACTTTCATTGTCTGCACGCTGCACGACAACATCTACACCATTGGCACACAAAACTTCTATGGCAGTGATCATGGCCGGTTCTGATAACGCGTGGGTATCTTTACCTACATACAAAGGACCATCGATCCCTTCTTGTTTACGATATTCCACCAGTGCTTGGCAAATTGCACTGATGTGAGTGTCGGTAAACGTTGCGTTTGACGCTGTTCCTCTGTGTCCTGACGTACCGAAAGAGACTGCTTGACCCGGATCATTCATATCCGGTTTATAGCTGTAATACTGGCTCACTAACTGTGCTACGTTAATGAGCTGCTCTTTCGCTGCATGCTCTCCAGCCTGCGGATGTAATGCCATGAAAAAATCCTTATTTAGAAGTTTAGTTATCTTATTGCTTGTTTTGCTATTTACCTTCTGCAGAGAAACGCGCGATCACAGTTTCAATTACATCGGGTTGATAACCCAGGTTACGCAAAACTTGTTCCAGCATATTGGTTTTCTTGGCAGTGTTATTGTTTGTCACCACCCAGAACGGGCTATCTGGAATAGCTTTAGGGTTAGTACTACTGCCGTTTTCAAGCAATGCTGCTTTACTTGTCGCAAAATACGTACGGTTTTTACCTTTGATACTTTCAACCTGAGCAAAGTTTTCTGCATTAAGCTTGTGCGCTGCACTCAAAACAAACAAAAATTGATCAACGCGTTTAGTAAAAGTACTTAACGCATCTTTCGATACCGCATCTAGAATGTCTCGTCTAGTATGCGTTTCACTAGATACCGCTGATGTATTATTCGCTGTCTTTACGCTGCCCGGTTCACTTGCTCCAGTAGCTTTAGCGGCTGCCTTGGCCGGCGTTTTCTTCGACGCAGTTTTAACTGGCGCACTTGCAGCTTTTGATGCCGTGCGTGATGCAGGCGCTTTTACTGGCGTTTTAGGTGCGGTTTCTGCTTTTACCGTTGAGGCTGGCTTATTTGCAGCTTCGCTAACGTCTGCAGTTTTTGATTCACTTGTTTTTGCAGGCGTTGATGAGCTAGCAATAGGCGCAATACCTTGTGACACAGCACCGTCTTCAGGTAAAAGTAAACGTCTTAAAATTTGTGATGCACTCTCACCAATATGCTTAGTCTGGCTGGCGATGAAGGCATATAAATCGTCATCTATTTCAATGCTTTTCATAACTACTTCCTTTTTAAGAGGCACCATTATAGACAACACAGTTAAACTACGCAGCACTTAATAACAGATGTTTTAAGGATTCGTGAATATTAAGTTGTGAACTAACCTATTACATACCAAGGTATAAATTTTAAAAGGTATAAGAATAGAAAGCTTTACGCTATCGTTGCTACTATTATGAAAGCAACATTCGTTATTTAAACGACGAGTGTGACAGAGTATTTTTAAAGAAAAGTGACACACCTATGCGCCAAGATATTAATCAAGTCCAGCAAGCCCTAAGCAAAAAGATCATTGGTAAGGAGCACCAGCTGAAACTTGCCATTACCTGTTTGCTGGCCAACGGTCACTTATTGATTGAAGATTTACCAGGAATGGGTAAAACCACGCTTTCTCATGCGCTTTCACAAGTTTTTGGTCTTCAATATGCGCGTATTCAATTTACCTCAGACCTGCTTCCTTCCGACATGTTAGGCGTTAACATTTTCCATACTCACGAGCGCGACGAAGAAAAGCGTTTTACGTTTAGGCACGGGCCGATTTTTAGCCAAGTCGTATTAGCTGACGAGTTAAATAGAGCAAGCCCTAAAACACAGAGCGCTCTGTTAGAAGCTATGGAGGAACGTCAGGTAAGTATTGACGGTGTTACTCATGCGCTGCCCTCGCCGTTTTTCGTCATTGCAACGCAAAACCCTAGCTATCAATCGGGCACTTATCCGTTACCAGAATCGCAGTTAGATCGTTTCTTCATGCGTATTTCACTGGGGTATCCGGCGTGGGAAGCAGAAAAGGCGATGCTCATGCAACAGGATGCGTCAGCGCCTCTTACTCAGATTTTAGATGCTGCTAGTCTAAACAAAATGCAAAATGAGGTGGCTGCCATCCACACTAGCGACGCCATTCTTCATTATATATTGCGATTAGTGAGTGAAAGCAGACAGAGCAATGAGTTTCCCAATCCGCTTTCCCCACGCGCCAGTCGCGCTTTACTTCAGGGCGCAAAAGCATGGGCCTACGTTTCTGGCAGAGATTATGTTACGCCTGAAGACGTGCAGGCCGTCTTCGTAGCGATTACCGCTCACAGGCTAACATTATCTTCCCATCAGATGTCTCTAGGGCAGTCTAGTAACGCCTTTGATGGGGAAAAACTAAGCCAAAAATTACTCGATAGCATTGACCCTCTGGCGGCTTAATATTAACGGGCTTCTGGAGTGCTAAACGTGCGTAAAGTGCCAACGTTATTTACGAAATACTTTCAGCGTAGACTATCCACATGGTTAGATAAACGTGTACCGGCGTCGCAAGAGCACCATCTTAATTTAAACAGTATTTTTATATTACCAAGTGGGTTTGGCTGGTCTTTCATCATTTTGTCGCTGTGCTTATTCTTACTTGGCACTAACTATCAAAACAACTTGATGTTACTGCTAAGCTATTTGTGTTTAAGCATTATGCTGCTAACACTTTTTTATACGCATCAAAATTTTGCGCGCTTAGCACTTAAAGCCCTCCCCCCTACTTCGTTTCACTGTAACCAAAATGGTGAAATTCAACTTCAGGTTATTCCCCATTTGAACGCACAGAGGAAATGCTGCAACGGGACCCTATTCATAAAATGGCTAACTGTTGTACGCCACACAGATACTCAACTTGAGTATTTACGCAATAGGCGTCACGCTAGTGCACCACAGCAAAGCTATTGCTTTTCATTAATCGGCAATTCAAAAAGAGAACAAAGCCAAACACTCAACGTCCCACTTCAAATATCTCGAAGAGGTCAATTTACCTTAGGCAGAATGACCATTGCCTGTGATTTTCCGCTAGGGCTTTACAAATGCTGGACACACCTAGACTTCGACCAGCAAGTAGTTGTCTATGCCAAGCCTCAGGAAGGACCTATTACTATTGATAAACTTCCCAACGCAGACGAACCTGATAATTTAAGTGAAATAACAGACCCAACCAGTAATGAAGATTTTTACGCGTTAAACGATTACGAAATTGGACAGCCACTTAATCGCGTTTCCTGGAAGCATGTGGCTAAAAATGGAAACTGGGTCTCGAAATCTTTCACGTCGTTACAGAGCGACAGCGTCGTGCTTTCAGTACCTTCAAGCGAGGACGTGGAAACCGCGGTTTCAGCGCTAACCCAGGCCACAATATCTTGGACAAGTACAAACCGGGTGTTTGGAATACAATACAAGGGGTTGAATATTGCGCCTGCTCAGGGCGCCAAGCATATGGGTGAATGTCTTAGTGCTCTGGCTTGTTTTAACGACTCCCCCACGCTCACTTCTGCCCCCTCCAGCAAGCCAGTATCAATATCGTCAGTACAGAAGAAGACTGGGGCCTAATAACATGAACAGTGTCTTACTCAGTCGCGCTTCACAATTCACTATTTTCAGAAGCGTTTTAGGCCAACCAAACTCTGTGGCAGTGATGATACTATGCGCTGCATTTTCGCTTATTCTCTTTACGTTGACCGCACCATTAATGATATGGGTACTGATGTTAGGTGGATGTGCCGTTATTGTCAGAATTGCAGGCCTTAGCACTCTGCATAACTTACCCACATTACGCACGGTTAACTTGCTTGCTGTACTTGCGGTGTTTGCCTTGTCTTGGTTCGGCTTATCCATCGGCCTTCTTGATAGCATGATCAATTTGTTGACGGTAGCCTGCGCACTTAAAATTATGCTAGTGGAAAAGAAACGAGATTTTCATCTGCTTATATGTACGTGTTTATTTTTGATTGGCTGTGGCTTTATTTCCTCGCTTAGCGTATTTGCATGGGTTGGGTATACCGGAATATTAGCGCTACTTTTAATCGCTACGGCTCTTTACCATGGAGCAAAAGTGCCCATTGCGAACAGCGTCAAGTTCGTTGCCGTACTTATTGGTCAAGCAATTCCTATTGCTCTGCTGTTATTTTTATTGTTACCCCAACTCCCACCGCTATGGCAAATGCCTACATCGAAATCAACAGAAACGGGGCTTTCCGATACAGTAACACCAGGTGATATTGCGTCGCTTGCCAGTTCTTCTGATTTGGCCTTTAGCGCTACATTTAAAAGCACCGATGAAGTCCCTGAAGCACAGAATAGATACTGGCGGGCCATGACCCTTGAACATTTCGACGGAAAAACCTGGTCTATAAGCGAGAAGCGCAAGCAGGCTGAACAACAGTTGGCATTCATGGGAAAGCCTGCGCCTTTGTCAGTAATAGCGGAAAAAGACTCGCCCGCAGTAACGAATTACGAACTGATTGTTGAGCCCACACAGCAAACATGGCTATTTGCTTTAGCCCCCTCTTTCCCAAACAACCGCGAAAACAGCATTTTTGTGAGAAGCCTGTTTGATTATACCTTACGTGCAAATACCCCTATCTCTAGCAAAAAAGCGTTTTATTTGAGCTATGTTCCAAACGCACAAATCACCAATGGAATAGGGAACTTTGAAACGCAACTCAATCTACAAGTTTCAACAAACGGTAACGCTGAAGCGAGGGCGTGGGGACAGTCACTAGCTAACCAATATGCTAACCCTAATGAGCGAGTACAAGCAGTTATGCGTGAATTCCGTCAAGGTGGGTTTCGTTATACCTTGTCTCCTAACGCTATGCCTGTAAACCCTATAGATAGCTTCTTATTCGAGCAACGGGCAGGGTTTTGCGCGCATTATGCCGGTGCTATGGTATACGTGCTTCGTGCTGCAGGCGTGCCGGCAAGAATGGTAACCGGCTACCAAGGCGGGAGTGCACTTAACGATAATGTGCTTCAAATAAGACAATACGATGCCCACGCATGGGTAGAGGCGTTGATTGACGGCGTGTGGGTACGTTTCGACCCTACAAGTATGGTGGCTCCTTCCCGCTTAACCTTTGGACTTGAACGGGCATTAGAAGAGCTAGGGGAGTCACGTCAAACTACCATTTTGCGCGATATTGGTAATTCTGCTTTATTTGCTACCTTGCAAGGTTGGTTACAGCAACTTGACTATTCTTGGAGCAAATGGGTACTGGGTTTTGACAATGCGGCGCAAACCAACATGCTTGAAGAACTACTAGGTGCGCTAACACCACAGAAAATGCGCATTGTATTCTTGTCTGCCATCGGGCTTATTGCGCTCATATTAGCAATGTACTTCTTACCTAAAAAAGAAAAAGCGCGCCTTTCCCCTTCTCATCGCATTTTGCTGAAGGCGGTTACGCACGTTGAAACCAAAACAGGAATAAAAAGAAAAAATAAAACTTTATCCACTTATTTTCAGGAAGTTAGCACCTTATTAACCCCTCATGCCGCCAAGGCATTCGAACAACTATGTAAGCAATTTGAACATGAAACTTACGGTCAGCAGCAAACTCCTGGTAACACGGCGGTGATGAAGCGTCAGCTCAAAACGCTTAAACAAGCGGTAAAATGAAAAGCATTTAAAAACGAAATACACTGCGACTGAACGGGCATTTTTAGTTGCACCTTAAACATTCATTCTCCCCCCGTTATAGTGCAAACAAATGAGGTGGCACTCGAATTCAACTTTTCACCCCACCCCAAGATACTTACTAAGGCATTGTTTTATAAAGCGATTTATATATTTATTTACGTTTTTTAGCCATTGGCACTGTTCTGGCTTTATATCGGTTGATAGTTAAAGTTCGGGGCACGGGTTTAAATACTCGGTACTTGCGGACAGTGTGCAAAGACGCACACGTTATCAGAGGTAAATCTGTTAGCTATTAACAATACATAAGTTTCGGACAAAGGCGTCCCCAGTTCTTTCTAACGAGAGCGCTGCGGACGCCTTTTTTTGATCTAACAGAACACATGTAAATAGCTAACTCCCGATATAAAACTGGCAACTTATTAATAACGACAACGTGAGGTGAAACCATGGCTTATCTTCTCCCCGCTGAGTTTGCAACCAAAATGGTAGACGCAGGCGAAGCAAAGATTTATATGTCAACTCGAGATACCCTAATCCGCGCTTACATGGCGGGTGCAATCTTGGCGTTAGCTGCCGTATTTGCGGTGACCATTGCCGTTCAAACCGGCGTGTTTTTACTCGGCGCAGTGTTATTCCCTGTAGGTTTTTGTATGCTTTACCTTATGGGATTTGACCTGTTAACCGGTGTATTTGTGCTTACACCGTTAGCATGGCTTGCACAACGCCCTGGGGTTACACCCAAACAAATTCTGCGAAACTGGGGCCTGGTATTCTTAGGTAACTTTGGCGGCGCATTAACCGTAGCCTTCATGATGTCGTTTATCTTTACTATGGGCTATAACGTAGATGGCGGCGCGATTGCTACGAAGGTCGCCAGCATTGGTGAAGCGCGCACATTAGGCTATGCAGAACACGGTGCTGCCGGTTGGATTACCATATTTATTCGCGGCATGCTATGTAACTGGATGGTGTCATTGGGCGTAGTGGGCGCAATGATCTCAACTCACGTAAGCGGCAAAGTACTCGCTATGTGGATGCCCATTATGCTGTTCTTCTTCATGGGCTTTGAACACTCAGTAGTAAACATGTTCCTTTTCCCATTTGGTCTGATTATGGGCGGTGACTTCTCTGTTATGGATTATTTCATCTGGAATGAAATTCCAACAGCATTAGGGAATCTGGTAGGCGGTTTAGCATTTACTGGGCTTACCCTTTATACCACTCACGTGAAGACGCTACCTAAACGCACTATCCCTGTCGATAAAGCAGCGGCATCTCAAACGCTCCCCATCTAATCAGGGCTTCTAATATAGTGCCATCACGACGCAAACCATAAAGGTACGTTGTGGTGGCACTGTCCTTCCCTTCGCATAAAAGCAAATGTTTGAGTCGATGTTGTATAAGTAGATAGAAGCAACGAAATATGAACCAGCAAGCAGCGCTAAATACGCCAATCGATCCGCTACCTTGCAAAGTGTGGACAAGTGCTTTTTCCACTCGCGGGGTTAAAGAGATAAATCAAGATGCCTATGCTTACCATATTGCTTCCAACGACCTAAATCCAAGTCATGTTTTTGTTATTGCCGACGGTGTCAGTAGTAGTACTGTAAGTCAGGTTGCTAGTGATTTTGCTACCAGTGAATTTGTTAAGCTTTTTAATATAGCGCCTGAACAGTGGTCGATAAAAACCCGGGCCGAAGCCATTATTAAAGAGTTGAATGCAAGGCTTTATACCCGGACGCAGAGAAGCGCTTTTTGCTACACCCCAGAGAAAGGGTATGTCTGTACGCTTTCAGTCGCTATTTTAACGGGTAATCACCTAGACGTGTTTCACGTGGGAGATTGCCAAGTCCAGCTTGTTTCTGACAACGCAACAAGCCCTGCTTTACTTACACGTCCCCATCGTCACGTCTCTGATAGTGAACCTTCGCAAACGTATCTTTCCAACGCATTAGGCGTAAAAGCGAATATCGATATTGACCACACATCACACACCTTAAGCGCTTCAAGTACTATTGCGATAAGTACTGATGGTGTTCATGAATTTGTTTCGCTGCCTGGCATACTTAACAAAATCAATGGCGCAGAAACACTCTCAGAAAACCAATCTGCTTTGGTGGTGCATGAGGCGTTTAACCAGGGAAGTGATGACAACCTCACTCTACTGCTTATTAAGTACCAAATCGGTAATGAAAGTGGGAGTAATGATAGTGAAACCAACGTTCATCTTTGTAAGCCTGCTTTCAAAGAACTAGAGACCGGCGATGAAATTGACGGCATCACACTAGAGCGACAGCTCTATAGCTCTGCACGTAGTCATGTTTTTATTGCCTCGCTTCAAGCTCACAAAGGTACACATGAACAACACCCTGTGGTGGTTAAAACCCCCTCAACCGACTTTAGTCAGTCACCAGAAATGCTCAACGGTTTTTTGATAGAAAGTTGGTTTGCAAGGCGAGTTAACTCAACGCATGTTATTAAAAGCCCCACGCATTTGAATTTAGGGCTCAAACACAGGCCTACAGCGTTTTACAGCATTAGTGACTATGTAAAAGGTCAAACATTGGCACAGTGGTCTTTTGATAACCCCACACCATCATTGGAGCAAATTAGGGATATCATTGAGCAGGTTGGGAAAGGCTTACAAGCAATGCACCGTCAAGGCATTCTTCACAGAGATATACGCCCCGAGAATATAATGATTAATGAACAGGGGCACTGTACTATTATTGACCTTGGTTCGGCGGCCTTAGCCGATGCGCCTAGCCTTTATAGCAGTGCGCCAATTCCCGGCGCGGCCCTTTTTGCCGCTCCTGAATACTTTTTAGGGAATATAGGCACAGAGCGCTCAGATCTATTCTCTCTAGCCGTACTCACCTACTACCTTCTTTGCGGGCGTTATCCGTATCATTCAAAACTCGCTCACTGTCGCACTTTTGCCGAACAGAAAAAACTAAAATATGAAACGGCGTTAGATCCAAAACGCCCAATACCAACCTGGGTTGATAGTGCCCTGAAACGCGCTTTACATGTTAACCCTGATAAACGCTATTCAACATTATCCGAATTCCTCTATTCGCTTCGCTATCCAAATCCAACTCAACACAGGGCCTATGAGCCTTTAGTAAAACGCCACCCTCTTTTTGTTTACAAGGTGCTGATACTGGCACTTATTCTTAGCAATCTAGCTACGCTCATTTTGTTTAACTAACCCTTTAAGGAAATACAAATGATTACATCGAGAACCCAAGTTACCGACATGATCCAATCAGCCAAAATTTTAAAAGGCATAAAGTGGAGCCAGATTGCCGAAGTTGTTGGTCAGTCTAAAGAATGGAGTACAGCAGCTTGTTTAGGACAAATGGCCATGACAAAGCAGCAAGCTGAATCTGTAGGTGAGTTACTTGAGCTTTCCGACGAAGCCATTGCTTGGCTTCAAATCGTGCCTTACAAAGGCTCATTACCCACAGAAGTCCCTACCGACCCGCTTATTTATCGCTGGTATGAATTGGTGAATGTGTATGGCACTACATTAAAGGAGTTAATTCACGAAGAGTTTGGCGACGGCATAATGAGTGCCATCGATTTTTCGATGGATTTACAGCGCGAGAACGACCCTAAAGGCGACCGTGTCAGCGTAGTGATGTCAGGGAAGTTTCTGCCGTACAAAATGTATTAAATCGCAGTGCTATAGATATAAAAAAAGCCGGTCATGCGACCGGCTTTTTAGTATTTCTTGAAGCGTAAGCTAACCCAGGGTCAGCTTACGTTCGCAAAGGCTAATTACTTAGCAGCTTTACGCGCTTTCGCTTCTTCAATTACTTTGTCAGCTACGTTCTGAGGACATGCTGAGTAGTGGCTGAATTCCATAGAGAACTGACCACGACCAGATGTAATAGTACGTAGGTGACCGATGTAACCAAACATCTCAGATAGAGGTACGTCAGCCTTGATACGAACGCCAGTAGCGCCAGCTTCTTGGTCTTTGATCATACCACGACGACGGTTAAGGTCACCGATTACGTCACCAACGTTGTCTTCTGGGCTGAATACGTCAACTTTCATCACAGGCTCAAGAATTTGAGGACCTGCTTTTGGCATTGACTGACGGAATGCACCTTTAGCTGCAATTTCGAACGCGATTGCTGATGAGTCAACTGCGTGGAAACCACCGTCGAATAGCTCAACTTCAACGTCTAGTACTGGGTAGCCCGCTAGAGGACCTACTTCCATCATACCTGCGAAACCTTTTTCGATTGCAGGGAAGAATTCTTTAGGTACGTTACCGCCCACAACAGTAGATGTGAACTTGAAGCCAGAGTTAGTTTCGCCTGGCTTGATGCGGTAATCGATCTTACCGAACTGACCAGAACCACCAGACTGCTTCTTATGCGTGTAGCTGTCTTCAACTGGTAGCGTGATAGTTTCACGGTATGCAACCTGAGGCTGGCCAACTTCTAGCTCAACGCCGTAAGTACGCTTCAAGATGTCTACTTTGATATCTAGGTGAAGCTCACCCATACCTTTAAGGATGGTTTCGCCTGAATCTTCGTCAGTTTCAACTTGGAAAGATGGGTCTTCTGCTACTAGTTTACCGATAGCGATAGACATCTTTTCGTTAGCGCCTTTGTCTTTTGGCTTAACAGCAATCGAGATTACTGGCTCAGGGAAGATCATTGGCTCTAGTGTACAAGGGTGCTTAGGATCACATAGCGTGTGACCAGTTTGAACGTTCTTCATACCAACAACAGCTAGGATGTCACCTGCTTGTGCTGAAGTAAGTTCAGTACGTTCATCAGCGTGCATCTCAACCATACGGCCGATACGCTCAGTTTTACCCGTTGCGCTGTTAAGAATAGTGTCGCCTTTGTTTAGCTTACCAGAGTAGATACGGATAAACGTAAGGGCACCGAAACGGTCGTCCATGATTTTGAACGCAAGTGCACGGAACGGCTCGTCAACAGATACTGTTGCAACTTCACCAGTAGGCTCACCCGTTTCTTCGTCAGTTAGATCTTGTGGATCAACTTCTGTTGGAGAAGGAAGGAAGTCTACAACCGCGTCAAGAACTAGCTGAATACCTTTGTTCTTAAATGCAGAACCACAGTATGTTGGGAAGAACGCTAGGTCACGAGTACCTTTACGGATACAACGCTTGATGTCTTCTAGAGACGGCTCTTCACCATCCATATAAGCCATCATTAGGTCGTCATCTTGCTCAACAGCAGTTTCGATTAGTTGCTCACGGTACTCGTTAGCCTTATCAACCATATCTGCTGGGATATCTACAACTTCGTAGTTTTCAGGAAGACCTGAATCGTCCCAGATGTACGCTTTCATGTCTAGAAGGTTAACAACACCTTTAAACTCGTCTTCGATACCGATTGGAAGCGTCATTACTAGTGGGTTAGCAGCAAGTACCTTCTTAACTTGGCCAACTACACGGTAAAAGTCTGCACCCATACGGTCTAGTTTGTTTACGAAGATTACACGCGCAACTTCTGATTCGTTAGCATAACGCCAGTTAGTTTCTGACTGAGGCTCAACACCGCCAGAACCACAGAATACACCGATACCGCCGTCTAGTACTTTAAGTGAACGATATACTTCAACTGTAAAGTCAACGTGTCCCGGAGTATCGATGATGTTCATGCGATGATCTTTCCAGAAACAGGTTGTTGCCGCTGACTGGATGGTAATACCACGCTCAGCTTCCTGCTCCATGAAGTCAGTTGTTGATTCACCATCGTGAACCTCACCAGTTTTATGGATTTTACCAGTAAGCTTCAAGATACGTTCTGTTGTGGTAGTTTTACCCGCGTCTACGTGGGCGAAAATACCAATGTTTCTGTAATGAGATAAGTCTGACATTAGTTCACTTTCATTGGTTCAGAGTAAAAAAACGGCCGGATTATAAAGGATTTCTATACCAGATTTACACCTTTTTTAGCATAAACCTTAAATTCGTTTGCTAAAATCCGCGCCACCATTAATTCTTTTCTTTAAGTATCAATAACTTATTAATTAATGACACTTTTTTGAAAAATAACAAAATCACACCTCATCTTTTGAAGTGCGAACAATTGTTACTGTAACTTCATCTCTGTCGTGGTAGAGATGCCTAACCTTCACCGCAAATGCATCTTCCAAGGCATTTAATCGGCTTCTTAGCAACGTCATGGCTTCAACTACAGTTTCATAACGTTGTTTCATAGGTAACTTTAAATTGAATATTGCGTGCGTTGCCCAGTGCTTAACTAACCAATCACCCATCAATTTAGCTACCCTATCGGGTTGTTCTATCATATCACATACCAGCAAATCTACACGACCAAATTGTGGTCTATATGTAAACCCGTCTGCCGCGTGATGTTCAACCAACCCCGTGCTCATTAAACTATCGGCTACAAGTCCATTGTCGATAGCTTCAACATACATTCCGCGCTTCACCAGCTGATATGTCCAACCGCCCGGGCATGCACCTAGATCCACGGCACGTCCACCGCTTCGAAGTACTTGAGCTTGCTGTTTATCGCTCAGCATATTTACTAAGGCATCTTCAAGTTTAAGCGTAGAGCGACTGGGCGCGTCACTTGGGAACTTTAATCTGCAAATGCCTAAGTGATCGCTACTGGCATGACTGGGTAATGTATAGCCAATATGACAAATTTCAAATGACTCAAAGAAAATATGCAGTTTAGGTTTCCCCAGATTTTCCTTGGACGTAAGCCACCCCGCTTTCCTTAGCGCTTGGCGAAGAGGAACCGTAAACTTTCGGCAAAACTTTGCGAGGGTTTTACCTTCTTCTGTATCTGGGTATTCAACATCAATAGCTCCGAAAATAGAAAACGGTTTTTCTACCTCTTTTAGGGCCTCAAGCACTTGCCCTACTCTGTCTTCTTTTTCTATATCGGTAAGAGTGGCAAAGACAGCCACCAGCTGACGAGGGAAGATACTGTCGTGAACAGCAAACTGAGTAATGGTTTGCTCTAACTGCGAGCCATCGTATAAATGATAAAGTACAAAGCCACTGTTCTTCTTCGACACTGGGTAGCCATAACACTGAGCTTCACCGTATCGAGATGTAAGTTCGTTAGCTGTATCGTTTTCATAACCGGGTCGGCAATAACCCAAAATACTGATGTTAGACATTACCTGCCCCCGGCGTGTGGTGAGTTGTCTTCTGCTCTTCTTTTTGTTGCTTGTTTAAATCATGACCTTTTATCAGTCCAACTACTAACAACACCCAACCGATAATAAAGAACATGCCTCCCAGAGGGGTTATCGGGCCAAACCATTTTATGCCGCTTATTGCTAGCGCGTATAAGCTTCCACTAAACAATACCGTACCGGTAACAAAACAAAACGCTACACGATTAGCCCACGTCGATGAAACAACCCCTGACAATGCAGGTAAAAGCAGTAAGGCTAATGCGTGATACATTTGATAACGCACGCCGATTTCAAACGTGTTGAGCTGCTGTGCAGTTAACACGCTTTTTAAACCATGTGCGCCAAACGCACCTAGTACCACTGAAAGGCCCGCTAGCAATGCCCCAACAATAAGATAAGGTTTAGCAACGCTGGCAAACCTAAGTTTTTCAGTTTTCATTAAATTAGTCGTTCGCTCTGATTTCTATTTAATCATTAATTATTTAAATGGGTTTCAATAAAAGAAGCGGTAAGCGTGGCTGCGGTAGCAATATGTTCTTCCTGCGTTTTGCCACTTGCTCTGCGAGGCTTAAAACTGTGATCGCCGTCGTCTAAATAAGCGCACTCAATGCCTGTAGATAGTACGCTGCGCTTTTTGTAATCTTCTACTTCGCTTTTTGTACCAAAGGTATCTCGTTCACCCTGAATAATAAGCAAAGGCTTAGACGTCGTTTGCAGATGTTCGGTTCGTGTTTTTTCTGGCTTACCAGGAGGGTGGAACGGATAGCCCAGCGCTATCGCGCCTTTTACATTGCTCACCGCTTCATACACCATAGTCGCCATTCGCCCGCCCATCGACTTTCCACCGATGAACACAGGCAAGTTATGCAAGGCTTTGTTGTCTTTACTGCAGGTTTCAATCACCGCAGTAAAATGTGACATAAGTTTATCGGCTTTATCGGGAGGGCGACGCTTACCGGTAGCTTTTATGGTTTGCATATAGGGAAAGTTAAAAAGTACGGTTGATATGCCTTTAGCGACAAGGGCTTTCGCCATAGCTTGCATGAACTCATGTTCCTTTCCCGCACCGGCTCCGTGGCCCAATATCAAGCACGCTGTAGGCTTATCGGCTTCATGCAATTCAATGTCAAAACCAGGCTGTTCAGCGGTGGCATTCGATGTACTCATATTACAGTAAGTCCTCTTGTTCTGCTTCAACCAGCGCTAAGATCCAGTCTCTAAATGCAGCTATTTTACCTAATTCAGCCTGTGATTCTTCACACACGAGATAAAACGCATCGCGACTCTCTACGCGTTCTTCAAACGGCATGACTAGCCTACCCGCCTCAATTTCTGGCCTTGCAAGTACCGTGTTACCTAATGCAATACCTTGTCCGAGTGCCGCTGCCTGTAAAACTAGCATGGAGTGACTGAAAACCGGCCCTTGATTAACGTTTACACCAACCACCCCTACGTGCTTCAACCAGTTTTTCCATGCGGTACGGCTTAAGTCGTGAAGCAGCACATGGTGACGTAAATCAGAAAGGCTGGATAAAGGCTTAGGGCCTTGAAAAAGCATTGGAGAACACAGCGGGGTTAAAAACTCTCTGTGAAGCTGGTCAGCCTGAAGACCAGCCCAACGACCTTTGCCGTAATATATTGCTACGTCTACATCGTCTTCTAAAAAGCCTTCGTCGAAATCAACTGCTTTTATGCGTACGTCAATATCTGGGTGCGCCAAACTAAATTTATGAATACGGGGCACTAACCATTGGCTTGCAAAGCTTGGTGGCATGGCCACCGTAATCGCGCCTTTACTGCCCTTCGCAAGTAGCCTTTCTGTGGCGTCTTGTAAGTTTTTGAAGATATCTTTTAACTCTAAGAAATACGCCTGCCCTTCTTCAGTGAGAAGCAAGGTTCTATTTCTACGAAGAAACAACTTCATCGATAAGAAATCTTCAAGCGCTTTTATTTGATGACTTACTGCTGCTTGGGTGACAAACAGCTCATCAGCAGCCTTAGTGAAGCTTAAATGACGTGCAGCCGCTTCAAACGATTTGAGGGCATTAAGAGGGGGTAAACGTCGGTGCATAGTTTGTTTTAAATCCAGTGTGACCGAAGCATGACAAATTCATTAGTTTTTCTAATGATAACCCATACTTTTACTCGTTTTATTTTTCACCACCCGCTGACTATAATTTACCCGAAATTAAAAAAGAACATTTAATTTCAGCGCTTTATGATGAACATTTGTTAAACATTTTAACATTCATCAACAATTATTTAATTATTTTTATTAGGTGTGAAAATGAAAAAATTACTTTTAGCTAGCGTTTCTGTAATGGCTTTCGCAAGCGCCGCTGCAAATGCTAACGCACAACCAGAAAAGATCAATCTACAATCGTTAATCAATACTGCAATGACAAGCGTAAAAATGGCTGAAGTATTGCCAGAAAACGATGCTCACATTGTTGTTAAGAAGCAATCAAAGGCGATTTTAGCTGAAGAGATCCAAGTTCAGCTTCACAAAAATTTATTAGCAATGGCAAAAGGTGAAGAGCGCGTAAACGTTTCTGAAGCGGAATAAGCTACTCACACACCTGATACGCATGCCGGTGCTTGCACCGGCATACGCCATCAACACCGGCTTAGGTATTACTAGTATCTAACGGGTCAAAACCTTTCACTAACTCGTCTAACGCTTTCATTTGTCGCAAATAAGGCTCTAATTTCGCCAACGGCAGTGCACAAGGCCCGTCACATAGTGCCTCATCAGGATTAGGGTGTGCTTCAATGAACAAGCCCGCTAAACCTAACGCCATACCACTTCTTGCTAGCTGCGCCGCTTGCGCTCGACGACCATCTGCAGATGTAGCACGACCACCAGGCATCTGAAGAGCGTGCGTTGCATCAAATATTACCGGGGCGTATTCTTTCATCGCGTCCATACCCAGCATATCTACCACTAAGTTGTTGTAGCCAAAGCAGCTACCACGCTCACAAAGAATTACCTTGTCATTACCGGCTTCACCTAACTTTCCAATAATATGGCGCATTTCGTGGGGCGCTAAAAACTGAGGTTTCTTAACGTTTATTACGCTACCTGTTTTAGCCATGGCAACAACAAGGTCGGTCTGACGCGCTAAAAAGGCAGGTAACTGAATAACATCAACCACTTCTGCAACAGGCGCTGCTTGATAGGGTTCGTGTACATCGGTGATAAGTGGAACGTTAAAGGTCGACTTAATTTCTTCAAAAATACGCAGCCCCTCTTCCATGCCAGGCCCACGGTAAGAAGTCACCGATGAACGATTCGCTTTATCAAAGGAAGCTTTGAAAACATATGGAATATTGAGCTTTTGCGTTACTTCAACGTAGTGTTCAGCAATACGCATAGCAAGATCACGAGACTCTAGTACGTTCATGCCGCCGAACAACACGAAAGGTAAGTGATTGGCAACGTCTACGTTACCTACATTAATAATCTGTTTAGATTCAGACATTATCTACTTCCAGTTAAAACTTAAAAAAGAGGTTGTTTGGTTACCGCAACCATCGCCGTTGCCATTAACACCAACAATGCCGCAACGAAGAAGGCCCACTTGCTCATTGTCGTCTTGGCTTTTTTCAACGCAAATAATCCAAACACGATGTACAACACCACACCGATAACTTTGAATGTAAGCCATGCGTTAACAAGAGGATATTGAGATAATATGACGCATAGCCAGATTGCACTGGCTAAAAGCACGGTATCAATGATGTGAGGGAGAATTTTAACCCACTTTTTGCTGAGTGCTGTAGCGTCGAATTGGCTCCATATAAAACGAAAGACAAAAAATAAAATACTTAAGCCTACCGCCGTTAAATGTAGATGTTTTGCCATCATGTACATAATGTGTTCCTGTTCTTATTAGATAGTGAAACTGCCGCTAGCTACTTTAACACATGTGTTATTAGACCTATTGAGTTTTACTTAATAGCAAAACTCAATAGATTCAGAATACGAGTAGCAGACTAAAAAAACAGGTGCGTTTCGCACCTGTCTTCCTTTTATTTATGACGCCTGTTTACAGGCTTTTATTGTAACGTATAACAGTACGTAAATAACGGGGAAATAAATCATTCTGCATCAGGAAATTGAGCCTGAATTGCCATGAAGGCTGGTAAATCTTTTAACATACACTGAACTAAATCGGGGTCAAAGTGCTTGCCACTTTCTTCTTTTAGTACGGCTTCAACCTTGTCAATTGTCCACGCTGGCTTATACGGCCGTGCATTTAACAGCGCGTCAAATACATCAACCAGTGTTGCTATACGGCTTTTAATATCAATTTCCTTGCCTTTGAGGCCATCGGGATACCCTTTCCCATCCCATCGCTCGTGATGCTGTTTCGCTAGCATTGCAGCTAACTGAATAGTGGGACGACTAGAATCTTGTAATATTTGATAGCCAAATTCGGCATGCTGACGTATTTTAAACATCTCATCGTCGGTTAACGGCGTCGTTTTGTGCAAAATAGATTTAGGTACTATCGACGTCCCAATATCATGAAGCGGCACGGCTAGGCGCAGTGCGTGCATATCTTGTTCATTAAGCCCCATTTTCTCTGCTAAAAGCAGCGCCATTTCAACCATTCTTGTGAGGTTATTTGACGCATTTGACTCATGCTCTAACGCGCGACCTAAACGCTCAATGATTTCTTTTTGCGTTGCTTCAACATCAACGGTTTTGAGTACATTATCAAACGCCAGTTGTACGCTATCTGAAAAACGTTTTACTAAATGACGATCATTATCCCCTATTCGTCTGGGAAGCCCTGACAAGTATAAAAGTGCGCCATTGTGGCTTTTGCTATTACAGTACGCCACAACGTGGTCTTCAGCGTATACTATTTGCTTGTCGCGCATTGCTTGGGCACAAAGTGCATATTCTTGTGCACTGATAGCATCTTTAAGCGGTACACCTTCTTTGTTGGCATACTCTCCATTTCCCGCGAATACGTATAACTCGTCGTCACCAAAATTGGCGTTTTTCGTATTTATCGTGCGTGATGTAGTAGCTACCGCTGTCGTAATATAAGCTGCGTCTTTCGAACAACCCAATATAGATGCCAGTTGTTGAATAATGCCCTGCATGAATTTTTCGAGGGAGCGTGAAGAAAATAAATCTACAGAGGCATCTATGATTTTTTCGAGGCCACGTCTATTTTCTTCAATTACGATAATGTCTCGATAGGAACGTAGTGCTGCAATGATGACGGTAAAAAGTTTTTGCGCGGTCAGTTCGGTTTTCGACTTGTAGTCGTTGATGTCGTAATTAATGATGACATCTTTTTCAGGGGCTTGGCCAGGTTGTCCAGTACGCAAAATAATACGCGTGAAATGATTGTCTAATTCGTTACGAACGTATTCGGCTACTTTAAGACCGGCGTCGTCAGTCTCCATAACAACGTCGAGTAACACAACGGCAATGTCATCATGGGTTTTGAAAATTGATTTGGCTTCCTCACCGCTATAAGCACTAACAAATTCTAACGTTTTACCATTTAAACTAAAGTCATTGAGTGCCAGCTTGGTAACGGCGTGTACTTCAGGTTCATCATCAACGATTAGTACTTTCCAGCTACCCAGATCATCCACTTCATTTTCATCTTCGTCTTCTGCGAAAAGAAAGTCATCATTCATCTGGTACGTCCTGTAGTGTAAGAGATTGTTTAACTTAGTGCTTTTTAAGGCTTCGTAACCGCTAAACAGATACTAATGCAAAACAAAATATAAGCAAGTTTGCAATTAAGCCGATACTTATACTTCTTATACTCCTATTGAAACCAACAGTAAAAGCCGTTTACTGCCACTGTCCTACCGTAACGCGGTCGTTACCGCCAAAGTCTTTAATGGTTTTAACGTTAATAAAACCCGCTTTTGTAAGCAATACATTGACCGCAGTGCCTTGGTCAAAACCGTGTTCGAATGCGAGCAGCGCGCCTTTATTGAGGTATTGAGGTGCGTTATTGATTATGTGTTTAATGTCGTCTAGACCATCACTACCCGAAGTTAATGCTGTTTTAGGCTCAAAACGCACATCGCCCTCATTAAGGTATGGACTGGATTCTTCTATGTAAGGTGGGTTTGAAACAATAATGTCGAAGGTTTGATCTGCCAGAGCACTAAACCAGTCACTTTGTACAAAATGCGCATTGGCTATGCTATTAGCGTGGGCATTGCGGGTAGCAAGCTTCACCGCACCCTCTTGGTAGTCTACGCCAGTAACAGATGCTTGTGGCAGTTCGCTCGCTAATGCCAGCGCAATGGCGCCCGTACCTGTTCCCAAATCACAGATTGATAAGGATGCAGAGGATTGTTGATTTGCCCAATTAAGCACTTGCTCAACCAATATTTCTGTATCCGGTCGTGGAATTAATGTATCAGGCGAGGTAAACAGTGACAGGGTCCAGAAATCACGCTTGCCGATAATATACGCCACGGGCTCACCCCGTTTACGCTTAGCGACATCTGCTTCAAATTGCGCTTTTTGGGTGGCATCCAAGGTTTTATCAGGCCATGTGAATAGGTAAGTTTGTGACTTACCTAGAATGTTCGCCAACATGACTTTGGCATCAATAGAGGGTGACTCCCCACCCTCTAGTTGCTCAGCCGCCCATGCTAAGGCGTTGTCTATGCGCATTGTTTTTCTATAAACAGTTTGAGTAACAAGACAGCGTTATTCGTCAGAAAGAGAGGCCAGCAGGTCGGCCTGATGTTCTTGCAAAATTGGGTCGATAAGCTGCTTAAGGTCACCTTCCACCACTTCATCTAAACGATAAATAGTTAGGTTGATTCGGTGATCGGTTACACGTCCCTGCGGGAAGTTATAAGTACGAATTCGCTCAGAGCGGTCGCCGCTACCGACTAGGCTCTTACGGGTAGAAGCCTCTTCTGCTGCACGCTTTTCTTCTTCAATCTGGTTTAAGCGCGCTTGAAGTACCGACATCGCTTTCGCACGGTTTTTGTGCTGTGAACGCTCGTCCTGACATTCCACTACCAAGCCTGTTGGCAAGTGAGTAATACGAATAGCCGAGTCAGTTTTGTTAACGTGCTGACCACCCGCACCTGATGCACGGAAGGTATCGATGCGAAGCTCTGCAGGGTTAATTTCAATTGCCTGCGACTCTGGAATTTCTGGCAATACCGCCACGGTACATGCCGAGGTATGGATACGGCCTTGTGATTCGGTTTCTGGTACACGCTGTACGCGGTGACCGCCCGACTCGAATTTCAACACGCCGTACACGCCATCGCCGCTAACATTCGCAATGACTTCTTTATAACCGCCGTGCTCACCTTCATTGGCGTTAACCAACTCTACACGCCAGCCACGACTTTCGGCATAACGGCTGTACATGCGGAACAAGTCACCTGCGAATATTGCCGCTTCGTCACCACCTGCACCTGCGCGAATTTCCAAGAAACAGTTGTTGTCATCGTTAGGATCTTTAGGCAGAAGTAGCACCTGAAGTTCAGTTTCAAGGCGTTCAATTTCCGCCTTGGCTTCTTTCATCTCTTCCTGTGCCATCTCGCGCATTTCAGCGTCATCTTCGTTCAACATTTCCTGCGCTGAAGCCAAGTTTTCTTGTGCTTGCTGATAAGCATTAAAGCCTGCCACTACATCTTCTAGCTGACTAAACTCTTTTGACAAGTTGCGAAACTTATCTTGATCGCCGATAACTCCAGGGTCGCCTAACAACGCCTGAACTTCTTCGAAACGCTCGACTAAGTGTTCGAGTTTCCTAACTACCGACTCTTTCATATGCTTTTTATTACCTTATTTATTATCGTCTGACGAAAAGTCAGATAAATCTAATGCCTGTCCCATCCATCGGCTTAACGCCGGGTCATCGTGCATGGCAGCCTCGCGTAACGCTAAGGTAGTTGGGTGCAATAGCGTATTGGTTAATTTATACGCCATTTCTTCTAATACCGTTTCGGCATTTTTACCTTCTGCTAATTGCGCTTTGGCTTTTTCCACAATATCGTCACGCTGTGCCATGCCTTTTTGGCGATACTGTCTTACTAAATCTATCGATTGCTGCGACTGCTTCCACGTCATGTAGTCGCCAGCTTGCTTGTCGATGAGCTTTTCCGCTTCTTTTGCTGCTTGCTCGCGGTTTTCTAAATTCTTCTGAACAATATGCTGCAGATCATCAACAGTATAAAGGTAGGCATCGCCTAACTCGTTAACCTCTGACTCGATATCTCGCGGTACCGCAAGGTCTACCAAAAACATCGGCATGTTTTTGCGCTGCTTAAGGGCTTTCTCCACCATACCTTTACCAATCAAAGGCAGTTGGCTAGCAGTAGAGCTTATCACGATATCGAAGTCTTTTAAGTGTTCTGGCACCTGCGATAAGGTAAACACACTCGCATCTAGTGTTTCGGCTAAGGCTTCTGCTCGCGCTACGGTTCTATTCGCCACCGCCAAACAGCTCACGCCCTGCTCTTTCAAATGCTGAGCCACAAGTTCAATGGTTTCGCCAGCTCCCACTAATAACACTGAACGTTTTGGTAGTTCAGCGAATATATGCTTGGCCAACTGAACGGCTGCATAAGCCACGCTTACCGCGTTTGCACCTATATCTGTTTCGCTGCGAACTCGCTTCGCCACCGAAAAAGTATGTTGAAACAGCTTATCAAATTCGCTGCTCACCATGCCTGAGTGCTTCGCATCACCAAACGCCTGCTTTACCTGACCTAAGATTTGAGGTTCACCTAATATCAGTGAATCAAGTCCGCTGGCTACACGCATAATGTGCTTTACCGCTTCATCCTGGGCGAGCACATAGCTGTTATTGGCAATCTCTTCTACGTCTAGATGATGAAAGTCACTTAACCATTGTAAAAGCTTTTGACCTGTATCGTCTTGAGTATTCACGTAAAGCTCTGTGCGGTTACAGGTCGACACAATGACAGACTCATCTACGCCTTCCAGCTTTTTTAAACTCGCAAGCGCTTCCACCAGAGAATCTGGTGTGAAGGCCACTTTTTCGCGAAGTGCTACTGGTGCTGTTTTGTGGTTAATACCGAGGGCGAGTAAAGTCATTAAAATCTGTGCTGGCAACGTCGGAGCGGCATTGTACGAAAAACCCAAAATGATTGAAAGTGTTGGTGAAACTGTGTTCCCATAATGACTCAACTAAATGTGTTCTATTTTTATACGGGTATATGGCCTTAATGATTCGCTTATTTTTCTTTTTGTTTACCGTTTGCTTTCTATTAAGTGCATGTACAACCGCTCCCAAAGGCCCTGAAAATGCGGTAAACCTTACGGCTCAACTTGAAAAAGTTGGTGAAGTCCACCAGTGGCAAATGCGCGGAAAAATTGCTTTTCGCCAAGGAAAGGAAGCGGCCAGCCTCAATTTAGTTTGGAAAAACGATTCCGGCGATTTTGATTTTCGATTAACTAATTTTTTAGGGGTAAGTCTGGTTAACCTTAATGTGACGCAGCAACAGTCAGTATTAGAAGCGGATGGCGAGACGTATGTAGATGCCCTGCCAGAACCACTTATTTACCAAATCACAGGAATGGTAATTCCGGTGGAATCACTGTTGTCTTGGGTAAAAGGGTTACCGCTAGACGGTGATAAATTCACCCTTACCGAATTAGGATTGGTTAATACCTTGGAAAGCTATTGCCAAGGTTGCCGCAATTGGCAAGTTGCTTACGGCAATTATGGAAGTGTTGAGCTAGATGATGGAACATCTGTATGGTTGCCTCACAGCATAACGCTTACCCAAAACGAAACGTCGGACATGCCTAAAACTCAGCTTAAGATTAAAATTTATCAGTGGACTCTTTAGTGAACGAACCTGTTTCAGAACAAAAAGATTGGTGGCCTTCTCCCGCCAAACTAAATCTTTTTTTACATATTCTTGGCCGCTACGACAACGGCTACCACCAGCTTCAAAGCCTATTTCAAATGTTGGATTACGGCGATGCGCTCGCCTTTGACATAAGTACAGACGACACAACCATTCGCATGGAAACACCTCTTGATGGTGTGCCAGACGATGACAATTTAATTGTAAAAGCAGCGCGACTGCTGGCAACAAAAACAAAATGTGATAAAGGTGCCGTTATTTCGTTAAACAAGCGCCTTCCTATGGGGGGCGGTATTGGCGGGGGTTCATCGAATGCCGCAACCACGTTAGTGGCGCTTAATTACCTTTGGAACACAGGGCTAAGTGAAGATGAACTGGCTGAGCTTGGGTTAGCTTTAGGCGCTGATGTACCTATTTTTGTGCGAGGTCTAACGGCATTTGCAGGAGGCGTAGGAGAAGAGATAACGCCAGCTCCGCAACAAGAACAGTATTTTTTAGTGGCTAATCCTAACGTGCATGTCAGCACAGCCGAAGTTTTTACCTCGCCGGATTTGCCCAGAAATACACCAGCGATGCGTTGGGAAGACTATAAATTTGAAAAAACTTGGAATGATTGTCAGCAATTAGTCGCGAATCGCTATCCTGAAGTTGCAAAATTATTACAGTGGTTGGTACACTACGCACCGTCGCGAATGACGGGCACAGGTGCATGCGTATTTGCCACTTTTTCTGACTACACTTTAGCCGAACAAGTTAGGGCTCAAATGCCTGAAGCTTGGCAGAGTTTTGTCGCAAAAGGTGTGAATCGCTCACCACTATTAGACAAATTAGAACAACAAAAATAGTGTGTACGCCACATCGGACAAGAACTTAAAAATTGGGGTATAGCCAAGTTGGTAAGGCAGCGGGTTTTGATCCCGCCATTCGTAGGTTCGAGTCCTGCTACCCCAGCCAAACCTCTTTTATCAACGCACTGAGGAACCACTTGTGCCAGATATGAAGCTCTTTGCAGGTAATGCCGTACCAGAACTTGCCCAGAAAGTTGCCGATCGCCTCTACACCAAACTTGGAAATGCCAAAGTTGGCCGTTTCAGTGACGGTGAAATCAGCGTAGAAATTCATGAAAACGTCCGTGGCTCGGACGTTTTTATTATCCAGTCTACGTGTGCGCCTACTAACGATAACCTTATGGAACTTATTGTGATGATCGACGCACTACGTCGCGCATCAGCTGGTCGTATTACAGCAGTAATTCCTTACTTTGGTTATGCACGCCAAGACCGTCGTGTTCGTTCAGCTAGGGTGCCAATTACTGCGAAAGTAGTGGCTGACTTCCTGTCTAACGTTGGTGTTGACCGCGTACTTACTATCGACCTACACGCCGAACAGATTCAAGGTTTCTTTGATGTTCCGGTGGATAACGCATTCGGTACTCCTATCCTTCTTGCTGACATGGTAAGACGTGATTTTGCCGACCCTGTAGTCGTTTCTCCTGACATTGGCGGTGTTGTACGTGCACGTGCTACTGCGAAACTACTTAACGACACCGACCTTGCCATTATCGATAAGCGTCGCCCTAAAGCGAACGTGGCTCAGGTAATGAACATCATTGGTGACGTAAAAGACAGAGACTGCATCATTGTCGATGACATGATTGATACAGGCGGTACGCTTGCAAAAGCAGCCGAAGCACTTAAAGCACATGGCGCGCGCCGTGTTTATGCTTACGCGACTCACGCAATCTTTTCAGGCAATGCTGCAAATAATCTTAAAGAGTCTGTTATTGACGAAATTATCGTTACCGACTCTATCCCATTAAGTGCAGAGATGAAGCAAATTGGAAAAGTAAAACAGCTTACTTTATCTGAGATGCTTGCAGAAACTATTCGTCGTATCAGCAACGAAGAGTCTATTTCAGCAATGTTTGAATACTAAAATTTAAATATTGTTACTCCTACAAAAGAGCTGGCCCATGTAAGTGGCGCCGGCTCTTTTTTTACCTTTCTTTTTTCTTTGAAAGCGAACATCACCTTAAAAATAAGAACAGTACATCAAGCCAAACACATCCCGTTTACGCCTTAAATATACTTTATTGCCGTTTTCCGACTCGTTAATGTGACTTTCTTTTCATCAATTTTAGGTTTAACGTTAAGAATTGTTGTGCGTTAAAACTAATATTAAGGACATAAAATGAAAACAAAAACACTATGCCTTGTTGCAGTAATTGCTGCCTTTTTAAATACAGCGGGCTGCTCTGGAGATGACGACTCAGTGAAACAAGCAGATCTTGAGAAACAAGGAACTGAAATGAAAGACAAATCTTCCACAGTTCAAGCTAACGATAAGGCGTCTATGCCCAAGGAACTGGTAACCGAACCAGTTACTCAGGCTGAAGCCGTAGAAGATAATGCAAAAGGTGAAGTCACCATGAAAGGCAGTATTATTTATAAAGATCTCGAAGGCGGTTTTTATGCTTTTATTGCTGAAAACGGCGATCGTTATACGCTACATGGCTTAGATGAAACCTATCAAAAGAACGGCCTTATTGTTGAAGTTAAAGGTACGCCTAAACCCGACATGATGACCTTTACGCAATTCGGTACTGTACTTCAAGTATCAAGCGTTAAAGTACTCGATACCAGTAAAGTCATTGATAACCTGCAAACACAATGATCGTGAATATAGCTTTGCGTGTAGCAAATTACTTATAAAGGTAATTAAGCTAGCGATTTAGCAATTATAGAATTTTTGCTTACGCGTGAATGTTGCACTGCAACAATTAAAAGGACGGTTATTGATGATAAATGCATATGCCGCTAAAGAAGCGGGTGGAAAACTAGAAAAGTTTCAATACGACCCCGGTAAGCTTGGCTCACATGACGTTGAAATAGACGTTGAAAGCTGTGGTATATGCCACAGCGACCTAAGCATGCTCGATAATGAATGGGGCATGACAGAATATCCCTTTGTGCCTGGTCACGAGGTTGTCGGCACAATTAGCCAAATAGGTGAACATGTAACGTCACTTAAGGTGGGACAGCGTGTCGGATTAGGCTGGCATTCAGGCTACTGCAATAGTTGTAGGACCTGCGAAGAAGGCGATCATAACCTGTGTGCCGATGCTACGATGACCATAGGTGGTCGTCACGGTGGATTTGCAGATAAAGTGCGCGCCCAAGCACGTGCCGTTATTCCCCTTCCCGATGCTATCGATAGTACAAAGGCAGGCCCTCTTTTTTGCGGAGGTATTACCGTCTTCAATCCATTAGTCCAGTTTGGTATTAGTCCTACCAGTGAAGTGGGTGTAGTTGGTATTGGCGGCCTGGGTCATCTTGCCCTGCAGTTTTTAAATGCATGGGGATGCAAAGTGGTCGCTTTCACTTCAAGTGAATCTAAAAAGAAAGAAGCATTAGAGCTAGGCGCGTCAGATACAATTAATAGCCGTGATGAAGATGAGATTAAAAAAGCACGCGGTCGGTTTGACTTAATTATTTCAACCGTAAATGTGAAGCTAGACTGGAATTTGTACCTATCTACATTGGCACCGAAAGGCCGACTTCACTTTGTAGGTGCCACCCTTGAACCTCTAGATATTGGTGCGTTTAACTTAATTGGTGGTCAGAAAAGTGTGTCAGGTTCGCCAGTGGGAAGCCCCGCGACCATTAAAACCATGCTAGATTTCGCTGCACACCACAATATTGAACCTGTGACCGAAACCTTCAAGTTTGATGACGTAAATGAGGCTATTGCGCGATTAAGAGAAGGTAAAGCCCATTACAGAGTGGTGCTGACGAAGTAAACGCTTGTGTAAAAAGTTGATATGTTCCTAAGGCTTGTTGACCTTATCAAGCCTTGGGAAAAAGACAATTAGCGGTCAAGTTAGTCTTCACAAAATGCTTTTTTCTATAAATATGATAGAAGCGCGCCAAGGTGCGCTTCTTTTATTGTGAGCAACGCGAATACTTACATTTGCTTAGTTGGATATTTTATCTGCCTTTGTAATTGTATGTTTTGGTAGGTGGTGTTAGAATTCGCCGCCCTTGAATTTTGGGCTGGTGTTTTATTGCGCATAGAAAATTACTTTTTAACGTAATTCACATCATTTTACCGTGGGTTTTGGTCGCAAAAATCCACATTATTAGACTTATATTTTTGGAGACAGACAATGTCTGAAGCAAATTTCAAACTAGACGCTTCTGTTCGTACAGACCTAGGGAAAGGTGCGAGCCGCCGCCTACGTCGCGAAGATAAGCTTCCTGGTATCATCTACGGTGGTGAAGAAGCACCAGTTTCTATCACACTAGATCATAACAAAGTAAACAACTCTGCTGACTTTGAAGCGTTTTATTCTCACGTTCTTGAGATTAACCTTGACGGTAAAGTTGTTGAAGTTCTAGTTAAAGATATGCAACGTCACCCGTTCAAGCCAAAGATCACGCACATTGACTTCCAACGTGTAATCGCTGGTCAAGACGTTCACACTAACGTACCACTTCACTTCGTAAATGAAGAGAAATCTGCTGCTGTTAAAGCTGGCGGTATTGCTGAGCACCACGTAACTGAAATCGAAGTTACTTGTCTACCTAAGAACCTTCCTGAGTTCATCGAAGTAGACATGGCTGGTGTTGAAATGGGTCAAACGCTACACCTTTCTGACCTAACTCTTCCAGCTGGCGTTTCTTCAGTTGAACTTGCGAAGAACGACGAAGCTCACGACCTAGCGGTTGTAACTGTTAAGCCTGCTCCTAAAGCGGCTGACGCAGAAGAAGACGGCGAAGAAGCAGCTTCTGAGGAATAATCCTCTTGGCTGATATCCGCCTTATCGTGGGTCTGGGTAATCCAGGCCCCGAATATGAAAATACCCGACACAATGCCGGTGAATGGTTTCTCAACCAACTAGCCGACACCTACAACGCCCCGCTAAAACCAGAAACCAAATTCTTCGGTAAAACTGCTCGCATTACCATTGCAGGCAAAGATATCCGTTTGCTCTACCCCACTACCTTTATGAATAAAAGTGGACAAGCCGTAGCAGCACTGGCTAACTTTTACCGCATAGAACCAGAACAAATATTAGTAGCGTTTGACGAATTAGATTTACCCCCAGGTGTTGCAAAATACAAAGTGGGCGGAAGCTCTAGTCAAAATGGCGTACGTGACATTGTGGCTAAAATGGGTAACAACAAGAATTTTTTGCGTTTGCGCATAGGTATTGGTCATCCAGGTCATAAAAGCCGCGTTACCGGCCATGTTCTTGGAAAACCACCAGCAGAAGAAAAAGCAGCCATTGAAAGTGCCATCGATGAAGCGGTACGCTGTACAGAAATTTTGCTGAAAGAAGACCTTAAGCAAGCACAAAACAGGTTACACTCGCACAAAGGGTAAACCTAGCCAGTTATCACTTTTCCAAACTAAGGATCCATACCATGGGTTTTAAATGCGGTATTGTTGGCCTACCAAACGTAGGTAAATCAACACTTTTCAATGCATTAACTAAAGCAGGTATTGAAGCGGCAAACTTCCCGTTTTGTACTATCGAGCCAAACACAGGTGTTGTTCCTGTGCCAGATCTTCGTTTGGACAAGTTGGCTGAAATCGTAAAACCTCAGCGCGTTATTCCTACTACCATGGAATTCGTAGATATTGCTGGCTTGGTTGAAGGTGCTTCTAAAGGTGAAGGTTTAGGAAACAAATTCCTTGCTAACATCCGTGAGACTGACGCTATTGGTCACGTAGTACGCTGTTTTGATGATGAGAACATTGTTCACGTTGCAGGTCGCGTTAGCCCTAAAGACGATATCGATGTTATCAACACCGAGCTTGCACTTGCTGACTTAGAAACAACAGAAAAAGCACTTCACCGTGTTGCTAAGCGCGCAAAAGGTGGCGATGCTGATGCCAAGTACGAAATGAAAGTGCTTGAGAAGATTAAGCCGCACCTAGACGAAGGCTTGTTACTACGTTCACTTGAGCTGACTAAAGAAGAGCTTGCGGCAATCAGCTACATGAACATGCTTACCCTTAAGCCAACCATGTACATTGCAAACGTGAATGAAGACGGTTTTGAAAACAACCCGTATCTTGATCAGGTTAAAGAAATTGCAGCAGGCGAAAATGCCACTGTAGTTGCAGTGTGCGCGGCAATCGAGTCTGATATTGCTGAGCTTGAAGACGACGAACGCGAAGAGTTTATGCAAGACATGGGTTTAGAAGAACCAGGTCTTAACCGCGTAATTCGTGCGGGTTACAGCCTTCTTACGCTACAAACCTACTTTACTGCAGGCGTAAAAGAAGTGCGTGCGTGGACCTTCCCTGAAGGCTCAACTGCACCACAAGCGGCAGGTAAAATTCACACCGACTTCGAAAAAGGCTTTATTCGCGCTGAAATCGTAGGCTACGAACACTTTGTTGAGTTCAACGGCGAGCAAGGTGCGAAAGACGCTGGTAAATGGCGTTTAGAAGGTAAGGACTATATTGTTAAAGATGGTGACGTAATTCACTTCCGCTTTAACGTGTAATTTCTAACGTAGAAATTAGCACTGTTTACTAAAGCCGCCGCAAGGTGGCTTTTTTATTTCTAGCGAATATTTGTGAAGCGTACATGAGCCTGATATAACTAATAAAAAACTAACGGCTTTTGTAATGACTATTAATCAGCTTAGCGCTTCGAACCCTTTAGCTTGCAGCAAATCACAGCACGCCAAACGATTTTCAGTAATAAAAACCTCAATTAAAGCGTTATGCTTGTTAAGCCTGGCTAATTTTTCTTTTGCCAGTGAACCTCAAACTAACCCTGTGAATTCACAAATCAGTAGCGACACTGTTGAAAAGACACCCGCAATAGCGAGTAACACCGCCAGTTGGTATCAAGTTCCTCAGAGTAATACTGTGACGTTTAAAACTGCATATGGTGATGTGGTGATTGCGCTTCACCCTGCCCTTGCGCCGAAACATGTGGCCAGATTTAAAAGTTTAATAGACGCAGGCTTTTATAACGAACAAGCATTTTATCGTGTAGTAGACGGGTTTGTGGCACAAGCAGGCAGTAACGATACTCACGATGCCTCAAAATTTCCGCCGAAACTGCTTAAGCCAATCAACGCTGAATTTACCCAACCGCTCAATAGCAATGTCAACGTAGTTGAGAGCAAAGATATGTTTGCGCCTAACACCGGATTTTTAGATGGCTTTCCAATAGGCATTGATAAAAGCCGTAAAGAAATGTGGGGGCTTCACTGCCCAGGTGTTGTGGCTTTTGCTCGTAATAGCGAGAAAGATACGGCCAGTACGGAGTTTTATATTGTGATTGGCCAAGCACCACGACACTTAGACAGAAATATGTCGGTCGTGGGTCGTGTAGTCCAAGGTATGGATATACTTCAAAAATTACCGCGAGGGAACTTGGACAGAGGTGGCGTTTTAGATGATCTAACGCAAGAAAGCAAAATTAAGCAGGCTTTTATACATACAAGCAATGCTACACCCTATTTCTTACAAACGCCGCACCATGAAGAATACAAAAAACGAGTGAATACAGGAAAAACCTTAGATAACCCGTTTTTTCATGACATTACGTATGGCCCGCGCCCTATTGACGTATGTTATTACCAAACAAAAACCAGTAACAAAGCGTGGTAAATAGCTAACTTTTTTCGTGCAAGTTGTTCAATTTCACGGCTTTTTGCGCGTATTTCGCCCTAATGCGCACACTTAATGAGCATTTAAAAAAAGTTAGTAAAAAAGGGGTTGACGGTTGCCAGTCATATACGCATAATACGCGCCACTTCCTGAGAGGGAAGAGAATAGCAAGGCTACGTAGCTCAGTTGGTTAGAGCACATCACTCATAATGATGGGGTCGCAAGTTCGAATCTCGCCGTAGCCACCAATTCTCATTTATCTCTTTTAGGAAAGTCTAGCTGCGCGGAAGTGGTGGAATTGGTAGACACGCTGGATTTAGGTTCCAGTGCTTCACGGCGTGAGAGTTCAAGTCTCTCCTTCCGCACCACGACTGGGGTATAGCCAAGTTGGTAAGGCAGCGGGTTTTGATCCCGCCATTCATAGGTTCGAGTCCTGTTACCCCAGCCATTCTTTTTTGAATGACTATTATAGCTAGCGTCTACGCGGAAGTGGTGGAATTGGTAGACACGCTGGATTTAGGTTCCAGTGCTTCACGGCGTGAGAGTTCAAGTCTCTCCTTCCGCACCATTTGGGGTATAGCCAAGTTGGTAAGGCAGCGGGTTTTGATCCCGCCATTCATAGGTTCGAGTCCTGTTACCCCAGCCAAATTCTTGAGAAGCCGCTCATCGAGCGGCTTTTTATTGAAGATAAAAGTTTAGGCTACGTAGCTCAGTTGGTTAGAGCACATCACTCATAATGATGGGGTCGCAAGTTCGAATCTCGCCGTAGCCACCAACTTTTACATTCCTTAATTGGAAGTCTACATTGCGGAAGTGGTGGAATTGGTAGACACGCTGGATTTAGGTTCCAGTGCTTCACGGCGTGAGAGTTCAAGTCTCTCCTTCCGCACCAATATTGGGGTATAGCCAAGTTGGTAAGGCAGCGGGTTTTGATCCCGCCATTCATAGGTTCGAGTCCTGTTACCCCAGCCATATTCTTGAAAAAGCCGCTCTTTTGAGTGGCTTTTTTGTTTGTGTTTACCCTTTCTAAAAAGTGCTGGTAGATTCTAGTTAAAAAACCTACGCCCTTCCCTTCTAAATGAATAAATTTGCTATATGCGAGCATAAAACGTCATAATTTCAGTACGTTTTCATTGTCCAATCATTTAACTGTCGTGCTAGTATTGGTTCTTTATCGATATAGCTCGGCTTATTCCAAGGTTTAGCAAATATGTGTTTGCTTATGCCGAAGCGTTTGTTCTGACAACGCTCCTGTCATGTTCAGTTCATCTTTACACGCCGAGCAGCAATTAAAACAATAACGAAGGAAAGTGCGTGATAAACGAATTCGTTTCATTAGTTAACAATATTCTTTGGGGAGACGGCCAGGTACTTATCATTATGCTGCTTGCATGTGGTATTTGGTTTACCGTAAAACTTGGTGGTGTACAGCTTAGGCACTTCGGCCATATGTTCAGCCTGCTTAAAGGCAGTAACACCTCGACTAAAGACGGGATCAGTTCATTCCAAGCTTTGTGTACCAGCTTATCGGCTCGTGTAGGCACGGGTAACTTAGCTGGCGTAGCGGTTGCTATATCACTAGGTGGCGCGGGTGCTATTTTTTGGATGTGGATGATTGCCCTTCTAGGTATGGCTACCGGCTTTGCTGAAAGTGTATTAGGGCAGCTATACAAGGTGCGCGACGAAAACGGCGAGTTCCGTGGCGGCCCTGCGTACTATATCAAGCAAGGTTTGAATAAAACCTGGCTAGCTGTCGCTTTCTCGCTGTGTTTATTCTTTGGCTACGGTTTTGTTTTCAGTGCCGTTCAAGCCAATACTATTACCGATGCATTAAACAATGCGTACTCTTTCCCTACTGAATATGTTGGCCTAGCCATTATTGCTCTGGCAGCCTTAATTGTAGTAGGAGGCCTTAAAAGCATTGCCCGCTTTGCCGAGTTTGTGGTGCCATTTATGGGAATAGGCTATGTGCTTGTGGCACTTGTCATTACCTTTCTTAATATTTCCGAACTGCCAGCCATGCTGCTTGATATCGTTAAATCAGCATTTGGTTTGCAGGAAGCAGGCGCTGGCGCACTCGGTGCGGCTATTAAAAATGGTATTCAACGTGGCCTTTATTCAAACGAAGCAGGTAGCGGCTCTGTACCGCACGCCGCGGCGAGTGCCGTGCCAAACCCTAATCATCCTGTATCGCAAGGCTATATTCAGATGCTAGGTGTTTTCTTAGATACACTGGTTCTGTGTACGTCTACTGCTTTTATCATTCTGCTTGCTGGCGGTTCAAGCTCTGATCAAATGGAAGGCATACGCTTAACGCAAGACGCCATGAGCAGTCATTTAGGCGAAGGCGGTACTGACTTTGTGGCAGCTGCCATCAGCTTATTTGCATTCACGTCTGTAGTGGCAAACTATGCCTATGGCGAGAGTAATCTGCATATGTTCAAGCTAGATAACAAAATAGGCCGTGCAGTGTACACCATTGGTTATTTAGGCATGATTTACTGGGGCGCACAGGCGGCACTACCTCAGGTATGGGCCATGGCCGATATGGCGTTGGGCCTAATGACGGTGATTAACATCATCGCTATTGTATGGATGACCCCTACCATTGTGTCTATCAGCAAAGACTACTTTAAGAAAAAAGATAGTGGCGCAAACATGGAATACAAAGCGGGCGACTGTGAAATACAGGGTAAGTCAGAAGAGGGTATTTGGGATTAAGTCCGGCTTTTACTAGGTTAGTGTTTTAGAGTTAGATGTTACCAGGCTAACTTTGACCTAGTGAGATTAAACAAAAGAAAGGCTAACCTCGGGTTAGCCTTTTTCGTTTGTAGCAATTGACCGCATGTAAAACACTGGTTTTGATTTACCTGCGACAAATGAAATGGCAGCCTACAAGGCTACTGGCAAGTGCCCTGTCTTCACCCAAATAACTGTTTCCTCATCAACGTAAGGATGATGCTGACTCATGTGCGGGCTTCTTATCCATGTACCTTTGGGGTATTCGCCGTGTTCGTCTTTGAATGTACCCGACAGTACGAAAATTTCTTCACCGCCAAAGTGCTTATGAGGCTTAAATACCTCGCCCACAGGCCACTTAACCAGCGCCACGTGTTCATGCTCAAAATTGTGGAGAGGCATCACTTGTAAACCGCCCTGCCCTTGTAGCCACTCTGCCGTATTAGTGTTCACTCTAACCTTAGCCAGATCCCGTTTATCAAACTGATTCAGCTTCACTAAAATCACGCAGCCTTCGTTGCTAAACGGGCTATGTTTGCTACCAGGAGGATTACGAAGGTAAGTACCTGCAGGGTAATCTCCATGCTCATCGGAAAACACGCCTTCAAGCACCAACATTTCTTCACCATACGGATGACTATGCTGCTTAAAACTTGCGCTGGGTTCATATTTCACCACGCTGGTTGTATGACCCGACTCTTTTGCTTCACGCTCTAAGGGTTTACGCCATACCGTGGACGACGGTGACGCCTGCCACTCTTGCAATTGCGTATTAATCGCTAGGCGTTCATCAAAGTTCATATTTAACATATATATCACCGTTCGATATTGAAGCGATGTCGAGGTTTTTGAACGACCATTACTCAGGCCTTAGCAGCTCGAAAAAGTTGTCTTCAGATAGCGTGTAATAGTCGCCTCGTCCGCCGCCACGACTCACTGGCGCGCTTTTAAGCGTGCTGTAAACACCGTTTTCTATAAGCGACTTATCAATGTGTACGCCCACCACTTCGCCCATGATAAACCAGCTATTTACTTCATCACCTGAGGCTGACTTTAGCTGTACCACATCGGTAAGCTTGCACTCCATGCTGACTTTACTCGCTTTTACACGGGGAACCTGCACTATTTCACTGTCGATAGTTTGCAGCCCTGCATGGTCGAACTCGCTTTCTTCGGGTGCTAGAGGTTTGCTTGTTGTGTTCATTGCATCAACCAAATCTTCCGATACCAGATTCCAACAGAACTCCCCGGTCTCCTGCACATTTATCAAAGAATCTTTTTTGCTGCCTACTACAGAGAAACCAATAATAGGTGGCGTATAGTTTAAGGCATTGAAAAAGCTATACGGGGCAAGGTTTAACACTCCCGCTTTAGACCTTGTAGAAATCCATCCGATAGGACGTGGCGCGATAATCGCGTTAAATGGGTCGTGAGCAAGGCCATGACCTTCTTTTGGCTGGTAAAAATGCGTTTGTGACAAAGCCATTCCTTAAAAGTGTGTTAATGTAAAATCTAGCGTTGATATAGCTACGCTACCTACCGTTTTCAAGACTAATAAAAATAAGGGTGTTTATGACTGCACGTAGTGTTGCTTTTTCACGAACAAGACTCACTGAATTAATGGTGCCATCTTTTGCTAATTTTGGCGGAAAAGTACATGGGGGCGTAATCTTATCGTTAATGGATAAGGTTGCCTATGCCTGCGCAAGCAAACACGCTGGGGCTTATTGTGTAACCGTTACCGTTGATGGCGTTGAGTTTTTACAGCCCGTTGAAGTGGGTGATTTGCTTCACCTTGATGCTACCGTCCATTATGTGGGAAACACGTCCTTAGTTGTGGGAATAAAAGTCACCACCGAAAACATTAAAACGAACGAAGTTAAGCATACTAACAACAGCTTTTTCACCATGGTGGCGAAAGATGACAACGGTAAACCCGTTGCCGTTCCAGAGCTTGAGTTGTCTACGCATTATGAAATGCGTAATTTTGTAACGGCTATCCGCCGCAGTAAAATCCGAAAAGAAGCACAAGTTAAACTTCAACGTGACTACGACGCATTTATTCCAAAGGAAGACTTTGCCCTTCTCGATGCGCATAGGTGCACAGTTACCTTTGAACGAGATGAAGTGCCAGCTAAGCGAAATGTAGAAGATTAAAGAGAAAGCACTTAAAACGGTGTCGCCTAGAGTATTAAGCTTTGACAGCGCCCTGCTCTGGGCATTATTAAGTGTTATCCAGTAAACAAAAAAGCCCCCAACATTTGGAATAACCAAGCATTGGGGGCTTTTGAAACCGCTAATTAATTACTCTTACTTATGCAGTAAGCGCATAATTAGAAGCTATACGACACTTTTCCGTAAACAAAGCGGCCTGTAAAACCATAAGGCGAGAAGCCTGAATACGGGAACAAGCGCGAGAATGTAGTAACTTCATCTACCAATTCACGGGTGGTTTCTGGGTACACATCAAAAATATTGTTGGCACCAACAGAAACAGTAAGTCCCTCTGTAAGCGCAACGCGAACGTCTAAGTCTGTGATCCATTCTGATGGAATGATTTCATTGCGCGCTTCAACCGACGATGGGTCTTCCACCTCACCGTAACGAGTAGTGCGTAATGTAGTTGAATAGCGGTCGTAGTTCCACGTAACACCCAAATTCAATTTGCTGTCAGGTGAAGCCGTTTCAAAACGACGAAGCTCCACGTCATCAAACAGGTTGTCTTGGTCAAAACCTGCGTTTTGCAATACTTCCGGCGCATCGATAACACTGGTTACTTCGTTGTCATTAAAGTTAGCGCCTGCGTTAAAATTAAATGCACCATAGTCGGCCGTATTTAGTGTGTACGTAGAAACTATATCCACACCCTGCGTGCGCGAATCTATCGCATTTAAGAAGAAACGAGCCTGATTAGCGCCAGTACCCTCAAGTAGTGCTTCAATTCCTTCGCCAGATAAGTTGTTCGACAACACAATACGATCGTCAATGTCTATGCGATAGAAGTCTACGGTTAAGTTGAAATCAGCGGTTGGCGAGTAAGTAAAGCCTGCACTGTAGTTATTCGACTCTTCCGCATCAAGACCAGGGCTACCCAGCGCTTGTGCAACATCGCTCGATGGTGCAAACGTGCCTGTTTCGGTGGGCTCACCATCAACAAATACGGTTGCGATAGACGTGAAGAACTGCTGCTGCAATGATGGTGCTCTGAAGCCTGTTGATACCGACGCGCGAAGGGCAAATGCCTCGCTGAGTGTTACACGGTGCGACATTTTCCAGTTAAACGTGCTGCCAAAATCAGAATAATCTTCATAGCGCCCTGCTACCGCCACGTTCCAATTTTCTACAACATCAGCTTCTACATCTACATAAAAGCTATAGTTATGACGGCTATTCTCACCGGCAGATTCTGGCGTAAAGCCAGGGAATACTTGCGAGCCTGCGGCACCAAACGGGCCTTCAACAGGATCAGTTACAACACCGCCAGGACCAAATGTGCCTTGAATATAAGACCCTTCTTCACCCGCCGTAATTTCATAGCTTTCGTGACGGTACTCTGCACCCATCGCAAAATTCATTTCACTGAAAAATAACCCGGTATCAACCAATCGTGACGCATCTGCGTTAATAATTGTGGTGTTGTACTCAAGCGTTCCTGCGTCAAACTCAGTTGGGCTAGTTGGACCTAAAGACGTATTTAATGTGTTGATTACGCCGTACTCAAGTTCATTACCACCGTGAGTGACAGATAAGTCGTAATTCCATACATCGCCGTAGCCTTTAATACCTGCTAGTAGTGACATATCCGTAATGTCTGTTTGAATAGAAGGTAGAAAACCGTCTTCATAAATCTCGACTATATTTCGAGAATCTTGTGCACGGCGATAAAACCCACCGCCTACCGAGTCACGGGTGCTGTATCCAGCTGTGGTATAAAACTCAACGCTGTCAGTTAACGCTTTGCCCGCATTGACAAACAACGCGTAGTCTTCAACTTCACCATTTCCGTAAACATGATTGTAGCGATTAACAGTAAGTTCACGGGGATCTAAATTACCGTCAGCATCCCGTGCATAGTTTTCTCGCTGATCGTAGTCTGAGCGATTCGCTTGGCCTCGGTCGCGGTACTCACCAGACACATTAACAAAGCCATCGTCACCCCATTCGAAGCCCACATTACCTCGAAGAGTGAAGGTTTGACCGTCGGTTACTTCACGATCACTGCCTTCTTCAAATGCTAAGTTACCATCAGCACCAATACTTACCCCTTCAAGGTTTGGTACACCGTCCATCGTTGTTACATTAGCACCGTAAGTGGCCGATACTTCACCGCCTTCGGCCGCGTCTTTTAATACAATATTGATCACACCTGCGATAGCGTCTGAACCGTATTGTGCCGCAGCACCGTCTCGTAACACCTCAATACGTTTAATCGCATTTGCTGGAATGGCATTTAAATCCACAGCTGAAGAACCACGTCCCACAGAGCCGTTTAGGTTTAGTAGTGCCGATGTATGACGACGCTTACCATTTACCAATACCAAGGTGTGATCTGGCGCTAAGCCTCGAAGCTGTGCTGGACGCACATGGTCCGTGCCGTCGGTAATAGAGGGTTGAGGAAAGTTAAAGCTAGGCAGTAACTGATTTAAAATCATGTTGGTTTCAGTTAGGCCCGTCGCCTCAATAGAAGATGCATCAATAATATCAATAGGCACTGGAGAATCATTGACGGTGCGACCAACCCGTCGTGAACCTACAATTTGAATTTGCTCAACATCTTGTTCATCAATAGTTGCTTGGTCTTGTGCAAGAACTGACGTTGAAAAAGGCATTCCAGCTATCGCAGAAGCAATAAGGGAAAGCTTAAAAGCAGAAGCGTTAAATTTTGCCTGTTGCATTGTGTTGTTCCTGAATTCTTATAAATTTCTATTTATTGAAGTGAGACTGCTTGTACTTGAAAACATGAGTACACGTTCAAATACAAATTCTTCATTCTGTTGTGGGGTACTGCTAAACGCCAGATTGTCTGATCAGACTTATTATTATTAGAGATGAAAAGCACCGTGTGCTTTCGGGCTGAGTAAATCACAAATAGATTCGCTCGCACAATACTAAAGTTGTAATAATTCCTTAATATCGACGACGGGTAGAATTTTAAAGATGAAGTGACGGAATTATCTATTGCAGAGTTAACAGAGCTATTTGCTAGAGACTATAACTCTCGATAATGAATATAGTTGGGACAGTAGACATAAAAAAAGCGCTCTATTAGGAACGCCTTTTACACTATTTCGTTCTACTTACCACTTACGCTTTTTTTAGCTTCTTCTTAAGCTTTTTAAGCTTCCCTTCTTGCTTAGCAATTTTAGCTTTTGTAACTTTTATTTCTTTTTTAAGCTCTTTTTTCTTAGCCATGATTTAAGTCCTTATCATTGTTTGTAGTGTCGCTTTTACTAAGAATGATTTAGCAACGCGATTATTGGTCGCCATGTTTAGCGATATATTCTCGAATAAAGCGTCTTACCTCACGAGCGGCAGATGTATCCAACTCTTCACACAAGGCTATAAATTGCGCTCGCTCTTCGTCGTTAATGCGAATAATCATCTGACTATTCTTTTTCTTCTTTTTATTGTTTTTCTCAGACATTTTAACTCTTTAATAAGATCAGCCTACTTCATTCGAGCTAAAAATGTATAGCATACGTATATACACTTCAAGAAGAATTTATTTTATCTCCTATTTTTTTCATAAAAGCGTCATAGCGTTGTCACATGACTGACTTCAGGTTGAGCCATAGTCTTGTTTTGAAAGTATCAATTACGAATTTAAGTAAAAAAGAAGTAAAGTAGACCATGACACAGGCACAATCTATAACTCATCTCTCGTGCTTTATTGAAGCGGTGGCTATCGCCAAAAGAAACAAATGTAGTAGCTGCGATGATTTGAAAACCTTACTGCAGCAGAAAGGTTATGAAGAGCTAGTTGCAATTGAAACCGTAGAAGAGCTGAGTCCTCAACTACCTTTGGCTTCCTAAATATTACCTTCGACAGTTCAAAACACACTAACTGTGCTTATTATAGCTGCGCCAGTACGTGCACTTTTATCCAGCGTTTCTCACTTTGTAAGTAAGATAGGCTAAAACAAAAAACGGAAGCTGTGCTTCCGTTTTTATAAGCTTTACCGAATTTTACTTAGGTGACCATTCAAATTGTTTGAACGGCTCATCAACCGGTGTTTCGGCCAAGTGGTTTGTATAGTTACTCATTACTTTTTGAGCCAAAATAAGAATAATTTCTAGTAGCTGCTGATGTTTGTAGCCAGCAGTATAGAATGCATCTAGCTGCGCGCTGTCAACATTGCCTCGACCACGAGTAACGGCAAGCACAGTGTCTTTCAGCGTATTCAGTTTGCTGTCAGACAGAGCTTCGTCGTTACGTAACTCTTCAATTAAGTCATCGCGTACTTTCATGCTCTTAGCAATGCCTGTGTGCGCTGGAACACAGTAATGGCAAGCATGTTCAACGTTAATTGCCTGCCAAACCACTGTTAGCTCTTCTGCGTTGAACGAAGTCTCTTGCGCCAGCTTATGTAGCACCTGATAACCTTCAAGTAGCGTTGGCGCTTCTGCCATTACCGCGTGAAGGTTCGGCAGCATACCAAATGCGCTTACAGAATTATCGATTAGTGGCTTTGCTGCTTCTGGTGCAGTTTCTTTTGTGTGTAAAGTAAAATCGCTCATGTCACTCTCCTATTGATGTGAACAAAAACGTGAGTGGCGCGTTACGCTCCTCACAATTCGTTATGGTGATAATAATAGGTTTACTTGAACGATCGTTCAAGCGATAATTGAACACATGTTCAAAATATTCACGTATAAGGTATGCAGCGATGAAATATGACCACGATGAAATTATAGAAAAAGCCACTACGCTTTTTTGGCAGCGAGGCTTTCAGGCGGCAGGTATGCGTGATATTCAGCAGGCATTGGATATGCGCCCGGGTAGTATCTATGCTCGCTTTCAAAGCAAAGAAGGCTTGTTTAAGCTTGTCATAGAACAATACGCACAGAACAGCGAAAAACGCTTGAAGCAGGTAGCAGAAGCTGAGTCGCCGCTTGGCGCGCTTTATCATTTTTTTGAAACAGCGTTAACTGGCCCCGACGAACAACGCTACATGCGCCAATGCTTACTGGTAAAGTCTATTGCTGAATTAGATATCATCGGTGATATAGCCAAAAAAGCAGTACTTGAGAGCATGCAAACCCTCAAGGCTGGTTTTAGAGATATTATTGAAGCCTGTATCGAAAAAGGTGAACTGCCTGAACAGACACCAGCAAAACTGGCTGCGGAGTGGCTTCAAAATCAATTTGTGGGCTTACGCGCGTTTGCGCTTATGCAAGATGAAAATCTAGCAACCACCCAGATGATCGACAAGGTTATGGTCGATTTAAAAGGGCAATGGCCGCAACAAACCCATTAATGTAGATGAAGGCTTACAAAAAATGAAGCAGCACATTTCACAACAAGTGCTATGAAATCAATTGATTAGGCAATGGTTTATTTAAATAAGCGGTTCGGTATGAGCCGTTTAAACCAAGCGAAAAAAACAGTGTTGTTCGATTTCGGATTGATATAGGTTCGCTTTATCTCCACCCACTGTTTCTGGTCAATAGCCACTTTACCCTCAGCGAAAGGTACGTACAGCTGATCACCCTCAAAGTGGGTTCTAAACTCTAAGTAAAAGTCGCCGTGCAGTTCCTCAAGTAAGTCATCAGACTCGCCCAAACCGTCGGGAAGGAAGTAATGAAACCGAGTGAGAATGAGCCTTCCTTCTGCAGTTAGCTGGTAACTGCCTGCGTAGCCATCCCAGCATGCAGACATCACCTCTACCTTTTCGGGATCAGGTTTACTTTTCAACTGATAAAAGTGTTTTTCACCTTTGTCTGCTGGATGCCCTTGCCAAATATAATAAAGGCTATAACCCTTTAAATTGACTTGTGGACATTGATTAGAGAACCCTTGCGAGAATTGTACGGTCATTCCTTTGAACCTTTTTAAAAATCAAGCGAATTAACTTTAGCAAGTGCCTAGACTTTATGGCTTTCTAAACGCAAGCATAAGCGACTAAGAGAACAGCAACCGCAATAACTGAGCAATCAGCAAAATTCCCATTAAAGGCCAAATCCACTTAGCCCATTTTGCTGCATCCTCGTTACTGATTCGCATTTTAGAACGCTCTATAAGCGGTATAATCAATGCCAGTGCACCAAACAATACCGCCAGTAAAATTAACACTTCCATTATCGCAACCCTATCGCATACTTGAGTACTTCTTGTTTAGCAGGCTCTATACGCTGCGCCACAGAAAGAAGCTGATTTCTTATCCATTTTATGGGGGCAACGTCATTGCTAAACAAGGTATAAAACCCATCCATTGCCGTCATCATCACCAAGTTATCTCGTTTACGTGGCCTTTCATAGTTGCTGATAAGCCTTTGCGAAAATGCCTGAGCGTCTATCGATAATGAGCTTTCGTTGTTATTAGGTTTAAACTCTGAACTTACAGATAGAAACGTTTCTACGTCTTTAAAGCCCAAATTAACGCCCTGCCCCGCAAGTGGATTAATGGTGTGTGCTGCATCACCAACTAACACACATCTGCCTTTAACGTATTGATTAGCATGGGAACGGGTAAGCGGAAAAATCGCTTTATCAATAACCGAAAAGCGATTGCCATTTTCGGTCAATTCATCGGGAAACGTTTTAAGAATTTCACTTTCAAGCTGGCTCGCTTTTAAACTTTTAATCCGTTTGAGTTCGTCAGGCGAGTCATACCAAACTAGCGAGGCGTAGTTATCAAACATGGGCAAAAAGGCTTTGGGGCCGCTTGATGTAAACTGCTGCCAGGTTACAGGTTCAACGGCGTTCTCCATCTTAACGGTGATCCCCATTGCCTGCTGCGCATATTGCCAACCTGTGGTGCCTATGCCGGCCGCCTTTCTTACCTGTGAGTTTGCGCCATCTGCGCCAACAAGCCACTTGGCTTCAATGGTTTCGCCGTTTGAGAGGTTGACCTTTGCCGTATTCGCTAACTGAATATCTTGAACCATTTGACCAGTGATAAGCTCAACATTGTCACACTGCTTTAATGCTTGGTGGCATCCTAGCTGCAACAATCGGTTTTCCACAAAAAAGCCCAATTGGGGCATGTCGATACTTTGCGCGGTAAAGTCTGTTCGATGGGCTGGGTCGTCCCATACGCTAAGACCAGTGTATGGTTTTACGCGCATGGCGGCTATGTGCTCCCAAGCGCCAAGGGCTTTTAGTAGAGTCACCGATGCTTCGCTGATAGCTGAAACCCTTAAATCTGGCCCATCCTCGGGGTTAAAAGGTGCCGGTAGATACGGCTCTATCACTGCTACCTTAAACTGCTGCTTAGCAAGTCCCAACGCGAGCGCAGCGCCGACCATACCGCCGCCATTTATACAAAAATCGACCATTTACTCTCCTTAAAACACGCACTTGCATTATGTCTTAAAACACAAAGCGCTGTGAAGTAAAACGTAGAACTGGCTTGCCCTAGATCAATTCTTAACGAATCGTCTCAAGATACTGGGAATATGCTTACATAACAGGTAAAATATGCGGCTATTTTGAACATCTTCCTGTAACTGACACTATCACTGTTTTTTGCGTAGCGATTTAAGCGCCGCTCGTAAAACAACATTCTGGCAGCGACCTTTGCTTAAAAAGGGTGAAACTGCTTTCACTTACAGGAACACTAACAGGTTATCGAATAGTTGTTATGACTAAAAAGCTGTATATCAAAACCTGGGGCTGCCAAATGAACGAGTACGACTCGGAGAAAATGGCAGACTTACTAGACTCAACGCATGGCTACAGTGCTGCTGAAAGTGCTGAAGAAGCCGATGTTATCTTGCTTAACACCTGCTCTATTCGTGAAAAAGCACAGGAAAAGGTGTTCCACCAGCTGGGACGTTGGAAAACACTTAAGCAAGATAAACCTGAACTTATTATCGGTGTGGGCGGCTGTGTAGCCTCTCAAGAAGGCGATACTATTCGTCAGCGCGCGCCGTTCGTAGACTTAGTTTTTGGTCCACAAACACTGCACCGCTTGCCTGAAATGATCAATCAGCTTCAGGGCGGCGCAAAGTCAGTCATTGACGTTAGCTTCCCGGAAATTGAAAAATTTGACCGTTTACCTGAACCACGTGCTGAAGGTCCAACGGCGTTCGTTTCAATTATGGAAGGCTGTTCAAAATACTGCACGTTCTGTGTTGTGCCTTACACCCGTGGTGAAGAAGTAAGTCGCCCTGTTGACGACGTATTGCTTGAAATCGCTCAGCTTGCAGGTCAAGGCGTGCGTGAAGTCAATCTTCTAGGTCAAAACGTTAACGCGTATCGCGGTGAAAATTACGACGGTACAATTTGTCGTTTCTCTGAGTTGCTTGAATTAGTAGCGGCCATAGACGGTATTGACAGAATTCGTTACACCACCTCACACCCGGTTGAATTTACTGATGACATTATAGAAGCATACGCGTCTATTCCTGAATTAGTAGACCACTTACATTTGCCTGTCCAAAGCGGCTCTGACCGTATATTGAACTTGATGAAGCGTGGCCATACAGCAATCGAATACAAGTCTAAAATGCGTAAGCTGAAGAAAATTCGCCCGAACATTAGCTTGTCGAGCGACTTCATTATTGGTTTCCCAGGTGAAACTGATGCAGACTTTGAAGCCACCATGGATTTGATTCAGGCAGTCGATTACGACCTTAGCTTCAGCTTTATTTACAGTGCTCGCCCGGGTACGCCTGCTGCCGACGCAGTAGATGATGTAAGTGAAGAAACTAAGAAGCAACGCCTTCACCTTCTTCAGCAGCGTATTACGCAGCAAGCCCTACGTATTGCTCGTCACATGGTTGGCACAGAGCAGCGAATTTTGGTTGAAGGTCCGTCTAAGAAGAACCCAATGGAGCTTTCTGGACGTACTGAAAATAACCGTGTCGTGAACTTTGAAGGTACGCCTGACATGATTGGCGAATTCGTTGATGTGAACATTACAGATGTGTTCACCAACTCACTACGTGGTGAAGTTGTGCGCAGAGAGAGCGAAATGGGCTTGCGTGTTGCCGTTTCGCCCCAATCTATCATGGCAAAGCATCAGGCAGATTTGCCCGATGAGCTTGGCGTGGGACAATTTAACCCAGCCTAAACACATTTTATAGCGAGGAAAAAAGTAGCTTGAGTACATTGGTTAGTAACGAATTTGAATTAGAACCGGCAGATAGCAAACGTTTGTCGAGTTTATGTGGCCCCTTTGATGACAACATTAAACAAATTGAGCGCAGGTTAGGCGTAGAGATTACCTACCGCAATAACGCATTCAAGGTGTTGGGTGAACCGCAGCAAATAAAAAGTGCTAGCGAATTACTTAAGCTTCTTTATATAGAAACTCAGCCTATTAAGGGCCGTATTCCCGAGCTAGAAGCAGAACAAGTTCACCTTGCCATTCAAGAAGCCCGCGTTATTGAAAAAGACGCAACCGGCGGCTACGGCAAAGAAGTGAATATTAAAACCAAGCGCGGTGTTATTAAGCCGCGCAATCCTAACCAAGCGCAATATGTGGCGAACATAGTAAACCACGATATTACTTTTGGTATTGGACCTGCCGGAACGGGTAAAACTTACCTAGCCGTTGCCGCTGCTGTGGATGCACTAGAGCGACAAGAAATTCGCCGTATCTTGCTTACCCGCCCTGCGGTAGAAGCTGGTGAAAAACTCGGCTTCTTGCCCGGCGACCTTTCACAGAAAGTTGACCCATACCTTCGTCCGCTTTACGACGCCCTGTTTGAAATGTTGGGCTTTGAAAAAGTAGAAAAGCTTATGGAGCGCAACGTGATTGAGGTTGCGCCGCTTGCCTATATGCGTGGTCGAACACTGAACGACGCCTTTATCATTTTAGATGAGAGCCAAAACACGACGGTAGAGCAAATGAAAATGTTCTTAACCCGTATTGGCTTCAATTCGAAAGCGGTGATAACGGGTGACATCACGCAGGTAGACTTACCTCGCGGTGCAAAATCAGGTCTACGCCACGCTATTGAAGTGTTAAGCGAAGTAGATGACATTTCTTTCAACTTCTTTAACGCTGAAGACGTGGTTCGTCACCCTGTAGTGGCACGTATTGTAAGAGCCTACGAAGCGCACGACGCTGAACAAGAGCGACTGCGCAAAGCACGTAAAGAAGAAGCATTGCGCCTTCAGCGTGAACAGGCTTCTCAAGACGACAGCACCACGCAAACGAAAGACGACAACGCATCGTGACCGCCATTATCGATGTACAGCAAGCATTTGAAGGTGACGAGGCTATTTTATCAGCTATACCCTCACCTTCAGAGCTTGAGCTTTGGGCTAATGCCGTACTTGAGTACGAAGGGTTATCAGAGCAAGAAGTGACCATTCGCTTTACTGATGAAGCTGAAAGCCAAAGCCTTAACCATGAATACAGAGGGAAAGATAAGCCAACCAATGTGCTGTCTTTTCCGTTTGAGGCCCCCCCCGGTATTGAAATAAACTTATTAGGCGATCTCGTTATCTGTGCGCCGGTGATAAGCCGCGAAGCCTACGAACAGCAGAAAAAAGTTGGCGATCACTATGCCCACATGACGGTTCACGGGCTATTGCATTTGATGGGTTACGACCATATTGATGATGCGGAAGCTGAAGAAATGGAAAGCAAGGAAATAGATATTCTTGCGCGCCTTGGCATTGCTAACCCTTACGAAGCCACTGAATAACAAATCAACATAAACAATTGTTATTTAAGCACTTTAACACTTAATAACAATAAAACATTGACGACCAGCAAGAACCATTTTAACGTTGGCGTTGAACTAACAATTAAACGGACATTATGAGCGACGATAATCCTCACTCTACCAACGGCTCATCAGGCAAGAGTTGGTTAGATAAACTAAAAAATTCAATTTCTGGCGAGCCGAGAAGTAAAGAAGAGTTGGTATCGGTTATTACCGATGCTGAACAGAACGAAATCATAGACCCACAAACCCGTGAAATGATTGAAGGGGTTATTGGCGTAAATGAAATGCGAGTAAGGGATATCATGATCCCTCGCGCTCAAATGACCACCATTGATGTAGAGCAAAAGGTAGAAGAGTTTTTACCTGTAATGCTTGAATCTGCCCACTCCCGTTTTCCCGTTATTAGCGAAGATAAAGACCACATTGAAGGTATTTTATTAGCAAAAGACCTCTTAGCATTTGCGTTTAACACGGAAAAAGAGTTCAACCTTCGCGATATTCTTCGCCCTGCGGTTATTGTTCCAGAAAGTAAACGCGTGGACGTGCTGCTTAAAGAGTTCCGTCAGCAACGCTACCACATGGCCATTGTTGTAGATGAATACGGCGGTGTGTCTGGTCTAGTCACAATTGAAGATATCCTTGAAATTATTGTGGGTGAAATTGAAGACGAATACGATACAGAAGAAGATGGTACCGATGATATTCGTCCGTTAAATAAATCGACTTACTCTGTAAAAGCGTTAACGCCGGTTGACGATTTTAACGAGTTTTTTGAAACCAAGTTTAGCGAAGAAGAAGCCGACACTATAGGCGGTATTGTGCTGAAGGCGTTTGGTCATATGCCTGAAACCAATGATGAAATCACCATTGGCGATATTCAGTTTAAGGTGACAAACTCAGACAAGCGCCGACTTATACAACTTAAGGTTTCAGTGCCTTCGCTAGAATAGCAAAGTAATTCAAACAACTTCTGTTTCAGCATAGGGCAGCGTGATTTTATGCATGCTTACCCTATGTTGATATAACAACCCTATCAACCACGATCAGATGACTCCTATGCTGAAACGGTTCACTCCCCACCTTCTTCTTTTGTTGAGTGGCGCAAGCTTAACTCTTGCTTTCGCTCCTTTTAACATGTGGCTTTTAACTATTCCTGCGCTGGCACTGGCTATACGTCAAGTCATAAAGCTTAATCATCGCCCGTTTTTAGCCGGATGGTTATTTGGCGCAGGCTGGTTTGGGGCTGGGATAAGCTGGGTTCATGTGAGCATTGCCGATTTTGGCGGCCTCCCGCTTATTGCCTCTATCGCACTCATGGCGTTACTTTGCGGTTATTTAGCATTGTACCCAGCGCTTGCCACAAAATTTACAGCTAAATATTTTTCGCCACAGTTATGGCCTATGACACTGCCCTTTTTCTGGGTAATAACAGAGTGGCTGCGAAGCTGGATGTTAAGTGGCTTTCCATGGTTATCTTTGGGTTATAGTCAGCTGGAAAGTCCGCTGTCTGGCTTTGCCCCGGTTATTGGTGAAACAGGAATAAGCGCGCTTATCGTTATTAGCGCTACCCTATTTGCGTTAATTCATAATAAACGAACCTTTGCCAACGCAGTGCTAGTGGCGCTGTGCTTATTTACCAGTGGCTACCTGCTTAAACAACATACTTGGGTCACCCCAAACAAAACCTATTCGGTAGGCATGGCCCAGGGCAATATTGCGCAAAGCTTGCGATGGGTGCCAGAGCAAGATGGCCCAACCATGGACACGTATTGGAAATTAACCGAGAGCTTGTGGGATAACGACCTCATTATTTGGCCTGAAGCGGCTGTCCCTAAGCTTGAGCCTTTGGCACAACCTTATCTTGCTAAGGTTAATGAAAGAGCCTTTCAAGAGAACACGGCACTTATTACGGGTATTGTTAATTATAACTGGGAAACTGATGAAGCGTGGAATAACCTCATTGTGCTAGGTAAACGCACGCCAGATGCCGCTTATCCCGACTATCAATATTTCCACAACAACCGATTTTCGAAACATCATCTTTTGCCTGTAGGCGAATTTGTACCTTTTGAAGACTGGCTTCGCCCCCTCGCCCCCCTATTCGATTTACCTATGTCATCATTCTCTCGAGGTGACTATCAACAGGCAAACCTTGAAGCTAACGGCATTCACCTAGCCCCCGCTATATGTTTTGAAATTGCGTTTCCTCATCAAGTGATGGCAAATGTATATGAAGATACAGACATGATCATTACCGTGAGCAACGATGCGTGGTTTGGACATTCTCACGGCCCTGCTCAGCATCTGCAAATAGCGCAAATGCGTGCTCTTGAGTTGGGGCGCCCTGTGGTTAGGGCAACAAATAACGGTATTACGGCTTTTATAGACCACAGAGGCGAAATAACTGCTCGGCTACCTCAATTCATGGCAGGTAATATTTCGGCGCCAGTTGTCGCAACCAGAGGGTTTACACCGTATTACCATCTTCAAGAGCTAGGCGTTTGGTTTATTGTTAGTCTGCTGTTTGTTTGCGCGGTCTTAATTAAACGCAGGCAGCGCTGATTGCTCAATAGCAGCGGGTTGTAACAATGTTTGTGCTATGCCAATGTAGGAACTATCCAACTTGTATTACTTAAAAAACCAGTAGGAGCGAGCTTGCGATACTAATTTCGCGAAAGAATCGTTTTAACCTCAAAGAATTCGTCTATCCAAGGAATTGAAGGAGACGCTATGAATCTTAAGGCTATATTATTTACAGTAATTGTAGTTATTGCGGCTACACTCGTCAGCTATGAAGCCAGTGCTACTATTAAACTTACCCCATGTAATGGGTGTACCTATGACGATATGAAACGGACAGCAGAACTGAGCCAGAAAAGAGTCGGCTCAAGCAATATAGCCGTTGTAAACTTCAGGAATGCGACCGCACATAAATTTCGCACTAGTTTAGAAATTGATGGCGATGGAGAACCAGTTACAAACTCCACCCCTGTTAATTTTTCAACTAATGAACAACGCGACATAGATCTCTACTTTCGCTTCAGAGATGCACTCGGTGCCTATATCGCTAACTTTTCTTACCAGCTATACGACTCATCTTTAGATAGTAAAACACACATAATATCTCCGACTCACCCGCAATATTCTCTTAATACTTTCGACAATAAATCTGGCTATGTCTCTAAGGGCGTCATTTTGGTCAAAGGTTCTCCCTACGAATTTTTGTCAGCTAGCTACCAACGAAACGATGTATATGACTGGTTTATTGGTGGAGCGAAAAAGGATGTTTTAGCGATTTTGGACTCATCTCTACAAGCCGTTGAATTACCAAATGGTAAAGATTTAGACCTGGACTTAAACGCAATCTTTTACACATCTCCAGAAGCACTAAAAAATGGAAATCAAAACGGAAGGATCAAGATTACTTTAGATTTTATCAATGAGGCTTTTGTAATCATAAATGCCAGAGATACAAATAATAACAGTATCCCCCTCAAAAATGACAAGCTGATGGGTGAGTAAAATACAACCAAAAGCGCAAAAAACGGCGCTAACTTCATTTGAAGTAGCACCGTTTTTGTTAGCAGCAACTACCTTACAACAGATAGGTAGTTGTTAAATAGAACGTTAAACGTTACCTGCCGCCTGAATAGCAGTAAGTGCAATGGTAAATACAATATCATCAACCAGCGCACCGCGGCTTAAATCGTTGACTGGCTTTCTCATGCCTTGCAGCATAGGGCCAATACACACTAGGTCAAAGCTACGCTGTACCGCTTTATAAGTGGTGTTACCTGTGTTTAGGTCTGGGAAAACAAATACGTTTGCTTTACCCGCTACCGGGCTATTGGGCGCTTTGCTCTTACCCACACTTTCAATGGCCGCAGCGTCATACTGAAGCGGGCCGTCGATAAGTAAATCGGGGCGCAGCTCTTGCGCAATTTTAGTTGCCTCACGCACTTTCTCTACATCGCTACCTGCACCTGAAGAGCCAGTACTGTAGCTTATCATTGCAACCCTTGGTTCAATCCCAAACATCTGCGCCGATTCAGCAGACTGAATTGCGATATCGGCTAGCTGCTGTGCGTTAGGATCAGGGTTAATCGCGCAATCACCGTAAACCAAAACTTGGTCAGGTAGTAGCATGAAAAATACTGACGATACTAACGAGGCGTTTTCAGCTGTTTTAATTAACTGAAGCGCTGGGCGAATAGTGTTCGCAGTGGTATTTACTGCACCGGATACTAACCCGTCTACGTCATCCTGCTGAAGCATCATCGTACCTAGAGTCACATTATCTTCCAGTAACTCCTGAGCAACTACTTCAGTCACACCTTTATGGCCGCGCAGTGCAACTAAGCCTTCAACATAGTCTTTTTTAATAGCTGAAGGAGATAGAATTTCGACGCCTTCACTGAGCACAACGCCCTGCTGTTCTGCTACCCGTCTAATTTCGGTTTCATCACCTAACAATACGGGTCGAGCAAGGCCGCGCTTTGCGCAGATAGATGCCGCTACTACGGTTCTTGGTTCGTTACCTTCAGGTAGCACAATGCGTTTGTTTACTTGTCTTGCTCTGTTCGTGAGATAGAAGCGGAACGCTGACGGGGAAAGCTTCTTCTGGCGGGAGACTTTTTGCGTTAGTGAATTCACCCAACTCGCATCTAAACTTTCCGCCGTATGCACCATCACTTTCTCAATACGCTGGCTGTCATCAACCGGTACTTCTTGGTTGAATGCGTGAAGTGCTTGGGCAGTTTGCCATGTATTAGAATTTACAAGCATAACAGGCAGACCTGTTTCCATGGCCTGGCTGCACAACGCCATAATATTTTCATCTGGCTGGTAGCCACCTGTAAGCAAGAGCGCGCCTAGCTTAGTACCGTTTAACGCTGCCAAACAGCACGATACAAACACATCACCCCGATCGCCCGACATTACAAGTAGCGCACCCGGCTTTAGGGTATGCGTCATGTTGTGAATTTCTCGGGCACAAAACGTGACGCTGCTTAAACGTCGTTCTGCCAATTCACCTTCATTTAACAAGCTAGCGTTCAGGTGCTTTGCTACATCTGTAGCGCGAGGAGATACTAAGTCAGCACTCCAATCGATGGTGCCAAGCAGGCTCAACCCTTTTTTGAAAATAGGTAAGTCTCGCAGTGCTTGGGTTCGCTCTTCATCGTGCTCAGGTGCCTCAATCGCACCAATATCAGCGCGAAGTCGACCATGCTCGTCAAACGGCGCATTAACCTTATTAAATATGCAGCCTACCACTTTCTGACTTTTATGACCGCCATAGGTGTCTACCACAATTTCAAGACGGTGATTTATATCAGTGGTCGACTCATTACCAGGCACAGTCACGAAAACGATATCGGCATCAAGTGCTCGGCTAATCTCTAAGTTCAAGCGCTCAGCGTAAGGATGATGGCGGGTTGTTACAAGCCCTTCAATGACAGTCACCGCGTCTTGAACACTTTTTTCTTCAAAACGTTCAATGATCTCTTCTAGAAGCTCATCGGTGTTGTCGCTACTTATCATCCGCTCAACGTATTCAAGCTCGAATGGTTCGATTGGTGAAACGCTGGCATGGTGGGCGATTATTGCTGTAGAACGCTCTTCGCCATTATCACCTTTGCGCGGTTGCGCCACTGGTTTAAAGAAGTTGAGCTTTATGCCTTGTTCTTCGATAGCACGAACAAGACCCATGCTGACCGTAGTTAGGCCCACACTGGTACCCACGGGGATCAACATAATTTTGCGAGACATAGTTACTCCTGCTATTGCCAACACCTACGCATTGGCATTGCTAATTGAATTTACGCGAAGGTTGCTGCTTCTGCTGCAATAACCCATTCTTCGTTAGTCGGGACGACATAAACGGCGGTTGATGCTGAATCGGTCGTTATCTTGCCACCTTGACCAAATCGCGCGTCGGTATTTCTTTGCTCATCAAGGCTAATTCCGAAATGAGCAAAATATCCCATCGTGGTTTCCCGAATAAGCGATGAGTTTTCTCCGATACCACCAGTGAAGACGATAGCATCCAAGGTTGGCACTGCAACCATATAACCGGCAATGTATTTGGCTAGACGATAACAGAAGATTTCGATTGCAAGCAAAGCGCCTTCATGACCTTCAAGTGCTGCATCTTCGAGGGTTCTACAGTCGTTGCTTAGCTCTGAAATACCGAGTAAACCAGACTGCTTGTTTAATAAATCGCTAATTTCGTCTGCGGTTTTACCCAGTTTTTTCTGCAATGTGCCTGGCAGACTTGGATCCAAATCACCGCAGCGGGTGCCCATAACTAAGCCTTCAAGAGGAATAAAGCCAAGGCTTGTATCTACCGCCACACCCTTTTCTATAGCCGACACACTGCAGCCATTGCCTAAGTGCGCGCTAATAATGCTGGTATCTGAAACTGGCTTTTCAAGAATTTTTGCCATGCTATCAAGGATGAACTTGTGGCTGGTTCCGTGGAAACCATAACGTCTAATGCCATGCTCACGGTAAAGCGCCATAGGCAGCGCATAAATGAAAGCTTTTTGGGGAAGGGTTTGGAAAAAAGAAGTGTCGAACACTACAACATGAGGTAGGTCTGGATATGCAGCTTGAGCAGTAACGATGCCTTTTAGATTAGCCATGTTATGCAACGGCGCCATGCTCGCATAATCTTCGATTGCTTCTAGTACGCTATCATCAACTAAGGCTGCGCCTTTAAACTTTTCGCCACCATGTACAACACGGTGTCCGATTGCAATAGGCTGAACACCTGTGTTTGCGATAATTTCAGAGATGGCGTTTAACGCTTCGGTATGCCCTGCTTTTTCCGGCAATGCCTGCTTCTCTTTTTTGCCGTTTAGTTTAAACGATAAACTCGCATCACTATTGCCTAATGCTTCTGCTATACCAGAAAGACCTGCTTCACCAGTATCTGCGTCGATAATGGCAAACTTTACTGAAGAGCTGCCACAGTTTAAAACAATAACTTCTTTTTTCATTTTTTTAATTTCAATTAAAGTGGTAAGACATTCTGTTTAACCAATTGTAGCATTTCTAAACAATTAGAGGGGTTAAACAAATGCTAAATGTTTTATAAAAATTATCGCATACACCTATTTTATATAGGGTTTTATAGCAAGCTTTCGTGAATTCACGACAACAAAGACATATTTTTAAAATTTTACTTAAAAAATATCTTTTTAATTTCATGCATTTAAGTGATTGCCGCTATTTTTTTGAAAAAAAATCAACTTTCTTTCTTGAAAAGCATTTGGGCCATTCCTATATATGATTTGTCGGCGCTGAACAGTCAGGTCGACAAAACCGCCGCCGAAAAATCGGGGCACTTTATTTTTAAACATATTGCTTAATTTTGAGGATATGACTATGCGTACTATCGATCTATCTCCACTTTACCGTTCATTCATTGGTTCTGACCATCTAGCGTCTTTAATTGATGCCGCATCTCGTGCAGAGAAGCAAAGCACCTATCCGCCATACAACATCGAGTTACTTGGCGACGACAAGTATCGTGTAACCATGGCTATTGCAGGCTTTAGTAAAGATGACGTTTCTATTCAAGTAGAAGAAAATACGTTAACAATTACTGGCACGAAGAAAACGGAAGCGGAAAGCAAAGAAAGTAAAGAGCGTAAGTTCTTACATAAAGGCATTTCAGAACGTAACTTTGAGCGTAAATTCCAACTTGGCGACCACGTAAAAGTGTTAGCTGCAGATATGGAAAATGGCCTACTACATATCGATATGGAGCGAGTCATTCCTGAAGCCAAGAAGCCTCGTCAAATAGAAATAGGTTCTCGCCTATTAGAAAATTAACAATTAGTTTCTTGGTTTGTTTCCCAACTTTTAGCGGCGCCTCACGGCGCCGTTTTTTTATTTTGCACAACTATCGAAAATACAGAATGCTTGCTGCATACACATTAACTTTCTGATTCAATGATGTAGTCTGCTTTACCTGACTCACCGGACTTGAAGCTGCCTTGAAAACTTTTCCCTGCTAGTTCTCCCGTTGCGGTACCTTCAATAGATACGAAATCACTAGTGGCAACACCATTTTCGAACTTACCATTATGTTGGAAAGTCACCGTACCGCGTGCACCGTTTATCACACCAACAAAGGTTTCGAACCCGGTAAATTTAGCTGACATCAAAGATTGATACGACATCAAAAACTCAACACTCGACTCTCCGCTCATTTCACCGGAGTACACCTGCTTGATGCTTGCGTGTGACAGCTTGATCCCTTCAGCTTTTTCACTAAGTGTGTCTTCATCCCATTGTGTAATGGAGAAGCTTCCTTCGATTGTCATGAATATCCCTTTTATATTATTAGCGTTATAGTCATTTTACCTACACTAACCTCTTGTGCAGAAAAAGACAGCCTGAGAAATGTAACAGCGCGTTTAAATAAACCCTTTAAGCATGGCTAAACCCACAGCATTACAGGTACTCGCGTCCTTAATTTCGCCTGTTTTAATTTTCTCTTTTAATTCGTTCAAAGAAAGTGAAACTACGCGTAGGTCTTCCTCTTCAGCATCTAGCTTTTGTGTACCTTGGGTAAGACCTTTAGCCACATAAATGTGGTATCCCTGATTACAAAAGCCGTATGCTAAATATTGAAAGCCCACATATTCCATAGAACTAGCGGTTAAACCCGTTTCTTCTTTAAGCTCACCTTTTGCGAGTTGAACTGGGTCTGCATCGGGGTTACTCTCCCATGCTCCCTGAGGGAGCTCTAGCTGTCGCTCTTTAATGGTATAGCGATATTGCTCGACCATGTACACAGTATCACCCTCAATAGGCAAAATAATGGCAAAGTCAGGCTTTTCTACTACGCCATAAATACCTTCGTTTCCACTGCTTCGACGAATTTTATCTTCTCTAACGCGAAGCCATTTGTTTTGGTACACCACTTTTGAGTCTAGCGTTGTAATTTCAGGCATACTCTTGTCCTCATTCGCCGTCTTTTTCGTTTCTAAGAAAACCTGCACTTTCTTCGTTTTCTTTAAGCGATAAGCGCTCGTCAGAGTTTTTATTGAACGCCCTGGTTTGTTGATTAACTTGGTGGATAGTACTCGCATTCGCTAAGTCCGATTCGTTCGTGATTGAAGCGATGGTTTCTCTACCGCGCAAGAACGCTTTTATTTCATCAACAATTTCGGTCAGTTCGCCGTCGTTTTTGTTCATTCCCATAACAAAACGCGGAGCCTCCAAATTATTCATACCGCTAGTGGCAAATATCGATGTGTTGATTCGGCTAGTTATGATCCAAGGTGTAATACTGCTTCTTACTACAACGTTTTCAGAACGAGTAGAATCATGGATAGCCATCCCTGTTGAAACTCTCGATTCCGTATAAGTCCCTTCAGTTTTCATGTACATAAGCAAAGAGTTAAAGTTCAGCTCGCCCCAAAACATGTGAGAGGCGTTATTCAAAATACTGCCTGCCGCTCTGAAAGTAAGCCACGCAAAAATCAGCATGAGCAAGGTGTTCACCATACTAAAAGCATTATTAAGTAGTGCACTGTTATCTACACCAATATTGATAATTAAATGAAGTAGCTCGGCTAGCTGCACTCCCGATGCATAAAACAATACCGCGGCAGCAACAACGGCAACTTGCGCTATAGCACTTAACGCGACTTTCGCACTTTTGGGCAACGCCAACCCTTCACTTAGGGTTGGCTGAGTTTCTATCAGTAATTCCCCTTCGAAACTACCCTTCCCTTCAGCCTGCTCTTTAAGCTTAGGAACAAAATCGGCGTATATTCTGTTCGGGACTTCCTTGTAACGACGGTTGGCAAGCACGATGTTTTCTATATTGATAAAAATCTCATTGGGATGAACAGACTCTTGCATGTTTGCTCTAAATTCACTGACTTCGGTTTGAGGTGTTACTAAATCCATGCGCTTTTTAAGTAATGGAAAGACCAAACCTATTACGACCCCAATACTGATGAACAGATAGATGAAATTTAGCCAAGCGCTAAAAAAGGCATGTTCTTCTGACCAAGTTTTAAGCTCATCGATGTTGCTCCCCACTACACCGTCAAGGAACACACCCGCTCCTAGAGGAACAACCAGAGCTAGACCAATGATTACGCCAATCGATAACCCACCAGCTTTAGCAAGTTGGGAGTTTCCTTCGTTGTGGATCCCTTTCGCAGTGGATGTCCAATTGGCGACAAAATAGATAAGCAGTAGCAATGAAAGAATGGGCATAACGACAATTTTTGCTACTTCCCCAGCAAAGCCATTACTAACAAGAAAATAAACGATTGCGTAGGTGACCAAGCCTACGATAAGTGTCGCGCCCATAGCGAGAATTTCTTGGGCAAGATGGCGTAACGGGTAGGGTAAGAAAACAAGTTTGGGAAAAATGCTGTGGACTAAACGAGCGAGCCAGCCCTTTGGCTCCTCAAAGGTAGTGTTTCTTCTACCCATAAGCATAGAGTGCAGCGACTCTTTTGAATAAAGCAGGGATTTTTTCTCTGCCTGGGCAGCGTCTTGTTCAGATTTTGAGAAATTATACGCCAGAGATGTAGGAACTGTTCTTCCAACAAAAAAGCGCATCAGTTGAAGGATACCAACTGCCGTATGTCGTATTCCCGATACGACTAAAATAAAGCTTACCGCTAACAGGGTATACCCTTTTACCTTGTTAGCTTCAAATATGGCTGGCACCGAGAAAACAACGTAAACCGCTAATAGCAGCGTTAAAACACCACCCAATGTTCTAAGCGTCCCCTCTGTCTTAAATGGGTTCTTTATTCCTAACGTCTGAGAACCAAAATCATAAGCCATGATGCATCCTTTCAAAAACAAAAGGAAAAAGCATACTTACTGTAAGAAGATTGAGCAATAAATTCGTATTGTCTCTCACTCAATAGAAAACAGTCCTTTGCAAGTTCAGAATAGGCGTGACAACTTAATCTGCTTTAAACCCATCAATGGTGCGCTGTAGTAAGTCATTATTTTGCTGCATTTCATTTGAGAGTTCTGACAACTGCTCAGCAATATAGAGCTCATGTCGGGCAGCTTCTTCTACAGAAACAACATCTTTAGCCACCTCTTCGGTGGTGACAGATTGCTGTTCAGCAGCAGAAGACATGTTGTTCGCCATGTTTTCTAGCTCACTTGCAGCTTCCTTTACTTTCTCAGCGGTGGACCGCCCTTCTAACGTGGTGTCCATAGACGTAGAGATTGAACTGACATTCTTATTGATGTCATTGACAACGATAACGCTTGCCTCTTTTAAACTAACAAGTAGTGTGGAAATTTTGTCCGACGACTCCCGGCTGCTTTGTGCTAATTTTCTTACTTCGTCAGCTACTACAGCAAACCCTCTACCGTGATCACCCGCTCTCGCAGCCTCAATGGCAGCGTTCAGTGCCAACAGGTTAGTCTGATCAGAAAGCGTGTTAATAGTCTCTAGAATAGTGCTTATTTCCGTTACTTTTAATTCCATCTGTGCCGCGTTGGTTTGAACCCCACGAATATCCTCTGACAACACTGTCATACTATTTCGGATATTGTCGTTGGCTGCTAGCGATTGATCGGCTAGCTTATCTAGCCTCTTACTTGCGTTTTACGTATCTAGGGAAGAACTGGCGATTTCACGACTTGTTACGGCGACTTCTTCTATCGCGGAAGCGATGTTCGCAGTGAGTTGCTGTGTATTTCCAGCATCACTCAACATTTCTGCACATGCCGACTCTAATTTTCCAGAAAGTCTTGTGCTAGTACCAATTGATTGCCCTAGCCCTCTGATAAGGTCACGTAGCGCTAGAATAGTAGTATTTACCGAGCGTGAAATTTCTCCCAACTCATTACTTGTACTCATTGATACATCGATAGTCAGGTCGCCTTTTTGAGCGATTTTGTCGAGGTTTGAAACCAAGATGCTGAGTTGCTGGGTGATAATACCTATCAATACGCGGTAGATAAGTGCGATGAATAGTGTCACTACAACAATAATTACAGCAATCGCGGTTAGCGATGACGTTGCGGCAGCGACATTACTATTAGAATCTTGTTTTGCTGTTTCTAAAACGCCGCCAAGGATCTTTGCAATTTGGCCAATCTGAGCCGTTGCCAACGTAAACCACTCATTATTGTTTGGCAAGGAAGCGAAATTTACATCACTTGCTACAACATTGGCAGCAATTGATTCAACCTGCGTTGATGTAGACGAAGATATTGAACTAGCAAATTCGGATTTGAACTCACCGGTTAATCCGAGTGTCAGCTTTTCCGCTAGGTAACTGATATCGTCGGTATAACTGTTAATTTCAGTTTTTGTATTGGGGTTAATACTTTGCTTTGCTAACACAGCGTTTATTTTCCCCCTGCGCTGTCCAAGCCTTTCTTTCAAGCGAGCAAGATTAAGCCCCTGCAGCAAATGCTGTTTAGATTTTTGATCACTAAGCAAAATAGTAAACGCATTAGCCGCATTCAGAGCGCGCTTGTTTAATTCACTATAATAGCCAAACGCTTCAGTACCACTTAACGAATCGACGGCTCTCCTTATTTCCCCTTTGTTTGCCTCCACCTTAAAAAGGGGCTGTAATATAACGTCTATACCAAGATCTTCAGACCAGCTTTCGTTGTAAATTGATTTAAGGCTTTGAAAGGCTTGATCTGCATTTTCGCGCTGATTAACAACCTTTTGCTTAGAATCTGAATTCGGGTTTCCTAAATATCCGGCTGTTAGCCCACGCTCAACCGCATGGTGATGGGCAACTCTTTCTACTGCGCTGACTAACATCACCAAACGCTTATCTTGTTCAGCGGATGACATATCCTTTACGAGTTGACTGATGTCTTTATATGCTAAAAATGCAATGGAAAGAAAAAGTGTCCCTGTTCCAATCAACGTAAGTTGTACAACGGATAGTCTACTAAAAATAGTCAAGGTTTTGGCCTCCATTCCGGGCGCTTAAATACCGAACCTAATACTTGGAAATTGCTTTAGCGAAGCGTGAATTGTCGAAGTATTCTGTCAATAAAATTCAAAACACTTTTGAAGTATAGGCAGTAACGAGGAAATTGAGGCTTTTTGTTCTAATAAATTAGTCTAATTTAGGACCACTATTACCAAAACTAAAAAATACAAAACAAGGTGAAAATCAAAGGAGTAAAGGTTAGTTATATAGGATCAACTGAGAGGAATGTTTAGATTCAATAAAGGCCAGCGGTATTGCACCGCTAGCCCCTCGAGATTAAATGTACTCGACTTCGATGATTTCAACTTCAACTGCGCCGGCTGGCGTTTGAATAGTTACCATGTCATCAAGCTCTTTGCCTATTAGGCCACGAGCGATAGGTGAATTTACCGAAATCAAGTTGTTCTTAATATCAGCTTCGTCATCACCAACAATACGGTAGGTGGTTTCTTCATCGGTATCGACGTTTAGAATGGTTACGGTAGTACCGAAAATAACCTTACCCGTATTTTCCATTTTGGTAACGTCGATAATCTGTGCATTTGAAAGCTTGCCTTCAATATCTTGAATGCGGCCTTCACAGAAGCTTTGCTGCTCACGGGCTGCGTGATATTCAGCATTTTCTTTTAAGTCACCATGCTCACGTGCTTCGGCAATTGACTCGATAATACGTGGGCGTGTTTTTGTTTTTAGTTCATTTAATTCGTCACGCAGCATTTGAGCGCCGCGCGCTGTCATTGGATACTGACTCATGAATACCGTCTCGCTTAGCTAGTAATTTAAACAGAAAAGTGCGCCGCGAAGGCGCACTTTTTATTCGTTCACACAAATGTAATATTGCTAGGATACCTCGTATCCTAGCGTATGTCATTAGTGTTTCAGCCTAGCGTGTAGTTCTTGAACTGACGCCACTTTATTGCGGTCATCAGCAGACTTAGCACGAATAGTTGCAAACGCAGCGTTCATTGTCGTGGTGTAGGTCACCTTGTTTACCAAAGCTTCACGACGAATGTACACTGAGTCGGTGATGGCTTGGCGACCTTCTGTTGTATTAATCAAATACGCGTATTCGCCGTTTTTGATTGCATCAACAATGTTAGGGCGGCCTTCAGACATCTTATTAACCACAGTGCTCATGATGCCTGCATCGTAAAGCTCGGTAGCTGTACCGCGGGTAGCTTCAATGCTAAAGCCTGCTTCTACTAACGCTTTTGCCAGAGCAATCATACGAGGCTTGTCGGTATCACGTACTGAAATAAGCGCTTTACCTTGCTTAGGTAGTGGCGCACCGGCACCTAAGTTAGCTTTAGCATAGGCTTCTTCAAAGGTATCGCCAACGCCCATTACTTCACCCGTAGAGCGCATCTCTGGGCCTAGCAGTGGGTCAACACCTTGGAACTTAGCAAATGGAAGCACCACTTCTTTCACAGAGTAGAAAGGTGGGATCACTTCTTCTGTTACGCCCTGCTCGGCTAGGCTCACGCCAGCCATTACACGTGCGGCAACTTTAGCAAGAGGGACACCCGTAGCCTTAGATACGAATGGAACGGTACGAGCTGCACGAGGGTTAACCTCGATTAGGTATACTTCACCATCTTTAATCGCAAACTGTGTGTTCATCAGACCGACTACGCCAAGTTCAAGCGCCATGGCTTTAACTTGCTCGCGCATGACATCTTGAATCTCTTTTGAAAGCGAGTGTGGAGGTAATGAACACGCAGAGTCACCAGAGTGAACACCCGCTTGTTCAATGTGTTCCATGATGCCGCCAATCACTACGTCTTTACCGTCGCAAATAGCGTCGATATCAACTTCAATAGCATCATCTAAGAAACGGTCTAGCAATACTGGCGCGTCGTTAGACACTTTAACCGCTTCGTTTAGGTAACGCTTAAGGTCTTTGATGTCATACACGATTTCCATCGCACGACCACCTAGCACGTAGCTTGGGCGAACAACCAGTGGGAAGCCAATCTCTTCAGCCATAGTTAGCGCTTGCTCAACGTTTGTTACGGTGGCATTTGCAGGCTGCTTAAGGTTAAGCTTGTTCACCATTTGCTGGAAGCGCTCACGGTCTTCAGCACGGTCAATCGCTTCTGGCGACGTACCAATAACCGGTACACCGGCTGCCTCTAGTGCACGGGCAAGTTTAAGTGGCGTTTGGCCACCATATTGCACGATAACGCCTTTTGGCTGCTCTTTAGCAACGATTTCAAGTACATCTTCCAACGTTACTGGCTCGAAGTACAGACGGTCTGACGTGTCGTAATCGGTAGATACTGTCTCAGGGTTACAGTTAACCATTATAGTCTCGTAACCGTCTTCACGCATTGAAAGCGCCGCGTGAACACAGCAGTAGTCGAACTCAATACCTTGACCAATGCGGTTTGGACCGCCGCCCAATACCATGATCTTGTCTTTGTCAGTTGGCGCTGCTTCGCACTCTTCGTCATACGTTGAGTACATGTAAGCTGTGCTAGTAGAGAATTCTGCTGCACAAGTGTCTACACGCTTGTAGACAGGAGAAATACCAAAACCGCGACGAGTCTCACGAATATCGCTTTCTGCCACTTTGGTTAGCTCAGCAAGACGCGCATCAGAGAAACCTTTACGCTTAAGTGCGCGCATGAAGTCAGCATCAATACCTGGTAAACCAAGCTCAGCTACTTTTGCTTCAAGAAGAATAAGGTCCTCAAGCTGTACAAGGTACCAGCGGTCGATATTAGTAAGGTTAAACACCTCTTCAACCGTCATGCCCATACGGAATGCATCACCGATGTACCAAATACGCTCTGCACCAGGTTGACGAAGTTCATAAACCACTTTATTGCGTGATTCAGGGTCTTCAAGGTCAACCATTGGATTAAGGCCTGTCGCACCTACTTCAAGACCGCGAAGGGCTTTTTGTAGTGATTCTTGCTGGTTACGGCCAATGGCCATCACTTCACCTACAGACTTCATTTGGGTAGTCAGTCGGTCGTTAGCACCGGCAAACTTCTCAAAGTTAAAGCGTGGGATCTTAGTCACTACGTAGTCGATAGACGGCTCGAAAGAGGCCGGCGTTAAACCACCTGTAATGTCATTTGCTAATTCATCTAGCGTGTAACCTACCGCAAGTTTCGCTGCTACTTTCGCGATTGGGAAACCTGTTGCTTTCGAAGCAAGTGCTGATGAACGCGATACACGCGGGTTCATCTCGATGATAACCATACGGCCAGTTTTCGGATCTACACCGAACTGTACGTTTGAACCGCCGGTTTCAACACCAATCTCACGCAGTACAGCCATCGCTGCATTACGCATTAGCTGGAATTCTTTGTCAGTCAGGGTTTGTGCCGGCGCTACTGTGATTGAGTCGCCAGTATGCACGCCCATAGGATCGAAGTTTTCGATAGTACATACAATAATGCAGTTATCTGCTTTATCGCGTACTACTTCCATTTCGTACTCTTTCCAACCCAGCAACGATTCATCGATAAGAAGCTCGTTGGTAGGAGAAAGGTCTAAGCCACGGTGACAAATTTCATTAAATTCATCAATGTTGTACGCGATACCGCCACCGGTTCCACCCATGGTGAAAGACGGACGAATGATACAAGGGAAGCCGATGCGGCTTAGTACATCGTGCGCTTCATCCATGCTGTGCGCGATTTCCGCACGTGGACACTCAAGGCCGATGTTTTTCATTGCTTTGTCAAAGCGCTCGCGGTTTTCTGCTTTATCGATTGCATCTGCCGTTGCACCGATAAGCTCACAACCGAACTCTTCTAGTACGCCGTGCTTGTCTAGCTCAAGCGCACAGTTAAGTGCAGTTTGTCCACCCATTGTAGGTAAGATGGCATCTGGACGTTCTTTTTCGATGATCTTGCGAACCACTTCCCAGTGAATAGGCTCGATGTAAGTTGCATCTGCCATTTCTGGGTCGGTCATAATGGTTGCTGGGTTAGAGTTAACCAAAATAACACGGTAGCCTTCTTCACGAAGGGCTTTACACGCTTGCGCGCCTGAATAATCGAATTCACAAGCCTGGCCAATCACAATAGGGCCAGCACCAATGATAAGAATACTTTGTATGTCGGTACGTTTTGGCATAGTTGGCTAATTCCTACTGCTTGTGTTGTTCAATAAGTTCGATGAAGTGGTCGAATAACGGCGCCGCTTCATGAGGACCTGGACTGGCTTCAGGGTGACCCTGGAAGCTGAACGCAGGCTTGTCGGTGCGGTGAATCCCCTGCAACGACTTGTCGAACAACGAAATGTGAGTTACTTCTAGGTTATCTGGCAAGCTAGACTCATCTACAGCGAAACCGTGGTTTTGGCTGGTGATCATAACTACATTGCGCTTAAGGTCTTTCACCGGGTGGTTTGCACCGTGGTGACCAAACTTCATCTTCACTGTCTTTGCACCACTTGCAATTGCAAGCAGCTGGTGACCAAGACAAATACCAAATACTGGCGTGCCCGTTTCGACGATAGTTTTAATTGCTGTTACTGCGTAGTCACATGGCTCTGGGTCGCCCGGGCCATTTGACAAAAAGACACCATCAGGGTTCATGGCAAGCACATCTTCTGCAGGGGTTTGCGCTGGTACTAACGTAACTTTACAACCGCGGTCAGCTAGCATGCGAAGAATATTATTTTTTACACCGTAGTCGTAAGCAACAACGTGATACTTGAACTCGCTTGGTGTTACGTAGCCTTTGCCAAGTTCCCAACTGCCTTCCGTCCACGTCTTCGGCTCAGTAATGCTTACTACTTTTGCCAAATCCATGCCTTTTAGGCCAGGGAAATCTTTCGCTTGCGCTAGTGCGCTAGACTCGTCTAATTCATCAGAGCAAATAATGCAGCCATTTTGTGCACCTTTGTCTCGCAAGATACGCGTTAAGCGACGTGTATCAATGTCGGCAATACCCACAACGCCTTTCGCTTTTAGGTATTCAGACAAAGTTTGCTGTTGACGAAAGTTACTAGCAACGAGAGGTAGGTCACGGATGATTAGACCTTTCGACCAGATTTTATCTGCTTCGACGTCTTCTTCGTTAGTGCCGGTGTTGCCAATGTGTGGATAAGTAAGGGTGATGAGTTGTTCAGCGTAGGATGGGTCGGTGAGAATTTCTTGATAGCCGGTCATGGAAGTATTAAAAACGACTTCCCCAACGGCGGAGCCTGTAGCGCCTATCGCCGTACCTTTAAAAACAGAACCATCCTCTAACACCAAAAGGGCAGAATTAGCCAAGTCAACCTCCAGATTAAGGATAACTATGTGTTTGTGCAGTTTTCTGCACAAACCCCACAAAAAACGGGAGTTATTGATAACAACGCTTCCCGTTTTACGATCTTTGCAGCTAATAAAACCGCACTCTTCAGCCATTTTAGCGGCTTCAGAATACGAAATTCTGGCAAATTCCGGCGAGTATACATCACTGACTGAAAATGGCAAATTTATTTGTAATAATTTATTAAAATACCGCTTTTACCACCTTTTTTGCGCAGAACCACCGAAAGTACGGCTTATTGCTCATTTAAAGTGCAACTTTAGTTTAACACTTTAGTCACGTCTTAAAGTTTGCGTAAACCCAAACGGTTTCACACCAACCTTTATAAACGCTTATAGCTTTAAATCCAGAACATCAACCATCGAGTATAGACCAGGTTGTTTTCCATACAACCACTTTGCTGCATGAACAGCACCTTTTGCGAAAGTTAGACGGCTTGATGCTTTGTGCGTAATCTCTAAACGTTCACCAATATCCGCAAATAATGCGGTATGCTCGCCGACGATATCGCCCGCGCGAACTGTGGCAAAGCCAATGGTACCTTGGTCGCGTTCTGGCTCTTTCCCTTCTCTGCCGTATACAGCACAGGTTTTTAAATCGCGGCCTAATTCGTCGGCAATAGCTTCACCAATAGCAATAGCTGTGCCTGAAGGCGCGTCTTGTTTAAATCTATGGTGGGCTTCGGTAATTTCGATATCTGCCGTTTCACCTAATACACTTGCAGCCTGACGAACTAGCGAAAGCATTAAGTTCACGCCCACACTATAATTAGCAGCGAATACAATAGGAATGTGCTTTGCCGCTTCATCTAAAGCCGCTAACTGTGCATCGTTCAACCCCGTCGTACCAATAACTACCGGCATATTGTTTTGCACGCACCATGCGAGGTTACTCTCAATTACCGAAGGCAGAGTAAAGTCAATCATTACATCAGCATCGTTACCGCTTAAGTCTGATAACGCCGTGCAATCAATGTCTTTTTTGCCAATTCCAGCCAGTTCACCTACGTTAATTCCAACCCAAGGTGAATCATCGCGTACCGTCGCGACGCTAAGTTCGGCATCTTCACTTAAATCTAGCGCTTCTACTAATACTCTTCCCATGCGCCCGTTGGCGCCGAATAATCCTACTTTCATTTTTCTCGTTTTACACTTTTATAAACCTTCAACTATCGGGCATTTTGCCAAATGCCGTCACTATTGCAATGTGAGATTCATATTAAATACGCATAATTAGAAACCGAGTGAATGGTTTGTGCTTTCTACCTATTCACCTAGATAGCAATTCACCCTAGCAAAAGCGTTTATTTAAGCTTCCCTAACTCGCAAATACAGTAAGGACTGTTTATCGTTGATTTAGGTCTAAATAGCAGAGAGACCGCTTAAAAAATGCATAATGGAGTGTAGTTTGCCTTTATCATTTACAGGTGCTTTTTCGCCGTTTTCAGACAAAACAAAGTTTTATGTAGTTAAGCTTACTTGTTTTAACTAGTCTATTGAGCGAGGCTATTACTCAGAACTTATTACGAAAGCCTTTAAACTATTTCTTACGAAGATTGTTTAACAGCAAAGTGTAACTGGCCTCTTAAGCGCGAATGAATTTATTATGCAGAAAACTTTAGTATGGGACCTACCCACCCGCCTCTTCCATTGGCTTATTGTCGCGAGCCTATTAGCTCAATATGCCACGGTTGAATGGCTTGAAAACAAAGTACAGTGGCACTTTTATATAGGCTATTTCACTTTGTTCCTTATTGTTTTCCGTCTTCTTTGGGGAGTGGTTGGCACGCAACACGCTAAGTTCAGTAACTTTGTCACTGGCCCAAAAACCGTTCTTTACTATATGAAAACGCTGTTTAACAGGCAGTCAGAACCTGCTATTGGCCACAACCCACTGGGCGGCTGGTTTGTTATTGTTATGCTTGTACTCTTAGCCATACAAGCCATATCTGGGTTATTTATGACCGACGACATTTTCTTAGATGGCCCCTACCGGCAATTGGCCAATAAAGAAACGTTGGATGTGATGAACACACTGCATCACCTTGCGTTTGACGCGTTACTTTATGTTATCGCACTACATATTGGCGCAGTTATATTTTACAGCGTGTACAAGAAACAAAAACTCGTTCCCGCCATGGTACATGGCAATAAAATGTCGAAAACCGTAGGTATTTCAGATTCTCGACTGCTACGCGCACTTATCGTTGCAGTTGTTGCTGCAGCTGTTGTATACGTAGCAATTGAAGTTTACCCGCCGACGCCTCAGGTAGATGAATATTATTACTAAACGGCACGACAATGTTTTTTCACCAGACTTTATCTAAGCCGACAATGGCGCATTAGTAGGCGCACAAAATCAAAAAAAAGGAGCTTTCGCTCCTTTTCGTTTCTATACACTGCTGTTATCTACCGTTCTCAACCTTTCGCTAGTAATGAAAAGTTTTACCTCCTAAATCAGACGGCACTCGGTTCTTTTACTAGCCCTTTGTCACGCATTATCGATTCTATTTCTCTAACACTAGAAGGGTCGTCAATGGTTGACGGAACGGTAATCGATTCATTTGCAGCAATTTGGCGCAGTAATTTTCGAAGGATTTTTCCAGACCGAGTTTTAGGCAGGCGGTTTACCACAACCGCCCTTTTAAAACATGCCACAGGCCCAATTCTGTCGCGAACGCGCTGAACCAAATCTTGTTCTAGCGCTTTTTCATCCACACTCACACCGTCTTTTAGTAGAACAAGCCCAACGGGTAGTTGCCCTTTCAGTGCATCATTAATACCGATTACACTGCACTCAGCAATGTCTGGGTGCGCTGCAAGCACTTCTTCCATTTCACCAGTAGACAAGCGGTGGCCAGCAACATTTATGACATCGTCGGTGCGGCCCATAATGAATACATAGCCTTCTTCATCTACATAGCCGTTATCTCCCGTGCTGTAGTACCCATCAAACTCTCGTAAATAGCCATCAACAAACCGTTGATGGTCTTGCCATATTGTAGACAGGCATCCTGGGGGGAGTGGTAACTTGATGGCTATAGCCCCTTTTTCACCTGGTGATTGCTGTGTATCAAACCCTTTTAGTATTTTCACGTTAAACCCAGGCGTTGGTAAGCTTGACGAACCGGGCTTTGTTTCCATGTATTCAAGCCCCACAGGGTTTGAGCAAATTGGCCAGCCAGTCTCGGTCTGCCACCAGTGATCGATAACCGGCACCCCCACCTTCTCGTTCGTCCAGTAATACGTTGGCGGGTCCAATCGTTCACCCGCCATAAACAAAGTGCGTAAACTCGACGTGTCATATTTAGATAAAAACGCAGCGTCTGGGTCGGCTTTTCGAATTGCTCGAAACGCTGTAGGTGCTGCAAAAAGTACATTTACCTTGTGAGACTCTATCACGCGCCAGAATGCCCCTGCATCTGGGGTACCAACAGGTTTACCTTCATACAGTACGGTAGTCGCGCCTTTTATAAGTGGGGCGTAGACAATATAAGAGTGACCGACCACCCACCCCACATCAGACGCAGCCCAGAATACGTCGTTTTCACTTATGCCGTAAACGGCGTTCATTGAATAGTAAAGCGCGACGGCATGTCCACCGTTATCACGAACCACGCCTTTGGGTTTGCCTGTGGTGCCGGAAGTATAAAGAATATAGAGAGGGTCTGTGGCATCAACAGTAACGGGAGGAACCGGTTCACTTGTCTTAACTAAGGCATGCCAATCGTAATCAATCTCTTCGTCTAATGTAGCGATAAGCTCTTCCCGTTGAAACACTACGCACGCCTGCGGCTTGTGTTTAGCTAATTCAATCGCCTCTTCCACAAGAGGCTTATAAGGTAAAACTTTACTTCCTTCGATGCCACACGATGCAGTAACGATAGCCACTGGCTTCGCGTCGTCTATCCTTACAGCCAGTTCATTCGCTGCAAAACCGCCAAAGACAACCGAATGCACTGCCCCTAGACGAGCACACGCAAGCATTGCTATTGCCGCTTGAGGGATCATCGGCATATAAATAATAACGCGATCTCCTTTGCTGACTCCAAGGCGAGCCAAGCCCCCTGCAAACTTAGACACAGCAACAAGTAGTTCGTTATAGGTGAAACGCTGGATAGTTTGAGTAAGAGGTGAATCGTAGATAAGGGCAACGTTATCGCCGCGGCCATTCTTAACATGATGATCTAATGCCAAATAACTGGTATTGAGCTGACCATCTCTAAACCAATCATAATAACCATTATCGGTTTTCTGGCATCCCTTTTGTGGAGGTTTGAACCACGCTATGTTGCGTGCTTGTTCTAACCAAAACTCATCGGGGTGGTGAGTAGAAGCGATATACTCTGTTTTATAAGTCATAACCATGTCCTGAGTAAGGTTTATAAATACCCTACTTCAGTTCAATCAGGCCTGCTTATAAGACTTAAGGCGTAGACCAACTAACAATTTGATTTACATATATTTAAACATTTAGCAACAATACCCACATGACACTTGATCTACTGAAAAAGGCCACATTGCCTGTAAATATTGCTCAGCCTCAACATTATAGATTCACACTCATTACTTGGTTTGTAAGTCAGAAACTTTACTACGCCATTCATCCACACTCATTGGCTTATCTAAGTAAAAACCCTGAAATGTGCTGCAACCACAAGCCTTCGCTTCGCTGAGCTGCCCAGTAGTTTCTATGCCTTCAGCCACCGTGTTAAGCGCTAACGCCTTTGCCATGTTGCAAATATTAGTAACCAATATGTTTTTTTCTTCAGACCCCTCTATTGCTTCAATAAAAACTCTATCTACCTTCAGCTCTTTTATTGGAAGGTCTTGTAGATAGTTTAAATTCGAATCACCAATACCAAAGTCGTCAATAGACAAACTGAAGCCTTGCTGTGCCAAATCTCGGACTCGACGCTGAATTATGCTGATGCCCTTTATTAGCGCTCCTTCCGTCAGCTCTAATGTTAAACACTTGTGCTCCACTCTCCATCTGTTGACGATGGCAACAAACTTGCTGACAAAATCAGCTCGTGCCAAATGCTTTGCACTCACATTAATCGACAGTTTGGTGTTTATGTTTTTTGACTGACATTCACTGAGCAATTTGCAAGCTTCATTACAAACCCATAATCCGATGTCGGCGATAGAGTCATTTTGTTCAGCAATGGGAATAAATTCCGAGGGAGAGATAACACCAAGATTTGGGTGCTTCCATCTTAGCAATACTTCTGAGCTTACAAGGCCTCCAGCGCTATTGTATTGAGGCTGAAGCGCTATAAATAATTCACTACCAGTAACAGCTCTACTTAAAGAGCGCCGTATATAGTTATAACGGTCTATGTCACTTTCACTGGTATGCGAATAAAGGTGTTCTTTTTCTTCATCCAAGTAAACACTGTGTTCTTTATCAAGTTTTCTGAATAAAAACTCTTTTATTTTTTTAAATGAGAAATACTTAGCGGGAATAGCACAGCTAACCGCTTGTGTATCTATGGCGAGCGCGCTGTTATGCAAAGTTATAGGCACTAAAACATTTTCACGAAGGAAGCGTACACACTTTTCTGCTGCGCTTTTTGCTTCATTATCATTTGTTAAGCGAGTATGAAGGTGAAGAACAAAGTCGCCGCGATGATACTTAAATACACTAACATCTATATGTTTAGTTACATTAAAGGCACGAACAAACCTGCTCGCTAATATTCGCAGTATGTAATCGACGGTTGGTTCTCCAAACGCATCTTCGTATTCTCTAATATTAACAATACTGACTCGAATAAAGACTGAGAGCGCTTTTTCAGATAAATTATCTGATTTATTTTCAATAAGATATTGTTCTAAATTATGAACATTGGGCAAACCTGTTAAGGGATCAAAAAGCGCTAATTGTTTAAAGCGGTCGACTTCAAAATGTAAATGGGAAACTTTACGAATGGTGGCTACCACCAAATTCTGCGTATCTACAAAGCACGATTTCAAATTCACGTCACACACGATCCGTTTGCCATTTTTGTGACGCAAACATTCGCTAATCATCCCGACATCTGAGCAACGTTTTACTCCTAAGTCCAAATCTAATAGATATGAAGGTTCGTCACTGTTTTGTATTTTTGTCGCCAGAAGTTTGATGTCTTGCCCAATTAGTTCTTCGGGCTCAAAGCCCAAAACAGAAGTGACATTTTCATTGGCAAACAAAATCGTGCCATTTTTGTCGACGCTAAGTACTACACTATCAGTACTGTTTAACAGGTTGGTAAGATAGTCTGTGTAGTTATGCTGGGAATCGGAAAGTCGCTGAACTTCCGTTTCATCCTGTACCACACCATAAAGACGTGTAAGCTTTAGCCCGAAGCTTTCTTGGCGCTCAACCTGCAAAAACACGGTTAACTTTATGCTCTTTTTTCGTCCCTGCTTGTCAGTAATATTGAAATGCTTTTCAAATTGCCTGTTTGATCTTACAGCTTTGAACACCCGTAACTTGAGGTCATCAATGTCGTGATTAGATACCACCTCAAGGACATCGTGTAAGTTAATGCTTTTCGAATGCAGCAGTCCCAACACACTTTTCAAGATTTGAGTTGAAGAAAAGGCACCTGAAAATCTATCTATTTGCCACGCACCTACTTTTGAAATAGCACTCACTTCTTCAAGTAACGATAACTGCTCTGATAGCTTATCTGAATACGGATGCCTGGCTAGCTCGTAAAGATAATTTAATTCGACCTTCTGACGCAAAATATCAATGTAAGCATGCTGCTGCGCAGTTAAGTTACTGTGCCGGACAAACGTAAAAACAACGCCCATTACTTCATTTTGCATGTCTTTGACCGTTGCCAGCACAACGTAATGTTCACAAAAATGCTCAATTGGCTCAGGTAAAGTAAAATCTCTTACAGGTAATGGTGCACTCAATGGCGTAAGGGGCAGCATGAGTAATGTATGAGACGGGACAACAATGTTGAGTGACTCGACGGCCGAGTGATCGTTGTCGCTCACAACAACCGTTGCTCGACCGCTATTAGGGTTTACAGAAGCCAGTAATATACACGGTGACTCCGTATTATTTTTGCTTTCAGTAAGTAACGCAGAAATACTATGCTGCGTAGTGCGCATCGTCGACAACATGCGCTCACTGCGTAAGTCCATCTAATCAATCCCTCGAAAATAATCAAATTCGGCATAAACAGAGAGCGATACACCATGTCTATATTTTAATAGATGGTGTGTATCGGACAAATTAACGCTTCGTTATTTTCCAACGGTGACCATTTACCTACTTTTATGAATATTGGTAGAAATTAGTGCAGGTAAAATGTTTAGAGTAAGAGTACTTTACTAGTACGACCGTTGTTTACCCATAAACATAGACAAAAATAGTATAATTTTCCAGCAGTTTATTTGGATTTGCGGCTCGATGAAGCATTAAAAGAAATGAGTTAAATGTCAGAAATTGGATGTTAGAACATGTACTATTGAACGGCACCTAACTATGTTAGTGAGCTAGTCAGCTTACCACTACATGCCATTAAGGAAACTTGGTGCTGTCGAGTATCGCCGAGGCTTTACGATCAACAGCACCGAAAGATTAGTCTTTCTTATAATCGTCGTGGCATGATTTGCAGCTTGCACCTATTTTACCGATGGCACCGCGATATGCACTTTCGTCACCAGCTTCGACTGCCGCTTGTAAGCCCTGCGCAGCCGTTTTAAGCGCCATCACCTTCTTTTCCACGTCTGAAAAGTTTTCCCAAATCTCGTCTTTAGCACCCGTTTCAACGTCAAACTTGCGAGTGTCGACAGCTAAATAGTCGCCCATCATATCGGCAAGCTGCTCAAGGCGCACAGCATTGGTTTGCATTACGCTTTCGTCAAAAGGCAGCGCGCCTTTTGCCATACCACCCAATGGACCCATGTTGCTTCGAACTAACTGAAAAACAGCTTGACGGTACTGAGTCGCTGCTTTTGCGTGTTTTTCTGACGACGCTTCGGTTACTTCAGCAGTTGCTGAAGTCGATAATATAGCACCAACGGTTGTTGCAATAATTATCGCTTTATTAAAAATTTTCATGCCTGTTCCCTTTTTTGAATAATTTATTATCTGCGGTTATGTACGCAAATACTTTACCCTCTACTTATATGTCTATCGTGACGAATAGTTCGTTTTAGCGCAAGAAATATAACGGTGAATAGGCACATTCTAGGGATTAGCCGCGTGTAAATCTGCCAACACATAATTTTTCAGTGTAAAACGGACACCCACTTACTTTAACTTTACAAAGTAAAGGCTTAACCAGTTAGTTACCAATTAAAAGTACAGTTTCGGACAGTCACTCAGTTAATGCCTTATCTGCAATCCAATTTCCTTTTCACAAACAGTAGTCTAGCTTTCAGGCACAAAAAAGCCCTCAATTTGAGGGCTTTTGATGCTTAATGAGTGCTAAGAAACTAGTTAGTTAAATCGTCAAAGAACTTTTTAACGCCGTCAAAGAAGCCTTGCGCTTTCGGGCTATGCTTGCTTGACGCTTTACCCATCGACTCTTCAAGCTCTTGAAGTAGTTCCTTTTGGCGAGATGATAGGTTTACTGGTGTTTCAACCACAACCTTACACATTAAGTCGCCCATGGCACCACTTCGCACTGATTTAACACCTTTACCACGTAGACGGAACATTCGGCCAGTCTGCGTTTCAGGGCTGATTTTCAGTTTTACTTTCCCATCTAGCGTTGGCACTTCTAGCTCGCCGCCAAGGGCTGCCGTAGTAAAGCTTAACGGTACTTCACAGTACAGGTTGTTGCCATCGCGCTTAAAGATATCGTGCTCACGAACATGAACCTGCACGTATAAATCACCTGGAGGTGCACCGTTCTCCCCAGCTTCTCCCTCGCCTGATAGACGAATGCGATCACCGGTGTCGACACCTGCTGGAATTTTAACATTAAGGGTTTTGGTCTTTTCTTTACGACCGTGGCCATGACAGCTGTTACAAGGATCTTCAATGATTTTGCCTTTGCCCGAACACGTTGGGCAAGTTTGCTGAACGGCAAAGAAACCTTGGCGCATTTGAACCTGGCCATTGCCGTGACAGGTTGGACAGGTCTTGGGTGAAGAGCCTTTCTTCGCGCCAGAACCATCACACACATCACACTCGACCAACGTCGGTACGCGAATATCTACGCTTTTGCCACGAACCGCTTCTTCAAGAGTAAGCTCTAAGTTGTAGCGAAGGTCTGAACCTTGGCGAGCGCGAGATTGACGACCGCCTCGGCCACCACCAAAGATATCGCCAAATACATCACCAAAAATATCGCCGAAATCGGCACCACCACCGAAGCCACCGCCACCGCGGTTTGGATCGACACCCGCATGGCCATATTGGTCGTATGCTGCACGTTTCTGCGAATCTGACAGAATTTCGTAGGCTTCCTGGATTTCTTTAAATTTGTCTTCCAGGGCTTTATCGCCTTGCGTACGGTCAGGGTGATACTTCATCGCAAGCTTTTTGTACGCCTTTTTAATTTCGCGTTCGCCTGCGCTTTTATCTACCCCGAGTACTTCGTAGTAGTCTCGTTTCGACATATCGTTTACATATCCTACTTTTTGTCGACAAGCATTTTATGCTCATCGAATCTACATCTGACTGTTGTGAAAATAACCTGAACACACATTCAATAAAGCCAAGTCATTTACACAACAAAGGCGCAACAAGAAATTCCTGATGCGCCTGAACTGCTTATACGGCCCGCTATCTTGCTAGGTAGCGGGCCTGACACAACAGTTTACTTCTTGTCGTCGTCTTTCACTTCTTCGAATTCAGCGTCAACAACGTCATCGTCTGCTTTACCAGAAGACGCTTGCTGCTCTGCACCTTCTGCGCCACCGGCTGCAGCTTGCTGAGCTTGCGCCGCTTCCATCAGCTTGCTAGATGCTTGAATAAGCTCTTGCGTTTTCGCTTCGATGTCCGCTTTGTCTTCGCCTTTAACTGCAGTTTCAAGTGCTGATAGTGCTTCTTCGATTGGCGCTTTGTCTTCTGCACTTAGTGCATCGCCAACTTCTTCAAGCTGTTTGCGTGTGGCGTGAACCATACCGTCGGCTTGGTTACGCGCTTGAATCAGTTCTTCGAACTTCTTGTCAGCTTCTTTGTTCGCTTCCGCGTCAGCTACCATTTTTTCTACTTCTTCATCGCTTAGGCCTGAAGAAGCTTTGATAGTGATCTTCTGCTCTTTACCTGTGTCTTTGTCTTTCGCAGACACGTGTAGGATACCGTCAGCATCAAGGTCGAATGTTACTTCGATTTGCGGTACACCGCGTGCTGCTGGACGAATACCTTCTAGGTTGAACTGACCAAGAGACTTGTTGCCACTTGATTGCTTACGCTCACCTTGTAGTACGTGTACTGTTACCGCAGACTGGTTGTCTTCAGCAGTTGAGAACGTTTGCGACTTCTTCGTTGGAATTGTCGTGTTCTTCTCGATAAGCACAGTCATCACGCCACCCATAGTCTCGATACCTAGAGACAGAGGTGTAACGTCTAGAAGTAGTACGTCTTTAACATCACCAGAAAGTACACCACCTTGAATTGCCGCGCCTACTGCAACTGCTTCATCAGGGTTTACGTCTTTACGTGGCTCTTTGCCAAAGAACTCAGTTACGTACTTCTGTACTAGCGGCATACGTGTTTGACCACCAACTAGGATGATGTCGTTGATGTCGCCTACAGAAAGATCTGAATCAGCTAGTGCCTGCTTAAGCGGCTCAAGTGAATTCTTAACTAGGTCTTCAACCAAAGACTCAAGTTTTGCACGAGTAAGCTTAATAGCTAAGTGCTTAGGACCTGTTGCATCAGCAGTGATGTAAGGCAGGTTAACTTCAGTTTGTTGTGAAGAAGAAAGCTCAATCTTCGCTTTTTCACCGGCTTCTTTAAGACGCTGCATAGCAAGCGGATCTTTACGAAGGTCGATGCCTTGGTCTTTCTTGAATTCTTCAACTAGGTAGTTGATAACGCGGTTATCGAAGTCTTCACCACCAAGGTGAGTATCACCATTTGTTGCAAGTACTTCAAACGTGTGTTCGCCGTCTACTTCATCGATTTCGATGATAGAGATATCGAACGTACCACCACCTAAGTCGTATACTGCAACAACGTTGTCACCTTGCTTCTTGTCCATGCCGTAGGCAAGAGCAGCAGCAGTCGGCTCGTTGATGATACGCTTAACTTCAAGACCTGCAATACGACCCGCGTCTTTCGTTGCTTGACGCTGAGAATCGTTAAAGTAAGCCGGAACAGTAATTACTGCACCAGTTACTTCTTCGCCAAGATAGTCTTCAGCGGTTTTCTTCATTTTCTTAAGTACTTCAGCAGAAATCTGAGGAGGCGCCATTTTCTCGCCTTTCGCTTCTACCCATGCATCACCGTTATCAGCACCTACAATTTTGAAAGGCATGATGTCGATGTCGCGCTGTACTTCTTTATCTTGGAAACGACGACCAATTAGACGCTTGATAGCGAATAAGGTGTTTTCAGGGTTAGTAACCGCCTGACGCTTCGCTGATTGACCTACAAGTGTTTCACCATCGTTTGTATAAGCGATGATTGATGGCGTTGTACGATCGCCTTCCGCGTTTTCAATTACGCGAGGTTTGTCGCCGTCTAGAACTGCGACACATGAATTCGTTGTACCTAAATCGATACCAATGATTCTACCCATTTCGTGTCTCCGAAAAAGTTTCTTAATTCTGTACTTTTAGTGGGGTTATTCCCCGACCTTTTCAATAGATGTCAGTAAAAAAACTGACATTTTTGTGTGTTTATCGCAAAAAGCGTAACTTACGCTTGCGTGTCCACACCACCACTTGGCGCACGCGATACCATAACCATGGCAGGGCGCAACAAGCGGCCGTTAATTTGATAACCTTTCTGCATAACCGCCATCACCGTATTTGGCTCATGGTCTGCGCTTTCTTGCATAGACATCGCCTGATGCAAGTCAGGGTTGAAGGTTTCGCCCTGCGGATCAATAAGGCTTAATCCAAATTTCTCAATAGTGCTTAAGAAAGTTTTGTGGGTCATTTCCACACCTTCTAAAAGCGGCTTAACCGCTTCATTGTCACCGTCGGTCATTTCGATAGCACGCTCTAGGTTGTCGATAACCGGTAGCAACTCGCCCGCGAAGCGCTCAAGGGCAAATTTACGCGCCTTTTCTACTTCACCTTCAGCACGACGACGTGCGTTGTCAGCATCTGCACGCGCGCGAAGCACGCCATCTTGCTGCTCTTTGATTGTGGCTTGCGCCTCAGAAAGCGCTGTTTCTAGCTCGTAAATGCGTTGTGCATTTTCATCAAGCTCTACGCCTTCCGCTTCCGACGCTTCTATTTGCGCTTCTTCAGCATTTTGAACAGTTTGATCAACTGCATTTTCTTGTTCTGCCTGCACGTCGCGATTATCGCTCATGCCTACCTCCAAACGTTTTTCTTAATTAGGCATTGCCCAACAACATAAAAATTATTGGGAATAAGTCTGTTGCGCTTAGTTATGGGGCTAGATTTAAGGTGATCAAGGGTATCCACAATATTTTTGTGGACGATTTTGAAAAATACTGAGAAATTTTAGTTTTAATATAAAAACAACTTAGGACACTAAATGATGCGTTTAAAACGAAGCGTCCTAACTTCTCGCTTTCCATATTTATTATCAAATAGTTTTTGATAATTATTCAAAAGCAAGCCTGTTACTGTTTGTAAATTATATCTTTACACTTCTCCTGCCAGTCGCAATTGAGCTGTACCGACTTTTTACCCCGTACCAAAAATTGGAGAAGAGAGATGATCAAATTAAAGCAACTCGTTATTGCTACAACTGTTGGGCTAAGCATGTTAAACAGCGTGGCGTTCGCTGCCACTGAAGTAGGCCCATTAGAGCCAGTCACCACATTTGAAGACGCGAGAGGCGCAGGTATTACCGTCACTCCGTCTGGCCGATTACTTATTAGCATGCACCCGCTTGATAATCCAAAGCTAAAGATTGTTGAAGTAATGGCTAATGGATCTAAACAACCCTTCCCTAATTTAGATTGGGCAGATGGCCCAGAAACTGGTGATGTGGGCTTTAGTGCCGTTATAGGTATACATAGCGATAGTCAAGGCATTGTCTGGATGCTAGACATGGGAAGTGAAACCTCACCAGCCAAACTCGTCGCGTGGGATAGCACTGAAAATACGTTGGTGAAAACCATTGAACTTGATAGCAAAGCACTTAAAGCAAATTCGTTTATTCAAGACTTTGCTATTGACGAAAAGCACGACAAAATTTATATCGCAGACATGACATTTGGCAACTTTGCTGGTGCGACAAAGCCGGCAATTATTGTCGTTGACACCGAAACGGGCGAATCTAAGCGCGTATTAGAAAGCGCTTCTTATCTTATGCCTGAAGATAGAGAACTTGTTATTGAAGCATCGCTACTTGCCTCTAAAACCGATGATGGTAAACCAAACCCGCTTGAATTTGGTTTGAACCCAATAGCGTTAGAACCAAATACTGGCACACTTTACTTTGGCGCATTTACCGGCACCAAAATCTATCAAATATCTACATCCGTTATAGGCGATATGTCGTTATCTAACCATGAACTAGAAAAATCTATTCAGGTATTTGGCCCCAAAAACCCTAGCGACGGTATTGCACTGGCACCAGGAGGCGGTGTGTTAGCTACCGATTTAGAAAATAACGCGGTTGGGTTAACAACTAAAGGAAAGTATCAAACGCTTATTCAAGATAAGCGCCTGTCTTGGCCCGATAGCCTTGCAACAAGCAAGGGTTATGTTTACGTTACTCAAGACCAGCTGCATCAGCACCCAGCTTTCAGCCAAGGGTTAGGCAATGCGAAACCACCTTATGTGCTCTATCGCTTCCGGTTTGAGCAATAAATATAGATAGAGGATAAAACCTATTTTCCCTATTTATTCCTAACCGCCTCGGGGGGCAATCAGCCCCTCACTTTTACTAATAACTTAATTTATGTGAGGAAATTATGAAAAGAGCGTTTGGTCTTGCATCTCTCTTATGTTGTAGCTTGCTAGCCTCTTTTTCTGCAATTGCAGTAACGACTTAAGAGAAGTGGCGGCAGAGCAGCTATTTAGCTATCTGCCAAAGCCTTTGAAGCCAGCAACATTTAAGCGACTGTTCAAACAGTCCTCTGTTTAACCGAAGACAAATTTATCTATTCATTTAAAATCACAAATAAATAAAATTTTTTAGTTAGTGAATAAAGTACGTTAATACTATTGCGGCAACGCGATGTGAAGCCTACCGTAACGATAATCTAGAGTTACAACAAAATCCTTCAGCAAATCATAGCCAATTAAGCCCACTACCCGCTTTCCACCAATCCGGCTACCAGTTCTTTCGTATTGACTTTCTAAGTTTGTTTTTTGCCCTTCAGCAGGAAAACTAATCTTGACGTCACCAATCTCATAGGGACCAAACTTCACCACATCAGACGTAGCAAACTCATTTACGCCGGAACTGTTTGCTCCAAAGGATGTGCTTGTGCCTTCCACTTTGTCTAGCAATCCAGCCTTTGATGCAGCACGTCGGTCAATTAAAATTGTGCCTGAGTTCCCGGTATCGATCAGCAACCATAAAGCTACACCGTTTATCTCGACTTGTGCGATAGGCATACCGCTTCCCTGTTGGGAAGAGGCGGTAACATTTGCAACCTCTCTCATATCCAGTGAATCACGCGTCACTAAACGAATTTTTCTGTGGGGATAATCTAGCTGGACGATAAAATTGTTAAAGAAGCCTGCACCCAGCAACATGCCATTGGAATGGTGACCCAGGCTGGTTTCGACTAATGAATCTAGCTCGAAACCAGTACCAAAAATCTCAACGCTTACGTTGTTATAAGCATTGCGCCTCTCCACATCATAGACACCTTTAACATTTACTGGACGTCCTTTATCAAGGTCCAATTCATGCTTCCTGATAAACGCGCGATTAATACTGTTTATTTGTGCCCCTGAGTCCAACATAACCCGAGATTCGATACCTTCAATGGTAACAGGTAGAAACACGTGACCGTTATCTAGCGTGAAGTCTGTCCATGCCGTGACGGCACTCAATGCGCTGAATGAATTAAAAAGAAGGGACAGTAAAATTAAGCGAATCATAAATATCCTTTTATGTTAGTAGTTTAATCCTTTGTTTTCACGCTATCACAAGAATGAATTTAGGTCGATTGAACACGACGAATTGCATAATAAGATGGCTATTTAAAGAAGAGAATTTACAACTGCGGAAGAACAACAAGGAGGATTAGTACAAGAGCGAAGTGATGTGCTTTAAGATTTATAACATCACCTTATCTGAAATGAGTGATAGACTGGCTACAACTTTTCTATGGACTATGACTATGAAAAAATTCGGTATCACTTCATTGCTTATAGCAATTATCGCTATCGCGATATGGCAATGGCCGAAACCTGACGCACCTTTACTTTCGACAAGTGATGACGTGCCCGCCATGGAAAATTTGCCCGACAATTTCTTTGATACACTAGTAAATCCCGTTTTAACGCAACGCTGTGTTGTCTGCCACGCCTGTTACGATGCGCCATGCCAACTAAAAATGTCCTCTCCAGAAGGTATAGCCAGAGGCGCTAACAAAGAGAAAGTGTATGACGGTACGCGGCTTACTGCCGCTCAACCCAATAGAATGTTTCTTGATGCACACGGTGTGAACGAATGGCGCGAACGCGGCTTTTACGATGTATTGCCAATAAAAGAAGATAGCAGCATTTCGCCAACACAATCCTCAGTACTAGCGCAAATGCTTTTGCTAAAAAGACAGCATCCTCTGCCAAATACTACTCATTTAGGTGACAGTTTCGATGTAAGCTTAAACCGACAAAACCAGTGTCCAACCATAGATGAAATGGGGGAATATATAGCTGTTGAGCCTCTAGGAGGTATGCCCTACGCCCTGCCAGCCCTGTCTGACGCTGAGCACACTACACTCATTCAATGGTTAAACCATGGTGCGCCGTTACCCTTACCCAAAGCGCTCTCTCAAGAGCTGAATGAAAAAGTATCTGACTTAGAAGCGTGGCTAAATGGCGATAGCAACAAGATGCAGCTTTCTGCACGTTATGTATACGAGCACTTGTTTACGTCTCACCTCTACTTCGAAGACATTTCAGAAAAAGGAAAAAAACCTCAGTTTTTTGACCTAGTACGCTCGCGTACACCACCAGGACAAACGTTAGATATCATAGCCACTCGCAGGCCCTTCGACGACCCTAAGGTCGAGCGCGTTTATTATCGCCTTCAGCCTGTGCACTCGACTATTGTGAGTAAAACACATCAAGCTTACGCCATTAATAAGGATCTTTTAGATAAATGGCAATCGTGGTTTGTTGATGCCGACTTTTCTGTAGAATCATTGCCATCATACAAACCTCAAGTGGCGGCCAACCCTCTAACTGCTTTTACTTTATTGCCAGTAGAAAGCCGTTATCGGTTTATGCTTGAACGCGCTCAAAACACCATTATGGGTTATATAAAAGGGCCAGTATGTCGAGGGCAAGTCGCGCTAAACGTGATTAACGACCGGTTCTGGGTGTTCTTTGTCGACCCAGACATTGCAGCTTCTGAAAAAGTGAACGCTTTTTACACCGCTCAAAAAGAAAACCTTCACCTTCCTGCTGAAAAAGATAGTTCAGCCCTTGCGGTAAACTGGGTTAAGTACGCAAAGCGCCAAGGCGAATATATGCGTGCAAGAACAACCTTTCTAAATAGTGAGTTTGAAGACGGGGCGCACCTGAATTTGTCGAGCATTTGGGATGGCGACGGCGATAATACCAATGCTAGCTTGACGGTATTTCGTCATTTCGATAACGCCACTGTAGCAAAAGGAATGATTGGTAAGCCGACCAAAACTGCGTGGATTATTGACTACGCCTTGTTGGAGCGAATTCACTACTTACTTGCAGCCGGTTTCGATGTCTATGGTAACTATGGGCATCAGCTGATGACTCGTTTGTATATGGATTTCTTGCGTATGGAAGGTGAGTCGAACTTCCTCAATCTACTTCCCCCAGCCACTCGCCATGAACTTCTCGACGCCTGGTATCAAAACGCCAGCCCTGAACTAACCGATTATTTGGAAGGTGATATCAACAGTTTTGAACAGCCCTCAGGCATAGCGTTCGAAACGGATGATCCTCAACAAGAACTTTATCAATTGTTATCGCAATATTTGACGAAGGTACAACCGAACGCCTCAACCCACGATAAACGTTTGCTATCCGCAGAACAGGCCGAAGCATTAGCAAGCTTGGACTCACTTCCCGCTCAGCAAGCGACACTGATGCCTGAAACTACCATAATTGTGATTCAAGACGACGCAAATCCAGACAGTATTGATGTGTTCACTGCCCTTAGAAATAGCGCGCATTACAATGTAAATAGTCTATTTGAAGAAGAGGAAAACCGAGAGCCTTCTAAAGATTCAATCACGCTCGTTCATGGTTTGTTGGGTAGTTACCCTGACGCATTTTGGTATATCAATGTCTCAGAGATAACTTCGTCGATAGAAAAGCTGAAGTCAATTAAAAGCGAAGCCGATTACAAAGCCTTGCTCGACGTTGTTGGCATGCGCCGGACAAATCCTGATTTTTGGTCGTTTAGCGATAAATTAATGCAATGGTCAGCCGAGCACTACCCTATTGAAGGTGGCCTTCTCGACTATAATCGGTTAGAAGATCGCTAAACCTTCCTTTATACAGCGTTTTACGCTTTTCTTTTGCAAAAAACCTGTGCTAATGTCCAACCATTGGAAATGAGAGGACATTAGCATTCCATGCCCTATCAAACCGTTGCTTTAATTGGAAAACCTCAGCACGCTGCAACCCATGACAGCTTGAACATCCTTGCCGACTATTTACTGGCAAAAGGCTGTAAATTATTGGTTGAGGAAAGTATTGCTGAAGAGCTTGAAACCGAAAACTTTAAAAGCTGTAACCTTGTCACTATTGGTAAAGAGGCTGATCTTGCCGTTGTGGTAGGTGGTGACGGCAGCATGCTTGGTGCAGCACGTGTGCTCGCACGTTTTGACATTCACGTTGTCGGCGTAAACCGCGGAAACCTCGGCTTTTTAACTGATATCCACCCCGATGATATTGCTCAACAACTTGACCTTATCTTTAACGGTGAATGTGTGGTGGAAGAGCGCTTCTTACTTGAAGTAGAAGTTTATCGACACGAAAAGCTAAAAAGTAACAACTCTGCTGTAAACGAAGTGGTGCTTCACCACGGCAAAGTTGCTCATATGATGGAATTTGAAATTTATATCGATGAGCAATTTGTATTCAGTCAGCGCAGCGATGGATTGATAGTGGCCACACCAACAGGTTCAACGGCTTACTCTTTATCTGCGGGCGGACCGATTATTATGCCTAAGCTAGATGCACTTACGTTGGTACCTATGTTTCCCCACACATTGAGCAGCCGGCCAATTGTTGTTGACGCAGGCAGTCAGGTTTCGATGAAGGTGTCGAAGGTAAACAGTGATTCACTTCAAGTGAGTTGCGACAGCCATATTGTCCTACCCGTACTACCCGGCGATGAAATACGTATTAATAAGAGCGCAGACAAACTCCATCTTGTTCACCCCAAGGGCTACAGTTACTTCAACGTGCTTCGCAAAAAATTAGGTTGGGGAAGTAAGCTTTATTAGCGTTATTTCTTTTTTAAAATCTTACGTGCACTTATTACATAAGCCTGTAGCATTTTCTTGTTCGCTACAGGGTTGAAAAATAAAGATTTTTTAATCTTACAAAATTTTCTTCGCGAAAACCTGCACTTATAGCAATTTCATAATGCGGCATACCTGTTGCACCTATCGAAGTAAGCCGTCAGCACAGGGTCAACGATTGTTTGACCCTATCAATGATTAACATCACGCTGACTTGTTTGCATTCAATAGGAGATATCATGAGTAACACCAATATCAAATTTACTGCCCCTGGGATGGATAACGATGCAGCTGCCAAAACAATCAAGGTATTGGATCAGCGATTGGTTGCACTATTAGATTTACAGTTAACGTTGAAGCACATTCATTGGAATGTGGTAGGCCCAAATTTTATCGGCGTGCATGAAATGCTAGACCCACAGGTTGATGCGGTACGCGAAATGACCGATACAATTGCAGAGCGAATTGCGACACTAGGTGGCGTACCAAAAGGCACACCAAAAGCCATTGTTGAAGGTCGAAGCTGGAACGATTACGAACTGGGTAAAGGTTTAGTACTTGATCACCTTAAAGCACTAGACGCTGTTTATGATGGCGTAAATGGTGACCATAGAAAAGCGTTAGAGCTTCTAGGTGAAATTGATCCAGTATCAGAAGATATGATTACAGGCCAACTTGCAGATTTAGAGCAGTTCCAGTGGTTTGTGCGCGCACATATTGAGTCTGGCAGCGGTGAACTACAGCAATAGCATACAACTAATGTGTTTGCAGATTGTTATACGAACTATTTGCAATAGATGAAAGTTGTTATGTTAAGGAGAGCTTTGGCTCTCCTTTTTACTGTTTGTCTTAGTACAACCAAAGGTAGTCAGAACGGCAAACTACTCAGCATATATTCAAGAAATCGGTTTATTTTATAGGAGCACTTCACTACTGCTCTTCCAACCGACATAACCTCTTTAAATTCCTCCTCCAAGGCGAGTTCAAATATAGGTTACTCATAACCCGCCTTTACAACAAACAATATATACATATGATTTTATTGAACTTATTATCCACACAGGTTATTTTTAAATAATTTTTTTGCGACTTAACTTTACACAACAGAAATACTGTATATATTATCAGTTACTGTATATATCATCATGTTCAACTTTTTCGAGTGTGGTTATGTTAGCGCATCTTTCTATTTCAAATTTTGCTGTTGTAAAACAATTATCGGTTCAACTGGAAAACGGGTTGACTGCTATAACCGGCGAAACCGGTGCAGGTAAATCCATCGCCATTGATGCTTTAAGTTTGTGCTTAGGCGAGCGCGCTGATGCCAATGCGGTGCGAAAAGGCAGCGCAAAAGCAGAGATCATTGCTCACTTTTCTTTAAGCGGTAATACATTAGCTAAAGCCTTTCTCGACGAACATGAACTCACCTCAGACGAAGACGAAAATAGCTGCTTTATTCGCAGAGTTATTTCAAAGGAAGGCCGCTCAAAAGCGTTTATCAACGGTATTCCCGCTTCACTTCAGCAGCTGAAAGGCTTAGGCCAGTTCTTGTTGGCTATTCACGGTCAAAATACTCACTTACAGTTGCTGAAAGAAGACCATCAAAGAGAATTAGTTGATGGATACGCGAAGCACGATGATCTGTTAGCGCAGGTTAAAGAAACCTACTCTCTTTGGCGTGATAAGCAGCGCACGTTAAAGGCGCTTCAAGAACAAGCTCAGCAGCGTGAAGACAGAATTCAGCTATTAACTTATCAAGTTCAAGAACTTGATGAATTCGCCATTGAGGAAGGCGAGTTTGAAGAGTTAGAAATAGAACACAAGCGGCTGAGCAATGGGCAAAGCCTTTTAGAGCAAGCCCAGACCAGCGTGTACAATTTGTATGAAAGTGATGAAGGCAATGCACTGTCGGTTATACAAAGCAGTATTGAACGTTTAGGTGAGTTAGAGGCTCACGACGCTAGTTTAACGCCAATCATTGCTATGCTTAATGATGCTGCAATTCAGGTGGAAGAAGCGGCAGGAGAGCTACGTAGTTACTGCGATCACCTTGAAATCGATCCACTTCGCTTACAACAAGTTGAAGCGCGCTATGCGAAAGCGATGGAACTTGCTCGTAAGCATACCGTGATGCCAGAAGGGCTATATCAATATCACCAAGAGCTAGCCGCCGAATTCAATGCTTTGTCAGAACAAGAAACATTGTTGGGTACGCTTGAAGGCGAAGTAGAAAAAGCACGGGAAACGTATTTAACCGCAACAAAAGCGCTTTCAGAGAGCAGGCAACGCGCAGCAGGTAAGCTCAGTGAAGATATTGAAGTACAAATTCGTCAAATGAATATGCCTCATGCGAAAGTGGATATCCATATTCAGTACGATGAGCTTAAGAAGCCTGTAAGCACCGGCCTAGATGCCGTCGAATTTAGAGTGTCCACCAACCCAGGGCAAGATGCAGACAAGCTAGAGAAAGTCGTATCTGGCGGTGAACTTTCTCGTATAGGACTGGCTATTCAGGTAATTGCGAGCGGACATCACGCAACACCTACCATGATATTCGATGAAGTCGATACAGGTATTAGCGGCCCAACAGCATCAATCGTTGGTGGGCTTTTACGCAAATTAGGTAAGCAATCGCAAGTAATGTGTGTAACTCACCTACCCCAAGTAGCGGCGCAGGCACATAATCAACTGTTTGTTACCAAGCTTACCGATGGAGAAAGCACAGAAACCCAGATGTTGGCGCTAACTAAGCAAGACAGGATCGATGAGCTTGCAAGACTGTTAGCCGGTGATAAAGTAACCAAATCGGCGTTAGCGAATGCAAAAGAACTGCTGAAAAGCGCTGCATCGAACTAAAATGCAGTTGATTGGTCATAGTTGTCAATGTAGCATGCCTTCGCGCTTGCAATAAAACAGTCTCGAAAATCGCTTTAGCGAAGTTCAATGACACTAACAAAGGCAATACTGGACAAATTAACGCATGAAGTTGCAACACCTATTAGTAATTCTTGGTATCACACTTACATCAACCGCTTGTTCGAACTGGATTTATCGAATCGATGTTCCTCAAGGAAACTTTCTTGACCAAAGAGATGTGGAAAAGCTGCGCGTTGGAATGACAAAAGAACAAGTTATTTATGTATTAGGTAACCCTGTTGTTCAAGACTCATTCGACGATGACACTTGGTACTACGTTTACGATATGAAGCGCGGTATGAAAAAGCGTGGTGAAGATTTTCAAAAGCAAATGGTAATTAACTTTGTAGACAACAAAGTGACAACGGTTGAAGGTGACTTCGAGTTATCTGAAGACTTCAATACACCGCTTGATAACTAATTTTGTTTAAAAGGTAGCGTTTCTCGCTACCTTTTTTGTTTCTAATACCCTTCATAAAAACGTCTGTTTTTTTAGAGATATATCGCTTACCTACTTGAGGTTTATATGGAACATAGTTTTTGGCACAGTAAATGGCAAAAGAACGAGATTGGATTTCACGAACCTGAAGGGAATGCACTTCTTGTAAAATATGCATCATATCTGCTTGGCGAAGATAGCCCTAGCACATCTTTAAAGCGTATTTTTGTTCCCCTATGTGGAAAGACCCGTGATATTGCTTGGTTACTTTCCAAGGGTTGTGAAGTGGTTGGTGCTGAGCTAAGCGAAGTGGCTATTATACAGCTGTTTGAAGAGCTTGACGCAGAGCCTACCGTTACCCCAACAGCAAAGGGTAAGGTTTATGCTAAAGACGGCTTAACCATACACGTGGGCGATATTTTTAAACTCACATCAAGCGACATAGGTGACGTTACTGGTGTTTACGACAGAGCCGCTTTAGTAGCGCTGCCTAGCCCGCTTCGCGAGCAATATGCTGCGCACCTAATTGCTATTACCCAATGCGCCCCCCAGCTAATCATTTCATTCGAGTATGACCAGAATGAAATGGCCGGCCCTCCATTTAGCGTAAACGAAAAAACCGTTGAGTCTCTTTATTCAGCCGATTACAACATTCAGAGGTTAGAGCGCTCAGTGCTTGAAGGCGGTTTGAAAGGTAAGGTAGACGCTGACAACTTGGTTTTTGCACTAGCAGCGAAGTAAACTTTTTTAAGATTCGTTGGCAATACAAAGCGTTAGAATAGTTACTTTTTAATTTGCGTTCTAGCGCTGATTCACAGAGCGACACTTAAGCTATTCATACTCACATCTGCTAATTCAACTTGCTTAAATAAATGGCTAGAGGCCAAGCAGCGCCTCTATGCCAAACAACATTGCACCTATCAACCCGCCTACTATCGTGCCGTTTATGCGAACCTTTTGAAGATCACGGCCTATATTCAACTCCACCTGCTCAGCCATTTCACGTTCATCCCAACTATTGATGGTATCGCGTATGTGACGGGTTAGAAATTCAGCTAACTCAGGCGCCATATATTTAGCCGCTTCTCCAATGTGTTTATTAAACGCTTTTGCTAACTCACTGTCTTGGGTTAACGTTGTGCCCAAATCTTTCAAAAGGCCCGACACCTTTGTTTCTGCTTTACCATTTTGCGTTTCAAGCGACGTTAAAAGCCATTGATGGAATTTAGCCCATGATTGCTGAACGTATGCGTTTAACGCTGGGTCATTGATGAGTTTTTCCCGATAGCTGTTTACCTTCTTCTCCATTAACGGGCTGTGCTGTAATTCGTAAAGAAATTCGTGTACTTGCTCATCGAACGCATGTCGGATGGGGTGGTGCTCATCTTCGTATATATCTTCTAAGATACTTGAAACGGCTTTAACAGCAATGAGAGCCCCCTGCTCGCTTAGCCAGCTAGAGGGCAAGAGCTTTTCAATTCGACTGTATTCGGTTTTTAGCCATACTACTAACGTATCTGCTATATAAATTTGAGTTTCGGGCTCTGCGAGCAGTTTAGCTAGTTTCCCTAATACCCTATCGAGTACGACTTGGTGCTGGCGTTCTTTCGTCACGGCGCCTAACGAGGTTGCCATCAATTGCCTAAGATCAAGTTGGTTAATGCCCTTCTGTGCGGTTTTAGCGATAAACGCTTTCACAGGTTTGTCATCGAGCACGCGCAGAACGCCTGCAAAAGCATCGCACAGAAAGCGACTTAAACGGGTAGCGTTTCTATCTTGTGACAACCACCTTCCCGCACCTTTAGCAGGGTCGCTGTCCCGAATTAGCTTCTCTATTGCTTCGGGATGAAAGAACTTTTCCTTAACGAACAATGACAAGTTATTAGCGATTACGGACTTGTTGCTAGCCACAATATTGGTGTGAGGAATAGGGTACCGGGCAGGAATAGGTTTAAAGAGTGCCGTCACAGCAAACCAGTCAGCTAGACCACCGATGAGCGCTGCTTCACTGGCCATCTTAATAAGCCCCAACCACCATGCACCTTGTAAACCTGTATAAAACTTGGGGAGTAACACGGTTAAGACAAATACACCCGCAGCAAAAATCAAACAGGCCAATGCAAGCCTTTTAGCCTTATTCAACTGCGCGTATTTGTCCTGCATAAACTGCTCCGTTTAAACTACTCGTTTGCCATCTTGGTCTATTAATGGTGTGCCGTCTTCTTTAGCAAAAGGGCCTTGTGGCCATACAGGTAAAATATCCAGTACAGCTTCACTTGGACGGCAAAGTTTTACTGTCTCTTTTAAACTATTAGAAACAGTCTTACCCTCATCTACTAGTTCAGTAGATGAAGCGGACTTTTCATATTCACCTTTGGGAATGCAAACAATAGGCCGATTCACTAAAATGGGGTGTTTCAACATCAATTCAAAAATAGTTTCGTTACTCACTGTCTCATCAAGTAACCCTAGTTCAGCAGCTGGCGACTTTGTTGTGCGAAGCGCCTGTCGAGGGCTAAGGTTAGCTGCATTCAATAAATAAGTTAGTTGTTCACGTTCCCACCCAACATTTAAATACTCAATAATTTGAACTTCATATCCAGCAGCCTTGATCACCGCCAATACATTCCTGGACGTGCCGCACTCCGGGTTGTGATAAATCTTTATCATCGTTACCTAACCTCACTAAATAAAGTAAAAACTACAAATACCAACATACTATTAAGAGTAACGTAAGAACTATGGACAGACACTCACATAGCCTAAAAACCCTACCTGTACTCGCTGGACACACACTTAAAAAAATGAAACTTGAGACTAAAAAAATATCTGTTTAAATTGAAGTGTCTGTCCTTTTCTTTACTAGACTGCACTTCTTGGACACACACTTAAAAAATGAAACTTAAGACCAAAAAGTATCTGCTCAAATTGAAGTGTCTGCCCCTTCTTAACTAGACTGTACTTCTTGGACATACAATTAAAAAATGAAACTTAAGATTAAAAGGTATCTGTTCAAATTGTAGTGTCTGTCCATTTTTTATTCTTTGTCTCGTTGATTCCTCCAAGCAAGTGTCTGTCCCTTTCTGAACTTAGGTACACCTGATTTTAAATGGTTAAATTCGCCATCTATTGGCAGATGTGGCTATAAAATTATCCATTACGTCATTAAACCTTTTTTTAGTAGGTAACCAACATTATTAAACCCATGATTTCATTAGTCTTTTTACGATGGCACGATATGTGATATGTGCATGCCAACAACACGAAAATTTGTGCTTGAAACGAAAACTTTCAAAGCGTGTTACCTAAAATATATAAAAATCGTTAAGGATATAAGAATATGAAAAAGTCTATTATTGCTAGTGCTGCTATGTTGCTTTCTGTCTCTTTACTTTCTGGCTGCGTTATCCATGTTGGCAACGCGAATGCTTTGGAAGGCAGTGACTTTAGCTCTATTCTCGGCAATATTGACATAGCAGAAGGGAAACACGCGGGCGATATTTCCTCTGTTAATGGTAACGTGGAAATAAGCGATCACGCTGGTGCGGATGAAGTCAGCATCGTTAATGGCAACCTTGAAATGGGAAGCCATGTGTCTGTCCGAAATATCGACATTGTAAATGGCGATGTAAGCGCAACTTCACACCTTAATGTATTTAAGAGCCTAGAGACTGTGAATGGAGATGTGACGCTTCCCACACAAAGTACAATTGGCGGTAGCGTTGAAACCGTCAACGGTGACATAACTGCTGTTGATACAACTATTGAAAAGCACATTAAAACACTTAACGGCGACATTACTTTATCTGGCTCATCTCATGTTTTAGGCGATATCGTATATAAAGAAAGTGAGAGCTCTTGGGGTAATAAATCAGATAACAAACCTACCCTGTCGATCAGTGCTTCGGTGATTGTAGACGGTAGCATTATATTGCACCGCCCTGTTAACTTAGACATTGAAAGTGACGAGTTAAAGCAAAAAGTCGTTGTAAGCTACGGTGGTGCGCAGTAACGTATCGGCTCGAATATCTAAGCCCAACGTTTCGGAATGACATGACTGAACAAGAAAAGATGCTTGCTGGCGATTTATACTTCCCGTCAGACAAAGTGTTAACGGCGTTGCGAAAGCAATGCCGTATTCAATTAGACGAGCTTAACGCGACTTGTCAAAGCGACCACAAAAAGCGCACCAGGCTGCTAAAACAGCTGTTTGGTAGCACTGGAAAGAGGCTTTACATCGAGTCTTCATTCAAATGCGATTATGGCGAAAATATCCATGTAGGCGAAAATTTCTTCGCTAACTTCAACTGTGTGATTTTGGATGCAGCAAAGGTCACGATAGGTGATAACTGTATGATTGCGCCTCAAGTCGGTCTGTACACCGCTACGCATCCATTGGATCCCGTACAAAGGGCAACCGGTATTGAGTTCGCCAAGCCTATAACTATTGGCGACAACTGCTGGATTGGTGGCATGGCGGTCATAAATCCTGGTGTAACCTTGGGAGACAATGTGGTGGTGGCCTCTGGCGCTGTGGTAACTAAGTCGTTTGGCGACAACGTGGTTATAGGTGGGAACCCCGCCAAAGTAATTAAAGAAATAGAGCAAGCCGAACAGAACGTGTGACCCGTTATCACAAGCACATACTAACGCATACGTCTTTCAATGAGACCCAGCTATTCTCGTTCATCGATGTTACTTTGACTCGTATAGCTCAGCAGGTAAATTTCAAGAATATCCAAATGCCGCCTGTTAAACCCTTAGGCGGCCTATTGCAATTGACATAGTATACAAAGCGGGGTTGCATCTAGCGCTAGCCCCGCTACTTAAAAAATGAATGTGTATTGCTTTGCGTTAATCCCAATTGGGCGCAAAGTCAGGGTTAACAATACGCTCGCCGTTATCAAGATCATCAATTAGTGCGAGCTCTGAATCAGTTAAATGTACACCACCGTAAGCTAAATTCTCTGCCAAGTGTACTTTACTGGTTGATGAAGGAATGGCATAAATGTGGCGTTTCTCCATCCATGCCAGAACAACTTGCGCCGGCGTCGCATCGTGGCTTTGCGCTATTCGCAATAACGTTTCGTCCTTTATTACTTTTCCAACAGCAAATGGCATATATGCAGTCGCTTTTATACCTTTTTCCTTACAAGCTTCAACAACCTTCTTATTTTGCATGAAAGGATGGATTTCAATTTGGTTGGTGTAAATCTCTCCCTTACCCAAAATCTCTTCGGCCTTGCCTAGCAAATCAATGGTGAAATTAGATACTCCAATGTGACGAGTAAGTCCTTGCTCTTTCACCTTTGCAAGGTTGTCTAAGTAACTCTCTAGAGAAATATCATTGCCAGGATATGGCCAATGGATAAGAAGCAAATCAACATACTCTAGCTTCAGCTTTTCTAAGCTTTCGTGAACACTTGGAATAAAATGGTCTTCACCCAAGGATTCATGCCACACCTTGGTGGTGACAAATAGTTCGCCTCTATCGAGTCCGCTTGTTTTTAGGGCATCGCCAACTTCTGCTTCGTTGTCATAAAATTGAGCAGTGTCAATGTGCCTGAAACCAACCTCTAATGCGCTACTCACTGACTCACGGGCTTCGTCACCTTTCAGTCGAAACGTTCCCATTCCTAGTTGAGGCATGTCTTTCATAACAATCTCCTATTCCGTATGGCCTTTTCTACTTGTTGTAGCAAATTCATAATTTCCTACGCCATCGTTTGAAAAGAAGATCGCAATGCACTTAATGATTCATAGGCTTAATCTACCGAATTTGGTTGTTATTAAACTTTTATTTTCTGCAGATATAAAAAAGGCCGCTAGCATACGCTAACGGCCTTGTGCATTCATATAAATTGAGTGGAATACTATTTGCGTTTGCCTGGGCGCCCAGCACGTTTGTTCAGGCCTTGTTGCTTACGCACTTTATGCTTTTTCACCGAGCGACGCATGCGACTTAAACGAGCGTGGTCAAGTTTACCCTGGCGTACATTAACCATAGTTTGCGTTTCATCCGGCAGTTGAACATGGCTACGAAGCGCGTTTACGTCTTCTAATCCTAGTTCTACCCACGCACCTTGCGGTAGACGCTTTTGCAGTTCAATTGGGCCATATTTAACACGAATCAAACGGCTTACTTGCACGCCTTGCGACTCCCAAAGACGACGCACTTCGCGGTTACGTCCTTCTTTCAAAGTCACGTTGTACCAACGGTTCATGCTTTCATCTTCAGCATGCTGCGGCGTAGGCGCACCTGAAATTGTCAGGAACTTTGCTTCGCCGTCTTCCAGCTCTACACCTTTTTGAAGGGTATGTAGCGTTTTGCCCGTTACTTCACCGAATACACGCACTGCGTACTCGCGTTCTACTTCACATTTTGGGTGCATTAGGCGGTTAGCCAATTCACCATCGTTGGTGAATAACAGTAGACCACTGGTGTTCATGTCTAGACGACCAACCGTGATCCAACGTCCTAATCGAATAGCGGGAAGACGGTCAAATACAGTATCGCGACCTTCAGGGTCGTGACGGCTACACAATTCACCTTCGGGTTTGTTGTACATCAAAACACGGCAAATTGGCTGTTCTGTTTGACGAGATAGCAAATGACCATCAACACGGATTTGTGCAGTGTGATCGACTCTATCTCCTAATGTTGCTTTGGTGCCATCGACCGATACTCGGCCTTCTTCAATCCAACGTTCCATTTCTCGTCGCGAGCCTAGCCCTTGGTTAGCCAGTACTTTTTGCAACTTTTCAGTCATGGGATTTCACTCTTTAATTGCTTGTTTACGGTCGCACGGTCTATTCAGACGGTGCCTCATTTAACACCTTAAGCGGCGAGTCTGACGCAACGCTTTCAGCCATGTTTTCGAAAGCATCAGCATTGGGCAAATCGCTCAACGACGTCATCGAAAAATAGTCCAAAAAGCCTTTGGTAGTTGCATAAAGCGCTGGTCGCCCAGGCACTTCTTTGTGACCTACTACCTTTACCCAGTCTCGTTCTGTGAGTGTCTTTATAATATTACTGCTTACCGCCACGCCCCTGACCTGCTCTATTTCTCCGCGGGTTATAGGTTGACGATAGGCAATGAGTGCCAAGGTTTCGAGCATTGCTCTAGAATACTTTGGCGCATTTTCCTGCCACAATTTGCTTAACCACGGGCTTAACGCATCTAACGATTGAAAGCGATAGCCACTTGCTACTTCCACCAGTTGAATGCCTCTTGGCTGATAGTCTAACTTTAGTTCGTTAATCACCTTACTCAAGGTTCTATCAGCGACGGTAAACTCATTGAGTACCGTTTCTTTTAAATGCTGCTTTGAAATAGGCTTATCAGCAACAAATATTGCTGCCTCTACCAATTGTTTAAGCTGCGCCGTGTTAATTTTCTTCATGGGCACCTAATTTTACATGAATTTTTGCATAAGGACCTGCCTGAATGCATAAAATTAGCTGTTCTTTTACTAATTCTAAAATTGCTAAGAAGCAAACCACTACGCCAGCTTTACCTTCTTCAACCGTAAATAGGCGTTCAAGCGGCGTATACTCTGTTGTTGTGAGTAACGACAAGATGAGTGACATGCGCTCTCGCGTGCTCAGTGCTTCCCGTGCAATGGTATGGTGTTCAAACGCTTCAGCGCGCTTCATAGCCGCACTGAACGCCAATACAATTTCAGCTAAAGACACGTCGGGCTCAATGCGAATTGGCGCCACATTCTCACTTAGTTCAACGTGAGTGGTGAAAATATCCCGTTCAAGTCTAGGCTGAATATCTAAATCTTCTGCAGCTTGCTTTACTAGCTCGTATTCTTTTAGCCGGCGAATAAGCTCTGCGCGCGGGTCTTCTTCTTCGTCGGAATCGTCACTGCGTTTAGGTAGTAGAAGCCTGGACTTAATTTCAGCCAATATGGCTGCCATCAGCAAGTACTCTGCCGCCAGTTCTAACTTTAGCGACATCATGGCATCCACATATTCCATATACTGCTTGGTTACGTCAGCTATGGGTAATGTGGTGATATCAAACTTTTGTTTTCTAATCAGATAAAGCAGTAAGTCGAGCGGCCCTTCGAAGGTTTCTAATATGACTTCTAGCGCGTCTGGGGGAATGAAGAGATCTTCGGGCTTTTCAATTAGCGCTTCGCCATTAATAAACGCAAGTGGCAACCGCTGCTGAACAGGTGTCGAAAGCCCCTTCTCAACAGAGGCCTCATTATCGTTATTGTTTTCTTTAACAAGCTCTGACACAGTTCCACAACCGTTTTTACGCGCTAACAAAGCGGCGATTATTGATATTATTATTTACGCGTTCATGCAAGAGCCTGTCGTGCGTTGCTGTACACCAACGCACAACAGGCCTTAGACACTTAGCTTACGGTTTCCTACTATAACTTTCACCCACAACAAGCAAAAGAAGCCATTTAAAATAAGCTATCTACAACAATCTGTTCAAAAAACAGTAAAACGAAAGTTACTCAAAGGGAGACGGATCGCCCGTGCCATGTCGCACAATTACTGGCGTGTCTTCCGACAAATCAACCACGGTAGTGGGCTGCTCACCAATGTAACCACCGTGAATAATAAGCCCTACTTGCTTTTCTAAGTTGTCGCGAATGACATCTGGGTCTGATTCGGCCATGGTGTTACCTGGCAAAATCAAAGATGTAGACATCAATGGTTCGCCCAGCTCTTCCAATAATGCAAGTGCAATGGCGTTGTCGGGCACGCGAATTCCTATGGTTTTACGTTTAGGGTTTTGTAAACGCTTTGGTACTTCGCGGGTCGCTTTCAACACGAAGGTGTAACGCCCTGGCGTGTTGTTTTTAATTTGCCTAAACGCCGTGTTGTCTACCTTTGCGTAAATTGATAGCTCAGACATGTCTCGACACATTAAGGTAAAGTTGTGATCTTTATCGATTTGACGAATACGACACAACTGCTCAAGCGCCTTTTTATCTTCCATTTGGCAGCCTATGGCATAGCCTGAGTCTGTCGGATACACCACCACTGCACCCTCTCGAATTAACTCACAAGCCTGGCTAATTAGGCGCTTTTGCGGGTTGTCGGGGTGCACATAGAAAAATTGACTCATAAATACTTCCTTTTCTTGCTAGCACAGGTCGATGATACTACTTTGCCAATAGGTTAAGTGACTGTCCACTTGTTGAGCTTCACTTGTTGAGCTTGCTGGTTAAGCTCGTTGGTTAAACTCGCTTTTAGGCTTTTTACTAGCCAACTCTCGGCATTTTAATAAGCAATAGCGCTCTTCAACCGTCCGTAAACCATTTGCGTTACATCACCCATTTATACCCAGAGCTTGGCAAATTAGATTTTCTTAGTTTTCAGCCGTCAGCCCTTCAAATTGTTTCCAATTATGCCATACGGGTGTGAGCTTAGTGCTAATGCCTAAATTCTTACCCAACTCTGTCCAACGAGACGGAAAGTGAAAATCAGAGCCCGCCGATGCTAACAACTGATGGGTTTGTGCAAGCTCATTAATAAGCTCTTGTTTGGTTTTATTAATACCTGGAAATACGGTTTCAATAGCGTCGCCACCGGCTTGCTCGAACAGCGCCACCAAGCGCCGTAGCCATTTTGCTGTCATGTCATAATGGGCTGGATGAGCCAATACAGCTTGACCGCCTGCATCGTGGATCCACTCGATAGCCGTTTCGATGCTTGGCCACTCTGCTTTAACTGCAGCTCGTTTGCCTTTGCCTAGATACTTTTTAAACGCGGCGTCCATACTTGGCACACCGTAATTGTTTACCAATACGCGCGCAAAGTGCGCCCGCGTTACTTGACCAACGCCCGCTAGCGCTTTAGCACGCGCTAAAACGCCTTCAAACCCACACTTTTCCAGCTTATCAGCAATTTTTGCAGCCCGAGCTTCACGAGTTTCCGATTGACCTTGTAGCCGTTTAAGAAACGTTAGGCAGTGTCTGTCCACATTTAATCCAACTATATGGATATCGAAACTGTGCCAAGTGGTGGAAATTTCAACACCATCAATAATAGTTAATGCACGTTTTTGCTTTGATTGAGTAGCGTGTGCTTCTTCCAAACCGGCTACAGTATCGTGGTCGGTAACGGCAAGCGCATCCACCTGCATAGTGTGCGCGCGAAGGATTAATTCTTCTGGCGTTAAGTGGCCATCAGAGAATTTTGTATGACTATGTAGATCTATTTTCAATGTCTTATGCAAATTTTAGGTTGACACAAAGGGCAATTTGTTTTCTTCTATACACACAAAGTATACGTACTAACGGCTTCAAATCCTATTGAAGTTTGGAAAAACAACGAGTAATTCATGCATTCATACGACATTTCGACAGCAATGACAGTTGCAGCTTGGTGGTGGCACTCCCTAACTTAACGGGCGGTGTGCACTGTAGTGCGTGAATGAATACACATAAAGGCCCGTTTATACGGGCCTTTTTTTTATCTTTTTGCAGTTGGAGAGTAGCAAAAATGAGTTTAGCGGAACTGGGGATTTCCCCAGGTAAGGTAGAGACAATTGAGCAAGTGGGGCACTACGTAGATGACCCACTAGCGGCATTTGCTCACTTATGTGGAAATAAAAACAACGCACTGCTTTTAGAGTCGGCAGAAATTGATTCTAAAGACGACTTACAAAGCTTATTAATGGTTGACGCAGCGCTGCGCATGGAATGTCGGGGCAACCGCGTTGAAGTGAAAGCTCTGACAGGAAACGGCGCTTCAGTATTACCTTTATTTGTAGACCACGCCCCTGACGGTCTACACATCAAAGAAAGGACAGACACTTCAATTACCATGGTATGCGATGAAGCCGACGGCGAGCTTGACGAAGACAGCCGCTTAAAGGCTGCAAGCGTAATGGACGCGCTTCGCATTGTTATCAATAAGATAACGCCAATTCGCCAACATCCCCACGCTATATTTTTAGGCGGGGTATTTGCCTACGACATGCTTGCAGGCTTTGAAAAGCTACCTGATGTTGCTGAAGGTGAAAATGACTGTCCAGACTTTGTGTTTTACCTGGCAGAAACTTTAATTACCGTTGATCACCAAACCCGCGAGACCCATTTAATCGGCAGTGTTTTTAGCGGACAAGACGTTGCCCAGCAATATTTTGCCATTGCTCAGCGCTTAGAAGCCATTCATCAGCAGCTACACGATATGCCTGCCAAGCCTGTGTTAGTAGGTGCAAATACAGCAAAGATTACTGATGTAGAAAGTGAAGCACAAAGTGGACAGTCACTCGTTTCCGATTCAGAAAACCCAAACGAAACCGAAAACGGACAGTCACTTTCTTCTTTTGACCCAAGTGTTGAAGTTAGCGTTAATTTAAGTGATGAACAGTTTTGCAACCATGTGCTGGACTTAAAACAGCACATTTTAGCCGGCGACATTTTTCAGGTTGTGCCATCGCGCACATTCTCTCTCCCCTGCCCGTCGCCGCTACTTGCTTACGCTAAACTTAAAGAATCAAACCCAAGCCCTTACATGTTTTACATGCAAGATGCCGCTTTCAGTATATTTGGTGCCTCTCCCGAATCAGCGCTTAAATACGAAAGAGAAAGCAATCAGGTAGAGATCTACCCGATTGCCGGTACCCGTCCACGTGGCAAGCGCCCTGATGGCAGTATCGACAGAGATTTAGACAGCCGTATTGAGCTTAACCTTCGCGAAGACACCAAAGAAAAGTCTGAGCACATTATGCTGGTTGATCTTGCCCGAAACGATGTTGCAAAAGTGAGTCGCCCAGGTACGCGCTATGTGAAAGACTTGCTAAAAGTTGACCGTTACTCACACGTGATGCACTTGGTATCGCGCGTGGTTGGCCAGCTACGTGACGACTTAGATCCACTGCACGCTTATCAAGCCTGCATGAATATGGGCACTCTAGTTGGCGCACCAAAAGTAAGCGCAGCGACGTTAATTCGTGAAGTAGAGAAAAAACGCCGCGGCAGTTATGGCGGCGCGGTTGGCTATTTGAATGGTCAAGGCGATATGGACACTTGTATTGTCATTCGCTCAGCGTTTGTGAAAAACGGCACGGCTTATATTCAAGCTGGTGCAGGTGTAGTATATGACTCGGTTCCACAAGCTGAAGCTGATGAAACCCGCGCTAAGGCGCAAGCGGTAATTGGTGCAGTAAAAGCAGCGCTACAAGAAGAAGCTGAAAGTATCAACGTTGCATTAAATGAAGGAGGCAACGCATGAATCAGCAAGTGACCACCCTATTTTTGCTCGATAATGTAGACTCATTTACCTACAACCTTGTGGATGAACTGCGTACCTTAAACCTAGATATTAAGGTGTATCGCAACACGGTTTCAGCAAATGCTCTGTTTGAAAGAATGCAGGAACAAGCAACGAAAGGCCCTGTGCTTCTTATGTTGTCGCCAGGTCCAGGCGCACCAAGTGAAGCCGGCTGTATGCCTGAGCTACTTAAAAAGGTACACGGCGTGTTCCCCGTTATTGGAATTTGCTTAGGCCATCAAGCTATTGTTGAGCATTACGGCGGCACCGTAGGTCGCGCCAGCCAAGTTATGCACGGCAAGTCTTCTGCTATTACCCATTCTGAAGACGCCATGTTCAAAGGCTTACAGCAGCCCTTACATGTAGCACGCTACCACTCTTTAGTGGCACATACATTGCCTGAAAACCTTACTGTGTGCGCATCTACCGTGAACGACGACGGAAGCGAAGCCGTAATGGCAGTTTACAATAGCGAAGATCGCATGTTGGGTTTCCAATTCCACCCAGAATCTATTTTAACAGCCCACGGCAGTTTGCTGTTAAAGCAAAGTATTGACTATTTAACGTTACAGGGAGCGAACCATGCTTAACGCAGGCCCTCTACTAGAACAAATTATGTTGCGAGAATCACTATCGCAAACCGAAGCATACAGTTTGTTTAACAGCATCATGCACGGTGAGCAAAGCGAAGTGATGATTGCTTCAGTGCTGACTGCGCTGAAAATGAAAAAAGAATCTCCTAGCGAAATTGCGGGTGCAGCGAGTGCCATGGTTGCCAATGCACTGCCCTTTCCCACACCGTCTTATGAGTTTGCAGATATCGTTGGCACAGGCGGTGATGGCCACAACACCATTAATATTTCCAGTGCAGCCGGTGTAGTTGCCGCATCTTGTGGCGTGAAGGTGGCGAAACACGGTAATCGCAGTGTATCGAGTAAGTCTGGCTCTGCTGATTTGTTTCGACAGTTTGGTCTTAATTTAGAGATAAGCCCAGAAACTTCCCGCAAGTGCTTAGATGAAGCAAATTTCACATTTCTTTTTGCACCGGTTTATCACGCTGGTATGCGCCACGCAGCCCCCGTGCGCGCTGCGATGAAGACCAGAACCTTGTTTAATATACTGGGGCCGCTGGCAAACCCGGCGGGTCCAACTCACGGCGTTTTCGGCGTATACTCGCCTGAACTGCTTGAACCTTACGCAAAAACCCTTATGCTGCTTGGCCAACACCGCGCAATGATAGTGCATGGCGATGGCTTGGATGAACTGGCGCTTCACGGCGAATCAATGATTTACGACCTTGAGCATGGCGATATTCGCAAGCTTACCGTTACCGCCGAAGACTTCGGTTTACCTCATTATCCTCTTTCTGCGATTGAGGGCGGTGAACCTGAAGAAAACAGACAATTTGTTGAAGCAGCGCTAAACGGCGAAGGTAAAGAGGCGCACCGTGCCGCTATTGCTATGAACTGCGGGGCACTGTTGAAAGTAACCGGCAAAGCCTCAACCTTCAAAGAAGGGGCTGAAATGGCAATGAACGCTATGGCCGAAGGGTTACCCATGCAGTTATTAACGAAGGTTGCCAAAATTACTCAGGAGGTAAGCACGAATGGCTAATGTGCTTGAGAAAATTGTTGCAGACAAACAAAAAGAAGTGGCCGCACGCAAAGAGGCATTGCCGCTAGAAAGCTTTAAGGCGAATCTAGTACCTTCTGAAAAGAGTTTATTTGCCGCGCTTAGTGAACCAAACGCAGGCTTTATCTTCGAATGCAAAAAAGCATCGCCTTCAAAAGGCCTTATTCGAGAGCATTTCGATTTAGACGAGATCTTAGCGGCTTACACGCCTTATGCTGCCGGTATTTCTGTGCTGACAGACGAGAAGTACTTCCAAGGTAAATTTGAGTACTTAGCTTATGTCACTGAGCGTGTTGCTCAGCCTGTGCTTAATAAAGATTTCTTCGTTGATACCTATCAAGTGTATTTAGCCCGTCACTACAATGCTGATGCCGTGCTATTAATGCTTAGCGTGCTAGATGATGACGAATATCGAGAGTTGGCAAGCGTTGCCAATGCTCTGTCTTTAGACATTCTTACCGAAGTAAGTAATGAAGAAGAAATGGAGCGCGCTATTGCTCTTGAAGCCAACATCATTGGTATCAACAATCGCAACTTACGCGACCTTTCTACCGATTTAGCCACCACCGAACGCCTTGTGCCCATGCTTGAAAAAGCCACGCACGACTACGTGGTTATTTCAGAGTCGGGCATATACACACACCAAGACGTGCTTCGTTTAGCGCCTGTATCCCAAGGCTTTTTGGTGGGCAGTGCGTTAATGGCCGAGGCTGACCTGCCGCGCGCAGTAAAAACGTTAGTGAATGGTGCAGTTAAAGTGTGTGGGCTTACCAGCCCCCAACAAGCACAAATGGCATTCGATAAAGGCGCAAGCTTTGGCGGGCTTATCTTCGCTGAAAAATCGCCACGCTGTGTGAGCGAAGCCCAGGCTTTGACCATAACACAAAGCGTTGACGGTGCTTTTGTTGGTGTGTTCGTTAATCACGACATTGATAAAGTGGCATCACTCGCCGCCTCGCTTAACCTTTTTGCCGTACAGCTTCACGGCAGCGAAGATGAAGCTTACATTTCAGCGCTTGCTGCCAAGCTTCCAGAAGGTTGTGAAATTTGGAAAGTCGAAGGCGTTAAAGCAACCTCTTCTGGCGCACTACCAGACGCAGTGGACAGACACTTAAATAATAGCCTTTTAAGCCGAGTTCTTCTGGATTGCCAAGTAGGCGATGCAAAAGGCGGTACAGGCGAAACGTTCAACTGGCAGCTATTAAACGATATCGAAGCAAAGCATAAGTTAGTGCTTGCTGGCGGTATCAACGCCCAGAACGTTGCAGATGCTATTGCAACCGGCAGTGGTGCTATTGATGTGAATTCAGGCGTAGAAACCGCACCCGGCGTGAAAAGCGAAGAAAAACTCGACGCGCTTTTTGCCATTTGCCGCCGTTACTAATTTAAATACAGGACAACGTAATGAACCAGTTAGATACAAAATTTGGTGAATTTGGTGGCATGTACGTGCCCGAGCTACTTATTCCAGCACTAGACCAACTGGAAAAAGCATTTTTAGATGCCAAGGACGACCCAACATTTAACGAAGAGTTTTTATCTCTGTTAAAGGATTATGCCGGTCGCCCCACATCAATGACGTTAACTCGCAATCTGGTAAGTAACCCAAAGGTAAAATTATACCTAAAGCGTGAAGACCTATTACACGGTGGTGCACACAAAACTAACCAGGTGTTAGGCCAAGCGCTGCTGACTAAGCGTATGGGTAAAAAAGAAGTTATCGCCGAAACAGGCGCGGGCCAACATGGTGTTGCCACCGCGTTAGCATGTGCATTGTTAGGGCTTAAAGCACGTATTTATATGGGTGCGAAAGATGTTGAGCGTCAAGCGCCAAACGTGTTCCGAATGAAGCTTATGGGCGCAGAGGTTATTCCTGTAAACGCAGGCTCAGGTACCCTTAAAGATGCCGTAAACGAAGCCATGCGCGACTGGTCAGCAAACTATGATAAAGCGCACTATTTGTTAGGCACAGCCGCGGGCCCACATCCGTTCCCGACTATTGTTCGTGAATATCACCGCATGATTGGCGAAGAGACTCGCGCACAAATTATGGAAAAAGAAGGTCGCTTACCTGACGCCGTAGTAGCATGTGTGGGCGGAGGCTCAAATGCTATCGGTATGTTTGCAGACTTTATTGATGAGCCTTCTGTGCGCCTAGTTGGCGTTGAGCCTGCGGGTAAAGGTGTGCACACCAAAGAGCACGGCGCAACTATCGTGACGGGTACAAAAGGTATTCTTCACGGCGCATACACCTTCATTATGCAAGACAAAGAAGGTCAGATTGAAGAGAGCTACTCAGTATCTGCTGGTCTGGACTACCCTGCTGTTGGCCCTCAGCATGCTTACCTTCACGATATTGGCCGAGCGGAATACGTGGCCGCTACAGACGAAGAAGCGCTGAACGCATTCCAATTGCTTGCAAGAAAAGAAGGTATTATTCCTGCCCTTGAATCGTCGCATGCCTTAGCGCACGCGCTTAATATGGCAGATGAAGCGGAAGAAGAAACCATCATCGTAGTTAACTTATCAGGTCGTGGCGACAAAGATTTAGCGCACGTTATCAACATTTTAGGGGACGATTTATAATGGATAGATATGCACAAATGTTCGCCGGTCTTGATGAAAAGAACCAAGGCGCTTTCGTACCTTTTGTAATGGTAGGTGACCCCGATTTAGCGCAATCTGAAGCCATTATTTGTCAGCTGGTAGAAAGCGGTGCTGACGCACTTGAGTTAGGTATACCTTACTCTGACCCCATTGCTGATGGTCCCACAATACAAGCTTCTGCCATTCGCGCTTTGGAGAGTAAAGTAACGGTAGCGGATTGCTTGGGTGTTATTTCACGGGTTCGCGCAAAATACCCAGAGGTGCCTATCGGCTTGCTACTTTATAGCAACTTGGTAATGGCCCAAGGCATCGAAAATTTTTACAATAAAGCGCAAGAGGCAGGCGTTGACTCAATCTTGGTCGCTGACGTTCCTATTCGCGAAGCGGCACCTTTTCAAAAAGCAGCCGAAGCCACTGGCATTTCACAAATTCTGATTGCACCACCTAATGCTACTGACGAAACCATGGAAAAAATCGGGGAATACTCGAAAGGTTACACGTATTTGCTGGGTCGTGCGGGTGTTACTGGCGCAGAAACTGCCGCAAACGTGCCTGCTTCAGAGCTTATTGAGCGCTTGAACAAACACAAAGCAGCACCAGCATTGTTAGGCTTTGGTATTTCTACACCGGAACAGGTTAAATCTGCTATTGACGCAGGTGCCGCTGGCGCAATTTCAGGCTCGGCGACGGTGAACATCATCGCTGCCAATTTATCGGACAGTCACAAAATGCTAAGTGAGCTCGGCAGCTTTGTTGAAAGCATGAAAGCAGCTACTGTGAAAGGATAAGCGCATGCTATATATGATTTGTGCAACCGATGTGGCGGACAGTCTAGAAAAACGCCTAGCGGCGCGACCTGCTCACCTTGAACGCCTGAATGCATTAAAAGATGCGGGCCGTTTAGTTATGGCAGGCCCCTTCCCTGCTGTAGATAGCCCAGACCCTGGTCCAGCCGGATTTACTGGTTCGCTAGTAGTAGCAGAGTTTGATTCACTAGAAGCTGCTCAAGCATGGGCAGACGCTGATCCGTACATCGAAGCTGGTGTTTACGAAAGTGTTGTTGTTAAACCTTACAAAAAGGTTCTGCCTTAGTTTTTAGCTAAACTCTAAGTAACAAACTGCGATAAATAACGAAAGCCCCTTAAGATCGAATAGCTCCGGTTTTAAGGGGCTTTTTTGTTGCTTCAACAGTAATGAAGCTAACACTTATTTATTAAACTAGTGTGGACAGACACTCATTTGCCAGTCTAATGAGGACACACACTCGTAATTGTTCGCCAAGCTTCACTTGGGATAATGGACAGTCACTTATTAATCAGCCAACAATCGCAATAACAATCCCTTGTGGACAGACACTCGCTCCTCTGAGAAAGTGCCCCAACGCCTCAATGCTTCGTCACAAAACTGGCCTAAATGCTGCGTTTAAAGATCGACCTTTTCATGCTCACCCATCTCTTCTGGCTTCACCGTTTTACCAGTGAGCATTTTAAACATGCCTTTTAGCGAAGGATCTGCATCCCACACTTCTGCATCTATAAGTTCAAAGCGAAGCATTAATAAAGAAGGATCATCTTTACCTTTCTCGAACCATGCTTCTACTGGATTAGACCAGTATTTATCAATCACCTCTTTACGTGATTCAACAGTGAGGTTGCCTTGAATGCAAGCAAATACATCGTGACCTTTAGATGCAAAGTGAACCATGGCTTTTCCACCTTTCGCGATGCGGTTGTCTCGACTAGTGTAAAACCAAAACTCACTATCAGCGTCTTTATCAAGCTGGGCGTACATAGGCTCGGCATGCATATCCTCACCAACCAGACTTACCATGACTTTTGGACTATCTGACATCGCTTTCCACATTGTTTTCTTAATATCGCTAGACATAGCTCCTCCTTGTCGAAAATAAGTGTCTGTCCGACGTTACTATTGAATCGAGTAGTTGAACAAAACACCTTATTTTCATTTTATTAACTCATCTAAAGCCTATGCATCGCACATGACATGCCAAAAAAACCATATCGCCGAATTCCCTTGCAAAAAAAGCTATTAAGAAACGTTAGATTTTTCACCCAACGCGAGGCAGGTACAGGTTTGGACAGACACTCATATATTCCCATGGTCTGTAAGAACTATGTAAAGGGAACTGTGGATAGTCACTCGACAACATCGTAGATATTGCTCACGTAGTTACAAATCAGCAAAGCGCAACAAAGCGGACAGACACATTTTCAAAGTAAGAGTAAAGATTACTCAATATGTCATAGTAGCGAGAGCGCTAGACTATATTCGTCACATGAGGCCTTTAAATAGATTGTGGACAGACACTCTAATTTTGACTTGCGTCATCATTGCAATTAAGTGTCTGTCCACAATATTTGCTCTTTCGTCAATGCCATTTACTTAAGGCTTATATACAGCTTTTGCTCCGCAAGGTAGACTAAACCCAGTTCAGAATGGGTTCAGTTAACCAAGTTATAATTATCTGTAGTTTGGCCTGTGTGGGATAATAATTGTGAGGTTGTATGGCATTATCGCTTCGTGTTGCAGTAGTTTGTTTAGTGTTAGCTTTATCTAACACTACGCCAGCATTGGCGTTGCAAGACTCTGGTGGCGATATATCAAAAAGCGAAGCTGCAGAGCGCGCGCGCGCTTCTGAGAATGGCCGTGTCTTAAAAGTTGAACAAACCTCAAAAAACTACCGGGTAAAAGTACTCAAAAAGTCTGGGCGAGTAGTGTCAGTAGATGTAGACAAGCGTTCAGGCAAGGTGAAAAAAAGTAAAGATAAGGACTAACATGCGTATCCTCGTAGCCGAAGACGATAGCAGATTATTAACCCAACTTGACGCGCTTCTTCAGCAAAATGGCTATAGCGTAGACCTCGCAGATAATGGTGAGCACGCGCTTTTTCTCATTAAAGAATATAGCTATGACCTGGCTATTGTCGACATCGGCATGCCAAAGTTAGACGGATTTGAGGTTATACGAAAAGCCCGTCAAGCTGATATTTCTTGCCCTATACTTATCTTAACAGCAAGAGATAGATGGCAAGAGAAAGTAGAAGGCCTCGATGCTGGTGCCGACGACTATCTCACCAAGCCCTTTCATAATGAAGAATTACTTGCTCGAACAAAAGCGCTAATTCGACGAGCTTCAGGACAAGCGAACCCGACCATTCAGTTCGGACCAATCTCGCTGGATACCGTTAGTGAAGAGCTATCGTTGGATGGTCAAGCTCTGGACCTAACAGCTTACGAATACAAAGTCATGGAGTACCTGATGCTTAACCCGCAAAAGGTCATCTCAAAAACAGAGCTAACCGAGCACATTTACGACCAAGATTTTGATTTAGATAGTAATGTTATTGAAGTTTTCGTGGGAAGACTGCGGAAAAAGCTGGACCCGACCGGTGAGTTAAAACCAATCGAAACCCTTCGAGGTAGAGGCTACAGGATCAATAGAAGTTTATGAGGCAGTTGTCGCTTCGTCTTCGGAGTATCTTTTTAGCGATTGTGCTTCTAGCATTATTTGCGCCTTTTACTGTTGTCATTCTAGACGAGGCTTATACTGATAGCCTCACGCAAGCCAAGATGAGTGAACTCAGGTTAATGAACTTAGGTCTGTTATCGGCTTTCGAGTTAGATGGCGACCTGCCTTACATGCCTGAAATTTTATATGAAGAGCAGTTAAACCTTCCGGGGTCAGGCTATCTTGGCGTCATAGTGTTTCGAGACGAAGTTATTTGGCAATCAGCCTCCGCTCTAGAATATACCTTTGTACCACCTCAGATAGACGTCTCAGTCGGTAACGAGTTATTTCTTGAGTCTTATACGCCTAGTTTTGAAAAGGACTCCCAGTTTTTTGTGTACGCCTTCACCGCAGAATTTGCTTCAAGTAGAGACTTCGAGCCTGTTCGGTTTTATATATTTAACAATAAAGCACTCTTTGAAGCAGAGCGAAAGACCTTTTTAGACACAACGTGGCAATGGATTTTCACGCTTTGTATAGCGCTCTTAGTCTTTATCATTATTGGGATTAGCTTGGTTCTTCTTCCCGTTAGGAAGTTAATTGACGAAATTTCACAAACCTCAAGCGGGCATAAACGCCAGTTGGAAGCTCGATACCCGGTTGAATTTGATTCTTTAAAACAATCTATTAACGGGTTACTACACACAGAGGCCGCTCAAAGGGCGAGATATAAAAATAGCTTGGGAGACTTAGCACATAGTTTGAAAACGCCCTTGGCGGTGGCATCGGGCACTAATGATTTACCCGCTGAGGTAAACGAAGCACTACAACAAATTGACAGAATAATTAAGCGTCAGTTGAAAAGAGCAAGTGCAGGTAAATCTGGTTGGCAACACGCTATCGATATATTACCCGTTTTGCACAAACTCGCCGATGCGATGGACAAGGTCTACCAAGATAAAGCCCTTACCATTGAGTTAGAAATGGATGAAGACACTCAGTTTAAAGGGGACGAGACCGACTTCATGGAGCTTTGTGGCAACCTTTTAGACAATGCATGCAAGGCGGCGAACAATAAGATTATCGTATCAGTGACGAAAAGTGCTGGTTGGCTAACAATTAAAGTAGAAGACGACGGCCCAGGTATTCCTGACGACAAAAAGGTGCTTTTGTTAGAAAGAGGAACTCGCCTCGATACCTATACAGAAGGCCATGGAATTGGCATGGCGTTGGCTGCCGATTTAGTTTCGATATATGAAGGTAGAATGCTTATCGAAGACAGCACGCTTGGCGGTGCTTGTATCGTAATTCAATTTCCCAATCACGAATAAGGCTTTAAAAAGTACAACGAAGTTTGAGAATGGTCGTTGAAACTTTGAGCTTTTAATTACTGAGTTATGAAAGCGGACAGACACTTGAGTTCACACAATGATTTGGTGCGTATGGAAAGTGGAAAAGTGGAAAAGTGGACACACACTTAAATTTACACAAAAGTTTGGGGCAGACAGACACATTCTCAATTGGCTGTTTAGCTTGAAACCAATGAGAAAATTCTGTTTTAAAATGGGTTGAGTGTCTGTCGCCTTTTAACCTTTCTTTTTCGGGCGTAAAAACTGTACAGGTAGAAGCAGACAGTCGCTTTTATCTAGCTTGAGTGCAGTCTTTCGAAGAATTACGCTAAAACAGTTGAGTGTCTGTCCACTTTCTACTTTCAAACAAGTGTCTGTCCACTTTCTACTTCCGCTATCGACTTTCAATAAGTGCCTGTCCACTTCTACTTACACTAAGTTACGACGCAGACTTCTCACCTTCACTCGATAACAGCACCGCAAGCCACTTGCTCTCCTCGCGAGACTCTAGAGCTATCTTTACCACCATGGTTAACGGAACTGATAGCAACATTCCAACGGTGCCTAGCAGCCACCCCCAAAATATTAACGAAAGGAATACCACGAGCGTAGAGAGCCCCATGCCCTTACCCATCAATCGAGGTTCCACCATATTACCCATGATGGTATTAACAAGCACAAAGCCAAGCGCTGCAAAACCTGCTGAGGCAGGCCCAAGTTGAACAAAGGCTATCAACACTGCGGGCACAGCAGCGATAATTGAGCCAATGTTAGGAATAAAGTTGAGCATAAACGCCAACACAGCCCAAAGCATGAAGTGATCTACTCCCATCACATACAGCCAAATACCAATAATCAAACCTGTTCCTAAGCTGACCACAGTTTTTATCGCTAAGTAACTGTTCACAGAACGAATAAATCTGTCGATATGCTGTAGTTTCATTCCAGGATCGGCAAGGGCAATATGCAACCGGCGGGGAATACTGTCTGCTTCAAAAAGCATAAAAATGACAGTAAGAAGAATAAGGAAGAGGTTTGAAAGTACGCCGCCCATTCCGCTGATGAAATTTGTTGCTACAGACATAGCCGTTGCTGGATCAAGGTGCGAAGCGATTAACTCTCTATTGATGTGAATATTAAATTCAGCCAATTTGGACACAACCCAGGCAAACTCTGTATCAAGCTTACTTCTATATTCTGGCAAATTTTCTCGAAACTCGGTCATAGACTGGCCAACTAAGCCAGCTAAAAGAAAACCAAAAACAACGATAAGCAGTATAACAAAAGTTATAGAGAGCCATTTAGGCACGCCAAATTTCGAAGTCCAACGTATTATTGGGCTACACGCGATCGCTATAAAAATAGAGAGAAAAAACGGTACCATGATCGTACTGGCGGCTTTAATACCAGCCATTACCACTACTAAACATGCTAAAACGATTAGAATTTTTGCTGTTGGCGAGCGTAGTTCCATTGACATTTTGTGCTACATTCCTGACTGAAACGACAACACTTTACAACGACTTATAAACAACTACAAACAAGAGACTTCAATGAACTTTAATCTTGCCACTATTAAAATTAAAAACCTAAGACTACGCACGTACATTGGCATCAATGAAGATGAAATAAAAAACAAGCAGGACGTTGTTGTTAACGTGAAAATTGATTACGACGCTGAAAAAGCGACGAACACCGACGATATGAGTGATGCACTTAACTACAAAACGATTACAAAGGCGATCATCAAACTCGTGGAGGACAACCGTTTTTCTCTTCTAGAAAAACTTACCGCCGATGTGCTAAGTATTGCCGCAGAGCACTCTTCGGTGCGTTACGCTGAGGTTGAGGTCGATAAGCCACATGCCCTTAGATTCTCTGATTCAGTATCCCTAACGCTATCATGCAATAAGTCGGGGTAGACATACCTCAAGGAGTTAATTGTGAACATTCTTTTGACTGGCGGTACAGGACTGATTGGTAGCGAGTTTATTCGGCAATATTCACATGAACATGAGTTCACGGTGATTTCTCGCAACGCTGTAAAGGCAAAAAGCAGATTGGGGGATAATGTCAAAATAGTCGAGAGCGTTTCTTCGATAGAAAATTTCGAGAATTTCGACGCGGTAATTAATTTGGCTGGTGAGCCTATCGCCGATAAGCGATGGACAGACACTCAAAAGAAAATAATTTGTGATAGCCGCTGGGACATCACTTCTGAGCTAGTCTCAAAAATAAATAGTTGTGATGCGCCTCCGCCTGTTTTCTTATCGGGCTCCGCGATTGGTTACTACGGCAATCAAGGAGACAAACTTGTAACTGAAGAAACTCCTCCTCATAACGAGTTTACCCATGAACTGTGCGCTAAATGGGAGACTATTGCCCAAAGTGTAGATCTAGCTAAGACACGTGTAGTAACGCTTCGAACTGGTGTAGTTCTCACCGAAAAAGGCGGAGCGTTAGGGAAAATGGCACTACCGTTTAAATTGGGGGCCGGAGGTACACTTGGGAGTGGAAGTCAGTACTTAGCTTGGATCCACTTACAAGATATGGTCCGAGCTATCTCATTCTTGCTCGAGAATAGCGCATGTTCTGGTGCATTTAATTTAACGGCACCGGAGCCTGTCACGAACAAGGAGTTCTCTAAAGCGCTCGCAAAATCACTTAACCGACCTTGCCTCTTCAATGTCCCGGGCTTTGTTATGAAAGTAGCAATGGGCGAATCGTCGACGATGATACTTGAGGGGCAAAGAGTCATTCCTCAAAAGCTTACTACCGCCGGCTTCAGTTTTGAATTCCCTTCTATCGACGAGGCGCTAAGAGAAATATATCGCGCATAGTTGAATTACTGAAATTCGTTATGTGCCTTGTGGACAGACACTTATGTGGACACACACTTGAATTGCTAAGCAAGTGTGTGTCCAAATTTATTCTTCTCAAGCTCTTAGCGAAAATCACTCTTTCGTAATTAGCGAACTTTGCTGTGAAATATACAGTGGACAGACACTCATTTGAATTGAGTGACTGTCCACTGCCCTTAATCTAAACGGCACTTAACCGAGTGCCTGTCCGTTTTGTATTAAAGCGCATTTTAAACTAACGCAAGAATACCTAAACCATGTTCCGCAGCATCTGACCGGTATTAAGCGTAAGCAAACGCCAGCATCCAAACGCACCTAACATGCCTACAACGATAGCACCAACGCTTGGCGCTATTGCCCAGTATTCAGGGTGTAAGCTTGCTTCCATTTGGAATACAGAAGTTTGAAGTAAATAAAGGCTCAACTCATTGGCCATTGCTGCCATAAAGCCTGCTACTACACCAATAATAACAAACTCAAAAATAACACTTTTTCTTATCAACGCCCCCTTGGCACCGAGTGTTCGAAGTATGGCTATTTCCTGTCTGCGTTCATCCATGCTCGCCTGTACTTGTGCAATCAATACCAGACTGCCCGCTAACAATACCAGCACCAAAATAAATTCAACGGCAACAGACACCTGATCAACAATCTCTCGCAACTGATTAATTCGAGCATCAACGTCGAACATAGTTATTGATGCAAACGGCTTAAGTAGGTTGGTTAACTCAGCCTTTCTCTCCGTAGGAAGGTAAAAACTAGTAATATAAGTTGGGCTAAATGCAGCCATCGCCTCGGGATGAATAACGAAGAAGAAATTAGGCTGCATGGTTTGCCAGTTCACCGTACGGATACTGGTTACTTTCGTTTCGACAATCTCGCTGCCCACATTAAAAGCAAGCCGATCGCCCATTTTAATGTTTAACCTTTCTGCAACGCCTTCTTCAACAGAAACCGGAAACCATCCTTCGCTGTATTGTTTATCCTCATCGCCATGCCAGTTCCCGTCAATGACCTCGTTTTCTTTTTGAAGCGTGTTGCTCCAAGTTAGGTTTGCTTCTCTGCCTAAACCTCTCCGCCCTTCTCGATTCGGCTCATCTTCTTTAGAAACCTCGGTGTTTACCCCTTCTCCATTTACCGAAACAAATCGACCTCGAATGACAGGGTAAAACTCTTCGATTTTTACGCCATTGTCAGCGAAGTGTCTGTCCAATTCGGGTTGAATATCCGGCGTAATGTTAATTAAGAAGTAATTCGGTGTACCTTCTGGCAATTGCGAGCGCCATTGCGAAACCATATCGTTGCGCATTACCAGCACCACTAAAAGCAACATAATGGTGACGGAGAAGCTAATAAGCTGCACGCTGTTGTCCATCGCACGTCGCTTAATACGTGCCCATGCCAACTGCCACGCCCCCATTCTTCCACTGCCCAGCTTGCGACCTACTGCAATTAAGATATACGTAGCACCAAGTAATCCGAGCACCAGCGCAGCGCCGGAAACGAAAAGAATAGCGCTAATTTTTAAATCGCGGCTATACATCCACATCAATAAAAATATCGCACCACCTGAAGCCACGAACTGAATACTTCTGGAACGTAAATTCGCTGATATGTCCTTTCTTAATACGCGAAGCGGAGGAACTGAAAATAGCTGCAACAGCGGATATAAGGAAAAGAGCAATGCACACGTAGCGCCTGTAGCAACGGCGATTAAAAGCGGGCGCCAATGCCACACATCAAGAGATACATCTACCCTATCCGCTACAAGTGAAACCACCACTTGCTGACCGATAAAACCAATAACGAGGCCGATAAAGATACCGAGCCCAGTGATAAATATAATTTGGAATAAATAGACTTTTCGGATAGTGCTGCTTGTTGCTCCCAAGGTCTTCATTATTGCCACAGGGTCAAAGTGACGTTGAGCATAACGCTGGGCTGCAACGGCAATGGAAACCGCCGCTAATACTATTGCTAACAAACTCGCTAACAGAAAATAGCGCTCAGCACTTGCGACAGAACGTCCTATCGCTGACTCGTCATCTTCGACTGTCCGCCACAAGTGTAAATCGTCATTTAATTGGGGCAATAACCAGGTATTGAAACTTTCTAAATCACCCACAGCACCGGCAAAAAAGCCCACATAACGAGCGCGACTCCCTGGCCCTGTTATCGCAGTTTTTTCCAAATCATCTAAGTTAATCAGCGCGATAGGGTCGGTATTAAACACGCTGAAGCCAGCATCTGGAATATCTACCAGTACATGCGTAACGGTAAAAGTGCCGTCGCCAATTTCGATACTATCGCCAATAGAAAGCCCCAAGCTCTGAAAAAGCCGAGACTGTACCCATGCTTCCCCAGACTGAGGTAATTCTGCAGTATTGCGTTTTTCTCCAAAAGGCTGGTCGGTAATATTGACTGTCCCTTTCAGTGGATAAGCGTCATTCACGGCTCGTAAATCAACAAGCGACATATCGTCGCCTTTAAATACCATTGAACGTGTTGCTACCTGTTTTGCCGTCCTAAGGCCCTCTTCTTGGGCTCTAGCCAACCATTCCTCGTTTATAGGGTCATCTGAGCGAAGCTGAGCATCTGCTGCAATAAACGCAGCAGAGCGAGACTTGAGTGCACCTTGCAAGCGCTCACTAAAAAGCGAGAGCGACAACACGGCAGCTACAGATAACACAATAGCCAGCAATATAATGGTCAGTTCACCACGTCTAGCCTCATGCTTGAAAAGCCGCCAAGCTAAATTAAAAGACGTCGACATCTAAACCGCCTCTTTTTTATTCATTGTGTTTGCGCCGGTTGTTTCAATGAGTTTTCCAGCATTCATAGTGAGTTGCCTGTCACAATGTTCCGCAAGCTCGTTATCATGAGTTACGAGTACGAGAGTTGTGCCTTTTTCTCTATTCATCTCGAACAACAGTGCTTCAATTTTTTCACTATTTTTTGCATCTAGGTTGCCGGTAGGCTCATCGGCGAAAAGAATTTTGGGAGAGGTAATAAATGCTCGCGCTATGGCAACGCGCTGCTGCTCGCCCCCCGACAACTGATTAGGGAAGTGATGTGCGCGATGTTTCAAACCGACTTGCTCTAGAATATCCAAAGCTAGTGCCTTCGGGTTATCAAGCCCTGCAATTTCTGCCGGTAGCATCACATTTTCCAAGGCTGTTAAGCTTTGAACTAACATAAAGCTCTGAAAAATAAAGCCTACTTTATTTCCTCTTAAAATCGCGCGCTCTTCTTCATTCATGCTGTGAAGTGCTTCACCGTCTAAGAAAATCTCCCCTTCTGTAACTTGGTCAAGCCCTGCCAACAAGCCCAAAAGGGTTGACTTACCCGAGCCTGACGCGCCAATAATGGCAACGGACTCACCAGACTTGACTTCAAAAGAAATAGGACGAAGGATCTGCAGTGAACCTTCACTCGTATCCACTACTTTGGTTACAGCATTAGCTTTTATCATAAGAGGTCATCAATTCGTGTTTGTTAAATTTCGTTATTTGTTCGCTTTTTTACTTATTCTTTTAATACCCTTTCAAGCGCTATCAGATCAAGCTGAGCAGAGCGACACAAGCGAAAATGCGGTTTTACTTATCTTAGGTGACAGTTTATCCGCGGCTTATGGATTACAGCAACATGAGGGTTGGGTCAGTTTGTTACAAAAGATGTGGCAAGACGACAACATTCCGATTGATATTGTAAATGCTGCGGTAAGCGGAGAGACCACTGACGGTGGTTTAGCGCGATTTCCCCGTTTACTAGAGCAACACAACCCTACCCATGTATTGATTGAACTGGGCGGTAATGACGGCCTTCAGGGCCATAATATCGGTAAGATTCGGGATAATTTAGATTCTCTCGTCAGTGTTGCAAAGGAAAGTAACGCCGTAGTTTTTCTGCAAGAAATGCAAATTCCTTCTAATTACGGCAAACGCTACACACAGATGTTTACTCAAAACTTCAATAAAGTAGCGGAAGCTCAGGACGTGCAAAAAATCCCCTTTTTTCTTGAAGAGATAGCGCTAAATAAGGACTTAATGCAAAACGATGGTATTCATCCAAATGCTGAGGCACAGCCTTTGATCGCTAGTTTTATGGACAGACACTTAAGAAGTTTAATTCTTAGCGCTCAATAATTGTGCTAATCTTATTGAGTGGTTTTTTAAATACGAGGTTTGTTTATGGACGTTTCCGCTGTTAATTCGTCACCCGTTTCCACAGTTTTAGAGTCGCCACAGCGACCTACTCAGCAGGTTGAGCCGCGTAATGTGCAAGAAAGTCGCGAGACTCAGCCCCAGAGCACACAACAGACCTCAAGCAATAACTATGGACGTGTGGGCTCTAGGGTCGACGTGTTTGTATAATTTGCCCTTTGAATTAAATTGTTAGGGACAGACACTCGTTGGTACTTTTGCTTAGTCCTCTAGCTAGTAGAGGCGTTTTTGCAATAAGGAAATTAGAAAGGACAGACACCCGGTGAATAAGGGTGTCTGTCCTTTCTATTTTGGGTCAAATTGACTTAACGATTGACGTCTATCCGTTATGAAATTCGAGTGTCTGTCCACGATTGCCAGTTCTGAGATTTGATCGAAAGAGCACTCATGAAAAATAACCGTCCCTAAAACTGTCCCAAAGACCACTTAAAATTGACGTCGTAAATCTCATAATGCTAATAAATAACTATGGGATACGGACATGCCTTTACCTCGTTACAAACAGATAAACACCGATGTCACGCCTTATTACCACTGTATTTCTCGCTGCGTGAGACAATCTTACCTCTGTGGTCGCGATGCTCGCACTGGTATTAACTACGAGCATAGAAGGAAGTGGATTCAAGATAGGCTCCATAAGCTATCGCAGGCTTTTGCCATCGACTTGTGCGCATACGCTGTTATGCACAATCACATTCATGTGGTATTGCATATAGCAAAAGGCAGAGCTGAAGGCTGGACGATGGATGAGGTCTTGCTTCGGTGGAGGATGTTCTATAAATGCCCGCCCGTAGTGCAGCGATATTTAGAAAACTTTGATTCTGTAACGTTAGATGAGCTAGCAGAATTAAAATCACTATCTGTTATATATCGAGAGCGACTTCAAAGCATTAGCTGGTTTATGCGTATGCTCAATGAATACATTGCTCGAAGAGCAAACAAGGAAGATGAATGTAAAGGCTATTTCTGGGAAAGAAGGTTCAAGTCACAAGCTATACTCGATGAGAAAGCACTGGCCAGTGTAATGGCTTACGTCGATTTAAATCCCATTCGAGCAAAAATAGCGACAACGCTAAGCAACTCTCACCATACTAGTATCCAATATCGGTTGAATGCCAAGCGCTCGAATAAAACGCCTAAGTTTTTGATGCCTTTTAGCGATAGTCACTACAAGAACACCGTGCCGTTGCCCTTCGCATTTACCGACTATTTACAGCTTATTACTGATACGATGAATGCGGAGAATAATAACGATACCTGCAAAGTCCCAAAGCTTCCTAACCGCTTGCTAAGTAAGCTTGGAATGACAAAAGAGAACTGGCAGCTAGTAACCAGTAATTTTGAAACACTTTTTACTGGGCCAGTCGGTTGTCCAGAGATGATGGAGAATTTCGCCAGATGCTGCGAAAGAACATGTCGTCCAAACGTTGCAAATGCTCAAAGGTATCTGTCGTGAACCTCTAACTCCATTGCAAAAGCACTTTGCTAAATATCGGCTTGGCGTGCAAGTACATCAACAATGTCCTGAGATTTTGTAAGGCGCCTTATGTCGTTGAACAGAACTTCTGCTTCAGGGTATTGTCTTTTCAGATAGCCGCACCATTGCTTAATTCGATTGGGGTAATATTTGCCCTTGTCACCAAAAATTTCATAACCAGAGTACTGAATTAGCAACGCAGCAAGTTCAGACCATGGCATAGGTGCTACGCCCTCTTTAATACTCAGCGCCAGATTAGGCATTGCCAATGCACCTCTTCCTATCATCAGGTTGGTACACTCTGATTGGCTCTGACAACGCTTAGCGTCTTCAGCGTTCCAAATTTCACCATTTGCAACAAGTGGAATATCGGTGTGTTGCTTTATCTTCGCTATCCAGTCCCAATAAGCCGGTGGTTTATATCCCTCCGTTTTGGTCCGCGCATGAACAACAAGCTCAGATGCGCCCGCTTCAGTGATAGCTATAGCATTCTCGATAGCTAAAGACTTGTCTTCAAAACCTAGTCTGATTTTGGCTGAAACTGGAATTTCTGCTGGAACAGCGTCCCTTACAGCTTTCACAATGTCGTAAAGGGTTTGGGTCTCTTTCAACAACACCGCCCCGCCCTTACTCTTATTAACTGTTTTAGCAGGGCAACCAAAATTTAGGTCAACACCAGGAGAACCCAGCTCTATCGCTGTTTGTGCATTCTCTGCAAGCCACTGTGGATGTTGCCCTAATAATTGAACTCGGACAGGCACTCCTGACGGAGTTTTGCCGCCATTGTGAAGCTCAGGGCAAAGTCTAAAAAACGTTTTCTTTGGTAACTTTTGATCGACCACTCTTACAAATTCAGTAACGCACTGATCGAAACCACCCACGCGAGTGAGCATATCTCTCATTAAGTGGTCGACAACGCCCTCCATAGGGGCAAGCATTACTTTCATTGCAAAAATCTCAGTTTAATAGAACACAAAATCGGCGCGGGAGTTTAGCAAAAAGCACTTATATCAGCCAGGATTTGATACTTAGTTTTTCAACTTCTGTGGCTGTCTATTTAAGGTGGTTTTAAATTGCAGCGGTTTAAATTTAGTAAGTGTCTGTCCGCTGAACACTTTAATTAATGTGAGAATGATGCTGGCTTCTAATTTTGTACGAATGGAGAAAGCTTGTGTGTCTGTCCGTTTATAGAGAAATTTTGGTAGAAATCCGCATTTAGCCTATTTACGAAGCTGTGACTGGCTAGCGGCTTCCTTTTCTAAATTTTCAAGGCGAACCAATACTGCCTTTTTTTGATTATCTGTGTATGTCCGCCAATTTATAATTTCTTCAATCGTACGTTTACACCCAATGCAAATGTCTTCTTCGGTCAATTTGCACGTGGCAACACATGGAGATATTAAGTTCATAAAGCTTTTGTTTTATCCAAACCGCTTTTCTTTACTTTGTTCTTGCGAAGCCGAGATAGCCGACATTGTAGTTTCAGACAGCTCTTTGTTAGACCACAAACAAACGTGACAACCAAAGCGCGCTTCAAGATATGAGGAAAACTCAGTGTCTGTCCCACAGTCATATCTCACTAAATTTTGCTTTTTACCGTCGTAAATAACCGCAGAATAAGTAAACACAAAGAGCCTCCTAAAAAAGAGGCTCAAATATACATCTAGACGTCTAAACGTTCAAGCGTCTATTTGAAATAATCGAGTGCAGCGCAAATTGCGGCCACCTGAGCATCGTTACAGTTTTCGGGTGTCGCGTTATTACTATCAGGATAGACTTCTGTAGTTGTGACATACTTAGCATCTGTCATACCTCCACAAAGATACAACGCCTTCTTGTCGTAGCAAATTACACCTTCACTCACCACATCTGCACCGATAATCTTTCCGTTTTCATCGGCAGGCGCGATATGCGTTACTGTTTTCACGGCTTCAATAACTGCTTTTTGAAACTCTATTTGGGGGCTTAGAGTATTAGCAACTGTATAGAAGCCATCTGGAATGTTCCAGTTATCATGGGTCACCCCATCCCGCGCAGCCAGTGCTGGTCTAAACTCACTATTGTCGGTATCTGTCGTTTCATGCAAATCAATATGAAGCGTAAAAGATAACGCTAAATCAGATACTAATTGCATAAGCTGAGCAGACTCTGGTGCAGGAGAATCACTGTAAAATGAGCGATTTGGATCTAACGCCAGCGGATTCCATCGATTTATGGTTTCGTAGCCCCAGGGACTTACACATGGCACGACAACTATATTTACTTGCTCGGCGTACTTAACCAGCTTTGTTTCAATAAATTGAAGCGCTCCTTGCACACCACTGGTTTCGTAGCCATGAACTCCGCCCGTAACGAGTGCAGACGGCTTTTCAGCGTCAAAACTCTTGGGTACGACAACATAGAGTGGGTAACGCGCTGTATCGTAAGGAAGCGCGCCGTACTGCTTTAATTCAAAACCTTCAGGGATTATGTTGAAAAGTTTATTAAGTACTTCTTCCTGATAACTTCTTTTCACAGTCTGCTGTGCTTTCCATTGGGCTTTTTCTTCTTCACCCCACGGTTCACCTGGAGTTCCAATTGAATAATTCTGCATATAACACCTCTTTTTTATTTGAGAGATCATATCAGGTCAATAAGCTTTCGTATCTATTCTATTGGAGATTCTTAATTAGTTGTGACATGAGTTCTTTACGCATCAAACCCCAGAATAGCATTAATCTGATGGCGTTAAGGGCCTCTAAGAAGTATTGCTAATGCTGACAAAAAACGGAATAAGGCTTAATAGGTTAGTGTGTTACCGAAGGTAAGAAGAGTGCCTGTCCAACTCAGGCTACAATTTAGACTCACAGAAGCTTTTTTTAATGCTTTGAATTTGCTTACTTAAAGGTTTAATTGAAGTGTCTGTCCACTGAGCACTGTTACCGAAAGCAAGAAGGGTGTCTGTCCACTGAGCGCTGAGTGGAGATGTAAACGAAGGAGTGACTGTCCACAGTGCTTTAAGCTAGAAACAAAAAAACCAGCCGGATGGCTGGTTTTTTCGATATGGCGTCCCCTAGGGGATTCGAACCCCTGTTACCGCCGTGAAAGGGCGGTGTCCTAGGCCTCTAGACGAAGGGGACTGAAAATCTTCTAGTGAAGATGTACTTCACTAAATTTCTGTAAGTGTAAGACAGCGTAAACCGAACTTATCCTTACCGAAACTTTCAGTCAGAAGTTGAATAGTCAACTCCAGCCTATTTCACAGTTTTAATCGACTGTGACGCGATAAAATGGCGTCCCCTAGGGGATTCGAACCCCTGTTACCGCCGTGAAAGGGCGGTGTCCTAGGCCTCTAGACGAAGGGGACTGAAAATCTTCTAGTGAAGATGTACTTCACCAAATTTCTGTAAGAATAAAACAGCGTAAACCGAACTTATCCTTACCGAAACTTTCAGTCAGAAGTTGAATAGTCAACTCCAGCCTATTTCACAGTTTTAATCGACTGTGACGCGATAAAATGGCGTCCCCTAGGGGATTCGAACCCCTGTTACCGCCGTGAAAGGGCGGTGTCCTAGGCCTCTAGACGAAGGGGACTGAAT
>NZ_SWCO01000019.1 GCF_005117025.1 Alteromonas portus | reverse complement strand
TTGTTTACGGATAACAAAAAATGAAATGAGTATGAAAAGAATAAAACTGATATTAACTAATAAAGTCGGTATCAAAACATCCATTTAATTACCTCTTTCCGGAAGAGCATATAACACCCGCATAACGGGCAAAAACACGTGGGCTACAATATCAAGCGAAGCGCCGGGTGCCCACGTGTTTTTGTCCCCAGCGAGCGCAGCGAGTGTTAATGCGCTTGTTATGTTCTAAGCCACCGAAGTTACTAAACACCATTTTTACCAAAGGCATAACCACAATTGCGGCATGTATCATTGGGTAGCTTAAACCGCCTCAACGAATCCACAACCTGGTTTCTTTTACATTGTGGACAGAAGTAATTCAGCGTATTTATCAATACTGCTATAGCGCAAACGAAGCTGCCGATATAAAACGGATTTGCATAAAAAATGATGCTTGGCGCAGAAATCTGAAAGCCAACGATACAGACGACCAAAGCTAACAACCAAAGTTTAAATTTTCTGCTTTTATTCAATCCACTAAATCCATTTGGAGAACATAACTTCCCACTAAGGGGCGCTAATACATGGGCTAAAATTAGGAACGAAGTGACGCAGCCCATGTATTAGCGTCCCAGCGAGCGAAGCGAGTGCCTTGAGTGGTTTGTTATAAGCCACTGTTAAAACTGCCTTGTTTAGATTTTTTATAGTTTAACCACATTGTAACGGAAAGAACAAAGCCACCGAGCAGTATGAGAAGAGCGTTATTGGTTTGTGTTGACTGTAGTACTGGCAAAAACGTGTTGAGCCATAATGGAAAAAAGAAAGCAAAAGGAATGACTACACAAATAAAAGCAGCAAAAAAGAAATAGCAGAGGCCATTGTTGACTAGCCCTGATGGGGTTGGCCAGCCGAAGCGAAGGTTTAACGACTTGTGGCCTTTAACCAACAAGTTTAATGCAGCCAAATATAGGGCCACGCCTATTATAAAAAAGAATATTTTCATGGCCTTAATCTGGCTTATAACTTTTAAATAAGGGGCGCATTCATGTGGGGCATAATGGCGAAGCCGCCCCGCATGAATGCGTCCCAGCGAACGAAGTGAGTGACTTAATTTTTTTGTTATACGCCACTTTTTGATTCAATACATCTATTAAGATTGTTAATTAAGTTTTGAAGTTGCTCTACCTTCACGTAACTACCTAAAAAGCCTGTGCTACTAAAATAGAAAAAGCCAAGAATGTAAGCTTTAACTTTAAAACCTTTGTCTTCGTTATATTTTTTGAAACTTAGACGTACTGACATAAACCTATTAACTTTTATTTTTACGGTTGCTCGTGGCTTGTCAGGGCTTAGCTGGCTTAATTGGTTGACGATGATTTTCAATTCTTTAAGGCTACTAGGATCAAACCGTTCTGCTGAGTACGAGCTTTCTCCTGCGCAAAAGATCCTGTAGCAAAATGAGTTTGGTGATTCCTTCGGAACGCCAAATGTGAAAATAGCTGAATCAATGCTGATTCGGGAATGTACCTGCTCAAATTGCAAAAGCTAAAAACTCCATGGCGTATAACTTTCCAATAACGGGCGCAGGCACGTGGGGCATAATGGCGAAGCCGCCCCGCGTGTATGCGTCCCAGCGAACGAAGTGAGTGTGTTGATTGGGTTGTTATGTGAATTTGCTGATTTAATCTTGAAAGTCCTCGGGTATCTCTTCTTTGAAAAGATTGATTGCTTGTTCGACTAGTTCTAAATCTAGCTGATCTTGGAACAGACTAACTTCTCTTTTCTTTTTGGTGTCGTCCCGGAAGATTTCCATGACCATATTGTTACCTACATATATTTCGACGCCAATACCATCGCGAGCACCAGTGTCACTAGCTATAACGTAATGTTCTATTTTTGAAAACTTCTCACTCATGTAGAAACCCACGATTCACATAACGCCCGCCTAACAGGCGCAAAATGCTTGGCTAAAATTAGGAACGAAGTGACGCAAGCCAAGCTTTTTGCGTCCTTGTTGAGGCGTTTGT
>NZ_SWCO01000018.1 GCF_005117025.1 Alteromonas portus | reverse complement strand
GTAAGCGCCGTTAAATCGACACACTTCCCCTAACCATACTGAGCCAAATTTTTTGAAACAGGCTTCAAGGGCACATTCCACGGTAGAAGGGCTTCGAGCTTCTCCAGCGTGTCGGCCTCACCGATTCGGTCCAGTACATAGTGGATGTAGGCTGAGGGCTCCAACTGATTGGCCTTGGCGGTTTCGATCAGGGAGTAGCAGGTGGCACTGGCTCTCGCCCCCCGTGTGGTATCGGCGAACAGCCAGGCCCGACGGCCGACAGCAAAGGGGCGTATCGCATTTTCCGCCAGCACGTTGCTGATGTGCAGGTATCCATGCTCACAATAGCCTGTCAGGTAAGGCCACTGATTCAGGGTGTATTCCATCGCAATACGCGTCAGTGAACCCTTCATCACCTTGCCGACCTGTTTTTCCAACCAGGTTTTGAAGGTTTCGAGCAACGGTAAACTCAGCGCCTGACGAACCTTGTATTTTTCGGTATCGCTGCGGTCCCGGGCTTCGCGCTCAATGGCATAAAGCTTGCGGATATACCCCAGGGCGATGTCTGCCTTGGAGATTTTGCTTTTTTTAGCTTTTTTTGCACCACCCGGAGCCGCTTTGCTGGCTTCGATGAATTTACGGCGCGCATGATCCCAGCAGCCGATCCGGGTGATGTTGTTTTCACGGCACACCCGACCATAGCCGGAGTAACCATCCGCCTGCAGGATACCGGCAAAGTCATCCAGCAGGCGCACGGGGACGCTACCTGCACGGGACGGGTCGTATTCGAACAGCACGGACGGTTGACCCGGTGGGCCACCGCGGGTGATCCACATCCACTTGTCGGATTGAGTACTTTTTCCGTCTTCCTTCAGGACCTGGATCCGGGTTTCATCCGCCTGCAGGTAGTGGCTGCTATTCTGGACTTCGCGTATCAGGTTGATGAGCGGCCGGAAGACATCCTCCAGGCGGATAATCCAGTGCGCCATACTGGTTCGCCCAACCTCGTGCCCCAGCCGCTTCAGCATCTGCTCCAGGCGATACAGCGGCAAGCCGTCGGCGTATTTTGAGGTGATGATATAGGCCAGCAGTGAGGTGGTGGCAATGCATTTTCCCAGCGGATGTACGGGGCGCTTGGCTGCAATGATGGTTTCGCTGCCGTCACGTTCGAACACTGCCTTTTCCTGCCAGATTTCCAGTACTTTGAGCTGGGCGGGGATAAACTGCAGCTCCTCTTTCACTTTGGTGAAGAAGGTTTTACTCGCGCCGGCCTTTTCCTCTTCCGACAGTGTCAGTTCGATACGCTCGCGCACCAGTTTCCCGCTGAAGCCACGCTGGCGTTTCTTCGCCGCTTTGGGTTCCGCCGGTGCGATATCCTCGGGGAGCTGCTCCAGCAGCGCCTCGATCTCCGCTTCCATCTCGGCTTCATCGAACAGGTGGATCTGGTGGGTATGCTTTTCGCTACTGGCAGCGAACTGCTGGGCCTTCTTCAGGCGCAGCTGCTCTTCCAGCAGGGCAATGTAGTGATCGCGCTGCTGGATGGCTTTGTGTTGGGATTGAAGTGAATGATCCAGGGATTGAATGGCTTCATCCCTGGATTGCAGGGCCTGTTCTTTTTGCGCCAGCTGTTGCTGGAAGTCGCCAATCACCGCCAGCAACTCCGCAGTGGATAAACCACTGTAATCGCTTGTATTGATGGGAGTGCTGGGCGCCTTTTTCATGGCGATATGTTAGCAAAACAAGGTCTCAAAGGCACCGCTCAAGGCGTTAATTGATCGACTCGTAGTGCAGCGTTTTATGCCCTTTGAGTAAGCTGATATCGTAGCCGTCGAGCAACCAGTTAATCTGCTCACCGGTCAGGGGCAGTAGATCCTCCGACAGGGTCGGCCATTTGAACTTTTCCTCGGCCAGTGATTTGTAATAGAGCACAAAGCCATTACCTTCCCACATCAGACACTTGATTTTGTTGCGATGGCGATTGGTGAAGGCGTAGAGGGCACCGGTGAAGGGACTGTGCCCAAGTTCCTGCTCGATCAATGCCGCCAGGCCATTGGCCTGTTTGCGGAAGTCCACTGGTGCCCGGTAGAGATAGATCTGCGGTATGTCCAGTGCCGGGCGCAGGTAACGCAACGCCATTACAGCTGCCTCAGAATCGCACCCACGAGTTCGATATTCCCGGTATGTATGCCGGTAATCGACAGGCCGTTGGGCAGCGTGAGTGTCAGCTCGCACTTTGAGGAGGCAGTCTGAGTTACTCTGGCAAATCCGATAGGGGAATCCGGCTGGCTTGAACGGGCTTTATTTTGTTTGCGTCGCCAGTATACAAACTGGTGGTAAGAGAGGTTATTCTCCCGACAGAAAGCCTGTCCGGATAGGCTGGATACCTGCCAGGTGGAGATTTGTTGTTGCCAGAACTGAGTGCGCTCTTCGGGGGTCATGGCTGATTCCTTTGTGTAAGTACGGTTGGAATCAGTGTGTTGAAGTCGAATCAGGAAAAACAGGTGCTGATTCTTTGGCGCTTAC
>NZ_SWCO01000017.1 GCF_005117025.1 Alteromonas portus | reverse complement strand
TGCAGGTCGGAACTTACCCGACAAGGAATTTCGCTACCTTAGGACCGTTATAGTTACGGCCGCCGTTTACCGGGGCTTCGATCAAGAGCTTCGTCCGAAAACTAACCCCATCAATTAACCTTCCGGCACCGGGCAGGTGTCACACCCTATACGTCCTCTTACGAGTTTGCAGAGTGCTGTGTTTTTAATAAACAGTCCCAGCCACCTGGTCACTGCGGCCTCCATTTGCTTACCACGCGAAGTGTTCACAAACAGAGGCGTACCTTCTCCCGAAGTTACGGTACAATTTTGCCGAGTTCCTTCACCCGAGTTCTCTCAAGCGCCTTAGTATTCTCTACCTGACCACCTGTGTCGGTTTGGGGTACGGTTCATATAATCATAAGTTTAGAAGCTTTTCCTGGAAGCAGGGCATCAACAACTTCACTCCCTTGGGAGCTCGTTTCGTGTCTCGGCCTTGAAAACCCGGATTTACCTAAGTCTTCAGCCTACTCACTTTCACTTGGACAACCAACGCCAAGCTTGCCTAGCCTTCTCCGTCCCTCCATCACTGATTATATAAGTACGGGAATATTAACCCGTTTCCCATCGACTACGCATTTCTGCCTCGCCTTAGGGGCCGACTTACCCTGCCCTGATTAGCATGGGACAGGAAACCTTGGTCTTCCGGCGTGGGAGTTTTTCACTCCCATTATCGTTACTCATGTCAGCATTCGCACTTGTGATATGTCCAGCAAGCTTTACAACTCACCTTCATCCACTTACACAACGCTCCCCTACCCAGCATGTAAACATGCTGCCGCAGCTTCGGTATATTGCTTAGCCCCGTTACATCTTCCGCGCAGGCCGACTCGACTAGTGAGCTATTACGCTTTCTTTAAAGGGTGGCTGCTTCTAAGCCAACCTCCTAGCTGTCTATGCCTTCCCACATCGTTTCCCACTTAGCAATATTTTGGGACCTTAGCTGGCGGTCTGGGTTGTTTCCCTCTCCACGACGGACGTTAGCACCCGCCGTGTGTCTCCCGGATAGTTCTCATTGGTATTCGGAGTTTGCAAAGGGTTGGTAAGTCGGGATGACCCCCTAGCCTTAACAGTGCTCTACCCCCAATGGAATTCGTCCGAGGCTCTACCTAAATAGATTTCGGGGAGAACCAGCTATCTCCCGGTTTGATTGGCCTTTCACCCCCAGCCACAGGTCATCCCCTAACTTTTCAACGTTAGTGGGTTCGGTCCTCCAGTTGATGTTACTCAACCTTCAACCTGCCCATGGCTAGATCACCGGGTTTCGGGTCTATACCTAGCAACTAAACGCGCAGTTAACACTCGCTTTCGCTACGGCTCCGTTATTCACTTAACCTTGCTACTAAATATAAGTCGCTGACCCATTATACAAAAGGTACGCAGTCACCACACGAAGTGGCTCCCACTGCTTGTACGTATACGGTTTCAGGTTCTATTTCACTCCCCTCACAGGGGTTCTTTTCGCCTTTCCCTCACGGTACTGGTTCACTATCGGTCAGTTAGGAGTATTTAGCCTTGGAGGATGGTCCCCCCATATTCAGTCAAGATAACACGTGTCCCGACCTACTCGATTTCACTGTAAAGAATCCGTCGTGTACAGGGCTATCACCTTGTATCGCTCCTCTTCCCAAAGGATTCCACTAAATTCTAAACAGCTTAAGGGCTGCTCCCCGTTCGCTCGCCGCTACTAGGGGAATCTCGGTTGATTTCTTTTCCTAAGGGTACTTAGATGTTTCAGTTCCCCTCGTTTGCCTCGTTAACCTATGTATTCAGTTAACGATACCTGTAAACAGGTGGGTTTCCCCATTCGGACATCTGTGGCTCAAATGCATTTTGTCGGCTCACCACAGCTTTTCGCAGACTTACACGTCCTTCATCGCCTCTAACTGCCAAGGCATCCACCGTATACGCTTCGTCACTTAACCATACAACCCCAAACAGCCTTTTGACTTCTGTCTAAGTTATGTTGCATGAATGACAAGCTAATCGGAAGAATTGCCTTGCTATCAAATCATCGATTGATAACAAGCAATTCAGTCAAGTAGAGTAAAAAGTCATCTTTCGATTTCTCAGTTACTCAATTTTGATTGATTACTATTAATATCAGCTTTCCAAATTGTTAAAGAACATTCGATGTTTCCTGCAAAAGCAGTACTTTCATCTTTAGAGTAAAAAACCCTAATCAATGCTTACTGAAACAGTAAATATTCATTAGGATTTCGGGTCCAACATGACACGTTTTCTACCTTTGTTACCTTCCTTTCACAAAGCAAGGAAATGGTAGGCTTGGGCAGACTTGAACTGCCGACCTCACCCTTATCAGGGGTGCGCTCTAACCAGCTGAGCTACAAGCCTTCAGTTTCTAAGTTTGTTAGCAACAAACCCAGTTTCAAGTAGATGGTGGAGCTAAGCAGGATCGAACTGCTGACCTCCTGAATGCAAATCAGGCGCTCTCCCAGCTGAGCTATAGCCCCATAAACTTGTGTCGTTCTTCATTTTAAACAAGACTATCTGTGTAGGCACTGCATCAAGTGCGTCTATCGACGTAATGGTAAGGAGGTGATCCAACCCCAGGTTCCCCTAGGGTTACCTTGTTACGACTTCACCCCAGTCATGAAACACAAAGTGGTAAT
>NZ_SWCO01000016.1 GCF_005117025.1 Alteromonas portus | reverse complement strand
TATAAAAGTTCATTGAGTTTTCTCCCTTGGTTTGGTCGCCTATTAGGATTAACTCAGTTTATGCTGATAGGGAGGAGGCTCAATGATTATCAAGCCAATCAACACACTCACTTCGTTCGCTGGGACGCATACACGTGGGGCGGCTGCGCCATTATGCCCCACATGTCTGCGCCCGTTATTGGAAAGTTAGGTGACAAGGAGAATTTAGTAGATGGAACCAAATTATTCAGAGTACTCGACCTTAGAGCTAGAAGATGCTCTAGAGAATATAGATAAAGAGAGTTTCCCAGATCGAGTAGAGCGAATAAAAGTCGAAATAGCTTCGCGACAAACATCAGTGAAAAGTAGCTTAAATACAGTAAGTGATGATATTGAACCAAACGAACAATTCTTCAAATGTCCGACATGTGAAAAGAAAATAGGGTTCTTCTCTAAATCTGCTAATAAGTGGGGAAAGACAAAAACTTGTCCACACTGCAATGCTCCATTTGAAACAACCGTTAAGCTTAAACTATTCGCTATTGCACTTATACCAGCGCTTATTATTCACCTATTCATATTGCGCCCGCTTGTAGTTGCCTTTGGCTTACATGGGGCAATAAGCACCGGTATTATATGTGGCATTCTTTCGGTTCTTTCCATGCGTTACAGGAAAGTCCGGAGCACTAATGTCACCTAACAAAAATTAAGTCACTCACTGCGTTCGCTGGGACGCATGCACGTGGGCCGCTTCGCATTTTAGCCCACATGCCTGCGCCCCTTATTTAAAAGTTATGTGCCAAAATAAGTTAACCAAAACGTCCAAGCTTAAGTAAAAGGAATTATTATGGGTTTGAAACCGTTCCCAAATATAAAGCCCAGAAACCTAGGTTTATTGTTATTTATTGCTCGTGTGCTCACTTATTTCGGGGTTGTATTAATTGGTGTAGCAATAGCGTTAATTGCAGGCACGCTCTTTACTTATTTTTTTCCAACACCACCCGTAAGCGGCAGTACAGAGACTTATCGTATAGGTCTTGGTGGAATTAAAGCCGGTTTTCTTATCATTGCTGTAGGCCTTTTTGCCATTGTTTTGTCAAACATTTTCGCGGCAATTGTGTCTTGGGAAAGCTCGCTTTCAGGCAAGGAGCATAATGGCACGTAACAAAAATTAAGCCACTCACTTCGTTCGCTGGGACGCATATATACGGGGCGGCTTCGCCATTATGCCCCACATGTCTGCGCCCCTTATTTAAAAGTTAGTTGCCTACAGGAAATTTTTGCTTTTGGTGTAAAACTCGAAGAATGTGAATAATGTCGTCTTTTATAAAATATGAAACAATCATTGAAACCTCTGGAATTATTAACAGTCTTCCCGGTATACCCTCTCTCTCCACTCCCATAAGAGGTTGCTGGTTCAAGTTTTCAACTTTCTTCTCAATTATTGCATCAGTTTTTTCTGCTGCTAATGGGTTAAATTCGTATAAAAACTCGAAAATAGCCTCACGATCGTCCAACGAACTTTTTTCCCATAAGATCATTTTTTGGCTTTATTCCTAATTTTCATTTTTCGAGCTTCCATGTCCAAGTTCGCTTCTTCATGACTGACAAACTTACTTTGCCCACTCTCTAATTTACTGAACGCAGCATTAACCTCTTCAGTAAGCCACTGATCATGAGTCATTATTTTTCGTTGCTGTTCAGCGAGTTCTTCCGTAAGCTCTCTACAAGCGTCACTTAAAGTGCGTCCTTGGCTTTCGGCCATTATCTGAGCTAGCCGTTTAGTTTCTTCATCTACTCTAAACTGAATACGGGTATCCATGGTAAACTCCTTATGCAATGTACACACAAATGTTAGCACACCTATTGAATTTACGGCAACTAACAAACGCATTAACTCGGTCGCTGGCGCTCCTTGGGACAAAAACACGTAGGCTCCCTGCGCTTCGCTTGGTATTGTAGCCTACGTATTTTGCCCGTTATGCGGGCGTTAAACCCTTATTCAGCATCAAGTCTCTTTAACGCTTTTTTGTAAGCCTCATTTCTCTCGCGTTTTCCCACTGCTAGCACTGTAACTACAACTACGTCATCAAGTACCTGATACACCAACCTATATCCTGATTGACGTAATTTTATTTTATAAACATTATCGGCACCTAACACTCTATCTGGGGCTACGTGCGGTGTTTTTAATCTCTCTGCTAACTTCTTTTTCAATTGTTGCTGCAAAGTGCTACCTAGTTTATTCCATTCTTTTAGGGCGCTTCTTTTAAACTCTAATTTATAGGTCATCCAAATTCACCGAAACGCTTTCTTCACCTTGCCTTTCACTAACAAGCTGTAGTAGTTCCAGATCCTCCAAACGATCCATCATTTTTTCGTAAATCTCAGCCGGGACACAGTAGAATGCGGGTTCATTCCTATTCAATATAGCGACAGGATCGCCATATGCACTGCTCGCAACTTTCATAGGGTTTGCTTTTAGTTCTGTAATACTTGCAGCAACTTCCGCCAAAACTCTCGCCGCCATAACGGTCTCCTAAAAGGTCTTTAATTAGGTCATTTTAGGCTATCATTGTTGGTTTAACAAGCGCATAAACTCGCTCACTACGTTCGCTGGGACAAAAATACGTAGGCTCCCAGCGCTTCGCTTGGTATTGTAGCCTACATATTTTTGCCCGTTATGCGGGTGTTATATGACTGGGAGAATTTAAACAATGGATGTAATTTGGATTACGCTGGTTGTTCTCGGGTTACTTAATATATTTGTAAGTGTATTTCTCT
>NZ_SWCO01000015.1 GCF_005117025.1 Alteromonas portus | reverse complement strand
CCCCCTGTGTCAGGATAGATGTCGCGCTCACTTTCCAACCAATAGTGTATCAGGGGGCGGTCATAGAGTGAGCAATGCCGCGATACAACGAGGGCTTTAAGGAGCGGGCAGTCCAGATGATGATGCCGCCGAGCGCTAAATCCGTAGCGGAAGTCAGCCGAGAGACCGGAGTTTCAGAGCCAACCCTGTACAATTGGCGAAATCAATTTCGAGAACAGGGTGTGGCCGTGCCAGCTGATCCAAAGAACCCCGAGCACTGGAGCGGGGAAAGTAAATTCGCCGTAATCCTTGAGACTGCAGCGCTGAATGAGGCCGAGCTTGCGGAGTACTGCCGCCAGAAAGGGCTCTACGTAGAGCAGATACAGCGCTGGCGTGAGGCTGCGATAGCCGGGGCGGGCAATCGTGACCAACTGTCCGCTGAAGAGCGCCGGGACCTGCAAAAAGAGCGCAAGAAAGCCCGCAAGCTAGAGAAGGAGCTCAAGCGTAAAGAGAAGGCGCTAGCGGAGGCCGCCGCGCTACTGGTGCTACAAAAAAAGGCCCAGGCCATCTGGGGGGAAAGCGAGGACGAATGATCGCCTCGGAAGACCGCCAGGTGGCGATCGAGCTAATCGAGGAAGCGGTGACGGCTGGGGCCGCCCGGTACAAGGCTTGCGCGGTATTAGACCTCACCGTACGTACTCTGCAGCGCTGGAAGAGAGCGTTACAGAAAGGAGATCTGGCCGATCACCGCAAGCGCGCGGCCCAGTCACGTACGCCAGACAACAAGCTCACTGCTGAGGAGCGGCAAAGGATACTGGATGTCTGCAACCAGCCGGAATATCGCAGTTTGCCGCCTTCACAGATAGTCCCGGCACTGGCGGACAAGGGGATATACATCGCCTCGGAGTCCAGCTTCTACCGCGTGTTGCGAGAAGCGGATCAACTGCACCGGCGAGGCAAGGCGGAGACGCCACGTAGCGTCGCTAGACCTAAGGGGTACTTGGCAGAGCGTCCAAATCAGGTGTGGAGTTGGGATATTACGTTTCTTGCGTCGAGTGTCAGAGGTGTCTTCTACCGGCTGTACCTGATACTCGATATCTTCAGCCGCAAAATTGTTGGTTGGGAGGTGCATGCTGATGAGTCGTCGGAACACGCCAGCACGCTGATCCGCAAAGCACAACTTGCGGAAGGCGTGGTAAAGAAGGGGCTGGTGCTGCACTCGGATAATGGAGGGCCGATGAAGGGAGCCACTATGTTGGCCACCCTGCAGAAGCTCGGTGTGGTAGCGTCGTTTAGCCGCCCCTCGGTGAGCAATGACAACCCGTACTCTGAGAGCCTGTTTAGAACCTTGAAATATGGGCCGAGCTATCCAAGCAAACCGTTCGAGAGTATCAGCGCAGCGAGAGAGTGGGTGCATGGCTTCGTGCAATGGTACAACAATATGCATCGCCACAGTGCTATCCGTTTTGTTACGCCAAGCCAGCGCCATAGCGGTGAGGAGGTCTCACTGCTAGAGCGCCGTCATGCAGTGTATGAGGATGCAAAACAGAGAAACCCAAAGCGGTGGCCAGGCCGCACCAGAAACTGGAATCCAGTGGGTGGCGTATGGCTGAATCCTTCGCCTGAAGATCAGGCCTCTCAGGAGGTGAAATTAGAGGCAGCGTAATCGAGTGATCGCGACATCTTCTTTGACAAACACCGGGTCTGCGGTACCTGCAGCTCCAGCTCTCCCACACGGGTACGCATGCGCTTGGGCTTGAAGCCGTTGGCGTGGCCTCTACGCCCCTCTGAGCGCTCGTAGGCAGCGGCACCCAAGTACTGCTCTCGCTCTATCAGCATCAGCTCGTTGAGCAGCACTTCCAGAGCTGAAGCCAGGCCATCAAATCCTTGCTCGGATAGGATTTCAGCCATAGCGGTAATTGCGGTATTCTCATTGTCGCAGGTCACGGTTATTTCCTTTTGTGGACTGAACGTTTGGCGACAATCAGTCTAACCGTGGCCTGCTCCTAAATCATGTACAGGCGAATTTACAGAAGGGATGGTGCACTACCTATTTGGTGCCGCCCACCACGTATTCGGCGAACGCCTTGATAACGGCCGCTCTCTCGGTTGATTGGTGCCACCCCGACTAGCGCGGCGATCTCTTTGTTGTTCAGGGTGCCCAGTTCTGGTAGGTCGCTGAGCAGCGTGTAGGCCATAACTTTACCGACACCGGGTACGCTTTGGAGAATTTCGTTTTTCTCTCTCCACTCGTCGGTTTGGGCGATCATGCCATCAAGGGCTTCGTCGATTTTTTCGATCTGCGCTTTGATGGTTTTCAGCATGGCGTTGATACTGACACGCAGCTCTTTAGGCATGATGGATAGACGATTTTTCTCCATTGTCTGCATCTCCATCAGCTGCCGGCGGCGAGCCAGTAAGTCACTGATTTTTCTCTCGTTTTCTGGTGCGATAGAAGTTTGCCCGGGCTTAATGCTGTCGCCAAAATGGGTGATCAGCTGAGCATCGATTTTGTCTGTTTTCGCGAGCTGCCCAATGGCGCCAGCAAACCGTCGTACATGAAGAGGATTGGCGACCACTACAGGTAAATTCTGTTTGGCTGCGGCGAACACGAAGGTGTGTTCCAGGCGACCTGTGGCTTCAATAACGATACGTGTCGGCTGATGTGCTTTGATTCGCTTGATGGCTTCACGAACCCCCTTCGCATCATTGCTGACGGTAAAGTATTCGCCGACAGGGCGGATATAGATATCGAGCTGGGTCTTGCCGGTATCAATGCCGACATTGATTTCATTGTCTTGTGAGATATTCATTGGTAAGTTAACTCTTGCTTGCTATACGAGCTCGAGGCCCTGATGACTATTCGAGTTGTTACTTAGAGTTTATGCGGCGTTCCCACTTGTTAACGGTCTCTCGACAGAGGAGCCAGGCAGGCATCGAACTACCGCATAAAAGGCCTCTGGTTGCAGCCAGAGGTGGGCCTCAATTTTGCCCGTTTTGGGGAGCATGTACACCATACAAGCCGGGCAGTTTGCTCCAGGCCTTCGGCCCTCCGCGGGACAGCTTACCTTATGCATGTTTTGCGCAGGTCGCTGCGCTCCCATTTTTGCGCAAAACACGCACAAGGCAAGCTGCCCCTGCCGGCGGCGTTACGTGCCACTGAGAATCGAGCATGGAAGTAAAATTAGTTTCTGTAAGTGATGCAGCTCTGCTTTCAAAATTTTACGAGGAAAATGAAGCGCACTTGAGCGCTTGGGAACCTAGCAGAGAGGGTGGCTATCATTCCGTAACGGCTTGGGAGCAGCGCTTGGAGGAGTGGAGTTCGGAGAAACTAAATGGAAATTCGGCACATTTTGTTTTAACCGAACCAAATCAGCTCAAAATTATTGCTATTTGTTCCCTCACAAATATTGTGAAAGGTCCGTTTATGGCATGCAATATGGGTTACGCAGTAGCCCAGAAATATGAAGGCAAAGGTTTCATGAAGTTCCTGTGCCAAAAAACCATAGATTATGCGTTCAAAGAACTATCGCTAAATCGCATAATGGCAAACTATATGCCTAGCAATTATAGATCCGCCAAGTTACTAGAAAGTCTTGGCTTCACTAAAGAGGGTGAGGCTAAGCGGTATCTAAAAATAAATGGGTGCTGGGAGGATCATGTTCTTACATCTCTCCTCAGTCCCGGCAACACGTAACAAAGCGCTGCAGGCCGACGGCCAACTTTGTGGTGCGCCGAGCAAAGCTCAGGCGCAGGGGATGTTGATCGACAAGGAGGATGATTAACGGAAACTGTGCGTTGGTTTCCCGTGGGTGCAAGTCCCACCCGGGCAAGGCTGGTCCCCACCCGGAAGCGAGTCTTGGACTGCGCACGGCGACGTTCGCGGTTAAGCGTAGACAGCGAGTCAGTAGGCCACGGTGATTGAGCACCGAAATAGGCAAATCGTGGGAGCCGACGTTTTCACAAAGACGGAAGGCTATAACCATACTCTGTATCGACCTGGAGTATTGGCTCACCGGTGTCGAAGAGCCTGGCATGCTGGCAAGGAAACCCTGGGAACTCGGGAGGTCTGTTTTGTTCCTTGGTGACAACCACCTATGGCCGGTGGTTAATAAATTGGCCCATCGCAGTCAGGTGCCGGATTGTGATAACGGAATTTCAGGCACCAAACCAAGGTACCGCGGCCGAACGATAAAAAGGACGTCCGCGAGAAGATAAAGCAGAAATCGGAGCTTTCCATAGTACCGTTGAAG
>NZ_SWCO01000014.1 GCF_005117025.1 Alteromonas portus | reverse complement strand
AATTAAGTCACTCACTTCGTTCGCTGGGACGCATACATGCGGGGCGGCTTCGCCATTATGCCCCACATGCCTGCGCCCCTTATTTAAAAGTTATACGCAAAAGGAAACCTGTGAGTAAAAAGGAATTTATTGGTCTTGTTGTATTAGTTTGCTTACTCAATTTTTTACTTCAAATTTGGTATGTAGGTAATGCAGGCGATTTCATTGCAAATTATGTTGGTTATCCAATAAGCGTTTTCATCATTCCTATTTTCATATCACAATTGCTCCCTTGTATTGTTCTTTCAGCTAGCTCAAAGTCTCTGGCGCTAAAACAAAAACTGCAGTTATTTGGTATTCCTTGCTTTGTCTCGGTATGTTTAGTTTGTGGCTTTTACTTAATAATGCAATATGGCGGTTGATTTTGGCTATTGCGTATAACAAACAAATTATGTCACTCGCTGCCGCTCGCTGGGACGCAAACACGTGCACGGCTTCGCCATTATTGCCCACGTGTTTGCGCCCCATATTTGGAAGTTAGCTATACAGGTGGATCATGGATGCAGAACTTGTAGTAAATCCAACCAAAAAAATTGTTATGTCTTCGTTTGAGAAGCAGCTAGATCTATCTGGCCAGTGTGCTTTAGACATTAAAAGCGGTCGCTTTTCATACTTCACCCCAGAGTTTTACTTCGAAGACTTTGAAAAATTCGTATGCGACCTTGAAGCTATTTACAAAACCCTAGAGGGTTCGGCTGAACTAAAATTTCACTACGAAAGTGAGTCCATTAAATTTGTTGCTACTTCACTAGGTCACATTGAGTTTTTCGGTGAATTTATTGAATATGGCAATATTCAACAAACATTAAGTTGTGGCTTCGGGTTAGACCAAACCTACCTTGACAGTTTTATAACGCAACTAAAAAAGGTAGTTTTAAGCGTGTATAGCTAACAAACAACTGTAGTCGTTCGCTAGCGCTCACTGGGACAATAACACGTAGGCTCAGTCGCTTTGCTCCCATTTTAGCCTACGTGTTATTGCCCCTAAGTTGGGCGTTAAATGCCACAAGGAAACAGCATGTTTAAACTTTTCTGGTCTTTTATTTTAATTATTTCTTTATCATGCGCGTCAGCACAAGGTAGCGAAACAACAGTCGATTTGAACGAAAACACAGTAATTTATCACGGTAAGTTATCGCCATCAGCAAATGAGAAACTTCTTTCTATTCTGAAAAATGGAAAGAGTAAAGTTGAATGGCTGTCGATAACGTCTGAAGGCGGTGAAATCAATCATGGAATGGACCTTGGTAATATTGTTCATGACTATGATTTGAAGCTCGAGGTCAATGATTATTGTCTCTCATCATGTGCCAACTACGTTTTTTCTGCAGCAAATCATCACAGGATTTCGAATCACGCTGTAATTGGTTTCCATGGTGGTACAACCGGAATGGAGAAAGAAATAACATCGTTTATTGATGCTCTTCCAGAGGATGAACGGGAATCAACAAAGCAAAACCTAGAAAAATATATGAGGTCAGCTGTAATTCGTGAGCGAAACTTCTTCGAAAAAATTGGTGTGGACCAGCAAATAACAACACTAGGACAATCTCCCGAATATAAAGACTTCGTCGAAAAAGAAGACTTCATCGGCTGGTACTATTCGCTCGAAGGGCTTGCTACGCTGGGCGTTTCTAACATTGATGTAGTTAACCCACCTTGGTCATATCAACATTTAAGTGAAAAAACTAAGTTTTTCAAAGTCAGAGTAGGTGGCATTTAACAACTCAATAAACTCGCTCACTTCGTTCGCTGGGACGCATACACGCGGGGCGGCTTCGCCATTATGCCCCACGTGCCTGCGCCCGTTATTGAAAAGTTAGGTGCTGGTTTGAGATTTGCTTCTTATTTATTGATATTTTTTTCTGGCTTTGTGTTTAGTGATGTAACTTACACCGTCAACTCCAATGAATCTGGTGACGCCCACATCATCACGGTGAAACGGGATAGTGACACAGCCGAAGGGCTTGACGTGATATGGATAAAAAAAGCTGAGTCCATTTGTCCGAATGGAATAGCAAGGGTAGAACCAGAATCACAACCAATTCTGAAGAACAAAGCATGCAGTGATGCCATTGAAGTTATAAATGGCATTCAAAGGTGTGAGGATATGCCCGCGAGCGCTTTTGGTAAAGTAGTGTGCAAACGCACCTAACAAAACACTAAAGGCGCTCGCGCTGCTCGCTGGGACGCTAACACATGGGCTGCGTCACTTCGTTCCTAATTTTAGCCCATGTATTATCGCCCCTTAGTGGGGTGTTATGTTTCACGGAGGAAAACTGAACATGAGCAACATAATTGACATTACCAGCCTAGAAGCGTTTAAGGCTAATCAAAATGAAGCAATAATAGATAGAGGGCTTTTTCATCCGAACCCAAAAGTCCTAAAAATATGGAAGGAAATGGTAAAGGATACTCTTAAAAAATTTCCGTCCAGTCCCGAGCCCAGCGTTCCTACACTGGATTTATCATTTTCTAAAAATGTATCAAGCTCTGAACAAGATGAAATAATAAAAAAGGTTTCGGCATTTCTTACATCGTATAAAGGAGATGTAGCTCGGCAAAATTTTGAAGCCGTGAAAACCATAGCACTTTTGCAAAAAGAACTAGCGGAATATCAAGCAAGTGAAACATAACAAACAAATTATGGCACTCACTGCGTTCGCTGGGACGCATTCACGCAGGGCGGCTTCGCCATTATGCCCTACGCGCATGCGCCCCATATTTGGAAGTTATAAGGCGTCAGCCTAAACTGCTTTTGGCTTCATAAAAATCCCAGTACAACTACCCTCACCTGTTTTCATTAGCATCGCTCTGGCTTGTGGTAGGTTTAAATCCGCCGCTTTCAATTCAGAGGTAGTGTAATAGGCTCTTTATCACCAAGTGCTTATTTTCAGCAAGTAAGCGCCATTACACTTGGTAGCTCAGATGGCGGCTAGCTTCAATCAAATCAAAAACATTACTGCACAGTCGTTTCGCTTGTTTGTGTTAACAATCAATCGTATGCTGGCTTCATTAGTTTTTAAAAAGACCAAAGGAACTGGCTCTGCTTATAACAAAGCGCTAAAGACCACTCCCTTCGGTCGCTCGGACGCATTTACGCGGGGCGGCTTCGCCATTATGCCCCACGCAAATGCGCCGCTTAGCTTAATGTTAGGTGCTACTAGCGAAAGTCAGCTGAATCAAGCTTTGCTTAAGCTGCTCAAGTGTAATTTGGATGAAACCATTTATGAAGAAACACTCAACATCCGACAAGGTTCTTTTAGTTTTTTGTGGTCTGTTTTTCATCTCTTTATTTATTCATGGACTATCTACTGGACAAGTCTCCCCTAGAGGTGGCGAGGACTATTCTCTAGAAACCAGCCCAAACATGTTTTACTTTATTTTGGGTTTGTATGCGGCATTAACTGGTGCATGTATATTTCAACTAGTAAGAAACAAAATGCAGTTTAAATGAGCACGCACCTAACAAAAAAATTAAGTCACTCACTGCGTTCGCTGGGACGCATACATGCGGGGCGGCTTCGCCATTATGCCCCACATGCCTGCGCCCCTTATTTAAAAGTTATACGTCATGGAGGATGAGTGAAACACTCTTTTTATTTTAAGTCTTCGGAAATCAAAATTATTGATGGAGAGGATGACGAAACTAATCCAATGCGATACGGAAAATCCTTAGCAGAATGGATCTCCAATAATTTGAATGATGTTGGATTTACAACAAAAGCATTTCCAGAAGATTGGGGATGGCGAATCGACTGTATGGAAAAACCTTGTCCAATTTGGATTGGTTGCGGTAACGTCGATGAAATAGATAGCAATAATGAACTAAAGCCCCCCACAAACGAATCAGTTGTATGGCACTGCTTTATCGAGGCCGACATTCCATTTTTCAGAAATTTGTTTAACAAAATAAACCCGACTGAATCGAAAGAAAAAGTTGCAACTGCGTTGGCAAAATTATTAAGTTCAGCTGGCCACATAAAGGAAGTATCAGAGCCGTGACGTATAACAAACCACTTAAGGCACTCGCTTCGCTCGCTGGGACGCTAACACATGGGCTGCGTCACTTCGTTCCTAAATTTAGCCCATGTTTTATCGCCCCTTAGTGGGGCGTTATATGCTTGTGGTAGCTTGAAAAATGGAAGTATTTAATAGCAGAAAATGGATGTATTGTGGTGCTGTGCTTGTTATACCTACAGCTGCTCTTTTTAAATCACTTATAGAGTGGGCAGTTCCGCTATATTTAGTAGCAATTTTATTAGTTTTTCTCGACCCCTATTTTAAAGAATTACGGTCTCAACAGGCTTCAGCTAGTAGATACATAATTGTTATTTTGTCTTCTGGTCTTGTTGCTGGGATTATTTCAAATGTATTTCCACAAGCACATACATGGCTTGTATCTGGTTGGTTTTTATTTTTTGTAGTGTATGGTTGGCCAATAGCAACAAAGATAGATCGTAAAAATGGCACTTAAAAACAGCGCATATAACAACCCAATCAACACACTCACTGCGTTCGCTGGGACGCATACACGCGGGGCGGCTTCGCCATTATGCCCCACATGTCTGCGCCCGTTATTGGAAAGTTAGGTGTCAGCGCACACTGATAAATCAGTGGAATAAACGAAGAAAAGGAACTTCTATGAATTTAACTATTTTAGCAATTTCTGGATAC
>NZ_SWCO01000013.1 GCF_005117025.1 Alteromonas portus | reverse complement strand
ACTCCATTCCGAACTCAGAAGTGAAACGTATTAGCGCCGATGGTAGTGTGGGGCTTCCCCATGTGAGAGTAGGACACTGCCAGGTCCCATTAAGAAAAACCCGCCTAACGGCGGGTTTTTTGCTTTCTGCAGAAAGAAAAAAATGGGGTCAGAGTACATTAATCCCATTCCTCCCCCAGCAAACACCAAAATGGGGTCAGAGTACTTTATTAAACTAACTACCAGAGCGTAGTCATACATCTTTTGTCCAGTACTGTTAAATCAAAAAATGTACTCTGACCCCAATATTAAGATTTCAACGATCTCTGTAGTATTCTTTCTCAGCTTTTGTAGTGTGACGTTTGATTTCACAGACACTACAACACATCGATTCAAAATAAAGGGGTCAGAGTACTTTATTACGCTAACTACCAGAGCGTAGTCATACATTTTTTGTCCAGTACTGTTAAATCAAAAAAATGTACTCTGACCCCATTATTCGAGGGATGTATGCTGTAGTTTTGGAAATAATTCTGTAGAACGAGCGACAGTTTAAAAAATAATCGGTATGGTATAAAAACACAAAACAGCAAGGATGTTTTTATGTCAACGTTACCATTTAACAATAACCCGGCTTATTTGCGGGGTAATTTTCAACTTGAACCTGTCACTGCTGTAATTAAGCAGCACGCAGAGCTTGTCTGCTTTTTTCTAATAGTACTCTTCTTTGTTGGTAATGCATTTATAGAAAATAGTGAAAAGGAAAAGGTCTTAGCCAACCCTCAGAAAAATGACTTTTTCTATATCGACTATCGAACGATTGATCCCTTATCGGATGCTAGATTTCGCTATGTGCCGTTGAAATTGCTCAATGTTGATAATGAAACGCTTACTTTTAAAGTTGGAAATATTGCACACACCACTCCCGTCTCGCCGAGTCAACACGCGAAATTTGATAAGGCGCTATTGCTACGTAACTACTACCGTGTTGATGACCTTGTGCTTAGCAAAGCAAAAGTAAGTGAGTTAGTAGCTTCTGGTGCAATTTACGATGCTAGGCGGCCTCGGAATATTTATATTAACGGTTGGATGGTATTGCATCTTAGTGAGTTAGTACCTGAATAACGGTCAGTAATTAACTGTGTTGAAAGCAATGCGGCCGAAATACAATTCACTGTTTGTGAGTTTAGTAAAATGTTCATTTAAGCCTTATATTCTTTACTAATGACTATAATACTTACCCAAAAAAGTACTCTGACCCCATATTTTTAATACGATGCTAGGCGGCCTCGGAATGTTTATATTAACGGTTGGATGGTATTGCATCTTAGTGAGTTAGTACCTGAATAACGGTAAGTAATTAACTGTGTTTGAAAGCACTGTGGCCGAAGTACAATTCACTGTTGGTGAGTTTGGTAGAATGTTCATTTAAGCCTTATATTCTTTACTAATGACTATAATACTTACCCAGAAAAAGTACTCTGACCCCTTATTCTGACCCCATATTTTTAATATGACTACTATCTACCTTTCTATTTTTGTGTTGTTTATGGCGTTTTACTCTAGCTTTTCAGTGGCTAATAGCACGCAGCCTCAGTGTGAGATTACCTTGGGCGAGCTTAAGTGGAAGAAGAGGGTGTTAATCTATAGCGCAAGCAGTGCCAAAGAACTTAACAATCTAAATACGTTTGCTCAATATGATAGGGCTGCCTTATCTGAGAGAAAGCTTGTGATTATAGGTATAGTTGATAGACAACCTACTATAGTTTTTGGTTACCCTCACTGTAGTACAAGGCTAGATAAACTTGTACCACAAGATAAAGTTACGCTAATAGGTCTTGATGGTGCAGTTAAGGCTAAATATAGCTCGTTCGATAGCGATCTTATTTATAGTACGATTGATAAAATGCCTATGAGAAAAACAGAATTAAATGGCTATTGAAAGTTATCTAGTTAGCAATGTTTACTCATATAACATAGTGGAAGCACCACCATTAATATAAAGAGTAAAAAACTCACAACACCGTAGGGCACTTATTTGTGTGTTTGCGCTTTTATTTGACGCGTCCTTACCCTACCATTAGCGAATTGTTCGCAGTTCGTATATTTCTATGCCTTCACTACAGCCTTACAGCACATTTGGCCTTGCAGCTTCTTGTGATTCTATCCAGTCGTTTACTGACGTTGCCTCATTTCTGTCTATCTTCAATACTTCTAAGAATAATAACAACGCTATCTATATTTTAGGTGGTGGTAGCAACTCAATTTTCACCGATGACTTTGACGGTACAGTTCTGGTTAATGAGATAAAGGGCATAAGCCACTTCGATACTGAAAGTCATCATTACTTGCGAGTAGGAGCTGGTGAAAACTGGCATGAGTTCGTCACTTTGTGTATGAAAGAGAAGTGGTATGGATTCGAAAACCTAGCGTTAATACCAGGTTCGGTAGGCGCATGCCCAATTCAGAATATTGGTGCGTACGGGCGAGAGGTAAATGCGCTCATCGATAAAGTGGAATGTGTATTTCTTGAAACCGGCGAACAGGTTCTGCTAAGCAATGAAGATTGTCAATTTGGCTATAGAGACAGTGTGTTCAAACATGCACTAGCGAACAAAGTGTTAATCACTCATGTTAATTTTAAACTGCCCAAGCACTACGAACTTGAAACCAGCTATGGCGAACTGGCTGCACTCACTGAGCCTACACCAGAAAAGGTGTATAGTAAGGTAATAGAAATCAGAAAAAGCAAACTTCCTGACCCGAGTGAGCTAGGCAATGCTGGAAGTTTCTTCAAAAACCCAGTGGTTTCAAAAGCAGTGTTCCAAGCAATTGCACAAGACTATGATTCAGTGCCCCATTTTGTGGTGAGCGGAAGTGCTGATTTTCCAGCCACTGAAAATGAACAAATAAAAATTCCAGCTGCTTGGCTTATCGATCAGGCAGGTTTTAAAGGCAAGACTTTGAACAAAGTACGTTGCCACCCTACACAGCCATTGGTGCTTACTAACTTAGGTGGCGCCACCGGAAGCGATGTAATAACCATGGCAAAAGATATCATAGCAAGCGTACAAGGTAAGTTTGGCATACAGCTAGAGCCAGAAGTACGCTTATTAGGAAGCAAAGGACTTATTTCGCTATGAGACAAGCATCAAAAGCTATAAGAAAACATATACTTGCTTTGTTGTCTGACGGCCAATTCCATTCAGGTGAAACCATTGCACAGCAAGTGGGCCTTTCGCGCACAGCTGTAGCAGGGCATATTTCCCAACTTGCCGATTGGGGATTAGATGTATTTAAAGTAAAAGGTAAAGGCTACCGTTTAGAACGAGGTTTTCCATTGTTAAGCGCTGACAGCATTAAACGCCATTTAGGCAATACAAAACGAGCGGTTATTGATGTGGAGTCGGTATTACCTTCCACCAATACGGAAATGAAGAAGCGTATTGCCAGCAAACGAGAAGATCTTGAAAACGGCGATGTCGTATTCGCTGAAATTCAGACCGATGGACGCGGCAGACATGGCCGTTCGTGGTTAGCGCCAGTTGGCGGAAGCTTAACTTTTTCTATGTACTGGTCTTTTCCTGACGGTTATCAAAGCATGGCAGGACTTTCTTTATTGGTAGGCTTGGCTGTTTGCGATGCACTTAAAGAGTTTGGCGTAGAAGACGCCGAGCTTAAATGGCCGAATGACATTTATTTGCAAGGTAAAAAGCTTGCGGGCGTACTTATTGAAGTAGAAGGGCAGATAGGCGCAACGGCGCATAGTGTTATCGGCATAGGATTAAATGTTTGTGTGCCCGATAATCAATATGATGTTGGTCAACCTCATAGCGATCTTGCTTCTTATTTAGGCACTATCCCAGATAGAAATGCTTTAGCGGCAGAAATTATTAAATCGCTATGGTCTTATTTACCGAAATTTACCCAACAGGGCTTCGGGCCATTTACTGCATATTGGGAAGCGCTCGACTTATACGCCGACAAACGCATTGTTTTGCAAATGGGCGAGAAACGTTTTTCTGGAATTGACAGGGGAGTAGACGCTAGCGGCGCGCTACTTGTTGAAACGCAAGACGGTATTACCCGATTCCACGGTGGCGAAGTTAGCCTAAGAGGCAATTAACGTTTTATTTTGTTTTACCTCATAGCTGAACTACGAAGATTTTGGCCATTATTTATAATAAAGGTACTTCGTAGTTCATCTTTGTGCTTTTTTAGTTAGCATTTCATCCGTCCGTTTTACGCATTGCTTTGCGAATGAAACCAAAAATATGAACAACATTGAAGAAAACCACGTCATATTAGTGGATATCGGTAACACCCGAATAAAATATTCACTGCTTTGTGATTCAGAAAAAGAGCCTAATGCATGCGAAGATGCAAAATCTCTATTTTCTTTTATCGATTCTCAGAAAAAAATTTCCCATTTATATATCGCATCGGTAAGAAATCAGGAGCTGGTTGATGAAATATCCGCCATGTGTAGCGAGCGAAATATTATTTTTGTAGAAAAGCACACAGAGAAAGAAGCCTTCGGCATAAAAAATAGTTACGCGAATGTTCAAAAAATGGGCGTTGATAGATGGCTTGCCATGGTCTGTGCTGCAGAAAAATCAAAAAAAGCATTTTTTGTTATGGATGTGGGTACGGCAATAACGGTCGATTTTGTCGTAGATGGTCAACATTTAGGCGGTTGGATTGTGCCTGGTTTTCAAGTAATGCGTAATGCATTGGTTGCTTCAACCAAAAAAGTGTTCGCGAATGATGAAATTCCGACCACCTTTGGAGTGGGGACCGATACAGAAGATTGTGTGGCAACAGGGTGTCATGCTGCCCTATATGGTGTTTATTTGAGCGCGGTTGACTACATATCAAGCAAACAAACCGAATTTGACATTATTTTAGGGGGTGGAGACAAAAAAGTGTTTGCATTCTTAAAATCTGCTGATAACATGCGCCTCGCTCATTTGGTGATGCAGGGTCTTGCCCGCTACGCTCGAAGTGAACTTCTAAAGGGAACATCGACGTAAGTTTTTGATTAGTTGAAAAATTGGTCAAAAAAGAAAATTGAAAAATTTTCAAAAAGACACTTGCACAGAGTTAAACAATACTCTAGAATGCGCACCCACTTGATGTAGTGCCGACTTAGCTCAGTTGGTAGAGCAACTGACTTGTAATCAGTAGGTCGCCAGTTCGATTCCGGCAGTCGGCACCATCAATCTGGAGGGGTACCCAAGCGGTCAACGGGAGCAGACTGTAAATCTGCCGGCTCAGCCTTCGCAGGTTCGAATCCTGCCCCCTCCACCACTTTCTCTATGAGGTGGCCAGAGAATTAGGATTGCGGGCATCGTATAATGGCTATTACCTCAGCCTTCCAAGCTGATGATGCGGGTTCGATTCCCGCTGCCCGCTCCAAATCAGTGCTGATATAGCTCAGTTGGTAGAGCGCACCCTTGGTAAGGGTGAGGTCGGCAGTTCAAATCTGCCTATCAGCACCAGTTTATTTCTCCCCAGCTCATGTAAAATTTCTAAATTTTTTAATGTAACTTTGCTGGGATAATAGAAATGGCAAAAGAAAAGTTTGAACGTACGAAACCCCACGTAAACGTGGGTACAATCGGCCACGTTGACCACGGTAAAACTACCCTAACTGCAGCTATCACTACAGTTCTTTCTAAAACTTACGGCGGTAACGCACAGGCTTTCGATCAAATCGATAACGCGCCTGAAGAGAAAGCACGTGGTATCACCATTTCTACTTCACACGTAGAATATGACACTCCTACTCGTCACTACGCTCACGTAGACTGCCCAGGACACGCTGATTACGTTAAAAACATGATCACTGGTGCTGCTCAGATGGACGGTGGT
>NZ_SWCO01000012.1 GCF_005117025.1 Alteromonas portus | reverse complement strand
CGATGGAAGAAGGTCTTCGTTTCGCAATCCGTGAAGGTGGTCGTACAGTAGGTGCTGGTGTTGTATCTAAGATCCTAGACTAATCTAGACTTACCAACACAAGCCCAAAAAAGCGCACTTAGGTGCGCTTTTTTTATGCCTTTAGGAAAAGGAGTGAGTGTATGCCTGCTTTCAATCTGGAAATATTAAGGTACTTTCTTATCGAACTGCTGCTTACGTTAAGTTGGTGCGCAGTGAACGTTAATCATATTGGTTCTTTACAAATTGTTCACATGTAGGGGTTACTCCCTATATCAAAAAAATATCGTTAGGAGACTATAACCCGGTTGAAGAAATGAAATTCTAATAAAATATAAAAACCGGAGAGCTCAATGAAATCTGCATTGTTCAAATCATCACTACTTACTATTGCGCTTGCAGCTAGCGAGCTAGCACATTCTGACGCGTTGATCGGACCGAATCTTACCGAAGCACTCACTAGTGACGAAAGTAATTACAAGGTTATCGTTACTGGTAAAGACAAAGCGGGTGTGTCTGTCTTAATGCAAGAATTGCACGTACCGTATTTGGCATTGCAAACTATGCCAATGGTTGGAGCAACACTAACAAAATCTCAAATTGAAGCACTGGCTGCAAACCCCAACATAAAAAGCATTTATCAAGATGTGCCGCTTGAATATTATAACTACACATCGGGCGAGATTACGGGCGCCCACATCGTACATGATACGTTAGGTTTGACCGGAAACGGTGTAACGGTTGCCGTGCTAGATTCTGGCGTAGATGCAACACACCCAGATCTGCAGCTTGGCGAAACAACAGTTGAAAACGTAAAAATTGTTGGCGATTTAGACTTGCTTGGCGGTATTAACGTTTTTGTTGAAAAAGTACCAAATAGCGATACTTCTTCAGGCCACGGCACACACGTTGCGGGTACTGTAGCGGGAACAGGTGAAGCATCTAAAGACGACAGCCGCCGAGCGCACGCGGAAGATGGTATCGCGCCTGAAGCAGGCATTGTTGGCTTAGGTGCAGGTGAAGGGATATCTATCTTATATGGTCTATTAGGCTTTGATTACGCAATTGCCAACCAAGACCGTTTAAGTATAGACGTAATTACAAACAGCTGGGGTGGTGGCGATGGCGCTAACTTCGATCCAAATAACCCAATTAACGTTGCATCTTATGAAGCGTATCGAAATGGTATGGTAGTAAGCTTCGCTGCATCTAATTCTGGTCCAGACGAAAATACCCTTAACCAATATGCTATTGCGCCATGGGTAATTAATGTTGCCGCAGGTACAAGCGAGAAGCTATTAGCAGATTTCTCTAGCCGAGGCGTAGCTGATGTACAATATAAGCAACCTGATATAACGGCTCCGGGTCAAAGCATAACGTCAACACGTGCACCCAATACAGCCATTGGTGCAATGGGGCCAGTTATTGACCTAAATAATCCGTCGTACGCGCTTTACTACCACACTATCAGTGGCACCTCTATGGCTACACCGTTTATTGCTGGTGTCGCTGCACTTATGTTAGAAGCGAACCCTGATTTATCACCAGATCAAGTTGAATCAATCATGATGGAAACCGCAGAGCCTATGCCTGATTACCAACCACATGAAGTGGGTTCCGGCTATATTGATGTGCCTGCGGCCATTCAATTAGCTATGGAAACAACTGGTAATATGCGTGCATTTATGGACGGTGACACACTTTGGTCAAGCAAAGGTGAATGGACAACAATTGACAACAACGATGAAAAGCTAAACTACGAAGGTACATGGCGTGAGCTTGCAATAAAAGACGCGTATGAAGGTTCGATAGAAATTGGTACTTCTACATCGTCGTCTGTAAAAACTGTTGTAAACGGTGATCGTGTGCGCTTCACCATCGTTACACGCAGAAAACGCCCTGGTACCGTTGAATTTTACGTAGATGGTAAGCTAGTAGAGCGTGAGGTTGTTCATGTTCCGGGTACCGATAAGTTTAATCCAGGCTTTGTCACTTTTACTTTAGATAATATGGGCGAGGGCGCACATAATGTTGAATTGGTTACGCGCTCAAGAAATATTGCTCTAGACCGCATTGAAGTAGATGGCTCTTTTCTTTCGGACGATGTTGTGTTTTCAGAGCGTACACAGTTGGATGAAGGACTAATGGGGCCATCAGCTGAAAACCTTGAGGTACAAGAACTTCCACTCGAGATTCAACGTGGTGATACAAAAATTGAGTCAACACTATCGTGGGACGCGGTAGCAGACTTAGATTTTTACCTTGTTGATCCTAACGGTGAAGAAGTTGCTTCTAGTGCTTCGTTAGCAAACCCAGAGGTTCTAGCGTTTGAGCCAAAGGTGGCCGGTACACACCTGCTACGTGTTACTGGTTTTATCAGCGTTGCAACACCATTTACCATTGAAACAACGGTAACAAGCGCGTCAAATAACTAATACAAATTGTTACGCGTAATCATAGTGAAAGCCCTTCAGTGCTGACTGCGGGGCTTTTTTATTGCCATTTTGGGGTGACGCTTATTCATTCTATAAAGCTTGGCGGTAGTGAAAGCACACCTTAAAACCCACTCCAGCTTTAATATAAGAGCTCCGACACCAGAGCACTGCAGTATCGGATTTAAAAAGGCTCAGCATTCACTCCCTTCTGACGGTATAAGATATTCACGAAGCTAAGAAGTGGAAATTTAACCCCTTTGTTGTGATACTGTAACAATTAAAGGGTACTATGCTCTGTTTATCAGTTTTGCGAGACTTTCATGATTACACGACGCCAGTTTTTAGTAGGCTCTTTGGCATTTGGTGGTTTAGCTAGCAGTGCTTTTGGTAAAACGTTAAATTTGGCGTCTATGCCTATCAGTGAAGGCTATGGCGCGTTAGTCGCCGACCCTCAAAAGCTGCTCGATTTACCTAAAGGCTTTAGCTATAAGATTATATCTAGCCTTGGAAATAGCATGTCTGATGGTATGCATGTACCTGACAGAGCGGACGGTATGGGTTGTTTTCCTGTAGAAGGCAGTAGCGACAAAGTGGCGCTTATACGTAACCATGAGCTGCACCCCAAACATTTAAGTGCTCAGCCTCAGTCTATTCAAAAGCATACTAGCGAGCTAGCCTACGATAACTATCACAATGGAACTGCTTTGCCTGGCGGAACCACAACAATGGTGTACAACCTTACTACGCAAAAGGTAGAGCGAGAGTTTATTAGCCTTGTTGGAACGGTAAGAAATTGCTCGGGCGGTATTACGCCTTGGGGTACGTGGCTAACCTGTGAAGAGTCCGTAGACCGACCTCATGGCCCTAATGGCGATGTGGTAAACAAAGATCACGGCTACATTTTTGAAGTACCTGCAAATGCTGACTCACTCATTGAAGCTAAACCACTTAAAGCAATGGGCCGCTTTAATCATGAAGCGGCATGTGTCGACCCCAAAACCGGCATTGTTTACCTAACTGAAGATCAAGGCGACAGCTTGCTTTATCGCTTTGTACCTAACGAGTACGGTAACTTGGCAGCCGGCGGCCAATTAGAAGCCTTAGTCGTTAAAAATAACCCTCAGTTCGATACACGTAATTGGTCTTCAAACACTATGCCTGTAGGAACGTGGTTCGACGTTGAGTGGATAGCATTAGACAACCCGGAAAGTCCGAACGATGACTTACGGGCTAGAGGGTACAAAAAAGGTGCGGCCTTATTTGCTCGCGGTGAAGGTATACACTGGGGTGAAGACGAGCTTTATTTTTGCTGTACAAATGGCGGCCAAAAGCAGCTCGGTCAAGTAATGAAACTTGTTCCTTCTGTTGATGGAAAACAAGACAAACTTCAGCTGTTTTTAGAAAGTGAAGACAAGAACTTGTATAACTTTGGCGATAACCTAACGGTGTGCCCAAATGGACATTTGTTGGTGTGTGAAGATCAATATACTGACATTGTTGATAACCATTTGCGCGGCGTTACGCCTAGTGGAGAAGTGTATAACTTTGCCAAACTCCATGAGCAAACTGAACTTGCCGGAGCCTGCTTCTCACCCGATGGTAAAACGCTTTTTGTAAACATATACTCACCAACGAAAACTTTGGCAATTACCGGCCCTTGGCTAGAAGCTTAATTTTCTTGTAATCGGTGCAGCGTTGTAATTAAAACGCTGCACCAACATACAGCTTCCTAGGCAGTAAAGTTTTTTCAACCCAGTTATTTCGCTTTCCCATTTAAAACTACGGTTTCCACTCATTCACAAAATATTACGATTAGCTAGCATCTTTACAATCGCAATATCCAATCAATTGAATCATATAATCCCGTTTTAATAGTTTTACTCAATTAATGATAATGCTCTCAACTTAACAAGGAGAGCGAAATGAGCGCACTATTAAAAAAGCTAACAACGGCGAATAGCCACCGTGTTTCCTCCACAACTAGTCAACCAATTCGTACGCAATGCAATTACGCTGATAATTATTACGGCGACCAAGTTTGCGTAGAAGTAAAAGCCCCTAAACCTCGTACCAACCTTCATGTAGGAGTACAGCTGTGAGAACCTCAATGAAATCAACGTTAACTAAGTTTGTTCTAGGCGGCGTAGCTGCCAGTATGCTTACCTTAGGCGTAAGCGCCGACACACTAACCCGTCAAAATGGTGCACCAGTAGGCGATAACCAAAATTCGCAAACAGCAGGCCCATGGGGACCGGTTTTATTACAAGACTCTCACCTTATTGAAAAGCTAGCGGCATTTGATCGTGAGCGTATTCCTGAGCGCGTTGTTCACGCTCGCGGTACCGGAGTTTATGGGTATTATGAAAACCTAGTCGACCTTTCAGATGAAACAATGGCTGCGCCGTTCCAATCAGCGGGTAAAAAGACCGACGTTTTTGTTCGTTTTTCATCAGTAGTACATGGTCATTTGTCGCCAGAGACGTTGCGTGACCCTCGCGGGTTTGCGGTGAAGTTTTACACCGAACAAGGTAACTGGGATCTAGTAGGTAATAACTTCCCGGTTTTCTTTATTCGTGATGCAATCAAGTTCCCTGATATGGTTCACGCATTTAAACCATCGCCGGTAACAAACAAGCAAGACGCCAAACGCATTTTTGACTTCTTTTCTCACGTACCAGAGTCAACGCATACACTAACTATGCTTTTCTCTGACTACGGCACACCGGCAAGCTATCTAAATATGGATGGTTCAGGTGTTCACGCTTTCAAATTTGTTGATGACGAAGGTAACTATAAGTACGTGAAGTTTACTTGGAAGTCTAATCAGCCAATTAAGAACTTCACCAATGAAGAAGCGATGAAAGTGCAGGGAATGGATATGCAGCCGCATACAACCGACATTTACACGCGAATTGGTGAAAAAGGTGAAACAGCGTCTTGGGATCTTTATTTACAAGAGCTAGAGCCTGAGCAACTAGATGATTTTGAGTTTAACCCACTTGATACCACTAAGATTTGGCCTGAATCGCTAGTTCCGGCTAAAAAGATTGGTCGCCTAGTGCTTAACCGTGTACCAGATAACTTCTTTGAAGAAACTGAACAAGCGGCATTTGCACCGAGCAATTTAATTCCTGGTATCGAGCCGTCAGAAGACAGAATGCTTCAAGGTCGTTTATTCTCGTATGCTGATACACAGCGCTATCGCCTAGGTGTAAACGCGTACCGCATTCCGGTTAATGCGCCTAAAAATGCAGTTATCAATAACCACGAGCAACATGGTCAGCTACGCACAACGAGTACTAATCGCGATGTGAACTACCAGCCAAGCCGTCGTCTTGATCTTAACGAAGACCCAGCATTTCGTTATTCAAGCAAGCCGCTTGCAGGTATGACGCAACAAATTCCGTTCTACAAAGAACAGAACTTCAAGCAAGCGGGTGAGTTTTTCAGAAACCTAACTAAAGAAGGCCAGAAGAACCTAATTAGTAACTTAGGTGGTGCGTTGGCATCGGTGCCTGAAGAAGAAATTCGCGTCATTATCAGTGCTTATATGTACAACGCTGATAAGGACTACGGTGCAGGTGTAGCAAAATTAGCGAAAGCACCAATGTCTAAAGTTCGTCAAACGGCGAAAGACTTAATGGAACAGCAAGCTGCACGCGCTGCAAAAGCGAAGCAAGTTGCTGAAAGCTTAACCGCACTAATGCAATAAGCTAAGTAGCAATAGGGTTGGGAGTTACATCACAGTGTTGAGTAACTCCCATTTTTCTCAAACCACTTTTCTATAACAATCTTTCTGTAACAGCTTTGCTGAAAACAGTTTAGTAGTAACCAAATTTAGATTTACCAGTAAGGGGGCACAATGTCTTTTTTAAAGCAAACACTTACGGCAGCACTGTTCGTCGTTGCCGCCTTCACCAGTATTTATACTAGTGCCGCAACCGACGCAACCACTCAAGCTAATACTCAACAAAGTGCAACTAGGCCTAATATGGAGACCTTGAAAGCACGCTATTTTGATGCAGCGCGGGAAGGTGATAGCGCCATGCTGAGTGCATTTTATCAAGCCGGTCTAGATGTTAATGTGGCCGATGAAAAAGGCTACACCGCACTTATTCTTGCGGCATACCATGGGCATACCGACACCGTGAACTTTCTTATCAGCGAAGCTAATGCCAACCCATGTCAAGAAGACAACCGCGGAAACACCGCACTTATGGGGGCCATATTTAAAGGTCACGTCAGTGTAGCTAAGCAACTGGTTTTTGCCGATTGCGATATAGATGAAGAAAACGAGCAAGGCCAAACGGCGTTGATGTTCGCAAGCCTTTTCGATAGACAAGAAATTATCAATACGCTTATCGATAAAGGGGCTAACCCAGCTCACATGGATAAAGCGGGTAATTCGGTAGCGGATATCGCTCTTTCGCAAGGTAATTACGAATTAGCAAAGTTGCTTAACTCGGATGCAAAGTAAAGGCGCTGAGTTACCGGCAACGCCCTCATGCATTACAGCTTTTAGCCGCGTTTAGCGGCTTCATTTATTTTAGTGGGTTGTGCGTATAGTCGAAGGACACATCGAGCTTTTCGTTCTCTGACAACCTCTGGCTTTTGCTTGTAGTGTACAAGCTTTTGGCGAGTCGAGCCTTATATGTTGGGCTATCAATCGTATCTACAAACCACCAATCGCACGTCACTTTTTGATGTGTCACATCAACTACCATGAAACCGTGCGATTTAAGTTCTACATATTTCATATGCGGGTTCATTGTCGGTATCAATGAGGCAAGCGGGTCTGCTACAGGCTCGCTTAAGCCTGGTGATGTCACCGATGGTGTTACAAACTCTACAGCTAAGGGCTTTTCACCAACACGAATACGTGCATTGTTGGTGTAACCGTTAGCACTGTCCTCAAAAATCTCCATCGCCCAAGAAGTGTGTATATCGCCCGTTAAAACGACAGTATTACTTATACGATAAGCTTTTAAAACGTCAAGAATACGCTGCCTAGCTTCAGGGTAACCATCCCACTGGTCCATATTAAGGGCCAAAATGTCTTTGGTTGCCGTTATACCCGCCGCTTCAAGGTTTGGGGCGTTTAACCCTTTGAATTGGCCGAACATTACTTGCTGCCCTAAAAAGCGCCATGTAGATGTGGATGTAGTCAACTTGTTCAACAGCCAGCGTTCTTGTGTGTAGCCAAGTAAAGTACGGTTAGTATCATAACGCTCAGCTGAAACTGGCGAATCAACCTGAGGATCTCGTCCTTCTATGCGCGTATCAAGCATGAATAAATCAACTAACGATCCCCATCGGAATTGTCGATAGATACTGCCTTCGCGAATAGGCATCCACTCGTAATAAGCTTGAATGGCAAATGCTTTGCGTAATTGGTAGTCACCTTCACCTTCGTTATGATTTTCAGCGCCATCTGTATGAGCATCGTTAGTGATTTCATGATCGTCCCACACCGTTATAAAGGGATAAGACGCGTGTAACAGTGCAAGGTCTGGGTCTGTTTTATATTGAGCGTGCCGAGTCCGATAATCACGTAAACTGGTAATCTCTTTGTCGGGTAAAGGCGCTCTGCCTAACCGAGAACCATCGCCATATTCATCTTCTGCGTATTCATATATGTAATCACCTAAGTGCAAAACAGCATCAATATTGCCAATGGCACTTTCATTGGTAAGGGCGTGATAGACATTGAAAAAACCTTCTGGATAGTTTGAACAGCTTACCACTGCAAAGCGAGCATGCTCTGTGGTGACAGGCGCAGTTTTGGTCTTGCCAACGCGACTCCTGTAGCCGTTTACTTCAAATTGATAAAAATAGGGAGTATTTGGGGTAAGACCTTCAATATCAATTTTTACCGTATAGTCTCGGCTCTCTGTTGTGATGGTGTTTTCGACAATCACGCTGTTTTTCATTGTCTTGTCGAGGGCAACGTGAAGGGTGACTAACGTATCTGTCGATACGTTGCTTATTCGAGTCCAAACTATCACTGCATTAGGTAGAGGATCGCCGCTGGCAAGCCCATGCTGAAAAAAGTAGTTATTATCAAGTTTAAAGGGCGCGTTAAATGCTTCGTATGAAGCAGAAGAAGCGCTAAAGCTTAACATGGATGCAGTTGCCCCAGCTTTCTTAAAAAACTGTCGTCGCGCATCGTTAATGGTATTTTTCATTGTATATTTTTCTCTAAAAACAAGGAATTCACGCTTAAGGCATACAAGGCTAAAGCGTCAGTTAGGTATTAAAAACTAGTGAGCAAATCTAGTTTTCAGAAACACTCAAATGTAAACCTTGGTATTGGGTACGAGCATTGATACCGATAGAAACAGCGCGACCACTCGGTACATCGATGACACAGCTCTCCGTATTGTCGGCTGCATTTGAACGACATAGATGGTCGCTAAATCCCACCTCTTGACCGATTTGAACGTATAAGTCGGCATTGCCATAACCGCCATTCAAATGAATGAAGAGTGTTCTAGCTCGCTCGACAGCATCGACAATATAAGTTTCAAAAACTCCACGGTTGGCATTCAGGTTTTCAATCGACTGCGGCGGGGTTATTAGATTGTTGGGTGTGGAAAAGCAATCTTCACTACCTGAAAACGTAACGTGAAGAACAGGCGCTTTATGGTTCTCACTTGCGTCGATAAAACGCTGCTGCACAGGATGGTCAGATGATATTCCTAAGCCGAACGCGGCATAGTCAGAAAATTGCTGTTGGAGTGTTAAAAGCGCAATCTTATCTATGGGTAAAGTTATATTGTTTCCAGCATCAATGACATCCACTGTTGCAAAGCTATCTTCAGAAAAGAGAGAGTAGCCGGTATTCCAATTCACCGTATTTTCACTAAAACGTGGTTCAACGAGAGATATTGCAACCCCCGTTGGGTTTGAATAAACAGGTAATAATTCACTGGCCAACCCGGTAATGGCACTCGTTTGGCTTGGATTAGATTGAAAAGACAAAGTTGCACTGTTAAGTTGAGCGCATTTTGCGATATGGCTCGCGTCAAAGCTTATTAGTGCTTTTGCTTCGCCATAATGATGGTGGTTTTTAACTACCATCATACCGCTAGGGTAGGCATTGTAGTTCATAGTAGGCTTGGCACTGGCTATAAAGCTGTCGTGACTGGCAGTTAACGTATACGCACGCTGATTCTCCGAATTCAAAGGGGCATAAGTGGTTAAGCCCTTTTCATTTTGTGTAAGTGTAAATACAGCACCAACGTCATTCGCTACCCACCATTTAATATTGTCAGGCAATGCCAACGGGTTAGCTTCTCTTTCTTTTATTGATAGTGTGCTGGCTCCATCGTCAAATTCAGCCGTACGCACTTTTATTTCATTTGCTGTAACGCTTATTACTTTAAATTGCTGAATACTTGCAAGGTCAACAGTCCAAGGGTAAGACTGGTTAGCAGAACGAGCAGGGGCTCCCCAACTGCCTTCGCCCACGTAAACAGTGCCGCCGTTGTCTGAACGATAAAACGCAGTAGTATTTGGTTGTGGCACCAAAGGGTAAGTAAGCTTGTTAATGTGGGTATCGGATTCAACAACAAGGTTCATATTGTGTTTATGAAACAATGTTGCCCACCACTGGAATAAGCCTTCGTTCGATGACTTCCCATCGAAATGAGGGAATATTGGTTTATGGTACTGGGCTATGCGCCATACGGGCGCGTACTGGTTCGATTGTAAATCTGAAGCTAGCCACGCATTCATCTGACTTGCATATACTTGCCAACCGCTTTCCTGGTACTGGCTGTTGAGGGTATAAATTCTTGCTAGCTGATTAACTGTTAATGCACCGTATGTGTCCTGTTCATCACAATTGTTGTCGCGTACGAAGTCAACACCAAATACCTGACAAAGGGTGGCATAGTTAGTGTCTTCATGATTACCATGGGTAGGTATAATGGGATAGATACGTTTAAAAGACTTTCCGTCAATCACGTCGTCTGAAAAAGTCAGCTGCCAGTCATCAAGAAAACCCGCCATTTCAAACGGTGTATTGCCGTTGGTAAAATCACCGCCGTGCATAACAAACAAAGGGCGAATCTTTGCAACTAATTTGTTGCCTTCTTGCCGCGTTGTCCAACCCGTTCGTGTATCTCCTCCTGCAATAGCCGTAAAAGGGGCTGGTTCATTGGAAGCCGTTTTGAACCAAAGGGGAGGAGCGCAGCCATCAAAATCGCACACCTTGAAGTAGATCGCGCTGTCGGCAGGCAAATCGGTAAGCCTTACAAAGTAAGACTCAAGGCTAAAAAAGTTGGCTCTATAAGTTATTTCTTCCCTTTGCCATTGGCCTTCATCGGCTGATGTTCCATAAAGAACATAGGGAGAAACACTTACGCCTTTCGGTGAAAAGCCTACTATTGCCTCGTGTGCTGGGTCGCTGTCCCATGTTAATCGAAATAGGTGAGTGGCTGATATTGCTACTCCCGCATAACAGAATAAAAGCAGAGCTAAAATAGCTTTATAACTACGCATAATCATATTGGTTGTTACCTTAATAATGGTCGATGCGTATTGGATTAAAAAATGTGATGGTGGGATATGGGGGGAATACCCTATTGAAGGGGGAGTCATAAAAAATTCATAATTCTGAAGCATAAAACTTCGTGAAAAATTATGTGCGGAAATGAAACATAAAAAACTGTTTTTGTTGAGCCACCTAGTGGTTGGCGTTTGTGTGCTTACACTGCTACTTAGCGGTTTTCGCATTGCATCGCAACAGCGAGATTTTTGGCTTAACTTTGACTGGCTTTTACCTCAAGGGCTTGTACATATTTGGCATGTGATTGCCGGAGTTCTTTTGCTTACTTCATTGCCAGTCATGTTAATCGCGTTGTTAAAACAGCGAAATGAAAGCCCGGTAACCAAAGTGTTTAATCAGATAGGCTCAATACTTATTTGTATTTCTGTAGTGACCGGAGTGGGGCAATTTTTTTTCGAGTTCACCCATTTTGTGGTGCGCTTTATTCACTATTATAGCGCCTTGGGTATTCTCGTTTTTATCGCTCTTCACCCTTTGCGCTACTATTTTCAAAAGCCGGTGAAATATCTTGTTCACGTTATCTTTGAACCTTTAACGTACAAGCGAAGTTACTTTTATCTTGGCACATTTTTTCTAGCAAGCAGTAGCCTTTACCTGATCACATTATCAACCCCTGAAACTCTGCAATCGCATGTAATAGCCGATGACGTGTTTATCAAAATTGATGGTAAAGACAATGAACTTACTTGGCAAAAGGCGAAACCTGTTACCGTCAATACTTTTGCAGGTGCAAATTTCTATGAGGGCACGTCACAGATCACGCTTAAAACCTTGCACAATACCACCGAAACGTACTTCTTTATCCGTTGGCAAGATCCCTCAGAAAGTTTACTTCATTTGCCTTTGGTCAGAGATGAGGACGGTTGGCATGTGAAGAGTCATGGCTTTGAACGTTTCGATGAGAAGGAGTATTACGAAGATAAATTGGCGCTACTGTTTTCAAAAAGTTGCAGCATAGCTGCCGCCGCTACAGCACATTTAGGCAGTCAGCCTCGTTACGATTTACCTAAAAATAGTCACAAGAAAGGTTATCACTTCACTGCTGACGGCGTGGTCGATTTGTGGCAGTGGAAAGCAGTAAGAACCAATTCTATGTACTTGGCTGACGACAGTTACATTAGCAAGCCCGTCCCTCCAGTCGTTGGTGCTGCAAGATATACGGCAGGCTATCAACAAGACAAAGATATGGGAGGAAGTTATGTCTTGAACTGGAATTGGTATTCCCATGATAGCGTAACGCCAAAGCGTCTTCCTGCATATCCTTCCAGCAATGCCCGAGGTTACGCTAGTTGGTTTGATTACAAAGCCTATTCTCCCGAATTAGATAATTTTCCGGTGGGGAGTGTAATTAAGTCTGTATTGTACCGCTCAAATCAACTTGAAGGTGGCCGCGCAGATGTGCGCGCTCATGGACGATATTCAAACGGATACTGGAACCTTGAAATTGTTCGTAAGAAAAGCGCGTCAGAACAAACAGATATCGATTTGAACGAAGGCGTTTGCCTGTGGGTAAGTGCTTTTGATCATGCTCAGGTCTCTCACACCCGTCACGTTAAGCCCTTGCAGCTTAGCTATGAATTGTAAAGGTAAAGCGATGTTCTCTTTTTTAAAAAGATTCTTGGTGCTTAGCATGATCACTTTAGTCAGCACGCAATTAGGAACGCTTTATCGTATTTTTCAAAGCGTTCCCAGTATAGTGACAGCGAGTGAAGACAAGGAATATCGCTTTGTAAAACTCAATGAGCAAGGCTATGCCATTTCGAACGATAAAGGCCCTTGGCACTGTGTTTATGATCGCGAGTTAGACATTGTGTGGTTGGTGGGAAGAGACGATGAATCTCCTTTTGACAGTTATTGGAGCTACAGTTGGTTCAACAAGGAACACAGTGTAGGTGTAAAAGAACGTGGCACATGTAATTACAACGAGACTGGGTGCGATACAAGTCATGTTCAGCAGCAAGCGATTAAGCGAAAGGCATGTAACATTTCTAACTGGCGCTTACCTTACGCAGAAGAGCTGATAGCACTAGTACAAACGCCAACAAAAGCGGGGGGGCTTTTCATTCAACATGCGTTTTTTCCACATGTTCAAAAAGGTGATTATTGGTCGCAAACGCACAGTAGTAGAATTAACCCGTCAGCACTCACGCATTTGAAGCAAGGGGCGGTCGCTGTCAGTTTCAAACATGGAAAAAGTCGAGTTCTACCTTTTAGAAATGCCGCTCACGTAATGCTGGTTGCGGATAAACAAGCGCTACCCCTTTCGCCGCATCAAAGTGTATTACTAGGTAAAAAGCAAAGCATTGCCTATTTTAAAAATTAATGAGCATTTGAGGCCATGTAGGGGGAACTCCCTATTTGCTCTTAGTGCAGTTGGTTTGATACTGAGCCTACAAACTCGTAAAGGTAGATTTGCTATGAAGTCATTAATTGCCGCTGTGTTCGTTCTGTTTTCTGCGCCTTCTTTCGCCGGCGTAATCACCTATGATTTCACACGATTAGTGTTAGGTGACGAAGCTGACCAAACCAGTTTAATTGGGCAAATCACCTTTGATGAAAACGAAACCCAATTCGATATGAGCACGTGGTTATCATTTTTCTTTCAGCTAGAGTTCAATGGGACGACTTATAATATTTTAGAAGACCATATTGCTGACTTTGCGATAGTTGATTTAGAAAATGGTGTGTTTGGTGATGAAAGCGGTGAAGGTTTTCAACTATTTATTGAAGACTCAAGCGTTCCATACGAATTCACTATTAGTTCAGGTTTAGCCGGGCTAGGAGCATCAGACTCGTGTGTGTTTTTTGAAAATGGTGACCGCTGCGCAGGTGGCTTGTTTCAACTGGTTAAAACTGTCGAGTCTACAAATGGCTCAACACAAGTGAACGAACCTGCTTCTTTTGCCACTGCGATGCTAATTTTGCTCGCGCTTACTTCTTTCAGAAAGCGCAAACTATAAGGCTTCTTCAATTCGAGAGAGTGGTTTATTTCCTGTACCACGTTCGTTCCCTCCAACTTGTCTATGTTTCTCGATAGTTGGTGTTTTTAGCCCTCCACTTGTGAGGGCTTTTTTCTTTTTAAGTTTCTGATTTTTCAACGCTTTTATAAATTTCATCGAATAGGGGGAAATCCCCATAGTTTTGCTTCTTTGGTTGTTAAATACTCAAGGGGTACTCAAAGAGAGGTGTATTATGAAGTTCCTTAATAACAAAACAGTATTATCAGTAGCCATTGCTTGTGCCCTACCAGCGAGCATGGTGAATGCAAAAACTTTCGATAAAACATTGGCTGATGCGCTTGCGGCTTCGCCACTAGAACTACAACAAGTTATTGTTACATTTGAAGGTAAGGGACCTGCCACAACAGAACAAATTACAGCACTTGAATCGTTAGGTATCACTGGCGGTGTTAGCTTACGTAACGTGCCTATTGTTGGTGTGTTAGCCAACAAACAACAAGTTGAAGCGCTTTATCAACGCGATGACGTGGTGTCAGTATGGAACAACGACCCACTAGAACTAGAAAACCATGAGTCTACCCAAATTACGGGTGTACAGGCACTACAGGCTGACCGTGACATTCGCATCAATGGCATGCCGGTATCAGGTAAAGGCATTGGTGTAGTGGTAAACGACTCGGGTGTTGACGGCACACACGGTGATTTAGCATTCCCTGATCACGTTGTTCAAAACGTTCTAGCGCAGGTTAACTTGAATAGCTACAGCGGTATTTTACCGATTACATACCAAGAAAACGTATCTAACACCGATATTCTAGGCGGTCACGGAACGCACGTAGCTGGCACAGTAGGCGGCAACGGCGCCAAGAGCGGTGGCTTACATGCAGGTGTAGCACCGGGTGCAGACATTATTGGTTACGGCTCGGGCGCAGGTCTATTCATTTTGGATACAATTGGTGGATTCGACTACGCGTTAACACACCAGTTCGATTACAACATTCGTGTTATCTCTAACTCGTTCGGTAACACTGGTGATGTGGGTACAGAATTTAACCCAGACGATCCAACAAACGTTGTGACTAAAGCACTGGCAGACAACGGTATTATTACCGTGTTCTCGGCAGGTAACTCAGGTCCTGGCGAATCGACAATTACCGGTAACTTCAAAAAAGCACCTTGGGTAATTACAGTGGCTGCGGGCAACAAGCAAGGCGAGCTAGCTGACTTTAGTTCTCGCGGTGTCGACGGAAAAGGCGGACAAGCGGTTGTTGATGGTGAAGTGTTCACGTGGGAAGACCGCCCTACCGTAACGGCTCCTGGTGTAGACGTTATTTCTGCTCGCGCATCACTGTCTAGCTTAGGCGGTTTGAGCGCAGCTGACGACGCGGAAATGATTGAACCACAACACCTACCGTTTTATACCGTATCTAGCGGCACTTCAATGGCTGCGCCGCATGTGTCAGGTATTGTTGCATTAATGCTAGAAGCAAATCCAAACCTTCAGTGGGAAGATGTGAAGCGTATTCTTCAGGAAACCGCAACACCAATGGCTGGTATGGACGAGTGGGAAGTAGGTGCAGGTTATGTTAACGCCTATGCTGCGGTAACTGCAGTGCTTGAAGGTGAAGAAGTATTCGGCGATACCGTGAAGAAAAATCGCGAATTTAACGCATTTGCTAATGTTGCTGAAGGCAATAGCTTTACGCTACCTACAACTTACCTACCTGTTGGTGAGTCACCTGTAGAAGAGTTTGAAGTAACGTCTGACGTATCTATGGTGGTGGCGAGCGCGTCAATCGAAACGGCAACAGCGTTCGTATTAGAAGACCCTGCAGGTAACCGTTACGGTTCTGGCATTGGCCTACCTGTTTTAGGCTCTTCTGTTGGTACAGCTGCGCCTGGTATGCCAGGTACATGGAAACTATATAGCCGCGGTATTGGCAGCATTAGTGGTGTGTCAGTCGACCCACTAGGTGTTACAAACGGTGTGGGTATTCCTGGCACTAACGATGTGAATATTCGCTTATTAGTAACATCAGGCTATACGGGTATTGATGATGCAGTAGGTCACCCTGCAAAACCATTTATTGAATACGTAGTAGCAAATGAGCTAATGGATGCAAAAGAAAGTGGTTTTGCGCCAGACGCGCCACTTACTCGAGTAGAGCTTGCTGATACGCTAGCGCTTAGCGCTAACCTTCGTCAAACCAACGACGGTAACACAGTTAACTACACCGATGTGAGTGCAGAAAATGCTGCAGCGGTAAACTCTGCCACAGCGACAGGTGCCGTGTTGGGAGATTTAGAAATGAACACACAACCTGTAATGCAAGTTGACGGCGACTTCTTTGGTAGCAACATGCAGGTAAGCAAAGAAGAAATGGCGTACTCAATGGTTCAAGCATTAGGTCTTGAAGATACAGCACAAAGCTTTGACTCTGAAAAAGTTATCGCAATTGTTCTGGGTGAAGCGGTGGAAGTCGAAGATACCGATGCGATTGCTCCTGAGTATCGTGGCTATGTTCAACAAGCGCTGGCTGCAGGGCTAATGCAGGTGGAAGTGAAGGTAGAGCAAGGTCCGTTTGACCTACAGCCCACACTTAAAGCCTTCTTTAACCCACAAGATGGTGTATCACGAGGCGAAGCTGCGTTTATCCTAACGCAATACGCAGAACTTTAGTCCTTTAAGGCGAGGGCCGGTTGTGGCATTCAAAACCGGCCCTCGCACAATTTTTAAAGAGGGGGGAGCTGTAGCAAGCCCCCTCTTTTTTTGTTTAGGGCTTTTAGTACTGCAACCAACATTCGCTGAATATGGGAAGAACGCAAGAGGGCAAAGAAGTTAAGTTCTGCGTTGAGAATAAATACCGTTACTCTAGCAAGCCTGCCTTTCCAGCCATTCTGATAAGTTCTGCCGAACTGCTTAAGTTAAGCTTTTTATAAATATTGCTGCGGTGATTTTCAGCGGTTTTAAGGCTCATATCCAATAGCTCTGCAATTTTCTTACTGGTGTTGCCTGCTGCAACTAAGAAAAAAACTTCCCTTTCTCTGCGTGTTAACACACTAAGTGGGGAAATGTGCTTTTGGCATTGCTCACTCGCTGGCTGGGTTAATTCGTCAGGGAAACTGGTCTTATTGGCAGCTACTTTTTTTATCGCATCGACCAAGCTATCACCAGACGACTCTTTTAAAATGTAGCCCTTTGCGCCAGCGTCTCGCATGGCCTCAATGTACTCCACTTCATTGTGCATAGACAGCACAAGAATTTTTGCGTCACTGCGTTGAGATAAAATTTTATCAATGGCCACCAGTCCGCTCATACGCGGCATAGAAATGTCCATTAGAATGACGTCGGGAGAAAGTTTTAGTACAGCAGCAATAAGCTCAACACCATCGTCGCATTCTCCGACTACGGTAATATCTTGGGTCGCATTTAGCATCTGAGACACGCCCTGACGCATAAGTACATGGTCATCGGCGAGCACTACACGAATTGTCATACGGGTACCGTTACTGTTGTTCTTGTGCCTTGCCCAGTTGCAGACTCTATCTCTAGCGTTGCGTTGAACGCTTCCGCTCTGTCACGAATGCTAGAAAGGCCAATGCCAGGCTCTATTGTTTTACTATCAAACCCTACACCATTATCAATAATATCTAAACGGATAACATTGTGATGGTGCGAAACCGTAAGAGTAAGATTGGTTGCTTCACTGTGTTTTATAGCATTAACTAAGGTTTCTTGCGCAATTCTGAATAACAGCGTGCTTATATCTTTAGGAAGATCAGAAGGTAAAGTGATATCCGTTTGGTAGATGATATCTTCACTGCTTAGTAAATTTCGACACAGCCAATTAAGCGCAGGTTTAAGGCCTAAGTCATCCAAAATGGTGGGGCTCATTAGGCGTGATAATTGCCTCACGTCATTTAGCGCCATTTCAGCAATGCCGTGCAGAGCTTCGATTTCAGGCGAAGAGGAAGACAGCGCCTGAAGCCGTCGGGTTAGGCCTGTGAGTAATTGTCCAATACCATCGTGAAGCTCTCTAGAAAGCTTTGCTTTTTCGGATTCTTGTTGAGCCCATAGGCGTTTTGCCAACTGTTGAAGCATTTCTTGATCGGCATCTAGTCGCGCCTGAAGGGTTGCCTGCAATGCCTTAATACTCTCTATTTCTTTGGCTACATCAGTCAAAATAGGCGTTCCTATAGTGGCTAACTTGCTTTTCCGGCAATTGCGTTAACCACTGGGTTGTTAGCATGTCAACGGTGTCTTCTTTGCCAGGAATGGCCCGATAGTAAAGGTGGTTACGCCAAAATGACGGGTAAAGCGCTAATTTTTGCTTAAGCTTTTCAATTGACGATTCATCACCGAATGACGCCTTTATATATAACCATTGTAAGTATTGCTGATAATAAGTGGGTTTTATAAGCGCGCTAAGTTTTTCCATGGTTTGACTAGAAGCGTCTAGTGAAAGGCGTTGCTGCATATCAAGTAAAATTTTTATCTCAGTAATTACAGGTACATTACTGTTGTTTACAAGCGTATTGTAAATATGGTCACTTTCATTGTTGAGTTTACCTTGATAATGCTTCAACCCTAAAGTTAGCCACTGATAAACGGCAAACTGTTCGTGCCGCTCTTCGCTAATCGTCGGCGACACAGTGTTAAGACGCTGCTCTAAACACGACCAGTTTGCGGTCAGTAAACATATTTCGCCTTCCCAGAGTAAAACTTCAGTTTCTGCTCGGCTATCTTCGGACCCCTGAGCTAAGCGTTTTGCATTAGCCGCGTGTTGTGTTGCTTCCTCTAGATTTCCGTTAGCAAAGTTTAGGTAGCTAAATAATAAGTGGTTAATCATTCTTTCTTGAACATGCTGTGTGCCAAGCCTTTGCTCAACAGTTGTTAAGTAATTAGTAGCGATGTTCTTATCACCCTTAACCAAACTCAATTGTGCAAGGTTTTGATGGGTTCGAAGCAGGTGAGAATCATCACCGTTTCTCTCAAATAGCATCTTAGCCTGCTGCCAGTAAATTTCTGCAAGTGAGATGTCACCGATTAAAAAATGCATATAGGCTACGTTGCTCATACTTTGTGGCTGCAATATTTTGTCATCAGTCTGAACACGTATATCAAGGCCCCGCTTGTAGTTATTAAGCGCTTTTTCGTATTGCCCTTGCTCCTCAAACATAAAGCCTAGCGTATCGTTTACGTGTGCTTCTTGGGCTAAATCACCTAGATCGTGAAGCAGCTGTACCGCTTCTTCTAAAGCGGCTTCTGCAGTGGCATAGTCGCCGGTGAGTGACGTCGCTATTGCCAAGTTTGCTAGCGTTTTTGCTCGTTGAGAGGGCTGTGTTTTCGCATCTCGCAGTACCAGCGCATCGTTAAAGTACCGAGCTGCTGCCACGTTATCTGCAGTACGTAGGTAGGCAATGCCAAACGCATTTAACACTAAACTTTCGCCTTCGCTATCTTTCGCTTGACGAAACGCCACTAGAGCGCGAGTCAAGGTGTCGCTGGTAGCGGTGTCTATATCGCCGTTAATTATTTGCAGACGAGCAAGTTCAAACCAAAGCTGCCCATCATTAGGACGAAGCGCCAGCGCAGCTTGATAGTCAGCCATGGCTTTGGCATCTTCTCCTGCCCACTGATGTATGTCTGCCCGCATGGAAAGTAGCTCAGGTCGGTTGGGAAATTGAGTAACCAATGCATCTATCGATTGTTGTGCTAGGGCTAGATCTTCGTTGAGTTCTGCTCTTAAAAGCTCGCTTTGTAAGCGCCAGTATAAAGACAGGTTAGGGAGCTTTCCTAACAATTCTAGTGCCTGTCTTGCGCCATCATAGTCGCCATTATTCATTGCGCTACGGGCTTTAGCTACCCATCCACCGGGGTAATCTGGTGTTGCTGCTATGATGGCATCAATGGCATCTACGCTATTTAATGTTTCTCCTTTTTGCCATGCTGAATCTAATGCCTCAAGGTACCGCAGGTCGGGAAGTGGTTGAGGGGTTTTGGTTTCAACGGCATCAAAAAGTGACTGGATAAGTGTATTGGCAAACACGCTTAAATCATCTGAAAGACTATTCGCATCTACATTGTGCGACACAGTAAAAATCGGCGTATTGGCCGGCATGCTGAGTATGCTTGCGTGAAGTAAGTAGGTATTGCTGCTAGTAGGCGTAGCATCAAGAAGCAATACACTATCCGCTGCAAGCATGGCGGCTAAATCAATTCGTTCATTATCGCGACTAAATGGCGACAGAGCTAGGTTATCGACTAACTCTTGGGTTTGCTCCTTATTATCTAACACAATATTGGGGTGAGTAGATAAAGGGTAGCGAAGTAGCGTATTAATAGTGTTTAAAAGGGGATACTGAGGGTCATTCAATACAAGTAGCTGAATTGGGGTGTCAGTAGTTAACTGGGGCTTACCTTTTTGATACCAGATATTGGAAAATAGACTGGCGCTCACTACAAGTACCAGTGCTGTAATGGCAGAAAAGGTAACGATGGTTTTGTAAGAGACGTTACCTTCATTACCGCTAACGCATAGGTGAAGTGCCTGCTCTAAAGGTAGTCTTTTCGCAGGCAAGTGATGGGTTAGCTGAGCAATGCATGCTTTGCGCTTTTTTAACCATAGGTAATGGGAAAAGCCCACCCCTTCTTTTTTCACACCATGTAATATATCTTCTAACACCTTGCCTAAGCTGAAGGTGTCAGAGTGTTCACCTGCTTTTCCTGTTTGGATAACTTCTGGTGCGGTGTAATGCTGGTGGCCACTCGTTTGCGCGCCAGAGGCGGCACTTTGACCAATACCGAAGTCTATAAGCTTAATGTCAGCATTGTGATCAATAAGAATGTTGTCTGGCTTTATGTCGCCATGCTTTATACCTACTGTTTTACATGCCAACAAGGCTTCGATGAGTTGTTCTTGCCACTTATCAAATTCTGCTTTGCTAATGGGTTGTTGAAGGCGCGAATAAAGTGGGGAGCCTTCTATGAAAGCCATTGTGAAAAAAGCGATATCCCCGTCTGAAAAAACGTCATGAACGCGAATAATATTAGGATGTTGAAGCTGCCTGGCTATATTGACTTCATTGCGGATGGATTGCATTTTAACCGGGTCGCTGGCGCCACCCTCAATCACTTTAAGCGCTACCTTTACATCAAGTAATTCATCAACGGCGCTATAAACACAGGCTTGGGCACCAGCGCCTAACCGCTCAATAATACGAAAGCGGTTAGCCAAACGTGAATTTGGCGCAATGGTTGGCCCTAAAGCTAAAGCTTCAGTTTTAAGGGAATTATTTTGCGATGAGAATACATCTGGCCTGTTCAAAGCCTTCTCCACACTTCACTGATTATTGCGTTGGCACAAACGCTTTATAGATGATGCCACGCAAGTTTGCGTACCTTTAATAGAAAAATTGGCCGACAAACTTAAGCGTTATTGTTTTTATTCTAGCTTATAAGTGAAAGTTTATGCTCTATCGTGTGGAATAACAAACGCAACGAAATCATATTTGCCAATGAGGTAGCAAATTCTATGTCCGTTTGAGTAAAGTAGCGGCGCCCCAGAATAGAGTCTGCGTACAAAACACCGACTGGTTTTTCTTCTATGCATACTGGAACGCATATCGCGGCTTGAATGCCGTGGTTGATTATACTGTGTTGCTTATTGAGCGAGTTGTCACAAACTATGTTGCCGATAGCACGAACCGCATTGGTTTGCATACATTGATTAATAATAGTGCGGCTGCCGGTAAAGTCCTCTCCTTGCATCCAATCCTCAAAACCTACCCCAAGTTGGTAGTTGTTAAGTTTATCGAATAGAATTAACGAAGCGCGTTCACACCCTAAAGATTGTATTAAACACTCTCTCGCCAAATTGATTAGCGCAGTGCTGTTGTGGCATTGCTGAAGTTGGGTTTGGTATTGTTTGAGTTGTTGCTTACGCCATTCACGTTGACTATCCAGTTTGACGACGTTGTTCAGCGCAACAGGTGTAAATTGGCAGGAAATTGGACCAAGCTGCAATACGCGAGGCTTATCTAACGTGATATGTTTAACGGGTACACCTAAGCTGAAGCATCCTGTGGAGCTTGTATCGCTTAATTGCCATAAATGGTCATTGTCAGCATGTTTAGTTGCTCGTAAAACCACGTGGGAACGCGATACCTGAGGGTGAGCAATCACAACGTCGGCACTTGCATCACGACCAATTTGATACTCTCGGCCTTCAAAAAGCAAGTGCTCACTTACGCTACCGTTATTTTCAGTAAAGGCAAACTGTAATGGCATGGCATCACCCTTGTCACGTTACTAATCGCTGACTATAAATTTTTATCGCCGCCTGCAAACGCGCTCAAAGAGGTTTGACACCAAGAGGTTTATGAGCACGAGCGCGACTTCAGTAAGCGCGACTTTCTTAAAAAGTTATCAGTATTTTTACAGCGTTCTCAAGCTAAAGCGCAATGTTTGAAGCTGAGTAAGAAGTAAACCTTTCACGTTCACAACATCGCCACTTGAACGCCATACATCTGCAATTTCACTTCCCGACGCGTTATCGATAAGTGCGATAAGACTGTCAACAGCAACCAGTGCAGCGTCATCATCATTTACCGCCAGCGCTGACTGTATATCATTAACACCGCTATCTATTGCAGTTTCTAGCAGCGCTGTAATTTTGTCGCGGTTGTCGTTCAGTGTTGTGCTGATTGAGGCAACCTTATCGTTGATAACCGTTGTTGAAGGTCGGTTGTCGAGCAAAATGATAAAATCGGAAAACTGCCCTGTGCTTCCGCGTGCTCGGATGCTACCTGATGACATTAACACAGTGATATCTTCAAACTGACCACCGTCATGGGATGTGAATAAACGCCATGGAATGGTCGGGGTGTAGTGTATAGCTTTGGTATACAACTCCACCATGGCTAAACCTTCAAAACCAAATCCTGCGTCTGTTTTTGGAGAAATTGAAACAAGAACCGGAAAGCCTGAAACAGCGCTTGTTAGCGCAGAAGGAAGACGGTCTGTAATCGTTAAATCTGTAGGATCGAGCAACTCGGCGGTAATGTCGAAATTATTAGCATTAAGACCAATACTGTTTTCGAACTCAACAGTCAAATCGACCTCAATCAAACTGGTTAGCGTAAGCTTCGCCTGAATCTTATTGTCATCGACAGTTAAGGTCGCAGGAGTAACAACTTGCGCTTGGGCAGTTGAGAACAGAAGTAATGCAGTGGCGGCAACAACAGTGGTGAGTTGTCTGAATTTCATCGCAGTAAACATCATAGGATGACCTCTTTCAGTGTTGGTTAAAATTTAACCTAAAATGGTGCCATTATCAATGTAAATAATGGCACCGTTTTCAGGGGTTTGCGATTTTATTCAAAGTATTGAGCAAAGAAGCGTGACGCAAGTACCGCATAATGTGCTCGGGTTATCACTGTATCTGGCGCGAAGCTCGCAGTGATTGTTGGCGTAATGCTAAAAGGGCTTTGCTCTACGCCGAACTCAGCGTTAATCAAAGACAGAGTAAGGGCAAGTTGCACATAGCCTTTCATGTCAGCTGGAATACTGTCTTGGTCCTCTAACACGATTTGCTCACCATTATAGTCAATTACAATATCGGCACTTGGGTCGAAGCTAAGCGCCGCTTCCTCAAGTCCTAGCATTTGAACAAGTGAGTATGCAATGTCTAACTTAGTGACGCTTGCAAATGGGTCTGCGCTGCCGTCTACACTTCTTAGTACTGGGGCTTGTGTACGAAGTTTATCTTTAAGTGCGCCGCCATTAACCATTACTGACTCTATGAATGCCTTGTCAAAGCCAGGCACTGAGCCGATGTTAGGGCGCTCTTCGTTTAGCAGGTCACGGTACTGTCTTACAGCACCACCCATCACTGCATAGCGGGCAAAATCTTTACGTTTTAGGCGCGCATCCGGAGAGAAACCACGGCTGTTAATGGCGTCCATTAGACGCTCACTTACCGCAAATTCAATAGCATTTTGCTGAGGGTGGCCTTCAACGTCATCCATACCCTCAAAGCCACCGCTATTTTCAAATGAGACAGTAACATTAAATGTTTCTGGTAAACCCGGGCCGTTAGTTAAACCTAGTGGATCGGCCTCTATACCGGAAAGCGACGTCAGCCCATAAACATACACTCCCCAAGTGCCGGGCATGGCGGGTGCAGCAACACGCATTGTAGTCGTAAGTACTGGGGTAGTTAGATTGCCGCGGTACTCGGTACCATCCGGCGCTACAAGGACTAGCTTGGTCAAATTAGCGAAACTATCGGCAGATGCCTTTACTAGCACTTCTTCCGTTCCCACCTCAAACTCAATAACTTCAGGCGCGCCTACCGGTGAATAAAAAACATCGAAGTTTTCTACGCGGTCGCTGGTGGTCACTAAAGCGTTGGCTTTAAAGGTCTTAGAATCAAGGTTATTAACCGTCACCTTATGGTCCATATCTTCAAGCAGCGCAGCAGCAACGGCAGAACGGGCATTCACATAACCTGCACCCACTTCCCAGCGCTCATAACCCGGCATATTCGTGGCGGTTTCTTGTAGCAAACGCTTAATGGTTAAGTTATCTAGATTTGGATTAGCTTCTAGCATTAAAGCAATAATGCCCGACACATGCGGTGTGGCCATAGAGGTACCAGAAATCATGGTGTAGAAAGGTATGTTTTGAGGCTCTATCGCACCAATATCACCGTCACCACCATTGGCTGCTGCGTTCAATACAGCGCGTGTAGAAATGATATCAACGCCGGGAGCAACAATGCTCACATCGTTAGTATATGTCCACTCAGTGCCATCTGGCATTGTGAAATCGCCAGACTCGCCTTTAAGCCCACGAGACGAGAAGTCAGCAAGTTTGCCGAACTTATCACCCGCACCCACTGAAATGCCCCAAGGAATTTGCGCGTACGGGTTATGCGAGTCTTCACCTGGGCCACTATTACCCGCTGCGAAGACACTTAACATTCCCATTGTGTGTGCTTTGTAGCTTGCTAATGATACTGGGCCAAGCGGTTCATACTTGCCGCTAGAACCCCATGAGTTGCTAATAACCTTGATAGGGTTGTCGAAGGTATATTGCTTACTAATGGCGTAGTCAAAACCACCTATAGTGTCTAGTAGAAGTACTGCTGCACCCGAACCATAACCAATAATATCAGCATCTGGAGCTGCGCCGCGGTGCTTGCCGTCAGACATGGCACCAGTACCTGCAATAGTGCCTGTAACGTGTGTACCGTGGCCTGAGTTTAAGTCTGTGTTTACTTGGTTAGATAGTGTTGGGCCAGTTATACCAACAATTGAAAGCGCACCAGGGTTGAGTATTGCTTGCACGTTATCAACCACGGTGTCGCCAAAGAAATGATCTTGGTGAGAAGCATCAATACCTGAATCTATGACTAAAATGGTTGAGCCTTTACCAGTAAACTCCATATTATTGCGCGATGCGAAAGCTTCGCCCTGCATATCCGCTACACCTGTAATTTCACGAGCGTCTGCGTTGTACAAGCTCATTTCACGGTTGGCAAAAACTGAGCGTACCCCGTCGAATTGTGCAATTGCTTCAATTTGTGCCTTAGTCGCCACTACGCCAATAATAGGTAAGTTTTTAAATTGAATGCCTTCAGTAATACCCAAATTTAATAGCTGTGTTATTTGAGACTCAGCAAGGGGTGACATTTGATCATAGGTCACAACCGCCATTAACGATTCTGTAGGGGATAGCGACACAAGTTTATCGGCCATTTGAGAACCGATATAAGCATCAGCTAGCGTTTGCGCCGACGGGCTTGCAAGCATTGCAGCAGCTAAGGTAGATAGGGCGAACTTCTTCATATTCTTCTCCAAATTCTTGAGGCTGCGGTTTGCTTTGGTATCAGGGCACGTCATCGCAGCAAAGTACGCCTTAATAGTGGCTTTTTGAAATGGGGCAGAACATAGGGGTTTCACCCTAATTATGAGTTTTTTTTAAGTAACGAAATGTTCAAAAATGCTACAAAGGTTTAATTATAAAACGTTCGTTAAACATCTATATTGGAGTCGTATGTTGATGTGTTTTCAGCAGTTATTAGCTTTTTGTTATATGCTGAAATGCGCCTTTCTCCCATGAGGAGCTTGTCATGAAATTCGATTCTATTAAATCTCGTCTAGTATTAATGACCCTTGTTTGTGTTATCGGCATGGGCGTTTTAGTGGTTAGCCAGCATTATTTTACACAGCGACTTATTGGGTTACACCAGCAGCGTGATGTATTGTTGAGAATGGGGCAAGATTTGCTGCAAATGCGAAGACACGAAAAAGATTTTCTTCTTCGCCATGAGACGGTTTATTTCGATAAGTTTCTTCAGCAAACCTATGTGTTTCAAGGTCGGCTAACGTCTATTGTTCCATTATTTGACGAATATCGATTACCTGTGGCTGACGTTGAAAGTTTGTCTTCTTCTATGGAAGCCTACAGCAGTACATTTCGAGAGGTAGTGTCACTACAAGAACGGATTGGATTAACGCAAAATAATGGTTTGAGAGCACGTATTACCGAGTTGGAAAATATACTCAACGAAGGGCAACTGGCACAAAGCCCGCTATCAAATGAACTGTTAAGTCGTATTCAACTTGCTACGCGAAACTATCAAATTAGCCAAGATGGAACGTACGCTAAACAAATGAATACATTGAGTGAGCGTTTGGCGTCAGAATTTGGTGATACGGCTTTACTTCAAGGTACACTAGCTCAATACAGAGAGGCGCTGTTGCAGCTCGTTGACGCTACTATCACTTACGGTGTCACACACAACGAAGGGCTTCGTGGAGAGTTTAGACAAAGTGCTCATAACGTCGAGACTCAATTAAAAGCCGTTGACGCTGCGCTGCAACCGGTAATTGAACAACAAGAAGCGCAGGTACGTATTTATAGCTTAAGTATTGCTGCGCTTACGTCTGTCGTGTTAATTCTGGTGCTGATCAAGAGTTTTGCGACATTTCATCGTGCATTTGTTAACTTTCTCACTTTCTTTTATCGCTGCAAGCGTCAGTATCAAATGATTGATACCAGAAAGTTAGGGTTTGCAGAGTTAAAGTCACTCGCAGAGCTGGCGAATGAAATGGTCGAGTCGAAAAGAGATATTGAGGCACGACTAGCCACCGTAGAAGCTGAGTTGGCCAATAAGAAAGCCTCGTAGCTTGAAACGCTAAGCTCAATACGGGCATATTTTCTAAAGCGGCCGGCTCATTATTGCATTAACAAGGTATAAGCCAAGGTAGAAGCAAAAATGAAGTTTAACCGCTTAGGAAATAGCGATTTGAAAGTGTCTGACGTGTGTTTGGGCACAATGACATGGGGTATTCAAAATACCCAGCAAGATGCTGACGAACAAATAGCTTACGCACTTGATAAAGGCGTAAACTTTCTAGATACCGCGGAAATGTACCCCGTTCCTCCTAATGTCGACACGTACGGAGATACAGAGCGCATTATCGGGAATTGGATTTCGCGAAACGAAGCGAAGCGCTCAGATATTATATTGATGACCAAAGTTGCCGGGAGCGGGTTAAAGTATATCCGTAATGCTGGCCCTATTACGTCTGACGCAGTTACCAATGCACTTACATACTCGCTGGAGCGTTTAAAAACTGACTATATTGACGTTTATCAGCTTCATTGGCCAAACAGAGTAACGCCACACTTTGGTAAACATTGGCCTGACGGCGCCGATCCCACCAAAACCAATCGGGAAAAAGAACTAGACGGTATGCGCGATATTCTGATGGGGATAAAGCGCGCGTTAGATGAAGGAAAAATTAGGCACTGGGGGCTGTCGGACGACACGCCTTGGGGCATTCACGTTTTTCTAACGCTTTGTAAAGAGCTCGACATACCACTGCCTGTTTCTATTCAAAATGAGTTTAGTTTACTGCACGCGAAAGACTGGCCCTATTTAATTGAGATGTGTGAGCTAGAGAATATCGCTTACCTGCCGTGGTCACCGCTAGCTACGGGTATGCTTAGTGGTAAATATCACAATGGCGCGCGACCGAAAGGCAGCAGGTGGACACTGGCACAGCGCATGGGGTTGTTTAGAGACAAAGCGCCTGCGCAGGCTGCTACAGCGGAATATGTGAAGATTGCTGATAAAGCGGGTATTACGCCCTCACAATTAGCATTAGCGTGGTGTAAACAAGTGCCTGGCGTGACATCTACTATTATTGGCGCAACAACAATGACTCAGTTAAAGGAAAATATCGATGCGTTTGATATGACGCTCTCAAGCGAGACGTTGGAGGAAGTTCACAAAGTCTTTAGACAATATCCATTAGGCTTCTAAACGCCATTTTTTCCAGCTTAAAATGGCTGGCTTTACTAGGAATAGTTGATATTTGGTGTAAATCGAATATCAACTAGCCCCGAGTATTTATCGTCATTTTTGTGTAATACGCACGTCATACTATAAATTTTTCAAGAATGAATTGTGTGTATTATGTCAATGATTGACCCTCAACTTGCTCAAAGTAGTGTGTTAGAAAAAACACATAACGGGCGTAAATGGCTGCTTTTAGGCTTGTTAGTTTATGTAATGCTGCTTGCTGTCAGCATGATTGGCAGTGGTTTTAAATTTGCTACGGGCGATCACGCTAAAGCCCTTTTTAGTTTCGCTTCTAACCCTATTACGGGGTTAATCATTGGTATGGTCTGTACCGCACTAATTCAGTCTTCAAGCACGGTTACCTCAATCATCGTTGGAATGGTGGCAGGTGGTTTACCTATTACCATCGCTATTCCCATGATGATGGGTGCGAATATTGGCACCAGTATCACCAATACGTTGGTAAGTTTAGGGCATGTTGCTAAAAAAGATGAATTTCAACGGGCTTTTAACGCTGCAACCATTCACGATTTCTTTAATGTGTTGTCAGTACTCATCTTTCTACCTCTTGAAATGGCGTTTGGAATTTTGGAATTTTTAAGCGCACAGTTAGTTGCTCTGCTCCATACGGGGGAAGCTATGGGAGTGGGGGGCTTTAATCCTATTAAAGCGGTAACTCAACCCGTCACCGACCTCGTTACACAGGCGTTCTCATTTTTACCTTCTGTCTATCCCGGCGTGGCTAAAATCATTCTTGGTATTGGCCTTATTATGCTTTCAATCACTTACATGGGTAAGATCATGAAGTCGCTTATGGTGGGTAAAGCAAAGGCGCTTTTGCATACCAGTATTGGAAAGGGGCCCCTATCTGGCATAGCCTCAGGTGCAGTAATGACGGTACTGGTCCAGTCTTCATCAACCACCACATCACTAATGGTGCCGTTAGTCGGTAGCGGTATCTTGAAGGCTAGAGATATCTACCCATTTACACTTGGCGCTAATATAGGCACTTGTATTACGGCATTAATTGCGGCTTTAGGGGTAGTGGGAGTAAACAGTGGTTTTGCTTTACAAATCGCGCTAGTCCATCTTATTTATAACGTATTAGGTGTTACGCTAATTTATGGGCTGCCCTTATTGCGCAATATTCCGCTTAACTTATCTTACCAACTGTCTGTGATTGCAGCAGAACGCAAAATGTATGGTGCCGCTTATGTGGGAGGATTATTTTTCATAATGCCCTTAAGTATTATCTTTACTACTATGTAGGTTAATTGCAAAGCAACCTACTGCGAATAAAAAACGGCGCATCAGCGCCGTTTTTTATTAAAACGTCGTTTTTATTAAAACGCGTATTTAGCTGAAACTTGGAAGCGGTTCATGTCGCCTTCAAGGCCTGCTTCAATTTCACGTTTTGCGAAAGCGTATTCAGCACCAACGGTTAGCGCTTTAGTTGGCGAGTACAAGTAGTTCACACGTGTACTATAAGTGCTCTCAGTGGTATTTAAGCCTGTGAGTGACACATCATTGTCTGCTTCAAACGCCGAGAACATAATGCTGCTACGCGCTTTCTCGCTCCATTTGTGACGATACGCAATGCCATACCCTGTTGAGTCGATAGCTTCAAGGTCGCCACTTTCAGTAAGCACTGCGCCATTTACCGTGTTTAGTGCAGAGTATCTGCCTAAACCTTTACCCGTGTTGAATGTGAAGCGAATGTCATCGCCATTCGAAAGGTTGTATTTACCAGTTACCGATACACCGAAGCTGGTTTCGTCAGCGTCAATGCCAACTGCATTGTCGTAAGACAACTGTCTTAGTAAGCCCGCAACTTTAACATAACCCCAGTCATATTTTGAGGTATAAGCAGCAACAAAATCTGGTACGCTGTTGTCATCACTGGTAATTCGACTACCGCCACCAAACGGTGTGATGGTTGATTCTGGGTTTTCGAGCGCCAGCTGTAACCCGCCATTTGTATATCTCACCATAACTTGACGACCAAAGGTAATACCGTCAGTTGTACCAATGAAATCAAGTGATTCTGGTAATGAGGCAACGTCCATGAAGGTTGTCCACGTTTGACCTACTAACCAGTTTTTGTAGGTAAGGTAAGCGTGACGAACACGAGGAACATAAGAGTTACTAATACGTTCGTCACCGCCGCTAGTTACAATAAAGTCGAGCTCGAAAACACCGTTAATGGTATCGCCTTCAGCGGTTGGTGTTGAAGTAGCGAAGCGGAATCGCGACGTTCTAATGTGCGCATCAAATTGTGGATCTTCGTCAAAGCCACCAACAGGTGTTAGTGAAGGAATATAGAAATCGCGACCTACGCTACCCGAGGCAATAGTGCCATCTGAATAGTTACTTACCATAGCGTCGACTTTAATGTAGCCCGTGAATTTCACACTAGTATCGCCGATTGTTGCTGCGTGTGCTGCGCCGCCAGTTGCCGCCAGGCACAGCGCTACTGCGGTAGCCGTATTTTTTATTTTAGCTTTCATCGTGTCTGTTCCAAAAAAGTGGTTAAATAAATGTAAATTCAACGTTAACATCGCTGATTGTGTACTTATTATCTCAAATTTAAATAAGCCGATGGTCGCATAAGACTATAGTCGTAATACTTTTAGTCTAGGTTTTTTAATATTACCTTAGTTTTATGCTGCTAAGACCAAAGTCTCATTTTGCTTTGTGGGTGAATAGCTAGAGTGTTTCACCATACAACAAGATTTTTACATTATTGATATTGGAGGCAATCTTTATGACCGCCAGCAAAACTTATCCTGTGCCTGAGAACATTCTTCAATCTACGCATTTGACTGCATTGCAGTACGACCAGATGTATAAGCAGTCTGTAGAGCAACCCGAAGCGTTCTGGGCTGAGCATGCATCCATGCTTGAGTGGTATCAAAAGCCCACCAAAATTAAAAACACCATGTTTGGTGAAAACGATGTATCAATAAAATGGTTCGAAGATGGTGAGTTAAACGCCAGTTATAACTGTATTGACCGCCATCTGGCTGATAATGCCACGAAAGTTGCCTTTCACTGGGAAGGCGACTCACCAGAAGATAGTCAAGATATCACTTATCAACAAGTTCACTACGAAGTTTGTAAGTTAGCGAATGCACTTAAAGAAATGGGAGTAGCTAAAGGAGACCGTGTTGCCATTTATATGCCTATGGTGCCTGAAGCTGCTTACGCTATGTTGGCGTGCGCTCGGATCGGTGCGGTGCATTCAGTGATATTCGGTGGTTTTTCGCCTAACGCCATTGCCGATAGAATTAACGATAGTAATGCAAAGGTCGTTATTACTGCTGATGAAGGCCGTCGTGCAGGAAGAGGTATCCCGCTTAAAGCCAATGTCGATAAAGCGTTGGCCGATGACGCTTGTCCGTCTATCACTCACGTTTTAGTGCATAAGCTCACAGGGGGCGACGTAGATTGGAACGAGAAGCACGATGTGTGGTGGCACGAAGCGGTAGACGGTATGTCTGCCCAGTGTGAGCCCGAAGTAATGAACGCTGAAGATCCGCTTTTCATCTTGTATACATCAGGTTCTACGGGGACGCCAAAAGGTGTGGTTCATACAACAGGCGGCTATCTACTTTATTCCGCTATGACCTTTAAATACGCTTTCGATTACAAAGACGATGACGTTTATTGGTGTACAGCCGATGTGGGCTGGATCACAGGTCACAGCTATATGGTTTACGGCCCTATGGTGAATGCTGCATCACAAGTGTTTTTCGAGGGCGTACCCACATATCCAGACGTTAAGCGTATTGCGCAGGTAGTAGAAAAATACAAAGTAAATAGTCTTTATACCGCGCCAACTGCTATTCGTGCGCTGATGGCACACGGTGACGTGCCGGCTGAGGGGTGTGATGTATCGTCACTTCGTTTGCTTGGCACAGTAGGTGAGCCAATTAACCCAGAAGCGTGGGAATGGTATCACCGCGTTATTGGTAAGGGGCGTTGTCCTATCATTGACACATGGTGGCAGACGGAAACCGGTGGACATATGATTTTACCGCTACCCGGCGCCACGGAATTAAAACCAGGCTCAGCAACGCGTCCGTTTTTCGGTATACAGCCAGCGCTGTTTGACGCTGACGGTAACGAACTTGAAGGGGCAGCGGAAGGTAACTTGGTGATCAAAGATAGCTGGCCTAGTCAGGCTAGAACGGTATACGGCGATCATCAGCGCTTCATTAACACCTACTTCAGCGCATACAAAGGTGTGTATTTTACAGGTGATGGTGCACGTTGTGACGAGGATGGTTTTTACTGGATCACCGGCCGCGTAGACGATGTATTGAACGTATCTGGACACCGCTTAGGCACTGCTGAAATTGAAAGTGCACTTGTTGCCCACCCTAAGGTAGCTGAAGCAGCCGTTGTAGGTTTCCCTCACGATATTAAAGGGCAGGGGATCTACGTATACGTAACGCCAAATGAAGGGGTTGAAGCTGACGACGCGCTCACAAAAGAGCTTAAGGCATGGGTACGTCAAGAGCTAAGCCCCATTGCCACACCTGATATGATCCAATGGTCACGTGGGCTACCTAAAACCCGCTCTGGTAAGATTATGCGCCGTATCTTGCGTAAAATCGCGGCTAATGAGCACGAGCAATTAGGTGATACATCTACATTGGCGGATCCATCGGTTGTTGATACACTGATAGAGGAACGTCTTAATAAGTAGAACTAAGGATATAGACAATGATAACCCTTCTAATCGCTGATGATCATCCGCTGTATCGCGATGCACTAAGAGGCGCGTTGTCGTTGTCACTTCCAGCCTTAACGCTCAAAGAGGCGGGAGATTTAAACACTACAGTCGATATTCTCAATAATGAGGATATCGACTTGTTGCTGCTAGATTTACATATGCCGGGTAGTAATGATTTATTTGGCCTGCTGCATATTCGCAAACTCTTTCCCGAACTCCCTGTTGCCGTGGTTTCAGGAACCGAAGACACTACGCTTATTTCTAAAGTTATCAGCGTTGGCGCGTTAGGGTTTATTCCAAAAACAGCCAGTGCACAGGATATTGCAAACGCGGTAGAGGCCATTTTAGATGGCGACGTATGGTTACCTGACAATTTAAGCGAAGACGTTGATGAAGTGAACGAAGAGTTTTCTGAACTTGCAGACAAAGTTGCATCGCTTACGCCTTCGCAATATAAGGTGCTTTGCTATATGCGAGATGGCTTGCTGAACAAACAAATTGGCTTTAACTTAGATATCGCAGAGGCCACTGTAAAAGCGCACGTTACCGCAATCTTCAAAAAGCTGGGCATAAACAACCGTACACAAGCGGTACTTATTGCTTCACAACTTGAGCTGGAGCCCCCAATTCAGTAGCGTCAAACTGAAGCACTGCATCTGAAGCAGCAAACTCAGGCAAGAATTTTTCTAACGCCAACCGGCTTTGCTCACTAAGCAAAGGATTATCAATTTCAATAATTGTTCGCCCGTCGAGCAGGGTCATACCTTCTTTAAAATTAGCATGAGCCAGCAACAGCTCTTGAAACTTACCTGTTTCAAATAGCATAAGTAAGCCTTCAGCTATTCGCCCAGCAAGCGCTTGATTATCACTGCCTACGAAGTAAAAGATGGGACTGGGATATGAAATAATGAGGTGCTCATCGATAGCCAAACCATTTGATAAACTTTTATTGGCAAACTCTTCGCTAATCTCCATTACGCTTCTTGGAAACATATCAGCGAAACCTTCCGAGACAATGCGAAAAGAAGCTCGGTAAGTGGTTTCTAATACCGGGATATCGTTTGCGCGAAAAATTTTTGTATCGGGCCAGTCATAACCTAGAACAGCACGAAAATGTTGCAGCTCTTTAAGAGTTTTTACCTCTTTCAGTCGAACATCACCCTCTTTGACAAACAGTGCGCGTTTGCCAAATAGCCCGGCCATAATAGGAATGCGAACAGGGAGGAACTGACGCTCGCGCTCGGTTGACGTTACGCTCCACGTCACGTCTAGCATATTGTGTTCTAGACTACGTAGTTGGCGCTCTTGCGCAGTTTCTTGGTCGCTAATAATGAGTTCGAAAGTGCCATACTGTGGCTCTGTAACTCGTAAGGCTTCTGTTAGCAGTGATTTTGCATAAGAATAGACGGTGTCTCGACCGGGGTGTATGTTTGGAAGACGCAAAACGGTATGAGGTAAGTTTGAACTTACCTCATTGAAAGTTTGTTGCTGTCCATACACGTGACATTGTGTAAACAGACTAGTTAAAAGTACGCTAGCGCTTAGCGCTTTAGTTTTAATGTCCATATCTTTCTACTCATGCACGTGGCAAATGCTTCTGATACATGCCTCGACTAAAGGTCGTTTAAGGTTCAACATGCGCAGGCGGCGCTATCTATACCTGCTAACTCAACGTGCTAATCTTTTCCCGTCAGCAAAAAGTCGTGCTCAGGATCTACAATAAATTGCCCACTCATTGCTTCTCTTCCAAGAAGCATGAGATAAGTCATTTCAGAGCGATCCGTTAGGGTTAACTGAATATCCCACTGGTAGCCGTCCATTATTATAGGCGTAATTATAACATAGCGCTTCTCAAGTGTAGCCGTAGAGCTTTTTACGCGCTTTTGCCCTTCAACGCGTGCTTCTCGGCGAACCACACGTTCAACATTGTGAATGTCTGGGTGAATATCAAATTTAATCCATAATTCACCGTCTTGTTCAAACTCTTCAATATTGTCTACGTGAAGCGATGACGTGGCAGCCCCTGTATCCACGCGTACGTTTAAATCAGAGATAGCAAGTTTAGGTAAATCGCACAGTTCTACCGCACCAACAATTTTCTTATTGTTCATCAGTCTTTCTACCAATGTTAAAGAACAGGCCCCTGTTCTGGTGGTAATAAATTGTCTTGTAATAGTTCTACATGTTCAGCAACCGTATCAGGCTCTGAGAAGTAGGCAATGTGGTAAACAGCTTCACCTTCTTGTGTAAGCGGAATATTTTGTTTACCAATTACGACCCCTTCGGCTGGGCTTTCAAGGCTATCTAAATAGTTGCCAAACGGGTCAGCAATAATGGCCAGTTTATCACCTTTTTCTACGTGATCACCCAATTGAGCTAAATGCGTCACAAAGCCACTTTCTGGCGCGCGAACCCATCCACTTTGCCTCGCAATAAAGCGTTCAATACTGTGGCCTTTGCTACGGCTTTTATTCAGCATACCCAAATGACGCATAGTATTAATAATACCTCTTACGCCCGCTCGAATAGAAAATTCATCGTAACGCAGCGCTTGACCTGCTTCGTACAGTAAGATTTTAACGCCGCTTTCACTGGCGGCTTCGCGCATTGAGCCGTCTCGTAATTCGGCATTAAGCAAAACCGGTACGCCAAACGCTTTGGCCATTTCTAGTACTTCAGGGTCGTCTAGATCTGCGCGAATTTGAGGCAAATTACTACGGTGAATAGCGCCTGTATGAAGGTCGATGCCCACATCACATTTACTTACTACTTCTTTAAAAAACAAGTTCGCTAGTCGGCCGGCAAGCGAACCCTTTTTACTGCCAGGAAAACTGCGATTCAAGTCGCGTCTGTCGGGTAAATAACGTGATTGATTGAGCACGCCGTATACGTTAACCATTGGTACCGCTATCAAGGTGCCTCTTAAACGCTCAATAGCTTTTGAACGAATAAGGCGACCCACTATTTCAATACCGTTTAATTCGTCACCGTGAATGGCTGCGCTAACGAACATAACAGGGCCTGGTCGCTTTCCTCGTTTCACATAAACGGGAATGCTCATGTTGGTAGCCGTGTATAACGGCGGCATCTCCAACTCAATCTTCTTTGTTTCGCCAGGAGCAATATTTTCACCCCCAATTTTTAAAACATCATTTACCACTAACGTTTTCCTATATTTACGTTATTGCGTAGGTTGAAGGGGCTAGCCCTTTCCACGGGTTTTTGTTTTGTGCGGCTCTGCGCTCTTTTCAATAAATTCAATAATCATGCTAGCAACGTCTTTGTTGGTCGCCTTCTCAATGCCCTCTAAGCCTGGCGAAGAGTTAACTTCCATGACGACTGGGCCGTTGTTCGAGCGAAGAATATCTACACCGCAGCAATTAAGGCCCATAGTCTTCGCGGCATCTACCGCAGTTTTACGTTCAGCAGGGCTTAAGCGAACCAAACTTGCTTGACCGCCGCGGTGAAGGTTAGAGCGAAATTCTCCCGGGGCAGCCTGACGCTTCATGGCTGCAACCACCTTTCCACCTACAACGAAGCAGCGAATATCAGCACCACCGGCTTCTTTAATAAATTCCTGTACCAATATACTGGCGTTTAGGCCCATAAAAGCTTCAATAATTGATTCGGCGGCTTTTTGAGTGTCTGCCAATACCACACCAATACCTTGCGTGCCCTCTAGCAGCTTAATAACCACTGGTGCGCCACCAACTGTCTTGATTACGTCATCAATCTTGTCCGGGTGGTGAGCGAAGCCGGTTCTAGGCATGCCAATGCCTTTGCGCGAAAGTAGCTGTAACGAGCGCAGTTTGTCCCGAGAACGGCTAATTGCAACTGACTCGTTAAGGCTATAGGTCCCCATCATTTCAAATTGGCGAACAACAGAGGTGCCGTAAAAGCTAACAGATGCACCGATACGCGGGATCACTGCGTCATAATAAGGCAGTTTTTTACCGTTATAGCGAACAGACGGTCGCGCGCTCGTGATATCCATGTAGCAGTGCATAGTGTCGATAACGTCGACCTGATGCCCGCGAGCCTGCCCAGCTTCCACCAAGCGTGAAGTAGAGTAAAGACGTGGATTTCTTGAAAGAATAGCGATGCGCATTATGAAAAGGCCTGTAGTTTGTGATTTATTTTGTCGTTGAATCGACGAGTCATTTACCACGTTGAAGCGTGATTATAATTTAACACGTTAGAACGTGATTATTAATTAGACAAGTCATTTTTGCGCGCATACTAATAGAAGTGTTAAGGGGTGTCTTACGAATAATTCTTGTTGTGTCGATTGCTTTTAATGCATGAACTTGTCTGTTATTCACGTTAGCATTAGAGCGCCTTGGCCTTTTTTAAGAAAAAACCGAAAAGTGGGCCAATATGCATTACAAAAACAGTAAGGAAAGAGTGAATGAATGAGTGGTGGCATGGTTTTTTGGCGTGGTTAACTCAGTACCAGTCAAACGTCGTGTTCAGTGGTTTAGTTCTGCTTATCTATTTGGCAATGTCGCGGAAGTTACTGCCAAAATTAGAAACTAATATCGTAAAGTCAAAGCTTAAATCTAACAGTGCCTTGAAAGGGCTTTTTGCTGCGCGCGTAATTGTCGCTACAGTATCGCTTTCCCTGCTGCTACTGGCATGGGGTATTGATTTCTCGGGCTTACTTGTACTTTCTACGTCAATCATAACAGTAACTGGGGTGGCCCTTTTTGCAAGCTGGTCGCTTATTAGTAACATCACTGCGTACTTTATATTGTTAACCAATGTGGCCTATCGTCGAGGCAACTATGTTCGCATCCTTGATGGAGATAACTACATTGAGGGTGTGATTGCGGACGTTGGTCCATTTAGTACACGTTTACTTACTTCAGAGCGCGAAACCTTGATGTACCCAAATAACTTAATTTTGACTCGCCCTGTGCTGCTTAACCCAAAAGAGAAATGGGGCGCAATGGGCAAAGTCGTTGCTAAGTCCAGTGCAGAGAAGCCAGTAGTTAAGACCGAAGAGGCTAAACCACAGGACGAGTTATTGTAAGCACGTCTTAATACGTTGATTGAAGTTCCTCTATAGAGAGCGAAAAACGTGGTGAAAATGTATCGTCGCTCCCCATGTACTACACGTTTTTTGCTTCTCTAATATAGCGCGTCATACTTTGAAGTAGCGCACGAAGCTTTGCTGGTTTTAGCGGCTTCGCCAAAAAGTTAACACCTTGTGCCTTACATTGAGTAACTAAACTATCATCTGGCGTAGCCGTTATCAGGGCTGCCGGCACAACGATGTTCAACCGATGTCTTATTTCTTCAATCAGCGCGAGCCCATTTTTCTCATCATCAAAGCTAAGTTGGTAATCCATCAGTAAGATTTGAGGCTGGATAACTTCACAAACCTTAAGCGCATCTTCCCAGTTATTCGCCAAGAAAACATTAACTCCCCATTTTTGTAGTAGGGTTTGCATGGCATCTAAGTTTTCCCTTTGATCGTCAACGCAAAGTACATCCATTCCTGTAAACGTGGTGCTGCGTGGCTTTGATGCTACATTAGAAACCAGTTTTGGCTCAGCTTTGGCAAGAGCAAACGCAAAGCAGCTGCCTTCTCCTACTTTCGATGTCACGCGAATATCGCTGCTTAGTTGTAAGCTTAAGCGACGCACAACGCCTAAGCCCAGACCTAGGCCATGCTCTTTACTCTCGTTTGCACGGAAAAAGTCGCCGAATATGCTTTCTTTTTTATCGGTAGATATACCTATGCCGGTGTCGATAACTTTGAAATAAACGGTTCCTTTTACAGGTTTAACTGTGAATAGAACTCGGCCTTTTTCCGTATACTTCACGGCATTTGATAGCAAATTCTGGGTTATTCGGTATAAGTACGTTTTGTCAGCTTTAACCCAGCAAGGGCGAATAATCGCTTTGAACCCTAGCCCTTTTTCTCGAGCTCGCATGGCCATTTCATCAACAAGAGGAGAGAGTAAGGCGCTGACGTCGATAGATTCAATATCAGGTTTCATTTCACCTTGATCTAGTCGAGCTATGTCTAACAAGGTGCCGATAAGAGTTTCGCTCGAAGTAACACTGTGACTAAGTTTATGAATGATAGCTAAGGCTTGTTCTGACAACTCTTGCTCTTCTAATGCACTTACATAGAGCTTCGCCGCATTAAGTGGCTGTAATACGTCATGACTAGCAAGCGCTAAGAAACGAGTTTTACTGGCGTTGGCGTCTTCAGCAGCTTTCCTTGCTCTTATTAGTTCTTTTTCTGCCTCAGAGCGTCGTTCTATTTCCAAGCGAAGTTCGGCGTTAATGGAATGAACTTCTTCAGTACGCTTTTTTATACGCGCTTCAAGATCAATGTTCGACTCTTCCAGCGCTTGTTGAATTTCTACGTGCCCCGTGATGTCGTTAAAGCTTGTTACGAAACCGCCACCGGGCAGTGGGTTACCGACCATTTCAATAACCCGTCCATCTTTGCGTTGTCGAGTAAAACGGTGCGGCATACCAGAGCGCAAATGTGCCAATCGCTTTTCTACTTCAGCGTCAACATTGTGAGTACCAAACTCGCCTTGAGAAGCATTGTAGCGAATGAGTTTTTCAATAGGCGTGCCTACAGCAAGCAGGTTGTCAGGGTAGGGATAGAGGTTTGCATAGCGCTTGTTCCAAGCGACCAAATTTAAATGTTTGTCTACCACGCTAATGCCTTGATCCATGTTCTCAAGCGAGGTCAAAAGTGCCGTCATATTAAACTGCATAGCTTGCGTGGTATCGTCGAAAAAGTTAATGACTTCCGTAAAGTCCATTTTTTTTCCGCGCAGCGCACTGTCCAGTAAAACCTTAGCGCTCGATGCACCAATTACACCGCCAAGGGCCCGTTCACAAAACGATAAGAACGATTCATCAGGTGTTTCGGTATGGCTTAGCTGGCAATTATTTAACTGTTGGTATTGGTCAAGAAGTTGGTCGCAGCGCCCTGTTCCCATAAAGGTTGAAAGCAGGGTGATAAGATCAGACACGGTGACATTGGTCGCTTGGGCTTTAACTGTATTATTGCCAGATATAGCGGGTGAAACGAATGCTTCTGCTTGCATTCTGTCAATAAGGCGTTGGGGAGCGAAGTGAGAAAAGAGTACGTAAACAAAGGTGTTTGCTGCCAAGCTAATCATGGCCCCCTGGCTTATAAGTTCGTTTTGCTCCATTTGAGACACTTGTTCACTCACAATTGGAAGCACTAACCACAGCACCCATATAACAAGCCCGACCATAAGCCCAGCATAGACACCGTGGGCGTGAGCGCGCTTCCAATAAAGGCCCCCAACAATGGCGGGCATTAGCTGAATTACAAGGGAAAAAGCGATAAGGCCAATAGAGTGAAGCGAGCGACTGCTGGTCATCTGCTGGTGGTATAAAAAGGCCATTAACAGAATGAAGGCAATAACGACACGGCGAATAAAGCGAATTTTTCTCGACACATCTTTTTTATCATCAGTGTTGCCGGTGAACGCGAGAATACGCGGCAATATTACATCGTTAGTAAGCATGGTGCTTAAGGTCAGGGTGGCGACGATAATCATAGCGGTAGCCGCAGACAGCCCACCAACAAATACAATGACTTGAAGAAGCGCCGATTCCGAAAACATCGCAAGAGACAAAACATAGGAGTCTGGCTCAATACCTTGACCTGCAAATATCGCCTTTCCCGCGATAGCAATAATGGGAATAACCGCAGAAATAATGGTGAGATAAAGAGGAAACAGCCAGCGCGCAGTGCGTAAATGGCCCAGGCTTAAGTTATCGATAATGGCGACATGAAATTGCCGAGGTAGGCACACAATTGCGGCCGCGGCCATGATGGTTTGTGCAACAAAACTAAACGAACCGAATTGAGCAAGCGCAATTTCATTAGTAAAACTCTCAAAGAACGGCCCTGATTGCGTGCGTTTCCAGGCGCTGTAGCCAACTATAGCTACTAACACAAGGGCGAGTAATTTAATGGTCGACTCAAAGGCTATAGCTAGCATCAAACCTCGTCTGTATTCTGTAACATCAGTTTGGCGCGTGCCAAAATAAATGGCGAACGCGGCGATAAAGCCCGTCGCAGCAATGATTATACCGTTACTGTTGGGTTGCTGAGTTAACAGTTGAAAGGTGGCCCCTACCGCTTTTAACTGAAGCGCGATGTAGGGAATGGTGGCAAGTAAAGCAATAAGGGTTACAACTAAGGCAACGGTTTGTCGCTTGCCGTAACGAGAGGCGATAAAGTCTGAAATGGTTGTAATATGCTGCTTTTTGCTGACCAGGGTCAGCTTATAAATAAATTTGTAGCCCAACACGTAAACCAGGACGGGCCCAAGCATGATCGGAAGATAGATCCACGTATCTCTGCTGGCCTGACCCACCATGCCAAAGAAGGTCCAAGCCGTACAATAAATAGCAAGAGCTAGTGAGTAGATGGCTGGGTGAGAAGTCAGTGCTCTTGCGGTAGGGGAGTTTTTTTCGCCCCAACTTGCTAAGGAAAACAGCAAGAACAGGTATAAGACTGCAAGTGTTACCCAACCAAAAACCATAACATTCCTTTTAACGTTGATTTAACAACTCTGTTGCTATTATAACCATTTCGACCATGGTCTACCTACGACCATGGTCTCATTTTGAAATTCACACCTCAGGTCTAGAGTAATAGCCGACCTCCTAGATGCTTGACTTTTGCTGCCATATTTTTGCTTTTTGCAAGAATTAAGAACCAGCAATAACGTTAACAAAGCCGAGCGTTAGGGAATTGTAAAATCATAACAACTAGTTAACCTGACATGAGGGTGAAACAATGGCATTTAGAAACGAAGAGGACAAAAAAGCTTACTGGAGTGAAAACCTAGCACTCCTCGCTAAGCTTTTAGTCGTTTGGTTCATCGTATCATTTGGTGCCGGCATACTGTTTGTCGATATCTTAAATGAAATTCAGTTTTTTGGCTTTAAATTAGGCTTCTGGTTTGCACAACAGGGCTCAATTTACGTATTTGTTGCATTGATCTTTGTCTATATGGCGAAGATGAACGCCATGGACAAACGCTACGGCGTAGATGAGGAGTAAATCATGGACGTTCAAACTTTAACATTTATTATCGTAGGCGCGTCGTTCGCGCTGTATATTGCAATTGCAATTTGGGCCCGCGCTGGGTCGACGAATGACTTTTACGTAGCGGGTGGTGGCGTCCCCCCTGTTATGAACGGTATGGCTACGGCGGCAGACTGGATGTCGGCAGCATCGTTCATATCAATGGCGGGTCTTATCTCATTTATGGGATACGACGGTGCGGTATACCTTATGGGTTGGACCGGCGGCTATGTTCTACTTGCTCTTTGTTTAGCGCCTTACCTCCGTAAGTTCGGTAAGTTTACGGTACCTGACTTCATTGGCGATCGTTACTACTCTCAAACTGCACGTACTGTTGCGGTATTTTGTGCCATTTTTGTTTGCTTCACATACGTCGCAGGTCAGATGCGTGGCGTAGGTGTGGTATTCAGCCGCTTCTTAGAAGTGGATATTGTGTCTGGCGTTGTTATTGGCATGGTTATCGTGTTCTTCTACACCGTACTTGGCGGCATGAAAGGCATTACCTACACACAGGTTGCTCAATATTGCGTAATGATTTTTGCGTACATAGTACCTGCCGTATTTATCTCAATGATGGTTACCGGGCATATCCTTCCACAAACCGGTTTTGGCGCAACCTTGGCAGACGGTTCGGGGGTGCATATGCTGCAAAAGCTCGATAATTTATCCGTCGAACTCGGGTTCAATGAATACACCTCGGGGACAAAAAGTACTATCGATGTATTCTTTATCACCTTTGCGTTGATGGTGGGTACTGCGGGTCTTCCTCACGTAATTGTTCGCTTCTTCACTGTGCCTAAAGTTCATGATGCGCGTAAATCAGCAGGTTATGCCTTAGCATTTATCGCCATTCTTTATACTACAGCGCCGTCACTAGCGGCATTTGCTCGTGTAAATATGATTGAAACCATTAACGGTCCAGAGATGACGGGCACCAGCTATGAAGAAGCGCCATCGTGGATCAAGAATTGGGAGCAAACTGGCCTTATCGCGTTTGAAGATAAAAACGGCGATGGCAAAATGTTCTATTCGGGAGATGAGCGCAACGAAATGAAAGTTGACCGCGACATCATGGTGTTGGCTAACCCTGAAATTGCAAACCTGCCGGCATGGGTAATTGCACTAGTTGCAGCGGGTGGTGTAGCCGCGGCTCTCTCTACCTCAGCTGGCTTACTGTTAGTGATATCCACCTCTGTTTCCCATGATTTACTGAAACGAAACTTTATGCCGAATATTACCGATAAAGCCGAGCTTATGTATGCGCGACTTGCTGCTGGGGTGGCCATTGTTATAGCCGGTTACTTTGGTATCAATCCGCCAGGTTTTGTTGCTCAGGTGGTGGCATTTGCCTTCGGCTTGGCGGCGTCGAGCTTCTTCCCGGCAATTATTATGGGTATTTTCAGCAAGCGCATGAACGATAAAGGTGCTATTGCTGGGATGATTTCAGGTATTGCGTTTACTGCGGCTTACATTATTTACTTCAAGTTTATTAATCCGGCTGCAAATACGCCTGACAACTGGTGGTTTGGTATCTCTCCTGAAGGTATTGGTACTTTGGGTATGATGGTGAACTTCATTGTTGCTTTCTTAGTGTATAAAGCAACAGATGAGGCGCCAGAAGAAATTCAAGAGCTGGTTGAGAGCATTCGTTATCCTAAGGGAGCGGGTGAAGCATCAGCGCACTAAACTAATGTTGCCTAAAGATAGGCTTTAGCAAAACAAAACCAATCTACTAGCGAAAGTGAGTAGGTTGGTTTTTTCTTTTTGTGAAACGGACAATTTCTATGACTGCAATGGCCAAGCAAGTTGAAGACTTTCTTAATACATCAGCGCCTTTTGACTTACTGGATGATGATCAGAAACTCGCGTTGGTGAAGCACGCAGAACTTATCTATTTAACTGCTGACAATGTTAACGATGTTCTCAAAGATAGGGTGTCGCTGTTTCTTATTCAAAGTGGACAGTTTTCTGTTAAGGATTCCACTACACCTATGCGCCATTTAAGTGAAGGCGATTACTTTGGCTATGCCAACATTTTGGAAAAGCACACAGTTTCATTAAACGTAAGCGTAGATAGCCCTGGATTAGTTTATTGTTTTGATGCAGCAGCTGTAGCGCCTCTATTTGATATACCTGCAATAAGGCACTTTTTCGATGGACTTAGAAATAATGCCCTGCAAAGTCAGGCTATTGCAGATAGCAATTCCATGTGGCTGTACAAAGGACTTACTGATGCTATCGAAAAAGCCCCGGTTTCCGTTGATGCTCAAACGCCCATTACGGTCGCAGCTCAGCTAATGACATCGCAAAAAGTCTCTTCTTTGTTAATTACGCAAGAAGAGAAGCTAATTGGCATTATTACTGATCGTGACTTAAGGTCGAGAGTCGTTGCGGCATCTTTAAACACTCATCTTCCTGTTAGTCAGATAATGACAGTAAACCCTGCTCAAATAATGGGAAACAGAACCTTATTTGATGCTTTGGCGCTAATGACTGAAAAGAATATTCATCATTTGCCTGTTATTGACCATCAAACACAAGTGCCGCTTGGCATGGTAACGGCAAGCGACATTATTCGTCATCAGCGAGGGAACGTACTTTTTATTATTGGTGAGCTAAGTAAAGCCGAAAACTTATACGAACTCGCGCGTCTTTCTTGGCAGCTACCGCATTATTTTTCAGCACATGCGAAAAAAGCGGGAGATTACGACATTGCTGGAAAAATATTGTCGCAAGCAACAGATATCATGACCAGAAAGCTGATTGGCTTTTTTCAACAAGCTAATGGTAAAGCCCCCATGATGTTTGCCTGGCTGGTGTATGGTTCACAAGCCAGAGAAGACCAAACAATGGGCTCAGATCAAGATAATGGGCTGCTTCTCGCCGAAAGACCTAACAAGGTACAAGCAGAATATTTTTCAGATATGGCACAGTACGTATGCAATGGGTTAGCAAAGTGCGGTATAAAGCTTTGTGATGGCAACATAATGGCGTGTAACCCCAAGCTTAGGTTGTCACTCGATGAGGCACTAGAAGAGGCTAAACAGTGGGTAAAAGCACCCACTAAAGACGCCATTATGCATTTTAATATTTTTCTCGATGTGCGATGTGCCGCGGGAGATGTAAGCCTATTTAAGCAGCTTCAACAACAGCGTGCCCCTTTGATGCAGCAAAATATGTTTCTAGCCGCACTTTCTAGGCATAGCAATGAGATATCGGTGCCGCTTTCCATGTTTCAGAAATTTGTTTATGAAAAGGGCAGAAAAGAAAAAGACGTTATTGATCTTAAAACCCGCGCTGTAGCTTTAATCAACAATATTGCCAGAATTTACGCCCTGGCCGATGGTGTAACCTTACCCAATACACTTGCACGTTTAGAATCCCTGTCTGAACGTTCTCAACTTTCAGGGCGCGATGCAGCCAACCTCCGGGATATTTGGCTGTTCCTTAATCGTCTGCGTTGGCGGCATCAACTCGAAAACAACGTTACCAACAATCGCGTGTCCATTTCCAGTTTATCATCAATTGAAAAGCATCAGCTTAAAGCTGCATTCAAAGCGATAGAAAGAACAAATCAAGCCATGGTTATGAAGTTTTCAGGTGGTGTTAGTTAACCGATATGATTAAAAAGTGGATAGAAGCATACTCACGGGTCTTTAGGTATAAAAGCAAGCTGAAACAGCGCCTTCGTGAACTCGACGTTTACAATACATCGTTTGTGGCTGTAGATTTAGAGCTTACGTCACTTAACCCGTCGACCACGCAGATCACATCTGTGGGTTACGTCAGTGGAAGAGGTGGCTGCATTGATTTGTCTTCTTGCGGTTATCATGTCATCAACACAACGGCAGATTTAGGACAAAGCCCCGTTATTCACAGGCTTACCCTTGATATCTTAAAAAAAGGTGAAGCGTTAGACGAAGCACTTCATGCTTTTGCGCCACATATTAAGCAACAGGTTCTCATTTTCCACAATGCGAAATTAGACTTAACGGCGCTTAATAGCGCCTTTAAACAATGTGCAATGCCGAAGATGGACGTGGTTTACGTTGATACATTACAACTTGCACTTTATCAGCTAAATAAACAACACCAAGTTTTACCAAGTAATAGCGCGACGTTAAGCGTGTGTCGTCAACGCTTAGATCTTCCTGCTTTCAACGAACACAATGCACTTGATGACGCTTTGGCTACCCATCAGCTTTTCTTGGCACAGCTGTCAGAATTAGGCGTATCAAAAAGCGATACGTTGGATTGTTTGTATCACACCGGAGCAATGGGGTATGTACAACTAGGCGGCGCGTAGAAGGTGCATTAAATCTTAAGGTTAGCTGAGACTTTTCAGTTTTTGACCAGAAGACAATCCCTTTGCATTTTTAGTCACAGATTGTGAAGGAGACACTACCCGGTTTCGGCCAGATGTTTTGGCAGCATACAAATTTTTATCTGCTTCCAGCATAATATAGTCAACAGTTTTACTGTCGTTTGCGAGTTTTAATGCTAAACCGGCGCTTAGCGTTATTCGCGAATACTCTGATGAAGCATGAGGAATGTTGAGATCATAAACGGTTTGCAGTAAGCGTTCGGCCACTGCTTTTGCTCCATCTACGTCAGTATTTGGCAAGATCACCAAGAACTCTTCACCACCAATCCTAACCAGTTTGTCCATAGGTCGCAGAAGAGCTTCGTTGATCGTTTTACTTACTTTCCACAAACAACTGTCGCCATCTAAATGTCCATACATATCATTAAAAAGTTTGAAGTGATCGACATCAAAAATTACTAGTGCCAGTGGCGTAGCGTTTCGCTCACTGTCTTTTACTAGTCGGGGTAGGTAATCATCCAAATAATGCCTGTTATAAGCACCTGTTAGTTTGTCGATATAAATCAGCTTTTCTAAGAAGTCGCTTCTGAGTTTGTGTTGAATATGCGACTTTACTCGATTGATTAGGGTACAAGCATTTACAGGCTTTACCACAAAGTCCACACAACCGGAGGCCCAGCAGCGTGACTCTTCCTCTTCTGTTGACGAAGAAGTTACAAAAATAATAGGTATGTGCTCACACGCTGGTTTTTCTCGAAGCAGCGCAGTGGTTTGATGTCCATCCATTTCTGGCATAGACACATCCATAAGGATCAAATCGGGTGTGTTATGCCGGCAATACTCAATAGCTTCTTTTCCTGAGTTCACAGAAAAGCACGATACTGTTTCTTCAAGTAACGTTTCTAATACAAGTCTGCTGCTGGCTTGGTCGTCGACTATCAATACGTTGCAATCAGCTAACGTCCGATCGCCGACTTGATCAATGTACACTGGGTCTCCTAAACACATATGAAAGTGTTCAACTGTTAAGAATACGCCTGAATAGCGAAAAGAACATTAATCAAAAGTGTAATATTTAAGCATTCTTTCGGTGTTTAATGTTATCTACCGCTTTTCTGAAATCTTTAACGGATGAAAGGATCTTTTAGAATAAAGATATCCTATTGTGATTAAATTTTGCACAAGGTTCAATTGTTAAATATTAGAAAACAAATTAAGTAATGCCAGCCCGTAAGCGCCAAAAGTACAGACGGTGCCAAACATATAAAAATAGCTACGAGGGCTTGGGTTTTTTTCTGTGACAATGGCATAGTAGAGCGCCATATGCGCAATTCGGCTTAGGGCGAAAGACCAAACTAAGATAGCGAGCAGCGTTGTTGATGCGCCAAGAAAAATACAGAGCAGAGCGGGGAGTGTAAATTGGTGAATATTTTCAAGCGAGTTGTGGAACGTTCTGTGGCTTCGAAAAACGAAGCTATTATGGCTTAGGTCTTCACTTACTTTGCCTGGAATGTAGTGAGATTGCTTTCTGTGGGCAACAGCAGCAATAATATTTTGAACAAAGACTGTAAAGCTAATAACCAACAACCCTGCAATACTATAGGTATACACCGTAAACATATGAACTCCTTTTCCTGATTCACTCTTAAACCTTAAATATTAACAAGGCCAGTGAAATCTAAGCTGAGAAAATTATTTTGGCTTAACGCTCACGCGAAACTTTAAAGCTACTGAAAACTGCCTATTGAGTTAGTGTTGTTTACGCCAAAGCGACTTGAAGAGATCGGTGGATAATTTAGGAGAGAAGCAAAGAGCAACAACAGCTGCTCTCTGCATTTATTATTGCGGATAAAGTTATAGCGCCGCTTTTACATCACTAGGAAGCAATACTTTATCAATAACATGAATGACACCATTGCTCGTCATCACGTCAGCTTTAATTACTTGCGCATCGTTTATCATGACTTTGTTCATGCTGGTAGACACCATCACTTTACTGCCTTCCACTGTAGTGGTATCAGTTAGTGTCGACACGTCTTTTGCTGTTACTTTACCCGCCACCACATGATAGGTAAGGATCTTTGCTAATGTTTGCTTGTTTTCAGGTTTAAGCAGCATTTCAATTGTTCCATCTGGTAATGCAGCGAAGGCATCATCAGTTGGGGCAAACACAGTAAATGGACCTTCTCCCTTCAACGTACTAACTAAGTCGGCAGACTTTACCGCAGCGACTAATGTTGAAAACATCTCATTGCTCGCAGCAGTCTCAACAATGTCTTTATGATCGCCTTTTGCATGGTGTCCAGCGAAAGCGTTTGCGCTCATTACTATCAAAAACAACGCACTCATTAATTTTTTCATACTATTTCCTTTAACATGTAAATTGGCATTAAGTGAAATTCACCATCCTTCATATTGCTAAACAACAGCCTTTGAAAGTTACTGAATTGAACATGAGTACGCCTGTTCGCAAAAATTTGATGATTAACTTTGTGTAATGCGATAAGCAAATCGTTTCGACTTTAAAAAGCAAAGCGTGATAAGCGACAGTTAAATCACAACATTGCGATAAAAGACCAGTTATGCAGGATGTAAATAAAATGTAAAATTTGTGTTTGGGTGCTATAATTTTGAACTATCGAGTAACTAAAAAAGGTGCCTGGTATGAATACTCGACTAGTTTTGATTTGGCTACTTTGTTTTTTTCTCAGTGCTTGCCAGTCCACTGACGAGCAAAATCTAGCGTCGCCGCCTACACTATTAAACGATAGCCTTTTTCCCTCTTACACGTTATTCCCCGTTGAGTCTGTTGATGAAATTTTTCATTTAGGTGAAGACGCTCAGCGTTTTGCTGAAAAAGCGGTGTATGACAAAAGCATTTCTCAGAAAAATGTTAGAGGTCTAGTGAAAGCTATTTTTGACCACTCCGACTACGGCATGCTTTATCGCAATAGTGCGAATACCACAGCAGATACAACATTTAATAATCGGGCGGCGAACTGCTTGTCGTTATCCATTATGACCTATGCGCTGGCTGAATATGTTGGTTTAACAGCAACCTTCTACGATGTGGATATTCCAGAGTACTGGACGCGGAGGGACGGATACAGCTTACTTAACGGCCATATTAATATGCGAATCTCCATGCCTGAAGCTAACAATGTAACATCGATTGGAGGTTCATGGGCAGACGTAGACTTTGATCCGCAGATGTTACGAAACTACTTTCCCAGAAAGCCTGTATCGAAAAGTAAAATTGTGTCTATGTACTACAACAACAAAGGGGCAGACGCTTTGGTTGCGAATAGCTACACAAGGGCTTATAGCTACTTTCGTGCGGCTGCTACATTAACTCCTGAGCTACAGCAAAGTTGGGTTAACCTTGGCGTTTTATACAGAATGGTTGACGCTTATGAGCAGGCTGAGATGACTTACAAGCATGCACTATCACTGGATGATGAAAACCTCACAGCATGGGAGAATTTATCCATTCTCTATACTCACCAAGACAGAGATGAAGAAGCAATGCAGATCACGCAAATGGTTGAAGCAAAGCGTAAAAATAACCCTTTTTATCATTACATATTGGGAGAGCAGGCGTTTGAGGCCGGCGACATTATTGCTGCTATAGAGCACTATAGAAAAGGACTAAAGCTTGATAATGCGCGTCACGAGATTTTGTTCGGAATGGCCAAAGCTTATCACGAGTTAGGAGATGTAAGCGAAGCACAACGCTTCTTGGAAAGGGCCGTTAAGCATTCATCAAACCAACAGGAAAAACAGCGCTATTCTTCTAAATTAGCCACGTTGGCAAGTAATTAAAAAAAAGCCGCAGACTAGCTGCGGCAAAAGAATAACACTACAAAAGGAACTTAATTTATATAACGCCCAGCTCACGAAGGCGCTCTTGCAGGTATGACCCTGCAGTATGACGTTCTGAAAGAACAACATCTGGTCTAGGGTGTAAAAATAGTGGCAATGAAATGCGAGATTTCGTCATGTCAGTGCCATCTGGGTTTACAACCCTATGCGTAGTTGATGGGAAATATCCGCCTGATGCTTCTTGAAGCATGTCGCCAATATTCACAATCAAGTTCCCAAAATCACAAGGAACGTCAATCCAACTACCGTCTTTAGCTTGTACTTGCAATCCAGGTTCGTTAGCTGCCGGTAAGATAGTAATTAAGTTAATATCTTCGTGAGCAGCAGCGCGAATTGCATCTACTTCTTCATCACCTTTTAGTGGTGGGTAGTGCAGTATACGTAGCAAGGTTTGATCAGAATCTTTGATCATGTTACCTAGCGGTTGACTGTACTTCTCACTCACCTCTGAAGGAGAATGTTTTTCTATCCAACCCAGTAGCTCTTTCGCTAGTGTGTTTGCTTCCTCATAGTACTGAGAAATTTGTGGGTGTAGTGCTTCTGGACACTGTCCCCACGGATAGAAGTGGTAATACTCTTTAATATCTTTTTTCGTAAAGCCTTTGGCTACCTCAGATACACTCTGAGGGAAAAATCCGTCTTGTTTACCTTTGTTGTACAGGTAATCATTCTTCTCTTCACTGTCGAAGAAGCCCTGCCAATTGTTGTAAATACCTTGAACTAATGACTGCTGGATAGGGTGATTCTTTAAAACACCGAACCCTGTCTCGCGAAGTGACTTCACGAATTCTTCTTGTGCGTTTTCCGCTTGGTAATCAACAGCAACTAATTGCATAACTTTATCCCGTATATTTTGACTGCGGCATTATAAAGGTAGACGGGCTACAGAAAAAAGTCGCAGAAATTGACATAAATCAACCCCGCGAGGAATTTGCGCGTAATTTACAGAAACCTGACCAGTTAGTCTAGTAAAATCTTGACCAACTGGTCCAAATTAATGAAATTTAACCAAGAGAGAGGTAAAAGCCCGCTAGCGCGGCACTCATTAAGTTAGATAACGTTGCAGCAATAACAGCTTTTAGCCCCAGTCTCGCAATTTCTTTTCTGCGTGTTGGTGCCATAGCACCAATTCCACCCATCAAAATAGCGATAGAAGAGAAGTTTGCAAAACCACAAAGTGCAAAGGTGATAATGGCCTGAGATGCTTCAGATAGCTGTGATTGGTTTTCTAAGAAGTTGAGGTAAGCAACAAATTCGTTGACCACCATTTTCTGACCAATGAAACTACCTGCAAGTTGCGCTTCCTCCCATGGTACGCCGATTGCCCATGCGAGAGGTTGAAGCACATAACCCAGGATCCCTTCAAACGTGACGTTTTCATAACCAAATAGCGCTGCCGTCCAGCCAATAAGACCGTTGAACATGGCAATTAAAGCTATGAAAGCGAGTAGCATGGCGCCTACGTTTAACGCAAGCTGCATGCCTGACGCTGCGCCACTGGCCGCAGCATCAAATACATTGGCGTAGGCAGTATCTTCCGCGTCTACGTCATGTAAATCTTCATTTGGCTTACTGGTTTCAGGCAAGATAATTTTTGCCATTAGTAAGCCACCTGGCGCAGCCATAAAGCTGGCCGCCAATAAATACTTAAGGTCTACGCCCATTCCCGCGTACCCTGCCATTACAGAGCCAGCAATTGACGCTAAACCACCTACCATAACGGCAAACAGCTCAGAGCTCGTCATGTGTGGAATAAAAGGGCGTACCACTAAAGGTGCTTCAGTTTGGCCCACAAAAATATTGGCAGCAGAGGACATGGACTCAGGTCGACTAGTTCCCAACGCTTTTTGTAGAAAGCCACCGATAATTTTTATGATTAAGCCCATCACTTTAAGGTGATAGAGCACCGCGATAAGGGCCGAGAAAAAGACAATAACAGGGAGTACATTGAAGGCAAAAATGAATGCAATTGATTTGTCGCCAATAGGACCGAACAAGAAGTTTATACCTTCTTGGCTATAAGCAATAATGTTAGCAACGAATTTGGTCGCGCTTAACAAAACTTCCTTACCTGGTTCAGAATACAGGACAAATGCGCCAACTGATGCTTGAATAGCAAATGCGCCACCAACGGTGCGCCAATTTATATTGCGTTTCGCCGATGATAACGCGAAGGCAATACCCAGAAGGACTGCAATGCCCAGTAAACTTACCATAGTAATGTTCCCTTAAAGAAGCGCTTGCTGAATGTGTGATTTGATCACATCTAATGCAATTTGGTTTTTGCCACCTTGCGTCACTACTACGTCGGCAGTGAAGCGGCTAGGTTCGATAAATTGATGATACATAGGCTTTACAGTTTCTTCGTACTGCTTTGCCACCGACTCAATGCTACGGCCACGCTCTTTCAGGTCTCGCATCATTCGGCGCATCAAACAAATATCAAGCGGAGTGTCGATAAAGATTTTTACATCATATAGAGGTAATAAATCGGTACGCGCTAGCAGCATGATACCTTCAAGGATGATAACTGGCGCTGGATTAAGGCGTTCAGTTTCAGGTAAGCGCGTGTGCGTTTTATAGCAGTAGTGTGGATAGTCAATAGGTTGGCCATCACGCAGTGCTTGCAAGTGTGCTTTTAATAACTCATGTTCAAACGCATTTGGATGATCGTAGTTATTCTTCTCACGCTGTTCCATAGGAAGGTGATCTTGAGCACGATAATAGTGATCTTCGCGCAGCACCTGAACAGGGCGGCCTTGAGCACTGAAGCCGTTAAACAAATTTTTTGTAAAAAGAGACTTCCCAGAGCCAGAAGCTCCAGAAATGGCAATAATAAGTGGCGATTGCATAGTACTATAAAGCTGATTTTGTTGGTGCAAAGATACGCGTTTAGGCCTCGCGAATCAATGTTATATTCACAAGTTATCACTTTTGGGCGCGGTCTTTGCAGGAACTTTATTGGATTTTCAAGGTATTGCGGGGTGTTTTTCAAACTCGCAAAAAATACAAAAAAGTTCTCCAAGTGGTCAGTTTTTCACTGAAATAATCAAAATATCGCTAATTACCAATTATCTCTATATCGTCTTCCTTAATACTTGGCAATGCATACGAATGCTGTTTTGAACGAGAACCCTCACCTTGTGCTCTAGGCGGGTAGTAGGTCTCTTTTTCATCAATATAGCCCGTGAACACATCATCAAGTGCAGCACGTATTTCGCTAAGGGTTTTATCTAAGTTTGCGTTAAAATCTGGGCGCTTTCGCTTCGTATGGCCCAATTCAATTAACCGTCCGAAGCACTTATTTGCTAATGCCATTAACTCGTGCGGTACATCTTTATGTGGAGGCAAAGATTCATTAGGGTTATCTATGCAATACTTAACTAATGCGGTATAGAAACATAGAGGCTTGTTTTGAAGTGTCACTACTTTGTCATCAATACCGTTTGAAATGGTTTTTTCCTGTAGATTAATAACAAGCCTAGGCTTAGGGGGAAGTACTATTTCTTCACGCGCAGACTGTGCTCGTCTTTTTTTACTAGTAAAAGCAAAAAGCGGGGAAATAAGTAGTGCAAGGATGATACTCAGCCAACTAATTCCAACTTCATTGAGCGGATTTCTACTGTTAATAGAAATACTAATGGTTTGCTCTGCATTTTCGAAGGTAGTGCGGTGCAATCTCGGGAATTCAGTTAAGTCTGACTTGGTTCTAACGCCCTGAATTTCACTTACTACTACGGGAAGGTTTTTTTCTTCTAAAACTTTTTCGAGACGCTCTAGGTAACGTTCAATAGCATACCTATTTGCTGGTGTATTCAGCGTTTCGTTTCCGACATCAAGGAAAGCGCTATCCAAACTAATCCGTCTCTCCACTACGTCAATAGCTCTGTGTATAGAAAATTGATGCGCAAGATACTGGCCAATTATTGACGCAATTTGTAATGAAATTAGCAGGAAGGTTAAAGTTGCGACGAGCCTGACAGGCGATTTAGGTCGAAGCTTTATTTTACTCATTTGTTACAACCCTCTTCCAGCGTAATATTTTTGTAATATGGTCTTGGGTGGGTAGTCGCTATTTCGTAAATAACAGACTGTATCGCGCAAAACAGGTCTGTATTTTGAGTTTGCATTTTCAAATACCACTGCATTCCGCTAACGCTTTCAAGTAGAGGTGAAGTGTAGTTTTTAGAAAACGTGTCGGCATCTTCCTCCGCCCAATACGTCGAAATGATATCAACTTCGCCGGCAAGAAGTGCTCGCCTTAATTCCTTGTGAGAGCTGTAATAAATAATGTCGACATTAGTGTCAGTTAGCCCCATGTGGTGTAAAACCGTTTTTGGCACTATGTGACCTGAGCGGCTACTAGGGTAATCCAAAAGTCCTATGCGTTTACCAAGTAAATACTCTTTACTTAATAATGGCTTTTCTCTGAGAGCTATGAAGAATGCGGGGTAATCAGGGTGGGCTGCTAGTTTGGTTAAACCGTAAATTTTATCTGCACCGAAAGCGTCTACGATATTGCTTTTTACTAATGCTAAGTCAACAACGCCGTGATTAATATACCTAAAGGTATCGTAATCGCTTTGGCCAATCACTACTTTTATACCACTATACTGACGCTTTATTGTGCTATCTGAGCACAAGCGTTCGCTAACCATTTCCGCTATCCGACCATCAGTAATATAAGCTGAAAACACGTCCTTATTACCTGATAACCCTGTGTTGCAGGTTAATGTTTGACCAGTTTGCGGCAGAATGTCATCATAAAGCATAGAATTTTTGTAATAGCTTGCTAGGCTACACAACAGCGCAACCATAGCTAATATAATCCACTTTACAGAGGTAACAATTCTTAAATCTGTCAAAAAAACGACCAAATGAATTAACGATTTATATATGGATTTCATCAGTTAAGGTTACTTATTGCAATAGGTAAGTTTATTTAAAATTATTAAGTTGTTGTTATTGTTGTAGTTTTTATAGGTAAACCTGATTTTTGTTAAACGCTGTTTATTAGTGCGTGATATGGCAAGAATAACATCAGCTAAACGCCGTGAATTGACAATAATAATAATAAGTAAATTAACCTGACCATTTGGTCAAGATATTTTTTACAAAGTCAAACGCCTAGGGGAGTTGCTGCTAAATAAAAATGTAAAGTTGTAATAAAATTGACATGAATCTCTATAACAATTTTGTCGATTCATATTAATTGAAGGTCGACTACGGGAAATACCCTACTAGCGAACCTAAAAACAAATTTAAACAAAAAAGGGAAACACACATGAGAACATCAGCAAAGTTCAGTCGCATTGCGGCTGCGGTTGCGCTGTCAATCGGTTTGTCGTCAACTGCAATGGCGCAGGTAACGTCATCTGAATTGAACGGTAAAATTATGGGGCCTCAAGGTAACCCAGCAGCAGGTACCGTTGTAACGGTAACTCACGTTCCTACTGGTGCTGTGAAAACAGTAACAGTTAACAGTGGTGGTACGTTCAGTCTTCGCGGTCTTCGCGTTGGTGGTCCATACACAGTTGTTATTGATTCTGATGAATTCGCTGATCAAACAATCAACGATGTTTACTTAGAGCTTGGTGAATCTGCATCTATCGAACGTACGCTTGAGCCAGCGGCTCAGTACGAAAACATTGTTGTTACTGGTTCTCAAGTAAGTAGTTTGTCTTTCGGTCAAACTGGCCCAGTAGCAAGCTTCGACCTTTCTACTCTTCAAGAAGCGCCTGCAATTAACCGTGACATCACTGACATCGTTCGTATCGACCCACGTATCTACGTAGACGAAGGCGGCAGCAACGGTATCCAATGTGCTGGTAAAAGCCCTCGCTTCAACAGCTTGACTGTTGATGGTGTTCGCATGAATGACCTTTTCGGTCTTAACTCAAACGGCTACCCAACTGAAAGAATGCCTTTCTCTTTCGATGCTATTGCTGGTGTTTCAGTAGAAATTGCACCGTTTGATGTAATCTACGGTGGTTTCTCTGCGTGTAATATTAGTGCTGTAAGTAAAACAGGTACTAATGAAGTTCACGGTACTGCTTTCTACGACTTTGGTAGTGACAGCCTACGTGGTGATTCTTTAGAAGGTGACGACATTACTCTTGGCGGCTATACCGAGAAGCGTTATGGCTTTTCTGTTGGTGCACCACTTATCAAAGATAAACTATTTATTTTTGCTGCATACGAAAAACTTGAAGGCGCTAATACCTTTGACCGCGGCGCAATCGGCTCAGGTGCCATCAACGAAGTTGCTATTAGTCAAGAGCAGCTAGAAACTATTCAGTCAGTTTCACAATCTTTGTATAACTTCGACGCTGGCTCTGTTCCTTCAAGCCTAGCTAACGAAGATGAAAAGTTACTTATTAAGTTAGACTGGAACATTAATGACCAGCATCGTTTCGCCTTCACTTATAACTATAATGACGGTAACAACTTTGCTGAATCTGACGGCGACGCAGACGAGTTTGAATTGTCTAGCCACTTATATGAGCGTGGCGCAGAACTGCAAACGTTTGTAGGTGTATTGTACTCTGATTGGACAGACAAGTTTTCAACAGAAATTCGTGTCTCTCGTACCGAGCTAGATAACCTTCAGCGTTCTATGTACGGTAACGGCACTCCAGGCGACAACGACTTTGGCGAAATTAAAATCGAGCTTGGAAACGAAACTGAAGATAACGCCGATGATCTAGTAGTTTACTTAGGTTCTGATGACAGCCGTCAGTCTAACCAGCTAGACTGGGAAGCGATGAGCCTAATGTTCCGTGGTAACTACTATTTCGACAATGGCCACACGCTAACTTTCGGTTATGAAAGCGACGATCTAGATATCTATAACCTATTTGTTCAGCACTCTGAAACGTCAATTACATTCGAAAGTCTTGAAGACTTTGAGAACGGTACGAATGCAGAAATCGAGTACGGCTACGCGTACTCTGGTAACCTGCTAGACCGTGCTGCAGAATGGGGCTTTAAATCTCAATCAGTATACGCACAAGACGAATTCTATTTAACTGACGACCTTAAAGTAGTTGCAGGCCTTCGTTATGATTGGATTACAACGTCTGACCGTCCAGTAGAAAATACTGAATTTACTGATTCTTACGGTTACAGCAATACGGCTAACTTAGACGGTGTTGACTTACTTCAACCGCGTATTGGCCTTAACTACACGCTAAGCGATAGTACAGAACTTCGCGGTGGTGTTGGTCTATTCTCAGGTGGTAACCCTAACGTTTGGATGACTAACAATTATCAAAATACTAACGTGCTAGGTGGTGAAGTAGAAGGTACTTACGCTAACTTGTTCGATGGCAGCATTACTTGGGTTAACACAGAAGATGGCGTAACTGCTGGTCCTGGTTATTCTGTACCGTCAGACTTAGATGCAGCTATGGATGCTGGTGAAGGCGACAACTTCGAAAGTAATAACCTTGACCCAGACTTCGAAATGCCTAGCGAGTGGAAAATCTCTGCGGGCTTGACGCATATTACAGATGAAGACTACGTATTTAACCTAGACCTATTGGTAAGCATTACGCAAGACCAAGCGATGATTAAATACAAAGGTATTGAAGCGGTTGGCTTAACCGAAGAAGGTTATATCGATTACGATAGAAACGGTTATGGCTCTCTTGAGTTAACAAATTCTGATGAGACTTCAACTTCATACTCATTAACTGCAGTTATGAATAAAGCTTGGGATAACGGAATCTCAGTTGTTGCGGGTTATAACTACAGCCACGCTGAAGATACTCAGCCTATGACTAGCTCGGTAGCTTTCTCTAACTACCAGTACAGAGCATTCACTAACCCGAATGAAGATGTATCTTCACTTTCTGATTGGAACATTGCTCACCGCTTTACATTGGACTTCCGTTACACCACCGAGCTTATTGATGGTTATGACACTACGTTCTCTGCATTTGCGGTTGCACAGTCTGGCAGACCTTACAGCCTTGTTTACTCAAAAAATGAAGGTAATGCGATCTTTGGATTCACTCCTTACTTAGATAGCGGTAGTGTTCTTCCAATCGGTGCTGAGCGTAATGATGAAGAAAGCCCTTGGTGGACAAAAGTTGATATCGCGGTTCGCCAAGATGTTCCAGCGTTCCACAAAGACCACTCAGCACAAGTATTCTTCGTGATTGATAACTTCACAAATATGCTGAATGACGACTGGGGCATTCTTGAAGAAGCATCGTTTAACACTGTTACAATTGGTTCTTCAAACCCAACTCCACGTCAAGGTGATGCATCACTTTGGGAATTACGTTTGGGTGTTAACTACCGCTTCTAAGAAGTAGTAAACACTAACTACAATTTGTAGTGTTAGGTGCCACTCTCCTTAACAGGAAGTGGCACTTTTTTATGCTTGCCATTAATCTCACCATTATGTAATCAAACGATCCTCCGTTATTTTAATGATCTAAGTACGCGAGTTGTCCGAAGAAATTGACACTAAATTCTTAAATGCTCGCAAGGAGGGCTTATGACAAAGCGTATGCTTATGGTAATGACGTCTCACGAAATTATGGGTGATACGGGCAAGAAAACCGGCATGTGGTTAGAGGAGTTCGCAGCGCCATATTACGCATTTAAAGACCAAGGCTATACGATAACGCTTGCGTCGCCAATGGGCGGCCAAGTACCTATCGACCCCAATAGTTTAGCGGATGATGCAATGACAGATGACGCTATGCGTTATACAAAAGATGAATTGGCGCGAAGTGCAATGGCGTCGACCATACCGCTTGAAGACGTGCGTGCTGATGAATTTGACGCTGTATTTTACCCCGGTGGCCATGGTCCGTTATGGGATCTTTCTGATAACGCGCACTCGATTAAGTTAATCGAAGACACAATTGCAGCGAAAAAGCCTGTTGGAGCAGTATGCCACGCACCTATTGTGCTGAAAGACGTTAAAACGTCAGATGGCAAATATTTGGTTGATGGTAAGCAGGTAACTGGATTCTCAAACAGCGAAGAAGCGGCAATGGAACTTACCGATGTAGTACCTTATCTGGTTGAAGATGAACTGGTTAAAAAGGGCGGAAAATATGAAAGTGCTGACGATTTCGCCGTAAAAGTGTGTACTGATGGTTTGTTGGTAACTGGGCAGAATCCACCGTCTTCACGCCCAGCGGCAGACGCGCTCATTAAGCTACTGGCTTAAATAGTTTTAGTAATGATCATTTTAAATCGCCCCTTATTAAGGGGCGATTGTTTATATCAATTAAAAGCTAGCCTGAAGTCTCAAATTCAATGTTCGACCTAGAGGATCGTATAAAGCATCGTCATAACCGCGCCATACGCCCGGATCGTATTCGATTAATTCATCCGTCACATTATTGATACCCGCTGACATCAACAAGTTCTCGTTAACTTGATATGAAACCGTCACGTTATGTTTAAAATAGTTATCAGCATACTGGTAATAATCGTAGTAAGTATCGCCATGAGAGCCAATAAATAGTGTTCTCCATGATGCTGTCCACTTATCGCCATCATTCCAGTCTAAGGTAACGTTGCCTCTATTGTCTGGGTAAAATAGTTCTCCCGACCACTCAATACCTTCTTCTTCATAACTTATTACGTGAGAAAGCTCTAAGTTCACGCCAAATTCACCAATAGATGTGGGTACACGATAATCAGCCGTTAAATCTAGTCCGCTTGTTTTTACTTGAGCGTAATTAGTGTAGCCAGATGTAATCGATAATATTTGTCCGTTGCTGTCGCGAACGATATTACTAGAAGTACCGTCAAGATCTGCTGCTATCAAATCATCTACGTCGATATCTTCAATTTTGTTTTCGTAGTCGTATTGATAGTATGACAGCTCAACAGAAAAATCGTCGGTTACGTCATACACTAGACCTAGGGTCAATGACTCTGAATTTTCAGGCTTTAAGTTCGGATTACCGCCGTAGTAGGTTAGGTGCTGCTGTGTAGTAGAACAGTAGCTTGTATCAGAGTCTGCATTACCTTGAGTATCGCAGTAATAGGTATCGTAAGCTGATGGGAAGCTATAGGAAATTGACGCAAACATTTCACTCATTGTTGGCGTTCTGAATGCTTCACCCCAACTGGCGCGCAGTAACAATGACTCTGAAGGTCGCCAGCTTATGCCTAGTTTAGGTACGGTATCAGAAAAGTCTGCTGTACTTATTTCAGCGCCGGTATCACCCTCAAGCTCGTAGCCGTCATAACGAAGTGCGCCTGATATCTCTACATCATGCGGAAGCTCAATTGCTACCTCGGTAAAATATGACTGGCGCTTACGCGTTGCATAGACATCATCGCCGCCCGAGCCACCTGAAATGAAACCCAAACCTGATTCAGGGTCTGATATCTGTTCAAAATCTAAGTGTGAATATTCCGCACCCACAACAGCGCTAACTCGCATAAAGTCGTTTGCAAACACTTCACCTGAAATGCTGGCATCAATAATGTCACGCTTTTGTGTAGACTGGTAAGTCCCTGTATGTCGTGCTAGGTCTAAAAGTTCAGCGTTGTAGCTAGACCAGTCTTCTGTGCTCAAGCCTTGAACGTTGAAAAGGTCTAACTGTTCTGTATCAATAAGGTCTTGCACGACGGTATCGTTAACTAAGTTATAGTTAAAAACTTCTTCTTTGGCATTTGTGCGCTGATAGTTTATCTGCCAGTCCCAATCGTTTCCTGCAAAGCTTGAATAGCCCTCTAGCCCGGTAACTAACTCAAACGTGGTTTTCTCTGTGGTCGTGTCACGGGTGCCTAGACTAGCGGTTCTGAAGTAAATATTGCCGTCTTCGCCGTATGGGTTCATCGCGTTGTCTGAATCTATAGTTACAGAAGACGTAGACACAGGGGTAGCGGCATAACGAGTGTCGGTTGACGTTTGTTGCGCAGAAAAACGACTGTTGAATGTAATGGAGTCGGTAAGTTCGTACGCGATCTTTGTCATGATCGAGTTCTTTTCAGATGCGCCATACAACCAAGTAGAGTTACCGTAATAGTAACCGCAACGATCAGATTCAATGGACGTATCGGTTACTTCACCACAAAGGTCGGTGTTATATGCGAAGGTGTCAGCGCTATCACCTAAAAAGTTGGCAACTGGACTATAGGTTGAATAGCTGCCATCTGCAAAATCACCGTTTACTGCTACATCGGTTACTTCTTGAGTGTTGGCGTGCTCTGCAATGAAAACAATACTGCCTCTATCACTGGTTAAGCCTGCTGCAAAGTTGTATTGGCTGCTGTTGCCGCCGTCTACGCCCGGATCTTCAAAGTTATAGCCAAACTCAACACCATCAAACTCTTTTTTAGTAATGATGTTGATTACACCAGCAACGGCATCTGACCCGTAAATAGCAGAAGCGCCATCGCGTAAAATTTCTATGCGTTCAACAATAGACATGGGGATCATAGACATATCAGACGACGAGCCGCCGTCGTAACCTAAGCCTGGTAACCTACGACCATCCATCAGTACCAAGGTTGCGCCAGCACCTAAGCCGCGCAGGTTTACCTCACTTGAAGCAGAGGCACCGCTACCATAACCTGATTGCCCTCTAAATGACCCAAACGTGTTTATCGACGAATTGCGTAAAACGTCTGCGACAGTGGTGTCTCCAGATAACTTGATTGATTCCGCTGTAATAACAGTAACTGGTGAAACTGATTCTAAATCAACGCGCTTAATGTGAGATCCTGTAACCTGGATTTTCTCAATGGGTGCTTCAGTATTTTCTTCAGTCGTTTGAGCATTAGCAGTGAGCGACGTTGTTACACCCATAACACTGGTAATTAACAAGCTTTGCTTTACCGCTAAACTAAGTTTTTTATTTTTAAACATCTTAAATTCCCCGTTCCACCACTTTGTGTAAAAACGAAAAGTGGATGGTGATTATTATAAATTTTTGACAGATGTAATTTGTCGAGAGAATTAAGCCTTTTGTCGGGGGGATAATCAATTTGAGCGGGCGCTCATTTGTTTATTATTGACAGTTTTTACTTTGAATTTACTCTGCCTGAAAAGATATTTACGGTGCTATACTTAATTATGAATTAAAAATTTGAACTTGCCGCGAGTAAAAACATCATAGATGGATTTTTTTGTGTTAAGTGTCTGTTTTGAAAAGTGATGTTTTACATGCAATTTACTTTTCTTTGCACAAAAAGTAGAAGAGATTTGGTAATTTAATGGGGTGTGTTTATTTGTATCTCCCTGGTACAAATTCCCTTGCCGCTAATTTTTATTAGCGGCTTTTTTTTAATATGTAATAGTTGATTTGAATTGGTTAGACATTTTCAAACAAGTCTTCAACTCGCTGTCTTAATTCTTCAATTCTCGTTACATCGGCAGGAGCAATAAAAATTGTGTCGTCGCCTGCAATAGTGCCTAGTACGCCATCTTTCTTGCTTAACGAATCTAATAACCGGGCAATAAGCTGAGCAGCACCAGGACTCGTTCTTATTATAACCATGACGTTGTTGTGAACTATGTCTAGCACCAATTGCTTGAGAGGGCTTTTAGCGGTAGGCATACCTAGTTCTGGAGGCAAGCAGTACACCATGTCGCCTCTAGCATTGCGGGTTCTTACTGCACCGAACTTGCTTAGCATTCTAGAGATTTTAGATTGACTGATATTGTCAAAACCTTGAGCTTTTAAAGCATCAACAATCTCGCCCTGCGAACCATAACTTTCCGCTTTAAGAATTTCTTTAAAAGCCTTGATGAGTTGCTCTTGTTTTGCGTTTGCCATTAGCGCTCTTTTCTTTTTTAAGGGTTATCGTTAGGAATTATATTTAGTATGCGCTTATTGTGCCGTACAGGTAGACTTTGCGCAATTTCTTTGCATAATCATTCATGATAATGAATATCGACATAAAATCGCCATAAATAACGTTAATAAGACGATCCGGTGATTGAGTTTTCCCCCGCGTTGCATTAGTGTGACGTTCCGTTTAAATACGTGAAGTAATCCCATAGGAGAAATGGTATGAAAGTAGCCGTGTTAGGTGCTGCCGGTGGTATTGGTCAGGCGCTGTCTTTGTTGTTGAAAACACAATTGCCAGCAGGTTCAGATTTAGCGCTTTACGACGTAGCGCCAGTTGTTCCTGGTGTTGCCGTTGATTTGAGCCACATCCCCACTGCGGTAAAAGTAACCGGTCACGGTAAAGATGACCTAGCTGATGCACTAACTGGAGCAGACGTTGTTCTAATTCCAGCTGGTATGCCTCGTAAGCCAGGTATGGATCGTTCTGATCTGTTCAACATCAACGCCGGCATTGTTAAAAACCTAATCGAAGGTGTAGCTGATAACTGCCCGAACGCGTGTGTTGGTATCATCACTAACCCAGTTAACACTACTGTTGCTATTGCAGCTGAAACGCTAAAAGCAAAAGGCGTTTACGACAAGAACAAGCTTTTCGGTGTAACGACACTAGACGTTATCCGTGCTGAAACGTTTGTTGCTGAACTTAAAGGTGTAGACGTATCTTCTGTGCACGTACCGGTAATCGGTGGTCACTCTGGTACAACTATCCTTCCTCTTCTTTCACAAGTTGAAGGTGTAGAGTTCACAGACGAAGAAGTTGCTAGCCTAACAACTCGTATCCAAAATGCGGGTACCGAAGTTGTTGAAGCTAAAGCGGGCGGCGGCTCTGCAACCCTATCAATGGGTCAAGCAGCAGCACGTTTCTGTTTATCTCTAGTTGCAGCAATGCAAGGCGAGAACGTTGTTGAGTACACTTATGTACAAACTGACGACAGCGACGACGCAGCATTCTTTGCACACCCAGTTCGCCTTGGCGCAAACGGTGTTGAAGAAATCTTGCCATACGGCGAGCTAAGCGCATTTGAAGAAAAAGCGAAAAACGACATGCTTGAAGGCCTACGTGGTGACATCAAGCTAGGCGTTGACTTCGTAAACGGCTAATAGTGCTTGAAGCGGATGCATTAGCATCCGCTTGAAAAGGCTGGATAGCTAAGGTCTCAAACGACCTTAGCTATCCAGCCTTTTTTGTTGCATCTTTGTAGCCATTGCGACGGCGTTTTTGGTGCAAGTTTACTTAACAAAACTTCTCTCAGCCCAAAATCTCATTTTTCTGTATTTATAGATTTATTACCCACATAGAGGGGAGCTTCGTTGAAATCCAAACGTTGAATAATGCCATGCTGAAGAATGACTATATAACCCAGCGTTAGTACGGTAAATGTGTAAAAAAAAGAATCGCTATCTTTAAAGTAGGAGGCGATGAACGTTGTAAAGATCAAAACAAGGTAAGTGAAATCAGCCAATTTCTTATGTTTCATAGTGTTTTATCCTAATTAGGTGGATATTAAAAGCTCGCCCAAAGGTGAGCTTTTATCACTTCTTACTCGTCGAAATAGCCAATGAACATCATTGCTCCGCCGACAGCGAGTCCGAATATACCTGTAGCTGGACCTCCGGCAATCCCAAGGCCTATTACTGCCATGCCTCCAGAGGTCCAGTCACTCATTGCTCCAGACACTTATGTTACCTCTTCTACATTTAACTCTTGCATAAGTCATCCTTAATTTATTAATAAAAGCCCCAAGAATTGGGACCTTTAAAGTGTAAAAAGGTCGAAGCGACTTTTTAACTGTACGGAAGGTTTGTTTGTATCCTCCTTTGGCAAACCACGACTAATTTAGGCATACGCTGTTGGCGATTTTGAATGGAGGTGTGTTCAATTTAATTAAGAGAACGGAATTTCATTACATTAAAAAGCCTGATTTCCCCTGAATCTGCAGCAATACCTTTAACTGTAGCATAAGCATAACCCTTTAATATTTTGTGGCTCTCAGCCATGAGAAAAAGCTTAGAGGCTTACCGCTATTGGAATTTGTGGGCAAGTGCTCGCGTTGTGATTTAATGCTTTAAGTTATGGCGAAGCGTAGAACTTTGACTATGCTTGAAGAACGCTGATTTAGTATCAAATGATAACGTGACAGCGTAACTCCATAGGTCAATCCTATAACTTAACTAACGTGTGAGTTGTATAACGCAAACGAACAGGCAAAGAGGATGTAATATGAGCAATGCAAAGTTAGGTGATGTGAATGATTCGGCAAAAAAGTGCCCAGTCATGCATGGTGGTTTAACAGCCACCGGGACAACAGTAATGGACTGGTGGCCTGAAGCCTTAAACTTAGACATTCTTCATCAGCACGATACGAAGACAAACCCAATGGGAGAAGACTTCGATTACCGTGAAGAGGTTAAAAAACTAGACTTTCAAGCCCTTAAAAAAGATCTCACTGATTTGATGACAGATTCTCAGCCATGGTGGCCAGCGGATTGGGGGCACTATGGCGGTCTGATGATCCGTATGTCATGGCATGCGGCAGGCTCGTATCGTATTGCAGATGGTCGCGGTGGCGCTTCAACTGGTAATCAACGTTTTGCACCGCTTAACTCTTGGCCTGATAACGTTAACTTAGATAAAGCTCGCCGTTTGCTTTGGCCAATAAAGAAGAAGTACGGCAACAAATTAAGCTGGGCTGACTTGTTCGTTCTTGCTGGAACCATTGCTTATGAAAGCATGGGTCTTAAAACCTATGGTTTTGCCTTTGGCCGAGAAGATATTTGGCATCCAGAGAAAGACGTTTACTGGGGTGCTGAGAAAGAGTGGTTAGCGCCCAGTGATGAGCGGTATGAAGATGTTGATAGCCCTGAAACCATGGAAAACCCGTTGGCCGCGGTACAAATGGGCCTTATTTACGTAAACCCTGAAGGCGTTAATGGTAAGCCTGATCCACTTAAAACGGCAGCTCACGTACGTGAAACTTTTGCGCGTATGGCAATGAACGACGAAGAAACCGTTGCGTTAGCCGCGGGCGGTCATACGGTCGGTAAATGTCATGGTAACGGCAGTGCTGAAGCGCTAGGTCCCGATCCAGAAGCAGCTGGTATTGAAGAAGCAGGTCTTGGTTGGATGAATCACAAGAGCCGCAGCATTGGCCGCGATACCGTATCAAGTGGTATTGAGGGGGCGTGGACAACGAATCCTACGCAATGGGATAACGGCTATTTCCATCTATTACTAAATTACGATTGGGAACTAAAAAAGTCTCCAGCGGGCGCTGAGCAGTGGGAGCCAATTAACATTAAGGAAGAAGATAAGCCAGTTGATGTTGAAGACCCATCAAAACGCTATAACCCTATTATGACCGACGCCGATATGGCGATGAAGATGGACCCAGAATATAGAAAAATTTCTGAGAAATTCTATAAAGATCACGAATACTTCAGCGAGGTGTTTGCACGCGCATGGTTTAAACTTACTCACCGCGATCTAGGACCAAAAGTTCGTTACATAGGGCCTGACGTACCAGAAGATACGTTAATTTGGCAAGACCCGGTTCCTGAGGGCAGTACGTCTTACGACGTTGATGCGTTGAAGAGTAAAATTGCTGAGTCAGGCTTATCTGTTGGCGATATGGTAGCAACAGCGTGGGATAGTGCTCGTACCTTTAGAGGGTCAGATTTACGTGGCGGCGCTAATGGTGCGCGAATTCGTTTAGCTCCTCAGAAAGATTGGGAGGGCAACGAGCCTGAGCGTCTTAATAAGGTGTTAGAGGTTCTTGCTCCACTTGCTGATGCGGCGGGCGCGAGCCTAGCAGATACCATCGTTTTAGCAGGTAACGTGGGCATAGAAAAGGGTATTGAAGCGGCAGGCTTTAACGTACCTGTTCCTTTCTCACCTGGACGCGGCGACGCCACTGACGACATGACCGATGCTGAATCGTTTGATCCATTAGAGCCAATTGCAGACGGCTATCGAAACTACCTTCAAAAAGACTTTGCTGTTAAACCTGAAGAGCTGATGTTAGACAAAACCCAACTACTTGGTTTAACTGCAAAGGAAATGACGGTGCTCGTTGGCGGTATGCGTATGCTTGGCACTAACTACGGCGGAAGTAAACATGGTGTATTTACCGACAATGTGGGCACGCTAAGCACGGACTTCTTCGTCAATCTTACCGACATGAAATACACGTGGAAGCCGACTGGGAAAAACAGCTACGCCATTGTCGACAGAGCATCAGGTGACGAAGTGTTTACCGCTACACGCTTTGACTTAGTGTTTGGTTCAAACTCAGTGTTGCGAGCATATGCTGAGCTATACGCGCAAGATGACAGCAAAGAAAAGTTTGTAAAGGATTTCGTTGCTGCGTGGACAAAAGTGATGAACGCAGACCGCTTCGACCTTACCTGCTAGTACGTGGTACTTATCTTTAGTGTAAGTAAAAACACGTAAGCAATAAAAAGCCCGCTTCATTTTGATGAAGCGGGCTTTTTCATATTATTGCTTAGCGAAGCGAGAGGTGACCAACATAATAAAGCAGTATGCGTCAATTCAACCACTTCGCTAACACAGTGCTTAACCTGTGTTACGCATACCGATAGCGATACCAGTTATCGTTACCATCATAGCACGCTCTAAACTGGTGTTTTGCGCATCATCACCGGCTTTACGGATACGATCTAGAAGCTCAATTTGCAAGTAATGAAGCGGTTGAAGATACGCTGCACGGATCTCCATCGACTCTTTACCTTGCGGGTCGTTCTTCATAATGTCGTCATCGCCCGTAATAGCCAACAGCGACGAGATGCTTTCTTTAAGTTCGCTGCGCAGCGCCTCACCAAAGTGTTTAAGCTCTTTTGGTACTAAGCGCTCGTCATAAGCTTCGCTAATACGCGGATCGGCTTTATGGAACACCATGTCTAGCATTGAAAGACGTGAACGATAGAACGGCCATTCGCTGAACATCTCGTTAACCACTTTTTCGTTCTCAGGAGTCTTCACGCTATCAATAGCGCGCATAACGCCTAACCAGCTTGGCAGTACCAAACGGGTTTGTGCCCAGGCAAATATCCATGGGATCGCACGTAGGCTCTCAATACCGCCTTGAGGCTTACGCTTCGCAGGTCGGCTACCTAGTGGTAACTTACCTAGTTCTTGCTCTGGCGTTGCTACACGGAAGTAAGGGACGAATTCTTCATCATGGCGTACTGTTGCGCGGTAGTTGTCGCGACCTTGCGCTGCCATTGCGGTAATTAGCTCTCGCCATTCTTCTTTCGGTGCCGGAGGCGGGAACAACATGGCTTCAATAATGGCGCTGGCGTAAATACCCAAGCTGCGTTTAGCTAGTTTAGGCATGCCGAACTTGTAGCGAATGGTTTCGCCTTGTTCTGTTACGCGGAAACCGCCTTCTAGTGAGCCAGGAGGTTGTGAGTAAATAGCAGCGTGTGCTGGCAATCCGCCGCGGCCAATTGTACCACCACGTCCGTGGAATAGCGTTAGGCTTACGTCGAATTCTTCTGCAATGGCAACCAATGCTTCTTGCGACTGATACTGTGCCCAGCCAGCAGCTAATGCACCAGCGTCTTTCGCTGAATCAGAGTAACCGATCATAACGAACTGACGGCCCTTCACGTAACCGCGATACCAGTCTATAGACAACAATTTACGCATTACGTCAGGTGAGTTGTTCAAATCGTCTAGCGTTTCGAATAATGGCGCCACTGGCATAGGCCAATCTACACCACTCTCTTGAAGTAGCAGCTGAACGGCCATGACATCTGACGGCTCACTGGCCATAGAGATGATATAAATACCAAAGCCGTGCTTGCTGTGCTTCGCAATAACCTTACAAGTATCAAGCACTTCTTTTACGTCATCAGACGCGTCCCATTGAGCAGGGAAAAGCGGGCGTTTTGAGCCAAGCTCGCGTAGTAAGAAAGCCTGCTTGTCGGCTTCGCTCCACTGAGCGTAATCACCAAGACCAAGATAGCGAGTGAGTTCGCTAAAGACGTCGGCATGACGTTCAGAGTCCTGACGTACATCAAGGCGCAGAAGGTGAATACCGAATACTCGAGCACGGCGAATAGTGTCTAGTAACAGTCCGTTTGCCACGACCTGCATACCGCAGTCTAACAATGACTGGTAGCAAAGCATTAACGGCTCGATTAGCTCATCGTCGCTTTCTATCCAGTTTGAAGTATCTGGGTTTTTACCTGCTAAGTAGTCGCTAATGCCATCGCGGGTTGCGATGAACTTGTCAACAAGTGGACGAAGAAGGGCGCGGTATGGCTCGTTGGCGTCGCCGACTTTTTCGCGTAACGCGTCGTTGCAGTCGTACATTGAAAGCTCAACTTGCAAGCGGTCAAGATCTATCGCGAAAAGCTTGGCTGCACGCTTTCTGGCAAGCAAGAGAACTTGCTCAGTCACTTTTGACGTTACAAATGGGTTACCGTCTCTGTCGCCGCCCATCCAAGAGCTAAATTGTACTGGTGACGAGTCTAGCGGTAGCGATACATCGTAGTCTTCGTTCAAACGACCATCAAGTTCGCGCATGAAGTCAGGTACTGCTTCCCATAATGAGTTTTCAATAACCGAGAAGCCCCAGCGCGCCTCATCAACAGGTGTAGGGCGTACAGAACGAATTTCTTCAGTGTGCCAAGCCTGTGCAATAAGGTCGGCAATGCGGGTTTCAATTTTTTTACGCTCAACATCATTAAGCGATTCTTGATGAATGGCCTGAAGGCAGTTCGCCAATTCTTTATGTTTGTGGATAAGTGTACGGCGCGTAACTTCAGTAGGATGCGCGGTCAGTACAAGATCGATGTTTAGCTTAGCAACCGCATCTTGAACTTTCTCTGCGGTTAATTCAGCTTTATCTAGGTGTTTGAACAGTGCATCTATCGATGCATCAACATTCATTGCTGCGTTGTATTCTTGCTCGGCAATATTACCTAAGTTCAAGAATTGTGCGAAGGCACGGCCAACAGTAAGCAAATCGCTGTCAGACATTGTTTTGAAAGTTTCTTTCAGTTCTTCGCTACAAGTAGCGTCTCCCTGATAAGAAGCTCGGCCGCCTTTTCGAATCTTTTCAATACGGTCTAGCCACTCCTGACCTAATTGATTTTTGATTGTTTCACCAAGGGTTTTACCAAGGTATCGAACGGTATCTTTCAGTTCAGCATCGTAGTGTGTTTGCATGCTTTCCTCCTAAATATATGGGCCTAACCATACTGTGTCCTTTGCGACTTGTCTAACCACTTTCGGTTATAATTTACAACATTTTGATACTTTTGCACCCTAGTTAACATTGCTCAAAGCAAGATATTTTATGGTGTGGTACACTCTTGCACCGGAAAATGCAGAAACATTCTCGCGTTATGCGTTTTGTTTGAAATTTGTACTGCATTTGTAATTTAATTTCAGGAGTTCTTGTGACTGATACATTCAATACAGTAGAAACCCAAGCAAGTTACGGCATTGGTTTTCAAATGGGTCAACAATTACAATCAAATCCGTTTGACGGACTAGCGATTGACGCTGTTGTAGCTGGCCTAAAAGACGCCTTCGCAGGTCAAGCACCTCAGGTTGACAACGACACACTACGTGATGCGTTCGGCGAAATTCACAAGCGCATGCAAGCGGCTAAAGAAGAAGCTAGCAAAGCGGTTATTGAAGAAGGCACAAAATACCTTGAAGAAAACGCAAAGCGTGACGAAGTAACCGTTACTGAATCTGGTCTTCAGTACGAAGTTATCGCTGAAGGTGACGGTGAAACACCAGTTGCGGCTAGCACTGTACGTGTTCACTACCACGGTACACTTATTAACGGTACTACGTTTGACAGCTCTTACGAGCGCGGCCAGCCAGCTGAATTCCCAGTAGGCGGCGTTATTAAAGGTTGGACTGAAGCACTTCAACTTATGAAAGTAGGTGCTAAGTACCGTTTATACGTGCCACATGATCTTGCTTACGGTGAGCAAGGTGCGGGAGCAGCTATTGCACCATACAGCACGCTTATCTTTGACGTAGAGCTTCTAGACGTTCTAGGTTAATGTGTTGTTCACAGGTGTGCAGTTCTGCACACCTGTGTTCCATCTTTTCTTATTCATAGTTCATAACGTTTTAAAAACTAGCCCGCACTTCGTTAAATTTAGCGATTCGGACTAATGTTTCTTTTTCCTATCTCTTTTCTTCTCTGTCTTTTCTCGTAAATACAAAGCAAATCTAAACTTGGCACGTTGTTTCATTGGTGTCGCCTTGTGTTTGCGATATGCTAGGGTTCATCTGCTCCGAGTTGTTATCAGAGACTTCGGCATTACAATAGCCCCACGCTCAAATAAGGAAAATTATTATGGTTATCAAGCCTAAAGTGAGAGGCTTCATTTGCACAAACGCGCATCCTGTTGGCTGTGCAACGGCGGTTGACGAACAAATTGCTTATGTAGAAGCAAAAGGCGACTTAGGCGAAGGCCCTAAAAATGTGTTGGTTATTGGTAGCTCAACGGGATACGGTTTAGCATCGCGCATTACTTCTGCGTTTGGCTATGGCGCAAAAACCCTAGGTGTGTGTTTTGAAAAAGCACCAACGGAACGCAAAACGGGTACCGCGGGTTGGTATAACACCGCAGCATTCCACGAAAAAGCCAAAGCAAAAGGCTTGTATGCAGAAACTATTAATGGCGATGCGTTTTCCGATGAAATCAAAAATGAAACCATCGAAAAAATCAAAGCTGAAATGGGCAAGGTAGATTTGGTTATTTATAGCCTTGCATCTCCGCGTAGAACCGACCCAGAAACAGGCGTAACGTATAAATCTACGCTTAAGCCAGTAGGGCAGGCGTACACAACAAAAACCTACGATACTGATAAAGATAAAGTGCATGAAGTATCGCTAGAGCCAGCCAACGACGAAGAAATCCTCAATACCATCAAAGTGATGGGCGGTGAAGATTGGGAACGTTGGATGGACTTTTTACGTGAAGCCGATGTGCTTGCTGAAGGCTGTAAAACCACCGCATATACCTACATTGGTAAAGAGCTAACATGGCCTATTTATGGTCAAGCGACGATTGGTAAAGCGAAAGAAGACCTAGATCGCGCTGCCGCAGCCATTATCGGTAAAAACAGTGATTTGCTTGTGCAAGCCAATGTGAGCTCGTTGAAAGCACTGGTAACGCAGGCAAGCTCAGCCATTCCTGTAATGCCTCTGTATATTTCACTTATTTATAAAGTGATGAAAGAGGAAGGCACGCATGAAGGGTGTATTGAACAAATTCATGGTTTGTTCACGCAGTGTCTTTTCGGCAATACTCCAACGTTAGACGAAGCAAATCGCTATCGCATGGATGGCAAAGAAACTAACGACGCAACACAGGCAAAAATTAAGGCGTTATGGGATCAAGTGACACAAGAGAACTTTCATGACTTAAGTGACTATAAAGGTTACAACCATGAGTTCTTAAAGCTGTTCGGTTTCGACATTTCAAGTGTTGATTACGACAGTGAAGTTGACCCAATGGTTAATTGGTAAAACCTAAACTTACCATTAATTAACCTAATACTCATATATGCGAAAGCCGTCTGATTTGACGGCTTTTTTGTACCCAATTACAAGCTGATATAGGGGGTGGATTCAAAAAATGTAAATGAATAAGACCAAAGGTTTACATTAAATTGTAGAAAAATTTGCCTTTATCTTGAAATAGCGTGGCACAAACGTATGGGTTAATGCTAAAATCCCGAAATTAAGTAGGGGTCTTTTCTGCCTCTACCAAAACAGCAGTGGCGATTGCAGCAACACAACAATAATAATAAGTGTTAATTTCTGCTGGTGGTCTATAAAGAAAGGGCGAATAAGCGTCCGCAAAAAGGAATTATGCGTTACGGCTTCATAACAGGCTGACCGTAGCAATTGCAGCAAGTTCCATCAATCAACAACGAAAAGGTGTTCTACACCTGTTAATAGTGCGCTTTTGCATGCTGACAGGCAGGTTTTCTGCGGTCATGCAAAAGGGTATTTCTATTAGAGTAGTGCGATTACATATGATAAAAATCAAGAAAGGTCTCGACCTCCCAATTGAGGGAGCGCCAAAGCAGGAGATTGCTGATGCATCTGCTGCAACGCGCGTTGCCGTTCTGGGAGAAGAATATGTGGGTATGCGCCCTACCATGCACGTCCAAGTTGGCGATGTAGTGAAGAAAGGTCAGGTGCTTTTTGAAGATAAAAAGAACCCTGGCGTTAAATTCACTGCCCCAGCAGCGGGTGAAGTGGTAGAGGTTAACCGTGGTGCAAAACGTGTTCTTCAGTCTGTAGTTATCAAAATGAACGGCAGCGATGCTGTGACATTTGATAAAATTGCAGCTGACCAGATCGCGAGCGCAACACGCGAGCAACTTCAGTCAATCCTTGTAGAGTCAGGCATGTGGACAGCGTTCCGTACACGTCCATTTAGCAAATCTCCTAAGCTAGACTCTGTTCCAAGTTCAATTTTCGTTACAGCAATGGATACCAATCCACTAGCAGCAGATCCTGCAGTAATTATTGCTGAGCGCCAAGACGATTTCGTAAATGGTCTTAAAGCATTAACGCAATTGAGCGGTGGCAAGACTTACGTTTGTAAAGCGGCAGGTGCATCTGTTGCTACTGGCGATGCGGCAGTTGATGTTGAAGAATTTGGCGGTCCTCACCCTGCGGGCCTACCGGGTACTCACATCCACTTCCTTGATTCTGCTGGCATGAACAAAACGGTTTGGCACATCAACTACCAAGACGTAATGGCTATTGGTGCGTTGCTGACCTCTGGCGAGCTAGATAACCGTCGTGTTATTTCACTTGCAGGTCCTGCTGCAACCAACCCACGCCTAGTGCGCACTGTAATTGGCGCAGACTTGACCGAACTTACTGCAAACGAGCAAGTAGACGGTGAAGTACGTGTTATCTCTGGTTCTGTACTTAGCGGTACAACAGCGATGGGCGTTCACGGCTTCCTTGGCCGTTTCCACACCCAAGTTTCACTACTAAAAGAAGGTCGCGAGAAAAAGCTATTTGGCTGGATCACTCCAGGTTCAGATAAGCACTCAGTGACTCGTGCTTACTTAGGTCACCTAAGTGGCAGCAAGAAATTTGATATGACAACAACTACCAATGGTTCTGAACGTTCTATGGTTCCAATTGGTAATTACGAACGCGTTATGCCCCTAGATATCATTCCTACGCTTCTGCTTAGGGACCTGATTTCTGGTGATACTGACGGTGCTCAGACGTTGGGTTGCTTAGAGCTGGACGAAGAAGATTTGGCATTGTGTACTTATGTATGCCCTGGCAAATACAACTACGCTCCTATCTTACGCGACTGTTTGACCACGATAGAGAAAGAGGGTTAAGTCATGGGTTTAAAAGCGTATTTAGAAAAAATCGAACCAAACTTCGATCCAGGTGGTAAGCATGAAAAGTGGTATGCGCTTTACGAAGCTGCGGCGACCATTTTCTACACCCCAGGTAAAGTAAATAAAGCTAACACGCACGTGCGTGACAGCATTGACCTTAAGCGCATCATGATCATGGTATGGATGGCAACATTCCCAGCTATGTTCTTTGGTATGTATAACATTGGTTTCCAAGCGCAAGAAGCAATTGCTGCTGGTGCAGGAACACTACCTGATACGTGGCAAGCAGGCCTATTCGCTGCACTAGGCGGTGACTTGGCAAATGCGGGTACACTAGGTCTATTCTTCTATGGCGCATGTTTCTGGCTGCCAATCTACGCGGTAACGTTCGCGGTAGGTGGTTTCTGGGAAGTATTGTTCGCGTCTGTGCGCAAGCACGAAGTTAACGAAGGTTTCTTCGTAACATCGGTACTGTTCGCACTAACACTTCCAGCTACTATTCCTCTATGGCAAGTTGCACTAGGTATTACCTTCGGTGTTGTAATTGCTAAAGAAGTATTCGGTGGTACAGGTCGTAACTTCCTTAACCCAGCATTGTCTGGTCGTGCATTCCTTTACTTTGCGTATCCTGCACAAATTTCAGGTGACCAAGTATGGGTAGCGGCAGATGGTTATTCTGGTGCAACGTCTCTAAGCCAAGCGGCTTCTGGCAACCTTGATTACGCGAACATGGATCAGTGGATGAACAGCTTCATCGGTACTATCTCAGGTTCAGCGGGTGAGGTGTCTACCCTTGCTATTATTCTTGGTGGCTTGTTCATCATGTACATGCGTATAGCAAGCTGGCGCATTGTTGCTGGTGTTGCAATTGGTGTGGCGTTCTTCGCAACCTTGCTAAACCTAATCGGCAGCGATACCAACCCTATGTTTGCAATGCCTGCTCATTGGCACTTTGTTGTTGGTGGTCTTGCTTTTGGTATGTTCTTTATGGCGACAGACCCAGTTTCTGCGTCGTTCACAAACCAAGGTAAGTGGGCTTACGGTATCTTCATTGGTTTCATGACGGTACTAATCCGCGTCCTAAACCCAGCCTTCCCAGAAGGTGTAATGCTAGCAATTCTATTTGCTAACTTGTGGGCGCCACTGTTCGACTATTTCGTCGCACAAAGCAATATCAAGCGGAGGGTAGCACGTGTCGGCTAAAAAAGAATCTTTAGGCAAAACGGTAGGTATTGTTGTTGCCGTATGTTTAGTTTGTTCAATTGTTGTTTCTGGCGCGGCTGTTGGCCTTCGCTCTCTACAACAAACAAACGCAGCTCTAGATAAAAAGAGCAACATTCTTAATGCTGCAGGCCTTTATGAAATGGGCATGAGCAATAGCGCAATTGAAAGCACGTACAGCGAGCGAGTAGAACAGCGTTTTGTTAATCTTGACGAAGGTACTTTCGTAGAAGCGCCTAAGCCAGATTACGATATGTATAAAGCAGCCAAAGAAACTGAGTACAGCACTAAGGTAACTAACAGCAATGTTGGTTTCCAACGCCGCCCTAACGTGGCAAGTGTTTACTTAGTTCGCGACGACGCAGGTGATGTTTCTCGTATCATCCTTCCTGTACACGGCAGCGGCCTTTGGGATCTTATGTACGGTTTCTTAGCGGTAGACGCAGACGGCCAAACGGTTCGCGAGCTTATTTACTATCAGCAAAAAGAAACGCCAGGACTAGGTGGTGAAGTGCAAAACCCTGCTTGGCAGGACAAATGGGATGGCAAAGAGCTTTACGAGAATGGCGAAGTTGCTATTCGCGTAGTGAAAAACGCTAACCCTAGCAATCCTCACACTATCGATGCGCTTTCAGGTGCAACCCTAACCAGCAACGGTGTTGAAAACACAATTCGTTACTGGGTAGGCGAGCAAGGCTTCGGCCAGTTCCTGAAGAACCAAGCATGGCGTTCATAAGGGAAGTCTCATGGCAGATACTAAAGAAATGAAAAAGGCCCTCTTTGGGCCAATCCTGGACAACAACCCGATCGCCCTACAGGTATTGGGTATCTGTTCAGCACTGGCAATTACCACTAAGCTGGAAACAGCATTGGTAATGTCGCTAGCGCTTACAAGCGTTGTAGCGTTCTCAAACTTGTTTATTTCACTAATTCGTAACCAGATCCCATCTAGCGTTCGAATTATTATCCAGATGACCATCATTGCATCGTTGGTAATCGTAGTTGACCAAATTCTGAAAGCGTATTCGTATGAAATATCGAAGCAGCTGTCGGTATTCGTTGGTCTTATCATTACTAACTGTATCGTAATGGGTCGTGCTGAAGCTTACGCCATGAAGAGCCCACCTCTGATGAGCTTCCTTGATGGTATTGGTAACGGCTTGGGTTACTCTTTCATTCTAATTGTTATTGGTACAATTAAAGAGCTATTTGGTTTCGGTACTATTTTAGGTTTCGAAATCCTTCCACTGGTTCAAAACGGTGGCTGGTATCAGGGTAACGGTTTGTTAATCCTACCATTCAGCTCATTCTTCTTAATCGGCGGTATGATTTGGTTTATCCGTACTATCCGTCCAGAGCAAGTAGAGCCTAAGGAGTAAGTCATGGAACATTATTTGTCGTTATTTGTTCGCTCAATTTTCGTTGAGAACATGGCGTTATCACTTTTCTTAGGTATGTGTACATTCCTAGCGGTATCTAAGAAAGTTAAAACTGCTATGGGTCTTGGTGTTGCAGTTATCGTGGTATTAGGTATCTCTGTACCCGTTAACCAAGTTATTTATGTAAACATTCTTGCTCCAGGCGCACTAGCATGGGCAGGTTTCCCAGAAGCCGATCTAAGCTTCCTTAACTTCCTAACGTTTATCGGTGTTATCGCGGCGTTGGTACAGATTCTAGAGATGAGCTTAGACAAGTTCTTCCCTGCGCTTTACAACGCACTAGGAATCTTCCTTCCGCTAATTACCGTTAACTGTGCAATCTTCGGTGGTGTGGCGTTTGCGGTACAGCGTGAATACAACTTCACTGAAAGCATCGTTTACGGCGTTGGTAGTGGTATGGGCTGGGCACTAGCAATTGTATTGCTAGCGGCAGTACGTGAAAAGCTGAAGTATGCTGATATGCCTGATGGTGTTCGTGGTCTGGGTTCTGTATTTATGATCGCGGGTCTAATGGCACTAGGCTTCCAGTCATTCACTGGTATTCAGCTGTAAGAAAGCTCGGGAGCATATAAATGAATAATGTAGAAATATATCTAGGCGTAGGCATGTTCATTGCCATCGTTCTAGCGCTGGTATTTATTATCATGTTTGCCAAGTCTAAATTGGTACCAAGTGGTGATGTTACTATCACTATCAACGGTGACCCAGACAAGGCAATCAAAACTGCACCGGGTGGCAAGCTTCTTGGTGCTCTAGCTGACGCAGGTTACTTCGTGTCGTCTGCTTGTGGTGGCGGTGGCTCATGTGGCCAGTGTCGTGTAGATGTACACTCAGGTGGTGGTGAAATCCTTCCAACTGAACTAGACCACATCACCAAAGGTGAAGCGCGCGAAGGCTGCCGTCTTTCATGTCAGGTTGCTATCAAGCAAGACATGGAAATTGAGCTGGAAGAGTCGGTATTTGGTGTTAAGAAGTGGGATTGTGAAGTTATCTCTAACGATAACAAAGCAACCTTCATCAAAGAACTAAAGCTTAAAATTCCTAACGGTGAAAGTGTACCTTTCCGTGCAGGTGGTTATATTCAGATTGAAGCGCCAGCGCACCACGTTAAGTACAAAGAGTTCGATATTCCTGAAGAATACCGCGGTGACTGGGAGCGTTTTGGCTTCTTCGACATCGAGTCTAAAGTAGACGAAGAGACTATTCGTGCATACTCAATGGCGAACTACCCAGAAGAAGAAGGCATTATTATGTTGAACGTGCGTATCGCTACGCCGCCACCTAATAACTTAAGCCTACCTGCGGGTAAAATGTCATCGTACATTTGGAGCCTGAAAGAAGGTGACAAAGCGACTATCTCTGGTCCATTCGGTGAATTCTTCGCGAAAGAAACTGAAAACGAAATGGTATTCGTAGGTGGTGGTGCAGGTATGGCCCCAATGCGTTCTCACATCTTCGATCAGCTTCGTCGCCTTAAGTCTAAGCGTAAGATGAGCTTCTGGTACGGTGCACGTTCACTTCGTGAAATGTTCTATACAGAAGACTTCGACGAGCTAGCAGCAGAAAACGATAACTTCGAGTGGCATGTAGCACTTTCTGATCCTCAGCCAGAGGACAACTGGGAAGGTTACACTGGGTTCATCCACCAAGTACTTCTTGAGAACTACTTGAAAGATCACCCTGCACCAGAAGACTGTGAGTTCTACATGTGTGGACCACCTATGATGAACGCGGCCGTAATCAACATGCTTAAAGATTTGGGTGTTGAGGACGAAAACATCATGCTAGATGACTTCGGTGGCTAAGGGTTTGATTTAAGAGCTACTCGCTTAAAAACTCAAGCATATTAAAAGGGGCGTAAGCCCCTTTTTCGTTGAAGCAACATGCATAATGCACATAATAGCGATTGAGTAATGTGCATATTAGCTAAGGACAACATCGTGATTCGATTTGCTATTCGAATTTTCCTCGCCTTTGTTGCGGTAGGTATTCTACTTCTCGCAAGCTGTAGCGACGAAAAAACGCCTGTAGTACACCTGCAAGGGCAGACAATGGGCACAACCTACAACGTTAAGTACCTTGTAGCGGAGACACCGGTAGAAGGCTTACAAGCTGAAATAGATGCCCGTCTTGTTGAGGTTAACAAGATGATGTCTACTTACGACCCAACGTCAGAACTATCAAGGTTCAATCAATATCGCTACACCGACAATTTCGCCGTATCACCAGATACGCTAACCGTAGTTAACGAGGCATTACGCTTGGCTAACCTTAGTGGCGGAGTACTTGATGTTACCGTTGGCCCATTGGTTAATTTATGGGGGTTTGGACCAACTAAGCGCCCTGAAAAAGTACCAAGCCAGACAGACATCGACGATATTCGCGAATATGTGGGTTATAAGAAGCTGTCAACCACGCCTACAGGCTTGAAGAAAAGTCACCCAATGCTTTATGTCGACCTGTCGACTATTGCAAAAGGTTTTGGCGTTGATGAAGTGGCGGAGATCCTTGAAAAGCACAACATTGAAAACTACCTTGTAGAAATAGGTGGTGAAATGCGTGTGAAAGGCGAACGAGGCGACGGCAGTGAGTGGCTGATTGCCATTGAAAAGCCAGTTACCACTGAACGTGCTGTTCAAAAAGTTGTCTCAATAGGAGAAAACGCGGTTGCTACATCAGGTGACTATCGCAACTATTACGAAGAAGACGGCGTTCGTTATTCGCACCTAATCGACCCCACAACGGGTAATCCTATCTCACATAACTTGGTGTCGGTTACGGTTGTTCACCCTTCATCTATGACGTCAGATGGCTTGGCTACGGCGTTTAATGTAATGGGATGGGAGCAAGCAATAGCGGTTGCTGAGCAAGAACAACTCGCTGTATTCCTCATTCGTCGCACAGAAGACGGATTTGAAGAGTATGCATCGCCAGAATTTGATAAACTGGTCACAGTTCATAATTAGGGGGTAGCAATGTCTACATTTATCCTTGCTTTTGGTTTCTTTCTAACAATGGTACTGGCTATGGCCGTAGGTTACCTTTTTCAGAAAAAATCAATCTCTGGAAGCTGTGGTGGCTTAGGTGCACTAGGTATTGAAAAGGCCTGTGACTGTCCAGAACCGTGTGACCGTAAAAAGTCACGTATGGAAAAAGAAGAAGCCCGCCAGAAAAAATTAAACGAGTGGAAGCAAAACCAAATTTTATAATTTTGAATCTACCGTAGGCTTAAATTTTAAAAGCGCTGTTTGAGTAAATCGACGGCGCTTTTTTGTATCCGCAAGGCAAACACATTCCATCGAATCGGGACAAGTGATTCAAGTCAACTTTAGGTTTGCTTTACGGATCGAGAGTGAAAGGATAGTTATCTTTACAATTGAGCCGACGAGAGGCTTTTTAATTCAAGCTCTTCATTTTACTTAACCCATATTTCGTTGCTCCACATTCGTATTTGGGTTAAATTTAAGCCGCATAAAATATCAATACCAATAATAAAATATCAAGGAAGAGCTATGACACGCAGTTTACGTCTCGGGACCTTCAGTATAATCGTATTATCCTTAGCAGCATGTGGCGGCGGAGGGTCCGACTCTGGGGGACCAGTAAACGGAGGTTCTTCTTCGGTTTCGTCATCTACAATCATCAAAAACGCGAAAGACTACGACGCGTCTCGACTCAACACTGCTGCTAAAGCGATTGCAAACGCCCAGTACACAGGCAAAACAGCCGATGCGGAAGTGGAACTAGAATTAGTCCAACAAACCTTCAATTTATTATTTAACGATGCTGTTATGACGTTGCCAGAACTGGCAGAACAGGATTTTTCTGACGACGTGAACGGCGGCACAATTAAAAAAACCTATGCCTGTGATCAAGGCGGTAGTGTTGCTTATGACGGTAAGTTGTCCAGTACCCTTACAGGTACCATCGCCATGGATTACCAAAACTGCTGGTTATACAGCAACGGCGTTGCTATTACCGGTTCAACGGCTATTACTATTGAAAGCGTGTCAGATAACGCTGTGAAATACAGTATGTATTTCGACAGTCTTACCTGGACTAACGAAGGCATACCTCACACGTTGTCAGGCGTCGTCTCAATTGATGAAGGCTTCAACGAAACTAACATTAGCTATCACGCAGATACCAGCCAGCATGTCGCGTTCACTATTGGCTCAGAGCAATATAAATTAATGGGGAATTACAACATATCTGATTCGCCCACTGAAAGCGTTAACCATGCCGAATTTGACTTCTATGTTGGCTCTAAAGGTAAACTCACTGTCGAAGCAGAGGCCCCTGAGTATTTATGGCCATACATGTATAGGGGAGAAGTAGTTGTAGCGGGCGATAAAACTGCAACCTTACTTTTCGAAAATGGCACTATTCGTTATTTAGAAGATACTGATAACGACGGTACTTACGACGTAGGTACATTTATAGTTGATGCCTATGATTTAATTACTGCTAACCTTGCAGATAGATTACTTGTCGCTATTGCTGACATGTCCATCCCACCAACTGTCTATGCACCTGATTTTTACGTATGGGACACAGTGGATACGACGACCCCTATTACCGTCAGTCCCGGCTATTACTATGATAGCGATACAGACGAAGAAGATTTATCGGTCAGTTTCCGCTGGTATCTAAACGGCAACTTAGTAGAAGACGTTACAGGGGATACCTTTCCTGCCTATCGAGCTGTATTTAACGATGTAGTAGAAGTGTCTATGGTTGTCGCAGATAGCGCAAACACTGTAGAGTCAGGACGCACTTCAATTACTCTGTCGGATGCCCCGGCACAGGTCGCATTTGAAAACGTACCTGACTCAGTTTCTCCTGGTGAATACATCGAATTCAGAGTAATGGTGTCTGACCCTGATCTTGGCGACAATCAAGGTGTTCCCACTTTGGTGTCAGCGCCTTCAGGTGCAACTATTAATGAAGATGGATTAATTTCTTGGCAAGCGCCGAACAATCAGCTGTTTAAAACCCAGCTTTACGCATTTGGTTTTTCAACAGGTGAAGACGGTGCTGAAGTCGTCAAAACCCATGTTTCGGTGACTAACTATGAAGTACAAGAGTTAGCTCGCTCGGGTATTGAAGTGCCTAAAATGAACAATTCAATGGTAGTAGGTGATTTCGACCACGACGGCGACAATGAAGTTCTCTCTACAGATTCAGCAAACCGCGTGTTCTTACTGTCTTATCAAAACGGCATCTACAACCAAACTTGGATGTATCCCTACAAAATCGAGCACGGTGAAACAGTAAAACAAGTTCTCAGTACCGATTTTGATAACGACGATTACCCCGATATTTTAGTAATATCTGAACACGGCGTATCTGTCGTTACCGACACTGACGAAACGGCCAAAACGCTTTTTACCACCGACAATTTCATACATAGTGCTGTTCTTGGCGACATAGATAATGATGGTGACGATGAATTGGCCTACCTATATTCATCACGTGATTACGGCGATGCCGATAATATTGTGGTGGTAGATCTTAATTCGCCCGAAACACCTTTATTTACGTTTACCGCTGAAGATACCTATGAAATTGCTTTGGGTAATGTAGATTCCGACGCTCAGTTAGAACTGGTTACTAATTCTGGTTTGGTTTATGACCTTGATTCTGGTGAAAACCAGTGGTTTTTGAACTCAGGATTTGGCAGTCATCACATTGCCGTTGCCGATATAAATGGCGACGGTATTGATGAAATCGTAGGCGCTGACAGTTGGTCTTACATCTATGTATACTCAGCACAAGACAAGTCTCAAATTACGAGTGTTGAGAATTTTAATACTTGCGACATTAGCGCAGGAAAACTGACTGACGATAGTGATCCTGTATTGCTTGTAGGGGACTGCCAATGGGGCAATGTCCACGCCATGAAGCTGTCTAGTAACACGCTCACTTCAGTATTTAGCGTTGATATGGTTGATCATGGTTCGACCTCGCTGACTCTTGGTGATGCCGACAATGATGGCCTTAACGAACTGTTATGGGGCACTGGCACTTCGTCTTCTGGTGAAGATTTACTCGTAACGGCAGATGTCACAGCAACTTCTGCAACAATAAAAACAACAGCAACCACGCATCAACTAGATAGCTTTAATGCGGCTGGATGGGCTGATTTGTATCCTGGTGACGAACGCGCTGTTTTCTTCGTGCCAAGTACCGGTAGCGGTTATGACGGCTCTAAGGTCTTACTAATGGAGAATACAGGGAATTACATCACTAGTGAGGAAGTTTCTTCTAACTGGGATAACTCTAGTATTGCGGTAACCACCGATTACAACAATGACGGTGCTGGTGATTTATTCCTACCTAGTGCCGAAACCTATGATGGCGCATTCGCTGCAATGCGATTAAATGATTTCTCTATTCAATATGAGATTACAGGCGGATACTCGAACGATGTTTCAGTTATCAAGGCATTCGACTTCAATAATGATGGTTTCGAAGATGCAGTGTATGCTGATGGTCGCACACTAAAAGCGGTCGACGTGAACAATCAAGTTATGTTGGCCACTTACACCATGCCTCAATATTTCCGTGATTTTGATATTGTCGCGATGAATGGCAATGTGTATGTGGCGCTTTCTCAAGGCGACAACATAACGCAATTACTCAAGCCAACAACATCAGGTTTCTCTATTCAGGCAAGCGCCGATATTTCTTGCGCGCGCCTTGCCTTTATTAACGCTGATAGTGACGCTGCCGCTGAACTGGCCTGTTATAACAACCAGAACCAATCACTGGTTATATTTGATGTAACTGACACTAGTTTGACTAAGACATCAGACGTTTCGGTGAGTAAGGTTATTGTAGACATGGTAGCTAATCCAGTAACCGCTACTGAACAAACACTTCTTGTGACAACGGCGCATGACGATGATTGGAGTTACTACAGTGCTTCTGAACTCAGCGAAATGACAGTTGAAGGCATCACCATTTGGAAAAGTCCAGCGTTGATTGGGCCGGCCCGCAGCCACTCTCTGCACGCAAGAAAATCTGCTGAGGGAAGCCTAGAAGTGATGATGGCAACATCTCGGGTAATGTACTGGTTAGGCCGAGCGAATTAAGTAAAACTGCTGGGACAATTTGGATACTTGTTTTGGCGTTTACATAATTGAGCGGCGACACATCAATGTTGGTGTGCCGCCGCTTTTTTGTTTAGTACTTTAATTCTGGTAACGTTCTGTAAAAAACACTCGTTTTAACTTAAACCGTTTATGAAAAAGAGCGGGGTCCAATCAATCTCGTTAATAATCCAAACGAGGTAGTGTAATTAAACGCTATTGATAATATACTGTCTTTTTGTACAGTTTCGTGTAAGCACGTTAAGAACAAAGGCAGGTAATGCGAAAAATTATCCACGTCGACATGGATTGTTTTTACGCCGCAGTTGAAATGCGCGACAACCCAGCTTTGCGCAATATTCCCATCGCTATTGGTGGAAGTGCCGACCGCCGCGGTGTTATCTCTACCTGTAATTATCCCGCTCGAAAATTCGGTGTGCGCTCAGCTATGGCTACTGCGTATGCCCTAAAGCTGTGTCCGAATTTAACCCTGGTTAAGGGGCGTATGGATGTATACGCTGCCGAGTCGCAAAAAATACGTAAGATTTTTGCTGACTACACTGACCTTATTGAGCCCCTATCATTAGATGAAGCCTATTTGGACGTGACCAATAGTGAGTTTTGTGGGGGCAGTGCCACGTTAATTGCTGAAGAAATACGCGCTCGTATTGAAAGCGAGTTAGGTCTTACCGCTTCAGCAGGGGTCGCGCCTTGCAAATTCGTGGCGAAAGTAGCCAGTGATGAAAACAAGCCCAACGGCATTTGTGTGATCACGCCCAATAATCTCGATGCGTTTGTACGCGAAATGCCGCTAAAGAAAATTCCAGGCGTGGGCAAAGTTACTATGCAAAAGCTTCAGCGTATGGGGCTTAATACCTGTAACGATGTTCGCCAGTATCCTTTTGAGCGAATTCAAAAAGAACTGGGCAAGTTCGGTAGTGTACTGTGGGAACGGGCTCATGGCATTGATGAGCGAGAGTTGTCAGTATCGCGAGAGCGCAAGTCTATAGGCGTAGAGCGCACGCTAAGTGAAGATATACACACTATTGAGCAATGCATCGACTTTTTGCCTCACTTGTTTGAAAAGCTTCAAGAACGAATGGAAAACCATAAGAAGCGGACGGGCAAGCCTGTGCGTATTCGCACCCAAGGCGTAAAGCTTAAGTTTAACGACTTTCAGCTAACCACTGTTGAGCATCGCTGTGCCACGCTAGATGAAGCTTATTTTCACACGTTAATGCAGGAAGCTTTTGAGCGAGCAACAGGCCGTGGTATCCGTCTTGTTGGCGTGCATATAGGCCTCGCCGCCGACCAAGCAACACAACAGCTGGTTTTGCCTTTTGAGCAGACTTAATTAACACTAGCGCCTTATTCTCTGACGCAACATATATCTCGAAGGTCACTATGGACTCAAAACAACTTAAAACCCCCGGTCGTTACAAGCATTATAAAGGCAATTTATACGATGTTTACGAAGTCGCCACCCACTCAGAAGACGAAAGCAAGCTAGTGGTATATCGGCCGTGTTATGGCGAAAAGGCGTTATGGGTTCGCCCACTGGATATGTTTTTAGAGTCAGTAGAAAAAGACGGAGAGACACTCCCTCGTTTTGCTTATGTAGGTAATATCCCTGAAGATGAAAAAATGATCTAATTGTGAAATTAGGTCATAGTGTAAAAGGTCTTATTTAAACAGGCTTCTTACAAGGAAATAATAATGAAAACTGCCCCTCGTTTTAGCGCCCACATCATGGCCGCACTCTTAGCTGCAAGCCCGTTAATTTATTCATCGGTTCATCCCGCAAATGCACAAGACAGGTTCGCCGATGTTGAAGTAAAGGCAACCGCGATAAAAGGCTCTGTGCACATGCTTACAGGCGCAGGTGGAAATATTGGCGTATCAGCTGGGGAAGACGGTGTTCTTATCATCGACGATCAATTTGCGCCACTGGCTGAAAAAATAGCAGCACAGCTTGGTGAACTAGGCAGCGATAAGCCTAAATATGTGATAAATACGCATTATCACGGCGATCACACAGGTTCTAATGCATTTTTCCATAGTCATAAGGGGGCAACTATTCTTGCCCATGAGAATGTGCGCATTCGGCTAGCCAACGACGAGAAGATAAAGCCCGAAGCCCTGCCAACCATTACCTATGAAGATGGGATAAAAATTTACTTTAATGGTGAAACCCTGCATGTAATGCATTTAGCGGTAGGTCACACTGATGGCGATAGCGTAGTGTGGTTTGAGCAACCCAACGTTATGCACACGGGCGACTTATTCTTCAATGGTCGTTTTCCCTACATTGACCAAGGTGCAGGTGGCAATGTAGAAGGCTACATGGAATCGGTAGAGCAGTTGCTGGCAAAAATAAATGACCAGACCATTATCATTCCCGGTCACGGTGACATTAGTAACAAACAAGAATACACCGCGTTTTTAGCTATGATCAGCGAAACGTTCAACTACGTTAAGGCACTTAAGCAGGACGGCAAAACCCTTGATGAAGTTAAAGCGATGGGCTTGGATGAAAAGTGGGCTGATTGGAGCTGGAACTTTATTACCGAAGAGAAGTGGATAACTACACTCTACAAAGACGCTTAGGCTAGAAATAATGGGGTCAGTGTAAAACGCTACGCTATTCTAATCACTAAACGTTTGAATATAGAGCTGTTCTACTTTGTCTCGCGCCCACTGGGTCTTTCTAAGAAACTTAAGAGAAGATTTAATCGAAGGGTCGTTGTTAAAGCAGTTCACTCTTATACGGTAATACAACCCGTCCCAACCGTAGCGCTCATGAAGTTGTGTCACAATTTTTTCAAGCGTTAAGCCGTGTAGGGGATTGTTGGGTTGTTGGTCCATAATGTGCCGCTGATTTGCATTTACTCTATGTTTTAGTTTATCACAAACAATGGGGTCAGAGTCATTACTCTGACCCCATTTCCATTTAAGGCTTCAGCCCATCTAAAATAATGTGCTGAATGTTACTAAGCGTGCTATCGAAGAAGTCCGGATCGCTCAAATCTTTTCCGGTGACCGCTTTAATCTGCACGCTGAAATCGGCGTAGTGCTGCGTAATGGCCCAAATGCTGAAAATCAAATGTAATGGGTCTACAGGCTTTAACTTACCCGCTTCTATCCATTCGTTAATAACGGCACTTTTCGCATCCAGCAATGCTTTAAGCGGCGTTTCTAATTCCTTGATTAAAAGCGGTGCACCTTGTACCACTTCCATACAAAAAAGCTTAGATTCAGCGGGGTTGTCTCTCGACATTTCAAGTTTTACTTTAATGTAGTCGCTTAGGGTTTCTATGGGCGCTTGTTCTGCTGAAAAGCTTTGCAGTGGCGTTAGCCACACATCTAATAGGTGAGTGATAACTGACAAATAAAGGCCGTCTTTACTTTTAAAGTAATACAGTAAGTTACTTTTTGAGACATTCGCTAATTCCGATACTTGTTCTACCGTTGTGCCACTTACGCCGTTTTTTGAAAACAGAGAAAGGGCAGCATCCATAATGCGGGTGCGCTTTTCTAATAGCGCCTTTTCTCTTCGTTTCTGGGTAGTAGGGCTAAAAGCTCTTGCTGTTTTTGTACTTAGTTGGTCTTCAGATTTACTCACTACTCAATTCTTCTTAACCGGATTTCTGCAATCTGGCGCATAGTTTACGCGCAGTTTTCTAACCTATAAACCCATTTGCACAAATATGCACCAATTAAGTTCAGTTGCACTGGACTGGGTGTTCCAAATTGAACCAATAGGTCTAATTTCAAGGTGTGGATTTTGTAAGCCCATGAAAATTAACAAATAAATAAATTGGCCTGCTTTATGCTGTTTACTATGTATACCGCCACTTCAATGTTTTGAATTCGGCAACCTTAAAAAAAGCGGGGTAAACCGCTTAAAACGCAGACAAGCAGAGGGAACAACATGGATATAGGTGTATTTATTCCGATTGGTAACAACGGCTGGTTAATTTCTAAAAATTCGCCTCAGTTCAAACCATCATTCGATCTCAACAAAGAGATTGTAATGAAGGCTGAAAAGTACGATATGGACTTTGCGCTCTCTATGATCAAACTTCGCGGTTTTGGCGGTGAAACTGAATTTTGGGACTACAACTTAGAGTCGTTTACGTTAATGGCTGGTCTTGCGGCCGTTACCTCAAAAATACAGCTGTATGCTACGGCTGCCACGTTAGTCTTACCGCCTGCGATCATGGCGCGCATGGCGACTACTATCGATTCTATTTCTAACGGTCGTTTTGGCGTAAACCTAGTGACTGGCTGGCAACGCCCTGAATACTCACAAATGGGCATGTGGCCGGGCGATGAATTTTTCGGTAACCGCTACGAATATTTAGATGAGTACATCAAAGTAGTGAAAGAGTTGTGGGAAACCGGAAAAAGCGACTTTAAAGGTGAGCATTTCCAAATGGATGACTGCCGTATGCTACCTAAACCACAGCGAAAAATTCCTCTCATCTGTGCGGGCCAAAGTGCGGCTGGTATGGATTTCTCGGCCCGTCATGCCGACTATAACTTCTGTTTCGGTAAAGGTGTGAATACACCTACCGCTTTCGCACCCACAGCAGCGCGCTTAACCGAAGCGGCTGAAAAGCACGGTCGCAGCGTTGGCTCTGCGGTACTTATCATGGTCATTGCTGATGAAACCGACGAAGCAGCGATGGCTAAATGGGAAAGCTATAAAGAAGGTAAAGATCAGTCAGCGTTAGATTGGATGGCAACGCAAGGGGCCGCTGATAAGAAATCGGGTAAAGACACTAATATCCGAGACATGACCAACCCAACCTCAGCAGTAAACCTGAATATGGGTACCCTTGTTGGTTCTTACGAATCAGTCGCTTCTATGCTTGATGAAATAGCCACAGTGCCAGGCTGTGAAGGTGTATTGCTTACCTTTGATGACTTCCTTAAAGGTATGGATGATTTCGGCACTAAAATTCAGCCGTTAATGAAGTCCCGTCAGCATCTACTTGAAACATCGGGAGCAGCCTAATGTCTGCCGGTGAAGTATTTGAAGTGTCAGGGTGCTTTCAAGCACGTCAAACAGGGCAGCCCGTACTACCAGCTAAGCCTGAACCGTTGACGTTAAACCCTGCGGAAACTGCTGTAATAGTGGTGGATTTGCAAAACGCTTATGCCAGTAAAAACGGTTACTTAGATAAAGCGGGTTTTGATGTGTCTACCACGGCACCAGTCATTGAGAATACCGTTAAGGTACTGGAAACCGCACGGGCTGCTGGTATGCCTGTGGTGTTTTTACAAAATGGGTGGGATGCCGACTATAAAGAGGCAGGCGGCCCAGGTTCGCCGAACTGGTACAAATCTAATGCCCTTAAAACCATGCGTAAACAACCAGAACTTAAGGGCAGTTTGCTCGCCAAGGGGACATGGGATTACGCGCTTGTCGATGCCCTAAAGCCTCAAGATGGCGACATCGTTATACCGAAAACCCGTTACAGCGGTTTTTACAATACTAATTTAGACAGCATGCTGCGCGCACGCGGTATTCGCAACTTAGTGTTTACCGGCATTGCCACTAACGTGTGTGTGGAGTCGACGCTGCGCGATGGCTTTCACCTGGAATATTTTGGTGTGGTGCTGGCCGATGCGGCATATCAAGCTGGCCCGCCAGATATTCACGAGGCCTCACTTTTCAACATTCAGACGTTTTTCGGGTGGGTGTCTACTACCGCGCAGTTTTGTGAAGTGTTTGAAGGGGCGAGTTAGGTGCTTTCTTCTTAGCATCTACTAGCCACGCAGACAAAAACAACGCGATAAATCAGTTTGCACGATTTGAAATAAACCATTTATAGGCGCTAGGCAGCAATGCATAGAAAGCGCAATGGAAAGGATAAGAACATGCCAAAGAAAGCCATTATTCCAGCAGGTACATCAACGCCAATAGCCCCTTTTGTTCCAGGCTCTATGGCTGACAATATTCTGTATGTGTCAGGTACCTTACCGTTTGACGAAAACAACGATGTAGTCCACGTGGGCGATGCTGAGGCACAAACGCGCCACGTTTTAGAAACCATTAAAAGCGTCATCGAAGAAGCAGGCGGCACTATGGATGACGTCACCTTCAACTCAATTTTCATTACCGATTGGGATGACTACGCCGCGGTAAACAAGGTGTACGCCGAATACTTTCCAGGTGAAAAGCCGGCGCGCTACTGCATTAAAGTTGGGCTGGTAAAGCCAGAGGCCTTAATTGAAATCGCATCTGTAGCGCACATTGGGTAGACGGTTATGTTTGGACTACCCATGAACTACGCCCATTGGTTTTATATAGGTGAGCTTTATGCATTCTGATGCGCAGGCAGGCTACGCCCACATTAGCGGCGAAATGAACGGCGAAATGCGTAACAAGTTACATTACGAAGTACACGGTCTAACGTCGCCCGACGCCCCCACGATTGTGTTTAGTTCAGGGCTGGGCGGGGCAGCTAAATTTTGGCAGCCGCAACTGGGTGACTTTGCCCAAGACTACAGAGTGATCACTTACGATCACTATGGCACCAACAAAAGTGTGGGTGACTTGCCAGCGAATTACAGCATTTCACATATGGCGGATGAACTCGCTGCACTTCTTAAAAAACTCGAAGTGCAAGCGTGCCATTTCGTCGGTCACGCGCTGGGTGGTTTGGTGGGGCTTGAGCTTGCTTTGTCTGAACCTAAGCTTTTACAAAGTTTAGTACTGGTAAACGCATGGAGCAGTGCAAATCCGCACACATTGCGCTGCTTTAACATACGCAAAGCATTATTGGCCGCAGACAGAAAAGACATGTATCTGCAACTTCAGGCGCTGCTGCTGTTTCCGCCTGATTGGATAGCCGCAAATGCTGCCCACTTGGAAGAGGAAGAGGCCCATTCACTCAACCACTTCCCAGACGTAAACAATCTGCTTGCCCGCATTGGTGCTCTTAGTGCGTTCGATATCGATAAAAGTTTGCACACCATCACCACGTCAACGCTAGCACTTGCCAACAAAGACGACACCTTGGTGCCGTGGCAGCGTTCACAGATGTTGGCTGAAGCTATGCCCAACGCCGAATTGTCGGTGATGGAATACGGCGGGCATGCATCAAGCATCACAAACCCAATTGCGTTTAATGAACTGTTGCGAGGGTATTTGAGGCAAGTGGCCTAACGTACCCGTGACACTGAATCTGGCTTTAGAGTGTTTTATAGCTGATGAGGCGTATGCATTGTAAACAAGCTGCAAAGCTACAGCCTCAATGACGTGATGGCTAAAAAAGCGCTAAGCGTAAAAAACGAAAACATAGCGCAGTGTTTAAAAGATTTGATAAAACTGGAATGAATTTAAAATGACTGATACACAAAATACAGAGTTTAAAGCAACTAGCCCGCTTGACGAGGCTGGACTAGCCCAACTCTTTACCGATGCGCATACCCACACCAAATGGCACGACAAACCTATTTCAGAAGCCGTGTTGAAACAGCTGTACGACTTAGTAAAAGTAGGCTCGACATCGGCAAATTGTAGTCCAGCGCGATTTGTTTTCATTACCTCAGATGAAGGGAGAGAAAAGCTCAAACCTTGCCTTTCAAGCGGTAACGTTGAGCAAACCATGACCGCACCCTGTACGGTTATTGTGGCATACGACGAAGAGTTCTACGAAGAGCTTCCTACCTTATTCCCTTATGCAGATGCGAAAAGCTGGTTTACTTCAAGCCCAGAAGCGGCCTATGAGACTGCCATGCGCAATAGTTCTATGCAAGGGGCTTACTTAATAAGCGCCGTTCGTGCCTTAGGCCTTGACGCTGGCGCCATGTCTGGTTTCAACCCCACATTACTCAACGAGACTTTCTTTTCAGATAGCACGTGGAAGGTGAATTTCTTACTGAACATTGGCTACGGCGATAAAGAGAAAGTACATAAACGCTTACCTCGTTTAAGTTTCGAGCAAGCCTGCCAAATCGTGTAACGCCAACTTAAAGGATATTTGTATGACTATTACAGCAATAAAAAACGCAGTAACAGAAGTGCTACCCCCGGTAACTCCCGAAGCTTATCGAGAAGGTATGTCGAGTTTAGCGGCAGCGGTAAACGTCGTTACAACCACTGGCCCAGAAGGGCGTGCAGGCTTCACGGCGACCGCCGTATGTAGCGTAAGCGATACCCCTGCAACTTTGCTGGTTTGTTTGAATCGCGGTGCGTCTGTACATCAGGTTTTTAAAAACAGCACGCATTTGGTTATCAACACCCTTACCTCACAGCATCAGTTAATTTCAAACACGTTTGGTGGCAAAGCACCCATGAACGAACGCTTTGAAATTGGTGATTGGGTGGAATCGACGACCGGTTGCCCAAGGCTTGCCGATGCTGCAGTTAGCTTCGATTGCATTATTACAGACGTTAAAAGTGTGGCCACTCACGACGTTATTTTTTGCCAGGTGGTGGATATCAAGCAAGACCCAGAAGCCGACGCGCTTTTGTATTATCAGCGCGGCTATCACAGCGCGTGCAAAGACGCATAATTAAAGGATTAGACAAATAATGAAAGTAGTAGGCCACTTTATTAACGGTGAAACCTGTACCCCAAAGGGGCGCATGCAAGATGTTTATAACCCAGCGACGGGCGAGGCAGAAAAGCTGGTTTTACTGGCATCAAAAGCGACGGTAAACGACGCTATCGTCAGCGCGCAAAATGCGTTTGTTGAGTGGCGTAATACGCCAGTGAGTAAGCGCGCTCGCGTTATGTTCAAATTTAAAAGCTTACTTGAAGAGCATGCCGATGAAATTATTGCGTTAATTGGTGCGGAGCACGGCAAGATAAGCCACGACGCGGCAGGCGAATTACAGCGCGGTATCGAGAATGTTGAGTTTGCCTGTGGTGCACCCCAGTTGTTAAAGGGCGAGCACAGTAAAAATGTTGGGCCAAGCATAGACTCTTGGAGCGAGTTTCAGCCTCTTGGCGTGGTGGCGGGAATTACACCATTTAACTTTCCGGCCATGGTGGCCCTTTGGATGTTTCCGCTTGCCATTGTATGCGGCAACACCTTTGTTTTAAAACCCTCTGAGCGAGATCCAAGCTGCGCCATTTACTTAGCCAAGCTACTCAAAGAAGCAGGGCTACCCGACGGCGTTTTTAACGTTATAAACGGCGACAAAGAAGCGGTTGATCAAATACTAGATGACGAGCGCATTAAAGCGGTGAGTTTTGTGGGTTCAACGCCCATCGCCGAATACATCTATTCGAAAGCCAATGCTAATGGCAAGCGCTGCCAAGCATTAGGTGGCGCTAAAAATCACGCTATTGTAATGCCTGATGCCGACATCGACAACGCAGTGAATCAGCTTTTAGGTGCTGCTTTTGGCTCGTCAGGCGAGCGCTGCATGGCGTTGTCTGTCGTGGTTGCCGTAGGCGATAAAGTGGCAGATGAAATTGTAGATAAAATGCAATCAGCCATGAAAGGCTTAAAAGTAGGGGCTTTTGACGATGCGACTAACGATTTCGGTCCGCTTATTACTCTTCAGCACAAAGAGAAAGTAGAAGGGTACATTAGCAGTGCGGCTGAGCAAGGCGCAGATGTGGTCGTAGATGGCAGAGACCCTAGCGTAGAAGGCTACGAGACGGGGTTCTTCTTAGGTGCAACGCTTATCGACAAGGTTACGCCTGAAATGGCCAGCTACAAGGCTGAAATTTTTGGACCTGTACTACAAGTCATGCGCGTTGACAGTATGGAACAAGCCATGCAACTCATTGACAACCATGAGTACGGCAATGGTACCTGTATTTTCACCCGTGATGGCGAGGCTGCCCGTTACTTCTCAGACAATATCCAAGTGGGCATGGTAGGCATAAACGTACCACTGCCCGTGCCCGTGTCTTATCACAGCTTTGGTGGGTGGAAGCGCTCACTCTTTGGTGACCTTCACGCATATGGCCCGGATGGCGTACGCTTTTACACCAAACGCAAAACTATTACTCAGCGTTGGCCTTCAAGTGGCGTTCGAGAAGGCGTGAGTTTTTCATTTCCAAGTTAATACCTTGGTGTATTGGTTTTAACTGACCATGAGAACTTTGCCCCCGCGAAATAGCTAGGCAGCCCTCATGGCAACTCGCTATTTACAGCAGGTAAAAGAACAGAAAATTAGGCTTAACAGTGAGCCATCAATAATAACAATTTTAAACCGCAAGCCTTCGGCAGTTCCTCTCCAGTCCTGCCTTTGGCTTGCACCCCAGTGGCAATCGATATGCAGTTCACGTCGACCGTTACTCTTACAAAAAAATATCGGGACAACACCGCCGCAAGGCTTGTTAAAAAGAAATATAAACGAGAGTAAAACATGCATACGTTAAACACACACAAGCGTCTGCTGGCGTTAACCGTAGCTATGGCGTTCGGTACGCCAGCGGCCTTTGCTGCAGAGAATGTTTGGGAAAGTATTGAAGTTACCGCGCAAAAGCGCAACGAGAATATAAGCGATGTGGGGATTGCCATTACCGCGTTTTCTGGTGAACAACTAGAAGCCCTTGGCCTTGAAAGCAGTACTGAACTTATCGCGTTTACCCCTGGCGTGTCGTTAGCCGGTGATATAGGTGGTCAGCGTGCCATTTTCAATATTCGAGGCGTGGTGCAAAACGATTACGCTGACTTGGCGGAAGCGCCGGTGGCGGTTTATGTCGACGGTGGCTATTTAGCCAGCACTCAAGCACAAACCTTTGGTTTATTCGATGTAGCTCGCATCGAAATTCTTAAAGGCCCGCAGGGAACATTATTCGGAAGAAATGCCACAGGCGGACTGGTTAATACGGTTACCGCCAAGCCTACTGCCGATACAGAGGGTTATGCTGAGTTTACTGCCGCACGTTTCGAGCAATACCGCTTTGAAGGAGCGATATCAGGCGAACTAGCAGACGGCATTTACGGTCGCTTTTCTGGATTTACCAATCAGCAAGGTGAGATCCTGGAGAATATTTATGAAGACGGCGCTGCACCTGATACCCGTTTAGGTTCTGTGGGAGGCGGTGAAGATGGGTACAATGATGATACCAAAGCGTTTCGTGCTCAACTGCTGTTTGATATTGGTGAGGAAGGCTCGCTGCTACTAAGCGGTAACTGGTCTGATACAACCAAAAGTGAAGGCCCGTATCAGGTGGTCAATACCACAGAAGTAAAAGATGCCGACGGCAATGTGATTGACGTTATTTATGCTGCTGACGACCCGCTAGGCTGTGACACTATTCAGGCTGGCGCGTGCGTAGACGGCAACTTCAATGGTGACCCTTTCCGTCCTGTGCAAGGCGGCGACTTCAACGGTAACTTCGACCCTGATGGTTCGGGTAATAAAGTAAATAAAGACTTCGCTTTTGATGATCAAAACAAAATCAAATCGAAAGGCCTTGCAGCAACATTAGACTATGCCTTCGAAGAATTCGATTTCTTCGCTATGTCTGATTATAAAGAATTTGAACGTACCGTTGGCCTCGACTCCGACCAAACCGCGTCACCCGAACTTATTTTCCAATCCAACAGCACGATAGAGCAGTTTAGCCAAGAGTTTCGCTTTTCTGGTGAAACTGCTGACCTGAAATGGGTTGGGGGGCTTTATTATCTGTCTATCGATACAGACTATAGCCAGGGCTTGGCGGGTTCACCCACTACCTTTTTCTTGGGCGGTGAAGAAAATAACACTTTAGTGTCTCTTGAAACCGAATCTTACTCTGTATTTGGTCAAATAGACTATAGCTTGACTGACGACCTTGTTCTGGTTGGTGGCTTACGCTATACCCGTGAAGATAAAGACTTTGTGGGTAATGTTTATCAGAACGAGAACACCGACGATCGAGTTATTGAGATTGACACCAGCACCCCTTCGCTAGAATCTACAGAGCAAAGTAACGATCAAAACTTATGGTCTGCAAAGCTTCAATTGGAATATAGCATTGGCAATAGTTTGTACTACGCCGGAATTAATCGTGGCGTAAAAGCGGGGAGTTTTAATGCGCCCTTATTTGGCGGGTTCAGTTTTTATGAGCCTGAAGAGCTAACCTCCTACGAAGCTGGCTTGAAGCACAGCTTTATGCAGGGAAGCGGCGTATTTAATGCTAACGTATTTTACTATGATTACAGCGATTATCAGTCGTTTTCATGGGTGAATAATGCGGGCGTGGTGACTAATGAAGAGGCTTCGTTTAGCGGGGTAGAGCTAGAGGTATTCTTAACGCCGACAGACAGTTTAGATGTAATGGTTAACTTCTCTTATACCGATGCCGTGGTTGAAGACCTAGAAGTGGCCTCTGGATACTTTGCTGATACAACGCCGCCATTTACGCCAGAGTATCAAGCCTCGGCCATGGTTCGCTACAACTGGGATGCCTTTGAGGGCAATATGGCAGCTCAACTTTCAGCAAACTATCAGTCTGAAACTTTTCACAATGCGCGTAATTTTACCGCTCATGAAATTGACAGCTATGCTACGGCAGATGCACGCTTAACGTGGGTAGATGGGCAAGACAAATGGAGCCTAGCTGCTTACGTAGATAACCTGTTTGACTCTGACCACGAACTAATAGGCTTCGATGTGTCTGGGTTTTATGGAACGTCACAAATTTCTTATGCCAAACCTAGGACGTATGGCGTAACAATAAGACGTAATTTTTAAGTCTATTAGCTGCGCTTTATTCAATGAAATAAAGCGCTTCATCTGTTTTTAAGAAAAAACTGAATATCAGCTTCAACAAAACGGTATTTAGTTTTAGCACTATTAAAGCGCGCGAAACGGCAGTGTTTTTGCTTTTCTTTTTTGCTAGGGGCTGTTGACCTTTGTTGTACACCAAAGATCAGCAGGCCCCAATATAGGTTAGCAGCGAGCCTCTAATCTAATCGTTTCGCCGTTGAGAGTGCTGATGCATTTTTTAACCTACCGCTTTGCCGAGCATTACGCTGTGTAAAAAGAAGCAACAAGTAATAGCAAACCCAATAAGGAAATAGATCGTGGATAACACCAACAATCAGACCATGACAAAACCTTCCCATTACGATGGCGATTTATGGAATGAAGATTTAGCGCCAACCAACGCGGAAACCAGAACCTGGGTGTGGAAAGACTATGCGGCATTATGGATTGCGATGGTGGTTTGTGTACCAACTTACCTCTTATCTGCCGGCCTGGTATCAGAAGGCATGAATTGGTATCAAGCGGTTATCACCGTGCTGTTGGGCAACATCATCGTGCTTGTACCTATGATGCTAATTGGTCATGCAGGTGCAAAATACGGCTTACCTTTTCCCGTATTATTACGTAGCGCATTTGGCACCAAAGGCGCGAAGATTCCTGCACTGGCTCGTGGACTTGTGGCATGCGGGTGGTTTGGAATTAACACATGGGTAGGCGGCAGTGCTATTTACGTTATTCTAAACAGCGTCAGCGGCGACGCATTTGTGGGGCAAGCGTTACCGTTTTTAGGTATCGATATCACTCAAACTCTGTGCTTTTTTGCCTTTTGGGCGATGCACTTAGTTTTTATTAAGCACGGCACTGAATCTATTCGTTGGCTTGAGACTTTTGCTGCACCATTTTTGATCTTAATGGGGCTAGCGCTTCTTGGTTGGGCATACGTAAATGCTGGTGGGTTTGGCGAAATGTTGTCAACGCCGTCTCAGTTTGTTGAAGGCGGTGCTAAAGAAGGGCAGTTTTGGACAGCTTTCTTCGCGGGTCTAACTTCTATGGTGGGCTTCTGGGCAACCATGGCTTTGAATATTCCCGATTTCACCCGCTTTGCTAAATCACAGAAAGACCAAATGTTAGGCCAAGCTATTGGCTTGCCTTTACCCATGGCACTGTTTGCCTTCATTGGCGTAGCGGTTACCTCGGCAACCGTAACCATTTACGGTGAAGCTATTTGGGACCCTGTGGCTCTTGCAGGCAGAATGGGCGGCATGGGCGTGGTCTTGGCGCTTGCAGCATTAGCACTTGCAACGCTAACCACAAACTTAGCCGCTAACATGGTAGCCCCAGCCTATGGCTTTTCGAATATGGCGCCATCGAAAATAAGCTTTAAAATGGGGGGGTATATAACCGCTGGTATCGGCGTTGCTATCTTCCCTTGGAAGCTGCTTGAAACAGCGGGGGGCTATTTATTTACATGGCTTACCGGGTATTCTGCGCTGCTTGGCCCTATCGCGGGTATATTGATTGCCGATTATTTTATCTTAAGAAAATCGACCTTAAACATAGATGCGCTGTTTCAACACAGTGGCGAATATGGCGCGAACAACGGTTGGAACATGGCAGGTGTGACTGCCCTTGTTATAGGCATTTTACCCAACATCCCGGGTTTTCTGCACGCAGCTGGTTTTGTAGAAAGCGTGCCAGCCATTTTCGATACGCTTTACGCCTACGCATGGTTTGTAGGGTTAATCATTGCCAGCATGGTATACCTGCTGCTGTCCAACAGGGTACCCGTCACTATGCAGGCAAAAAGCGCCTCCCAATAATGGGGTCAGAGTACATTTCTGCGCAAAAAATAATGGGGTCAGAGTACTTTTCTGAGTAGTAAACTAACGGGGTCAGAGTAATTTTCTGTGTAGTAAACTAACGGGGTCAGAGTAATTTTCTGTGTAGTAGACTAATGGGGTCGGAGTACTTTTCTACGAAATGTACTCTGACCCCCCAAATATACTTCGACAGGGTTATTTTCGTTTCATGTTTTCAAAAAGTGAGGGTTCCCAAGGCCGCATGGCCATTAAAAGCCCTATGTGTTGGCGCTCTTCAATCGGCAGGGCATTATCTTCACTGCTGAGTTTAGCTGCTTCTTGCCTAAGCTGCTCTAAGCGCCGCTGAATAATCGAAACTGAGGTTTGCGAATAGCGACCGCGCAAATAAAAACGGAACATCCAAGGTTCGTTTTTCTTTGGGTCCATAAACTTCACCATAACTTCCTGTTCCATAAATTTTTCTAGCGGACCGCCTGGTATCCAGCGAAAATCCTGTGCGATAAGCAGCTTATAACGGTTGTTCGGCAACAGTTCGATAAGCTTAAGCTTGTCGAGGGTCGTCATTAGCTTAATGCCTTCTACTTCATCAATATCGTAATGTTCGATGAGTTCTGAAAAGCGCCAGCCGTCACGAACACACACCGCGGCAAGTAATAGCTTGGGGTTAGCGAGCAGTTCCATTTCTTGCTGTTCAGACAGCTGCGAAATCTTCTCCTGCTGTTTTTGTGAAAGGCTAAATAAATCACTTAATGACAAATTTAAGCACTCACAAATTTGCTCTAACTTATCAAGGCTGAACGCCTGCAACGAAAAGTTACGCTTAACACTCGCTTCGCTCACACTAAGCGCTTCTGCAAGCTGTTTATAGGTAAGTCGTTGTTCCCGTAAGCATTGCTTCAAGGTGTCGTACACAAGACTAATCTGGCTCATGGTATTAATATTTTATACTTGTGGTGTAAATTAATACTACATTAATCATTTTGGTTTACGAAATTTATTCTTGGTTCTAGTGTGGAAAGTGTTCAGACAAACGTTGTCTTAACAAACTAGGAGCAAGTGATATGAAAAATACACGTTCAACATTGATGTTAACTGCACTACTTGGTAGTGCGCTTCTTACCCATTCTGCAATGGCGGATGATTCTTTTGACCATAGCGGCAAAGCCAGTAAGCACAGTGTTTTGGCTGCCTCTGAAGGTTTAGCTACAACAGCTTCGGTAGCAAGTGCGGTTGTGTCAGTACCGGTAGTATTGACCGGAAGTGCGGTTGTTGCCGGAAGCGCGGTGGTAGAAAGCGCTGTGAATGAAAGCGCTCGTAACCTTCATCTGGCTAGCCATCAATCGTCAGTAGCGCACAACCAGCCTTTGGTAATAACTGAAACCATTATTACCGCCGACCCAGCTCCAAACCAAGTGGTTACTACCAAAACTAAAGTGATCACAACCACAACTAATACTCAGCGGTAGGTGAAACATGAAAGCCTACTTAACTTCAATCGGGTTCGCCTTTGTATTGTTGATGTCTAGTATTCATGACGTATACGCGGGTAGCCAGCAGCATGGTAAGCCCACTTTTACGCCAGAAGCGATTGCGACTTTTTCTAAAAATGTGGAAAAGTATGCGGCAAATGAAGGGGCGAGAGCTTTTATCATTGCTAGACGTGGCAGACCTATTGAGGATATGCCGAAAGGCATTCGCTTTACTCATACCGCCGTTGCCATTTACTCAAGTATTCAACTAAGTGACGGTAGTACGGCGAAAGGTTATGCAATACACAATTTGTATCAAGATGCAGAAGAGCAGGGAAAAAGTCATTTGATTACCGACTATCCTGTAGATTTCTTCTGGGGCGCGTATGCGCTTGAAGCAGGAATAATTATTCCTTCCACGGAAGTGCAGCAAGCGTTAGTGAATTTGTATCGCGATGACAAAGCTAAGCTGCTTCACAACACTCGCTATTCGGTAGTGGCCAACCCGTTTAATAGCCAACGCCAGAACTGCACAGAATACACCCTTGATGTTTTGAACGCTGCAATCTACTCAACTACTGATATTGCACAATTAAAGGTAAATGCAAAAGCGCATTTTGTACCGCAAAAAGTAAACATGAGCCGCGCAAAACTTGGCTTGGCAAGTATGTTCAGCGATGGCGTAACCCTATCAGATCACGGTCGCAAGATAGAAACCACCACTTTCGGTAGTCTTGCTCGCTACATGCAACAGTACGACCTAATAAGTAAGGCCGTTACATTCACCCACCTGGGTCAAATACAGAATATTTAGGAGTTTTACTATGCAACACATAAATAAACCCACTAAAGCGTTTCGAATCGCGTCATTAGCAGCATTAATTGTAGGCGTAGGTGCGTATTTCATAGGTTTGTACAATGCGCCTATGGCCCTTAACGAAAAAGGCTATTACTTCACTATTATGCTATTTGGCTTGTTTTCTGTGGTGAGCTTACAAAAAACGGTGCGTGATAAAATGGAAGGTGTACCTACAACCAAAGCATACTTTTTAGCTTCAGCAGTAGCTACTGGGTCAGCCATTGTACTGTTAGTGATTGGGTTACTGAACGCCGAACTCTTATTAAGTGAAAAAGGCTTTTTCGGAATGGCGTTTACCTTAGGCTTATTTGCCGCCATAACGGTTCAAAAGAATGTTCGGGATAGCCAATCTCATAGCGAGCCAAGTAGCGTCGAACCCCAATTAGAGACTAACGTTTCACAACCTGAAACAACCACCAAAGTAAAAGCCGCATAAAAGTAACGGGGTCAGAGTACATTTCACCAAAGTCAGACGACCCTGCCACCAAACTAATATACTCTGCCCCCGTAAGATTTGGGGTCAGAGTACATTTCGCCAACGTTAGACGACCTCTGCCATCAAATTAATGTACTCTGACCCCATTTTTTCGTATTGTGTATCAATTATTTAGCTTCTTATCTTCAACGCATCAGGGATGAAATATGCGTAAACCCGTCAAATACAGAATTGCTTTTTTAATTGTTGCTGCGGTTTGTTTTTACGTAGGCACATGGTTTTTACCGAGTACCTTGCCAGACATTACGTTTACCTTTAGCAATATCATTTCAGAGCCAAGCTGGCGTAATACGGCGCTTGTTTCGTTGGTTTATTTCCTTGTGCTGCCAGTTTTGTATTACTTCTGGGTTATCCGTATTGGCGAACAAGCTCTTTGGAAAGTACTGCTAATATTTTCCTTAAGTAGCTTGATAGCTCGCTATAACTATCCGGAGCAGCTTGCGCATTATTTTGCTTTTATTAGCTACCTAAAATACCCCATCATTGCTGTGTTGATGGTCATTGAAGTCGTGCTACTAGTAACTATCGTAAAAGCACTTTGGGGCGCACGTAAACTAAGTGGCGACCCGCGTATTCACATGCTTGAAAAATACGAAAAAGAAGAAGGGCCGGAAAAAGGTAGCAAAGAGGCTAAGCAACTAGAGCTTGCTTTAATGTTGGCTCACGAACCGGCAAGTTGGTATTACGCTATACCTAGCTTCAGTAAAAAGCATGTAAAAAACGCAGTGCACCTTAAGTTACTCTCTGGTAAGTGGTGGCATTTACTGGGCGTACTCATTGCTTTGAGTGTCACAACCTATGCCTCATATGTATTGCTATCGCAATTCAGTGAAACTATTGCTTTAGTGGTTGCTACCTTGGTGTTCTATCTAGTGATCATGTTTGTCGCGAACTACCGGGTGAGCAAAAATTACAGTTGCTATGTTTGTCAGGATAAGATTGTAGTGAACAACTCGTGGTGGGGAATGGTAGTAATTCCAAAAGCGAATATAGAAAGCATGGAAATTGGCGAGTGGAGTAGAAGTTTAACCAAAGAGGACTTTCACTTTGGAAGGGGAGTAGCTAACGTCAAACTTACTTTCAATAGGCCTCAAGCATATTATTCTGGAATGGCTTTATTAAATGAGAGTATATCAACGTTATACCTAAGCGTAGATAACCCTTCGCTGCTTCACAGGGAACTTGAGCCTTCACTGCACAGCGCGAGATATAAACCTATTACGGCGTCAGCGAACGTCGCTGACGGTGATGGCTCGCAAAAGGTTTACTTCTTAACTGCCGAATAAAAACTGTAAGTCTTAAAATACCTACGTTTATCTGGTCAGCAACAAAAAAATATTGGGGTCAGAGTACATTTCCTCAAAAAGTACTCTGACCCCAATCTCCGTCGAGTTGTAAGGCAAATATGGAACCTCAGGCAGAATGTGATACTCCTACCTTATGTCGAATTGATTCAATCCAAAAGCTTGCGTATTCTCGATGTACTTAATGAAATAACTGCTATAGGTAATAAACGCTGTGTGTGAACTTTTAGGCATGAGTGCGAACACTCCCACTGACCTATGTTTTAGTTTTACCGGGCTGACTCGCCGCGGTGGTGAAACCGGGCCACACAAAGATGGCTGGGGCGTTGCATTTTACGAAGAAAAAGGCGTTCGTATGTTTCACGACCCTGAGCCCTGCGCTACGTCACCCATCGCTGACTTTGTTTCGAAGCTACCTATCAAAAGTAAAAATGCCATTTGTCATATCCGGCAAGCTAATGTAGGTAATATTAACCTGGCGAACACGCATCCCTTTACTCGCGAGCTTTGGGGTCGCTATTGGGTGTTTGCACATAATGGGCAGTTGCCCAACTTCTCACGTCGAGCAGGTATTTATGAGGCTGTTGGGGATACCGATAGCGAAGAGCTTTTCTGCGACATTATGAATAATGTTAGGCAGAATTTACCCCGCGACGCTATGCCTGAACAGTTAGCTGAAACACTGGTGGCATTGTCACAAGAATATGCACAGCAAGGTGTATTCAATTGCTTGCTGAGCAATGGCGACTGGCTGTTTACCTTCTGTAGTACGAAGCTAGCCAGCATTACCCGTAGAGCGCCTTTCGGCCCGGCTTGTTTAAGTGATGTTGAAGTAGAAATTGATTTTGCCGCTGAGACCACACCTAAGGATGTGGTAAGCATTATAGCTACAGAACCGCTGACCAATGATGAACATTGGGATATCTACGAACGGGGCGAGTGGAAGCTATGGCAGGAGGGCGAAGTCATAGCCTCGGGTAAAGTGGATGTTCCTGAACATAAAAAAGAAGCCGAAATGGTAGCGCCCGACCCTTCGCTTCACGACTAATCACGAATTGTGGGGTCAGAGTAATTTTAATGGCTCCGCTCTCATAAAGCTCTACGTTTAGTCGTTAAGCCAGTATAATAATGTACTCTGACCCCAAAATTGAACTATGGGGTCAGAGTAACTTTTATAGTCCGCTCTCTAAAGTCTTAGCGCTTAGTTGGTAACCCAAGGTAAAAATGTACTCTGACCCCAATATTCAGATTAGCTAGCTTGATAATGTACTCTGACCCCATTTTTAACCCAATACTTGTGTGATGGTTTGTTTAACTGCTTGGTAGCGGGCGGGTAGTGCGCTGTGGGGTGTTTGAACACTGTATAGGGGCTCTGTTACCTCGTTTTTGGCTTTGTAGATGGACAGTCTGTCGGCAAATGATACAAATTCTAATGTGCTGGTGGGCAGCACGGTGTAACCTAACCCTTCGTTTACCGGAAGCAAAATTTGCGAAAGTTGATTGATGTAGCCGGTGTGAGGGAGTTTATTAGGATTGACGTTGGCTAACTCTGGTTCTCCGCAATCGTTAAAATAGCGCTGCAAGTAGTGCATGGCATCTGGATGGTTAATAAGCCCTAGATGGTTAAGGACGTCTTTTAACGAACTAGCATCATCAGTTTTGCTCTTTGCTTTGCCAGATACGCTTGCTACTTTTGCACCCGAACCCGAACCCGAACCCGACGCCGACGCAGACCCAGACCTTGAAACAGAGCCCTGCGAACTAATGGGTAATTCAGAAAGCTGTGCGGTAAGCGTATTAGGCAGGCTACGCGGTAGAATAAGCCCCAACGCCTCTTCGCCTAAGTACTCGCTGTGTATATCTTCACTCTCTGGCTGGTTAGTTACAATGCCAAGTTCAAGCGTATTGTTCGCTATGCCTGCTAAAATTGTGCGTCGAGGCGCGACTTCCACATGAATATTAAGCGCGCTATGCTGCTTTTGTAGTGTCAAAAGAGCAGGGTAAATACGCTGAGCAATAGCACCTGAACAAGCTACTACACATTTTCCTTCAAAAGGAGCGTCGAACTTTAAGCTGGCAATAAAGTCTTGTTCTTTTGTCTGTTGCTCTTTGGCGTATTGATATACACGCTGGCCCTGTTCTGTAAGCTGAATCCCTTTGCTTAAACGAACCACCAGTTCACACTGGCATGCTTCTTCTAGTTTCTTTAGGTGCTGACTTACGCCCGGCTGCGTCATAAAACGTTGTTCAGCAGTGCGCGTAAAATTACCCGTTTCTACTAAAGTAATAAAGGTATCTAGCCAAATAGGGTTAATCATCGCTGTATAAATTTAAATTATCAAATTTAGAAAATATAATAATTTCAAGTTTCATCTTTGTCTAGCTACTATAAATGCACATTCACTTAAGCGGTGTTCGAGAGGGATTTCATGTCGAGAGGCTTAGCAATAGCGTTAATATAGAAGGTGTTATTAACGTTGCATTGAACTAAGCACAGACACAACCTACGAAACGGTCGCTTAAGCCATTTTGATAACTTGCACTACAAAGGAGTAAGTGATGACTGAAGCAGTAAAAACACCGTATCCACGTACGTTTTCTCACATCGGTATTTCGGTACCTGACTTAGAAGCTGCCGTGAAATTTTATACCGAAGTACTTGGCTGGTACCTCATCATGAAGCCAACCGAGATTGTTGAAGATGACTCGGCCATTGGTGAAATGTGTACCGACGTATTCGGTGCAGGTTGGGGTAAATTCCGCATTGCGCACCTTTCAACAGGTGATCGTGTTGGCGTTGAAATTTTTGAATTCAGCAACCAAGAAAACCCAGAAAACAACTTTGAATACTGGAAAACCGGTATCTTCCACTTCTGTGTTCAAGACCCAGACGTAGAAGGCTTGGCTGAAAAAATTGTCGCTGCTGGTGGCAAGAAGCGAATGAAGGCGCCGCGTTATTACTATCCGGGTGAAAAGCCTTACCGCATGATTTACATGGAAGACCCGTTTGGCAACATCCTTGAAATTTATAGCCACAGCTATGAGTTGCATTATGCTAGCGGTGCATACGAATAAGCGTTAGTTAATAACGCTTTTTAAGCATTGCGTTAAGCAAATGCATAGCAAGCTTTAAATAAGCGAAAGGCGAGGGCGAAACAAGCAAAAGCTTGTTCAACGCACCTCGCCTTTTTGTTCTTTAACCGCTGATAAAACGTGAGGTTTTATCCGAATTGACCCGAAACATAAGGATTCGTGGCCTTTTCGGTCGCAACCGTTGTGGTTGGCCCGTGACCCGGGTAAATCGTCATATCATCCGGCAGCACCATAATCTTCTGCTTAATCGAGTCGATTAATTGCTGATGGTTTCCTTGCGGAAAATCAGTTCTACCGATAGAGCCTGCGAAAATGACATCCCCCACAATAACCCGATTGCTTGAGCGTTCTACCAATACCACATGTCCAGGCGTATGACCCGGGCAATGCAGCACGTCTAGCGTTAAATTGCCCACTGAAATTGTATCGTTGTCGTTTAACCACTCATTGGGAGCAAAAGGTTGGGCCGGTGGAAAGCCAAACATCTGGCTTTGCTGCATAAGTGCATCTAACCAGAATTTATCGCCAATATGCGGCCCAACAATGGGTACACCATAATGTTCTGCTATGGCGACAGTACCACCTACATGATCTAAGTGCCCATGAGTGAGTATAATTTTCTCTATACTCACGCCTTTATTCGATACAGCTTCAATCAACTTTTCAATGTCGCCGCCCGGGTCGACAAATGCGCCTTTGTTAGTGGATGAGTCCCAAATTAAAGAACAGTTTTGAGCAAAGGGCGTGACGGGTATAACTTGAATTTCCACGGTTTAACCTTTTGATATTTTGTTGCTTTGAGCAAAATAGAGCAGTGCGCCAACTACCAATTCACCCAGTAAAAATAGCCATGCGTTGGTTGACGACTGTGCAATAGACCATGCGCAAACCGCTAGTGCTACAAAGGGTATCAGACGTCGAAACAGGTTTACAGGGCTGGCTAATGCGCCTGCAGAGCCGTTGAAATAAGCATCTTTTTCAGAAGTGTCGGGCTGAAAGCTGCTTTGTGAAGAAGCGCTCTGCAAGGAAGTCCCCTGCAAGTGAGTCCCCTGCAAGCGAGCCCCCTGTAAAAATGCTCTCTGTAAAGGCGCGCGCTGCGCTTTTATCAACACCACTACACACACTGCATACACCGCAAGCCGTGCAAGCACGCTCGAAATCGCTAGCCACGTGAAACTGCCACTAAGTGCCATAGTACCGGCAAATATTCCCAGTATTAATATGGAAACTGCTGGGGTAGCAAAGGATGTGTGAATCTCACCTAACTTCTGTCCCAGTTTACCTGGAATGAGTGATTGCTGCGCCATAGAGAACGTAAGTCGAGACGTAGATATCATATTCGCTAACAAGTTACCGGCAACCGACACCACGGCGGTTAGCGTCATTATAAGGGCCCCGGTTTCGCCAAATATCATATTGGCGAGTGCAATTAGCGGTGCGCTATCCGGCTTTGCAGGCCCTACTGTGTGCCAATATAACCACTGCACGCAAAAGTAAAATATGGCAATGCCTGAAACCGTAAGCATTAAAGCCCGAGGAATAGTCTTTTTCGGTGAATTGGTCTCGCCGCTTGTGACAACTACCGTTTCAAAACCAATAAAAGCATAAAGTGTAAGTAGGGCACCAGCAGAAATGGTATCAAATGCAGGCACTACTGTTGCCGAAGAACTCGTTAGCACACTAGAAAAGTCGAACTGCCAGTAGCCAACTCCAATTAGCGCCACGAAGGGCAGTAGCTTTAGCATCGAGATAGCATCAAGTGAACGCATGGCGGCCTTGAGGCCAACAATATTCACTATAATTAGTGCTGTGGTAAGCGCGATAATAGCGAATGACTTGCCTATTCCCGCATTCAGTTCGGGCCACACATAGCCGGCGTATAGCAATAACACGTGCATGTTGGCGGCAATCGCGGTTGCGCGAGCCAAGTAGTAAATAAAGCCAGTTTGAAATGCTGCTGCGTCACCAAAGCCTTTTTGAGCGTACACCACAGGACCACCGGTCTCTTGATACAGCGCCGCTAGCTGCCCAAAACACCATACAATGGCCAACATAAGTGCACCGAAAATCAAAAAGATGTAGGGGCTGAAAGCGCCAAGCTCAGCGGCCATTTTAGCGGGCAGAGCAAAAATGCCTGCCCCAATAAGGCCATTTAACACCAAAAGGGCAGCGCCAATGCCGCCAATCCCTTTGGTTAACAGGCTTTTGCTCTCACTGCTCATTTAGAAAAAACTTCTTCTCCAGCCACATAAGTAGCGTGTACTTCGGTTTTCCAAATGTCTTTGGCATCAATGGTAAAAATATCTTGGTCTACCAAGATAAAGTCTGCCCATTTCCCAGGCGTAAGCGTACCTAAGGTATCTTCCATGTGCCCTGAATAGGCTGCATCTAACGTAAACCCTTTGAAGGCTTGTTCAATGGTTAACGCTTCGTGGGCATACCAGCCTTTTACGGGCTGATTGTTTCTGTCTTGGCGCGTAACCGCAGCGTGAAGCCCGTAAAATGGGTTAGCAAGCTCAACGGGGAAATCAGAGCCTAAGGGCAGTGCAATGCCCGAATCGAGTAGCGTTTTCCATGCGTAAGCGCCTTTCATACGATCTTTGCCTAGGCGATCTTCCGCCATGTTTTTATCGCTGGTGGCATGAGTTGGCTGCATGGAAGGTAAAACCTTTAGCGAAGCAAAGCGAGCTAGGTCATCTGGCGCAATGACCTGTGCATGCTCAATGCGGTTTCGCAGTTCACTGCCGCCAATACTCTTAAACGTTGCTTCAAACTCGTTCAGTGCAACATGGTTAGCTTTATCGCCAATAGCATGGTAGTTAAGCTGAAAGCCTGCACCGATAACTGTGGTAAACAGTTGGGTCATGTCTTCTGGTTGAGTTAACAGTAAACCATGTTGATGCGGCGCATCTGAATAAGGTTCAAGCAATGCAGCGCCTCGGCTACCTAATGCGCCATCGCCATAGGCTTTAACCGAACGAATATATAGGAAATCGTCTTTGTCGCGAATGGTGCCGTTGCCTAGCATGGTGCTGAGATCAGGGTCTGTAGCACTCACCATAGCGTAAATACGCACGGGCAAGTCACCTTCTACTGCTTCTTTCAAATAGAAATCGTAAACGTCTCTGTCTACGCCTGCGTCGTGCATTGACGTAACGCCATTTGCTAGTAAGTGCTCACCTGCGGCATGTAATTGCTGCTCGTAAATAGCGCTGCTTGCTTTGGGCAAATGCGCTTCAATTAACTGCGATGCATTATCAATGAAAACACCGGTAGGATTACCGTCAGCGTCTTTAATGATTTCGCCCCCTGCAGGCGATGGGGTGTCTTTAGTTATACCCGCAATTTCCATCGCTTTACTGTTCACCCAGGTAGCGTGGCTGTCTACGCGAGCTAGTGCCACAGGTCGGTCAGAAATTACTTTATCCAGGTCAGCCGCTGTTGGAAACGCTCTGTCAGACCACAATTCCTGGTTCCAACCGCGCCCAGTGATCCAAGCTTGTTGTCCATTTGCAAAGGCGTATTCGGCAACTGTCTTTGCCGCGTCTTGAGCACTGCTACTTTCTCGCAAATCGACTTCTAGCAAGTTTGCGCCTAAGCCTAGCAAATGCCCGTGAGCGTCGATAAGCCCGGGTAGCATGACTTTGCCTTTGCCATCAATGGTGCTGTCGACAGGCGTGTTGCCTTTATCGATATCTAATGCAACCACTTTGCCTTCATCAATGACAAGGTTTTTAAACATAATGAGTTTGCCACTTTCATTTAACGTATAGCCTTTTACATTCTCGACTAGCGTTGCAGCATCCACTGTAAACGTGGCGGTCATAGCGCCTAACGTTGCCGCTGTCGCAAACGTTGAGGTGAGTAATTTTGAAAGCGAACGCTTTTTAAATGTCAGTTTGAACAATGTAGAGTTCATAGTGAGTTTCTGCCTTTTTTATTTCTGCTTTTTTCTTTGTTTTTTAGTCTTTTATACCAAGTTGCCCTTGCAGCCTAAACATCAAGAATTGCTCGAGCTTCAAAGGCTGCGCGCTAACACAACCCTATGCTTCAACACGCTCGGTAACTTCTAATTCGTCTTCGTTATCGAACTCGAGGATGGGAGGTTGCAACAAAAAGTCTCTCTCCCAAATCTTAGCCATACTCGCCTGGCTAATGTTGCCACCACTCAATATGACAAGGGCGGTTTGCCCGGGGGGAGTGTTGGCAGCCCAAGCCGCTACAGCAGCCATGGTCATCGCGCACGTAGGCTCAATATGAAGCTTTAGTAGATGATGTAGCCATTGCGTCCAATAAGCAATTTGCAGCTCATCTACTTCGTAGAAATCGTCTATTTCTTGAAGTATAGGAAACGTTACATCGCCAACAGATGGCGTGGCTGCGCCGTCGGCTAAGGTATTTGGTGCATAATCTAAAGCAATGATCTCCCCAGCTTGCAACGACATAGAGGCGTCATTCGCCTCGGCGGGCTCAGCGCCAATGACCAATGCATTTGGCTGTAGTGCGCGAGTTGCCAACAACGAACCCGATAATAACCCTCCGCCACCACACGGCGCAAAGACAGCATCTACCTCACCAATTTCGTTAAGCGCTTCTAACGTTGCCGTGCCTTGTCCTGCCACAATATCTTTGTGGTTAAACGGCGGTATCCAGACTGTGTCTGGCGCTTTTGAGGCTTGCTCTACAGCAGCGTCTGCTTCTGGACGGGTAGGGAATAGTTTTAATTCAGCACCATAGCTTTGCGTAGCGGCAGCTTTAATTGGTGAAATGGTCTCGCTAGCGAAAATAGTGGCCTTAATACCAAAGTGAGACGCTGCATAGGCTACTGCCTGAGCATGATTTCCAGAACTATTGGCAACTACATGCTTCGGTAAACGACCTTCTTCTTTCAAGCGGGCTAAAAAATTCATAGCGCCGCGAATTTTGAATGCCCCGATGGTCTGTAAGCACTCCGCTTTAAACAAAATGCGGTTGCCCATCCATTTGTTGAGCAACGAAGATTCAACAATCGGTGTTTTCTTTACGTCGCCTTTTATACGTTCATAGGCTTGTTTTATATCTTCGAAATTTGGGGAAATACTCATTAAGTCACGCTCTTTTCATTTTGTTTTTTTATGGGGTAGCGCCGACAAGGGCCTTTACGCACTAAAAGGAAAATAAATACCTTACAGTGCCAGATACTATGAGATAACGCCAGAGCCTAAACCACATAAGACAATTCATATTTATTTAATAATTCTACTTTAGTATACGGGCGCAAGTTACCGGAGACAGGCACATGTTAAGCAAACACAACCATCGTATTTACGCCTTACCTACGGTTTTGTTTCTTTTTCTCACCTTTTTATTCGTTTCTGCGGGCATTTTTATTCAAAACGATGAACGCGCTGCACGTATTTCTAAAGCCCAGTCGGTTGCTGAGCAGGTAAAAATTAGTCTAGAAGTTTTCTCAAGCGAACGCATCCAAGCACTGCACAATTTAATGCAAAATTGGCCTACCTTTGAGCCAAACCAAGTAGACTGGTTTAATGCGCAAGCCTTGTCATTAATGGGTATGCAGCGAGGCTTTTCATCGCTGGTATTTGTCGATGCCAACGGTGAGGTAGCGTGGGTGGCAACGCCAGCCTCTGGTATTAAAACCCGCATAGACAACAGTTTGATTGGCAAGCCTATGGAAGCGTTAGGCTTAAACGTTTCGCATTTGTCCGAAGAATTGGAAAGCACACTCTTATACTCAGATGCCGCTAAACACCATTTTATTATTGTAGGTAGGGCTATAAGCCCTCAAGAGCCTGAACATGGGTTTTTAGTGGCGGGTTTCGACATACAAACCATATTAACCGTGATGTTAGGCGAGTTAGTTGGCCCGCAGTTTAACTTTAAGCTTAACGCCGACAGTGCAACGTTGTTTCAAAGTGGTGAGTTAATCAATGACGGCACTATTGTGTCGCTTTTGCCGTTCACGTTTTTAGAACGGGATTTTTCCCTTTCCATGCAATCCCAGTTAAGTCCTTATAATGCTGGCTTTTTGATCATGATGATTGGTCTGTTGATGTCGGCTCTGGTGAGCTACGTACTGCATAAGCAGCTTAAAGGCGCGGTTAATTTATCTTTAAGTCAGCAGCGTTACCTTACTGCTAGCGAAGCATCCCTAGACGCGCTTCTTATTTATCAGCCCACAGACGATGATTTTTTTCTAGTGGAAGCAAATTCATACAGTCGCTATTTGTTTCGCGGTGCATGTGACATCTTGCAGCCTATGAGCTTAGCTGAGCAAACGCGCTATTTAGGCTTAAGCAGTGAATTTAAAAACGCCAAAAACGTTGCTGAACTTGGCGTGCCTTATGAAGCCCACCTCGCCGTCCATAGCGACAAGATAGCGCCACAATGGATAAAAGTTCAGGTGGTTAAAGCGGGTGATAATATTGCGGTAACCGTAAGGGACGTGACCGAACGTTTTCGGGCCCAGCACGATCTAAAGCGCAGCGAAGAAAAATATCGTCGGTTAGTTGATGGTATGCACCGCCACTTTGTTTACACCAAGACCGTCGATCACAACTTTATGTATGTGAGTGCCGGGATTGAAAAGATCCTGGGTTTTAGTGCAGAAGACTTCTGTGCGAACGAGTCGAGGTACGTTCGCCAAGTACCTGACGAGACGTTTGAGATACGTCAAACCATTGCCCGTGGTGAAAAGCCCGAGCCTTATATTGTGCATTATCAAGGCAAAGTGGGTACACCGTTAGCGATTGAGTTTTCAGACACCCCCATTGTTGACGAACAAGGCGTACTGGTGGCTATTGAAGGCATAGCGCGTGATGTGACCAAGGAGCTGGCGCTGCAGGAAGAAGTGTATTTTCAAGCTAATCATGACCAGTTAACCGGGCTGTTTAATCGTTACGCATTTGATGAAAAACTGCGAGAGATCCTTGATGAAACACATAATGACGTTGTTCCGCAAGGCAATAGCGCAGCTTTGAGCCAAGTTGGTTTTAAAAAAGCGGCAAACATCTATTCGCCTCGCGCTTATCACAAGCAAAGCGTAATGTGCTTTATCGATATGGATAGGTTCAAATTAGTTAACGACAGCTGTGGTCACCCAGCAGGTGATAAGCTACTAAAAGAGATCTCCACCATATTTAGGCAATACGTGAATGGGCAAGACTTGCTTGCCCGAATAGGGGGAGATGAGTTTTGTATTATATTTCGCAATCAAAGTTTGGATGAGGTTACAAAGCACTTAGATAAGCTTTTAGTGGCAATTTCAAACTACCGATTTGTTTATGACGACAAGTTGTTCTTTGTGGGGGCAAGCATTGGCGTTATCGAAATAAACGAGAGTACACAAAGCGCAGAAGCGTTAATTAAAGCGGCCGACAACGCATGTTACAAAGCTAAACACCTGGGGCGAAACCGTTACTTTGTATTTCATGATAACGACTCACAGATGGCCATTGATGACAGTGAAAACCAGGTGTTACATGCCTTGCACCACGCACTACAAAACGACGGGTTTGAGTTGTATAGCCAAGCAATCATGCCGCTTAACGTGCCCAATCAAGAAAAGGCCGCCCAACTTCAGCATTACGAGATTTTGCTTCGTCTAAATGCAAAAGACAGTGGCCTTATAAGCCCGGGGCTTTTCATCCCGTTAGCAGAGCGTCACGGTTTAATGAACAAAGTGGATATGTGGGTGGTAGATAACACCCTTAAAACCCTTGAAAGTAATCCTGCTCACATCGATAACGTAGGCAAAGTCGCAATTAATTTATCAGGTATTACACTGGGTGATGAAATGGCGCTGCACAACATTGCCAAGCGCATGCAAAGTACCTCTGTACCTGCTGAGAAAATTTGTTTTGAGATTACAGAAACAACAGTAGTAACTAACTTAAGCGCTGCAAAACACTTCATTTCTACACTACGCGATTTGGGGTGTAGCTTTGCCTTAGACGACTTTGGTGCAGGTATGTCTTCATTCACTTATCTTAAAAACCTTGATGTTGATTACGTTAAGATTGACGGCTCCTTTGTGCGAAATATCGTTCACGATCCTATCGATCATGCTACAGTAACAGCGATAAATAATATTGCGCACAGTATGGGTAAACAGACCGTAGCCGAGTTTGTGGTCGATAACGCGACCGCCGAAGTGTTACGAGAGCTTAAAGTAGATTTCGGTCAAGGCTTTGCTTTAGATAAACCCAAGCCGCTGGCGCATAGAGTTCAATGGCGAGTTAAACTTGCCTCTGCCTAAAAGGAAATGTCATGGGTTTATTTGATACCATCATGGGTAATGCAAGCGAGACTAGCGCTTCAGACGTTCAAGAAGAGCTTACGCCTATACTTGCTGCTAATGAAACTGTTACCTCTGCGTTTAAGCTAGTGCGCGATTTAAGTGTATTCACGAACAAGCGCCTAATCCTTATTGATAAGCAAGGCCTTACCGGGCGTAAAGTGAACTATCACTCCATTCCTTACAAATCTATTACTCAGTTTATCGTTGAGACAGCAGGGCATTTTGATACTGACGCCGAGCTTAAAATTTGGCTGTCGGGCAAAGCCGATCCTATTGAGATTGAACTAAGTGCATCGTCTGCTCAGGCGGTACAGCAAAACCTAGCAACCCAGATGTTTAGCTAGGCGCTATTGCTTTACTAGTTTACGGTTAATGAAAAGAAAGCGGGCAGCGTGAACTGCCCGCTTTTTTAATTTCTTTCAAATTCAGTTTCGACAATATGTTTGCGAATCATTGCAATTTCATGCCAGAAACATTAACCGCTAAAGCCTTAGAAAACCACGCTAACACTTGCTGAACAGGTAGTAGTGCCGGCCTCACACACTTGGTAACTGTAACTACCGCCGCCTTTAACGTTAAGGGCATCAGTATAAGCGCCATCGTTCGCCGTGGTAGCAATCACGTTGCCGTCGCGATATACATCAACATTTGACGACGTAGCGTCAGCCCAAGAAAGATCCACTCTTTGGGTGCCTTTTACCTTATAGCCATTAGCGGTTAGGGTCAGGTCACCCGTACCTCCCGTGTCGCCGCCACCTGTGTCACCGCCGCCAGTATCGCCACCGCCAGCACAACCATTTTGAGTAAGGTATGCATTCATATCAGCCGCCTGGGCGATACCATAACCAAAGAAGTCGTCTTTGCCCGCGGCACCCGCGTCCATCGCAGTTGCTTTAAGTGCACTTCGAATCTCTTCACCTGTACAAGTTGGGTGATTTGACCATACCAGTGCTGCAATACCTGCAACGGCTGGTGTTGCCATTGATGTACCACTCATGTAGCCGTAGTCGCTTGCGCCAATAGAGATATCAATGGTAGATGCCGCAACTAATGCGCTTCTATCTTCGAATGCTGCACCTACAGCAGGGATAGATGTATTGTTTGTATCACCTAGGGTGCCGTAAAGCATGCCCGGCTCGTTATTTACAATAACAGCACCCACACCACCTGATAATTCACAGTTGTTAACTTTGTCGTAGAACGACACGCTACCACGGTCGATTACGCAAACTTTGCCTGCTGCGCCGGTATCTACTGCGTCGCCTAGACCCAGGAAGTAGGTTGCAGCTGATGCCGTACCGGTATTTTCCATCGCTGATGAAGCAAAGCCGACACCGTCAGCACTCATTGAAGAAAGTGAAGCTCCACCTGCTGGATAGGTGGATAGAGTATCTACACCACCTGCGGTGACTTCTACACAGATGGTCTCGTCGGTCGTTACGCGTTTACCACGACCTGTGGTGCACGACGGATACTGAGAGAAATCAGCAATGTTATTGTCGGCGTCGTTAGCACCAATCATCATAACTGACGAGTATCCAGCCGGGTAAGAGCGCACGCTATTACCGTCATTACCTGCTGCAGCCACAGCCAGACCGCCTGCCGCAACGAAGTCTTTAAACGCATTTTCTTCTGTAGAGTTTGCACCGCCGCCACCAAGGCTCATGTTGATAATATTGGCACCAGCTTGAGAACAAAGCTGAGCTGCTTGCGCTAGATCTGATGAATAGCCCCAGCCAGAAGCGTTAAATACTTTGATGATGTGCATATCAACACCTGGTGCCATGCCAACTACACCAAAGCCGTTATCCGCGGCGCCGATGGTTCCCGCCACGTGCGTGCCGTGTGGGCCGCCATTTTCAAACCAGTTACCTGTGCCAATATCGTTGTCACCGGTAATTGCAGACCAATTAAAATCAGCATTCGATGAATCTAGCCCCGAGTCAATGACACACACTTTCATGCCTGCATTGCTATCAAATACAACTTGGTCAGCCTGTGATTGATAAACCGCGTACGGAGTTAATTGAGTTTGCGTTGGGTCGCCAGCGTCATCGTTAAATAAGGCCAGTGGTACACGTTTTTGGTCAGCCTCAACTAGTTTTACGTGTGGATTGTTGAGTAAGCCTTTAACGTCGTCTAGTGACTTACCGCTGAAGGTTGCAGCAATAAAGCCGTCGGCATCAACGTGTATTTCTGCACCAGACTGTTTTGCAAGTGCTTTGACAATGCCTTTGGCGTTGTTGTCTACTTGAATAATATAACGGTCGTTGTCTGCAAGAGCGCCGAAGCTTGAAAGTGCCAAGCCAGCAGCGATTAAAGAAGGGGTAAATTTATTATTTTTCATAGGTACCACTCTATTCCACCTGTTGTTCATTCCCACCTTTTTGATTGTTTTTGTGTGGTGGGTAAGCAAAATGCTCGTTTTTGAAGCTACACTATGAAAAAAAATTTAACAAACCTTGTAGCAAAAAATTATTATAAAGTTTAATAACCAAAAAAAAGGGTATAAAGATAAGTTGTCTTTATACCCTTATATTTCATCTACTTATTGCTACTTAATCGTTCTATTGAAAAAGTTAGTTATCGTTTTATATAAGTGAATGCCCGTTTGCTTACCACGGATGCTGTGCTTCTTGCCAGGGTAATCCATGGTTTCAAATGGAATTGCCAAGTCTTGAAGGTGCTTGTAGAGCATCGTTGAATGGGTAAACAACACGTTGTCATCTGCCATGCCGTGGTAAATCAAAAGGTCGCCCTTCAGATCTTTTGCGTAAGGGAATACTGAAGACGCAGTGTATGCATCGTCATCCGTATTTGGGTTGCCCATGTAGCGTTCAGTGTAGTGGGTATCGTATAGGCGCCAGTCAGTGACCGGCGCACCTGACACGCCCGCTGCAAAGTAATCGCCCGCTTTGAACATGGTCATTAGGGTCATGTAGCCGCCATAGCTGTGGCCATGAACACCAATACGTTCAGCATCAACGAAAGGAAGTGTGCGCAAGAACTCTACGCCTGCAACCTGATCGTCTACTTCAATAAAGCCCATTTTTTTGTAAATAGGATCTTCAAAGCCTTTGCCGCGATAGTTAGAGCCGCGGTTATCTAGCGTAAATACCACATAACCTTGGTCAACCCAGTGTTGGAATAGCAAGCCACGGTTACCCGCCCAGCTATTTGTTACAACTTGTGCGTGCGGGCCGCCGTAAAGGTAAACAATAACCGGGTGCTTCTGTTTAGGGTTTTGCTTGGCACTGTCAGGCGTGTAAATTCGATACTTAAGGGTTGCACCATCCTTCGTGGTGATGTCACCAAACTCAGGTGCTGTCCAGCTATCCATGTAAGCGTACAAAGGGTGGCCTTCTTCAACTTTGTTTTCTTCAAGCCAGGTAATTCGCTCGCCTGTGGCGCTATTTAGACTAACTTGTGCAGGAGAGTTAATCGTTGAGAAACGGTCAATAAAGATAGAGGCATCTTTGCTAAATGCCGCGCTGTGATACGCGCCTAGTTCAGTAATACGCGAAATTTCGCCGCCATCTAAAGGCACGCTGTAAACATGGCTTTCTAGTGGCGTGTCTTTGCGGCCAGAGAAATACAAACGGTTGTTTGCAGTATCAATAGCTTCAACGCTGTCCACTACCCAGTCGCCTTTGGTTAATTGCTTAACCAGTTTGCCGCTGTTGTTAAATAGGTAAAGGTGTTTAAAACCGTCGCGCTCAGATGCCCAGATGAATTGGCCTTTTTCTTTTAAGAAATAAAGGTCGTTGTGCAGGTTTACCCAGGTATCGCTTGTTTCTGTAAGCAATACGTTTTCTTTTTTGCTGATAAGGTCGAACGCGCGTAGCTCTAACGTTTGCTGATCACGCGTTTGCCACTGGTAGGTAAAGGTAGTGCTATTTGGCATCCACTTACCGCGGGCAAAATAAATGTCTTTGTCTTTACCTAAATCAACCCAAGTACGATCGCCAGAGTTGATGTCTTGAATAGCAAGTTCAACCAATACGTTTGGCGTGCCTGCTTTAGGGTATTTTTGTTCAATAAGTTTGATGTCGTCAGCATAGATTTCAGAACGCGTGATCACGTCTACTGGGCTTTCATCAACCTTGGTAAAAGCAATTTTAGTTTCATCTGGCGACCACCAATATCCGGTCATGCGGCCCATTTCTTCTTGGGCTACAAACTCAGCCATACCAAATTTTATGTTGCCGCCGCCTTCTTTGGTAATTGCTGTCTCTTTCCCTGACTCTATGTGTTTAACATAAAGGTTCTGGTCGCGGATAAACGAAATGTAGTTACCTTTCGGCGATAATTTAATATCGGTCTCAAATGCCTCAGTATCAAGAAGCTGTTTTGCGCCTTTTTCGCCTAACTTGTGATAGAAAACGTCTCCGCCCAGCGGGAATAACAATGCTTTACCATCGTCCGACCATTGGTAGCTAACAATACCGCTGCCAGATAAACGCATGCGCTCCCGGCGTGCTTTTTCTTCATCGGAAAGTACTTCTTCACCGCTTTGTAGGTCGTTTGAGTCGAACAGCATGCGAGTTTGACCACTTTCAATGTGATATTCCCACAGATCTAAGCGCTCGTAGTCGGTTTGCTTACCTTTAAGGAATGTTACCCGTTGACCATCGGGTGACACTTTTAAAGAACGGGGGGCATCGCCATCAAGAGAAGGTGAAGAGAAAATGCGCTCGATTGTGAGCGTTTCAGCGTTTAAAGCAGTAGAGAGCATAGCGGCTCCAATTAAAAGGGCTTTTTTCATTTTTATCTGCATAATTGACTGTCGAAGGTTTGATTGTAGTTATATCAATTTATGATACAAGGTGCGACGTATGAAATCCGCAATGGTGCTAGGAGCGACAGGTTTAGTAGGACGAACGCTTGTAAATATGCTGTTACAGGACAGACGGTACAACGAAGTAACCTGCTTAGTCAGAAAGCCACTTTCTTCTAGCATGTTTAACGACCCCCACAAACGCTTAAAGCCTGTGGTCATCGACTTTAACAACTTACAAGACTACCAAGGCTACTTTAGCGTAAACCATGTGTATTGCTGCCTAGGGACTACACTCAAAAAGGCGGGGTCCAAACAAGCCTTTCGCCGCGTTGATTTTGAGTATGTGCATGTTGCCGCACAGCTTACCCGTGCACAGCGCGCAGACAGCTTTGTATGGATATCTTCGGTTGGCGCTGATGCTAAAAGCAGTAACTTTTATTTGCGCGTAAAAGGTGAGCTAGAAAACGCGATCATGCGAATGCCGCAATTACCCCATGCCTCTGCAGTGCGTCCATCGTTATTGCTAGGCAGTCGCGATGAATCTCGAACGTTGGAAGATATAGCGCAGAAAACCGCGCCTATTTGGCAAAGTATTATGAAAGGGCCGCTAAAGAAATACCGCCCCGTTCATGCTGTTGATGTGGCCAGGAACATGATGTCGCTGCAGCGCTGGAAATAAGTGCTCACAGTAAATGTCACAACGTTAACGTGAAGCACAACCCGACTTGGTATAATATGCGCGCCTTTTTAACGCATTAGGTAATACGACTTTCTTATGTTCCGCTGTAAACAATTCACCGTAGCGCAGGACAAGTGCGCCATGAAAGTGAACACTGACAGCCTGATTTTAGGAAGTTGGGCTGAGCCAGGTCCGGCCAAGCATGTTCTAGATATTGGAACGGGTAGTGGCATTCTTGCGCTGATGATGGCGCAAAAGTTGGAGCATAGTTTTCATAGTAGTGCCGATGAACAGCGTGTTGATAACCAGCAAGCCGTTCGAATAGATGCGATAGAAATTGATGAAAATGCAACGGCGCAGGCCGCGTTAAATTTTAAAAATTCAAAGTGGGCTAACCAATTATTTGCCCGCTGTTGTGATGTAAATAGTTTTACATCGCCCTATTTGTACGATGTGGTCATTTCAAATCCGCCTTACTTCGACTCGCCAGCCAAACGTTCAAATGCTTACAATCAGCAAAGCCAACCTCGAAATGTGGCAAGGCAGGCTTTGGCGCTTAGTGCAGAAGAGTTTTTTGAAGTCAGTCAGGAAATGCTTGAATTAAACGGGCATTTGTATTGCGTTTATCCTTTTTCGCTAGAAGCAAGGGTAATTCAGATCGCCGCTTCATATAGCTTCGCGTTAGAAAAACAGCTTTACGTCAGGCATGAATCTAACAGCACTCCTTACCTTTGTGCGTTTCACTTTAGAAAACTAGCGTTAACTTCCACATTATCGCCAATTGAAAATATCGGGGTAATTAATGAAGAGGCGAGTAAGACAACATTAACGATTAGAGACGCGCAGGGTAATTACACAAGCGAATATAAAGCCCTTTGTCAGCCTTTTTACCTTAAATTTTGATGAGCTTATATAAATGAACATAATCGCAGAAGGCTTTGGCGCAATCGCCGTGGTTTTAAATTTTATTGGTTATCGCCAAACGAATGTAGACAAATATTTGCTCATTTCTGCCTTTGCCTTAAGCGCACTTAGCGTGCACTTTTTTATGCTAGACGCTATGGCCGCAGGCATCGGAACGCTACTTGCCAGCGTACGTAATTTCGTTGCCATTAAACATAGAAGTAATATTATTTTGTTCTTCTTTGTTGCAGTGAATTTAGGCTTTCTGGCTTACGAATGGTTTGTACTAGATCACAGTTGGATCATTTTCATTGCCTATGCGTCGTCACTTATTTTTACAGTGGGATCACTGGTTATTCGCAACACACATACTATTAGAAAAGTCTTTCTTCTAGCTGAAACTTTGGGGCTGCTGTACGCCATTTCTGTAGGAAGTATTTTCGGCACGGTATTCAACGTAAGCAATTTGATCAGTATTTTAAGTAAGCTGCGCAAACCCTAGTTAAAACCTTCAATACCTTTATCTAATCAATTAGTCTAATTTGCCTCTCTTTTTGCTCAAAAAAAGAGCAGTTCCCGGTGGTTGGAATTCTTAAAAATACTTAACCAAACGGTCAATAAATATTATGCCAAATCTCTGTACGCCTTATTTTTAAAGGGGTATACCAAAGTTCAATGGGCTAAAGTTCAATATCTTTATCCAAATATAAGCGTATCATTTCTAATCAGTAAGTATGGTTTCAGCAATTTTTCCTCTGAATATGTGGAAGTAAACTCATCGTGTAGTAATGAGGGGAGTGTGCGCAGTGAAATTAGTGGAAAATACACAACAAACTAGTCAATCAGACTTGCTTGAGCAATCGTTTCAGAGTGCGATAAATAACGGCATGGCAGTTAACGTATTTGAGCGGGCGAGACATTTTCGCGATGCTACCTCAGCAAGCGAGCAACCTCGTTTAGTAGAAGCACGAACAAGTCTAGAAACAGAAAATCTGTGGAAGAAGCGACTTAATATGTTGCTAGATGCAGAAAATAAACTGATTAAAGTTATACGCTTACGCAAGATTACTGGTATATTTACGGTATTGAGCATGGCTATGTTTTTATTTTCCCTGTACTTAGCACCGTCTATGTCTCCAGTTGTTTTTTACGTACTAAGCGCAGTGGCCGCTTTCGGCGTTGCAACTTACCCAGCGTGGTTCTTAATATCTAAAAGCAACAGGAAGCGCAGAGATCACATCTCTAGTTTGTTTTACAAAAGCAATCATGAGGTAGAAATAGCAGACGGAAAGATGACGTTAATCAACAGGGCGAACTATGCAAGTGTAACGCACATACACATACTGGATAGCAACCTTGGATTATTCGCAAACTCATAAACATCATTATACGTCACACCTTATTATCATTTTATTAGTAGCGTCGTTTTTACTTGGGGCGCTACTGTTAGCACCCATGGATGCCCTCGGCCAGCTTTTAGCATCCATTACCATTCTCATCTTCATATCGCTTTGTAGTAAAGAAGCAAGACATACCCAAAAATATCAGAACTTATTTCGAGTACTTGCGCTTATCCTTGCTATAGCATTGAGCGTTAGGTATTTATTATGGCGTGGCATTTATACGCTTACTTATTCTGATGTACTTTCAATGATTGCCGTTTGGCTTTTGTTTGGCGCGGAAATTTATGCAGGCATTACTTCTGTATTGGGGGCTATCGTCAATGCTTTCCCTCTAAGTCGGCCGTTACTAACTCTAGAAGGTATGGATAAGTCTACGCTGCCCAGTGTCGACGTTATGATACCCAGTTATAACGAAGATGAAGAGATCTTAGAGGTGACAATTCGTGCCGCGCAAATGTTGGATTACCCAAAAGACAAGCTTTATATCCATTTGCTCGACGATGGCGGAACAGATCAAAAAATCAATGCTGAGAATCCGGTCTCAGCAGCCTCGGCAAAGCAGCGAAGACAGGATCTCCAGGCGCTTTGTTCTCGCCTTGGTGTTACGTATCACACACGCGAAAAAAATGAGTTCGCAAAGGCGGGTAACGTTAACAGCGCAATTCAAAACACAACGGGTGATTTGATTGTAATTTTAGACGCTGACCATGTGCCCACCTCAGATTTTCTGGATAGAACTGTACCTTGGATGCTTAAAAATGAAAAAGTGTTCTTGGTTCAAACCCCTCACTTTATGGCGAACCCAGACCCCGTAGAGCGTAACTACTTCTCGGCGTTTACACGTATGCCGTCAGAAAATGACATGTTCTATGGCACAATTCAAAAAGGGCTCGATTATTGGGGAAGTTCGTTCTTTTGCGGTTCAGCAGCATTAATGCGCAGAAAGCATTTAGACCTTGTTGGCGGTATTTCCGGTGAATCTATAACGGAAGATGCCGAGACAGCGCTAGATTTGCATAAAATGGGCTACGAGTCAGTGTATGTCGATAGGCCTATGGTGAGCGGACTTGCCCCTGAAACTTTTGATGCATTCATTCAACAGCGCATGCGTTGGGCGCAGGGTATGACGCAGATTCTGCTACTTAAAAAACCATTTAAAGCAGAAGGACTGAAGTGGTACCAGCGGGTGGGCTACATGAGTTCCATTATGTTTTGGCTATTTCCTTTTGCTCGTATCATTTTCTTATTAATGCCGCTGGCATATTTGGTTTTTGGGCTACAAGTGTATCACGCGTCATTACTTGAGATTTTCGCCTTCACGATGCCTCATGTTATCGCTACCTACATGATATCTACCATGCTTTTTGGGCGAACGCGATGGCCGCTGGTCTCAGAGTTATATGAAATATTGCAGTGTGCTTTTACCCTGAACGCCCTTGTAAAAGTTTTCCTTAAACCCCGCGCCCCTTCTTTTGTTGTAACGCCAAAAGGAGAAAGCCTGGAAAAAACATTTGTATCGCCACTTTCTAACGTATTTTACTGGCTGATTTTGGTCGTTTTAATCGCATTATGCAGCGGCATCTATAAATTTATTACCCAGCCAATAACACGTGAGCTAACCGTAGTAGTCATGCTCTGGAACGTATTTAATTTAATATTATTACTGTCTGTACTCAGTGTATTATTAGAGAGAAAACAAGTACGCAGTCAGGCGCGCCTGCCTGCCACCAATAGCGTTGTTATTAAGGCTGAAAACGGCCAAGCGTGGGTTGGCGATTTAGTTGATATGTCGTTAGGCGGTGCTCGGCTTCGATTAAAGGGAGAGGGCGCCTACGTACCCCAAGGCGCGATATTGACTTCATGGAGTCATGCGCTTAGTAAAAATGTGCATATACCAATAAACGTGCTGCACTACGACAGTAAATCAAAAATGCTCCGCGTACGCTTCATTCCGACAACTTCAGAACAAGAAAACGAAGTTATTGCCTTTTCACTGTGTGATAGTTTGCGCTGGTTATCCTTTCAACGAAGAAGGACACGGCCAATTTCATATTGGTTTGGCGCTAAACATGTATTAAAAGTTGGCTTAAAGCCCGCTTTGTTGCATATGCTTGTATTAATGGGTAAATTCGCCGATAAATTGGGTGTGCTTCCAAAATCGGTAAAGGAAAATAAATGATAAAAAGCTACTTTATGTTCATAGCATGTTTGTGCATGCCTTTTACCCTTGCAGCACAGACCGATACCTATCGCCTGACAGACTTTTTCGGGGGCGACAGCAATGTTCGATTGCAAGGTAAAGCTGCCTCTATAGATATTCCAATTCCACTAAGTGCAATGACAGACGTTGATAGCGCGCTGTTAACCTTAGAAGTGGTCAGCTCGCAGGCGCTGATTAAAAAGCGTTCGCAGCTTTTCGTAAGGTTTAACAATGCCACTATTGGCCAGATTGCATTTGATCCTGACAGGCCGTCTTTAGTGTCTGAAGTTGTTATTCCTAAAACGTTATGGCGGGCAGGGTTCAATTCTCTGACACTGACAGTAAGTCAGCATTATGCCGAGCAGTGTGTTGACGGAGGCGCGCCAGAGTTATGGAGTGAAATTAATGCATATAACTCAACGTTAAAAGTGGCTACATCGCTTAGTGAAAAACGCTTCACGTTTGATGAGCTTAGCGGCTTTTTCCACCCAGGCATAGGTGGTCAGCGAGAAGTGCAGCTTTATACTGCGCGTGAAGCGGAAAAGCAAATAAAGCATCAAGTATTGCCAATAGTGGCGCAAGCACTTGCATTGAGAAACCAATATCAACCGCTTTTCATTGACCACGATAGTTTCGACGATGGCTATGTTTTACCGGAGCTAGAAGAGACAGAAAACAGTTTTTGGAACGAACAAAATGTAGCAAGGTATGAGCGCAGTGCATGGTATTTAAACGCAAAGCCAAAGCAGCCAATTCATGTGCTTGTTGGTACTGCCGAAGCGCTTTCACCGGTTTTGTCTGATGACGTGATAAACGACATCGATGGTGCGTTTTTGATGACGCAGCGCACTCCGGCCTTTATTAAAGACAGCAAAGTCATTGTGCCCATGAGCTATCGCCTTATTATTAGCGGTACTACCCAAAGTCAGGTACTAGAGGCCGCCAAAGCCCTTGCAGTTATGGATGATGCTATTAATCCTGTTTCTCAGGTTACGGTGCTTTCCCAGTCTCAAATGAATGCTGAAACGCTGCAGCGTAACCTTGTACTGAACCCCGGTACAAGCTATGCATTTGAAGATTTTGGCGTGTCTACGGCGCAATTTAGGGGTGAAGATAGTTTCAATAAACGTGTTTCATTTAGGTTACCTGCAGACTTCTATGTGCCCGAAAACGCAAGTGTAGATCTACTTTTAGACTTTGGTTACGGAGCTGGCTTTGGGCCAGGCTCTGTTATGAATGTCAGCGTAAACGATGAGTTAGTTCATGGTTTATCACTTAATAATGTCAACGGACAGTCATACAGAGACTATCAGCTTAGGGTGCCCGCACGCTTTTTCAAAGGTGGTGTAAATAATTTAGATTTTGCGATATCGATGCGAGCACCATTAGCGGGTGTGCCGTGTGATGATGTGTCTGGTTCGCATTTAGTTTTCCAACTGGATGACTCTTCCGCTATAAAACTCCCAAAGGCGGGAAGCGTGGCTGTGCAGCCTGATTTGGCTTTGTTTTCTGAAACTGCATACCCATTCGCACGTTTTAAATCGGCACCGCCTTCGACGATAGCAATTCCATCAGACGACTATTTAGACCCTGCGTTAACATTATCGGCAAAATTCGCTCAAGTAGCACGTGCGCCTCTTCTCAATGTGCAAGTAAGTTTGGGGAGCGATCTTTCTTCACAAGGCTCGGTGATTGTACTAGGTACGCCTGATACCTTAGATGAGATAGAGCAAGCTGAATTCAATACAGCGATTGAAGCTACAAAACGCTGGCCATACAGACTACAAAACAACTTGTATAACGGTATTAGAACTATGACAGGCGATCAGTCTTTCAAAGAGATGAGGATAGATGGGCATACCGTTCAAAAAAGCGATTTAGGTGAGCAGGCTATTCTTACCGCTCAAGAACACCCAGTTTCTACACAAACCGATACCTTGTTTATATTGGCGGCTCAAACGCCGGAGCTACTTAATGCCAGGGTTGAAGATCTTGTTAGTCTTTCCATGTGGGGACAAATGGGAGGAGACTTCTTTGCTTGGAAAGATGGATTGTCGCCATCCCTTGTCATGCAGGTCAGCGATAAGTACGAAGTTGGCGAAGCTGATGATACGTGGCTGCACTTAAGGTTATGGTTATCAAATAATCCATGGTATTGGCTAATAGGCTTTGTATTTGTGGTGTTCGTTGTCAGCTTGCTAGTGTACTTACTGCTTAAACGCAGAAATAAACAAGTGCAAGAATCATGGTAAATATGCACCGCGTTATCAAAGTAGCACTTTTGCTTGGCATTGCCTTTTGGGTAGTGTCTTGCTCTACCAAAGATAATAGCGAGTTTACATCCCAATACATTGCTTACAAGGCATTGTTTATTGATGATGGCCGAGTGATAGACACAGGTAATGATAATGTGTCTCACAGCGAAGGGCAGGGCTACGGGATGCTCTTCGCAGCTGCGGCCGACGATAAAGACACGTTTGACGCATTATGGCACTGGACAAAGCGCACGTTAATGCGAGATGACGGGTTGTTTAGCTGGCGCTACCGCCCTTGTGCTGATAATTCTTCTTCATGTATCGACGACCCTAATAACGCTTCTGATGGTGAATTACTCATCGCTTGGGCACTGTTGCGAGCTAATAAAAAATGGGGCACCGGTGCTTATTTAGAAGACGCGAGAAATATTGTAAGTGCTGTAGAGCAGAAGCTGCTCGTGACGAATAAGAACAGCGTAGTATTGTTGCCGGGAGAATACGGGTTTCTAGAAGAACATTCAGGCGGTAACAGCGTGCAATTGAATCTGTCTTACTGGGTTTTTCCCGCCATAACAGATTTAGCATCAATTTCGACTACGCCTTCACTATGGGAGCAACTTTACCAATCGGGCATAACTTTGCTGTCTAGAATGCAGTTCTCATCCTATCAATTGCCTAGCGACTGGGTACGCTTTACGCCCAACACTACTGACGAAGACAACAAGATTGGTACGTTAAGTTTAGACAACGTGATATCACCTGAGTTTGGCTTTAACGCGATCCGTATTCCGCTGCAGCTTGCATGGTCACCTCGGTTTCGAGATGACGCGATCTTAACCGAAAAGCTCATTGCGCCTTATTTTGCATGGTGGGCAATGACACCTACACCAGCGACTGTAAATCTGTTAAGCGAGGAAACAGCTGAATATGAAATGTCTAAAGGCATGCAGTCAGTTAAGCTTGCTGTGAATAGTCTGGTGGGAACGGAAGAACAGCACGGAATTAACTGGCCTACGATTAATCGCAACATGGATTATTATTCGGCAAGTTTAACGCTACTTTCTATGTTAGCGGTTTTGGATAATGCATCGTGAAAGCTAGGTTTACCCGCACATCTATATATCTGGCTCTAGGCGCAGTGGCAACGTCATTGGTATCGATGCAGGCCGTTGGACAAACGAAAACAACCTACAAAGAAAAAGATCTGGGCATAATACCGGTTCAACAAGATCAGCCAGATTTAACAGGCCTTTGGTACCATATAAATGAAAGGCAAGTACAGCAAGCCAATGAGGAATTTGCCCGCTTAAAGGCCCTTTACCCCGGATGGCAGGTGCCTCAAGAAGTTGAAACCGAGCTAAATAGAATTAATGGTCGATTAAAAGGCACAATAAAGCCTGTTGCTTCAAAGCCAAAAACTGAGCGAACACAGCCAGAGCAATTGATAGAGCCTGCGCCCAAAGCGATAGAGCAAGTAGCTGAGTCAGGTGAGTCAACAGGGTCTAATGAAAAGCAGCAAGCAGCACCCGCTTCAAAAGCCTTACCGCTTGAGCAGTTTGCTCAATTAACCCCTAAAGCCCGAGCAAATGCATCAAGGCAACAAGTAGAAACACTGATTGCGTTAAGCAATCAGTTAAAGCGCACTGACTTTTACTTGCTCATGGGGTGGACTGCCATCGACAAAGGTATGCTAGAAATGGCGGTGCAACAGTTTACCGAGGCCTTGCAATCGTCTGTTCGCGATATCGATAAACAATCAGCACAGCAAGGCCTTAACAGCGTTACAGGTATAAAGCTACAGCAGGCGCTGTCATTGCGTGATACGACAAGGTTGGCACAGTTTCTCAAGTCTGACGACAATGGCTACGTAAAAGAGGTACTTCAAGGCGCGGCGTGGCAGCAATACGATGCTAAAAACTACGATTTTGCTGAAGCATTATTTGGCTTGGTCAATGATAATGAGGGCAGGTATTTATCACTTATTGCAAAAGGCAGTGATAATGCTGCGCAAATTGCCTTCGATTTAGCATGCAGTATCAACACGGAAATATTCATTCGTCGCTGTGCTGATGGTCTGGCTAGTCGACAGGCACAGTTTTACGATACAAGGCGTTTTAAAGAAAGTATCGAAGCCGGTAAATCACTCGCCCGTTTGCGGCCTTTAAGCACTGATGAACAAGCACTAATAGGCTGGGCTGCCAAAGAAATTCAAGACACCACAACAGCAACGGCAGCGTTTGAGCAAGTGCTATCTAAAACGCCAAGCAATGCTGTTATAGCCAATGAATTGGTGTCACTTAATCAAAGTGATGATGCCACATTAAATAGGTTGGCACTGAAATTCAGCGAAGTAAAACGTATTTTTCAAGAGCGCACGACACGCAACGCTTGGCCTAGAAAACAGTTTTGGTTGGCTTATCAAAACGACGATCCTCAAGCCGTTACCGCACAAACTAAAGATGGACTCACTGCGTTGTATGGAATAAATACCCGTAGCCGAAGTGGTGGTGAAGGGCTTGGTAACTTTGATGTACTGTCTCAGTATATAGGTGTTGGCAGCGGTTATAAAAACTGGCTGTGGCAAGTATCGCTCGACTATAAACAGTTCTACAGTGGTACTCCTCAAGTAGGTGATTGGTTCGGAGACAGGCAGTTAGACAGCTCATTTTTGGGCATAAGCGGTTTCGAAGACACAGGTGTTCGGGCTGAAGCCTATTATCAAGCGCCAGACTTCAACTTTTACGCGAATTTAGAATATGCCATGTTTGAGCAACCTGTTAGCGCTAAAGTCACAGGGCAAATTTCGGCGACAAGGTTTTTAGCCAATACGACCGTTGCGGCAACCTTATTTAGAGAAGCAAAAGAAGACAGCTTGTTAAGCCAGACGGGCACTTTTTATGCTAATCGCGATCAGTCATGGGGCTATGTAATAGAAAGTGGTTTTCGTGGATTAATCGCCCATTCAATAGCTGACAATATGTCAGTAGCTGGCACTGCGCAAATAAGTCGTTTGGAAGGCGAGCGCGTTGCAGATAATAGCGCGCTGTCGCTACGTGGTGACGTGAGTTACGATATTGCTAGCTTAGTGTTTAGTCGACTAGATTATTGGCGTGTAGGGCCATTTTTAAGCTATACAAGCTACGACAAAAATTTAAGCGGCTTTACCATTGGCAACGGTGGCTATTTTAGCCCGAGCGCGTTTATTAGTATTGGCGGCTATTCTGAACTGCTCACACTTGAAGCACTTAACTGGCAGGTTAAACTGCGAAGTTCACTTGCGCTCTCACATGTAGAGCAAGATGATGATCTGAGGTTCCCTATAGGAGAAGCCTACCTCCCTTCAGATCTCGATACCACTCTTGGTGAGAGCTCAGACACAGGCCTGAGCGGAAACCTTACGGCAGAAGGTCAATATCGTATTAACCACAACTGGATTGTGGCTGGGTATATTGGAAAAGCCTTTGCGGTTGAGTATCAAGCGTTTGAAGCGGGTATTCAGATAAGATGGCGAGAAGGGAAAGGTACTGGTGTAACCAGCGATGAACTATTGCTGTCTTCACCAAGAATAAGCGGCTTTGCGTTATAAAGCCGCTTTATTTTGAAGAGTAATTTTTCTTTTAAGGCGTTAACTCGCTTTTCTGCGTCTAACCAACATAAAACAACCCGCACCAAATAACAGGGCGATTGAGGCTGGTTCACTGACGTTGATAGCACCAAACTGATAGTTATTTATTTGACCCGTTGGTGCAATGTAGGTCTCGCCTAGGTCGTTCACCAGTTCTACTAGTGGCGTGATCAAACTGTTGGCAATCACGTTACCATCCACATGACCATTGTAGAAACTTAGCTGGGCGTATGGCGCCAATACACTGCCTTTAACGCCTACGCTGTGCAGCGTAAGGAAATCAGCATCAACAAAGTTAAACAAGATATTGTTGGTATAAAGGCCATCATGGCGCTGACCTATATTGTTGTCATTGTCTCTATACTGGCCAGTTTCTGTAAAATATTCGTTTTCCTGCGTAAAAGCAGTATTAAAGAATCCAGTATTAAATAACTCAACGGATTCACCATACACGTTAATGATGTTGTAGCTGGTGGTAGAAAAATTGTAAACGATGCTTTTATCGTCAGCGCTAAACCAATCAGAGGTAATAGAGTAAATATTTACATCATCGGTGCCAGAAAATACGATGGTATCTAGTGTGTCTTTATCGCTATCGTTACAGCTGACTAACCTGTTAGGGTCCGAGGCATCAGTACAGGTAAGCGTGGTTGTCCCATTGACATCCATCGAAGCAAACTCTTGAGATTGTGCCGTTACTTCAGCAGCTATTGAATTAAAATCAAGGTTGTCGATGTTAACTGTGTTACTAGAAGACTGCACAGCGCTTCCAGTATAGCCAGCGTTATCCACAGTAAGCGTTGTACCGTAGGTTATCGAACCATTCACACCCGCTTCACGGATGGTAACGGCTTGTTCAGACTGGATATCGCCGTTATTAACGCCTGCCTTTTCTAATGTTACGTCACCTTCACTGAATATACCGCCGTTTTCCACGCTACCGTAGGTTACGGTGGTAGTACTGCCACTGTTTAGTGCTCCATCGAACATTACGCTATTAGCGGTAACCATACCTGAAACTGTGGTTTGCCCTGCGTGAACATGGCCTCGGGTGTAACTAAGATCGCCACCTACGTAAAGCGCACTAGAGGAAAGATCGGTAGGAAGTAAAAGACCCACATCGAAGTCTTCCACCGTTAGGTTTCCACCAACAGCTAAGGAGCCTTCAACGTCAGATCGCTCACCTTCATAACTATTAAAGATGAACGCGTTATAGTCGAACGCTTCGCTTAATTCAATTTTGGCTGCAGACACCTGAGGTGCTGAGATCACCGCTGCAAGTACAGCAGTGTAAACTAGTTTCTTGTGCATAATGGCTCCAGTGACATCCGAGTCTGGAACCGAGTTTCAACATGGTTTATCCAGACACACCGAATGGTACGATCTGAACAAAATTCGTGCGATAGCACAAGAGATACTTTGGTATAAGAGAGGATACGAAAAAGCCACCCGAAGGTGGCTTTTACTTAATTAGTATTTGATTAATAAAGCGTTTTAGCTGCTCTTTTTAACCAAAACAGATACTTTGTCGATACCAGCAATTTTAACTTGGTTCATAACTTCAACTACTGTGCCGTGCTCGCTGTCTTCGTGAGCCTGGATAGCAGCAGAATCAGTGTTGTTTTCTGCTAGGTATGTTTGCGTGTTCGCAACCACACGACGAATATCAACCTCACGGCCACCCATCGTGATAGTACCGTCAGCCGCAATACGAATAGAAAGCGCTTTAGAAGGCTTGTCGTTTTTCGCTTGATTATCTTCTGGACGGTTTACGTCTAAACCTTTCTCTTTCACGAACGAGGTCGTTACGATGAAGAAAATCAACATGATGAACACGATGTCCAACATGGGGGTCATATCAATCTGAGCCTCGTCTTCAGCCGAGGTATGCTTCTTTCTTTTCATCTCGTCTTCTTTCTTCTGTTACGTTCGAGCCATTTAGTATACTGCTTGTTACAAAAATATACAGACTTTTGTATAAAAACAGTGTGCTCATTAACACTTGTTGTTGAAAAAATACTCAGTTTCACGGTAATAAAACAACAAACTAGGTTTGCTTGCGCGAAATAGCGGCACCTAATTGGTAAAAATACAACATCAATGCCTGATTGAGTGATGTACGCAAGTTACCATGAGGATAAATGCCAAGTCTAGCTTCCGTTGATTTTTTTGTTCCTTGTACCAAGAACGCATTTTTGATGTCGTGATCTTGAATACAGGCTTCAAATGCTCGGGCAGCCATCTCCTGAGGCATAGCATAATAATACATTTTTAGCGCGCGATCAGCTTCTACGGATCGCACAAAGTACTCATTTGGCCTTTTTTGATCATTTAAGAACAATAGCGAGAAGCAATCGCTTAATTTTTGATTCAATGGATGGGGATTCATTGGGGCATTGTCGAGCCATGCCTGTGTCGCAAAGCTACCGGCGGCGATGCCGTCGAACATCCTGGGCGCAATGTAATGATCGAAAGCGTGAAACCATTCGTGAGCCAGCGCGCCAGCCCCGGCGTTTTTAGCTAACGCAAGCTGCCTTTTTGCACTATTGTAATGAGCGCTACTGTGTTTTTGACCGCCGCTGCCGAATGCCAGTGACAAAGAACCGTTTAGCGACAGAACCTGTTCATTTATATTTAAGATCGCAACCAGATCGTAAAGCGCATCAAAAAACAAATTTGCTGCGATCTGTTGTTCTTCAGCGGTTACCCACCTGCCTACAGTGATCGTAGCAAAATTAAACAGCTTGCGAATATCTTGAAATGAAACGTCAGCGCCGTCCCGGTGGCTCGGACCGTTGCGATAAAACTGCTGATGAAGACGGCCTTTACTTTCCAATACTGAATTCCCAATGCAACCGCTGTTTAGGCCATTGAGACCAATAACTGTTCACACCATGCTTCGATGCGTGCGTCTGTTTTATCGTATTGGTTTTCATCATCAAGAGATAAACCTACAAACTGGGTCTTGTCTTCGGTCAAGGCTTTAGAGGCAGTAAACTCATAGCCTTCGTTTGGCCAGTAACCCACGATGTTGCAGCCTGTTGGCAATATCGCATCGTGAAGCATGCCCAATGCGTCTTGAAACCACTCTCCATAACCGAGTTGATCGCCTAGCCCGAATAGTGCAATGGTTTTACCTGCTAAATCTAAGCCGTGAACCTCTTCCCAGTGAGATTCCCAATCTTCTTGGAGCTCACCAAAATCCCAGGTCGAAATTCCAAATATGATGATGTCGTATTCGGCCGTGCGCGTCAGGTTTACATCTTTAATGTTGTGAAGGTCAACAATGTCTTCGTCAAAAAGGCTATTGAGTTGCGCTTGGATTTTTTCTGCTGCCATTTCGGTGTAGCAAGTTGTAGAGCCGTAAAATAATCCGATGGACAGTGCGCTATCACTCATTAGATACCTCTTTTAAACTAATCATCTTTAGAAGCTGGGAATTCTACCTCTTTACCGTTGCTCAACAAAGCTTTGCACTGAACATCGGTGTTTTTCTGTGAAATTTTTAATACACCAATGGCGCAACCGTTGAATAATTCGCCATAACCCATACTTGGTTCTCTGGCTTTCACCGACATATTTCTGCGCCTAGTGAAAAGGTTCAGGGGAGACTTGGAGCGATACAATACGCGGTTTAATCTATCTAGCCACCTTATTAGCCCATCTGGGAATGCGTTTTTCAATCCGCTGCAGGTGAACTGTGTGATATGGGGGCTATTGCGCCTAAAGCGCAGACGTACATCGTATACAAAGGAATAGTGCACATCGCCAGATAGAATAATGAAATCGGGGGGCGTTTTGTAATGCCTGAATATGTTCAATATGACGTTGGCAGTACCTTTATGGGCCATCCAGTTCTCAGCGTCTACCGTTAGCGCCTTGCCAAAAAACGTGAACACTTTTTGAATGGCCTCAATAACTTTAACCCCATAGATGGGGGCGGCAGAGACAACGATGACAGATTCTTTGCCGATTATTGAATGCTGAAAGTCGCACAGGGCTTCCCAATCCATTAAGCCCGAGGGCTTGTTCATGTTTGATTCACTGCGCCAGCGCTGTGTTCGCGTATCTAATACTTCAATAGGAGGCGTGGTATCTAAGCGGTAATGCCATTGATCAAAATCTAAAAGATCGTTTATAACTTCATCATGTGCAGTGAAACCATCTTCACTTATAGATTCCTGTACTTTTGCAATCAGCGGCGCGACTTTTTTAGGCGCATTGCCCCAGCCTTGGCATAGCAAGTAGCCAATGAGTGCATTGCCGATCATGCGTTTTGATAAAGGGTTGCCGTAAACTTCTTGCTCCCAACCTCGTGTTAAGTTCCAATCGTCAGTAACATCGTGATCGTCAAAGATCATATAGGTAGGAATGTGCGCTAGTGCTCGGCGCACCTGTGGTAATTGCTTAACGAACCCGGCAAGCGCATCATTTTCTTTATCGAAAATGTTCGAATACTTTTCTGGAATACCGTCTTTATTTATAGAGCCATCAGAGCGCAACGTATCTGGCCACAGCGTATCGGACCACACCAGTAAATACATAGCGATGATCTCTGCACTGCCAATTAAATGGTTTTGTGCATTGACCGACGTAAACACAGGCTTTTTCTTGGCGCCAAAGAAAATTGAAGATAGTACCGTGTTGGTCGCTATTTGCGGCAAAAGCTGTTCACGTTCATAAAACCCAAATTCATGGGTTGCAAGTTCACTCGTATTGCCTACCACTGCGCCTTCAAGAGCCTCGTGGTAAAGGCCTAAACGCTCTATCACACTGTGAATGGCTTTAAGCATAGGCCCTGCCACATCATCTGCGTAAATTTGATCCCCCGTCATTAAAAGTAAGTCGGGAAAGTCCTTACCCTTTTCAAACGCATTTTTATGAAGCACGTCAACCTGCGCAAGCGCATCTTCACTGTGGAAATGAGGCTTGCGGCAAGAGCCGTGCAAGATAGTTTCGGGGGTTTCTGTATAGTGAAAGCTTGGCGAGGGCTGGCCATCGTAGAGTATTGCGCGCTGTTCTTTTTCCCATTTGTCTTGGGCAGACGGATCGTCAAATAACAGTTGATAGCTAATGCGCGCTCTGTCTTTAAAAGTGTCAGCGGCGTAAAAAGAGATGAGGTGAATGAAGGCAAAAGACCCTACGCGTACAGTTTCAATCTGACACTCACCTACTATAGTCTGGTCACAGACAGACAGTTTCAGTTGTGGAGCTTCGGCGTTACTAGTGACTACCCATATATGGCTTTCAGTAGGCGTCACTTTTCTAACTATTGGCCCTGCAATGACTTGGGGCAAGTGCTGCGTAGGAATGATTTTCTCCTTCAATACTCGATTTATTCGTTAAAGCTTTTCAGCCTAAACACTAAGAAGCTTTACAGTCTTTATAGTGTCTTTTACCAGCCACAAAACCAGTAGCTATGTAAATAACCGTTATAACCTTACTCTTTTTTGTGCGTAAACGGTATGCTCTATATACTCCCTTACAATTTTTTCAGTTTTAGCTTTTGCTCTCGCTCTAGCGAGTCGAGAGAGGACTTCATATTATGCTTAAATATTTATCCGCCGGCGTTTTAACGGCGATGCTGGTGACTGCATGCAGCGAACCCAAAGATGTCGTCATTAGTCCCGAACCTACCGATTTGACCGAAACAACTGTAGGGAAGTGGATCCTCAATGAAGATGGGAAAGTCATGTTTGACCCCCAAACATCGGGGCTAGTCGTGCTAGACGGACAGCTTGTGACAATTGCTGATGCAAGCGCGGATGTTATACAGCAGTTGAGGTTGCATACCATTTCACCTGAAACGGCAACGCTCGTTGCCTCTAGTGAGCGCTTTTCATTCTCAAGAGACGTTCGCCGAAGCTGCTTCTATAGCTATTTAAGCGAACAACCAGATTTAGAAGCGTTAGCGGTAGACCCTAGAGATTCTAATATCATTTATACCGTCACAGAAGATGCAACCCGTACAGGAGCCTTAAGCCCTCGTTGTGAAACCAAGTACGAAGATACAGGCTCGACAGACTACCCAACCCTGTTGGTTAAACTAACGCGACAGGACAACGGCACTGTTGAAATGTCAGATGTACGTCCACTCCAGTTCCCTACAGAATTGGAAGTTGGAAATTTCCCAAATGACGGCATTGAAGGCCTGACTATGGCGGAAGACGGCACTTTGTATTTGGCATTAGAAAAAGACAAAGCGGGGCAGCCAAGAATCTTTACATTGTCTGTCGATAAAGACTTTTTTTCATCGACCGACTTTGCAATTGTGAGCGAACCAAACCTTCAGCTTCCTTCGTTTACCTCGGGTAATCACCCTATAAATGGTTTGGCTTTATATACCCATTCAACTGGCGCATCATATTTGTTTGGCGCCGCAAGAAACGACAATGAACTATGGGTAATTGATACCACTGGTAGCAAGCCAACTAAACGCATTCCCATTACCTTTGATGTTGCTAGTGATCAGAATTGCCAACAGTACACAATGGATAATTCGTCAATGGAAGGGTTAGTGACTATTGAAAATACGTTGTGGATCATTAACGACCCTTGGGAAAAGAATTACCTTAAAAACGCGACATGTGAAGCGCACAAGAAGCGTTATGAAGACTTAGCGCCATTGCTATTTCCGCTTAAAATAAATGACGTTTGGTTTGAATAGAGTTAACGAGTAAGCGGAACTTATCAATGATAAAAATGGGTTGCTTATAAGCAACCCATTTACTGTTAAATAACGCCATTAAAAATTCGCTTCACACAACCGATTTATCTATGCGTCACTGCGAAGTCGAGATGCAAAGGTCTTCTTGAATTTCGCAAGCTTAGGCGCAACTACCATTGAGCAATACTGATTCTGGGGATTATTTTTGAAATAATCTTGATGATAATCTTCGGCGTCGTAGTAGTTATTTACTGCTACTATTTCAGTCACTACAGGATCGGGCCAAATTTTTTCTTCTGTAATTTCTGCGATAATTTTTTCTGCTTCAGCTTTTTGTGCCTCGTCATGATAGAAGATGGCGCTGCGATACTGTGTACCTACGTCGTTACCCTGCCTGTTTAACTGTGTAGGGTTATGTAGCGCAAAGAAAATTTCTAATACTTCACGATAGCTGATGATGTCGGCATCGAACGTTACCTGTACTACTTCAGCATGGCCAGTATTGCCCGAACAAACTTCTTCGTAGGTTGGATCGGCTTTTTCGCCCCCAGCATAGCCAGAAATTGCTTTTTCCACGCCTTCAACGCTGTTAAACGCCGATTCGATACACCAAAAGCATCCGCCAGCCAAGGTGGCGACTTGTAAATTTGCCATAGTAAAACCTCTCTTAATCTTTGACTGTAGTGTGGGTACGTGTAAGTCACAACACAAGTCATCCAAGCGTGTTTTTTTATCGTATAAACGAATATTAAATAAGAATAACGTGCGAGTTAGGTAAAAGGTTTTAACCTGAACATCTAATCGTTTTCCTTGAAGCAGTTCGCTACCTATAACAATGCGTATCAATGTGTTCAAGATTTGGCAGAGGTATTCAGTCGTGATTATTTTTTATGACGGTTATTGTCCGTTGTGTATTGCTGAAATGCGTCATTTAAGAAAAAGAGATAAGCATAACAAATTGACCTTGGTAGATATTCAGGCCCCCGATTTTTCAAGCCGATATCCAACCATGGATTGGCATGCGCTTAATGCCAGAATTCATGGCCTTCGCGAAGACGGAACTCTAATAACGGGTCTTGATGTCACTCATGAAGCATGGAAAGCCGTGGGGATGGGGTGGCTGTATGCACCACTTCGCTGGCCAGTTATTCGTTATGTGGCCGATGGGTTTTATAATATTTTCGCAAAGCACAGGTACACCATTTCATATCTGTTAACAGGCAAAAAACGCCAGTGCGACCGGTGCATCCCAGGAGAAGCGAATGAAAAATAACGTTCTTATAGTAGGTGCTTCTGGCGGCATCGCGTCTGCGCTTATTGAGCAATATTGTAGCGAAGGTGCAAGGGTGTTTGCGGTAAGTCGTGCCCCCGTAACTGATATTAATCATTCTGAGAATGTTTCATATCACCAGATTGCCGAACAGGACGATAGGCACATAAGCGAATTCGTTGAACAGCTGGCGGAACAGCAGGTTGTGCTAACAACGGTAGTTATCACAACAGGATTTCTACATCGTGAAAGCGAGAATATTCATCCTGAGAAACGTTTGGATGATCTCAATGAACAGGCCTTGGCTGCCTATTTCGCGACAAATAGCATCATTCCCGCACTGTGGCTTAAGCACTTGGTGAATATAATGAGTAAACATGGGTCTACCCTTGTTTGCTTAAGTGCAAGAGTAGGGAGCATTTCTGATAACGGACTTGGCGGCTGGTACGGTTACCGCGCTTCGAAGGCGGCGCTAAATATGTTGGTTAAAACAGCGTCTGTGGAATACAAACGTAGATTGAAAGACGCCATACTTGTTTGTTATCACCCAGGTACGGTTGATACAGGGCTTTCTAAGCCTTTCCAAAAAAATGTCGCCGCCAAAAAACTGTTTACGCCCGAGTTTACTGCTAAGCAACTTATTCACCATCTTTCTAAGCTTGATCGGGACCAAGCTTGTCATTTTATCGACTGGAACGGCGAAGTGGTAAGTTGGTGATACGGTCTAACTCCATTTCTGCAAGTTCAACATCAAGACTTTTTATTTCACTGCTGTTACCATGTTATTTTGGGAATGGTGCAGCGTATTGATACGCCCATAGAGGTAGCAATACAACGCGTTGACGCCACACGTGAGTCATTACAACAAACGCCATCCTGATAATAAAGAATACCAGTTCGCTCGGCTCGATTCTTACAAACAGTAAGTACCGACAGCAAGTATAAGTGGTGAGTACACGACGTGCTTGTGCATCACAAGGCGTATTGTTAATCACAACGTGCAATACGGCGAACTGCTATAACAATAACTCAACAAGAGGAAGGGATATGAGCGGGGCCAGAGAACAGTTCGGATCGCGCATAGGTTTCATTTTGGCTGCTGCAGGTTCTGCGGTAGGTATAGGTAATTTGGTAGGTTTCCCTGTCGGTGCAGCTAAAAACGGTGGTGGTGCATTTCTTTTAATGTACGCTATTTTTGTTTTTGCCATTTGTTTACCAGTAATGCTGGCAGAAATGTCGGTGGGGCGCCACGCTAAAAAAGACCCGCTAGGCGCATATAGCGAAATTAGTGGGGATCAAAAGAGATGGAAAATCGCCGGTTGGTTGGCTATTGCCACGCCGTTTATGATTGCCGTTTTCTACATGGTGATTACTGTTTGGCTTTTCGGCTATTTGTTCGAAGCCGTAAGCGGAAATCTAGATAAGTTAGCCAACCCAGACACCTTTGGGCTGTTCATTAATTCAGAAGCAATCTTTGCCTATATGGCGGCCGTTGTTGGTGTGGTTTACCTCATTCTTCAAGGCGGTGTAAAAGAAGGGATAGAAAAAGCAGCCAAGCTGCTGATGCCTGCGCTTTTCGTTATGCTTATAGGTCTGGTTATCTTCGTTCTAACCCGCGAAAATGCCATGGCTGGCGTCGAGTTCTACATCGTTCCTGAGTTTTCAAAAATTACTGCCGAAGTGGTAAATGGTGCGTTATCACAAGCCTTTTTCTCTTTATCTTTGGGTATGGGGATTCTTATTACCTATGGCAGCTACATAGATAAGCGTGCAGATGTACCGAATGCGGCAAAGTTGGTGGCGTTAACTGATACGGCTGTAGCGTTTACGGCGGGTTTAATGATTCTTCCTGCTATCTTCTCTTTTAACCCAGATATTAATCCTGATGAGTTAAGTGAATCGTCAGTGGGTATGATTTTTACCTACCTGCCTAGTATCTTTTTAGCGTTACAGGACTCTATTGGGTATATGGGAGCATCAATTGTTGCGAGCCTGTTTTTCCTGCTTGTTTTCTTTGCGGCAATAACGTCATTAGTGTCTATCTTTGAAGTACCGGTTGCGGCGCTTATGGATGAAAAAGGCGTAAGCCGTAAATGGGCCCTTGGTTCGTTAGGTAGCATAATGATAGTGCTGGCAATTCTTAGTGCGTTGTCGTTTGGTAAAGTTGAAATGCTAACGTCGTTTATGCACTACGCTGGCGCAGATAAATCGCTGTTTGACGTGATTTACGATGTGTTCTACGACACAATTTTGCCACTCAACGGCTTGCTAATTTGCTTGTTTGTTATTTACCGTTGGAAGAGTGTGAACTTCAATGCTTCTTTAGAAGAGGGCAGTAGCGGCTATAAAGGAAGCTGGTTCGAGAAGTATGTTGACGTTTCACTGAAAACGTTTATTCCGGCAATTTTACTTGTGATTTTTGTCAACACGGTCGCCGTTAAATATTTCGGCTACAACTTTTTCGGTTAATAAGACTCACTATAAAAATTGCTTTATTTCTCGCGAAATAGCAGAAAATCACATAACAAAACGGCAAGCGTACGCTTGCCGTTTTTGTTTCTATTGATAGGTTTTGGCTAGCGTGTAATTTTCTAGTAATTGAATAGCCAATAAGCCCCGGTAATTTTACTGAACCCAATCATATATTGTTAATTATCATACTTAGCTGCAGGCTTACTGGGCTTAGAACATGCGATTGGGGTCACCATACAATGGCGTAATGTTCAGCCTTGCCCAACTTTTCGAAGCGTCAATTACCTTGCCCACAGGTGGCGCTTCAGTATCGGAAAAGTGTGGGGCATCAATATTCATTGCTTTCGCCGCATCCACATAATAAATGCCACGTTTAGGGTGAGATAAGCTACAAAGATGTATAGTGTCATTAAGCGGCGTATTACAAATGATAGTCGTCAAAGCAGGAACAATGTCGTGAACATGTACTAAGTTTATTCGTTTATTTCCTGCATCCAACTGTCTTCCACTTAGAGAACGGGCGGGATGACGGTCTGGCCCTACTAAACCGGCTAGACGAACAATACTGATATCAACCTGACCTCGTTTAGACAACAAATAGTCCTCAATAGTAACATGCGCCTTGGCCGAAGCTGTTTGCGGCTGCGTAGTGCTAACTTCGGTAACTACTTCGTTAGTGGCATCGCCGTAAACAGATGTGGTACTGATAAACACGATATGCGCTACGTTTGCGCTGATGGCTGCGTCTACTAACTGCAGCATATTATCAGTAAATGACGCGAGATCTGTGTTTCTCCTACCGGGGGGAATATTTAGCAATAGGGTTGCGTTTGGTAGGTGGTTGCATAGCGCGGATGTATCATCGCCCAGTGCATATTCAATTGCGGTGATACCTTGTTCTTTTAACGCCAGGCGTTTCTGTTGGCTTCGAGTGGTGCCAACGATACTGACCTTCCCTGTAAGCGCCTTGCCTATATAGCCAGCTAACCAGCCGTAGCCGCTAATTACTACTTTCTGAGTCATTGTTTTAATACCCCTTTGTTTAGGGCTTAAGAGTACATTAATTGAAGGGCGATTGTCGTTAACTGTAAAATTAGAAATCTGAATTAGGTGAAGTAATAATGAAGCTTGTTAACGACGAGTACAAAAAACACAAAACCGACTGGGTTACAGTCGGTTTTTAAAGTAAGTGATACAGAAAAGTAAGTAATTTGGTTTCACAGGGTTTGTTCGCTAAATCATCTCACTACATTTTCATTTCGTCGTTGTGATCATGGTGGCTGTCTTGGTCAATGTCTAGCAGGTTCAAGTCATCAAGGCCTGATATAGATGCCTGCATTTTACCTTCGGCATAGTCGGCTTTTTTCAGTACTTTACACAAAGCTTCGCCTTTTTCTTCTAGCGCAGCCGCTTGGCTTTCAAGGCGATACTCTAAATCTTCACCCCAACGCTCCATCTTTTGCTCAAACTCAGACATATCACCGCCTTCCCACAGCATTTGTGTGCCCACCGCAATAAGTATTCTGCCCATAGATTCACTGATCAAAGACTCGATTTGCGTCTCAAATTCTTGCTCCCAGCTCTCGTCAAACCAACCTGGCTCGTTGAATTTAGTTGAGTCAACGCGAATATTGCCTGCGTCATCATAGAATGAGGCGTTTAGTTTGTTTTCAAGGGAGTCGAACAATTCACGAAAATCATCACCCATTTGATCGCCGCCCAGCAGTTCAGTAAACACTTCAGTTACTGCCACATTGGCAATTTGTAGGCCTTCACTAGCGATATTCAACGTCATAGGAATAGCCATATCAATGTTGTTGTAATACTCACTTACCCAGCGCTGTTGCTCACTATTAAGCGAAACCGATTCACCGTTAATAGTCATATTGTGGTGAGAATCAATCGTCATCACTGAGCCATTGTCCATCTGTACCGTTAAATCGCCTTGGTAATATTGAATATGGCCATCAAGTTCCATGTCACAACTGTTGTTTTGAAAGCTGCGGTCATGGGCAAATACTTGGCCACTCATCAAAGCACTGGTAACGGCAACTGAAAGTAATAGTTTGTTAGACATTGTTCATTCCTTAATTTACGTGTGACGCGTTAACGAAAGTACTCGAAGTAAACTGCAATGCGTTGTAGTGTCACTGACAGATAGACGCTAGCGATATTCGCTGTTATATCTAAGGTAGAGCAATGGCCTTGCCAATATTTAAAGTCTTTATTTTTCAAATGGTTAATTAAAATTTATAATTTCTTGATGTTTTGCTAAATACACTATTTAGTGAATTTACTAACTAATTAGTAGTTTTGACTAAGATCAATTAATACCAATAGGGGTACATTTAAGCCAATCCAAGCATGGTTAAATCTTATTTATTGGTGCATAATACCGCCAATATTTTTAAGGGGTTATCACAATGGCTGATTGGATTAATGCAATTATGTTTGGTGTTGCGCTAATTGCCTTTACGCTAGGGCTAAGCAGCATCGTTATGGGCTTTATGACTGCTAAAGCAGGTGCTGAAGGTATGCAGGAAAAAATTGAGTACGGTTTTTTTGGCGTTACTGGTTTAGTACTTTGCTTACTGATGGCCTACGCATTGGCTTAAGCGATAAGCATTAAAAAACCGGCTATCTCAGCCGGTTTTTTTTCGCCTAAATTAAGCCTTATTGGTTAGTCTAATTTATTCGTCGTTACTCTTTTGATTAGACTCGCTTTTTTCCTGATCATCCTTTTGCGTACTGCGGCTTTCATTACTGTTTCCATAAGCGCTGTGTTCACGGTGGGCAAGTAACGACAAATGTCCATCACGTTGATAAGCGCGTAAGTCGAACAAATCCAGCATGGCCATAACATGGTCGAAAATATCCGCCTGCACCTTTTCGTATTTTACCCACTCTTTTTGGGCACTGAAGCAGTAAATTTCTAAAGGTAAACCAAGCTCATTGGGCGGTAGCTGCCTAACCATTAGGGTCAGCTCTTGGTTTACATCCGGGTGCTTGCGCAAGTATGCCTCTAAGTAAGCTCTGAAAGTGCCGATGTTGGTAAGGCGGCGGCTGTTTAGCAGATCCGACTCATCAATAGAGTAATCTCGGTGATAAGCGCGGAGCTCATTTTTCTTCTTATCGATATAGTCATTGATATAGCGAATTTTCGAAAAGCGCTCTAGCATATCGTTGTCACAGAGCTTGATAGAGTGCACATCAATATAAATGGCGCGCTTAATTCTTCGTCCACCAGACTCTTGCATACCTCGCCAGTTCTTAACTGCTTCTGTGGTAAGACTATAAGTCGGCAGCGTCGAAATAGTTTTATCCCAGTTTTGTACCTTAACGTTAGTAAGGCCTATTTCGAGTATTTCACCGTCTACCTCATATTTGGGCATAGCAATCCAGTCGCCCGTGTTAAACATGCGGTTAGCGGCTATTTGAATGCCGGCAACAAAGCCTAGAATGGTGTCTCTGAAAATGAGTAGTAAAACAGCGGCAATGGCGGTTAAGCCAGACACAATAAGCAGTGGGCTTCTGTCTACAATCAACGAAATACTCAATAGTATGGTGATGATTGCAAAAGCGAGCTTAGTGACTTGAATAAAGCCAGTGATCGGAGCGCGCCTTGATAGGGCTGACGCATTGTACACATCTTCTACCGTACTTAGCATGGCATACAAAGCTAATAACCCACTATACAACATGTACAGTTGAGCGCTCTTTATCACCATCCCATGCATCACAGCTTCGTTATCAATCAGCACAGGTGTGGTGATGTAAATAAAGAGGGCTGGGAAAAGGTGCATTAAACGCCTGAAGAAGCCGTGTTTCTGAAGCGCGTTATCCCACTTATTATTTGACTTATATACCCAGTTAGCAATTTGAGGACGTACTATAAGGCGCGCAACGATATAAATGAGCGCGGCAACAAATAATATAGATCCTAGCGCTAGCACACTATAAAGGGGGTCATCAGTAGTTAAATTTGGAAAAATGTCTTTTACCAAATGTATAAAGTGATCGCGTACTGAAGCACTGACTTCCATTATTTACGACTCCAACAGTTTCTTAATACGGTTGTCTTTATTTTCCCATAGACCATTCAACCAGTTTTGAAAATAGAGACGAAACTCAGACTCAGTGCGTTCTGATTCCTGCTGTAACTCGGGGACGGGTGTAACATTTACGTCAATGACGATTTTTGTCATTTGACCGCTTAACATTGCCATCATTGGGTGGCGCTTGTTTTCTGGATAAAGCAACGAGATATCTAACACGTTGGTAAATAGCTCGCCCATAGCTGATAGCGTGAAGGATACACCGCCGGCTTTTGGCGGAAGTAGATTCTCGTATGGACTTTGCTTAGACAAGTGTTTTTGTGTGGTGAAGCGAGTACCTTCAACAAAATTAATGACAGTAGTCGGAACCGTTCTGAACTTCTCACAATACGCTTTAGTGGTCTCTAGATCTTTGCCTTTTTTGTCTGGATGTTTTTCAAGGTATGCACGGGTGTATCTATGCATAAACGGCATATCAAGAGCCCATGCTCCAAGCCCTACAAACGGTAGCCATATCAGCTCTTTTTTAAGGAAGAACTTGGGCGCGGGAATGCGGTGTGTGGCGAACTCTATGAGCAGGATGATATCCAAATAACTAAGGTGGTTAGCGATAATCAAATACCAACTGTTCTTTGAAAGCTCACCATGAACCGAACACTCAATATCAACCTTATTGAATAACCTAATCAATATCACGCTAATACGCCCAAAGCTAAACATTAGGGCATGCATAACCTTGTTCCAGGCAGTTCTAATTCTTCCATTTGGTAACAGCAGTTTTACCAAGCCAAGTAGAATAATTAGTCCGCCCCATAGAGCGAGGTTGAGAATTTGCAGCGTGGTGTGCATAACAAATATAAAGGGCGCTAGTACTACACGGATCATAATGGTTTCTGAGTTGCGTTAAGTGAATCTAAAAGTTGATCTTTGGCGTGCCATTGCTCATTGAGCCATGTTTGAAAGCGTGCACGAACTTGTGGGTCGTCAAAATAACTGTCGTTAAATACCCCATTTTCCATAATGTCTTTAATAGACATAACCTTAATGTTCACGCGAACGTCGCGCACTTTACCGCTTACGAAGTCCCAGTAAGATGGTACGCCGTTCGGATAGTCTATGGTTACATCAATAAGCTTATGTAAGTGCTCGCCCATGGCCGATAAAACAAAAGCAACGCCGCCAGCTTTTGGTTTTAGTAAGTGATTGAAAGGTGAAGCTTGTTTATCGTGCTTTGCCTGCGTGAAACGGGTACCTTCAACGAAATTCATTATACTTACTGGTTTATTACGGAATTTTTCACACGCTTTGCGCGTGGTCTCCATATCCTTCCCTTTTAAATGTGGGTTCTTAGCCAAAAATGATTTTGAGTAACGGCGCATAAATGGAAAGTCGAGTGCCCACCAAGCTAGACCAAGTATTGGTACATATATCAGTTCTTTTTTAAGAAAAAACTTTAGAAAAGGGATCTTTCGGTTGAATACACGTTGAAGAACCAGGATATCGACCCAAGATTGGTGATTAGCAATAACGAGATACCAGTCGTCTCGAGTGAGTTTTTCAAGCCCGTTCACTTGCCACTTTGTACGGCCACTGATGCGCTGATTAAGGTTATTTACCCCAATCCATGCCGTTGCGCATGCATCAAGTAAGTAAGAGATGAAACGTCGCCACGGGGCAATAGGAATTAACTTAAATATCGCTAAGATGAATATGGGCGTTGACCACAAAACTGTATTCAGGAAATAGCAGATAACCGAAATAGTGCCAACAATATGATGCAACAGGGCTTTTACCATTGTACTTACCTCAAAAATTAGGCGCTTAGTGTAAACGAACTTGATCTAAAATCCGATAGAGCCTTTACTGATTCCACAATAAAGGTACAAATTTAAGAATTTAAGGAGCTGAAATGGAGCTAATTGGCGAAAATAGAGCATTCGGTGGGCGGCATTTACGCTATACCCACAAAGCTGAATCCACACAATGCGATATGACTTTCGCAATTTTTCTTCCCCCATTTGCCTCTAAAGAAAAACCCGTGCCGGTATTATATTGGCTTTCAGGGCTAACCTGTACCGACCAAAACTTCATGCAGAAAGCGGGGGCAATGAAACTGGCTGCGGAGCTTGGCATGGCCATCGTTGCTCCTGACACATCGCCCCGTGGGGAAGGGGTTCCCGATGATGAAGAAGGGGCGTACGATTTTGGTTTAGGGGCTGGTTTTTATGTCGATGCAACCCAAGCGCCTTGGAATAAACATTATAAAATGTATAGCTACATTGTTGACGAACTTCCCGCGCTTATTGAAAGCGAGTTTCCTGTTACCAAAGAGCGGGCTATTAGTGGTCACTCTATGGGTGGGCATGGCGCATTAGTTATTGGCATGCGCAACCCTAATAAATTTGTATCGGTTTCAGCATTTAGCCCTATATCTAATCCGTCAGATTGCCCATGGGGCCAAAAAGCGTTAGGTCGTTACTTAGGTGATGACGAAGCAACGTGGAAGGACTACGACGCATCTTTGCTATTAGCAAGTAAAACCCATAGTGTGCTTTTACTAGTAGAGCAGGGCACAAAAGATGAGTTCCTGCACGAGCAGTTAAAGCCTCAGTCTTTGGTTCACGCTGCACAGCAATCCGACACCCAACTTACGCTCAATATGCATGAAGGTTACGACCATAGTTACTTCTTTATCGCATCATTTATTGAAGAGCATTTGGAGTTTCATGCAGGGCACATGGGCTTGATTTAAGCGCCAAGTATAGTTGGAAGAAAGCCGGAAATTGCTCCGGCTTTTTTGTTTGCAAAAAATGAAGGCCCTGCTCTTACCTGAGCTTCTGTGCAAGTGAGATAAATTCAGAAATCTCCACAGGACGCTGATATAAATAACCTTGTCCGTATGTGCAGTGATGGTTTTGTAAAAATTGCTGTTGCTGTTGAGTCTCAATACCTTCGGCGATAATTTTGATGTTCAAATTACTTGCCAACCCAAGAATAGCTTGCACAATTGCCTGGTCGTCGGTGTTGTTCTCAAGCTCACTCACAAAAGAGCGATCAATTTTAAGTTCATCAATGGGTAGTTTCTTTAGATAAACCAGTGAACTAAAACCTGTGCCGAAATCGTCAATCGACACAGTTATACCCATTGCTCTAAGCTCATTAAGTAAGACTGACACTGTGTCTAGGCTCTCAACAAAAACACTCTCTGTTAATTCTATAGACAGATTGGACCCAGGTAGCTGGTGATCTTCCAGCGCATTTTTTATTTGTGTAAGTAGGGCTAAATCTGATACTTGACGGCCTGATATATTAATTGCCAACCTGATATCTAAATTAGATGCCTTTAGCGCTTCAATGGCATCACAAGCTTCATTTATAAGCCACTCGCCGAAAGGGAAAATGAGCTCGCTTTTTTCTGCTAGTGGGATGAAAACTTCCGGTGAAATAAACTTGCCTTCAGGTGTAATCCATCTTGCCAGTGCTTCACATTTCACTATTTTCCCAGAAGATAGGTCGACAATGGGCTGTAAGAATAGTTTAAGCTCGTTATTTTTAATGGCATTGCGAAGCTCTGTTTCAAGCTCGTGAATGGCATTATGCTGCTTGTGCAATTCGTCACTGTATACCAGCGCAACATTTCGACCTTGATATTTAGCCGCTTGAAGTGCGATATCTGCACACTGAAGTAACGTTTCTGTTGAAGAACAGTGCTCAGGAAAACTTGCTTCACCAATATTTACGCCTAAGTTTGGCTCGCTACCGTTAAGTACGGTGTATGTCTGTGTAACTTTGCTCTGCAGCTGGTGGACGTAGTCAGCGCCATTTACATCTGTAAAGGTGTCTAGTCGTTTTACAAGCGCGAACTCGTTACTGCCTATCCTTGCAATAAACCCGCTGTTACCAATAAAGGTCTGCAGGCGTAATGCGAAAGATTTTAATATTTCGTCCCCGGATTGATAGCTAAGCGCTTCGTTTATCTTTTTAAAGTCACAGATATCAATAATAAATAACTTAAACGGGGTGTCTTCTTGTACTAGTCGCCTTACCGTATCGGTAAATAAATTGCGGTTTGCCACTTTTGTTAGTGAATCCATCCCGCTTGCAGTCAATACACTTTCTTCTCTATTGTGTATGTGCGTAATATCGGTAAACAAGTAAACCCAGTGAGTGAGTTCATCTCCATGCAGTACCGGATGGATTGTTACCTGAAGCCAAACTTTATAATCATCTACCGGTTGCCAGTATATTTCTCCCTGCCACGGCGCTTTTCGTTGAACTAATGCAGGCAGGAAAGTCGATGGAGCATCAATGTCTTCTATCAGTTCTCCTATGCGAATAGAGCTTGGCGTGGTGCTATTGCAAAGCAGCAATCTGTGAGAAGCTTTGTTGTCGAGAATTAACGCGCCCTCGCTATCTAAAATAACAACACCCGTTTCTAAATTATGAATAGCTTGCTGGATAGGCGGCACTAACTTTTGCAGTCGGGTATTTTTACGCAGCACATTATTCAATCTATGCCTAATATATTCGTGCTGCCCTACAATTTCATGATGGCTTAACAGCAATTCTCTGGCTGCTTGCAGCGTTTGTTGTTTTTCATCGAACTGTTCTTCAACGTTTTTCACGACAAGATAGCGTGAACCTGATTCGCTGTTTATCGCCAAGGCTTCAAGACGCAACACCTTATTTTCGGTTTGCTCTGTCCAAAAACCTGAAGAGAGGGTAAACGACGCTTCGCCTTTCCACACCTCATCAGCGTCAAGAAAGAAATCGTCTAGAAAGATAGAGGGGATGTATTTCCTTTGCAGTTTGTTGTTCTCGTCAAGCGCAACAACATCTGCTAACCATGGTAGTTCCGGTGTTAAACACGTAATGTCTTTTTCAGAACTGCACTTAAACAACGCGCAGTTAGTTATGCCCAACGCATTTAATAAATGGATATCCATGGCATTCTCCTACCAAAACGCAATTGTACTGAATAAGTTTTCTACATTTTCACCGGTCTTCGCACTTGTTTTGGTAAGTGAAGAAAACTTTTGGGCGTAGTTATTTAACTCTTCCTCACTCCAATGCCAGCTTGTAGGAAGGTCGGTTTTGTTCACAACAAAAAATGCGGGAATATCGGGGTAATGCTCTTTGGCAAGATCTAGAATTTCGATACCCTCAAGTAGGGATTGAGAGCGGGTTTGGTCAACTACAATAATATAAGCACTGGCTCCGCGAAGGTAGCGAGGGTTAAAGCCACAGTATCTGTCGATACCTTCTAAATCCCAAAGCAGAAGTTGAACACCTCGTCCCTCTTTATTGACTTGTTTTTTGTCAATTTTAACGCCAATAGTCGTTTTGTACTTTTCAGAAAAAATACCTTCAACGAACTGCTTTACCAGACTTGTTTTGCCAACGCCAGTGGGCCCTAAAATACAAACTTTTTTCTGTATCACCGCATAGCTTCCTTACTACTGCTCACTGGATATTAAAACGTTTAACATGACTGAACGACCCATTGATGCCTTCTGCAATGGTAGCTCTCCTAAGCTAACGGGTATAAGGATATCACTTTCTACGCCAAGTGAAATTAATGAATTCACAACATTCTCTGCTCGTTTTTGGCTCAAGGCGCGATTGCGTGCGCTTGACCCTGAATTATCACTGGCACCCATAATAACGACACTCACAACAGTATTTGTTTTATCTGCGAGCGTTAATAATTGTTTTATGTCGTTTGCCAGCGCTTCTAGTTTTGCTAACTGTACTTCAGAAAGCGCTTCTTGGTTAGTAGCAAAAAGTACATTTTGTGAAGAAACCTTATTCACTAGCCGACTTAAAGCTGCTTTTTGAAGTACAGTATCATCTACTTCATAGGGCGCTTTTACATCAAGTGTATTTGTATCAACGGTAATCGCTGAAATACCTGGTATCGCGCTTATTTGCTGAGTAAGGTTAACTGCGGTAGGAGTAAATACGGTGCCTGAGATAACAAAGCGGCGATTATCACCTTTTTCAACGGAAATGCTTTCTGATTCACTAAGTGGATAGTCGTCAATTAGCCTCTCAAGTTTGCGCTCGACTACACTCGGTTTTAAAGAAACAAATGGCTCCTCAATAATGGTGACTTTGTCCGCATCAATGGCATTTTCATTTAGCCATTCTTCTATGTTGATGGCTACGGGGTCGCGCAGCACTTTGGCGTACACGTTGCCGTTAGAAATATAGGTGTCTGTTACTATGATACCTGGGGGAGGAGTAAGCTCGTGCAAATCACTTTTTAAAATACTAAGTGACAATCGCATAAACGACAATACTGCTAGTGCGGCAAAGATAACTACTATCACCGCAGCGCCTACTATGCGTTTTGATTTTTTCCCTTCACCTTCTTTTCTTTCACTGATCAAGCAATCAGAAAGAATAGTCTCACAACCATCAAACGGAGCGTTGTCACCATCGTATTGAATTAACGGCTGCTGATAAAATTGGTGAAACTCCTCTAGGGCTTGTTGCAGTTTCCCGCGTACCTCGGGCGGGATGCTCCCAGTAACTGCTGCAACAAGCAGAGCTTGCGGTCCAATTTTAATCAATAACGTAAAGTCTTCGGTTTTTATCTCGCCCAACTCGTTGTCAGACTCGGTAGCGGTAACACCAAAAGCGTCGGCAACAAAGTCATTAATGGCTACCAGCATTGATGAAATCAGGTCGGCATCCTTTTCTTTTTCTGGATCGGATGAAATGCTATGCAGTAGGGTGCCGGTTTCACGATGTATGACAAGAAGTTGTTGAACTTGATACTGATAAATTTGCGACGCAACGTATTCTGAGTATCTGACCCCAGATTGCCATGCCTTAAAACGCCACGATATACTTTTGGGGCTGAAGCTATTTTCAATGAGCGCATTAGTGCGCTCGACAAACTCTACAAGAAATGAAGACACCGCTTTTCTAACCAGCGTCCCCACCAATGGGTAAAGTGTGCCGACAATCTTTTCGCTATTGGCTTCAATAGACCGGTGCAGCGACTTTTCAACAAGGGGAACGAGCACCTTGTTAACCGAACCATCTTTTGTTTCTCGATCAAACAGCGCTTCGGAGACAACATTAGTCACGATGCCTTTGGCATCGCGCTGCAGCTTCTCTTGAACGAACTTGTCATCCCGTCCAATAAGCAGCTCTCTGACTTTTTCAAGAGAGTTGTCCGGCAATTCAGACGGCGGCACCTTGTCACTCATTAATTAATGATCGGTCGCGAGGTTGGTTGCCATGGTTGAAAGTAAGTTTGCCAGTGTTTTCCTGTCGGTTTTACTCTCTGAAAGTTCGCTGGTAACCTGCTGTAGCTTTTCTAACAACTCTTGATGACGTTTGCTAAACAAGTTGTCCAGTGACTCCAACTCTTTCACAACGTGTGCTTCTAAAGCGTCGTTGTCGTTCTTAGCAGCAGTTTCGGCTATTTCCAATTCACTTTGTAGCTTATCTGTAGTGTGCTGCAACTGCTCTTGCACATTACTATGGTTGTCATTGGCACTGGCTAACTGGTTTGAAAGTTCGGTGATCTGCTGGTCGATAAGCTTACGTATATCATTGAACTGGTCATCAAGGTGTGCGTTAAGTTTTGTAAAACTGTCGTTCACCCGTGATTCTAGGGCAGAAAGATCTGCTCGAAAAGCACGGTTTGTCTGACCGAATAATATTTCTCTAAGTTGTGCAAGCTCATCAGCGGGTTGAGGTGTACTGTCTGTTTGAGAAACGTCTTGCGCTTGCTGATCCTTCGGCTTCTTGTCCGCCATAAAATGTCTCCGGAAGGTGCAGTGTTTAGCATGGTACATGCTTGTCTACTGCAGTCACATTTTTGTCTGTGCTAATAATTTTAGTTTTCTCTTTATACAATAGCCGCTAATCGCTCACTTTGAAATACGCTAAAAGCATAATAGTGGTAAATACCTACACAAAAACCATACTTTATTCAGTAAGTTGAATAGGACACGGAATCTCGTTTCTACGCCAAAACGTTGAGGCTGAGTTTAACGCTTTGATGTGTGAATCTAATCCGTAATGTCTGCACCTAAACGTCCGTTAGTTTAGTCTTAGAAGGCAGTTCACCAAATAACCTGCAATATTGCTTGCTAAACTGGCTGAGGTGGAAAAAACCATTTTCAAAAGCAATGTCTGCTACACATCGTTTATTAAAGTTATTTTGCAATTCACGGCGAACTTTATTTAAACGGCGTGATTGTAAAAAGCGAGCCGGTGATACACCGTAGTGATCGTAAAACAGCCTATATAAGTCGCGAGGTGAAAGCCCAGCAACGGTTGCCAACCCAGCTACCGTTATGGTTGCCTCATTGTTCGCTTCACTGAGATAGGTTCGCACGGCAGATATAGCTTGATTGCGGTTCTTTGTTAACTGTGCATTTTTTTCGCTACTAGACAACAAGCTATTAAAGTAATCATGTAGCAGCTGCTGATGGGTTTTGCTTTGCCAACGTAACCGTTGTGCTTTGAACACCGTCGCCATGTAATTCCTCAATGCATTGATTTGAGGGGTATCTAGTGTTTCTGCGAAATGGCCCAATAAACGTTCACTTTGCCCTTTTAGGGTATCTGACGCGATCACCACGCCAAACAACGTACTGTTTATATCAGTAGATAATTCAAAATCGATACCGCCGGGACGTACCATGAGAGTATTTGCATTTGTCTGCTGGTGGTTAATACACACACGTTGTGGTGTAGCACTAAAACCTATCCAAATAGCACCTTCAGGTATTCTACAGAATTGCTGCAAGGCCTGACTAGTATGCTCTTGAAATAAGCGAAAATGTCCAAGATCTGTATGAATCATTGCACCTTGAAAGGTACCGTCAGACAACTGGTTATACTCTTGTTGCCAACCTTTTAACTGGCCAGCCTGAGCATTGACATCTTGTGTGTATGACGTGCACCACATTGGTGAGTTGCACTTTGAGTTGTCATAGGACTGCTTCATCTGTTTTGCCCTAATAATGTGCGGTGTATGCCAACACCTTGTTTTTACTCATGTATTGATTATGCCGATTATTGATATTCCGTTGGTTCGCATTTCGCAAGATTTAGTTTAATGAGGTGTAGCAAGCAGCGCACCAGTAAGTGGAAATTGAGAACTATTATGACCGCACGTTTTAAACGCCAGCAGGGGACAAAAATTTACCATTTTTCATCGTTGGCAGATTTAATGGCTAAAGCAACACCAGAACGCTCTGGTGACCAACTGGCAGGTGTCGCAGCCTCAAGTGCTGAGGAGCGCATAGTTGCACAAATGACCTTGGCAGATTTACCCCTTTCAACTTTTTTAAATGAGGTCGTAATTCCATATGAGATGGACGAAATTACGCGATTGATCATTGATAGCCACGATAAACTTGCATTTGCTCCAATTAGTCATTTAACAGTTGGAGACTTTAGAAACTGGTTACTTTCAGATGTTGTGACCCCCAGTACATTAGCGTCTATTCGCCACGGCTTAACACCTGAGATGGTAGCAGCAGTTAGCAAGATTATGCGAAACCAAGACTTAATTCTAGTAGCGCAGAAGTGTCATGTAAAAAGCGCATTTCGCAATACTATTGGCCTGCCAGGTAGACTATCGACAAGGCTACAGCCTAACCATCCTACTGATTCTGAGAATGGTATAGCAGCGACAATTTTTGATGGTTTAATGTATGGCAACGGTGACGCTGTCATTGGTATTAATCCCGCAACTGACAATGTTCCGCAAGCTGTTCGCCTATTAAAGTTAATGGACGACGTCATTAATCACTATGAAATTCCTACCCAGTCTTGCGTACTCACTCACGTTACGAACACTATCGAAGCGATTGAACTTGGAGCACCAGTCGATTTAGTTTTCCAGTCCATAGGCGGTACTCAGGGGACAAACGACACCTTTGGCGTAAACCTCTCTATATTGCAAGAGGCGTTTGATGCTGCTCAATCACTCAAACGTGGCACGGTGGGCAATAATGCAATGTACTTTGAAACAGGCCAGGGTACTGCGTTATCGGCAGATGCATTTCATGGTGTTGATCAGCAAACTTGCGAAGCTAGAGCTTATGCAGTAGCGCGCAAGTTCAACCCTCTTTTAGTTAATACCGTTGTGGGGTTTATCGGGCCTGAATACCTCTTTGATGGTAAGCAAATTATTCGTGCAGGTTTGGAAGATCATTTCTGCGCAAAACTACTTGGGCTGCCTATGGGGTGTGACATTTGCTATACCAACCATGCGTATGCCGATCAAAATGATATGGATAATCTTCTGACCCTGCTTGGAACCGCCGGGTGTTCTTTCATTATGGGCATTCCGGGTTCTGACGACATTATGCTCAATTATCAAACCACCTCTTTTCACGATGCACTTTACGCACGCAAAGTTCTGGGGCTGAAGCCTGCGCCTGAGTTCGAGCAGTGGCTTACTAAAATGCAGATTTTTGACAGTGTAGATGAAGTTAGGCTGAGCAACAGTAACCGCTCTCCTCTGGTGCATTCATTGGCCCATTTAGGATAGAAAAGTTTATGAAAAAAAACGGTGGAAAAGAGAGTTTAGATAAGCGAGATGAAGATAAAGTCACTCATGAAAACCCATGGCAAAAACTAAAAACTTTTACCTCAGCTCGCATCGCACTAGGACGAGCAGGCACCAGTATTCCAACTAAACAAATGCTGTCTTTTCAGCTGGATCACGCCCGCGCAATTGATGCGGTACACAGTGCATTGGATATCCCAACACTTTTAACCAATTTTCGAGACAGTACGATTATCAGTCGTCGTATTTCAGGCAAGCCAATGGCCGTTAATAGTAGAGCACTCGACCGCTTTGACTACTTACAACGGCCTGACAAAGGTCGCCAACTCAGCGAAAGCAGTTGGGAGACATTGCGCAATTTTTGCTCGGAAACTGAAACCACATTTGACCTAGTAATTGTTGTCGCTGATGGACTATCTGCTACTGCGGTACGTCGGCATGCACAACCCGTGATTGAAGGCTTACTAACGTTACTAAGTGAAGATGAGGTGAGTTGGAGCGTAGCCCCCATCATAGTAGTTAGCCAAGGTCGGGTGGCGGTGGGCGATGATGTAGCAGAGTGTTTAAATGCTTCACTTGTAGTGACATTACTTGGTGAACGGCCAGGACTTAGTTCGCCCGACAGTATGGGAATGTACTTAACATGGGGGGCCCAAAGAGGGGCTCGAGATTCATCTCGCAATTGCATATCGAATATACGCCCACAAGGACTTAACTATCCCGAAGCATGCCAAAAGGCTTTTTATCTAATGAGAGAAGCACGCAGAAGGAAGTTAACCGGCGTGAATTTAAAAGATCGCTCATCAACACTTGATAGCGACGTCACATTAAACCACTCAAATGGCTCTAGCTTTTTAGTTGCTGCACCAAATTACACACAGGAAAAATGATGTCTGAACAATCAACATATCTTGCCAAACGACAACTAAAACGAGGCACTGCTGGCTGGTTAATGCTTGCGGGGTTGGGAGTATCTTATGTGATTTCCGGAGATTTTGCGGGATGGAATTTTGGTATCGGTCAGGCAGGATGGGGCGGCTTTGTTATTGCTGCTATTGCCATGGCGATAATGTACTTAACATTAGTACTCTCGTTGGCGGAAATGTCATCGTCTATTCCCGCTGCGGGAGGGGGGTATAGCTTTGCTCGTCAGGCAATGGGACCCGCCGGTGGCTTCTTTACCGGCTTGGCAGTATTGATTGAATATGCGCTCGCTCCTGCGGCTATCGTCATTTTTATAGGCGCTGCGGTTAACGAGTTGCTCGGTGTAGATGGCCCCCTGATTTATGCGGCATTTTATGCAGTTTTTATTGGTATTCACTGCAAGGGAGTAGGGGAAGCACTCAAAGTCATGATGGTAATAAGTATACTTGCAGTGGTGGCCATATTGGTGACAGGCGCGGCACTTTTACCGTCATTTGATGCGACAAATTTGTTCGATATTACTTCAAGCGCCAATAATACAGACCGCTTTTTACCTTTTGGTTGGTATGGTGTTTAGGCAGCTTTACCCTTTGCTATGTGGCTCTTTTTGGCTGTTGAGGGTGTGCCGCTAGCCGCTGAAGAGGCTAAGGACCCTCAGCGCGATGTGCCAAAAGGTATTATCGGAGCTATGGTGTTTTTGTTAGTCACTGCCATAATTGTAGTTGTGCTTCTCGCCGGTGCGGTAGGAGCAGAAGTCATTGGTAGCAGTGCTGTTCCCTTAGTAGATGCACTGAATATTGAAGGTTTTAGTCACTTAGCTACCTTTGTTAACGTACTGGGTTTAGCTGGGCTCGTTGCGTCATTTTTCTCAATCATATATGGGTATAGCCGATTGGTTTTTGCCCTTTCACGAGCAGGCTACTTGCCACAGAGTTTGTCTCTCACTAATAGAAATAAATCACCAGTGCGGGCGTTGGTGGTTCCTGGAGTTTTTGGTTTTTTAGTTTCGCTTAGTGGTGAAGGAGATCTGATCCTTGCTATGGCTGTGGTTGGAGCAACGATTTCTTATGCGCTGATGGCGCTTAGCCATATCCTTTTACGAATTAAACAACCTCTCATGGCGCGTCCGTATAGAACTCCGGGCGGCATAGTCACCTCTGCAATTGCTTTAGTCCTGTCGCTGATTGCACTGACTGGAGTATATGCATTCGACCCTAAAGCATTTTTCCTCACTGCAGGTTTGTTTCTCGCAGGAGGTCTCTATTATATTTTCTATGCCAAGCATCACTTAGTGGCCGGATCGGCTGAAGAAGAGTTCGCAATGCTCTCTAGTGCTGAAGCTGAGCTTGAAACTAGCTAAAATCAAACATAGAAATCTACCTATGTAAAACTACGGTCTGTTACAAAGGTGTGGCAGACCGCGACTGGCAAAGTCCCTTTTTAAAAAGTAGTTTGGTTTCTCCTCTGCCTACCCAAATGCTATAATCCCGCCAAATTACTTCTTGTTGAAGGCCGTTACGCCAAAGAGAGTGCAGTAAGGAGTTGAAGAGATGAATACCCAAAGGGTTTTCATCTATTGGATTAGTTTTGAGTACACGAAATAAAGGTTCACATTGAATACTGCTGTAAAGTCTATCAACCGCAAATTCACTGTCGCTCCAATGTTGGATAGTTACGCCTAATTTTAAAACGCCTTGATATATATGGGGATTTCGGTAAAAAGTGACATTCGTTGTATTCTTATTGTGTTCCTCAGTGTAAGAATATTGACGGAAATATCCAGAAACAACCGATGGTTTTATACTCCATTTAGCCTATCTTTTATAATCTCTATGAGTATGTCGGCTTCTTCATAACCTGCGACAGTGTACTTTGTTATATCAACCTTTTGACAGGGTAACGTCCCATGCGTTTTGATAGACTTCATCGAACCCTAGCACGCTCATAACAAAATCTTGTTTTGGCGGCCAAGCGATCTGGTCGTTATCGTCACTGACCCCACCAAACGGGATCAAGTCGATTTCCCAAGGCAAGCCGTCACTGTCAGTCGTGTCTAGTTGATGTGCCTTCTTCGAGTGCGGTGTAAATCCCGCTTCTATCAGTGCAGTTCGTAACACTTCGTAATGCGCCCAATTCTGCACTTCGATACCAAAGTCCACATCTTTCGTACCGCGCTCGATAGCAGCGTTATAGCCGTGAACTAAGATAATATCCCGTGCAGTAGCCCCTACAATTAGCAACGGCACACGTAGCTCTTCGGCAATACCGTGAATTTGACTATATACCTCGACAAGCCCTTTGGGCAGTTTTTCGGATACATCAAGCGAGGTGGTCATGGTAGATCCTTTTGGCAGTTTCAAGGTTGCGAGGGTCATCGCTGTTGAGTAGTTCAGCATAGACTAGCAATGGTGCGATATAGCCAGGTAACTCACCCCTAATTTTATCGATTCCCACAGGCGGCTCTACAATTTTCAGTATATTAACGTCTGTCTCTTCAGCACGTAATCGGCGTAGCCTGAACGTTTTTAATAGGGCTTTATGTGCTTCAGTATCAGCATATATTTGATATGTTTTGGGGGTAAGGTAATGAGTATAGGCATCAGCGGCGACCTCTCCGCCCCAGAGTGCTCCGTACTTAACTAGTGGTGCGTTACGAAGCTGCTCTATATTCTGAGGCACATATAGCTTTTGCTCCAGTTTTGCTTCCATGTTGTGTGGATAAGCGTCCAGCCATCGCGTTAGAAGCAGATCTTTTTCGTTGAGGACGAATCCCTTTTTTCCTTTTTCGAGAACAAATGTGAGTTGCTTAAGGTCATCTAAAACTTGTTTTACCGTGCCTAAAGCAATTTCAGCTTGCTCCGCAAGTACCCGCATTGGCTGATTAACAAGCTCAGGCTTCAATAACAACATCATGACCAGTTTCATGCCTTTAGGTTGAAACGCTTTTCCTGTTAGCTTTCTCGCATATTGTATTTGATGCTCTTTAGGTGGTTTCTTGCCTCTGATATCAATATAAAAGGGAGGTATGTTGAGGTGTGCATTACCTGCCAGATCGAGATAATCGATTTGCAATTCCTGGCAAAGCTCGGCAATGTTCTCATTGATATAGGTTGTGACTATAAGTGTTTTTTTGTTGTTAAAAACTATTTTTTCTAGTTGAAGCTTGTGTAGTCTGTGGCGAGTAAGCCCCTCCTTTTCTTCCACACACCAAGTATGTTTCTGGTTTCCGTGAGTGATCGTCAGTTGTCCGTCCGTTTCCTCAGTATTTCGGGCATTGTGATGCGTATAAGTGACATTTAGCTTGGTATTTGCGGCTAACAGTTTCGCAGCTTCAGCTAGTAAGTTATCCATTTGTTCATTATTTTTAACTGTTCACTTTTTTTGAACATTGATATTTAATGAACAATAAAGACATTCGTGTCTAACATTTTTAGGGGAGTAAGGGGGCCGCTTCAACAACGGGGTACTGAGTACAGTGCATCTCAAGTTTTGGCTTCTCTTACCCTGTCGTAGATTCACCTGGTAATATCGATGCATGTATTAGAATTGCCGCCGCTGCATTCTCTATACTGCCCCTTGTGCGCTATCGCTTTCTAGGCAGTCTTTTTTTGGTAAAGGGGCGTAGGGAAAAAACACATCCTCTTGCCGAATAAGTGCCGCTATTGCTTCGGATTGTATGAATAATTATTTGGGTGTTAAGAAAAAAATTTTTGCGATAAAACTGAGTTCTTGTATGGCGAATTAACTCAGCCCGAGATCAAGTACATCGAAGGTTATATTATCAATTCACGTAAATAATCAAAAATTTTGCGCGATAAATCAAATTACTCAATTTTTAATTTGTTAATTTTTATCACAAATAATTAACATGGACCGAAGATGGACTGTAAAATTAATCACACAAAAAATGTTTCGTGCTTCTACTCTCATAAGAATTTACTGCTCGCAGCTCTAATTATTACTTATACAAATTTGGTCAGCTTTAGCTCTTATGCTGCAGAAATATCTGGTCGCGTTATGACCGAAGGCCAACAAGTCATTGCGGGTGCAATTGTTAGTTTGTGGAATGAAGAACGAACTCAAAAACTTAGCACATACACTGACCACACAGGATATTTTAAGTTGCAAACGGACTTTGTTGGAAAGACAACGCTCAGAGGTCGGAGCCCATATTACAGAGATAACAACTTGCCACTAGAGTTGAACGAAAATACTGTAGCCGAGCAGCTGATTATTTTGGAAAAGATGGAGTCAGCTCAGGAAGTCTCAGATTCTTTACCCGCCTCTGCTCATGTGACTAAGCTAAAATTAGATGACGAAGAAACGCGTGGAGCTGTTATTAGCCAATGTAATTACTGTCATCAATTGGGTAATTCTATTACACGTGTTCCAAGGAATAAAGATGCTTGGAGTATGAGTATAAAAAGAATGGAAGGATATGGCGCGTTTATTACAGAGGAAGAGCATCACAAAATAAAGGACCTGTTGTTTGATGGTTTTGACGGCTCACCTGTTGAAGTTATTCAAACACTAGATTACTCACCAGAGTTAGCTCAAGCCACTATTCATGAATGGCTAGTAGCGACTCCTATGTCATTTTTGCACGATACTATTGTTGGGGAGAACGGTAATTTATACGGTATTGATGAAGGAAGCGATACCATTTATGAGTTAGACCGTGTTACAGATAAAGTGACTTTACATAAGATTCCTGGAACGGAGGATTTGCCAGAGGGAGGTAACTTTGAGGGGGCTCAACTACCCATAGGGATATTTACAGGTCACCATGGCCCTCATAGTGGTGTACAAATCGACGATGGTCGTATGTTCTTTACCGCCGCATTATCTAGTGTACTAATTAGCTTTCATCCTGATACAAAACAATGGCAACTTTACCCTATCCCGAGAGGCTTTTTATGGCGAAAAGGGATCTACTCTCACACCATCCGAAAAGATAAAAATAATGATGTTTGGTTTACTGTACTTGGCTCTAACATGGTACTGAAATTTGATACAGATGAAGAAGAGTTTACTGAAATAAAATTGCCGTCAAATGGCTTCTTAAAATGGATGACGGATATGTTTATGGGAACTGTATTAAAGATAGCTTCTAACTGGCCTAAAGAAAATTATCAGATAGCGCTTTCTCACCATAAAACTCTAGATGGTGGCCGCCAAATCTTTAACTGGCCATATGGTATTGATATCCATCCAACGGATGGTGGTGTGTGGTATGCAAAGCTACTAGATAACAAAATTGGTCATATCGATCCTGAAACACTAGAAATAACGGAATATGAAACGCCATACAAAGGGCCTAGACGAATGCGCTTTGATAAAGATGGTATCCTTTGGATTCCTTCTTTTGATGAAGGTGTTCTAATGCGCTTTGATCCTTCAACAAAACAGTTTGAAAACATCCAATTACCGCTGCTATCAAAAAACGAATATGAAGTTCCTTATGCTCTAAATGTTCATGAGCATACTGGAGATATTTGGATTGCAGCTAATAATTCAGATCGGGTACTTAGATATATCCCTAAAGAAGAAAGGTTTATATCTTATCCGATGCCTAGTCGAGTCGTTTGGTTTAGAGATTTTGAATTCACCAAAGACGGTCAAGTTTGTACCAGTAACTCCAATTTACCTGCCTATGCTCATGAAGATGGCTTGCCTGCATTCTTTTGTATAAATCCAGAAGGAAGGGCAATCGCTAAGCCCGAAAAGTTCGAGCAAATCTCAAAAAATGTAGGGGAATAACTTTTATGAAAGATTTGAAGAACAAATTGGTGTTTATCACTGGCGCTGGTTCTGGAATTGGTTTTGAAACTTGTATCGCGTTTGCAAAAGAAGGATGCCGTATTATCGCTACTGATATTAATATAGAAGGGTTGAATATTTTAGCAAACGAGGTTTCTCAATTAAACCAAGTCATTTATACCTATGAGTTAAATGTAGTAGATAGAAACGCATACTCAAACCTAGTAGAAAATATTATTCACAAGCACGGTTGCCCAGATATTGTTTTTAACAATGCGGGTGTGGCATTTTTGTCAAGATTAGAAGAGACTACTGAGGCTACTTGGAATAAAACCATTCAGGTCAATATCATGGGAGTAGTGAATGGTTGCCAGTTGTTTCTAGATAAAATGCGGTCGAAACAGTCCCCTAGTTATCTGGTAAATATGTCATCTATAGCTTCAAAAACACCATTTCCTTTTCAATCTGCATACGTCGCTTCAAAGTGGGCCGTTGAAGGTTTCACAGATGCAATTAGAACAGAGCTTGCGCTTGAATATAGCAATATAAAGGTCATGAGTGTGCATCCTGGTTTAATCAATACTAATTTATTGCCTACCGGACATTTAACGTTTACAGCTAAGCAAATCGCCAATTTAAATGCTAAGTATCAAAATGACGGTTCGCCACCCAATGTGGTTGCCAATGACATTGTTAAGGCAATTAAAAAAGGAAAGTGCATGGTAATGACGGGCACTAAGGCAAAAGCTGGGTATTGGGCAAATAAAGTGTTACCTAAGTCTATTCTGGCCAAGTTAGCAGCAAATGACGTGATTAAAGCGGGGCTCACCGAGTAAAGCTGAGTCGAGAAAAGAGCCTAAGAAGGCTCTTTTTCTACTAACCAACTAGGTAAATTACCGTAACAATAAAATTAAGACCTTAAAAATGATTACACCTGAAAAAATGACGCCGGTTGATTGGCTTAACCACTGGGCAAAGAAGACTCCAAATAAAGTCTTTTTGCACCAACCTAAAAATAGAGTAATCGAAACACATACCTGGCAGCAGATACAGAAAAAAGTTGAAAATATATCCGCGTTCCTAAATAAATTAGGGCTTAAAAGAGGAGACAAGATCGCTATTTTCGCTAAAAATTGCGCCGAGTGGATTATCGCAGATTTAGCAATTGTGCGTTCAGGAATGATCAGTGTGCCAATTTATCCATCAGCTAATGCTGAAACAGTTAAATATGTGTTGAACCATTCAGAGTCAAAAGCAGTTTTTATTGGCAAATTAGATAGCCCTGAGGAGGCAAAAGCTGGAGTAGATAACTCAATACTAAGCATATCTATGGGATATGAGTCATTGGATTGTCAATTTAGTTGGGAGGATATCAAACAGGACAGCACAAGTGTTAGTTGTCTAGTGCCATATGAGCCAGAGCTAGACGATTTAATGACATTGAGTTACACCTCAGGTAGTACAGGTCATCCAAAAGGAGCGATGATAAGCTTTCGTGCATATGCTTGGGCAAATAATAATATAACTAAAATAATGGAATTTTGTCCTGAAGACAGAATGTTATCTTACCTGCCACTGGCGCATATTACAGAGCGTTGTTTTGTCGAAGGAGCTGCATATCAGGCAAATATGACCTTATATTTCACTGAATCACTTGAATACTTTGTAGACGATTTAATGTTTGCAAAACCCACTGTGTTTTTATCGGTTCCGCGCCTTTGGAGTCTGTTTCAGAAGAAGATCGTAGATAGTATTGGAGATAAAAAGTTAAACTTTTTATTGTCCACGCCATTTATTTCTGCAGTGATTCGAAAAAAAATACAAAGAGGACTGGGGTTAGAGCATACACGCATAGTTGCGACAGGAACCGCTCCAATATCACCACACCTTCTTTCTTGGTATCAGAGAGTTGGACTGAATATATGTGAAGGTTGGGGCATGACCGAAAACTGTATATATGCCATTGGCAATATGCCTTTTAATCAAGCTTTTCTAGGTAGCATTGGTCACGTGCTACCTGGCTGTGAGGTAAAAGTATCAAAGGCCGGAGAGCTTTTGTTTAAAAGCGGAGGTTTATTTGATGGTTATTATAAAAATGAGCAGGCGACTAAAGAGTCTTTTACCATTGATGGATTTTTTAAAACGGGTGACTTAGTCAAGATAGATGAAGTAACAGGAGCAGTATCTATTCTAGGGAGAGTAAAAGATAACTTTAAGACTGCAAAAGGAAAATTTGTATCGCCCATACCTATTGAAAAGAAATTGGCTGAAGATAAGCACATTGAAATGTTATGTATTATAGGTTCTGGTATGGCGGCTCCCATCGCCTTAGTGGTATTGTCTGAAGGGGCTTCCAATAAACCAAGAAGACAAGTTGCTAATTCACTAAATGAAACGTTAATAAAGGTCAATAAGCAGTTAGAAAGTCACGAAAAAGTGGGCGCCATCGTTGTCGTTGATGAGGCTTGGACACCAGAAAATGATACACTGACCCCAACACTAAAAATAAAAAGACACGTATTACACAATAAGTATTTCAACCTTTTTGGTGAGTTAAAAGGACAAGTGGTGCTTTGGGAGTCTGATTTGAATGACGAGTGAGGCTAATTACTTAAACATTTAACATACAACGGCGCATTAAAGGTTTTAAATTGGGAGATGAGTTTTTTTGTTTCGTTCGCTTAATATATTTGGTTGGATTAGTGTGATTACGTCAAAATCGCTTGGTACTTATACCGTCAGTATCCCTTGGTAATCACACCACTACAATTTAGCGATGACTATCACCCAAGTAAAAGTGTTGTTTAAATCGAAACATGAAAAGCATTCAGGTCCCAACACCTTTAACTTAGCAATTTGTGACCTGATGGTATTTAAGAGTGATTAAGTTCGCCAACTTTAACTATTTCATACATCAACGAATGCAGTTTATCGGTGGTCGTAACTGCTACCGCTTTTGCACCATCTAAGCCAAGAGATTTAGCTCTCATAGCCATTGGATTTTCAGTATCTGCAATTTTGAGTATAAGCCCTGAATTGAGTGAAAGTTTTACTCGTCCTCTAACATCTATCATTGAGCGGTATAAGTTATTATCCGCTATAGAGTAAAGGCAAATACTAAATGGCGGAACCGTCAAACCAGAACCAAGGCTTCCTTTTAGTGACAAGATTTGGTTGTTAGAGTTTGGTTCATAGACAACCCCATCGAAGCGGTTTCTAGTTAGGTCAAAGCTGATACCTGTGTTAAATTTTGGCAGTGCCCAAAGTTCAATCCCAGCTTCACTAGCGAATTCGGTAGTGACCGGCAAATCTAAAATATAGTAGCACAATTCCCTATTTTCTATTCCTCGAAACAAGTCGGTGATCCCTCCCAATGGTGCTCTAGCTTTCTTCTTTAAAACCGGTAGGGCAACGCCAACTTCATTGTATCTCCCGACTGTTGAATTCCGGTATTCATAAAATGAAACGGTTACCACGGTGTACTTACCAAAACTTAGCCCTGGCTTTAAATTTGTACCTTCTAAGTGTTTTTCTACAGCCTTGCGTGAACACAGAAAAAACGCATGGACATTACTTGCATCGAAAAACTTAATTGGAGTTTGCACCTCCCCTACAGATGAAGTCAGGCTTTTAGTAGGTACATCAAAAAATCTATCTTTCACTTTTCGCATATTTATTCCCTTAGAATGTATAACTCGTGCTAGGAACCTAATTGGAGTTCTTTTTTAACCACGTCCACACAATCTCGTTAAACTGACTAGAGGCTTTATTCATAAGCCAGTGGTCAGCTTTAATAGAGTGTGATTCATTACCGGATTTGGCTGTTTGAATTGACAGCCATTGACTGTCGTGACCTGACATTGGTTTATTTTCACCATAGATAAATAAGAACGGGCAACTGGGGTTGAAGTCTCTAAATTGCCGTTTATAGTTCTGTCTACCGCCAAACCAAAAATACCAATACGGGTAATTCATGTTGGCTGAGATATGCCTTTTATGAGTAGGACTGCCAAACATATGTGCTAACAAGTGAGTAATTGATGTGCCAAGCAAGCCGTTAATTTTCCACGACAATGCTAGAGTAATTTGATACATAAAGGCTAATGACTTCGTGTATAATGAGCTATTGTCCTGCCAACTTTTCCAATCTCCTATATCGACACTTATAATCTTTGCAATGAGATCAGGATATTGATTGTAAAAGTGGTAACCAAATAAGCTGCCCCAGTCGTGAATCATTAAAATGATTGGTTTGTTAGGACTAACACTTACTGTTATTTGTTTAAATAATTCAATCAGTTCTTCTAAACTTGGCGAAATGCAAGTATCAGTCGAGCTGAATCCAGGAAGAGTAAATCTCACACAGCGGAAGTGTGTTCTGAATGCCGCAACTTGATTGTTCCATATTTCAGAATTATCAGGCCAGCCGTGTATCATTAAAATGGTGTCATTTCCATCACCATCAATAATAACTTCTGTATCATTAACTAGCAGACGTTGTTTGGCCAATTATTACTCTCTATTATTAGCTTGTCTCTAACTGTTCATGTACTAAAGCTAACAAATAACCTAAATTTAAAATTGATTTTTTACGCATATAGTTTGACTATTTGCGCAAAATATAAAAGCAGGATGAAAGCTTTGATAAAGACTTAAGTGATTGTGGTTTTTACAATTCACCTTTCAGAGTAAAGGTAGGGTAATCAACATGTGATGTGTTTATCGCACGCACTTTAATCTATGTTGTTTGGGTGTTTTGCCACTGTGCCTTTTTATAAAGCGTGTAAATGTAGCTGAATCATTAAAGTGTAGTCTTTGAGATATTTCAGTTGCTGATAAATTTGAGTGTGTTAAATATTTAATAGCTAGGGCTAACTTCGCCTTATTAAGCAACTCAGAAAATTTTACGCCTTGCTTTTGTAGGTGTAGTTGCAATGTTCGAGGTTTTAATCCTAAACACAGCGCAACAAAATTTAAATTGCAACAATGAGAAGTCAAGTTCGCATGTATTACGTGTTCGACTTGAACTATTGTTGAGCGTGGATTGAGGTCTACATATTGCTGCCGTTGTCTTTTATAATATTGTTTTCTTAAAGGGCTAGCTTGTTTTATTGGTATCTTTAACTCATCATCGCTTATGACTATACCATTTATTTCTTGGTCAAAGTAAATCGATTCTCCAAATATTTCATGATAAGCATTTGAATCATAAGGTTGAGTTGTTCTCAAATATATCGCCTTCGGTTGCCATTTAGGATCAATATAACGCCTATATGATAAACACCAAATTGCTAGCCCAAGATCAATCGCTTGTGTATGGTTTCCGCCAATTTGTGGATTTATATCATACGTAAGTATGAGACCTCTGGAGTGCAATTGTGTGGAAAAATAAGAAATATCAGTATGAGAAGGATAATTTAACAACAGGCTGTCGATGGATTCTTGAACAGTAGCAGAGTTTCTAAGCAGAAACCATAGTGGGCCTAACACAGTTGCCCCTTGAATCTTTGCGAGTTGAATACCTAAGTAACGCTGATTTAATTTTCTAGCGAGTTTCTCAATAGCATCGATAAATAATTGTCCGTCAATCTGGCTTTCTGCCCTTACTAGTACCTCAGGGTCAATTCCAACTTCTATAAGTAAATTATCACTGTCTTGGCCGTATTCTCTTATTAGATAATCTATACCACTGAGCCCTATACTTGGTGCATATGGCATTAGTCTTCCTCCACCCAATATGCGTAAGTGGACAATTTATCTGCGCCATAGAACAAATACAATAATATTTTTGACGCATTAATGTTAGAAATATCTAGAAAGTTAATTGATATTCTCAGTACGACAGAAGTCTTCTAATGAGTTATCTGCGCTAACCTGATCATTTAATCTCTTTAGAAGAAGTAAAGTAAATTCAGAGCAGATCCAATCTATACTTAGAGCTTCGCAAAGTATCTAAACATTAGGTGACGCTAATGTTAAGCCTGCGATTCACTCATATCACAATGGTTTGCGATTTTCTTTTTCAATATTGAATCTAATTCATAGACTCGTCACACAACCAAATGAAGAAACGACCATGGCCAATAAAGAAATGCCCAACGCCTAGCTCAGTGGCAAAACAGAGTGAAACTAATTGTGACGGAAGCGACCCGCAGTTTGTCCTTTGCAGCGCTTGTTATGCATTTATAGAAATATATATGATGCTAGAACCAAACCAGCGATGTGTAGCCCGACTGCAAATAGTGCTTTCGTTTTAGCCTTTTTCGCGACATCATAATGAGTTTCAATTATTACTTGTATATTCTTAAAATCAAACACAACGGCTTTCAGGAAAAGAATCACAAAGCAAATAGATAATGCGAGAGCCCAGCACAATACAGGTAGTAATTTTAACCCGACTTCAAACGATTCAATTGAGGTGGGGAAAACTTTAAGTGCGCCAATGTAAGCTGGTATTGAGACAACGGAAATTGAAGAAAGCGTTTTAACCAAGTTGTCTCTCGTCGATAAGCTAGCATCTAATATAGATTTAGCGAGATTGATGCCTAATTCTTCTTTTATTTCATCTTTCCGTGAATTCAACTCCGAAGTGCACCACTCGCTAAATTAGGCAGCCTTGCGTAATTCATTGAATACCGCGATGGGCTGTCTGAAGCCGAGACATTTTCTCGGTCTGGCATTTAACGCCCGTTCAACCTCGCTAATTTGCCTATCTGTTACCGTCCGTAAATCGATGCCTTTCTTGATGTACTGGCGCAGTATACCGTTGAAGTTTTCTTTCAATCCGCGTTCCCAGGATGAATACGGGTTTGCGAAGTAGATATCAGTTCTAAGCTTTTCTGCGACCAACTCGTGGTCACAGAATTCGCTGCCGTTGTCAGCCGTAATAGTTCTAACATGACTTCGATATTTCCACAGCATGCCAACCATGGCCCGCGCCACATCGGCTGCACTTTTCGCTGGTACTTTACATATCAGATACAGCTTACTTTTGCGTTCGACCAAGCTAACAATCGCGCCCGTTCCTTGTTTACCCAGAACCGTGTCAGCTTCCCAGACTCCGAACCGCTTTTTCTTATTCACGCGGGGCGATGCTCTATACCCACGCGATTCGAGATAATCACACGCTTCGCGCGGTTACCTTTACGGTATCTTCGGTGGCTCTGCCGTAGGTGTTTATAGAGTTTACCACCGCGTAATTTATCAAGTCTGACATACCTATAAACCCACTCGTAACTAACGTGATGACCGATAATTTTGCCTACGCCAGCTATCTGCTCAGGACTCCATTTCTAGTTAAGTCCGAACTCAACAAAAGCAATCGTCAGTTGCGGCAGTTTGAACTTTGCGGCGTGACATCGTCGTTTCATTGCTTTCCTCTGAGCCACTTCAGGCAAGTAATGGCTGTCACGAATTCGATTGCGTTTGACTTCCCGACTGATAGTGCTGTGACTCACTCTCAGACGTTTTCCAATCTCCCGATAACTGAAACCCAAGCGCAAGTAGGCTTCTATCTGGTATCGTTGTCCCTCGATCAACTGTTTGTAACTCATGGTAACTACCCTTTTTTTTAGCTATTACAGAGTACCACCAACAGGCAGTTGATCTCTTCTCACCGTTTAACCATGAGTGGTGCACTTATTATCTGAATTCGGGCGTAATAATGCCACTTTGCTTCTGTCTAACCCTTGCTGTATAGGAAACTCCATTTTTTCTCGTTCCCTTAGTTATGCTAATATTAGCCATCTTATTTGACCTATTGTAAAGGGTGCGCCAAAGCGGAAAATTATTCCACCATTTGGGCACCGCGTTCCCTTTATGGGGACTAAAAACCGTGAAAAGTCCAATGCTTGTGGCATTGGTGATTATTTGAGGAATGCTGTAAGTGCCTAATATTAAGGTTTTAAATGAGAATTGTGTTAGGCCTGCTATCGACAGGCGCTTCTCTGTCGCTCCAATGCTGGATTGGACTGATTTAACTAAAATTGATATGAAAAACAATAGTTTGCTTTCGCTTGGTTTGTTTTAGGGGATAAAAGGGGATAAATGGTAGAGGGAATTGGGCGAATGTGGGCTCTTATGTTAACATTAAGTGACTTATACTAAAGGATTAATTACTGATGGGGATGACCGTTGAGCAAATCAGGAAGATGCTTGATGAAGCTGAACCTGACAATAACAACTGTATTGCGTCAGGGAGCATTAAAGATAATGAAAAAGGAGAATTGGTAACCTATCAAACATTTCTTGGACTTGATTTCGTTAGAGCAAACAACTGCGATAAATTTTGGGAAGAGTTCAACGTTTCACTGATTGAATTCATAGCCACCTCCGACTTCACACAGGATGAAATTGCCCAGATTGAACGTGATATACAACTGGATGATAGGCATTGGGACTGGTTGTTGAAGTCAGCTCATTTTCAGTCAGAAGAGTATAAATGGTTTTTCCTTGATGTTGAGGGGAAGACCCAAGCAGTCTGTCTAATATATCATCCTAAAGCGAGTACACTTGAACCTGGAGACATCTTCTATATTGAATATGTAGCAGTAGCCCCTTGGAATAGAACGAACCCAATGCAAATTAAGAAATATAGTGGGTTGGGTTCTGAAATTATTCAACTCGTTATGAATTACGCAATTAACACTTTAGGTTTAAGGTACGGATTCTCATTGCATGCGTTACCAAAAGCTATGGGGTTCTATGAAAAAATTGGTATGGTTAGGTGTACAGAGCTTGATAAGGGGGTATTAGCATTTTATGAAATGCCTGAAGATGGTGCCAAGCAATATTTGGGGCTGTCATGAAAAAAGAAATATCAGACCATATTGATGACTTTTCAGTAACAAAATCTGAGTTTAAGCTTACAGATGCCTTGAGATCTTATGCTGTTTTCAAAGAAAAATTAAATGAATTGCCAAAGCAGAAAAGACCTAAATCAGACATAGAAAAGGCTCAGCTTTTTAGAGAAATACACGAAAATATAGCCACTCCAACTTTGTTTAGAAAAAGTGATTCTTCTAACTCTACGTTGTCACTAATGTGGTTTAGAAGGGCGAAGAAACTAGCTACTATGTTTGTTGCCTTAAACAATGTTGTAGAGTTTAAGGGAATTTCTAAACAGGACCTCAAAGAACTCTCCTCGCTAACACAAGATCTGAGTAATTTAAGAAAATTAGAAGAAATTCTATTAGCTAAAGGTATTGTTCTAGTTTTTGAGAGATCACTTCAAGGAGCAAATCTAGATGGTGCCTGCTATTTGCTTGAATCAGGACAGGCACTAATAGCGATGAGTTTGAGGTATGGTAGAGTAGATAATTTTTGGTTTACGCTGATGCATGAACTCTCACATCTTGTATTGCATAGTGAACAGTTATCATCACCAATCATAGATGATTTAGACAGTGATTCTGCCGAAAATATAATTGAGTTGGAAGCTGATAAGCTTGCATTAAATTCTCTTATTCCGAAAAACTTATGGAGAACGTGCCCTGCCAAGTACTCTTTGACACCTGAGAATGTTATTAAATTTTCCGAAGAGATTGGAGTTCATCCCGCCATTGTTGCTGGGCGACTTAGGAAGGAGCTTAATCGCTGGGACTTATTTTCCGATTTAGTAAATGAACATGATGTAAGAGAATTTTTGTAATGGATTACATACCTTTTTTAAAGTTTAAAACAAATGAAATTGCTGCAATTGATGAGTTGAAAGATCATACAAAAGAGGAATTGTACCCTTTTTTTGATATTGCGAGAAAAGAGAATCTAACAGGGCAAGATTTAGAGTCTACAATTGGAAAGTGTTTTGCTAAGTATCAGAAATATCTAAGCAAATTAGATTTTTTCTATTTAGATAATTTTGATATCGATGATCGCATACAAATTAATTCTGATGATAGCTATGCATTTCTAATAGATACGTTTGCAAATTCTTATTTTATCCCTGTAATCGGCATCGATAGAAGTGAACGCCATAATGAATTAGTTAATAGCAAAAAAGCAGATGGAACAATTCAATCTGATACAGTCGCTATACGAATAGTAGTGGATAACGTCCTATCTTATCCTTTGATAGATGATGAAATTGAAGATCTTATTAGTGATTGTGCTAGTAATTTCAAAACTATGCATTTGATTATTGATAACCGTGTATGTTTCGGAATTGATGTCGGAAGTAGGAGTGCTCAGATTATAAACTTTTTGGGGAAGATCTTAGAAGATTATGATTTTGAGGAAGTGATAGTTACTGGCTCTACAATTACGGCTTCAATTAGGGATTTATTGAATCCAAGTGAAGAAGTAACGGTCGAGAGAAATGAATTGACTATTTTTCACTCAGTGCAGAACGAATTTCCTGATATAGTTTTAGGAGATTACACAGCAGTAAGCCCAAACTATTCAGATATCGAATTCGAAGGTAATTTGATGCGTAAAGTTACTGCTCCCAGATTAATTTATAGTTATGACAACCTAGTCCACATAAAACGTGGAGCTGCACTCGACAATCATCCAAGAGGAAACTTACAGTATAATGACTTATCTGCCATTTTGATTACAGAGCCGTTTTTTAGAGGAGCTGCATACTCATTTGGCGACAAGTATATCGATGAAAAAGCTAGAACAACAACTGGAAAACAGGTCACACCCAGTACAATACCGAAGGCACTAATTAATCTTCACATTGAATTCATGATGAATGACTATTTTTAGTTCGATTCACCAGTAGATTCGCAATGCCCTCATTAAGTGCCTTTTCTGGCAAATTAGAGGCTAGTGCGGAGGATAGACTGCTTTTATTGGCTCTAGGTGAAGATTCTAGCCCACTGGATGCACTAAGCTCTAACATTTCATGTTTCCATAAAGTGAGCGCTGCAACGTCTTTCCTAAAATGAGGATTTCTACCTGTTTTTCTAATGTACTTTAATTTAACTACAGAGCCTTTTTGATAAGTTAACAATATTCCCCAGTGAATAGGTGCAACAATCATTGCTTGTTTTAGATGATTTTCTGTTGTAACTAACGTAACCTTTTTAAAAGCTAAATCAAAAAACTGAGATTGCTTTCTAATTCGTGATAGATTGTCTGTTTCTCCTTTAATTTCAAAGCAATGAGCTTCCTTATACAAAGCCACTACATCTGCGATTGCATTTCCTCTGTGTACATGAAGTTCATCAATAATTTTTCTTGGGCGTATCGAAGAAGAGTTGAGAAACGTCTTGAGTTCTTCACGAATTGAGGTGTCGTTAAGTACGATCGTCATATCAAAGTGTGTTACATCAAATTTATCGTGACTATACAGGAAGACCAAAACCTTATCAGCTTGTAATAAAGCCGATAAGCTAAGAAGCATGAGATTTGCTCTATTGCTTTTAACCATCACTTATCGGACTCGCAGATTACAGGGCTTGTAGAAACCATTAGAAGGTTCTAGCTTTTCTCCATTCATTGTACGCAATAGCTCTACTTTTATCCATGTAGTTTGCTAAATCATAAATACTAACCATCAAAGGGCTTTTCTGACTTGAGCCAGACTTTATACAGGGTACGGGCAGTAACTCCTTTTTAGCTTGCCGTTTTGCTGTATTTAAGGAAAGTCCAAAAATCTCATAACAAATTTCTTCTAACGGTATTAAAACTCTACCTCCATACGTGCCTAACAGAAGGTGAAGTGTTAAAGTATTGTAATTATTTTTATTCATGTTTACTCCAATATTGAGGAGTAAAGAAATGTTCAATTTAAATTTTTTGTATCAGTTTTTATAATTATTTTCTTTGCTCTTTATTTTTATATTTATCGTGTAATCCAGTCGTTATTTTCAAGCCAATCAAGCATCATGTGTTGGGAGTGATTGCTGTAATCTGGCTCATTTCTAATATTAAATAGTCGTGCTGCAAGTAACTTGTTTCTCTTATCGAGTCCGACAGAAATTTGTAAAAGGCTTACACCATATTCAGAATTACAAGCTGATGCTGAAGCTCGAGCTAAAATATAAGCAGATTTGGCTTTTCCAAGCCTTATTATTTCTTTTTTTATTTCTTCGAATAGAACCATTTTTATCTCCTATGTTTCTTGGTCTAAACATATATTAAGGTTATAAATATTAAAATCAATGATTGGGCTGCGTGTATTTTTTCCTTTTCTTTCAGATGTTTATAATAATACTTTTCTTTCCCTCTCTTGTTTTGAAAGTTGCAATTTTTCTTAAAAAAATAGTGAGTGAAATCATTAATATTCTCTGTGGCTAGTTATGAATACAGGAACTTAATTAATAGTATTATATATATGTATCATTTTGTTATAGATTATTCTTTCTGGTTATAAAGGTTTGGCGTGTTTTATTTTGTAAATTTCGGAGAAATTTAGGGTTCAAAGGGGCTCAGCCCTTTTGCAAGAGGGCGGTTTAAGAATTAAAGCCCCTATCTTGCTAAGCACGAGATATTTCAGTAAGTAATATCATTATTAATAAGAAATCATGCAACTCATTGTATTTTATATAAATTATGATAAAAAATAATTAGAACAAAAAAATTATCAGATGTTAAAAAATTGGATAGTTAAAACTAAACAAATAAAAAATGCAGAGAAAGGATTTACGAACCATGTTGAATACTTGGCAGACAAAAGCAGAGCTTCTCATCATTACACGAATATAAGCATACTTACTGATAATGCTAAAGAAATCCTACGAGCAATAGAAAGACATAAAGATAAAAGGCGCAAACATGGACTCAGGGGCGGTGGCATAAGCAACTACTGCACCTCGTTCATAATGACAATACCAACAGATATTGAGCAACCCACACCCGAAGATTGGAAAAAAATTCTTAATATTACTTATAGGGCTATCGCTAACGAAATAGGCACGGACGCAGCTTCGATAAAACAACACGCTTATGCAGTACTTCATGATGAGTCATCTTCACAAGATAAACCCTCTCATGTTCATCTTCTTGTCTCAAATGTAATTGATGACGTCTACCAAAAGAAAATCACTCAGTATGCAGTTACTCATATTGTAAAAAGAGCTTTGAACGATGGGATTCGTATAACTGTAGGAGAAGATAACTACAATTACTCACCCAGACGAAGACAGAAATACAACAAACCTTACTGGGTTGTCAGAATAGAGAAAGCCAAACTAATTGAAAAGAAGGTGAATCAACTGAAAGCTAAGTATCAGACTGTGTTTAGGTCGATCCAGCACTGGGCAAATAATTACCTGGCATCTTTACCTGTACCTAGCGAACAGCGTGCTATCGAAGTAGCAATGGAGCTCGATACACTAAATGACTTATCAGAAAAGTGTGATACTGAATTGATGCCTATTATTGAAAAAGTTGAGCAGCTGAATAATGTAATGCCAGATAATTCAAAAGTATCACCCAAAAGAAAGCGCAGGCGTAGAAAGAAAAATTAATTCATTATTTATTCACTTCTTCCATAAATGCCAATGCCATGCGTTGAAAAGCATTTGCAATATGTAATCCTATTTATATAACAAACGATAAGATTATGAATAACGGCAACTGTGACATTTATGAAAAAATAACGATTAAACTGATTGACGCTTTACGACTTGAGAATACTAACTGGCTCAAAAGTGAGGTAACGCAACTTTTATTGGTTGAGCCAAAGCTCATTCCACTTCTACAGAGTGTATCGTTAGCTAGCGCTGCATCGGCTATAGATAGCTACTTTGACAAGGAAAGATGCTGGTCATCACAAAGGGTCTGCGCCATTGTCGATAATATTATTAGCGCTGATGAAAGCGAACACCAATCTTATACATTGCTCACATTTATAAATGCAGGTCTGACTATCGAGCTAGCGATACAAGCTTTAGCTGAAACCAAGTATGATTCAAATACAGTGACAAAAGCACAACTTAGTTACCTAGAAAGTATTTTCTATCTAAATGCTGAGTCTCGAAAGCAATACTTAGCTAAGGGGGAGTCGGGTAGTTCACTCAGTGAAACTGTTATTTCAAAATCCCTTAGACCTTCAACTGATTTAACAAAACGTAAACCAGTTTAGGGCTCCCAGTTTCGCAGAATAGGCCTTATAAATAAAAAATTTGCTAATTTTCGGTATCGTTTTGCGATACACAACAACAGAACGTTCGTCAGCAGAAAAACTACAAACAAAAAATAAGTTACCTTAACTTATTGAAGTATTTGAATTATGTGGTACCTATCTTATTAAGAAGTGTGTTTATGTTTATTTCCACACCTAGAATACGGGTTAACCAACCAGCACTAGTAAAAAGCAGGGCGTTTAGTCTTTGACTGAGCAAATAAAAAATAAACCAATGGCGTTCTACCTGCATTAAGACGGGATGTACTATAGTTAGTATAAACAGGTTTAGAGGTGAAAATTTATTAATTCAATCTTATTAAGATTGAACTTTGCGACTAGAAGAACTTGTAGTCGGATCTTTTCAAGGTCTGGGAGTGATGCCCCCCAAGTCAGTGAGTTTGATCAGCTCAGCAGTTATGCCCCCCATAAAAACACTGCAGAAATAGATGCCTGATAAATAGGTGAACGCCTTTGCAATACTTTTTATGACAGGTTAATGCGTCCTTGCAGTTCACCCCCCCGTCAAGATTCTTCTATTGTCATTTGAAAATCAGTCTATTGATTGCGATTGTGATTTTTCATATTTTTCATTTTCTAATTTAGAAAATTTCTTTATCTCTATTGATGAGTAAACATCATATAAAATATTTAAATTTTTGTGCCCCGTGATTCTAGCTACGGTTCTGATATCGTATCCTTGCTCAGCTAATCTAGAAGCACCTTCTCTGCGTAAATCATGGTACCTGAGGTCTTCAATACCTAAAGAGGCTCTTACCCTCTGCCAACCTGCAGTGATACTTCTAGGGTTGAATGGAAATATTAAGATTTCATCTGGATTATCTTGTTTTTCCTTTTGACTAATTAATATCGAGTATGCTTCACCAAGTAGCGGGACCTCCCAATTATTATCTTGCTTTTTTCGAGGGTCCTTCCTGCTTCTGACAATAATTGTTTTATTTTCATGATCTACGTCTGACCATTTTAGTTCTGTTATTTCACCAATTCTCATTGCTGTGTAAATTGAAAAATCAAGGATATCTGAGTAAGGTATCTTAGATGTCCGCTGTGTTTCTCTTTGCTTTAATCTATCCTTAAGCATTCGGAGTTCTTCTCTGGTGGGTCTTCTACTTCTTTTTCCAGATCTCCCAATTAGTTTTAAAGAAACTAACTCAGGTATCGCTTCTTCGTGATAGCTCAAGTTCGCTTTGACTTTAAATACTTGTTTTGCTCTTTTGATCACAGAATGTAGATAAGTGACGTCATGATATACAGTTTGTGGCGATGGAGCACTTTCGTCACTGAGTCGAGTTTGACAATGTTCAATTAAATCAGATGCTTGTAGTGAACTAACTATTTTATTCGCTATGTCATAATTTAGTAGAGCTTGTAGGACATAGCCTTTGGTCCTTCCTAGGTCTTTTGAGGTTAATGGGTTTTGCAGATATTCATGTATCAGCTCACCAACGGTGACATCTCTTAGATCTTCTTTATATTCAGAGTAGTATGTTCCATTAGCTATTTCTTCTTGCTTAGTTTCGAGTTGCTTAGCCTTCTTCTTTGCCCAATTTTCGGCTGATTCTCTGTTTTTAAAGGTCTTTTCAGATTTATCAATAACCTTTCCACGCTTTGTAATTCTAACCCTAGCTCTATAAGAACATCCGCTTTTGAGTTTTCTCGTCTCAATAGAAACTGTAGCCATGATTTCATATCTCAATTTGTAGTAGAATTAGTGTGTTCATACTATCAAAGTAGTAAGTGGTAGGGTACAGAAATGTCCCTTTTTGATGTTCCCTAGGGGACATTTTTATTGAAAATAGTCATAGATATACAAAAATAGATCAAAACGTAACGTCAGAAGTTGTCTTTTATCTATATGAAAAATAATGAATTAACAGGAAAAGCTAATGAAATCATTAGATAGAAGATTTTCAGTCGCCCCCATGCTGGATTGGACAGACAGGCATTGTCGCTACTTTTTACGATTAATGTCTAAGCACACGCTGCTTTACACTGAAATGGTCACTACAGGCGCGATTATTTATGGTAAAGGCGATTACCTTGGCTATAACCAAGAAGAACACCCTGTGGCGGTTCAATTGGGAGGCAGTGACCCGTCTGACATGGCCAAGTGTGCTGAATTATCACAAGAGCGCGGCTACGATGAAGTCAACATAAACGTAGGCTGCCCAAGCGATAGAGTTAAAAATGGCAGTTTTGGTGCTTGTTTGATGGCTCAGCCAGAGGTAGTAGCAAGTTGCGTTAAGGCTATGCAGGCAGCGGTAGATATTCCCGTGACGGTAAAATGCCGAATTGGTATTGACGATATGGACGAAGATGAAGACTTTGCTCGCTTTATCGATGTAGTGGCAGACGCTGGCTGTGACACCTTTATCGTTCATGCAAGAAAAGCGTGGTTACAAGGTTTAAGCCCAAAAGAAAATCGTGAAATTCCGCCTTTGAATTACCCTCGAGTTCACAGGCTAAAGCAGGCGCGCCCTGAGTTATCTATTAGCATTAACGGCGGTATTAAAACACTTGCTGAAACTCAGCAACAACTAGAGAACGTTGACGGTGTTATGGTAGGACGCGAGGTTTACGCAAACCCGTATATCATGTCTACCGTTGATAAAGACATATTTGGCGATACTAATGCTCAGAGTTTGTCGCGACGTGAGATAGTGCTTCAAATGCAGCAATACATTGAACGTCAAGAGGACCCATATTTTAAACCTTGGCATGCTGCACGGCATATTTTGGGCCTTTATCAAGGGCAAGCGGGTGGACGCATTTGGCGTAGATATCTAAGTCAAAATGGTACGGGTAAGAGTCCAGATCCTAATTTACTTTTGAATGCACTCGACGCTGTTGAGAGCGCGCAAAAAGAAGTTGCTGAGTACAATAGTCAAAAAGACTAATAACTTAGTACTTTTGACCAAAGTTTAATATTTGTTCAATTTAGCTAAAGGCTCGCGTTTACGCGAGCTTTTCTTAAAGTTTATATATATCAGCTGCTTAAGTTGTTTTTAAGGAGTTGGCACAGCTCTCGCAATCCTCTAAGTATCGCAACAACGGCGTGTTGTTGCACTGACTAAATTTAGAGGGATATCATGAAAACTTCACTAATCGCAGCAACTTTACTGACAGCAAGCATGGCAAGCAGCGTAGCAAATGCAGAAGAGTCAGTGCTTCAATCGTTCTTGACCAATGTAGTTACTAATGCAGTCGCCAGCACATCTCAAGAGATTAAGGCTGACGTATATCAAGCAGTAGCAAACGCAACTTATCACTTTGAACTTAGCCCACAAGAAGAACGTGGAAGCGGTAAGGTCAGTGTGACTGATTTAGTGGCTGCCGCAACTTCAGACGGTAGTTCAACAGAAGAAGATGCAGACTAGATAAATATTGTTAATTAGCAGAAGCGCCGAAAGGCGCTTTTTTTTTGCTTAAAAAATGATGTAAGCATGTTTGAAATACTAAAGATTGAATGCTGACGATTAAAAGTGGTCAATTTAACAATTCAGTTAGTTAAATACACTAATTTATCGTATCTGCTATTAAAGTGTACAAATTGCTAGGCTGTCATTTTTAAATAAATCTATATTTATCAATACTTTAAATAAGTGGCATAGTCATTGTAATACTAAAAGTGTTGAGGAGAACTCAGTCAGCGGTAACCAGCAGTGTGTGAACTTAAGAATAAATGCTGGGAACCACAACACTACTTTTAACGGAGAAAGAATCATGGGTATGTTTTCACGCATTAACGATATTGTTCAAGCAAACATCAACGCGATGTTAGATAAAGCTGAAGATCCTGAAAAAATCATTCGTTTGATTATTCAAGAAATGGAAGAAACCCTGGTTGAAGTTCGCACTGACGCGGCGCGCTTTATTGCACAGCAAAAAACATTAGCACGTCATATCGCGTCAGCAAACAAAGAAGTGGAAGGTTGGCAGCACAAAGCACAAATTGCAATGAACAACGAAAAAGAGACATTGGCAAAAGCGGCGCTTATAGAGAAGCAAAAATATGTGTCTAAACTTACGTCTCTTGAAGAGCAGGAAGCGCAACTTGCAGAAAGTATCGAAAAGATTCAAGCCGATACTGCTCGCTTGAACAGTAAGTTGGCTGAAGCCAAAGCTAAGCAAAAAACCTTAGTTCAGCGCAAACATTCAGCGCAAACACGCTTGAAAGTGAAGCAAGCTGACCACGAGGGCAAAATTGATGACGCAATGATGCGTTTCGAAAGCTACGAGCAGCGCATTGACCATCTAGAAGCGCAAGTGGATGCGTACGACCTAACAAAGTCGAATGAAGCAACATCTTTGCAGGCTGAGTTCGATGCGATGGAAGCAAACGAAGCGATTGAAAAGGAATTGGCAGAGCTTAAGAAGAAAAAGGTTGCGTAAGCGGCCTTAGCTACCGCCCATATTGTTGAAGATATCGAAATTAAGCATTTTTGGAGAAGATGATGAAAGTACCATCACAAAAAAGAATTTATAGAGACCTTGATTCTGGAATCATTTCAGGTGTATGTGCAGGGGTTGCACGTTATTTTGATATAGATGCAGTATGGGTGAGAGCAGCAGCTGTAGCGGGTCTATTTATCGCAACCCCTATCACGCTAGTGGCTTACGTGGCTGCCGTAATCCTGTTACCGAGATTAGTGTAATGAAAAACTTTCTTATTGCATTGATAATAGCCATTATACTGGTGAATTGCTTAGGTAGCCTTGTAGACAGCTACTTAGGTATGCATCTTATAATGTCTGACGAACTGCTTAGCCCCTGGGAAAATGTGGCTGTGTTATCGTTAATAGGTGTAGTCTTAGCCATCGTGGGCTTCGTCGTTGCCGTAAGCGTTTTGGGTACAATTCTATTAGCGTTGGGAGCGGGCTTTTTAGCACTCCTCGTAATGGGAGTCAGCGCTTTCTGGCCAGTTATACTAATCGGTATTGCCCTATATGCGCTGAAAAATCGTAACTCTGCCGCTTATAAGCAGCAAAATGACCAGAACATGCACCATACTTTATAATTAACATAAATAAATTTAAATTGTGTTAACGTAGTAAAAGGTGGTGTTATATCGGTAACCGTCATAAAGGTTTCGCATTTTTCACATAGTATTACGACTTCAAATAGCTGACCACCGTCGGCTATTTGTTATTTAAAAGGAAGGTTGGTGTTTATATGAGACAATCTATTAACTCAAAACGGATAGCGATTGTCGCTGTGGTGATCTTTTTACTTTTCTGGTTAATCGGGTGGTATTGGAGTTTATCTCCAGACACGTTCGATGTCAGAAAGCGCTTGGAGCAGAACTCACCTGTTGAGAACCCAACAAGTATCGCGGGTTACACCTTAACTACCACTATGATTGATGTGACTGAAACTTTGCTAGATAAGCCAGGTGGTTATCTTTCAAATGATGTCATTCCCCCTGGTGTCTTTTTAGATAATATGCCTGCGTGGGAGTTTGGTGCACTGGAAATGGTGCGTGATCTTGCTCTTTCTATGCGTAAAGATTTCAGCCGTTCTCAATCACAATCAATTGAAAACCCATACCTTACCAAAGCGCATCCCAAATTTAATATGGATCATAAAAGCTGGGCGCTACCTTCGTCTGAATCGAGCTACGCCGAAGGTATTGAATTATTGAAAAAATATCGCGACGAACTAGCAAACACGCGAAACGCCGATAGTCAGTTTTACACCCGTGCAGATAATTTGCGCGAATGGTTGAAACAGGTCGAAAAACGGTTGGGTAGCTATTCACAAAGACTAAGCGCCAGCGTAGGATCAGCCAGAATTAATACAGATTTGGCTAGAGATGCTAACGCGCGACAATCTACGCCTAGTGCTAATCAACGCGTTGTTCAAACCAGTTGGTGGAAGTTAGATGATAATTTTTATGAAGCGCGTGGCGCAACATGGGCTTTACTACACTTCCTTAAAGCCGTAGAAATTGAATTTAACGATGTGCTAGAGGATAAGAACGCACTAGTAAGTCTTCAGCAAATTATTCGCGAACTGGAAGCAACACAACAGTCTGTATTCAGTCCGATGATTTTAAATGGCAGCGGCTTTGGTATGTTAGCTAATCACTCTTTAGTTATGGCTAACTATATTTCTCGTGCAAACGCTGCTTTAATTGAAATATCAGAACTTCTTAATCAAGGATAATTAATGAAAAAGGGTCTTATAGCTGCCGCATTGGGATGCGCATTATTTTCAGTTTCATCTCAAGCAGACACTATCGCTGGCGTGTATGTTGGTGCACAGGTATGGCAAACCGACACTCAAGGTGGATTTGCTGATAACAATAACACCGCTGACTTCAACTTTGATGATGAAACCAATACGGCGCTATACATTGCCTTTGAACATCCAGTACCTTTCTTGCCGAATGTGAAGGTAAATCACACCACGTTAGATAATTCTGGGACTACAGCACTTCAATCTGAATTTACCTTTGATGACGAGTTGTTCCGAAGCGACGCTGTTGTTAATACTGAAATAGCGCTTGATGCAACTGATTTCATTTTGTACTACGAGCTGTTTGATAACGACTTAGTTAGTTTTGATCTTGGTGTAAATGCAAAATATATTGATGGCGCTTTAAGTGTTGTTGAAACAGACAGTAACACCAGCGGGTCAGCTGAGTTTTCGGGCATAGTCCCAATGGCGTATTCAAAAGTGCAGTTAGGTCTTCCGTTTACTGGGTTGTCTGCATATTTTGAAGGTAGCTATTTGTCATTCGATGACCACGAGCTAAGTGATTATCAAGCAGCTGTTCAATATTCGTTTATTGAAAGCTTAGCTGTCGATATGACACTTCAAGTAGGTTACAGAAACGTAACGGTTGATATTGAAGATCTTGACGATGTTTACGCTGATATGGAATTCGACGGCGTATTTGCTGGGCTAGAGCTTCACTTTTAGGCATAAACATTAGATTTTTAAAGGCGTGACTGCGTTTTGCAGCTCACGCCTTTTTTGTGAATCTAAAGTAACCATTGACGGTGTTATTACCTATTAACACAGTCATTAGCACTTTCAGTAATAAAAAAGTTTCATTTATTCTTTTCTCTTCTTGTAGAAAGCCGTTACCTTAGCGCCATTGATAAAAGGCTAAAAGACTATGTCACAAGATTCTAATTCGAACTCAGCGCCAGGCGCGGTATTAAACGAACAGCAGTGGAATGCAATTACGCAGGCCATTGCAGGGTTAAATCGTGATCAACTTACTTGGGTAAGTGGTTATGCTGCGGGCATGGCTGCTGCACAAGGCGGTTCGATTGCCCCAGCGTTACAGAGCGCTCCGGCAGTAGCGGGTGACGCGCCAACGTTAACTATTTTGTATGGCTCTCAAACGGGAAATGCAAAAGGCGTGGCTGCGCAGTGCCAGGCTAAAGCAGAAGAAGCAGGCTTCAATAGTAAGCTGGTTAGCATGGCAGATTACAAGCCGCGTAACTTGAAAGCAGAAACACACGTTGCGGTATTTGTAAGTACCCACGGTGAAGGCGATGCACCTGATGATGCCATTGAGCTTCACGAATTCTTGGCAGGTAAAAAAGCACCTAAGCTTGCTAGCACCAAGTACGCCGTTTTAGGTTTAGGTGACAGCAGCTATGAGTTTTTCTGCCAAACGGGTAAAGATTTTGATGAGCGTTTAGGTAAGCTAGGCGGTAAAGCTATCGTGGAGCGTCTTGACTGTGACGTTGATTACGAAGCAGAAGCTGAGGCATGGCTGAACAAGCTTATCGATTCGTTAAAAGGCGATTTTAGTGCAGCTCCACAGACTGCCGTAGCGGCGCAAACTGGCGCGGCAGTGCAGGGTGTAGCAGCGCAAACTTACACCAAAAAGGCGCCGTTTAAAGCGACCTTAATTGATGCTCAAAAGATCACTGGCCGTGATTCAGTTAAAGATATTCGCCATATCGAGATTAGCCTTGAAGATAGCGGTATTACCTATCAGCCTGGCGATGCGTTGGGCGTGTGGTTTAAAAACGCAGCATCGTTAGTTTCTGAGCTTATCAGCATTTTATCACTCGACGGCAATGCCGAAGTATCGGTTGGTGATGCGACTATGCCGTTAACTGAAGCGTTAACGTCTAAGCTTGAGTTAACGCTTAGCTACCCTAATTTTATCAAGTCGTATCAGGCGGCGACAGGTTCTGAATCATTGGCTGCCTTGATGGAAGACAAAGCACAGCTGCGAACCTACATGGCTGAGCGCCAAATCATTGATATTGTGCGCGACCATCCGGGTAAGTTGTCTGAACAACAACTTGTAGACGCATTGCGTCCTCTCACACCTCGTTTGTACTCGATAGCATCGAGTCAAGCCGAGGTGGAAGAAGAAGTACATTTAACCGTAGCTCATGTTGACTATGAAGCGTTTGGATACCGTCATCAAGGTGGCGCATCTGGCTTTTTGTGTGAATATTTAGAAGAAAATGGCGACGTAGAAGTATTCGTAGAAAGTAACGATAACTTCCGTTTGCCAGCCGACCCCAATACCCCTGTCATCATGGTTGGCCCAGGTACGGGTATTGCACCGTTTAGATCGTTCATGCAAGAGCGTGATGTACAAGGCGCGGAAGGCAAAAACTGGCTGTTCTTCGGCAACCCACATTTCACGCAAGATTTTCTATACCAAGTGGAATGGCAAGGCTACGTTAAAGAAGGCCTGCTAGACAAAATTACGCTGGCATTCTCTCGTGACCAAGAAGAAAAAGTATATGTTCAGCACCGTTTACTAGAAAACGGTAAAGAGGTGTACGAATGGCTAGAGCAGGGCGCACACTTCTATGTGTGTGGCGATGCAATGCACATGGCGAAAGATGTTGAAAACGCCCTTATTAGTATTGTGCAAGAGCACGGTGGAAAGTCTGAAGCCGATGCAAAAGCCTATGTAGTAGAGTTACGAAAAGCGAAACGTTATCAGAAGGATGTCTATTAATGAGTAACGAAAAATCACCATTTATCGTTGAGGGCAAACTGGCTGACAACGAGCGCTTAAAGCGTGAAAGTAATAATTTGCGTGGCACCATCACTACCGATCTTAAAGATGATCTTACCGGTGGATTCACGGCTGATAATTTCCAGCTTATTCGTTTCCACGGTATGTACCAACAAGACGACCGTGATATTCGTGCTGAACGTGCAAAACAGAAACTAGAGCCGCTTCACAATGTGATGTTACGCGCACGTTTACCGGGCGGCGTTATCACGCCAGACCAATGGCTAGCCATAGATAAGTTTGCCGCTGACCACACTATGTACGGCAGCATTCGCTTAACTACCCGTCAAACGTTTCAATTTCACGGTGTGTTAAAGCCTAAAATTAAATCTATGCACCAAATGCTGAACAAGGCCGGTATAGACTCTATCGCGACAGCAGGGGACGTAAACCGAAATGTTCTGTGTACCTCTAATCCTGTTGAGTCTGAGCTTCACCTTCAAGCGTTTGAGTGGGCTAAAAAGATAAGTGAACACTTACTTCCTAAGACTCGCGCGTATGCTGAAATTTGGCTAGACGGTGAAAAAGTCGAAACGACTGAAAAGCCTGTAGAGCCTATTTTGGGTGATAACTATCTACCGCGTAAGTTTAAAACGACGGTGGTTATTCCTCCGCAAAACGATGTAGATGTTCACGCTAACGATCTTAACTTTGTTGCGATTGCTGAAAATGGACAGCTAGTTGGCTTTAACGTACTTGTTGGTGGTGGTCTTGCAATGACTCACGGCGACAAGAGCACGTACCCGCGTAAAGCCTCTGACTTCGGATTTATTCCGCTTGAAAACACGCTAGAGGTAGCTGCTGCGGTGGTAACAACCCAGCGTGACTGGGGTAACCGTGTTAATCGTAAAAATGCGAAGACCAAATATACCCTAGAGCGTGTAGGGGTAGACAATTTCAAAGCTGAAGTTGAAAAGCGCGCAGGCGTAACTTTCCAGGAAAGCCGCCCTTACGAGTTCACCGACCGTGGTGACCGCTTTGGCTGGGTTGAAGGCATTGACGGAAAATACCACCTTACCGTGTTTATCGAAAACGGCCGTATACTAGATTATCTCGGTAAAACGCTTAAAACAGGCTGTGCAGAAATTGCGAAGATCCACAAAGGGGATTTCCGTTTAACAGCAAACCAGAACTTGATTATTGCTGGTGTTCCACCACAGGACAAAGACAAGATAGAAGCTTTGGCTCGTGAGCATGGTCTCATAGCACCTTCTATCTCTAACCAGCGATTGGATTCAATGGCCTGTGTTGCATTGCCAACTTGTCCGTTAGCGATGGCAGAAGCTGAACGTTACCTGCCAGACGCTGTTACTGAGTTAGAGGGCTTACTTGCCAAACACGGTTTAGAAGAAGACAGTGTTATCTTCCGCGTAACTGGCTGCCCGAATGGCTGTGGTCGCGCCATGTTGTCAGAAGTTGGCTTGGTAGGTAAGGGCCCAGGCAAGTACAACTTGCACTTAGGCGGAAACCGAGAAGGTACACGTATTCCACGTATGTATCGAGAAAACATTAGCGAACAAGAAATCATGGCTGAATTAGATACGCTACTTGGTCAATGGGCCAAAGAACGTGAAGCTGGTGAAGCGTTTGGTGATTATGTAGTTCGCGCTGGTGTTGTAAAACCAGTAGTAGACTCCGCACGGGATTTCTATGACGAATAATACAGCAGAAAAGCAGCAGACACTTACGCTTGATATCAGCAAGGAAGCCCTTGCTGATATCAACGATATGTTGGAAAAAATGACGGCGCAAGAGCGGGTTGCTTGGGCGCTGGATAACTTACCTGATGCTCATATTGTGTCTTCGAGTTTTGGAGCGCAATCGGCAGTTATGCTGCATATGCTTACTCAAGCACAGCCGGATATTCCTGTTGTGCTTACCGATACCGGCTATTTGTTTCCAGAAACATATAAGTTTATCGATGAGCTAGTTGAAAAGCTCAACTTAAACTTACACGTGTACAGTGCTGAGATGTCTTCTGCATGGCAAGAAGCGCGTTTTGGTAGACTTTGGGAACAAGGCATTGAAGGTATTGAGAAATACAATAAGATGAACAAAGTTGAGCCAATGCAGCGCGCTTTACGCGAGCTAAAAGCAGGAACCTGGTTCGCTGGGTTGCGCAGAAGCCAATCTGATACTCGTGGCAAACTTCCCGTGTTACAAAAAGTGGGTCAGCAGTTCAAACTATATCCAATTATCGATTGGAGTAATAAAGACCTTCACTACTATCTTAAAGACAACGACCTGTCCTATCATCCATTGTGGGAACAAGGTTATGTTTCAATTGGTGATTGGCATACAACTCAATCGCTTCAAGAAGGAATGAGTGAGCAAGACACACGTTTCTTTGGGTTAAAGCGTGAATGTGGACTGCATGAGTTTGGAGATGGTATTTAACTTATGTTGAATACCTCTCCCAACACGTGCTTTAACGCTTGTAGATATGTTTCGTTAGAAGACTTAGTAACTAGTTTATAAAGTTCGCTACCCACTGAAGTAAACTTGTAGTACACCAAAGCCACTCCTGGTGTCTTACAAGTAAGCGTTATATTCTCATTAACGCATCGCCAAGTTACCTGCTGTCCTTCAATGTATTCTCCGCTTTCGATTTCACTGGCATAAATTAATTTCATTTCTTGCAGCGATAATAAATCAGGGTAACTTAATCCAACTGAAGCTAAGTTCACTTGTTCTGGAGTAGGTTTTTTTAGAAACGAAAAAAGACCTTTGCGCTTATGATACCCCACTAATATACGCGGAACCGCATCACTACTCTTTCGGCTTGCTACATTAACTGCTTTATTAAATACTTTTGCGTCTCTGTGAGTTAGCGTTTTAAGCAATTGTAGGGTGCGAAGAGAAAAACTACCCGGACGCGCTACTTCCACGGCAAAAATCTTGCCCCACAATTCTTGCATTGGTGAGCTGTAAATTTCTTCAGCCATGGTACTAAAAGCGAAAAACCAGTCTGGATCAAGATTATCGCTAGTTTGTTCGTTGATTGATACATTTAGTGCTATATTTAAGACTGCTTGAAGATTGCTCGCTTTTTGAGTTTCTAGAATCTGTTTTCTTCGCTCTAGTGCATGTTTTTGCTTCTTAGGATCGGGAGACAACATTGAAGGGCTTATGCCCACTCTAGCAAACCACGACAGCATGCGTTGGCGGCTAGCATCGGTTTGTACAGTGCTTGCCACTTTCTCAGCAGCGGGTTGGTCAATGTTTGGTTTAGTGCTATTGACCTCCGAGTTCTGAGTTTTTCTGATCTCAGGTGAGAAGTGCTGAGGTGTAATCTTCATATTTGCTTAAATAAATGAATGTAAATTAGCATGTACCATGAGAGCACTATTGCATTGCGTAATCTAATTATCAATGTGATCGTTGCCTTTATACGGTAAGTCGTACATTCTTGTTTTGTATGTATCGAGGAAATGAGCGGTAATGTCGGCAATGGATTACGATAACGACGAGTTAATTTTTTTAGATGATGATGGTTCGGTCGAAGAACAACCCTTACTAGGTAAAGACTGGAACATTCTTATTGTCGATGATGACGAAGAGATCCACACAGTGACGCGTCTTGCGCTTTCTGATCTCATAGTCAATGATCGCAAGTTAAACTTCATCCATGCATACTCGGCAAAACAAGCTAAAGAGAAGCTTCACGAACACGGTAACAGTATCGCTATTATCCTACTTGACGTAGTAATGGAAACTGATGATGCTGGCTTCGATGTTGTTAAATACATTCGCGAAGATATGAAGTTGTTCGAGCCTCGTATTATTTTGCGCACAGGGCAACCAGGGTACGCTCCAGAAGAGCAGGTCATAAAAGTTTATGATATCAATGACTACAAGACGAAAACTGAACTAACCCGCGCTAAACTGCTTACTACCATTATTTCCTCGCTTCGCTCTTACCAGCAAATTATAACCATAAGCCAAAGTCGTACTGGTTTAGAAAAGATTATTACGTCCTCAGCTAATTTATTTGAAGAACATTCAGTTAAAGAATTTTGTGAAGGTGTTGTCACTCAAATCAGCTCTTTAATAGGGCTCGACTCTGAAGGTTTACTATGCGCTAGAGCAGGGTCGCTGCTAGATCGAGATGACGAACAAGTATATGTTCTCGGTGCTGCTGGGGAGTATGCCAAATTTATTAATCACCCTGTTGTAGATGTCAGAAATAGTGAAATTGAAGAGAATGTAAGTCGTTGTTTGCGTCTTAAAAAGCATATCTTTGAGTCTACTTGTACCGTACTTTTCATAAGCAGGGCTGGTTTTGAAGCGGCGGTTTATGTGAGACAAACTCACGAAATAAGCGAGTTGGATAAAAACTTACTAGAAGTTTTTCTGTCCAGTATTTCTGTAGGCTATGAGAACGTTAATCTATTTCATGAATTGAGAAATGCTGCGTTCAGAGATTGGCTAACGCGATTGCCCAACCGTAACGAATTTATCAATATGCTTGATAAGCCTCATTTGTTTGCGGGAACAAATTATTCGGTCGCGCTTATCGATGTTAATCACTTCTCAGATATCAATGACGGTCTTGGGCAAGAAGTTGGTAATGAGCTTTTACGAGCAATTAGCGACCGCTTTCATTCCTCTCTCGATACCAAGGTTCAAAAAGGCCGTATAGGGGCCGATGTGTTTGGGCTCATTGGTCCTGATGAGCTAGTTTGTCCTAAATCAATCAACAAGATTTTCCAGTCCTCATTTCAAGTTGGTGATCATACCCTTCCTGTGAATGTCACCATTGGATTGTGCAAATTAGATAATAAACGCCAAATCGGCATTGAGATTTTAAAGCGCAGTAATATTGCGTTGAACCGCGCTAAGAAAAATCTGACTGACAACTTTGAATATTACGCTAAAGACATTGAAGATCAGACAACTTGGCGTCTGGATATGATTCGCCAACTACGCAGTGATTTTGCAGCAAGAAAGCTACAGCTTTGGTTTCAACCGCAAGTGGACTTACTTAGTGAAAAAGTGGTTGGGATGGAAGGTCTATTGCGCTGGCCGGATGGCGAGGGTGGCTATATATCTCCAGCTGTTTTTGTACCACTTGCTGAATATTCAGGGCTTATCGTTGATATCGGCGAATGGGTATTGGAAGAGTCATGCCGCCGCTTGCAGCAGCTAAAAGACAAAGGCTTCGGGCACCTTCGGGTTGCGGTAAATATATCAATTCCGCAGTTTCGAGATAGATTATTTGTTGAGAAAGTTAAACAAGCACTTTCTAAATCCAATTGTGAGCCAAGCCTGCTAGAGCTTGAGATAACAGAAAGTGTGGTAATGGATGAACCACAAATAGTCATAGATGCCTTGCGTTCTCTAAAAGAGTTTGGCATTCAAATAGCGATTGATGACTTCGGTACAGGTTTCTCATCTATGAGCTATTTGCAGCAGCTACCGTTAGATCGTTTGAAAGTCGATCGTTCGTTCGTTAAAGACATCAAACCGGGTGCTAGTGCAGTGCTTGCCGAAACCATAGTAACGTTAGGAAACAAGTTGGGTTTACTCACCATCGCCGAAGGTGTGGAAAAAAGAGAGCAAGCAAGCTACATGATTAAACTTGGTTGTGATGAGGCGCAAGGTTATTTATATGCCAAGCCCATGCCTTTTGATGCACTTCTAACGTTTCTTGAGGCGCACGATTAATCAGATAAGGCTGCTGAAATAACGCGCTGCAGTTTGGGAAGTATAGTCTGCTCAAACCATGGATTTTTAGCAAGCCACCTGTTATTCCTCCCAGACGGGTGAGGTAAAACAAAGTGTGTATTAGTCGGCGCGCCTACTGCTTCAGTCAAAGTCTTGTACTGGGGTAAATAATACTGCTGTGAGTATCGACCTACGTAAAGCGTGACTTTAGGCTTTAGGTAGGTGAGAAACTCATTGTGCCATGTAGGTGCACATTCTTTTCTAGGAGGGGCATCAGCGCCGTTTTTGTATCCTGGAAAGCAAAAGCCCATAGGTAGCACCGAGATCAAGCGAGAATTATAAAAAGTTTCTTTAGATACGCACAGCCATTCACGCAAGCGATCCCCGCTGGGATCATTAAACGCAATGCTTCTTTCGTGCGCTTTAAGCCCTGGTGCTTGCCCAATAATAAGAATTTTTGTGGATGGTGAAGTGTTAAAAATAGGGTTAGGTTTGTGAGGTAAATGAGGTGCACACAACGTGCAACTTTTTGCTTTGGCCACCAGTACATTGTGCCCTTTCAATATTTTCTCCAATTATTTCTCTTTGTAATACTTTTGTCACAATTGTATGATCTCAATTTGACTATCTAATGTATATACAGTATGTTTAATAGTGACAGTAGTAGACTGTAGCACAGGAGAAGAAACATGCGTAAAGTAGTACTAACACTAGCTCTATCAGCAGCCTTTGGTATTGCGCATGCGGAATCTGGTGAAAACCAGCTTTTCGATTGCATGGATGCGAAAACATTCGAAATGAATAACCAATGTATGTCGGATCAAATCGGCAATAACATTCGTTTCCGTGATGCACAAGCAAAGCTTATTGATATTGCAAGCGATAGTCAGGGTGACTACGCCATTGCAACAATGACATTCGATCAAGAAAATATGCACATCGACATCGTAGCACATAAAGACTCGCTTAACGCGCTTGCTGCGAACCGTAACTAACTTCCTAGTTAACGCATATTAAGCCGGCGACAATTTCGCCGGCTTTTTTGTGCCTGCTAGAAAATTCTGTTAAGACCATTAATGGCGGCTACGCGGTAAGCTTCAGCCATGGTCGGATAGTTGAATGTAGTGTTTACGAAGTAATCGATAGTATTGCCTTCGCCCTTTTGTTGCATAATAGCCTGGCCGATGTGGACAATCTCGGAGGCACGTTCACCGAAACAATGAATGCCTAATATTTCTTTAGTTTCACGGTGAAACAAGATTTTCAAACTACCTGTCTGCGTTGATGCGATCTGTGCTCGTGCCAAATGCTTGAACTGGGCTCTTCCCACTTCATAAGGTACTTTTGCAGCAGTAAGCTCTTGCTCTGTTTTGCCTACAGAACTAATTTCCGGAATGGTATATATACCTGACGGTATATCTTCTACCAGCGCCGAGTGTGTTTTGATACCAAGCATAGCTTCAGCAGCAAAGCGACCTTGGTTATAAGCCGCAGATGCTAAGCTTGGGTAACCGATAACATCGCCTACAGCAAAGACATTGTCTACTTCAGTTTGATAATTCTCATTAACGCTAAGCTGGCCTCTGCCATCTGCTTTCAAGCCAATGTTTTCAAGTTTAAGCGTATCAGTGTTACCCGTACGTCCATTGGCGAACAACAAACAATCTGCACGCATGCGTTTGCCTGACGCAAGGTTCAAAATTACCGAATCATCGTTTGCTTCAACCGAAGAGTAGGTTTCGTTGTGACGAATAAGCACACCGTTATTCCATAAATGGTAACTTAATGCGTCTGATATTTCGTCATCAAGGAATGACAGTAAGCGATCGCGCATATTAACTAGATCGACTTTCACCCCTAGTCCTCTGAAGATACTGGCATATTCAGAGCCGATAACCCCTGCACCATAAATTATGATGGACTTAGGATCGTGATCTAAAGATAAGATCGTGTCTGAGTTATAAATACGGGGATGATTAAAGTCGATGTCTTTCGGGCAATAAGGACGCGACCCTGTAGCGATAGCAATTTGCCCTGCCGTAACTGTATCTTTCGAGCCATCTTTACGTGTTATCTCCAGCGTATGCGCATCTATAAAACTGGCTTCACCGTGGAAAAGCGTTACACGGTTTCTGTCGTAAAAAGAAGAACGAAGTCGAGTTTGGCTTTTCACAACACCACTCGCATGGCTCATAATATCTGAGAATGTAAGACTTTTACTTAAATGATTGTCGGCAAACAGGGGAGATGAGTTATATTCAATAAGACGACTAACTGAATGACGAAGCGCTTTTGATGGAATGGTTCCCCAATGGGTACAACCACCTCCCACCGCCTCGTAGCGCTCTACAACGGCCACTTTTTTGCCGGCTTTGGCAAGCTGCATTGCAACGCCTTCTCCACCAGGACCTGTTCCAATAACGATTGCATCATAATGATACGCCGGGGCTTTGGTTTTTTGCTTCGTTGCCATCTTAATTCCCATGTTGTTACTTTTGTAATTCGACGTCACGTAAAAAGTTGACCTTCATACAAAATAAATAATTCTGGTTTTAGTATAACGACCCTATACCAATCCGCATAGCTAATTGCCCACTCAGAAGGCGATGGCAAGTTTCCTAGCAAAGCGTGGGAATGCAGGAATGGCTGTTCCCTTTTAAATTCCCAGAGGAAGCTTCCTAGCGCTTCTCGAAGAGCGCGTTTTAAAAAGTCCTTCCTCTTTGTTGTGTCACCTTGATGCAGAACCGCTATACCTGCGGTAACACGCCGCGACTAAGAACATTTTATCTCTCGCTGGTTGGGTAATTATCTGTGCAGACTGGTATTACCTTGTAATACCAACTATAGAATAAAAAAAACCACATAAGCAGGTACTTATGTGGTTTTTAAGGTTCTATACTGTAACAGCGTGCGCTAATTTAGGCCATTTGCAAAGATAGGCTCTGTAACTGCATCCACTTCTCTTTCTGTACAGCAAAGGCATGTTTGAGTTCTTTGTATTTGTATGCAAGTTCAAGCCCTTCAATACTGCGTTTTAGAGTACGCTTCTTAACACGCATAACGCGCTTTTTCGTGGCGTAGTATTCACTCATACGCTGCATTAATAAGTCGTATTCTTCTTGAATGGTGTGCATCACCTCTTCAGCATTAGGCAGTAGCGATGCTTTCTCGCTTGCTCTTTGCAGCTGCATTGCTGCCAAGGCTTTTTCAATGCGTTCTTCTGGAACCTTGCGAAGGTTTGATGTAAGCCCTACCAGTGATAATCCCTTAATAAGCCATTTTGTAGGATCAAACTGATACCAGCGAATGCCGTTACGATAGTCGTACTCAAAAATGTGATGGTAATTATGATAGCCTTCCCCGAAGGTGAAGAAAGCAAGAATGCCGTTATCACGTGCTGTATTCTTATCGGTGTATGGCTGACTACCCCAAAAGTGAGCAAGAGAGTTGATGAAAAAGGTCACGTGGTGAACAAGCACTAGGCGAAGAACACCTGCTACCAAGATCATACCCAATACGTCACCGTTCAAATAGCCCAGCAGGCCTGTGATACCAAAGTTAGCGGCCAGCACGATGGGCAAATAATAATTATGCTGCCACATTACCACTTTATCTTTCTGTAGATCTTTACAGTTGCTGTAGTCGTCGTATCGTTTTGCCTGATACTCGCGCAACATCCATCCAATGTGTGCAAACCAAAGGCCTTTCTTCGCTGAGTAAGGGTCTTTGTCATTGTCATCAACATGACGATGATGGACGCGATGATCTGACGACCAGTGCAAAATACTGTTTTGCAGCGCCATAGCGCCACCAATGGCAAGGATCACACGAACGACCACATTAGCGTCGTAGGTTTTGTGAGACCATAAGCGGTGATAGCCGGCAGTAATAGACATACCGGTAAAGTAAAATAAAAATATAGCCACACCGATTTCTGCCCAATCGATGCCCTGATACGCCACCCATAGCGGCACACCAATAAATGCAATTGCGCCAGATATAATAAATACCAGCACATTAGTAAGGATAAGAGGAGGTTTTTTCATTTTATACAACTTGGCTTACAACTGTTCGCTAATTTATCGTTTTACGAGGCTTCAGGCAAGCAAAACCCCGATTAGTTCTGCTTACATGTGTAAAGTTTAATTATAGTAAAGCTATGCTAAAGCGCTCGCTATTTGACGCCTTTTCTGCTTAATCCTTGTTTATAAAAGAGTTGATTCTGTTTCTCTTTCCCCACTGGTGTGTGTTGCGATAGACTACGCATGCTAGTCTTTGATGTACGAAGTTTGATTGCGTTAATGGCTATACAGATGACGTAAGGGCTTCAATCCCAAGCGCTAAAAATCATCAAGCCGTTAAGTGCTACTCAACCAATGGTGCGAATGTGAGTCGACAAGAACAGAAATTAAAAACCCGCCAAAATATCATCCATGCTGCGTTTTCTTTGTTAGATGAAAACCGCAGCTTATCGGCAATCAGCTTGCGTGAAGTCGCCCGAGAGGCGGGCATTGCACCTACGTCTTTTTATCGACACTTCAAAGATATGGACGAATTGGGTTTAACGCTGGTGGATGAAGCCGGTTTAGCGTTGCGTCAGCTTATGCGTCAAGCAAGGCGACGTATAGCTTCTGGTGGCGGCGTCATTCATACCTCTGTTGAAACCTTCATGGAGTTCATTGCGGCCAACACAAACGTATTTCGTTTATTACTTCGCGAGCATACCGGTACGTCGTCGGCTTATCGACTAGCAGTATTTAGAGAGATTCAGCACTTCATCGACGAGTTGACCGACTATATTATTGAGCAGCAGGGCGTAGAATACGCATGCGCACAGCTTCAAGCTGATGCTATGGTAAGGCTTGTATTCAGTGCTGGGGCAGAGGCCCTAGAAGCAGACGATAAGCTTCGCCGCGAAATCGGTGAGAGAGTTAAAGCGCAGCTTCGTTTTGTTCAAGTAGGCGCAACTCAAAAAAGCGTATAATTGAATTAGTGTCGATAGGCCTTTGTAACTCCAAAGGCCTTGTCAATTTGTACCAAAACTAGCTTTTGCGTGTAAGTAAAACACCAGCTTCAATATGATGAGTAAACGGGAATTGATCGAATAGCGCCGATTGAGCAACGTTGTGAGTTTCACTTAAAAGCTCAAGGTTTTGAGCTAAGGTTTCAGGGTTACACGAGATATACACGATATTATCGTAATCCTGAATCATTCTCAGCGAGTCTTCATCCAACCCAGCTCTTGGTGGGTCTACCAATACAGTCGTGAAATTATATGCACTTAGATCAATGCCTTCTAAGCGACTAAACGTACGTTCACCTTTCATAGCTTGAGTGAATTCTTCAGCGGCGAGTCTTACTATCTTCACATTGTTAAGCTGGTTTTGTTCAATATTAAACTGCGCTGCTTGTACAGAAGGCTTAGCTATTTCGGTCCCCACAACATTATCGAAGTGAAGCGCTAGCGGCAGTGAGAAGTTACCTGCACCGCAATACATCTCCAGTAAATCGCCAGAGAGCGGCTTTACACAATCTAGTGCCCATTCAATCATGCTACAGTTCACTTCGGCATTGGGCTGAGTGAAGCTATTTTCTATATGCTTGAATATGAATTCTTTTCCATTAACGGGTAAGCGCTCAATAACAAAGTCATTGTCGATAATAAGCTTTTGTTTTCTAGCACGGCCTATGATGTTTACTTTTGGAAAGTGATTCTCTAGCGTTGCCTTTAATTCTCTTGCAGCCTCTTCCCATTTTTCATCTAACTGGCGATGGTATAAAAGGCTGATGACAAGCTCGCCAGATAGTGCAGAAAGATAATCGATTTGAAAAAGCTTCTTTCTTAGCGCTTCATTTGGTCTTACTTCTTCAAGCAACAGACCCATAGCATGGTTTATTGCTTTACAAGCTGGAGGGAAACTATCTACGCGATACTTTTCTTTTGTTTCCTGGTTGAACATGATGTGAAATAAATCATCGCCCTCATGCCATACTCTAAATTCGGCGCGCATACGGTAGTGCGTTGGTTGCGATGGGAATACGGACAAGTCAGGCGCATTGAACGGAGAAAGTAACGCAGTTAGACGTTCTACTTTTTCGTCCAACTGAGCTTGATAGCGTTGTTGTTCGGTCGCGGTCATAAAATTCTCCATTCAATGTTAAGGTCGCGAATTGTAGTCCCTTATAAAATAACTGCAACAAGCGCTATCTACTTCTACGTTATTATTAAGAATGTCCTAGAAAAAAAGCTGTATTAAAATTAAACAATGCTGATTCTTTGCCGATAATAAGATTGAGGATAGTGAGGATCAAATTATGAACGTGGGTCAAATTAAGGCTTTTATGGGCGACCAAAAGGTTGATCAAAAAGCAGATCAAAAGGCATCAGTTCACCCGAACGAAATGTTGAAAAAGCAGTTACAGCAAGACGGATTGCAGCAAGCGGCTGAGTTTTCGAAACAACAAGCGGCATCAGTATCTGTTTCAAGTAGCCAAACTAGCATTGGTTTACGAGTGGTTAGCAGTAGCCTTAACCAAGCATTGGAAATAGATGGTCAAAAGCCGCAAGAAACTAAAGAGAAGAATATCGAAGATAAGTCGAACAGTTTGTTCGACTTTGAAAAAGTCGCCAGAAACGTACTTAAGTTCGTAGGTGGCGTTATTAGAGGTGCGGCAAACGGTGGCGCTAGCGAAGAAAAGCTCAATGGCTTATTTAGCCAAGCGAGAGAAGGCGTAAGCCGAGGGTTCGCGATGGCAGAAAAAGATCTCGCTGGTTTTATGAATGAAGAGATCGAACAAGGAATGACAAAAAGCCGCGATCTCATCGATACCGGAATAAACGATCTAGAAACGGATATATTTGGTCGCCAGCAACCGACTGCTGTGACGCTTTCATCTTTAAACGCTGTTGCCGCATCGGATGAGAAAAGCGGTAGCTTGCTGATCCGAACCAAAGACGGTGATGAGGTGACTTTTAGCTTTGAAAGTCTTCGTTCGTTTGAAGCGTCTCAACAACTTAGCTTCCAAGCTCAGGCATCTCAAGATCAATTTGGCAATAGTGGCGAGCAAAGTGAAAGCAATTTTTCAGCGTCTTACACTGAGCAAACTTCTTATCAATATTTCGAGCGAAGCGGCATTAGCTTTTCATTGAAGGGAGAACTTGATGAAGATGAGCTAGCGTCGATAGCTGATTTGGTTGTTCAAGTTCAGGATCTCGCTGATACCTTCTATAGTGGAGACATTGATAAAGCATTTGAAGAAGCATTGAGTTTAGGTTTTGACGATAAAGAGTTAGTTGGCTACGCGTTGCAGTTAAACAGAACAACACAGACTGAAGTGTTAAAGACGTACGAGAACATCCAACATTACAATGAAGACAAAAGCGACAATGCGAAATTTGGAAATGTGGTAAGTCCAATAGCGCAATACCTAGAGAAGATGATGGATACTTTTGCTAATGCTGAAAGAACGTTAGAAAGTAGTGAAGACTACAATACGCTAATAGCTGGCATCATTAACGAAATGGAAGATGTACAGGTTCCTGATCTTATATCTGCCATAAATAGATTTCGATCTTTTAACCAAACTCTATTAGATGGCCTTCCTCAATCAGCTGAAGCCAGCGAGAGCTAATGCTTACGATAATAAAAAGCCCGGAAGCGAAAGCTTACCGGGCTTTTTTACATTACTGAAAACTACGAATAAGAATTACGCGTGTTCGACTTTGTCTTTTGCAGGTCGAACTTTCAACGTTCGTTCCTGAAAGATTGAGTCGTTAGTTTTATCGATAACACTGCTAAGGTCGTCTGTGACAACTTCGATAAAACCGTAGCCTTTCCGTTTTCCAGTTTTACGATCCTTCATTAAACGAACCGACTGCACTTCAATAAAGCTACTGAAGTACTCCTTTACTGCGTTCTCATTTGCTCTGTAAGGCAAATTACCCACATATAAAGTTTCTACTGATCCGTCACTAGAATGTGCTCTGGCATCTGAGGAAGATGGACTTTGAATAAGAGACGCTAGCCAAGGAGTAACAATACCACTGATCAGCAGAGCTGCTGATACAGTTAATGGAACATGGACGTTTAAACTAGCAGAAGAAAATAACAAGTAACCTGCAATTGCAAAAATAGCGCTAATAACAGCGCATTGAATAAAGCCTACTTTCATATACCTACCTTTCTATTGTTTATTATGGTGTTGGAGGCTGTATATAGTTTACTCATTTGTAACAAATTGAACAATAAAATGTGAAAAAACTAGTCTAAAGATGGATTGAGTACCTAGAAATGATGCAGAAATGAGCGGTTAACACCAAAAGTGGTGTAAAAAGCAAAAAAATCCAATTTAAGTGTTGATCTTTCATAAGAGGTATCTATAATGCGCTCCACGTTCTGAGGGGGCTTCGAGAAAAACAAAGCCAACTTAGCAACAAGTGCGAAACCAAGTTTTCAAGCAAATAAAAAGTTTAAAAACATGGTTGACATCGAAAATAAACGATGTAAAATGCGCACCTCACTCGAACAGGGTGAGTCACTAAGAAGCAACGGCTTCAAGTGAATGTTCTTTAAAAATTTAGACAAGACAATCTGTGTGGGCACTCGTTAAGAGTGTCACAACGACGATTCATATTTCGATATATTTAATTGAAGAGTTTGATCATGG
>NZ_SWCO01000011.1 GCF_005117025.1 Alteromonas portus | reverse complement strand
ACTCCATTCCGAACTCAGAAGTGAAACGTATTAGCGCCGATGGTAGTGTGGGGCTTCCCCATGTGAGAGTAGGACACTGCCAGGTCCCATTAAGAAGAACCCGCCTAACGGCGGGTTTTTTGCTTTCTGAACCAGAAAAAATAATGGGGTCAGAGTACATTAATCCCTATCACCCCAGCAAAACACTAAAATGGGGTCAGAGTACTTTATTACGCCAAATAGCGGAGCCTAGTCAGACATTTTTTTATCCAGCATTGTTAAATCAAAAAATGTACTCTGACCCCAATATTAAGATTTCAACGATCTCCGTAGTTCTCTTTCTCGTCTTTTTTAGCATAACGTTTGATCTCACAAACGGTACAACAGAACGATTCAAAATAAAGGGGTCAGAGTACTTTATTGCGCTAACTACCAGAGCGTAGTCAGACATTTTTCGTTCAGTACTGTTAAATCAAAGAATGTACTCTGACCCCATTTTTCTCGGATATACAAATCGCTCGGTTCTTTATGCCAGTAGTGTGTGTAATTACGAGTTTGAAAGTGAGCTAAAATCCTATAGTTCGCCAGCTTAGGCAAAGGTATTTAAGATGCAAAACAAGGGAGGTGTAATTAAAGTCTTACCTTCTTATGAGCTTGAAAAGTACTCTGACCCCATTTGTTAGATAAGTAAAAATGTACTCTGACCCCATTATTTTTGTGTTGTCAGTATTTATAGACATTCTTATTCGATAAAAGCCTTAATAGAATCGACTTACTTTTAGCAAAATGAACGTTTTTTGGTAAACTCTGTCGAGTATTTTTCTAGTCGAAGTAAATAGGACAAACTAATGGCCGTATTCGGTACAGTATTCATGCCACAAATGGCACTTGCTACCTTTGTCAACGATGAGTGGACTGACACCGAATTTGTCAGTGCAGACAGTATTCAGCTTCACCCTGGTGCACACGTGCTTCATTACTCAAGTACATGCTTTGAAGGTTTAAAAGCATTTAAGCACGAAGATGGCAACATCAACATTTTTAGAATGGATAAGAATATTGAGCGCTTCGCTCAAAGTAGCCGTCTACTTAATTTGCCTGAAATAGACAAAGCACAAGTAGAAAAGATGATTATCGATATTGTTGCAAAATACGCGTCTGAGGTTCCAGAGCCACCTGGTTCAATGTATATCCGTCCTACTCATATCGGAACGGAAGCGTCTATTGGTAAAGCGGCAGCACCATCAGCAAGTTCAATGCTATACGTTCTATTATCTCCAGTTGGCGATTACTTTGCAGGCGGCCTAAAGCCACTTCGCTTGTTGCTTGACGAAACAGGCATGCGCTGCGCACCGCACATGGGAATGGTAAAAAGCGGTGGTAATTATGCCAGTGCGTTGCCTCCTATTCTTAAAGCGCGCTCAGAAGTGCAGGCTGATCAAATATTGTTTTGCCCTAATGGCGATGTACAAGAAACGGGGGCTGCTAACTTCCTGCTAATTGATGGTGATGAAATCATTACTAAAGGCTTAGATTCTAGCTTCCTACACGGTGTAACCCGTGCAACTATTCTTCAAATCGCTGAAGACCACGGCATGAAGGTAAGCGAGCGCGATATTACTGTAGAAGAACTACTAGAGCGTTCCGCTAAACCGAATACTGAAGCAGCACTGTCTGGTACAGCGGCTGTACTGACGCCGGTAGGTACTTTTATTCATAATGATAAAGAGTATCAGGTAGGTAACGGCGAAGCAGGCCCTGTAACGATGAAGCTAAGACAAGCATTGAATGATATTCAATGGGGTAAAGCTGAAGATACTCACAATTGGTTGGTGAAAGTGCCAAACTAGTCTAAACAGACACCCATTAAAAAAGCCTGCTAACGCAGGCTTTTTTATATTTACTAAGGCACTCGTTTACTTCGCTTTGCCCTGCTTAGCAACGGCATCCATCATTGCTTTAATAGCGTCAGCATCGCCAAGATACTCTTTAGAGATTGGCTTAAGGTTTTCATCTAGTTCGTATACTAGTGGTACACCTGTAGGAATGTTTAGGCCCAACACTTCTTCGTCTGACATACCATCTAGATACTTAACAAGGGCACGAAGACTGTTGCCGTGCGCAGCAATAATCACGCGTTTGCCTGCTTGAATGTCTGGACGAATAACGTCGTGCCAGTATGGTAGTACACGCTCGATAGTTAGTTTTAAGCTTTCACCACGTGGCAGGATCTCAGCATCTACATTATTGTAACGTGGATCGTGACCCGGGAAGTGCTCACTGTCATCTTCAACCGCTGGAGGTGGAATATCGAAGCTACGACGCCAGATTTTAACCTGCTCTTCACCATGCTTAGCGGCTGTCTCTGCTTTGTCTAAGCCTGTTAGTGCACCATAGTGACGCTCGTTCAGACGCCAGTGACGCTCTACTGGAAGGTAGTGCTGGCCCATTTCTTCAAGTGCAATATTAAGTGTTTTAATAGCGCGAAGAAGTACAGACGTATAAGCCTGATCAAATGTAAATCCAGCATCTTTAAGTAGCTGACCTGCGGTCTTTGCTTGTGCTACACCAGTGTCGGTCAAGTCAACGTCGTGCCAGCCTGTGAAACGGTTTTCCAAGTTCCACTGACTTTCTCCATGACGAATAAGTACCAATTTATACATAGTTGGGTTACCTGCGGCGTTAGAGTGAAATAGTCTGAGAATTTCCAGAGTTTGGACGTTCAGACGTATATTTAAAAATCTGCTGTTATCATCCTTGATTGGCGCTTAAAAATCCAGTTTATGCTGATACAAAATCGCAGGTAAGATGTGTGTTTGTCGCCAAAATTTGAGAATGATTATATAAAATGAGTAAGGTCAGGATGTGCGACTTTAATCCACTCTTTCATCGATGGCTCTTCTATGAAACTAAAGTCTTCAAAGTCAAATCCCGGAGCTACGGTACAACCCACCAAAGAGTAATCTCCCATAGTTGCGGCTGCCTGAAAATTTCCTGCTTTAACCACTTCGACATAATCGTTGCTTCCACCACCAATACGACGTTCCCACAACTGTTGCTTTTCAAGTTGAAACAGCTGTAGGGGAGCCCCTTCGTAGTGATTCCACACTTCATCGTGCAAAACGCGGTGAAAACGGCTGACTTGCCCCTTCAGTAAAAGAAAATAGATATGAGTAAGCGCGGCTCGACTGGCATTGTGAACAAACGATTTTGTTTCGTTCTCAGAACGGAAAACCTGGCGATAGAAACCTCCCTCGGGGTGAGGCGCAAGGTTGTACTTCTTAACTAGCGGGTGTGTCATGAAAACTTCGTTATTCTTGTTATTGCTTACTACTGATGCTGGCATATTCCAAAGCCTTGTTTAGCAAGTATTAAGACATTTAATGTTTAACCTTCTTTAAAGCATACCGTTTGGTGAGTTATAAGAAAACAGAAATGTTGCATATATGTAAATTGACCTGTTCAACCAGTTCTTTGTTAATACACTAAATTTTCAAAAGGAATATCCTCACAATACAGTGCGCTAAGTTTAATTAGCCATAAGTAATGCGACGCACTTTAGTCTATTTGGCTTGTGTTAGTAACCGAACTTCTGATTCCCTTTAAAAAATCACCCAAAAAACAGATGCCACTACAAATACTAGGTGAACTTTTTTTCATGTTAAGGCCGTACAAATTGACAAATAAGGCGACGGGACAATACCCGTTGCTCGTTTCTTGCGTTGGTAAACTTGAGACGTACACAATATTCACGAACAGGCAAAGAAGGATGGTGAGCGTATGACATATAAGTCTTTTTCGCAGCTTGAAGTAAACGGCAAAAACTTCAAGGCGGTAAATTTTGACGGTATAGGCAGTAAGTTTGCGCTCGACAGGCTTCCCTTTTGCATCAAAATTTTGCTGGAAAACCTGATTCGCCATGAAGATGAAGAGTTCGTAAATAGTAACGATATTGAGCAAGTAGCAAAGTGGGACACTGACAATCACGTTGACCACGAAGTGTCTTTTGTACCTGCACGCGTTATTCTTCAAGACTTTACAGGTGTGCCAGCTATTGTTGACTTAGCAGCCATGCGCGATGCGGTAAATCGTTTAGGCGGTGATGCACAAGCGATTAATCCACTCAATCCTGTAGAGCTGGTTATAGACCACTCGGTAATGGTTGATCACTTTGCTGAAGACAATGCGCTTGAAAAGAATACTGACATTGAAATTCAGCGAAACAGAGAGCGCTATCAGTTTCTGAAATGGGGTCAGTCTAGCTTTGACAACTTCAAAGTGGTTCCCCCTGGTCGCGGTATCGTGCATCAGGTTAATCTTGAGTATCTTGCTCGTTGCGCATTTACTAAGGAACAGGATGGGGAAACCTTAGTTTACCCAGATACCCTAGTAGGAACAGATTCGCATACCACGATGATTAATGGCCTTGGCGTTCTTGGCTGGGGTGTGGGCGGTATTGAAGCTGAAGCGGCGATGCTGGGTCAGCCAGTAACAATGTTACTACCGAAAGTGGTTGGCTTTAGGCTTTCAGGTAAATTACCTGCTGGCGTAACTGCCACCGACATGGTGCTAACTATCACACAACAACTACGTGAACATGGCGTTGTTGGAAAGTTTGTAGAATTCTACGGCCCGGGTCTTAAACACTTGACCACAGCAGATCGCGCAACGATAGCAAACATGGCACCAGAATACGGTGCAACGTGCGGTATTTTCCCTATTGATGATGTTGCGCTAGATTACCTGCGACTCACCGGTCGAGACGAAGAGCAAATTGCCCTTGTTGAGGAATATGCAAAGTTCAGTTACTTATGGCATGACGACCACTCTAAAGATGCGCAGTATCATGAAACCCTTGAACTAAACTTAGACGACGTTGTTCCTTCACTTGCTGGACCAAAGCGTCCTCAAGATAGAATTGCTCTTGATAAAGCGGCCGAAGCGTTTAAAGAATGGCATCGTTCGCAGATTGACGTGAAAGTGCTTGATGAAGAAACCGATCTCATCGCAGAAGCGGGGTTAGGCACAACAGATAAGGTCGACGAAGACCACGACTCATTCGTGGAGTTCAGAGGAAGTAAGTTCAACCTTGAAGATGGCGCTATTGTAATTGCTGCTATCACAAGCTGTACTAACACGTCGAATCCATCAGTGCTCGTAGGCGCAGGCTTGCTTGCCAAGAAAGCAGCGGAAAAGGGCTTAACCCGTAAGCCGTGGGTTAAAACTTCATTAGCACCTGGTTCGCAGGTTGTTACTCAGTATTTAGAAGATGCTGGTCTTATGGACCCGCTTGAAGCACTAGGTTTCAATTTGGTTGGCTACGGTTGTACAACCTGTATTGGTAACTCTGGTCCGTTACCTGATGCCATTACTGACGCTATCAGAAAAGCGAAACTTACCGTTACGTCGGTATTATCTGGTAACCGCAACTTTGAAGGGCGTATTCACCCTGATGTTGCTGCGAACTACCTGGCATCGCCACCATTGGTTGTTGCATACGCGTTGGCAGGGAACATGAGTGTAGATATCACTAAAGAGCCGTTAGGCCAGGCGAGTGATGGTTCTCCGGTATACTTAAAAGACATCTGGCCTACCGAAGACGAGATACAGCAATACATAGCTGAAAACGTCACCGGTGATTTGTTTAAAGAAAAGTACGCAGATGTATTTAAAGGAAGCGGTGAGTGGAACGAACTGCAGGTAAGTAAAACATCGGTCTACGACTGGCCAGAATCAACCTATATTAAGCACCCGCCTTTCTTTGAAGTAATGGGTAAAGAGCCAGAGGCTTTAACGGCAATTGAAAACGCACGATGCCTGGTTAAGGTGGGCGATTCAATTACTACCGACCATATTTCACCTGCGGGGGCCATCGCAAACGATAGCCCGGCAGGGGAGTATCTTCAGGCACAAGGTGTTGAGCCTAAAGACTTCAACTCTTATGGATCTCGCCGTGGTAATCACGAGGTTATGATGAGAGGTACGTTCGCTAACGTTCGTCTTCAAAACCAACTGGCGCCAGGCACAAAGGGCAGTGCAACCACACACTTTCCAAGTGGTGACAGCATGTCTATATTCCACGCTGCGATGCGCTATAAAGATGATGGCGTACCTGCCATTGTTATTGGCGGGAAAGAGTATGGTACTGGTTCAAGTCGAGATTGGGCAGCTAAAGGTCCTTCTTTAATGGGGGTAAAAGCAGTACTAGCTGAGAGCTACGAGAGAATTCACCGCTCTAACCTAATTGGTATGGGAATTTTACCGCTCCAATTTAAGTCAGGTGACAGCGCGAGTTCTTTAGAGCTTAAAGGTAATGAGATCTTCTCTATCGATGCGGTTGAGCGCGGGCAGTCCGAGGTTCAAGTGAAGGCTGTGTCGGACGAGGGGCAAACAACCACCTTTATGATGGACATCAGAATTGATACATCAAACGAGTTTACCTACTTTGAAAACGGCGGAATTCTGCATTACGTGATCAGAGAATACTTGAAGAAATAAGCATGCTATACGTTGAAGGCAAGGGACACATCCCTTGCCTTTTATTTGCGAGTTAGTAGTAGCGCTTTTCGCAAATAATCTCTTTTATGTTCGACCCAATTTCTTTGTAGCGAAAGCACTTAAGATCCTTGGCATCAGCGCCGTATAAGCTAATGTATTCATCGACTTTTGGCTGCATGGCAGACTTAAAATCTTCGGGAAGCGCACTGTCGATCTCTCTGTAAGTTTGTTCCCATTTGCGTCGCTTCTGTTCAAGCGCGACATTGAGCCACACCCAACCTTTTTGATAGTCAGGTTCCATTCCCCAACCATAAAGGTACATCTGCGCTAAATAATACTGAGCCTCCTTATTTCCTGTATGAGCTGATTCCGTTAGCTTAGCTAACGCAGTGTCGAAATCCTTATCTTTTAGGGCTCTAACACCATCCTTTACTATCGCTAAATAATCATCTTTCCACATATCTTCAATGGTTCTATCCCTGGCTTGAAGTGTTGTCGAAAACGCGCTAATTGATATCATCAAAACAACAGCTTGTTTTAGTTTCATTGCTTCCCTTCTTTTAACGTTATTGAAAATGTAAGTTTAAGATTAATCACCACCGATAATTTGAACTTGTGCAAGGTCGGTGTCGCCTTTAAGCACTTTGAATATTGCGTCTTGAACGAGGGTACGCATACCGTCAGCAGCAGCCTGAGACTTCATGTCGGCTACGCTGGCTTCTTTGTACACCATTGAGCGAAGTTCTGGCGTCATGCCCAATAATTCGTGCACACCTGTTCTACCTTTGTAACCCGTATTTCCGCACTCTTCACAGCCTTTGGCCCTGTAAAGTTCCAGTGGCGTTTGGAGGTTGAGCTCTGACAGGTGTTCTTGACCGTACTGGCGCTCAATAAACGCCATGTCTTTTTCACCCGCTACATATTTCTCTTTACAGTTTCCACATAAGGTTCTGATAAGTCGCTGGGCTAATATACCTACGCAGGCATCCGAGAAATTTACCGGGTCGAGACCCAAATCAAGTAAACGGGTGATGGTTTCTGGTGCTGAGTTGGTATGCAGCGTGGACAGTACTAAGTGACCAGTCAAAGATGCTTCAATACCCGCGTGAGCAGTTTCTTTATCACGCATCTCACCAATAAGAATAATGTCAGGGTCAGCACGTAAGAATGCGCGTAGTGCTGCTGCGAAGTTAAAGCCAATTTTAGGACTTACTTGAACCTGTTGAAGGCCGGGTTGAGTAATTTCCACCGGGTCCTCAGCTGTCCAAATTTTCTTTTCAGGCGTATTCAAGTACCCCAATATAGCGTGTAGCGTGGTGGTTTTACCTGAACCTGTAGGTCCTACAACAAGCAAGATGCCGTGAGGCTTTTTGATCATTTCTTCTAACCTTGTACGGTTAGAAGGAGCTAAATTCATTTTGTCGATAGGCATTGCCCCACCAGATGCCAAAATACGCATTACTACGCCTTCACCAGCAACGGTAGGAATAGTAGCAACACGTACTTCTACGAGTTTGCCGTTCATTCTAAATGCAAGCTTGCCATCCTGAGGAACGCGCTTTTCTGCGATATTAAGATTCGACATGATCTTAATACGCGCAATCACTGCATTATGATGTGAGTTTGGCACTTGGTTCATATCGCGGCATACACCATCCACGCGCATGCGCACACGAGTAGGGGCATTCTTCTCTGGGTCTATATGAATATCTGATGCATTTAAACGTTTAGCGTCGTGAAGTATGCGACTTACCAAACGAACAACGGCCGGTGCGTCGTCTGAAAGCTCATCAATTTGATCTTCATTGTCATCTGTGGACGAACCGATTTCATCAAGAATATCGCTCATTTCACCGGGGCCGCCGCCCCCACTATTTTCTCCAAGATACTGAAGAATGAGATTAGGCAGGCTTACCGCGATCTCATAGCTATCTATGCCCATCGCGCTTTCAATTTCCATGAGAAGTGCGGCATTGTTAGGCTCGGCCATTAGCACTATTGGCTTATCATGGGCGTCGGCGATAACCGCCACATAGTTTCTTTTTAGATATGAAACGTTAAGCCGACTTTCGTTTTCAAACCTGTGATATTTTTCAGGCAGATAAGAAATGAAGGGAACTTGATAGTGAATAGACAGAGAGTTACCGATTTCTTCTTCAGATATACGGTGTTCAGAAACAAGGCGCTGTACTAAAGCGCGTATGTCAGGTGTTGAAGATTGAATATCGGCGAGCGTTGTTTCTTCCAACAAACTCTTATGTACTAAAAGATCAAATGGGTTGTTAGTGCCGCCTAACTCAAATCTGAATTTATCACCAAGAATAAGCGCCAGTGCATTGCCAAGCTTTAGATCGTCTTCTGTAAATCCGCCACTGGTCTTATTGATGATTTGAATGACACCCATCAATACACCTGCATTCATTATCGGTACGCAAAGAATGTTTTGTGTTCTGAAGTCGTTGTCTTTGTCGAACTTGTCGGCAAAACGAAGGCGAGGGTGAATACTTTGAAGTAGTGTAGGATTATAAGGGTCGTCGATAACTACGGGCTTTTGAGAAAGCGCAACGTATCCCGCAATAGACATGGGGCTAATTGGCACTTTTATCTCTAGGGTTTCCTTACCGGTTTTAAATCGGGCAACCAAGTCCTGATGCTGACGGCGGCGTTGAAAAATACTCATTCGAGTCGCGTCAAATAAGCCAAGTATCATTGGCTCTAATAGGCTGTAGGCATCCAACAACGTAGAGTGGTTATTTAAGATGCGTTTTATTTGTGCAAAAGTTTGCTGATTATTTACTACTTCCATATTCTCACTACTAATAATATTGGCGCCTATTCCTTTACGCTTCTGACGCTACAAGCATGTTTTACGCTAGGGTATCAAGATATACTGATACCTCAACTGCAACAATACTACTTATAGACAGTTACATACACTGTTATAGCGTAAAAATATGTGTATAAAAAGCAAACTGCCTCTTGCATTGCCCTCTGCTTTCTGTATAATTCGCGCCCATTGCCCAATTAGGGCATGTAATTTTTAGCCGCGACCTCACTGCTTTTAGGGTGGTTGCCGAAGTAACGGATTCATCATTACTGATTAGCCTGTTGCTGGCGTGCTAGAAAAAAGAACAGGGTTCCGATTGGGAACCATCGGTTTACGCACATCCTTTCTTTCCGGACAAAATGGAAGAGAAAGGGTGAATTTTTTTGTTCTTTCGATTGGAGCTTAATCGATGCCAAATCAAAGAATTCGCATTCGTTTGAAAGCGTTTGATCACAAGTTGATCGATCAGTCTACGGCTGAAATCGTTGAAACTGCGAAACGCACTGGTGCTCAGGTAAGTGGTCCTATTCCTCTACCTACTCGCAAAGAACGCTATACAGTTCTGATTTCTCCGCACGTTAACAAAGACGCGCGTGATCAATATGAAATCCGTACTCACAAGCGTTTGGTAGACATCATCGAGCCAACTGATAAAACAGTTGACGCGTTGATGCGTTTGGACTTGGCTGCTGGCGTTGATGTTCAAATCAGCCTGGGCTAATAAGAGAGGGTTATAACAATGGCGATTGGTCTAGTCGGTCGTAAAGTGGGTATGACTCGCATCTTCACTGAAGATGGTACGTCTATCCCTGTGACTGTTATTGAAGCGACCCCAAACCGCGTTACTCAGCTTCGTACTGAGGAAACTGACGGTTATCGCGCTCTTCAGGTTACTGCTGGAACTAAGAAAGCTAACCGCATCAACAAAGCTGAAGCAGGTCACTTTGCTAAAGCTGGTGTTGAAGCTGGACGCACTCTAGTAGAATTCCGCCTAGAAGAAAACGAAGGTGCCGATATTGAAGTAGGCAGTGAAATCACTGTTGAAATCTTTAACGACACTAAGAAAATTGATGTAACTGGTACATCAAAAGGTAAAGGTTTCCAAGGTGCTATCAAGCGCTGGAACTTCAGTTCTCAGCGTATGACACACGGTAACTCTTTGTCACACCGTGCTCCTGGTTCAATTGGTCAAAACCAATCACCAGGTAAAGTATTCAAAGGCAAGAAAATGGCTGGTCAGCTTGGTAACAAGCAAGTGACTACTCAGTCTTTGGAAGTTGTACGTGTTGACGTAGAGAACGGCCTTATCCTAGTTAAAGGTGCCGTACCTGGCGCAACTGGCAACGATGTAATCGTAAAGCCAGCTGTTAAAGCGTAACGTCTGGGGAGTGAACTGATGGAATTAACATTGAAAGACGCGCAAAGCGCTCTTGAAGTATCCGAAGCGACCTTTGGACGTGAATTCAACGAAGCCCTGGTACACCAGGTAGTTGTAGCTTACGGTGCAGGTGCTCGTCAGGGTACAAAAGCGCAGAAAACTCGCGCTGAAGTTCGTGGTGGCGGTAAGAAGCCATGGCGTCAAAAAGGTACTGGCCGTGCTCGTGCTGGTACAATCCGTAGCCCAATTTGGGTTGGCGGTGGCCGTGCTTTCGCAGCAAAGCCTCGTGACTTTGACCAAAAAGTTAACAAGAAAATGTATCGCGGTGCGATCAAGAGCATCCTGTCTGAACTAATCCGTCAAGACCGTTTGGTTGTTGTAGAGAAGTTCGGTGTTGACGCACCTAAGACTAAAGCTCTTATTTCTGCACTTAACGAATATGAACTAAATGACGTTCTAATCGTTACTCCTGAAGTTGATGAGAACTTGTTCCTAGCGGCGCGTAACTTGTACAAAGTTGACGTACGTGACGTAGCAGGCATCGACCCAGTGAGCTTGATTGCATTTGAAAAAGTGCTAATGACTGCTGATGCGGTTAAACAACTTGAGGAGGCGTTAGCATGAAAGAAGAACGTCTACTGAAGGTGCTAGTAGCACCTCACGTTTCAGAAAAGTCTACAATGGCTGCTGAAGCGAACAACACAGTTGTATTTAAAGTAGCTAAAGACGCGAACAAAGCCGAAATCAAAGCTGCAGTTGAAAAACTGTTTGAAGTTGAAGTTGAAGGTGTTCGTACTGTGAACGTTAAGGGTAAAACCAAGCGTCACGGCATGTCTTTCGGTAAGCGCAGCGACTGGAAAAAGGCCTACGTGGTTCTTAAAGAAGGTCAGGACATCGACTTTGTCGGTGGTGCTGAGTAAGAAGGGGATTAGAAATGCCATTATTGAAAGCTAAGCCAACTTCTGCCGGTCGTCGTCACGTTGTTCAGGTCGTAAATCCTGACCTGCACAAAGGTGCACCGTACGCACCTTTGCTTGAAAAGAACAGCAAATCTGGCGGTCGTAACAACAATGGTCGTATTACCACTCGTCACATTGGTGGTGGTCATAAGCAACACTACCGTGTAATCGACTTTAAACGCAACAAAGACGGCATTCCAGCTAAAGTTGAGCGTTTAGAATACGATCCAAACCGTTCTGCAAACATTGCACTAGTATTGTACGCAGACGGTGAACGTCGTTACATTCTGGCTCCTAAGGGTATGCAAGCAGGTGATGCAATCCAGTCTGGTTCGGACGCTCCGATCAAGTCTGGTAACACTCTACCTATGCGTAACATCCCTGTAGGTACTGTTGTACACGCAATTGAAATGAAGCCTGGCAAAGGTGCACAAATCGCACGTTCTGCTGGTGCTTATGCTCAGATCCTAGCACGTGACGGAAACTACGTTACCTTACGTCTACGCTCTGGCGAAATGCGTAAAGTTCTATCTGATTGCCGCGCCACTATCGGTGAAGTTGGCAATGCAGAGCACATGCTTCGTTCACTAGGTAAAGCTGGTGCTACACGCTGGCGTGGTGTTCGTCCTACCGTTCGTGGTGTTGCCATGAACCCGGTTGATCACCCACACGGTGGTGGTGAAGGTCGTACATCAGGCGGTCGTCACCCAGTAACTCCTTGGGGTGTTCCTACCAAAGGTAAGAAAACCCGAAGCAACAAGCGTACTGATAAGCTTATCGTACGTCGTCGAAACAAGTAATAGCGAGGATTCACCATGCCACGTTCTCTCAAGAAAGGTCCTTTTATTGACCTTCACTTGCTGAAGAAGGTAGAGGCTGCAGTGGAAAAGAACGAACGTAAACCAATCAAAACTTGGTCTCGTCGTTCTATGATCATCCCAGATATGATTGGGTTGACCATTGCGGTCCATAACGGTCGCCAACATGTACCTGTCATTATTAGTGACGAAATGGTCGGCCACAAGTTGGGCGAATTTGCGCCAACGCGTACTTACCGCGGCCATGTCGCGGATAAGAAAGCTAAACGTTAAGGGGTAGGAAGATGGAAGCATTAGCTAAACACCGTTTTGCCCGCACGTCGGCTCAAAAGGCACGCTTGGTTGCGGATCAAATTCGCGGAATGCACGTTGAGAAAGCTCTAGAGCTTCTTGCGTACAGCCCGAAGAAAAGCGCAGCGCTAGTAAAGAAAGTATTGGAATCTGCGATTGCTAACGCAGAGCACAACGAAGGCGCAGACATCGACGAATTACGCGTGTCTAAAGTTTTCGTTGACGAAGGTCCAACTATGAAACGTATCAAGCCACGTGCTAAAGGCCGTGCTGATCGTATCTTCAAGCGCAGCAGTCACATCACTGTGGTTGTAGCGGATAACTAGGAGTAGATAATGGGACAGAAGGTACATCCTACAGGTATACGCCTGGGTATCAGCAAACCATGGACTTCTACCTGGTACGCTAATACTGCAGACTATGCAGACAACCTGTATAACGATCATCAGGTACGTCAGTATCTGACTAAGCAACTAAAGAACGCTTCACTTTCTAAGATCGTGATCGAGCGTCCTGCTAAGAGCATCCGTGTGACTATTCACACTGCTCGTCCGGGCGTTGTAATCGGTAAGAAAGGTGAAGACGTAGAGAAGTTGCGTAACTATGTATCTAAGCTAGCCGGCGTGCCAGCTCAGATCAACATCGCTGAAGTACGTAAGCCAGAGCTAGATGGCCAGCTAGTAGCTGACAGCATCTCTAGCCAGCTAGAGCGTCGTGTTATGTTCCGTCGTGCTATGAAGCGCGCAGTACAAAACGCAATGCGTCTAGGCGCGAAAGGTATCAAAGTTGAAGTTAGCGGCCGTTTGGGCGGTGCAGAGATTGCACGTTCTGAATGGTACCGTGAAGGTCGCGTTCCTCTGCACACTTTCCGTGCGGATATCGATTACGCAACCTCTGAAGCGTCAACTACTTACGGTATCATCGGCGTTAAAGTATGGATCTTCAAAGGTGAAGTTCTAGGTGGTCTACCTACAACTCAAGAGCAAGCACCAGCTGCTCAACCTAAGAAGAAAGGCCGCAACGCTAAGCGAGAGGGCTAATCATGTTACAACCAAAACGCATGAAGTTCCGTAAGATGCACAAAGGCCGCAACCGCGGCTTAGCAGCGGGTAATACTGTTGCCTTTGGTACTTACGGCCTTAAAGCAGTTGGCCGTGGTCGAATGACTGCGCGTCAAATCGAAGCAGCGCGTCGTGCTATGACTCGTCACGTTAAGCGTCAAGGTAAAATTTGGATTCGAGTTTTCCCTGACAAGCCAATTACTGAGAAGCCTCTAGAAGTGCGTCAAGGTAAAGGTAAAGGTAACGTTGAGTACTGGGTATGCCAAATTCAGCCTGGTCGTGTTCTTTATGAGATGGAAGGTGTTCCTGAAGCTCTAGCACGCGAAGCGTTTGAATTGGCAGCGGCTAAACTGCCATTTAAAACAACCTTTGTAACTCGGACGGTGATGTAATGAAAGCGACTGAACTGAAAGAAAAGAGCGTAGAAGAGCTGAACGCAGAGTTGATTAACCTGCTACGCGAACAGTTCAACCTACGCATGCAGCACACAACAGGTCAGCTTGAAAAAACTGATCAGTTGAGAAAAGTACGTCGTAACATCGCGCGTGTTAAAACCATTCTGACTCAAAAGGCTGATGCGTAATGACTGAGCAAAAAATTCGTACAGTACAAGGTCGTGTGGTTAGCAACAAGATGGATAAATCTATCACTGTTGTAGTTGAACGTTTTGTTAAGCACCCTATCTACGGGAAGTTCATCAAGCGCTCTACTAAGCTTCACGCCCACGACGAAAACAACGTATGCAATAAAGGTGACGTAGTAACAGTACGTGAATGTCGCCCGCTATCTAAGAGCAAATCTTGGATGCTAGTTGACGTTGTTGAGAAAGCTGGCGTTTAATCGCTAACTTTTTTCAAAGTCTTAAAAAAGCCGCTTTCGAGCGGCTTTTTTGTTTTCGCTGATCCGTTCGAATTAGAAGAGAAGTGTATTTTCAATATTGAAGGGCGGCGTTGATATCGGTCGACACTTAACAGCCTTTTCTATTTACCCCTTGAGAATTTGTTCATAAAGTAAAGCGTACTCGGTTGCCATTTTCTCTATACTGAAGTGTGTTTTTATACGCTGTTGAAGTGTTTCACCTAACGCTTTTGCCTTTTCTGGGTGACTTAGCAGCAATGTTATAGCCTCTGTCATTCCGCTTATGTCTCCGGGCGATATCATTAAACCAGTTTTGTTGTGCTTAATTATTTCTGGTATGCCACCCACAGGCGTAGATATAACCGCTCGTCGGCTGGCTCCAGCTTGAAGAAGTATAACGCCAAGACCTTCTGCGTAAGCGGGATGTACCACAACATCAACATTTGGAAGTAGGTGAGCAACTTCGTTGGTAAACCCACAAAGCTTTACATTTTTATGTAGATTGTACTTATCAATTAACGCCTTATAGTTTTCTTCTTGCGAGCCTTTACCAAACAAAAGGCACGTTACATTTTCAAACCTTGCCACTACATCGCGCATAGCGTGTATTAAATCTGCTTGCCCTTTTCTTGGTATATATTGGGCAAAGTTCGCAATAACGAAGTGATTTTGAGGAACGTTAAATTTCTCTTTTAACCATAGCCGGTTAGGTTGCTGAGTATATTCTTCTTGAGCGACTGCAGAATGAATGACACCTTGGTATTTCACGCCTTTACAATGCGGTGAAACTACTTTTCGAACGCCGTCTGAAATACTTATTACTGCATCAAAATGACGGTATTTGTACGAAGCAAACCGATGCTCAATGTTATCTACCCGGCGTGTACATACAGCGGGAGTTTTAGTTAACTTAGAAGCAATAGCACCCCAAATATCTGCTCCACGACGACTATGTACATGAATTAAGTCAGGCTCTATTCGCTTAACGGCATCTAGCAATCGCTTTGCGCCCATCAGGTCTGTATCTCCACTGTAGCGAATAGGGTGGATTCTGCATCGTTCAAAGCGAATTTTGCTAATCTCGCTATCTTTAGCGCAAAGAAGATGCTGTTCAAACCTACTTTCCTTGTCCAGTGCCTGTATGAGATACGTAACTTGTTTAGCGCCACCGTAGAGGTGTCGTCCCAGCTCAATATGTAAAACTTTTATACTTGCACAGTGCTGACTTCTCATACTATTAACTTATATACGGTTTTAACTGCTCAAAGACTTTCTCTGGATGAACTAAGGTCATACAGTCAAACTTTCCATTACATGAAGGTCTGCGCTTACACGGCGCACATACCATATCTTCAAATAGCACGTGGGTGTTTATATTGTCCGTCTGGGTATACGGTCTAGTTGAGCCGAAAATGGAAACAGTTGGTTTTTCATAGCTCGTAGCGAGATGAGTTAGACCAGTGTCTACGCCAACAAATGCCTTACATAGCGACACTACGCAAACAGATTCCTCTAAGCTTATTTTCCCTGACAGAGAAATAACATCATCGCATTCAAAGGTTAAAGCCTCTGCGTTTGCTGCATCGTTTGGCCCTCCTAAAATAGCAATAGGAAGGGTGCAGTGGTTGCGTACCATACAAATAAAGTGTTGCCAGTGCGCATAAGGCCAGTGTTTTTGAGGGCGTGTAGTGAAAGGCGCAATAGCAATAAACGGCTGAGTCAGACCGAAATGGTCAATTTTCGATATCGCTGACTGCATAACACTATCGCTTGGTTTAATGCACATTTTGTACTCTGGAAGACCAACATTTGTGTTGTTGCAGTACAGGTGAAGCTTTTCTGCCAGGTGCCGATATTCACTACTAATTTGCGGTGATGTAGGTTTATCGATGGCAAAAGTTAATAACCTCTCGCTATTTTCTTTACTCTTAAAGCCTATTCGTTGCGGGGCACCACTGATATAAGCGAAGAAGGCACTTTTCAAAAGACCCTGAGCCTCAATTGCAACCTTGAACTCTTTCTGTTTGAGCGTTTTTCTAAACGCTTTTATAGCGCTAAAAAGCGCCCAGTATTTTCTAGCCTTTAACAGGGCACGCCATTCGTTTTTTGGCCACGCAATAACGTTATCGACATAGGGCTGACTACTAACTAATGAAACATAAGGGGCTTCTACTAGCCAGGTTAATTCAATGGATTTACCGTTAAGGGAATAACTTTGCTTTATGCTAGACGGTAGGCCAGAAGCCATTACAATATCGCCAATGGCGCTTAGCCTGATAAAAAGAATCTGTTGTACGTCTTGAGGCATTAGAATAGGCTTTCATATTTGCGTGAAGCTAACTAGCTAGCCATATCACCACAGTTTGACGACACTTTAATGACGCCATTGCATTAACGGCAATGAATGCGACTATGTTAACCATTAAGGACAATTTATGTTTGCTGCCGAGCGTAACGGCTACAAACCCACGCTTTTAGAAGATGTATGCCGATGGGCGTATTCACTCATATTAGTTTTTATTATTCCCTTCGCGTTTTTACAATTGATGCTAAGAGGAAGTACAAGAAATAAAGACTACAATCGACGCAGGTTCGAACGCTTTGGGTTCGTAGCACATGCGCCTAAAAAGAACGGTTATTTATTTCACTGTGTATCTGTTGGCGAGGTGGTTGCAGCGTCGTGCTTGATTAAGCGCATTATGCAAGAAGAGCCCGATTGCCAAATTACGGTTACAACAACTACTCCGACAGGGTCCGCAAGGGTTCGGGCAATCTTTGGTGAGCAAGTGCATCACTTCTATTTACCCTACGATTTACACATGGCTATGGCCGGCATGCTAAAAAGAATTCAGCCAAAAGCAGTGCTTATAACAGAAGTAGAACTATGGCCTAATCTTATCCATGCATGCTGGAAACGAAATATTCCTGTTATGGTTGTGAACGCACGAATGACGGATAGGTCTGCCAGACGCTATAAAAAAATAGGTAAATTGTTCAATCCAATGCTTGGTAAGCTTAACCACATTTGTGCTCAAGGAGAGCGCGACTTCGCAAATTACGCGTGGCTTGGCGTTTCAGAAGAAAAGTTAACGCTGACCAATAACATTAAGTTCGATCAGGTTGCGTCAGCAGTAGCACCAGACCAGCCCTTTTTGGGTTTAAGTGACACGGATCATCCTATTCTTGTAGCAGGTAGTACCCACGAACTTGAAGAAGAAGCGGTTCTGCAAGCTGCGACAGCCTTGTGGAAAAAAGAGCATTCTTTAACAGTCATTATTGTTCCTCGTCACCCAGAACGTTTCGAGGCAGTAGCTAAGCTCATCAAAGCCAAATCATTACCATTTGTACGAAGTTCACAAGTACAGAGTGTGCCTGAAAGTATTCATGTGGTTTTACTCGATGAGATGGGAAAGTTAAATGATGCGTATGCTGTGGCGTCGTTCGCCTTTGTTGGTGGTTCAATAGCCGATAAAGGTGGGCACAACGCTCTTGAACCGGCGAGTTTTTCAATACCTATTATGATGGGCCCTCATACTTATAATAATCCGGTAATTTGCAGTCACCTAGAAGAGTGCGGGGCCTTGATAAAAGTTGAAGATGGAGAAGCAATGTCGACTGCTATCGAAAGATGGGTTAAAAATGACAGTGAACGAGAAAAAGCGGGCCAAGCCGGTCGTAAAGTTCTTGAAGATAATAGCGGTGCGCTTGAATCCACAGTTAAATGCATACGTAAGTATGTTAACTAATTGTATTTTGGGCAAAATATAGGCCCTTAAACAGTGCGTGAAGCGCACTATAATGGGGTGCATTCTAAGTGTGCTTGTACAGTAAAGTACGTCTATTTTTAGTAAGTTATTGTAAAGTATGCAAATTGCAAAATTGGTTTGCTCTTTGCTATATAAAGCGCGACAGCGTAATAACAGTAAAATCCAAATAACTACGCACCTTTCTAAAAAAGGGCACTGAGTTACGCGTTCTCCAGGGAGAGACCTCCTGCCGGTGGGCAGGAGGTTTTCTTACTTCTACACTTCTACTTTTTCTTGTTCACGCTCTGGTTCTATTAAACTGATCACGCGCCAGCCCGCCTTGGGTTGAATGCTATTGCCATTTATGAAGGTATAGCTCTTACCCTCTGCATTGATTGCAATAAGTGGTGTAGCGCGCTCGCCATATTGTTTAGTATATTGCTCAAAGGTGAATTCTTCAGAAAGACGGGTAGTTTTAACCGAAGATTCACGAGCAATAGCAGACGCTAAATAGCCATAGGTAACACCCTCATCAAACAGCGTTAGCTTTTTAGCGTACTGTTCGCTTACTTGGTGACTAGGTCGCGTTGATTGCTCGTTATTCGTTAATGCCCATACCTTGTCTTTACCCATTGTATATTCAAAGTGATAAGCAATCAGTGGGTTAAGCTGTTTGTAGGGCGACATGATTAGCACAGTACCAAATGTATTCAGGTCTAGGTGGCGCGCTGCATGGTCAGACATCGGGTTGCCAAAATATACCGGAATATCCATCATGCGTGCTTCTCGAATGGCATCCCAGTTTGTATCTGCAATAGTCACATCTAATTTTTGATTTAGCATTTCACACGCTAAGGCGCGGTTGAATTTGCTGCCGCCAAAAATCAGGTAGCCAGTTGGCGCTGGGGCACGCACTTTTAGTAAGGACGCTACGGTTCGTGAAGTTAGGCTCTGCACCACAACTGTCGCAATAATCACCATAAAGACGATAGGAACAATAATTCCCGCGCCTTCGTAGCCAATTTCTTCAAGTTTCAACGAGAAAAGGGCAGACACCGCCGCTGCAACAATTCCGCGAGGCGCAATCCAACTCAGCAAAGCTAACTCGTTCATCTTTAGTCCGGTTCCAACGGATGACGCCAGTACGGACAAAGGCCGAGCCACAAACATAATGGCGGCAAGCACTACAATGGAGCCCCAACCTACATCCACTACCGATTGTAAGTTCAATCGCGTGGCAAGCAGAATAAATAAGCCGGAAATAAGCAAAACACTGAGGGTTTCTTTAAACTCAAGAATGTCCTCTACATCTACGTCTTTCATGTTCGCTAATACCATTCCAGAGATAGTAACGGCCAAAAGGCCAGACTCGTGCGCAACATAGTTAGATGCTGCAAACACACCCAGAATAACGGTTAACACTGCGGTGTTAAGCAAATAGTGCGGTATCCAGTCTTTGCGTATAGATAGACCAAGCAAATAGCCAGAAGCAAGCCCTAATACAGAGCCTATTCCAATGGTTTTACCAAATGCTATTAGCGTATGGGTAATGGCGGTTTCTTGTGACGCAACGATAAATTCAAACACGAGTACCGCTAACAAGGCGCCAATAGGGTCTATTACAATTCCTTCCCAGCGCAAAATATTCGCTAAATTCGTTTTTGGTCGTACGGTTCTGAGCATGGGCACGATGACCGTAGGACCGGTTACGGTAACGATAGCGCCGAAAAGGAAAGACAGTTGCCAGGTAAGGTCTAAGCTATAGTGAGCGGCTGTTGCTGCTACGAGCCAAGTTACCACCACGCCGATAGAGCACAGATTCCTAACCATATTGCCGTGACCCGCAATATCGCTAAATTTTAAGGTTAGTGAGCCTTCAAACAGGATAATAGCAACAGAGAGAGAAACAACAGGAAACAGTAAATCGCCAAATAAGTCGTCGGCATTAAGTACCCCAAATACTGGGCCCACCACAATACCAGTAATCAACAACGGCAAAATAGCGGGCAACCTGACTTTATAAGCAAGGTATTGGCAGGTAATTGACAATAGCCCTACTGCAACGAGCGAGAGAAGCGGGTCTGACAAAGTGAATCCTTAACGAGTTGATAGTTTTCCATCGTATATCAGCCTAAGCGTTTGTCATACAGAGACTTTAGACCAAACAGAATGTAAAGCGATATACGCTTGGGTATGAAGTTTAGACCAATAGACCATCTTTGGCGCTCTAAAATACATGTGAGAATTTTAAAGCTTTGGTATTATTTAAATCTTATCGTTCTTTTCGGAGCAGTTTTTTGAACAGTTTTTCTAAATTTGCGTTTTTACCACTAGCGCTTTTTCTGGTGTCGGCATGCGCGGCTCAATATCCCACTCCGACTGCTTCATTGACGGTGAACAGTCTTGTGAAATTGCCTGAAGAACTGTCAGAAACCTCTGGTTTATTTTGCGATGTCGATAGCTTGTATTCGCTCAATGATTCAGGAAATGACCCCGTAATTTATCGCATTAATTATCAAGGTGAAATACTCGAACGAACGCACTTATCGCTTACCAATAGAGACTGGGAAGCCATAACAGCTGATGACACATCTTTCTATATCGCAGATGTTGGCAACAACAAAGGTAAGAGAGAGAAAGTTGAAGTACATAAAGTGAATCGCACTAACTTCAACGACATTACAACCTTTACATTGAAATATGCAGGTAACAACGCTACCGACAATATTCCATACGCTCATGATTTCGATTCAGAAGCGATGGTAAAACACGGTAATGATCTTCTCTTGTTTTCGAAAAGTTGGAGAACAGGTATTACCCACATTTACAGGGTGAATGAGGGTGAAGCTGAGCAAACTATCCATCCCTTTGCATCCATTGAAGGGTTGCCTGGTGTGGTGACCGGCGTAGACTTTGACCGCTATCAAGATAGGTTTGTTGTTACTGGTTACAAATCCGATCCTTTCGGTAATTTTGCCACGTTTATCGCACAAGTATCTAAAGAGTACGAGCTTCTTAATATATGGCCGTTAAAGGAATATAAGCAAGTCGAAGGGGTTTGCGTGGATACCAATGGCACCTATTGGTTTAGCGAAGAAGCAACCGAAGGACGCAATGCGTCTTTATCTAGCGCACAGGTGGTATCAAAGTAAGCTCCTTTAGACAGCGCTGCGAGGTTAAAAGTAGCTTGTTGGTGGGCAGCCGTCGCTCGTGGGACTAAACGTTATTCTTTTATAGTTATCTTTTAGTCCATGTTAGTAAAATGGCTAATACCCAACAGCCCATATTACTGTCTATACTGAAATTGTGATCGAACAAGTTGTAGCCAACCACAATTCAAGAGGCAGCGAAAATGAGACGTTTGAACCAGTCCTTTTTAGCAATGTGCATTTGCCCATGTTTTTTAATGGCAAGTGTGGCTAACGCTTCTGTTGTTGAAAAGGCACAGCAATGGTTAAACAAGTATTCAGACGGCGGCGATACGTTCTCCCTTACCCTCACTAAAAACAAAATCAAATTCAAGGGCTGTAAGCAAAAGCAGTATCAGTTAGCCTTCACCCAAAAAATTGCACCTATGCTTAACGTGGAAGCTATTGTCCATTACAACAAGGGGCTACTGGACTACGGAGTTTTATCTCAGCGTGTAAAAAGCCACGAATTTGAAGTGGTCAGCTGGTGGGATAAAGGTGATTACCGTTTGGGGTTAAGTCACAAAGTACGGCCTCGCCACGAAATGAGTATTCCGGTTGCCGATACAATTCGTCTGCCTACCAGTACTTCAGCAGGGCTTTACGTTGAAGTACCGTTCAATGAAGATAAGCATCTGCTAACTGTTGGTGCTATCAGAGAGTCGTGGGAAAGTGCAGGAGCATCACTCCAGTTGCCATGGCGTTCAAGCCGCGACAATCAATTAAAAGTAGAATACGCCATCACGTTTTAAATGATAGCGTATCAATTTTAGCTTTCTTACTGCTTTTTCTTTTAGGAAATATGAATAAATTTAAAGCTTAAATCTGCTCACTTCAGACGAAAGTTCCTGCGCTAGTTCGTCAAGCTTGTCACTTACGTTAACCAATATCTTCGTTGCATTCAGGGTTTCTTCGCTTGATGCACTAATGTCATTAATATTTCGACTAATATCTTCAACTACCGTAGCTTGTTCTTCCGTGGCCGTCGCTACTTGCGTATTCACATCGTTAATGTGTGCAATTTCTTCCGCGATATCTTGAAGCAGTTTATCGATTTCATTCGTTGCGGTTACTACATCAGTTGTGCGCGCGCGGCTTGACTCCATTTGCGAAACTGCAGACTTTGAGTCTTGTTGGAACTTGTCAATTTTAACCTGTATTTCGTCAGTGGCTTGAGCGGCTCGTTGCGCTAGAGTGCGAACTTCATCGGCAACCACAGAGAAGCCCCGGCCATGATCACCAGCACGTGCAGCCTCAATAGCTGCATTGAGTGCAAGTAGGTTAGTTTGTTCTGAAATACCCCGTATGGTATCGAGAATACCGCCAATCGCTGCAGTGTGTTCGTCAAGCGACTGAATAACTCGAGACACATCTTGAATTTGGTCTGAAAGGCCGTTTATCGCATGTACAGCGCGTTGTGTAATTTCCCGTCCATGAGCCGAGTTTGTGGTTGCCAAGTTAGCATTTTGTGCCGCATGGGTAGCAGACTGGGCAACTTCATTTACCGTGCTGCCCATCTCTGTGAGCGCTGCCGCCGCCTGTAAGGTTTGATCTCGCTGGCTCTTGGTAGAGTTTTCTGTTTGATGGGATTGTTTTGCAACGTCTTGCGCAGACGCTTTTAAAGCGTGACTTGTTTTCGCCACTTGAGAAATGGTGCCGTGAAGGTGGTCAATGAAGTTATTGAACCCTTCGACTAAACGGGCAATTTCTTTTTGTTCTGGCATAGGAATTCGAGAACGTAAATCGCCTTGCCCTCTGCCGAGCTGTTGGAAAACATCGGCAAGTGATTCAAGCGGTTTGGTAAGCGAACCAGCAAGCCAAATGCCGATAAACGCAAATGCGCCAGCGATTACCAAAGCCCAAATAATTATTTGGCGACTGCCGGCATCTAGCGATGCGTAAAGCTCGTGTTCAGGAACCTGCGCTACCACATACCAACCGGCTTTTTCCACATAGGTACTGGCAAACAGTTGGGTGTCGCCTGTTGAATCGCTGGTGGACATGGCAAAGCTCTGACGGTTAAGTAATTGCCCTGCAGTATTCGAGTCGCTTATTGATGCTAATTTCGCTTTTCCTAATAGTTCGGTATTGGGGTGGGCAATAATAGTACCGTTGCCATCAACAAGAAAAACAAAACCGGTTTGCGCAATTTTCACCGCGTTAATAATATCGAGCAGCTCATCTACCGACTTTGCCACACCCGACATACCTTTGCCGCTCACTTGCTGGTAATTCGCGAAAAGGCGGTAACCTTGGCCCGGTTCGTTGTATAGGCTTAGTGAAATTGGCTCACCACTATTTTTGTACGCAAAAAACCATCCATCAAATTCATCGTTTTTTAACACCCGTAAGAAACCGTCCTGGTTCCAATACTTGTGAGTGGTTCTGTCAACAAACGAGGCTACGGTTAAATCGTTAAACTCAACAATGTTGTTTAAATAGCTAAGAAGGCGGCGTTCACCTGCGGTATCGGCGCCTGCTGATGACCAAGCTAGAATATCTGGATTAGAGGCAATGCCGTGAGCTACGGTAAGCATCACACTTGCCTCTCTGTCTACGCGGTTGCCAACCTGTTTCAGTAAAGAAGGGAGTTGTAGTTCTTCCATGTTCTCTTTAACGAGATCACGGGCAATCCATTGGCTAATTGAACCTACAAGAATCGCAGCAGCCAGTACCGCTACAATAAGAGAAATAATGAGTTTTTGTTTAATACTGAAAGTCATGACTTTCGACCACGTAAGTTAATGCTGAAAATTAATTGATCAAAGTTGACGTTACATTGCAGGCACAGCGACGTCTGGCACTGAATCCTAGGCGGGTCAGTACTACTTTATGATTCTTACGCTAATGCTTTTATTATTTTTAAAGCGCAGAGAAGTTATCGACCTATTCTTTGCAAAGTTTATACTTTTTGCCAATAAATAAGTCAAAACGATTGTGAAGCATAATTGACCAACAGGTCAATAGAAACATTAGCAATTATCTATGCGGCCTGGTATTACACATAAACAAAAAAGCCCTTGGTTTACTCATTAAACCAAGGGCTAGTAAAAGCAATGCTTATTAGAGCATCAGCTAACGCTTACTCTTTAGTTTCCTTAGGAATAGGGAAACCACGGTCACGCATCAATGCGTCTACCTTGGCATCACGACCACGGAATTTGCGATAAGCTTCGGCCGGATCCATTGCATTGCGCACAGCGAATAGATATTTAACTAAGCGATCGCCTACTTCTTTATCGTAGAAACCACCCGGTGCTTCCATAAAGGCTTCTGCTGCGTCAGCAGTAAGAACCTCTGCCCACATGTAGCCGTAATAGGCCGCTGCATAACCTTCACCCGAGAACACATGCCCGAAGTGAGGTGAACGGTGACGCATAACGATTTCTTCTGGCATACCAAGCTTCTTAAGCTCTTCACGCTCAAAAGTATCAGGGTCAATCTTGCTAGGATCGGTAGTGTGATACTTCAGGTCCATAATGGCAGAAGCCATGTACTCAGTGGTTTTGAAGCCTTCATTGAAGGTTGAGGCCTTCTTAATCTTCTCAACTAATTCTGCTGGAATTGGCTCGCCTGTTTCATGGTGAACCAGATAGTTGTTGATTACCTCATCGGTGGTCAACCAGCGCTCTAATAACTGAGACTGGAACTCAGTGTAATCGCGCACGCCAGAATGCGAAGATGGGTATTTAACGTCTGACGCTAAGAAGTGAAGTGCATGACCAAATTCATGGAAGTAGGTCTCTGCATCGTCCCACGAAATAAGTGTGGCTTCGCCATCAGCGCCTTTCACGAAGTTTGAGTTGTTAGAAGATAATACGGTTTTCTTGCCATCGAACGTGGTGTAAGAGCGATACGTGGTTGCCCAAGCACCAGAGCGTTTACCTTGGCGTGAGAATGGGTCAAGGTACCAAAGGCCAATGTGTTCACCGCTGTCTTTATCTGTTACTTCCCATACTTTTACATCTTCATGGAAAACCGGCACTTTGCCTTCTTCAACAGGTGTAAAATTGAAGTTGAACAAGCGACCAGCAACGTAGAACATTGCTTCGCGAAGCTTATCAAGCTGTAAGTACTGCTTTACTTCGTTTGAATCTAGGTCGTATTTCGCCTGGCGCACCTTTTCTGCATAGAAGCGATAGTCCCATGGCGCAATAGTGATGTCTGCACCCTCTTCATCGGCAATAGCCTGCATGTCGGCCACTTCTTCTTCAACGCGAGCAATGGCGGCTGGCCATACTTTCATCATCAGATCCATGGCGTTTTCTGGGTTCTTCGCCATACGATCTTCTAAACGCCACTGAGCGTAATTTTCGTAACCTAACAGCTCAACGCGCTCGTCTCGAAGGGTTAGGATACGCTTGATAATGTCATTGTTATCAAACTCGTCGGCATTGTCACCGCGGTTATAGTAAGTACGCCATACCTTTTCGCGAAGCTCACGATTGGTTGAGTAGGTCAAGAACGGGTCCATAGACGAACGCGTATTGGTAATTGCATATTTACCTTCTTCACCGCGAGACTCGGCTGCCGCTTTAGCTGCTTTTACAAACGATGCGGGTAGGCCGTCAAGCTGGTCTTCGGTGATATAGGTAACATAGCTTTCTTCATCTGCTAGCACGTTGTTAGAAAACTTAGTGTGCAGCGTAGCAAGCTCTTGGTTAATTTCAGCGTAGCGCTTCTTCGCTTCGCCATCTAAGGTCGCGCCATTACGTGCGAAGCTGTTGTAAGTCATCCACGTAATACGCTGTTCTTCTGGCGTGAGCGATTTCAGTTCATCAGACTCGTACACAGTTTTAACTCTTTCAAAGAGTTTTTCATTTTGCGTAATTTGCGTGAAGAAAGCTGATAGTTTTGGTGACATCTCGGCCTGAATTTCGCGGAATTCAGGGCTTGATTTGTTCGAACTCCAAATGCCGTAATAGGTGAATACGCGACCAAGCTCTGCACCTGCACGCTCCATTTCAACAATAACATTTTCAAACGTTGGCGCTGCTTCGTTATTCGCGATGGCTTCAATTTCTTTAAGATTCAACTCCATGGCTTTTTCTAGCGCAGGCTTTAAATCCTCTAGATTCATCTTATCGAAAGCAGGCACACCGCCGTACGGGCCTTTAAACTCTTGAAGCAGCACGTTATCAAACTGTGCTTGTTGAGATGTTGCTGCATTTTGAACATCTGAGCTAGACGTTTCTGGTGCCTTTTGTTCTGAACATGCACCAAGTGCAACCACAACCGCCATAGCGGTAAGTGATGTTTTAAATTTACCCATGAGTTTTCCTGTCTGTTTTTATCTATACGTTTTTTGACAAAAACCATCTTAAGATAATGTAATAATAAGTTAAATGCTCTTTAACGTAATTCCTTGCAGTACAACGGTTTGAAGGGGAAATCTTACTGGTATGCAATTCGTCGAAATTGCACAAATTTTGATTGGCTTTGCGCTGGTTGGAAATTACACTGCGCGCGTTCTGAATTAGCTGTATTTCACAGCTTGTAAACCACTGACTTATTTACTGTGATCACCATGTTTGAATTACTTCTTCACGGGTTTCCCGTCGCATTCGCTTTAGCCTCTTTTTGGTCGAACACTGAGCGCAAATTACTGATGCTGAATTTAGGGTTATGTATTGCTATTAGCTCTCTTTTGGCTTTTGAGCAGGCATGGGGAGGAGTTGTGGTTATTACGGTAGCAGGAATGAGTACCAGCTATCGCTTAATAAAGAATAAGCTACTGTCGCCTGTTGCAACCTATATAACTTTAATAACCATGATGGTGATTGTACTAACAGTAAATCATTTAACCGGTAAAACCTCACTGATTGAGACTATGCCTGCGTTAACTTTCATGGCTTATCGCTTTGGTGAGCTACATTGTAAAGAAGCAGGCCTTCGCGTGTGTATGATTATTGGCTCCATCAATTTCACTGCATACGGTGTGATTACCCAAACCTGGGGATTAGCCATTACCGAAGCGCTGTTTGCAGTATCAAACTTGTGGTATTACATGAAGCTAAGACGTGCCATGCGCACTAGCCCTGTTTAGCTTTGTGTTTAAACCAATTTAGTTGTGAAAAGAGTTTAGTCGTTGAATACATAGCCACTTTGTGATTTATTTATCGTCAAAATGGAATCAAACTCACAGGGAAGACAATGCAACGCAAACCCATCGATAAAGCACTACTATTCGGTGTTCCGGCTCTTCTACTCGCTCTTTTTATTTTCAATATAAATGCAGACGGTGAATTAAAACTCGCGTCCACTATCGGTAGCGTAGGGTTATGTGTTGGCTTTTTCTCTTATTTAAGAAGTAGGCGCTTCGGTAATAGATATCCCATTGAAAAATTGATAGAAAAAGATGGTGATGTTGTAGTGTTTCAATTTTTACATGGACTTGATCGCCAGCCCCTCAGGGTAAACGCGAATACTATCTATGCGCTTAATTTTTCTCACCATTACCTTGGAGTTATCTTGGAAAAGGGCAACGGCAGAGGGTTTGACTTTCACTATCCTCATAAGGAAGCCGCAATAAAAGCGAGACTTCAAGAGGTGCTTGGTGATGATGGGTTTAACAACATAAAAGTGAATGTATAGATAGAGCAAAGGTAGTTTTAAATGGAAGCCCGTGAGTAGTTTTTACTTGCGGGCTTTTTTATTTTATCAGTGTAAAAACTTACGCAAACACCACGGTCTTATTTCTGTGAATAATCACGCGGTCTTCTAAATGGTAGCGCACACCGTGAGCCAGTGCGGTTACTTCACAATCTTTACCTTTGCGCACCATGTCAGCCGCGCTATCGCTGTGACTAATGCGTTTTACGCTTTGCTCAATGATAGGGCCTTCATCTAAGTCTTTAGTAACGTAGTGACAGGTTGCACCAATTAATTTCACGCCGCGATCATAGGCTTGCTGGTATGGCTTAGCGCCTGCAAAACTGGGTAAGAAGCTGTGGTGAATGTTAATAGCTTTGCCTTCTAATTCTTGGCAAAGGGTATCAGGTAAAATCTGCATAAAGCGAGCAAGCACGGTCAAATCAATCTTGTACTCTTGAAGTAAGGTCGTGATTTGCGCAAATGCTGCTTCTTTTCCTAATGCTTTAAAGTCTACCCAATGGAAAGGGACTTTGTACCAGTCGGCAAATTGTTTCATTTGCGGGTGGTTACCAATAATCACCGGAATATCACAGTGTAGTTCGCCTGTGTGCCAACGGTGAAGCAGGTCAACTAAACAGTGAGACTCCAGGCTAGCTAACAGCGCAACGCGCTGTTTTTTGCTAGAGTCGCTCAGCTTCCAGTTCATCTGATATTCGTTAGCAAGTGGGGTGAACTCTTTAACAAAGCTCTGGTGATCTAATTTTAGCGAGTCGGTACTAATTTCATGGCGCATGAAAAAGCGGCCTGTTTGTAAATCGGTATGGTGACTTGCTTCAACGATGGTTGCGTTATGGTCGGCTAAAAATTGCGACACGCTAGCAACGAGCCCGATTTGATCAGGGCAATCTATAACTAATCTAAATGTTTGTTGCATGTGGGCAGAATGGTTAAAAAAACAGGCTATCTTTTTACCCGTGACGCTAGGCGTTGTAAAGGCTAAGCGCCATTTAAAACCAGCTTAAATTGCTATAACTCATAATCATGCTGAGTCTTTAGCAATTTCTGGCTTTAAAAGAGCGCTCATAAAAGCGATGGGAATGAGAAAGACTCGCTCGGTGTTGGATTTATCTTTATTCGTCAGTTATTCCACGCCGCAGCTTTTCTCTTACTGACATATTGTGCTTTAACGACCAAGACTGACGAATAGGGTAGGTCACTCCTTGCGGCGTAGAAACTGATTCAAACAGATGAAATGCTGAAATGTGGACGTCTACGCTCGGGCTGTAAAGTGGTAGTGGTAAGGTCGAAGTGGCCTTTCGAACAAGGGTTACGTGAGGTTTATACTCTCTGTTTTCTAGCTCAATTGCCGCTCTACGAGCCGCTTTTCGCGATAGTTTGGCGAGTTCGTTGAGTGCTTTTGGCGTATCTGTCGGTGCAGCGAAAAGTATTTTAGGGCCATTCCATAACCCCGTTGTATTTAGCGTTAAAGAAAAGGGTTCGCTAACGAGCTGGTCGAGTTCATACACAAGTGCCTCGTGCTGACGATGATTTATTTCACCTAAAAAGCTTAGCGTAATGTGGAAGTTTGCCGCTGGCACTGCATAAGGTTGTGCAGGCCCTTGACTGTTGATGTGGTCGTTATGCTTATTGGCAAACTTACGGGTTCGAGTTGATTCGCTTTTCACCCATTGGCGAGGCATGACTTCAGGCAATGCCTGTTGGCGCCAGCTGTCTAGAGCAAGCTTTTCTGTGGCGCTAAGGTCTAAACCAATAAAGCTTCGCATAGCTTTCCTCCTTCAAATTTGCCCTTTAGTTTGTACATAAAGTTAACGTGTCACCTGCAAGGTAAAAGCGTTGCCACACGTTCATCAAGACTTAAACTTGTCATAGTGCTACCTACGAATTCCAAACAAGGCGCAAGCGTTATGTCTTGTACCAAGTTTAAAAAATAGCAGTGATGTTCGGGTACATCGTGCAAATCAGGTACACTATACTCATCAACTTATAACACCTTTATGCCCTTTATGTTACAGCCGTTTTCTCATTTACCTGCTTATGAACTTGTTACACCGTTACGCGAGGCGGTTACAGCTAACAACACCATTATAGGGGCGCCGCCGGGCGCGGGAAAGTCTACTGTGCTGCCTTTGTCGCTGCTTCAATCATCGCTTCAGGGAAAAATACTTCTTATGCAGCCACGGCGCGTGGTGGTGAGGAACCTAGCTGACTACTTAGCCAGGCAGTTAAATGAAAATGTGGGCGAAACGGTTGGCTATCGTATTAAGGGGGAGTCGAAAACATCGTCTGCCACTCGGCTTGAGATCATAACCGAAGGGGTGCTGTCTCGCATGATTCAGCAAGACCCTGAGCTTGCTGGGGTAGCTGCTATTGTCTTCGATGAATTTCACGAACGCAGCATTCACAGTGACTTTGGTTTGGCACTAGCGCTTGAAGTGCAGTCTGGACTTCGCGATGACTTACGTTTAATTATCATGTCGGCGACCTTGGATGTAGGGCCACTTCAAACGTTGCTGAATGCGTTTAGCGTACTGCCAGTAGTGAATTTGAATTCCGAAGGGCGCATGTTTCCCGTTGATATCCGCTACACTCAAGATGTGCAGGCGCATGAGTTAGTACCCAAAACCTGCAATATCATAAAGCAGGCCGTAGGCGAACACGACGGTGATATATTGGTTTTCCTGCCTGGGCGAGGAAGCATTAATGCCGTTGCCAGAGAAATAAAAGGGTTAGCTGAGAGTGCGGACATGGCCGTTCACATGCTCTATGGGGCGCTGAGCAAATCAGTCCAACAAGCCGCTATTATGCCAGACCCGCAAGGCAGGCGAAAAATCATATTATCTACCAATATTGCAGAGACAAGTTTAACCATTGAAGGCGTAACTGTGGTTATTGATAGCCTATGGGAAAACAGTGCACAGTATCATCCGTCAAGTGACATTACAGCGCTTACCCAGCAGCGCATTTCGCAAGCATCTGCCACTCAAAGAGCAGGACGCGCGGGGCGGGTCATGGCCGGAACCTGCTATCGTTTGTGTAGCAAAAGCAGCTTTGAACGTTTGGCCAAACACAATGCGGCACAAATTGAAAAAGAAGACTTAAGTAGCTTCTTACTTGATACCTTAGCCTGGGGCAGTAGCCCAGATACCTTGGCACTATTGACTAAACCCACACGGGCGCAGCAGCAGATTGCACAGCAAAAACTTCAGCGCGTTAATGCTATCTCACAATCCAGCATTACTCCCTATGGAAGAATGCTGGCCCAGTTACCCTGTCAGCCCCATTTAGCCCATTTATTGTTGACCGCTAAACAAGGCATTGAGGGGCTTAGCCCATCTGAAAACGATGCGCTTCGCTACGCCGCACCTTTTGTTGTGGCCCTTAGCGAAAGTAATATCAGTGTGGGCGGCGCAACAAATGTAATGGAAGCGCTGCTAAACGCCAATAGTAATACGCGCAGTCAGCTTACACTGCAAGCTTCCCGTTATGCGCGCTACGTGCAAGATAATGATGGAAAAGCACAACGCTTAAAGCTTGATATTAACGAACTAGATGAGCAAGCCCTTGGGCTTGGTATCGCCATCGCATTTCCTTTGCAGGTGGGCTATCGGCGCAGTGCGTCAGATAAATCGGCAGAGAACTCGAATACAACAAACGGTAAGCCTAAGACCAGCATAGTCGAATATAAGCTGGCAAGTGGCAAAGGTGCAGAGCTCACTTCTGCTGGAAGCTCCTCTGCTTTTGATGAAAGCGAAAATGGCGATGGGCCATGGCTGGCAGTGCTTGACGGGCAGCTGATAAAAAGCACGGTGGCAATACGTTTGGCACAGCCTGTACATGAACGCGGGTTGCGCTTTGCCTTTCCAGACGCATTCAGCGAAAAGCGCAGCGTTATTTTCAACAACGATACTGGGGTAATGGAAGCCAGAGTAAGTACGGGCTTTTACGACATAACGTTAAATAGCACACCGGTTTCTGGGCAGGAAAAAAGTCGTGAAAAAGCATTCTGGGATGATGCGTTATGCAATGCATGGTTTACATACCTTGATGCGCTTTCTCTAGCAAGCTGGCCACTTTCTGATGCAGACTGGCAATGGTGGCGAAGAGTGTCCATGGCGGGAAAGCTCAATTTACCACAAGAAAAAGCCTTCGATGAGCCCGACCCCTGGCCGTTGTCATTAAGCGCCCTGGTGCACCAGGCCAAAGACAGTTTAGCGCCTGTCTTAAAAAACTGTAAAAGCATAAAAAATCTCAAGCAGTTACCGTGGAAAACAGCCTTGAATAATGGTTTGTCTTGGCCTCAGCAAGATGCGTTAGCCACGCTCTTGCCAACTCACGTGACTATTCCAACGGGCAGAGAGGCTAGCCTGGATTACCGCGATAATGGGGATGTGGTGCTGTCTGTCAAAATGCCAGAATTGTATTCTCAAAGCACGCCATTAACGGTAGCGGGTGGGCGAGTTACGGTTGTGTGCGAACTGTTGTCGCCAGCAGGAAGACCATTACAAACCACCAGTGATTTAGCGGCATTTTGGCAAGGCAGTTATAAGGAAATACAAAAAGAAATGAAAGGGCGCTATCCAAAGCATTTTTGGCCAGATGACCCAGCAAATGCATTGCCGACCAGCAAAACAAAAAAGCATATGTAGCGCGCCGATACGGCTATACGAACCCTCGTTTTCAGGTGATTTTTGTTTGTTTTAAACAAGAGTAGTATTTATACGCCTTTTTCTTATATGCCAGTATCGTACATGTATGTTTTTTACGACAGTGGTCGTACGCGGAAACTTGCGCTAAGTTGGAGTATGTAATCTTACTCTTATTTACGGGTTAAACGACGCAATGAAACTACCTTGTTTTGCTACTGCTGCTTTTTTTTTTGTTACTTCAATTAACGTACAAGCTCATGATTTTTGGCTAGAACCCACAGCCTATCGCTCTAAAGAGCCGAGTTCGCTGGCATTGCAGTTTAAAGTGGGTCATAAGGAAGATACGTCTCATTGGAACCTTGCATGGGATAGAATAGTCGCGTTACGCACCTACTCTTTTGACGGTGTGACTGATATGGCTGCCAGTGTTATACCTAAAACCTCAATGCTGCCGGGAATGGCAAAAACAACCAAGCTCCCATCCGGTACTCACGTCATAGGGTTTGAAAGCTATCACGCCACAAGCACATTAAAAGCGAAGAAGTTTAATCAGTATGCAAAAGAAGAAGGCTTAACTGAGGTGTTGGCGCACCGCGAGGCGAGGGGACAAAACGATATCGCCGGTAAAGAGCTGTACTCTAGAAAGGCGAAAACCATTGTGCAAGTTGGTGACGCGGTAACGAACAACGCATTAAAACCCATTGGCCACACATTGGAAATAGTACCCCTTGAACATCCTTACAAGCTTGCAGGAAACACGCTATCTGTTCAGGTATTATTTAAAGGTAAGCCTTTGAGTAACGCGCTTATTGATGCGTATTCCTTGGTTGATCACAGTGCTAAAGAGCAAGCGGTTAAAACGGATAGTGAGGGCAAGGCAACATTTAAATTTGACGTCGAAGGACCTGTAATTCTGAATACAGTTTGGGGAGTCCCACTTACAAATAGTTCGGCAGCAGATTTCGAAACCTACTTTTCAAGCCTAACGTTTGAATATGTTCAGTAACCAATAAGCTGAACGGTTTTTACCTTACCGATTACTGAAAATACCAAATGATTAATGCGCCCCTGAAAGGGCGCTGTTTTAATCAAGATTAAGAGTTAGCTTTGCTTGCCAGGTCAATATTAAGTGCAGCCATCACCTCAAGACCCGGAAACCCATCTGCAATCATATTATTGCTAATTTGGTAGTTGCGAATGCCTTCTCGCGTGGCTGGGCCAATAATGCCGTCAGGCTTACCCACATCAAAGCCTAAATCATTCAGCTTGCTTTGAAGGGCAATAATATCTTTGCGACTGTACGCAGGCAGGTCGGGCAAGGTGGCTTTAATACCAGACGCGCCAGCAATGCGGTCGGCCAATACACCAACGGCAATGGCATAAAATTCAGAGTTGTTCCAGCGCATAATAACGCGGAAGTTTTTGTAGGCGATAAAGGCGGGGCCATTGTGACCTGCAGGCACAATAACGTAGGCCGTAGTGTCGTCATCGCCCAACTCAGAGCCGTCAGCTTTTTTCACGCCTTGGGCATTCCATTCGCTTAGGGATTTTCTATTTTTATAGCCTGACTCTTGATAATCAAAGTTTTCGGGCAATTGCACTTCACGACCCCAGCGGAAAGCTCGTTCCCAACCTAGACTAGCCAAGAAATTAGCCGCAGAAGATAACGCATCTTCTTCACTCGCCCACAAGTTGATTTGCCCATCGCCATCGCCATCAATAGCGTAGTGGGTATAGGCCGAGGGCATAAATTGGGTGTGACCCATTGCACCGGCCCACGAGCCAATCATGTCCTCTTTTTGCAGCTTCTCTCGTTCCATCAGCTTCACAGCAACAAGAAACTCTTGTGTGAAGTAGGTACTTCTTCGTTTATCACAAGCCAAAGTGGCAAGCGAATCGAGTACCGGCATTTTGCCTTTATAAGAACCAAAGTTTGTTTCTAGCCCCCAGAAAGCAAGCAGGTAATGAGGAGGCACGCCGTATTTTTCGCTTAGCTTATGCAAAAGCTTGTCGTGCTTTGCATACATCTCTTTGCCTTTTTCGGTGCGCCAGTCGGTAACGCGCTTGCTGAAGTACCCTGGAAAGGTTTGTACAAACTCAGGTTGGCTTCGGTCTAGCTCTATCACACGGTCTTGGTGGACAAGGCGAGGAAATACATTATCGATAGTTTGCTGGCTAACCCCTTCTTGCTTGGCTTTATCGGCAAGTGCTGCGGTGCAGCTAGCGAATTGTTCATTGGCTAGCGCTGAACTCATTGTCGCACCCGCTAGAAGCAGCGCAATAGAGGCGCGAAGTGACGGTCGAAGAAATGAGGCGTAAGACTTAGCCCCTTTAGGCGAACGAGTTGAGAAAAAAGAAGACTTAAATGAAGCTAAGCGCATAGTACGGTTCCTGTGTTACTTGCCAGCATGCTATCGCATTGTGACCGTGAAACGCGAGTAAAATTCATTTTCGTCCTTCAACATATAAGCAACATACGACGTTTTAGCATTAAAGAAACACCAAGTGTGCATATTTGGAAACAGTTGTTGAGAGGCTGCCTGAATGGTAATGTAAACAGTATTGAAACTAACGTTTTAACAGGCGTTCGTTAAATTCATATCGCAATATGTGCGATGTCATCCTCAATGATCTTCATGGCGTTTTCACGTGGCAAAAAGACAGACAAAAGACAATCCATCTTCAAAAAGTAAAGCATCTAGCAATGGTAAAAGCTCGGCCAAGCGTTCGTGGTTTTTCAAACTGTTTTGGCGAGTCGCGCTTATTGGTTTGGTTGTGCTTGGGGCGTATGCCTTCTACCTTGACGCCCAAATTAAACATGCGTTTTCTGGGAATAAATGGGAAGTGCCTGCACAGATCTTCGCTCGTCCGTTGGAAGTCAGCAAGGGTGAAGAGATAACGCCCCAAGAAGTCATTGATGAACTTAATTTGCTGGGCTATCGAAAGGTGACTTTTGCTGACAGTAGCGGTGAGTACAGCTATCAAAATAAAGTGCTGACAGTTCAGCGCCGGGCGTTTCAGTTTCCTGAAGGTGCAGAGCCGTTGCGCCACTTGGTGATAACGTGGGAAGGAGCGCGCATTGGTGAAATTTACGACAAGACTCAGAGTCGACCCTTTGGCTCGGTTAGGCTTGAACCTTGGTTAGTAACGCGTATGACAAGCGGTTCGCAAGAAGACCGCATGCTGGTAACGTTAGACACTATTCCTGAAATGTTGCCTAAAGCGCTAACGCTGGTGGAAGACCGCAATTTTTATAATCACCATGGCGTTGCGCCGCTTTCAATTTTGAGAGCCCTAATGGCAAATATTGCAGCCGGTAGAACGGTTCAAGGTGGCAGCACGCTAACGCAGCAGCTGGTTAAAAACATGTTTTTAACCCGTGAGCGTTCTATTGTGAGAAAGGCCAAAGAAGCCATTATGGCGGTGATCATTGATGCCCGTTATAGCAAATCAGAAATTATTGAAGCGTACTTAAACGAAGTGTTCTTAGGGCAAAATGGTGATATGGCCGTACATGGTTTTGGCCTTGCCAGCTACTTCTATTTTGACCGACCAGCTAACGAGTTAAGTACACCAGAGATAGCCACGTTGGTTGCTATAATCAAGGGGCCATCCTATTACAATCCTCGCAAATATGCCGAGCGCACGAAAGAGCGTCGTGATCTAGTGCTGCGCATGCTGTTTGATGAAAATGAAATTAGTCGTCAAGACTACGAACGCTTTGTGAATATGCCGCTAGGGCTTGCCAGTGGTGCGAGCTTAGCAAGCGGTAAACACCCTGCGTTTATGGAGCAGGTGCGTAGAGAACTCAATGAAATTCTGGCAGAGCCAAGCTTAAGAGACTCGGGTGTAAAAGTGTTTACAACACTTGATATCGTAGCTCAGCGCCGCGCTGAAAGTGCATTGTCAGGCACATTAGACGGCTTGCAAAAAGACAGGCAGGTACCCTTACAGGGCGCAATGGTAGTGACTGACAGCGCAAGTGGTGAAGTACGCGCTATTGTAGGCGGAAAGAACTTTGCGTTTAAAGGCTTCAATCGAGCGCTAGACGCAAAACGTCCAATTGGCTCGCTGATTAAACCTGCGGTTTACTTAACTGCATTAGAAGATCCAACACAGTTTAACTTGGCAACGCCGCTTAAAGACGAGCCCATTACCCTTGAAAGTCGAAATGGAAAAACCTGGTCCCCGCAAAACTACGATAAAGAGTTCAGAGGGCAGGTACCGTTACTTCAAGGACTTGTCGAGTCTTTAAATATACCAACCGTTAATTTAGGCATGCAGATAGGGCTTGATGCGTTAGCCGATACGATAGAACGATTAGGAGTAACCACGCCGGTCGACAAAGTACCGTCGTTGACCCTTGGTGCTTTTGAATTGACACCATTTAGTACCAATCAAATGTATCAGACCCTATCAAATGATGGGCGTTATATCCCTCTTCATACGGTGACTTCTGTAGTAACAGCAGATAATGCGCTGCTTTGGAAGAAGGCGGAGTTTTTTGCACAGCGCACCGATGAGGCGGCGACCTATCTACTCAACTATGCGTTGTACAAGGTAACCACAGAAGGCACAGCGAAGCGCATTGGCTGGAATTTTGGCAATGTGAATATGGCTGGCAAAACGGGCACCACAGACGATTACCGCGATAGCTGGTTTAGTGGTTTCGATAGAAACAATGTGGTTACGGTTTGGGTAGGCAATGACGATAACCAACCGGTTAACTTAACCGGTGCAGGTGGTGCCTTGCCTGTCTTTATAAACTATATGAAATCTCAGTCACCTAAATCATTATCAAGACGTTTCCCCAAAGGCTTAGGCATTGCACACTTTGACGCCAAGACTGGCGCTGTTGTGGTTGCAGGGTGTGCAGGAAGTTTAAGCGTACCGGCTATTTTGGATGTGCTTCCTCCACCTCAACAAGATTGTTCAGGCCGTCCTGTAGACAAAGACAGCGATAAAGATGAAAAAAGCTGGTGGGAACGCATATTCGGATAAAAAAACTCCAGGAAGAAGATAGAAAACACAATCACTTGGCTGGGATACTGTCAGTGCTTTCTATCTCCCTCTGGAGTAAAAGGCCCAGGGAAGGCAAATTTTTTAGCGGTAGTCGGTTAGGTTCCTATTTGTTTTTATTGCGTTTTCAGTGACCTTTCTGAAGGAATAGGCGCGCTGTTGAAAACACCAGCGCACTGACTACAAACGCAATAACCGGACCGAGTACCACCATAAATAGGGTTGCGGCGGTTAACATGTGCATTCTCCTTATGCGTCGTTATCGTCTGAGTTGATAGGCTCAATCGGCGTAATAGTGATGTCAGCAACCAATGCATTTGCTTCTTCTACTTCTGGCTCAAACGTATGACTTGCAGTTAACACGTCATAAGTCACGCCTAGATCCAAGTTCTGCTTTACGTCGTGCATGGCGCTTTCAACGATAAAATCTGTATGCGAAACAATATTGTTCTGAGTGTCGTCAGCGAACGCTGATGCGCCCAATACGCTAGTTGCTAAAGTTAGTGCAGTGAAAGTTTTGCGACCGATAAACATAGTAATCTCCAAAAATTAAGTTAGACACTGCACTTGAACATACTGCGTGGCAGCTATTATGTTGCTAAAGGTTTCGATAATAAGTCGTTATCAATTAACAATTAGTTTATAGCGAGGGATGTGCCAACTCGTTAAAATAATGTAAGTATATGAATTTAATGAATTTTAACTTTTTATAAAAAATAAAGGTGGAATTGAAGAATTAAAGAGATACTAAAATTTAGCGAATTTAATGTAGAGGTGGTCAAAATGACTAACGAAACGTTTTTGACATTCGCGCAGCGACACTGGTTACCATGAGAAAGGTCGAAAATAGGGGCGCAGGTCTATAAAAAAGAGCAGCGCCGCCAATGTGTAAAAGAGTGAATAGGTCTAGGACGCTTTACTTCTAAATTGTGAAACCATTGTCACTACTAGCGCAATGATCACACCAGCAGCAATACCAACAACACCATCAGCAAGTATAGACATAACCAGCGATACGTCTGGGATAAGTGCGGTAAACCAGTCGGTAATAACGTGCAAAAAGCCAATGCTGTGTGTGAGGATGCCACCACCGACTAAAAACATAGCAACAGTGCCTACAACCGCAAGGGTTTTCATTAGTGCGGGGGCGGCGACCAATAGCGCTCTGCCAACAAATCGTTGAAGGGTGTTCATTGAACCTGTTAACGACTTGCGAAGCATGTAAAGCCCGACATCGTCCATTTTAACTAGTGCCGCTACCAGCCCATAAACGCCAAGGGTAATGGCTAAGCTTAATGCTACTAGCACACCAATTTGCGTAGTAAGTGTTGCATCGGTCACAGTCCCTAATGCAATAACAATGATTTCAGCAGACAGTATGAAGTCGGTGCGTATAGCGCCTTTAATTTTATCTTTCTCAAACGCTACCATATCCACATCTTCATGGGTAAGCGCTTCTATTCTGGCTTCTCGTGTTTTCTCTTCATCTTCGTGGGGAAGGTATTTGTGCAGCAGTTTTTCCGCACCTTCAAAACATAAATATAACCCGCCTAGTACCAAAAGGACGGTTATAAGTGAGGGAACAAAAGCACTGATGGCCAACGCCGCAGGAACCAATATTGCTTTATTAATAAGTGAGCCTTTTGCTACTGCCCATACAACAGGTAGCTCTCGGTCTGCTTTAACGCCTTGAACCTGGTCGGCGTTTACCGCCAAATCGTCACCCAAAACGCCCGCTGTTTTTTGCGCCGCGACTTTCGACATGGTTGCGATGTCGTCCATTAACGTTGCTATATCATCAAGTAGGGCAAGTAAGTTAGCTGCGGCCACGTCGAGTATCCTTTGTTATGTATTACAGTTAGAGTAATCGCCAGTAAATAGCAGCTTAGCGTACTTAAAACATGGGTGATATACAATCAGGAATAAAGCCGATAAATCACAGTTTTTAATGGCGCCGTCGGTGGAAAAAATGTGGTGACTGTTGGCATTCATTTATTTTCAGTAATTGTTTTATTTCAACCCTTTACTTATCCTTAAAAGTAGTGTTCGACGCCTTCCTAGGCGTATCAAATATTGCACGTATTTGTGACAAAATGAATAAAAGTGCTTAATCTAACGGCAGAGAGTACTGAGTTAACGGCAAGGAAATAGATGCAAATAAACGGTGAGTTAAGCAAAAGTTCAGTACTACCTTATATGGACTGTTGGGAGCAATAAAATGACTGACAGCCCAATTCCATCGCTATCCGTACGCTCTTATACGAAGCAAACGTGCCGCCATAAACACAACTACTTTCAGTTAGTGCTGCCTATCAACGGACATATTTTGATAGAAATCGATAATTTTAGCGGGCGAGTAGGCGTAGGCGAAGGGGTATGCATAGCGCCGAATGAGGTCCATTATTTTAGCGCTAACGAACTGTCAAAATTTATTGTGGCGGACTTGGAGTACGTGCCAGTTAATTTAAATGACAGGTTGCACCCGATATTTCAGGTAACGTCAGCATTACAAGCATTTTTATCGTTTGTAGAGATTCAAATTAGCCAATTTGCTGACCAAGGCCATGAAGAAATATTGGCGCTATTTTTAACCTTGCTAGAAACATCCTTGAAGGGATGTGGTATGGATAAGCGAATGACTCCTGTATTAAGTCATATTCATCGAGATCTTTCTCGAGGCTTTACTCAGGTGGAGTTAGCACAGATAGCCTGCATGGGAACAACGCAATTCAAAATACGTTTTAAAGAGGCCACCGGGCATAGTTTACGAGATTATCTTGTGAAAGTGAGAATGGAAAAGGCCAAAGCACTGTTAAGAAATACGGATACTCCAATGTTGAGCATTGCTCAACTGACGGGATATGACGATGTTCCAGCATTTAGTAGGCGGTTTAAAGCGTATTTCGGGCAACCCCCTAAGTTTTTCAAAAGAAAATAACTATCCTGATGTGACGGTAAATAGTTAAAAGGCTCGGCTAGTTTCGCTCTTCGTCTTTAGGGAGTTTATTGACTCTAGCGTCTATAAAACGTTGGTGATCGTCCATTTTGGTGCATTTTAAGGTACCACCTGCAATCCCACTCAATATCGCCAAGGTTTTATTAGTCGTACTGCTACAATTTACGCGTTTAGAAGGGCGACGATTGTCATTATCTTGTATTTGCTGTGTGCTTGGCCCGCTCAGCACAGGACTATTTTTTCGCTCTTGAAACTCTCTCGCCGCTTGCTTCGCGTCTTGGTCTGTTTTATCACTATTGTACTTTTCAAAGTAAAGAGCAGTGCCGTCTTTTACCGACAGGTTCAACGAGCCAGCACGCCGATTTGCATCTTTTGAAAGAGCGGGTGTTGGTGGCGTAATAGTTGGCTTATTTTCTATGGGTAGTTGCTGTATTTCTGGCTCAGTCGCTTTCTGCGGCTTGGCTTCAGGAATTTCAGAAATTTTATTTTTACTTTCAGGTGCTTCAGTAGTTTGAGTAACATCAGGCTTCAACTCAATGTCTTGCCTTTCAGGGACAACATCAACTGTTTTTGCGTCTTCTGGTTTGGCTTGAACTGGGGTGCGCGGAGTTGGAGGGTAATACAGTCTGGCGCTAATCTCGGGCGTTCGCTCTAAAGTATTCACCCGCGCTTTTTTATCGTTGATGCTCAACTGAGAAAGTATGACTACCACTATTACCCCAATAACATGCGCACTACCCGAAATTAGCAGCGGCCGCCACGCCCTTTTTTTTGCAAGGGCATGGTGTTCAATGCTGCGTTCAGGCGCAAAGAAAGGAGAAGTGATAGTCGTCATAGTAAACAACAGACCATGGGTGCTATCGAATAGTTCCATCCTAAATTCATCGTACTTTTTAGACACCTCACCTCAATACTTCATCTGGCTGCTTCATTGTTGGGCATTTTTTTAATCGTGCACCATTAATGTGCATTATTTTTGTGCATGTCTAACTGTTTCTTGTGTATGTTTTTGATTTATATAGATAAACATTTGTGGCATGGCTCTTGGTTTATCTTCCCGTAGTTGGAAACACGACCATAAATCACAGAATAACCAAAATAAACTGGGAGCAACTCATGAAACTAGTTACAGCGATCATCAAGCCGTTCAAGCTAGATGACGTTCGTGAAGCCATTTCAGAAATCGGTATTGACGGATTGACCGTTACCGAAGTGAAAGGTTTTGGACGTCAAAAAGGACACACTGAACTTTACCGCGGAGCGGAATATCAGGTGGATTTTCTACCTAAAGTCAAACTGGAAATTGCTGTTCAGGATGATCAAGTAGAGCGCCTGGTAGAAGCCATCGTTGGCGCTGCCAAAACAGGCAAAATTGGAGACGGCAAGGTGTTTGTTTACGACCTTGAACACGCCGTTCGTATTCGAACTGGTGAGTCGGATAGCGACGCGCTGTAAGCCACAACGATATTTTTGCGGAGAAAACCATAATGGAAATCACTTTTGAACTTGGGTATGCGCTAGATACCTTTTATTTTCTAATCTGCGGTGCACTGGTTATGTGGATGGCTGCAGGTTTTGCGATGCTTGAAGCTGGTCTTGTTCGAGCGAAAAACACCACAGAAATTCTAACTAAAAACGTGGCGCTATTCGCTATCGCTTGCACTATGTATATGATTTGCGGTTACGGCATTATGTACGGTGGCGGCGACTGGGGTCCATTCCTAAGCGGTATCATGGCTGATGGCGCAACAGGTGTAGCTGAAGAACCAGCAACATATGCACCTTCTGCTGACTTCTTCTTCCAAGTAGTATTTGTTGCAACAGCAATGTCTATTGTATCTGGTGCAGTTGCTGAGCGTATGAAGCTTTGGGCATTCCTAGCGTTTGCAGTTGTTATGACGGGCTTCATCTATCCAATGGAAGGTGCTTGGACATGGGGCGGCGAAGCAGTATTCGGTATGTATACGCTAGGCGACCTTGGTTTCTCTGACTTTGCAGGTTCAGGTATTGTTCACATGGCTGGTGCAGCTGCTGCTCTTGCTGGTGTTCTTGTGCTTGGCGCTCGTAAGGGTAAATACACTGCTGACGGTAAAGTAAACGCGATTCCAGGTGCAAACTTACCGCTTGCAACTTTAGGTACATTCATCCTTTGGATGGGTTGGTTTGGCTTCAACGGCGGTTCAGTACTGGCTACTGCAACTGTTGAAAGTGCAAACTCAGTAGCTATTGTATTTATGAACACAAATGCTGCAGCTGCTGGTGGTGCAATTGCTGCACTTATCGTAGCACGCATTCTATTCGGTAAAGCTGACCTAACTATGGTTCTTAACGGAGCGCTGGCAGGTCTGGTAGCTATTACAGCAGAGCCTTCAACACCTACACCACTAGAAGCTACACTGTTCGGCGGCCTTGGTGGTATTTTAGTAGTGCTTAGCATTGTTACGCTAGACAAGCTTAAGATTGACGATCCAGTGGGCGCAATTTCAGTTCACGGTGTGGTAGGTCTTCTAGGTCTTATCCTTGTACCTATCACTAACGATGGTTCAAGCATCTCTGGTCAGCTAATTGGTGCAGCGACTATCTTTGTATGGGTATTCGTAGTGAGCCTAGTGGTATGGCTAGTGATTAAAGCGGTTATGGGTGTACGTGTGAGCGAAGAAGAAGAATTCGACGGCGTAGACATGAGCGAATGTGGTCTGGAAGCATACCCAGACTTCACAAGCAGCCGTTCGTAAGAGAGTCTCGATTAGGCAACGAAACAACAATAACAATAATGCCTTATTACTTCGTTTAAGCCCCGCTAATGCGGGGCTTTTTTCGTTCTATGCAATGTGTTTTGTAACCACTACTAAGCTTTGGAAAAGAGCCTAGGCGTAATGTGACAATAACGCTACACTATGAATCGATAGACTAACGCTAGATTTATTATCGGCAACGTTTTAGTAAAAGGACGGTTATGATTGCAAGTGTGCGACTTTTACCTTTGATACTGGCTTTCTTTAGTATCAGCTGTTTAGGTTATGACAGAATAACGGGGCATCCCTTTGCAAGTCGCTCAGAAGTTATTGCAAAGAACGGCATGGTAGCAACAAGCCAACCATTAGCTACGCAAGTGGCGTTGGATATTTTAAAACAAGGCGGCAGCGCGGTTGATGCAGCCATTGCAGCCAATGCCATGTTAGGTTTAGTTGAGCCTACAGGAAGCGGTATTGGCGGCGACCTATTTGCCATTGTGTGGGATGCAAAAGAAGAAAAGCTAGTAGGCTTAAACGCTTCTGGCCGCTCACCCAGACAGCTAACTAAAGCGGTGTTTGCCGAGCGTGGTTTGCATCAAATTCCAAAATTTGGTCCGCTACCCGTTTCTGTCCCAGGCGCTGTAGATGGCTGGTTTGCACTACACGAAAAATTTGGCAAGCTGCCCATGTCTGCGCTGCTTACGCCATCTATCAAATATGCCCGTGAGGGGTTCCCTGTTTCTGAAGTTATTGCCTATTACTGGCAGATGAATTACGAGCGAATTGGTCACTATGACGGCTTCGCAGAGACTTTTCTTATCGACGGGAAAGTACCGCAAAAAGGCGATGTTTTTAAAAACCCTGGGTTAGCCGTGACCTATGAAAAAATTGCAACAGGTGGGCGAGATGCTTTTTATAAGGGCGATATCGCGCGCACTATCGATGCTTACATGAAGTCTCAAGGCGGCTTTTTGTCATATCAAGATTTATCATCGCATACCTCAGAGTGGGTAGAGCCTGTTTCCGCTAACTATCGCGGTTACGATATTTGGGAGCTTCCGCCGAACGGACAAGGTATAGCGGCACTACAGATCCTTAATGTGCTTGAGCACTATGACATAGAAGGAATGGGGTTTGACTCAGCTGACTACATTCATACTTTTGTGGAAGCAAAGAAGCTCGCCTTCGAAGATCGCGCTAAGTTCTATGCAGATCCAGACTTCAACGAAATCCCTGTCGACTGGCTGATTTCTAAAGAGTATGCCGCTAAACGCCAAAAGTTAATTGATAATGAACGCGCTGCGAATAGGGTCGATGCGGGTATTTATGAAGGAGATACCATTTATCTGACCGTTGCTGATAAAGAAGGCAATATGGTGTCTTTAATTCAAAGTAACTATCGCGGTATGGGGTCAGGTATGACGCCTCCAGGGCTTGGCTTTATTCTACAAAATAGAGGTGAGATGTTTACCCTTGAAGAAGGGCACTTTAATGAATATCGCCCTGGAAAGCGGCCGTTTCACACCATTATCCCGGCTTTTGTAACCAGAAACGGTAAGCCAGTGATGAGCTTTGGCGTGATGGGCGGTGGAACTCAGCCTCAAATGCATGCACAAATAATTGTGAATATTCTCGACTTCGGTATGAATTTGCAGGAAGCGGGTGATGCCCCACGTATACTGCACAGTGGCTCGAGTAGTCCAACGGGCGCGTTGATGATTGATGGCGGTTATGTCAGCTTAGAATCGGGATTCAGCGAAGCCGTTCAGCGAGAGCTTATGGAGCGGGGGCATAAGCTTCAGCGTGTGGTCGGCGCGTTCGGTGGTTATCAGGCTATCGCTTGGGACGAGCAGAAAGGTGTCTATTTTGGCGCTTCAGAAACGCGAAAAGATGGACAAGCCGCGGGCTATTAAGCACACTAGTGTAAATATTGAACGATGGCATATCTACTTCATCGAATGCAGCTTCACTTGAAAAGGTTTTTAAGTTTGAAGTAGTTGCTACAATAAACAGAAATGTTCGCAACACAAAGCGCGGCGAATACTCGCCAGCAGTGAAACGTCAGAACAAGGCGTGAATAACAACAAGAGCGGCAATGACACAACCACAGAAAGGCCTCTGCGCTGAGCCAAATTTACATGCACAGTATTTGTTACTGAACGTCATTGATGACGATAGCCAAGCCGTGCGCGCTAAACTATCTCGTGTATTGGATATTTTTGAGCACTTCGAAAATGAACATTACGAAGCCATGGTTACGGGCGTTGTCGCTATAGGTACGGGTTACTGGACCGAAGTGTACCCAGGCTTAATACCTGTTGAACTTGCCCCTTTTCCTGACATGCAATGTGAGGATCGCAGCGCACCCACCATGCCTTGTGACCTCTTTATCCAAATTCGCGCTGATAGATTAGATATTTGTCATGCGGTAGGAATTGAAGTAATGGACTTGTTGCGCATTCACGTGGAACTAGTAGAGCAGATCAGAGGGTTTAGGTACTTAGATGGCCGTGACCTCAATGGTTTTCTTTACGGTGCAGACAACCCACGAGGAATGAAGCGCAGACAAGTCGGCATTATTGGCGAGGATGATCCTGATTTTAGCGGTGGAAGCTATGTTCATGTTCAGCGTTTTCGGCACGATTTAAGGCGCTGGAACAGCCTTTCAAGTCGTCAGCAAGAACAAGTGATGGGCACAACCCAAGAGCATAATTTGGTAAGTAGCGAACAGTCTGAATCTTCGCATTGTGTTAGGGCAAGTACTGTTGCGCCCGATGGCGACGAACCTAGGTTGATAAAGCAAGGCATGCCATACGGCGACATGGCTTCTCAAGGGTTATTTTTTGTAAGCTGTAGTGCCAGTGCGCGGCCTTTTAAACAAATGCTGCATAGTCAGATCTACGGCAACGGCGAGGGAGACTACGACCGTTGGTTAGATTTCACCAGCGCTGAAACAGGTGCGGCGTTTTTTGCACCATCGGTCACTTTTATTAGACAGCAAGCGAAGCTCTCAGAAAACTGAGAGCAATGAATTAGCGCTGACCTTCATCGAAAGAAGAAATGCTTCAATACCTATTCGAGCGACAAAAACCGTCAGTTTGTTAAACGCTAGAGAATTAAGGCGCCGTCCCAGTCGGGGGCAAGATCTAGGCTTCTATAAATACGGCACACATCAAGATGGTGATGTACAAGAGAGTCATTAGGATTTATCGCTAGCGCTGTTTCAAAGTACGCGATAGATTCTTCCCATTGCTGGTTAATTCTGCACGCCAAGCCCGCCGCAATCTTCGTCTGTACGGCAAGTTTCTTGTCTTGCTCCTGTTCGGGGAGGTGGCTAAGAATTTCATATATCTCGATAGGTGCTTTTCGCCCTTTAACTCGCACCCAGTCAAGCAGGCGGGTTTTAACAGGGTAACCAGGCCCAATAATTTGAAGTACTTGAGCGCTTACGATTATGTCGGCTTGATACTTAGGTGTAAGCGCTTCTAACCGAGATGCGATGTTGACACTATCACCTATTACCGTGGTATCCATCCTATCTTCTGAGCCTACGGTTCCCATGATGACTTGGCCGAAGTGAATACCTATACCCATATTGATAGGTTCATAGTCACAATTTTTTCTGTGCCCATTATAGATGGTCAACGCCTTGCGTAAATCTAATGCCGCTTGAACTGCATCCAACGCTTTCTGCTTAGGGGTTCCGCCTTGGTGGTCGAACAGGGCCATTATGCCGTCGCCCATAAACTTATCTATAAAACCGCGGTTTTGGTGTATGGGGTCGTTCATTCTGGTGAAATATGAATTCAAAAAATTCATCAGTTCTTGGGGAGTGATTCTCTCAGAAAAGCCCGCAAAACCACGAATATCACAAAACATAATGGCGACATCGTTTTCCGCTGCGTAGCCAAGCTCCAGTGAATCTACATCAGTGGTAGCCATGTGCTCAACGAATTGGCGGGGTACAAACTTTTGGAAAGTTTGAGTGAGCTTCAGAGCTTCGTCGGCAGCAGCCTGAAATCGAGCCTCGTCAGCGGCCTGAAGTGTAGCTTCATATTTACTTGTCGTACGAGAAAGGGCTTTTCTAAGTCGATACTTAAAGCGCCTGCTGCGCCGGACATAAAGAACGCTGACAACAGCGCTATAAACAGTAAGTGCGCAAAGCGCGCTTGTTTGCCAATCCATTGTTAATCAAACCTTTCAATTTCCTACAGAAAAACAGCAAAAAGGGGTTCAGAAAATATGCTGTCAAGAAAGTATAAAGGAGAATTCGGCGTTAACACATTATTTTTGATTACATTTACAAAAGTGTTAGCGCCGAACTTTAATTAACGATAAGGGGGCTGATAGTTTATAAGGTTGAGAACACTTTATCTGCTGCAGCCAGAGTTTTTTCAATGACTTCAGCATCGTGTGCTTTTGAGACAAAGCCAGCTTCGTAAGACGCTGGGGCTAAGTAAACACCTTGTTCTAACATACCGTGATAAAACTTATTGAACTGCTCGGTATTACAGTTAATCGCCTGCTTATAGTTAGTGACCTTCTCTACGTCTGTAAAGAATATCCCAAACATACTGCCGGCAATATTAGTAGTTAGGCTAATATTGTGTTTGTCAGCAAGCGCTTGGAACCCATCAACGAGCTTTTGTGTATTCTCAAAGATAGAGTCGTAAAGGCCAGGCTGTTTAATTTGGGTTAATGCAGCAAGACCTGCGGCCATGGCAACCGGGTTGCCTGAAAGCGTACCTGCTTGGTAGATAGGTCCGGTTGGCGCGATGTGAGTAATGATGTCGCGGCGACCACCGAAACAACCCACTGGCATACCGCCACCAATCACTTTACCTAGACAAGTTAAGTCAGGTTTAACCTTGTAACGCTCTTGTGCTCCACCACGAGATACGCGGAAACCTGTCATCACTTCATCAAATATTAGCACGCTGCCGTACTCATCGCAGATAGCACGGAGCCCTTCAAGGAACCCCTCTACAGGAGGAATGCAGTTCATGTTGCCAGCTACTGGTTCAACAATAATGCAGGCGATATCATCACCGTGGGCTTCAAAGATTTCTCGAACGCTATCTAGATTATTGTATTCAACCGTTAGCGTATGCTCCGCCACGTTAGCAGGGACACCTGGTGAGCTGGGTACACCTAGCGTTAATGCGCCAGAGCCCGCTTTTACCAGCAGTGAGTCTGCATGACCGTGATAGCAACCTTCAAATTTTACAATTTTATTTCTACTTGTGTAGCCACGAGCCAAACGAATGGCTGACATGGTGGCTTCTGTGCCGGAGTTGACCATGCGAACCATTTCCATTGAAGGAACTAATTCACTGACAAGTTCGGCCATAATCACTTCAGCTTCTGTAGGAGCGCCAAACGAGAGGCCGCTATATGATGCCTCAATCACTGCTTCACGAATTTTCGCGTTGTTGTGTCCTAATACCATCGGGCCCCAAGACTGGATATAGTCGATGTATTGCTTGCCATCCGCATCCCACATATAAGCGCCATCAGCTTTTGTAATGAAGCGGGGAGTACCGCCCACCGCTTTAAATGCGCGAACAGGTGAATTTACGCCACCAGGAATGGTTTTTTGGGCGCGGGTAAATAAGGCTTCAGATTTTTGCATGTAATTACTTACTCTTATTGCTGTACCAAACGACGTCGCGTTCGTACTTGGTGAGAAGGTTTTCCACACCAAGGGTTAGCGCAAACAAGGCCATTCTTACAAGCACACCATTGTCGGTCTGTCTAAAAATAGCGAGGTTTGGATTAAGGTTTAGATCGTTATCTAATTCGTTGGCTTCCATACGTGAATCACGGGGAAGTGGATGCATAATAACGGTCTTCGACTGAAAGTGTTTTGTGTAGATCGACTGATTTAAACGGAACTTACCCCGGTATTTGTTCGCTTCTTCTTGAGAAGGAAAGCGCTCTTCTTGAATACGTGTCTGATAGCAGATATCCGCATCCATATTTCCTTCGAGCGTCTCTGTGATAGTAAGTTGATGCCCTGCGTTTTCTATCGCATCGATAATAGGCTGGGGCATGGCCAATTCTTTGGGGGAAATCAGCGTAAAGCGTATATTTTTAAATAAACACAATAAGCGTGATAACGAGTGCACTGTACGGCCGTAACGTAAATCACCAATCATTGCGATGTGTAAACCGTCAATACCGTGACCGTTGTATTCCAGTTCACGTTTTATTGTAAATAGGTCTAACAGTGCTTGCGTAGGGTGCTCGTTTGCGCCATCGCCACCATTAATGACGGGGACTCGGCTACCTTCAGCAAATTCAGCGACAGACCCGGCTGCAGGGTGTCGCATGGCGATAATATCAGAGTAGCCGCTGAGCACACGAGCGGTATCATAGAGTGATTCGCCTTTAGCCAGGGCAGAGCTAGACATGCCGGTCGTTTCTCTTACTTCACCGCCTAATAAGTTGAAAGCAGTACCAAAACTCACCCGAGTACGCGTGCTAGGCTCAAAGAAAAGATTACCGAGAATAGCGCCGTCTAATACGGTCGTGCGCTTTTGTCGCTTGGCATAAGGTTGCATGGAATTGGCGACTGAGAAGACTTTCTCAATGGCCTCGCGATCGAATTGATTAACCGAAAGAATGTGGTTACCGGTAAAGTCAGACATGCGCTTCTCAATCATCAACGAAAACGCTGCTAGTTTATAATACCAGTGGTGTTAAGTCATTAGGACAAGGTTAATCTTGTCTTACGTTTTGCAAAGTCCGGGCAAAGGTAAAAGTGACACGGGCGTTTTTCAAAAGTATCAGTATTTACTGCTTTGCTGGGTGTAGTGAGTAAAAAGTAAGAGAATCTTTTCTGCGGCGCTATTTACGTGGGCAGTTATCTCTTCGTCTTTTAACGGCGTTTGAATGCCGCATAGCATCATGGTGTGATACTCGCCTTTAAGTAGCGCGCAAAAGTCTACTGCAAGTTGCTGTGCCACGTCAGCGTTTAAGCTACCTTCACCAAATTTTTCAATAACTGCGCTTAGTGTAGCAAGCGATGCTTCAGGGCCTGCCTGATAGAAAAGTGTAGCGACGTGAGGGCTATTTACAGCTTCAGCGATGATAACGCGAAATATGGCAATAGCTTCTGGGTCTTGTAATAAGCGCACAAACTGGCAACCCACTTTTTGTAAGCATTCAAACAGAGAAAGTGAGCCAGAGGTGGCGTCTATGAGTTGTTGAGTGTCGAGTTGATATGACCTGCACTTTGATGAAATAGCCGCTTTAAAAAGAGCATCTTTACTTTCAAAGTGAGAGTAGACGGTCTGTTTAGACACGCCCGATGCTTTAGCTACCGTATCCATTGACGTATTCGCAAAGCCTTCTTTCAGAAACAAGCAAGACGCGGCATGTAGTACAAGGTGGTATTTTTCTTCACTTTTAGGACGGCCTTGCTTTTTGGTGGTTGCCACGTATGTTCTCACTTTATTGCAGAATATTCAAATATCAAACTGGACGGTCTAGTATTTATATACTAGCATAGCACAATAAGTATGCAAATATAGCCTAAAGCATTCGCTAAATTGGTTAAAGGAACTGTTATGACTGCTGCAAATACGCCAACTAAAAGTGGTAAATTCACGTTAATAATTTCGATTGCCGCTTTTATTGCAGCATTAGTGATACTTTTAATGACGGCAGGTCTTGGCAATGCAACGCAAGCGCCAGAGGCAAGGTTGCCCGTGGCAGTTTCCACTGGCCAGGTAAAAATTCAGTCGGGCTTTGAAACACCTATCAATGTGTTTGGCTTAGTTGAATCACCTAAGGCAACGTCTTTGTCTTTTGACGTCGCAGGTCAAGTTAACCGCATGCTCGTAGAAGAAGGCGATGTAGTAAAGAAAGGCGATATGCTTGCGCAACAAGATATTGCGCGCCTTAATGCCAGGAAAGGTGAGCTACAAGCGGCCATTGAGCGCGCGAATGCAGACCTTGCTCTTGCTAAAGTAAACAGTGATAGAACTACATCACTGGTAGAAAAAAAGCTAGAGTCTGCACAACGTTTAGACGAAGCAAAAGCGAGTTTAAATGTGGCTAAGGCCCAAGTAAGTGAAATGCAGGCAGCCCTCGAATCTCTTAATGTAGAAATAGAGAAAACCACGCTTTTTTCACCGTTTGATGGTGTCGTCAATCGCCGGTTTTTCGACGAAGGTAGTGTGGTGAGTGCAGGTACTCCGGTATTTGGCATTACAAGTATTGAAAACTATCAAGCGCGCTTTGCGGTGCCCGCAGATGTTGTAGATCAGTTTGATGTAAATGAACCTGTGCTTGTACGCGTTGGAGATATGGATGTTGCAGGCACGGTATCCCAGCGCCTCCCTACGCGCAACGTGCAAACTCGTACGGTAGATATCTTAGTTACGCTAAATAGCAATGAACGGGTGCGCCCTGGTGATATGGCCATATTGTCAGCGTTTCGCTCTCACTCTGAAACTGGCGCATGGCTCCCAGTTAATGCATTGAGTAATGGGCTTAGAGGTCTATGGCGTGTCTTTGTGTTACCAAAAGAAGGAAACGCCACCTTGCAAGCACGTGTGGTAGAAGTGGTATACACAGATGGTAACAAAGCGTTTGTCCGCGGGGCACTAGAAGACGGTGATATATATGTTGATGAAGGAACACATAAATTAGCACCAGGGCAGATGGTAGCCATTCCCGGACAACAGCAAGCTGGGGCGCGTTAATGAAGTCATTCAATTTCGACACCGATAAATCCTATCCTTGGTACACGCTGTTTTATCGACGTGGCCATTTGCTGATTTTAAGCTTGTTGATATTGATCACCGCAGGTTTGTCAGCATTGGGCTCTTTGCCGCGTATTGAAGACCCTCGAATAGATACAAGAAATGCGTTGATCATTACTCAGTACCCAGGTGCATCAGCCGAGCGAGTAGAAGCCTTAGTCAGCGATGTATTGGAAGACAGGTTAAGAGAAATATTTGAGATCAAGGAAGTAAAATCCACGTCTCGAGCGGGTATTTCTATTATCTTAATTGAGACTCAGGACTGGATTAATAACACCAGCAACGAGCAGCTATTCAGTGAGATCCGCGATGCAATAGGTGCAGCCGCTGAGTCTTTTCCAGAAGGTGCTATGGCACCAATATTTGACGAGAAGCGTGGTGCCACCGCCTTCACCTTGTTGCTTTCTGTACGTGCCGACCATTTTGAAAATACCCCTATTACGCTAACTGCCCGATTGGCTCAAGAACTGACTGACCGGCTTCGCAACGTTAATGGAACTGAACTCGTGCGTGTATACGGTGCACCGCAAGAGGAGATTAGTGTCAATATTGACCCCATTAAGCTTGCCGCCACAGGTCTTACATTGCAGCAGGTGAGTAGCATAATTAGCCGAGCCGACCCAAAATTGCCAGCCGGCATGTTAAACACCGAGCAAAGCAACGTGCGCTTCACCGTAGGTGAAGGCTTAAATGGCGTAAACATGATAGCGTCAATTCCACTTGTAAACGTACAAGGCCGCTATTTGCGAGTAGAAGATGTGGCGTCGGTAGAACGCAGTTATACCACGCCTAGAGGTGAGGTGGCTTTTTTAAACGGTGAAGAGTCAATTTTCGTGGCAGCCCGTATGCAGCCTTCGCTACGTTCTGATGTGTGGACAGAAAATGCGTTGAAAGTGGTAGAGCAATTTAATAAAGATTTCAGCGGGACCTTAACCGCCACTGTGGCATTTGAACAAAACGAATATACGGCCAACCGTCTCGCAGATTTGTCGATGAATCTGCTCATGGGGTGTGCCGTTGTAATGCTGGTCATTCTACTGTTCATGGGATTTCGTGCCGCATGGATTGTGGGTTTAGCACTGCCTTTATGTGCGGCATTTGCCCTGTTTTCGTTGAGTTTTTACAACGAGCAGATACATCAGATGTCAATTTTTGGGATGATTATCGCTATCGGCTTACTTATTGACAACGCCATAGTGATCACCGATGAAATACGCATTAATTTGCAAGACCCGAACCTGACACGGGTGGGAGCAATGGCTAAAAGTGTATCTCACCTATTTGCGCCGTTATTGGCGTCAACACTCACTACCATTCTTGGCTTTATGCCTATTTTTCTGCTTGATGGGAATATAGGGGATTTCGTAGGGCCCATTGCGATTAGTGTGGTTATGGCGCTTATTGGTTCGCTGTTTATTTCACTGACGATAATTGCTGCGTTAGCCGCTCGATTTTTACCAAAGCACCACAATGGCTCGCCCTTCGAAACCGTATCAAAGTCTTGGTGGAAGGTTGGATTACAAGCTCCCCAGCTAAGCCTTGCATTCAAAAAGCAATTAGGTCGCTGGATAAAACAGCCTGTTTTAGTGCTGCCGGTTATAGCCCTACTTTGCTTGTCCGGTTTTGTGCTGTCTTCAACACTCGCTAACGTGTTTTTCCCAAGCGCAGATAGGGATCAGTTTGAAGTTTACCTGTGGACGAAAGAGGGAAGCAGTATTGATAACACTACCCAATACGTTAAAAAGATTGATACCGCTATTCGTGGCGAACAAGGGGTGAAGCAAGTCAGTTGGTTGGTGGGCGGATCAGCACCGTCGGTGTATTACAATCAAATGATGACTCGTGACAACATGCCTTACTTTGCAAATGCTGTTGTATCGACACACACGGTAGAAGACGCCGTAGCGCTAGTAGGTAATCTTCAGCATTCCCTTGATAGTGAGTACCCTGAAGTACAAATTGTAGTACGAGCCTTTGGACAGGGGCCCCCCATTGCCGCGCCGGTTGAAGTAGAAATCTTCGGGCCCGATCTTAATATATTAAACGACTTAGGCGACAAAGTACGCATGTTGATGTCGCAGGTAGATGGAATATCTCAGTCTATTACCAGTATCTCCATGGGCGAACCCGAGCTTAAAATAAATGCAGACAGCGATAACTTGTCTCACCTCGGCTTAACCCTTTCTGAGCTTGCCAATCAGATGCAAGTTAACTTCTCGGGTATTACTGGCGGTTCAGTGCTTGAAAGTACAGAGGAAATTCCCGTTAGAGTGCGTCTTGATGAGGCATATAGGCAAAATGTAACGGGTGTGGATGCTATGCCTATACCTGTAGCCGGTGATAATGCTATTTCTTGGTCTCCTCTGGCCGCAGTGAGTAATTTAACACTACAGCCTGCAACCAGCAGCATTACCCGTGTAGACGGAGAACGACTTAATCGCATTCAAGCCTTTTTGCTTCCCGGTGTACCGGCAATTGACGCGAGTAATCAGCTAAGAGATTTGCTTGAGAGTAGCCTGGTGTTGCCAGAGGGCTATAGGATCCACTTGGCCGGAGATGCAGATGAACAGCAGCAGGCGTTAGGAAAACTTGCGACGTATGCGCCAGTCTTATTAGTGCTAATGGTGACCACGCTCATTTTAACCTTTACTAGCCTACGCATGGCTGGCGTAATCGCGCTAGTTGCTATTCTCTCTGTAGGGCTAGGAATGTTTAGCTTGTGGATTTCTGGTTTGCCAGTTGGGTTTAACCCTTTACTTGGTTGTGCAGGGCTTATCGGCGTTGCAATAAATGGCTCGATAGTCGTTATCGCCGCGATTAACGCTAACCCCAAAGCCAAGCAAGGCGATACCAAAGCCATCGTTGAAGAAACCATGAGCTGTAGCCGACATATCTTATCCACTACTTTTACTACGGTGGGTGGCTTAATACCGCTGTTGTTGTTCAGTGAAGGGAGCTTTTGGCCGCCGTTGGCTGTTGTGCTTGCTGGTGGCGTAGGCTTTTCTGTTATTTTATCGTTAGTGTTTACCCCGACAATAGTGGCAGCATTTCAACGATATCGTTATAGAAATCACACATTAGCTTAATTTTACGGTTAAACTATCCCTCTTTAACAGGCGTATAGAAGAGTGGTAAGTGTATGCGAAAATCTAACCCAATCCTGCGCTGGTGGCATACTGACTGCGTAAAATGCAAACGCATTAGACTCTATATTGTTTGGGCTGTAATTATGTTGGTGGTGTATTTGTATGTCTGGCACTAATGTTGAACCTATCTATATTCGAGCTTCATCGAAAAGTAACGGCATTACTAGCATTGTGCTGGGCTGTATAGGTCTGTGTATTGCAGCGCTATGGCTGGCCTTTCTACCAGACTGGTTGTTTTTAGCGGGTATCTTTTTGACAAGCGCAGCACTGGTGTGTTTGCTGGTGGGGTACTTCAAAATACGCGAGCCAGACTACAGCTTGGAAATCGCGAAAGACTATATTACTTATCGCCATCGCCTCGGCAGTTGGCGAATTCATTGGGATAACTTGCAGCGTGCAGACTGCCCACGTGTGCGGCACGGGTTAGACCATGTTCCTTTAGAAACAATCGGCTTTAAACTTAAAAGCTATACGGATTTTTTAAACACTATTTCACCAAGGCTTGCTACGCATTTGCTAATGGAGCAACGACCTTTGCTGATGCAAAATACCGATGAAGGCTGTGCTTCGGGGAGCTGCTATGAACAATCAATGTTCGACGATAAGCAATACGTAATGGAAGACGGCACCGTGATCAAAGGGATAAAAGCCATGCTAGCACATCGCATGGTAGAGCTAAGAAAAAGGCTCGGCTTTGACATCTTTATTGCCAGCTCAGAGTTAGACAGAGACGCCAGTGAATTTGCTAGGTTAATTGCCCAATGTCAGCAAACACGCCAGGCTTCTCAAGGCAATTAATTAAAGGCACGCTTTTAACTCAATAGGTTATAAGGCGTTTTAAACGCTAGATTTACCCTCTCGTAATACCTTTTCGGCTTCCGCAATAAGTGCAGGTAAATGCTCGTCTACTAGTTTATGTTGACCTAGTTTAAGCGCACTTTCGGTTTCGTGGGCGATGTGCTGCATGCGCGGAAGACCAGTATAACAACAGGCACCGTGTAGCTTATGCACTTCGCTTTTAAGTTCGTTGTAATCCTGTTTTTGCCAAAGTGCGGAAAGGGTAGCAATAGTTTCTGGTAGTAAAGCGATGAAGCCGTCTAACATTTCCGTGGCAGTGGCCTGATTTTGGTTGGCGCGCTTTAGTGCAAGCTGCCAGTCCACAGAGGGGAGTTCAATTTCTCCTGGCTCAATGCTAAGGCACCACGACTTAATAAGGTTTATCAATAGCTCTATTTCAATAGGTTTAGGGAGATAGTCGTCCATTCCTGAAGAGAGTAATCGCTCCTGTTCTTCTTTGAATGCATGGGCGGTAACGGCAATGATAGGTGTACCCATATTCAATGGGGACTTACGAATCTCTCTGGTCGCTTGAATACCGTCCATCCCGGGCATCTGAACGTCCATCAAGATCAAGTCGAATTCTTGTGTTTGACACTGGTTTACAGCATCTTGTCCGCTAATAGTCGTGATGAGATCTACAGGTGAGTGATCAAGCCACGTATGCAGCAGCTTCAAGTTCATTTCCATGTCATCAACCGCCAGTACTTTTACGTTAGGCAAGCTGCCAATCTTTTCCTGCATCGCGTTTTTTGCCGGCGTGGTGTGCTGGTTCACCAAACTATCTAATTTGGTCAACGTAATGGGCATGCGAACCTGTGAATGAAAATGTTGCGAAAGGCTAGGATATTGAGCAAACGGTTCTGGGCCCGAGTACCAGAGAATTCGCTTTTGAGCAGGGAATTGTACAAACCGGCTTAGGTAGGTGTCCCGCAATCCCATTTTACTAACCGGTACCGTTGCCATGAAAAAGTCATACTGACCACGTAGTGTGGCTAAATAATCTAAAGACTCCACTGAAATGATGTTCGCGCCTAAAATAGATAGCATACTAGCGCTTGAACGACGGGTTGCTGGAATAGGGTCGAATATTACAACGTTTTTCCCTTTCCAATCATTGCTGCTTGTCAGCGAGTATTTTTGACTTAACTGATTCATACGCAGAGATACGCTAAATGTAGATCCCTGGCCAAGCACACTTTTCAAAGTAAGATCGCCATTCATTAGACGAACTAATTCTCTGCTAATAACAAGGCCCAGGCCAGTGCCTTGATAGTTGCGATTTAGCGCATCGTCTACTTGTGAAAATGCGTTAAAAAGCTTTTTCCGGTCCTGTCGGCTAATGCCAATACCTGTGTCTTCAACGGTAATATTCAATTCGTGAATACCATGTGGAAGCGAGCGCCCACTTGCTGAGAACGTGATGGTTCCACTAGACGTGAATTTTAGTGCGTTACTGAGTAGGTTATTAAGCACCTGTTTAATGCGAAACACATCGCCGATGAGCTTTTCAGGCAGCGGATTTAAATTAAAAACGAACTCTATACGCTTACTGTGAGAAGATTTAGCCATGATAGTGACCATCTCCTCAAGCAGCTTATTCGGTGAAAACGGTTGGTTGTTTATTTGAAGTTTACCCGCTTCAATTTTTGAGAAGTCGAGAACGTCGTTAACGATAGTGAGCAGGTTTTCAGCGGCAGTATTGACGATGCGCACTTGCTCTTGTTGATCCGTTGGCAGCGGGGCGTTATTAAGTTCTTTACTAAAACCCAATATTGCATTGAGTGGCGTTCGAATCTCGTGGCTCATGTTTGCAAGGAACTGAGACTTCACGTTACTGGCTTTGATTGCATCCTTTCTCGCAATATCTAAGCGCGCATTCTGCTCTTCGATAAGCTCAACATTGTTGCGCAAATCATTTGTAGCCTGCTCTACTTCACTTTCAAGCTGGCTTCTGCTTTTTTCCATAAGTGCGAACGAAAAGAGTCCAGCCTCAAGGAAAACGCCAACTTGAAAACAATAGGTCGTAAAATCGTTTGAGGGCAGCACACCGATTAGGCTTAACATGCCAACAACAGCGCCAGTGGCAAGCATACTCCACGCAAAAATGAAGTAGCGGGCAGGTTTAAATCTATTGAAGAAGGCCTCAAATCCCGCATAGATATAACTTAAAATGGCAATGAGTCCCACGCCATATACAAGGTTGTTTTTCCATATAGACGGCAAGAGATCGATAAAACACACTAACCCTGTTACTACCTGGCATATTAAAAGTAGATTGATAATAGGATGGGCAGTGGGTGAATGTTTCTCGGTTTCTAAAAACGTCATGGTAAATAAGCCTGAGCTTATACCAATGATGACAAATATTAGTTCTGAATGACCAACAAGCCACGATGGGATGCCTTCAGTGAACAACAGGTGCGTATGACCACCCCACACAAACTGCCACAAAATTACCGCCAGTATGTAGCCAACATACGCAAGCAGGCTCTTTTCTCTAACGCCGAAAAACAACGCTAAATTATAAATCGCAAGTATGAGTAGGCCACCGTAGAAAAAGCCCCACAGCAAACTATCCATCTGAAAGTAACTGCTATGCAGAGGTTCAGCCTGTATGCGAAGTGGAGCAATCAGGCTAGATGAATGACTTTCAATGCGAATGTAAAGGTCGACGGGATCGCTGTTGGGAAGTTCAACACGAAAGGTAGGTACGCGAAAACGTTGCTCCTTCTGTGCTTTTCCCTGATGACTTTGACTAATGACCTTGCCATCTTGTACCAAGTAAAAATCAACGCTATCCAACTGACTAAAGTTGATTGAAAAGACCCAGTGTTTATCGTTTGAGACATTGGTAACTGACGTCAGTAGCCACATCCCGTTATTGCGGAATCCAAAGTTAGGGTTGTCGTGAGGATGCATAAGAAAGTCACTTCGCCTTCTTGATACATCACCAATGGTAAGCTGGTAGTCGGTTTCGAATAAAAAATACAGTGAATCTGATAAATCAAGCGTACTTTGTTCGTCAAACAGCTGTTCGATATGCTGTGCAGATGAGTGGGAAGGCAAGAAGCTACCTAGCAACACAAGCAGGAAAAAGAATACGCGAAACATTGCCATATTAATCTGTACTTTATTTACCGTCTGAATAAGGGTTTTATTATTTTTAGGACGAATATTGGACAGCAGAATTCATCCCATTCTATTTAAACACTCTATTTGTAGAATGACAAAACAAACACATCACAGCCGTTTACCGCTAGATGTAATTTATCTGTGCCGTGTAACAAATATTAACAGGCGCTTAAAACCCTCAAATGTGATGACAAATGTTTTCAAGGATTGCACACGATTGCGGTTTACCCCACAATAGCTTTATTGCTCGCGTGAATTCATTATGTGGTGCGCTAAATTACCCACAAACGACGGCCTCACTAGTACGAGCGTATTGGTATTAATAACAAAACGAAAAAAACTATCATGAGTGACGAGATCATCATTAATCGCGATGGGGTAGAGCAACTCCCTCTTCGACGCTTCACCGAAGACGCTTATCTTAACTATTCTATGTACGTCATCATGGACCGTGCCCTCCCGCACATTTCAGATGGTTTGAAGCCGGTACAGCGACGCATTATCTATGCTATGTCAGATTTGGGCTTAAGCGCGAACGCAAAGTACAAAAAGTCGGCAAGAACCGTTGGTGACGTATTAGGTAAGTTTCACCCTCACGGAGATTCTGCATGTTACGAAGCGATGGTGCTTATGGCGCAGCCTTTCTCTTACCGGTACCCATTGGTAGATGGGCAGGGGAACTGGGGTGCACCAGATGATCCTAAATCGTTTGCAGCCATGCGTTACACGGAAGCAAAACTCTCTCGGTTTTCAGAAGTACTGCTTAATGAACTCGGCCAAGGCACTGTAGACTGGGTACCTAACTTTGACGGTACCTTAGAAGAGCCTAGTGTGTTACCGGCACGCTTACCTCACATTTTGCTTAACGGTGTGACGGGCATCGCAGTGGGTATGGCGACCGATATTCCTCCTCATAATGTTAGAGAGTTGGCCAATGCTTGCGCTATGTTGCTAGACAACAGTAAAGCTGAACTTCGCGATGTATTAGAGCACGTGAATGGACCGGACTATCCCACCGAAGCAGAAATTATTACGCCAAAAGCCGATATTCAAAAGCTCTATGAGACAGGACGTGGCTCAATAAAAATGCGTGCAGTATATGGTGAGGAAAATGGCGACGTGGTCATCACTGCTTTGCCTCATCAAGCGTCAGGCGCCAAAATTTTAGAGCAAATTGCAGCGCAAATGCAGGCGAAGAAATTGCCCATGGTAAGCGATCTCCGCGACGAGTCGGACCATGAAAACCCAACGCGCTTAGTTATTACACCTCGCTCAAATCGCATTGATGTAACCCAATTAATGCAGCATTTATTCGCAACCACCGACCTTGAGAAAAACTACCGGGTTAACCTGAATATGATTGGCCTAGACGGCCGCCCTCAGGTCAAGGATTTGCGTACTATTTTGACTGAGTGGCTGCAGTACCGCAAAGATACGGTAACGCGCCGCTTGCAGTACCGCTTAGACAAAGTGCTAGCGCGCTTGCATATTCTAGAAGGTTTGTTGATTGCGTTTTTGAATATTGATGAAGTTATCGAAATTATTCGTACGTATGACAAACCAAAGCCAGAGTTAATGGCGCGTTTTGGACTAAGTGATAAGCAAGCTGAAGCTATTCTTGAACTGAAACTACGTCACCTAGCCAAACTTGAAGAAATGAAAATTAAGGGCGAGCAAGATGAGCTTGCAGCCGAGCGCGACAAGCTACAACAGTTGTTAGGCTCAGATCGCCGTCTTAAAACGCTAATTAAAAAAGAAATTCTTGCAGATGCTGAAAAGTACGGTGACGACAGACGTTCACCTATTGTTGAGCGAGGCGAAGCCAAAGCACTGTCTGAAAAAGAGTTAGTGCCTGCTGAATCAGTCACCGTCGTGCTTTCTGAAAAAGGTTGGGCGCGCTGTGCAAAAGGTCACGACATTGATGCCGAGGGCTTAAGTTATAAAGCCGGTGATGCCTATTTATCTAGCGCTGAAGGTAAAAGTAATCAGCCTGCGGTATTTATGGATAGTTCAGGCCGGACCTTCTCTTGCGATGCGCACGGCTTGCCTTCAGCTAGAAGTCAGGGCGAACCGTTAACCGGGCGCTTTAGCATTGTGGGTGGTGAATCATTCCAACACGTTATTATGGCGCAAGATGAAAGTAAGTTCTTAGTGGGCTCTGACGCAGGCTACGGCTTTGTGGGCACCTTTAAAGATATGGTGAGTAAAAACAAAGCCGGTAAAGCCTACTTATCCTTGCCTACTGCGGCTAAAGTGATGAAACCAACACCGGTTACTAATCCAGACTCGGATTGGTGCCTAAGTATTTCCAATGAAGGTCGCATGCTCATGTTCCCACTACGCGATTTACCAAGTTTAGGTAAAGGGAAGGGGAACAAGCTTATCAATATTCCTTCGGCAAAATCACAGTCTCGCGAAGAGTTCGTGAAGGTGCTTGCTGTTGTGCCTGATGGCGCAGCGATCAAAGTTGGAGCGGGCAAGCGCAATATGACGCTCACTGCGGAAGACCTGACCCATTATCAGGGGGAAAGGGGCCGCAGAGGGAATAAATTGCCGCGAGGATTGCAGCGAGTTGATACGGTTGAAATCGTGCTGCCTAGCAAAGATGAAGCAACAGAAGATTTGTCATAAAGTTTAAGTTGTTCTTATGCTTAGGTGAACTACACTCATTAAAGGAACCAATGAGGAATTTACATGTTAGGCATAGTTTTCACATCGTTAATCGATATGCTCGAGGAAAAAGTTTCTCCTGAGTTCGCTGATGATGTCATTATGGAAGCTGAATTAGAGAACGACGGAGCTTACACGGCAGTAGGTTATTACCCGTTTGAACAGATGCAACGCCTAGTTGGTGTGCTGGTGGAAAGAACGGGTAAGTCCGCGAATGAACTCTTATACGATTTTGGCTTTTATTTATTTGGTAAATTAGGTGCCGTGCACGGTGACGTGCTGGCCAATACCGATGGCATGTTGAACATGCTAGAACACTTGGATGGTGACATTCATGTCCAAGTCAAAAAACTTTATCCTGACGCAGATCTTCCCCGCTTCAAAGTTCTGTCACGCACAGACACCACAATGCGCCTGCAATATTATTCTGAAAGAGAGCTGTACCCTTTAGCTGAAGGCTTAATGGATGCTGCTGCAGTCTATTATAACTGCACGCTAGAAAGGGAAACTCACCAACTTAAAACACCACATACGTACGAATTCAGCATATCTGTTGTTGTTTAACGGAGGTGTTTAATGTCAGGTGAAACATCAAATGACAAACTCCTTACAAACGACCCTTTAGCTTTATTTGAAAGGCGGTTGAAAAGAGAGCGTAATGCTAGAGAACAAGCAGAAACCTTACTGAGAGAAAAGACGCAAATTCTGTATGCTTCGCTTAAAGAAAGTCAGCGTGCGCAAAAGGATTTGGAACTTGCTTTGTGGGCGTCTCAAGAATCCTTTTGGAGTTGGGAAGCGAAAAGTGACCTAATGGAACTTCGCTCTTTTTCACTTTATTCGGAAAGTGTATCTACCTGGTCTGGCACCTTAATTCAACTTCTTGAACGCGTACATGATGAGGATTTGGAAGGGCTCCAGTTTCATTGGACTATGGCGCTTCTTGGCAATCGCGACCGCGTTGAATTTTCCTTTCGCTTAATGTTAGACAAAAGCTATCAATGGATAAGGTTGCGGGGCCGTGTGTTGAAGCGGGGCAATGCTGGTGAAGCGCTGCACATTGTGGGAACCACTAAAGATATTACTCAGCAACGCAAAGCTGAACAGTCTTTTCACTTGATGGCCTCTGCTTTTGCCAGTTCGCGGGAACCCATGTTAGTACTCTCTCCTGATCTGGCTATCACAGAATGTAATGATGCCTTTATAAGATTAATTGCTGCAACGGTTAAAGAGCAGTGCATTGGGCTGGACTTTAATCAGATATTTATTGCAGAGAAAGTTGATAAAGCTCAGCTGGCGCTCGACAAACAGGTTCGATTTGAGTCAAAGATTAAAACCCAAAGCGGCGAGATAAAGATTGTCGATATTTCTGTTGCACTGTTTGAGACCTATCAACAAACCTCTTCGTATCTCATTGCAACGATGCGCGATATAAGCGAGAGAAAACGCAATGAAGCCAAGCTACGTCAACTGGCACTGCACGATGAATTAACAGGCCTTTCCAACCGCAATTCACTGCGTGAGTCTATCGCTGGCCTAGTTCAACAAAAGAAGCATTTTGTCTTAGTTTTTATTGACCTTGATGGCTTTAAGGCTATTAATGACAACGCGGGGCATGAAAGAGGGGATGTTGAGCTTCAGCGTGTTGGTGCGCTTCTAACTAGCATGTTTGGTCCTATTGGCGAAGTTGGTAGGTGGGGGGGAGACGAATTCATTGCTGTATTGCCAGAGCAGAATTTGGAAGAGATAAGCGAGCGCTCTGAAAGACTTATTAGTCAGATAGAGGAAGACGTTATCACTGTAAAAGCAACAGAACTCATGCTTTCTGCCAGTATGGGGATCGCTCAATATCCAGAGCACAGCGATAACATAGAAGGCTTGGTGCAGTGCGCTGACGCGGCAATGTACCGCGCTAAAGAACTCGGTAAAGGACAGGCATTTATATATGAGCCTGGGCTTTATGAAAGTATGACTCAGCAGGTCAGTATGGTAAATGACTTGCGAAGAACGGTAGAAAATCACCTTCTCGATTTCTATATCCAGGGTAAATACGATTTGCATGGCAAGTTGAAAGGCGGTGAAGTGTTGTGTCGCTGGATTTCGGGTTTGCACGGTGTGGTATCTCCAGCGGTGTTTATTCCTATTGCAGAAGAGCACAAATTAGATAGCGCGATAGGGCTTCAAGCATTAGACGCCGCGTGTGATTACATTTCTATAATGGAGTCTCAGCAGGGAGAGGCTATTCCGTTGTCTGTGAACGTAAGTGCTAATCAAATGCTTGACCCGAAGTTTCCTGATCAGGCCGTGTCTATTTGCATGGACAATAATGTTTCTCCTGAGTTTATTGAATTAGAGCTCACTGAGTCGGTCTTTATTCGCGATGAGAAATTAGCGCTTAGAGCCTTAAACACCTTGAGAGAGCGCGGGTTCAGGCTGTCGCTTGATGATTTTGGCAGCGGGTTTTCGTCCTTAAGCTACCTGCGAAGCTTTCAGTTTGAAGCGGTAAAAGTTGATAAAAGCTTAATTCAAGGTATTCACCAAGACAGTAAAGCAAACGCACTATTTAATGGACTTATAGCTATGCTGAAGAGTTTGCAAATAGACGTAGTGGCTGAGGGCGTAGAATTAGAATCCTATTTACCGTTTATGGAGCAAGCCGATATTCAGTTAATGCAGGGGTTTTATTTCGATAAGCCCATGCCTTACGACCAGTTCTTGGCAAGGCATACCACTGAGCCTAATCGGTAATGTCTTCTGCTAAGCTTAAACAAAAAAAGCCCTATCGGGCTTTTTTTCATGACTAAGCAAGCTCGTTACTTAGCATTGGTGCTTTCAAAGATTTTATCTGCCGATGCGGCAACAAAGCCTTTGTAAAGCTTACCATCAGGCATCTCATAACGCTGTGCAAATTCGTAGAAGCAGCTTGGAATTGCCACAGTTTCGTCGCTAAACGCTACGTCAGCACGGTCAGCCATGGTTGATGATTGCGCTAAAAATACGTCTGGACCACCTTTAATCTCACCGCCCGAGGTATTTAGCACAAAGCCCGCTTCTTTAAGCAATGTGTTTACGTCGGTAAGCTCGTCAGTACGGGTTAAGTGATTGACACTTACCGTAAAGTGGTTAGCACGAAAGCCCCATGCCGCCATCCACGCCGCGTATTCTGATTCGTTAAGCAGTGTGTCGTATTCTGCTTTAGTAACGTTCCAATGCTTACCCGAGTACAAGAAGTTATCGGCATCCACTACAGACTCAGGCATTTGATCAACCATCTTCTTGATAATTGCTTGAGCAGTTTCAGAAAGCTCGTTTACACGAAGCTCGCTAATAAATACTTTTGGTTTAGTATCGTCAGGGTGCTCGAAATGCTTTGCAGTAAGCTTTTTCGCTTCAAAGTCATAGTCGCCTTTAGCTTCATAACCCAATGCTAAGAAGTGCGCAGCAAGCTTGTCTAAGCGGGTTTTATCAAGAGCAAAAGTTCGAAAAGCTACATGGTCGTTAACGATGTCGTTCGTGTTTTCTTCACCCGCCAAAAGTGCATGAATTTTATGTGCTGAGGGAGTGATGGTAACGTAATCGTCCCACATGTTGCTAAACAACGTATCGATGTTGCTATGCATGGTGGTAGGGTCCTTTCTGTCGTTGACTATTTTTAAACGAATAGTTCGTATAGGGTTGGTACTAAACTGGCCGACACAAATCTTGCGTCGGCCTTTTTGTAACGTGAAAAGCTTGGGTTACATCGACAAGCCTGGGCTTAGCTTGCCCGGCATAGTAACTTTATCAAGTTCAACTGACGCAACTGGGTATGCACAGTAGTCGGCTGCATAAAACGCGCTAGCTCTGTGGTTACCACTGTCGCCCACGCCACCAAATGGCGCTGCGCTGCTTGCACCTGTAATAGGTCTATTCCAGTTTACGATGCCCGCGCGAATGCGTGCGAAGAAGTAGCGATAATCTTCTTCGTTGTCGCCAAGAAGACCTGCTGATAAGCCAAAGCTGGTGTTATTTGCTTCTGCGATAGCTGCGTCAAAATCGCTGTAACGGATCACTTTAAGTAGTGGACCAAAGTGTTCTTCGTCAGGCAGTGAAGCAAGCATGTCAGTAACATCAATAATCCCTGGGGTAGCAAAACCTTTGCTTTCGTCTTTTTGTTCAAGGCGAACCAGTACTTTACCACCAAGGTTTTCAAGCTCTTGCTGTGCTTTCACCATAAGTGCAGCGGCATTGCTTGAGATCATGGCGCCCATAAATGGTTGATCTTCAGCGTCATAATCACCCACCTTAATATTCTTGGTCACTTCGATTAAGCGAGCAAGGATTGCATCACCTTGTGCATCGGCTGGTAAGAATAGGCGACGTGCACACGTACAGCGCTGACCGGACGTAATGAAAGCAGATTGAACGATGTCATGTACGGCAGCATCAACGTCAGCTACATCTTTTACGATTAACGGGTTGTTACCACCCATTTCAAGGGCCAAGATTTTACCTGGGTGACCTGCGAACTGCTCGTGCAAGATTTTTCCTGTGCGTGAGCTACCCGTAAAGAAAAGGCCGTCGATGTCGTTATGCGATGCTAACGCCTTGCCCGTTTCAACTTCACCCTGTACTAGGTTAAGTACACCCGCTGGCAGGCCAGCAGCATCCCATAGCTTCACCATTTCTTGTGCAACCATAGGTGTCAAATCGCTTGGTTTGAACACAACTGTGTTACCTGCAATAAGGGCTGGAACAATGTGTCCGTTTGGCAGGTGGCCAGGGAAGTTGTATGGGCCAAATACAGCAACAACACCGTGAGGCTTGTGACGAATGAAAGCTTTACCTACAGGCATTGGGTTTTCAACGTTGCCCGTGCGCTCAAAATAGGCTTTTTCAGAAATACCAATTTTGCCCATCATGGCGCCAACCTCAGTAGCGGTCTCCCACTCTGGTTTGCCCGTTTCTTTAGCCATAACTTTAGCAAGGTGCGCTTTAGCTTCTTCTAGCTTAGTGCCGTAAACCTTTATTATTTCAAGACGCTCTTCAACGGTTTTCATGCTCCATGCTGGAAGTGCAGCACGAGCAGCGTTAATTGCGTCATCAATTTGAGCGGCGGTCGCAGACTTACCTTCCCAAATTACTTCGTTTTTTGCAGGGTCAACTGATGTTAAGTCATGACCTTGTCCGGCAACCCATTCACCGTTGATAAAATGTGTATGTAGCATAGTGGGTGTCCTTTTAATCTCTGAATGTAACGGGGGCGAAGCGTACGTGCTCTCCCTCTTTGACATTCAATGCAGCAGCGGCTTGGCGAGATAGTACGGCAACTTGCTTTTCTTCGCTTACCGTCATCTCGGTGGCGACTGCACGAAAATCAGATACTGATGTATTAATGATGTAGTGCGTTTGCCCTTGGGCAGCAGCGCTATCGTCAATCACTACAGGCAGTTTTAAGCTCGACTGAGCCGTGCGGATGTGGCTTAAGTTTGCTTCTACCGTCGGGCCTGCGTCGAAAATGTCTACGTAGCCGCGGCAAGAAAAGCCTTCTTCTTCAAGAAGCTGAAGAGCAGGGCGTGTTTTGTCATGAACTTCGCCAATGACTTCTTGCGCTTCTTTACTAAGCAGATTTACGTATATCGGGTACTTCGGCATAAGTTCAGCAATAAACACTTTATTACCAATGCCTGTTAAGTAGTCGGCAGTAGGAAAATCCATTGAGAAGAAATGGGTTTCCAACCACTCCCAAAATGGTGAGCGTCCTTCTTCGTCACTCACACCGCGCATTTCAGCTATGACGGTTTCTGAGAAGCGTTCACGGTGCTCCATCATGAACAAGAATCGAACCTTCGAAAGGAAGCGGCCGTTAATGCCGCCACGGGCTTGTTCGCGAAGAAACAGCGTACATATCTCAGTAACACCGGTGTAGTCATTACAAAACGTTAGAATGTCTACCGTGTTATGAATGTTCAGCTCGCGCGAGGCATGCACGACTTTGCTTAAGTGGTAATGATAGAACGCATCGTCTATACCAACCGCCGCTTCAATACCTGTTGTTCCCACTACCTGTCCGGTAGTGGTATCTTCCATTACAAACAAGTATGACTCATCGCCAGGTTCGGTTACGTTTGGTTTGTTAAACGCAGTTTCTGCACGATCAATTTTACGCTGCAGCAACTCGTCGTTGACAGGTAGAGACGTAAAGCCAATACCTGATTCAACGGCGATTTCTTTAAGCGCGTTATAGTCGGCCTTCGTGATAGGGCGAATGATATTCATGTTCGCTACTCGTGTTGTAATTATTCGGCGTTTACAACGGCAGCAACGGCGCGTTCAAAACGTGCAAGACCTTCTTTAATGTCTTCGTCAGGAATAACCAGTGAAGGTGCAAAACGAATTACGTTCATGCCTGCAACAAGACACATAAGGTTCACTTTAGTTGCAGCCATCATGAAGTCACGTGCACGGCCCTGGTATTTCTCATTTAACGCACAACCTAATAACATGCCTTGACCACGAACTTCTTCAAATACGTTGTACTTTTCGTTAATAGCACCTAGTAGTTCACGGAAAAGGGCCTCTTTCTTAAGTACACCTTCAAGCACTTCAGGCTGGTTCACGATATCTAACGCTTTTTCTGCTACCGCACAAGCAAGTGGGTTACCACCATAAGTACTACCGTGGGTACCTGGCTTAAGATGAGCAGCAATATCGTTCGTTGTTAGCATGGCGCCAATTGGGAAGCCACCACCCAGCGATTTAGCTGTAGTTAGGATATCAGGTGTTACCCCAAGGCCCATGTAAGCATAAAGGTGACCAGTACGACCAACACCCGACTGAACTTCGTCAAAAATAAGTAATGCGTTGTGCTTGTCACACAGCTCGCGAACACCTTTCACGAAATCGATGTCTGGTGGAATAATTCCGCCTTCGCCTTGAAGTGGTTCCATCATTACCGCACAGGTTTTGTCAGAAATAAGTGCTTCAAAGGCCGCTAAATCATTGTAGTCACAGTGATCAACAGCGCCAGGCTTAGGGCCAAAACCATCAGAGTAAGCAGCTTGACCACCTACTGTAACAGTAAAGAAAGTACGGCCGTGGAAACCTTTGTTGAAGGCAATGATTTGGTTTTTATCTTCACCGTGCTTATCAAGCGCCCAGCGACGAGCTAGCTTTAATGCCGCTTCGTTGGCTTCTGCACCAGAGTTTGCAAAGTAAACTTTGTCAGAGAACGTCGCATCGTTAAGTTTCTTAGCGAGACGAAGGGCTGGTTCGTTGGTGAACACGTTGCTTAAGTGCCAAAGCTTGCTGCCTTGTTCGTTAAGGGCTTTCACTAGCTCTGGATGACAGTGACCTAAAACGTTTACTGCAATACCGCCTGCAAAGTCGATGTACTCAGCTCCATCTTGATCCCATACGCGCGAACCTTCACCTCGAACAGGTACCATACCTGCTGGGTTATAGTTAGGAACCATTACATCATCAAATGTAGCGCGAGTTACGTTCATCTTTGTTACCTCTGCGTTGGGCGCCAATCACACAATGTGAGTGTGCTTATTGAATCTACAAGTACGTTTTATTCGTGCTTCGAGAGACGAAAAGCATTAATTGGGCGCATAAAAACTAATCGGATTTGTTTTACAGTATGCCATTTTTTTTAACATTTGTCTTCTATGCAAAGGGCTGCAGCCCTTTATTTATAAGGACTGTGGCTTAATTTGCAGGAAAAGTGAATAACTATTAACTACTGGGCTATATCAATTAGTAATAATCATTTTTTGCGCTAAGAAAAGCGCCGCTTGGTGGTTTTGTTATGCTTCACCATAATTTGAACGGCTTAATAGATGAACCTAGTCTTGCTGTTCAATACTGCTTAAAACGCTCAAAGCATTGAGTAATCGTCAATATTTCAGCGCATTGAATATGAATTGTGAGAAAAGTGCATAACGAGTGCATGAATATCCATAAATTATTTAAGGTTTGTGGTCTCTTCATGCACGAAATTTGTTCTAAATAGGTAGAAAGGGCCAACAAAGCCTATCGTTCATCCTCGCTTTTTACTAACGGCAGGGTGAAAATATCCATGCTTTTAAGTTTCTCAAGTGCACCAGCAGGGTAGCGCTGTTCTGAAAAAAGCGGTTTTACCTCTTTTATATCGACGAGCTTCAACTGATGTAACATTCTTATTTGTGTGTAAGTTCGCGCTTGATGCAGTATTTTGCTCAAAGTTTTAGGTTGAGTAGGCTGCTTATCGGCGCAGTCTCGCATGGGCTGTGCAATGGGGAGGCGTGTGAAGTGCATCCATTCTAAGATGTCGGCGCTTACCGCATCAGCAAATTCTTGTTGCAGAGCAATAAGGTGGTTAGCCGACGGCGCAATTTTTAATAAAGCCTCATGGCGCTTTTGTTCTTTGTCTTTCTGGCACTCTTGTAATAAGTGCAGTTGGATCTTATCGAACAGCTTGAAATAAAGTCGCGTTACAGCGCAGCGCCCTAGATTACTCACCATCGCTAACGTGTAGGCTTGGTTTTTATTCAAGTCACTTAGTGCTGCAAGCCGTTTGGCGGTAAGTGCAACCCCCGTCGAATACTGCGTCAACTTCTGCTTTATTAACGGGTAGGGGTCGGTTATTTGAGGCATGGCACGCTTTAATATCAATGAAGGTATTAACGTTCGTAAGTTCTCTATACCTAAAAAGCTTAAAGCCGTACGCAATGTTTCAACAACAATAATACGTCCTCGCGAATCTTTGCGTCTAAATTGCGGCGTATTTACAATCACTATTAAGTCGTCATAAAGCCATGGCATGGTGGCAGCTATGGGTTCTAACTTTGAGACCGAGCAGGCTTTTACCGACAGGGCATCTAAAAGTTCGCCAATGTTTTCCGGTAAATTAAGCACGTTCTGGACGAGTTCGTCGGTATAGCTGAGTTGTTCGGTTAATTCGCCAAGCAAGACTTCGTGAAGATGGTGACTCACTGATTCTAGATAAGAGGCTTCTGTTTTTTCTTGCAGGCGCTTATTTTCAATAGCGACTTTCTCAACGTGGAGCAATCGTCTGCGAGCGTCTCCTTGCTCTGATTGTTCGAAGCTGACTTGACCCACCTTGCGCTTTCCTAGCATTTCAAGAACGCGTTCGGGTGATATGACCATATTTTCGAAACGATCATCTATCGTGGGCGGTGTGGTTGCCCCCATTGTCATATTAAAAGCACTCCTGCTCATAACTTTTTGGTGAACCGCAATATTATCGTACATCAGGGCCTTATAACTTTCGCAATGCTAATGGTGGAAATGATAGCTACTACTTGAAAGCGTTTTATTTGCTCGGCAACTTTAGATATCGCTTATGCAGTTCTCGACATAACGTTAATTCAGTACAGTGGCTGAATTGGCTTATGAAAAGTTAAACGAAAAATCAGTGAATTGCGAGTTTTACCGGTCTTCAAGCGTAAGCTTTTACGCTATTTTATGTATCGGCACTAAACTCGTTAACTTAAACCGTTTTAACGCGAAGAAAGGCATCAAGCACATTGTGGCCGTGTTCGGTAAGTAATGACTCTGGGTGGTATTGTACCCCCCAGATCGGATAGTGGCTGTGCGAAATCGCCATAATTTCTTTCGTTCCCTGAGCGGTTTCACACCACGCATCTACACGTAGCGATGACGGTAAAGAGGTAGGGTTTAAGACCAGAGAGTGATAACGGGTTACATTAAACGTACTAGGTAGCCCGTCAAATAAACCCGTATTGCCATGTGATAATACAGACACCTTTCCATGCTTAATTTCTTGTGCGCCTACCACTTCAGCGCCAAACGCTTGGCCAATTGCTTGATGACCCAAGCAAACGCCCAGAATTGGCATTTTGCCAGCAAAGTGTTCAATTGCAGCTAGGCTGATACCTGCCTCGTTAGGGGTGCAAGGTCCTGGCGAGATAACAAGCTGTGAAGGCGCTATGCGCGCAATGTCGTCAATACTGAGAGCGTTGTTTCGCACTACTTCAACGTCAGCTCCAAGCTCTGTGAAATAGCGAGCAAGGTTATGAGTGAACGAATCGAAGTTATCAATTAACAGCAACACAGCAGTGCTAGTCCTTGGTATTTCTGAAATGTGAGGGTTAGACACATGAAGCGTTCTGTGAACGCTTCATGCTGTTAGTATTTATACCGCTTAAGTAACGGGTTATGGCTTAGGGATGAAGCCTACGGCTTTATAGACTTTGGCCAAAGTCTCTGCTGCACGTGCTGATGCTTTTTCTGCGCCTTGACGCATAACATCATCTAGGTATGCTCTATCTGCGCGAATTTCTGCATAGCGAGTTTGAATAGGCTCAAGTAATGCTACCACTGCATCTGCAACATCGCCTTTCAAATGACCATACATTTTATCTGTATATTCAGGCTCAAGATCTTTTACCGATTTACCCGTAGCAAGAGAAAGTAGAGTAAGTAAGTTTGATACGCCCGGTTTCTCTGTGGGGTTGAAGTAGATATTTGCTTGTTCGTCAGAGTCGGTTACCGCGCGCTTAATCTTCTTAGCTAACTTCTTCGGTTCTTCTAGTAGTCCAATGAAGTTATTCGGATTATTGTCAGACTTAGACATTTTCTTTTCTGGCTCTTGCAGGCTCATGATACGAGCACCAAACTCTGGAATATAAGGATCTGGTAAGCGGAATACGTCGCCGTATAAGTTATTTACCCGCGTTGCGATATCGCGTGTTAACTCAAGGTGCTGCTTTTGGTCTTCACCTACGGGTACTTTATCCGCTTGATAAAGCAAGATATCTGCTGCTTGAAGCACAGGGTAGCTGTACAAGCCTACATTTATGTTGTTCTCATTTTTCGCAGACTTATCTTTAAACTGCGTCATGCGATTTAACTCACCCATTTGAGCATAGCAATTTAACACCCACGACAACTGTGCATGCTCAGGTACGTGAGATTGTAAAAATAGCGTGCTTTTTTGCGGGTCAATGCCACATGCTAAGTAAAGAGAAAGGCCGTCTAAACAAGCTTCAGCTAGTTGCTTTGGATCTTGTCTTACGGTGATCGCATGCAAATCGACAATCATATATAGACAGTCGTGATCTTCTTGCATGGAAACCCACTGTTTAAGTGCACCCATATAATTGCCAAGGGTAAGTTGTCCTGAAGGCTGACAGCCACTTAATACAACGGGTTTATTACTCATTTCTATTTACCTGTAATACGTTAAATTCTGTTAAAAATTAAGCTTTTGATAACGATGAAAGCTCATCGCGCATTTGTGCAATGACATCACTGTAATCTGGTTGAGAAAAAATCGCCGAACCAGCCACAAACATGTCTGCTCCCGCTTCTGCTATTTCGCGAATGTTATCGACTTTTACGCCACCGTCAATTTCAATTCGTATATCGTAGCCGCTTTCTAATACGCGCTGTTTCACTGCTCGTACCTTATCTAAAGTACTAGGTATAAATTTTTGACCACCAAAGCCTGGATTCACCGACATAATAAGAATGTGGTGCAGTTTATCCATAACGTGGTCAAGGTAGTGAAGTGGTGTGGCCGGGTTGAATACCAAACCAGGTTTGCAGCCTGCATCAATAATGAGTTGTAGAGAGCGGTCGATGTGCTCAGACGCTTCCGGATGAAAGCTAATATAGCTTGCGCCAGCATTAGCGAATTTCTCAATTAGGTCATCTACCGGCTTTACCATAAGGTGAACGTCGATAGGTGCAGTAATGCCGTATTTTCTTAACGCTTCGCAAATCATCGGCCCAAACGTAAGGTTTGGCACATAGTGGTTATCCATTACATCGAAATGCACCACATCGGCGCCTGCGCTTAATACTTTCTCTACGTCTTCACCAAGCCTTGCGAAGTCGGCAGACAGTATTGATGGGGCAATTAAGAATGGTTTCATTACATGTCCTTTAAATCAAAAACAACAAGGTACGTTGCCACTTACGTTTTGGGGTTGCGAAAGTTTACCCAAAACCAAGCTTGTTTACTATGCAAAGGACTCATCAACGTTAATTTCACTGAAATTTAAGACCAGTAACCTTAATTTAATATTTTGCCCAATTTTGGTGAGGTTGCGTTTAATTGGTGCATTATTGTTCTGGGGCTAATTCCCTTAAAAACTATAAATACAAAAATAAAATAAAATAAATTTATATTATTCAATGTTTTACATTTATTTTAACTTCCTTTTTTCATGAACCATAAATGGGCATTAACTTTGCGTTACCCAGTCCAAAAAAGAAAACACAGACAGAAAAAACGAATTACAACAAGTTTGAATTTGACTGGAGAACACACATGAAAACATCTACAAAAAGAACCCTACTTGCCGCTGCTATTTCTTCAGCGTGTCTGTTAACTGCAATGCCTACCTACGCGGAAGGTTCATTTACCGCGAACGCTGGCGCGACTAGTAACTACATTTGGCGTGGTTTAACACAAACCGTTAACGAAGCTGCTGTTCAAGGTGGTATCGACTACGCAGACGAAAGTGGTTTTTATGCGGGTACATGGGCATCGAACGTAAGTTATGCATCAGATGATATTTACTCTTACGAGCATGACGTATATTTCGGGTACTCAGGCGAGTCTGACGGCATTGCATACGACTTCGGCTACCTATACTACAACTACGATGCAGAAGCTGAATTCGATTTCGCAGAGATCTACGGTTCAGTAGGCATGGGTGGAGCAAGCGTAACAGTTTATCTACTTGCGCACACCGAAGCTGACGAAGCTGAAGGTCAAGATTTCGGCTTTGGCCAGGCTTACTACGCATCTTTTGATTACACCACAGAAATTTTGAATGGCACTGAGTTGACTCTACATGCTGGTTATCACAGCGGTGACTTTGTTGAAGCTTTCAACTTTGGTGACGGTGAGACTGACAGCTATGCAGACTACGGCGTAAGCATTGCGAAAGATGGCTTTAGCTTTGCTGTAACTGGAACGAACTTAGATGATGTTGGTGCTGACGCACTAGATAACGACGAGTTGAAATTCACTGTAGCTTACTCAGTAGATTTCGAACTTTAAAAGTTAATCTAAGAGGCCTAAGGATAGGCCTCTTAACCTAAACGTTGAGTAATAAAAGCCTAATGCAATTGTATTAGGCTTTTCATTTTACAAACAACGCATATTTAACTTGTTCGTTACTTGCTTTTGATTATAATGAGATTAAATTTTAAACGAGTGTAAGGGGTATTCAGGATGAAAGTTCTTCCTTTTTTTGCGATTTGCGGAGCCGTAGCCCTAGTTAGCGTGGCTGTGACAAACCCGCCAAACTCACGCTCGTCTGTTTGTGAATTTCAACCTGTTACCGAGTTTAATCCAAAGCTTCCTGCAAGCCACATTCAAAACCAATGCGCCCGCCATCAAGAGGGAGTTGAAGAGGTTAGTTGGCTGTCATGGATAGCAGGTAAATCACCGTCCTTCCAATTTCACTTTTTAGATTTACTTGAGTTGCTTCACAGCGACGACGGTAATCGCGATTTCACCTCACCTTCGAACGATTCATAGGGCGACATCATGCAATCTGGTACTGGTTTTTGGTCAGTTCTAGGTAGTGTAGTGGCGAGCTTGTTTGGTGTTCAAAGCCATAAAAATTATGAGCGAGATTTTACCAAGGGCACGTTTATTAGCTTTGCAGTAATAGGCGTTATTTTAGTAGGGTTATTCGTTGTTTCACTTTTTATGTTTGTAAAGTGGTATGCAGGCTAACGCTGACAACGTTTGTACTCTTCTTGTATCCGTAAAGGCCAAGCACTCAGACTATGTAAAAACCTACCGAAGGCTCTTATACGTTTTGTGTGGTATAGAGCAAAAGGGCTAAAGCACTTTCTTTTTACGTGCTTTTCGCTTTGGTGTAACTTTAGCGGGAGGAAAATAAGCGAGTATTTCATCCACAGGCTGTCGTTTAGCGCCGTTTTGGCTAATAGAGCGTTTAACCGATAACATACTAAAGTCTGCGCCTTGATATAAAGCACGCGTTAGCGGTAAATCGTGATTCGATATCAACACCGGGATACCACGTTTCTTAGATGCTCGAGTGGCGAGTTCCGCCAGCTTCTCCTGTGACTCTTGCCCAAAGCTTCGCGCCGCATAGCTAGTAAATGCTGCTGTTTTGCTAATAGGTGCGTATGGAGGATCGCAATAAATTACGTTGCCTCGCCTAGCTCTTGAAAAAACTTTCTCAAACGGTAGACATGTAAACGTAGCTTTCTGTGATTTTTCAGAAAACACAAACATTTCGTCTTCAGGGAAGTAGGGTTTTCTATAACGTCCAAACGGTACATTGAAACGGCCTTGAAGGCTGTAGCGGCATAAACCGTTGTACCCATGTCGGTTTAAATAAAGAAAAAGAATTGCTCGGTAGTATTCATCTTGCGTTGCGTTGAACTCTTCACGCAAGTCATAGTACATCTTTTCTTCATTGCGACTCCCATCAAAAAACGCGCGTGCGTCGTTAATCAGAGCGTCTGGTTGTGCTTTTAAGAAGTTGTATAAGTTAATGAGATCGGGGTTGATGTCATTAAGCAAGTAACGTTTGTATTGCGTATTCAAAAATACAGAGCCGGCACCAACAAACGGTTCAATGAGTTTGTTAGCTTGCGGTAATCTGGCCTGAATATGCTCAACCAAGCTGTATTTGCCACCGGCCCATTTTAGAAAGGCCCGGTTTTTTTTCTGCATCATGCTTAAACGTTACTACCTAGACGGAATGAAGACGGTGGTTTTTCCGTGCGCCGCCGTTCCAAGGGAAAGGGTCGTCTTTATACTTTTATGCTGATCAGTATCAGATATCACCACGCTAAACGTAGATTGTAACTTTCATCAGTAAAACGGACAACCAACAAGTGTCGCAAGAATGGAAATTTGGCAAATAATCAAAATTAAAAGGGAGTTTGCGTAGCAAAGCGGCCTAATTTTGTGCGTTGTCTATTTCAGACAGGACCTGATTTCCTCGCTTAATAAACGCATTTTGTTTGCCCGGATAATCAGGCAAAGCTGCACGAGCCAGTTGCGCTTGTGAGAGTGAGGGGTAAACCTCTCGGAAAACCACCACAAACCAATCGCCACCATAGCGTTCAGTTCTATAGATACGGGTTTGCTCAATGAGGTCGTTTTCACGTAAAAATGCATTTAGTACTGTATCGCTTTTCATAGCTAGCATCTGAATGGCGTAATCGTTGGCAGTGATCCACTGTGTTTGCTGATTTAACGCGTCTTTTTCGGCACTAGCGCCAGCATCAGACTTACCCGCCGCCGAGTTTGTTAAAGCAATAGGGTCGCTCTGACTTGTGCGTTGCCAAATGTCACTATTACCATCGGAACTAACAGTGGGTGAACTGCTGTTAGGTAAGCTTAAGCTGTTTTTCTCTTCTGTAGATGAGGACGTGACGTCAGGTAATGTCGATACGGCACTTTCCCAATTAGTGATGAGTGATTTATCGCTGGAGAATTCGCTCTGTGAAAGAGGTTCTTCTGACAAATCATCGGTTTGGTTATTAGCCCACTGTGCAGAAGAAACAACTTCTACGTTGCCAGCCTGCATGTTCAATTCATCTTGTGAATCACTTGGTGCTGCGTTTATTTTTTTTCCATCGTCATCAGCGCTAATAAGCTTATTGTACGCCGAGCCAGGTTCAACTTGGGCCTGTTCGGACTCGAGAGCTGTTTCGCTGATAGGAGAAAATATTGACGACAATTTTTCACCGTACTGCCAATAAATAAGGCCAGAGAATGTAGCCAGAAACACCAGAGCTACACCAGTATAAAACCATTTTGTTTTTAGCGGGTTAGTGAATGTCTTAGTATTTTCACGTTGTCTATTTTCTAAATGAGCCTGAAACGCTTCTCTGCGTGAAGCGATCATTTTATCAAGATCTGACTCGTAATTAGGCTGCTCACTAATCACAGACTGGCTGCTAATAATAAGCGGTGTTTCTGTGTTCTTGGCTGGAAGCCATTGTTTGGCGCGCTCAGCCCACGCATTATTTGCAAATAAAAGCACATTCAAATGCTGTTTGTTGCCAGCAAATCGGCTTTGTAAGACCAAATCCCACAATTCTTGTAACAAGGCGTCAGGAAGGTTATGGGCTTGGGTGATAGCGATTAGAATTGGGCCTTCGTGGCTATTTAAATCAGAAAGTAACTCATTGAGGGGGCGAACAAAGCTGCCTACTACTTGACCAAGTAGCTGCCGACAAAGCTGTCTACGATAGTCAGACGGCTCCATATTATCTTGCGCGGTTAAATACGCAATTTCCGTATCGTCGTGCTGCTGAAAGACAAAGGCTTCTAGGGTCTTTTGTTGTTGAGCAATAGACTCACCGCTGACAAAAATCAGTTGAGACGAGTAATTGACCAGATATTCCAAACGTTCATGCAGTTCACTTTGCATGGGAGTTTGCCCTTATTCACCGTTGCTTAAAAACTAGTCTAGCAACGTACCTTGTTATTAGTTCCTAAGTCTCGGGAACAATGAAAGGGCACGCTGCCAGTTTTTCGCGAACGCGATTGATTAAGAGAGAATGTCAGTAAGGATGGCGTCGGTGACGTCTTTAGTAACAACCGCTTTGCCAATGCCTTGAGGAAGTACAAATCGAATACTGCCCGCTTCCACTTTCTTATCGCGTTTCATGTGCTTAACATAGTCGTCTTTCGTCATGCTACTAGGCCCTGCAATAGGCAGTGAAAAGGCTTCAAATAGCGCTGACACGCGTCGTGTTTCTGACGCTTCAAACCATGATAATGCTTCAGCAGCTTTACAAGCAATTATAGTACCAGCGGCTACCGCTTCGCCGTGTAGCCAGTTACCATAGCCTTGTTCGGCTTCAATGGCGTGACCAAAGGTATGGCCAAGATTAAGAATGGCGCGTAAGCCACCTTCCCGTTCATCTTTCGCAACAACGTCTGCTTTTATTTCGCAGCAGCGGGAAATGGCGTAAGTAAGGATTTCAGTATCAAGTGACGTAAGTGCATCTACGTTATCTTCGAGCCACTTGAAAAACGGGGCGTCGTAAATAATGCCGTATTTAATAACCTCTGCCATACCGGCTGCGAATTCTCTTGGGGGTAGTGTTGCCAGCGAGTCGGTATCGATAGCAACGTAAACAGGTTGGTAGAAAGCACCAATCATGTTTTTACCTAGAGGGTGGTTTACCGCTGTTTTTCCGCCTACCGATGAGTCTACTTGAGAAAGCAACGTTGTAGGCACTTGAATGAAAGGTACGCCGCGCTGGTACGTAGCTGCCACAAAACCTGTTAGGTCGCCAATTACCCCACCGCCAAGTGCGATAAGCGTAGTATCTCTTGCTGCGTTAAGCTCAAGAAGACGGGTCATAACCACTTCGAATTGTTCTAAATTCTTATATTGCTCGCCGTCTGGCAGAATGATGGTTTCAACATGAACGTCACCACACGCTGCTTTTGCCGTTTCTAAGTAAAGCGGTGCAACGGTTTCGTTAGTAACAATGACAGCAAGCGGGCCTTTAATATAGGCACTAAAAAGGCCAGGTTGCGAAAGCAGCCCAGCCTCTATCTGTATAGGATAGCTACGTTCTCCAAGTTCCACAGTTAAGGTTGACATTGGCGTAGCACCTCCTATTACATTTTTTAATTTATAAACCGATTTTACTGATTATTTGATTTGCTACAGCACGTGCACTTTGGTCGTCTGTATCAACTATGTAATCAGCTACTTCTTCATAAAGCGGGTTGCGCATTTCTGCAAGATCGCGAAGTACTTGTTCAGGATCTTCGTTTTGTAGCAAAGGACGACGTTTGTCGCGTTGTGTACGGGCAACTTGCTTATCGATTGTCGTTTGTAGGTAAACAACAATGCCGCGGGCAGATAAACGATTACGCACAGCCTTGGTTACAATAGAACCGCCGCCAGTGGCAAGTACAATACCTTGCTTATCTGTCAAATCGTTAATGACGGTCTCTTCGCGTTTACGGAATCCATCTTCGCCTTCAAGGTCGAAGATCCAGGCAATGTCTGCACCCGTGCGGCGCTCAATTTCCTGATCCGAATCAAAAAAGTCTAGGTGAAGTTCGTCTGCCAGATGTCTACCGATAGTACTTTTGCCAGCACCCATTGGGCCAACTAAAAAGATATTACGTTTTTCAGCCATATTTGCTTATATCACAACTTAATCATGTTAGGGGCAGTGCACTGTTGCCTTACCAGCCTACCCATTGACTCGTGCCTATTTAGTGTCCAATAAGCACCACTCCTTTAACCTCGCTTAAATTTCGAGGCGGGGATTATCTCAGTTTCATGCAAGGCGATGCAAGTTTTGTTACTAACAAATAGCGCATACCTGTAAATTTAGTTACAAAAAAGGGTCTTAAAACAAAAAAGCGCATTCAAGATGCACATTTTTTTAAGAAGAACTGTGCTTACGGACGTTCAGTTACAATTTTAGGTGTAACAAAAATGAGTAGTTCTCGCTTCTGCTGAAGCTGTGACGTATTTCTGAATAAAGCGCCCACAAATGGTAAATCACCAAACAAAGGTACCTTCGAAACACCATCAGAACTGGTTTGTTGGAAAATTCCACCAAGAACAATCGTTTCGCCATTTTCTACCAGTACCTGCGTTTTAATTTCTTGAGTATCGATAGCGACGGCATCACCGGTAGACGTAGCAACGGTTTCGCCGCGGGTGTCTTGGGTTACAACCAAATCCAAAATAATGCGATTGTCTGGCGTTATATGGGGAGTAACTTTAAGCGATAGTACCGCTTTTTTGAACTCTACCGACGTTGCACCGCTCGACGTTGCTTGAACGTAAGGAATTTCTGTACCTTGTTCAATGTAAGCTTCGTGCTGATTGGCGACGGTAATACGAGGGCTTGCAATGATTTCACCCTTGTTTTCCGATTCCAACGCAGAAAGTTCAAGGTCTAAAATAGTGCCGTCTACTAAGCTTGCAATCTGAAAGCCGATGCTTCCCGCAGCGCTGGTTACTGGAAGGTTCACATTAAGACGATTATCAATACTCGGTACTACGCCTCCGGCAATGGTATCTGCCCCTTCGATGGTGCCTGATACGCCGTTATCATCCTGGCGGTCGCTAAACCCCCAGCGCACGCCTAACTGCTCGTCAACATCGTCAAGTACTGTGACCATGCGGCTTTCAATCAGCACCTGTTTAACTGGAATATCTAGCGCGTTGATGGTTTTTCTTGCTTCATCAATAGACGCTAAGGTATCGCGAATAAGTAATGTATTGGTTCGTTCGTCCACGGTAACGCCGCCACGCTCGGAAAGAATACCGCCTTCGGTAGATTTCAAAATAGTGGCTAATGCAGAAGCTTTAGCGTAGTTAACAGAAATATTTACTGTATGCAGAGGGGCTAAATCTGACACTTGTTTTTTAGATTGTAACGCTTGAGTTTCACGAGCAGACAATTCTTCTGCCGGCGCAATTAACAAGATATTGCCCTCTAAACGCTTGTCTAATCCTTTGACGCGCAAAATCATATCTAAGGCTTGGTCCCAGGGAACGCCAGACAAACTAATAGTGACATTACCTGAAACGGTGTCAGTCGTTACAAGGTTAAAGCCATTTACTTGCGCAATAATTTGTAGAACTTGCCTTACTGGTACGTCTTGAAAGTCTAAAGATATGGGGTCGCCAGTGTATTTTTTCTCTGCCTCAAGGGCTTCTTGTTGTTCGCTGTCCATTGGCGAGATTGCTACGCGTAAAACACTATCTTTCACCGTGTTCTTTACCGTAACTTGACCCGAGTAATTTATCTCAATACGAGCGTCGCTGTTGTCTTCAAAGGTTTCTATGGTTGAAACGATAGTGCCGAAATCAGCCACGGATAGTTCTACTAGCTGATCTTCAGCTAATGCTGTGTTCGTAAGCGTAAGTGTTACCTTGCCTTGAGATTCAATAAGTTGCACCTTTGGTGCTGTGCCTACAAATTCTACTAGGGTAACCGCAGTGCTATTTGCAGCTTGGGTAAAGTCTATGTTCGTAATGGTAGTCGTGGGCGCCGTTTCGTTTCGCTTAGCGTTAGGATCTACCAGTAATGGCTCCTGTGCTTTAACAGGGTGAGAAATTAAAAAAGTAAACGAAAATATTGCAGCGACAGCGAAGGCCAGCCAATACCATTTAGGCGCTCTACGATTGAGAGATTTATTGAAAATGTATCGTTCGGCCATGCTTACTCTCCCGCCTTCGATGCTGTAGTCATTGTTGTTGTTTTCCTTTGCCAGCAGCCTGCACCATCAGGTAACAATTGTTCAATAGTAATTGAGTCGGTGCCAATTTGCATAATTTTGCCATAAAACAATCCGATACGACTCCCTACTTTAGCTTTATGTAGAGCGCCATCGTTGCTTTTTAATAATGCCCACTTCACTCCTTTAACGGCAAAATTGCCGGCAAGTGCGAGGGCATCTACGCCATAAGCCTCCAATGCTTCTTTTGGACGTTGAAAGTTAGGTTGTAGACAGTTTTCCACGCGTGCTTTAACTACTGGCGCTGCATCGTTGCGCAAGCGGTCAAATGGGCTTCTCAACGCGCTTGATGTATAGCTAAATGGCGGGTGACTTTTAAATTCTGGATAGGGCTCAATTTGAGGCTGCGCGCGTTCTTTCACACTTTGTGTGTAGGCTTGAAGGTCATTCAGTTTTGGCGAGCAGCCCGCGATGAGTACTAAGGTCAAAAGAGCGATAAGTGAACGGATCATTGCTCATCTCCTTCAAAATCAGAGGAGTTTTCAGAGCGATAGGTTTTAGCTTGAAGTTTAAGAGATAGGCCGCCTACTTCACGTTTAATATCAAAGTCGTGAAGCGTAACAATACGAGGTAAGTCTGCAACTTTAGATACAAACTCGCCGAAGTTGTGGTATCCGCCACTGACTTCCATTTCGATAGGGAGCTCAGTATAGAATTCTTTTGGTACTTCTTGTTGCCAATTGAGCAGTTCAAATGTCAGGCCTGCCGACGTACCAACGTAGGTGATGTCGTCAAGTAAACCTGGTGTCTCGTTACTCGTGGGTAAGCTCTTAAGCATGGAAGAAAAGTCTTCCTTAATTTTCGCTAGCTGCGCCTCATAGGCCTCTAAATTCGCCGCGATACGATACTTCGCTTCAAACTGCAGCTTTAGCTCTTGTTCTTTTAACTCAGCAGCATCTCTTATAGGGAGTTTTGGGCTTATCAACATATAGTAGCTCAGCGCGCCTACTAAAATTGCAACGAATGCTGCAACGACAATACGCACTTCATTCGGCCAGATTGCTATTTGTTCAAAATCGAGCTCGTTTAATTCTTTAAGTTTCGAAACGTCAAACTTCATAATTATTGCGCCTCACTACTTGTACTTTCTAGGGGAGCAACATTCGGGTTTATCGAAAACGTAAGGGTAAAGTTACTGATTGCTCTTGCCGCACTGCTGTCAGATTTTATAGTAGAAAGCTCTGCGCCTACGAATACTTTAGAGTTATCCAAGGCTCGCATAAAGTCTGATAACCGGTTGTTTGAATCGCTTATCCCTTCTATTTTGATGCTGTTATTGCTTCTAGTCATTGACTCAAAAGCGACGCCTTGAGGGACCAGTTTGGCTAACTCATCAAACACGATAGGTGCTACGTTTCGGCTGGCCTGAAGTTGCTCAATTAAGGCCATACGTTGCTCTACAGCGTTCTTTTTGTCTTTAACTTTTTTTATTTCACCAATTTGTGAGTCAAGAACGGCAATTTCACGTTCAAGGTACTGGTTACGTGAATTTTGATTATTTATCTGCTGGTCAATCGCTTGCCCAATAAACCAAAAAATGAGTCCCACAATAGCCGCTACGGCAACTAGTCCAGCTAAGTACTGTTGTTTTTGATGTTGGCGCTGTTTTTCTCGCCAGGGCAGTAAATTTACATGTGCCATGGCGTAAAACTCCGGCTCGCCAGACCTGCAGCAATCGCTAACTGCGGCGCAATTTTGTTAAGTCGAGTGGTATCTAGTTTTGGATTTATTGTCATATTGCTAAACGGGTTAAAGCAATCCACTTCAAGGCCTAAGTCTTGTTTCAGAATGTCTACCAATGGTTCAATAGTCGCTGCGCCACCACTTAACAGAATCTTCTTTGGTCGCTCTGCATGCAGAGTACTCATATACATCTGAAGTGCGCGATTGATGTTCTGTTGAAGGTTAGCCGCAAAAATGGGGAGGGTGTCTTCTACCCAATTGCCTGAAAGTGTCCCATCTAATAACTGGCGCTCTGCCACCTCTCGTTCTACCATATGAATGGCGCTGATATCATTGATTAATTGGTTAAGCCCAAATGCATGCTCTTTGGTGTAAATCACGTCACCATTTCTAATCACGCATATCTGAAGTAATGAGGCACCGACATTAATACAGCAAAGCGGCTCATCTTCCTCTTGAGGGGCATGAAAGAAGTCTAACGCATTACCAATAGCGTAATTTTCCATATCAACAATTTTAGGCTCGAAATTGGCTTCTCTTGTCAGTAGAAGGCGACTATCTACTAAATCTTTGTGAGCGGCGGTCAGCAATACGTTTACTTTGCCGGTATGCGTTGTACTTGGGCCCATTTCTTCAAAATCTAAATAAACTTCTTCAAGTGGATAGGGGATCAGACTGTCTGCCTCTATCTCAATTTGATTTTCAAGATCGTAATCGTTTTGCTCAGGATCCATGTATACAATTTTACTAATTACCGACGTACCTGCCACCGCAACATTCGCTAACTTTAATTTTGTCTTCAAAGATTTGCGAATTTTTTTAAGCGCGATGCTGACCGATTCGTAATCTTTGATATCTCGCTCTGAAAAAGCGATCTTAGTAATGGGCTCGCAGGCATACCCTTGAAGGACGAACCCGTCTTTTGATTGTTCTAGCCATACCGCTTTTATTTGACGCGTGCCTATGTCTAAGCCCACAATGGGCGGCAGCTTTTTTTTGAACAGCGATTTCATGTGCAAGTGTCCAGTTTCAAAGGTAGTTGCTCTAAAGTACAATATTACTCTATTAGTATTGTGCGTATGGTTCTACAGATAACACATACGTATAGAATATACGTCATTTCAACAAAATGTCTTGGTATCCGTTACAGTGAAGTACATTAAACCACTTATTTTATTTAGTTTTCTATCAGGCCTTCTCGGTTTTGCAGCACTGGTAGGTATTTACTTTTATATCAAACCTGACCTACCAAGTGTTACTGTACTTAAGGATGTAAGGCTGCAAACCCCTATGCAGATATACACCAAAGACGGAAAACTTATTTCGCAGTATGGAGTTAAACGGCGGATCCCGGTAAAACTTGAGGAAGTTCCGCAAGAATTAATCGATGCCATACTCGCAACCGAAGACAGCCGCTTCTACGAACATCACGGTATCGACCCTATCGGTATTATGCGTGCCGCAGTCAGTTTAGTTCTAACGGGCGAGAAGCGTCAGGGTGCAAGTACTTTAACCATGCAGCTTGCAAGAGGGTTCTTTCTTAGCCGTGAAAAAACCTACATTCGTAAGATAAAAGAAATCTTCATTGCCCTACATATGGAACAAGAGCTTTCTAAACAAGAAATTTTGGAGCTGTACCTAAATAAGATTGAGTTAGGCCATAGAGCGTTTGGTTTCGGTGCGGCGGCTCAGGTGTATTATGGTAAACCGCTTAATGAGCTTTCTTTAGCCCAAATTGCTACTATCGCAGGTCTTCCAAAAGCACCTTCAGTGCTTAACCCAATCAGCGGGCCACAGCGTTCTGTAGAGCGCCGACGTGTTGTGCTGCTTCGAATGTTAGATGAAGAATACATTACTAAAGCACAGTTTGATGAAGCTGCCAATGCGCCAGTTACGGCCAAAAAGCACGGCGCCGAAATTGAAGTTGATGCGCCCTATTTGGCTGACACCATTTACAACGAAATGGTCGAAATTTATGGCAAAGAAGAAGCAGAAACTGGAGGCTATCAAGTATTCGCAACAGCAACGTCTGACCTTCAATTAGCCGCACAACGAGCGGTAGTGAGAAACCTTCACGATTACGATGAACGTCATGGTTATAAAGGGGCGTTGGGGTACCTATGGGATATTCCAAAGCAAGAAGGCAAAGATGACGTAATTCCCCAGCTTTCGCTAAGCTTTGACGTAAGTAATAAAACAACGCGAGAAGAATGGGATGACGAGTCACTTATTCGAGTACTAGAAGAAATCCCTCACATTAAGCCTCTACTGCCTTCTGTGGTAACAAAGGTAAATGAACAGTCAATCGATGTGCTTGCCGTTGATGGAAGAACTATTACGGTAGAGTGGGATGGCTTGGACTGGGCGAGACGTTACATTACGGATTTTAGACAGGGCAGTGACCCTAAAACCGCGTCAGATGTAACCCAAGAAGGTGCGGTTATTTACATTAGGCAGCAAGAAGGGCAGTGGCGTATTTCGCAAATTCCCGAGGTAAGCGGAGCCTTTATCGCACTTAACCCGAAAAACGGTGCGGTTGAAGCGGTTGTTGGTGGCTATAGCTTCTATCAAAGCCAGTTTAACCGGGCAACGCAGGCTAAGCGCCAAGTGGGGTCAAACATTAAACCTTTCGTTTATTCAGCAGCGTTAGACAGTGGTTACACCCTTGCTTCTATTATAAACGACGCGCCTATTAACCAATGGAACGCGGCTACAGGTGTAGCGTGGCGCCCCCAAAACTCGCCGGCTGAATACGACGGTCCAATCAGAATGCGTAAAGCCCTTGGTAAATCGAAAAACGTAGTATCGGTTCGATTACTCCGTGGTGTCGGTCTTAGAGAAACGGCTGATTATCTAACGCGCTTTGGATTTAATAAAGACGATATTCCGCTTGATGAAACTGTGTCCCTTGGGTCCAGCTCACATACGCCACTTGAAGTGGTACGGGGCATGTCGGTCATTGCGAACGGTGGCTACTTAGTAAACCCTCATTTTATCAGCAAAGTGCTTGATGAAAACGGCGATGAGCTTTGGAAAGCGAACCCAGTTTGGGCGTGCAATCGTTGTGAGAATCAAAGCGACCCGGAAATATTACCGGAAGACGAAGAAGCAGATATTGAAGCTTTACTTGCCGCTGAACTAAATCAAGATATTTTACTTGGTGACATCAACGGTGATGATGAAATCACGGAAAAGGTAATAGCGCCGCAGGTCATTACTGCTCAAAACGCTTTCTTAGTGGCAGAAATGATGCGAACGGCTGTTAGAGCAAACGGAAACTGGAGCAAAAAGACCTATTGGTTAGGCACAGGCTGGCGTGCCCGAAATATTCTTCAGCGCACCGATATTGCTGGTAAAACGGGTACTACAAATGACTCTCGCGATACCTGGTTTAGTGGCTTCCATAAGGACTTAGTAGCAACTGCCTGGGTTGGGTTCGACAACATGGGCCGTCAATTAGGCCGTTCAACGCGTAACCAAAACCTGATCAACAAGGACCCTGAGAAGTTCAACTGGATTGGTAACGCTTTGATTGGTATTGAAGATGGCGCGAAAGCGGCGGAGCCTGCATGGATAAGATTTATGCAGCATGCCCTTGAAAATAAACCGCATACGCCTATGCCCGTACCAGAGAATATAGTACGTGTTCGCATTGATCGTACCAGTGGAAAGTTGACCAGACGTACGGACCATACGACACTATTCGAATATTTCCTGCAAGGTACGGAACCAACGACTTACGTTCGCGATGACGAAGTGTTAGATCCCGCCACGCAGGACAAGACTACTGCGCCAGAGCCAGAAGAAATATTCTAATTACAAAAAAGGGCACGCCATGAGCGTGCCGCTTCGAGCTTAGGCGGTATATTTGCCTGAACACATTATCGGAAAACCAATGTCAGAAGATTCACAGCGATATCTTTATATTCCTCATGCCGGCCCTTCATTGCTGGAAACGCCGCTACTTAACAAAGGTAGTGCTTTCACTGCTCGTGAGCGAGCAGCGTTTAACTTAACGGGTTTAGTACCACCGAGGTACGAAACCATTGAAGAGCAGGTTGAACGTGCTTACATGCAGTACAGCAGCTTTGATGAAGCTCTGAATAAGCATATCTATCTGCGCGCTATACAAGACAACAACGAAACCTTGTTTTACCGTCTTATTCAAAAGCACATCGATGAGATGATGCCTATTATCTACACGCCAACAGTGGGTGATGCGTGTGAACAGTTTTCCGACATATATCGTAGCTCGCGTGGGTTGTTTGTATCGTATGAAGAACGCCACCAGCTAGATGACATCGTTCGCAATGCGACAAAACGCAAGGTAAAAGTCATTGTTGTAACCGACGGTGAGCGTATCCTAGGCTTGGGTGACCAAGGTATAGGTGGCATGGGCATTCCTATCGGAAAGCTATCACTTTACACCGCGTGTGGGGGAATTAGCCCAGCGTACACGTTGCCTGTGATGTTAGATGTAGGCACTAACAACGAAAAGCTACTGAATGATCCAATGTATATGGGCGCTCGCCACCCGCGTATTGGACAGGAAGAATACGACGAATTCGTTGATATGTTTATTAACGCTGTGAAGCGTCGCTGGCCTGATGTCATGATTCAATTTGAAGATTTTGCGCAGCCAAACGCTATGCCGTTATTAAACCGCTATCGCAACGACGTATGCTGTTTTAATGACGATATTCAAGGTACCGCTGCCGTTACCCTTGGTACTATTTTGGCGGCGTGTAAAACCAAGCAGCAAAAACTACGCGACATGAAAGTTGTGTTCGTGGGTGCAGGTTCGGCAGGCTGTGGCATTGCCGAAATGCTTATTCAACAAATGGTGTTTGAAGGCCTTACTGACGAACAAGCGCGTAAGCAAGTGTTTATGATTGATCGCTTTGGCTTGGTAACTGAGGGTATGGAAGGTTTACGCGACTTCCAGCAAAAGCTTCAGCAGAAAAATGCAGATTTAGCTGATTGGACATTCAGTGGTGATTATGCGTCACTGTTGGATGTGATGTACTGTGCGCAGCCTGACGTACTTATTGGTGTTTCAGGTCAGCCAGGTTTGTTCACTGAACAAGTGATTCGTGCCATGAAACAAGGCTGTGAGTTGCCAATAATCTTCCCACTGAGTAACCCGTCGCGTCAGGTTGAAGCGCGTCCTGAGCAAGTTATTGAATGGACCGAAGGTGAGGTGATTATTGCAACAGGCAGCCCATTTAAGCCTGTTGAGTACAATGGCAATATTATTCCTATTGCTCAGTGTAATAACTCGTATATTTTCCCGGGTATCGGTCTTGGTGTTGTCGCATCAAAAGCGAAGCTGATAAGCGATGAAATGCTTATGGCAGCAAGTAATGCGTTAGCGGCAGCGTCGCCATTAGTCAACACGGGGCAGGGTTCACTGCTACCACCCCTTGCAGCCATTGCTGAAATAAGCCGCGAAATCGCTTTTGAAGTAGGTAAAGTTGCTATGGAGCAAGGGTTAGCGCTCGAAATGTCTGACGACGCACTGCGCGCCAGCATTGAGCGTAACTTCTGGAAAGCAGAATATCGCCCTTACAAGCGTGTTAGCATCTAAAAGCAGCTAACGCTTTTGAAAAAGCAGGCTAAGCCTGCTTTTTTTACGTGTAACTTATACTTTTATCCGTTATCTCCGCGCAAAAAAATGTAATACAGTCGTTTAGCTGTGCGTATTTCATTCATTTTTCTAAGTAATATTTATCGTATGTAAAAAGGTGTTGCCTATGCGCAACATTTCCTTCCTCCAGTATACAAACTACCTCATGATTTTTTTGGCAAGCTGTTGTTATTTATGTGTAATTTGATTGTTGGCACAATCATTGATACTGCACCTCTTGATACATAAAAATAGGAAAAGTAGGTGTTAGAGATGAAAAAAATTAAAAACAGCCCAAACTCTTTATATTCTCGAATCATTAAACGCTCGTTTTCTACATCATTGGTGATGGCCGCACTTGCCACGCTCAGCGCGTGTGGAGGCTCAGATGATAAGGTTGAAGACCAGCCAACGCCCACCACGAGTACTTTTTCCCTTTCAGTTTCTGACGCTCCTGTAGATGATGCCAGTGAAGTAGTGGTGTATTTCGATGAAGTTGAATTAATTGGCAATGAATCACCAATCACGTTCTCTGTTGAAGACGAAAACGGTGACCCTAGAAGCATCGATTTGTTGTCGCTACCGGGCGAGCAGTTTGAAGTTATCGTAGAAGATACTGAAATCCCAGTAGGTGACTACAATCAACTGCGCCTCAGTGTAACGGATGACTCTTACATCGTGACTAATGAGGGAACGTACCCTATTCGCGTACCAAGTGGTGAGTTGAAGCTTGACGGCTTCACAGCGCAGCCTAACTTTGATGCAGCCTACACCGTTGAGTTCGATTTAAGAAAAAGCTTAGTCGATCCAGTAGGTCAAGAGGTCATTATGCTGAAACCTCGCGGTGTTCGCCTAGTCTTAAACGATGACGTTGGGACGCTAAACGGCACGGTAGATAGCACGCTAGTGATGGACGAGAAGTGCGCTGTTAAAACCGACATGTTCATTGGTAATGCAGTTTATATTTACGAAGGTGAACAGAACCTTCTAGATACCCTTGGTGATGACGCCGATACCGGCGTGGACGATACCGAACTGCGCCCATTCACTGTTGTACCAGTAACGTATAACGAGTCAGACGAAACATTCAATTTTACCGCGGGCTTCATGCCTCAAGGCGAGTACACGCTAAGCTTCTCATGCACAGCACTATTTGACGAGCCTGAAACAGATGAAGACGCAGAGGACGGTTTCTTTTTACATACTATCGATATTGCCACAGTAGCAGCTGGCGACACCACAACGGTGACTATCGAATAGTACCAGTTTGCGGGCAAAGGACTGCTCGCCTTTTATTCAAACGCCGCGCTTCGGGTAACTCTGGTGCGCGGCTTTTTTATGTCAGTAAACGTATATCGCCGTTTATTAGTCGACAGTGTTGAGCTATAAGTCTTTAAAAGCTGTTCTTAGTAGCTATGTATTGCACTAATCTTAACGATAAAGTCATTTAAAGGAATTGCTATGTCGACAGAAAGTAACTACACGCCACCCAAAGTTTGGACTCAGGCTGAGGATGATGGCAACAAGTGGGCCAGTATCAATCGCCCTATGTCGGGCGCTACCCATGAAAAGGCTCGTCCGAATGGCGAACACGGTTTGCAGCTATACTCGTTAGCCACGCCTAACGGTCAAAAAGTGACTATTATGCTTGAAGAGCTGTTAGCTGCTGGCGTGAACGATGCAGAATACGACGCTTGGCTAATAAACATTGGTGAGGGCGATCAGTTTTCTTCTGGGTTTGTAGACGTTAATCCGAATAGTAAAATTCCTGCTATGGTCGACAGGACCACGTCGCCAGAAACCAAGCTTTTCGAGTCGGGTTCAATCTTAGTTTACCTAGCGGAAAAGTTTGGAAAGTTTATTCCACAAGATGCCCATGCCAAGACGGAATGTTTTAACTGGCTGTTCTGGCAGGTGGGATCAGCGCCCTATTTAGGTGGTGGTTTTGGGCACTTCTACAGCTATGCGCCTTATCCCATGGAATATCCTATCAATCGCTTTACCATGGAAACTAAGCGTCAGCTAGATGTGCTAGATAAGCACTTAGCGAATAACGAGTTTATGGCAGGTAGCGAATACAGTATTGCTGATATGGCTATATGGCCGTGGTACGGTAATTTAGTGCTCGGGAATCTGTACGATGCCGCAACGTTCCTTCAAGTGCACGAGTACACCAATTTAGTTCGATGGGCTAAGCAGCTAGAGCAGCGAGAAGGCGTAAAACGAGGCCGTATTGTCAACAAAACCTGGGGAGACGATGGCCAGTTGGAAAACCGCCACAGCGCAAAAGATATCGACGATGCACTCGCCAACACCTAAATAATGGGGTCAGAGTACATTACTCAAATGACGGGGTCAGAGTACTTTAGTTATGTTTGTCATCTTTTTAGCATCAGAATGGCTAACGAAGGAGATAGACAAAAATCGAGACCAAAAAGTACTCTGACCCCAATTTTCAAATGAGCTCTGCCACACTCTTTAAGTAGGCTTGTTGAAGTGGAGTGAAATCCCACTTATTCAGGGGCTCATTAAATTCAAAGTTGCCCACGCGGCCTCGCCAGCGTTCGTTAGGCACTGCAGACCAGCTTTTCATATACACCAGCTTGCCATGAAGGCAGTGAAGCACTTCAAGCTGTGGTTGTTCAAAATCGTTGTAAGATACCTCTTCTGAGACGATAGCGCCTTCTTCACAGTCTTGGTCAAAAAACACAAAACCCCGGTAGTTGCCCTTTTCGGTAATGGTAACGAGTGATGCATATTCTTTACTCTCGGACACTTTTCTCAGCGCTGGTAAATAGCCATCAACTCGCTTTATTTGAAGCCCTTGTGATTTGTTATGCCACTGCCAACCCGAACTGCCCATAAAACTTAGCTCGCTGTTCTTGCTGTTAATACGCCATAGTGTTTCAAAGGTATTCCAAGACGCAACGGCAACGATGCATATCATAATAAAACCGGTAATGAATATGAATGGCTTTGTCATGAGGCAAGCCCCTAGTAGATTGCGGATGCTTTTTTTCCTTTTACGAAAAAAACACACCGCTAGACTTTCATTGCAAAAAAGTAATTCGCTTTGCTCTATCTTTTTATAGCCTCTATCGAGCTAAATAGTGAACGCGTCAGCTGAAGAACCCATGGAATTTGCACATTTCACCATTTATTTTAGATGCCAGACGATAGCGATGAGTAGCTTTCGCTCCTTCCAGTCATAAAAAACTCGATGATGCTTACCTTCATCTTACGACGCCCCAGCAGCAAAAATAGATATTCAAAAACATTCACCTAGTAAAGGTGTTTTAGCGTAATTTGAAATCACGATTAGCATTATCTATTTTGTTCACTTTAATTGTTGTTATGAATCGGCGAATATCTTTTTAAACGAAAAAGGTGATTGACAAAACGTTGTTAATTGCTCATGTAGTGCCCAGTTTTAGCGAGACTATTAGTAAAGCTGAAAAGAGGGCGAGAAATGAATTAGAAGGAATTCGCAATGAGTAAGTGTCCATTTTCAGGTACAGCTATAAATCCTACCACGCTAACATCTAGCAATGGTGCGCCCGTTGCTAATGACAATCAAAGTCGAACTGCAGGACCACGTGGCCCCGTTACTTTCGACAACCACTATTTGTTCGAGAAGCTTGCGCACTTTAACCGCGAGCGAATTCCAGAGCGCGTAGTTCACGCTAGAGGTAGTGCAGCATATGGTACTTTTACGCTAACTAAAAGTTTGTCTGATTATACTATCGCTGATTTTTTACAAAAAGAGGGGCAAAAAACCGACGTGTTTTTGCGCTTTTCTACCGTAGGTGGTGGTCAGGATTCAAGTGACTATGCTCGTGACCCTCGTGGTTTTTCGGTGAAGTTTTACACTGAACAGGGTAACTGGGATATGGTTGGAAACAATACACCCGTATTCTTCTTGCGAGATGGCATTAAGTTCCCTGACTTTATACACAGCCAGAAAAAGAACCCACGTACAAACTTGCCTGACCCGCAAGCGGTTTATGAGTTTTGGGCAAACAACCCACAGTCGCTACACCAGTCAACTATTTTGATGTCTGACCGTGGTATCCCGTATTCATACCGCCATGTGAATGGCTATAGCTCACATACCTTGAGCTTTTGGAACAACGCCGGTGAGCGGTATTGGGTGAAGTGGCACTTTAAAACTAACCAAGGTATCAAAACGCTTACTAACGAAGAAGCAGCGAAAATGCCTGCCTATGGTGCCCAACAAGATCTTGTTGAAAGTATTGATAACGGTGATTTTCCATCGTGGACAGTGAACGTGCAGATAATGACCGAAGAGGAAGCACGTAATTATCGTATCAATCCGTTTGATCTTACCAAGGTATGGCCGCACAGCGACTTCCCGTTAATTGAAGTAGGACAGTTGGAGCTAAACCGTAATGTTGATAACTACTTTGCAGAAACTGAGCAAGCCGCGTTCGCGCCGAGCAATTTGGTACCGGGTATTGGTGCGTCGCCAGACAGAATGCTTCAAGCGCGACTAATTGCTTATCAAGATGCTCACAGATACCGTATTGGAGCCAACTACAATCAGATACCGGTAAACGCACCACGTTGTCCAGTACACAATTATCAGCGAGATGGCGCTTTTGCAGGGGTTAACCCAGCACTTGCAGGAAGTGGAGCTAACTTCTATCCAAACAATCGTGCTCGCATTGGTGAGCCTGCTGAAATGCCAGAGGTACAAGAGCCACCGATGCCTTTAGAGCAAGATGCATGGTTAGATATTTATGATAACCGTGATGAAGACAACTACTCACAAGCTGGTGACTTATACCGCATTATGAGTGAAGACCAAAAGCAGCAGTTAGTGAATAATATTGCTGACGGCCTAAGCCAAGCTACTAAGGACGTTCAAGAAGCCATGTTCGTGCAATACGACCTAGCTGATAGCGACTATGGTGAACGGGTGAGAAAGGCAGTAGCAAATAGATAGTAACTGTGGGGAATCAGAGTTAATCAATGAAGATTACTCTGATTCTTTTTATTCGAGAAATATTTACAATTTTAAACGTAAGAAAGCCTGTATGTTTTGTGATAAAGGCTACGGCAGCGATAAAATGCATTCCCTTTAATTGGATTATTATCATCCTGTAAGCCTTATGGGCTCTACAATAGCTAAGATGCTCTCTCAATTAGGCCCATGGTTTGCAATTACTAAGATATTAAATGACTTTAACTGACGAAATAAGGAGATACATTATGTTACGTTGGGCTTTAATATTTTTAGTTGTCGCATTAATTGCAGCGGTTTTAGGATTTGGTGGAATTGCCGGCTCTGCTGCGGGTATTGCCAAAATTATATTTGGTGTTTTCGTTATCTTACTGATTATTTCAGTAGTAATGAATTTGGTTAGGGGCAAAAGTTAAGCTATAGCCAAATTTGAGCTTTATTCAAAGACTATACATCGGTCAGAAAAAAACAGCTGTTATTCGTTCAATAATCGGCTGTTATTTTTCTTCCGCCGCATCAATGGATAAATTTATCGGAGATCATCATGAGTAATAAACAGCTCATTACGAATGTAGGCATTGGACTCGCCGCAGCCTCTGCAGGAATTCTCGCGAGAAAAACGCTTCAAAAATCTTGGGAAAAGGTAGCTAAGCAACCTGCACCTAAAGATAAAAAAAGTGAAAATACAGACCTTAAAGAAGCCGTTACCTGGGCTGTTGTATCGGGCATTGGAGCAGGTGTTGCAAGAATGGCCGTTCAATATGGACTAGACAAGCGTAATCCAAAATAGCACAACAAGATTCTACTATAGAGTCGCTAGCCTAAAGGCACAAAGCAGGGTATTAGCGAAATTAAATCGCGCCAGCGACTCTATTGGCTTAATGCTATGTGGGCTCACCTCATAAACGCTTTCTCTTTTTCATTATTGCGTAGCGACTAGGGCGTAAACGTGTAAACGAATGGCTTGAAGTGCGCGTTCTTTCCAATTGTTCCAAGTAATACGGTTGCTAATTTCGTGCTGATTCAACGTAATATAACCATGATTTAGCGCCCATACTTGCATAGCTACATCTTGCTTTTCTTCAACAGACAGATCTTTTTTAATTAACGCAGCGGTAAGCTTAGTTAGCGTGATAAAGGCTTTTTCACCTGCCTCGATAGCTTCATCCGATGGCGTATAGTCTTTCAAATTAGAAGCAAAAATTAGTCGATAATGGGCCGCATGAGTTTCTGAAAACGTTAAAATACGCTCGCAGCCATTAATCACTTTTTCTGCCGCAGTATTGCCATCGGCTGCCAACATTTCACGTTCTACTAATTCGAAACCCTCAATGTAAAGCGCATCTAAAATGCCCTGCTTACCTTTGAAGTGGCTATATATGCCAATCGTTGACATACCTGCACCGTCAGCAATGGCGCGCACGCTAAGTGCGTTCGTTCCGCCTTTCAAAAATAGTGCTGAGGCAGCGTCTAAGATCTTTTGTCGCGTATCTTTTTTCATTTACACATCATTTACATGTTGCGCAATATAACACCGTTATGTAAAGTGGTTTTATAACGCCGTTATATCTCTTGGTTTAACACTTAACCTGCCTGCCCGCAGGTTATTCATAAGGACACTATATATGAAAACTGAGCAATTAACCTGCGATTATTTAATTGTTGGTGCTGGCGCGGTAGGGATGGCTTTTGCTGACGTACTACTTCACGAAACTAACGCTAACATTTTGATTGTAGATAAAAATGCGAAGCCCGGAGGGCATTGGAACTACGCTTATCCCTTCGTTACCCTTCACCAGCCGTCAGCTTTTTATGGCGTGTGTTCAAAAGAGTTAAATCGTGGCGTAATCGACAAGTGCGGAATGAATGAAGGCTTGATGGGATTAGCTTCAGGTCAAGAAGTGAGTGCGTATTTCGATGCGGTAATGAACGAAACCTTTTTGCCTTCAAACCGAGTGCAGTATTACCCGCTTTGCGAATATAAGGGCAATAACCAGTTTGTTTCTATGTTAAATGGTAAGCACTATAACGTTACGGTTAACAAGAAAATTGTTGATGCCACTTATCTAAACACTAATATTCCGCTTACCCATACCCCAAGCTTTACCCGCGACGACGACGTTGCCTTTACGCCAGTTAATACCGTTGTTGAAAATATCAAAGGCTTTGACAACTATGTGGTTGTCGGTGGGGGTAAAACGGGTATTGATACCTGCCTATGGCTGCTTGAAAATCACGTCGCCCCGCATAATATCCACTGGGTAGTATCGCGAGATGCATGGTTACTGAACCGGAAAAATACCCAGCCCTTGGATGACTTCTTCTTTGATTCTATTGGGGCACAAGCAAACCAAATGGAAGCTATCGCAGCGTCAACTTCCATCGAGGATATGTTCGACAAATTGGAAGAGCGGGGTGTTTTACTGCGTATTGATAAGAAAGTAAGACCCAGTATGTTTCACGGCGCAACGGTGAGCGAATTAGAGCTTAAAGCCTTACAAACGCTGCCATCTATCGTTAGACAAGGTCGTGTTAAACATATCAGCCGTGAAGAACTGTGTTTTGAAAGCACAACATGGAAGATGCCAGATAACGCGTTGGTTATTGACTGCTCAGCTTCTGCACTGACTAACTTAGAGATTAAAGCGGTGTTCGATGGCGACACCATCACCCCTCAAACAGTGCGTGCCTATCAACCTGTTTTTAGTGCTGCACTTATTGCCCACGTTGAGGCTGCTTACAGCGATGAACGACAAAAGCAAATGCTGACACAAGTGGTTCCGCTACCTAATCGCGACGTCGACTGGTTGCCAATGACCGCGGCTATGTTACGGAATATGCAAATTTGGGGTGAAGATCCAGCGCTTAAAGCGTGGATCTATCACTGTCGATTAGATGGCTTTTCAAAAATAGTACACGGCGTGGCAAAAGACGATATGCAAAAAATGCAGGTGTTAGGGCGATTGAAAGAAGCAGCGGCTCCGGCCATGCAAAAGCTGATGACTTACATACAGGGCTTAAAAGCGAGCGGACAACTTTAAAAGGTTAAAAATAACGATGAAACAGTTTCAAATAGACAAAACTAACCCAAACTGCTTTCGAATAATGCGAGCAGAAGGTAGCCCCGATAACGCGCGAATAGCGAGTACTGAAAACCCAAAAAGCCTAGTATTCAAAATTGAAAGGTTCGCGTTTACTGCCAATAACCTCACCTACTATATGGTGGGTGACAAGCTTGGTTATTGGCAGTTTTTTCCACCGATTAACACCAGCAGTAATGAAAATTGGGGTGTTATTCCAGTATGGGGTGTGGGCCAGGTAATAAGCTCTAGTAATGATTCGGTAGAAGTTGGCAGTCGTTTTTTAGGCTATTTCCCGCCCGCTGAGTATCTGGTTATGGCCAACACAACGGTAGCAAACAACAATTTAATAGACTGTAGCCCTCATCGTTTGAAGTTGCCCCAAGGGTACAATGTCTATCGACCACTTCCTGCACTAGCGGCCGATGCTAACGCTGAAGTTAACGCTAAGCAGCACGAACAAGAAAACTTTCAGATGTTGTTGTGGCCGCTTTATGCAACGTCCTTTTGTTTGTCGGAAGTGGTCGAATCCATCCCCGCTTCAGCGCGAGAACAGTTGCTGGTGCTAAGTGCTTCAAGCAAAACCAGTTTAGGGCTTGCTTTTGCGTTAAAAGAAGCTGGTATTAGCGCGATAGGCGTCACGTCAGATAAGCGTGTCGCACCCCTCAAAGGGTTAGATGTTTACAGCGCTGTTATTAGCTTTGAACAGCTGGACATGTTGCAACTGAAAAGCACCGTTGTGGTCGACATGTCAGGTAATGCTCAGGTCAAAGCATCAATCAAACATAGACTTGGTGAACACCTAACAAGATACATCAGCGTAGGGCTTACTCACTGGCAGGACATTAAGCCGTCAAGCGATGAGGAGTTCTTCTTTGCTCCTGCTCATATACAGCAGCGTATGTCTGAGATTGGGGCTGCTGAGTATCAGAAGTTAAGTAGCGGGTTTGTATCAAAAGCCATTGCGTGGAGCGCCGGTTGGTTAAACGTCAAAGAGCGTGAAGGGTTAAGCGCGCTAAAAGATGACTTTAGCGAACATCAACAAGGTCACATTCCTTCAAATGAAGGAAGAATATACACACTTGCTTAGCGCGTAATCAGAGCACCCGTATCGAGTTCGAGCGCTTTAATATAAGCGCTCGTTCGAAGGTAATATCACACGTATTGATTAAAGTAATCGGTGACTTTAGGCCATAGATGCTGACACTTCCGTGAGAAAAACTTCATGTGACCGATTTCTTTGACGTTATGAGCCTGGGGGTCGAGTTCTTCCACTTGCGCTTCCATGTTGGGGAAAACGCTGATCATGTCGTGAACGTTGTGAATATTAGCAATGTCGTCGTCGTTGGCGAGTAACCACTTAGAAGGAATTTGAATGGTATCGTAGTGATGCTGATTAATATCACTGCCAAAGCCTGTTTTTACGTAGCCTTTACCGTTACACCATTTCTGCCATTGGCGCGCCACTTTTTTAGGTAGTGGCTCGCCCATGCCTACCCACTGAGACTTAGTATGGCCAAACAATAAATTACTCACGGGAATATAGAAATTCATAAAGAAATGCGCTTTAAGCAGATAGCTTTTACGCATGTTTCTGAGGCTACCTGATGAACTACCAAAATTACAAAAAGCAGTGAGGTCGTGTACGTTATACATCAACCCTAATAGCTGACCTCCCGCACTATGACCAACAAGAAAATAGGGCACATTAGGGAAGTGAATCTTTAGTGTCTCGAGCACCGCTGGCATATCTTGCTCGCCCCAGGTTACGAGTGAAGCGTCACTTTGTTTAACGCTGCCGTAGACCGAACCGCCAATGCCACGGTTATCGAACGTGATAACCCCAAACCCTTGCTCACTCAAGTAAGTGGCAAATGCGCTGTAGAATTGGCGTTTAATACCTGTCGCTGGACCAATCATGACTGCTGCCTTCACGGGCTGCTTAGGAGTAAAAAGCGTTGCGCTTAAACGCATGCTGTCCTTACACGTTACAGTAATGTTGTTAGGTTTCGAGGTGCTCACTAGGCGTACCTTTCTCTCTAATTGTTATCTGGTCATACCAGTAAAGCGTTCTTCATTAGAGTTTGCAATAAAAAGATTTATTTCAATTCGTGATAAACAAATATTTTGTTTAACTAAACCTTTGGTAACCTAATTAAGCCTGCGCCTTTATTTCACTCATCCAATGCTCAATGGGGGCGGGTTTACCGAAGAGATAACCTTGAAAATGTTTAAACCCCATTTCTTTTAGAACCGACAATTGAGCTCGTGTTTCTACCCCCTCTGCTATTGTCTGCATCTCTAAACTTTTAGCTAGATCTAAAGTCATCTTTACGATCTTCCGGTGTCGTTCCGAAGTTTCAACACGGTCCACGAACTCCCTATCAACCTTTATGACACTTGCTGACATGTCTATAAGCTGAGAGAGGGAAGCGTGACCTGTTCCAAAGTCATCAATAATAATAGTCGCACCTACATTAGCTAAAGAGGTTAGACGGCGTTTTGTTTCACTATGGCTCGCAAGTACAGAGGTTTCAGTAAGCTCTAGTTTTAATTTTTTGCATAGCTCTGGACTTTCTGAGAAGCGGCGCAAAAGCTTTTCGTAAAAAATATCATTTAAGAGTTCTGGGCCGGATAGGTTGATAGCGACAGGTACTCGCGGCAGGTTAGCAGGCCAACTATCAAGAAGTTTCAGAGTAGCGTCCAGAATTTTTTGAGTAAATAACACCTCCCAGCCGTTTGCTTCTATTAAAGGAAGAAAATGATGGGGTTGCAATATCGACCCAGTCGTTAGCTCTTTCAAACGAGCTAGGGCTTCAAAGCCAACAATAGTTTCATCGATGGATACCTGTGGCTGAAGATATATAGCAAGGCAGCCATTATCAATAAGCGCTTTTACCTTATCTTTTTGTTGAGTGTTTTCTCTAATAGACTTCACTGTATTAATACTAAATGACATGTAGGGCGACAATTCACTGCTTTGACTTAATGCGATAGCACAACACTCAGTTGCAGCATCAGCGCTTATCTCTCGACTTACATGATAATGTCCTACACGCCATTTTAGCGTGTGCTCCACATCGACATTATTAGAGGTAACGGTGATAGTTTTTGGTAGTTTGCGAGTTAAAAAGTGTTCAATAGAATTAGAAAATAGCTGCTTGGTGCTTAAAGTAAATAAAAATTTAGCACCAGGGAATTGATAGAACCTTGCGCCGCTAGAGAATTCGTTTTGTAGCTGCGATATAACTTTTATTAAAAGTTTATCGCCTTGGCTGTAGCCATACTGAAGGTTTATTTCTCGAAGATTGGCCAGCTTCAATAGCACAATATGTTGGTTCAAAATGCTGTCGCTAGTTTCTACCTGTTTCCAAAAGTGATGGTTCTTTAAACCCGTCAGCTCATTAAAGTAATGTTTTTCATACTGCTGCTTTTTGTACGCATCGAATTCCATCAAATTTTTTTTATTTACAGACAAATCATGACAGTGAACGAGCTGTTTTTTATGGTGCATTAAGCTAGCTGGCTGAATTTCAAATTCCTGCTCAGGGTGATTGTAAATTGAAGCGGTTTGATTAACCCCCCGTGTTATCGGCAAAGATAAAGAAAATAGGTCCTGAATATACTCGCTGTTAGGACGGAACTTTTTAACTAATGATCTGGCGGCCTTATTTGCTTGCAGTATTCGTCCTTGCTCATCACAAAAAAACGAAGGGGTTCCCCCGTTGTTAAATATCTCTTGGTATCCTTTTACTATTTTATTGAGTTTTTTACTTTGTAACTGATTATATTCAGACTGTTTTTCCAACGAAGACATGACACGTAATACGGCCATAGGAATACAGAAGTTAAAGAATAAGAATAGTAACGAAGCCAGATAGGTATGCGTATCGGGCAATGTGATATCTATACCAAATAAAGGTGAAACTTTAGTTTTGGTAACTAACAAATAATAGGGAACAAGGTTAAAAAGCATGGTCGCAATAGACGCTTTTATACCGTAGAGAATACGAACGATGATGGGAAGGGTAAAAAGAAAGAGCAAGCCATACTGAGCTGAAATTAAATCAGTAGTAAAAAACAAAATACACATGGATGCTGCAAGAACAACTAAGACTAAAAAGGCAGACGCTATTTTGATGTGTTTCAAACCTATTGAGAGGGTTGCTAGCAGAAAGGCAGTAAACCCTATTGTTAAGTACAGAACATAATATAGTTCTTGAACGTAAGCAGTGTAGGATGAGTGGACAACAATAGCCGATGTGAGAATGACCCCTATCAGTAAAATTGACCTTAGTACGCTAAGCCGCCATATATTTGCGTCAGTTGTTTTTAAGTTGTCGTCGTTTAGAAGAAGGTAGTTTTTTATTAATTTTAATGCGCGAGAAATCACTATTTAACCGCTGGGATTAGTATTAGTTCAATACAAAAAATTGAAACTAATTCACGTAACTAGATAAGTTAATATAACCGCTAAATAGTGCTAGTGATAGGCATTAGGAAGGATTAAGGACAATTTTCACAAGATGTTACAAAAACATACGAAACACTATGTTTTTACCACAGAAGTGTTTCGTATGACCTAACTTTGCAGATTAGACAGTCAAGGTAAATACCTTAGAATTGCGCTGGAAGTTATATAGCTCTTTCTTTACGGCAGGTAACGCACTAATGTCTGCAGGTTCAAACCCTTGCTCCAAAAACCAGTGTGCGGTAACAGTGGTCAGTACAAAAATTCTGTTAATACCGGCTTCTTTAGCCCGGGCGCGCACTTCATCTAAAATCCTTTCGCCACGGTTTTTACCGCGATAGTCTTGGTGGGTCGCCACGCAAGCTAGTTCGGCACAACCGTCTTCAGGGTATAAATACAAGGCTGCGCAGGCGATGATCATGCCGTCACGCACTATCACAATAAACTGGTTAATTTCGCTTTCTAAACGTTCACGAGAGCGTTTCACTAACACGCCGCTTTCTTCTAGCGGTTTTATTAGCTTTAAGATACCGCCCACATCTTCGATGGTCGCTGCACGTAATTGTTCGTAATGGTGTTCCATTACAAGTGAGCCCGTTCCGTCGCGGGTGAACAATTCTTGAAGTAAGGCACCGTCTTTTTCAAAACTGATGCAGTGAGCACGGGGCACACCGGCAGCTACGCTGGTGGTAAGAGCGCTTAACACCGTATCTTCGGTGGTAATGTCGCCTGCCATCATCAACTGTTCTAACTGAGGGCGTTCAATGGTGCGAAGTAAACGACCTTCGCGGTTATATACGCCATCAAAGTTCGAAAATACGATAAGTTTGTCAGCTTTAAGGGCTATAGCCGCCTGCGTGGCTACATCTTCGTGAGACAAGTTAAACACTTCTCCCGTTGATGAATAGCCCATGGGCGATAGCAGTACGATTGAGCCATCGTTTAAATGATCGTTAATGCCGGTGGTATCAATACGACGCACTAAACCGGTGTTTTCAAAATCAACGCCGCCTCGCACGCCCATTGGCTTGGCAACGACCAAGTTGCCAGAGCACACACGTATTTGCGAGCCGTGCATAGGTGAGTTTGGTAGCCCCATAGTCAGTAGGGCTTCTACCTGAGAGCGTACCGAGCCGGCGGCATCTTTAACGCACTCAAGGGTTTGTTTGTCGGTAATGCGTACACCGCTTTCAAAGCGACCTTCGATGTTGCGAAGGGCTACGCGCTGATCAATCTGCGGGCGGGCACCGTGCACTACGACCACGCGCACGCCCAAGCTGTTAAGCAGGGCAATGTCGTGAATAATATTTGGGAAATTAGGATGTTCGATGGCTTCGCCACCGAACATCAAAACGAAGGTCTTTCCCTGGTGAGCATTAATATAGGGCAGTGAACTGCGAAACAGTTTTATGCCGTCATGATGCGCTAATACCATCTAAGCAGTTCCTTGTCGCTACCCTTGCTTATCCAAGTCTTCCAGCTCTTGATACAGTGCTTTCGTCACGGTTTCTTTGCTGGTGCCGCCCAAGATATTGCGTTGATTCACGCCGTACTCTAGCTGTAGTACCGGGTATACGTCGTCCTCAATTTTGTCGCAAATAGCCTGCATGTCGCTAAGTGGTAAATCTTCAATAGCGCAGCCTTTATCGATGGCTTGAAGCACAACGCGTCCTGCAATATCGTGACCTGTTCTAAACGGCACACCTTTACCTACCAGATAATCGGCAAGCTCAGTGGCGTTAGAGAACCCTTGGGTTGCTGCAATGCGACAGCGCTCTTCGTTTAGCTGTAGTGAGTCAAGCACTTCGCTGGCAATGCATAAACAAATATGCCACTGATTAACCGTATCGATAGCGCCTTCTTTGTCTTCTTGCATGTCTTTGTTGTAGGCAAGAGGAAGGCCTTTCATGGTAACCAATAGTGCCTGCAAAGAACCAAACACACGGCCACATTTGCCGCGCATTAATTCAAGCGCATCAGGGTTTTTCTTCTGCGGCATAAGCGATGAACCAGAGGTTACGCTATCGCCAAGCTGTAAGAATCCTGCTTCACCAGAGTTATAAAAAATCATGTCTTCGGCAAGACGTGACAAGTGCATCATGCTAGTGCTGGCTACAAATAAAAGCTCTAGCACAAAGTCTCTGTCCGACACAGCGTCTAGGCTGTTAAGGCATGGAGAATCAAAGCCCAGTTCTTCAGCAATGGCGTGACGGTCTACTGGAAAGGTGGTGCCTGCCAATGCGCCAGAGCCTAAGGGGCACTGGTTCATACGGACTTTCAAGTCGTCTAAACGACTTAAGTCACGCTTTAGCATTTCAACGTAAGCCAAGCACCAGTGTGCAAAGTGAATAGGCTGTGCACGTTGTAAGTGGGTGTAACCTGGGATGATCGCTTCTTGATGACGGCTAGCGGCATTAAGAAGCGACTTTATTACACCTAAAACATCAGTGCGAAGTGAGGCAATATGTTCACGTACCCACAAGCGAAAGTCGGTGGCAACCTGATCGTTTCGGCTACGCCCAGTATGAAGCTTACGACCAATGTCGCCAAGCTTCTCTATAAGTGCAGCTTCAACAAAGCTGTGAATGTCTTCTTCGCTAGATGCGTTAAAGTCTAATTCACCTGCATCAGCTTTCGCTTTTAACTCGCTCAATGCAGACTCAAGCTGGGCTTGTTCATCAACGGTCAATACGCCTGCTTTTTGCAGCGCACGCGACCAACTGATAGAGCCTTTAATATCTTGGCTTGCCATAACTTGGTCAAACGGCAGCGAGTCGTTAACCTGTTTAAACATACTACTTGCACCGGATTCAAACCGGCCACCCCACAACGCCATGTGATGCTCCTTAAATGCTGTTCTGACTTAAGCTTTACTATTGTAGGTAGAGCTTATTGTTCACCTTGTTTTTTCAGTGCTTCGATACGACTTGAAAGGCTGAACAGGCGGATAAAGCCTTCAGCGTGCTTCTGGTCGTAAACATCGTCAGCACCAAAGGTGGCAAAGTCTTCAGAGTAAAGGCTGTTCGGCGATTGACGCTGGGTAACCGTAGCTTGGCCTTTGTATAGCTTAACCACGATATCGCCTGTTACTTTCTTCGCAAAAGAAGCTGCACCAGCTAATAGTGCATCGTTAAGGGCGGTGAACCAACGGCCGTCGTACATCACGTGTGAGAACTCAAGACCAATTTGCTCACGGTATTTAAGCGCAGCTTTATCTAGCACCATAGTTTCTAGTGCTTTGTACGCTTTAAGCAGTACGGTGCCTCCTGGCGTTTCATAACAGCCACGAGACTTCATACCTACAAGGCGGTTTTCTACAATGTCGATACGTCCAACACCATGCGCCGCAGCAACAGTATTAAGTTTCACTAGCGCTTGATAAGGCGAGAGTGCTTCACCATCAACGTGGGTCAGTTTACCTTCGTTGAACGACAGGGTTACGCGCTCAGGTGTGTCTGGTGCATCTTCAGGATCAACGGTCATGGTCCACACTTGCTTGGTAGGCTCTTGCCATGGATCTTCAAGCTCGCCACCTTCGTGTGAAATGTGCCATGCGTTTGCATCGCGGCTGTAAATTTTTGTTGCTGACGCCGTGGTTGGAATATTGCGCTCAGCTAGATAAGCTAATAAGTCTTCACGGCTTACCATGTCCCACTCACGCCATGGCGCGATTACCGTAAGGTCTGGGGCTAGAGCAGCAAAGGTACTTTCAAAGCGTACCTGGTCGTTACCTTTACCCGTACAGCCGTGGCAAAGTGCGTCGGCACCTACTTTACGCGCAATCTCAACTTGCGCTTTGGCGATAACCGGACGTGCCATTGACGTACCCAGTAGATATTCACCTTCGTAAACCGCACCGGTAGTGATAGTTGGGAAGATATATTCGCTTACGAACTCTTCTTTCAAATCAACAATGTGGCATTCGCTTGCGCCAGATGCGATAGCTTTTTCATGAAGACCTTCTAGTTCTTCATCACCTTGACCCACATCTGCTGCAAATGCGACAACTTCACAGCCATAGTTTTCTTTAAGCCATGGAATGATGGCTGATGTATCAAGCCCGCCTGAATAGGCCAGCACGATTTTTTTAACGTTTTGCATCTAAATAATCCTTCTAAGCGTCTTTTTAGGCGTCTTTTTAAGCGTTAAGTAATTGAGTAAGGATGGCGTTTTGGCCATGCATTCTATTTTCGGCTTGCTGCATTAATAGCGATTTATCGCTATCAATCAACGAGCCTGTAATTTCTAAATCGCGATGGGCAGGTTGGCAGTGCATAACGTAGCTAGCACCGGTTGCTTCCATCAACGCTTCGTTCACCTGATAAGGCATGAACTTTTCTTTAATCACTTCAAGTGGCGTCTCGTCACCCATTGAAAGCCATGTATCTGCATAGATAACGTCTGCACCGTTAGCAGCACTAAGCTCTGTGCTTTCAACAATCGATACACCCGTTTTCTCGGCAATTGCTTTGGCTTGCGCCACAATTTCAGGTGACGCTTCGTGCCCCTCTGGCGTGACTACAACTTGGTTGCATCCTAAAAGCGCACCAACAATTAATAGTGAGTGAGTTACATTGTTGCCGTCGCCCACATAAGCCATGGTAAGACCTTCGGTTTTGCCGAAGCGTTCAAACATAGTGAGGTAATCAGCAAGGCCTTGGCACGGGTGGTACTTATCGCACAATGCATTGATAACAGGCACATTTGCAGCCTTAGAAAAGGTTTCCAGCGTCTCGTGAGAAAATACACGAGCGACTATGGCGTCAGCCCAGCATGCTAGGTTAGCAGCGGTGTCTACTGCGTCTTCACGGCCGGCTAATTTGCCCGACTGTACATCTAAATACACCATGTGGCCGCCAAGCTTGTTAATACCAATATCGAAGCTTACACGGGTTCGCAATGACGGCTTTTCAAACAGGGCAACAATTGATTTCCCCGCTAGCACGTTGCTGTAACTTGCTGGGGCTTGTTTAATTTCTACAGCCAATTGCAGCAAGTTTTTCATTGCGTCGGGTGTCCAGCCTGCAAAGGTGAGTAGGTCCTGTTTCATTGTACTTCTCCGGCATTGCCTTTTGTAAAGTCGGTATGGGGTAAATCAGCGTTTGTTGACTGTGTATTTGTCAGCGCTGCGGGCAGAATTTGTGTACCCGTTTTTTTATTTAAAATGTCGTTGATGTCGGCAGCCCAGCTCGCGATATACACCGCGCGGCCTAAATTCTCTGCAGACGCTAGTGCCGCATCTACTTTCACTTTCATTCCGTCAGTGATCACGCCTTCATCTGCGTACTTCGATATGCTTGCAGCGTTGAGTTCGCCAATCAGCAATTTGTTACCGTCAAGTACACCGTCAACATTGGAAAGAAGTAAAAGCTCAGCATTAAGAAGTTCGGCGATGACCGTAGCCGCTTGGTCGGCATTGACATTCAGCAGTCGACCTTGTGGGCTTGAGCCAATTGAGCTAATGACAGGAAGGGTTGACTGCGCCAAAACGTTTTTTAAAAACGAAGCGTCTGCCGTTGATGGCACGCCAACGGCGCCATACTGGTCTGCCAGTGGCTCGCACACCACCATATTGCCGTCTAGTAACGATAAGCCAACTGGAGTAATACCAGCAGCAAGCGCCGCAGCGCAAAGCTGTTTATTAGCAGAGCCCGCTAGCGCACCGCAGATATAAGGCATGTGCTCGTCGGGCGTAACACGTAGACCATCAATTTTTGTGCTTTGAAGGCCAAGGCTCGCCATCAGTGTTTCCACTAACGGGCCGCCCCCATGTACTACCACAACCGGGCGTGTTGCTTGAACGTCTTTTACGCTTAGAAATAAGCGAGTCATTGCCGCCGCATCATCAAGTAATGCACCGCCAACTTTAATTACAATTGGTGAAACACTCATAGTACTAACCCTGTCTCTACTGGCTGTTTCGTCATTATGTTTAGGCACTGTATGGCTTGAGAAGCAGCGCCTTTCATTACGTTATCTATTGCCGCTGTTACTACAGCGTATCCAGATGTTTCGTCCAGCTTCCAGTGAAGATCAACAAATGGAGTATGAGCAACGTCGTCAATTTTTGGAAAACTCTTGCGCAAACGCACAATGGGTTTATCAGCATAGGCGTCAGTGTACGCTTGTTCAAGTTGCGCGCTGGTGGTACCAGCTTTTACCTTAACGGTCACTGTGGCCAATATCCCACGCTTAAAATTACCTAAGTGCGGCGTAAAGATAACAGGCGTTCCCAAGTAGGCTTCAATTTCAGGGGTATGACGATGACCTAACACGCCGTATGCCTGAAGGCTCACTTCAAAGTAGCTGGTGGTTAGGCTAGCTTTTCTACCAGCACCGGAAACACCCGAAACGGCATTAATAACAGGGCGTACGCTTTCATCAAGCAAATTATTATGTGCAAGTGGTTTAAGTGCGCTCAGACTCGCAGTGGGGTAGCAACCAGGCACAGCAATAACGTCAGCACTGGCAATTTTCGCTTCATGCCATTCGGCAAGGCCGTAAACAGCTTGGGCTAGGCTTTGCTTTTGCGTATGGGGGAAGCCGTAGAACTGTTCAAAAACGTCGGTATCTTTAAGTCTGAAGGCACCTGATAAATCGAGTACTTTGGCTTTGCCTGAGGACAAGATAGGCATCCAGTCGTGGCTTGCTTCGTGAGGTGTGGCAAGAAAAATAAAATCGACGCCATTAGCCATCTCTTCTAGCGCTGCGTCGGATATAGGGGTGAGCGTAGCGTCTACGTGAGCCAAATTGCCGTGAAGTTCTGCAATACCTTTTCCCGCATCGCTACTATTCTGTGATACGTAAGTACCTGCTAAAACTAGTTTAGGGTGTTGAATAACCAACTGAACAAGTTGTGCCCCTGTGTAACCACTGGCACCAATAATTGAAACGCTATACATAATTTAAAAATTCAATAAAAGGAGAAAAAAATCACTTTTTACCTTTGTAAACTGGTTGGGCGTGTATCCGTGCCTAACCGCGACCACATTACAAAGGTAAAAAGTGTGCTACTTAATAAGCATAGATGTGCACACGCATCGTCGTGCGCTATGCAAGGTGTAGCCAGCCAGGGGAGAGGTAAACTCTTTATCGTTGTCAGTGATTGAACCAACAACGCGAGTTGGTTGTGTCATCATCAATTCCTATCATGTTGCAACCCAATTTATGAGTTGGATGCCTTAACCGTGGGCTAGTGTATCTAACTTGAATTTTTATGCAATAAAAATGTATAAATATTTTAGCTGATATTTATGTCATCTCATCGCTAAATAAGACAGCTAATAATATATTTATAGTTGTGACAGTAAGTTGACAAGTGAAGCAATAGAACTGAATATTTATATTTCTGCCCAATCAATAAACACTGCGCATCATTTTTTGCTGCGCTGCCGTATCGTTGGCAGTAACCAACGTATTTTTGATTGAAGCTGTTAGTAGCAAGCTATCAAGATAAGTATATACATTAAAAAGCTGGCGGATTAGATATAAGCCAGTGATTAAAGATAGATAATTACAGGCTTTCGTAGGAAACTACGAACTTAGGTTTTTAGCATTAATCTCGGAAGATAAAATGAGTAAACTTACCTTAGCGCTGGTTGCGCACGATCATAAAAAGCCCGAATTACTAGCATGGGTGAAGCAGCATATTGACGTGCTTAAGCAGTGTAATTTAGTAGGGACAGGAACCACAGGTGGCTTAATTGCCAGCGAAACAGGGTTAGAAGTTACACGTTATAAAAGTGGCCCACTTGGAGGTGATCAGCAAATAGGCGCGCTGATTGCCGAAAACAAGCTAGATGCCCTTTTCTTCTTTTGGGACCCACTGAACCCAGCGCCTCACGACCCGGATGTAAAAGCGCTGTTGCGGTTATGTTCAGTATGGAATGTACCGGTAGCCTGTACACCAGCTACGGCAGATTTAGTGATAACTTCACCACTTTTCCTGTCGCCTGATTACAAACCACTTAAACCTAACTTCTAAGAAGCGATGCGTATTGCGCAGGATTGAGTTTTTAATATAAGCCTCGCTGAACGAATTGATAGGTAGCATTAGCTGCCTTATCTGCTATTTTCGTTGCAACATCATCAGTTTCAATCGACATAGAGGCTAAAGCATTGTCTGCTGCGGTCTGCGATGTGCCAGTAGCATCGGCGCTTATATCGCTCAACGATGTAGACAATAATGATTGACCCATGGACCACACGTTGTTTGAAATACTTTGCCCGGTAACGTTTTCAACGGCTAGGTCTATCGCATTAAACATTAGTCCGCCAATTCCACCGTATAAAAAGCTGCCTGCCAAACTAGCCGCTGCAGCAGTGTGATTGGATGTTGTCGCTTCGTAAATATCCGAAACAACCGGGAGATGGTTGGCAATATTAAGCACATCAAACCCGTCTTTAAGATTGAGGCCGTCTTCACCAAACGCATTAGTGTAGAGGCTATCAAATAGCGTTGGGCTGGGGGCATCTTGATCAGCGTTAAGGGTGTCACTGTCAGTAACAACGGTGTTTGTCGTATTTTCAACAGTGTCGCTATTACTGGCTAATGCTTGAAATACATTGTTTTGCAAAGCAGTTAACAGCGTACCTTGCATTGCTACAATAGCATCATCTGAAAGGGCATCGCCTATGTTGTTAACCGTTGCCAGTGTTGACAGCGCATCTCCTGCAAGGCCCGTTGCATCAATTACTTCATTATTCCCTCCAGTAACATTTGTCGCGCTAGTTGTTTCATTCGTTGGACTCTGTAGTGTGAGTAACGACGAAAATAAAGACGGCAAGGATTGGCCGCTTGTTGCCGCTTCACCGGCTGTCGTTGCGGAAGTAACGGTTGAATTTGTGGTTTCATTTTCATTAAAACCAGAGTGTAAACCAAGCTTTGAAACCAGTGCATTAAAGCCAGTATTAACTGTGTTGGTGGTTGTGTTTTCTAAGGCCATAACATCCCCTTACCCGCAGGCATATAGTTGATTTGTAAAGGTTTTGCAAATTGAGCAAGTGAACGAGATTTCTTCAGATTGGTTCGTTTAAACTTGCTCCTGTTAGGTCATGGATGGCACTTAAATTACACACTGCATAAACAATAATACTGAGCAATGTCATGAAAGTTCGATGCCATATACACACACTTATCGCAATCTTTACACTTGGTGGTTGTGCCCAGACACTCACTGATGAAGAACAGGTGGTTCAAAGTAGCCCCACAAACCCCAATGTTTCGCAACGTGCGGTTACACAGGTAGAGGATGAACCACAGCCCGGCGACCCGCGTTACTCGCCACCTAGAGCGCAGCCAACGCCAACTTTGTATGTTCCAACGGGTTCTTTATTCAACCCAGAGCAGTCTGTTGGGCTTTACGAGCGTCATGCCAGTTTTAAAGTGGGTGACATGATATTAGTTAAGCTCGATGAGCAGACACAGTCTGAGAAGTCTCTTGATTTCAATACCGACAAAAATACGTCATTCGATTTAGCACCAGTGACGTTGAAAGTAGGTGGTATTCGAGTAGAAGGCGATGATGTCGAAGTGGAACATGAGCAAGACAGCGAGTTTGCCAGTTCTGCTCAAACCAAACAGTCAAATTCAATGAGCGGCAGCATTACCGTGTATGTCACTGGGGTAACGCCCGCTGGAAACTTACTCGTTACCGGCGAAAAGTGGATAACCATGAATAGGGGTAAGGAATATATTCGCTTTTCTGGGGAGGTACGTAAAAAAGACGTGGATGAAAGCAATACCGTATTGTCATCAAAAGTCGGTAACGCATTAATAGAATATAGCGGTACTGGCGAGTTACAGGAGAATCAGCAGCCTACGGTAATTGGCAAGCTGTTTTCAATTTTTGGTTAGTCACGAGAATTACATGTACAAAAGCGGATCGCGCAAACCTCTTGCGGCCTTACTTCTACTCACACAAATGCTTTTAATTCAGCAAGCCCTGGCCCAGTGGGTGCAGGGCGAGTCGACGATGGCACTTGCTGGTGCTGATTTAAGCGACGTAAGAACCAGTGCCATACAAAACGCTATCGCAGATGCAGCTTTTCAAAGTGGCAGTATGATATCAGCGCAAGATATTACGGTAGATGGATTGCTTCTTTCTAGTAAAGCGGAAATTCGCTCACAAGGAAGAATACAGCGAGTAGAAATTATAAGTGAAACCCTTAAAGACGACTTACTTACTGTAGTAGTGAACGTCAATATTACCCCTTTATTTAACTGCACGAATAATGGACTCGCGCATCGTATACTCGTGACCGAGTTTCCCCTAACTTCACCGCAACAAGCCGCTACCGGTATGCTTTATTCCTTTGGCAGTCATGTATCACAACGTTTTACACAACAACTCAATGGGCTTTATAACGGCGATAGTGTAAGTCAAATTCCGGTGTCGCTCATTAACGCAAATACATGGTTAACTTCCAGCCTTTCTGACGTCGATTTAACAGCGATGTCCACATATCTTCGCAGTGAATATGGGCAGCAGTTTGTAGTGTTTGGCTTTATCAAAGACATTTCGCTTTTTGAACAGGTGTCTGAGGCTACGTCGTTATTTGAAAGTGAGAGTACTGCGCTCCGTAGGAACTTCACTGTTCAGGTTTACGTGCTTGATACGTTTAAAGCAAAGGTGATTTTTAATGATAGCTATCACAGCGAAGCCGACTGGCCATTTTCACAAAACGATTCAGTAGATACTAATAACAGTTTGCTGTGGAGAAGTGATTTTGGACGCATGGTACTCAACACGGTACATGCTGCCATTACTGATATTCATGCAGCATTACAATGCGAAACGACCTACGCACAGGTTATCGATATTTCGCCGGACTATATCGCTATAGATCTAGGTAAGAACAGTGGTTTGGTCGCGGGGGATAAATTTTCTTTAGTAAAACAACGGGCGCTTCCCACCTTAGGTTTAGCTAGAAAGTCGGGTTTGTTTTCGAGTAATACCCTCACTTTAGAAGTGTATGAGGTTGCTGATGAGGTGAGCTTACTTAAAGCACAGTCAGGCAGTAATAGCGTGCATATAGGTGATTTTGTAACGCCGCTTACGCTATCGGTCAAACCAGAGGATCAGCCATAAAAAAGGCCGGCCTAAGCCAGCACTTTTTACGGTGGGTAATGGGGGCAAGCTCTATGGTCTAAATAGTTCGTGAAGCTTACGTTCTTCTTCATGCAGAGCTTTTAGTTTTGCTTGCTGTTCAGACGTCAACACTTGCAACATGGCTTGACGCTGTTTGGCTCTTTCGACGCCAGCACTCACAAGGACATCGCTGTATTCAGAAATGAGAGCATCCCAGCTTTCTTTAGAAAAAGACTGACTGCGAATGAGATCGCGCTGGGCGTCTTTTAAACTGCGCAAAGCCTTTCTGTTTGCTTTTACCGTATCTTTAGATGACTCTCGAAGCTGTGCAAGGCTTGCTATCTGTTCATCACTTAACTCAATGCCTTCAAACAAAAAGTCATCAGGCTTGCGTCTATCATTTTTACCTTCTCTATCCATGCGCTTCATCCCGTGTTGCTTTTGATTGGCAAAAGCATCGCGATGTGTTTTATCTTTTATCTCTCTTTGCGCTTCTCTGGCTAAAATCGTCGCCTTTTGATCTTCACTCAGCACGTTATAGATATCGTGGCGCAGTTGAGCAAAAGCGTAATGTTTGGCGTTACGCTTTTCAATTTCATCTTGAATAAAGGTACTGATCTGCGCTTCGGTCGCCGAGGCAAAATCAAAGCTAGGCTTTTCCACGTCGCCAAATACAGGCCGAGGGTTAGCGTCTTTGAATGCGCTTACAAGCGTTTTTATTTCTTCGCGTTGCGCATCGCTTAAGCTCAGGCCGCGAAGATGTTTAACAATTTCTTTAACCGGTTCGTGGTGACGCACGCCAGGACCTGCTGGCTGAGCTATAGCAAAACTCCCTAAGCCAATCGCCGCTACTGTTGCACCAGCAATGAGTAACTTCTTCATTGTCGTCTCCTTTTTGTCGGACACGCTAATCCTAGCGCGATAGACCAAAAAAGCAGTCAATGCACTGTAAAGCTTATGTAAAGGTGATGCCGATTTGTGATTGTAAAGGTCTGAAAAGATATAATATGCGTTTGTCAGTGTTTTTCGTTGGCTTGAAGCTAGACACAATATAAACGTAGGTTGAATTTTATCTAGTTTGCAGGCACTTTCATGAATCTAGCAGTTAAAGAGTTTAATACCATGAGTTCAGATTTTCACTTGCAGTCTATCCTCGTTATTGATGACGACCTTGAACTAACAGAAATGCTTTCTACTTACCTATCGGGTATGGGGTATAAGGTGCAAGTGCGTAACGATGGTGAAGACGGTTTATCTGAAGCGGTTTCAGGGCGTCACTACGACTTAATACTGCTTGATGTCATGATGCCGAAAATGGATGGGTTTGACGTATTGAAAAAGCTTCGGGCAAGCCACAGCACGCCAGTACTTATGCTTACAGCAAGAGGCGACGACTATGACCGTATTTTGGGTCTTGAGATGGGCGCTGATGACTATTTGCCTAAGCCTTTCAATCATCGGGAACTGGTAGCGCGGATAAAAGCTATCGTTCGCCGTCATAATTTATCATCAACCGGTGGAGCCGTTGAGCAAGATTTATTTGTGAACGGCATCTTTTTAAGCCCAAGCAGCCAGCTGGCAAAAGTGGACGATGTAGAGCTAACACTCACAACAACGGAATTTTTAATTTTGCGCCTGTTGATGCTTAATGCTGCTCAGCGAGTAACGAAAGAAGAGATAAGCTTAAAGATTTTGGGCAAGCCTCTACAAGCTTTCGATAGAAGTATAGATATGCACGTAAGTAACCTGCGTAAAAAAATAGGTGCTGTTGTAGTAGATGAAAAGATTAAGACCATTCGAGGTGTGGGGTATATGTTAATTGTTGGAAGCCATTAATGGTAAAACTATTACGTAGTATAAGTCCCACTCGAGCCATAATGGGTCGATTATTTCTTTGGTTTTGGGCTACATTCATTGTCACCGCTTTATTGGCTATTTGGGGCAGCCGATTATTTTTTGAAGACTTGGAAATTGTACCAATACAGCCGCGAGAAATTGCTGATTTAAACCAAGTAGTGGAACATTTGCAAAACAGTCGCTTCCAAAATGCACCGCTGCACGGGCCTCTTGACCGTTTTTCTCGGGGAGGGAGAGGTCGAATGGTTGCTGTCGACATAAGTGATAACCGCCTTATTTCGGGTGGGGGCCCTCCGCTTCGTGAAAATGATAAAGATGATTTACTTCGACTGGTCAACCAAACATCACCCATTGCGGTAAAGCGAGGGGCATTTAAAATCTTGGGGCCGGTTTTCTTTGAGCGTAATGGTTCGCGATTCGCGCTTTTTTCAGTAAGGCTCGATATGCCTGAAAAACAAAGTCCTCCTGTATTACTATTTCTAACGATCGCGCTAATTACCACCACATTACTAAGCTGGCTGTTTGCAAAGTCGCTGACTAACCCAATATTGCGTATCCAAAGTTCAGTTAAGCGCATAGCCAGTGGCGATTGGCAGGCGCGAGTAGGCAAGGCAGCTAACCGTCAGGACGAGTTAGGTCAACTGTCCCGTGACTTTAATAGAATGGCAGAGCAGTTAGAGTCAATGTGGGGAGCGCAAAAGCGTTTGTTGGCCGATGTATCTCACGAACTTCGTTCACCCTTGGCACGTTTACAAATGGCACTTGGACTTGCTCATCAGCAAAACGTAGACCCTGAAACGCTGTCTAGGGTTGAGCGAGAGGCTGATCGAATGGAAGCGTTGGTGAGTCAGTTGCTTACACTAAGCCGTGCAGAGTCTGGAGAAGCTACTAAAGAAAAGCAGGTACTATCATTGGTTCTGAACGATGTTTTTACTGATGCGAACTTTGAAGCAGCAAACAAAAACAAGCAGCTGATCATTGATGATGTACCCAAAAAGGCTGTAGTCATTGACAGTATGATGCTGTGTCGCGCCGTGGAAAATGTTCTGCGCAACGCTATTCGACACAGTAATTATTCAACGCATATTTCGTTTAGTGAAGACACGAAGCATTGGTATATCCATATTACAGATGATGGTGATGGCCTGACTGTAGAGGAATGTGAACGCATATTTTCACCGTTTTACCGCGCTACCCTTGCCAGAGAGCGAGAATCAGGAGGGGTTGGTCTAGGTTTATCCATTGCAAAAGCCGCAGTTGAGTTGCATCATGGGCGCATTATAGCTGAACCTGTTGAGCGCGGTGGGCTTCGAGTAACTCTGTCATTTCCAAAGTAGTAACCTATACTTTGACGGTGCTTTGTGGCCTAACAAAGAGCGCATATTCATTGTAATAGGGTATTTATGAACTGGACGTTCACATCAGAAAATAATTTAGCCAGCACCTTTGCCTCACACATCAATCCTTTCTGGCAGGAGTGTGTCACACAAAGCCAGTTTGACGGCAAAGACAATATAAAGGTGCGCTACGCCTACTGTATTCCTGAAACGCCGCGAGCCACCATTGTTATTTGCTCTGGTCGCATTGAGTCTTACCTAAAGTACAAAGAGTTTGTTTACGATCTCTATCAAAACGGCTTTGCTGTTTTTATTTTAGATCATAGAGGGCAAGGCTTGTCAGACAGAATGACAAAAGACCCACAACACGGTTATGTCGCGAATTTTGATGATTATGTTGATGATTTCGTCGCCTTCGTTGAGTCTATTGTTAAGCCCCTCCAACAAGGGCCTTTATTGTTGATATGTCACTCAATGGGCGGTGCCATTGGTGCACTCACATTACTGCGTTTGCCAAAATTGTTTTCTAAAGCGGTGCTGGCTTCCCCCATGTTTGGTATAAAGCCCTCTCTACCCAATTGGCTAGCGAATGGCTTAATTCGTACCGGCTTGGCCGTAAATAGAATGAAAAAAGCAGACGCTGGGTATTTTTTCGGTCAAACCCCGTATATAGCATTCCCTTTTTCACTAAATAAGCTTACCCACAGTAAAACCCGTTATGCGCTGTTTCGCGAGCTATACGATGAAGAGCAAGATATCCAGTTAGGCGGGGTAACGACTGAGTGGTTAGCCGCGGCACATCAGGCAATGAATAGAATTGAAAATAGTGCGCGGGCTATCACTACGCCAGCGCTGGTGCTCAGCGCAGACGATGACGCCATAATAGATAATAAGCGTCAGCGGCGCGTCGCACAGCTCATGCCTAATGCAATACTAGAAATTGTACCCCGTGCATATCATGAACTTTTCACTGAATCTGATGAAATTCGCGAACGTTCCATGGCGCGTATTCTCGACTTTTTGATTGAAGATGAGAATATTTAAAGACCATTTTGGTAAGTATTTCTTTTACTATTTGACCTAACAATACGCGTTTTGTATGCAATAGTTGATAAAAGTACGTGCAGGGGTGATGAAGTTCAGCATTTCGGTATAAAATGAACGGATTGTTAACTGTGAAGGTAATTTAGAAAAGCATGCTTGATATTGTACTTTATCAGCCAGAAATCCCACCTAATACGGGAAATATCATTCGTTTATGTGCAAATAGCGGCTTTACGTTGCACCTAATTGAGCCTTTAGGCTTTGAATGGGACGATAAACGTGTTCGACGTGCAGGTTTAGATTATCACGAATTTGCTCACGTTAAGCGCCATGCAAGTTTAGATGCCTACCTTGAAGATGCTAAACCTAAGCGCGTATTTGCCTGCACAACCAAAGGAAAAGCGTTTCATAGCGATGTCTCGTATCAAAAAGGCGATGCGCTTATATTTGGCCCTGAAACCCGTGGTTTACCCGACGATTATATTCAATCGCTTCCTCCAGAGCAGCGCGTCCGCATTCCTATGCTGCCAGACAGTCGCAGTATGAATCTATCTAATGCTGTGTCTGTATTTGTGTATGAAAGCTGGCGTCAATTTGGCTACGAAGGTGCCAGGTAGCAAAGCGCGGATATAAGCCACCGGAAGAATTTCTATCTAGAAAAGCCCTGTTAACAGGGCTTTTTTATGCCAATTGTAAAGAAAGCGTAAAGCGTGTCAGAGTCAGTTTTCGTTCAGCTTCACTCATTAATATAGCCTGTGAACATGCACAAATGAGTTAGGAGTAGCATTATGAAACGTATAACATTGACTATTATTACCGGCGTTTGCTTAATGGTTGCAGGCCAGGCTAGCGCGCATTCAGGTCATCATTCTCACGCTAAAAAAGGTGGAAATAATACGGTAACTGTTATCACGCAGCCGGTTCGCTCACTGGTTGACGTTGCCATTAGAGTACCGGAAATAGGACTATTCGTTAACGTGTTGCCAGGTGCACATAGGGTTGAAGTGGTCGATAACAACCGTTATTACGTTGCGAATAACCATTATTATCGAAAGCAGGGAAATCGCTATGTTGTGGTTGATTCCCCTTACAAAAAGGTGAAAAAAGTGAAGCGTAACAAGCGTAACCATGACAACTACCGAGGCAACCAAAAAGTGGTAGTGGTTAGGGAAGGGCGCTAGTTGCTAAGTAAAATAAAAAAGAAGCGTAATGTAATTACGCTTCTTTTTTTAGGTCTCGACCAAGTAAAGCTAAGGCCGCTTCTTTCGGTGATTTACCGTGATAGAGCACAGCGTATATCTGTTCACAAATAGGCATTTCTACGCCTACTTTCTTAGATAATACGTGCACCTCTTCAGTATTGCGATAGCCTTCAACCACCTGCCCAATTTCTTCGATAGCAACATCCACACTTTTGCCTTGACCCAATGCCAAGCCAAAGCGGCGATTACGAGATTGATTGTCAGTACAGGTTAATACTAAGTCGCCAAGGCCTGCCATGCCCATGAACGTCTCAGGGTTGGCGCCTAGCTTAACGCCTAGGCGGGTAAGCTCTGCCAATCCTCGGGTAATAAGGGCCGTACGTGCATTTGCGCCAAAGCCAAGGCCATCGGCTAAGCCCGCGCCTATAGCGATAACGTTTTTAACCGCGCCACCCAACTGTACACCAGTAAAATCTGAGTTTTTGTATACACGGAAAGATTTTGCGCAATGAAGCTTTGCTGCAAATTCGTCACTTAAGGTATCGTCGGTAGAAGACAATGAAATCGCAGTAGGTAATCCCGCAACCATTTCTTTAGCGAAAGTGGGCCCTGATAAAACAGCTAAGGGGTAATCCGTGCCTAGAATTTCTTCCGCTACATCGCGTAGCAAACGACCAGTTTTGGGCTCTAACCCTTTGGTCGCCCAGATAATGCGTTGATGCGGTTTAAGCAATGGCTTTAAGCTTTGAAGCATTGCCGCAAATGCGTGGCTAGGGACAACCACCAAAATGTCTTGGCTTGCAGCGACCACTTCTTCTAAGTTGGCATTTACAACCAGTGCATCTGGAAAAGTAGCGCCAGGAAGATAACGGCTGTTTTCTCGGCTCGCTTCCATTTCAGCAATGTGCTTTTCATCACGGCCCCAAAGCAATGTTGGGTTACCATTTCTGGCAAGACAAAAAGCAAGGGCGGTGCCGTACGACCCCGCCCCCAATACTGAAATAGACTCTGAAACCGAATTCGACTTCATGTTCACCTAGTTAGGCGTCCATTTTTGGCGCTTCGCCTTGCGCTTGCTGTGCACGTTTTTGCACGTAAGCTGCAAAGATAGCGTCGAAGTTTACAGGTGCTAGGTTAAGTGGAGGGAAAGTGCCTCGGTTAACCAAGTTAGAAATAGTTTCACGCGCATATGGGAAAAGCATATTCGGGCAGAATGAGCCTAGCGTATGCGCTTTGTTTTGATCTGGCATTTCGCCAATAGCAAAGATACCTGCTTGTTGTACTTCGCAAAGGAACGCTGTTTCTTCACCTAGCGTTGCCGTTACGGTAACTGAAAGCACAACTTCAAATACATTTTCTTCTAGTTTGTTAGTGCTAGTGTCGATGTCTAATTTGATTTCAGGCTTCCACTCTTTAGTGAAAATAGCGGGTGCGTTTGGAGACTCAAAAGAGATGTCTTTTGTGTAGATACGCTGAATATTGAACTGAGCACCCTGTTGCGCTTGTGCGCCTGCTGCTTCACCGTTGTTTGTCTGATTTTCGTCAGCCATGGTATTTCCTATTTAATTGTCGTTTTAATTTAATGTAGTGCGTTGCTGTATGCGCTGACGCTTTACGCTAAACCCAGCATTGGGTTTAGTTTGCTTTGTGCTTCCAAAGCCATCATATCGTCACAGCCACCAACGTGCTGATCGTCAATGAAAATTTGCGGAACAGTCCAGCCGCCATTTGCGCGCTCAATCATTTCGTCGCGTAGCTCAGGCTTAACATCTATTGGGTATTCAATAAATTCTACACCTTTTTGCGTTAACAGTGCTTTTGCACGGTGGCAGTAAGGGCAATGCCCCTTGGTGTAAAGTTCTACTTTGCTCATAAAGGTTACCTGTTATTTAGAAACGGGAAGGCTGGCACTTTGCCACGCGTTCATTCCGCCTTTTAATACATTCACATTCGCGAAGCCATCTTTTAGCATCGCATTTGCTGTACCACGAGCCTGATTACCCATAGCGCATACTACGATAATGGGTTTGTCTTTGCTGTTTTCAAGTTTCTTGAAGTTTTTCTCACGCACTTCTTCAGGTTTAATCTGTCTGGCACCTAAAATGTGACCAGCTTTAAACTCTTTTGCAGGACGCGTATCTAGCACAATTGCATCTTCTTTGTTCATTAAAACAGTTGCTTCGTGCGTGCTTAGTTCTTTTACTGAAGATGTCCATGCACTGATATAGCTAAATATCAACATGGCAATCAGCGCAACCCAAATACCAGCAAGAATAATGTTGTTGCTAGCAAATTCTATTAGTTGATCCATTACCTCTAACCCTGTCTACAGACCATGAAAAGAGTGCAAAGTATATAGAAAAATGGGCGAGAAACCAGCTTACCTTTCACTTAGAGATGAGTCGGCGACATCGCGTAAACACCAAATACTTTAGATGATTGATATTACGGATAAATTGCACTGGGCATATGAGGAGCCGTCAGATACACTGGATATTGTTATTAATCGCATTGGGGCCATATAGCTGGACGAACAGCAAGCCGCCATTGCAATACTAGAGGTCTCAAGCCCACGTTATGTCAGCACGTTCATTTCTTTCAATCATTGGGTGCATAGTAGCTTTGGCTGTCGTACCAATTGGAAGCGATGCTGTAGCGCAAGATAGCGCCGCTAATGCGCAAAAAGAAAAGTTAGCTGAGCTGCAGGCTGAATTACGCGCTCGGCAGCAAGTGCTTGAAAATAATAAAGCCAGTGCACAAGAATTAGATAATGTACTTAAGGCTTCTGAGCTTGAAATTGCAAAAGTGGCAAAAGCCTTGGCCAATACGCGCCAGGCTCTTAAAAATGTTGAACAAGAGCAGGCCAAGCTTGAGGAAGAACAAGAAGCACTTAAAGCCGCTATTCGCAAGCAACAATCTTTATTGTCTAGCCAGCTTAAAAGCGCATTTATGGCCGGCCACTACGACTACGCCAAAATGCTCTTTTATCAAGAAGATGCACGTACATTTGAACGTGTCATTACCTACTATCAATATGTGGCAAAAGCCCGCCAGAAAGAAATTGAGAGCTTTAGGGGAAATGTGGCTAGGCTTGAAGAAGTCAACGCTGAACTAAGTGACAAAGCCCTTTCACTTGCTGCACTTAAAGACGAGCAAGAAGGTCAGCGTGCGGTACTTATTACGCGTCAGGACGATCGCAAAGCAACACTTAAAAAGATTAATAAAACCATAGCATCGGAAAACCAGCGTATTGCCTCTTTGCAAGCCGACGAAAAGGCACTAAGAGGAGCGATTGAGGCAGCGCGTATTGCTGCCGAACGTGCGGCTCGCGCTGCTGAGTTTAGTATGAATGGTCTTGCTAAACTCAAAGGTAAGCTGGCTGCACCGGTGAAAGGCAGAATACGTCATCTATTTGGTAGTCGCCGTCAAGGACAAGTATCTTGGAAAGGCATTGTGATAGACGGCGCCGAGGGCGACCCAGTAAATAGCATAGCACCTGGGAAAGTGCTGTATGCTGATTGGTTGCGCGGGTTTGGCTTAGTTGCCATTATCGACCATGGTGAGGGCTATATGAGTGTTTACGGCCATAACCAAGCATTGCTTAAACAAGCTGGCGATGATGTTAGGGAAGGTGAGCGCATTGCACTTGTGGGCCGAAGCGGTGGTCAGGAATATCCTAATCTTTACTTTGAAATTCGCCACAAAGGCAAGGCGCTAAATCCAAAATCTTGGCTGGATTAATTCGTCTACGTCAAAACAACGTTTAGGCTGTGACTTCAAACGTGGCTGTATCTGGCAAAGGGCGTTGAGGCTTGCCTTCACCTAAGCCTGCAAGTTCACCAATTTCTTTTGCGTCAAAGCCCGCGCTGCTAAGTGCACTCTCTAATGCCTTGCCTGGCTCGATGCCTTCGCTTTTCAACTGCTCAACAATTGATGTCGCGTCTTCACTGGTTAATGAGTCTGCGTCATATTGCTCTAAAATCGACTGAAGTGCCTGTGTTTGCTCATCGGTCAATGATGCTTGCTGACCCTTTGGCGGAGGAGGTGGGGTGTTCGGTCTTAGTTGCTGTGTTGCTGAAGAATCATTGATACCTGAAATCATTGCGAAACCTTAAATAAGAAGTGATGTGGTAATAAAGTATCGTCCTGCTAAAAATATTTTTAGTGAATAGTGCTAGGTTTACGCAATATTTACCAAGCTTTACAAAGTGGGCTTGCTAACTGCGTGCGCAAGTGGCCGATAAAAAAGCCGAAGTTTTATTGAAAGTCCTTTCGTTGTTGGTATGCTAAACATTAAAGTGAAGTTATTCACAAAACGCGCTTAATAATAATGATGAAAAACGGATGTGATTTAGATGCTTTTGCGTCTGCTAATGCCTTGTATAATCTTTGTTTTATGCGGGCTAATTAGCCTCCAAGCAAAAGCAAAGTCAGACATAATCATAATATTAGATGACCTGGGGTACAGGCCGTCCGATATCGCTGCTTTTTCTCTTCCTAAAGAAATTACCTTTTCTATACTTCCACAAACGCCACTGGCTTCTGAAATTGCCTATCGCGCTGAACAAGAAGGCAGAGCTGTTATGCTTCATATGCCAATGCAAGCGCAAAACGGTAAGGAAATGGGGCCGCTGGGACTAACCACAGATATGTTCGCAGGTGCTATTACTTACAATTTGCGCAAAGCGATGAAAAGCGTGCCCAACGCAGTGGGTGTGAATAACCATATGGGGAGCGCATTCACAGGGCAGCAGAAAGGAATGGAAGCGCTCTTGAAAGAAGTAAAACGGCAAGGTTTATTTTTTGTGGATAGTCGAACCACTGTACTCACAAAAGGTGAAGAAATTGCCGAGCGGTTAGGTGTGCCTAGCGCAAGCCGGCAGGTGTTTCTGGACCATAAGCTTGAGCCTACGTTTTTGCTCAAGCAATTTAACCAGATGAAACATATCGCTAAAAAGAACGGCCACGTTGTTGTGATTGGCCACCCCCACCCAGAAACGGTCGATTTTCTGAAAACGCATCTTCCCTCACTTGAAAAAGAAGGTTTAACCCTTACCTCCGTAGCTGACTATTTTTCACATGCGCCCAAAGTGGCCAAGCAGTTTGGCAAAGCGCGAGAACAAACTGCTTGGCGCAATGATGCAGATGTTAAAGATAATAACGCAGACACGAGCAGCACAAGTGCTCTGCAAAGCATAGGACTAACGCATACTCTAACTGAAGATGGCTTTGCTGAACGCTTAGAGACTGCACCAAACGAGTAGCATTCTTGCCACATTTCTACTTAGTTAGTTCATTTTCATCTCGATAAGATCAAAATTTAATGTGGGAACGTTTCTCATTTCTGCGAGTCTGTTATAATATAACGTCTCTGGCGAATGGTTCGCGAATATAATTTTGCACGGTGGTAATTAGGGTAATGACTCCAATTGACGAGAATCCAACAAAACTAGACAAACTTGGCATCTGGGTGTCGAGCTTGTGTGCGTTGCATTGCCTCGCGCTGCCTGTTTTGGTGCCTCTGTTGCCGCTTATTGGTTCTAGCATTTTTGCACAAGTGTGGTTTGAAAGAACTATTCTAACTTTTTCGTTAATTGTGGGTGCGGTTGCTTTGCTGAGCGGTGCAATTCGCTATCATGGCAAATACTATCCACTGGCACTGTTGTTCACTGGCGGTGCAATTTATTGGCATAAAGACATTTTTGGGCATCATTACGAGCCCTTTACTATCGCGATAGGTGCGGGGCTAATTGTGGCGGGCCACTGGGTCAATATGCGTTTATGTCGGCAATGTAAGTGCTGCAAAAATACGGTGTTTTCAGACCACCTCTCTACTGAGTTTAAGTAGAAAAACGTATCCTAAGAAAAGTAGTTTAAAAAAAACGAGCCAACGGCTCGTTTTTTTGTATTTATGAATGCGGGTCAGATGTCTGTTCTACAGACTTTGCGCATTGCAGGTCAATGCCTAACTTGATAGCACTTTAAGGGCAATATCTGGCACATTAGTAAATATGCCTTTCACACCCCACGCTTTAAGCATTAGCATGTCTGTAGGCTCATCCACGGTATAAACAAATACGTCAAATCCGTCTTGCTGTGCAGTTTGAACAAACTGTTTATCAACGGCGTCTAACGCAATGTTTACAGAATAAGCATTAAGCGCTCGCGCGCTAGCCGTGCAGTCAAGCTCGTAGCTTGCAGACAAGGCGCCGATTTTCACTTCAGGCCACCTAAGCGCAATGGCCTTAAGCCAATGATGGTTAAATGAAGAGATAAGTAGCTTATCAGCATTAATAACGCTTTGCTGTACCGCCGCTTTAACGTCTTTTACCCAGCTATCTACATCGCGTAAGTGTTTTATCTCAATATTGCACCACTTATCACTTGGCATACAATTCAGTGTTTCAGTCAGGGTCGGTATGCGCTCTTCATCACCTATGTTCATTCCTCTTAGCGATTGCCACGATGTGTCAAGCAAATAGCCGGGTTCCCGTGCTCTGCGCGTAAGTGTTCTATCGTGAAAAACAATAATGCCGCTTTCGTGCTGATAGGTATCAAACTCAATGCCGTCAGCGTGTTGCTCGAAAGCCAGTTTAAACGCCTTAACTGTATTTTCTGGGGCGGCTTTACTGGCACCTCGGTGAGCAAAAATGAGCATAGACATTTCTTCCTTAAAGATCACAGCACGCGTTAATCGTCTTTTGCATTATGCAACTTATGCGTGTTGAGCGTTTCATAAACTGACGCTGAGGTAATAAGAATTCCACCTAACAACGCACTTAAACCAGGTTTTTCGTTAAGTAAAATAATAGCAAGGAAAACGCCATAAAGAGGCTGCATGCAGGCAATAAGCGAAAACGTTTTTGCCCTAAGATGTCGAAGGCTTGCAGCAATTAGCGCATGAGGAAGTGCGGTAAATACGGTGCCTAAAAGCAATAGCATTAGCCAAGAGCTAGAAGACGCAGACGCTATTTCTGCACTGCCTACAGGCAGCATCAAAATGCTGATAACTAATGTTTGCCACGCCATAGCCTGCGCACCGCTGTAGTGCTTAAAGTGCTTGCGGTGAATAAGGTTTCTAAATGAATACAGGATGGCGGAGGCGATACCGATGAGAACGCCAAGGGTAATGTCATTTTCCAGCGATGTCTCAGGCACTATTAAATACACACCAACGACCACGGTAAGGGTAGATACGATATCCTGCCAAACCAATCTCACTTTTTCGAAAAAAGGCTCAATAAGCACCGTGATTACGGGGAAGGTAAAAAGGGCAATCATCCCCACAGATACTCCCGCATATTGCATGGCGGCAAAATAAGTGACCCAGTGCAGCGCCATCAGCACGCCCAAGCCTAAGGCAACGCCGTAGTCTTTTTTGGAGTTCAGCTTTATTTTGTTGTTTGCCAGCTTCAAAAAGGCAAATAACGCTATGCAGGCAAATACTGAACGAACGAAAGTGATATCACTGGCACTAAGTGGTACAAGCCGAGAGAAAAGGGCTGTACCACCAAGTAAAATTACCGTGAAATGAAGTGAGATCAGGCTTTTTTTAACAGCATCCATAAACTAGCTGTCAGCGCCCTCTGATTTAGTCTCGCTTTTATCATCGCCGGTTGGTTCATCCGCAACTGGTGTATCTTCAACAGAAGCTTGTGCAGTTGATTTAAGCGCCATAGGTTCACCAAGACGAGTGACCATACCAGGGGCGAGGTCTTCAAAATCAATCATGTCTTTTTCGAAACACACCACAATGGTCGAACCTAGCTTAAAGCGGCCTAGCTCTGCACCTTTTTCAAGGAAAACCGCTGCTTCGCTGTCTTTTTCATAAGACCAGTGCTGAACGTTTTTACCCGCAGGTGGTGTAACCGTGCCAGCCCAAACTGTCTCAATACTTGCCACAATGGTAGCGCCCACAAGCACCATTGCCATTTTGCCTACAGGCGTGTCGAACAGCGCCACAACGCGTTCATTACGTGCAAAAAGACCTGGAATATTTTGCGCAGTAAGCGGGTTCACTGAAAACAGCTCGCCCGGCACATACAACATATCAGTAAGTGTGCCCTCAACAGGCATATGAATTCTGTGATAATCGCGAGGGGCAAGGTAAATGGTCGCAAATTTACCATTTTTAAATGGTGCTGCTACTTCAGGCTTTCCACCTAACAACGTAGTTAGGCTAAAGTTGTGACCTTTGGCTTGAAAGATACTGTCGCTATGAATATCGCCAAACTGACTTACCGTACCGTCAACAGCATGGATAAGTACGTCGTCGTTTTCGTCAATGGTACGCGCTTCAGGCTTAAGCGGGCGGGTGAAGAACTTATTAAAGCTTCTATAATGCTCTGGTTCTTCGTGCAGCGCTTCTGACATATCAACGTTGTATTGCTTAATAAACGCCTTGATGAAAAATGTCGTAACGCTACCCATTTCTGCTTCTGCAAGTTTGCCTACAAGGCGTGAAAGCAAGTGCTTTGGTGTAACGTATTGTAAATTAACTTTAAGCCAATCTAACACAAAATATCTCCGTTTCTTTTATGCAAGCAATAACGCATCGCATAGATAGCGTTATTGTATAGTAAGTCGTGGTATTAAGAGCAACTTTAGGGTTATGAGTGCTTACACAAAAGCATAAGCACGTGGTTCACACCAAAATAATAAATCGCCGATTAAGCGACAGCTATTACACGTAAGCAGTGCGTGTACCTCTTAGGTCGCTCTTATGGATTTGACGTTCCAGCGAGGTTAAAAACCAATGTCCGAGGTTATGCCCCGGGTGGCTGACTGTGACTAGGGCGCTGCTCTTCCATCGTCGTTAAAATTCGATGGTAGCTATCGAAGCGTTCTGCGCTAATCTTTCCTTCGTCTACTGCCTCTCTTAATAGGCAACCTGGATCATTTAAATGTTTGCAGTCTCTAAATTTGCAGCCGCCTAAATAATCTCTGAACTCAACAAAGCCCCATGTAATTCGCTCGGTAGGAATGTGCCACAAGCCAAATTCTCGTACCCCTGGAGAATCAATTAAATCGCCGCCGGCCGGTAAGTGAAGCAATTTGGCCGCCGTCGTTGTATGTTGACCTAGTCCCGAGTTATCTGAAATATCGCCGGTTAATTCATCGGCGTCTGGCAGAACTTGGTTAATAAGGCTCGATTTTCCTACGCCCGACTGCCCTACGAAAACGCTAATATTATCGTTAAGGTATTCATTGAGCTTGCTAATCCCTTCACCGGTTTTACAGCTGGTGAACAGCACTTCATAGCCTAATTTTTCGTAGGTTTTAAGTTGCTCTGTGACGGCTGTACGTTCTTCTTCACTGAGCAATTCTACTTTATTAAGGACAATCAGCGGCGTGATACCTATGTCTTCACAGGCAACCAGGTAACGGTCGATAATATTCAGTGAAAGGGTAGGTAAAATAGCGCTGACCACAATAATGCGGTCGATATTCGCGGCGATGGGCTTAATGCCGTCGTAATAATCTGGGCGAGTCAGTACAGAATGCCGGTCTTTTACAATTTCGATGACTCCGCTTACACCCGACTCGGCGTCATCCCCTTTACTGAAAAACACTTTGTCGCCACACACCACAGAATCTACCGTGCGGCGAATGTGGCAGCGAGAAACTGCGCCGTTTGTGTCTTCAACATCGGCGTGTTTACCAAAACGGCCAATTACCGTGCCGCTTTCTAACGTGCTTTCATCTAGGTTCGCCGCGCCCTTTGAGGCGTGCTTTTCACGCAAGCGTTTGCTTCTGTTAGCTGCCACTTGTCGTTTCTGTCGTTGTGTAAGTTTTGGTTTTTTCGCCACGATTCTTTTCTAGTTTCACGTATACTATGGTCAATAATACCGTTTGTAGGGCATGGTTGCCATGTCTGTAGCGCAAAGAGGAAAGTAATGAGTAAACACGACAGTAACCTTGTTTGGATAGACATGGAAATGACAGGGTTAGATCCTGAAACCTGTGTAGTAATGGAAATTGCGACCATTGTTACCGATGCACAGCTGAATATTTTGGCTGAAGGCCCTGTAATAGCGGTACATCAAAGTGATGACGTATTAGACAATATGGACGAGTGGTGCACACGAGTTCACGGTGAAAGTGGATTAACTGCCCGTTGCCGAGAGAGTAAGGTTAGCGTAGAAGAAGCATCAGCGCAGACTATTGCCTTTTTAGAGCAGTGGGTAGATGCAGGTAAATCACCACTGTGTGGAAACACCATTGGGCAAGACAGACGATTCATGGTTAAGTACATGCCCGAGCTTGAAGCTTACTTCCACTATAGAAATATTGATGTAAGTACAATAAAAGAGCTAACGCGCCGCTGGAAGCCTGAAGTTTTAGACGGTTTCGAAAAGAAAGGTGTACATCTAGCGCTAGATGATATTCGCGAGTCTATTGAAGAAATGCGCTATTATCGAGAGAAAGTGTTTACGATTTAGGCATTCAAACATTGAGGTGCAAAAAAAGTAGAATTAAAGGTTGCGTTACCCCAAAATTTTTGTAAAATGCGCACCACTTCAAACGAAGTACCTCTTTTGTTGCGGGAATAGCTCAGTTGGTAGAGCACGACCTTGCCAAGGTCGGGGTCGCGAGTTCGAATCTCGTTTCCCGCTCCAAATTTAAATCTGAATCTAATCAGATATCAAAAGATGCACAGCATCGACTCTATGCGGGAATAGCTCAGTTGGTAGAGCACGACCTTGCCAAGGTCGGGGTCGCGAGTTCGAATCTCGTTTCCCGCTCCAAATTTTCAAACATCACGAAAATCTAAACATTAGCAGATGTATTGATGCGACCCCTTAAAGGGTCCGCGACCGAGTGTCGGCCATTGCTTCGCAACGAGTTCAAATCTGTTTCCCGCTCCAAATTTTTCAGACACCTCAAAAATTAAAACTTATCTAGTTTTTAAGTGCGACCCCTTGGTGGGCCCGCGACCGAGTGTCGGCCATTGCTTCACAACGAGAACAAATCTGTTTCCCGCTCCAAATTTTCAAACATCACGAAAGTCCAAATTTTCCAGATAACACGAAAATTTAAACTCTCTTCCACCCGAATTCATATTCCATAGTCACTGTTATTTTCTACGTGAAAGCTATCTGAACTTTCTGGTTTATTAGTGCTCAACTACTAGGTGCTTTTATGGATGGATGCATCAATGGTAGAAGGAAGAGTTAATAGATATGGGCTTGAATGGCACTGTTTCGCTCAAATACGCCTGCCTAGTTCTTCTGCGCTTCGTGCACTTTTGCTTTCACTTGGTATTAATGGGGGATTGTTACTAGCGTTGGCATTCACCACCGCTAACAAACCTGCTGGTCAGCAACCTTTGCCTCCACTTTTATTAAAAGCAGTTTTATTACAGCCGCCAACTATTCCGCAAAAAACCGAGACTAAGCCAAAATTAGTACATGAGACTCATGCCGATGTAGAGGGTGGTGTTGTACTCAAAGAAGCAAAAAAGAAGGAAACCCCCTCAATCGCTAGTAGACCGGAAAATGAATCTGAAGGGGCACAAGCGCCTTTGGAAAAAGAAGTTTCAGCACAACCTTTGTTAAGGGCAAAAGATGTCAGGCTGAGAATTCAAGATGCGACGAAAAACTATATCAATCGTTTGAACGCACAACGATTGCAAAACATTGCCAATCAATTATCTTCAAACAAAACCCATTCAAATGTGAAAAAAAGCCAAAAACTTTCTAACTCCTTCAATACTGAAAACGAAGATTTTCTCGAAAGTATTGAAATAATCGTTGATTGCAGCACGTTGAAAGGAAAGTTCTTCAGCGCCCTCAGTAAAAATAAGGGTATAGCGATTGAGGATCGTGATTTTCCTTCTTCACCCAACACTCCAACTGTTCAAGGAACCGTAAAGTGTAGAGATAACAGCCGTTTTAACGATTATATTAATCGGCGAGTAAATAAGGAATGACGTTTAAGTCGCTGGTTTACACAGTGCTCTTTTCTGATTCTGGGTATTAATTCGAACTCATGCGCACCAAAGTTGTGCAGTTTTGCTTGGGCTATGCGAAAAAGCCTTTAACTTACTAATTATTAATTGGAATTTGGTTTTTAGGTGAAGCCTTATTAAGTGCGTCTATCTATTGCCGTTATACAGGTTGGGATTCTTTGCACTTAAAATGAATAAATATCCTGTTTTTCTATCGCTTTTGCCATGTTTTATATTAGAATGCGCGCAAATTCCGGCACACATTCTGCTGAGTAAAGTCTTCTAGGCCCTTTTCAGTGAATAGCTTCGAATAATAATAACGCTACCAATAACGAGCCGGTGCGCATATTTACCTAATTCACGCTAGAAACGCTTAATTCAGAAGGACTCTGTTTTTCCAATGGAACGGGCTAGTGACTTTTTAGCAATATCCATTTTAAGAGAGAGAACATGCAGATTAAGAATGCTCCTTTCCATATTTCTGCCGTAGCAGGTGCAGTGTTAGCCGCTTGCTCAAGCCCAGGCGTCTATGCTCAAACGGTCGCTGTAGACGAAAAACAAATCGAAAAAGTAGAGGTAACTGCAACTCGCAGAAGTGGCACGTTACAAGAAGTACCAATTAATATTTCTGCGCTAACGTCAGACGTTTTGGACCAACAGAATATTGAAGATCTTGACGGCGTAGCCCGTTGGGTGCCTGGCCTTACTGTGACTGATCAGGGCGGAAGAAATGACTCTCCAATTATTGTTCGCGGCCTAAATACTAACTCGTCAGGCCCTGGCTCTAACGGAGGCACGGTAGCCACTTATTTTGGTGACATTCCTCTCTTTCTTAATATGCGTCTTGTTGATGTGGATCGGGTTGAAGTTCTTATTGGTCCGCAAGGTACGCTTTATGGGGCCGGAACTTTAGGTGGTGCTATTCGCTATCTTCCGAAGAAAGTAGACTTAGAGTTTATGTCTGGGGAAGTCACAGGTGATGTGTTCAGCATCAGCGAAAGCGATTCTCTAGGCGGAGAAAGCAGCATTGTCTTTAACGCACCTATTATTGATGGTGAATTAGCGGTACGTGCGTCATTAAACTATTTCAACAACCCTGGCTTCCTTGACTATAACTATGTAGTAAGGGAAGGCGGTGTGTCACTGCCTGACCCAGACTGGTCTAACGAAGAAGAAGTAAATAGCAACTTAAAGCAGGTTGAAGATGCCAATGGCGAAGATACGCTAACCGGTCGTATTGCAGTGCGCTGGGCACCGAACGATTGGTTCGACAGTACCTTGACTTACTTCTACCAAAAGCAAGACGTTGAAGGTCGCTCTATTACCCATTATGACGCGCTTTCAGCTGACAACCCTTTGAGCGAAATTATTGGAAAGTACGAGTCAGCGTACCGCTATGAAGAGCCACGGGAAAAAGAAGACGAACTATTGAGCTTAGAAGTGAGTGCTGACCTAGGCTTCGCTGAATTAGTGTCTGCAACGGGGTTGTCTAATTTTGAAGCTAATGGCCAGCGCGACCAAACCGACTTGCTGATTCGCTTAGACTATAGCTACGAAGAATTTCCAGCATTCTCGTCTTACACCGAAGAAGAGTCTGAACGCGAAGTCTTTACACAAGAACTTCGCTTAGTGTCACAAATGGACGGTCCTCTTTCTTGGATTGTCGGCGGTTTTTATTACGACTTAGACAGTGAAGGTAGTAGTAAAGAATTCACGCCTAATTTTGATGTGTATGCTATTGAGGTGTGGGGCGTAGAGGGTAACTACCGTCCTGACTCCCTTGAATACTTTTCAGTAGACGAAAGCGAAGTGACTGAAAAAGCGCTATTCGGTGAACTATCTTACGAGTTAACTGATGATTGGGATGTCACTCTTGGGCTTCGAGCATATGAGTACGAGGTATATTCACGCTCGGCAGTAGACTTGCCACTTTACTACTCAGTGTTTGAAGGTAGGGCATCAGACTCTATTGTATTAGATTATGGTGAGACGGAAGCTGACGATAGCGGTACGTTACTTAAATTCAATACTAGCTATCAGTTTACCGCTAATACTATGGGTTACTTGACCGTCAGTGAAGGCTTTAGAATTGGTGGTGCAAACGGCGTTGCTGCTTGTCCAGATAACGTTGATGATTTGAATAATCAGATTGTTTGTGCAACGTCGGAAGAGCAACTCTTCGAGGCAGATACTACAACTAACTACGAGCTAGGCGTTAAAACCAGTTTCTTTAGAAATAAGCTTCAATTAAATACAGCACTATTCTACGTAGATTGGCAGGACCCACAGGTATCTGGGGCTACAATCAATGGTCAGCAACCTATCATTGTTAATGCAGAAGGTGCAGCATCTAAGGGCGCAGAATTTTCGGTACGCGGTATTATTGGCGACAATATTACAACTTATGCAACCTACGCTTATACAAAAGCAGAGTTAACAGCCGATGCTCCGTTCTTGTTTGGTGTGTTCGATGAGCAAGGTACAGAGCTTCAAGACTTTTACGATGGTAAAGATGGAGACCGCTTACCAGGAACTGCTGAGCATCAGTTCTCGTTCGGTATTACATACAGCCAAGAAGTATTTGACGACAAAATGCTAAACGTAAACTACGGTATCACTGCACAAAGTGATGTGTACACTACTGTTGGTCTACGTCAAGATGGTGAAGCGTTACCTGGCTATGCAGTAAGTAATTTGAACGCGACAATTTCAGATGAAGACTGGTCGGTAACGTTATATATCGATAACTTATTCGATAAGTATGCGTTCACTTCAACACGTCGTAACGTAGGTGATATTGGTCTTGGGCAATTTAACGATACCTTGGAACCTAATGGTACTGAGATACAGCGAAACTATGGTCACTATGTGCTAACGCCGCGTACTGTAGGCTTGATGTTTAAGTATCAATTTGGCATGTAGTATAGTTACTGCTGTACGATACAATATGGGGCGCTTACGCTTAACGTGTAAGCGCCTCTTTTGTTTAATAACGGTTTAAATACAGATAAACAATGAATACAAGCCAAACTCGCTTAGACGATGCCGTTAGGTTCTTAACACAACGAGATTTTAAGCAAGCACACCGCTGTTGCGTTGAAGTTATCCAACAACACGGGCCACATGCTCACGCCTATTTTTTACTTGGCATTATTCATATTGAAATTGGCCAAATAGAAAAGGCAATTGCCTTGTTAACTAAGTCTAACGAGATAGAAAAACGTCCAATTACTTTTGCCTATTTAGCGAAATGTTTTGCACTAAAAGGCGATATGCAGCAAGCGCTTGAGTTTGTATCGTGTGCGCCAGTAGATAGCCTAACTCGTGCCCTCGACTTAGATACGGTTGGCGTTTCGTTATCTCGAGTCGGCCTACATGAAAAGGCTATCGCCTATTTTGAAAAGGCGCTTATGCTAGCGCCCGCGAATCCACAGTACCATTACAATTATGCAGTAAGCTGCAAGTTTGCAGGGAAATTTGAACTAGCAAGAAAGCACTTTGAGCAAGCCATAAATAGCGAACCTCATTTTTTTCAGGCGCATTTTGCCCTATCTGATCTTGGCGGTGTGTCGGCGGAAGATAATCATTTAGCGCGACTTGAGCCTCTGGTTGAAAAGGTAAAAGTAAACCCAGAAGCGCGTCTACATGTAGGTCATGCCCTAGCGAAAGAATACGAAGCATTAGGTGATTACTCACGTGCTTTTGACGCGCTATGCCATGCGAAAATGCCCCAGAAAGCGCGCAGTAAAAATACATTGAAAGACTACCAAGCGATATTTACTACTTTGCACAAAAATTTGCAGATATCGTCGAAGCCTAAAGTATACGCAAGCAGTGTATCTTCAAGCGACGCGCCAATTTTTGTAGTTGGTATGCCGCGCAGTGGCACAACGCTGGTTGAGCGCATTCTAAGTCATCACTCGTTGGTTGCTTCTGGAGGTGAACTGCAAGATTTTGGCGTTGCTGTTAAAGAGGTAACTCAAACTAGTAGTCAACTTGTGCTGGATACGCCTACCATTGAACGGGCATATGAAAGTGATTTAGGAACGATTGGAGAGCGCTATCTTCAGCGAACGGCTTTCCTTCGACAAGATTCAAAACATTTAGTTGATAAGCTTCCGTTTAATTTCTTTTATATCGACTTAATTCGGCAAGCTTTGCCTAATGCAAAAATTGTGTGTTTGCTGCGCAACCCTATGGATACTTGTATAGGCAATTTTAGACAGTTATTTTCCATTCACAGTCCTTACTACGCCTATGCTTATGATCTTGATGTTATTGGACAGCTTTATCAAAGTTTCGAAAAATGGGTAAGAAAATTTGCTGACGTATATCCACATGCAATTCGGCTGCAATCATACGAGCAACTTGCTCAGCATCCGGATACCGAAGTAAAAGAGCTATTGGCATTCTGTAACTTGCCTTGGGAAGAGCAGTGCCTACAGGTCGAAAACAACAAGCTTCCCGTATCAACAGCAAGTAAGGTTCAGGTAAGAGAGCCAATAAATACTCGCTCAATAGGTCGCTGGAAACGCTACGCTTCGCAAACTGAAGCGCTGCAGAAGTCATTAGGTATTATTTAATGGAAAAAACGCAGATTCATTTGCAACCGTTAAACGTAACGATTATGTTAACGTTATCTGTACTGGTCTAACCAGATAGGCAGGGCGACAGTGTACTAGCACTGTGCAGCTGAATTAGTTATTTCTAAAAAATCGGCGTGAACAATTATGTCAAAGAACTACGTACTCAATACTTATAATAAATTCTTAAAACTACCTTTCGGCAAAAAACTGTTTAGCTGGTATTCAGCGCGCAGAGCGCCTTACTTTTCTACCGTTTCCCCGCTTATTACTGACATTAAACCTAACTATTGTGAAGTGCTCATTAAAAAGCGTAAAGGGGTTGAAAACCACATTGGTACGGTTCACGTTATCGCGATTTGCAACGGGTTAGAAATGGCCATGGGCTTTATGTGTGAAGCATCGATACCTAAAAACTTGAGATGGATCCCAAAAGGCATGGAAGTAAAGTATCCAGCAAAGGCCGATTCAGACATTCGTTGTGTCGCTGAAGTACCAGCTGATGCTTGGAAGCCGGGTGATTTACCTATTTCTGTTAAGGCGTACAACGCCCAAGAGACCGTGGTCGTAGATGGTATCATTACGGTTTGGGTAAGCGAAAAACGCTAAAAAATGTCGTGCTATCTGAAGGTCGCTTTTGCGGCCTTTTTTTATGTCTAGTTACTGGCACAATATTAAGTTTTTGCTACAGGAGTATTTCTGATTGACAGCATTCGAAAACACATCTAAGAATAGACTGGTAAGCGATTGAGGCGCTATATCGGAAGTCTATTTCATTTAACAATTAAGTGGTGGTTCTCTTAATAAACCATGTTAAGAAGCCACGATGAAAGAGGTTAAGATGTCTGTAATCACAAAAGAACAAGTCACTAGAAAACCTTTCGCAGATAAGAAAAATTACCCTTACGGTTTTGCCCGTTCCGGAGATTTCTCAATCAATGAAAGTAAACTTCTTCAAGCCCATGGTAGCTTGTTTGCCGCACTGGTTGACGGAAAGATCACGCCGGAAAATGACGAAGAACAAGCTTATCTAGAGTCTGCTCTCGGGCACCGTGAACCTGCAACACCTCAGGAAAAAGCGTGGTTGAAATACCAAGCGCGAATTAATAGACCAAAAACTGCTAGCATTTACGGCTCTAAGCGCGCTGCTACACAAGATGTTGACGATGATGATGATATAAGCGATAACAGCGACCTTGATATCGACCTCGATGATTAATCGCCTTTATGTTCGCAAAGGGGATAAATGCATAAAATTTACGCTCTGCGCTTATATTGTTCTGGCTGTTAATTTTGTGTAAATAAATATCCTATTTCCTGTCAATTTTGCACTTAAGTCGAAATATTTATCCTAATTATTACGAATATTGGGATATATATCTCACTTTTACGCAATTTGGTGTTTTATCTTCCTATTACCTTAGTTATAGTCGGGGCATCGTCAACGTACGCTGACAAACCCCCCAACCCATTACAGGAGAAAAGCACTGTGAAAATGATGTCGGGCGCAGCCATGGTGGTTGAAGCGCTAAAAGATGTAGGAGTGACACACGTGTTCGGTTACCCAGGTGGTGCCGTATTAGACATTTATGATGCGTTATTTGCGCAAGATGATGTCAAACACGTCCTCGTACGTCATGAACAGGCAGCCGCCCATATGGCGGATGGTTATGCACGTTCAACTGGCAAAACCGGCACAGTGCTCGTCACATCAGGTCCAGGCGCTACGAATACTATTACAGGTATTGCTACTGCGTACATGGACTCTATCCCGATGGTAATTTTATCGGGACAGGTGCCTTCCAAGCACATTGGTGAAGACGCATTCCAAGAAACTGATATGGTAGGGTGTTCCCGTCCTATCGTTAAGCACAGCTTTTTGGTTAAGCGCGCGGTAGATATTCCAGAAGCGATTGCTAAAGCCTATTATATTGCAAACACAGGGCGTCCTGGCCCGGTGGTTGTAGATTTACCAAAAGATATTGTGAACGTAGCAGAAGAGCACCCGTACGTGTTCCCAACTGACGTGACCATGCGTTCTTATAACCCAACAGAAAAAGGCCATCCTAAACAGGTTAAAAAGGCAGTTGAGTCGCTACTTAAAGCGGAGCGTCCAGTACTGTATGTAGGTGGTGGCGCAGTAGCTTGCGAGGCGTCAGCAAAAGTTATTGAGTTAGCCGAGAAGCTTAATGCACCGGTAACTTGTACGCTAATGGGCCTTGGTGCTATGCCGGGTACACACAAGCAATTTATCGGCATGCTAGGTATGCACGGTACGCTTGAAGCGAACAAGACCATGCATAATGCCGACTGCATCATTGCACTAGGTGCACGTTTCGATGACCGTGTTACCAATAACGTTGATAAGTTCTGCCCTCATGCAGATATTATTCACGTTGATATTGACCCAGCATCAATTTCTAAAACCGTAAATGCTCACATTCCTGTGGTAGGTTCGGTAGATAAAGTACTTGATCAAATTTTAAGCCAGGTTAATAAGAAAGATTTATCAGGCCAGAGCGAAAAGCTCACCGACTGGTGGCAGCAAATTGAAACATGGCGTTCTCGCGAGTGCTTGAATTACGCACAAGGCGAAGAAGTTATTAAGCCTCAGCGCGTTATTGAAGCCTTGTACAAGCACACCGATGGTAAAGCCTACGTAAGTTCTGACGTAGGACAGCACCAAATGTTTGCTGCGCTTTATTATCCGTATGATAAACCGCGTCAGTGGATTAACTCAGGTGGCCTTGGCACCATGGGCTTTGGTTTACCGGCTGCAATGGGCGTACAATTTGCGCACCCAGGCTCTACGTCTGTAGTGGTAACCGGTGATGGTAGTATTCAAATGAATATTCAAGAGCTATCTACCTGCTTGCAGTACAACCTGCCTATTAAGATTATCTCATTGAATAACCGTGCTCTTGGTATGGTTCGTCAATGGCAGGATATGATTTACAAAGGGCGTCACTCACATTCGTATATGGATTCAATGCCTGACTTTGTGAAGTTGGCGGAAGCTTACGGACACGTAGGTATAAAAGTAGATAAGCTCGACGAGCTAGACGCAGCAATGGAGAAATGTTTCAGCTACACAGATCGCTTAGTGTTTATGGACATAGCAGTAGACCAAAACGAACACGTATATCCAATGCAAATTAAGTTTGGCGCAATGGATGACATGCGCTTAAGCAAGACGGAGCGAACCTGATGAAACGTATTATCTCTGTATTAATGGAAAACGCCCCTGGCGCACTATCTCGTATCGTTGGTGTATTTTCCCAACGTGGTTATAACGTTGATTCACTGTGTGTGGCACCGACTGACGACGCGAGCCTTTCGCGTCTAACGATTATCACTCACGGCGACGACAAAGTTATAGAGCAAATTACTAAGCAAGTTAACAAGCTTATTGATGTGCTAAAAGTAGTAGATCTTACTGAAGGTACGCACATTGAACGCGAGCTTATGCTGATTAAAGTCGCGACTCGCACAGAGTCGGTGCGTGCTGAAGTGAAGCGGAACTCTGATATTTTCCGTGCGCGTATTGTGGATGTGAACGTAAACAATTACACCATTGAAATTACGGGTACCACAGATAAGCTGGATGCATTTGCCACGACTATGGGGCAGTGTGCTGAAATTATTGAATCATCGCGCACCGGTGTGTGTGGGCTTGCACGAGGTGACAGGGCGCTTCGTCCTTAAACGATGCTCTGAATTTTCGCGCAAAGCGTTTTTTCAAAAGGCTGTCATTAGACAGCCTTTTTTCATTTTAGGGAATGACCCTAAGTATCGCGCCCATAATAGGCTTCTACGCGCAAGGCAATGCCGTAAGAGGTTTTGAAGTCCTCATCACGCAGCCATAATACAAAAGGCTCTACTTCAAAGAAAAGCCAATCACGCAACATGTTGTTACGCCACCTAAACCCTCCATAAATCTCTTCTACGCGATAACTCGGTTGGCTCAGCCCTTCCACCATGAAGTGAGGAATAACAGCGTTATTTTGGTCTACAGAGAACAAGTGATGGACTTCGTGTCGCCACAGCCAGTCATTTGTTTCATCTCGGAAGTAAAAGCGGTTGTTTTGTCGAACTAAGTGCTTTTTATTAATTTCGTATTGGAAAGCCGCGCCCAGTTCCGCACCCAGACGGTCGCGGGTGTAGTAGTAAAGTTCAGCGTCATAAAGCATGGCCCACTGTTTAGAAAAGGCGAAAGCATTTCTGTAACGGGTCATCGCATATAGTTGGTCGCGGCGGCCGGCTCCAATTCTAAACGAGTAATGCGAGTCTTGCTCAGGGCGAAAGCGAAGCGCAATGGTCGTTCGGTCACGGTTATTGTTGCCGGTATCCCTCGCAGCACGTATTGTATTGTTCTGCGTTTCGTCCTCGTTATCGCTTAAAAGTAAATCAACCCGTTCTTTTAGTGCTGGTAGTCGAACTCTGATTCTAAAACGCAAATCGGTATCTGAAAGCATGCCGCTTCTTGGCTCCCAAGCTAACTGGATACGGCCTTCGGCTTTCGCTTCTTTCTGTCCCGGAATGGTGAGTTTCCCATCGTTTTCGAACAAACCGTCAAGCTGTTTAACGGTGAAGTCCATGGTATCTGTAAAGCTACGCTGCCAAACATCAAACCAGCGATCATTATGTTGTAGTGTTGAAAGAGGTGTTGGGGAATCTTCAAATTCCTCATAACTACTAGAGTTGGCGTCGGCAGGCCTTATAATGTCGCTGTCGGTTACACTTCCACTGGTCGTGTTTACGGGGGGATTCACCGTACCATCAGTAATATGTAGTGTCGAAGGGGAAGTGAGTAACAAATGGCAATAGACTACAGTAAGGCACAGCATTACTCACTAACTCCTTGTAAAAATTAGAATAGTTGAATATTTTGACTATTCGTTTTAAAGATATACAGAGCATGGATTGTCATTAATGAAACGTCAATCTTTATTCATTCAAGCAAATATTCAGGTGAAAGCATCTGCGGGCAATGGCATACTGTGCTCAACGATGTAAGGGAGATTATTTTTATGGGTGGTATTAGTATTTGGCAACTGCTGATCATACTGGTTATCGTAGTACTTTTATTTGGTACAAAACGGCTAAAAGGTATAGGTACTGATCTAGGCGGCGCAATTAAAGGCTTCAAAAAAGCAGTCAGCGAAGAAGAGAAAGATGCTGATTTCGAGCAAAAGAAGCAAGTTGAAGAAAAGTCATCGGCAGATCCTGTTTCAACTAAGACGCAGAGCGACGTTAAAGAAAATTCCTAATGTTCGATATCGGCTTTTGGGAGCTATTGGTTATCGGTGTGCTGGCGCTTCTTATTTTAGGGCCAGAAAGACTGCCGGGTGCCATGCGCTCAACTATAAATACAATTCGTAGTGTACGTAATGTAGCAACGGGCTTTAAGCAAGAGGTTGAGCACCAGCTGCGCGTGCACGAATTGCATGAAAATTTGAAAAAAGCAGAACAGCAAGGGCTTAAAGATCTTTCACCTGAACTTGAACAGAGCGTCGATGAGCTAAAAAAAGCCGCCGAGTCGGTTCAAGAACCTTACAAAAAGCAATAGATGTCTGACGCTAATAATCTTATTTCTCATTTAATTGAATTGCGAAGCCGTATTCTCAAAGCCCTTTTGAGTGTACTCATCGTTTTCATTTGTTTAGCGGCATTTGCGCAAGACCTTTACAAGTTATTGGCGATGCCATTGCTTGAAGCCTTGCCCGAAAATGCGAGCATGATTGCAACAGACGTTGCATCACCTTTTTTTGCACCTTTCAAACTAACGCTGGTGTTATCGTTTTTTATTGCTATTCCCTATGTGCTCTACCAAGTATGGGGGTTCGTAGCACCGGGTCTGTATAGAAATGAAAAGCGCTTAGTTGCTCCTTTACTGCTCTCAAGTACGCTGCTGTTTTACGCGGGTATGGCATTTGCCTACTTTGTTGTTTTTCCAATAGCGTTTGCGTTTTTTACGAGCGTAGCACCTGAAGGTGTGACGGTAAGTACAGATATATCTAGCTATTTGAACTTCGTCTTGAAACTGTTTTTCGCATTTGGGGTCTCATTCGAGATACCGATAGCCATTATTCTAATGTGTTGGACTGGGGTAACTGATGCTAAATCGCTGAGAGCCAAGCGCCCTTATGTGGTTGTAGGCGCATTCGTTGTCGGCATGTTACTAACACCACCTGATGTTATCTCTCAGACATTATTAGCTATTCCAATGTGGTTACTGTTTGAAGTAGGGGTTATTGTTGGAGGCTTTTATGCAGGTAAAACGCCCAAAGACGCATCCACTCAAACAACGGACAACACATAAAAGTTAAAAAAAGAAAGGAATAAAAATGAAAACTCGACTGATATCTCTTGCCACATTATTGTGTGCTTTTGGGGCGTTCAATGTTCACGCTGAAACGGTAGCTGATGCTATGGAAAAATGCCGTAACACAGACAACAGCTTAAAGCGTCTAATTTGTTACGACAACATTGCGAAATCACTGAATCAGTACGAAGGTGCAAGTGCACAAGTTAGCCAATTACAGGCATATAGATCTGAAGCAGCTAATCAGCCAAAGCCTCAGGCCAACGCTAACAAGCAGCCTGTTGTAAATAAACCCGCTGAAGCATCAGAGCCGAAAAATGACTTTGGTTTAGAGCATAGACGTGATTTATCAGCCGAAGCATCAGAGGTGTCACTCACCATTGCGTCATTTAAAGACTCTCTTCGAGGTAAAAAAATTATCACTTTCAGCGATGGCTCGGTTTGGCAACAGAGCGATAGTGCTTACTTGAAAATTGAAGAAGGTCAGCAAGTATCAATTGAACGAGGCCTGTTGGGGTCGTTCTATCTCAGCGTAGAAGGCGTAAACAAGCGCATGAAAGTGAAACGCGTAAAATAAATGCCCTGGTTTGATGCTGGCGTCAACTTGCTTGATAAGCGATTTGACGCCGACGAGATAATTCAACGTGCAAAAGATGCGGAGGTAGAAAAGCTCTGCATTATAACCACCCATCCTAGTGAATGGGACGCCGCAGTAGCGCTTTATAACAAGTATCCAACTCAATGCTGTTATACTATTGGTGTGCATCCGCACAATGCAAAAGACGTTACGCAAAGCGATTACCAGCGGTTACGTGAACTTGCCCAACACGAAGGGTGTGTAGCTGTTGGTGAATGCGGCCTTGATTTTAACCGCAACTTTTCACCCCAAGACGTCCAATTAGCAGTATTTGAAGCTCAGCTTGAAATAGCGGCATCGTTGAATCTACCCGTTTATCTACATGAAAGAGATGCCTTTAGCGAACAAATTAGCCTGTTAACCCAGTATATGCCGCGTTTAAAAGGGGGGATTGCCCACTGCTTTACTGGCACGGCTGAACAGGTTAAAGCGTATTTATCCTTAGGTCTTTATATAGGTATTACAGGATGGGTATGTGATGATAAACGGGGCGAAGATTTACGTGATGCTGTAAAGCATATACCGTTAGATAAGCTTATCCTTGAAACCGATGCGCCCTATTTGTTTCCAAAAACGCTGCGTCCGCGAAAGCGTAATAATGAACCCGCTTTTTTGCCCCACATAGCTCAACAATTAGGTGAATATCTGCAGGTTGAGACTGATAAATTGCGTATTAGCAGTTATGCTAATAGCTGTGAGTTGTTTTCTCTCGGCTAAACATAGGTTTATATGCAGAAAAATCTAAAAGCTATGCGTAAGTATGATGCTGGTCTCATTCTTGTTACAGTTCTTGCTGCTGTTGCCTTTGTTTTTGTCTTAATGAACCTTTCTCCAGCGACTAGCCTTTCACCTCGGTACTCTCAGTTAACTTACCTTAAAGAGGGAAACAGAACACCACTCGACTTCACTAGTGTCATTCAAACACCTGCTAATGCGTGGTCTCCAATTTCGTCACCCGTCAACTTAGGTATGGATACTGACGTCTACTGGTTTTCAATGATAGTTGAACCAACACAGAGTAGCCAAAGTCGGTTTCTCTTACACATAGATTACCCCTTATTAGACAATCTGGATGTGGCCGTTTACAGTCAAGTAGGTACTAAACCTGTTATGACCTACTCTAGTGGAGACAGCAACCGCTTCAGTGATAGACCTATCGCTCACGTAAAGCCCTTATTTCCGCTACCAGCCAGTGCCCAGTCTCAGCGAGTCATAATTAAAATGCAAACGTCAGGGAGTATCAGGCTTCCTATTCGTGTGTGGGCGGAAACAGAGTTTATTGAATACACCTCAAGTAGAAACTTAGTGCTAGGTATATTTTTCGGCATTTTACTCGCCATGGGGGTGAGTAATGCGTTTTTAACGGTCACGACTAAAAACGTGTCCTTTTTGTTTTATTCCGGTTACGTCATCAACTTAGCTTTTATTTTAATGACGCTACACGGTTATGGCTTTTCCTATCTTTGGCCAGGGAGCACGTGGTTTCAAAGTAAGGCAATTATTGTATTTGCCAACGCGACTATTATGTTTGCAGCATTATTTACTCGTAGTCTCTTACCTATTAAGGCGTACAGTAAAAAACTAGACAGCGTGACTAAAGCGATTAGTTGGATATGTGGCTTGAGCATCATAGCAGGTCTTATTTTACCGTACTGGCTAATGATAAAAGCGTTTCTGCTACTGTTAAGTCTTGTCGTTATTTTCATCTTATCCCTTGGTGTTTGGATGTCACTAAAGGGAGAAGTAGTGGCTCGCTATTTCACTATAGCGTGGGGTTTTCTGCTTGTTAGCGGGCTGTGTGCAAGCTTAGATAACGTGAATATTATCCAGTTACCTATCTCATCTAACAATTTGTTGGTCATAGGTGGCGCCGTTGAAACGCTCATACTGGCACTTATTCTTGCCATTAATTACAGCCATAGTCGAGACGATTTAATTGATGCTCAGCAGTTTGCTCTTGAGCAAGAAAAGCAGGCTAACATAGCCAAAGAAAGTCTGTTGGAAGTGCAAAAGCGTTACCAAGATGATTTAGAGTACAAAGTGCAGGAGCGAACGTTGGAGTTAGAGATAACACTGCGTGAGCTTTCCGAGGTAAATCAAGAGCTCGAGAGGCTTAATGCGATAGATCCACTTACCGGAGCGCACAACCGACGGCACTTCGACAAGCGATTGCGTTCAGAGGGAAGGCGAAGCAGGCGCGAACAAACGCCGTTATCGCTGATCATTCTTGACGTGGACCATTTTAAAAAGATCAACGATGAATATGGTCACGATGGCGGAGACGCATGTTTAATTCACGTGACAAATGTTTTTCAAAAGCTCATCCATCGTCCAACAGATGACTTGTGTCGAATAGGGGGTGAAGAGTTCGCCATTATATTGCCTAATACCGACTTAGATGGCGCGTACCATGTGGCCGAGAAAATCCGACATTGCTTACAAGGCAGTCCCCTTGAATATGAGGGAGAGACAATTATGCTAACTGCGAGCGCAGGTGTTTCTACCACTATAATTGCTAACGAAGAGCAAGCGCAGAGTTTATTTAAATTTGCCGATGAGTGCCTTTATGAAGCTAAAGCTTCGGGGCGCAACACCGTAATACACAAACATTTACAGGAAAAACTATGATGTCTTCACCTTTCCCTCACCGCCGTATGCGCAGACTGCGTGCTAAAGATGCGCTAAGAGGGCTTGTTGCAGAGCACAGGCTAACGACAGACGATTTAATCTATCCCGTGTTTGTATTACCCGGTGAAAATGCCCGTGAAGCCGTACCGTCGATGCCCGGCGTAGAGAGGCTTTCTATTGATCTACTGGTGAAAGAAGCAGCACATTGGGTAGCTCTAGGTATTAAGACCATTGCGCTTTTCCCTGTAACACCCATGTCGCTTAAAACGGAATGTGCTAGTGAAGCCTTTAACCCTGAAGGTCTAGCTCAGCAAGCAATGAGAGCACTTAAAAAGGTATTTCCTGAGGTAATGCTGATGTCTGATATCGCACTAGACCCTTTTACGTCTCACGGTCAAGACGGCCTTTTAGACGAGACCGGTTACGTGATGAACGATGAAACGGTTGAGGTACTCATCAAACAGGCATTATCTCATGCCGAAGCTGGCGCTGATATTGTTGCACCTTCTGATATGATGGATGGTCGTATTGGTAGTATTCGCAAGGCATTAGAAGAAGCGGGGCACATCAACACGTGCATTATGGCTTACTCGGCCAAATACGCGTCTGCTTACTATGGTCCGTTTCGCGATGCTGTCGGCTCTGCTGCAAATATCAAAGGCGGCAATAAGAAAACTTATCAGATGGACCCTGCAAATACCGACGAAGCTCTTCATGAAATTGCCCTAGATATTGAAGAGGGTGCAGACATGGTAATGGTGAAACCGGGAATGCCTTATTTAGACGTTGTTCGCCGCTGTAAGGATGAATTTAAAGTCCCCACATTTGCCTACCAGGTAAGTGGTGAATACGCCATGCACCAAGCTGCATTTGCGAATGGTTGGTTAAACGAAGAGGCGGTAATATTAGAGTCTTTACTTGCTTTTAAAAGGGCGGGGGCAGATGGAATTCTGACGTACTTTGCGCCTAAAGCGGCTGAGTTACTCGCGAAACAAAATACCAAGTAACGCCTTTATTAATAACGCGTATTAATCGTCCATAAAAAAACCGTGCCTAGCACGGTTTTTTGTTTTTTAAATCATGACTGTGAGTGTTTACTTACAGACGAGCTCGCAACCAGCTTTGTGCTGCAGCCAGCATTCATTAGCTAGCTCGGCATTAATCAGAGGGTGAGACTTTAGCCAACCCTCTGGGAAAGTAAGTGTCCACTTACTATCATCGCAGCTTAGAGAAACTTCAGGAATATGCTTATTTTGACGACGTAAACATAACACAACTGCAATCCTTAATATTCGAAGCAAGCCTTTAAGCATGGGGCGGTAATCTTCGTGATACTTTTCGAAAATTTGAGTGTTAATGGTTAAGCGATGTTGCGCTACTAAATCGCGAATTGCTGAACGCTGTAATCGAGTAAAGCCGGGTAAATCGATATGACTTAGAATATATTCACCGTGCTCGTGGTGACGTTTATATTCGATATGAAGGCCGATTTCATGAAGCTGTGCAGCGGCACCCAAGATAGTTTCCGTATCTAGGTGACAGATGTTTTGTTGGGCGCAAAGCTGATGGCAAAGGGCAAGTGCCACATGGCGAACTGAATTAGCGTGGTTCTTGTCAATATGATAACGCTGTTTAGCCTGATTAAGCGTTTGCTGGCGTCTATCGTTTTCAGTGACGTTATCTAACATTCCATAGATGAGCCCTTCACGCAGGGCACCGCCAGAAATATTCATGTGCTTAATATTTAATGCCTCAAACAAGCTTATTAGAATAGCCAAACCCGAAGGGAAAATAGCTTTTCTATTGTCTTCTAAGCCGTCGATATCGAGGGTTTTAATACTGCCGCACTCAATACACTGCTTTTCAAGGTGGTATAAATAATCTAAGCGGATTGCATCGCTAATACCTTGGGCTACCAATATTTCAGTAATTGCTTGTGGTGTACCCGATGCGCCTAAACAATTTTCCCAGTCAAAGCATAAGAAGGCATTCGAAACCTCTGCAATAAGCGCGTGTGCGGCTTGCTTGGCGTTTTCGAAATTATCGTCGGTTATTTTGCCGCCTGTGAAATAGCGTTCCATGAAGGTAACGCACCCCATATCCAAACTTTTTAAATGGATAGGCTGCATGTCATTTCCGATGATAATTTCGGTGCTCGCGCCGCCAATATCAATAACCAAGCTATTGCCTTGGTTGGCAGATGTATAAGCTACGCCAAGATATATTTGTCGTGCCTCTTCTTCACCGCTTATCACCTCAAGTTTATGGTTGAGTATCTCTTCTGCTTTGCGAATAAAAATATGGGCATTGGTTGCTAATCGTAATGTAGCGGTAGCAACGATTTTTATGTTTGAGGAAGGGATATCCTGCAGACGCTCTGAAAAAACTTGTAGGCACTGCCAGCCACGTTCCATGCTTACGTCATCAAGGGCAAAATTATCATCTAAGCCAGCTGCTAGGCGCACTTTCTGTTTAATTTTCCCTATTATTTGCACACTGCCGTTAACAACGTGAACAATCACCATGTGAAAGCTGTTAGAGCCTAAGTCTACGGCGGCATAATACTCGCCGTAGGTTTGTGCGTCGTGCTGGAGTTCTGCCTGCATAAAATCTCGTTTCTTATTAACTACCTTTACGCCTTATTATTGCGCTTTGTTGTTTCGGTTTTGGGGCTTACCTCGGCCTCTACCGTTACCGCGGCGTGAAGAGTTGCGGTTGTTGGGCGTACGTCTTCTACGTGGCTTTGGTGGCGTCACATCGTCAAGTAAGGCGCTGCGGTCGTAATCAGTAACCGGTATCGCCTTTTGGATGTATTGCTCGATTGCAGGTAAGTTTAGTGCGTATTTTTCGCATGCGAAACTAATTGCAACGCCACTTTGTCCAGCTCGGCCAGTACGGCCAATTCGATGTACGTAATCTTCCGCATCGTCAGGTAGGTCATAGTTAAATACGTGGGTAACAGCGTCGATATGAAGACCACGCGCAGCAACATCGGTTGCCACCAGAATATCTAGGTTACCTTTAGTAAAATCTTCTAAGATCCCCAAGCGTTTCTTCTGCGGTACATCACCGCTAAGTAAGCCTACGCGATGACCATCTGCGGTAAGCCAATCGGTGACTTTTTCACAGCTGTTTTTCGTGTTTGCAAAAACAATTGCCTTTTCCGGCCATTCTTCTTCCAGAAGTGTAAGAAGAAGCAGCATCTTGTCATCGTCAGATGGATAGAATAGCTCTTGAGAAACGCGTGTAGCGGTTGTTTGCTCTGGTGCCACCTGAACATGAGTCGGGTTGTTCATGTGCTCGTAGGCAAGTTCCTGTACGCGATAGCTAAGCGTTGCTGAAAATAGCATGCTTAAACGTTCGCTAGCAGGAGGCATGCGACGGAATAAAAAGCGGATATCTTTAATAAAGCCTAAATCGAACATGCGATCGGCTTCATCAAGTACGGCTACCTGAATATTCTTCAGGGTGAACACATTCTGCTTGTAGTAATCTAAAATGCGTCCTGTCGTACCAATTATAATATCTACCCCTTCTTCCAAAGTTTCACGTTGACTTTGGTAACCTTCGCCCCCATAAATCAAACCAAGCGACAATCCAGTATGCTCACTAAGCAATTTGGCGTCGTTAAAAATTTGAACGGCTAGCTCTCTGGTCGGCGCCATTATAATTGCGCGAGGGCCATTTGATTTGCTGTTATCGGCATTTTCTGCTTTGCTTAGCAAATAGTGAAATGTAGCCACCAAGAAGGCAATGGTTTTACCGGTTCCGGTTTGAGCCTGACCTGCAATGTCGTGACCTTCCAATAAGGGAGGCAGTGCAAGTGCTTGAATTGGTGTACAATGAGAAAAATTAGCTGCCGCCAAGGCGTCAACAACCTTGCCGTTAATCGGCAAGTCAGAAAAGTGAGTATCAGTTAAGTGAGTAGGCATAGCTTATAGCTTATCAGTGCTTGCATTAAAAAACAGTTTCTATATAACACTTATGGTCGGGCTGAGACAAATCAGCGACAGACCAATAATGGAGAAAAGAATGAGCGACAAAATTATCCAGTTATCTGACGATAAATTCGAAGCAGATGTTATCAATGCTGAAGGTCCTGTACTGGTTGACTTCTGGGCCGAATGGTGTGGCCCGTGTAAAATGATCGCGCCTATCTTGGAAGAAGTTGCGACCGAGTTTGATGGCAAGTTAACAGTTGGCAAGTTGAATGTCGATGAAAATAACGAAACTCCACCTAAATATGGTATTCGTGGTATTCCTACATTGCTACTTTTCAAAAATGGTAACGTTGCCGCAACTAAAGTTGGTGCGCTATCTAAAGCACAATTAACAGAGTTTCTTAACGAAAATCTTTAATTGATACGATACATAAAAACCGGTGCGAATTCTGCGCCGGTTTTTATTTAAAACACAGGTACTTGCATTTCATATTAGAAAAGGGCGCAATAATTTATTTAACATTTAGGCGGTAAAACGCTGGACGTTGATTAAATATAGTGCTAACTTTTCTACAGCGCTCATCCGAGCAGCATTCTGCTTACGCCCATATCCGGGTGATATCAAATCTAAACTAGAACAGAGTGACTTTAAGTCCTGTAAGCGAAGTTCAAGCACAAAGACCCACCAGTATGAATTTAACTGAATTAAAGAACAAACCAATAAGCGAGTTGGTTAACCTGGCCGAGGAAATGGGCCTGGAAAACATGGCGCGCGCCAGAAAACAAGACATCATTTTCTCAATTCTAAAGACTCACGCAAAAAGCGGTGAAGACATCTTTGGTGATGGGGTACTAGAAATTTTACAGGACGGTTTCGGCTTCTTACGCTCAGCTGATTCATCGTATCTTGCAGGACCAGACGATATTTACGTATCGCCAAGCCAAATCCGACGCTTCAACTTGCGTACGGGCGATACGATTGCCGGGAAAATTCGTCCACCAAAAGACAGTGAACGCTACTTTGCCCTGCTAAAAATTCGCGAAGTTAACTTCGACAAGCCCGAAAACTCACGTAATAAAATTCTTTTTGAAAACCTTACACCGCTTCACGCAGCAGACCGCTTGCGTATGGAACGTGGTAATGGCTCGACTGAAGATATCACGGCACGTGTTTTAGATTTAGCATCGCCAATTGGTAAAGGTCAACGTGGTCTTATCGTAGCACCACCTAAAGCCGGTAAAACCCTTCTTCTTCAAAACATTGCTCAGTCAATTGCTGCTAACCACCCAGATTGTGAGTTAATGGTATTGCTTATCGATGAGCGTCCAGAAGAAGTTACAGAGATGCACCGCCTTGTACAAGGTGAAGTAGTGGCATCAACGTTTGATGAACCTGCAAGCCGTCACGTACAAGTGGCTGAAATGGTTATCGAGAAAGCAAAGCGTCTTGTAGAACACAAGAAAGACGTGGTTATCTTGCTTGACTCTATCACCCGTCTTGCCCGCGCTTACAACACGGTTATCCCATCATCGGGTAAAGTACTTACCGGTGGTGTTGATGCGAATGCTCTTCACAAGCCTAAGCGCTTCTTTGGTGCTGCCCGTAATGTTGAAGAAGGCGGAAGCTTAACCATTATCGCAACAGCGCTTATCGATACCGGCTCTAAGATGGATGAAGTTATCTACGAAGAGTTTAAAGGTACGGGTAACATGGAACTACATCTTAACCGTAAGATTGCAGAAAAACGTGTTTTCCCAGCTATCGACTTCAACCGCTCTGGTACCCGTCGTGAAGAACTACTTACTGCGCAAGACGAACTACAGAAAATGTGGATCCTTCGCAAAATTGTTCACGAAATGTCGGAAATTGACGCAATGGACTTCCTTATCAGTAAGCTGTCGATGACTAAGACAAACGACGAGTTCTTTGACGCTATGCGTCGACAAAAGAGTTAATAGAAACTTAGTAATAAGTTGATATTTAAAGAAAAGGCGCCTTTGGGCGCCTTTTTTATTCCCTGCGCCAACCCGTGTCTTTCCTTATACTTCCGTCTAATATGCTATAGCATGTGAATAATGTATTTTCGTCTACTTATTGATTTTTAACAGCAATCGTTAGTTCGATGGTGTGTTCTTTCTTAAGATGATTTACTCTGTCTAAAAACACCAAAGGAAATAATTGTTATGTACCAGAAATTGCTGTCACTTGCATTTGCAGGGCTGGCCTCTGTGTCTGCTGCTAATGCTACTCAAATCAACGTAGATGAATTAGCCAATAAAGTAGAGCCAGATGTAATTAAATGGCGTCATCACTTTCATGAATTTCCTGAACTATCGAATCGTGAATTTAAAACCGCTGAATATGTTGCCGATTATCTCAATAGCTTAGGTCTAGAAGTGCAAACTGGAGTGGCAAAAACCGGTGTGGTTGCCATTTTAGACTCGGGCAAGCCGGGTCCTGTGGTTGCGCTGCGTGCAGACATGGATGGACTTCCTGTAAAAGAGCAAAACGACCTAGACTATCGCTCAAAGCAAATAGGTGAATACAACGGTAAAGAAGTGCCGGTTATGCACGCTTGCGGCCACGATACCCACATGGCAATGCTTATGGGGGCGGCAAAAATACTTACCGAGATAAAAGGTGAGTTGAAAGGTAAAGTGAAGTTTATCTTCCAACCTGCTGAAGAGGGCGCACCCGCCGGAGAAAAAGGTGGTGCGGAAGTTATGGTTGCCGAAGGTGTTCTAAAGAACCCCGATGTAGACGCTATTTTTGGCTTACATATCAATGCGAACACCGATGTAGGTAAAGTACGCTACAACGCTGGTGGCACTATGGCCGCAGTAGACCCGTTTAAAATCGTTATTCACGGTAAGCAAGCCCATGGTGCTTACCCATGGAAGAGCGTAGATCCGGTGGTTACAGCTGCGCAAATGATCATGTCTATTCAAACCATCGTTAGTCGTGAGTTGAAACTAATTGACGACGCAGCGGTGGTGTCTATTGGCTCTATTCACGGTGGTAATCGTTCAAACATCATTCCAAATGAAGTAGAAATGGTTGGCACAATCCGTACACTCAATGAAGCTGCTCGCGACCACATTTACGAATCGCTTCCGCGCAAAGTGAAAGCTATTGCAGAAAGTATGGGGGCAGAAGCAGAGCTTACCCTACCGCTTGATTACTATTATCCCATTACCTACAACGACCCAGAGCTTACTAAAGCTATGTTGCCCACCATGCAGCGTACAGCAGGCGTTGAGAACACATTACTTTCTAAACCAGTCACGGGAGCAGAAGACTTTTCTTTCTTCCAAGAGAAAGTACCAGGCTTGTATGTTTGGGTAGGCGGCAAACCTTTGGATGTGTCTGAAGAAGATAGTCCTGCTCACCACACGCCAGAATTTTATGTTGACGATGAAGGCATGAAACTAGGCGTGAAGCTTCTGACAAACTTTACTTTAGATTACATGGCTCAACACTAAGTGTATTCGCCGGAGACATGCGTTGAAAATAGGTAGTATTTCATTTTCTTTTTCATGGTCTTCGGCCCTTCAAGCGCTAGTCGTATGTGCACTTGGCGCTGGGCTAAATGCCCTCGAACCACCTTTTGATAGTTCTGGCATTGCTACCTTTGGCGTGGGCGCTGCGGTTTATGCATCGCTCCGTTTTTCACCTTTTCTGTCTGTTCCCATTGCCCTGATAATAAGTCTTCCTATGTGGTTGAGCGAAGGCAGTATTGTAGGGAAAGAAAGTCTGACTTTACTGCCAATAGTGCTGAGTTTTTTTGGCTATGACAAATCGCTAAGGCAGGTCATTAAAGTAGGCGCAGGCTTTTGGTCTATTGTCTTTTTACCCGTTTTGCTTTTAGAGCACTCTCTTTACGACAGTGACAACGTAAATATGCTGTTCTCAGGTGTTTTAGTGACTTGGGTGAGTGGTGTATTTGGGCTAGTTACTGGTCATTTTGCCTACCTAGCGATATATGGTCTTAAGCGCCAAACTTCAAACAAATCTGAGCGAATTTCACTGCACTTTCTTTTGGGGTACTTCTTTGCTGGGTGCTTTTTCGTTGCCTCTATGGCAGTAATATATTTATCAGTAAGTTTGTTTCAACACCAACAAGAACAACAAATTCATAGCTACATGAAGCAGCGGGTGAAGGTACTTGAATTTCAGCTTTCAAATTTTATGCGCCATCATCAAAATGCCATCATCAGCACTGCACAAGTACTTTCTAACGCTGTATCGGAAAATAGCGTAGAAAGAACCACTGCCGCGAACTTACAAATTGTTGCGTCTCATAACCCTGAGTTTTTAACCTTTCTTGTGGCAAATGAAAGTGGCGACATAACCCATGCTTATCCGCCAAGTATGTTAGAAAAGGCAAGAAAAAATGGGCTACCTAATGTGTCTTATCGCCCCTATTTTTATGAAGTAATGCAGTCAGGCGCACCATTCTTGTCTAATGTTTTTCAAGGTAGGGGGTTTGGCAACGACCCCATCGTCGCTTTATCTGCACCAATTCTAGATAGTAACGGAGTGCCAAGGGGTATTGTAGAAGGCTCTTTGTCTCTAAAAAGTTTTAATGCCATTGATGACCTTAGCCTTGGCGGCTTCTCCATGCTTATTGAAGATCAAAAAGGTGAAGTGATTTACGCTTCAGATGCGCTAGCAATGCAACCGCTAACTAAAGCTCCTTTTTACTCTTGTGAGCCTAAATGTGGCGTAGAAGTTAACGGTAAAACCCAAGGTAAGACGTGGCTAAGGTTCACCGAAAACTTGTCGTTTGCCAATTGGAAGGTTAGCTATTACTTCGATAAGCGTCTTTTACAGGCCTTAATGAGCAGCTACTTGCTAAAAGATCTGTTGCTGCTGTTGGCGTTATCTGCATTTGGGACCTTTACAGGATATGTAGTGGCTAAAATGGTAGGGGCGCCTATTCGACGACTAATTCGTTATATTGCCGACTTCGAACCTAATCAAAAAAACGGCAACAAAGCACCGCAAAGAGCGCTGCACATCCAAGAACTCTCGTCACTAAGTGACGAGTTTACGAGCTTGGAAACTCGCCTGCTTGGCGCGTTCGACGAACTCAAAAAGGCGAGAGAAATAGAGCAAGAACTAAACAAAGAACTCAATGTGTTGAATCAGTCTTTAGAGCAGCGCATAGAAGAAAAAACCGAGCATCTAGCGTTGGCATTGAAAGAAGCCGAAGCCGCTAACGTGGCTAAAACTCAGTTTCTTGCCAATATGAGTCACGAGATAAGAACACCCATGAACGGTATTATTGGCTCGTGTGATTTGATGCTAGACAATGCGCTACCTGAGCACATTGCAGCAAGGGCGAAAACTATTTCCCGCTCAGCGACTAATTTACTGATTATTTTAGATAGCATTTTAGATTGGTCGAAAATTGAATCTGGAAAAATGCCCTGTGACATTCAGCGTTGTGACATCAGAGAGTTGCTGCAAGCGTCCTGTGAACTTTATCGCTACACAGCGCAAATCAAAGGCTACGACATAGCGCTTAATATTAGTAACAATGTGCCAGAAATTCTGAATATTGATGCAGGAAAAATAGCTCAAGTTGTTAATAATCTTCTAAGCAACGCCACTAAATTTACCAATGACGGTGAAGTGTCGGTCAACGTAAGTTATGCCCATCAAGGACTGAAAGTTTCAGTCATTGATACCGGAATTGGTATCGCATCAGACAAACTTCACCTTATTTTTGAAAAATTCGAACAAGCCGATGCATCTACCACGCGCCATTTTGGAGGAACAGGATTGGGCTTGGCAATATCAAAAGGGCTGATTGAATTACTTGGTGGAGAACTCTATGTCGAGAGCGAGTTAGGTAAAGGAACTACATTTACTTTCCATATCCCAGCCACAGTGTCTCAGGGCGACATTCCAGAGCGAAGGTCGGCTTTGTTATCCTTGCCCAGGAACATACGAGTACTGCTTGCAGAAGACAATGACATCAATGCAGACATCGTCATGGAGATGCTCAAATCAGAGAACATTAAATGTCTTCGTACTAAAAATGGGCAAGATGCCGTAAACGCAGAAAAAAAACATGATTTCGATGTTGTGTTAATGGACTGCCAAATGCCTATCATGGACGGTCATACTGCATCGTCACTTATTCGCAAAGAAGGCAGGAATAAGGATGACATCAAAATAATCGCATTAACGGCTAATGCTTTTATTGAAGACAAAAATGCCTGCTTAGCAGCAGGCATGAATGCACACTTAAGTAAGCCTATTCGCAAGCAGGTGCTATTTGACTGTATTGCCCGTGAACTTGCTAGCGTTTGACGCTACATCAGTGTTATCGCTTGGCGTATCGCTAACAAATCGCAGAACAATATAGCCCAAGCACGCCGACACCAGAGAGCCAGCCAAAATGCCCACGCGCTCGTCAAAAATTTGATTAATACCTGTCTGTTCAAAGGCCAGGCCACCAATGAATAAACTCATGGTAAAACCAACGCCGCAAAGAAGCGCACAGCCGTAAATATGTTTGAAATTAAGATCGTCAGGGAGTTTTGCGAGTTTTAGTTTTACCATTAAATAGCAAAACCCAAAAACACCAACTTGTTTACCCACAACCAAACCAAGAAAAATACCAAAGGTAACCGGGTGAAAAATACCCTCGGGGCTAATATTGCCAAAGCTAATGCCTGCATTCGCGAAAGCGAATAAAGGCAGAATTGCGAAACTCACTGACCCATTCAAACCGTGCTCTAGTCGTGTTACAGGAGAGTAAGATTCGTCTTTTTCATCTCGCATAGGAATAAAGCCAGCAAGGACGACACCAGCCAATGTAGCGTGAACACCAGATTTCAACATGGCAACCCACAAAATAATACCCACAAACACATAGGGAGGAATATCGACCACATTACGCTTATTCATTTGCCATAACAGCAGTAAACAGCCGGCCGCAATGTATAAAGCACCTGCGGTAATGTGCTCGGTGTAAAACAGAGCGATAATTACGATAGCACCGATGTCGTCAATGATAGCCAGTGTGACTAGGAAAACTTTAAGGCTAGTAGGAACTCGACTGCCCAGTAGCGCCAAAATGCCTAATGCAAACGCGATGTCCGTCGCGGCAGGGATTGCCCAGCCAGCAATAGCTACCGGGTTATCCCAATTAATGCCAACGTAAATTAATGCGGGGAGGGCCATACCACCTACAGCACCCGCTGCGGGTAAAATAATATCCTTAGGATTTGCCAGTTCACCTTCGCAAACTTCCCGCTTCAGCTCTAGGCCTACGTGAAAAAAGAACACCGCCATCAATCCGTCATTAATCCATAACAATAAGGGTTTATCGATAGCCCACGTGCCCGCTGAGATCTGCACTGGTAAGCTGATTAAATGGTCGTAAAGGGTGTCTAAGGGGGAGTTAGCAATAATGAGCGCAAGTATAGTGGCGGCCATTAGCAAAATGCCTGGGGCAGCTTCGCGATTCAAGAAGTCAGAGACCACGTCGTGTACTTCTTCTATCACCTCATCAAGTACGTCGGGTTCATGCTTATCTGTCATCAATAACCTCTTACACCAGCCGTCCATTAACGTCGCAAAGCGAAATATGCGCAGTCGTTAATCCGTGCTGTCGGCAGTTTTTTTACACAAATTAATAATAGTTAATACGGCATGCGGTAAAGAGATAGATCACCCTTGAACAAGAGCATTATAATTCAGCGCTGAGCCTGTGGCGCTATATTTGACGCCATTTACGGTGGGATTTTGAACGGTTTTACGCTACAATCGCGGCCTTTCCAAGGTTGTCCACTTTACCTACCCCGAGGATCTCTAGATGGCAAAAGTCGCGATTGTAATGGGTTCAACTTCAGACTGGCCTACCATGCAGCAGGCCGCAAAAATGCTGAAGTCGTTTGGTGTTGAATTTGAAGCGAAGGTGGTGTCGGCACACCGTACACCTAACTTGCTAGTAGAGTTTGCTGAAAGCGCAGCCGATGAAGGTTTTAGCGCAATTATTGCTGGTGCAGGCGGTGCAGCTCACCTGCCAGGTATGATTGCAGCGCACACACATTTACCCGTGTTTGGCTGCCCGGTTAAATCAAAAGCGCTCAATGGTTTAGACTCTCTGCTTTCTATCGTTCAAATGCCGAAAGGCGTTGCGGTAGGTACACTGGCCATCGGTGAGGCTGGTGCTGCTAATGCGGGTCTGCTTGCGGCACAAGTTGTTGCCCTGCAGGACGAAAGCGTACGCGATGCTGTTATCGCTTTTAGAAAGTCGCAAACTGATACAGTACTTGCTTCAAGCAATACATTGGAGCTAGATGAATGAGAGTAGTCGTTTACGGCGCAGGCCAACTTGCTCAAATGATGTACCTAGCGGGAAGCCCGTTAGGTATTGACGTTCAGGCTGTGGACGTAAACAACGATACCGTTGTACATCCAGTTAGCAAAACCCCTCTTGAAATCTCACTTGCTCAGGCGCTAGAAGGTGCAGATGCTCTTACCGTAGAATTTGAGCATGTACCTGAAAGGCTTCTTGAAGAAGCAGCAAAGACAAACAAGCTGATGCCAAATATCGACAGCATTCTTGTTGGCGCCGATCGCGTACGTGAGAAAAAGCTGCTTGAAAGCATGCAGGTGGCAAACTGTGAACACCAAATAGTGACCGACCTTGCCCAGTTAGACGATTGCGTGAAGCAACTTGGTAGCAAACTGATTCTTAAGGCTAGCCGCGATGGCTATGACGGTTATGGTCAATGGCGTTTAAGTGATGAAGCTGATTTACCTGAATTAAAAAATGCACTTCAGGGGTTAGATTTGCAGACTGTGCCTTTAGTGGTTGAAAAAATGGTCGCTTTCGACAGAGAGTTGTCATTAATCGGTGTGCGTAATGCTAATGGCGACGTACGCACCTATCCTCTTGCTGAAAATTTGCATCACCAAGGTCAACTTCACGTGTCGGTTGCGCCAGCGACTAACGTTGATGATGCACTTCAGGCCCAAGCCCACGATATTTTTGTGAAACTGGCTGAGGGGATGAACTACGTCGGTGTGCTTGCTGTTGAACTATTCCAAGTAGGCGACAAGCTACTTGTAAACGAACTTGCTCCCCGTGTACATAACTCTGGGCACTGGAGCCAGTCGGGCGCTGTAACCAGTCAGTTTGAAAACCACTTACGTGCAGTATGTGGGTTGCCTCTTGGCGACACGTCAGCTATTGGTCCAAGCGCTATGGTCAACATTATTGGTTGCAGCAGTTTTTCACGAGATTTGCTTAGCATCGATGGCAGTCATCTTCACTGGTACGGAAAATCTGTTCGTGAAAAGCGCAAGATGGGGCACATCAATGTGACCACGAATAGCTATGAAAGCTTAGGTGAAAAGCTCATGGCATTGAGCAAATATTTACCACTTGAGTACTTCCCGAAGTTAGTTGGCGAAGCAACGCGATTAAAAGGTTGACACCCACGCGTTTATCGCTAGAATACGCATCCGCTGTCTAGGCAGCGGTTTTTAAAGTGTGCCGACTTAGCTCAGTTGGTAGAGCAACTGACTTGTAATCAGTAGGTCGCCAGTTCGATTCCGGCAGTCGGCACCATTTCTCTTTTTTCCTATGCCAATCTTACGTACACTTGCTTACGGGTATTCATTCGGAGCAGACTGTATGTCACTTTTTTCCAAATCGCTTAAATCGTTCGTTATTGCTACTGGCCTATTTTCTTTGAGTTTACCTGCCACGAGTAGTGTTCACGAGCATAAGCATGAAAATCATCACGGTCATGCCAGTGAGCAAACAAAGGTAATGGTAATGAATGGTTATGCCAGAGCGACTTTTGCTTTGGCAAAAACTGGCGCTGTGTACTTTACTTTGCATAATACTAGCGACAGCGATAAAACGTTGATGTCTGTTTCAGTATCAAGCGATGTCGCAAGTGAAGCCCAAATCCACACAACGGTGATGGAGGAAGACGTGATGAAAATGCGAGAGCTAACTAACGGCGTGAAAATACAAGCGGGTGAAATGGTCTCTTTTGAGTCAGGCGGCCGTCACATCATGTTGATGGGGCTAACTAAGGGATTAAAAGAGGGGGGCGACTTAGCGCTAACCCTTAAATTTGACGATGCTAGCGAGATGAAAGTAAAACTGCCTATTAAAAAAGAGGCAGGGGAAAGCCACCATCACCACCATTAATAGAGTGGCTGAGGCAGGACGTATAAAGTCATCGATTAATGCGATGCATACAATCAACTAAACCGTTAATCTAAATCAATATTTCTGTAGTATTATAAAGTTATATTAATTACATCTGGATCTTTTAACGCCGTTGAGTGTTAAAGAAAAATATCCAAAAGGGTTATAACGTTAAGGAGTGTGACATGAGCAAGATTGATATTGGTATTTCTGAAAGCGATCGTAACGCAGTAGCAGAAGGCCTTAAAAAGCTATTGGCCGACTCTTATACTTTGTATCTTCAAACGCACAACTTTCATTGGAACGTAGAAGGTCCGCAGTTCCGTGAATTACACCTAATGTTTGAAGAGCACTACACTGAACTTGCTGAAGCGGTTGATGAAATCGCAGAGCGTATTCGTACACTTGGTGTTTCAGCACCTGGCACATATAAGTCGTTCGCTGAGCTAAGTTCAATTGAAGAAGTGGAAGGTGTTCCAGAAGCTACTGAAATGGTGAGATTGCTAACTCATGGTCATGAGCAAGTAGTCAAAACCTGCCGTGAATCGTTGAAACTAGCACAAGACGCAGACGATGAGTCATCTGCAGCGCTAATTGGCGATCGCATGCGCGTTCACGAAAAAACTGCTTGGATGCTTCGCGCAACATTACCGAAGTAAATCGCTATATAAGTGCGGTGATGGTGGTTTAACATAGGCTTAATTAGCTAGACACCTTTATCGCATAAACAAGCAAAATTATCACAAAGGGTACAGCAGCGCTGTACCCTTTTTTGTATACTGCTATAACGTAAAAAATAATAGAAGAAGTCTGTGCAACCAAACACAGCTTCTGTAAAAAAGGCTCTAACGATGAAACCATCAAGTACTTCAGCAGTTACGTCCAAACCCGCAAGCACATTAGCGCGCCCAATAGCGCGAGCAGTAGCGTGTGCAATGGCGCTAACGGTAAGTCAATTTGCTCTAGCTCATGGCGATCATAAGCATGGCGAAGCGCATGAAATTACTGACAGCGATATAACCGTAACTACGCTTGCTGAAGGACTCGTTCATCCTTGGGGAATGGCGTTTTTGCCAAATGGCGATCTGCTGGTAACCGAACGTGAAGGTGGCATTCAGCGCTTGTCAAAAGACGGTAAATTATCAGGACGTCTTAGTAATGTGCCTGAAGTGGTTGCGCAAAACCAAGGTGGTATGTTGGACATTGCTATCGACCCAGACTTTGCTAGCAACAACACGATTTACTTCTGTTACAGTAAAGCGAGCGAGGTTGAGGGCAAGCCGGGCAGCAGTAGCAGTGTTGCAAAGGCTAAGCTAACCGACTCAGGCCTTGAAAATGTAGATGTTATCTTCAGTGCCGACTCTATTGTCGATAACGGCTTTCACTTTGGCTGTCGTTTAGCGTTCGATGCTAAAAAGCACTTGTACATCACCATGGGCGACCGCTACAAGTACATGAAAGAAGCGCAGAATACCGATAACCACTTTGGTAAAATTGTGCGTATAAACGGTGACGGCAGCGCAGTAGAAGATAATCCTTTCATTGACGGCAAAGCGCCGGAAATATTCAGCTATGGTCACCGCAACGTGCAAGGCGTTACTATTCATCCTGAAACTGGTGCGGTATGGGCAATGGAGCATGGCCCGAAAGGTGGTGATGAAATCAATATCCTTGAGCGCGGTGCAAACTACGGTTGGCCTGTGATTACCTATGGCGTTGACTATAGTGGCGACATTATCAGCGATAAAACCCATATGGATGGTATGAAGCAGCCTTGGTTGTACTGGGACCCGTCTATTGCACCAAGCGGACTAACCTTCTACCAAGGCGACATGTTTAAAGAGTGGAATGGCGATATATTAGTGGGTTCTTTGAAATTTACTCACCTTCGCCGTATCAAGGTAGAAGATGGAAAGCCCGAAGAGCAGTTTGAATATGTTCGCGACAATCACGCCCGTATTCGCGACGTTGAAGTGGGTCCAGGTGGTGCTATTTACTTACTGACCGACGCACCTAACGGCAAAGTATTAAAGTTAACCAAATAACGTAGAATGAGAAAAGGCGCCACTTCATTGGTATTGTAAAATGAAGTAAGCGCCTTTTTTATTTATAAAGACATCGGGGCGCGTATTGCCTTATTCGCTGTCGTTATCTTTCTTATAGCGTTCAAACCACGCCACAATATTTCCTACTTTCTGTATTAAGCGAGAAGGGCGACTTGCGATGCCGTGTGAAGCTCCAGGAATGCGCACCATCGCTGCATCTATACCTTGTAGTTTCAACGCTTGATAATACTGCTCTGTCTCGCTAATTGGCGTACGATGATCGGCTTCACCGGTTAGCAGCATAGTAGGCGTTACCACGTTGCCCACTAAGCTCAAAGGGCTGCGCTGCCAGAGTTTATCCGCAATAGTCCATGGCATACCTGCCATCCAATAGTTGCTAAAATACGGATATGCGTCGGCAGTCAGCGAAAAGCTCACCCAGTTAATAACCGGCTTAGCCACAACGGCTGCGCTAAAGCGGTCAGTTTTACCGATGGACCATGCGGTAAGGGTTCCGCCGCCAGAGCCGCCAGTAATAAACAGGTTATCTGAATCTACATAGCCTTGTTTAACAACCGCGTCTACCACGTCCATTAGGTCGTTATAATCTTCTGATGGGTAGTTGTGGTGGATTAAATTACCAAAGTCTTCACCGTAAGAGCTGCTGCCTCTTGGATTGGACCATACAACCACATAACCTTGCGCTGCCATCAGCTGTATTTCCATGGCAAAGTGAGGACCGTAAGCAGCATGTGGACCGCCGTGGATTTCTAATATTAGCGGATATTTTTTGCTGCTATCGAACCCGGGAGGCAATGCAATCCATGCGTCAATCGATAGCTCGTCAACACTTGATACAACTGAAAGATCTTGTACTTCAGCCAGCGTTTTATGACCTAATGCGTCGCTGTTTAAGTCGGTAAGTTGTGTATCGTCTTTGCCTTTTTTATAAAGCGCTAGGTCGCCAGGCACAGAGCGGCTTGCTGTGGTGTAAACAATGTCGCCTTTTTCACTAACGGCGAAGTCGCCCGACGTGTATGGGCGTCCAAACGCTTGACCACCTATGCTAACGTCGATAGGTTTCACATCGCCTTTCAGGTTCACCGCAGCAAGTTTAGTCTCGCCGTGATCAAGGTAAGAAAAGATTAATCCTCGGCTGTCTTTGCGCCACTCAAATTTGCCTAAGCTTCTATCTAGTGATGTGGTTAAACGGGTGATGTTTCCACTTTTAAGCTCAAGTACTACAAGGTTGCCATTCTGATAAGAAAGCTTTCTATCGTTGAGTTGAGTAAACGCCAAGTATTTACCGTCTGGACTCAAGGTTGGCCTGCCTTCAGGGCCTTCCATATCGGTAACCTGTTCAACTACCGCTGTGTTCACATTCACTTTATAGATGTCGCTAAATAAAGGATGCAGCGCGTAGTCTTCTCGTTGTGGTGTGGCAAAATAAATCCAGTCATTCTCTTTAGAGAAAGAAAGGGTGCCACCACTAGGGAATTTTCCTGTTGTTAACTGACGCGGCGTACCGCCTTCAACAGGCAGAACAAATATCTGATCAAAGCCTTCGCGCAAGTAGCCTCTTCCGTCACCTCTATACTGTACCGCATCAATATAGGTGCCTTGGTCAGCCCACTTTGCTCCTTTAGGTTTGCTCGGCATGCTGGTAAACAACGGCTTTTGCTTTTCTTCGGTAAACTGGGTGAAGGCTAAAGTTTTGCTGTCATGAGACCAGGTTAACTGACGAGGTGCTTCGCTGGTGTTGGTCAAGCGCACAGACTGCATGGTGTCTAAGTAATAAAGATGGATTTGTGCGCGGCCGTTGACCGATTTTGTATATGCCACCATTTTACCGTTGGGCGATAAGGTAGCCTGTGACAAGTTTTCATCTACACCAATAAACGGACGGTGCTCACCGGATTTAATATTTACTTGCCACAGTCGGCTTTGTCTTCCGTCCGTCATGATATCCATGCTCTGACGAGCATAAATTACCGTTTCCTTGTCAAGAAACTGTGGGTTGGCTACAAACTCCAAGTTAAAGGTGTCATCGTACGTCAGTGGATTTAGGCTAGCCGAATTAGAGCCAGTTTCCTGCATTGCATTGGCCTGAGTTATGCCAAGAACTAATAGCGATAATGCCGTCGAGGTAACATACAAGCCTTTTCGTATAGGGTGAAAGGCGAAACGAGACGCAAACATGTTTATTCCTTTTGTTATTGTTTTTCGCGTTGAGCGCGATAGGTAGTGTGTTCGCTTTCTTGCGTGCTCCCATGCGCTTAACGTAAGCTCTAACGTAAAGATAGCAAGCTGCGAACCTTGTCTCTTACCATATCGCTTTCGTTTCTTGTATGTAAAGGGTGTGCGGTGAAGGGGCTGGATTGTTCGTTAAAAGTGCATATTCTCACCATACATTGCAACTCGTGTTGCAATGCATAACTAAACTCGGGGGTAACAACGAACGTTAGCGATTTAAACGTTAATTTAGCCTTCGCTTAATCTATATGAACTTTATTCGCCTTTAAGACTAATTTTGCCCACAAGAATATCTTTGAACATGACCCAATCGCCCATCAAGCTGTAAAGGGGATGTTTGAATGTAGCGGGGCGGTTTTTTTCAAAAAAGAAATGACCTACCCAAGCAAAGCCATAGCCTACCAGTGGAATAAACCACAATAGCGACCAGCTGGCCATAAATACTGCAAGGGCTATAACGGTAAGTACTAGCCAAGAACCGATAAAGTGCAGCGTGCGGCACGTGCCATCTTTATGCTCATTTAAATAAAACGGATAAAACTCTTTGAATGAAGCAAAATGAGTGTCAGCGCTTGTTTGTGCAGTCATAAAAAACCTCTCAGCCAAAATCTTATATTTTGTAGAAGTAAAGTAGCCCAGTTGGCTATTTTACACCACATTAACATTCTGCGTGATTATAGATTGTCGTGAATACGACAAAACGAAAGTAATTTTTCGCAAGAAGACAGAGATTACTGAACCAAGACAAAAAACAAGGTTAAGCGGCGTGTCTAAGCGTTAGGCTTAGGGGGAAGATAACCGATGTTAGTCTTGTAATTTCAGGCCGCCTGCCCCATATTCCTCTCAACACAAGAAATTAAAGGCCTGCGTTATGGAAAATCTCGTTGCGAATAGCCAAGCAACCATCGTAGATATTACGGTAGAAAACTTTCAGCAAATCATCGTAGAAGCATCGCAAGAAAAACTGGTGCTTATCGATTTTTGGGCAGATTGGTGCGAACCCTGTAAAGACCTTATGCCTATTCTGGAAAAGCTGGCGGGTGAATATAGCCAGCATTTGATCCTGGCCAAAGTTGACTGCGAAGCCCAGCAAGAAGTGGCTGCACAGTTTGGTATTAGAAGCCTGCCAACGGTAATGGTGGTGCAAAACGGTCAGCCTGTTGATGGTTTCGCTGGTGTACAGCCAGAGCAGCAAATTCGCGAAATGCTGGCTAAATATTTACCTAACCCAGAAGATGATTTACTTGCCACAGCGGGTAAAGCGATTCAGCAAGGTGAGTACGCAGAGGCACTGCCTGCGGCAAAAGAAGCATTAGCGCTCAACCCAGATAACGTAAACGCTAAATATATGCTTATCGATTGCTATATTGAGACTGGTTCTATCGATATGGCAAAGGCGTTACTGGAAGAAATTAAGCTGGTAGACCAAGACTCCCGTTACAAGAGTTTGGTAGGCAAAGTTGAATTGGCAGAACAAGCTGCAGACACCCCTGAAATTCGTCAGCTTCAAGCAGCGGTAGAGGCGAACCCAGATGATTTGCAGCTTAAAGTGGATTTAGCGGTACAGCTGCAGCAAGCCAACAAAGCACAAGATGCACTCGAACTGCTTTATAGTGTACTAAAGAAAGAACTTGGGTTTGGTGATGCCAGAAAGCTAATGATGGATATGATGAATGCATTAGCCGACGGCGACCCACTTAAGTCGGAATACCGCCGTAAAGTATACAGTTTATTGTACTAAGCTTTTAAAGCGCTTTAGAAGTAGTTAAAGCGTGAAAACGGTCATTTCGACTTTAATAAATGGGTCTTGCGACTTTGTGCTGGTGAACAAAAAATTGTAACTATGCGCTTTTATTTTTCACCAGCGCATTGATAAACCCATTTACTAAGGCTGAACAATAGGGGAAAAACCTTCTTTGTGCAGCCAGTTTAGAGCTTGAAAGTACTTTTGAAAATATTCTCGTTCGTAGTTGCTTGATTCAAAATCCCGTTGTTTGGATGGGTGCGTTCTTTCTAACTGGGCTCGCCTTACCATGCCAGTCTCCAGCACATAAGCAGAGCGAGTTAATCCTCGCGAAATGTTCACTTTAATTGCCTCGGCTAACCGAGTTTGGCAATCTGGGGTAGATAACACCCAGCGGCGACCGTCCATCAGAGCGGCCCAAGGCTTATTATCGAACCTAACAATTAGCTCATGCATTTCTTCAATAAAAAACTCGGTTGTCTTTAGGTTCCACGCCCCTGTGGCGAATACCTCAAGAACATTACCTGAGACATCCAATGAATAATTTCCGTATTTAGGGAAACGCATAAAATACCTTTAATGTTTGTCTGTGCGAAACAGACTGAGTTTGTTAACTCGATCACTAAAACAACTCACCTCTATATGATATAGCAGAGTTCTTAAATTTTGCAGTGGATGTCGGTGTCTAACTAATATCATTAAGCGCGGTAATGTGGGCAAAACTATTTACACCTAATTTGTAAATAAATATTTTGTTGCAGGCGCAGATTCATGCGAAAAATGAAGAAGTCTGTTAGGGTTTACGCAGTTTTTATATTGGGCAATAGAGCATGTCATATCAGCAGTTTTATACAGGTTTTCTTAATGCCAACAAGGGCAAACAGCATTACGCGTGTCATAGCCACTATTTCTGGCCCGATTGCACACGCGATGCAATGCTTGACTACTGGGATGACAGCGCTAAGTATGTGGATGAAAAATGGGCATATTTTTTTCAAACTTTGGTGCCAGAACTACAGCAGCGCATTAGCAACATACTGAACAGCGGTGCGCCCCAGCAAATCGTTTTTGCGCCCAATACCCACGAGTTGCTTTATCGCATAATGAGCTGCATTGATAGCGCTGCGCCATATAAAGTCGTGTCGACAGATAGCGAGTTTCACAGTTTTCAGCGCCAAGTGAGTAGGCTGCAAGAGCAGGGTGCGATAGAACTTATTACCGTACCTACTAAACCTTTCAATACGTTTGCGTCGCGCTTTAAAGCCGCAATCGCCGAACATGATCCAGAGCTAGTTTTCTTTAGTCAGGTATTTTTTAATTCTGGATACGTGGTAAACGATGTTACAGATATCGTAAACAGCGTAACTAACGACAATACCCTTGTTGTGGTTGATGGCTACCACGGCTTTATGGCAAAGCCCACCGACTTAGCGCAGATTGCACATCGTATTTTCTACCTTTCAGGCAGTTATAAATATGCCCAGGCAGGAGAGGGCGCATGTTTTGCGCATGTACCAGTGGGCTGTGAGCTAAGACCCGCGTATACAGGCTGGTTTGCAGAGTTTGGCGAGCTAGATAAGCCTCGCAAGGTTGGTGGCGAATACAGCGTTCAATATAGTCTAGATGGAATGCGCTTTGCCGGTGCCACCATGGATTTTACTGCGCTTTACAGATTAAGAGCCGTGCTTCGTATGTTCGACAACAATGCCATTGATGTAGCCACAGTGAACGAATACGTAATGGGCATGCAGCGCACATTTCTAGAGAAACTTGCTACCTGTAACCATCCCTTGCTAAACGAAAAACATCTAGCAGTCAGTGATGAAGCAAACCGAGGGCATTTCCTTACCTTTGAATTAGATAATGCCGATGTGACAAAAGCCCTTGCTTCAGCGCTTAAAGAGCACCATATCCTTACCGATTTTAGAGGAAATCGTCTACGGTTTGGGTTTGGTCTGTACCACACCCCAGAGTATATTGATTTAACCGCACTGAAACAGAAAACGTAAATCGTTGTTCTAAGCATACGTAAACATTAACGTCACACTTATTTAAGGATAGTTTTATGGAGTGGCTATTACCCGCTTTTGCTTTGGTACTTATTATAGAGGGAATAGGGCCGCTTCTTTTTCCCAATAAATGGCGCAACTATTTACTTCAGATAAGCCAGCAGCCCAGTAACCAACTACGCCAAGTCGGCGGAACCCTTGTGATTATAGGCGCACTACTGCTGTTTTATTTCAGTTGAGGCCAACTTTAAGGTGTAGCCAATTTAAGTTGTAGTCAGTTTAAGGTGTTAGTGGATGTTAAAGCGGCGTCAGCAGAAATTGCTACACCGCACACAAATAAGCATTCCCAATAGGTGCACCGCTTTACCATTGATTGAAAAGTGTGCGTTCAAGCGCGTATTCAATTTACAGGGAAGTGTTTAGGGCCCTTCGAATACCTCATTCGCTTTGAGGTATTACAATGCCGATAAATAAATAGCGAAAAGTTATATAAATGGCCCTAGCGTAGACTCGGGGGTAGACCGATTGTTCAGCTTTCATGTTGGATGAAGTTTAGAATGCTTTAAAAATTAGCGCCTTAGAAAGTTCGTGTCGAAAAATACTACGCCAAGCCTTATTACAAAAAGACTTGAAGGGCAGCAGGGCATCTGTGTGATTTCAAAAATAATAATGAAATAGTCGTATTTTTGTTCGAAAAAGAGATGATCCTTGCCCTAGAATTTTGTAGAATCCCCGCCTAATTTTCTTACACATATGATTCATGGCAAAGAACGTTGTGGTACTCGGCACTCAATGGGGTGACGAGGGTAAAGGCAAGGTCGTAGACCTACTCACTGATCGCGCAAAATATGTTGTTCGTTACCAAGGCGGACACAATGCAGGTCACACTCTAGTAATCGACGGTGAAAAAACCGTACTTCACTTAATCCCATCAGGCATCCTACGCGAAAATGTTACCTGTATTATTGGTAACGGTGTTGTGCTTAGCCCTGACGCACTAATGAAAGAAATGACTATGCTTGAAGAGCGTGGCGTTCCAGTGCGCGAGCGATTAAAGATTAGTGAAGCTTGTCCGCTTATTCTTCCTTATCACATTGCATTAGACGTAGCGCGCGAAAAAGCCCGCGGCGCAAAAGCAATTGGTACAACTGGTCGTGGTATCGGTCCAGCGTATGAAGATAAAGTAGCCCGTCGTGGATTACGCGTTGGCGACTTGTTTAATGCAGAAGACTTCGCAGCTAAGCTTAAAGAAGTGCTAGACGTGCATAACTTCACGCTTACACAATACTATGGCGCAGAAGCAGTAGACTTCGATGAAACCTTAAAAGGTGCAATGGAAGTTGCTGATATTCTAAAAGCAATGGTTGTTGATGTAACTGACGAACTAGACAAAGCAGACAAAGCCGGCTTACCTATCATGTTTGAAGGTGCACAAGGTACACTTCTAGACATCGACCACGGTACTTATCCTTATGTGACGTCGTCAAACACTACCGTTGGTGGTGTAGCAACAGGTGCTGGTTTCGGCCCACTTAAGCTAGATTACGTACTGGGTATTGTTAAAGCATACACCACCCGTGTGGGTTCAGGTCCTTTTCCTACTGAACTAGAATGTGAAGTAGGCCAACACTTAGGTGTTAAAGGTCACGAGTTTGGCGCAACCACAGGCCGTAAGCGCCGTACAGGTTGGTTCGATGCAGTTGCGATGAAACGCGCAGTACAAATCAACTCTATTACAGGTTTCTGCTTAACCAAGCTTGACGTGCTAGACGGTCTTGAAAGCCTTCAAATTTGTGTAGGCTACAAAGATGCAGACGGCAACGTGAAAGACGTTCCACCTATGGCGGCTGACGGTTACGAAAAAGTGACGCCAGTTTATGAAGAAATGCCGGGTTGGACAGACAACACCTTTGGTGTAACTGAGTTTGAAGCGCTTCCACAAGCTGCGAAAAACTACATTAAGCGTCTTGAGGAGCTAACAGGTGTGCCGGTTGATATCGTTTCAACAGGTCCAGACAGAAACGAAACTATTGTTTTACGCAGCCCTTACGACGCGTAATAGTTTCACATTAAATATGTTTAAAAGCCCAGTGTTTACTGGGCTTTTTTGTTGCACACAAACTTTACCTCTTTTCATTTTCCTTTATCACGCTCCATTTTTTAGCACCTGCATTTTATGCTTATAGGTCCCACGTTTAAGGTGTAAAACGCAATCGCATTAAACATTAATTAACAATTTAGTTGCGTTGTCTTCGAACATCCCTATTAATATAAGATAGTATCAGTTAATTATTGCGCTGCTTTGCCCGGCAACAATCTTAAGATGAGTCATAGAATTGTTGCAGTGGGTGTTATGCTATCGGAGCCTTCTTATGCCAAATAGACCTTCTCTTCACGCAGTGGAAACTGGCGTGTGTTTCGTTGATGTTGTTCACAAACTTAACGACAGTTTCGATACAGGGAAAACCCAGTCCCTGGAATGGCGTAAAAGCCAGTTAAAGGCATTAGAAACTTTATTGAAAGACAATCAGCACGACATTTTACAGGCCCTTAAAAATGACTTAGGCAAATGTAAGACCGAAGCCATGGTGGCCGAACAAGGGTTTCTGCTTTCTGATATCAAGCATACGCTTAAGCATTTGGATAAATGGGTAAAGCCACGCAAAGTATCAACGCCCATGGTGGCATGGCCAGGTAAGAGCTTTCGCAAGCCTGAACCCCTTGGCACTGTGCTTATTATCGGAGCGTGGAATTATCCGCTTCAGTTATTGCTTGCCCCTTATATCGCCGCTATTGCAGCGGGCAACTGTGCGGTTTTGAAACCCTCTGAATTGGCTGAAGAAACATCGTCGCTGGTGGCTAAGCTCATTCCCCAATATATGGATAATTCATGCGTTGCCGTAATAGAAGGCGGTAAAGATGAAGCGACGGCGCTACTTGCCTGCAAATGGGACCATATTTTTTACACCGGTGGTGAAGTGGTGGGCAAAATTGTCATGAGCGCCGCGGCCAAACATTTAACGCCAGTAACCCTTGAGCTTGGCGGTAAAAGCCCGTGCTTTGTTGATAAAAACACAAACCTCGCTGTCACCGCGCGCCGTTTAGTGTGGGGTAAATGGATGAACGCAGGCCAAACTTGTATTGCGCCTGACTATGTCATTGTAGAGAAGGGCTTTGAGCAAAAGCTTATTGATGCGGTTAAAAAAGAGCTGAAAAAGCAATACGGCAAAGCACCTTTATCGTCACGAGATTACGGCAATATTGTTAATCATCGTCACTTAAAGCGTCTTGAAAGTTACCTTGAAAATGTCAACGTGGTGTATAGCGGCGAGCTAGATGAATCTCGTCCAGCAATGGCGCCTACCCTTGTACTGGAGCCATCGCTAGATAGCCCGCTAATGAAAGAAGAGATCTTCGGCCCTATTCTACCTATTATCACTGTCGACAACATGGAGGCGGGCATTAAGTTTGTGAACAGCAGGCCTAAGCCACTCGCACTTTATGCATTTAGTGATAAGGATGATGTGCTTGACAATATTATCAGCAAAACCAGTTCAGGCAGTGTATGTACTAACGACACTATGCTGTTTATGACTAACCCTGAGTTACCGTTTGGTGGCGTAGGAAATAGCGGCATGGGTAGCTATCATGGTCAAGCAGGTTTTGATACATTCAGCCATATTAAAACGGTAATGAAACGTTCATTCGCCCTCGACGTGTTCTTCCGTTATGCGCCGTTTTCTAAGTTTAAGCTGTCGTTGCTTAAGAAGTTTTTATAACAGGAGTTTTCATGGTTCAACCTTTTCATCTTGCCATTCCGGTCACTAATTTAACCGACGCAGAAGCGTTCTACGGTGAGTTGTTGGGTTGTGAAAAGGGCCGCAGTGACACCCAGTGGATAGATTGGAACTTCTTCGGCCATCAATTAGTGACCCATTGTGTAGAGGCTATGCCGTCGCCGCCTTCCTATAACGGGGTAGACGATCATGCTGTGCCGGTGCCGCACTTTGGTGTTGTGCTAACCATGGACGACTGGCAAGAATTGGCAAGTAAACTGGAAGCTGCTGATATTGAGTTTGTTATCGCACCTTATATTCGTTTTAAAGGTAAGCCGGGCGAACAAGCCACCATGTTTTTCAAAGACCCTTTCGGCAACGCGTTAGAGTTCAAAGCGTTCGCCGATATTTCTCAGCTTTTCGCTTCATAATAATTAGGGTCTTTTACTCTTTGCTAGAGTCCTGTAGCGCAGTTCTCTTTGTGGGCAGCACTGTTGCCCGCTTTAAGGACTTCCATCTAGACCAAAATTAGTACGTTAAAGATTACAGGACCTGGGCTAGCGCTTTTTCCTTTTCGGTTTGAAGCGCTTATATAAAAGCGCAACACCTGTAAGAGTGAATAAAAAGGCGCTGCCCGAAAAAGCAATTAACCACGGCGTGTTAAAGTTACTTCTGTCCTTATAATCCATAATGTGCAGCATCCACATAAAATCAAACAGACGCCATGTGTCGGTACGCACGCGCAGAACACTGCCTGTGTTTGGGTCGATATAAAACCGCGAATTAAGGTCATCATTGAAGTTTACCTGCCATAATGGTGCAGACAGGTTCTGCACTTCTTGAGGTAGCACGCTCAATAACTGGGTCTTGCCAATATCGCCAGTACCTGCGTATTGCCCTTTTGCTGCTTTGCGAATAGCGCTCTCTTGCATGGTTTGCAAAGCTTCACCTGTTAATGCGCTGTAGCGATAGGCAATGTTGTCATCTACGACATGATAAACAGGAATAGCATGAAGCGTGTTTGGATCAGCTTGGCCAACTTCATTTATACGATGAGTAAGTGAAAGTACGGCAGCGCTACTGTGGTGGCGCAAAATGTCGGAAGGGGTAACCGTAACATCGTGCCACGACGTAGTGACGGCATGTTTTAAGTGATTGCCTCTTACTTCATCTATGGGCAACCAGGCCATAACTAAGCCGCTTAAAAACCATAGACCTATTTGAATGAACAGTATTAAGCCCAGGTAGTTGTGCGCTTTGCGCATAAATTTCATCATTAGGTTTTTTGGTTTTATTATCAAAAGGCTATAACATCAGAAAACAATAACCGAGTAAACCGAAGAAGAGGGTGGTTTTGAATAAAGCATTAGTGCTGGTAGACGTACAAAACGTGTATTACACCTGTCGTCAGGCGTACAAACGTAACTTTAATTACAACCAGTTTTGGCGTGAACTTACCTACAACTTGGATATAGCACATGCTTTTGCATACGCTATAGACAGGGGTGACAGCAAGCAGCGTGAATTTCAAAATATTCTTCGTGCTATTGGGTTTGAAGTAAAGTTAAAGCCTTTCATTCAACGCGCTGACGGCTCGGCAAAAGGTGACTGGGATGTAGGTATAACAGTAGATGCACTTGAACACGCCGACGATGTTGATGAGATTATTCTGGTGTCGGGCGACGGCGATTTCGATATTCTTGTAAACGCCCTTAAAGGAAAAGGGAAAACCGTAACTGTGTACGGTGTTCCTGCATTAACGGCTGAAAGTATTCAAAAAGTGGCGTCTAAGTACGTGCCTATCGACGCCACGCTGTTGCTGTAGTTTTCAGCTTGTACTTTGTTCAAGGCTGAACTAATAACGCTGAGCCCCTATAGCTCCACTAATGGTGCTCAGCTAATGTAGCTCAGCTAACAGCCCTGTGCTAATACGGTTGTACTAAGGCGGCTGTCCTAATAAGGCTGTACTAATATGGTTGTACTAGGCTTTTACCCCGACCGCTTTTTTCAGATGCGGCTTCTACACCCTCTTTAGTGCGCTTAATTAAATGTACATCACCGAAGCGACGGTTATCAATGGTGTAGCCCATTGCTTTAAGCTCATTTACGGTTGCCTCTGTAAACCCGTCGTGCATACGAATGGTGTCTTTTGGCAATAGCTGGTGATGAAAACGTGGTGAGTTCACGGCTTCTTCAGCGCTCATATCGTAAAGCAGGGCATTCAATAGCGACTGAGTTACAGACGAAATAATGGTAGTACCGCCAGGAGAGCCAGTTACCAACACCACTTGGTCGTCTTTAGTGACAAGCGTTGGCGTCATCGAAGACAGCATGCGCTTGTAAGGTTCAATAGCATTTGCCTCACCACCCACTGCGCCAAAGAAGTTAGGCACGCCAGGCTTAGCACTAAAATCGTCCATTTCATCATTCAATAAAAAGCCTGCGCCGGTTACAACAACGCCACTGCCAAACGTAAGGTTGATGGTCGTTGTGTTGGCAACCGCGTTACCCCATCTGTCTATAATAGAGAAGTGTGTTGTATCTTCGCTTTCTTTTAAACCAGGCTTAACGCTTGGGGTATCAGAAATGCTGGTAGGCTGAATATCTGCTGCGCGTTGAGTAATATAGTTAGCGTCAGTGAGCGCTTCTACCGGAACACTAACAAAATCAGGATCGCCCATGTATTCAGCGCGATCGGCAAACACGCGCTTACCAATTTCTGACATAACGTGAATGTATTCAGTGCTGTTTTGCGCTGGCAAATCGTGCGTTGCGTCATAGGCCTCTAGCATGCCAATCCACTGGGCAACGGCAACACCACCAGAGCTTGGAGGAGGTGCGGTCACCAGCTCATAACCTTGCCAGTTTAGGTGAAGAGGTTTGCGCCACACTGCTTTGTAAGCCAGTAAGTCTTCATAGGTAATAAGACCGCCGTTTTGCTGCATAAAATCAACAATGTGCTTTGCTACATCACCCTTGTAAAAGCCGTCTTTGCCCTGTTGCTGAATAGCTTTAAGCGTTTTCGCCAGTTCTGGCTGTTTGAAAGTAGTGCCCGCTTTCGCTTGTGCAAAATACTCACTGAAGTTGTTGTTAATGCCTTTTTCTTGGGTGCGCGAAATATAACGGGCAATGTTATTTGCTAATTTTTCATGTACCACAAAACCCTGCTCGGCTAAGTGTACTGCCGGTGCAAGAAGACGTTCCCAGTCTAATGTGCCGTATTTTTTGTGCGCGGCCCACATACCTGCAACGGTACCGGGAATGCCAGACGCTTTAGCGCCAAACAAGGACTCATACGGTTTTACGTCACCTTGCTCGTCAAGATACATATCGCGATGCGCATTTTCAGGTGCCATTTCTCTGTAATCAAGAAAGTCGGTGTTATCTTCGAACTTTATTGTCATAAAGCCACCACCACCCACATTACCCGCCTCTGGCAGTGTCACGGCCAACACGAATTGTGCTGTAATGGCTGCATCAATAGCGTTACCGCCTTCTTGAAGTACCTGCATAGCGGCATCGGCACTGTAGCTGTCAGGCATGGCAACGGCCTGTTGGCTAAGGCCTACGGTACTGTGGGTAGCATTATCGACAGAAGTATTTGGCGCATGAGAGCACGCCGTCACCACTAAAATAAATGCCACTATCGCCGAGAAAACTCCGGCATTAGCTATCCGCTTTTTCATTGTAAAACTCCTTGCTACAAAAGTTGCTAAACCTTCGCAATTAGCAACCGGCTACCAATAAGCTTTAATCAAATGTTTAGCCAGGAATTTAGCCAAGCATGACCAAGCTTGCTACAAAATAGGCAATAAGCGTAAGTGCGCCCGCAAACAATGCGTAAGGGAACTGGGTTTTCACGTGGGTTAATACGTCAGTGCCCGCTGCTAATGAAGAAACGGCAGTTGTGTCGGAGATAGGCGAACAATGATCGCCAAATATACCGCCACCCAAAATAGCGCCAATAACCAGTGAAGGAGGTAACCCTAAACTTTGGATCAGCGGTACACCGATGGGTATAAGAATGGCGAATGTGCCCCATGACGTGCCTGTGGTAAACGACATGATCGCTCCGGCAATAAATAGCATGGGAACAATGAGCACTAAAGGAAGATACTCTCCCACTATGCCCGCGACAAAAACACCTGTTCCAAGCACCTTAAGACTATTACCTAAGGTTAACGACAATAGCACTATGGTGACTAATGGAAGTAGTTCACCCATCCCTTTAAAACCAATTTCTACCGCTTCCTTGTGGGTGAACCGTTTGTGGATTAAGAGCAGACCATAGGCAATGGCAGTGGCTAGAGCCGTAGCGTAAAGTACAGACTTGCTGCCGCTGCCTTCAGACAATACGCCATTACCCGTCCAGAACATAAAGCCAATCATGCTTAGCACCATTATTATTAGCGGTACTAACATGAAACGAGCCTTGGTGGCAGGTTCAGTAGTTTGGTTAACTTCTACATGCGTGAGTGCTTTTTCTTCTTCAGCCATGGGGCCGTGCACTTTGTCGGCAGAAATTGTATAGGCCACAATGAGTAAGGTGAAGATCGCGTAAAAGTTAAAAAAGACGCTGCCCCATAAAATTGAGGCCGACGAAGCAGGTAGCTCGTATGCATCTAGAAGGCTGAGAATAAATGCCCCCCAGCCGTTCAATAAAATCAAAATACAAACGGGCGCGCTGGTGGAGTCGATGATATAGGCTAATCGGGCGCGGCTCATGCCGAAGCGATCAAACAGGCCTCGGGCGAAAATACCAGCAGTTAGCACACTTAAGTTTGATTCTATGAATACAGCGATACCCGTGAACATGGTCAAGCTGCCCACTTGCTTGCGACTTTTCGCCACCCCTTTGTTTACAAGAAAATTGACGGTAGCTGTTACTCCGCCAGAGTCACGTATAAATGCGAGCAACGCGCCCACTAGAACAGAAAAAATAAGTACCCTTGTATTGCCAGGGCTGGCGGCGGTATCGACCACTCGCTCTATGGCATTAATGGGCGCCATGTAGCTTGTAGCGACATCTGCATTGACCAGAATTAATGCCTCCGCGCACAGAACAGCCAGTGCCAGAGCTAGTATGACTTCTTTTTTCCAAAAAACGACGGCAATAGCCACAAGAGGGGGGATGACTGACATCCAATCCATACTTCTTTCCAAACTTAAATTTATGTGTGCCTAGGGCCTGTTGACCTTTGTTAGTAAACTCAGCGCTAACTGCCCTATAGGTATGTCTATTTGCGTAACAGAATGCGTAAATTAACGCATAAGAGAATGTATGATTGCAGTTCAAAGTTGGCGAACATGCTTCTCTCATTTATGCTAGCGTACCGTATTGTGCTTCGTGTTACCAAGGATTAGATAAACATTGTTATTCCAGCAAGTTATTTGTAAAAAACGTGCTTCAGTTATGGGCCTTGGCGATATTTTGTCAGGCGTACTCATTTTCTTAAGTGCCGCCCTATTTACTTCAAGCGTAACCGCACAATCTGTAAGTGCTAACGCATCGAACAATGCTAAACCCAGTGCTAATGCTGAAAAAATTCGCGCTGTAAAAGACATGCTCGGGCAGAAAATCATTTTGGATTTTCGTTATTTCTGTGAAGACAATACGCCGTCTTCGCGCTGCCGTACGCCCATGACCGTAATTCCGCCATCGCTTTTAAATCTGCTCAGCACACACAACATCGGCGGTGTTATTTTGTTTTCAGAGAACATCGAAAATACCGAGCAGTTAATTACGCTTAATTACACCATGCAGCTGCACATGGTAAAAGCAGGTCGCCAGCCCTTGTTCATTGCTGTTGACCAAGAAGGGGGCAGAGTAGCAAGGTTGCCTTCTGACATGCTCTCGCCCTTTGCGGGTAACATGGCCATTGGCGCCACTTTTCATCAGCGAGGCAGCGCATTTGCGCAAAGTGTGGCATCGCATATTGGGCATACGCTTCTACCGCTTGGAATTAATACCAATTTTGCGCCATCGGTTGATGTGAATAGCGAGCCAAAGAACCCTGTTATAAACGTACGCAGTTTTTCTGAAAACCCAGAGCAGGTAGCCGCACTTGGACAGGCATTCGTTAGTGCTATGCAAAGTACAGGTGTAATGAGTGCTATCAAACATTTTCCAGGCCATGGTGATACCCATGTAGATAGCCACAGCGGCCTACCGCAAGTAATGCATACCAAAGCGCAGGCTATGGCGGGCGATATTCTTCCTTTTGCGAATATCATTAATAGTGCAACGCCCCCAGCAATGGTAATGAGCGCACACATCCAATACCCGTCTTTAGACGATACGACAATTATCGATAAGCATGGTAAGTCGCAAATTGTTCCTGCTACTTTGTCGAAGAAGATTCTAACCAATTTGCTTCGCAACCAATTAGGATACCAAGGCCTTATCGTTACCGACGCGTTAGACATGGCTGGCATTACTCAGTTTTTCTCCCATGAAGAAGCGTTAGTAAATGCATTTAGTGCAGGCGCTGACATAGCGCTTATGCCCTTTACCATAAGAAACCAAGGCGACATAAAAAAGTTCGCGTTACTTTTGGATAACGCGGCAAATCGAATTCAGGAAAGCGCTTTCTTGAAAGCGTCACATAACCGTATTATTAAGGCAAAACAACGCTTTGCTCTGCAAAACTTTATTTCTAAGTCCACGTCATGGTGGCTAGATGAGGCGAAAGAAAATGCTTCAATGAATAACCCTAACAGTCTGAAAAACCGTGGAATTCAAATTGAGAAAGCGCTTTCTAAGTCGTCGGTATCTGTACTCTTTGGGAAAGATGAGTTGCCTATAACCTCAAATCGGTGGTTGGCACTTATGCCTGACGCGGCACGATGTTTAGCATTTGAAGCGGCGCTTACACACGCTCGTTCCAACGTTAGTAATAAGCCTTTAGAGTTTGCGTGTTTACCGTTGACTGCGTTACCTAAAACCCAGTTAGCAATGAGTCTATTAAAACAAGCAGATGTGTTGGTGGTTGGCAATATTAGCCCACTCCACGCTAATTATGAGTTAGGCGGGTTCGATTTACCTGAACATGTAAAGCAACGCGCAAGTGAAACTGAAGTAATGGCATTTAGTAAAAAGATAATGGTTGCTGCTAAAACACAGGGTAAAACCGTGGTCTTCGCTCCAATGCGTATGCCATACAACGCGCAAGGCGTTAAAGAGCTAGCTGATGTTGCTATTGCTACATTTAGTTATGCTGTAGTTACCACGCCAGAAAGTGAAAAAGAAGAACAGCCACTTACAAGTTATAGTCTTAATGCATTGGTTGATGTGTTACTGGGGAGCACGGTTGCTGAGGGACGTTCGCCGGTTTCGTTGAAATAGGTTACCAGACTAAAGCAAAGACCAAAGCCAAAGGTCTTACCCATTTAAGTGCGAGCTAAAAGCCATATAAAAAGGAAGCATCGTGGATACAAAAAACACACTAGGCACTACGCAAGCCTCATTAGTTGATACAGTATTAAACTTGCTATTTCCATTTGTGCCACTTCTTATCGCTATTGTATTGGTTATAGGCACGCTCATCGCACTGCACTACCTTCTGCTAGCCAAGCAGAGCCACCTTACCAGTGAGCAGAAGTTACCTCGCCAAGTAGGAATGTTGGTACTTACTATCATTGGGGCGGTTGTAATAGCGATGACACTTCCGGTAAGTGAAAGCACTAGAAACCAAGTTATCGCGCTTATTGGCGTACTTATTTCAGGGGTGATTGCCTTTTCTTCTACCACAATGGTGGGGAATTTGATGGCGGGGATCGTACTTCGTGTTAACCGGCCATTTAGAGTGGGAGACTTCATTAAGGTAGAAGGCTATAGCGGTCGTGTTACCGAAATGGGCTTGCTTGATGTTGAACTTCAAACCGAAAGCAGAGAGCTGATTGCCTTTGCCAATACGCTAATGGTTAATTCACCCGTTTCCGTGACCAGAGCGTCTGGCGCAATCGTTAGTGTGGATATCAGTTTAGGTTACGATATTCATCACAGCATTATTGAAAAGCACTTACTTGTTGCTGCTGAAAATGCTCAGCTGTCAGAGCCATTTGTGCAAGTGGTTGGATTAGGCGACTTTTCAGTAAGTTATCGCATTTCAGGTCTACTAACCGAAGTAAAGAGTTTGCTGAGTGCGCGTTCACGGCTTCACAAAGCCGTACTCGACGCTTTGCATAATGCCGATATTGAAATTGTTTCTCCTAGCTTTATGAATCAACGCCCCCAGCCTGACGGTTTGAAAATGATAGCTAAATCGCCTGGACACACTAAACAAGAAGAAGCATCTCCTGAAGACGTTATTTTTGACAAGGCTGAAGAGGCCGAGCAAAAAGAAAAAAGTAAAGAAACGCTGTTGCAGACGATCGCCGATATTGATGCAAAAATTGCAGATAGTGACGGTGAAAATAGAGATGAGCTTAAACATCAAAAAGCCACCGCTGAAGCTCAGCTTGCAACTTTAGTAAAAACAAAAAATGAAGAAGGTTAGTTTTTACTAACTTTTTTATCTTAGATTAAATAGGGATTTGCGAGGGTGTGAGTATTCACTTACATATTATGCGGAAAGTTTAGCATCGCTAACGCTTTCTCCACATTTACCTGAATAAGACACCTCAAATTCTCAAAGCTAAAGGTGTTTATCTGTACTTCAATCCGTGTCCTCATAAAGCAAATAGGCCTTTCGTTTTTCTCTAAATTTCTCTAAATCTTTCTGCCAACTTTGGCGAATTTCTGCAGGCGTTTTGCCAGCCTGAATTTGAATTCGTAGAGCATCAGTACCCGCCAATTTGTCGAAGAAATCTGGGCGAGTAAAGAAGGTTTCCTCAGAGCCACCACTAGTGTTGACTCCTTTGTTATATTCAGAGAAACGAGAATAGGCATCTATCAAGGTATCGATATGTAAACCATTAATAGGTGTGTATTCTTGAATGGCAGGCTTAGGGCTAAATGCTTCCGAGTTGATAGAATCCGCGTAATTAAATACGTGTGCATTAACCAGAGTATTTTCATGTTTAGGGTGGGGCGCTGCACTATTTGCATTTACCAGTATCTTGGTTTTACCAAACTCAACAAACGGGTGGCCAATAAGTTGAAAGGGAAAGTCAGTACCGCGACCTATGCTCACGTCGGTGCCCTCAAAAAAGCACAGCGTTGGGTAAAGGCGTATCGATAAATCGTTTGGCAGGTTAGGGCTCGGTGCCACGGGCAGCGAATAATGCGCAGTGCGTTTATAATCTCCCACTGGGACAACGGTAAGCTTAGCTTTGTCATAACTGCTTGCGTCAATACCTAACCAACCTTCTCCTACAATCATTTGAGCAAGCTCGCCTAAGGTCATACCGTGTAAGACGGGGATAGGATGCATGCCAATGAAGGACGAAAATTCAGATTGTAGTACCGGCCCGTCAACATAGCGGCCGTTAGGATTTGGCCTATCTAACACGATAACGTCGATATTACGCGCAAAGGCCGCCTCCAACACATAGTGCAAGGTGCTTAAATAGGTGTAAAAGCGTACGCCAACATCCTGAATGTCGAAAACAATCACATCGATGCCTTCTAACATCTCGGTGGTAGGTTTTTTAGTTGCGCCGTAAAGGGAGTGAATAGGTAAACCGGTTTTAGCATCAATATTGCTATCTACCTTTTCGCCCGCGCCTTTATCACCTCTAAATCCGTGCTCCGGTGACATAATACTAACAACGTTAATGCTGCGCTGTAGTAAGGCATCAAGCAAATGCTGATTGCGCTGGCTTGTCTTTATCGTATTTAGTTGTGTAGCCAAGCTGTTGCTTGATTGGCGCTCTTCAAGCTCAACCGTGCTGGAAGGCGAAGTGTTGCGAGTCGAAACCAAAGCGCTTTGGTTTACCACTAAACTAACTCGTTTACCTGCTAGCAAGTGCAGGTATTTCGAATAGCGTTCCGCGCCTACGGAAATCTGTTTGGTGCTTGATACGGACTGCTTAGCCCCTGGCACAGGCTGCTTTTCTGTTAATCTAGTCTGCTTTGCTATTAACGTAGACTGCTTTTCTATCAATGTAGGATGCTTCGCTTTGCCATCCGTATCACTTGTGTATACATGTGTAGATAAGCTTTCCTGTGCACAGCCGTTAAGCGATAAGCTAATTAGAGCTAGAGAGAGTACTGTAATGAATGCGTTCGAGGTCAAACGCTTAACAATCTTGTTCATTTTTGTCCGTAATTAAACCCTTCATAGCATTAATTTACCGAGGTTATTCGCTTTTATTTGCAGCGGCACGCAAATACCCACCGTTAGCATCTAACTGAGCAGCAGCCTGTTCGGCAGTTTGCCCTGTTAATACCATCAAGATGGCGACCTTAGCTTTGTTATTGCAGGCATTAAGCGCTACTAAAGCGGCTTCCTCACTGCAGTCTGTAGCCTGCATAACAATGCGAAGCGCACGGGCCTTTAGTTTTTCGTTGGTGGCATTCACATCTACCATTAAGTTTTGATAAGTCTTCCCTAGCTTGATCATGGTGCTGGTACTTATCATATTGAGTATGAGTTTTTGCGCCGTACCTGACTTCATGCGGGTACTGCCAGTAAGCGCCTCGGGGCCAACAATGGGGCATATAGCTACATCAGCTTTAGTAAAAATAGCGGCGTTAGGGCTACATGCAATAGCGCCGGTAAAACAGCCAAGCGAACGGGCATATTCCAATGCACCACTTACGTAGGGCGTGCGCCCGCTTGCTGAAATACCAATAACCGTATCGTTTTGGTTTAAAGACAGCGCTTCAAGATCAGCACGTCCCGCGCTGAAGTTGTCTTCAGCACCTTCAACGGCGTGCTGAATGGCTTTTTCTCCGCCAGCTATTACGCCAACAACCAGTTCATCAGGCACGCTAAACGTGGGCCTGCACTCTACAGCATCGAGTATGCCCAATCTGCCACTTGTTCCCGCGCCTATGTAAATTAGTCTGCCACCATTCTTAATGCTTATTGTTGCAGCATCCACCACTTTAACTATTTGCGGAATTTCCGAGTTTACTGCGTTGGCCACTTTCGCGTCTTCGTTGTTAATGCAGGTAAGAATGCCTTCCGTGCTGAGTGTGTCTATATCGAGGGTGTCTGGATTTCTGCCCTCTGACACAATTTTATTCAGTGACTGGGCTAATTCGTTAACGGTGGGTTTATTACCTGCCGCTTGTTTTTCAGAAATAACTTTATTTTCAATACTGGCGCTTGTGGACGATTTTGAACTAGAGGGAGTGTGCGAAGACATTTAAAACCTTGAGGCAACGAGTTTGTGATAATAGGCTAGCGCAAAGCATAACGGTATTTTAAGGCATAAGAAACCTTGCGGTAGATGGTGCTTTTTTCATTATTAATCCTACGCTGCTAATAAGCTTCTCGTGGTACACTCTGACTTTCGATATTCTTTCTCATTAAACATTTAAGGAACGTGTTTTTCTGTGAGCCGACAAACGCAAGCTATCATTCATGCTGATGCCCTTTTACATAACTTCAAAGCGCTAGCTGCTTTAGCACCATCAAGCCAATCTATGGCGGTGATAAAAGCCGATGCGTATGGTCATGGAGCCGTAAATGTAGCGCGCATTCTTCAGCATGTTTCGTCGCGTTTTGCTGTTGCAATAATCGAAGAAGCCATTGCGCTTCGCGACGCGGGAATTACTGCGCCTATCGTGGTGTTAGAAGGGGCTCATCAGGCGAAAGAGTGCCAAATGGCGTTTCAGCATAACTGTATATTAGTTATGCACTGCGAAGAGCAACTAGCCTGGTTAGAAAGATGCCCCGAACAGCAGCGCCCGCATATTTGGCTGAAAGTGGATAGCGGCATGCACCGATTGGGTTTTGCCCTTTCCGATATCGAGAATATTGCTGCTAAGTACCATCATTTACTTAGTGAGCAAACGGTAATTGCGACGCACTTTGCGTGCGCTGACGATGTAGATAATAACTTTACCACCACGCAAATCGATGCGTTTACTCAAGCGGCGAACAAACTGGGCTTGCCAACCAGCGTGGCTAATTCCCCTGCTACGGTAAACTGGCCTGCAAGTCGAAATGCTTGGAATCGTTTAGGTGTGGGGGTATACGGTGGTGCCGTCTCTACTTCGCAAAATATAGACGTTGAAATCTACCCTGCCATGACACTTCGCTCAAGTGTACTCGCAGTACGAACCATACCGGCAGGCGAGGGCATTGGCTACGGTCAGACTTGGGTGGCAGACAAGCCTAGCAAAATTGCAACGGTAGGCATTGGTTACGCCGATGGCTATCCAAGGCATTGCAAAAATGGTACGCCAGTAATGATTCGAGGTAAGCGCGCTTATTTAGCTGGCCGCGTGTCTATGGACATGATCACTATTGACGTAACCCATATCGACAACGTCGCGGTGGGCGATGAAGTTGAGCTTTGGGGACAGAATGTGCCAATTCAGGAAGTTGCGGCTAATGCAGACACAATTGACTACGAATTAATGACCCGCGTTTCTCAGCGGGTACCGCGCATTGTAAAATACCTTTAACTTTCAAAGCAGTGCCAGTTTGGCTAGACTTCATATAAATTTTAATAAAGCACTATTCATTAAAAGAATGAGACTTTTACCCCCATTTTAAGCCTATACTGTGAAGGCTTGGTTTCGGGATTGCGGTGAATGTTTCGCCTCCAACTGTGCTGAGCAACAACTCATAAGTGAGGTTTGTATGCGTACTTCGTTTTCTCGTCCAAGAGTGAATCGTGGAGTAGTAAGTCGACCGTCAAGACCTGTTCAGAAGAAGCAATAGGTTTGTAGTAGGCGTCTAGTAATACAAATAAAAGATACAAGAAAGCCCGGTTAGGTTGTGCCTAACCGGGCTTTTTATTTATAGCTTATATGAGCAGCAGTCTATTTTCTGTTGGTCGGTATAGCCTTTATACTTTCATTACTGAACAACAAATACAGACTTGGCTAGCTTAGCCATTTTGTGCGCGAAGTTCGCTATTCATACTGCTATTTAAGTCGCTTTCTTCATTATCTTTCACGCGCTTCGCTTGCGCTTTTTTTGATTCTGGTTCGCCTTTACTTGAGCCTGCTTCACTTTTATCGGAACCCGCTTCGCCTTGTACTGGGAAGTAACGTTCGGGTCTATGGTTAAGCGAAATAACCATATTTAAACAAAATGCCGCTAAAATTGAGATAAGCACCAAAGGCCAAGCTATGAAAAACAACGCGCTAAGCAATATACAGCTATCTACAGTTAGCTGGAATGTACCAGCTCTGATATTGAAACGCTGTTGTAAATAAAACGCCATAATACCAATGCCGCCAAGACTTGAGCTATGACGAAACATCATCAGCATACCTACACCAATTAAAATGCCCCCAAATACCGCAGCGAAAAATGGGTTCACGTGGCTAATATCCACAAACGCTGGAATTTGCTCGGTTAACACAGAAACCGTGGTAACCGATATGAAAGTGTTAATGGTGAAACGTTTGCTAATTTGCGTCCATGCTAGCGTATAAAACGGTAAGTTAATTAAGAAGAATAACAAGCCGAAATCCATGTCGAACGCATAGGTACCCAATAGCGCTAAACCTGCGGCTCCACCAACCATTAAATCTTGAGACTGAAATAAATAGACGCCAAAAGCAACAAACAAGCCGGCGCTTATCAGGGCGAAAACATCCTCGATGAAACTGTGTTTTGTTTTTTGCATAAGAGAAAATTTGCGTTAAGAAGACACTGCGTAATTATACGTTTACAGCACAATAGGTTACAGCGAGATAAGAAGTTAACTCCATGCGATAAATGGCGGAAGGTAAGTTTGCCTTTACGACTTTTAGCACAGCGGTGAATAGGGTGTTGCGCCAATGTAAACGTTGCACCAAGCTGGTTCAGAGAAACTGCAAAATGTAGAAGAAGTAATTAAGGCGTTTGATTACTCAACAATGGAAAACACCACAATATCTTGTTTATTAAATTCTACACTACATTTCATAATGCCGAGGTGTAGCGGGCTATATGCTTCGATTTTGCTGCCATTTGCAACAAACTCGGTATCCCATAGCAATAAATTGGCAGTATCTAGCTGACGTTCAACACTTTTCTTCGAGACTCCAGGCGTAAAGTTGTCACAAAGAATAATGACCTCTCGTCTTGCCTCAATCCAATAAAACGTCGTAGTGATCAACAGTGCTATCGCCGCTATTGCAACAACATCAGCAATAATGGAACGCTTCATGGCCTGCACGTGTTACTTCTCCTCTACTTCTTTATCATTATCGCCTAATTGCTGCAGCAGGAAATGTCGCGGCAATTAGGCGCTTTTATATAAAGTGTGATTAAGTGGTTTGGATCAAATCCCATTTATTGCCAAACTTGTCTTTAAAAATGGCTACCGTACCATACACCTCTTCGCGCGGGGCTTCCAAAAACACCACGCCCTCGGCTTGCATATCGTTGAAGTCGCGCCAGAAGTCGTCAGTATTCAGAATTAAGAAGACTTTGTCTGCCGCTTGGTTACCAATCAGTGCTGATTCGACCTCGTTTTTAGCCTGTGCTAACAACAAGCTTGTTGCGCTGTTTGGTGGTGTTACCAAAACAAAACGAGAATCTTCGCCAGTGACTTTGTCTTCGGTTAAGGTGAATTTTAAAACGGTGGTGAAGTATTCAATTGCGCTATCGTAGTTATCTACAAAGAAGGTAATGGCCGAGAGATTTTGTGTCATAAATCAAGATCACTTTGAAAAATTAAGCTAAATTAGCTGCGCATACTACCTAAAAGCTGACTGAGCTGAAATGCGGGTTGTCAGTTATTGCGTGAAGCTGGGCGATTTCATTTAGCGCAATATTTTGAACAGCACCGTTAATGAGCATCTGAACACACTCTGTTGGCGTTCTACTACGTTTATCAATTATTGTAGTCAATGCTCTGCCGCTTTTCGTTTCGCCATCTTTTAACTTTGCGCTCACTTCAAGGTTATACATACAGGCAATTTCGATGTAGTCGTAAAGCTGACACGAAATATTCATACAATCCTCCAATTTTTCACTGTAATGAGACTAAAACACTGCTTAATTTTTAGGTAAGACCCGAAGTTCACAGCAAAAATTTCTGCATCTATCGTGCATACATCACACTTCGCTTTTCACATAACACAGCGGATGTTTAAATGCCGTCGCCTGCCGGGGGGGCTGCTATTTATGCAAGGAAAAACACAGACGTCAGACCTTAACAAATGATCTTTTTTTAAGGTTTGCCCAGTATTGTTAGTACTGAAGGATTTATTTTGGTGCGCGATACACCTAAGCGTTTAAACGCCCCTTTACCTTATTAGAGGCAAAATTTAGCAAAGGGTTCCCGCCAAATATTCAATACAGGAACAGTAATGAACAAGCTACTATCCGCATTTTCTTTAGTTTCAATAGCCGTGTGTAATTCTGGCTTCGCTAATGCCGACGAACTTCCTTTCAATTTAAGCGGTCACGTCAGGGTGAACTATGGGCATCAAGACTGGCAAATTCCTGAGTTTAGAGGTGGTTTTGAGTTCGAATCATTCAAACTTGGCGTATCGGGTGAGTCAGACCAGTTTAGCTATAAAGCGGAATACCGTTGGTACGAAAATACCGATTTCGATACCGTTCGTTTTGCAGATTTGACCTATCACTTCAATGATCAAACCGAGATAACCGCAGGTATCACCCAAACCCCATTTGGTCTTCAACCCTTTGCCAGTAACAACTTTTGGTTTTCGGTAAATTATTATCTTGGTTTCGAAGATGATTACGATGCAGGGGTAAAAATAAACCACAATTGGGGCAACTGGGATTTTCAAGCCGCTTACTTTATGAATGACGAATACAATGATGCCGCTGAATTTGGGCGTTATTCGTTTGACGTAGCAGACGACGGTGAATATCGAAATAAAGAAGATGGCCAATATAATTTGCGTGCTAACTATTCGGCGAACTTTATTCGTGGTGCTACTACCGATATTGGTGTGTCGTATCAATACGGCAACATCTTAAACCTAGATACCTTAGATGATGGTGACATGAACGCCTATGCTGTTCATATGCGTCATACTCAGGGCGACGTGAAGGTAGAGTTGCAGTATATCGACTATGAATACAACCTAGCCGCACCAGAGGGACAGGCCGACGATCGCATAGCGCTATCTTCTTTCACCTTTCCGTTCTTAGCCGCTGCCGACGGCCAAACCTATTCAGCGAACCTTGTATATTCAGTGCCCTATAAGTTCACGCACATTGAATCGCTAACCTGCTACTCAGAATATAGCGTAGCGAAAGGCGAGGGGAGCGAAGGAAAGAACTCTTCGCAGTGGATAAACGGCTGTAGCTTTGGCTGGGATAAACTGTTTGTATATGTAGATAGTATCCAAGGCAAGAACATGTGGTTTTCAGGTGGCCCGGGCGTTGGGCTAGATTTAGGTGGCAGACAAGAAACTACTCACCGTTTGAACATCAACCTTGGTATTTACTTCTAATCACTCACAGGACTTTGACATGCGAACATTACTTATAGCGACATTTTTATTAGCGCTAATTCCGATGCAAAGTTTTGCCCATTCATGGATGAAACTACGCATAGCCACCACAGAATATGCCCCTTTTACGTCTACTGATATGCAGCATGACGGTTACATAAATCACATCATTGCCGATGCGTTTTTAGAAACCGGCGTTGTGGTTGAATTTGTGTCCTTACCTTGGGAGGAAGCGTTAGAAGCCACACTGAAAGGTGAATACGACGCTATTTCATACGGCAATTTTGTACGTGCTAGAGAAAGCGAGTTCTATCACAGTAACCCAATTAGTGCAGAAAGTTTGGTGTTTTATGTTAACGCTGAAAAAGGCCCTGATACTTGGGCTGAATTGAGCGACTTAAAAGACTTAAAGATGGGTATAACGGAAGGGTATTTATACAACGATGAGCTTGCTGCGTATATTGAGGGCAACGATAACGTTGTGGAAAGTGCTACCGACAAAGCAAATCTTGAGGCGCTGATAGACGGTAAGATTGATATCTTTCCCATTGATGAGCTTACCGGTTGGTATTTGCTGCAGCGTGATTTCAATAGCGGCGACCGTCGAGAGGTAATGCCTATTAAGCCATTTATTTCTACCGTCACCACACACTTACTGGTGCCTAAAGGGCAAGGTGACAGTCAGCTTATTTTGTCTTTATTCAATAAAGGTTTAGAAGAGCTAACGCTGGAAGGAAAATTAACGCGCTTCAAGCGTCTGCTGAAAGAAGGTTATTACCAGCATCCACAGAAAAAAGTGAATTACGACCGACGCTAACATAAAGCTTTGCGCTAAACGCAAGTCAATTCACGTTGTTTTAAATCGAAAACTAGGTTGCGAACCAGCAGCGGTTTGCAACCTAGCCACCTTTCTATTTTCCTACCGCTTAGTGCCTTTCCTGCCGTTTATTTACCTGATATGGTTAGCGGCTATTTTGAAGTGCTTACTAAGAGGTTGCCTTGTTGTACACAGCTGAAACATCGTTCTTTGCTCGCTTTATAGCCCTGTTAAAACTGCTTGGCCCGGGTGTGCTTATGGCAACGGCAGCAGTAGGAGGAAGCCACTTAGTGGCATCTACCCAAGCAGGAGCAAAATTTGGCTGGCAACTAGCGGTGCTTATACTGTTGGTAAACCTTCTTAAATATCCGTTTTTCAGGGCAGGTGTTAGCTACACTATCAGCACTAAACAAACGCTGCAGCAAGGCTATTTGGGTATGGGTAAACGATACCTAGCCATTGCGTTAGGTCTTAATAGCATTGCATCAGTAGTCAACGCAGCGGCTCTACTACTTTTTGCGGCAAGCTTATTGTCATACTTTATTCCTTTTGATATTGCCATATCGCTGTCTGCGTCAGTAGTGTTGGCTCTGATATTACTTATATTGTTGGCTGGGCATTTTGAAGGGCTAGACAATATTGCTAAAGGTATAATGGGTGTGCTTGTAGTAGCAACAGTTGCAGTATTTATTGTTGCCCTTAGTAAATATACCGCACCAGCGGTGCCAATTGAGGCTCAGCCGTCACCATGGACAATGGCCACATTAGGCTTTTTAGTGGTAACAATGGGGTGGATGCCGGCACCCATTGAAATCTCTTCCATCACCTCGCTTTGGCTAAAGCGTCAGTGCAAAGACCAATCGGTTACGCCAAGATCAGCGCTGTTTGACTTTAATCTTGGTTATGCGGTTACTGTCATCCTTGCGCTATTGTTTTTAGGGTTAGGTGCATTAATCTTGTATGGTAGTGGTACCGAGCTAAGCACAAGCGGCATAGGCTTTTCACATCAACTCATCAGTATGTACTCCTCAACCATTGGGCAATGGGCACACTTGCTAATCGCGATAGTGGCGTTTTTATGTATATTCGGCTCGGCGTTAACTGTATATGACGGCTATGCCCGGGTAGTCGCTGAAGCGATAGCGTTACTGTTTAATAAAAACAAAGATGCTCGTAATACACTGGTTACGCCGGTTCTTCTGCTCATGGCGGTATTGAGCTTTACCATCGTGCTCTTTTTTAAGTCAGCCTTATTAGCCATGCTAGGCTTTGCGATGACCTTAGCTTTTGTAACCACCCCAATGTTCGCATGGCTTAACCATAAGCTGGTGGCGCAAACTGAATTGCATCAAGATGCAGCGCCCAATATGGCGGTAAAACTGCTTAGTTATTTAGGGCTAGTCTATTTATTTGGCTTTTTAATAGTGTTCATTTGGTGGAAGTGGTTTAGCTAACGGCTTCATTTGTAAAAAGTTTTAAGTAGCAAGGGGCATTGGATTGTTCGCTAGTTTTTTACGAAAAAACAATGCCTGCTCACAATAGTTATCTAGTACAGATGAATTAGCTAATACAGCGCACCATTAGACTAGTAAATTAGTTGAATTACGCATACTTAACCATGTAATCAGGTAAGACTCATCTATACTTATCGCGATGCTGTTAAGGAGTGCGCGGGTAAGTGCGTAAAGTAAATCTGTTCCCATTAAAACATTCTTATAAATTCACACGTTATTTAGTGCTTGTAGCAATGTGTATAGTGATGTGGGGGTGCGCAAAAGATTCGCCGCGAGTTATACAATGGAACAATGCTTACGATATTGAACGGGAACTTCATCTTTTAGGTCAGCAGGAAGATCCGCGAGAGATTTACAGGCGTTTGCAAAGTATGAAGCAGCAAGCATCGCTGCAATTATCTCAACTTCGCCAAACAGGGCGACACGACCCGCTATTTATTGAGTGGCTGGAGTCGTTGCGAATAAGCTTGTCCTTAGCTCCGCTTTACGGCAACTCAATTGAAACGTGTAATGTATGGCAAAGCGCCATGGAAGAGGCGTGGGGAGTTAAAATAACAAATTTTAACGAGCGAGCTAAACTCGTGTGGCGAGTAATGGTGGCTACCTGCAACGCACGAGTTCGCTCTTTATAACGCAATAAGTTTTACTTAATGTAAACCGGGCGCGCAGCCGTTAGCGTTGCCACATTATCTTTAATCTGCTGAATCAGTGCACTATCTTCAGGTGCAGTTAACACATCGCAAATCCAGTGGGCTAGTTGTGTGCAATCGTCTTCACTAAAGTTACGCGACGTTACCGCAGGCGTACCAATTCGAATACCACTTGTTACAAATGGCGATTGAGGGTCGTTAGGCACAGTATTCTTGTTAACAGTAATGTTCACACTATTTAAAATAGCGTCAGCTTCTTTTCCCGTCATTCCTTTACTTACCAAACTTAGTAGAAACATATGATTGTCGGTACCACTAGACACCACATCAAAGCCACGTTTCATAAACACATCAGCCATAGCTCTTGCGTTAGTAACTACCTGCTTTTGATACGTTTTAAATTCTGCCGTCATGGCTTCTTTAAACGCCACAGCTTTAGCCGCGATAACGTGCATAAGCGGGCCGCCCTGAATGCCTGGGAAAATGAGTGAATTAAATTTCTTTTCAAGCTCAGGGTTAGACTTGCACATAATAAGGCCGCCACGAGGGCCGCGTAGTGTTTTATGAGTAGTAGTCGTCACCACGTGTGCCGCGTTAATTGGCGAGGGATAAACTCCCGCTGCCACTAGGCCTGCAACGTGGGCCATATCCACAAGTAAATACGCGCCTACGCTATCAGCGATGTCTCTAAACTTCTGCCAGTCGACCACGCGAGAATAAGCAGAAAAGCCAGCTACAATCATTTTGGGCTTATATTCGTGCGCCATCGCTTTTACTTGGCTGTAGTCGATTTCACCAGTTTCAGTGTTCAAGCCATATTGTACAGCGTTGTAAAGTTTGCCTGAGAAATTAGGTTTTGCGCCATGAGTAAGATGACCGCCGTGATCAAGACTTAATCCAAGAATGGTATCGCCAGGGTTCAATAGCGCCATATAAACGGCAGTGTTGGCTTGAGAGCCGGAATGAGGCTGCACGTTCACGTAGTCAGCTTCAAAAAGCGCTTTGGCTCTATCGATGGCTAGTTGCTCTATCTTATCTACCGCTTCACAACCACCGTAGTAGCGCTTGCTCGGATACCCTTCAGCATACTTGTTGGTTAACTGACTACCTTGCGCCTGCATGACGGCTTTGCTGGTGTAATTTTCCGATGCAATCAGTTCAATGTGGTGTTCTTGGCGCGTATCTTCCTGCGCAATAAATTTGGCGATATCTGGGTCTTGTTGGTCAAGGCGTTGATTAAGCGTATTCATGCTGGCTCCTAATTGTCGTTGTTGTGTATTCGATACTAGAAGTGCAAAATGAATAAATAAAATTAATAAAAAATATAGCGCTATAATTTTATTAAATGAAAGGTGTGTACTTTTGGCATGGCTTGGCGCGATTAAAGGTTAAGGCTTAGAGTTGTGCTAGTGAAAGGCTTGTGTTTCGTTGTAGCTAAAAATAAGGTGTAAAAGAAAGTAATGAAGAACCTGTCGATAGATTTTCTGCGCTCGTTTGTGCTTATTGCACAAACGGGAAGCTACACCCAATGCGCCGAGCAACTTCAGCGTACGCAACCAGCCATTAGTTTGCAGATAAAAAAGCTAGAGGAAATGATTGGTGAAAAACTATTTTCTCGCGATAAAAATCGCTTGGCATTGACTGGCGCTGGCAGCCGTTTATTGTCGTATGGGGAGAAAATTGTAGCGCTTAATGATCAGGCTATGGCCGAATTTGGAAAGCCGCAGGTTACAGGGAATATTCGGTTAGGCATTCCCAGCGAATTTAGCACCACGCTTATGCCCAAAATCATTCGGCGGTTTACCCAAACCTACCCTGAAATTTCGCTAGAGGTACATTGCGCCCTAAGCAAAGACCTGCTTAGCGAACCGCTTAAAAGCCAGTTCGATTTAATTCTTTCTCTGCAAGAAACACCTGATCCACAGCAAGATGGTTATATCATTTCAGATCAGTTGGTATGGGTGGGTAGTCAACGCTTTGTAAACAGCGTACCTGCAAAACTTCCTATTATTGCCGCACCGTCGCCGTGTATTTATCGCAAGCGAGCAACCAATCTTTTATCGGCTATCAAAAAACCGTGGCAGGTGGTGTATACCATCGCTGACTTAAACGGCATACAAACAGCCATTAATGAAGGGCTGGGCATAACTGTTCTTGCAAAAAGTTCAGTGCCGCCGGGGCTACATGTTTTGTCTAATTCTGAGAGTTTGCCCGAACTCGGGCATGTTGGCGTTTGCCTAGTTAACCCTCAAAAGGTGACATCAAAGGCAATTAGCTTACTTACGGAAACTATTACTAACGAAGTCGCAAATTTTTAAGAAGGGATGGATTGGAATAGCTAGCGCGCCTAGTTGATAAAAAAGTAAGCGCGCTAAAAGGAAATGAGGCTTTTCAATAAAAAGCCGCTTATGCCTTTTTAACAAATTGTGCAGTTAGCATCATTTCGCCAGCACCATCTACTTTACAATCTAGCTGGTGGTCTTTGGCATCTTTCACATGACGGATAACCGCTTTGGTGCCAATTTTAAGTACTAGCGAGCTGCCTTTCACTTTCAAATCTTTTGCCAGCGTAATTTTGTCGCCAGCCACTAACGGTGTACCGTTGAAATCTTTTGCAGAGACTTCTTCTTCTACTTCATTAGGATTCCACTCGTGACCACATTCAGGACAAATGAGTAAAGACTGGTCTTCGTATACATATTCTGATTGGCAGTGCGGGCAAGGGGGTAACGACATGTGGAATTCTCTTAAAATACTTAATTAAAGCGCTCGGGTCATAAAGTGGCTGTTGGGATCGAGTGAATAACTGCCAAAAGGGCCGCAGTCGACAAAACCAAATTTTTTATAAAGCGCTCTTGCCGCTAAAAAGTAGTCTTGCGTTCCCGTTTCTAAACTTACCGAACTAAACCCCTTCATTTTCGCATGTTCCAAGGCAAAAAGTAACAACTGAGAAGCCACACCACATCCTCTAAAGGGTTTAGCTGTGCGCATAGATTTTAGCTCGGCGCGTTGTTTATCAAGGGCTTTAATAGCAACACACCCTGCAAGTTGGTGCTGCTTCCATCCACTAAAAAAAGTTATGTTAGGGGCTTTTAGTGCATTAACATCTAATGCGTGTACGCACTCTGGCGGTGACGTAGCATACATGTCTGACAAATGCTCCTCTAAAAGCGCTAGCACCTCTCCCCCAGTAAGATCATCAATTATAATCTTCATGTGCTTTGTCCCTTAGTTTTTTAAATAGGTGGCTAGAAAGAGCTTATGGATTTAGCCATGTTATAAAAGCGGTCGTTTTCACTTCTAATAACAAAGCCTACTTTTTTATAAAGTGAAACTGCAGGGCTAATTTTGAAAACACGCAATGTGAGCGCGCTGGCGTTAGCTTTAAGTGCAAGTTTTTCTGCTTCTTCAATAGCAGCGCTACCTATGCCTTTATTTTGTGCACTTGGTATAACTTGGAGATCGCGCAAAATGCAGTCGCCCTGTTCAAATTGAAGGCGCATAACCCCCACGGTTTCGCTATTGAATTGAATGTCGTAATTAACGAGCTCAGCCGTGACCCCAAGCACTTTTTCGGTGTTCCAATCAGGCGCAAACTGAGCGTAATAATCGCGCATGTTATTAAAGGTAAATTCAGCGGCACGCTGTAAGTCTAAACACGGTACAAAAGTAATTTTCATAATGTTTTAGTTGTTTTTAAAATTATTACGCTTAGTTAGGTCTCTCTTAGATCACACATAATTATCACCTTACCAGGAAACGCCCCGTGAAAGGGGCACTAGAGTGCTACTCGCACGCAATGCTAGCTTGTTGTTTGCACCGTTGATTAGCTTCTTCTTCAGAGCTTGCGCCCAAACAAAAGTCTAGTCGAATCAGCTTTTCTTCATTTGCAGGCAACTTTCCTTCTACAAGTGTCCAGTCCCATTCCTTTATGACTTCAGCAGCAGGTTTTTCTATAACCTTTTTAGGTACCGAGTTAACTAGCGTAATGCGCTTAGTGGTACCTTTAGCATCGACGTTAACTTTAAAAATCCCGCATCCAGCAATGCCTTTTTGTGCAAGCTTCATTGGATAGCGAGGCACAACCTGTTTTTCTCTTAGCCACGTGCTTTCTGCTTGAGTGGGGGATAAGTGCGTAAGCTCTACTGTTCCATATAGGGTAGTGGCAAAGGAGTCAGCAGATAGTAAGCTAATTAACAAAAGCGAGGCTCTATAGAGCATATAACATTCCTTATTTTGTTTAGTGTATTTCCTAAGTTCTACGCTATCACGATTTATGTGTTAAGTAGACATCACTTAGCCGGTATGCCACGCCGTTGTTCCGATTTACGTTTTAATTCGCGAGCCATAGCTTGTGATGTGGGGTATCTCGGTAAAATCATCCACAGAATAATGTAGACGAGAACTGGAATTCCAGAGAGACAACTGGTAATTAGAAATGCTAAACGAAGCCCATTTTTTCGTAGACTGTAGTATTCAGCGATGCCTGAGCAAACGCCAGCAATGACTCCTGTACTACCGCGCGTAAGAGTATATGTTCTATTTTTCATATCAGATCCTTTGATTTAACTGAAAACTAAATACGGTGTTATATTTCGCTCGCCTCAGCTAACGAAACATTGTTATTGATCACCGCTGACCATTGCTCAGTAGTTTTCACTCTGGAGCCTCCTTCCACTAGAATCCCCTGAGAATCTATACGAGCGATGTGTGGTAGAGAACCGCTAAAATTAGCAAATAAGCGCTCTCGAAATGCTAACTTTGCGTCTGCCGATTTCCATACCTCTCCACTGAAACCTGTTCTTGCTAACATTCCCTCAAGGTCAGTCCAGTCTTCATCTAAAGAAATAGCAACCACACGAACGGATGGGGGAGCAGTTTCGATTACTTTGTTTAAGTTTTCTAATGCTTCATAACAAGGCGAGCACCACGATGCGAAAAAGTAAGCAACAACATTTTCACCTTCAAGGCTTTGAAAGGTGATGGGCTGTTTATCTATAGTGTAAAACATGTGCTCTTGAACAGGCTTTCCTATGAATGCCCTGGATGCTACGACTTTCTCTTCATATGTTTGACTCCAAGAACCGCATGAGAAAATAAGAAATAGCAATATCGAAACTTTCTTCACAGTGACCTCCTAATTGTCAAAGAATATAGCTCTCCACTAGGGAGAGATAATACGTGGGTTAATATTAACAGCGAAGAACGCAAGCTAAGCGTTTTTCGCTTTTTTCAGTAACTTGTTTAGTAATAACTACTCTAGTACTGTTGATTTTAATGACTACTATAAAGAACCAAAAGAGAGGCCCGAAAAATAACTAAACTTCTTTCACTACAACCAAGAATAAGCGGTTTGTTAGGGGGTTAACAAATAGTTACAGTAGTTCTCGGATAAATTATTTTTATATACTTCCATGTTATAGCAGCCGCCCCTTATTTTTTAATTAGCAAGCGAAATAAGCCGTTATATATCAAAGCCTCTACGGTGTAAGTAATCTATCTCTACCTCCATTTCATGAATTGTTCTAGTAGATTCTAAATTCAGACTGTCATGCATCAACTGTCGTTGTTTTTCGTAGTTTTCACTCATTTTTATGTCAGATGCTTTTCGGTACGTATCTTCGTTAGGCCACTGTGCATAAGCAATGAAAGCACCATTTTTGTCGCGATGTAGGCGTGAACCCAAGCTGCCTTTAAAAAGGTAAATGCCCTGTGTAACTTTTGGCCAAGCGGCTAGAAACTGGTCTTTACAGCCATCCTTGACTACAAATTCAAACATGACGATAAACATAAAATATCCTCCTTGATGTATAACATTTAAATAACGGGCGCATATATATGGGTAAAAATCGCGTAGCAGCCCTGTGTTTTTTCTCAGCGACCCGCACAGCGAGCGAACTTAATTTTCGTAGTGAATGAGTTAATGGCTAGCTGATACTACCACTGATGTTCCTTTCCAATAATTAATGACTTTTGGCATTGTGCGCATCGCAGCTCTATATGCTTAAAACCCTTTATAATTACCGAGACAACTGTTGATGCCATTGCTGCGGCGAGAACATAAATGGTTGAAGGTGCGAACATTACGAAACATATAAAGAGCAGAATGTTTGCTATAGACAGAATAGTAAGAAATACATTTCGAATGTCGTAAGAATACACATACCTAGCTTCGTTGTAGCAAGTTAGGCAACAGGCGATATTCTTTTTCTTCTGCTCTAGCTTCAAAAACACGGTTTACCTAACTTTTAAATAAGGAGGGTAGGCATGTGGGCATAAGGGCGAAGCGACCATGCGTATTAGCACCTCAGTGACCGAAGGGAGTGGCTTAAGCGTTTTGATATGTTTCATTGCTTATACTTCCTTGTATGCAAAAGTGCTGAAAGGTGAACCAATAGCAAGCCCCCTAAAACTAAGCCAAGCCAGAATTGAATCCTAAGAACGGATTTAGTGTCCTCAAAATATTGTTTTGATTGTTCTAATTCAAACCTCAGTAAACCAGCAACCACTTGACTATCCATACGATAGTTTGGTTTTACAACCATCTGTTCAAGTGCTTGTGATCTTTCCTCAATCATTTTTAGTTGCGTTCCTAAAGATAATGCATCTGCCATTTTTGATGGAGCTAAAAGGAAAAAAATACAAAATACTACTAGGAGTACAAAGGATGCCCATAAAAACTTTTGACTCATATTCATTCCTTGAAATATAACACCCGCTAACACATGGGCTAAAATTAGGAACGAAGTGACGCGCCCATGTGTTAGCGTCCCAGCGAGTGTTAATGCGCTTATAATATTCGTGCAGAAAGAAGTCTTTTGTTTTGCATCATTTTAAATAAAAAGTAGATGGTAATAATAGGACAAATAAACAGCGCTTTGTATGAAAAAGTTATTGGGTATGTGTCTGGTAACCATAGTCCGATAGCAATAGCAAAAAGAATCGAAGTAATGCCTAAACAGCAGAAGATCAAAAGGGAGAAGAGTGCAATTTTCAACAGAGTGGAGGGCATTGGAAAAATTGCTCTTTCAACGAGCTTATACCCTGCAATGAAGAATACAATTGTTACCAGATTTGCAAATAATAGATCCATCTAAGCATTCTCTTTAGCCCTAAACTTCAAATAAGGAGCGATAGCACGTAGGCATAATAGCGAAGCGGCACTGCGTATTAGCGCCTAAGTGTGCTTCAGCGCTCGACTTAATTTTTTTGTTATGTGCCATTATGCCCCGCGCTTGAAAGCGAACTTTCCCAAGACACAATTGCTGCGAAGATGTTTGACAGCACAATGACAAAAAAGCCTGCAGCAATAATAAAAATACCGCCTTTAATCCCACTAAGGCCTACACTATAAGTTTCTGTACTGCCGCTTATTGGTGGTGGGGGAAATAAATAATTGAAGAGCGTGGCAGCAATTAATGCTACTGCTATACCAATTAATACAACCCCGAAATAAGTGAGCATACGAGCCACGAATAACAATAAGCCTAGGTTTCTAGGCTTAATATTTGGGAACGGTATCAAACTCATAATAATTCCTTTTACTGATGTTTGGACGTTTTGATTAACTTATTTTGGCACATAACACCCCGTTAAGGGGTAAAAATACGTAGGCTACAATACCAAGCATAGCACAGGGAGACTACGTGTTTTTGTTCTATGGAGCGTCAGCGACTGAGTTAATGCGTTTGTTATGTTCGTTTTTCTCGAAGAGATATTTCACCCCTGTTGTTCTCCATAATTTTGAGGAACAGTTTTCTTGCTAGAGCCGATGGCTCATTTAAGCAGTTTGAAGGGTAATTATTCCAGATCTTGTTTAGTAACCAACTTGGTAACTCTGTACCTTCTCCATCCCACTCTTCCGTTAACCACCTAGCCAATATTTTCTCATGAGGTGCCATAAGATTCTGATATTTAGTTAAAATGATTAAGAGATGACTTTTCATAGAAGAACATAACATTAAGCTAAGCGGCGCAGTTGCGTGGGGCATAATGGCGAAGCCGCCTTGCGTGTATGCGTGCAAGCGAACGGAGGGAGTGGCTTATTTTTTGTTAGACACGTGTGTGAAATGACCTAGATATTTTACTTATAACAACCAAAACCATGCATCCGATAATAGTGAGAAAAGATGCCCAGATTGGAATCCAAATCAGAGCTAAAGCAGATGTTGAAGAAGTATGTGCATCAGTGAATAACGAGTGCTGCATTCCCCAATAGCCGTGCAGAATAAATGAAGTGTTGAGTAGCATTATAATCCAAATGCCCACTCGGCCAAATGCGGTAAGGCTCAACTTTGATATAGCAGCAAAAAGACCTAAGACGATAAATGGAATAGCTCTAAAGCCAGCAGAAAATAGATAACTATCAATTGTCGAATATTGAAACGTTCGCTCGACAGCTGAATTAAAATCTAGGTGTCCGACAAAAACAGCAAGCAAAAATTTAGAGAGGTATTCGTTGGCCAGTAAACAAAGCAAAACCAGAGTAAACCAAAAAAAACTTTTCATAAATTTCCTATCAAGTGCATAACTTTTAGCTAAAGGGCAAAAACACAATGCTATGAGCGCGCAGCGGCATTGCGTTTCAAGCGCCTTGTTATGTTCATTGCGCCAAAAATAGCACTGCATTTGAAATTATAATTATCTGTTCCGTTGTGTTTAAAGCTGCATCTAGATCCTTTTCTAAATAACTCGCAGCATTAGCACTTAATTGTTTTACTGCATCTGCACCGCCAGTTCTATATAATTTAAAAAAATTTACACATGCATTTGATGTTTTTAATTCGGTGGCTAAGCAAGTGTTGGCTTGAACTGAAAACTGTTCGATACTTGATATCAAGTGGCTATCCTCTGTGACCCTTTTATAATTATTTGCACATGAAAAAACGGACAATGCAGCAATCGATACATAAAATATAATGAGGTAAAATCTCAATATGCCCTCCTAGAACATAACTCTAAAATAAGGGGCGCAGGAACGCAGGGCATAACGGCTTTGTTAGCAGCTTACAAGCAGTCCGTGCTATTGCAAACTTATTAAGGGTGCTTGTTTATATTTGGAAGAATTTTGCTAATAAGAATTATAGAACTCAAATACAATATCCACACTATTGGAGCTATCTCAAATATCCAATTTGCTCGCCAAACAACGTTTAACTCACCAGTTTTATAAACAGAATCTCCAGCAGAATAGAACCACTGGCAAACTAGCAACAAGCCGATACATTGCAAAAATAACCTAATCGGATAAATAAACTTGCTTTCTTTTATACGGAGATACTCTTTTTTAAAAAACTTACTCATACATCACCAAAGTTCCATTTTTTATTTGTTCTTCTTTAATTGAATTACCGGGCTAGATTAGCTACCACAGTTAAAAAAACTGCATGGCTAAATACGTTTTTTGCTTTATCAATCTCACTCTCTAGATGCTTAGGATGCACCCAAACATCAGTTGCGTTGTTGGTGTTTTGAAAGAGGCTTAATCTATTACCGTGAACCTCAATTTTTACAACGCTCTCAATTGGAATAGTTTTTTTGCTTGCTAGAATGAACTGAAGCTTATGAGTTCGATTAATCAGTACCTCGTTTCCAATAATCTCAAAAAGTTCTCTGTTTTGATTCCTTAAGTGTAAAATAAAAAAATTGGACGCTAATGCAATCAATAGAATTAAAGATAGATTTTGCATTAAAAAAGAGAACGATTCTTCCATAATTTCCTCTGGTAGCTAACTTTTAAATAAGGAGCGCAGACATTTGGGGCATAATGGCGCAGCCGCCCCGCGTGTATGCGTCCCAGCGAACGTAGTGAGTATGTTGGATGGGTTGTTAGCTGCAATCACTATTCTGTCGCGTTGCTTGCTTGCACTTCTGCTGCTCTAACCTCTAACCCAGTATCTACTCTCGTAATTCGAGCGCCCGAAACTAAAAATGACGATCCATCCGAAGTGATTGTGAGTTGATAGCCCTTGCTCGAGTGATTTTCAATCGTTGAAATCTCAAACGGAACTGTAGCGGGAATAACCATAATCACATTGCCTAAGAACGTGGTATCTCTTTTATCCTGAGAGACAATCATTTTTTCCGCTTGAACTTCTATGCCTGGTGAAGCAGTGGTTGTTGATGTAAGAAAAACACTCGTGGCTAAACTGAAAAGTAGAGCAAAAGAGGTTATTGTTTTCTTAAGCACCTTGTTTGGTTGTGGGGATCTAAAAATTAGACTGTTAAAGTCAGTTTCAAATGCTGATGCTAGAGATTTCAGCGTTTCTATAGATGTGTTTCCTTCGTTCTCTACTCTCTGAATAGTGCGTAGACTTACACCTGAAACAAGAGAAAGATGCTGCTGGCTCCACCCTTTCTCTTTTCTGAGTTTAACGATTAATTTTGAGTTTATTTTCATTCCCATATTACTATTCCTTTATTTAACAAAGCTCTATCGTAAGGGAATAGTCCTCATTTTTGTTACGACAAACACACGCCAGTGCGACGTCAGTAGTACGCCAAGCAGCTAACGCCCATCTTTGTGTCTCAGCGAACGTAGTGAATGCCAACAGTTGTTTCTTAGGCCTTTGGTTCACCTTTTTCACTGGGCTTTCTACTGGTTTTTGCCTGTTTGGTGTCCCAGCCCGCCTGCGGGCGACATAATTTTTTTGTGAGGTACGTGTCTAAAAGAGGCATACTTGTTTTGGCTAAATCGGAGACTGAGAGTCCATCAATAAAACTACATGAGAGTTTTAATGAAACTAAGCACTGCAACTAAAAAAACACAAAGACCACAAATAGCTATAACGGCCCAATTAAAATACAGTACTGCCCGCCAACCGACAGATTTAAACCTAAAGTGCTCTCTATTCTGCTTTTTTAGCAATATTAATGAAGTAGGAATTACGGTAATGGAGTACACCGCAAAAACCATAACAAGCATACCGAAAAATCCCATAGTTGCCGCAGCACCAGTATAAAGAGGCGTATCGGCAGATATATCTCTAAAAAAGTACTTACCTAGCGCGACTACAAAGATAGGAAATAGTAAGCCGATAAATTGTAAGCCTTTGACAATCATTGAAGTACCTTACGCCCAACTTTGGGGCACAAATACATGGGCTAAAATCCGAGCGAAGCGACAGAGCCCATGTGTTGCTGTCTCAGCAAGCCTGCGAGGGGCTTGATGTGATTGCTATGCGCTATTGACTTACAACGCGCAAGTACCATAATTAGGTATATATTGGTATTTGGAGAAACCAGATGGCTAAAAACACCAGCATTACCCTTGGAGACCATTTTGATGGCTTTATTGCTAGCCAAATTCAAACTGGTCGGTATGGTTCAGCAAGTGAGGTGATTCGTTCAGCTCTTCGCTTGCTAGAAACACAGGAAACCAAATTAAACACTCTGCGTCAATTACTTGTAGCAGGTGAAGAAAGCGGCGAGGCTGAATACGACCTTGAGCATCTGATATCAGAGTTAGACGGTGAATTAAAAGAGTGAAACCATTTAAGTTAACCGTACTAGCAAAATCAGATCTAAAAGATATTGCATTGTTTACGCAACGGAAATGGGGTCGAGAACAACGAAATGTATATCTTAAACAATTCGACGATTCATTTTGGATGTTGTCTGAAAATCCTGATATTGGTAAAAGCTGCGATGAAATAAGAGATGGATACAAAAAATTTCCTCAAGGTAGCCATGTTATTTTCTACAAACAAACGGGCAGTCAGGAAATTTTGATCATAAGAATCCTTCATAAAAGTATGGATGTAAATCCTGTACGCTTTGGCGTATAACGCCCCCATAATGGGCAAAAAATTGTTGGCTAAAATCAGCGACGAAGGGGCAAAAGCCAACTGTTTTTGTCCCTGTTAATGCGCTTGTTAGGTATTCGACAGCTCTAAACTATCCGCAAGAACTTTTTCAAGCAAATGCTTACGATAATTTGCAAGTACCTGCTGCCGTTCTTCGTTAGTTTTTCGTTGTACACCATGAGCTATAAAAGCAGGCAAAATTTCCCACCCCATGAAGCCAAATATATCTTGATACAATCCATCAATTTTATTTTGATAATAAGCTGATTCTTCTTTTGAATTAGCGCCGCCCGTTGTGATTGAATACATAACTTTTTTAGGCTTTAGTTTTGCATCTTTGCCATAAGCAAAGCCTGAAGATAAAACCCTATCTACCCAGCCTTTCAGCATGCTCGGAAACGACCACCACCATAAAGGGAACTGAAAAATTAATAAATCAGAAGAAAGCAATTTGTTCTGTTCATCAGCGATAGTTTTAATAAATGTATTGTTAGCTAATGCTAACCGTTGGGCTTTGGCTAATTGAAAATATTCATCGCTTGGGAATGACGTTGTATCGTCTTTGCCAGCAACAGGATCAAAGTTTTGCTCGTATAAATCTGAAACGTTTACTTTGAATTTTTCTTTTCTGAACGTATCTAGAGCGACTTTATGTAACGCTAAATTAAAAGAGTGCTGCTCTGGATGAGCTACAACAAGATGAACTTCCAATGTACTTCCTTAGGCTACCTAATATCCCACTAAGGGGCGATAATGAATGGGCTAAAATAACGAGCGAAGCGAGGAAGCCCATGTGTTTGTGTCCCAGCGAACGCAGTGAGTGCCAACAGTTGTTTGTTAGACACGTACTTAAAGCGATCTCGAAATTTGTTTGCATATAGATACGTCACTAGCCCTAGCGCTACTATATTTTTCTCCATTTTTTCTGAAAACTAGCCTACAGCTTTGGCTTCTGCCATCCGGGTCGAAAGTTGATTTTGGATTATTCAATACTATGTGCTTATTTGCAGGGTATACATAGTGTAATTCGATAGTCCCACTCCCTTTGTTATCTAGGGCGTAAAAAACGTCAAGATATTGTTTGTAACCATAGTATGTACACAATATTGGTACCACAGGAGAAAACAAAATTATTTTATATAAGCTCAAAGCTGTATCGTATTTAACCTTATAAATTAGGCCAACAACGACACTTAAAAATGCCGCTGCAATGGAGACATTTCTGATGACCTCAAAATGAAAGAGAGGTATAGCGGGATCTGTTAATGTGATATCCATGACAAGTGTCTAACACCCGCATAACGGGCAAAAATATGTAGGCTACAATACCAAGCGAAGCGCTGGGAGCCTACGTATTTTTGTCCCTAGCGAGCGCAGCGAGTGTTGATGCGATTGTTATACGCAATTTGCCACACCTGTAGCGCATTGCTACAATGTGGTAATGAACTATTAGGAGACATATTATGGCAACCGCGAGCGTAAGACTAGACCAAGATCTAGTTGAGAAAGCTACCATTATGGGCAAAGCACTTAACCGAACTATGCCAAAACAGATTGAGCACTGGGCAAAAATAGGTGAAATGATGGAAGATAATCCTGATTTACCATACGAATTCGTGAAACAGGCAATTATTTCCAAAGCGGAAAAAGAGGCTGGAAAATTGGAGCCTTACGATTTTGGCTAAGATTACGAGTGTTTTACAGACAGCTAATTTTAAGAGAGCAGTAAAGAAGTTACATAAGAATCAGAAAAAAGACTTAGATAAAGCTGTAAAGGAACTGATGGTTGATCCTCTTCTAGGTGAACAGAAAAAAGGCGACCTTGCTTTTCTTCGCGTGTACAAGTTCAAGATGGTTAAGCAGTTAACCTTATTAGGTTACAGCTACGAGGACGGCACTGTAATACTTGAATTAATAGCTCTTGGTTCTCATGAAAACTTTTACCGCGATGTTAAAAACTTATTCTGACCAATTGCGTATAACGCTTCAAGAAGAGGGGCGCGTTAGCGCGTCCTTCTTGCTTGACTTGTTAGATTTCAAATTCACGCGCAAGGCTTGCTTAGCAACACGCTGCCCTAGGTATTTTGCTGACGCAAGATCTGCTTCGTGAGCGTCACCATTTGGTGAATGTGCAACAACTCCCAACTGGCAACCTAAGCGATTAACACCATGATCTTTGTAGCCATGTGCCGAATCTAAACCAACCCAAAGCATACCTTGTTGATTGGACAAAGTAACAAGATATTGAAGCGTACTAGTTTGGTCGCCATTCATTGCACTTCCGCAGGTGAATCCTGCCGCAAACTTTCCTGACCACTCCTGATGGCACCATAATTCACTTGTTGCGTCAGCGAATGACTTGAACTGTGCCGAGACTCCGCCCATGTATGTTGGTGTGCCAAATACAATAGCTTCGCAGTCGTTTAGCTTTGACAATATGTCATGGTTTACAAATCGACCCTCGACAATTTCATGGCCTCGAATTATATGCTCGATTACGTTGACTTCACCCGACGCCTTCAAACCAGCGAACGTAGTGAGTGTGTTGATTGGGTTGATAATCATTGAGCCTCCTCCCTATCAGCATAAACTGAGTTAATCCTAATAGGCGACCAAACCAAGGGAGAAAACTCAATGAACTTTTATA
>NZ_SWCO01000010.1 GCF_005117025.1 Alteromonas portus | reverse complement strand
CGATGGAAGAAGGTCTTCGTTTCGCAATCCGTGAAGGTGGTCGTACAGTAGGTGCTGGTGTTGTATCTAAGATCCTAGACTAATCTAGACTTAGCAACACAAGCCAAAAAAGCGCACTTAGGTGCGCTTTTTTTATGCCTTTTGAAAAGTGCGTGAGTGTGGGCAAGAAAAATATTAGTTGGAAAGAAAGTAGGGAAGGTGCTGCTTTTACAACGTAAAGATATCTTACACGTTACAATTATTAACAGTAATTGTTGGCTCTTGTCCTTGATTTGGGTGACGGTAAGTAAGCTTGCATACTCCATTTTCTGCTATTTCAGCATTGCTAAAGTCACTTGTTTGTTTTTCTAGGGTAAAGGTAACTTCAGGGGCCGAACCGGTTAGCTTCCAGTCTTCTTCGGTGAACTCTGCTACTAGTTTTAAGTTCGTTTGCGTGGCATAAGGATAGCCATAGCGCACACGAATACCCGAGGTCAACGTAGTATCAGCGCTACCTTCAACACCTTCAAGAAGTGATTTAGCATAAACTATATCTGAAGATGCGGTGAGAGCCGACTTCAAGCCTTGTAGAGCGCCTATTTGCGCATCTTTTTGAATACCTAATAGCTTTGGTGCAGCTGTCACAGTAATTATGCCAATAATGACAATTACTATGATTAACTCAATGAGAGTGAAGCCTTTCGTTTTACTCTGCATACCTTATCGCGCTATTTGCCCTAAATCATTACTCGTCTAATTTAAGTGTATATTATTGAAAACGCGTTTAAAAATAGACTTAAGCCTAAGGCCTTATTGATAGATGCATAGGTATAAAAAAGCGAGGGCTCTACGTAGGGCCTGTTATACTTTGTCACAATCCTTGAGCTTGGCTCATAAGGTTTGTATGGCGTTATCGCGATAAAAGGCTTCCATTTGGGGCACAATTCGCATATCAAAGATCAACAGGCCTTAGCTAAAATTTGCAGCATTCGAACTAAAGGAAACTACAATTGCTCTACTGTGTAACCTTTAGCTTTCAATAAAGCGAAAACACTGTCTTCACCTACTAAATGTCCTGCACCTACTAACACAAATTCTTGGTCTTCGTCACCAAACATGGCCTCAATTTGCGGTAGCCAGTTTTGATTGCGTTTGGTAAATACATCGTCGTAAGAAGCGGGAGATTCGCGTTTGAACGTGCCTACTACTAATTCATCGATTTCCTGCGTGTCGCCTTCTCTCCATGCTTTGATCGTGCTTGTAAGCATGTCTTTTAACTCTGGTAGTGTTTCTAGCGTTTCAGAGATAAGACGGTCTTCTTCACCTGCGCCCATGCTTGCTAGCATATTTATTTGAAAATCCAGCGATTCCAAGTATTCACTGGTTTTTTCATCACGCTTTGCTAACTGCATAAAGTAGGCATCTACACCTTGTCCTGCCATCTGAGAACGCTGCGCTTCCATTGCAACTAGCATTGAAGCAACCATGCCAGGCTTAAAGCGAGCTAGCTGATCTGCCGTAGCGCCGAATTTACTTAAGTAATCGTTAAGCGCCTGATAGGTTTCTTCAGATACGTCATCTTTTAGAGATTTCCCTTCCGCGTATGCCAGTCCAGCCATCATTTTTTTCTGGCCTTCGATATCAGTTGGTTCAGGCATTTTCACTTCAAAAACTAATGTGTCGGCTTTCTCATATATTTCAGTAAATGCGCTAGGCAAAGGGAATTCCGAGATGGGTAAAATATGGATTGTGCCGCCAACATAAACCACATCTTCGCCGTTAGACACTTTCCAAACTGACGTTGTTTCTTGGCTAGCGTTTTCGGCAAAGGCACTTGTTAACGAACATACAGCCAGGCCTAATGTAAAAAGTAGCTTGCGTGCAGAAAAGTTTTTCATCTTAATCCCTATAGTTATTTACTTAATGGTAATTTAAGCGCGCGATGCAATATCCCTTCGCTTGTGATTTCATCAAAACAGCAACCATTCATGCAGTAGCGTCTAAATTATAATCTAGGTTAGCAAAATGCAATGCAGATCTGACCTGTACTCAGGATGGGAATTTACAAGAGTGCAAGATAACCACCATTTAGGTCTATTGAGGAAGCTAATAATGGTAATTGCAACCACCATCTTAAACCAAGCTTTACATCTACTGCGGCCTTCACGTAACTTCTTAATAACAAACTATATTTACCAATGCCAGGAGCGCCACCGCTATGAAGTATATATACTTGCTAATGTACGTCCTTTTATTTTTGTTTGCTCCCACTATATTTGCTACTGAAAGTCTTATGCCCGATAAAAAACCACCATTACCTAAAGCAGCCAGTGAAGCGTTGGCAAATAGTATCTCAACGTTTCCTCAATTCACTAAAGAACAGGTTAAAGAGAGTACCCCGCGCACAAGTGAAGAGTGGAGAAACTACGTTCACAGTAGAAACGCTGAGCAAAAGAAAAAAATTAAAAAGATGAAAAAAGAGCTCAATGTAGATGTTGAACTAATCAAGTTGAACGGTGTTGTTACGCGAAAATTGACGCCAAAAGTTATTACGCCAGAATTCAGCGATAAAGTGTATATTGATATTCATGGCGGCGCTTTTGTTTTATTCGGTGGTTTGCCAAGCATTGAAGAAGGATTACTCGTAGCGGAAAGGTTAGGCATCGTCGTGTATAGCGTCGACTATAGAATGCCGCCAACGTTTCCTTTTCCTGCTGCACTGAATGACGTAGTGACAGTTTATAATGATTTACTACAGCAGTTTGGCGAAGGAAATATATTCGTTGGAGGGACATCTGCAGGAGGTGGCTTAGTACTTTCACTTGTTCAATCAATCTTAGCAAATGAAACGGCGTTGCCAATTGCAGTATATGCAGGAACGCCGTGGGCTGACCTTTCTAAAACCAGTGACAGCCTTTATGTAAACGAGGAAATAGACAATGTGCTTGTAACGTACGACGGCTTTTTGCAAAGTGCTGCAGAACTATATGCAGGCAAAAAAGCGCTGACTGACCCCGCTGTTTCACCACTTTATGGCACGTTCAAAGCATTCCCGCCTACATTACTAGTGACAGGGACGCGAGACATGTTTTTAAGCGATACGGTGAGAGTGAGTCGGGCCATACGCGACAGTGGAGGTATGGCGCAGATAGACATTTTTGAGGGGCTATCTCATGCTGAATATTTGATTTTCTATAAAACGCCAGAGTCAGAAACCACGTACAGAACGATGAAGACTTTCTTCTTATCTCACATCTATTAATTGGCTTGGTACGCCTATTAATACTTGGGCGTACCAACCATGTTTCAGCGCAATTAATTACGAACCAAATACGACGGTTAATACGGCTACGATTGCACCGATACCCGCTATTTTAAGGCCGTTTTTGTACATCGGTAATTTAGGGATGAACATAAGAAATGCCGAGATAACGAAAAACAATAAGCCCAAACCAAAGCTGATGTTAAGCCAAAAAAGAGGACTGTTATTTGTCGCTTTGTGTAGTTTCACCATTTTCGCTAGCACGATAGGGTAGTCTTTTTTGCTAACTGTGGCTTCGCCAGTAGCCTTGTCATACTTGCCCACATTGAGCACAATTTCGTCTGCATTTTCGCTAGTTACTTTACTGCCTCTCATTTTTAATAAAGGCAACAATTCCTCACCTGAAAGGTTGGCTTCGAGTTGCTTAGTTTGGACTTGGTCGTACTTCAATATATCGGTAGGTCGAAATATTAAAAGAATACCGCTGATAGCGTATACACCCATTATGCCCGCGAGAAAAAAACCTAGCCATCGATGATATTTACGAAAAGCCATGTGAAATTTAGGTGATGCCATATTTTTATCCGCACAAAAAAGAGCGTATTTATAAACGAGAATGCATCTTATTTAAAGCGGTTCTTCTCTTATTTGTCCAAAATTTACGCCAAGTTACCGTTTTGTCCTAAGCTTGTGCGTGTAAGTGTCGTAAAAAGTTAGCTAAGTGGTATGAAGAGTCGTAATAATCTACGCCATAGTTAGACTTTAGTCTTACAATGACGCTAAACCATAGTGACAAATGGTTTAATGTTACAAGACGGGCTTTAGGTCTTTTGCGTAAGTGCACGACAAAATATAAAAGACCTCAGAAAAACAATATTAGGATAATAAAATGCAGTCTATTGCCATAGTAATACTGGGCATCATCGGAATGTTGCTCGGTTGGTTCGTATATTCGAAATTTATTGCGAGCCGCATATTCAAATTGGATGATAGTTTTGTAACCCCTGCTCATACGATGCAAGACGGGGTCGATTTTGTTCCCACCAATAAAGTTGTCTTATGGGGGCATCACTTTACCTCTGTAGCAGGCGCTGCACCCATAGTGGGCCCAGCCATTGCTGTTTATTGGGGATGGGTTCCTGCGGTACTTTGGGTTGTCTTTGGTACGATCTTGTTTGCCGGCGTCCACGATATGGGCGCGCTATGGGCCAGTGCCCGACATAAGGGTAAATCGATGGGGGCACTTTCTGAAAGTGTGATCGGTAAACGCTCCCGTTCGCTCTTTATGATTGTAATTTTCCTCGTTCTATTGATGGTTAATGCGGTGTTCGGCGTAGTTATCGCAAACTCTTTTGTTTCTCAGCCTAACGCGGTTTTTCCTGCATGGATGGCTATTGCCGTTGCATTAGTTATTGGTCAGCTACTAAAGCGCAATTTCAGTCTTATTCCTTTGTGTATTGTTGGCATTATTGTGCTTTACGCGTCCGTATATGCAGGTAGCTACATTCCACTGAGCCTGCCTGAAACCATGTTTGGCTTGGCCGACAAAGCAAACTGGATAATCATTCTGTTTGTTTACGCTGCTATTGCCTCGCTACTGCCAGTGTGGATGTTGTTACAGCCTCGAGACTTTATTAACGGCATGCAGTTGCTTGTTGGTTTATTCCTACTTTATGGCGCGGTTTTCTTTGCCATGCCAGACATCACAGCGCCAGCGTTTAATACTCAAACTGCAGTCGATTCGCCGAGCCTTATTCCGCTGCTCTTTGTAACCATTGCATGTGGAGCGGTTTCTGGTTTCCATGGCATTGTTTCTTCGGGTACTAGTTCTAAACAGCTAGATAAAGAGACCGACGCGCGCTTCGTGGGTTACTTAGGTGCGGTAGGTGAAGGCTCACTTGCACTTATTACTATTGTCGCGGTAAGTGGCGTTGCCTTTGCAGCTTCACCCGAAGAGTGGCACGAAGTTTATAGCCACTTAGGCGCTGGCAGCGTTGGCGCGTTTATCACTGGAGGCGCGAATCTTATTCAGCAAGGCTGGGGTCTGCCAGTAGACTTCTCATCCACAATCCTCGCGGTAATGGTCGTATTGTTCGCAGGGACCACCATGGACTCTGGCGTGCGTCTTCAACGCTACATCATTCAGGAATGGGGCGACATTTATTCAATTGGTGCGCTCAAAAATGGTGTAATAGCGACGCTTGTTGCGGTGGGCTGTTGTCTATTATTAGCATTTGGTGCGGGTGGCGCGTCCGGTAGTGGCGGAATGATCATATGGCCGCTGTTTGGTTCTACTAACCAAATTCTTGCAAGCCTAACCCTGCTAGTTATATCAGTTATGTTAATAAAGTTAGGGCGACCAGCGAAGTACACGCTTATACCAATGGTATTTGTACTCATCATGGCTTTCTTCGCGGGGCTTATAAAGCTTAAAGAATACTATGTTGAAGGAAACTACTTGCTGGTGTTCTTAGATGCAGTCGTGCTGGTTGTTTCGGTACTTGTAATGCTAGAGGCTTTCTCTGTGGTGTCTAAGCTCAAGAAAGAAACGCAGCATAACAAAGGGCAGGCCAACAGCTAAATGGCTGTCGATACTTTTTTTCATGGTTGACCTCTGAGTTTAAAAAGCACACTCACGAGACCGTCAACGTTTGGCCAGTACATTTGTACTGGCCTTTTTTACACTTCCACAATCGTTCTAATCTGTTTTGTCGATTTTCTGTCACACTTTATCTTTGATATTATCTATGTTGTTTCAAACATGGTAATTTTAGCTTTAGGCGGTGCAGCCTTTGGCCAAATTACAAGAGAGGCTTCGTGTCAGATATCATTTTACTAGGGCAAAATTTTCTAGCGTTATTCATGGAGTCAGCGCCATGGCTGTTATTGGGCTTATTGGTCGCTGGGGTTATGCATGAGTTAGTGCCTGTTTCTTTCCTAGAGAAGCATATGGGCAGTGCGTCATTTGGCTCTATCAGTAAAGCTGCGATTATCGGCGCGCCTCTTCCTCTTTGCTCTTGTGGCGTTATCCCGGCCGCACTTGGGTTGCGCCGAAGTGGTGCCTCTAAGTCCTCCACTATCTCTTTTTTAGTTTCTACGCCGGAAACTGGTGTAGATAGTGTGTCGGTGTCTTATGCGCTATTAGGGCCACTATATGCCATTGTAAGACCTGTTGCTGCTGTTGTAAGTGCAATTTATGCAGGTCTTATGGTTCGTTTTTTCGCAGAACGTTACGAATTCTCTGAGCAAAATCACCCAGTATCCAAAGTAGCCCCTTCATCGTGTTGTAGTACTAAGTCAGAGCCAGAAATTGCGAATAAGCCAGAGGCCGATACGCAATGCTGTGGCAGTGAGTCTTCCCATCAACATGAACACAAAGCATCACGTAGCGGGTCAAAGACGGCTAAGGTATTGTCTTATGCAAGCGGAAAGCTTCTTGAAGATATTGTGGTATGGCTACTTATTGGTTTAGCGCTTGCCGCCGCTATTAAAACCTGGGTGCCTACTGACTTTCTTACACAGTGGGGTGATGGTGTGGTTGCCATGCTTGTCATGGCCCTTATAGGTATCCCGATGTATATATGCGCCACCGCCTCTACACCGCTTGCGGTTGGTTTTCTGGCTGCGGGACTATCACCGGGTGCCGTACTGGTCTTTTTAATGGCGGGCCCTGCCACCAACGTATCGACCATGGGTATGATTAAACAGGAAATGGGATCGCGAACTTTATTGCTCTACCTGTTTAGCGTTATATCGGCAAGTATCGGATTTGGCTATGCATTAAACTATTTTGTATCCTCGTTTAATTTATCTTCAATGATCAAGACAGCAAGCCACGTCCATGAGCACGGTGCTGGTATACAGGTAATCTACGGATTATGTACAATTTTGTTAGCCGGATTAATGTTGAGACTGGGTGTGAAAAAACTGCAGCAATCTCGCCATAATCATGAGCAGCACTCAACATGTTGTGAATAACAGTAACGCGATTGTTGATTCTCCTCAAACAAGCGCTCAAATGATATTTACAGAGCGCTTGTATATCCCGCGCTATTATCCATAATAGTCGCTCAACTTATTTAAATTAAAACGCGTTTAAACCTACAAGGACGCTTGGAATAATTACATGCTTTTACTTATTGTGTACGTCTTCATTGCACTGGGCTTTTCTTTTTTGTGCTCCATTGCAGAGGCTGTAATTCTAAGTGTTTCGTCCGCGTATATCTCTGTGCTGGAAAAAGAAGGTAAAGCGAGTGGTGCGCTCCTGCGTAAACAAACCGATAATATTAATACGCCCCTTTCTGCCATACTCACGCTTAATACAATAGCTCATACCATGGGCGCAGCCGGTGCAGGTGCACAAGCTGCTGCCGTATTTGGCGATGCCTACTTAGGCGTAATTTCGGCAGTGCTTACGCTGCTTATTCTTATTTTCTCAGAAATTATTCCAAAGACACTCGGCGCTACTTATTGGCGAACACTAGCGCCTATAACAGCATACTTTCTTAAATACCTTTCGATTGTGCTTATGCCGTTTGTAAAAATGTCAGAGTTAATGACGAAAGGTTTTAAAGAAGATAGCCCACTTCGTGGGTTAAGCCGCAGTGAACTGCATGCTATGGCTGAATTATCGGGGCAAGAGGGCCAGTTAGCTAATCATGAAGCGGCTTTTTTGCAAAGCTTGTTGAGTCTGCACGAACTTAGAGTGAAAGATGCAATTACTCATCGCACGGCACTGTTTAAAGTATCAGAGTCGATGACGGTGGAGGCTTTTTTCCATAAACACGCCAACATTGAGTTCTCTCGTATTCCCGTATTTGAAGATAGCGATTCAGAAAATATTACGGGGTTTGTTATGCGTTCTGATTTATTAATTGCTCAAGCAAGAGGTAACACTGATAAATCGCTTTCTGAATACGCCAAAGATATGGTAACAGTGCTAAATACCATGCCTTTATCGGTGACGTTTGAGCACTTTATAAACAAGCGTGTGCATATGTTGTTGGTAGTTGATGAGTATGGTGGTTTAGAAGGTGTTTTAACGCTAGAAGACTTGCTTGAACGCTTGTTAGGCGTAGATATTGTCGATGAAAAAGACACAACAGTAAGTATGCGAAGGCTAGCTAAAATGATGACAAAGCGCAAAGAGCAGATGATGATCAAAAACGTGCCCGATGCTTCACTTGAAAAATCAGCGAACAAGAAATAACCTTAAAACTGTTGTGCGTTAACCGCTTACTCAATTATTAAGGATGATAGACATGTTCAAGGCCGTATTGACAAAACTTTCGATTTCTACCGGCGCTATTGAGCAACTTTCTTTGCGAGACCACGCGGCAAAGCAAAAGTCGATTGCTTTAGCGGCGTTGCTTCTTTCGGTAGGTATCACAAGCGCCACTGCACAAGAACTTAGTATTCCCTGCGATGAAGTTGAAGAGAAAGCACTAGCAGCAGCGAAACTTAATGAAGTTGAGCGCATAAGTGCATTTAAACCCGCGTCCCCGTTAGAGCGCGTTGATCCTAGATATCCTTCTTCTGCAGCGAGGAAAGGCCGTGAAGGCTGGGTTAGGCTGAGCTATGTTATTGATGAAGAAGGCAGAGTGAAAGATCCTGTGGTCGAAGATTTCTTCGGAAGTCCTGCTTTTAAGCGAAGTGCACTATCAGCCGTTAAGAAGTGGCAGTATGAGCCAGCGATAAAAGATGGCGAGCCTACTCAACAGTGTCACCAAGCTGTTCAAATGGATTTCGCATTGGTCGGAAAAACGGGCGCCACTCGTAAATTTATTAAAGCCTATAAAAACGTAGATGAAATATTCAACGCGGGAGACGTAGAAGCGGCAGAGGAAGCTCTAAACGAGCTACTAGGCTGGGACACGTTAAACCGATACGAGAATGCGTGGTTGCTGAGTCTGGACGCACAGATTGCAGGTGCTAAAGGCGACATCGAAAGAGAAGCGAGAAGCCTAACGCGGTTGCTTGCTAGCAATGGACAAAAGCGCTTCGACAATGCCGTGTTCGATGACGACTACGTAGCTTATGTGCTTCAAAGAAAAATCCTTCTAGATACGCAGCGCGGATATTTTGCAGATGCCATGAAGTCTTACAGCGCACTTCAAGAAATGGATGAGCAACAATCACGTATCGACGAGTCTGCTGCAATTATAAATCAGATCGAAACTTTCATTGCGTCTGGGAAAAACCTGCAGGTACCTGTGAGCATGGGAGACAACGGACGATGGTTCCACACCCTGGTAAGAAACAAGTTTGCTTTTAATAACATACAAGGTGAGCTTGATACTGTAGAAGTTCGCTGCGACTCCCACCGAGAAAAGTTCACCGTTGCCGAGGCTCATGTTTGGCATATTCCACAAAGTTGGGGGCAATGCCAGGTGATGGTTAAAGGAGACAGTGAGACGAAATTTGACTTAATCGAGGTTGCCGAAAGTTAGATTTCGCCAGACTGAGCTTTAAAAAGCTATAGTTCAGAGTGTTGCGGTTAACGCCACTTGAAAGAGGTGTTCTGTGAAATTCTCACTAGGCTGAAAGAAGCGCAAATTTTCTTGATCGCCTGAGTTTAATTGCCATTCTGTCGTTACTGAAAAGCGAGAGGTAATGTCGTACTTTACGCTAATTGTATAGGCGTTACCTCGACTACCGTTTGGGTCGTACATTGTGTTGTCATTATCAATGACGCGATACCAGTCCATACGAACTGCCGCGGTTAAGTCTTTAAGTCCCACCGTATTTAAATCTAACGCTGCGGCAACATAAGCACTTGCGAAGTCATTATCAACGATTTTTTCTCCCATTAGGGTGTCGCCATAGAGAACCTGGGAGAACAGTGTTAATTCGGAGCGGGGCATATAGCGAAGCGTTATCGAATGAAAGCGTGTATGCCATGCATAAATGCGGTCAGGGTCAACAACATTGGCATCTGCATTGTTATTGTAATAGTAATAGCGCATTTCGGCGCTGCGCTTGTACGCCACGTGTGCCCCGAAATAATAGCCAAAGCGATTGTCTATTTCTCTAAAGGGTTCGGTCCATGCAGGAGCATCCAGCCTTTCTTCATCGATTACACCTGGAATGGGCAAAAAATTCACCCTATCGTTGTAAAGCGATTGTCTGTCGTGAAGTGCGAAGCCTCGCCAAGAGAGCAGTGTTCCAGTGCTATCGTTACCTTTAAAAACGCTGCCCAATACTTTCCACGACCAGTTGCTTCGTACTTGTCTGCCATTTTGCCGAAGACTTATCTCAAGCCCACCTGTTCTTAGTTCTTCACCTATCCAACTGTTTATGGCTGAGTTAGTCAGGAAGTGAGGTGACAGCCACCCAAAGTCAGTATTTTCAGCAGAAATGGCCGGATAGAATGCTCCAACTTTTACTTCAGGCTTTATCGAAGACGCACTAAGCGGCCGATATTTCAAATATAGCTGAGAAAAGTTGAGTCGTTCTTCACCGTCACTGTAAGCGTTTAAAACACCAGATAAAGTCCAATCATTAGTCAAACGCTGATCTGTTGATATAACGGCTTGAGAGAGGCGCACACCGTTACCGTCATACCGTTGGTGGTTCCTGCCAAAGTTTTGGAAGCTTTGCGTATTCTCTTGTAATGTCCATGTTCCACGAAATAGAAAATCTGTGTCTGCGTAACTAGCTATAGAAAACGCCAATGAAAATAGCGTTAATAGTTGAGTGGTAAACCGCATTAATAATCGCCAAAGCCAGAATCAAAGCCATCATCACTAACAATGGTTGTACCAAGTGCCCATGTTACTTCAGTGTCGGCATTCACAGCGATGGATTGTGATGGGAACGCTTTTTCACCTTCTACTTGCGGATGCCAAAAGCGTACAGTGTATTCACCATGGGGAAGTGAAATAAAAGACTGGCCCTTGCTATCAGTTTTTCCAAAATAAGGAGAATCCGAAACAACGATATACCCCAGCATCCAGTCGTGGATATTGCAGCCAATATCAACGACACCGGCAGTGTCGAAGCGCAAAGGCTCTGCAGTAAACTCTTTATAAAGCTTAAGTTCGAATTGCTTTGTGGGAGAAAAAGAATAGACGTGGTGAAACAAGTTATCTGCATTAGGGAAGGTTACTTCTGTGCCAGCTTTTACTACAAGCACGTGAGGTTCAAACTGTTTATCTATTTGATTCATTATGGCTGGTTCTTGTTGCGGCATCTGATGCGCCTCTACCTCGAACTGAGGCTCAAAAAGAAACACGCCGTTATCGACGGGGACGCCATCGCTATCGTTCAGCGTTATAGAAAACGTTGCGGTTTGCTCATCTTGTCCCAATGCCATACTTGAACAAGCCATAAGAAGAAGGGCGCTAAAAATTGTTTTGTATTTCATTCAAGTACCACGGCACAAAGCATTTAAAGAAGACGTCAGTTGACTTAACCATAGAATAAACCCAGTAATATACAACTGCGTTACATCTTTAGTATAAGACCTTGTCGACTTCGACTTTATTTCAACCCCAGACAAATGTCGCGCTTGTACTTGTGTCAGATTGTGCTTGTGGTGAATAGTAGTTAAAGCTGAGAGAACTTTCTTACTAGGTTGTGGTAAACATGATGAAGTCCATCAAGCTGCTCTCGCTCAGCGGTGCCTGCGTTAACCAGTGACTGAATGCTTTGGTCTAGCTGGAAAAGCGTTTCACGCATTTGCTGGTCGCTCACCATACTTTGCAGCCAAGTGATAGCGGCAATACGCTCGCCTTTGGTGACAGGCGTCACTTTGTGAAGACTTGATGACGGATAAAGTATGGCGCTTCCCGCATCGCATTTAACTTTTTGCTCGCCAAATCCTGTTTGTATAACAAGCTCTCCGCCTTCGTACTGGTCTTTGTCAGTAAGAAAGATAGTCATCGACATATCGCTGCGTAAAACATCGGGCGTATTAGGGATACGCATGATGGCGGCGTCTACATGATAGCCGTAGGTTTGTGACTTACTGTAGCGATTAAAGCAAGGTGGAAAAATGCGTTGGGGCAGGGCAGCAGAGATAACTTTGGGATGATTGCCCAACTTACTCAACAATAGGTTAGCAAGCTGTTGAACACGCTTGTCTTGTGCGTCCGCTTGGCCATTATTTTTGACGCCTGCAGCCATGCCCATCGCTGTGTTCTTGCCATCAACAAAAGGAACGTTAGAAAGCTGCTGACGAAACTGAGCAACTTCATTCTTTGTCAATAAGTCATCAATAATAATCATGTTTTCAACGCTTGTAAGAGTGTTTTTAATATAAAAAGACCTAGGCAGTTGTCTGCCTAGGTCATGCTAGCATTAAAATTCGTAGCTAACGGTACCTGTAATGTTGCGACCATCACCGATATACATGAAGGCGCCAGAACGGTAGGCTGCCGTCCAGTATTCTTCGTCAAATAAGTTTCCAATGTTAACACGGAAAGTCAGTGACTCTGAGTGGTAGTAGTTAGCGAATAGGTTAACCACTTGATAGTCAGGAACTACGATGGAGTACTCACCGGTTTCAGCGTTATAGCCCGCTGCAGTATCTGGTTGACCACCATACATTTCTGATTGATAGCTGTAGTCTCCACCAAAGGCGAACTTCTCATTAGGCTGGTAGCGCATTTGAACGTAGAAGCTTTCGTCTGCGAAGTTACTTAGCGCTAGGCCGATATTATCTTCGCTGTAAGATTCAAGAATCTCAGAATCCATCAATGCAGCAGACGCCTGAATGCTAAGCTTATCCGTAATATCACCGCTTAAACCGAACTCAATACCTTCTACACGGTTTTCACCAGTATTTAACGTACCTAGCGTTGAATAAGCATCACCTACACTCTCGTGTACATCACTTTTAGTAATGCGAAATAGTGCCGCGTTTGCCACAAGCTTCTCGTCAAACAGTGACCACTTAGTACCAATTTCGATGTTTTCTACCTGCTCTGGATCAGCTTGAGAAGCTTGCTCTGGCGTACCGCAGATGCCACCGTAACCACAGTTTGCGCCAAGGTCAGACTCACCGCCGTTTATATTGGTCGCCGTGCTGTAAGAAGCATAAATGTTGCCGTTTTCAGTTACATCGTAAACCAACCCTAAATGGCCGTTGTACAACTCGTCTGAGAACTCGTAAAGGTCACTAGAAGTTTGGTTGCTATAGTCGTAGCTATCTACGCGAAGACCGGCGAAAACATTAAAGTTATCGGTAAGCTCAAAAGTGTCCATTACGTACAGTGAGTAAGTTTCAATGTCGAATAGCGCATCAGCATCACCGCGGGTATAAGCTTTACCCATTAGCGAGTTGATGTTATCAACCATGTTGCCTTCGCCATCTAATAAGCAATAGCTTTCAGATACGCCACGACGCCCGCTGGTTAAGCAATTCGATGGGTTAGTGTAATCCATATTGAACACACCGTTGTCTACTGACTCGTCTGTATATTCAAAACCGAATACAAAGCGGTGATCAACGCCTGCAAAGGCAGTATCCCAGAAAAGGTTAAACTGTGTAGTTACGTAATCAACTTCCTGCCAACCTTGGTGGTTGCTTAACGATAGTGTGTATGCACCTGGGGCAGTAGGGTCTGTCGCATCACGGTTTGTACCACGCATACCCGTTGTAATGTATTCGTTTTCCGTTTTACCTACACGGGTTGCGTTGTAAAAACGCACGTTATCACTGATGTCGTACTCAGTACGCAAGGTGAATGTGGTCACTTCCGAGTTTTGGAAGTCTTCGTCTTGTGCGTATACAGGGATATCTTCTAGCGGATAACCAGCTTCGCTGTCGTAGTAGCTACCTAAATCAGGAATATCTTCAGCGTTCAGGTAATAAATATCGCCAGTAAAAGACAAGCGGTCAGTAGGCTGATTGACATATGAAAGCTGCACACCTTCGCGGTCGCGCTCGATACCCTCACGGCCTGGCTTATCTTCTGACGAGTAAAGTCCGTTTAAGCGCACCGCGCTGGTTTCAGTTAAGGTTTTGTTTAAATCGACGGTTAAACGGGTGTGCTCATCGGTACCAACAGCAGCATCAACACGGCCAAAGTTATAAGCGGTAGAGGCTTTTTTGGTGATAGAGTTAACAGCACCACCTGAAGAGCCACGGCCAGCAAAGGTTGAGCTTGGACCTTTTGTAATTTCAACACGCTCGGTTGCGAAACTTTCGCGAGTTGTCATGCCAGGGTCGCGCAGGCCATCAACAAACACATCACTACGCGCTTCGTGACCACGAATAATATAGCGGTCACCAAAAGCATTACCATTCTCACCCGTACCTAAAGTTACGCCTGCCTGTGCTTGCAGTATGTCTTTTAAGTCTGTTCTACCGCTTTCTTGAATTTGGTCTTGAGTAAGAACACTAATGGTTTGTGGTGTATCAACCAGGTCGGCTAAGCGACGAGGATCGCCAGATTTATTATAACGGTAGATAGATTGCTGTACGCCGTGAATTTTAATCAGTTCTATGGCTTCGTCAGATGCCGCTTTGCATTCAGCTGACGTTACGTCGCTGCACGTTTCTACTTCTTCCTGTGCCATTACTGCGCCACTACCAAATGCCAAAGCTGCGGCAATGGTTTGTGCGCCCATAGTTAGTTTAGTGTTTTTCATCCTGTTTCCCTTGAGTGTGTAAGGATGACGAAGTGTATGAGATTAGTAAATTTTTGTAAATGTTAATAATAAACATTCTCATTTAATATTTTTAAGGGAGATTTTAGTAAAGCTTAATTAAATTTTTCTTTATATTTCTGAGGCTTGCTGTTTTGGATAGGTTGTGTTGCGGAAAAATTCATTATGAAAAATCATCACAAACCGTATATTTAGGTGTTGCTCTTACTAATTTTTCTTGTTGGAACTTAAAGTGGCAGACTCACGGTAACGATAACGCCCGTACCATCTTCCCTGTCGTTTAATAAAAGCTGTCCTTTATGAAAAGTAGCTATGATATTTGCGATATAAAGCCCAAGTCCTAAATGAGGAGAGTGCCCGGCGTTTTGTACATCGTTTTCTTTTCTTACTGACACCATGGACTGGGTAAGCTGGTTCTTCATTCCTTTAGGAAGCAAAGGCCCTGGATTGCTTACAGATAGCAACGCGGATTTGTCGTGCTTTTCTAGTTTCACAATAATCTCATCATTGTCTTTGCTAAAGTCGACCGCGTTTGAAACAATCTTGTCGAACAGTTGAGCGATAAGTTCAGGGGAGCCGTTGATTAGTAAGCTGTTGTCAGTAGAGATAAAGGTCCACTTCCTTTGTGCATAAGCGTGCTGATAACCCTCAACACATCCATCAATCACTTTAATAATATTAAAGGTTTCTAAGTCTTCCTGTTCAATGGCCTGCTCTAATCGTGTCGCTTCACTCATACTGTTTAATATTGTGCTTAGGCGGTTCACCCCTGATTGCGCCCTCTCAACAAAAACGGATTGTTGGTCGGCGTCATTCACCTGAGTCAGCATATCCAGCGACGATTTTACCACGGCAATGGGCGTTCTAAGTTCGTGAGACAAGCGAGATGCCATGTTTTCTAAATAGGAGTTGTACTGCTGTAACCGTGAAAGCACATCCGCAAATGAACGGGATAAATCACCAATTTCATCACGCTGACTTGATACCGGCAGGGTTCCAATGATTTTGCCATTATCATCTATCACCGCTTCGGTGTTATCGCGAAGGGAGCGAATGCGGTTTGAAATTCGCGTAGCGAACAGCAGTAACCCTAATGTACCTATGGTCATCACTGCTAAAATCACGTGAAAGAGCTGTTCTAACGCCCGGTTCCGCAACGTACGAATACCGTTAGTGGTTTGCTCTACAATAACCGCACCCATAACGTTTCCTTCAATAAAAATTGGGTAGGCAGCGGAGAGTACTATGGCTTTGTTATCGGGTGACAAACGCCATAGTGAATCGGGTTGGCCATTCAGCGCCGTGCCTAAATCCTGCCCTACCAAAGCATAAGCATCGTCTAGCTCGTCAATAAAGTCGGCAGGTGGTTGGGTTAGAATTTGATAATATAGCGGAAGTAACCACTCACTTTCTATCCAATTCCAAACAGCATTGGAAGACGTTTCTTTTTCATCTACTTCAATGCCTGTGGCCGATTGAATGTCACCAGCGCGGGCGAGTACCCGCTTGTGCTTATCTACAACCCAAACCCTTGAATCTGCATATTTTAAACCTGCCAGAATACGCTCGATTTCAGGAGAAGGGGTGATAACAGTGCCTAGTTCAGCAAGTTCTTTTGTGTTCGCCGTACCTAAGGCGTACTGCTTCAATCGACTTGCCCTGTCGTCTACATCGACAATGGAAAATGCGAGGCCACCTGTGGTCATAGATAGCGGAAAGCGCAGTTCAATGTTGTAGCCCGTAGCTGTCTCTTGCCAGCGACCTTGAATAGAAAGGGCATTCTCTACTGCCCTTGTTGTCGGTGTGTTATCTGCGAGCTTGTACGCGTTTACCCAGCCACTTTCGTACGGTGCAACAACATATCTTGCTAATTCACCCTGTGGGGTTTCCATGCCCACAAGTAAGTGGTCGCCTGTCTCCACACTTAAACTATTGGGTTGCCGCCAAAGCAGCACGTCATCGCTCACTTCAAACATGGCATATAGAAATTGACCATAGCGCCCCACCATATGCTTAAACGACAAGCTGGTGGGTTCTCCCGCATAGTCATTGTAATACTCAATAACTTCGCCACTGCCATACTCACTCATTAACTCGCTGACTTGCTGCCAGTCGTTAAGTTCGCCATCAAGTCGAATGGGGGACGGGATAGGCGGCGCGTATAGATCTGTTCCTGGGCGTACGTCTTGAAGATATGCCGATTGGCGATCAAATAAAGCGGGACGCTCGTGAAGTGCAGTGGCAACAGCTCGCGCTGTGCCAATCATGGTTTGTTCTTGACCGTTTCGCAGATACTGCTCAAGCTCCCACACATAGTTATAACCCAAGTAGGGAATGGTGAATAAGAACAGCGACAGCACCATAAGCTGCAAACGAATAGAAAAGCGAAATCCCATGTTTTTAGTCGGTTGCCCTTATCATTTAATCAGACGAAACGCTGTCTTTGTCGAAAGCCAGCTACAGCTGCCAGCGATACCCCATGCCGTACACGGTGTCGATATGATCGAAGTTTGGGTCAAGCTGAACAAACTTCTTACGCATACGTTTAATATGTGAAGTAATAGTGGTGTCGTCCACTACCATTCTAGACTCATCCATGAGCTGTTGGCGACTTTTCACATGACCAGGGCGCTTAATGAGCGCATGCAGCATCCAAAACTCTGTGACCGTTAATAAAACGGGCTGGTTCTGCCAGCTTACCGTCATTCTCGACACGTCTACTTTTAAGTCGCCTACTTTTAGCTCATCTTTTTGCTCTGAGGGAGCAGCAAGTAAGTCTGTACGCCTGAACAAGGCCGCAATGCGTGCTAGCAGGTGAGCCATGCTGATATCTTTAGTCAGGTAGTCGTCCGCGCCCATTCTAAGGCCGCTGATAGTGTCTACATCGTTATCTCGTGCAGTAAAAAAGATGATAGGTAGGGTTTGTGACAGGCCTCGCAGTTGCTGGCACAGCATAAAGCCCCCCTCAATTTCATCTTTCAAACCAATATCGATAATGGCTAAGTCGGGTAAGGTGTGGTTAAACGCTTCAGCAGCAGAAGGCCTGTCCTCATAGGCATTCACGCTATAGCCTTGCGCTTTAAGCGCCATAATGTAATTTTCGCGAATGGCCGCGTCATCTTCCACTAATGCAATTGTCTTTGGCATACATTAACCCGCAAATATTATTCTGATAGAACGCACACTATACCTATGATTGGCAGCTATTGCCTAAGTTCGGCATAAAATCCTCAAGCCTGCCTCATTTACGCCATATTTGAGGAGCGCATCGTGAACTTTAACCTTGAGACAGACCCCCACAACGTCCCGAAGCGCGGATTAATATAAAGCTCGGCGAGCAGCTTAACGTGCTAAATCTAAGGGCACGCTAAATCACCACCACATTTCCACAATTACGCGCTTTTTCTGCCATGAATAACGGGTTTAATAGCATTTGTCCGTCGAGTTTAGCGCACGGCTTTTTTTAAGTGCTAAACAAGTGAGGCGGATTGCTCTGTAGAGCCATTTCTGCATTCCCACGCTTTGCTAGGTAACTTGCCAGCGCCTTCTAAGCGGGCAATTATCTATGCAGACCGGTATTAAGCTACCCTTTGCGCTGCGTGCTACCCCAACGGTACGCGGCGCTTTTTTGTTGGGGTTGAAAAACGGTGTTTCCGCTCTCATTTAGAAGACGAAAGTTTAAACTGTTTAAAGTAACCACTAAACGCGAGTGTATTCATTTAATAGCATGAACTAGGTTACACTTCGTTGGTTGTACGTTGTTAGCGACAGCTAACTGCATCTCACTAAAGTTAATTAGGGCGTGCTGACCTTTGGTTTGCATCAAAGGTCAATACGTCTTAGCGATCACACTCTCACTACGGGCAAATCATGAAAGCGTTGGACATTAAAGGGTTAACCAAAACCTACAAAGGTGGCGTACAGGCACTAAAAGGCGTCGACCTTACAGTACAAGAAGGAGACTTCTTTGCATTACTTGGCCCAAATGGGGCGGGTAAATCTACCACCATTGGTATTATCAGTTCACTCGTTAATCAAACTACGGGCAGTGTTTCGGTGTTTGGTTACGACCTTACAACGCAAAAAGAGCAAGCTAAAGCCTGCATTGGTCTGGTGCCACAAGAGTTCAACTTCAACCAGTTTGAAACTGTACTTCAAATTGTATTGAATCAGGCAGGTTACTACGGCGTACCTCGCAGTATCGCGAAAGAGCGCGCTAAAAAATACCTTGCTCAGCTTGACCTGTGGGAAAAACGCGATGCCCGCGCGCGTGAGCTATCGGGTGGTATGAAGCGAAGACTGATGATTGCTCGAGCACTCATGCATGAGCCGAAATTGCTTATTTTAGATGAGCCAACCGCGGGCGTAGATATTGAGATTCGCCGCTCAATGTGGGGTTTTTTGGAAGAAATTAATCGTCAGGGAATTACCATCATCCTCACTACCCACTATCTTGAAGAAGCAGAGATGCTGTGTCGCAATATAGCCATTATTAACAAGGGCACCATTGTCGAGAACACCAGCATGAAAGCTTTATTGTCTAAATTAAGTCTAGAAACCTTTGTATTGGATATCAAAATTCCAGATGGTGTGTCGAATACGGATAACCTGCTAACGGGCTTTGAACACCGTGTGATTGACGACCACACCCTTGAAGTTGATGTTGAGAAAACGGAAGGGTTGAACCCGGTTTTCACACAGCTAAGTGAAAAGGGTATTCAAGTAATGAGCATGCGCAATAAATCAAATCGCCTTGAAGAGCTATTTGTGCGTTTAGTTGAATCAGCGAAGCAAGCTGGCTAAACCCATAGCAGGTGAAGAACATGAAAACTGAAAGTACACAAATGAACACAGAAGAAAATGTGGGTTGGTTTAAGCAAAACTATGTGGCGCTAACCACTATTTGGATAAAAGAATGCACGCGCTTTTTGCGCATATGGGTACAAACCCTTGTGCCGCCGGCTATTACAATGAGTTTGTACTTCGTCATATTCGGTAGCCTCATCGGCAACCGAATTGGCGAAATGGGCGGCTTTACTTACATGGAGTTTATTGTGCCCGGCCTTATTATGATGTCGGTGATCACAAACTCCTACGCCAACGTGTCTTCTTCATTTTTTAGTGCTAAGTTTCAGCGCAACATTGAAGAGCTGTTGGTATCACCAGTACCCACTTCGGTCATCATTCTTGGGTATGTGGGCGGCGGCGTGGCCCGCGCCATACTTATAGGTATTATCGTTACCTTGGTGTCGCTGTTTTTCGTTGATGTACAAATACATAACTTGGGTATTATTGCGCTAACGTTGTTACTAACTTCTACCCTGTTTGCAACTGCAGGCTTGATCAATGCGGTATTTGCGAAAACCTTTGATGATATTAGCGTGGTGCCAACGTTTGTATTAACACCGTTAACTTACTTAGGTGGCGTGTTTTATTCCTTATCGCTACTGCCTGAATTTTGGCAATGGGTAAGTAAAGCAAACCCTGTTGTGTATATGGTTAACGGGTTTCGTTATGGCTTCTTGGGGGTCTCTGACGTAAACGTAACCTTATCGCTTACTTTATTAGTAGGCTTTAACGCGCTGCTATTCAGTGTTGCCTACTATTTGCTTAAAACCGGTAAAGGTATTCGTAGCTAATGGCCAGCGGTAATTCTAGAGAAATCACAACATCACAGGTAGGTATTCACGATAAGTTAGACGACTTAGTGAAAAAGTACCAAGCGAGTGAAAATAAGCGACCTATTAGCGACCATACACAAGCCGCGTTTGATGATGTCAGCGCGTGGCTTGATGGCTTTAGCGGCGAGATCATTTTAGATTCATGCTGCGGCGTTGGCGAAAGTACGGCGAATATTGCAAGAGCAAACCCTAATGCGCGCGTTATCGGTGTCGATAAGTCGGCGCTGCGGGTGGATAAACATGATCATTACAGTGCACAGCAAGACAACTATCGGGTTATTCGTGCCGATGTGAACGACTTTTGGCGCTTAGTAAAGCAGTCTAATTGGAACGTGACTCAGCACTTTTTGCTGTATCCCAATCCGTACCCTAAAAAGACCCAAGTTCAAAAGCGCTGGCATGGTAGTGCAGCCATGGTAGACCTGATGGCCATCACCCCCAATATTGAGGTGCGTAGTAACTGGCTTATTTATCTAATGGAATTTGCACAAGCGGCTAAACATTACGGCATGGTGTCAGATTTATCTGAAGTCACCGGCGATGATCACATGACGCCGTTTGAGCGAAAGTACCGAGGGAGTGGTCAATCGTGCTGGCAGCTTAACTGCCGTAGTGAAGAAAGCTGAGCTTTCTATAACACCAAGGACTGCAGGAAATTGATAATAGCGGGGCGAGATAAAGATCTCGCTCCGTATCTTTTGAACTCATTGTAGTTAGCCCATTAATGGCGTGCCGTGGCAGGTCGCACATTCGCCATGGGCGGGCTAAACACATACCCCTGTGCGTAACGAATGGGCAGGCGTTTTACGCGTTCTAAATGCGCCTCATCTTCAACATGTTCTGCAATTGTGCTTACACCGTGGCGTTCACACAGCGAAAGCAAATAATCTACATATTCTCTCACTGCTTCTTGCTCGTCGTAGTGTTTAATTAACCCGCCGGCCAGCTTTATTCCGCGAACTGGTAGGTTCATCAACGCACGTATGTTTCCAGGGCAAGAGCCAACGTTGTCAATGAATACGCCAAGGCCAGCGTGCATACTTTTTTCAATAAACGCAGTAAGGTTTTTGGGGTTAGACAAAGCAGTAGATGCGCTGACTTCAATGCTTACTCGCTCGGGGGTAGGGTAACTTGCTAAGTGGGTGATGAGCGTATTAGTCAACTCCTGGTTATACAAATCTTTAGCAGTAACATTGATATTCCAAGGGATATTTACATCGTGAAAGTAACTGGCACATTGCACAAACATACTCGCCGCAAGCGTGTTTACATGCTGCTCTCGCTCAATAAGATAAAGAAACTCGCTGGGAAGAAAAGTTTTATCCCCTCGAGTAATAAGACGCGCCAAGCACTCGTACCGCCATACACCGTGACTGTTTAAATCTACAATGGGTTGAAAGTACGGAACAATATCTTCTATGGAGAAATCCTCGGATATTTCGCGTATGGGCATAAACCGACCTCCTTGCAATTGTGTATCTAATAGTGACCGAAACGCTTTCTGCACCTACACTTGATAGGTATAGAAGGGGACACATCGACACTATTCATAAATTAAATATAGTTGAGAGTGCAAAATTTTGCGGTACTAATTCAAAAGAAGTATGGTTTGGTGTTAATGCTTGTGACACAGAGTAAATAGGCTTTTTGCATAACCCCATTATTCTTAAAAATTGACTAACTAGTCTGAATGTTTTGCACAAGTCACTGAATTGGCTGTTTCTGCCTCTTGGCGAGCATTACAATCTGATGTAAAGTGCGACACCCTGAAAGTATTGTGATAAGTTTTCAGGTTTGGCAACGAATGGACCGCGTCAACGCGCAATAGCCCTGCCGATATATCGTTAACTAATATTAGGTATATCGGTCAAACAGCCCCACTCAATATCGTAAGATAGATGTGTTGCATGCTAATTGGCTAAAAGGAAAAGTAAGTGTCAGGCCGGTGTCCTACTAAACCGCCTGTTGATTTCGCCCAATAAACGTAAGCGAAATGTGTGATTGTTTTAAGTATGAGGTGTGTTGAGTGGGTGAAGCGCAAGTTAGTTTAGAGCACCTGTTTAGGGTCTTTACCAAACCTGAACACAAAGACTCAAAGCTGGCTCAAATAGAGCAGCATTTATCTGACAATATCTTAGATTTTTTGTCGCAGCATGTTGTGACAAAGAAGACGTCGTTAGAAGAAATTGAAAAAGACTTTTCAGACTCCAAAGTGCCTGAGTCACCTGAGTTTGTTTCTACTCATGCTGAAAGCTTGCTCGATAAGCTCGTTGCGCACTCTGTAAATACTTACTCGCCAACGTTTATCGGTCACATGACCTCTGCGCTGCCTTATTTTCACCTGCCGCTTTCTAAGTTGATGGTAGGCCTTAATCAAAACCTGGTTAAGATTGAAACATCTAAAGCTTTCACGCCACTAGAACGTCAAGTACTGGGAATGATGCACAACCTTGTGTACGACCAGCCTCAGGGGTTTTATGACAATCATCTACACAGTGCGGCCCATTCATTAGGGGCATTTTGCTCTGGTGGTACCATTGCCAATATTACCGCGTTATGGGTGGCTCGCAATAAACTACTTGGTCCACAAAAAGGGTTTTCTGGCGTGGCTAAAGCCGGTCTTGCTGCTGCCTATCGCCACTACGGCATTAATAATTTAGGGGTGATGTGTAGCAAGCGCGGCCATTACTCGCTTTCAAAGGCTGTGGATGTATTGGGATTAGGTCGCGAGCAACTGTTAACTGTGCCTGCACCGAAACAAACCCTCGACCCAGCGAAAGCCCTTCGCATTGGTAAACGCTATCAAGAGGAAGGCAATAAGCTTCTTGCTATCGTTGGCGTGGGCGGCACCACCGAAACAGGGCACGTAGACCCGCTAGACGAGCTTGCTGACGTAGCCGAAGAGTTGGGGTGCTGGTTCCATGTGGATGCAGCTTGGGGCGGCGCAACGCTATTCTCAGCGCGTTATCGCGACAGACTAAAAGGTATTGAGCGAGCTGACTCTGTCACCATTGATGCACACAAACAAATGTATGTGCCCATGGGCGCGGGTATGGCGCTTTTCAAAGACCCACAAAATGCCAATGCGGTAAGGCATCACGCCCAGTATATACTGCGTGCGGGCTCTAAAGATTTAGGTGCTACCACGCTGGAAGGCTCTCGTAACGGTATGGCCATGATGGTGTATTCGGCGCTGCATATATTCGGTCGAAAAGGGTATGAACTGCTTATTGATCGCAGCATTGATAAAGCCAAAGACTTTGCGCAGATGATTGATAAAGCCCAAGACTTTGAATTGACGACCACACCCATTCTATCACTGTTGACCTATCGCGTTTGTCCCGCTGAGGTGCAGGAAAAGCTGAAGCATGTGAATGCTAAAACCCGCAATGCCATTAATGAGAAAATTGATGCCCTTGTTGTTGCGGTACAAAAGCAGCAGCGTGAGGCAGGTAAGTCTTTTGTGTCTCGTACTCGCCTAGAAGCTCCTGATTACCCTTCCCAGTGTATTACTGTATTTCGCGTAGTGTTAGCGAATCCGCTGACTAGCCATAACGACCTGGCAGCAATTTTGGCTGAGCAACACTTAATTGCGAAAGAGACGCAGGCATGGAAAGAGCTAATGGATTTTGTTCGCGAAACAGAAACCGTTGCGTCTTAACAGCGGACTCTAAAAGCTGACGTTAACAGCAACACACAAAAAAACGCCCGATACAGGCTCTGTTTAGGAGCATTGCATCGGGCGTTTTCTTTTGTAGTTCGAAATTATCCACAAGGATTGGTATTACGCTTAATCTCGCGTAATTTGCATATTATCAATTAAGCGCGTCTTGCCCATAAACATAGCAACAAGCAGAACTAATTCTTTGTCGCTGTCGCTAGCCGGTTCAAAGGTGGCGGCGTTAACTACCTGACAGTAGTCCTTCTTAAAGCCTTTCGCTTCAAGGTTACTGACCATAATGTTTTCAAGCTCAACAAAGTTGGTGTTACCACTTTCTATACCCGCTTTTAAGCGCTGCATTTCTGCAAAAATAGCACTCGCCGTCGCTTTTTCTGCGTCTGTCAGGTAGCCATTTCTAGAGCTCATTGCCAGGCCTGACGTTTCGCGCTCAGTAGGCACCCCGTGAACTTTCACTGCCATTGATAAATCGCGAGCCAAAGCGCGAATAACTTGTAGCTGTTGGAAGTCTTTTTCACCAAAAAACGCATCGTCTGGCTGTACCATGTTGAAAAGCTTGGTGACTACGGTAGCGACACCGCGAAAATGGCCTGGACGACTTGCCCCACAATGAGAGTCGGAAATACCGGGTACTTCAACGAATGTCTGCGCATCCAGACCTGCTGGATACATTTCTGCAACGCTAGGAAGAAACACGGCATCTGCACCCACAGAAATAAGCTTAGCTTTGTCTTCTTCAATGGTACGTGGATAAGCGTCTAAATCTTCATTCGCACCAAACTGCATGGGGTTAACAAAAATGCTAACTACCACTTTGTCGTTGTGCGCTTTCGCTTTTTTTACTAGTTTAAGATGACCATCGTGCAGGTTGCCCATAGTCGGTACAAAACCCACGGTTTCACCATTACGTCGCCACGTATTTACGGTGTCGCGCAATGCCGAAATACTATCAATCACCTTCATAATTTACCTCGTTACTCGAAGCTATGCTCTGCCGATGGAAACGCACCGCTTTGCACATCTTCAATATATTTTGATACGGCTTTGCGCATATCGCCAGTTTCCACTAGGTAGTTCTTTGAAAACTTCGGCATGTAGTTCGCGCTGATGCCGAACATGTCGTGCATCACCAAAATTTGACCGTCGGTATCTTTGCCTGCTCCAATACCGATTACCGGTATGGTTAGCGCTTCGCTAACCGCTTTGCCTAGCGATGAAGGCACGCACTCAAGCACCAATAACTGAATACCCGCTTCTTCCAGCGCTTTCGCTTCACTTAACAGTTTTTCAGCTTGGCTCGCTTCGCGGCCTTGCACTTTAAACCCACCGAATACGTGCACTGACTGAGGCGTTAAGCCTAAATGGCCACACACAGGTACGCCGCGCAGGTTCAAGCCTTTTATGGTGTCGCATAACCAGCTTCCGCCTTCCATCTTAACCATGCTTGCACCTGCAGCCATGAGTTTTGCTGCATTGGCGTAGGTTTGCTCCGGTGTGGCATAAGACATAAACGGCATATCGGCCAACACGAAGGCGCGTTCAGTGCCGCGACGCACACTTTTCGTGTGGTAGGCTATGTCATCGATGGTTACCGGTAGGGTGTCGTCTTCACCTTGAAGAACCATGCCTAAAGAGTCGCCAATAAGAAGGGCGTCAACGCCTTGTTCGTCGAACATTTTGGCGAAGCTGGCGTCGTAAGCGGTTAAAGAGGTGATCTTTTCCCCGGCCTGCTTTTTCTTAAGCAAGCCCGATACAGTTACTTTCTTCATGACATGTCTCAGATTGATATTGTTGATATCGTGTGGCGAACTATACGGATTTTGCCGCTAATTGGAAGAGCGCAGACGACGAAGTCCGTCTAAGGAGCAGTTAGCGACCCACGCTGATATGGGTTTGCCGTCGTGCATAACCATATTGGGCGCAATTTCAAACAACGGCACCATAACGAACTCACGCTCTGCCATGCCGTAATGGGGAATGATTAAGTCTGCGGTGTCGATGGTTTCGCTGCCGTACAACAAAATATCCAAATCCAACGTGCGCGGTCCCCAGCGCTCACCTTTGCGCTCGCGACCTTCTTCCAGCTCAATGCGTTGCAGCTGCTTCAATAAGCCGTGTGGCTTTAACGAGGTCTCTATTAAGCATACCGCGTTAATATAGTCAGGTTGGTCTTGCGGCCCCATCGGTTTACTAGAATAAAGTGAAGAGGTTTTAAGTACGCGGGTGTCTTCTATTTGGCGAATAGCATCAAACGCGCGCTGTGCTTTTCCTTGGCTATCGCCAAGGTTGCTACCTACACCAATGTACACATGCTCTTTATGCATCAGGACCTCGTTTCGCTGGTTTACGCTTGCGCTTACGCGGGGCACCTTTTGCGCCGCCTTCGCTTTTGCGAAGGGCGTTAAGCATACCTTTCTGCTTACCGTTGTCAGCGTGCTGGAAGTGAGTCCACCACTGAGCTAGCTCTAATAGATCGCCACCTTCAATTTGGCCACGGGCAAGCAAAAAGTCATAGCCAGCTCTAAATTTAGGGTGCGTAAGTAATTGAAAGGCGCGACGACCAAAGCGTTTTGGTAGACGCTGCTGTAAAATCCAGATGTCTCGTACCACGGTAGAAAAGCGTTTCGGGATCATAATACGCTGCGTCTGACGTGCGATTACCTCGCCTGATGCAATATTAAATGCATCGTGAGCGTTTAAGCCAGACTCGCTTTGTAAGCGTTGTGACTGCTCTTCAACCGGGTACCACAGTAGCGCGGCGTAGAGGAACGCTGGTGTCACACGCTGATCGTTATTAATACGCTCATCGGTATTAGAAAGTACGCGACGTACAAACTGCATTTCTCGGCTGTTTTCATCTTTTAAAAACGGCGTTAGCTGAGGGAATAATGGCTCTATTAAGCCGTATTCGTGCAGCATTAAGAAAGTTTCTTCACCCTTACCCGACAAAAACAGTTTAAGGGTTTCTTCAAACAAGCGCGCAGGTGGAATGTTCTGTAAAAGGTTGGCCAAAGATTTAATTGGCGCAGCGGTTTTCGCTTCTATGCGCATGCCAAGCTTAACGGCAAAGCGCACTGCACGCAGCATGCGTACTGGATCTTCACGGTAGCGTGTTTCCGGGTCGCCAATAAGCTCAACTTCTCGTTTTTCTATAGCGGCTAAGCCATTCGCGAAGTCTTTTACCGTAAAGTCGGCCACACTGTAATACATGGCGTTAAAGGTAAAATCACGGCGCTCAGCATCTTCTTCAATGGTGCCAAATACGTTGTCGCGAACTAATTGTCCGTGAGCATCACGCTTTGCAACCGCTTTGCCTTTAGGAAGGTTTTCGTCTTCGTCTGACTCTTGGTGATGCCCGCGGAACGTGGCTACTTCAATGATTTCGCGGCCAAATACAATATGGGCTAAGCGAAAGCGCCTGCCTATAAGGCGGCAATTTCTGAACAAGCCTTTAATCTGTTCAGGTGTGGCGTTCGTCACCACATCGAAATCTTTTGGTTCGTGACCCATCAAAATGTCGCGTACACAGCCCCCTACCAAATAGGATTCGAAGCCAGCTCCATTAAGGCGATACATTACTTTCAATGCATTTGCGCTTACGTCTTCGCGAGATATACCGTGTTCTCCACGGGTCATAGTCCTTGGCTTCAAAGCGTTAGGAGACGAACTCTCTTTTGAAAAAGCGCGCTTAACAGATTTAAAAACACGATGAATGATGATGGTATCTCCGCAGACTATAAAGGTTCGCTATAATAAGTGGATTCATGCTGTGGAACAATAATTTCGGGTGTTTTCACTACTTTTTTCCTATCCCACATTGAAATAGCCGTCTTAAGCGCTGAATCAATATCATCAAATTCTGACGCACTTGGAAAGGAAAAACCCAAAAAGTGCATCACACGCACAATATTGCAAAGCGCTATTTCGTTTTTAACCGGCGCTGCACGGTTTTGTTTACTTAGTTTTCTGCCAGGTGCCACAGCCGCTACCGGCACGTGACCGTATTCAGGGGGAGTGTAACCCAGCGTGCGGTATACTGCGCTCTGTAATGGCGTCACGTCAATTAAATCGCAGCCTCTAATAACATGGTTAACCTGTTGAAATACGTCATCTAAAATGACCACAAGGTTATATGAAAACAAGCCATCTCGTCGTTTCAGCACCACGTCTTCGGCTATTAAATCAGCGTTTGAACTAAAGGGCATAACTTTGCCCATAAGCACGTCATTAAAGGCTTCAAGTTGCGTATCTACTTTTAAGCGAACGGCACAGTCCTGTGTAGCTGAGTGCGCTGGCTCAGTCCGACAGTGGCCGTTATAAACACCGCCCATGGCCTTAATTTGTTTACGTGTGCAGGTACAAAAATAGGCTTTTTCTTGTGTAAGCAAGTCATCGAGAACCGCTTGATAGCGGGCATGTTGTTGGCTTTGATAGATGACGTCGCCGTCCCATTGCAGGCCGTGGGCTTCTAACGTGGTGAGTATGTCTTTATCGACACCTTTAATACAGCGAGGCTCGTCTATATCTTCCATGCGAAGCAGCCATTTTCCGCTATGGCTCTTAGCATCCAGGTAGCTGGCAACAGCGGTAACTAACGAACCGAAATGGAGTTGGCCTGATGGAGAGGGAGCAAAACGCCCTACATAGTGATTATGCATAATAAAGGCTTAACAAAAAGCCCCATCTTTTCGGGATGAGGCTTTCTATATCAACTAATCGAGGTGTGTAACTTAACCTTGAAGTTGCTTTTCTTTAATTTCAGCCATGGTCTTACAGTCGATACACAAATCTGCTGTAGGACGCGCTTCTAAGCGACGAATACCAATTTCGATACCGCATGAATCGCAGAAGCCGAAATCATCTTCTTCAATTCGCTTAAGCGTTTTTTCAATTTTCTTTATTAGCTTACGCTCACGATCACGTGTACGTAACTCAAGGCTGAACTCTTCTTCTTGAGCTGCACGGTCTACAGGATCAGGGAAGTTTGCTGCTTCATCCTTCATGTGCGTTACCGTACGATCAACTTCTTCACGAAGCTGGTTGCGCCATGCTTTAAGCAATAGACGGAAGTGCTCCATTTGGGGCTCGCCCATGTACTCTTCGTCAGCTTTAGGCTCATACGGCTGTAAACCTGCCAGCGCTAATAGTCCTAGGGATTTTGTTTCTTTTCCTGTTGGCATCTGCCACATCTCCTACACTACGACATCCATCTTGTCCTGATTGGACCGATATCTATATCAGACTCGACAACTTCAGGCAATCAATCGTGTCTATGTAATTATTATGCTGGTGTATTGCATTCATAAATTAGCCAGGTGTTTGTCATTTAACTTGCTGGCTACCAGCAAACGCATTAGTGCGTTCTCCCACTAAAACAAGGCGCAAATATGAAGACGAATTGAAAAAAATCAACCTATTTTTTACGAAATCAAAGGGAGTGTTTGATTTAATAGGATTTTTTGTTCGTCTATTATACAGCTTGCCGCTAAAACCCTTACACCAGCGTTAGCGGCAATCTTTACGCTTTCTGCATAAGTTGGATCAATATGTTCAGCCACTTGAACGCTTTCTATTGCGGTATGCTGAACGCAAAATAACAAGCTTGTTTTTATGCCGCTTTGCGCTAACCGAGCAAGCTCCAAGCAGTGCTTCGCGCCGCGTTGAGTGACTGCATCGGGAAAGAACCCTTTATTCTTGTCAGCTAAGGTGACGGATTTAACTTCCATATACTCAGTAACACTCTGATGTTCTTCATTTTTACGTGTTAACGCAAAGTCGAATCGGCTATTGGCGGTTGGAGGTGTTACTTCTGCTTTCCAATTGGTTATATCTGAAAATTCACTCAGCACCTTGTTATCTAGCGCTTCCGCCACCAGTTTATTAGCATTGTGCGTATTAATGCCGATGAAGTGACCGTCGAAGGTTTGGGCTAGCTCCCATGTATACTTAAGCTTTCGATTAGGGTTGGTAGACTCACTTAAAAAAACGGTGTAACCCGGTTCAGCACAGCCAGTCATAGCACCGGTATTAGGGCAGTGTGCGGTTACAATGGTACCGTCGTCTAACTCAACATCGGCAAGAAATCGCTTGTACCTTTTTATTAGGGTGCCGCGTAATAAGGAAGGTGAAAACTTCATGTGTCGCCTTTTTTCTGAATGTAGGTGAAAACACACTGGTGTATTTCACATGAATTATATATGTGCTTATGAACGAGCACTTATAGCGTATGCGCTTAGCGAACAAAGCGTATGCAGTGAGCGTACTACAAGCGCATTAAATAAAGCGCCAAAGAGTAACAAACATTTGTGCAAGCGCAAAAAGCGCTTAGCAATAATATAACGATGTAATAAGGGATAAAACGCGATGGCAGAATTTACCGTTAGCCTTTCTAGAAACAGTGCTGAAGCAGTGTGGGGCGAGAGTGCTAAGCTTTCTTTCACTGAATCAGGTGCAATTATTCACCTGCCTGACGACAAGCTTAATGAGCGTTTAATCCAGCAAGCGGCAAGAAAGCTAGATGGCTTAAGCCTGCCAGCAGTCACGCTAAGCGGTGATTGGCACAAAGAACAGCAGTGGGCCTTTGCACTTAGCTTCACGCGCGCACGCAAACCAGCATCAATAAAATGGGCCGAAACGGCTGACAAAGAAGCGCTAGAGCAAGAATATTCGGCGTTATTATTTACCCGTCAGTTGGTAAACGAAACGCCGGAAGACTTAAGCCCAGAAACCTTGGCAACCCGCGCGGCACAGTGGCTTAAGTCACTAGGTGGTGACAAGGTCACTTACTCAATGACGGTAGGTGAAGACCTTAAAGAGCAGGGCTGGATTGGCATTTACAATGTAGGCCGAGGAAGTGAACGTCCGCCTGCAATGCTGGTACTTGATTACAACCCAACAGGTAATGCAGATGCGCCCGTTGATGCTGTGCTAGTTGGAAAAGGCATCACGTTCGACAGCGGTGGCTACAGCATTAAATCAAGCGAAGGCATGTTAGATATGAAATGTGACATGGGCGGCGCAGCGACGGTAACTGGCGCATTAGGGTTATCTATTTCTCAAGGCAGTGAAAAGCGTATTCAGCTTATTTTGTGCTGTGCAGAAAACCTCATTAGCGGTCACGCATATAAGCTGGGTGATGTACTTACTTACAAAAACGGGGTAACCGTTGAAGTGGTTAACACCGATGCCGAAGGACGTTTAGTACTAGCTGATGGGCTGATGGCGGCAACTGAGACGGGCGCACCGCTAATTATTGATGCGGCAACGTTAACCGGTGCTGCAGTAGTTGCACTGGGTTCTGACTACCACGGCGTATTCTCGTTAGATGATAATGCCCGCGAACAAATGCTTAAAGCAGCAAAAGCAGAGAACGAACGTTTCTGGCCACTACCTCTTGAAGATTTTCACGCAGAGCGCTGCCCGTCGGCATTCGCTGACACAGCAAATAGTCGCCCGATGAAAGGTGGCGGCGGTGGCGGTGCGTCAAACGCTGCGGGCTTCTTGTCTCGCTTTGTTAAGCCAGAAGGCTGGGTACATTTAGATTTAGCTGCGGCCTACCATGGCGGGGCAACATCAGAAATGCCGGTAGGGGCTACAGCGAAAGGCATTCGCTCAATTGCGAGAATGCTAAAAGACTTTAGTGCATAAAAAAGCAGCCCTTGGTGGTGTAAATGGCCGTCGAACGCTGCTTGTTTTTTACTTCAACTTTTACGACATTCCCCAATCGCGTTTTATACAACGTGATTGCGCAGCTTAATAGCGAGTAGCGTTACTGGAACTCACGTAGTTCTGCGCTAAGGATAAAAAGGCGTGATTTTGCAAAAAAATCACGCCTTTCTTATGTGAATTAGATGCCGCCTAAGCGCTCGGCCAAGGTTTTATAGCGTTCAACATCGCCGCTATCGAAAAGTGGATTACCGTCGGTGTCTTTATCTTTCGAAACCAAAAGGCTTTCGCGCTCAAGACGCTCTACGCGTACCTCTTGAACCCCTAAAAATGCAGCCACTTCTTTAACTGTCATCAAACTCATTGCAATTTTTCCTATTCTGATTGTTATAGTTATTGTTTTGTATTAACAAGGCCTCTGCTTTGGAGAAAGCTGAACTTCTTTTATCATTACACCAGAAGCGCTGTTCCTATGACATTACCTAAAAGGCGAACAAAATTCCAAGCAACTGGTTAAGTTAGATAGTTGCGCCTGGTGTAACCTCTACAAGAAACATCGTATATGTTACTGTTTCCTGCAACTACCTAATGCTGCTCTCTACTGTTTTAGTTAAGCTTATTTTTTCTTTTTTTCGAGTATTTTTAGCGATTCTTTTGTTTTGCCACCTAGATATGGCGCCACTATAGCTGCGGTAACACGCCACAATCATGAATATCTAAAGTCTCGCTGAGTGGGTAACCATTTATACAGACTGGTATAACCGAGATAAAGAATAGCCACAGAATGTTAAAAGGTGTTTTTAACTCTCATCGCTTGGTTTACCATTGCGCGCCAAAACCATCTTTCAGCATGCATCTTGAGTTATACTCTTGGGTTTATGCTTAAACTGAGTTCACGCTCTTCATCGGAGACAGATAATAAATGGATACTTGGTCCGCTGCCGTCATGCTTTTTCTGATCATGGATCCTCTCGGTAATCTGCCGGTTTTCATGTCGGTGCTTAAATCGATTGAGCCGAAACGACGCCAATTTATTCTCATCCGTGAGCTGTTATTCGCTCTTGGTATTTTATTTTTATTTCTATTTAGCGGCCAATCAGTGCTCAACTTTTTAAATGTGGAGCAGGAAACCGTAAGCATTGCCGGAGGAATAATTTTATTTCTTATCGCGCTTAAGATGATATTTCCATCGTCTGGTAATCCAAGTGGACTCGCGGTGGGGGAAGAGCCTTTCTTAGTGCCCCTTGCTATTCCTATGATAGCTGGCCCTTCAACGCTAGCAGCATTAATTCTGCTAGCTAATCAAGCACCAGACAGAATGGTGGACTGGTCGATTGCGCTTGCTGCGTCGTGGTCTATTAGCGCAGTGATCTTATTATTCTCAAATGTATTCCATAAAATTTTAGGGGAACGTGGCCTAGTTGCGATGGAGCGATTAATGGGTATGATCCTTGTTATGATCGCCATCCAAATGCTTCTTGATGGCGTTACCAAATATTTCATGCATGCCACTGGAGCCCTTTAAATGGCAAAGCAAAAACTTAATACCTTTGGGCGTGTTCGCGCCTTGGAAGGCTGGAAAGCCGTTGCATTCGGTGCGGCGTTATTAGAACGAATGTTGCCCAACTACACGCTTTTTTGCGAATTGACAGAAAGCGGCGACGCAAGTGCACTGCGCAACTGTTTAAACTTAGTGTGGGAAACGCTGAAGTCTCCTAAAAGTAAATTTAATATTGCTGTACAGCTAGAGAAAGTGGAAGTTGCTACGCCCGACACCAGCGAACACGACAATTACGGCGTTTATCCGGCCATTGATGCGGCGATTGGGTTAGCCGGGCTTCTTAACTTGATGGCTGGAGATGATCCACAAGGTGCGGTGGTGATCAGTAAATTGTCTCAAGGCAGTGTTGAAGCCTATTTACTAGAAAGTGAAGAGGCGGACGACGAGACCGTAAAAGAGCACCCATTGATGGCGTTTGAAGTTGAGGTACAAAACGAACTGCTTGATTATGTTGAGCAAGCTAAGTACCCAGCGAAAGCGGCAGATGAGATGAAAGCCCTTGCCTTGGAAGCTGGTATCTCAAATATTGGTCTTGAACTTCAATAAATTTACGATGTGAGATTAGCCTAGCTAGAACCATTGCTAGGCTTCGTGCATGTACGTGTAGTTCATGCGCTTTTTCTTCTGGCGCTTTTTGTTTTGCATACCGTTTGTTTAGTCAAAACTCACAGCGAATTCAAGCTCAACTGCGCTACTTCAATTAGCTTACCTCAATTAACATATAGCGCAGCGCACTCGTTTGCTTGTCTTTAATAATCTGCCAATGGTCGGGAAGAGCGGGTGTTGCCAGCGTACTCTCGTGCTCTATGTATACCACGCTACCGTTTTGAACAAGTTTGTTGTCTTCTAACGCAGCTAGCGTAGGCGCGACTAATGATTTTGCAAATGGCGGGTCGACGAAGACAATGTCGTAAGGTGTTGTGCTAATACCGCTTAGAATACCGAGTGCATCACCTTGATGGACAGCAGCCGATGCCTGGTCGTTTGCTTTTAGCAACGTAAGATTGCTTTTAAGTTGACTTGCCGCTTGTTTATCGAGTTCTATAAAATCGCAATGTGCGGCATAGCGAGACAATGCTTCTAAGCCCAAACCACCAGAACCCGCAAATACATCTAAGCAGCGTGCATCGTTGATAAAAGGCATCAACCAGTTAAATAAGGTTTCTTTATTTCTATCTGTGGTTGGGCGCAATCCTTCTGCATTAAGTACGGGTAACTTTCTACCACGCCATTGACCACCAATAATGCGTATTTGCCCAGGGCTATTTGCGCCCTTTATTTTCCCATTTTTTGGTGAAAGACGTTTTTTTGCAGAAGATGGTGCCCGAGTAGGGCGAGAAACTCGCTTCATAGTGGCTGACAATGGTATCATGCGTTCATACATTAGGCGGCAAGTGTAGCCGAATTTGCTAAGAATTTATAAGGATTTGTCCTAACGATGTCGAAACTTTTTGGCTGGTTCAATAAGAACAAGAAAGCAGAGAAACAAAAAGCCCAAGCGGAAGAAGAAGCCCGCTTAAAGGCAGAGGCTGAAGCTAAGGCGAAAGCACAAGCCGAAGAAGAGGCTCGCGCTAAGGCAGAGGCTGAAGCACAGGCGAAAGCGCAAGCGGAAGAAGAAGCCCGATTAAAGGCAGAGGCTGAAGCTAAGGCGAAAGCACAAGAGGAAGCAGAAGCTCGTGCTAAGGCAGAGGCTGAAGCACAGGCGAAAACCCAAGCGGAAGAAGAAGCCCGCGCTAAGGTAGAAGCTGAAGCCCAAGCAAAAGCGCAAGCGGAAGAAGAAGCTCGTGCTAAGGCAGAGGCTGAAGCTAAGGCGAAAGCGCAAGCGGAAGAAGAGGCACGCGCTAAGGCAGAGGCTGAAGCTAAGGCGAAAGCCCAAGCAAAAGCCCAAGTGGAAGAAGAAGCCCGCGCTAAGGCAAAGGCTGAAGAAAAGCCGAAAGAGAAAAAGTCGCTATTTGCGCGTTTGAAAGAAAGCCTATCTCGTACAAAAGAGAACCTAGGCAGTGGTATTGTTAGCCTATTTAAAGGTAAAACCATTGATGACGAGCTGTATGAAGACCTTGAAACACAGCTTTTAGTCGCTGATGTGGGCATGGATACCACGCAAAAAATTATCGATCACCTAACTGATAGTGCTTCTCGTAAAGACCTTAAAGATGCAGAGGCCTTGCTGGACATCATGAAGCAGCAAATGTCGGGTATGTTGTCTCAAGTGAATCAGCCTCTTTCAGAAGTGATGCAGGCGCATGATTCAAGTGAAGGCCCGTTCGTTATCTTAATGGTTGGCGTAAATGGTGTAGGTAAAACCACGACTATTGGTAAGCTTGCAAAGCAGTTCCAGCAGGAAGGCAAGAAAGTGATGCTTGCTGCGGGTGATACATTTAGAGCTGCAGCAGTTGAACAGCTTCAAGTGTGGGGCGAGCGCAACGATATTCCAGTTATCGCTCAGCACACGGGTGCTGACAGTGCGTCGGTTCTTTATGATGCGCTAGAAGCCGCTAAATCGCGCGGCACCGATATCCTTATTGCCGACACGGCAGGGCGCTTGCAGAACAAGAACAACTTGATGGAAGAGCTTAAGAAAGTGGTTCGCGTAATGAAGAAGATTAATCCAAACGCGCCTCACGAAGTTATGCTTACACTAGACGCTGGGACTGGGCAAAACGCTATCAGTCAAGCCAAGCTGTTTAATGAAGCCGTGGGCCTAACAGGCATTACGCTCACCAAACTAGACGGCACAGCAAAAGGCGGTGTTATATTCTCTATTGCCGATAAGTTTAAAATTCCTATAAGGTATATAGGTGTTGGCGAAAGCATCGATGACTTACGCCAGTTCGACGGACAAGAATTTATTGATGCGTTGTTTAGCGAAATGGACACACCTGAAAGCTAAAACCAGTAAAGCGGTAGGGAAAAATAATGATAAAGTTTGAGCAGGTAAGCAAAACCTATCCGGGCGGGCAACGCGCGCTTAGCAAGGTGAATTTTCACATTGCACCGGGCGAAATGGCCTTTTTAACAGGGCATTCTGGTGCTGGGAAAAGTACCCTGCTTAAACTTATCAGTATTATGGAGCGCCCAACCGTGGGGCGGGTTCTGATTAACGGTCACGACCTTAATACTATTACACGTCGAGATATTGCCTACATTCGTCGCGATATCGGTATGATATTTCAAAGTCATCAGCTGTTAATGGATAAATCGGTTTTTGACAATGTGGCTTTACCTCTTGTCATCGAAGGGTACACCCATAAAGAAATTCGCAAACGGGTAGAAGCCGCCCTTGAAATGGTCGGCCTTAGAGACAAAGCTCGTTGCCTGCCTATTACGCTCTCTGGTGGGGAACAACAACGAGTGGGTATTGCGCGAGCGGTCGTGAATAAACCACCGTTACTTCTAGCGGACGAGCCAACGGGTAACCTCGACCCCAAACTTTCTATGGAAATTATTCGTCTATTTGAAGACTTCAATCAAGCGGGCGTGTCGGTGCTCATCGCGACCCACGATTTAGGGCTAATTGCTCGTATGCGTTATCGCACACTTACCCTTAAAAATGGTCAAATGATCACAGATGGCCTTACCGACGATCTTGACGGCGCAAGTTCGGGTAACCGTGAAGGAGCGTGGTCATGAGTATTTTGTTCAAAGGTCGTGCACAGGGTGCGTCATCAGCGAAAGTTGGCGTTGTTCAAACCATTCTCATGTTTTTCGTCAGCCATGTCCGACAAGCCTTATCTAGTCTAGGTGAATTGTGGCGACAACCACTAGCGTCGCTAATGACCATTGGTGTACTGGGGCTAAGTATTACCTTGCCCAGTACTTTGTATATTATGGTTAAGAATACCGAGAAAATTACTGCTGGTTGGGATCAGGCATCGGAGATTTCCCTTTTTTTAAAGCCGAATATTAATGCAGCAAGCTCACAGCAGCTGGTTGCCAGATTGAATACCTGGTCTGAAATAGACAGTGTAGTTTACATTCCTGCCGACGATGCGCTTAAAGAGTTTCAGCATTTGTCTGGACTTGGAGATGCCATTGCGTATTTAGAGAAAAATCCGCTACCAGATGTTGTACTTGTTACGCCGAATGAAAGGCATGCGTCACCCACAGCGGCCAAGGCACTGTTAGACAAGCTACGTCAGCAACGAGAGGTAGACATAGGCAAGCTTGATATTGAGTGGTTAGAGCGTTTGTATGCGGTTATTGATATCGCGAGGGATCTAGTCACCTTAATTGGCCTACTATTGTTTATTGCTGTGGTACTCATCATCGGAAACACTATCCGTTTAAACATTCTCAATAAGTACGATGAAATTGTGGTAATGAAGCTTGTAGGGGCTACCGATGCATTTATTCATCGTCCTTTCCTATATACAGGTTTCTGGTATGGCTTGTTGGGCGGTTTAATGGCGTGGCTTGCCGTAATCATTATTCTTTGGTGGATGGACAGCAGCATAACGACGTTTGCCGCTATGTATCAAAAAGAGTTCAACATTACAGGTCTAACAGGTTCAGCGTTGCTAACAATGCTAGGGCTTTCTGTTTTGCTTGGGCTACTCGGTTCACTTATCTCTGTACAGCGACATGTGAGAGAAATAGAACCTAAATAAGTGTCGCAGACCTTGGGTTTACTATACGCGTGTTGGCGCTTAGGCGGTAGCACGCGGGTAATGTGATGAAATAGCACTGCGTACGCCGTTCCCCCAGGTAATAGCCTGATTATAAAGCATATGCAGTTGCTTTTGATCAATATTCAGCATCTTGGCTTGTTTTATCACATTCATCCACAGCGCACTTTCGAACGCCCGAACCAAGGTCATATAGTTGTTCATTTCTAGGTTTTTGCCTAGTAATGCGTCATTAACTTCATCGGACAGCGGCAGTTGTTTCACGATGTCAGTCATAGATTGGTCAAGTAACCCTTCAAGTAACGAGAACAGCCCTACTAAAAATGATATTGGCGGGTTGTTTTTGATGCCTCTTCGCTCGGCAAGTAAATCAAAGAACTTAGCGCGTACAAGCGACATATGAATGATTTCAAGAGGTTTCTCGTCGCCTAAGTTGGTTAAACTCAACAACGCGATAAATTTCTTAATCTCTACTTCACCCATGTAATTGAGTGCGTGCTTAAGTGAGGTGATCTTGTAGCGTTTATTGATTGTGGGGTTGTTTATGAATTTTAATAACAAGAAGCTCAGCGTAGCATCGCGTTCGATAATTTGGCTAATGCGCTCAATGTTAAAATCACTGCTAGAGCTTTCACCCATCAAATCTACGATATTCATTTTAGAAGCAGGGAGCTGCTTCAGTATTCGCGCTTCAGGCTGTGAAAAGAAATAACCTTGGAAGAAGTCAAAGCCTAAGTCTACACAAGTAGTGAAGTTGTCTTGTGTATCAACTTGCTCGGCAACTAGCTGGACATTTGCATCGTGATAGCGAGGAATATGTTTTTCGATAGTTTCAAAGCGTGTTTTGGTGACGTCTACTTTTACGATATCGATAAGCGGGAATATATCGTGCGCGGCACCTACCATCATAGGGTCGTCGATGGCTAGCTTAAAGCCAAGTTGTTTAATGTGTTGGCACGCTTCAAATAGGCCACTTGTGTTATCGGTTGGGTCAGCCAGCTCAACAACAACTGACTCAGGGTTAAGCGACGTCGGAAAACGGGAAATAATGGTGTCTGATGAAAAAGTAATAAATGACGTTTTCTCACCACTGATGTCATCTAGCCCTAACGGGTGGAAGTGCTCAGAAATATATTTGGCTTTTTCTTCACTGTGCTCAGGGTAGGCGCCAGACTTACCGTCCCTAAATAATAGTTCATAGGCAAATACACTTTTGCTTTTGTCTAAAATAGGCTGGCGAGCTATGAACGCGAACATAATCTATTCCTGAGGCAACATGGTTTGACGACGTTTTTATTGGTATTAGATGGGTTTAGGTAATAATCAACCCAAACCCTAGTCTATGATATGTAGGCGTTATCTAACAACAATTCAATGATAAATTTACCAATGTGCTGTGTTGATGCATTGGCTATTCATCTTTTAATGCCGAGCTATGGATGTGTTTTGCCCACTTAATTGCTTCATTATAATAACTGTGCAATAAATTTTGTTTTATCTCATATTTATTAGCAAACTGTTGAATACCCCCCCATTTTGCTCGTTCAAAGTACTGAACAAGCGTCAGGCAATTACGCAGCATGCCGGGTGTACCACAAAGCGCATTCTTTACATCATCGCTGATAGGCACTTTACTCACAAGATCGTCAATGCGCTGCTCCATCATCGCATCTAGCAAAGACAACAGCCCGGTGAGGAAGCCTTTTAGCGGATTATCCGAGCCCTTAAGCTGAGTAAATACTAGTTCACAAAACTTTGCACGAACCAGAGCCATGTGCATGAGTTCACTTGGCTGACCATCGCTTAGGTTGGCAAGAGCAAGTAAAGAAATAAATTTCTTCACCTCTACTTCACCCATGAAAGTTAATGCGTGTTTAAGTGACGTTATCTTATGGCGTTTATTAATCATAGGGTTGTTAATAAAGCGCAATAGCAGATAGGTGAGGGAAGGGTCTCTCTCAATAATTTTATTAACGTCATCGAAATTCAGTTTTGCTTGGCTACTTAAAGTAAGTAGCTCCATCATAGTTAAGCTACTCGGTCCTAACTTCCTGTGCTTAACAATTTCCGGTTTAGCAAGAAAATAACCTTGAAAATAATCGAACCCCATTTCTTTGAATTTATTAAATTCTTCATAGGTCTCAATTTTTTCAGCTACCAGTTTGATTTTATGCGATTTGAATCGCTCGACCAAAGCGGGGATCTTATCGTGAGAAATTTCGGTGATATCAATTTTTACAACGCTGGTAAACGGGATAAATGCTTCCCATTTTCCTTTCATGTCGTAATCATCTAGGGCAATAGGATACCCAAGGCCGCGTATATGCTTGCATGCTGCAACCAAAGCTTCGTCAACTTCTACGGTTTCAACAATTTCGATAACCACTTTGTCAGCATCTAATGATGTAGGAAAGCGGAACATCAGCGTATCGCGATGGAAATTGATAAAGGCTTTTTTATCCCCGGTAATTTCCTCAATACCCAAGCTTAAATGGGTAGAGGTCAGTATTTTTGACGTTGCCTCATCAGGAGGAATGTTAGGGAAACAGTTCTCCTCTCCAACGCGAAAAAGTAATTCGTAAGCGTAAACTTCTCGGTTTACATCAAATATGGGCTGTCTAGCGACGTAAGCAAACATGTAATTCCTCTTTGCTTTACTTGCCTTACTCCTTTCCTTAAGTATTTCCCTTCCAGCTTTTTATTGTATTTGTCTGGAAAATGCTATGCAGCGGTCGTAGTGCAAAATCGATTGATACAATCTAATATTTTCAATTTCCAGCCAGAAAAGCAAGGTATAAACTGGCACTTCCTTTTATAAGCAGTAATGGCCGATGGAATTTGACGTAGCGTTCATACGCAAAAGTCGCTATTTTCTCCATTAGTGAATTGTAGCGATTATTCAATATTCGTTAGAATTCATACCAGTGAGATTAGCTTTCCCACTCAGGCATGTAATTAAAGTATAATAATTTCGTGATTAGATGACCGACCGCAAGCCTATAAAAACTATTAGGCGCAGTGATGTATCGCGGGGTGGTAAGCAATGCGAAAAGCACAAGAATTCGTTTTAGCTAGCCTAATGCATCATCTAACAAACTTAAACGACGCTTAATTCGTGAAGTTGAACTTTTTTTCTTATTCTAGGTCTTGATATTGTAGAAATAGTCACTATACCTACATATTGGTTAGACTTCATATCTTAATTAGGTCTCGCGCAGCTTCAGTTACTTTGCTAATATGAAGCGGCAATAAATGAGGTGAACAATGAGCAACAATTTGCAATCTATGGCCCTGTCAGTGCCACACAGCGGTAGCATTGAAGGCTACATTCAAGCTGTAAGCAGCATTGATATGCTTAGCGCTGAGGAAGAGCGCGAGTTGGCAGTGCGCCTTCGCGAAGACGAAGACTTACAAGCCGCTCGTAAGCTAGTAATGTCACACCTTCGTTTTGTAGTGCACATTGCAAAATCTTACTCAGGTTATGGCTTACCACAAGCCGACTTAATTCAAGAAGGTAATATCGGTCTGATGAAAGCCGTTAAGCGTTTCGACCCAACCGTGGGCGTGCGTTTGGTTTCTTTCGCGGTACATTGGATCAAAGCTGAAATTCATGAGTTTGTACTTAAAAACTGGAGAATAGTGAAAGTTGCGACTACCAAAGCGCAGCGCAAACTGTTCTTTAACCTACGTAAGGCGAAAAAGCGCCTTGGTTGGTTCACGCACGACGAAGTACAAACTGTAGCGAACGAACTGGGCGTGAGTACAAAAGAAGTGCTTCAAATGGAAGCGCGCATGAGCTCTCAAGACCAGGCGTTTGATTTAACTGCAGACGAAGATGAAACAGGCAATTTTGCGCCAGTTCAGTATCTGGAAGACAAATCTTCAGACGTTGAAACTGACGTAATTAATAATGACTGGGATACCGCTGCTAGCAAGCGCTTATACTCAGCGATTAAAACGCTAGACGAGCGTAGCCAAGATATCATCGAAACCCGTTGGTTAGCAGATAACAAGATCACGCTGCAAGACTTAGCTGATAAGTATCAAGTATCTGCTGAACGTGTTCGTCAAATTGAAAAGAACGCGATGAAAAAGCTCCAAGCAGCTATGGTCGCGTAGTACATAGCTTATAAATAGCTTAAATCTGAAAAAAGCGCCTTAAAGGCGCTTTTTTTATGAGTAGTTTTTTGTACTTAGTGACGACTTGTACAAAATGGTGGTGAACATTCCTCAATTCACCGATAAACGGTTATGTATTTGTCAAAATAACTCGATTATCTATGCGGGCTGGTAGAATACCCGTTCGGGTGAGGCGTTAACTCGAAGTGCTACTCTTCTTCGTTTTTAGAAGGGGGAAGCACGTAGAATACACCTTCAAATTCCGCTACTGGTGTGTCGCCATCTAAAATTGCTACGCTTAATTCAAAACGTGCTTTGTTGTCATTTTCCAGCGGTTTAAATTTACCAGACAAGGTCTCAATATTGCAGATTGCTCTGGGTTTCATAGTAATGGGCTTATGGTAATGAATATCGCCGTCGCCCAATACAATGTCACCGTCTAATCCACGCTCTTTAAGCTGCAAGTAAATCATGCCCCAGCCGGTAAGCGTAGCTAAAGAGAAAATACTCCCCGCAAACATAGTGCCGTGAATATTTATGTTCTTGTTTAATGACGCGCGAGTTTCAAGTGTGCGGCCTGTATACTGGTAAAGCTTAATTCCCATGTGCTCTGTAATGGGTATAGTCTCAGACCAAGTCTCTTGCAACGATTTACACCATTTAGGGTGCAGCACTAAGGTATTGCTCTCAGTAAACTTCTTAACCATTTGCTGACGCTTGAGCATACCAAGTTCGTTAGGGGCTTCACGCTCAATTTCAAAGCCACATGCGCTGAAAAAGTCTATAGATATTTCGCGGCTGTTGGTCACTGCTCGCTCAGCGCCCAAGTCTTTGGCTACGTTTTCAAGTGCAGCCATAATCATTTGGCCTAAGCCCTTACGTTGGTGGCCTGAGTGAACTGCAATATGGCGAATTTGTGCCTCTTCAGCGGTGTTCAAATGTACGCGGCCGCAAGCTACAATTTCGCCATTTCTATTAGTGATAATACGGTGCTCTGCGACTTGCTCATATTCGTCTTTTTCAGAGCCTGGAGGGAAATTCCATGGCTGGCGTAAGTGTTCCCACCGAAAATGAAAATAGGCTTCAAACTCGGCATCGCTTTTTGGTGTGACTACCTTGTACACAATAAACCGGCCTTCTTAATTGAATGAACGAGTATTTAAACGTAAGAATACATGAGGTACAAGCTTAATTATGTAAGCATATATGGGCTGATGAATAAGTGAGCCTTAATCGCTTGTTCCGCGGTCACTTCACGCTTATTTAAACCAAATGGGTTTAGGTACCTATAAACTCAAATGGTGTGTGATGAACCAAGCTATAAAGTGCGGGTACCCTCAATGTAGTACCTTTAAACGTGAAAGTGAAACGTTACAGGGCCATCGTTTATAAGGCCAACTTGCATGTCGGCACCAAACTCGCCTGTGGCTACTTTCATGCCTTTATTTTCAAGTGCTTGAACAAACTTTTCATAAATAGCTCGACCGTGTTCTGGCGTTGCGCCGCGTGAAAATCCGGGGCGATTACCTTTCTGGGTGTCTGCAACTAAAGTGAACTGGGAAACGACCAGTATCTCCCCGTCTATTTGCTCAATATTTAAATTCATCTTTCCGTCGTCGTCACTAAACATGCGATATCGACAGAGCTTATTTGCTAGTTTCTCTATCTCGGCGTCACCGTCTTCTTTCTCAACACCTAATAGCACCAGCATGCCTTTACCAATTTCGCCAATAATATTACCGTCAACGGTGACATTAGCTTCTGATACACGTTGAATTAGTCCTATCACTTCGACTCCTGAATAAAGCGTGACATGTCGCGAGTAGCACGGCACAGCGCATAGCCTATACTGGGCTCGGAGGTACTGTGCCCCGCGTCGGGGATAATTTGTAACTGACTTTGAGGCCAAGCTTTGTGAAGCGCCTCTGCCGCTTCAGTTTTACAGATCATGTCGTACCGACCATGAACGATTGTTCCAGGAATATGGCTTATTTTGTTAATGTTTTCAAGAATATAGTTTTCATCTAAAAAGCATTGATTAGAGAGGAAATGACATTCTAATGTGGCTAAACAGGTAACTAACTGCATAGGGTAATTGGTTGTCGAGTCACCCACTCCAGGTGGTAAAGTGATGCGCGAAAGGCGCTCTTCCCATTGGTACCACCGTTTAAGCGCAGAATGCCGCAGTACATCATTGCTAGAACGTACCATCGCACTATAGAAATCACACACTGAGCTTGAGGTCACAGGCTCTGGCACATCTTTCGTAAATTTCCGGTAGTACTCCGGAAACAACTGGGCTGCGCACCCATTTGGCGATAAAAACCAATCCCTGTCTTCTTGCCTAGCCAGAAATACGCCGCGCAGAATGAGGCCTGTCACTCGCGGTGTGTACTTTAACGCGTAAAGCAGTGCGAGTGTCGAGCCCCAAGAACCGCCAAACAATAGAAATTTAGGAATTGAAAGGTGTGTACGTAATGCTTCTATATCTTCAACATTTGACCAAGTATCATTGTTTAGGGTGTCTGCTATTGGTTTAGAGCGGCCGCAACCCCGTTGTTCATAGCCGATAATGCGATACTTATTGCTATCGAAAAAGCATTTGTAATTAGGGGGTAAGCCTGCCCCAGGGCCTCCGTGGATAAAGAGCACGGGGATACCGTTTGGATTACCACTTTGCTCGAAGTAAAGCGAATGCCCACTTCCCACTTCGATAAATCCATTTTCATAGTAGGTCACATCGGGGTAAAGTCGTTTCATTTTGTTTCTGCGCGTTGTGTGAGTGCCTGTTTTAGTTTAGTTTATTGTTATACAAACGTTTGCGTGCTGACTGCTTTAAACGCTGTTTTTGCTTTCTAAATAAGCGATAACTACTAACTCTATACTATAGAACAAGTGTCATTACGTGCTAGCTAATCATATTATAGTCATAAATGCGAGGATGTTGATATGGCAGGTCAAGGATCAGGCGGTAACGTAATCGCCGCAATTTGTAACTTCTTTATTCCTGGGTTAGGACACCTAGTCCAAGGAAGAATTTTAGGCGCATTGTTCTTTTTTATCACGGTAGGCGTGTGTTATGCCTTAGCTGCAACTGTGGTGCTTGCCATTGTCTTTTGGCCGTTAGGGGCTCTTCTGCATTTAATTTGTATTATAAGTGCAGCACGTTTTAGAGGTGGAGTAACCGCATGAAGTTAATTGCATCAGCATTTGTTGCTATGCTTGCCCTGAGTGGGTGCCAGTCTGCATATTATGCAGCATGGGAAAAAGTGGGCGTTGAGAAGCGCGATATCTTAGTTGACCGTGTTGAAAACGCTAAAGAGTCACAAGAAGACGCACAAGAGCAGTTTAACTCTGCATTAGAGGCATTTAGTGCAGCAGTTGCGTTCGATGGCGGAGAGCTAGAAGACGTTTACAACCGCTTAAATGGTCAGTACGAAGACAGCGTTGCTGCTTCAGAAGAAGTAAGTTCACGTATTGATAAGGTAGAAAGTGTAGCTGAAGCCTTGTTTGATGAGTGGGCCGAAGAGTTGGAAAAATACGAAAATGCGTCGCTTAAGCGCGATAGCGCGGCCAAGCTTCGCGAAACCAAGCGTCGTTACGCTTCACTAATGACGGCTATGCGTAAAGCGGAAAGCAAAATGCCGCCGGTATTGAGCGCGCTTCAAGATAACGTGTTGTATCTTAAGCACAACCTAAATGCTAGCGCTATTGGTGCACTGCAGGGCGAGCTTTCTACGATTGAAAACAACGTTGCCCAGCTTATAAGACAAATGAATTCAGCGATTGCTGAGTCTGACGCTTTTATTTCTTCAATGAAAAACTAGCTTTTTGACAGTAATAAACACAAAGGGAGCCAGCGGCTCCCTTTTTTATTTTAAACATGTGGGCTAATTATTCTTGAGGTACTTTGCGCGGTTCGTTTTCTGCTTTACGGTTTTCGAAAGCTTCGCCTAGACTGCACGTAAACTCTGCACCAAACAGCACAATTATCCACGACAAGTACACCCATAAAAACAGAATAGGCACCACTGCAAGCGCGCCATAAATAAGTTCGTACGAAGGGAAGTTTGTTACATAAAGCGCAAAACCTGACTTAGTAATTTCAAAAGCGATAGTGGCTACAATGGCACCTACGAAAGCATGACGAGCAAACACTCGTCTATTCGGCACCACCATGTATAAAATGGTAAATGCAAGCATGGCTGCACCGCTGGGTACAAGGCTGAGTAAGAAAGTACCAAGACCTGGCGTGTATTCTTCAGTGAATGCCGCTAATCCAGTCAAATAAGAACTGACCACTACACTAGAGCCAATCAACATAGGGCCAAGCGTGATTACCATCCAGTAAATAGCAAAGGTATACACAATGGGTCTGTCACTTTGCGTACGCCAAATTCTATTTAAGGTTTTATCTACGTTTGATATTAGCATTAGCGCTACGACCAGCAGTGACAAAATACCAATAGCGCTCATTTGCGAGGCATTGCCCACGAAATCAGTCATGTATTTGTGTACCACATCACTGGCGGTAGGAACAAAGTTGCTAAAAACAAAATGCTCTAGCTTACTTCTTACAGACGCGAAGGCAGGAAAAGCCGACATTATGGTGAAAGTAACCATAATAAAGGGAACTAAAGATAACAAAGTTACATAGGCTAAGTGCCCAGCAGAGATAGTAATATTGTCTTCTCGACAGCGCTTTATGAAGATGCTAAATAGATCTCTCACTTGAGGCGTAACGTTGTTATATAAGGTTTTAACCTTGTCTAAATCCACTCAATTTCTCCTGACGATACCGTGTAAATGATAAATAGCGCGGTCTTATCTATGCGGACTGGTATAAGGTATCGATAGTTCATTACTTGTTATATTAAATGGTAACTGCGGGCGGCCTTGGTGGCAAAGTTTAATGCAGGTTTAAAACAACAAAGGCGCATTGATTGCGCCTTTGGTGGAGTGAATCATGCAAAAATGACAACACTCTTGTGATAATTGTTATTTCTTAATCGCCTGAACGCACACCTAGCATGTGACAGATAGCATAGCTCAACTCACTGCGGTTTAAGGTATAGAAGTGGAAGTGTTTTACTCCTTCTTTAGCCAGCACTTTAACTTGGTCCATGGCAATGTTAGCGCCTATTAGATTACGGGTTGCCTGGTCATCGGCATCAAGGCCGTCGAACATTTTGTGCAACCATCCAGGAACATGAACATTTGTGAAACCCGCAAATTTAACCAGTGTTTGGTAGTTGGTTACTGGCAATATACCCGGAACAATATCTAAGTCGACACCTGCTGCGGCAGCGCGGTCTCTAAATCGAAGGTAAACACTCGTATCAAAGAAGAATTGAGTTATTGCTTCTGTGGCACCAGCTTCTGCTTTGCGTTTTAGGTTTAGTAAATCAAACTGCGCATTTGGAGCTTCAGGGTGCTTTTCTGGGTATGCAGCGACAGAAATATCAAAATCGGCAACGTCTTTTAGTAAGGCAACAAGGTCAGAGGCATACATTTCTGTTTTTTCTACTCCTGACGGTAAATCGCCGCGAAGTGCAACAATACGGCGAATGCCCGAATCCCAGTAGTCTTTAGCAATTTGTTTAAGTTCATCTCGACTAGCATCAACACAGGTCAAGTGAGGAACAGCTGCTACACCGGTTTGCTGCTGAATACGCTTAACTACGTCGTGGGTTCTGTCACGCTCACCACTATTGGCACCGTAGGTCACCGACATATAGCTTGGCTTTAGTGGCGCTAAGCGCTCAACCGACTTCCATAAAGTCTGCTCCATGGCTTCCGTTTTAGGCGGAAAAAATTCAAAAGATACATCAATATCACGCAGTTCCGACAGGGACTGGTTCAATGCATCGATACCTTGTGCGTAAGAAACCATGGCTTATTCTCTCAAAAATGTATTCTTATAGACGTTTAGACGTCTAAATTAAAGAATATATGTCTAGACGTCAAGAGGTTTACACTGCTCAATTGACCTTTTCGTGAACTTGTTTAGAATTTCTCTTCATAACATAAAAAAGAGTAGACCGAGTTAGTATAATGGCAGAATGGAACGGTAAATATATTCACCCCTACGCAGAGCATGGTAAAAAGAGCGAACAAGTAAAGAAAGTCACTGTCTCTATACCTATTAATGTGCTTAAAGCACTTACTGATGAGCGTACTCGCCGCCAAATCAATAATTTACGTCACGCCACTAATTCGGAGCTGTTGTGTGAAGCGTTTTTACATGCGTTTACCGGCCAGCCATTGCCTAACGATGATGACCTGCGCAAAGACAACCCTAATCGGGTGCCGGCTGAAGCAAGACGTATTATGGAAGAAATGGGTATCGATCCAAGTTTCGAAAATGATGTGTCTGAAGACGACTGATATCTAGCATTAAAGAGAAACGGCCCTGTATTGTATGTTAGCGGATGTAAGTCATTACCTACAACACAGCGCCGTTTTATGTACTTATATTCTTTAAGCGCACTTTTTAGCGAATAAAGGTTGAGCGTTAACCCAACCGACATAGTCTTGAACTCACTAATAAGGTCTTGAACCCACTAATAAGGTCTTGAACTCAACTAATAAAGTCTTATGCTCCAGAACTTTATTCTTCTGGGCTTTCAGGCACGCGGGCAACACCAGACTCAATTGCCGCCTTAGACACAGCGGTAGCAATGCGCTCACACAGACGGGGGTCCATAGGTTTAGGAATAATATACTCCTTACCAAATGTCAGGCTGTCACTTTTGCTTGCTGCCAATACTTCCTCTGGTACAGGCTCTTTTGTGATAGCGCGCAGAGCTTCTACCGCAGCTACTTTCATTTCATCATTAATAGCCGTTGCACGAACATCTAATGCCCCACGGAAAATAAATGGGAAACACAGTACGTTGTTAACTTGGTTTGGATAGTCAGAGCGTCCAGTAGCCATGATAAGATCTTTACGTACTTCGTGAGCAAGTTCAGGTTTTATCTCAGGGTCAGGGTTAGAACATGCAAATACAATTGGGTTTTCAGCCATTAAGGCCAGTGTTTCTGGTGGTAAAACATCTGGGCCAGACACACCAACAAAAATATCCGCACCTTCCATTACGTCTTCAAGGGTGCGCTTATCCGTATTGTTAGCAAATAGCTTTTTATGCTCAGTTAAGTCTTCGCGACGAGTATGGATAACGCCTTTTCTGTCTAGCATATAAATACGCTCGCGCTGGGCACCACATTTAATAAGCAATTCCATACAGGCCACCGCTGCTGCGCCGGCACCCATACACACGATTTTAGCGTTTTCTATATTTTTTCCCTGAATCTCTAGAGCGTTAAGCATACCCGCTGCAGTTACAATAGCGGTGCCGTGCTGATCATCATGAAATACTGGAATCTTACAGCGCTTAATAAGCTCTTGTTCAATTTCAAAACATTCAGGTGCTTTAATATCTTCTAAGTTAATACCGCCAAATGTGTCGGCAATATTTGCCACGGTATTAATAAATTCCTCGGTGGTACGATGCTTCACTTCAATATCAATTGCATCTAGACCAGCGAAGCGTTTAAACAACAGCGCCTTACCTTCCATTACAGGCTTCGACGCCAGCGGGCCTAAGTTCCCCAGCCCTAAAATAGCGGTTCCGTTACTGATAACAGCAACTAAGTTACCTTTACCCGTATATTTGTATGCGTTATCTGCATCTTCGGCAATTTCTCTGACTGGCTCGGCAACGCCAGGGCTATAGGCAAGAGCAAGGTCGTCCACGCTATCGGCAGGTTTAGATAGCTCTACGCGGATTTTCCCAGGTGTGGGTTTGGCGTGATAATCGAGTGCGCGTTGTCTAAAATCTGACATGTAAAAAAGTATCCTTAGGTGTAGGGTTCATCGGTGTTTTCGTTCACGCTCTGTAGCTATTTTATTATCGTTATAGTTATAGGTAGATAAACGTAAGTGCGTTACAACCCGGTAATGACAAAAGTGATTATAAATAGTTGTTAGCACTAGGGTATGTTGAAAAGAGCAGGCTAGGTGTTACCCTTTGCTGATTTTGCTCGCATACCTAAATGGGTACAAAACCTTAGGTTTACACTTAAAATCTGTACCTAAAAGCGCCACAAGCCTTGTTAGTTAAGCATTATTCACAGCATTAATGCTCACTATCAAAGTGCCGATCGCAACTCTAACACAGCCAATCACTGTGTACATATCTGATCAGAATTCTCAAATACCAATGTAGGTTAGGCATACTAATTAGACCAGTAAAATAGGGCTATAATTGACATTCATATTATTTATTTTTGATGAAAGCTTCATTCTGCTTGTCTATTGTGGGATGGGGGGAATCATAATATCTAAAAGATCTATATTCTCAATAATGACAAGAACATTAATCCAAATCGAGAAAGTGGAACGCAGGTGATTGGCTTGTAAATTCTCTACACTACATTTCTGATAAAATGTTATGGAAGCCTATTTTAAATTTGGGCTAGAGGCGAGGAAATGACAGAAAGAAAACTAATAGCAGTGCTGACCGATGTATGCGAAAACGTAAAATCTAACAACAATGGATTTGTTTGGCTAACTCACATAGGACATTGGAGAGCGCCGCAGGTAATTGCTGTGTTTAATAATGAACAGGAAAAACAGCGGGCATTAACTAACGGATGGGATATAGACTTCATAAACCAGGTGAATATTGCTTTGGCGTCAATTAAGTCAACGCCCGTTGGTATTTATTTTGATAGCGAAGAACAATGTAATAAAGTTAGTGGCGGCAATTGGGACAAGCATTTATCTAATGTTAAAAACCTTCACTGAGTTTAGGTTACGTTGAATGTTGCAAAGCTAGCTAAAAAAGCTTTTTTAATAGGTGAGTTACTGGCCTGATTTACAATATCGGCGGTAAAGCGCTGTTTAGCATATCTTGTTTGTGTGAAGTGCGAATTTTAAGCAATAAAAAAGCGCCATAAAGGCGCTTTTTTCGAACTCGATATCAGGCTTACTTTTTGCCCAATGCACCGAAACGCTTCTTGAAGCGATCAACACGACCACCAGTGTCAACGTTACGTTGCTTACCAGTGTAGAATGGGTGACATGAAGAACATACGTCTAGGTTGATGTCTTTACCAAGCGTAGAGCGGATGTTCATTACGTTACCACATGAGCAAGTTGCTGTGATTTCTTCGTATTTTGGGTGGATATCTTGTTTCATTGGGTTACCTCACATAACAAGGCCGTATCGCTATACAACCCGAAGTCGCACACCATACGTTACTTAATTCAAATGATAAGTCGTTCAAAGAACAGCCTATCGCAAAAGAGCGGCGCATAATAAAGGATGGAAGGGGCTTGATCAAGCTGTTTTTGGCCAAATGCTAAACAAGAGAGCTAGGCAAGGTAGCCGATAAAAAGGCCAAACAAAAAACATTCCTTTTATGCTTACCGATAAAGTATGTTTAAATATTTGTCTTTCAAGGCTAGGCCAAATGCTTTAGTGGAAAAATCATGCTCTAGTAGCAAAATCATGCGCTAATAGCAAAATGTGTAGCTAGCTGTTAGAAGCGCAAAATGCTCTAACGTATAAGTCTGCAAGAAGCCTCAGTATAATTAGTTTCAACATAAGCAGCTTATAAGCGCATAGCGCGCTGTAAATGTCACTCAATAAGGTAGAACGTTCGCAATGGCCTTTATTCAAGTTGCCGTGCCAGTGCCACTGCGCCAGCTTTTCACATATACCCACACCAATGCAATCAGAGCAGGTGTAAGGGTGGTTGTGCCTTTCGGTCCGCGCAAACTTGTGGGCGTAGTCGTTGAAACTCTACAAAAACCTGAAAGTGAGATTGAAAACTCTGACAAGCTAAAAGCTATTGAGTCGGTACTGGACGATAGCCCTGTTATAGATGGGGTGTTGTTGAAAATGGCCCAATGGCTGTGGCAGTACTATCATCATGCGCCGGGTGAAGTGCTGCACGCTATGCTGCCTGTTTTATTGCGCAAAGGCGAGTCGGCGGCCCCCACGCCACAAGACATGCTAATGCTTACCGAAGAAGGTAAACAAACGACTGCAGACACGTTATCGCGGGCGCGTAAACAACAAGCCTGTTTTTCTGCAATGGCTGGTGGAGCCTTATTAGCCTCGCAAGCTCGCAAGCAGTATGGCGCACCTGCGGTCAAAGCGCTTGTCGAAAAGTCACTGGCAAGCATTGAAGAAGTCGCACCTGAATTTAAGTCAGGCAGTTGGCTTGCCTCGTTATCGGTGTCTGAAAAGCCAGTTCCAGATACTGAGCAGTCGGTTGCCATTGCCGCGTTAAACCGTCAGCAAAGTAACTTCGCGGTAAGCTTGCTTGAAGGGGTTACCGGTAGCGGTAAAACGGAAGTGTATCTTCAAGCCATTGAACCCTTGCTGCGTGATGGAAAGCAAGTGCTTATCCTTGTGCCAGAAATAGGGCTTACGCCGCAAACAGTATCTCGCTTTGAGAAGCGCTTTAGTATTGTAGTGGGCGTTTTACACTCTCAGCTTTCTGATAAAGAACGGCTACAGGTGTGGCAGCGAGCAAAAGCCGGTGAGCTCGGTATTATCATTGGTACCCGCTCGGCTATTTTCACCCCGCTGCACAACCCCGGTATGTTGATTGTGGATGAAGAACACGACGAGTCTTTTAAACAACAAGATGGGCTTCGCTATCACGCCCGTGACCTAGCAGCCATGCGGGCTAAGCAGCACAATATTCCTCTTTTATTAGGCAGCGCCACGCCCGCGCTAGAGACACTTAATAATGCGTTAAGCGGTCGCTATGCCCATTTGCAGCTTACCAAGCGAGCGGGAGGGGCGAAAAGCACGCATCAGCATGTGTTAGACGCACGCGACCAACCCATTCACTACGGTATTTCGCAAGGCTTGCTGACGATAATGCGCCAGCACATCAATGCGGGAAATCAGGTATTGGTGTTTGTAAATCGCAGAGGCTATGCGCCAGCGCTGCTGTGCCATCACTGTGGTGAGACCGTAATGTGTAAGCGCTGTGACCGTCCTTATACAGTGCATAAAGCGCAGAACCGACTACAGTGTCATCACTGCGGCGGCATGCGCTCAATGCCATCAAACTGCGAAGCGTGTCATCACAATGAATTAGTGACTGCGGGTACGGGCACCGAGCAAGTCGAGCAAGGGCTTGCAAGTTTATTTCCCGGTGTTAAACAGGTACGAATAGACAGCGATACCGTTCGGGGCAAAGATAAACTGCACCAAACGCTTGATGCCATAAACCGCCAAGAGTACCAGCTGCTAGTTGGTACTCAGATACTATCAAAAGGTCACCATTTCCCGCATGTAACCTTAGTGGCGGTGCTAGATTGTGATGGGGCACTTTTTAGTGCCGATTTTAGAGCGCCAGAAAAGCTTGCCCAGCTTGTGACACAGCTTGCTGGAAGAGCAGGGCGCGCAAGTAAACCCGGTGAAATGTGGCTTCAAACTCACAACCCCCATCACCCTCTGCTACAGGATTTAGTGCACAATGGCTATGGGCATTTTGCCCGGCACGCATTAATGGAGCGCAAAGCGGCGGGGTTGCCCCCTTTTATTAGTCAATTTGTGATTCGTGCTGAAGCGACTGACAGCAGTTTGGCCTATCGCTTTTTACAAGATAGTAAGCAAGTCTTTCTCCAGCAGCATGCCATTGAGTTGAATGGCCCGTTTCCTTGTTTGATAGAAAAGCGGCAAGGCAGGTTCAGATTTATGCTGGTATGCAGTCATGAAAAGCGTGCGCCGCTTCACAATGCGCTACGTTTGGCGCTGCCATTTTTACAGGCGTTGCCACAGGCAATGAAAGTACGGTGGTCAATAGATATTGATCCTACCGATTTCAGTTAGCTTGTTGAGTGGCAATACGTTAAAATTTTGGCAGGATTGAAGTTGCAGGAAAGCTGCTTCTTCATAAAGATTTGGTATATGACGTTTTCTTACGCATACAAACAACGATAACAAGTAGGAATATTGCCGACTATGGCTCAACGCGATTATGTCTCTCGTGGACGCTCTCCTCAAAAAAAGAAGCCTGCTGGTAAAGGAAGAAAACCAGCGGGGAATGCACAAATAAATGCGTCGGTTGTTGGCAAACTTCCTATTGTGCGCCTTATCGGTGTATTCGCATTGGTAATTGGTTTTGGTATCTTTTTGTGGTCGATAAAAGACAATGTAGAAGATAACGTAGATACCCAAGCTTCACGGCCTGTTGCTCCTACAGAAGAATCTTTACCTGAATTGCCCGAGGAAGAATGGGAGTATATTAAGACTCTTCCCGGATACGAAGTAGAAGTTGATGTTAAAGAGCAAGAAAAGTCTGACAAGCGCTATTTGATGCAGTGCGCTTCGTTTAGAACCCGCGCCCAGGCTGAAGAGATGAAAGCCAAAATAGCATTCCAAGGCTTAGAGGCGCTTATTAGACACAGCACTGGCAGCAACGGCGACTGGTTCCGCGTAATTCTGGGCCCATATGAGTCTAAGCGAGATGCAGAAAAAGCTAAGCACAGCCTGCGTAAAGTGAACATTGCCACATGCCAAATTTGGTACTGGAATTTGTAGCAGTTTATTGTCGGTAACATTTAATGCGATGCATACGGCGCATTGATAGCGCGTAGAGAAAGGATGCGTTTACAAGGAAGTATCAATGCGTATTGCCATCACTGAACAACCAGATTACGCTGCTTACAGCATAGAAGAGCTTGAGGACGTTCTGGAAAATATTGATAAGCAGGCCTTTCCGGAGCGCTACCAGGCAGCAAAGAATGAGCTCGCTGTTAAGCGGGCAGCGCTGCCATTTGAAGATGATACGGATAGCGCCCATCAAGATGAGCATTTTACTCGACCTAAATGGTCTGAGCTTCATCCAATAACACGTATCAGTAACGGTACTTTTTTAGTACTTATTGGCGCAATGTTCGTAAGTGTTTTAACCGATTTTATTGTGATCAATGCTTGGCTAGACAATTCGAATTGGGCCATCGTATTTCTCACTTTTGCCTACAGCGCCTTTTATTACCTCGCCATTTTTATCGATAAGCGGCACGCGCAGTTTGTGACTAAAGATTTACGTGGAAAAATGACGTTATTTGGCATGCCGCTATTAGCCTTTTTCTTGTGGTTTAGTTTTGTTGATACGGCATTGCCCTACACGCTCCACTTAGCGTCCGATAAACAAGAAACAGAAAGAAAATTTGCTTATGAAAAAGGAAGCGGCTCTAAGCACTGTCGACATCCACTTTTGCTAAAAGAGAACGGTCCCCTGTCTGATGGGCGCTTATGCTTAAGGGAAAGTGAGCACAAACGCCTACCGAATAAAGGATGGGTGTATGTTAAGGGCTACGAAAGTGGTTTTGGTTTTGACATTGAAGGGTATCGATTTCGCTAAATTTCAACCATGAATGCCTGCGTATTAATCACTTCAAATGCAATTAGCCCAAGCAAAATGAGATTAACCAAAACCGTTACCCAATAAACTCTCATAAATGACGATTTACTACGCTTATGTTTAAAAATTTGTTGGGCTAGCAACGCACCAGGCCAACCTCCCAATAAGCTTAATATATGCAGTTTTGCTTCTGAAATTCGCCACATGTTGTTTTTAGCTGCCCATTTATCAATACCGTAGCACAGTAGGGCAAGCATACTTACCGCGCCATAAATGATAGGCATTATAAACGGTAACCGACCTGACAGTGTAAATAACGCAAGTGCACCGGAGAAAATACTCAGTACGATAATATTACGTTTTCTTTGCGAGGTTGGCTTATTGGCGCGTAAACGTTTAGCTTTGTGATCCTTGAGTAAGCTGATGTTGCAGGCGCGGTGATTGCCTTTTCTATCCTGTTCAACTTCATAAACAATAATATCGCCATTAATAGGTCGCCTAGAGCGCTGTTTAAACGCTTTAATATGAGCAAAGGCCCGTATTCCGCCACCGTTGGGCTCCACAAAGCCAAAACCTTTAGCATCGTCCCACTGTTGTATTCTTCCTTGATACTTCATTCTTACTCCTTTAATACCATTATGTAGCGACTTCAGTGTTGCTACTTTATCTGTGCTCTATCAATTAGGCATTATTTCAACTGGCCATAGGGCTTCATTGGCGAGAGTATGCACTCTATAAATGGGGTATTCAATAAGCGCCGTATGCGCTAAGCCCATATAGTAGGCAGGTTTGAGCGCACATTCTTTTGTCTTACCCTTGAAATTAAAAAGCCTTCCCCCACTTATTTGTTATTGAATTTGAACGCTGCTGCCTTTGTAACATGAAAAAACGCAGCTGCGCCCAGCGAAACGGGGAATGAAACGTGACAACGATTGTATCTGTACGACGTGGGAATCAAGTGGTAATGGCCGGTGACGGACAGGTATCACTGGGTAACACCGTAATGAAAGGTAATGCGCGCAAAGTGCGCCGTTTATACAACGACAAGATTTTAGCGGGCTTTGCTGGTGGCACGGCCGACGCATTTACGCTGTTTGAGCGCTTTGAAGCAAAGCTTGAAGCTCACCAAGGCCATTTGACTAAAGCGGCGGTAGAGCTTGCCAAAGACTGGCGAACTGACAGGGCGCTTCGCAAACTAGAGGCATTGCTTGCCGTAGCCGACGAAACCGCATCGTTTATCATTACCGGTAACGGTGATGTGGTGCAGCCAGAACAAGATCTTATCGCGATTGGTTCTGGTGGTAACTACGCGCAAGCCGCAGCTACTGCACTACTTGAAAATACAGAGCTAAGCGCAAAAGAAATTGCTGAAAAAGCGTTGACCATAGCGGGTGATATTTGCGTATTCACTAACCATAGCCAAACGGTTGATGTACTAGATTACTAAGTAATAGCTGAATGCTGTTATCGGCTTGCTGTCGCTCGTATGAATTCGAGTACAGCAAGCGCTGTTAGAAAAGGGTTTATTCATGTCTGAAATGACACCAAGAGAAATTGTTCACGAGTTAGACCGTCATATTATCGGTCAACAAGATGCCAAGCGCGCTGTATCTATTGCACTTCGAAATCGCTGGCGTCGGATGCAGCTTGAACCTGAGCTGCGCCAAGAAGTTACGCCAAAAAATATTTTGATGATTGGCCCTACAGGTGTGGGTAAAACTGAAATCGCCCGCCGTTTAGCAAAACTTGCTAACGCGCCGTTCATTAAAGTTGAAGCGACTAAGTTCACCGAAGTGGGCTATGTAGGTAAAGAAGTTGAAACCATCATTCGTGATCTTGCCGACATTGCGGTAAAGATGACGAAAGAAAATGAAATGAAAAAGGTGAAATTCCGCGCAGAAGAAGCAGCGGAAGAACGCATTCTAGACGTTTTGCTTCCTCCACCAGAAGATGCATGGGGTAATAAGGAAAACGTTGAAGATCGCGGTACGCGCCAAGCATTTCGTAAAAAGCTTCGTCAGGGCGACTTAGATGACAAAGAAATTGAAATTGATGTGGCACTTCCGCAGGTTGGCGTAGAAATTATGGCGCCTCCAGGTATGGAAGAAATGACCAATCAGCTTCAAGGCATGTTCCAAAACTTGTCGGGTTCGCAAAAGAAAAAGAAGAAGCTGAAAATTAAAGAAGCGTTCAAACTACTTATTGAAGAAGAGGCTGCACGCCTTGTGAATCAAGAAGATTTGAAAGAAAAAGCCATTGAGTCGGTAGAGCAGCACGGTATTGTGTTTATCGACGAAATTGACAAAATTTGTAAGCGCGAGGGTAACTCATCGGCTGATGTATCTCGCGAAGGTGTTCAGCGTGACTTGCTTCCACTTGTGGAAGGTTCAACGGTATCGACAAAACATGGCATGGTTAAAACTGACCATATCTTGTTTATCGCTTCGGGCGCATTCCAAATGAGCAAGCCGTCGGACCTTATTCCTGAGCTTCAGGGTCGTCTTCCAATTCGCGTTGAGCTATCTGCCCTTAAAGTGGGTGACTTTAAACGTATTCTTACCGAGCCAAATGCGTCTTTAACGCACCAGTACATTGCGCTAATGAAGACAGAAGGCGTGGATATCAAGTTCGACGATTCTGGTATTCAGCGCATTGCTGAAGCGGCATGGCAGGTGAATGAGCGCACTGAAAACATTGGTGCCCGCCGTTTGCACACGGTTCTTGAACGCCTAATGGAAGATATCTCGTTTGACGCCTCTGAAAAGAGCGGTGAGTCATTCGTGATTGATGCTGATTACGTTAACAGCCATCTAGAAACCTTGGTAGATAACGAAGATCTTTCGCGCTTTATCTTGTAATTTAGCGCTAAGTAGAAGTTTCCCCGTTAGTTAATTTGTTCAACTAGCCCTTCTACATGAATAAGAACTAAAAAGCCGACGTTAAGTCGGCTTTTTTACCTTTCTACTTTTTCCCAATGGTCTTCGACTTCTTCAAGACGAATTATTTTTGCAGCTTCTTCCGCTTGAGTATTTGCTAGTAAATCAAGAAAGTAACTTACGGGATTATTCTTCTGTTGGCTTTCCATGTATAAGGCTCTTAAGGCTGCATCTGTTGTCCGTGGAATTTTTGTTTGACCTTTCTCATAACGCGCAATGGTCTGTTCATCAACACCAAAACGATTCGCCAGCATTTTTTGAGAAACATTTAGTTCTATACGTAAGAATTTAAACTCATCATGAGCAAGAGGCTTGTTGGTGTTAACAATTGTCTGTGCTATCGCACTATGAAGACCGTTCATATCGTCAATGCTTGTATACTCTTCACCGTCTACAACTTCAACGGTAACACCGTTTTTCAGGTATACATTTGATAACCCGCTTTCAGTGTAATGGTACATTTTACCCTCTCAACTTATCCATACAGTAATTAGAAATGACATTGGACTATCATGATGATTTTTAAGTGCAACAGTGAGTTCGATAACTTTGCCCGCAGCTAAATCTTTCAAATTAAATTTCCAGTCTCCAGAAATATCAAGATATGGCCCCTCTCTAAATACTGAGTGCTTACTTTTTAATAAAGTGATCACCTGACCTGTAGTGATTCCTCGCTCATGCATGCGCTGTTTAACATGTTTAGTCCACCGAATCCGGTGAGTATAGTTTTCTGCGAGGTCATTCATTATTTTTCTGGCAGTTTCCTCTGTAAGAGGGAATTCATTAATTCCTTGGGGATTGTGATTAGCCATGAATGCCTTCTGAAATTCATCCTATCATATTGATAGGTTGTTGGGGTGTTGTCAATGATTGCTTAAAGGCTTCTAAACAATCGCAAATTCGTTGTGGAAACCCAATTAGCCTCTAAACGTCCTGCTTGTTACTACGAAGTCTTCACCATCAGCGCCACCAGCTTTTCTGTGATATCCAGGCCGGTTTCGTTCTCTACTTTTAGGAAATAAGGGCTGGGATTTGCCTCTAGAAAAAAGTACTTTCCTTTTGCACTCTTACGCCAGTCGATTGCGCACCAATGCATGCCTAATGCATGGCAAATTCTGACAGCTAACTGCTGAATGTCGCTAGGGACTGCGGTCACTGATACGCTCGCATTGTCGTCGTTCCTGTAATCTAATTCACTTGAGTCAATTTGTACGCTTAGCACGTCATTGCCCAGCACATAGCTTCGTACATTTACGCCAGCAATATACTTTTGAAAGGTAACAGGGCGCTCACCTAACAGCGTGTTTAGTAGTGGGCGCATGTTAGGTTGTTTATTCACAAACTGTGCGGTTCGACCGCCGCGTACGGGCTTGTAAATAACGTCTCGCATATTGCTACAAAACTGAGAAGCGACTTCAGGCGCATTGCCTATAAAGGTGTAGGGGATATGTGCACCTAGTTTGCCAGCAACGCGTGATTGATAAGGCTTACACTGGTGGCTTCGAACAGCGTCGATAGAGTTCACCCATTTTATGTTGGTGTAGCTAAACCAACAAAGTAAAGTACTTGCTCGCTCTTGCTCGACCCATCCCGCGCTTTCTAACACACGAGACGCTTTGTCATCACGTTTATTACGATTTGCTTGAGGATCTGCGTTGCTATCGTTACTAGAATTCTCGCTTGGGGCTTTTAGCGGTAAACCCGGCAAATACTCATGCCAATAAGCAGCTTTAGTGTTTGAAAAAGTGACTCTAGGTTGGTCGCACAAAGAGGGGGAGCTGAAATGGATTAGCCCATCATCAAAATCAGGATCATAGCTTATGGCCCACGTTGAACCGAAATGTTGCGTATTGGCAAAGTAAAATGGCGTAGCCGTTTGACATAGGGCTTTCGCAATATGTTGAATTTGCGGGTCTTGCTCATTTCCCAATAAAGCTACGTGCATTTGCGTTCCTTGCTAGAAGGTTAAGTGTTGGAAGAATCTATTGGTTGTAAAGCAACACACGGACATCACAAAGCGATGCTTAATCCGCGTGTTGGCTTAAGTCGTTTCTAAGCGAAAGCTAAGACAAAATATCCGGGAGTTTGCCGCCGCCCTCACCAATAGCCATGGTGATATAAACGGGCTCTTTAGGTGTTGGGCCGACTACCGGTACGGTATCGCTTAAACGAACGCGCAGACCGCCAGATACTTCAAACAGCTGTGCTTCGACTAAAGCAACGGGCTCGGTGCTTGCTGGTTGGTTTAGATTTGGGTGGTTGTGATTCAATTGATGGTTTTTCATAAAGTACGCTCCTTGTAATGGCGTGTTGAGTGATGAAGTGGAAGCGCTTATAGCGAAACCACTTCCCGGTAAAGGGTTCTAAAGCAGCAGGCGATAAGTGCTGAGCGGCTACTGATATTGAGTTTTTTGTAGATGTTGGCGCAATGAAATTTCACGGTTCGTTCGCTAATAAACAGTTCAGAGGCGATCACCTTGTTAGAGCGGCCTTCCATTATTTTGTGTACGACCTGTAGCTCACGTTTTGATAAGCAGTCCATGGGAATGACGCTATCGCTAGCTGTTAGTCCACTTGCATCTATTTGCATGCGTTCAGCTGCTGTTATCAATACTGCGGGTTCTCTTATTTCATGGTTTTTCATCGTGTTTCTCCGTGTTTAGCTGATGTTGTGCTTCCTCTTACTTCAATGGGTGAGCATGGGTGTAATGTGCCGTGTTCAAGACGATAAACTTTGTCTGCCATGGCAATAGATTGGGGGCGATGCGCCACAATAATTCGGGTCATATTCAAAGATTTGAGGTGGTGATTTATTTGTGCCTCATTGGCCATGTCTAAATGGCTGCTTGCTTCGTCTAAAAATAAAATGTCGGGTTCTTGATATAGCGCTCTTGCTAAAAGCAGGCGCTGTTTTTGTCCACCGCTTAAACTACTGCCCATATCACCCACTAGGGAGTGGTATTGCATGGGTAAGTGCATGATGTCTTGATGAATACAGGCAAGCTGAGCAACGTAAACCATTTTCTTAAGGTCCGGCACTTCTTCAAAACAACAGATGTTTTGGGCGATGGTGCCGCTTAAACAGGCATCTTCTTGAAGCACTGAAGCGATAACTGGTTTTGCTATTCCGGGGTGCTTAATACGGCCCTCTGTTATGGGATAAAGCGCCATCAGGCATTTGAGCAATGTGCTTTTTCCACAGCCACTGTCACCTATGATCGCTACGATTTCGCCGCGATTAACACACAGCGTTAGGTTTCTAAATACCCATGCATTGTTGTCACTGTAGCGATAGCTTAGCGCAGTAGCTTCAAGCGCTATCGCGTCAGCTTCATCTCCAAGACACGGTGCTGTGTTTGCACTGCCAGGCGCTAAAACCTTGGGTGAAAGGGTGGCGGACCTATTTGAGTCAGGTAAGTCTAAATCAGCAACGCGCGCGTTTTGCGCATTAAATGAATCGTCACTGAGATTTTGCCAGTGGAGTTTTTGTTGTACCGGCGTAAGCAAAATATCGCTTAAACGGTTAAAGTGAACACCCAGCATGTTGAGCTCAATCAGCTTATTCACCACACCATCTAATGCATTAACAAAGCGCGTTTTGTAAGCCATAAAGGCAAGCAACATTCCTATGGATAGCGCACCATCCATTACTAGACTCGCTCCAACATAGACCACCACTAAGTTTTCCACCCCGAATAAAAACTGGTTGGTGAGCGCGCTGCCTATATTGATTTTGCCTAGCGTGATGTCTTTATTTAGTGTGGCGACAAGCTTGTTTTGCCACTGACTGTGACGTTGTATTTCTTGGCCGTAAACGCGAATGGGTAAAATAGCACGCACGCTTTCCATGAAGTGGCTTTGTTCAGACGCGGCTAGGGCAATGCGCTCAGTTGTTAAGCGTTTAATAAACGGCAGCAGCCCTAAGCGAACGGCAAGGTAGATTAGCATGATTGCAGTAACAACCAGGGCTAGTTTAAAGGAATATAAAAGCATTACCGCCAGGGTAATTAGAGCCATTATTCCGTCCAGTATTGCAGTTACAACACCTGTAGTTAAAAACTCGCGAATACTGGCCAGTGAACCAAAACGGGATACCACATCACCAATATGACGCTTGTCAAAATAGTCCAACGAAAGAGATAAAAGATGTTTAAAGACTGATGCCGACATCTGAAGTTGAAGGCGAGAAGACACCGATAAAATTACCAACTTTCTAATTCCGCTCGTGAAGGTTTCTATAACGAGCAGTAGAGCAAAACCGATGGCGAGAGCTTTAAGCAAGGCATCGTTGTTGTAAATCAATACGTCGTCTACTACTGTCTGCATGTAGTAAGGTGCTGCAAGGGCGAAAAGTTGCAGCGCTATGGAAAGTGCGAAAAGAGTAAGTAAATTGCGTTTAAAGCCTACCGTGCGTGAGAAAAATTGAGTAAGACCAAGGCGCGGCGCGGACTTTTTTGGGCTAAATGTGTCGCTTGGTGAGACTTCTAGTGCAATACCCGTTATGCACTTTGAAGCTTCTTCAAACTGCAGTTTCCGTTGCCCCAGAGCTGGATCATGAATAGTGAGGGTTTTTCCTTTTACTTTGGTCAGTACCACAAAGTGATTCATATTCCAGTGCAAAATGGCAGGGCAGGAGAGTTGTTCAAGGTGCTCCATTTCTATCTTGATAGCACGGGTTTGAAAACCCAAGTCGCTGGCAAATCGCATCACGTCTTTCAATGTTGTGCCCCTAAGCGAGACGGACATGGACTGACGCAATAAACTGAGGTCTCGTTTGTCGCCATAGTACTGTGCAATCATAGCTACGCATGCAAGTCCGCATTCAGCCGCTTCGCTTTGCAATATCACGGGTACCCGCCTTGCTGTTTGGAATATATGCGTGGAAAGAGGTTGTGCTATGCTCAGCATGATCAAAGCTTCCCTGTGATACTGTAGAGCGGCTCCATTAACCACTCCAAAAGGCTACGCTGGCTCAAATCCACATCGGCGGAAAATGTCATTCCAGCTTTCAGAGAAATACGGTTTCCATAGGCCAATATTTCGTTCGCACTCAGGCTTGCAGTAACAAGGTAAGTTGGCTCGCTAATTGAAATTGGTACATCTTTTAGCTCGCCAGGCAGAATGAGCGAGGGAGAAATCTTTACTATTTCGCCAGACTGCACACCGAATTTTTGATAGGGAAATGCGTCATATCGGATATGCAATGCCTGTCCTTCTTGAATAAAACCAGCAGAGCTTACGGGAACGGCGATACGAGCTTGTATGTCAGCATCTTCTGGGAGCAGAGTTAGAAGCGGACGAGAGCTATCAACGGTATATCCTGTTCTAACTTGAAGGCCAGATATTACACCGCTATGAGGGGCGTATACTGTCTCTTCTGCGCTGCTTTTATGACTTACAATTTGGTGAGTGAGATCGCTGTAGGTATTCTCTATATTTGCCATTTCGTTGGCTTGTTGCTGTGGCAATGTGGCAAGTTCATGATTTAATGCGGTAATGTTAGCTTGTTCGTTGCTCAAATCCTTTTTGACTAACGTAAGTTGCTGCTCTGCATTCAAACGATCGAGAGTCTGCTTTTCAAAGTCGGCACGACTAATGTGACCCTGTTCAAACAAGGTTTTACCTTTTTCCCATTGCTTTGTAGATAAAAGCAACTGCGATTGGGATAATTCAACAATGGCGTTTAGGGCCGATAAGGTTTGTTGGGCTTGAATGCGCTGTTCATCTAAACGTTGTTGCTGTGCCAGGTGCAAAATACGAAGCCGCTGAATACTTTGAAGCGTCCGGCGTTGTTTAGCTTCAAGCTCAGCAAGTAACTTTGTGCTTACTGTATTACCTAGTGCATCCTTATTGCTATAACTTATGGTTATCAGTGGTGCGCCTTTTTCTACCAACTGTCCCTCACTTACTAGAACCTTGAGGACTTTTCCTCGTTTTGTGTCGGAATACAGTTTAAATAAACCATGGCTAGGCTCCAGCCATCCAGTGACCGAGGCCTTACGTGCATAACTTTCAGTATTTAAATATACGGCTACAGCCACAATCCAAACAATAAGCAGGCCTGCAATTACAGAGTAGACAGGTTTAGGCGTCATCAAAAAACTCCCCTCTGCAGCATTAGTTTGCTCCTCAACGACTTCTTTTCTAAACAGCCCTGTTCTCATCTTCATTCCTTTCTACCTGGCTCCTTCACTTCCGAGTGTTGGTGCTTGAGTTAAAACCAGTCCGCTTTACTTGCTTTTCATCACATAAAAAGTATCTGGCTGCCGCTTCCATGCAGGCTATTAATCCTTGGCGTCGTAATCCTTGATACCTCCGTTTTATTACTGCCAGATACCTCGTGGTCAACATAACTGCGATGACAGGATTACTTTAGGTGAAGTGAAAATTTGAAAAATATTGTCTAAGGTCTATTTTTAGGTAGCACTTACCCTTATTGGGCTTGACGCATTTTTGAAAGTACTTGGCCTAAATTTGAAAGTTGATATTGCGCAAGAAAAAGGCGAAGAAATATAAAGAAGTCATAGAACTGTATAAAGAATGTGCTATAAAAAACAAAGGAATATGAAAACAAAACGGTAAGAATCCACAGAAGGAAGCCTCATGTTTGTGCCCAGCATACTTTTAAAGCAACTTTACACCCGCGCAAGTTTAACCAAAACTGATAAAGGCTTATCTTTTTCTCTGAAAAATAGATTAAAAGACGCAACCATCAAAGAAGTGAAATGGATATCCCTTGATGGCGAAAAAATTCCCGAAGAAAAAATTTCACTCCAGCTTACCCCCGATTCCTGTATTCCTGTAAAGGTGCTCAATAACTCAGACGGAGAGCCGTTTGCTTTACGCCAAACTATTACCGTGCACTTGGATATTGATGAAGCGCCTTGCCCTGAAAAACGAAAGCTGGGTATCTGTTTTTCTGCTTCACCATTTGGAAAGCTTAAATTTGAAGTTGAAGACAATATCACTGCGCCAGGACAACGCAGTGCGTTTATTCCACGTGACGACATGGACGACTACGGCGAGAGTATTATAAAAACACGCCAAGAATATTTTGAAAGCGCTACGGGCAAGAAAATTGACCACGTAGGTAAGTACTCAATTGACCCGCAAGCGCTTAAAGGCAACATCGAGCATTTTATTGGCGTAGCGCAGGTTCCTATTGGTATTGCTGGGCCGCTTAAGATAAATGGAGAGCATGCGCAGGGAGAGTTTGTGGTGCCGTTAGCGACCACTGAAGGTACATTGGTAGCTTCGTACAATCGCGGTATGAAATTACTCAACATGAGTGGTGGGGTAACGGCAACAGTAGTTGACGACGCCATGCAGCGCGCGCCGGTGTTTATCTTTGAGAATGCACGGGGTGCAAGGGACTTCGTAAAGTGGATAAAAGAGAATTTTGAAAAGATTAAAGAAGAAGCAGAAGCGACTTCAAGCGTTGCCAAATTGACGTATATCGACCACTTTCTATCGAATAAATTTGCGTTCTTACGATTTAACTTTAGGACCGGCGATGCCGCAGGCCAGAACATGGTGGGCCGTGCTACGTTCGCGGCATGCGGGTGGATACTCGATCACTATAAAGGCATAGAGAATTTCTATCTTGAATCAAACTTTGCCACCGACAAGAAAGCCTCTCAGATAAATATTATGCGTACCCGTGGTAAACGGGTGACAGCTGAAGCCACTATTAAACGCGAACATTTGCTAGAAGTAATGCGTGTTGACCCTAAACAAATTGACTACCACGGCCGTGTGGCTGGTGTAGGCTCTTTCTTATCTGGCGTGAATAACACGGGTCTGCACTCACCAAACGGAATTACGGCCATGTTTATCGCCACAGGGCAAGATGTCGCAAACGTATCTGAGTCGTCGGCGGCAATGATGTATTCAGAGCTAACTGATGACGGTGACCTGTACATATCTATTACTATTCCATCGCTTATTGTGGCTACTTATGGCGGCGGTACCGGTATTGGTACACAGAGAGAGTGCTTAGAATTGCTCGACTGCTACGGGCGCGACCGGGTGTATAAATTTGCAGAAATCGTGGCGTCGGTTGTATTGGCCGGAGAGATATCGCTAGCGTCAGCCATTAGTTCGTCAGACTGGGTTTCGTCACACGAACAGTATGGGCGAAACAGATAAAAAGAATAGATTTACTGACTGAAATTAAAAGGGGCTTCACATAACGTGAAGCCCCTTTTATTTAACGCTAGTTGGATTAATGCTCCCAATGATAGTGGTGCGCTTTCGCTTCCACTTCATCTGCCGTTTGTTGCGGCATAAAGGTGGCATTGTCTTGCTCAAAGAAAAACGGTTTACGTTTTTTCTTACTGCCCACTTCGTTCATGGTGGCAGACTCGTATACGCGTCCATTTAGTACAGTGTATTCTACGAATTCACTCTTTCTAATGTCGCTTAGTACATCGCCATCAATCACCACGAGGTCAGCAAGTTTACCTTTTTCGATACTGCCCAAATCTTTGCCCATGCCTAGGTGTTTCGCGCCATCAATAGTACCACCGCGTAGCGCTTCCCAAGGCGTAAAGCCACCTTGTTCCATGATCCACAGTTCCCAGTGAGCAGCTAAGCCTTCGCGTTGTCCGTGAGCGCCAATATGTACACTGACCCCATTATCTCGAAGCGCTTTGGCGTAGCTTGCTACGTTTTGGTGGTTGTACTGATTTTCTGGCGCAGTAGGTCTGCGGATAGCGCGTCTATCTAAAATGGTTGACGGGGTATAGCGAAGAAGACGCGGGTTCTTCCACACTTCGGTTTTATCGTACCAGTACTCTTCACCCATCATGCCGCCGTACGACACAACAAAGGTCGGCGTATAGCCGAACTCTGTGGCTTTCCACAGTTGAGTGACATCGCTGTAGCCTTTTTCCACAGGAATGCTGTGCTCAAGACCCGTATGGCCATCTACCAACATAGTCAGGTTCTGTTGAAGCTTACCGCCTCCTTCAGGCACTACCATCATCTCTTGATTTTTTGCTGCCCACAGCACTTGCTGACGCTGGTCACGACGGGGCTGGTTGTAGCTTTTCACTGAAATAGCACCAGCTTCTTTTAAGCGCTCAACATGGAAATAGGCATCTTCATAATTATTAATAATCGCTTTGTAACCTAGTCCTTCTGCACCGTATAAAATCGTGCCGGTGGAGTAGATACGCGGCGCAACGATATCGCCCTTACGCTGTAATTCTGCCGCAGCAAAAATTTCCGTCGTGTCGTTTGAAGGGTCATGAATGGTCGTTACGCCGAACGACACATTCGAGTACTGACTCCAGTTTTGCTGAGGAATAATCTCATTGCGGCCCTGCGAGCCGTGAGCGTGCGCATCAACAAGCCCTGGGATAATGGTTTTACCCGTTGTGTCTATTTGCATGGCATCATCAGGAATGGTCACATCGCCACGTTTACCCACTGCTTCAATGCGGTTGTCTTTAATCAGCACAACGCCATCTTCAATCACCTCTTGAGTGTTGTCGGCATCGCGCATGGTTACCACTTTACCGCCAACCAAAGCTTTGTAACCAGATGGCTTGTCAGCTTTGGTGGTAAACGACAAATCCATACCTTCAGCTACTGGCTCAGGTAAGGTTTCCGCTGCGCCATCAACAAAGGCAAAGGCTTCATCAAGTGAACGGCTAAATAGCGTAGGGCCGTTAAACCAGCTTAGGGTTTTGTTGTCAGGTGACCATGTTAAGTATTCACCCGCACGGCTTGAAAGCTGCGTTACCGGCAGTGAGGTCATGTTCGGGCCTATGGTAACGCGCTTTCCATTTTCAACAAACGGTGCCACGTACGTTTTGAACTGGTAAACAAACGCAACCCATTTCTTATCGTATGAAAGTTTGTACTCACTTACCTTATCTGCACCGTAAAGGTGAGTTCGCTTGTCGTTACCCTTAAGGTTAACGCTTGAAAGCTGGGTTTCGTAGTAAGCTTCGCCGCCCGCTGATTCGGTGAAATACACTCGGTCGTCGTTACCCGCGAAATGCGCGTTGTAGCCGCCCTCAGATACTTTTTCTACGGTGTCTTCTTCAAGGTCTGCTACGTAAATACCTGGCTCAACCGAGTATTTGGGGTCTAGTAAGTAGCCGCCGGTAAATTTGCGGAAAACCACTTTCTCGCCATCGGCAGAGAACGACGGCTCAATGTAGTGACCTGGCTGCTGGGTAATAACCTTTCCTTTCCCGCCACGAGCAGAAACCACGCGAACGGTGCCCAAATCTTGGTCATTCCAAGTGGTATAAACAATTGACTTTCCGTCGTTGGAAAAGCGCGGATAGTATTCGTCATGGTCGTTTTGTTTCGTTAAACGCTTAATTTTGCCAGATTTAACGTCGCGCACATAAAGTTTACCTAACGCTTGGAAGAGTACGGTTTTTCCGTTGGGCGACATTTGAGACCAGCGGATCATGCGAACATCAAATTCATCAGGGGCTACATCAACGTCAAAACGTAACGCATCAGCAAATTTCACCGTGCCTTCAACGGTTACGTCCATGGTGCTGGTGGTTTTATCTTTCACGTTGATAGTGTGGAACTTGCCACCTGTCCAATATACGATTTTGCTGCTGTCTGGCATCCAGTCGAAGTAGGCAAAGTAACCTTCCGAACCAAAGCCTTCCTGCATATCTCGCTCTAGTTCCAACGTCAGCGGGGTTTCTACCCCTGTCTTAATGTCTTTAATGAAAAGCGCGGTTCTATCTTTAACGCGACGCACAAATGCTATGTATTTACCGTCAGGTGAAGGGGTAGGGACTACCGCGCCGCCCGTACCGCTAATATAGCGACTCTCTTCGCCGGTTTCGCGGTCGTAGCGAGTGATAGCAAAAATGCCCTCTAATGGGTCGCGGTTATATTCAAAGCGGGCGCCCGGAACGGTATTTTCGGTAAAGTAAATATACTTGCCGTCATGAGAGAATACAGGGTCAGCAATGTTTTGCTGGTCGCGCTTTCCGCTGTTACGAGCTTTAATTTGTAGGCCGTCACCACCTGATTTGTGATACATCCAAATCTCGCCTGCAGGGATACTGCGGCTAGACATAATGCCTTTTGTTACCACTAGGTATTCGCCGTCTGGGCTCCATTTAGGAGAGTGGATAAGATTGCTTTTTTCTTTGGTTACCTGACGAAGGTTACTACCGTCAATGTCCATAACCCACACGTTGCTTAAGCCGTCTTTATCCGAGATAAATGCGATTTGCTTGCCGTCTGGAGAAATCGACGGATGAATATTCCAAGCAAAATCTTGCGTAAGCGGCGTTGCATCGCCACCACTCATGCTCACTTTGTACAAGTCGCCCAGCATGTCAAAAACCATAAACTTGCCGTTTGGAGCAACGTCTAAGCTAGACCAGGTGGTTTCGTTTGTTTTAATGGTGACTTCGTTTAGTGCATAAGGTGGGTTGCTGACTTCCCACTTTTCAAGTTCGGATTCTGTTTTTTCTTCACTGTCGTTTTGGGCGTACAAAGTTGGTGCAACGCCTAAGCCTAGGGCGCCTACTAGCGTGACGGCCAGTAAACGTTTCTTTGTCGTTATCATAATTATGTTTCCAAGTGCTTGTTATTTATTTTCTGTCTACATCAGAGTACATGATTAAACATGAAACACCGTACTCTTGGGTTGTAAAACTAACGTTAATATTACTGCAAAATAATCGAATTTCATTCAGCTAATGCGATCATGGGTACAAATTTAACGTTCAACGATTGCATCATCACTTTCAGTGATGCTTGTCTATTACAGCAATAATCGCTAATTTCATAACAAATCATTAACAATGAATTGTGTAGGAATTACCGTGAGCAACGCTGAACAACAATTGCATTACTCTACTTGTACATTATGTGAAGCAATGTGTGGTATTGAAGTAGCGACGAGAGGCCGTCAAATACTGTCAATAAAAGGTGATAAAGATAACCCCTTTAGCCAAGGCCATATTTGCCCCAAAGCCAGTGCGCTAAAAGATTTGTACGACGACCCTGATCGCTTGAAGCGCCCAATTAAAAGAGTAAAAATCGACGGAGAAGACAGCGCACGGGAAGACAGCGCATGGGAAGAAATCGGGTGGGATGAAGCCTTTGATTTGGTTGCAAACAAGCTACACCACATTCAACAGGCGCACGGTAACGATGCGGTAGGCGTGTATTTAGGGAATCCTAATGCACACAATATGGGGTCTATATTGTTCGGGCCTTATTTCTATCGAGCCCTTAAGTCTCATAACCGTTATTCAGCTACATCTGTTGACCAGTTGCCACATCACATTGTTAGTAGACGGCTGTTTGGTCATATCTCTCAAATTCCCATTCCAGATATCGACCATACCCAGCATTTTATGATCATCGGCGGGAATCCGCTGGCATCCAACGGCAGCATTATGACGGTGCCAAACGTGAAAAAGCGTTTGAAAGGTATTCAAAAACGCGGTGGGAAGGTCGTCGTTATCGACCCTAAACGCAGTGAAACCGCTGATATCAGCTGTGAACATCACTTTATTCGCCCAGGCAGTGATGCGCTTTTGCTACTGGCTATGCTGCATGTATTGTTTGAAAAGCAATTGTACAAAGTGGATGAAATTTTACCTTATGCAGAAGATATAAAAGAGGTCGAAAAATACATTCGCGATTACTCGCCACAAAAAGTCAGCGAGCTTACCGGTATATCGGCGTCACAAATAACTCAGCTTGTTTTGGATTTCTGCAATGCCGGGTCTGCAGTTTGTTATGGAAGGATGGGGGCTAGCGTACAAAGGTTTGGCACGCTCACCCAGTATCTTATTATGCTGTTTAACATGCTTACCGGAAACTTAGATAAGCGAGGTGGCATGATGTTCACCCAGCCGGCCGCTGACGTACTGCCAGTTTCAGGTAGGGGCAGTATGGGCGGGTTTAGCTCTCGCGTAAGGGGGCTTCCAGCCTTTGCTGGTGAGTACCCGGTAGCGTGTTTAGCCGAGGAAATCTTAACCCCCGGAGACGGGCAAATTAAAGCTATGGTAATTGGTGCTGGCAATCCCGTGGTTACTACGCCCAATGCAGAGCAGCTTGATAAGGCGTTTTCTCAACTCGATTTTATGGTTGCGTTGGATTTTTATGTTACCGAAACCTCCCGTCATGCTGATGTAATCCTTCCTCCAGTAACAGCACTTGAGCGCGACCATTACGACATTGTTTTTCACAACTTCGCTGTGCGAAATTTCGCTAAGTATTCTGAAGCGGTAGTGGACATTGACGAAGATCAGCTTACCGATTGGCAAATTTATTTATCTTTGGCGGAAAGGCTCGATGCGCTAAATGGGAAAAGCACGGCTCACTATGCTGCGCTTTGGGACAAGCAACCTAAAGGTGTGGTTGATGACTTATTGCAAGCAGGTCTTTATGGTCGAGCAGCAAGCAAAAGTGAAGGTGCTGATACAAATTTAAGTGAAAGTTCAACTGCTGTTCCGAAAGGCGGGCTGTCGATTGATATACTTAAAGCACACCCACACGGAATAGATTTAGGGCCGTTACAATCGTCCTTGTCTCATGCCTTGTTTCACGAAGATAAGAAAATCCACTTAGATTTTGATTACTTCATGGCTGATTTGGGCAGGCTAAACACGCATTTCTTTGGAAAAGCGAGCCATGTTACAGCTCAAAATCAGCCCCTCGTTTTGATAGGGCGTCGGCATATTAAAACCAATAATTCTTGGCTGCACAACAGCCCCCGTATGGTAAAAGGCAACAACCGCTGTACGCTACAGATTCATCCTGATGACGGGGCAAAATACGGCATTGCAGATGGCGATGAGGTATGCGTGAAATCACGGGTCGGCCAACTAACCATAGAGGCTGAAATCACAGATGCAATTATGCCTGGCGTAGTGTCTATCCCACATGGATGGGGGCACAATAAAAAAGGTATTAAACTGTCTGTGGCTAGTCAGCGCCCTGGGGTTAACACCAACATTCTTACTGACGATTTACAGGTAGACGAACTATCGGGCAATGCGGTGCTAAACGGCGTGCCTGTTGAAATGGAAAAAGTAAGTTAAGCATAAAAAAAACCGGCATTTACCTGTAAGCTAATGCCGGTTTTCGTGAGAAAGCGTTCAATTAAGCGCGTCTACTTAGGTCATCGTAACAAACTCTTCCGCGCTGGTAGGGTGAATGGCTACACAGGCATCAAAGTCAGCTTTCGTAGCGCCCATTTTTATGGCAACGGCGAAGCCTTGCAGAATTTCATCCATGCCGTGGCCAATACCGTGTAGGCCTACCACTTTTTCGTCTTTACCCGCGCATACTAGTTTCATCTTTGTCATTTGACGGTGACGGGTTACCGCCGTGTACATCGACGCAAAGCTAGAGGTGTATACTTTAATATTGTCCTCGCCATATTCTTCTATAGCTTCTGGCTCAGTTAAGCCGATAGTGCCAATAGGTGGGTGACTAAATACCACGGTTGGAATCATCGAGTAATCCATGTGAGCGTCTTTTTGACCGTTAAACAAACGCTCGCTAAGCAAACGACCTGCTTTAACTGCCACCGGAGTAAGCTCTGCTTCACCGGTAATATCACCTACCGCGTACACATTTTTGGCTGTAGTGTTTTGGTACTTATCTACTTTAACTGTACCGTCATCACTCAACTCAACATCGGTATTTTCAATATCAATTTTGTCGGTTGAAGGCTTGCGGCCAATCGCCCAAATTAGGCAGTCAGCTTTTAGCACTTCACCATTGGTTAGATGCACTGATAGCTCACCATCGTCAGCCTTTTCCACTTTTTCTACGCTGGCATGATTGTGTAGTTTACAGCCTTCAGCGTGGATCATGTCCACTAAGGTTTCATGAATAATAGGGTCGAAATTTCTAAGCGGCGCGTGTTTACGAACCACCAAATGTGACTCTGTCCCTAGCGCATGAAGCACACCCGCTAACTCAACGCCAATGTATCCAGCACCAACCACAACAGCACGCTTAGGCTGTTCTTTCAACGCAAAGAAACCATCAGAATCAATGCCGTATTCGGCACCTTCGATATCTGGGATGATTGGGTGACCGCCAACGGCAATTGTAATATGGTCGGCCGTATACTTTTCGCCGTTTACTTCTACCGTGTTGTTATCAATGAACTTTGCAAAACCGCGAATTAAGGTAACGTCGTTCGCAGTAAGCACGCGGTCGTAAGACGCATGGATACGCTCAATATAGGCCTGACGACTGGCAATAAGGCTATCCCAACTGAAATGATTTACCGACAAGTCGAATCCATATTCAGGTGCGTAACGGTGAATAGCTTCAGCTACCTGTGCTCCGTACCACATGGCTTTTTTAGGTACACAGCCTACGTTAACGCAAGTGCCGCCAATATCTTTCGCTTCAATGATAGCTGCCTTCTTTCCGTGCTTGGCCGCGCGGTTCGCAGATGCGATCCCGCCGCTGCCACCACCAATACAAATATAATCAAAATGTGTCATTCAAAAAGCCTTCTTTGTCGGTTAGACGAACGTAGGCGATAAGCGTAAATGCTATCGGTAGGTTCGCACAGCAAATCATTATCTAGCGGTTTCGTCTTAAAGAGTTAGCACAAGACCGAGATTTGCTTTAGGGAATTTCATTTAGTTTATCAATGGGGGTGGTGCAGCCCAATTAAAAGGTCAAGACAAAGCGAGACAGATTTATGTAACGCCCGTCCTGTTTTCAGCACGTCACCTTCAGAACTTATTCACTTATAGTAGCAGAAAGCTCTTCTGGTTCTATTTGAATACTAAACGCTTTTCCTCGCTCTTCTTCAAAATGCACAAGTTTTTGAATAGTAGCGTCACTAAATACGTGACCTTCAGGAAGGATTAGAATATGACTATCGTTATATAAATTTTGGGCAAGGACCATGCCCGCCTTAAGTTGCGAGGCTTTCAGTGATGTCGAGAGCAATTTAGACGTTGTCACATCTTCTGCTTCGAGTAAAAGATCTAAAAACTCGCCGTCGTAGCGCGTGTTTCTGTGCTTTTTCATTTCAAGTTTGGCGTCTCGAGGGCTCATTTCAACGCCGCTCATTCTGCCGGTTACTAAGCGCCAGTAATCTCGGGCTATAGCTAAAATACGCGCGCCTGCGGGAATTTCTTTGGCAACTTTGTTATACAAGCCAGAGCCATTGTAGTGTTCGAATTGAAACTCTATGATATCTGAAACTTGATGAAGCTCATGCGCCGGAGCAAGGATAAGTGCCGCCTGTTTGGTTTGCGATAGGTAATTTTGTTGCTGTTGATATTTGAGTTTCGAAAATGGCGCTTTAAAATCTTCCGTCTCAAGCCCTAATAGGCCCAGTTCACAGATAAGGCCGGCATAGCGCACCTGTTTTATTTCATCTTTTTCTAAACGAGCAATACGCGCGAGTTTCGACGCTAACTCACTCACCTCAATAGCGAATTTACCATTGATGTTAGGGTTAATACTTATCACATTAAAAAGCACTTGCTCCATGGCAATATTGTGCTTTTCTATTTTGTTAAGCGCCGCTTTTATCTGGCGAGTACGCTTTTGAACTACTTGTTCTAGCGAGGCATTGACGTCTCTCAACTTTTTATTTTGAAGACGAGTCAGTTTTTGCAGACGCGTATTTTCCGCCTTCAATTTAACCCGCTCTAAACCTTCTTCAACCACAGATATTAACTCTTGGTTATCCCATGGCTTTTGAAGATAGCGGTGAATTTTACCCTGGTTAACAGCTTTAATCGTTGATTCGATATCGGCATAACCTGTAAGTACCACTCTAAATGTATCAGGATAATTAATGGCCACTTGCTCAAGAAGTTCAGCGCCCGACATTTGTGGCATCTTCATGTCCGAAATTACAACGTGGACTTCGTTATTGCTCATCAGTTCCAGTGCCTTTGCCCCGCTATCAGCAAGCAGCAGTGTAATATCCATGGTGAAGAGCGCACGTTTAATGGCACGAAGGATATTAGGCTCGTCGTCGACAAATAGCACGGTATAGGTTGTAGCTTGTTCAGTAGGCTCTGTCATAAAAAATTATCCTTATTCGCGACGTAACTAATATCGCATGCAATGGCGCTTTTGGACACTGTAACGTTATGCATCATTAGTCTCACCGGTATGTTGTGAGTCTTTAGAGACGGGGTTAATTGGAAGAGCTAGCGTAAATGTACTACCGTCTCCTTCGCGGCTTGTTGCTGAAAGCATTCCACCGTGTTCTTGCGCGATACCAAATGAAATCGAAAGGCCTAACCCTGTTCCTTGCCCCTCTGGCTTTGTAGTGAAAAAAGGATTAAACAATTTATCTAGGTGGCTGGGCGGTATTCCACAGCCTGAATCTTCTACTCGTAATTCAACAAATTCGCCAACAGTGCACGTTGTAATAATGATTTTTCCATTTTTATTGGTCGCTTCTATAGCTTGTCCAGCATTGATGAGCAGATTGGTAATAACTTGAGATATTTTACCAACATTCATGTCTACATCCGGGATCCTTCCTAAATGTGTTTCTACCGTACAGATATATTTCAGCTGGTTATTGACCATGGCCAGTGTGGTACGCACACAATCATTAATATTGTGCTTTTGCATTTGGTCGCTATCAACGCGAGAAAATAATTTAAGGCCTTTCACTATTTCCGCAACGCGCTGTAAGCCTTCGCGAGAATCACTTAACAAGTCTGAAATATCTTCATTGATAAAGCCCATATCTTGATTGCCCAACATTTTTTCTAGCTCAACAAGGGCCAGTGCTCGTTTAGGCTCATCTTTCTCGTCTAAAACAACCTGAATTTGTGAAAAAATCATTTGGTAAGTTGCAACGTATTCACTGAGTGTAGAAATGTTACTGCTAACAAAACCTACAGGGTTGTTAATTTCGTGGGCAACGCCAGCGGCGAGCTGACCCACAGATGCCATTTTTTCGGCTTGCAGAAGCTGCACTTGGGTTTCTTTTAAATCTTTGTTCGTTTCTTCTAACTGATAGTTTTTCTGATTTAGTAACGCCGTTCTGTCTTGCACTTTTTCTTCAAGCAGCGTATTCAACTCTTTAAGCTCGTCCTGTGCACGCTGACGTTGCTCGTACTCTTCCTTTAGTCGCTCAACCAGTTGGTTGAATGCTTCAGCGAGTTCGCTCAGTTCGTCTTTTCCTCTAACGGGTATAAATACTTCTTTATAGTCATTGTTTCTAACCGCCTCACCTAAATGTTTTGCACCCTGCAAAAGCTGATGAAGCTGAGACATTAAAAAAGAGCCAAGCAAATACGAACATAACCCAACCAGAACGAACTCCATCAGACCAAGGGTAACTGTCCAGTTTCTAACCCTTGACACCGACTCTGTAACAGAGGCGATGTTTAAGCCAATTTCAACATAACCATATAAAGTATTGTCGACCATAATAGGAGCACGTGTATCGTAAACGCCATCATCTGCTTCTGACACCGCCAAATCCGCCTCAAAAGGGCGGCTCAGTGCAGTTTCATCGCCTTTCTCAACAAACACGTTGCCAAGTTTATCTTTTACCTTAACGTAAGAAATATTAGGGTTAGTTAAAATCTCTGATACATCTGCATCGAGTGACGCTAAGTCATAACTTAAAAACGCGTTCTTTGTGGTAGAGACGAAAAGCGCAACCGTAGTGTCTGCAGACTTTTTGATGTTGCTGTCGACAAGATCGTTTAACAATTGAAATACGGTCACAATAAGTACCAGCAGCAAAAGTGCAGCGATACTTGCAATGCCCGTTATTGTCTTGAATCGTAGCGACAGCTTCATATGCTCATTTCTCATAGGTGTGGTCTTGAAAGTGACGCAATACCTAGTTCTCTAACGTCGTCCCAATCGCTGTCGTTAGATGCAATAAATCCGCTTAACCCGATTTTGCTCAAAATGAAGGACTTACTGCTGTCATTAGATAATGCAATCAATGCATTAAGAATAGCTTGTCTATCGTCTTCTGCCATTTTGGGGTGTGTCGCTATGGGATGAGGCGTATAGCCCTTGCTTTCCCACAGTACACGAAGGTCGTTTTTCATTGTTTCTGGAGCAATATTAAGCGTGCGAAATATACCGCCGCCGGCATTAAAGAAATTACGCTGTACAGATAAATACACCGAATCGTGAGATTTAACGTACCGTGGAATGAAAGCAACGTTATTTTTGCGTAGGTGAGCACTGGTAATGATAGTCGCTGCAAATGCAGCGGGCGCCGGAAAGGCAATTTCAGCCCCGTTCAAATCTGAAAGCGTTTGGATTGGGCTGTCTTGATGAACCACAATGAGCCCACGTATTTTCTTGTCTCGCTCATGAGCGAGAGCGCGATAACCCACTGAATCGTTAAAAACCACAAAATGATAGGGGTTCATGTACGCGATATCATACATCCCAGCAGTAAGGTTATCTTCAAAGCTTGGAATGTCTTTAGCCGTTCTAAATTCAATGTTAAGACCAGTGTAACTGCTCAAGTAATCAATGAGAGGTTGCCACTTTTCGGCCATTTTCTTTGCAGATTGCTGTGGAACTACCGCAAAAGTCAGCGTTTTTGCGGTAGATGGAAGCGGGATAAAAGTAAGCCATAGGACTGTCAAAACACACTTTGCTGACCAAGACATAGTAAAACCTTACCTGTTGACGTTACATTGACATGAATTGCTCAAGCACATTTGTTAGATCGTGGTTTGAGAAAGGTTTTTGAAGAGTAGCATCTGCACCTATTTCTAGTGCACGTTCAAGGCTTATATCATCTAGAGCAGAGATAACAATAATCTTTAGATCTTTGTGCTTACTTTGTTCTCGGGTGAATTCGATAACACTGTAACCATCCATGCCAGGCATGCTCAAATCAAGGGTCATTACTTTAGGCTCGTACTGGCTTAGCATGATTCCGGCTTGAAAACCCCCAGTTGCAATATACGAATCGAAGCCTGCACGTCTAGCTACGCGCTGTATCGATTTCGCTACCGGCATTTCATCGTCTACTATTAGAATAGAGGGCGATGCGACTCCCTTGAGCGCGTCTGGAATAGGCATATCATGGCGTTCAAGAAATTCTATGAAGTCCTCAACAAGGATACGATTGTTACCACGTCCAGGAAGCTTAAATCCCTTAAGTTTCCCACTTTCAATCCATCGAATTACAGTGCGAAGGTTTACATCGCAGTACGAAGCTATTTCGCCTGAGGTTAACGTTTTCATATCTATGCCTTGTAGATTTATTAACCAGAATTATAGCCGCTATACAACTTGGAGACAAAGTAGACAAAAGGATGAAATGCGACATTTGCGACAGGGGTTGTCTCAGATCATACAGAACTAATTTGCCCGTACAGTTTTAAGAGAGATACCGCTAGCTTAACGCGCTGATGCGCTGTTTCGTGATCCGTACTCTTAAACTAGAAGTAACTTCAAGATAGGTCAACAGAAGCGTAAACAATAACTTGCTTTTAGTCAGCGAAGCCCCATCATTATTCTATCAACGTGTTAAGAGTGAAAAAGATTATGACAACCCCTGCAATTGAAATGGTAGATGGTCTACCAATTTTTTCTGCTATTGAACCTGCCTCTATTAAGCCTGCAATTGAGAAAGCCATTGCGGCGTGCAAAAGCGAAATAGAAGAGGTCGTGGCGTCGAAAGATTACTCTTACAAAAATCTAGTGCTGCGCCTTGAAGAGGTCGATGATCGTTTAAGCAAAATGTTCTCGCCGGTGTCTCATATGAATAGCGTGGTGAGTAGCGATGAATTGCGTGATGCCCACGATGCGTGTTTGCCACTATTATCTGAATACGGAACTTGGGTAGGCCAGCACGAAGGCCTTTACAATGCTTACGCTTCCCTTAAAGAGTCTGACGAATTTGCGACTCTAAGCGAAGAACAACAAAAAGTAATCGAAAACGCCGTTCGCGATTTCACCTTGTCAGGTGTAGCGCTTCCCGCAGAGCAAAAGAAGCGTTTTGCAGAGATTCAGGCAAAGCTTAGCGAGCTATCATCAACCTTTTCCAACAATGTGATGGACGCCACTATGGGCTGGACTAAACACATTACCGATGAAGCTGAACTTGCCGGTATGCCAGAGTCAGCCCTTGAAGCGGCGGCACAAGCTGCGCACCAGAAAGACTTGCAGGGCTGGTTGTTTACGTTAGACATTCCGTCTTATTTACCTGTAATGCTTTACGCGGATAATCGCGAACTTCGCGAAGAAATGTATCGCGCCTATGCCACAAAAGCATCTGATCAAGGTCCGAATGCGGGTAAGTGGGACAACACCGACATTATTAAAGAGACTTTAACGCTGCGTACTGAACTGGCTGAATTGCTTGGCTTTTCAAGTTATGCAGAGCGTTCATTAGCAACCAAAATGGCAGACTCTACCGATCAGGTCATCGGTTTCTTACGTGATTTAGCAGCTAAGTCTAAGCCTCAGGCAGAAAAAGAGCTTGAAGAAGTAAAAGCGTACGCGAAAGACAAGCACGGTGTTACTGAGCTAGCTTCATGGGATTTACCGTATTACAGCGAGAAGCTGAAGCAGGAAAAGTACACGATTTCTGATGAAATGCTGCGCCCTTATTTCCCTGAAGATAAAGTGTTATCTGGCTTGTTTGAGGTGGTACATCGCCTGTACGGCTTAAAAATTATTGAGCAGCCTGGTATTGACACGTGGCATAAGGATGTACGCTACTTCACCATTACTGACGATGCCGATGTAATGCGCGGCAGTTTTTACCTAGACTTGTATGCACGCGCGAAAAAACGTGGCGGCGCTTGGATGGATGAATGTCGAGTTCGTCGTGAAAAAATGGATGGCGAATTACAGCTGCCCGTGGCGTACCTTACCTGTAACTTCAATGCACCTGTAGGCGATAAGCCAGCGTTATTTACCCACGATGAAGTGGTAACTATGTTCCATGAGTTTGGCCATGGTATTCACCACATGCTTACTAAAATGCGCGTAGCCGGTGTGTCGGGTATTAACGGTGTACCGTGGGATGCGGTTGAATTGCCAAGCCAGTTTTTAGAAAACTGGTGCTGGGAAGAGGACGCACTTAACTTTATCTCTGGTCACTATGAAACCGGTGAGCCACTCCCTGCTGATTTACTGGACCGTATGCTTGCTGCACGGGATTACCAGTCTGCTATGCAGATGGTACGCCAGCTTGAATTTAGTCTTTTTGATTTCTTACTGCATAGCGAAAAAGGCAGCGAGGTAGACGTACAGGGCACATTGGATAAAGTGCGTGAAGAAGTGGCGGTAGTTATTCCTCCATCGTTTAACCGTTTCCAAAACGGCTTTGGTCACATATTTGCTGGTGGCTACGCAGCGGGTTACTACAGCTATAAGTGGGCTGAGGTACTTTCTGCCGACGCGTACAGCAAGTTTGAGGAAGATGGCATCTTTAATCGCGACACGGGCAAAGCGTTTTTAGAAAACATTTTAGAAATGGGCGGCAGTAAACCTCCTATGGACTTGTTTGTGGCTTTCAGAGGGCGCGAGCCGCAAGTTGACGCTTTGCTTCGTCACAGCGGGATTAAAGGCTAGGCACTCATGAAAGAGTCTAAGTTAGAGTCTTTCCAATCTATCTACCGCCGAGCGTGTGAACGCAAAGGCGGTGAAAAGGTGCTTGAGGCTATGCTCCAAGCACCGCTTTCTAAAGCACAGATTGAAACCATTCCTGACGATCGCTTTCTAGCTGCGATGACCAAAAAGGTGTTTCAGTCGGGTTTTGTGTGGCGAGTTATAGAGCAAAAATGGCCCGATTTTGAAACCGTATTTTTCGGTTTCGATGTGGATAAAGTATTGCTGATGCCCGATGAAATGCTAGAGCAAAAAGCGTCAGACAAGCGCATTGTTCGCAACTATAAAAAAGTGATGACAGTGCGCGACAATGCCATGATGATCAAAGACGTGGCGCTGGAGCACGGTAGCTTTGGTAAATTCGTAGCAGGCTTTGAAAAAGGCAATATTACTGAACTTTGGGCGTTTTTGAAAAAACGCGGTGCGCGATTAGGTGGCAACACTGGCCCCTACATGCTTCGAGCACTAGGCATAGACACGTTTTTACTCTCTCGTGACGTAGAAGATTACTTGCGCAAGAATGAAATTATTGACGGTGGCTTAACCTCGAAAAAGTCGCTGTCGGCGGCTAATGCCGCGTTTGCGCAATGGCATGAGGAAAGCGGTCGTTCTTTGCAAGAGATAAGTGCCATTGTTGCCTTTAGTTGGGGTACAAACAGTAGGGTAGTCTAAAGCAAATTCTAAACTGGCGAGCCTGTACCTTACAGGTTCTGCTTTTTTACAGGGAAGGAGCTTGATTTACATAAGCAGACGGGCAGGCATAAAGCTTTTGCTTGAGCACACAATCCTATACACTTCGGCATTAATAAAAATATTCAAATTACAGGACTGTCATGAGCGACAATCAAACTCCCGCTACGCAAGCAGACTCTGCAATCGACAATGCTACTGAGCATACAACGCACTTTGGTTTCAAACAGGTAGATAAAGGGCAAAAAGCTTCTTTAGTTGCTAATGTTTTTGACTCTGTAGCAGCAAAGTACGACGTAATGAACGACCTTATGTCGATGGGAGTGCATCGTTTATGGAAGCGTTTTACTATTGATTGCAGCGGTGTTCGCGCTGGCAATAAGGTATTGGATATTGCCGGTGGTACTGGTGATTTAACCGCTAAGTTTTCTCGCTTGGTGGGCCCAACAGGGCGCGTAACCCTTGCCGATATCAATTTGTCTATGCTGAAAGTGGGCCGTGACAAGCTTCGCGACCGCGGCTTGGTAAGCAACATCGATTATGTGCAAGCTGACGCGGAAGCTCTGCCTTTCCCCGACAACCATTTTGATGTGGTAACCATGGCATTCGGCCTTAGAAACGTAACGGAAAAGCAAAACGCGCTTAATTCTATTTTTCGCGTGTTAAAACCTGGCGGCCGTTTACTGGTATTAGAATTTTCTAAGCCTACGTCAGAGCAGCTTAGCAAACTTTACGATATGTACTCGTTCCACATTTTGCCAAAAATGGGGCAACTGGTGGCGAACGATGCAGAAAGCTACCAATACCTAGCGGAAAGTATTCGCATGCACCCTGATCAAGAAACCTTGAAGGATATGTTTGAGCAGGCTGGCTTTGAGCAATGTGATTACCAAAACCTGACTGGCGGTATTGTAGCGCTGCACAGAGGTTATAAGTTTTAATGCCTACTTCTGCGCTGGTTACCGCAACGGCTGAATCGATTATAAACAAGTTGCTGTCTTTAGACGAAGACAGCGAAACAAGGCTAAAAGCGCTTGCTGGCGCCAGGCTTACCGCGTTTATCTCGCCGCTTCCCTATGGGATCACGCTGTCGTTTTCTGATCGAGTCGACGTGCTTAGTGAACAAGGCTCGTTTGAAGATGCTGTCGCGGCCCTTGGGCCAAAAGACTGTTGTATTAAAACGTCACTACAAACCTTGCCAGAGTTAAAAGAAACCAGCCAGTTGACTCGACTTATTCAGCAAAAAGCCCTCTTTTTGGAAGGAGAGCTAAATGTTGCTCAGCAAGTCAGTGCCTTATTTCAGCAGCTCGACATAGACATTGAAGAATTGTTGGCACAAAAGACTAACGATGTTATTGCCCATCAGACCGTGAAAACGGTGAAAACCGTGCATGAAAAATCCATGTCAGCGCTGGCGTCCATGGCGAAAGTATTCGGCAACGCCGTAGTAGAAGAAAAGCAGCTTGCTGCACACAAGCTGGCGGTTATGCACTTTAGCGACGAAGTAAATGCGCTTCGAGATAGAGCAGACAGTGCAGATGCGAGACTGCGCCGCTTAGAAGAAAAACTAAAGTAAAGTTGAGAGAAACAGGCTCATAAATGCGTATTGTTAGGTTATACCGAATTAACAAGGTATTGTTGGAACACGGCTTAGACGAACTTATTCCAGCAAAGTGGTTACCCTGGTACGCGCGGGCTATGCGTCATACCATTTTCTGGGTGCGAAACAAACATAAGGGCAAGTCAGCTGGCGAGCGTATTACCCTTGCACTACAAAACCTTGGGCCTGTTTTTATTAAATTCGGCCAGATGCTATCTACTCGCCGAGACTTGCTTCCCCCTGCTATTGCCAACGAACTTGCTCGTTTGCAAGACAAAGTTCCACCGTTTTCATCAGACGCAGCACAAGACATTATCAAGCAAGCGCTGGGGCTTTCTGATTTAAGCGACTTGTTTAGCGAATTTGAAAAAGCGCCGCTGGCGTCAGCGTCTATTGCTCAAGTTCATGCCGCAAAACTAAAACACAACAACGAAGATGTTGTAGTGAAAGTATTGCGCCCCGATATTCGCGATACCATTGTAGCGGACATGGAGCTGTTATTTAGCTTGGCTAACGTCCTTCAACGCTGGCTGCCTGACGGCAAACGGCTGCGTCCTGTCGAAGTGGTTGTGGAATATCGCAAGACCATTGTTGATGAACTTGATTTACTGCGTGAATCTGCAAACGGTATTCAGTTAGGGCGTAACTTTGAAGGTTCTGACGCGCTGTATGTACCTAAAATTTACAGTGACTACTGTCGCGGTAATGTGCTGGTTATGGAGCGTATTTACGGTCTGCCAATCTCAAATATCGACGCGTTACTTACCCAAAATACCAATATGAAAAAATTGGCTGAGCGCGGCGTGGAAGTATTCTTCACTCAGGTATTTCGCGACAGTTTTTTCCATGCAGACATGCACCCTGGCAACATTTTTGTATCCACCGAACACCCTGAAAACCCTAAATATATTGCCATCGATTTTGGCATTGTGGGTACGCTTAATCGTGAAGATAAGCGCTATTTGGCTGAAAACTTTATCGCCTTCTTCAATCGCGACTATCGCAAAGTTGCTCAGCTTCACGCTGACTCAGGTTGGGTGCCGCAAGACACCAACATCGATGAGTTTGAGATGGCCATTCGCACGGTATGCGAGCCTATTTTTCAAAAGCCACTAGCAGAAATATCCTTTGGTAACGTACTGCTTCAGCTATTTAATACGGCACGACGTTTCAATATGGTTGTGCAGCCTCAGCTTGTGCTACTGCAAAAAACATTGCTGTATATCGAAGGCTTAGGCCGCCAGTTGTATCCTCAGCTCGACCTATGGAAAACCGCTAAACCGTTTCTTGAAAATTGGATGAAAGAGCAGATTGGCTTTACCGCCATGATGGGAAAAGTGAAAGACAACTTACCTTTCTGGTCTGAAAAACTACCTGAAATGCCAGACCTGCTGTACGACAGTTTACAACAGATGAAACGCCTGCCTTTGCAACAACAAAGGGCCCATTTGGCACTGCTGCAAGAGCAAAAGAAAACAACTCAGACCACTCATTTAAGCGTAGTGGGTGCCACCTTTGTGTTAATGACTGCAATACTGCCAATGTACGATTTATCTTGGTATTTCCCTGCAAGTACAGGCGTAATTGGCGCAATTTGCTGGTATTTGGCCTGGCGGAAAGGGCATTAATTTTTGTTACGCTGCGGTGAAATATTTATGAAATCCGTAGTTTATCAATTAATTTGTATATTAATCGTCCCGAAGAGTGTTATAGTGGCTTTGGCTTTTAGCCAAAGTCTTTAAAGAGACGCGATTTTGTATTATTTGCTATATGTTAAACCACTCGAGTTACCCGGTAATTTGTTGTAAGTTGTTTGTCCATTCGTAAGTAAGACCCAATACTCCGCCAATTTAAAGACTCTAAAGAACTTAGTTACACGCGCTTATGCGCAATTTAATACGATATTTGAGGTCTATACGACATGTCTAAAGTTACAGGCACAGTTAAGTGGTTCAACGCTGATAAAGGTTACGGTTTTCTAACTCAAGATAACGGCGGCAAGGACGTTTTCGTTCATTTCCGTGCGATCATCTCTGACGGTTACAAAACGCTTCCAGAAGGTCAGCGAGTAGAATTTGAAGTTGAAGAAGGTCAAAAAGGTCTTCAAGCTGCTAACGTGCAAGCTATCTAAGAATTCAAAAACGGCGGTCAATTGACCGCCGTTTTTCTTTCTCTGGTTTACATTCCTCACGCTTACTCTGAACGAGCGTACAAGCGTCTAGATACTGGCGCGTCTCTTAAAAACCACGTCTAGCGAATTACCCCCCTAACTCATAGCCACAGCTACTTTCTCTCCCATTTACAACACCCCCCATGTGATAACCCCAATATGTTTGATACTCCTAGCTTATTCTTAATATCAGCTTGCCTCGGTATTGCGTAGTCATAGCGTTTAATGCTTTACTCATTACAACGACCATTTAGGTGATACCAGTCCACACAGTTAATTAGCCAATCAGCGAGACTTAAAATTTTCGCAATCGCGGCGTGTTACCGCAGGTATAATTACGTCTACAGGGAGTGCTTAATGCGCATGACATCAACTATTCGATCTTCATTGGCCACCGCGCTACTTATTCTTTTTTCAAACCTTGCTCATGCTGCTCAGGCAGATGGACAAGTCGATAAACAGAATGTTTTGGCAAGGGTACTTAATACCGAAATCCTTATGGCAGACGTCGTGCCTAGCGAAGACGAGCTGAAAAAATTAAAGCAGCAAGCGAAAGACAACTACGCAGATATGCTTGATTATGTTACCCGTGTAAATGCGTCTACCAGAATTTATGAACTTGTAATAGAGGACTACGCAAAGCAAAAAGGCATAACGGTTAATCAAACACTGGTAGGCAAGTTTATCGAGAAGTTTGAAGGTCAGGTTTCAAGTGAAACTGCAACTAAACCCATTAAAGATATAGCCGCTAAGCAGGTTCTACAGTTTCAAGCAGAAAAAGCGATGTATGAAGAGTTTGGAGGGCGGGTTATCTTTCGCCAGTCTAACCCGCAAATGCCGATTGACGCATACAAAACGTTGCTATCTCGCTATCGCGATGCAGGCAAACTTAGCATAATAGATGAAGACTTGCGTGATGCATTTTGGGATGTTTTTACGCCTCCCTTTCAATACGAAATAGCACCGACAAATGTGGACTTTAATCAGCCTTGGTGGCTGTAAATGGTGGCTTCCTTTTGTGGCATTAAAAAGAGGCTTCAAACAACACCCTTAAAAGTAAAGTGCCTAACGTAATGCGTTGAACAACTAAGAACATTGAAAATAAAGGGCAACATCTCACTATGTCTAGTGAAAAAGCACGTGGTATAGACTTAATAGATAAAGCCATTTTGGCCATGCTACAGAATAATGCTGACACGCCTGTTGCAGAAATTGCCGAGCAAGTCGGGCTCACCGTAACGCCCTGCTGGCGGCGTATTCAAAAGCTAGAAGAGAAGGGTATAATTTCTAGACGAGTAGCGCTGTTGCAAGCAAAGCAGTTAGACCTTGCAATGACGGTTTTTGTTCAGGTGAAAGCAGGAAGGCACGATGGTAAGTGGCTGGCAAGTTTTGCTAAGCACGCCGCGTCATTTGATGAAGTTGTTGAATGTTATCGTATGTCTGGCGAATACGATTACCTGCTAAAAGTTCTCGTTACCGATATGGATTGCTTTGATCATTTTTACAAGAGATTGGTTAACGGTATAGAATTTTCCGACGTCACTTCAAGCTTTGCAATGGAGCAGATTAAGTACACAACCTCGGTACCGCTAAATCATATTTGATAAAAAATGGGGCCGGTTTGACGGGCCCCATATAAATTAATGATTTTGGTCTTCAACGTGCTGGTCGGCAAATATCTTGGATTTCTTTTTGATTTTACATCCTAAGATACGCTGCGCATTTTTACGGCCGATATAGTGAGCGACTGTATAGGGGTGCGCGCGTTTGAAGAACCGTGAGAACGAATGGAATACATTTTCCATGGTATTGGCTCCTTCTATTAAAAATTGCCCCAAATAAAATATAGTAATATTGCAGTTTGATGTCAACAAAATATTTAGCATCAATTTGTGTCTAAATATTGTTCACATATAAAGAGTAGACTAACTAAAGTTAACCAACCTCTATTCATTGGTATACATTTCTTGTATTAATGGATCATATTTTGATCGCAGATCTTCATCTTTAGTCTAAGAATTACTGACTTTAGAAAGGTGTTGTGAACAGCACTACTTTCGCAACATGTAAGTGTTTAAAGTATAACGGTGACTAGAAAGTGAACACCATTGACTTTCAATGATGTTCACTATTGTTTCGAGTAATTGGGCGCCGCAGCGAACCCATTAATGAATGTTAGTAATAAGAAAGCTTCTCTGACTTTCCAGCGAAAATCTTATAAACCATGGCGGTATAAGCCAGAATAATGGGTACAACAATAACTACGCCAACAAGCAAAAAGCGTAGGGAGTTAGCGTCGCTGAGTGCATCCATCACAGTCATTTGCCCTGGAATGATAAACGGGTAGTAGCTTATGCCGAATGCGGTGAAGCAAAGCAAAAATACAAGTAGGGCAATAAAGAACGGAAGCCATTCGCCTTTACCTTGAGTATTTGGCAGTTTCTTAAGTAACACTGCACAAAGTGCTAAAAGCGCAAAACACACAACTGGAATGGCAAAAAGTACATACCCCCAAGGCGCAGAAAGCCATAAGTCTCGCACGTCATCATGTAGGGTTAGGTTCGCAATACTTACCGCGATAATGCCTACAGCCAGTACCCCTAAACCTCTTCTAGCCCAGTAGTACGCTTTTTGTTGAAGCTCACCTTCGCTTTTAAGTATTAACCAGCATGAGCCAATAAACGCATAGGCTGCCGTTACACCAAATGCAGCAAGTAGTGCAAAGCCTTGTGCCCAAATATCCGTGCGAAGCCCTGTAACATAGATACCTAACATGTAACCTTGAGCTAATGTGGTTAAAAGCGAACCGTACTTAAATACCATGTCCCACTTACGCTTTTTCACCTGCACAACTTTGGCGCGAAAATCGAACGCTACGCCGCGCAAAATAAGCCCCAATAACATAAAGGTGGCAGGCAAGTACAAGGTTTGTAAAAACTCGCTATGGGCTTCAGGGAAAGCAATAAGCAGTAGACCTATGGCAAGCACAAGCCACGTTTCATTAGCATCCCAGTAAGGCCCAATAGAGGCTATCATGTCATCGCGAAACGCTTCTGTTCTTGGCGGAATAAGTACACCCACACCCAAGTCGTAGCCATCTAAAATGGCGTACAGCAATACAGATAGACCGAGTAAACCCACATAAATATTGCCGAGCATCTCTGCTGATACATTTTCAAACATGTTTACTCTCCTTAAACCGTGCTTGGGTCTGGGTCAGTAGGCTGCATCTTTGCCTTTGCAACTTCCCGCTCTTCTGTGGTTATTTCTTCAATTTCAACCGCTCTTCTGCACATCAACATAAGCGTTCCCATGTAGGCGATTAGAAGCACCGTATAGATAACAAGGTAAAGCGTGAACGACAGAGCAATATTAGCCGGTGGCAATTGGGTAACAGCGTCAGCCGTTCGCAATACACCGCTTACTAGATAGGGTTGACGGCCTATTTCTGTTACATACCAGCCTGCTAATGTTGCAATCCAGCCGCTAAATGCCATGCCCGCAAACGTGCGTTTTAGCCAAACGGGAAGGTCTTTGTTGCGCATAAGATAAAGACTGCCAAGCCATGATACGGCCAGCATCAACATGCCCATGCCCACCATAACTCTAAAACCGAAGAAAACAGGGGCGACGGGCGGGTGCTCACCTTCGAACTCATTTAACCCTTTAATCTCTCCCTTAAGCTCGTGGGTAAGAATTACACTTGCACCATAAGGAATAGGAATTTCAAAATGGTTCTCTTTATTTTCTTCGTCTGGAATTGCAAAGAGCAATAAAGGCGCGCCTTCAGTGGTTTCCCATAAACCTTCCATCGCTGCTACTTTCTGAGGCTGATGCTCAAGGGTATTTAGGCCATGCATGTCGCCAGCAAAAATTTGTAGCGGGATTAACACTGCCGCCGTATAGGTGGCGGTTTTAAGCGCGAGTTTGGGCGCAAGCTTATCGTCGCCTTTAAGCATACGGTAGGCTGAAAGCCCAGCTATCAGGAAGCTGGCCGTCAGCCCAGACGCTAGCATCATATGCACAAAGCGGTAAGGGAAAGAAGGGTTAAAAATAATTTCTTTCCAGTTTGTGGCGTACACCACACCGTCGACCACTTCAAAGCCCTGTGGGGTTTGCATCCAGCTATTAAGTGCTAATATCCAGAATGCTGAGGTTGTAGTGCCAAGCGCAACAATAAGAGTCGAAGCCGTATGCAGCCAGTTAGGAACGCGGCGGATGCCAAACAGCATGATGCCTAAAAACGTGGCTTCTAAGAAAAAGGCAGTGAGTACCTCGTAACCTAACAGCGGTCCTGCCACATTACCTACTTTTTCCATGAAGCCTGGCCAGTTAGTGCCAAACTGAAATGACATGGTGACGCCGCTTACTACACCCAAGGCGAAGCTTAGGGCGAATACACGTACCCAAAAACGATACATGCGCATCCACACGGGGTGGCCTGAAGTATTAGAGCGCAGCTTAAAATAGAATAGAAACCAGCCCATCGCCATGGTGATGGTTGGAAATAAAATATGGAAACTAATATTTAACGCAAATTGTAAACGAGACAGCAAGAATGCATCCACAGAAGGCCCCCTTAGTTAACGCTGTTTTTCCCCGGAAGTAGCTTATCCTTAAGCTCAAGCATACGGCCCACGCCAGAACCTAACTTCATCAACGTGTTTAACTTTTCAGGTCCAAGATTTTGAAGCTCTTCAGACCATGCCGTAATTGATTCGAGTAAATCGTGAATTTCGTTCAGTTTATGTTGAGCGTTTGCTTCCTTTTCATTCGCAGGTGCATCGAGCAGCAGATCCCGAAGTAGGCTCATTGTTGGGTCTATCTCGCGCTTTCTGCGCTCTTCAAACACCCGGTTTGCCAGCGTCCAAATATCACCGGCAGGAATAAAGAACTCTTTTCTTTCGCCTGGAACATGATGTTGTTTAACTAGGCGCCATGACTGAAGCTCTTTCAACCCCATACTGGTATTGCCTCTGGAGATATTGAGCGCATCGGCAACCTCTTGTGCCGAAATAGGCTCTTCGTTTAAAACAATAAGTGCAAGAATTTGCCCAACTGTTCTATTAAAACCCCAGCGACTTCCCATTTCGCCAAAGTGCATCACGGCAGAAGTAATTAAAGGCGTCATTTTCATTTTTATTTTCCAGAAGTTTCAGAAATTACTGAAAGTTTATTGTGTAAGATCAAAAAAGGCAACATTAATGTGCTTTTTAAGCAAAATTTTATTGATAATTTAATAAGAGTTAATTAGGAAACTTTCAACGATATTGCATGCTTTGATCACAATTTGTTGTTATCGTGGTTGAGTAATTAGACACTCGCAAGAAAGTTCGCTTTCTAAATTTCTCGGCCAAGGCAATGCAATACATTACAGACAAAAAGATAAAGACGCTTCAGAACTGCGAAGATGAGGCTATTCACCTAATCGAAAGCGTTCAAAGCTTTGGTTATGTTATAGCAGTTGACCCTGAAACTAAAAAAGTTCAGGTGGTTAGTGAAAACATCAATGAGCTATTTAAGGTCAGTATCACTGCGGGTGAAACTCTTATTACTGAACTTATCGATACGCCTTCTGAAGATGCTCCCACCTTTCAAAGTATCTATCAAAGTGTTAAAGGCGGGAATTCCCGCCGTGCTTACCAATGGAAGTTTGCGGAGAACGCACTTTGTTTAGACAATTGGGAAAAAGAGGGCAGCGGTGTTGTGTTCGACTCAAACGGTCTGCTTGTTATCGAGTTAGAGCCCACCCCTCAGCTTAGTTATGAAGCCGCCCAACAATGGGTACCGATGGACGTAGATATTCGCACATTACTACCCGATGTAGATGGGTGCGACTCCATTCACGATGTTGCAGACGCCATTGCGAACGTGTTTAAGGGATACATAGGTTTCGATTCGGTGATGGTTTATCAGTTCGACAAAACCTATAGTGGTGAGGTGATTGGCGAAGTAAAAGCGCCTGGGACTCGCTCTTTCAAAGGTTTGAGATTTCCGGCATCTGATATTCCTAGCCAAGCTCGAGCGCTGTACTTAAAAAATCGCGTACGTTGTGTATTTGACGTAGAACAACCCCCTATTGCTTTAATACCAACTGTGCAAGAAGCGGAGCGACCGCCACTAGACTTATCCATGTCTATGGTTCGTTCAGTGTCGCCGGTTCATATCACTTACCTTAAAAATATGGGCATACGTTCATCGTTTTCCGTGTCCCTTGTGTTTGAAGGTAAACTTTGGGGGTTGCTTGCTTGTCACAATAATGAACCTAAATATATTGAGCAGAAAAAGCGTTTGGTATGTGAGTCTCTTGGTCACCTCTATGCGTGGCAGCTACACACTAAAGCCCTACACGAAAAGAAAGAGCAGTTTCAAATTCGGCAGCGCAAGCTGAATAGTATTATTCACCAGCTTACTAGCTATGCTAATCCCCTAGAGGCGATAACCCAAAAAGAAAAAGGCCTTTTGGATGTAGCCAGTGCATGCGGTATGGCGGTTATTACCCCTGTAGATAAATACTTAGTAGGTAGAACCCCGTCTGAACAAACATTAACTCGCCTTCTCGATAAGTTCGTTATTACCAACTCTGAAGAGTCAATTGCTATTAGCAAGTTGGCGGGAGAAGTGTCGGAACAATGTAACCTTAACGGCATTCGCGGCATGTATATATCCTGTGTATCAGCGAAGCTTGGTTATTACACCGTTTGGTTTAGAGAGCAAAAAGACAAAACTATCAGATGGGCAGGTCGTGAAGCTGCGAACAAAGATATTGGTAAGGTTTTAACGCCTCGTAATTCCTTTGATATGTATCTTCAAAGTGTAGCCGATGAGTCAGTAGAGTGGACCCAGGATGATCAGCTCATAATAGAGGGGTTTGACCACCTATTTATACCTTACGCACTAAGCTTAAAGGCGTCGCTTGATAAGCAAATTAGTAAATTAGAAGAGTTAGACAAAGCTAAAGATCAGTTTCTTGCCAGTATTTCTCACGAGCTTCGTTCACCTCTTAATTCTATTGTAGGTTGGACCGACTTAGCGCTTATGGATGTGACGAATGTCGATAGAATGTCCGATGCATTGGGGGTTATCAAACGCGCTGCGTCTACACAGGCCGCGTTAATTAACGATATCTTAGACTTATCGCGCATTATCTCCGGCACAATGAAATTGAGTACGCATTCATTAAATATCGCTGGGTCTATATCTGAAGTCGCTAAATCATTCGAAGCGGGTTTCGCCAGTAAAAATATTCAACTTTCAATTAATTGCGAAGACGAGCACACACAAATTCTTGGTGATAATTTGCGTATTAAGCAGGTGATCAACAATTTGCTCAGTAATGCCCTTAAATTTACAGCAAAGGGTGGAACCGTACACGTGCGTGGGCGAAGGGAACATTCTAACTACTTGTTCCGTGTAAAAGACAACGGTAAGGGAATGACCCAAGATCAGATAGCTCGGGTTTTTGAACGTTTTTATCAAGGAAAGGATTCTCATAACAAACATGGCTTGGGGCTGGGTTTATCTATCGTAAAGAGCTTGGTTGAAATGCACGGCGGCGAAATTTACGCCGAAAGTGATGGACCAAATTCTGGGACTACATTTTTCGTATCATTGCCTATAGCACCACTTAGCTTGCATGACGATATTATCGAAACCAAGAACTCAGAAATTAGCGATTTAACTGAGTCACTTCGCTTGAACGGCTTACGTATTTTAGTCGCAGAAGACGAGCGAGACGCCCGCGATTTCATCAAGTTGTTTTTAGAATCTAACGGCGCTCGTGTAAATGTCGTGAAAAACGGCTTAATGGCATGGAAGGAAATCAACGACATGCCTGAAGCTTTCGATCTTCTGCTATCGGACATAGGTATGCCGGAAATGGATGGGTTAGGTCTAGTATTGAAAATTAGGGCAAGCGAAATCCCAGAAATTGCAAAACTTAATGCCGTAGCACTTACTGCTTATGCCTATACATCTGATCGCGTGAAAGCACTTAAAGCGGGCTTTAACAACTATGTGTCAAAACCGGTCGATGGCGAAGAATTGCTGACAATTCTGGAGATGTACTTACCAGAAACGTCGCATTAACAGCGCTATCTATACGTCGTTATTGCAGCTTTCACATGCGGTATTGTCTAAATATATCGTCTATAAGCATGTAAAGGGCGCTGATAGTGCGTTAGCTAGGTAAAACCAGACTTATTGTCGGGTGCTTAGTCTCATACCGGCAGTCATGAAAATAATGAGGTCACGGCGCGGTCACGATTAAACTGCGCTTTACACCTTATCTACCAGCGGCGAAGCAATTGCTGGTAGGTGGTTTTATCTAACAGCGACTCACGAGGAGATGTATTCTCTTTAGCGGGAAGCGCAGCGCGGGCTTCCTCTAACGTTGCATACCTATCCCCATCAATATAAAACACACTTACGTCAGAGGTGGGCTTACCATCAAGGGAATAGGCTGTATCTAATACGTCAGAGGCGGTAGTTATACTGCTGTGCCCAATAAAGTCAGCAATACCATCACCGTTCACATCTTTAGAGAGCCATGCTAAAGCAAGCGGTTTGTTTAACTCTCCCTTATCCTGCATTAACGACACGGTTTGATTAAACTGCGCAACAATACTTTTGGCGTTAGCAACATTTTTACTGATTGCTATTTGAAACCCCGTTTTTGCTAAAGGTTTTGCGGAAAAGTGCAGGGTTTCTTCGTTATCGTTAGCCAGCAGGGTGTTTAGTTCACGCGCGAGAAGCTGAGAGGTAATTAAGTAAGGGGCTCTATCGTCGGCAAGCTGGCGAAATGCGTCAAAAGTGGTGGGGTTGCGCGACCACTTTATATTTTTAAGTAACCTGAATGAAGGCGTATTTGCAAAGCGATTTTCAATAGCAACGCGGTTGTCCTTTAAATGAGGGAAGAGCTTTACGGCCTCAACATCTGCGTCTTTGCTTACCGCGTAAAGGTATATGGGTAAGTAGACATCGGAAAGTACATAGTTGCTAGTGTCCTCACCTAAGTTGATGTAGGCAAATTCACCGTCTAATTTGCCCGTTAAGACAGAGCTGCCCAGAAAAGCTTGTCGCATAACCTGAAGCTGAATATTCAACTCTGCTTTTTTAAACACCTTTTCAAGTAATGCGTTAATCCGAGCAGGCTCCCCATCATCGCTGATATAGGTCTCGAAGGAAGCTGCACCCAACTTAGTAGGGGCGGCATGTAATTGCGAAACACTAAAGCAACAAAGGGCTAGACTTATACCTAATAAAGAAAGGCGTTGAGTGAAAATAGAGAGTGAGAACGCGCTTAATCTTACCAAAGGTGAACTCCGAACTGCCGTCATGCATTTACTACACTGTAATGCAGTTAGTCACTTAATTCCAATAAACACGTACAGGCTTAAATTAACAAAATGTAAGCGACATCAATATATTGAGTGTAGTGTCCCAGTTTAAACTGGCTCTTGTTGAGTAAAGTCATTCATGACGATAAGCCGGTTTCACTACCAGCTTAACGTCACGAACGTGACTTGGTACGTAATTGAGTCCCTACTTGGATGAGTATGTGTAGAAATGTGCTTAATTTAAGCGCTCAGTTTAAGCGCTCAGTTTAAGCGCTTATTGTCCAAAGCTTCCCGCAGGACCTGGATAAACCACTACGCTTTCAACACCGTCCTTGTTAACGCTGGCAACGCCAAAAAAGTAATTGTCGATAACTACATTCTCAAGCATGGCTTCGGTAACGTTACCCACATACTTACTGTATTCCCACTGCGGAGCATCAGTATGACGCCAATATACTTTATACCCTTTAAGCTGAGGGTTCTCTTCAGGGTCTAGTGCATCCCACTTTAAAAATGTTGAAGGTTGAACTGCACCGGCAATTTCTACATTTGCAGGTGGGTTCGGTGCCCACGCCATAGCAGCAAGAGAAACAGCATTAAGGCCAGTAAGTTTTGCAGCGTAATCAAAGTCGACGCCATCCAAGGTATCACCATAGGCAATACCGTCTTCTACGCGAAGATCTTGATGCTGGCGGGTGTAGTTTTCGTTAGTTTCCATAATACGAATACCCGGGTAGCCCAAGTCGTTAAACGGGCGGTGGTGGCCGCCACGACCAAAGCGGTCCAAGCGATAAATCACCATAGTGTCTAAGTTCTCAATATACTGATCGGCAATTTTATCGATATAGCGGGCAAGGTTTCGGCTTGGCGAGTCTACTTCACCTCCGGTGAAACGTCGCATGCGCGCTTCTTTTTCCGTTTCGGTTACGCGAGTGCCTTCAGCAAACAAACGAGCGGTGGTGTTGTTAATCACACCGTTTACCCCTTCGATATTGCCTATCATGTCATTATTGAGCACGGCTTTAATTCGCCAGCCGTCTTTCTTGGCTTGGTTTGCCATAATACGCCCGCCGAAAAGCCCTTGCTCTTCGCCAGATAGCGCGGCATATACAATACTGCCGTTAAACTTGTATTTGGATAGTACTCGCGCAGCTTCAAGGGTACCGGCGACACCAGAGGCGTTGTCGTTTGCACCTGGCGAATCAGAGGTGAAGTCCATTACATCAGACACCCGTGAATCAATGTCACCAGACATGATCACGTAACGATCAGGGTCAGTACTACCGCGCTGAATAGCGATAACACTAACCACTTCTACCGGCTCGGGAATACGCTTTTCTCCGCTGATAACTTCCGATTGGTAGTACACTTCTAAACAGCCACCACACTCGGCTGAAATTTTATCAAATTCAGATTTAATCCAACGTCGCGCAGCACCAATACCACGGGTATCAGACTCGGTTTCAGAAAGGGTATGGCGTGTACCAAAATTGACCAACTTGGTAATGTCTTTTTCAATGTTTTCAGCAGAGACATTTTTGGCAATATCGTAAAGTGCTTGCTTCTGTTCGGTATCAGCAAATGCTGTAGCAGATAATGTTAGTGCAATTGCGGGAGCAATTTTTCTTAATACAAGGTTGGTAAGATAACAGGGCTGTGATTTATTCATTGTTTTCTCCATGTTCTGCAAAGACCATACTGAATGCGTCGAAAATGGACAATGAATATCGATGTAATTAACTTTATTTAAGAGGAATACAATATATCGGCACGTAGCACTACATGCCGATACATATTTACAATTTAAAAGTCGAAGTAAACCATACCGTAGGCGGTAACATCATCATTTTTAAGCGACTCAAGATAATCATTCGTGCTTTGCACATCATAAGCTTCCAATCCTATATAACCCGACGCTGGCTCTTCATCGAAGTTAAAGTTTGCCGATAGGGGAAAGTCGACACCCTCTATGTCTAAGTTATCTAAAATAGCAAGAGAACCCTGACTTGGTGTGGTTAGTTGGAAGAAATAGAGACGATCATCAAAAGAATCATTTCCAGACAAGGTAACGGTTACAGAGTCCGCTCCCACTGAAGACAAGTTATAACTTTCATCATCAAAGAATGTTAAAACTTGTTGGGAAAATAAGTCGTAAGACATCAATGATAAGTCTAAGGACTCAGTGTGGGTTGATGGTAGCGTTACCTCAGCACCCGTATAAATGGATACTTGAACATCTGTGCCTTCGGAGCTGAAGCTGTCGAACTCGAAATTGTAAGCATTGATATAGGTTTCAGGTGTGTCAAAGATAGGAACTGAAGGTGAAAGTTCCGCAACATCCCAAGCTCGCACATTATCAGCGTAATGCATCCAGCCATCTTTTAGGCCGCGTAGTGAAACGCGCAGACTTGAGTTACTGTTAACGTTATTATTGAGCACCGAAAAAGGTACTTTTCTTACAAGCTCTGCATTACTTACTACATATGTTTCATCAAAACTGTAGTCACTAAGAACAGCAGTGTAATAGGTTTCTGCTGGTTCTTCCTGGGCACTGGTTAACGTAAGAGCTATGTCGGGCCACTCGCCGCCAATAGGGCGACAAACATTAGCTTCAGCCAACCAATCTGTGTCATTGACATCGAAAATATTAGACGATGTTGTGGTAGAGACAACGACGCTGGCCATAGGCGAGGCAACAGGAACTTGACTAATATCGAATGTTACGTTGTTACATTCGCACGAGTCTTCATTGGCGAAGCCTTCAGCGATAATGCGCGTGTCTTTTATTTTATCGGCGGTAATGTCTACGTAAGTATGAACGCGAGGGTAGGCTGTTTCTCCCCAATAACCTACACTCAGCATCGTATACGTTGCTACATCGGCATAATCGATAGCGATATTTCCGTCATTATCAGCTTTATACACAGCAGCTACTGCACCGCTGTTGTCATGGCGAACGACCAAGGCTTCAGTTTGAGGTATTATCTCACCGCATGAACTAAAGTAACTTGCACTAACCACATGCTCATAGTTTGAAGTAGGCGGTGTGCTTCCATTATCGTTAATAGGAGGTTGTGAAGAGCTACCACCGCCACATCCGGCAATAGCGGCCGCTAAGCCTGTTATTAGCAGTTGTTTGTTGTACTTCATATATTTTTCTGAAAGCCGTAATAGTAGGCTGACGCATGTCTAAGCAGCGCGGAGTGCCGAAATCAAACTGGTAACCCTACCAATGCTTCCAATTCCTTTTGTTTTACTATTTGATTTGTTTGGTGAGTTTTGATGTTAGCAGTTTTTGAGAAATGAAAATAGACGGCGCTTATCAGATTTAATTTATGTAAGAAGATAAGGTTAATGCATGAAATGCCATGTTGACCAGATGTAGTTCTGTATGGTCAACATGACGGGCTAGAGGTAGGTTTAATGCTCTCGACATGAGCATGCTTTGCTACTACTTACCTTGCACATTTAAATAAACGCAAACGCGTCGCCAAACAGGTTCTCAACTTTTAAGCCGCGCTGAGTAAAATCATCGCGTACCACTTTGGCCATTTCAAAGCGACCTGCTACGTACACCTGAATATTTGCAAAATCAGCATGATCTGCCATTACCGCATGGTGTACCCAGCCCGTTCTGCCTTTCCATTCGTCGCATGCAAATTCTACAACCGGCACAAAAGTGAAGTGGTCGTTCGCTTCAGCAAGCGCCGTCAACTCGTCGGCAAGATACAAGTCAGCCGCGTGTTTTCCACCCCAATAAAGGGTAAGTGGTGTCTTATCACCGCTGTTAAGATGCTCTTGCAGAATAGAGTAGGTATATGAGAAGCCAGTACCACCAGCAATAAGCACCATAGGCAGGCCATTACTTTGCAAAAAGGCATTGCCATTACCTACGTTTACGATAATTTCACCATCAGCACGCATGCGCTCTAGCACTTCACCAGCGTAGCTGTTACTAGGCTCTGCACCAATGTGTAACTCAATGCGGCGGTTATCAAAGGCGGCATTAGCAATAGAAAATGGACGCATATCTTTTTCGCCCATTACCACCATAGCATACTGACCCGCCTTAAATTCAACAGGGCTTTCTGGCGTTAATTCAACTTTTTGAACCACTTCGGTTAAAGGCGTGATGCTTGCAACCTTACACTTAATTTCTGACATGTATTCTCTTTAAACCTTCTTGCTTAGCGTGTCGCCTTTTCATGCGCTTTAAGACAAGCGCATGCTTAATTCAAAATAAATAGCGCTAAAAATAGTTGCTACATAATACCAAGACTGTCCCAAATATCATCAACCCGTTTTTTAACGTCTTCGTCCATTACAATGGGTACGCCCCATTCTCGGTCAGTCTCGCCCGGCATCTTGTTGGTGGCATCCATTCCCATTTTAGAGCCGAGTCCTGAAACTGGTGACGCAAAATCCAAGTAATCGATAGGCGTATTTTCTATCATTACCGTGTCGCGAGCTGGGTCCATACGGGTAGTGATGGCCCAAATAACATCGTTCCAGTCACGGGCATTAACGTCATCATCGCACACTATCACAAATTTGGTGTACATGAACTGGCGCAAGAATGACCATACCCCCATCATCACCCGTTTTGCGTGGCCAGGGTATTGCTTCTTCATGGTAACTATCGCCATACGATAAGAGCATCCTTCAGGAGGCAAGTAGAAGTCGACAATTTCAGGGAATTGCTTTTGCAAAATAGGCACAAACACTTCGTTTAGCGCAACACCTAAGATAGCTGGCTCATCTGGTGGACGGCCCGTATAGGTTGAATGGTAGATTGGGTCTTTGCGGTGGGTAATATGGGTAACGGTAAATACAGGGAAATCATCGACTTCATTGTAATAGCCGGTATGATCGCCGTATGGACCTTCAGGCGCTGTTTCATCTTGTGCAATATAGCCTTCAAGCACAATCTCGGCACTGGCAGGTACTTGTAAGTCGTTACTAATAGACTTAACTACTTCGGTTTTATCACCACGTAGTAAACCTGCAAAAGCATACTCGGAAAGGGTGTCTGGTACAGGAGTAACCGCACCTAATATAGTAGCGGGGTCTGCGCCAAGTGCCACAGAGACAGGGTAAGGCTCGCCCGGATGGGTTTGACACCACTCGCGAAAATCAAGTGCGCCGCCACGATGTGACAACCAGCGCATAATAAGTTTGTTTTTGCCGATAACCTGCTGACGGTAAATGCCCAGATTCTGACGCTTCTTATGCGGCCCTTTAGTAACACTCAAACCCCATGTTACTAAAGGCGCTGCGTCACCCGGCCAGCAGCGCTGTACCGGAATTTTTGACAAGTCTACATCGTCACCGGTAAGCACCACTTCCTGACAAGGGGCTTTCTTGAGTACTTTGGCAGGCATGTTAAGCACCTGCTTAAATACTGGTAGCTTCTCCCAAAGGTCTTTCAGCCCTTTTGGGGGCTCTGGCTCTTTCAGATAAGCCAATAGCTTGCCTACTTCGCGAAGTGCTTCTACAGACTCTTGACCCATTCCCATAGCTACGCGCTCTGGCGTACCAAACAAATTAGCCAATACGGGCATGTCGTGGTTTTTAGGGTTTTCAAACAACAGCGCAGGGCCGCCGGCACGCAACGTCCTGTCGGCAATTTCTGTCATTTCAAGGTCGGTATCAATGGGCTGGGTAATGCGTACCAATTCACCTTTAGCTTCTAGCTGGCGAATAAAGTCGCGTAAATCTTTGTACTTCATCAGTGCAGGTGCATCCACAAACTCAATTTATGGCAAGAATATACTATTTAGCGCCAAAGTCCGATCAGTAAGCGCTGTGTTTACACGATTAAACGTTTTACAGAAAAATTACGCTTTACAGAGGTGCCATTTGGGTGTGATATAAGAAAGCGTTAAAAAAATTAACAAATTTAGGGCGAAAAGTACGTTAGCGGATGCACTTTTTTACAGGTTTTTTGGTCGAAGCGTGTTGAAAGAAAACGCTTTACAGAAGGGCCTTGCAACTGCCAGTGTGCTACACCCTATCAACCTTTTTTGCCTAAGGTGGTTACATGAGCTCATTCGATCAGGACATGCTAGACGAATTAAATTTGTTACTGAAGTTTCCCACAGACAGCCTACTTCAAGGTTTAAAAATTCACCATGACGCGAGCCAAAGCATGGTGAACGCTGCATCTAGACTATATTCCAAAGGCCTGATCACCCAGCCTGATGGTGGTTATTTAACAGATTTAGGTATTGATCTAGCCGATCACGCCCGCCATATCCAATCGGCCATGTGCCCACGAAAAAGCAGCCACTAAAAGCAAGGGGCTAGGGTGTGGTTATATGCAGGTGGTCAGCGCTACAGCTGCCAAAGATAGTAGCTGACCGCAGTTGTCTATTCATCTATTCGTAAAGAAAAATATGTCTTGGTTAAGATAATCTATAATTAGCCGATACCTTAACCAAGACACAGTAATCATCACATACTCTTTTGCTATGAAACGTATTCTAACCACAGCCTTATTTTTCTGTGCCTCTGTGACGGGCTTTTCCGCTCATGCTCTTGAAGGGGAAACTATTGAAGAGCTTCGCGCTGTTCAGCTTTATAGCCAAGACGCCTTAATCGAAATGATTAACGCTAATACCCATTTAGACAAAGTTGTGGCCGACCGATGCCAGTTAGTACAGGATATCGAAGCGCGTGCAAACGTGTTGAAAGTGCCGGCCTACCAGTTTTTATGGGGAGACATGCTAGCGTGGGGCGTGTGCGTAGATGCTGAACCTGCTCGTGGGATTGGCTATATGGAGGACGCCGCGAATCAAGGTTTGCCAGCAGCACTAGAGCAACTCGGGCGATACTACGCAAAAGGTACGCTTGTGCAGCAAGATAAATCTCGCGCCGTGGTGTATTTGCGAGAAGCGGCTGCGCTTAAAAACCTTAAAGCGCAAATTCATTTGGTAGAGTTATTTTTGGAAGGTTACGGCAGCCCTTATGACTATGAAGATGCCTACCACTGGCTGTATAACTCTGTAACCAACGATAAAAAGCAGCATCAGAAAATAGCGTCATATCTTGCTCGCTTAGAAAAGCTTATGCATCCCAAGGCGGTGCGTGAAGCAAAGCGTCCTTTAGATAGCTAAATATTACCAGTACGTAATAGATAGCAAACGCCTAAATGATTAAGATAGTTTGCGGGGGCTTAGCGCTTCCGCCAGCCTGTGAGCATAGGGCGAACTAACTGAATATTTCCCATATATTGCACAGCAAACACTGCAGCGACATGCACTAGCACACATGCGTAAAGCACATCGGCCATAATGCTGTGTATCCATTCCAGCGTACTATTGCCAAACATGGCATCTATTTCTTCCATCATAAAACCGGTAACACCTAAACCCAGCAGTAACGTGATAACGGCCATTATCATTAGCCAGCCGAAAGGGTTGTGGCCATGGTGAGTGGGAATTTTATTTTGTTTTACGTGCTGAATATGTTCAGCGAAGGCTTGTTGACGTAATGATACTTTAGAAAAGCTTGCGTATGCAGTAGCAACCCTTCTAATTCCTTCGAATTTGGTGGATAAAATGCCCCAGCCAATCCTTATAGATATTAGCGCTACTGCCATATAACCAGCTATTTCATGGTAAAGGCGACCTGGCTCCACAATAAAATAATTGGTCACAAAGGTAGCAACAAGGCCCCAGTGGCACACGCGCACAATCCAATCCCAAATATAAATATCCGAAGGCGTATCAGTAGGTCTGTACATTAAATAACTATCTCAGAATAAAACAAAAACGCTGCAATAGTTTGCAGCGTTTTTATCAAGTGTTAAAGCAAACGAACGATGAATCGTTCGTTAAAACACACTTAGTGCATTTCTTTCTTAACAATGCTGCCATCAACAGGGTTAAAGTAAATTTCTACTTTGTTTTCTTCTTTGTCGAAGCCGTAGATTTCGTAACAGTTGCCGCCGGTTACTTTAAACTCGTTAATTTTGTAACCTTGCGCTAATAGCTGAGCCTGAAACGCATCTTGGTTCTGCCATTCAGCTTCAGGTGCAGTAGTACACTGCGTAGTGCCATGCTCTGCACTACAAGCACTTAATAGGGTCGCAGCACCAATAGCCGTAGCCATCATTAATTTCTTCATTGCAGTCTCCATTTCGCTTTTTAGTTAAAAGTTATTTTTGTCCTACGTGGAATGAGTGTACTTAGTTTGCTCTATGATTCAAAGGGGGGATTTTTGTTATGCCATTTATCGCGGCGTAGACTTTTCTTATTGTCGATAAATGAAGTCATCAGGATCTATTTTTAAAAATTAGCGCGGTAAAGAACAATCGTTAGCGCGAGATGTGGCTTTCTTTTTTATGAAGGGTAAGCGAAAGTTCGAACCCACAGACATTCGCATATTTGAGTAGAGTCTTCCAACTAGGGTTGCTATTCTCTTTTTCCAATCGGCTTATATTACTCTTGTGTGTTTGCATTTTTTGCGCAAGCTGTTCTTGAGTTAGCCCTGCCTCTTTCCTCATAGCTATCAGCTGCTCTATAAGTGTGAACTCGCTCTCTAGGCGATCATACTCCTGTTTTACATCTTCATTCTTCAATGCTTCATGCTTAAGGCTTTGTAAAGTCATGGCTAGTTAACCTCTTTTATTCTCAATCTGGCGATCTGTATTATTTCTTTCGGCGTTTTCTGAGACTTTTTCATGAATGCATATAAAATATGTATCTGCTTTACTTTTGTATAGCAGAATAGCGCCCTACCGATTCCTTCTTTTGCTTTAGCTCTGACCTCGAACAACCCATTACTCATGGGTTTAGTATGAGGAGCCCCTAAGTTCGGGCCATGCTTTTCCATAAGTTCTAATAACCGTATAAACCGTGCCTGCACTTTAGGTGGCATAGCCAATATTTGCTCTTTAACGCCTCTGTGAAACTTGATCTCCCAATTCATCATTATTCCTATTGGGGTTATCATTAATGATAACTTTTGTTGTGTGTTTATTCAACAAAAGTTACATAGAGCTTTACTTAATGACAACTGAGCTCTGGTACAGAGCTAATTAGGGAAAAAGAAAGGGAAGGTCGTCTGTCACAAAATTGCCTTTCATTTGTAACCTATACTTCATCGAACCGTCTCAAAAGCGCTCTACATTCTTGTGCTTCGATAATTCTAAAAGGTAAGCAATGTCGCCAATCTATCGGCGAAATGCTTATAAAAATACATAAACACCCTATAAGCACACGAAAGGAATGATTTAATGCGCCCTCTGTATCCACGTCCGGTTTGTTCACGCTCTTTGCTTGCCACAATAATTGCGTTTGCTTTATCAAGCGCAGCAATTGCACAAGAAGTAGCACCCGACACTGAGAATGAAAATGACTATATAGAAGAGATTACGGTAACCGCTCAGATGCGAGAGCAGTCCGTAATGGATGTGCCCGTTACTATGGATGTTATAGGCAGCGAGTTTCTAGAGCGCACCAATATTATGGAGCTTGATGAGCTATCTCGTATTTTGCCTAACGTTCAAATTCAGGAACAGGCCGTAAGCTTACCGTCTTTCAACATTCGCGGCGTCACCGATGATGTGTCGTCAGTGTCGGCAACACCTCGCATATCGGTATATCAAGATGGCTTTGATATTAGTAAGAAAACTGTAGCCAGTGTTGCGCTTTACGATATTGCCCGCGTAGAGGTTTTAAAAGGCCCACAGCCAACCCTATTTGGTGTAGCGGCAGCCAATGGCGCGGTAAGCATTCACTCTAATCTTCCTACCTTTGAGCAAGAGGGCAAAGTGCAGGTTGGCTATAATTCAGAACAGGGCCAAGAAGTAGAGTTTATGTATAACCAGCCTATTAATGATAATCACAGTTTTCGAATTGCCGGGCTTTACCGAGAAATGGACGGCATTGTAGAGAACAATGCGTGCAGTGCTGACTCTTACTATGGTAATGCAAATATGTACAACCACCTGGGTGAAGAGGTACCGTGCAATAGCGAAGACCTTCAGGGGGTATCGGTTCAAGCGCTACGGGCAACATGGCTTGCGAATTACGAGCAACTTGAAATCATTGCGCGTGCAGCAATGGAATACAACGACCAGCCGGGCATCGCTTTCAAATCTGGCTCTATTGCTCCAAACGGTGGAGATACTAGCCCTTTTACCGATGCTGAGTTCAGCTTGGGTGGTGAATTAGGTATTGAGCGTACGCTTCAAGCCTATGACTTAACCGTAAACTACGATTTCAACCAGATGCTTAGCCTACACGCCGATGTCTACTATAAAGATGTAGAAGTAAGCGAAGGATTTGATGCTGATGGTTCAGCGTTGCGTATTCAAGATGCTTATTTCGATAACGACGCCACGCTTCAAGGCGCTTCGATGCGTTTAGTGTATGACTCGGGTGATAAGTTGGCCGCGTTTGTAGGCGCGTCTATTACTCAAGACGATTCTATTTTGCCTTACTATGTGATGGTAGACCCATTTATACGCGGTACGTTTGATGCAGTAAAAGCACAGTTAGAGGCTAGTTCTAATATTCCGCTTAATCAGAATATAGCGACCAATGCATCGCTAGAGGAAATAGAAGCCCTGCGCGCAATATTGGTGTCTCAGCTATTTAATGCAGATGGTTCGCCTATTTCTAACCCTGCGCTGCCGCCTATATTGACACAAGGGCCGTTTATTTTTGAAGCTGAGTTAGACATTGCATCCTATGTTGCTGAAGTGTCTTATTACGTGACTGACAATATTAATGTAACGGCGGGTATACGCTATATCGATGAAACCCGTTATACGCGAAATACCTTTACCACTGCAGACGGTGCTTTTACTTTCGATGCCGAGCGCGACTTTGACGATACTTTGCCACGCTTTGCGGTAAGTTACGATGTGAACAATAACTGGAATTTATACGCGAACTACGCCAAGGGCCGTCGCTCACCGGTTGTGGATGCAAACGCGGGTGGCGTTGATGTGACTAAACCTGAAATAGTAGACAGTTACGATTTAGGTGTTAAATATCAAAGTGCCAACTTCCTGTTCTCAGGTGCGATTTTTACTTACGAATACAGCGATTATCAGCAAAGCTTTACCGACGCAGAAACCTTGCAGTCGATTACTGTAACTGTAGGTGATTCGACCATGTCGGGTATTGAAGGCATGGCAACTTATAACTACAGTGAAACGCTGACGCTAACAGCAAGCCTCGGTTTCCTTGATGCTGAATTTGCAGACAATACAGCTGATGGTTCTGAGTTCCAGTACGGCGGCAATAAGTTCCGCTTAGCGCCAGAGGTTAGCGGCGCGATAAACATCAATAAATTGTTTAACATGAACAACTTCGACATTGATGTTAACTGGCTAACCAGCTTCCAGTCTGAGGTGTTCTTTGAAAGCAGTAATTATCCTGGCCTTTCTCAGGATACTTACTCACTGACCGATGTATCGGTGAAGCTGCTTCAAGACAACAGCAAGTTCGCCTACGAGTTTTACGTGAACAACCTGTTTGATAAAGAGTTCTTAATTGATGCAGGTAATACAGGCGGCGGTTTAGGTATTCCTACCTTCGTACGAGGTATGCCTCGTATTGCCGGTGTGCGTGTTTATTATGAGTTCTAGAAGTAAAGAATAAGAGATTACCTATTCCCGTCAATATGCCCTTATCTTGATGGGAATAGGACGTAACTTAAATTGTATGGGTCACAAGAAGGAGTATCAGAGACTCTGATTTTATTCGGTGCGATTTAACTATAACGTCTTGCACTCTGTCTTTGGTGATGAAAAGCAAAAGAAGACATTTAATGCTAGTGCAGCTACAATAAAGATTCTCAAAGAACCTCGGAGAATCTACATGCCTTTAAAAGCTACCTCAGTAAGATTAGATGACGAAACACTTGCACGTGTAGGCGAAATGGCTAAGGCGATGGATAGACCTAGGGCGTGGCTGATGGCCGAAGCCATCAAGCAGTATGTTGCTCGCGAAGAGTGGTTTATCCAAGAGGTAGAAAAAGGAGTGAAAGCCGCTGATGAGGGACGTTTGACCGACCATACTGATGTCAAAACTAAGTGGGAGGCTAAGCGTGCAGCTCAAATGGACTGATCTTGCAGGTACCGATTTAGAGAAAATTGAAGCTCATATTGCTCAAGAAAATAGCCCCTCTGTAGCTATTGACGTTGTCATGAACATTATTGATAGTTCGCACCTAGTCTTATCAGAACATCCTAGAGCAGGCCGTCATGGCCGATTGAAGAATACGCGTGAACTTGTAATTAATGGCCTGCCGTTTATCGTTATATATCGAGAAAACATCACTACAAATTGCATCGAAATACTACGTGTTCTTCATGATGCTCAGCAATGGCCCAACGCAGATTAAAAACAAACTATTTGTGGAAAGCACTAAGCTCGTTGTCAGACTTGTAAGGTAGCGTTTGTAGCCTTTAACGTTATAAATAACGTGCATAGGCTCAAGCCTATGCACGCTTATAAACTTGTAGAACGCTATGCCTTAATCTCAAAACTATGCGTGTTAACTACTTTTCCAGCTTTGGTTAAAATTGCATCCACATAGTGCCACGTGGCTTTTGCGCTGTCTTCGCTGACGGTCAATGTCATAAAGCCGCGCTGGTGAAGATTACAGTACTGCAAATCTTCAATTAGAAGCGGAAGATCGTCGGCAAGCGTTTCTGCCATTTCATCATCCATACTTAAATAATGTTCCATACCCGGCGATGTTACCCCTGGTGTAGCAAGTTCAACTCCCACTTCTGTGCCATCTTTCAGGGTTAATTTGTTATGCCATGCGTTATGTGTATCACCTGCAAGGGCAATAACTGGCTTGCCGATAGATTTTAGCTGCATCAGAACTTGTTCCCGTTCAATAGGGTAGCCGTCCCATGCGTCTAAGTTGTAAGGCATTACGGTACTGATAAGCGCAAGCTCTTGCTCACTAAGTGCGCCACCTTGCTTTTGTTTGCGTTTGATATTCGCGAGCCTATGTACATGAGCAGGAATTTCTTTACGCTCAACGCCGTTAAATATCGATACAGGGAAAAGCATGCGGCCTATTAATAGCTGCTGCCCTAACACCTGCCATTTAGCCTGACTTTGCTGCATAGATGAATATAGCCAGTTACGTTGGGTTTCACCTAAAAGTCCACGACTAGGATTACTGATATCTTTCATAAAACCAGCTTGGTCAAACGCTTTTGTTTCAGCATCGCGATAGTCGCCGTATTCAAGCTGTTTATCGCGTGCAAGAACGCGGGTGTCGAGCATGTATAAATCAAGAAGTTTACCAAAGGTAAACTGGCGATAAATCTCTAAACGTTCAGTACCAAATGGTGGGCGAATGGGTAACCACTCATAATAGGCTTGAACGGCCGCCGCACGACGTTCATAAAAATCGCCTTCATCCTCTTGGTGATTTTCAGCACCGTCTTTGTAAGTGTCGTTAGTAATTTCATGGTCATCCCACACAACAATAAACGGCTTGTTTTGGTGTAATGCCAACAGGCCTTCATCCGTGCGATACAGCGCATAGCGATTGCGATAGTCGGTTAGCGTATAAAGCTCGGTATCGTTATCAGGCGCATAGGTACGGCCAATCTCTTTTGCATGCTCAGTGGCGTAACCTTTACCGTCATACTCATAAATGTAGTCACCAAGATGCAATACATAGTCGATGTTGTCGTCTTTCGCTGCTTCCATGTAAGGCGTGAAAAAGCCAGCGGGGTAGTTGGAACAAGAAAATATGCCGAACGTGACGTTAGACACATCGACTTCAGGTAGCGTACGGGTTTCTCCAACAGGGCTTGTATTATTAGCGCTTTTGAAGCGGTAAAAATAACGACGAGCTGGACTAAGACCTGCTACGTCCACTTTTACGGTAAAATCATGGATTGCTTTGGCTTCAACAATACCGCTACTTATCACATTGGCAAAATCAGCATCGCTTGCCATTTCCCATAAAATATCGGCTTTAACTAAAGATGAGCCTGACCCCGTACCTGAGCCTAAATTTGCTGTGGGCACGGCGCGCGTCCAAATAATAACGGCGTCTTTTAATGGGTCTCCACTAGCCACACCATGGGTAAAGGTAGCGTTGGTTTGCGGTTGGCTATTTGCTGAAGTGCTAACGGTACAGCCCGCTAGCCCGGTAGACACTGCCATGCTCGCACCTGCGAATGACGACAGCTTTATAAACGATCTTCTATCCATATGCCTGCTCTTTATAGGTTTGTAATGTAACTGGTGATGTCATTGTTTTGTTGAACGCTCATGCAACAAAAACGAAAACCCATTTTTATACTGAGTGTTTGTGACATACAGATGTCAGGCAGCGCCGAATCGAGAACAGGACTTTAGATCGAAGTTGACACATCTGTAACTGGGTAAAATGTGCACATGTTTTTGAGAAAAAATTACCTCTGTGGTAATCTTTGACGGATATTCCATTGGCAATAATAAGTTTCGTCCACAATAAGCTTCTTGCAATGTGGCAGAGTGATGATGATGAATGGCTTCCTTTAGCATATCGTCACAAGGTTTGGGACGCGCTATTTGACTTAGATGCTGCATCACAAGTTTCAGATTTGATCGATATTGGTGCCATAAAAGCTGAAGGAAGCGCTCTTTGGTATGTAACGGTTACAGTTAATAACGTAGAACCGTGTGGAGCGGTAACATGTTTTTTTAGTGATGGCGATTGTTTCAGCCTTGATTACAGAGAATACAACCCATGAAACACAGTATGCACATAGGTATTGAATACAATAGTGACCGGGGCAAAGCACTAATCGATACTGGAGAGCGAGTATCAAGACCTGAACATCTAAAAAGGCCTCACCCTGGTGAAGTGTTTAAACGCAGGTGCATGTCAAAGTCATCGCTGAAGCAAAATGAGATTGCACAGTGTTTGAGTATCTCAACAAAACATTTATCAAGGTTTATTAACGGGCATACGAATTTAACCATTGAGCTTGCTCGTAAGCTCGAAGCTGTGAGCGGTATTAGTGCCCAAGCATGGATGCATTATCAGGTTGCATACGACCTATATAGAACCGCAAACAGCAAACCCAATTTAAAGTCAATCTACTAGCAAGTATCTCAGTTTACAAAATGGTTGCTGTAACTTTCATATGTGCTGACTTAGCAACAGATTTTCTATTCTTCGCTACTAACAATCCGGTATTCAAAGTCATAAGTTCCCGCTCGTAGCAAAAAAGCTTGGTAAACGCTATAAGCCTAATAACGCACAATCTTTTACCGTAAATACTGTTATACTGTGCAGCAAATAACCACATGAACCAAAAATGGTTTATGTGCCTAAACAATCATATTTATGTTTTCTACAGCGCTTTGACGAACTAAGCCACAAACGAAAACACGTTGAATAAAATACGAAAGGTAAATTTAAAATACATGAGTGATGATCCGCATTATCAGCGCGAGAAAGAAAAGTACGAAAATCCGGTAGCCAGCCGCGAATATTTAATGAGTTTATTAAAAGAGTACGACAAGCCGTTGTCGTTTCTTGATATCTGTAACTTGGTGAACGCCTTCGATGAAGAAGCGCGAATTGGAATTCAGCGCCGACTACGTGCCATGGAGCGCGAAGGTCAGGTGCAATTTACCAAGCAGAAAAAATACATTCTCCAAAACCGTGATGAACTCATTAAAGGCAGAATTATTGGTCACCGTGATGGCTACGGCTTTTTGCGTCCTGAAGATAAAAGCGGTGATTTATTTATCAGTGCTGGGCAGATGAACCTGTTCCTTCACGACGACGTGGTAGAAGCGCGCATTAGCGGAACCGATCGCCGTGGAAGAAAAGAAGCGTTTGTTACGCAAGTCATTGAGCCGCGCAGCGAGCCTATTGTTGGCCGCTACTTTGTTGAGCAAGGTTTTGGCATGGTCGTGCCAGATGACAGCCGGTTGCAGCACGAAATTGTTATTCCACCAGAAAGCACTAACGGTGCTCGAATGGGGCAGGTGGTAGTGGTAGAGCTTACTCAGCGCCCACGCCGAAAAATGAGCCCAGTAGGCAAAATTGTAGAAGTACTTGGTGAACATATGGCGCCAGGTATGGAAATAGAAATGGCCTTACGCACATTTGATATTCCGCACCAGTGGCCAAATGGCGTAACCAAGCAAGTGGAAAAGCTTACCGATCAGGTGCCCGATGAAGCCAAAGAAGGTCGTATCGATTTGCGCCAGCTTCCGCTGGTTACGATTGACGGTGAAGACGCCCGCGACTTCGATGACGCAGTATATTGCGAACCACTTGACGACGGCGGCTGGCAGCTATGGGTAGCCATTGCCGATGTAAGTCACTATGTAAGAACTGGCTCAGCCCTTGATGATGAAGCGCAGCAGCGCGGTAACTCGGTGTATTTCCCTGACCAAGTTATCCCTATGCTTCCAGAAGTACTGTCTAACGGCTTGTGTTCACTAAACCCTGAAGTTGACCGTCTTTGCATGGTGTGTGAAATGACCATTAGCGCAAATGGCAAACTAGAAGAATTCCAGTTTTACGAAGCGGTCATGAACTCACACGCCCGTTTAACCTACACTAAAGTGTGGAATATTCTGCAGGGCGACAAAGAACTTCATCAGCGTTACGAGCCTCATGTACCTCATTTACGCAACCTTCACGACTTGTACCGTGCGCTCAAAAAAGCCCGTGCCAAGCGTGGCGCGATTGAATTTGAAACCCAAGAAGTGAAGTTTGTATTCAACGCTCAGCGCAAGATTGAAAATATTGTGCCGTTGGTGCGTAACGATGCGCATAAGCTAATTGAAGAGTGCATGATCATGGCTAACGTGAGTGCAGCCCTAATGCTTGAAAAGCATGAGGCGCCAGCACTATATCGTGTGCACGACAAACCTGATGCCGACAGGCTTACCGCATTTACCAGTTACTTAAGTGAAATTGGTATTCCTCATCGCATAGTTGAAGACGCGGAGCCTGCCGCATTTACTGATGTGGTGCTTAAAACCCGTGGTCGGGTAGACGAAGAGCTTATTCAAACCATGTTGCTGCGCTCTATGAAGCAAGCGGTTTACGACGGTGACAACGTAGGTCACTTTGGTTTGGCGCTAGAAGCCTATGCGCACTTCACGTCACCTATCCGTCGCTACCCAGACTTAGTGGTGCACCGTGCATTGAAAGGCATTATTGCCAAACAGCAAGGCAAAAAAGCGGTAAGTGGCGCGAAAAATTACACTGTTGAAGAAATTGAACAGTTAGGTGAGCAGTGTTCTATGACGGAGCGCCGCGCCGATGATGCCACCCGCGATGTAGCCGACTGGCTTAAGTGTGAGTTTATGCTCGACCACGTCGGCGACACTTTTGAAGGTGTGGTTAGCTCGGTTACAAACTTTGGCTTATTTATACGTCTTACCGAATACCACATCGACGGCTTGGTGCATATAACATCGCTAGATGATGACTATTATCACTATGACGATGTAAAACAAGCATTGGTAGGTGAATCGGGCCATCGCCAGTTCAGACTGGGTGATACGGTTGAAGTAACCGTAGCAGCGGTCAACCTTGATGAAAGAAAGATTGATTTATTACTCGATAAGTCTATGCTGCGCGGCACTAAGGGTAAGAAGGTAAAAGTGAGGTCAGCGAAAAAGGCTTCAGATAAACCTACTCGTTTTGATAACAAACCACGCTCTGATAAAGGCTCGCGTTCTGATAAAAAAGGGAACAAAGGCAAAGGCGGCTCAAGCTCGTCTAGTCGTAGCGGTGGGAAATCGTCAAGTCGCGGCAGCGCTAAAGGCGGTGGCAGCGGCAAAACATTGTCATTGAATAAAAGAGGTAAGCGTTAAATGGCGCAGCAAGAATGGTTATACGGTTTACATGCCATGCAGTCGGTACTTGAAAAAGAGCCCGAGCGTGTAATGGAAGTGTTGGTGTTGAAAGGTCGCAATGACGAGCGTTTAACCAACATTGTTAACCAAGCCCGTCGTTTCGGTATTTCAGTTCAGTTTTGTCAGCGCAAAGCACTAGATGACAAAGTAAGCGGTGAGCAACACCAAGGCGTGGTAGCAAGAGCAAAACCAGCCCGCGTGCTAGATGAAGCTGATTTAGACAAAATTTTAGAAAGCGAAGCGCAGCCTTTAATTTTGGTGCTAGACGGTGTTACCGACCCTCATAATCTAGGTGCGTGCTTGCGTACTGCAGATGGAGCAGGGGTGCACGCGGTAGTAGTACCGAAAGATAAATCAGCAAGTTTAAATGGCACAGTAAGAAAGGTAGCTTGTGGCGCCGCTGAAGTGGTTCCACTTATTCAAATCACGAACCTGGCTAGAACCTTGAAGCATCTTCAAGATAAAGGGCTATGGATTGTTGGCACAGCCGGTGAAACCGATAAAACCCTCTATGATGTAGACCTGAAAGGCCCAACTGCATTAGTAATGGGGGCTGAAGGTAAAGGCATGCGAAGGCTTACCAAAGAAACGTGTGACGAGTTGGTGAAGCTCCCTATGGCTGGCAGCGTGACAAGCTTGAACGTGTCGGTTGCTACAGGTGTATGCTTGTACGAGATTGTAAGGCAGCGCGGACTATAACGTAGCCCCAAAAGCTAAGAAGGCCTCTAGGCCTAAACAATTGTTATTCTGATAAAGCGCGTGTTCCGAGAGGAACACGCGCTTTTTTTGCATTTAAGCAAAATTTATAAGTGTTTTAATATTTTGTTACATTTGAATTTGTAATTTAAATGTTAATTATAAAATTTTATTCCTAACATGAATTTGCTCGTAGAACACATTTGGCGTGCTTTTCACAATGTTTGGTGTCTTTTTAAGTATTTTTTAAGGTATAAAAAATACTTACCAGGGTTAAGGCAACATACTCAACTGTTTGATTAGCCGCCTAATATGAGCTATGTAGCTAACTTCTTTATGACTAGTTATCTACAAACCTGGCAAACGGGTAGGTCGTTGCAACGCTGTTGCGTCGGTTGTCATGGATGAGCTTTTCGTATGAGGTAATGGTTATACCTGTATGTCATTTAATAACAAATAGCTTCAAAAGCACGGGTAAAAACAGTGCTGAAGTTAATAAGACAGATAAAACAGGAAATAAATTTTGAACTCAAAATTAAATAAGAAACACACATGTCTAACAGCAGCTGCTCTAGCTGTATCACTTGGCTTAATGGGTAATTCTGCGATGGCAGCAGGCGAAGGCTTGGTAAAAGTTAAAGAAAAGCCTCAAACCCTAAAACAAGCACTAGGTAATCGATTGACTGTCGACCGTGTTTTTACCGCGGAACAAGAGCGTTACATCATCAAGTTCAAAGATGAGATGACCAGTGAAACGGTTGAAGTAAGTGCATTAACAGGTAAAGGTCAAATCTCAAATGCCAAATCAAAAGGTAAAAAGCCTTTCGACATCGCATCTGCAAAATCTGAAGTAAGAAAAGCAGGTGGTGCAATTAAGAAAGAGCTTAAGAAGCATAAAATGGTAGCGGCTACAATGAGTAAGTCTGCGCTGAATAAGCTTCGCAAAAACCCTAATGTGGAAAGTATTGAAGTGGATGTTCGACGTAAGCCTATGGCGCAGACCACGCCTTACGGCTACACCATGGTTCAAGCTAATCAGTTTGCTCAGTCAGATACTACGGCTCGCAAAGTATGTATCATTGATACAGGTTACAATCTGGGTCACCCCGATCTGCCTGGAACAAACGACGGTGTTACGGGCCAAGCTAACAACAGTGCAGTAGGTAACTGGTATAACGATGGTAACGGTCATGGTACCCACGTAGCGGGCACCATTGCAGCATACGATAACAACGAAGGCGTAGTTGGTGTATATCCAGGTGTAGATATGCATATTGTGAAAATCTTCAATGACAACGGCCAGTGGACATACGCGTCTGACCTAATCGATGCGATTAGTCAGTGTCAGGACGCGGGTTCGAATGTTGTTAACATGAGCTTAGGTGGCGGCAGTTCTTCAACCACCGAACGAAATGCAATGCAAAGCTTCACAGATGCCGGCATGTTATTGGTCGCTGCTGCAGGTAACGATGGTAACAGCGCGAAGTCTTACCCAGCTTCATATGATGCGGTAATGTCTGTTGCTGCGGTAGACTCAAACGAAAATCGTGCCAGCTACAGCCAATACAACGATCAGGTTGAAATTGCCGCGCCGGGCAGTGCAGTACAGTCTACCTATCCGACCAATACTTATGCTTCACTAAGCGGTACATCTATGGCTACGCCGCACGTGGCTGGTGGCGCGGCACTAGTATGGAGTTACTTCCCGCAGTGTTCGAATAACCAAATTCGTAGTGCACTTAACGCAACGGCTGAAGATAAAGGTAGTGCGGGTCGCGATAACTTCTATGGCTACGGCTTAATGCAGCTTGCTGATGCGTATAACTATCTAAACACCAATGGCTGTGACGGAAGCGGCACGGGTGACGGCGGCGGCTCTGAGCCTGGCGTAGAACCCGTATCAGGTCAGCTAACCGGCCTTTCAGGCACTCGCAGAAGCTGGGATCGCTACACCTGGACTATCCCAGAAGGTGTAACGCAAATGACAATTCGTACCTCGGGTGGTTCAGGCGATGCCGATCTTTACGTGAAGTTTGGCTCGCAGCCGGAAACGAATAGCTACGATTGTCGCCCTTACCAAAATGGTAATAGTGAAGTGTGTACATTTGATGCACCAGCATCAGGTACATGGCATATTGGCATTCGCGCATACTCATCATACAGCGGTGTAACCTTATCATACTCGTATGAGTAAATAGTCTGACCTTCCTTAAACACCTTTAAAGCCTGCTTTTCAGCAGGCTTTTTTTGTACCTGTTACCCCAACAACCTTTCACTCACACATTTTGTGTTGCGTCTTTGGAACAAGGATTCAATACAGTGATTTGTCAGTTTTTATAAAGAAAGGTCAGCTTTGCAAAGATGGTGTAAAGCTTTGAACCAAGCTCTTTTCAGACAGCCATATCGCTGTATTGTGCGTGCCAAGATAAGCACTCTTTACATGTGCCTATTAGCGTAACGCAGGCTTAAACCAATAAAGAACAACTTCAAAGGACATTCAATTTATGCAATTGACCTCTCACTCTTTGCGCAGTGGAACTTGGTTCCGTGCAGTGGCTGTAGGGCTTGTGGCGCTGCTAGGGCTTACCGCTTGTGGTGGCTCAGACAGCAGTAGCTCAGATTACTCTTATGCCTACATACAGTTTTATAATGCTTCACCTAATGGCGCGAATGTTGAAATGCGAGAGGTGGATGGAGATAGCTTTGGGTCTGCTCAATTTGGTGATGCTACGTCGATGTATTCAATGGATGCAGACGAGTATGAGTTGGAGTTCATTCGTACCGATTCAGACGATCAAGAAGTTTATATTGACGAAATTACGGTAAGTTTAAAGACAGGTTATAAAACCATTGTGGTTATGAGTGGTGACTTCAGTAACCCAACTTTTACTACTTATTCTTATGAACGCGAATCCCTTGAGGATCACTTTCGTTTATTCGCGTTATCAGTTGCTATAGATGACTCATCATACGATTTTTACATGAGCGAATCTGGTGACCCGTTTGAAGCGGCTAATTTCTTAGGCACAGTAACGACTGGCGACATGATTGAGTTTGACTACTGGGATGCTGATGACGACAGTGAATACTTCGATGAAGGTGAATACACTATTTACCTTACCGAACCTGGTAGTGACGAAGTCGTATTTGAATCGCAAACCCTCGATTTTGTGTACGAAACTGAGTATTTAATGACGCTTCGTGACGTAAGTGGTGCAATTCAAGAAGGGCTTGTGGTCGACACAGTATTGAACTCTTCAACAGTAACTGCGCTTACTGACGTAGAAGCCGACTCACAATATCGTATTTATAATTCAACCAACTTAGATGCAGAGTTGCAGGTAACATTTGGTGGCAACACTGACGAGGAAGACGTGAGCTTCACGCTTGCCGCAGGTGAATTATCTGAATTTAGCACCATTCGCTATGGTGACTATCGCGTTACGGTTACCGATCCTTCAGGTACAGTTACATCACTTAGCAATAAGCTGATTACCCTTAACCAGGGTGAGAGTAAAGCTATACTTATTTACAACACCGATAACAAGTTAGGTGCAGCGACGTTTGTAGAAAGCGGATTGCCTCAGGCTTATGATAAAACAGTTAACTTTATTAACTTAGTAAGTGATTTCGATGACGTTGATTTCTATTTAGTAAGAAACGACGAAACCATTGATACCGCAGAGTACGACGTACAAAACTTAGAGTTTGCAGAAAGCACAAGTGAAGTATTGCCTTCAGACTACTATGAAGTGATAGCGGTATACGAAGATAGCAACGAAGAACAAGTACTTCTAGATAGAACAGCATTGTTTGGATTTACTGAAGAAGAGAACTACATTGTTACTGTTGAACCAGCAGATACAGCAACTGGATATGAAATTAACGTGCTTTATTAATCGTTTAGTATATTTATTATACTAATTGATAAGGTGAAAAACTTTCATCTCTTGAAATATCTCATAAGTTTAAAAGGTCAATGTTAAAACATTGGCCTTTTTTATTTGCAGTTTAGGAGGGCGAAAATCCTCATGAGTATTATTCAAGATCTTCAATTAATATCTAATGACAGGGTCATGTCCTTAGATGAAAAGTTAGCGAATTTATTGCGTATTGGTACAGAAGCGCTTCGTTTAGAAACAGGGATTGTGAGTAATATTCAAGGCGAACGGTACCGCGTGAGAAGTGTCGTCACATTTGACGATAACATACCAAAAGGCGCTGAATTTTCCCTTCACGATACGTACTGTGCCGATGTGGCAAGTGAAGACTCTGTGATTGCCTACCATAACATCGATGTTCAACCAGGTGCTTCACATCCCTGCTTCGAGAAGTACACGCTAAAAAGCTACCTCGCTTCCCCTATCCATGTCTTTGGTGAGTTCTATGGTACGGTAAACTTTTCCTCGCTATCTCCAAGAAATGAACCGTTCAACGAGCTAGAAATGGATTACCTACTATTGTTAGCCACTTGGATTGGTAACGAACTTGAACGGCAGCAGTCAATTAGTAATTTGAATGCACAAAAAGTCATGTTTGAAGAGCGAAACTCTCTGCTAAACCAAGTAACAAATTTGGCTGGTGTGGGTACATGGGAGTTAGATGTAGAAAGTGGCGCAGTTATCTGGTCGGGCGCACTAAAGCGTATGTTCCACGTTCATAGTGATCGTGTTCTGCACGCCGAAGATATACTGAAATTTATTGCTCACGATGAGCATCGCAAAAGGTACGCAGAACAGTTTGAGAAGATGACGAAAACAGGAAGTGATTTCTGTTACGAAGTAGAGATTCGAACTGATGCAGGTGAAACGAGGTGGATTGAAAGTAGAGCCCATCCAATAATGCAAAACGGAAGGTGTGTAAAAGTAGTGGGCGCTACCGTTGATATTACGCAAATGCATATCGATAAAGCAGTGCTTCAGCACAAAAGTGATTTAGCGCAAAACGCTCTGAAAGCTAGAGGTGAGTTTTTGGCAAATATGAGCCAACAAATACGCACCCCTATTCATGGCGTTCAGGGAATGTTAGAAGCGTTAATGGGGACTTCGCTAAATCCGAAGCAATTGGAGTTAGCCTCCCTTGCTACGCAAAGCGCAGACACCCTTCTCGACATCGTGAACGACATATTAGACTTTTCAAAAATTGACGCAGGTGAACTGGTATTCGAAGACGCGTCAACCAGCTTTGCAGAAGTGATTGAAGAACAAATACCTATGTTTACAAGGCTTGCAGAGGAAAAAGGGGTTGCATTCAGCGTAAGTACTGCCGCGCTTCAAGGCCAACATTTTATGGCCGACAAGCTACGGCTTGGGCAAGTTCTCATTAACCTCCTCAACAATGCATTTAAGTTTACCAAAGAAGGCGAGGTAACCGTTGATACTAAATGTGTGCGTTACGGTAAGGGACGCTATCGGGTAAAACTAATTGTCACTGACACTGGAATGGGTATTAGTGCGCAGCAGCAGAAATTTATATTCACGCCCTTTATGCATGTAGAGAGTGCGCCGGCTGAAAACACTACGCAGCATCGTTTTGAAGGAACAGGATTAGGGTTACCAATCGTTAAACAAATAGTTGAACACTACAACGGTAAAATAGAAGTGAGCAGTGAGTTGGGCATTGGTGCCCGCTTTACCGTTACGCTCACATTAGATGATGCCAATGTGGGCGCAGAAGAAGAAAAAGCAGTAGACCAGAATACTATCTACATGCCGAGTAAAGCCGAGTTGAGCGCGTTGAAGGCGCTTATTGTCGAAGATAACGAAATCAATCAACTCGTAATTAAAGAGCAGTTAAAAGAAATAGGCCTTGTTAGTGATTTAGCGGTAAACGGCCAAGAGGCCGTAGAAAAAGTTAAGCGCTCGATGGCGGAAAAATCGCCTTACGCGTTAATACTCATGGATTGCCATATGCCTGTAATGGATGGACTAGAGGCAACTAAACAAATCAGGTTATTAGATCAACAATCTGCTGAAATCCCTATTATCGCCCTAACAGCTAATGTAGTAACAAAAGAAAAAGAAAAGTGCTTGAATTCTGGAATGAACGACTTCATATCAAAACCTGTTGGTGTAAGTCGTTTAAAAGAATGTGTTTTTAGGCATTTGAGTAAGCAGTTAAAAAACAACGTTTCAGCGCTAAAAGATCCTGCTTGATAACCTATGACGTGGTTATCAGCCCCGGCTTTTAGTCGGGGCTTTTTTATTGCGCACATAGTTTAAAAATAATTCAATTTACCGCTATCACTTCTAAATCTTTTCTGTTATTATTTCGCGCCCTTTTTATGGGGGTATGTACATAAAAGCAACGACATCCAGTTGTTTTTAGCAGCACTAACGACTCGGGAGAGTCTTAATTTTAAGAGCGGAGCACTAACATGATCCAAATGCAAACTAACCTGGACGTTGCAGACAACAGCGGCGCTCGCAGGGTTCAGTGTATTAAGGTTCTTGGTGGCTCGCATCGCCGTTATGCAGGTATCGGTGACATCATCAAAGTTACTGTTAAGGAAGCAATTCCTCGCGGTAAAGTTAAAAAAGGTGACGTACTGAATGCAGTGGTGGTGCGTACTAGAAAAGGCGTTCGTCGTGCAGATGGTTCTACCATTCGTTTTGACGGTAACGCGGCTGTTATGCTTAATGCTAACAAGCAACCAATTGGTACGCGTATCTTTGGCCCGGTTACCCGTGAGTTGAGAAGTGAAAACTTCATGAAAATCATCTCATTGGCCCCAGAGGTACTATAAGGAGTCACGATAATGGCTAATAAAATTCGTCGTGATGATGAAGTAGTCGTATTAGCGGGTAAAGACAAAGGCAAACAAGGCAAAGTCCTTAAAGTGCTTATTGCTGATAACCGTGTAATTGTAGAAGGCGTTAATCTCGTTAAGAAGCACACTAAGCCAAACCCACAATTGGGCGTAGCTGGTGGCATCGTTGAGAAAGAAGCTTCTATTCACGTTTCTAATGTTGCGATTGTTAACCCGGCAACGGGCAAAGCAGATCGCGTTGGTTTCCGTTTCGAAGATGAGAAGAAAGTACGTTTCTTCAAGTCTAACGGCGAACTTGTTTAATTATATTGGAGAGTACGATGGCGAAACTGCATGATTTCTATAAAGAAACAGTAGTAGCTGAACTTGCTAAGCAGTTCGGATACAAAAGCGTCATGCAAGTCCCTCGGATTGAAAAAATCACTCTAAACATGGGTTTAGGTGAAGCAGTTGCTGACAAAAAGGTACTTGAGAATGCTCAAGCTGACATGACGGCTATCGCCGGTCAGAAGCCTGTTGTTACAGTTGCTAGAAAATCAGTAGCGGGTTTTAAAATCCGTGAAGGTTATCCGATTGGCTGTAAAGTAACCCTACGCGGCGAGCGTATGTGGGAATTCCTAGAGCGTTTGATTTCAATCGCTATTCCACGTGTTCGCGACTTCCGTGGTTTGAATCCTAAATCATTCGACGGACGTGGTAACTACAGCATGGGCGTGCGTGAGCAAATCATTTTCCCTGAAATCGATTTCGATAAAGTGGATAAGGTTCGCGGTATGGATATCACTATCACTACCAGTGCGAATACAAATGAAGAAGCACGTGCTCTGCTGGACGCGTTTAACTTCCCATTCAAAAAGTAGGGGTGTAGGGTTATGGCAAAAGAATCAATGAAGGCACGTGAAGCTAAGCGTACTAAGCTAGTAGCTAAGTATGCTGAAAAGCGCGCCGCACTTAAAGCGATTATCAGCGATGTTAACGCTTCTGAAGATGAGCGTTGGGACGCTGTTCTGAAGCTACAACAACTGCCACGTGACTCTAGTAAGTCTCGTCAACGTAACCGTTGCCGTGTTACTGGTCGTCCACATGGTTACCTACGCAAATTCGGTCTTAGCCGTATTAAGCTTCGCGAAGCAGCGATGCGCGGTGAAGTCCCTGGCCTTAAGAAAGCCAGCTGGTAAGGAGTAGCTGATAATGAGCATGCAAGATCCTATCGCGGATATGTTTACCCGCATCCGTAACGGCCAGATGGCACAGAAAGTTTCTGTAACTATGCCTTCTTCAAAACTTCGCGTTGCAATCTGTGAAGTATTGAAAGCTGAAGGTTATATTACTGACTTCGCTGCTTCTGGTGACGTTAAGCCTGTTTTAGAAGTTACGCTTAAGTACTTCGAAGGCAAGCAAGTAATTGACACTATCGAACGTGTAAGCCGTCCTGGTCTGCGCATCTATAAGAAAAAAGATGAGCTTCCAAAGGTTATGGGTGGTTTAGGCGTAGCTATCGTGTCGACTTCTAAAGGTGTGATGACTGACCGTGCAGCGCGTAACGCTGGCATGGGCGGTGAGATCATCGGTTATGTAGCATAACGGAGGAGTTGAAATGTCACGTATAGCAAAAGCCCCAGTAGACGTTGTATCAGGTGTAGAAGTTTCTATCTCTGGTCAAGAAGTTACTGTTAAAGGTAGTAAAGGCACTTTGACCCGCGTTTTCAACGACGCTGTAGAAGTTGCACAGGAAGAGAACCAACTTAAAGCACTTCCACGTGAAGGCTTTGTAGACGGTTGGGCACAGGCTGGTACTGCGCGCTCTATCCTTAACGCAATGGTTCAAGGTGTTTCACAAGGTTTCGAGAAAAAACTTCAGTTGTTAGGTGTTGGTTACCGTGCGCAAGCACAAGGTAACAAACTAAACCTTACACTAGGTTTCTCTCACCCTGTAGCATACGAAATGCCAGAAGGCATTACGGTTGAAACTCCTAGCCAAACTGAAATCGTCGTCAAAGGCGCCGATAAGCAGGTGGTTGGTCAGGTTGCGGCGAACATTCGTGGTTACCGTCCACCAGAGCCTTACAAAGGTAAAGGTGTACGTTACGCTGACGAACACGTACGTCGTAAAGAAGCTAAGAAAAAGTAGGTGGGTGATACGATGGATAAGAAAACAGCTCGCATTCGTCGCGCAACTCGCGCACGAGCAAAAATTCGTGAACTGGCCGCGCATCGCTTGGTAGTTAACCGTACACCTCGCCACATCTACGCTCAGCTAATCGCTCCATGCGGTTCTGAAGTGTTGGCAGCGGCTTCAACTGTTGAGAAAGATCTTGCGAAAGATCTTAAGTCTACAGGTAACGCTGAAGCAGCGACGGTAGTCGGTAAAGCAATCGCAGAGCGCGCGCTTGAGAAAGGCATTAAAACAGTGGCTTTCGATCGTAGTGGTTTCCAATACCACGGTCGCGTTAAAGCATTAGCTGATGCAGCTCGCGAAGCTGGTCTTCAGTTCTAGGAGTTTATAATGGCTAAACAAGACGTTCAAAATGGTGAATTTCTAGAGAAATTGATCGCCGTAAACCGCGTATCTAAAGTGGTTAAAGGTGGTCGTATCTTTAGTTTCACTGCATTGACAGTAGTGGGTGACGGTAACGGTCGCGTTGGTTTTGGTTACGGTAAGGCACGTGAAGTACCTGCTGCAATCCAAAAAGCAATGGAAAAGGCACGTCGCAACATGGTTGACGTAGACCTTAACGGTCACACGTTACAGCACCCGATTAAAGGTCGTCACTCTGGCTCTAAAGTTTACATGCAGCCAGCATCTGAAGGTACCGGTATTATTGCCGGTGGTGCGATGCGTGCAGTACTTGAAGTAGCTGGTGTACAAAACGTACTTTCAAAATGTTACGGCTCTACAAACCCAATCAACGTTGTACGTGCAACAATCAACGCGCTGACAGAAATGAACAGCCCGGCGAAAGTTGCTGCGAAGCGTGGATTGTCTGTAGAAGAAATTTTGGGGTAATCAGACATGGCAACGATTAAAGTAAAGCAAACTAAAAGTGCAATTGGCCGTCTGCCAAAGCACAAAGCTACGCTTAAAGGTTTAGGCCTTCGTAAAATCAACCATGTTCGTGAACTGGAAGATACCCCAGCCGTTCGTGGCATGATCAACCGTGTATATTACATGGTTGAGATAGTGGAGGAGTAAGACATGCGTTTAAATACAATTTCTCCAGCCGAAGGTTCAAAGCCTACTGGTAAGCGTTCTGGTCGTGGTATCGGCTCAGGTCTTGGTAAAACAGGTGGCGTAGGCCACAAAGGTCAAAAAAGCCGTTCAGGTGGCCGTGTTAAGCCAGGATTCGAAGGTGGTCAGATGCCTATCCAGCGTCGTCTTCCTAAGTTCGGTTTCACTTCACGCAAGAGCTTTGTTACTGATCAAGTAACTCTTGCTGAAATCGCGAAGGTTGATGGTGATACTGCGTCTCTTGAGACTTTAAAAGCAGCTGGTATCGTTAAGAAAGAAATCCAGTTCGTTAAAGTTGTTAAGAGCGGTGAAGTATCACGCGCTGTTACAGTAAGCGGGTTAAAGGTTACTAAAGGCGCTAAAGAAGCGATTGAAGCTGCTGGCGGTAAAGTAGAGGAATAAGCTAGATGGCTAAACCAGGATTGGATTCAGGCGCTAAAAGCGGCTTGAGTGAGCTTAAGGCAAGATTGTTGTTCGTACTTGGTGCGATTGTTGTATTCAGACTAGGTTCTTACGTTCCTATCCCTGGCATCGATCCAGCTGTACTTGCTGACTTGTTCGAGCAACAAAAAGGCACCATTGTAGAAATGTTTAACATGTTCTCTGGTGGTGCGCTTGAGCGTGCATCCGTTCTGGCTTTGGGCATTATGCCATACATTACTGCATCCATTATCATGCAGTTGCTCTCGGTGGTTCACCCACCGATGGTGGAGCTTAAAAAAGAAGGCGAAGCAGGCCGTCGTAAAATTAGTCAGTACACGCGTTATTTAACGCTTGTATTGGCTATCTTCCAATCAATTGGTATTTCGACTGGTTTGCCTAACCTGATTAATGGATTGGTGATAAACCCTGGCTTCGGATTCTACTTTACGGCAGTAGTGAGCCTAGTCACAGGAACTATGTTCCTTATGTGGTTGGGTGAGCAAATTACCGAACGAGGTATTGGTAACGGTATCTCTATATTGATTTTTGCTGGTATTGTTGCCGGTCTGCCAACAGCGATAGGTCAGACTGCGGAACAAGCAAGGCAGGGCGACATTAACTTGTTGTTCCTACTGTTGATTGGCGTGATTGTTATCGCTCTTACATACCTAGTTGTATTTGTAGAGCGCGGACAGCGCAGAATTGTGGTAAACTACGCAAAACGTCAGCAAGGCCGTCAGGTTTTTGCTGCGCAAAGCACCCATTTACCGCTAAAAGTCAACATTGCTGGTGTAATTCCACCAATCTTTGCTTCTAGCATTATTCTGTTCCCGGGTACCATCGCAGGATGGTTCGGACAGAATGAATCAACAGCGTGGTTGCAAGATGTAGCGCTTATGCTATCTCCTGGTCAACCGCTGTACGTGATGTTATACGCAGCTGCGATTATCTTCTTCTGCTTCTTCTACACGGCGTTGGTATTTAACCCGCGTGATACTGCAGATAACTTGAAGAAGTCTGGCGCGTTCATCCCAGGCATCCGCCCGGGTGAGCAAACGTCACGATACATTGACAAGGTAATGACTCGCCTTACACTGGCTGGCGCACTGTACATAACCTTTATTTGTTTAGTGCCTGAATTCATGCTAATCGCTTGGAATGTGCCGTTCTACTTCGGTGGTACGTCGCTTCTAATTATTGTAGTGGTTATTATGGACTTTATGGCACAAGTACAGACACATTTGATGTCTAGTCAATATGAGTCTGTGCTGAAGAAAGCTAACCTTAAAGGCTACGGCCGATAAGTTAGCCCCTTAATATTGATAGAAAGGGGAAAGATGTAATGAAAGTTCGTGCATCAGTAAAAAAGATTTGCCGTAACTGTAAAGTTATCAAGCGCAACGGTGTTGTGCGTGTAATTTGCAGTTCTGACCCAAAGCATAAGCAGCGTCAGGGCTAATCTAAGCGGAACAAGATATTCGCAAAGCTAAGTAAGCAGAACCTAGATAGTACTTGTCTGGTTCTGCTAGTTTTGTTTTAAAGTATTTTGAACCTTAATTTGCAATTTAGTCGACGGGTAAGTATCCTATCGGGCTTTTTAGGTCGTCGACAAATAAACAAGAGGAGTGCTGTTAATGGCCCGTATCGCTGGCATTAACATTCCTGAGCACAAGCATGCTGTAATCGCTATCCAAGCGATCTATGGCGTTGGTCCCACACGTGCGAAAAGCATTTGTGCGGGTGCTGGTGTTGCAGAAAATACAAAAATCAAAGAGCTAGACGAAGCTACTATTGATAAGCTTCGTGACGAAGTGGCTAAATTCACCGTTGAAGGTGACCTACGCCGTGAAGTCTCTATGAGCATCAAACGTTTGATGGACCTGGGTTGCTTCCGTGGTATTCGCCACCGTCGTAGCTTGCCTCTACGTGGTCAGCGCACTAAAACTAATGCGCGTACCCGTAAAGGTCCTCGTAAGCCAATTAAGAAGTAAACGGGGAGTAAGTTATGGCTAAAGCACCAGCTCGTAGCACGCGTAAGCGCGCTAAACGTCAGGTTGCAGACGGTATGGCTCATATCCATGCGTCTTTCAACAACACAATTGTGACTATTACAGACCGTTCAGGCAATGCACTAGCATGGGCGACATCTGGTGGTTCAGGTTTCCGTGGTTCACGTAAATCTACCCCATTTGCTGCACAGGTAGCTGCTGAGCGTGCAGGTGTTGCTGCACAAGAATACGGTCTTAAGAACCTTGAAGTTTTCGTTAAAGGTCCAGGTCCAGGCCGTGAGTCTGCGATCCGTGCTCTTAACGCTACAGGTTATAAGATCACAAACATTACCGATGTGACCCCTATTCCTCACAACGGTTGTCGTCCACCGAAAAAACGTCGCGTTTAATCGACGGACAGTTGGAGAAAGATCATGGCAAGATATTTGGGTCCAAAACTCAAACTTAGCCGTCGCGAAGGAACAGACCTGTTCCTAAAAAGCGGCGTTCGCGCAATCGATTCTAAATGTAAAATCGATACAGCGCCTGGTCAGCACGGTGCCCGTCGTGGCCGTCTGTCTGACTACGGTGTTCAGCTGCGTGAAAAACAAAAAGTTCGTCGTATGTACGGCGTTCTGGAAAAGCAATTCCGCAACTACTATAAAGAAGCTGCACGTCTAAAAGGCAACACAGGTGAAAACTTGCTACAGCTTTTAGAACAGCGTCTTGATAACGTAGTTTACCGTATGGGTTTCGCTAGCACTCGTGCAGAAGCACGTCAGCTAGTTAGCCACAAGGCGATCATGGTAAATGGTCAAGTTGTGAACATCCCATCGTTTAACGTTTCTGCCGAAGACGTGGTTTCTGTTCGTGAAAAGGCTAAGAAGCAAGCGCGTATCGTTGCTGCTTTGGAACTGGCTGACCAACGTGAGAAGCCAACCTGGATTGAAGTAGACAGCAGCAAAATGGAAGGCACTTTCAAGCGCGTTCCTGAAAGAACTGACCTGTCTGCGGAAATTAACGAACAGTTGATCGTCGAACTTTACTCTAAGTAAAGCTAACTAAAGAGGAAGCATTGTGGGTTCTGTGACTGAATTCCTAAAACCGAGATTAGTTGAGATCGAAAACGTTTCTCCTACTCGTGCCAAAGTAACTTTGGAACCACTAGAGCGCGGCTTTGGCCATACTCTAGGTAACGCCCTACGTCGTATTTTACTGTCATCTATGCCAGGATGTGCAGTTACCGAGGTAGAAATTGACGGCGTTCTTCACGAGTACAGCACCAAAGAAGGTGTTCAGGAAGACGTAATTGAAATCTTGCTAAATCTTAAAGGTTTAGCGGTTCGCCTTGAAGGTAAAACTGAGGCAACCCTAACTCTAGTGAAATCTGGCGCTGGCCCTGTTGTTGCTGGTGATATTCAGCATGATGGCGACGTAGAAATTACAAACCCTGACCACGTTATTTGTACTTTAACTGGCGAAGCTGAAATCAGCATGCGCATTAAAGTAGAAATGGGTCGCGGTTATGTACCAGCTTCTACCCGTCGCTCCTCTGAAGAAGATGATCGTCCAATTGGTCGTTTGTTAGTAGACGCTTCATACAGCCCAGTTGAACGTATTGCTTACAGTGTAGAGTCTGCTCGTGTTGAACAACGCACAGACCTAGACAAACTAATCATCGACATGGAGACGAACGGTACTTTGGATCCTGAAGAAGCGATCCGCCGTTCTGCTACTATCCTAGCTGAACAGCTAGATGCATTCGTAGACCTACGTGATGTGTCTGAGCCAGAAGCGAAAGAAGAGAAGCCAGAATTCGATCCGATTCTGCTTCGTCCAGTAGATGACCTAGAGCTGACAGTACGTTCTGCAAACTGTTTGAAAGCAGAAGCTATCCAGTACATTGGTGACCTGGTACAGCGCACTGAGGTTGAGCTACTTAAAACGCCAAACCTTGGTAAGAAATCGCTAACTGAAATCAAAGATGTTCTAGCATCTCGTGGTCTTTCTCTAGGTATGCGCCTAGAAAACTGGCCGCCAGAGAGCATCGCTGAAAAAGATTAATCAGGTTTTTATCAAACTGATTTGTAGAGAAGGATAAAACTATGCGCCATCGTAAGAGTGGTCGTCAGTTGAATCGCAACAGCAGCCATCGTCAAGCTATGTTCAAAAACATGGCCGGTTCTTTGGTCAAGCACGAAGTGATCAAAACTACGTTACCAAAAGCGAAAGAATTACGTCGCGTAATCGAGCCTCTAATCACTATGGCTAAAGAAGACAGCGTTGCAAACCGCCGTCTAGCTTTCGCCCGCACTGGTGACAAAGAGGTTGTAGGTAAACTATTCAACGAGCTTGGTCCTCGTTACGAAGCTCGTCCAGGCGGCTACACTCGCATTCTTAAATGCGGTTTCCGTGCTGGCGACAATGCCCCAATGGCATATGTTGAGCTAGTTGACCGTCCAGTTGTAGAAGCTGAAGAAGAAGCAGTAGAAGCAACTGAAGAGTAATTAATACTCGATTAGAAAAAGGGGCCTGAGTGAAAATTCAGGCCCCTTTTTTTTTGTGCATGACTAATGGCTTCGGAAACGTTGCGTTTGGGCCCAGGCACGTACACTAAGACTAAAAAGACCATTTAACTATTACTCTGTTCTAATAGTTCTCGGCCAGTTCTGAATAGCGCTTACAAGCCGCTGTTTCCTCATCAGAGTTTAGTAATGCATCGCAGCCTTGATTGGCCATTGAATTAAGGCATTCAGTGGCGGGCTCAATAAGTTCATGCTCGTCGCCTAAATCAGCAATGCTCATATATTGGCCACATATCTCTTCTACCATATTCAACATCATGGCTTTCATTTCAGGTGGAAACTCGTCATTAGCACTCATCTCTTGCCCAACACACATTTTACTCTTATCACATAATTTAGTGGCCGCATTGTTTAACGCCGCGCTATCAGCAAAAACACAAATCGAATATCCAGTTAAAGCTAGGGCCAGAATAATTCCCTTCTTATTCACCATAAGGTGAGTCTCCATAGTATTAATTAGGTTGTATTAAATTTGTACGGCTATGTCACATTACCGAATCTATATTTAAAGTCTAGGGGTGAGAGGGCTGTTTTAGGTAAGTGCCGACAGCTATTTAGAATAAAGTTAGGTTATCGTTCTAATCGTGCATGAGTTTTATTGGCGTGCATATTGCTGAAACATATGTATTAACTATGCCAACTTAATTTAACTAAAATGAAAGCGTAAAAGGAACTAGCGTGCTATCGGTTACAGGAAATTACCAATCTTTAGGTCTTTCAACTTTACAAAATACTGCGCTATCAACGCGTTTAGAGCGTTTAAGTTCAGGTCTAAGAATAAACAGCGCTGCTGACGACAGTGCTGGTCTTCAGATCTCCAATAGGCTTGCCTCAGAGAAAAGAGCCTACACGCAACTGAACCGTAACTTGAATGACGGCATAAGCTATGCACAAATTGCAGAGGGTGGGCTGCAAGAATCTGCCGCTATACTGCAACGAATGCGGCAGCTGGCAATACAGTCGCAAAACGGAATTAATAGTGTAAGTGACCGTGCCGCATTAGATAAGGAATTCCAGCAACTAAAAAACGCACTAAATGGCATTGCCTACAATACCGATGCATTTAATCGTTTACCGCTAGTGGATGATAGCGATCTGCTTTCAGCTAACGTTCCATCTATAAGCGATACATTTACAAACGGCGTAAATCAAAGTATGACCAGCGGATTGCGCTCTATCGCTTATATTCCCGCAGGCTCTACGAACATACAGATTAACTTAAACGACAATGGTGCTAATGACGATATTCAAGTGTTTACTGTAGACGGTAAACACTTAGCAGGCACCCCTTTGTCTGCTGGCACATGGAATAGTAACGGCATTTCAAATAGTACTTCCATTGAAAGTACGTTCTTTTTACCAACCAATGGGTATGAGCCAACAGCGAGCTATGATGACAGCAATTTGCTAACCATAGGTTCAGCAACGATAGATGGAAATAGTATCTCATTCACCGGAGATCAAAACGCAAGTGGTAACCTTAATGAAACCCTTACTATCGCTAGTAATGCTCAGCCGTTAATCATTTCGGTTATTGGCTCTGGTGCCTTCAATGTAACTGCGTCGTGGACGTCGCTTGGAAACGAAGGCGGACCAACCTTCACACTGGGCCCGGTAGACATTACCGCGACAAACCAACTCGGTGTTGGCACCGATTTCATTGAACTCACTAAAACACCTGCGACGCTGACTGACCTCGGTTTAGATGGCACGTCGCTACAGAATGAAAGCGATGCAGAAAGCGCACTCGAGCGAATAGATAGCGCTTTACAGTCCGTAAGCGAAAGCCGAGCATTTTACGGCGCGAAAATTAATCAAATGGCATCAGCCATTAGAAACAACGCGATAGGCTTCGAAAATATAAGCCGCGCCCACTCACAAATAACGGACGCAGACTTCGCGTCAGAGACAGCACTACTTACTCAAGCACAAATAGTTGAACAGGCGAGTATATCTGTTCGTGCCCAGGCTAAGTCTAGCGATGAGCAGGTTTTGGGGTTGTTGAATGACACAGTTAATCAAAGTGCATGAAAAATGAGTTCTGTGTCTTGACTCTGGCTCCAACACTTGAATTGAGACTATCTTAATCTATGTGCCATAAACCTAAATAACCATGCTTTAAGCCACTATTGTTTCAACTGTAGCTCAATACAACTTTGCCATTTAATCGTAATACAAACCTTTGTATACTAACCAGCGAATATATTAATAACAGGACGTGGGCACAGAACTCACACATCAAGGATATTACAAATGAAACCAGTAGTATTAGCTGGCGGCTCAGGTAGTCGCTTATGGCCGAAATCGCGTGCAGCGCTTCCAAAGCAGTTTTTGTCGCTTACCTCAGACAACACCATGCTGCAAGACACGATCACACGCTTAAAAGGTACGCCAGCACAAAACCCTATTTTTATTTGTAATGACGCACATAGATTTCTTGTAGCTGAGCAGCTTCGTCAAAAAGACATTCAGCATGGCGGCATTCTTCTAGAGCCTGTTGGTCGCAATACAGCACCGGCAATCGCGTTAGCAGCATTGCATGCTACCATTAATGGTGAAGATCCAGTGCTTCTTGTACTAGCGGCAGACCATCTTATAAAAGACAATCAAGCGTTTCACAATGCTATTGCTAAAGCTGAAAAGCTAGCAGACCAGGGTAAACTTGTTACCTTTGGTATTGTGCCAGACCAGCCACACACAGGATATGGATATATTAAGGCGGGTGAGCAAACGGGCGAAGGTTTCGAAGTGGCTGAGTTTGTAGAAAAGCCCGCATTAGAGACTGCAAAAGAATATGTAGATTCTGGCAGTTACTATTGGAATAGCGGCATGTTTATGTTCAAAGCAAGCCGTTATCTAGAAGAGTTAGAAAAGTATAATCCTGAGATGTTAGAGGTGTGTAAGCGTGCTATTGACACAGAAACACCAGATTTAGATTTCATTCGTGTAGATCACGACATTTTTGCGACATGCCCCGACGATTCAATTGACTATGCGGTAATGGAAAAGACGGATAGCGCAGCTATGGTTCCTTTGGATGCAGGTTGGAGTGACGTGGGCAGCTGGTCTTCATTGTGGGAAACTGCAGAGAAAGACGAAAACGGCAACGCTACTGTAGGCGATACTATCCTAGAAAACACAAAGAACAGTTATGTGAATGCTGAGCAGCGTTTGGTTTCTGTAATTGGTTTAGAAGACGTTATCGTAGTAGAAACGAAAGATGCCGTTATGGTGGCTCACAAAGATGATGCACAAAGCATTAAAGCCGTAGTGAATAAGCTAAAAGCAGAACGTCGTCCCGAGTTTGAATTCCATCGTGAAGTATTCCGTCCATGGGGAAGCTACGACTCTATCGACAGCGGCGCCCGTTTCCAGGTAAAACGCATTACCGTTAAGCCTGGTGAAAAACTATCTGTTCAAATGCATCATCATCGCGCCGAACACTGGATTGTAGTATCGGGCAGTGCAAACGTAACCATCAATGAAGAAACACAGCTAGTTACCGAAAATGAATCGGTTTACATTCCCATTGGTGCAGTTCATGCGTTAGAAAACCCTGGAAAGATCCCTCTAGAGCTTATTGAAGTTCAGTCGGGTGCATATCTTGGAGAAGACGATATTGTGCGTTTTTCTGATAGATATGGGCGCGTTGCAAAATAATTCAGAATAAGACTTTGAAAAAGCACCGTAAGGTGCTTTTTTCTTATCCAGGGCACTCTCTAAAAGTTAAAATGACGAATATCCTATGTTGCCACTATTTGAAATAGGTTATTATTAGCGGTAATAGCTGGTTTGCATGCTCAGTAGCTGAACCATGCAATATTAAGGAAAGCAGTTTAGCATTGCATAGGAATAGGGTGTTTACGCATTTTGTTATCAAAAGTACTAAAGCCATCTAATCTCAAACGATTAGCATATCGGCTAGCCAAAAAGTTAATCATTGTCCCTCACCACCAGTTGACTGAAACCACGTCTGAAAGTAATGGCTCAAGCTGGGTGACAACCGGTGATGACCCACAGTTTATTATTCATCCTGCTCGCCGAATACCTTCACGAAACTTTTCAAAAGGCTGGTATCTTCTTCGTGTAAAAATCACTGAAGCAAACCATCAGTCGCATATTGGAAAGCTGTACTCCAACTTACAGAAAGGCGAGCTAGCCACCGTTGACGTACCTTGGCACAGCACCAAATACGTGAACCGCCTTTTCTATCTTGAAAGTAACAATAGCATGCTTCGCTTTGACCCCTGTGAAGCGGAAACCGAGTTCACCATGAATACTTTCATGATTTCGAAGGTGCCCTCTTTCATTGCGATGCGACATATGAAACAGCGATTGTATAAGCTGCTCAGCCACTTGGATAATGTGGAAGAATACCTTGATACTAACGTTAAGCTAAACGGCGGAAAGTTAATAGAGACAGTATACGAAGAGTATAATAAAACATTTTCCACCGGCGCTATGGAAAAAAGCTATCCGTTCTGGGTAGAGTTCGACGAGGCGCGTGCATTAGAGAAAATGAAGCAAACTTTCACTCAAGCGCAATCTGAAGTGAAATTTTCTATTATCCTTCCTACTTACAATACTGACCCTATTTATTTAAAAGAGTGTATCGATTCTGTTTTGCAGCAAACTCACAAAAATTGGGAACTATGTATTGCCGACGATGCGTCGACCAACGCCGAAACTATCAATACATTAAAATCATACGCACAAAAGCACGCCAATATAAAACTGAACTTGCTGAGCGAAAACGGACATATATCCAAAGCAAGTAACGCCGCTTTGAACATGGTAACTAACGATTACGTTTTACTGCTTGACCATGACGATACGTTGCCTGCTCACACGCTATCCTTCTTTGCCAAAGCTATAACAGATAACACAAAGGCGAAAGTACTTTATGGGGACGAAGATAAAATAGATGAACAGGGCAATCGCCATCAGCCGCACTTTAAATCTGGTTGGAACCCTGATTTACTATTAAGCCAAAACTACATATGTCACCCGGTAGTGTACAAAACAAGTGTGCTTAAAAAGATAGGTGGATTTAGGGTTGGTGTGGAAGGTTCGCAAGATCACGATTTACTATTGCGAGCGACTGCCGGCCTTAATGATGATGAAGTTGTACATTTACCTTTCATTCTTTACCACTGGCGTGTTATTGAGAACTCAACAGCCTCGAATGCTTCAGCTAAGTCTTATACGACCGATGCGGGCATTAAAGCTATAAAGGACTTTCTTGACCAATCAGGCCAGAATGCTTCAGTCGAGAAAGGTAAGTACCCAAATACGTATAAAGTTAATTGGGCGCTGCCAGATGAGCAACCACTCGTTAGCTTGGTCATTCCTACAAGGGATGGTTATGACATTTTAAAGCAGTGTCTAGAGTCTATTTACGACAAGACGTCATACAAGAACTTCGAAATTATTGTTGTAGATAACCAAACGACCTGTAACAAAACATTGGGCCTCTTCAGTGAGTACACTAGTACCAAAACTAATTTCAGAGTCTTGAAATGGGACAAGCCGTTTAACTATTCTGCGATTAATAACTTTGCAGTTTCGCAAGCCAAAGGTGAAGTAGTTGGTTTAGTTAACAACGATATTGAAGTTATAAACAAAGAATGGCTATCAGAAATGGTTTCTCATGCCTTAAGGCCTGAAATCGGCTGTGTAGGTGCGAAGCTTTACTATCCTAATGACACTATTCAACACGCTGGTGTAATACTTGGCATTGGTGGGGTTGCCGGTCACTCTCACAAGTACTTTCATAAGAGCGAGCCTGGTTATTTTACGCGCCTTCATCTTGTCCAAAATATGTCTGCAGTTACAGCAGCATGCTTACTAGTCCGTAAGTCTGTGTTTGAAGAAGTTGGCGGATTAAACGAGCAAGACTTAACAGTGGCCTTTAATGATGTGGATTTTTGCTTAAAAGTTCATACCGCAGGTTACCGAAACTTATTCACACCATGGGCCGAGCTTTATCATCATGAATCAATAAGTCGCGGTGAAGAAGATACGCCGGAGAAGGTGGCGCGATTTAACAAAGAAAGTGAGTACATGAAAGAAAAGTGGAAAAAGCTATTGTGTAATGACACAGCTTATAACCCTAATCTATCCAACACACATGAAAACTTTTCGCTGCGTTAGTCGCTGAACAACTAGAAGTATTATGAACAACTTTCCTCTATTTTTTATCCATATCCCTAAAACCGCTGGTTCGAGCTTTCGTGTGGCGGCGGAACAATATTTTGGTTCGGAAGCTACTTATTTTGACTACGGTAATGGTTCAAAAGAAACTCATCCTGATATTTTAAAGTTCGAATACGAGTCTAAAGATAGGTATCTGGCGGCAAAGAGTATAAAGAAAAATGCAAAATTTTTGTCAGGACATGTCATTTACCCCAAATACGCTCCCTTTTTTCCTGCAAAGAGCGTAGTAACATTTGTCCGTGATCCTGCTCAGCAAGTTCGTTCACACTATGAGCATTTTTCAAGACTTCATGGTTATAATGGTAGTTTCGAAGACTTTATAAAGGAAAACCGCTTTGCCAATATGCAGTCTAAAGCATTAAATGGCATTTGGACTGATGCTATCGGATTTATTGGTATTACAGAGCGCTATAATGAGTCTATAGCCCTGTTTAATAAATACTATGGAACTGATATTAAAGTACTAGATATAAACAAAAACACAGCCAAAGCATCCGGTACTTATACTTTCACAGAACGTGAAACTTCACTTATCAAAAAAATGAACGCGAAAGACTATGCGCTTTACGATTATGCGCTAATTCGATTTGAGCTACACAAAGAACTTTTAGAAAAAGAACTTCCTTTAGTTCGATTTGGACAGATGAATATTTTGCCGAAAGATAAAGGGAAGCAACTTAACATATGGGCGTGTTGCTACGAGCAAGAAGAAGCATTAGAAGCCGATATCATAGTCGACGGCCAAGTTGTCGAACATGTCAAGTTATCTGACTATCGGGCTCTGGCCTCAGAGAGAAATATTCATCGCGAAGGGTATATAGGGAAGTCTTACAAATATCCAGATACTTTTAGAGAAGGCCAGGCAGTTAAAGTTGTAGAAAAGCAAACGCAGATAGTGATTTTTGAAGATGTTGTTAGCTAAAAAGCAAACTTCCGAAACTGTTAGGCCTATTGAAATAGTCTCAAAATGAAAAAGAAATTACAGCAAAAACACCTTCAAAATCGGGCCGTTGCAACTAAGCAACAAGTGCAGCGTTACGTTAAAGCCATACGTAATAAGGTAACTGGCCAGAACCAGCCTCAGAGCCTTGTAAAAACGAACAGGTTTTGCTTAACAAATATAGAATTAGCCTTTGCCCAACGGGAAATAGAAAAGGGAAATAAAAAGTTAGAGAAGCTTATTGGCTTTAAAAGTAATGAATTAAATAGCGACAGAGAAGTAAGAGTTTCGCTAGATGCTGCCAAGGCGTTAATTGCGAATAGTTTGCCTTCTACAGATATAACCACATTAGTTACTTTTATACTGAATCATGCAGACTTCCCAGTTAGTCAATTCATAATGAATGAAGACCTCTCTCCTGAGGTTTTTAGAGATTTAGCGATACTTTTTAGAAAGGTTAGCAAAAGTACGAGCTTTTATTTGATTGCAAGGGCCAAGATGATTCGGCCTAATGGTCCTATAATCTCTAACCTTTTTAATTCGATAGCAGATGAATACATAGCTACTTTAAATGTAGGCATTGGGGTTATCACATACAATAGAAAAGACCATTTAGCAAAAACTGTCGAAGCCATCAAAGCCTTCACAACAGGTGATTATCAACTTGTTGTTGCTGACGACGGCAGTAAAGACGATACAGTAGAGTGGTGTAAACAGAATAACGTACCTCATACTTATTGTGCGAATAAAGGCGTTGTTCGAAACAAAAACAGGGCTTTGTATTATCTCAACGAAGTCAAAAAAGTTGATGTTTTAATTTTGCTAGAGGACGACTGTCGGCCGAATAAAGAAAACTGGCAAAAAGAGTGGGTGATTGCTGCGCTTTTATGGGGTCACATTAATTATGCGCATAAGCGAATAATCAAAAAAGAAGATGCAGTGGTTTCTGGTACTGGATCGAGTACTTTACCGTATCTTTGCAGGTTGGTAACAGGGCAATGCACAGCTTGTAGCAAGGATGCAATGGATAATATAGGTTACTTGGATCCAAGGTTTAGTGGCTATGGTGCCGGACATGTCGAGTGGACTGAGAGGTTCATCCGGCAGGGGTACAACGGCAGCACGGAAAAACACTGGGTGTACCCTGCAATCAACACTGGCTTAAATTCTGATGACGCACCAACTTTCAAAAATCCCGAGCAGTTAGAAAAAAACAGAGCGCTGAAGAAAAAAATAAGCAAAGATGCTCACAAGCGTGAACCTTGGGTAAATACTGATGAAGAAAATGAGTTTCTTGAAGAAATAGAATCTATTAAAGATCAATAAAACAGCGAATTATTTGTAACTACTATTTTTATTATTGACGCTAGATAATTCGCCAATCAATAATACAAGAATACTGGTGAGGTGTTATACGCCGAATTTGGAATTAAAGTATGGATGCTGTAACGTTGCGTGGCTTGTTTTTTTTAGTTTTATTATGTGTAGTTTCATGTGGCGGCGACTCCCAATCGTCCCCACCAACGGTGTCTGAACAGGAGCAATTAAGTCGCTCTTATTCAATAACTTTACCACAAGAGATTGTTTCTGATGACACAATCATCTTAACTGTAAACGCCTCTAATAACAGCAATCCGCAAAAGGTTACTGTAGAGTCGTGGAGTACATCATTGGAAGCTTCGCTAAATATAGTGAATACCAGTGAAGGCAAGTTCAGTTTTATTGCACCCCAAGTACGTAAGCGCACATCATTTAGTATTACAGCAAACCTAGTAAATGAAGCCGGAACGAAATTTAATGTCAGCGCGCAGTCTTTAATACTTCCTTCCAAGCCAAATCTAATTGTCATTTTCACTGACGACCAAGGATATGCTGATATCGGTGCCCATAACATTGTTAACGACATCAACACGCCTAATATAGACAAGCTAGCGGCCAATGGGGTGCTATTTTCTAACGGCTACATAACTGCCCCTCAGTGCACACCCTCGCGAGCGGGAATGGTTACTGGTGTTTATCAACAACGATTTGGAGTAGATGACAACCGATATACACCAATACCTGAAAATGTGGTCACCATGGGAGACCGTTATTCTGACCTTGGTTATACAACAGGAATGGTTGGCAAGTGGCACCTTGAAATAGATCAAAATTCAAAGCCATGGTTTAAAGAAAACTTCCCTGATACACCCATAAGTGAGTTTAACCCAGGAAGGTTATCTTCATCGCTAAAGGAGCGATATTACCCGTCATCAAAAGGTTATAAATACAACTATTTCGGTTACGCAAACCGTTACTGGGCTAACTATGACCTTAAGGGCAATCAAACCCAGTTGGGCTGGATAAGTAATTCTGACTACAGGTTAGATGTTGTTTCAGACGCAGCGACGCAATTTATAGATATAAACCACGATGAGCCGTTTTATCTTCATGTTGCTCATTACGCACCACATGTACCTTTAGAGGCAACGGAAGATTACTTATCACTGTTCCCTGAGCAGTCATCTAATCGGCGTAGATACGCGTTGGCAATGATGTACGCAGTAGATGCAGGTGTAGGCAGCATAGTATCTAAGCTTGAAGAATATGGAATACTGGAAAACACTATTATCGCTTTTATCAGTGACAATGGTGCTCCAATAGGACTCGACTTTACTGATGCTCCCATAACAGAAAAAGAGGCTTGGAACGGTTCATTGAATGCGCCTTTGCTGGGTGAGAAAGGTATGTTGACTGATGGGGGAATAAAAGTGCCCTTTATCGTCCATTGGCCCGAAAAGCTTCAAAGCAATACCGTTATAGATGAGCCTGTTATTAGCTTAGATGTGCTGTACTCTGCTATTAAACGTGCAGGTGCTTCTGAAACTGTTTTATCAGAACTCGACGGTGTTGATATTTTTCCAACTCAAGGTTTTGACAAGAGCGCTCTTATGAATCGCCCGCTTTTTTGGCGTTTTTGGAATCAGTCAGCAGTACGTCTTGGAAACTATAAGTACCTTAAAATGGGCGCAGAGCACGAGTTTTTATTTGATATGGCTTCAGACGAGGCAGTTTCCAGAAATTTAATTTCAGACATGCCAGACAAAGCAGAAGAACTCAAAAGTTTGTACGAGGCTTGGAATGTAGAGATGTATAGGCAGCCCCAACAAAACGCACTTAACTCTCAGGAGCGGGAGTGGTTGTCCTTTTATTTAACGCCTTAACGCTTTACCTTGGTGGGAGACTCGAATCGCGTTTTACATTGCTTTTTAAAGCCTCATTTTATTTAAATGGTGTTATAGATTTAACTAAGTTGTAGAGCTCTGATGTACATCAGGGTTATGCATTTATTGCGGTTGTCAGTGAGCCTGCAAATGGTAATATTAACCAATACAAACCTTTCAATGCCCACCGAAAATTTTCTATTAGATAGGACAAAATGGAAGCAGCAAATTACCCATTATTTTTTATTCATATATCTAAAACTGCAGGTTCTAGTTTCCGCGTAGCGGCCGAGCGCTACTTCGGTAAAGAGCATGTCTTCTATGATTATGGGCCTAAAGCAAATGAGACTAACCCAGACATACGAACGTTAGATTATGAAAAGCGTGACCGCTACGCAGCCGGAATGAAGATAGTAGAAAAAGCTAAATTCCTTACAGGGCATATTAATCATCCTAAATATGCGCCATTTATTCCGGCTAAGAATGCAATCACCTTCGTTCGTGATCCTATTCAACAGGTTCGTTCTCATTACGAGCATTTTACCCGCCACCACCGTTATAAACGTTCGTTCACCGAATTCGTAAATGAACCGCGATTTAAAAACGTACAATATAAAGCGTTTCAAGGCACGTGGCCTGACGCTATTGGTTTTATAGGTTTGACAGAACGTTACAATGAATCATTAGCACTCATCAATAAGATGTATTCCATTGATATTCAAGGATTGGATATCAATAAAAATACAGAGAAAAAATCTTCAAGCTATGAATTATCAGACGAAGAGATTGCGCTTATAAAAAAGCACAATAAAGAAGATTTTAAACTTTATGAATATGCACTTACACGTTTTGAACGGCAAAAGCTGGCTATAGAATCTGATACTCCTTTTATTCGCTTTGGTAAGACAAACATGGCTGCAAGTGATGAAGGCAAAATGATAAAGGGGTGGGCTGCCGATTATAACAGTCAGTCTCCTGTAGTTATTGACGTGCGTGTTGGTAAGAAAAAAATTGCTGAAATACCAGCCAGTGAATACAGAAGTACCGCTAATGAACGAAACATTCATCGAAACGGTTTTGTTGGGTTTAGTTTTACTTACCCTAAAAAGCTTAAGAATGGAGAGCAGATCGACTTTTTTGCTAAGAGTTCAGGTGAGTTGTTACTGAGTGATTCTATTGGTCGTTGATTGATAACAACTTTTTCAAAGGGTCAACAAACAGCCTCATAATTTGCAAGTAAAAAAAGTAACCTTTCTTCTTTAGCGAAACAATGGGAGAACACCATTGTTTCGCTGAATAACCTAATTGAAAGGCAGGTTTTATAACACAACAAGCTTACTTTTTACTTAGTTTATTAATTTGCTATAGAAGCTTTTACCTAACGCAATTTTTTTTATACCATAACTAAGTACAAACTAACTCAGTGGAAGTTCAGAGATATCGAACTCACTAGTTTTTGTAGTCAGTTCAGGGGCTTCTATTTCAAAACGGCCTAAAAAGTGAGTTTTTCTAGCGTACTCGGCAAAAGGCACTGGATTTTCGCCGTACATTTTTAGAGCAACGCCAGCGTAGTGTCTTGTAGTGGGCGAGAAATCATCATCATTGATTATTTTCTTTAGAACTTCTTCAGTAGCCTCACCACCATTACTTAATGCATTGCGAGAAACTAAATGGTGCACCGCGCGTTTAGCATTCTGTGTCACGCTATCTGTCTTGCAATGTAAAACAAATAACTTAAAAAAATCGTTAGGATTAATATTATCCTTGACCTTTTTCACATGTAGATTGTGACCTAGATGGTCAATATCAAATAGGCAATTTGATGCAGCTATTGATTTGCCTGCTACCGTATTATTTTTAATTCTTCCAAAATTAATATCTAGACTAATTTGACTATCGAATCTGTGGTCTGCTCCATCGGGTAGATGTAAAACGGCATCAAGCCAGGTAGCCGGAAGAACTTTACCCGAAAATTGCTCTAATATACTTTGAACATATTTACCGGAGAGCGCATCATTCTCTTTACCAACTAAAAATTCGTCCGCGTCTAGTACAGTAACGTACTTTGCTTCTTGGCTTAGAAACTCATAAAATTTTTTATTACTCTTGGTCGTGTGGATACTGTCATAGTACTTTCTATAATTTAAGACCAAGATATCTTTTGAATAGTGGTGAAGCTTATCTAAGTAGCTCTGAGAAGTAGACTGGCAATCTAGAATAACAAGATTCTCTTTACCGACAATTGATTCATGGTGATGAATCCAATGATCAATTAAATCAGTTTCATCTTTGGCTTTTAAAACAATTTTTAATTGAGTATTTGTACCTTTCTTTGAGAAGTTGACGCCAAGTTTTCTTCCTTCTTTCACCCAATGCTTATAAGCTTCTGTCGTACTAAGAAAGTTTTGAGATACTTCTTTAGAGTAAGTACTCGCGTCAAAATCCATATCAAAGTACGAAAACTTTAACTCAGTCATGCCAATGTCATGGATGCCCTGTTTGTTTCGTAAAAAACTAAATGTATCTATAGTCAAAACAATCTCTTATCAATAACGTGATGTAGTAATCTAAGGTTGTCTAAGTATAATACCGCATCAAGGCTACCTTTCCAATTTAGCGGACTTTTAGCTTTGTCAGTAAATTACATACAAAGGACTTAACTATGGCGGTTGTTTCAGGGTCTATTGATAACTTCAGAGTTCTCTCTGATGGTCGGATTATGGTAGGTGGTTGGGCGTTTTTCGATAAGGCAAATAAAAAGGCATGTTCAACTCTTAAGTACAGCGACCAAACCGTAGAAGTTCATCGTTCAAACAGGCCAGACATTTCAGATACGGATAATTTTGGTTTTCATTTCCACTTGAATGACGAGTATCAACTTCTAGAGTTGGTATTAAATAAGTCATTCTTGACTGCTACTTATGAATCCGAGAGCAAAGCGTTAGGTGTTTGGGCTAAGCTTAAAGAAAGAATTTATGAGCACTTGATAAGCAGTTTCGTTGATAAAACTGGGGAAGAGTATCAGTCTAAGTTGCTTGTCAATATGATTCATTCGGTAAGAGGTAGTAAGCAACCTATCGAATCAAATGGCCAAGAATATTCCAAATTTGATTTAGAGGTCGGCGCTGTAACTTTCGATTCTAATGTAATCGTTGGGCGAGATAGTCAGCTATTTCTTTTTGAAGGCAGTAATAAGCTTCACCTTCAATATTGTAAAGACGAAAGCCCTAAGTTAGTAAGTAATTGGTTAAATCTAATTGAAAGTAGGGGCAAGTATTTAGCGGCTGAAAACATTGGCTTTTTACAGCTAATCGTCCCTGAAAAACAATCAATATTGCATGACAAATATCCATTGGATGTTACTACTCCAACTGCAAATCTTCGTGTGCTTGAGGAAGAGCTTAAAGAGAAAGTGTTTTATAGCTCTGTTTATGACCTATTTTCAAACCTTTATAAGCACTCTGGCCATAATCCATATCAAAAAGCAGACACTCATTTATCTCTTGTTGGGGTTTCAAGTTTAGCTCAACTTGTATTAACTCATTTCGGATTGAATTATCAAATCGATCTTGGGGAAGTCGAGTTTAAAAGAAGAAGCGGAGACTTGGGAAATAAGCTAGTCATTGGAAAGGCTTTCTGCGAAGAACTTCATCTAAGTGATTGTGAAAAAATGTTTAATGGTTCTGATAGTCTCAAGTTGGTAGAGAAGTTTGATCCTCCGAATGGACATTCAGGTGCACTTAGAAAGTGGATAAATGAAAGCGCGCCAATAGATAAAAGCATAGTAATTATGGGAAATTCTGTTTCGGAAAGGGGAACATCTCAATTTGGCTTGAGTTGGTGGCTTTCTAGAGTTTTCAAGCGAACCACTTTTTGCTGGTCTTCGGCTATGCTGACTAACATTATTGAAGATGAAAAACCTGATTACGTTATATGTCAGACAGTAGAACGCTTTTTACCTACAGTACCTAAAAGCTAAAAGTAACTAGATCTGCAATTTAGTACTGTAAACCAGAGGCGGTTTTAACGATGCTAGGCTGACGTTTTTATAGATTCTCTGAATGTATTAGCGTCTAGCTTAGCTAGTGCTAGCTTTAGGCTCTTATTTTCGATTCCTGAAAATAAGTTAAGCAGTACACATTTTTCATCTTCTCCTAACAGCTTGGAAAGCCTCATTATCTGCTGAATGGTTTGTTGACTCCTCTCGAATACTTCTAATCTAGCCCGCTTTATTAAAGGCTTAATACCAGTCAATGTTAAAAAGCCGTAGTAAGCGTCAACATATTTTGAATAAGCAATTTTTCCAAATTCCATTTCTAAAGTGTCGCTTGAGGGGCGCTGATAGCCGTCGTGGTGCTTCGAGAGAAATATCTTATAATCATTGAATGAGTTATGCTTTGACGCTAAGTATTCCACCTCAGAACGCATATTTCGCTTTAATATAAAGCTAGGGCATGTAGAGCCTGAACGTTCAAATACAAGTCCAAATTGGTGTGTTACAGGTTTCAAAAGAATTTTTTGCTTTAAAATCGAAAACGCGTCATTTTCTAACGCTTGAAAGCAAGGTAATTTAAAAGAATGAAGCTGATTTCTAGTGGAAATGAATTCATCCACACTGCTCTTAAAATTAGTGGGTAACCAAAACTCATCGACATTTAACTGAATTGAACATTCAGCATCGCATGTTTGAGCGAACTCATAAGTAGAGTAGGGTTTGTGCAAAAACGAATCTTTAAGCACAACTTTAACTTGCGGAAATGCTTGGGCAATTTTTTGTATGACCGCTAACGTTGAGTCAGAACTGTTAACGATCAATAATTCTAACTCATCAAAGCCAAAATAAAGGTGGTGAAAAGCCCATTCCGCAATATAGGCTGCGTCATCTCTTACTATTCCAGTTATTTTTACTTTCATTGCGACTTCTCTATTTGTAATAGCGAAGGGACATGAAATATTTCGTGAGCAGCACAAAATTCAGCCCAATCTATAACTTCAGACCACTGACTCAAAAATAAAAAATCTAAACCGAATTTAGTGGACGATGTAAAATCATATTTGCTATCACCAATGAAAAGAGCTGGTAGCTTAATGTTGTCTCTTTCTATCTCTCTTGAGAATATTGTTTCTTTGCTATCAGGGCTTCCGAAAATGCCACCTTCAAAAAGACAGTCTAGATTTCTATCTTTAAATAGTTGGTGAAGCTCTTTTTGTGCGCCTCCAGACACAACTAACCAGTTTGCATTTGGTGTCTTTTTCTTAAGCAGTAAGAGGTCTTCATTAAAGTCGCAGGTCGCGAGTCCTTCTTTTACCGCAGATTCATAACTTTTAAGTAATGATTCGTAAACCTCTTCACGTTTCTCTGCATCAATGAATGTATTTACAAACCAGTTAAACTTCTTATAGCGAGATATACCACCATTACTCGTATGATAACTTTCCAAAGCAAGAGCGCACTCTTCTCCATAGGGTAAAGCGGCAGTGTAAAATGCACGTGTCTTGACTTTATTCGAATTTAGAATCACGCCATCGCAGTCGAAAGCAATGGTTGCATAATCACTCAGCTTCATAACTCATTCCCTGTGCCAACATTTCTTTCTCTACAATTTCGACATCTTCAGGAGTGTCTACAGCGTAGGTTCCTGCCCTGGTTTCAACCATTTGGACTGCAACACCTAACTCCAGAAAGCGAAGTATTTCGATGTCTTCGAAATTCTCAAGTTCGCTTTTCCGACCGAAGTCACGGAAAAGGTTTAGTTCATCCTTATTAAATGCGTAGATGCACACCTGCTTTTTATACCTTTTAGGCTTTTTGTCAGGTTCTTTGCACCCTGGCAAAGGGGCTCTCGACATGTAAATGAGTTCATCTTTTTCGTTTGTAATAACTTTGGGGATGTTAACATTGTCAGCTTTTTCTTGAGCGTCAAGGTAGGTGAAACCATTAATGACTTTCGTGGGGTTAGCCAGCTTAACACTCAATATCTTCAGTATATCTTCAGGGTCAACCAAAGGTTCGTCGCCTTGAAGATTAACAAAAATGCTCGCATCAATTTTGTTAGCCGCTTCTGCTAGTCTGTCTGTTCCGGTAATAGCTTCACCCGTCATTACAACATTGAAACCAGCGCCTACTACAGTTTCTCTTATACTTTCACTGTCAGTCGCTATGTATACGTTCTCTACGCCTATTGCTTGTGCGGCTAACTCGGCTACCCATAAAATCATGGGCTTACCGAGTAGCTTGACTAAAGGTTTCCCTGGGTATCTGCTTGAAGCAAATCGTGCAGGAATAAGAATAACTGCCCTATTAGTTGAGTGCACATTGAACTCCATAAACTGAAGTCGTAGAGATGTCGTATTCGGTAGGTGTTATCGATACGATAGGTATTCGAATTTGTTCCAAAAACGCTTTGAAAACTTTTTGCATTTCCTGTGTCCGTTTATCACCGGGCCCAAAACCATCGAATCCTGCCAGGTTGATTTTTGTGGCCAAACCTGAGGAAACAATGCTTAAAGCGTAGCTAATTGCCAATGTATTAGGAACAGTTGCTGACGAATCTCTTATTTGAAATTTACCTTCTTGAACATCTAGGCCAAAGTCTAATACCTCTTTTTCTCGTAACGAGTTTTTCACTTGATCAGGAAGTGAATATAATGGTGTCACAAGAGGTTGAGGCAGCAATAAGTGCTGATGGTAATCGGCAAATATGCGAATAGGATGACTTGCTACTCTTAAATCAATGTAGCTCTCATCAATAGAATTTTGTGTATTTAATGCTATTACTATAGGTGATGTTTTATTAATAAACGCTTTTATTGCCGATTGATGTTCCTTCAGACTAGCTCCCGCCCCTAAAATGAGAACTTGTCTATTCGCAATTTTCTCTTTAGGTTTCCAAGAGCCCTCGTACGGCTGCTGAAATAGGTTTCTTGAAGCGTCTAAAGCACTATGGCAAAACTTTGAGCCTCCTTCTTTGTGTAAATGCTCAAGTGTGGCTACGATATCTTCATTGCTATAGCGAGGGTCGCAAAGCATTTCCTGTACGAAAGTGGGGTGTATGCCATATTTGCCCGATAGGTAATAAAATGGGTTTGAGCCCCACCCGTATTTGTTTTTCAAAGGCTGAAAATATGACTTAATGACCTCAAGTAGTGGTACTAAATTAGCTGGCTTGCCTTTGCGTTCACCTATTTCGATTAACAGTTCTTCAACTCTAGCGTTTCCGGGGCCGCGCCCCATTCCCGTAACTGTAGCATCTAGCCATGTAACGCCTTCATCAAGTGCAGTTAGGGTATTATCCAGTGCTTTACAAAGGTTATCATGAGTGTGAATACCGATATCGCCACTCCAATGTTTACGAAGCCATTGTATTATCAGCTTGCAACTTTGAGAGTTCATACTGCCCATAGAATCTGCAAAGTAAAGGACGTTAATGTCGAATGTACTTGCCATTTGAGCGAGTGATTCGATTTCCTCTTGTGAACGTTCAGCGATTTGCATGAGATTAAAGCCAACAGAATAGCCATGCTCTTTAAGCCAAGTACTAGCGGGAAGCGCCTTTTCAAACTCATGAATATGACAAGCTATTCTAACTACATCAACTTTAGAGTTTTCTGAAGATGTTGGAAATAAAGAGGCGAGAGCTTCTTCTATAGACGAGGCTTGAAGAAGTTCAGATGCATTGACCATTACAGCAACTTTCAAAGATTGCGGAATGGCAAGCGTTGATAAATATTCGTCAGTAGTAAAAGCTGCAGCACCTTTAAAACCAGAGTTGTTTAACGAGCGAAGTCCTAATTCGACAATATCAACTTCAGCAGACGCCATAGCATGAAGATATTGATTTACGACTTCAGTCGGGAAATTCCAGCTGTTGTAATAACCGCCATCACGAAGCGTACAATCTAAGATAAACATTCAGCTTCTCCATTTATTACTTTCTGATCAAGAGCTTTTAGATTATTGGTTGCTTCTATTGCTGCTGGGTCATCAAGCTTTCTAGAAAACCATTTCATTGCAATACAAGTTTCATTTGGTTTGTCTTTAAGTGTCTTTTCGATATCTGCAATATTGACGCAATTTTCAGAAAGGTCTCTTGGGTTTCTTTTGTCTGTTGACGGTTTTAAGGGCTTAGTTACAACTATGTTATTGGCTGATGAATCATAGGTATAACTAGACTCCAGAAGTTTGGAGGCAATAGTTGGTACGATGCCCTCTTCGATAGGCCATAGCAACTTAGGTTCTTCAAAAAACGCTTTCGGATAAAACTTCTCAATAATAGTGCTCATTTCAAACCATAGAGCTGCAGGGAAATAAGAACCTTCTTGCCTACCGCTATATATCTCATCATCACTAATATCTAAGTATTTTCGGATTTCTGCAAAACACGGGTCTTGCATCATTCTGTCGTAATGCGGCCATGCGGTGCTTGGCTTGTGTTTTAAAAAGCCGCATTGATGCTTATTGACATGTTCTACAAGATTCCCTTTTATAATTAGGTCTGCATCTGTATGGATATAAACATAACCAAATTCTTCTTGGCTGCTTCTAAGCCTTTTACTATTGGCAATCTGACCGCCAAAATTACACAACTCACTGGTTTTAAAAGGTGATGAACTCGCATCCACAAGCATGTCGGGTAAAAGCGCTAGTTCCGCAGGATTAATGTCCCCGTCTGATGCGACATGTAAGAAGTGTTTAGCTTTCTCTCCATGACTAGCAAAATAATTGGTGAGCTGTCTTTTTACGAAGTTAATGTTAAAGCTGACGCAAGAGAGTATAGCTACATTTTTATGGCTCATATTACGCCCTCATTAAGCTAATAGGTAAACAACAAACGTTGTGACCAGTTGATTTGTGTGGGGGCGCGAGGTAGTAGTGTATGAGACTAACTTGCATTTAGAAAAATCTTTCATAGTGTCCTTTCTTGCATAGAGTGCCAACCTCTCGTAGGTTGAGCTGCACAGAAATGGCGCTCTCATATAAAAATGCTGATTAGTTAAATGAGCATAATCGATAAAGTGCGCACTACTCTGCATATAACGAAACTATGTAAAGAGTACAGTCGAAAGAGTGAAAGTTTGATGACACCTTTATAAAGGTAATGTGACAGTTTTAATTGTTTAAAACAAAAATGAAATATATACGTAATATTTTCTGATGATGTTCGGCCTCATTCTAAGCCGAACATTCGTTGCACGAGACGTTATATCACTTTGATTAAGGTTGCTCGGGTGAACTAGAGATAACTTCTATAATTTGTGTGGTAGATACCGATGGCGTTCTTTCAAGATAAACCACTTCACAAATATCTTTGAATTCGTCGAACTTTCCTTTCCAATCGTCGCCCATCACAAGAGTGTCAGCGTTATACTGCAATATATAATCGCGTTTCTTTTCTAACGATTCTTCTTCAAAGCAAAGGTTGACGTATCTTAAGCTATTTATAATTTTCATTCGGTCATTCTGATTGTAAACCGGATAACGCTGCTTTTTTGAATAATTAAGGGCGTCAGTAGAGACACCTACAATAAGCTGATCTCCCAAGGCAGCAGCGCGCTGCAATAAATTTACATGCCCTACGTGAAAAACATCGTAGGTGCCAAATGTTATAATTCTTTTCATTGTTAATCCTTTAGCCACTTCTATATAGCGAAGTATTAAAAATATAAAAATTCAAATTGTTGTCTAGCTCGGCCCCAATCAAATGTCCATAGCGGATCAGGGGTTCGCCAACCTTCACCATAATTACAGGCTAAAATTCGTTCAGGGTTCGCTGGAATATAAAGTGTGTTGCTACCTATTTGCTTCTTTTGTAGTGGCAAAACATCCGAGATCTTAACGTCACCTCTACTAATAGGATTCATGCACGCAGCTTCGTTTTCAATAAATCCAGTAAATATATCTACATTAAGCCCTGCAGGTGTTACGCACCAGTAGTGAGCAAGATCTGACTTTCTTACTGTACAGCCTTTGTCAGTTAAGAAGGATACCAGACTCTCACGCTCTGCCAGTATATCAGCTTCAGTTGGCTGTTTGCTTATATAGCAAAGGTCAATATCATCGTCGTGCTCAATAAGTTTACCGTCACGAATAATGCCTAGTAACGTACCTGAAGAAATAAAAGTAGGGAGACCAAAATCATCGTTTAGCCAGGCTAATAGCTGTTCTATATCCTTGAGTATTCGCTCTTTCTCTTTGTCTCCACGCAAAGCGAAAGTTCTGCTGAAGCCATGGGGACCAAAAGCGAGCTCTAAGGGATGAATTAACTTATTTATTGTTTGTTGAAAAGCTAAAGCATCATCTTCTTTACCTTCGGCCTTTAGTTTATTCAAGTATTCTTGACATTTTTGAGGTTCTAACTTCAATGCTGAAACTATTGCTTTATCAAATTCCGTTTCGCTTTGAGCTTGAAGGGTCTTTAAACTTTCCCAGTTGTCGTAAACAGTAGCCCAGTTTACTAGGTTGGTTGAGTGTTCAATAATAAGACTTAACGCACGGGTAAAGAATCGGTCATCTCTGTTAAAAACCGATATTTTCTTTACAGTTTGTTCTTCACCTAAGTCAATAATAAGCCAGGGATTAGGTTCCAAAGCAGTGTGGAATCCCGAGCCACCATTTTTTGTTCCATTAACAGCACCATGACCACTGTACTTATCGTCGTAACGAGAGCTCACTAAAACATTAGCGTTTAGTGCCATGTTTCTGCCGTTTTCGTCAAAGATTTCTATTTCGTCTAAGTGGAACACTTCAGTTATTTGAAGCGAGAGTTTTACATATCTTGTACGGATATCACATTCAACGACGAGAGGTTGGTCGTTCAACACGCCCTTAAAGACAGGCAGTACATCACTTAAGTTCTCACTTAGTTGCTCTACCTTTTCGTCGGGTTCAGTTTGAAGTCCAACTAGCTTTCTTAAATTAATCATAAATTCCACAAAAATTATAAAAAGATTAGGCGTGCTTAATGACACTTTAACCCTTTTGCTTAATCGTCATCTCTAAGTTTCCACGGCCACTCGTGAAACTTGTCTGATATCGTCCAGCCACTGCCATAGCGCTCTAACAAAAAGTCTTCTATTTTGTTAGGCGTTGGGAGAGCTTGCCCGTAGAGCTCCAAACTCTTTCTACCATCAAATATGCTTTTGTCGATCCCTCGAATTGTCATACTTTCCATATGTAGATAAGCTTTTTCCTTGGCAATCCAATAGGGAAATATATCGATCATCACACCCGTTTTTTTGTTGTAAAGGTGAATGTTTAAGTTGTGCTGTTGACCATAGTCGATACGATATTTATCGTGAGGGAGGTTTTTTATGATCTCGTCTCGCAACTGACGAGCTCTGCGTTCAGAGATATCTTCTTCCGGAAGGCGTACTAATATATCTACATCATCGTCGTGTGAAATAAATGCGTTATCTCTTTTGGCGCCTAATAGAGTGCCGTAGGCTAAACAGGGCTGTAATTCCATATCTTCTAGCATTGCCATGACCTCGCTAAGCGTAGCCATGACGGCAGGAATGTCATCTACTAAACAACCTTTTCTTGCAACACCGTGCTTGGTAAATTTGACCGTCTCTTTGTTCAGTATTAGGCGTGCGTCATTAACTTTATCTTCAAGCTTATTTATAGCTTCACGAGTGCTTAAAATCGTAGCAAAGGGTTTTAAGTTTAAGCTAATTCCTTTTTGCATTTGTGCAGTAAGAACTAATGCCAATAGTTCAAGCTCTAAATTTTCTTGTTCACTAGGAATTGGCTCTAATGTCCACGACGAAAGGCATTGTTCTAAAAATGATACAAGGCGGTTGTCTTGTAATACCATCTCAATGTTTAGATGGTTTGCTAAAAATGCCAGAAAGTGAGTTCGTCTCTCTGTATCCGATGAAGATTCATCTGAAAGCTGCCAGCCAAGCGCAATTAGCTGATTAGTTAGGACGGGGAGAGCGTCGCTAGGCCTATGAAGGTTGATTATAGAGCTCTCGTATATTCCCTCAATGTGAAGCTTCTTAGCACGTATTCCCCACTTGTCGCTTCTATTTCGAATGTTAATGGTGTCTACATTTTGAGAGCCTTTAAAAATCACCTTTAAAAAAGGTGATTTTTCTCGCGATGAGTGAAAGCCTTTATCATTAAAAACTTTGTAAGGGTCAGCATTTTCTGGAATGCTACTACTAAATTCAATATCGAAATCTGCTTTGGGCTTTAAAAGCGTACCGTCTTCGCAAAGAATTTCAATTCCACCAATATTTAAAATTCCTGGGTTTTCGTCCACTTTAACAACAAACGCATCTAAGGGACGTTTTACGCTTACGCTTAGCTTACTTCCCTTTGCATTTCCGAAAAAACCAATAGAAGGAAATGCTAAGTTAGTCTCAATATTAATTTCAACATTAGAGATTAAAGACGCCACATCTTTAACTTCAACAATTTCTTCAGTCGTATTTATACAGCTGATAATTACCCATTCGTTTTTGTTTTTTAGCAGGGGGGCAATCGGCAAACGCAAAGTATAATTTATTTCAGCTTTTGACATAGTATTGTCACAATCAAATGTCACTATATCTAATAGCAAGCCTGTAGACAGTCTCGCCATAACTGCGCTCTTATAGCAGCGGTCTAAAATGCGTGTGCCCGAAATTTCTATAAACATAAACTACGTAGTTCCTTGCTTCTGAAGCTCTACAGGAAGAAGCGCTTGTTTGAGTACCAAGCGCTTAAAAAAGGCTAATTGAAAAAATTTAAGTGTTCGATTGCACAATCAGCATAGGAGATTGGAGCTTCTATATTTTCGCTAAGTTCCATCCATAGCGTTTTACTAGTCGCGTTAAGCATAACTTTCGCCAACGACTGCGGGTTTCTAGCACTAAAATGAAGGCCATTAACGCCATCGTCTACTTTTTCTGCCATACCACCAATGTTCGAAACAATTAAAGGTCTACCAGCAGTAAATGCTTCCTGAATCACCATAGGGGAATTTTCCCACCAAATTGAAGGTACTACAACCCAGTCGACTTCTTGAAGCCTATTTCGCTGCTCATCTGGCCTGTAAGGCCCTACCCAGCGTAAACAGCCTTCAGCAATCAGCTTTTTGGCTAGCTTCTTTATCTTAGTTTGAAACTCACCAGACTGTGCTTCTATATTCGCACCGTGTATCTCAACAAGAACCTGCTTTCTTTCTTCTTTTGTCATGCTGCGAAGCGCTTCTAAAAGAATGTCTATTCCTTTATACGGGTTAACTTGCCCAAAGAAGCCAAATCTATTTCTGGTTTCGTCTTCTTGAATAGCGCGAGGTTCTAATGGAGGTAAATTGCTTTGACCATTTTCAATAACTACTATTTCGTTTTCGTTAATTCCCCAGTTTATATATCGCTGGCGTAGAAATTCAGATGGAGAAATAAAGCCATCAGCAAGGTCAAACGTAGACTTAAACGTGTGCTTGCGAAGCCAAAAGTCTTCGGCTGTATGTTCTGGAAAACAACCTCTGCACTCGTCAAAACTTTCGCTGCTACATAGCTTCATACCTTCGCCCGTCTTGACCATTTGACCGTTGTGTTTACAAATGGCCATGTACTCGTGAAGGGTTAAGTAAACTTTAATACTGCTATCGTATTTTTTAATAGCGCGAATGAACTCGAGCCCAATATGCGCGTAATGATGAATGTGTACAACGGTAGGCTTCAGCGACTTAAGTAAATCAACAAACCAAGTTGTTATCGACTCTTGATGTGCAGACTTCATTAAGTGCCAGTCAGCGATACCTTGTTCCCACAAGTATTCATTGTCTCGGCGTTTATGAATTTGACCCGTAACACCTCTTCCCCGGTCGGCGCGCGCTAAAAACCAGGTGTCTTCTACGTCGTCATTGTTTTTGAATGCTTCAAACAAGTTATAAGCTGCAATTTCAGCACCGCCCAAACTAAAGTCTGGGTGACCATGAGATACCACTAAAATTCTTTGTTTCATGTGCTTAGTTGCTTCCTTTTAACCTTTGCTAACGCTTTGTTGTAGTAGTGAAGACCATTTATTTTGATGGCGGGTGGCATTGTATATTACCACTTTGGTTCTAAAATCGGGAGCGCCAGTTAAGTTAAACGATTGACGCTCTAGGTGCGTTAACTCAACAGTGGGAACGTATACACAATGCTTACCTTGCTCTCGTATCTTGAAGCACAAGTCAGAATCTTCGAAGTCGCCTATTAAGTAACCGTTATCCCAGCCCCCTACAGAATCAAACAGATCTCGGGTCATAAGCATACATGCTCCTGTTACCGCTGGAACTACAGTCGCTTCAGAATGTGGGTCTAAACTCGGGTCTATGCCCATGTTAGGATGGTGGTTAGTCCAAATAGACAACTCATTCCTATATACGAATTCCATACCAGCGTGCTGGATAGAGCCGTCTGCAAACAATAGGCGAGGGGAAACTACGCCATAGTCAGCGTTACTATTTAAGACATCCGTAAGCTGTTCAACCCACCCAGGATTCGTAGGAAACGCATCGCTATTTAAAAATAGAAGGTAATGCGCGGTAGCATATTCAACCCCCAAATTATTGGCACCTGAAAAACCTCTGTTTAATCCACCCCAAATTACTTTGAAAGGTATGCCATAAAGCGCATAGATATCGCTAGATAGTTTTTTAAAAGGCTCAACCAAAGTAGGGTCGTCGATAACGTAAATCAACTCACAATGGTTTTGCACAAACACATCTTTTGAGAAACACTGCATTTGCGCTTCTACAAAGTCTACTCTGCCGTATAGAGGAATGATTATGCTTGCTTCAGGACTGCTACACTTCCCAAAGCTATATACTTCGTGTGGCATAGCGGAAATAGCTGTATTTTTCTGCGCAATGGCACTAGATATTAAAGGCTCATCAATTTTGCTAATGCGCTTGGGCAGCTCTGATAATGGTGTATTTATTGAAGCAAGAAATTCAGCTATTTTTTTTGGGGTAGATTCAAGACGCTCGACTTCACCTTGCGCGATTTCGTGAGCACCTTCTGACGATAAAGCGTAAATTTTGAGAACTGTCCCAGGATTACACGCCGTCAATGCTTGAACAAAACCAGCAAGAGGTAACGCTTCAGTCATCTCATCTTCAAATGCGTTGTATACATCCTCACGATACTGGAAAAAAGCGGAACGCATCGGAAGAATTTGTCCTTGATTCGTCTCAAACCACATAAATGAATTCTGCTTTCGAATAACCCACCCAGATGTGACTGCTTCACTTCCACTTCCAGTGGCTTTTACTGAGTCGATGAAAGCTTTTACGTGAGGATGGGGGCCATTAGCTTTTGGTACTATTTTTGTCCAGTTTGCAAAGCGTTCAAAATCGTTCGAAGAGAACTCAGTGTTGGTGCCAAGAATGTCACATGCTTCTCTAAAATATTTAGAGTTTTCGTACTCTGAATCGGCGAAGTTATTTGTTCTGACTAAAGAGCGCAGGTCGTCATCACTTTTTGCGACTAGACCTCCATTGCGACCCTCAGCTTTTCCGTAATGTAAGTAATGGAAAAATGGATTGACACCGGAAGCAGCTACATCAGGGTAGGCAATCAAGTATTTGCTTGTTGAAAACCACTCACATGGATCTAATCCTTCTTTCCACCCTTCTTTTAAAAAGTGGTTAAGGTAGTCGTCTGTTTCCAAAAACTTATATTTCTTTGCGTAAAACTCAGCATCGAACTCAGTTTCTATGAGGTTTTTTATTGAGGCTTCTGTAATGCTGCCTTTATTTTTCTTGAAAACGCTAAGCACCTACTTCTCCATGTGAGGATTGTCATCATTCGATAATTTGCATGTGATATTACTACAACCGTATTATCGGGTGCAAAGTATAGAAAACAACAATACTGTTGATTCCATTATTTGAAGCCAATAAGTACTTAGATTGAGAACTTCAAGATATCAGGTAAGATTAAAGTAAAATTATAATGAATCGAAATTCGATCGTGCTCAGAGGAAGTTGAGGAAAAATATGTCGGACTTAGAATCGACCTTAAAAGGCCATATTGACCGTTTTGAAGGTGGTGTGTTACAGGGGTGGGCAGCGAGAATCGGCGATGAGTCTCCAGTCAATTTAGCTGTTTACGATGACCAAGGTGTATTTTTAGGCGAAGGTGTAGCCGACCTTTATCGAAAAGACCTCGAATCTGGAGGGATTAACAAAGGAAATCATGCATTTTCTTTCCAGGTTAACACTTTACTTATGGAAGAAGGGCGCTCAATTATTATCAAGTGCAAGCAAACTGATAAGTTCGTCGCAAAATCTCGTTTTGAAATTGAAAACATAAAGCCTTCTGCAAGTGTTGTAGTTGAACATCTATTAGGAAATAAGCTTTCCTTTACAATATACAATCATAGCATCGACGACGAGAGCAAGATTCTTACCTTTAGCATAGGCAAAGAAAAAATTGGTACCTACGAGTTTAGCAAAAAAGAGAAAATGCACTCATCGCACATCTGGGTTCCAGCAAAATTTCTCGATAATGCATATCACGTGATAAACGTAGGCATTCAAGGCGAAGTTGGAAGCTATGGTAGGTTGGAAATAAAAGGTGACCCAATCCTCACGCCATGGGACTTTTTAAATCATAGTAGAAAAGAAGCTCACTTCATTTCTAAACCTGCTAGTGCTGATGGTCGCTATGAGTCTTTAACACTCAATCTAAGTGATTCAAATCGAGTAAGCGATATCAAAGATTTGTCTATTGCACATACAGTGTTGGTTGAGGGTTATCAGGGAAGAAAAGTATACCCGTCATTTTCTCTTCCTAAGGTTGAAAGCCCTGAAGCGTCAATAATAATTCCAGCATATAACAAGTTCGAGCTTACTTACCACTGCATTGCCTCTGTTTTTCTTGCATACAACAAGACGTCTTTCGAAGTCATTTTGGCCGATGATTGTTCTACCGATGAAACAGCAAAAGCGGAAGAAATAATAGGCAATCTAGTTGTGTCTAGAAACGAAGAAAATTTACGCTTTCTCAAAAGTTGTAATAAAGCATCTGAGCTTGCGAAAGGTGATTACGTCATTTTTCTAAACAATGACACCGAAGTGAAAAGTCACTGGCTTGATGAGCTTGTTGCGCAGCATAAAGCTGATGAGCATGTGGGGCTTACAGGTTCTAAGCTACTAAACCTAGACGGAACCTTACAAGAAGCGGGTGGAATAGTATGGGCTACAGGAGAGCCCTGGAACGCAGGGCGTAACGGCAATCCATTTGACCCAGCGTGGAACTATGTACGTGAAGTGGATTATGTTACTGGCGCAGCAATGTGTGTAACTAAATCAGTGTGGGAAGAGGTTGGTAAATTCAGTGAGGAATATGCACCATGTTATTACGAAGATACGGACCTTTCATTCAAAGTACGGGACGCAGGTTATAAAGTGCTTTATGTGCCTCATTCTGAAGTTATTCATTTTGAAGGTCAGTCTCATGGTACAGACGTAACTAAGGGCTTAAAGCAGTATCAAGTAGTTAATGAAACAACGTTTAGACGAAAATGGTTTAACACTTATAAGAAAGGGTCCAAACCATCTCTTAGTACTATGCATCTCGAAAAAGATAGAAATATCGAACAGCGTATATTGGTCATAGATTATGCTACACCGATGCAAGGAATGGACGCTGGCAGTCATGCTGCATTACAAGAGATAAAAATGATGCTGGCGTTAGGGTTTAAAGTAACTTTCGTGCCAGCGAATCTAGCGCCTATGGGTAAATACACCAGTGTTTTGCAAAAAATGGGCGTAGAGGTCTTGTATGTGCCTTTCTACTATTCATTAGACGATGTATTACAGCGCCGACTGGGTGAGATTGATGCTGTTTATATTACCCGTTACGATGTCGCTCAAAAATATGTTGACGTAATAAAAGAATCAGGCAAACCAATCCTATTCAACAATGCAGACCTTCATTTCCTTAGAGAAATTCGTGCAGCTTTGGTTAACAATGATGAGGAGGCTATGGATTTGGCCCTATTAACGAGAGATGAAGAGTTAGAAGTCTGTCAAAAAGTAGACGCCATACTTACATACAATACTACAGAACAGGCAGTAATTTCGAGCCATATCGCGCAAGAAGCCAATATGCATATTACTCCATGGATAGTCGAACCCAAAGATAGCGGCCCCCAATTCCACGAGAGAGAAGGTATTGCATTTCTTGGTGGATATAACCATAAACCGAACACGGAAGCTGTGGAATATATGGTTAAAGAGGTGATGCCGAAACTGAAAGTTCGACGACCTGACATCACCTTTTTCATTTATGGCAGCAAAATGCCTGAACATTTCAAGGACTTTGAAACTGATAATGTAAAGGTTAAAGGTTTTGCAGAAACATTAGACGGCGTTTACCACGATCACAAGGTATTTATCGCGCCTTTACTCTCTGGCGCGGGTATCAAAGGGAAAGTTTTAGACGCTTTAGCTTATGCTACGCCTACTATTCTCACTCCCATCGCTGCGGAAGGAACTGGTCTCACAAATGGAATTAATACAATAATTGCCGACGACGTAGACGAGTGGATTGAGGCAATTATAAAGCTGTATGACGACGACAAACTTTGGAAACAGTTTAGTGAAAATAGCGAAATACTAGCTAGGGAGAATTTTTCTTACCAAAATGGCGTTAAAAAGATGAGAAAAATCTTCGAGTCTGTTGGTATTTTTACATCCTTATAGAATCTTGCAAGTTCGATAAAAGCCACTTTTTTAGTGGCTTTTTCAATTGCTACACGGAAGGAAATCAAATGTTCCCTTAGGTGGAAGTAAACATTATTTTTAGTTTGCTGTTGAAAAAGTGAACAGTGTGCTCTAATGTGACTAAAATTTATTTACTAGTATTTTAATCTATTGACAGGGACGCCTTATGAGTACCATTCGCTTGGTTCTAACTAGATGCTTATTACTAGCACTAGTTTCGTTTTCTACGCAGGTTTGCGCTACCACTTACCAAAATTTTCAAGAATTGTTAGACAATGAGTCATTAATTCTTTCAGTTGACGAAACCACGCTTAACGAATACGGGATTATAGTCGAAGGAATATTAGTTAAGTCAGACGCGGGTTCATGGAGCTTCTCAGATCGTACACAAACACAGATTGTTCCGTCTTACGATATTGTATTCTCCGCAGCTGGGAATCAGCTTACGCAAACTTATCTAGACAAATCTCACGGAAGTACCTCATTTCAAACTCATGATGTTTACAGTGATACATACCGGGATCGATGGGGAGACCAAGTAGCTGATCAACTTATTGCCGCGTTTGAGCAAGGTTTAATAACTCAGACTCCATCCTTACAATGGACAAGTGTGACTGACAATGTTGTTTATACGATAGCTAACGCAGCTGCTGGCTATTTTGACGTTACCGCTAATATCACAGTAGAGGATATACTCTATATTCCAGAAGATGTAGTTAACGGAATTGAAGGTGGTTGGCAAGGTGAGACGGAAATTTCTGCGTTTTCAACAAACGTATATAATGGAGTACGTTTCGAGTTTGGAATAGCAGATAGAGGAATTACTTTTGACGGCTTAGAGGGGATGAGTGCTGCTATTCCTATTGTCGATGAAGTCGACTTCCAATTCGGTGACGAAGTAAATTCGATTGTGCATGACATTTTCGAGTTATCGAGCACGCCTGTAACATCAATAAGTCAAGTTCTTGAAGACGCATATACAACTGAACTTAGAAGTAACGAAATTCTAGTTAATATGAATGGAGTTCTGTTTGTTATCACCCCCATACAGAAAGTTAATGAATCGGTGTGGACTGTTCTCGTTGAAGTAAGCGCTGAGGGGGAAACGTATCGCTTTGCTCGTGAACTGGTGGCGATTGATGGCTCGGCTAAAAATTTTGGTTCTGGGTTAGTCTCAAACTTTCCCTTTGTTTATAACGCTAATATTAACGGTCGTATTGACGCTTGGGCGAATGACAAGGGTTGGCCTATTTGCGACATGTTATTTGCTTACTCTTTCAACAATGACGGTACTTTCAATCGAGGTGTTCACTGCACCAATGATACGATCCTAATGGGAGTTTCAGGTTGGACATGGACAGTGTTAGATGGGAAGGTCTCGTTAAACTTTGACTCTAGTTATGCTATTCGAGAGAGAAACTGGATACCGCTAACAACCAACGATAATGGGTTAACGTTTGTATTGGAATACAGTACTTACGAAGACGTTCCTAGTGGTACAAGTGGTGTGTGGATTGCTCCTCGTATCAATTACTTGGAGTTAGTAGATCTTAGTCAATACAAAGATGAGTACATAGCAGGTGGATTTGACGGTGATAATGACGGTGACGGAATATCCGACTCTGATGACGACGACGACGATAACGATGGCATGGAAGATTACTTCGAAGAAAGTTATGGTCTAAATCATTTAAATAGCAATGACGCCAATCAAGATGCAGATAATGATGGGTTAACCAACCTTGAAGAGTTTACATTAGGAACGGACCCTACAAATTCTGACACGGATGGAGACCGAGTACCGGACGTAATTGACGATTTCCCTACAGACGCATCAAGAACAGATGCTTCAACTCAACTGTTTTCATTTACATATATATTTGATGGCAACGCTCGAGGTACTGCTGGGCATGAATTAACTGCTGTAGTAGAAGGTGCGTTGCTCGAAGATAATGACACAATCGTTCTAACTAATGTAGTAAGTGCCTCTTTATCAGGTATTGAGTACGACATCACTAGCGACTTAGCAATAAGAGCCGCAAACCCATCGCACGCCGCGAGGATGAGTCTTTCCGGTAATACATTAGATTTTTGGGTCTGTGTACAAGGGTTTACATTTTTAGATAATGGAGGCGATTGCTCCTTTGGGCTAGACGGTGGATTTTTGATTTCTCCTTACCTAGATTTTAATTCTTTAGATTGTATTACTTTGGATCAACAAGGTGACTGTATAAGATGGGCGTGGGCTGGTATTCCGGAGTTGGGAGGTGATTACCGCGATGGGGACGTTCCTTTTAATCCTGCTAACTGGTCAGCACAAGAAATAAGAACCTACACGCCAGTGAATGATCTCAATGCAGATGGTAAATCTGATTTGCTATGGCGTAGTTTCAATAAAGGATGGAACTTCTTGTGGACAATGAATGGAACTCAAACATCTGCTGCTACCCCAATCAATGTAGTACAAGAGTATACGTGGACAATGGATGGTCTCGGTGATTACGACGGTGATGGTAAATCGGACATTCTGTGGAGAAATAGCGCTACAGGTATGAACTTCATGTATTTGATGGATGGAGCAAGTATCAAGAGTCGATATGCGCTAAATGTAGTAACCGCAGGTAGGTGGGAGTTAGTAGGTAATGGTGATTTCAATGGGGATGGTATAGGCGACGTAATGTGGCGTAATGTAGAACGGGGAGACACATGGTTCTATATGATGAAAGATGGGCTTATTGAAACAAGCCAACCATCTCTTTGGGTAACAGACTTAGATTTCAAAGTAGCAGCGACAGGTGACGTCAACGGAGACGGCTCAGAAGACATAATTTGGCGTCACAATGGTACTGGCCGCAATTATATTTGGATAATGGAAAACGGTGGTATAGCGAGCAGATACAGCCTCAACGTCATCAATACAGACTGGTCTATTGTGGGGGCCGGAGACTTAGATGGCGATGGAACTGATGACATAGTTCTACGCAATCAAGTTGATGGTAGAAATTGGGCGTATTTAATGAAAGATGGTCAAATTGAAACTAGTACTCTCATTAATCAAGTTGCGGATTTAAATTGGGAAATTGGCAATGTTGGCGATTATGACGGCGATGGCAAAGCAGATTTCATGTGGCGAAACGAAACGACAACTCGTAATCTTATCCACTTAATGAACGGAACGACAATCAAAAGTCGCGGAGTATTACGACCGACAGACGATACATGGAAAGTAGCTAAGTAGGTCTACTTACACTAAATTAAAAAGGCGGTTTAACCGCCTTTTTTTTATATAAGTTCTATGTTATTTTTAAGTAAGATTTTAAGGAAAGGAACTCCGTAAATGAAGCGTATTTCATTTATAGCAGGGATGGTCGTCATAACCGTTGCTAGTGGTTTACTGTACCTAAACACCACACGCGACGAAAAGAAACCCCTTCAAGATACTCACTCTGTCGTCAAACGCGATGAAAAAAAGCTAGATGTTAAATACGGCAACGGTGACCCAAAAGCACCCAGCAGTATATTAAGCAATGTTTCTGAACCCCAAAAAAGCAGGCTGAAAGAACAGCAGTTAGAGCAGGACGAACCCCTGACTACTGATGTTTTTTCATCTACCAGCCGTGAAGGGAACAGCCAATCACGTATTAAAGTACAGTTACTAGATGCTAATAAAAACGCTCAAACAGTGACCACGGGCGATATCCATAAGCAACCAACTTCACTACTGAATTACGGCTTTAAACGAACAAAAGACGTTTATTCTGGTATTGATGTTATTGAATATGTTGATGGAGGAAAAGTCGACTTTGATTTCCACGTTACACCCGAAGGTAACATATCTGATATAGAAATGCGCTTTTCGGAAGCATCCACCGTGACTATGGATAGTGAAGGGAATCTTCTTATCACCGCGTATAACGGTACAACACAGTATGTAAGTCGTCCTAGAGCGTGGCAAGAAAACGATGGCCAAAGGCAGGTGCTTCAAAGCAGCTATGTAGTCGATGGCAATCTCGTGTCTATTGATGTACCAAATTATCGTTCAGATAAAACACTAGTTATTGATTAATATAAGGATATAGAGGTGAGGAAACTTTACAGTTACTTCTGCATTGGCTTGTTGGCAACAGTTTTCCTACTGTCCAGTGCCGCAAATGCTGCGCCAGGAGATATTAAATGGTCTGTCGATTTAAATGCTGGTGATGTTATAACCGTCCCAGCCGTTGCTGAAGATGGCACGATTTACATTGGTACTTACTATGATGGACTAATGGCATATTCTATCAACGGCTCACACCTTTGGACCTATAATTCTTATACAAATTACGGATCTTCGCCTGTAATAGGTCAGGATGGCACGATATACGTCGGTTCCACTGATAACTCACTCTATGCAATCAATGCTGACGGTTCGTTGAAGTGGAAATTTACCACAGGTGCCAATGTTTCATCCACGCCAGCGCTTGGCGCAGATGGAACTATATATGTAGGCTCTGACGACAATAAATTTTATGCTGTAAATCCAGATGGTACACAAAAATGGGTTTTTCAAGGGAGCGGCGATTTCAGTTCAGGTGCTGCGATAGCTACAGACGGTACAGTATATGTTGTGTCTGAATATCGGGATATTTATGCGCTAAATCCAGACGGTACTTTGAAGTGGCAAGCTGAAACAACTGGTTATAACTACGGTGCACCAGCTATCGACGCATTAGGTACAGTGTATGTCGGTTCAACTGACGACAAAATGTATGCACTTAATCCCGACGGCACGCAAAAGTGGGTTTTTGAAACAGGCAATGACATCAGAGGTTCAGCAGTAATTGATAACGCCGGAAATATTATCTTTGGTTCGGCAGACAACAATGTTTACTCGTTATCCCCAACCGGCAGTATCAACTGGGTCTACACCACAGGTGGTTACGTTTATGGTACCCCAGTAGTTGGGGAAGATGGCTCTATCTACTTTGGTAGCAGGGACAATGTATTTTATGCTCTTAGCAATGCAGGTGATTTTCTTTGGAGCTCGAACGAAACGGGTTTCTATGATTTCGATGCGTCTGCAACCCTAGTTTCAGACGGTACACTGTATGTCGGTAATGATAATGACGAGCTAATTGCTTTCGAAACATCGACCTCTCTCGCTGAGTCAGCGTGGCCTAAAGCATACGGAAATGTAAAAAACACGAGTTTGGCCGGCGACGCATCTGGCCAGATTACAGCATCACTAGTGCCTTTGCTAACCAATATCAATACAACTGGTCAGTGTCCTGAAATGGAAATGACTGTAACGGTACTAGACTCCTACAGAAACAACATATCAGGCCTTACGGCTGACGACTTTGATATTTACATAAACGGTGACCCGGTGGAGGTCAACACCGTAAACTTAGTTTCCGACGTACGTTCATCAGTGTTAAATGTCGCCTTCACACTAGATTACAGTGGTTCAATGAATTCTACTGATATCATCTCAATGGAAGCTGCGGCTACACAATTCTTGTCTTACATGCAACCTGGCGACCAAGCTAGCATAATCAAATTTGCAAGTAGCGTAGACGTCATACAGCCATTCACTGATGACCTTGCTCTAGTAACCAGTTCTATACCTGAAGATTACGCTGGAAGGGGTGGTTCAACTGCATTGTACGATAGCGTATATCAGGCTCTATCGAATGTATCTGGCCAATCAGGTAGGCAGGTTGTGGTAGCAATGTCTGATGGCTCTGACAACAACTCATCGTTCAATATTGATGAAGTGGTCGATTATGCAAATCGTCTTGGTATTGTTATTTACACAGTGACACTTGGTTCTGGTGATAGAGATGCCATGAGCACTTTAGCGCTGCGAACTGGTGGTCTAAGCTATTATTCTCCAACGGCGACAGAGTTGGAAGACATCTATCAATCAATAGTTACAAGCATTCAAAGTCAGTATGTAGTCACATTTACGGATCCTACAAATGGAGGTTCAGATCACGACATTGAAGTTCAAGTTACTGATGACAATCAATTCGGTTCAGTGTCTTCTACTTATAACAGTTGCCGCGATTACAATACGGGCATTAACCAGATAGTGGAATATCAATGCCCGCTACTTGAAGCGGTGGTGAGTGTTTACGATCAAAATGGTGTGCCGTTAGATGGATTGGGTATAAATAGTTTCGACTTGTACCTCGATGGTACCGCCTCTCCAATTAGTAGTGTCACTCAAGTACAGTCAGCCAATTCAAAAACAACGTTTGCTATATTAATGGACTACAGTGGTTCAATGTCTTCCGATGACATTACTAGTATGCAAACTGCAGCAAAACTTATTGTCGATAACAAAGCGGCTATTGATGAAGGCATGATTGTTAAGTTTTCTGATAACCCAGACGTAATTCAAGCGTTAACATCTGATGCTTCGCTACTTTCTGCGGCTATTGATTCTACATATAGTAATAGTGGTTATACCGCGATGTATGACGCAATTGATGTAGCTCTTAACGAGATAGCGAGTACGTCGGGTAGAAAAGCAATTATTGTGCTTACCGATGGAGACGATACCGTGAGTAGCGCCACCCTCGATTCCGTAATAGCAAACTCGAATCAAAACGACATACCTGTATTTACAATAGGTTTAGGTCAAGCAGATGCTACCGTACTACAAGAATTGGCAAACAGAACTTATGGTATTTACTACTACGCGCCAGATAATTCAGAGTTGGCAAACATTTACGCAACCTTATCTGACGTTTTACAAAGTCAGTACCTAATAACGTTCGCGGATATCTTTGCTGACCAAATGCAACATACTGCGGTTATAAATACTGTTGTTCAAGGTAGACCTATCGCAAGTTCGCAACGCAGCTTTTTAAGCTGCGCTCCACCAACATCTAGCGCACTAGATTTTGAGTCTGGTGACACATCACTAAGCCCCTTTGTTCTTACAGGTAACGAAAATTGGGAAGTAAGCGACATAGCGCCTATAGACGGCTTATATAGTATGAGAGTGCCAGATGCACTAATAGACGGGCAATCCGCAACAGCAGAGTTAACGCTTGAAACTGCTGCTGGTGATTTAAGCTTTGATATGAAAGTTGATTCAGAATCTGGTTATGACTTCTTAAAATTCTACATAGACGATGTATTACAAGGTCAGTGGTCTGGTGTAAGCGCAATTGAAACCGTTGTGTTTCCAATTTCTGACGGCACTCACACCTTTAAGTGGGATTTTTCAAAGGATAGTTCGGTTTCTCATGGTCTAGATTCAGCCTGGGTGGATAACATAGTTATTCCAGGTGTAGACAATGGTAGTGGGGCTGACAGCGATGGTGATGGTGTTATAGATAGCGTTGATGCGTTTCCAAACGACAGATTCGAATGGGTTGATACTGACGGCGACGGCATTGGTAATAATAGCGACCCAGATGATGACAACGATGGCTGGCTAGACACGGTTGATGCGTTCCCTCAAAACCCTGCAGAGTGGCTTGATACTGATGGTGATGGTATTGGCAATAATGCCGATGACGACGATGATGGTGATGGTATTGTCGACCTTGCCGACCCTACGCCACTTGGCTATGCAGCAATAAACGATGTAAACGGTGATGGAAAGTCTGATCTACTATGGCGAAGCTTTGCGAAAGGTTGGAACTTCCTATGGGCGATGGATGGTACCCAGTTGTCTTCAGCTACTCCTATTAACGTCGTGCAAGAATATACGTGGGCAATGGCTGGCCAGGGGGACTACGATGGCGATGGTAAATCAGATATATTTTGGCGAAATAGTGACACAGGTAAAAACTTTATTTACCTGATGGACGGCGCAAGTATAAAAGAGCGCTACGCTTTAAATTATGTGACTGCCGGAATCTGGGAGTTAGCTGGTAGTGGTGACTTCAATGGCGATGGTACAGGTGATGTATTGTGGCGCAATACAAGCCGAGGCGATACATGGTTTTACATGATGAATAACGGTTATATTGGTATTAGTCAACCGTCTCTCTGGGTAACTGATCTTAATTATAAGATTGCTGCAACTGGTGACCTAGACGGCGACGGAGATGATGATGTTATATGGCGTCACAGCACAACAGGCGTAAACTACATCTGGTTAATGGAAAATGGTATCATTGCTAATCAATATACGCTTAATACAGTGAATACTAATTGGGATATTGCTGGCACTGGTGACTTAAATGGAGACGGTATCGACGACATCGTTATGAGAAACCAAGTAGATGGTCGAAACTGGGTTTACTTCATGCATGCTGGTTTAGTAAGTACAAGTACTCTCATCAATGAAGTGGCAGACCTGAATTGGCAAATTGCTAACATCGGCGACTATGACGGCGATGGAAAAGTGGACTTTCTCTGGAGAAATGAAGTGACTTCAAGAAATATCATCCATCTGATGGACGGTATTACTATAAAAGATCGCGGAGTCTTGAGGCCAACCGACAACAACTGGCAAGTGGCCAAGTAAATTAAAAAGAGAGCGTTTGCTCTCTTTTTTCTTTTAGTAGGCTTGTTTTTGTGGTGAAAACAAAGCCTACTTATCTGAATAACTATTAATTTCACTATTTAACTGTAAATCATAAAGTGCTCACGTTTTGAGTATAAAGTTAGCGAAGAGCAATTTAGATAGGTTTGTATAAAGTGTTCTTCAATCACATAGCTTATTAGTTCAACCTAAAATATCTTCCACACCGGGATACTTAGCTAGACCTTTACACTGCGATGTAAGCACTTTTTGAATGCTGCGCGCTTTCTTTTTTTCTCCTAAATATGCCCAAATGACCATTGAACGAAACTTCGCTCCAGGGTCGGAAACTTGGCTTTCAATGCTGCTTAACTCGTCACGAATTCCCATCTTTACCGATTCTGTTTCAAACGTATGGTTGATTCTGGAAATGTGAAGGTAAGCGTATAACTGATCAACCATCACCGTGGTGTTTTGGTCAGATCTTTGTGAAATCTTAACCGCTTGCTCATAGGCTCTCATTGCTTCTTGTTTCATACCCTTAGCTAAATATGAATCTCCCAAATTAATCCAAATTGGATAAAGGCCATTACTATTTGAGTCTGCCATAGCTTCAAGGCTTTTTAGATTGTATTCTATAGCGTCGTCGTATTTCTGCATGTAAAAGCTGGCGGTTGCTAATAGGTGGTCTGAAATGTTGGAGGCTCCAAATTCGTGTTCCATTGCTTTATAGTTTTGAAAGGCAGCCTCAATGTTTCCGTTGCAAAAATAAATACTGCCTAAGTTACCTAAAACGTTTTGAGTGACCTCAATATCTTTACTCTCTTCGAATTTTTTTAAGGCAAGTGAAGCGTTACCTTCGTAATAATGTAAGCGGGCTTCAATGAATGGAATCATCCAATCGTTGGGGGCCAATCTACTTGCTTTAAGAATATTTTCTTTAGCTAACGACATGGCTTCAGAGCTTTTAGTCACCAAAAATTTCTTTAAGTAACTCTCTGTAAGGCCTACATATGCGGAAGAATAATTAGGACTTACTTTTAAAACTTCTAAGTAATAAGCAATTGCAGACTCGATGTCGTTCTCTCGGCGACTTTTTTGTGCCAATGAAAATAACACTTCCGGTTTATCTTTGGCTTGCTCGCTAGCCCGGTTGCAAGCATCGGTGGCGTGTACTAAATAGTTGTCATCCGCTGTTAAATACATCTTTTGAGCATACAAATTACAAAGTTGAGCTAAGACCAATGGATTTTTTGGCGCAGCAGTTAATATAAGATGAGTCTTCTCAAGAGCAGCGTTAACATTACCTTCGTTTAGGCCTTTGTGAAGCAATGCTTGACTAGAAACATAATTCTTCGCATTAGTTTCGTCTAATCCCTTATAAGAGTATTCAGGTGCAGCTAAATACTGTTTTAGGGCGCTTTCTAGTTTGGCAGAGGATTTATCAATAGTTTTTTCTGTAACGATAGTTTCGCTGTCTATCAAAGATGCGAGCAAAGTTTTGTTTGCAGTGGTGTAAGCGAAGCCCAAAAGCGCCTTAAATATACCCTTTTCAACCAATTCTAATGAGATGACTAAATCAACATTATAGTTCTCGGCTAACGAATATGGCGACTCATTCGCTGCAATATCAGAAATAGACACTGAAGATATTGTGAAATCTTTCTTCAGTCTTTTGGTCAGGTTCCTAGCTACTTCTTTTTCTAACTCACTGTTACCTTTTATGATCATTAATGACTGTACATTAGGTATGGACTGAGAAATTGAATCGACGGTATTTTCGTTAGTGTTCCAGAGTAAAGTTAACGAAATAAGAGCGGCAGAAATAATAAAAAAAGCCACAATATGTGTGGGTCGTAGCGTTCCTGCGTGTCTTTGAGATTTAACTTTAGCTGTTCGGGAAGTCGGTGAAGAGGGAGGTATAATAGAGTTGTTTTTCTCAGAAGCCTCTAAATCTTCTTCTGCATTGTTATCCGCAGGCTCTGATGTGTCGTTATGAATAGTCGAGTCGATTACCGAGGCTGGGTTTAACTCCTCTTCCGACTCTAGCTCATCTTGGGTAAGAAATAGCGAATGAGGGGGGACATCCAGGACAGTGGCGATGCGAGTGATAGTTTGGTGAGAAACCCTTGTTTGACGAAAAGTTCTATTAACTAGGTCTCTAGGAGGGGAGTTGATGTTTTCTTTTTCTGCAATAAGCTTAGCAAGTTCAGACTGAGAACGAATGCCTGCATTAAGCATTGCTACTTCAAGCTTATTTCGTGACGCGATAACACCTCTAACCCGCTTTCTTGTAGCCATTTCTCAAATCCTTTTCAACTGGCATTACAGAAATTCTTAAATGTCTTTATTTACGGCTAAGTACTGCTAACTACGTATTCCTTAAAGTATCAAAAACTGTATTGTTTGAAAAGTGAGCAGGTGTGTTTTTGGTAGTTACCCGCTCATTTTACAGAGAGGGAAATCTTCTAGGTGAAAGGGCTAGCTCGGCTCAATTCTAAGTTTCCCTTAAATTCCGATTAATAATCAAATTCAATGCAATATTAAGGCGGGTGACACATGGACTGCGGTAACTACAAACCTAAAATAAACATAGCTATATTGTTTTATAGCGCTTTCTTGATCATGATATCGTCAATGGCAAATGCCATGACATTAAGCGTTACAAAAACAACTGACAAAGCTTCAACAGGTGGTTACGTCTACCACAAGATAATTATTTCAAATGATTCAAGCTCTACAAAAAGTGACGTTACTCTTTACGTAAATGTTGGCGAAAACACATTTTTTGCTGACGCGTTACCCTATCAATCTGGAGGGTGTAGCGGCGCTTGTGGCGACAGTGAAACTGCAAGATGGGAGTTCGGTGACCTTGCGCCAGGCGCTTTTAAAGTAATTACGCTCCCTGTTTATTCTTCTACCCTATCAACTGGCGATGAACGCACGTTGAAAGCCAGTGTAACGTATTCAGGGCAGTCCAATACGCTTGAAGTGCTGAAACCTTCAACAACCAATAACTCTCCATCTGTCGCACTGCACGTTGCTGCCAATTCACAAGTTGTGTCTGCCAACGAGAATGTGGATTTTGAGATCTCCTATGGAAATGTGGGTAACACGGGCATCGCCTCACCTTCAATGGAAGTGAATATTCCTGCTGGAATGAGTTTTGTGTCAGCCTCTCATAACGGCACGGTTTCCAATAATAAAATCGTATGGACCTTGCCTGCATTGAACCCAGATGTTGGTAATAAGTATCTATTTACTTTGAAAAAGTCCGGTTCGTCTTCAAATGGCAAAGTGGATGAAGTAAGTGCACAGTTTTTCAATGGCTCTAATGTTATCGTCACTTCGGAAGATGCGGTTGTGACAAGTAACTTGCCGCAATTAAGCTTAACGGTAAGTGCTAATAACGATTATTGGCAAGAGGGATCTTATAGTGTGATGCGCTATACTGTTAGCAATAACAGCGGTGTGGCTGTGCCCGAGGTAAGCCTTTATTCCATGGTTGCTCAGGGAACTGCACATAGTGTGGCTAGGCCTTCTATAAATGGCGGGTGTAGTGGTGCATGTAACTTTGGTGAGTGGGGCCGGTGGGACTTAGGAACCATTGATGCTGGTGAATCGAAAGTGATAACGGTACCGGTATATAATTCTAATGCAGATTCAGGAGAGCCGATTGAAAGCTTAGTCCAAGTGTTTACAGGCAGTGGCGACTATTCGTTAGGAACACGGCCAACGGTGATTCGTGCAAATGAATCAACAGTCGATTTAATTATCTCCCCGAATAAAGGTATTGTTGCTAACAACGAATCTATTAAGTATCAAATTACTTATGGAAACCAAGCCACTAGCGCTTACACGCCTATGAAGCTGCTTTTTTCTATTCCCGAAGGGTTTGATTACATTTCAAGTAGCGACGGTGGAGCGGTAGTTGGCTCAAACGTAGAGTGGAATTTAGGCACTATCAACCCTGCTGTCGGTGGAACACGATTCGTAGAAATTAAGCCTTCTTCAGCTTTGACCAACGCTCACATCGTTAAAACAGAGGCAATACTTCAGACGGATAACTGGATTCAGCGTTCCACAGATTCTGTTGTAATCAATGGAACGTTAAACCTAGACGTTATTGCTACTATACAAAATGACATGAGCCAAGAAAGTGAGTTGACCTTTGTAAAAGTGCTAGTAACTAATAAAGGAGCGCTAGATGTAAGTGCGCTCAATCTATCTATGATGGTGCCTTCTAGAACTGCTTTCTCATTACCTATGCCAGGTATTACAGGCGGTTGTTCAGGGGCTTGCGATTCTGGTGAATGGGCGAGATGGACGTTCCCTGTAATTGGCGCAGGTGAATCACGCTTTGTTACTGTTCCTATTTACTACAACCAAGTCACAAAGGGTGAGCCTTTAGAAATTCAGCTACATGTGAATGATGCTACGCAATCATACAACTTAACGCTGCAACCAACCTTTGTTGCTAAGGGTGATAATGACATGCAGTTATCGCTAGTTGCAGATAAACAGCAAGTCGCTGCGGGTGAGCGAGTTCGTTACGAGATGACTTACGGCCAATTAGGTAGCGATGCGTACACCGATGTTATGTTGAAGTTACCTATTCCGGAAAACCTTACTTTTGTTTCAGGTAGCGACGGTGCGTTTATCGAAAATGGTCAACTACAGTGGAACTTGGGAACAGTAAACCCTGGTGATGGAGGTATGCACTATGCGTACTTCGACGTGGATACAGAGCTTACTGAAGGTACGCCAATTACACTAGAAGCTGCTGTTTATGAAAGTGCTGAGCGCGTTCAACGCTCTACTGATAGTATTGTGATAAAAGAAAACGTGAAGTTAACTGTTACAGCTTCACGAGCGACCACATTACACCAGCAAGATTTTTATAGTTACCAAAAGTTTGTAGTTGCAAACGAGGGCACTCTAGATATCTCAGACGTACAACTACACATTCAAACTGGCACGCGTTTACACCATTCACGCCCTTCTCCTGGAATTTCAGCGGGCTGCAGTGGGGCGTGTGACTCTCACGAAAGGGGGCGCTGGATTTTAGACACCTTAAAAGCAGGCGAGTCTAGAACCATATCTATTCCTTTTTACACAACTAATGCAGAACCGGGCGAGCCATTAGACATAATTGCATATGCAACCGAAGCTTCTGGTGACTTACAAGTAGCAGCTAGACAGTCTTTGCTAACCTCAGCTGTACTGCCGTTAGAAATGGTGCTTTCCTCGCAACGAAGTGTAATAAAAGCGAATGAAATTCAAAGCTTTCGAGTCAGTTTTGGTAATTCAAGCACAACCGCATATCCCAACGCCCTGTTGAAGGTAACCATTCCTGAAGGATACAGTTATCAAAGCGCTACTGGGGTAAATGAAAAGATAGGCAATGTAATCTACTGGCCCTTAGGAACGATAGAAGCCAGTCATTCAGGTGCTGTGACGTTTAGTTTAAAAGCGAACTCAGCGTTAACTAATGGCCAAACAATGAAGGTAGAGGCGGAAATAGTTAGCGAGGACGATGCCAATAGTGTAAGCAGAAGCAATCTTATTACTGCTATACACAACCTAGTACCTTTCGTTCTAGACGTTGAAAACGTGTACACAACACCGGTTACCGATGAATCGACCGCCACGGTAAACCTTGATCTAGAAGTCACTAGCCCTACGCAAATTGCAGAAGTTAGAGTTACCTCTAATGCTCCGCAATATAGTACTTATCCAAACAGTACTACTGATGGTGGGTGTTCAGGTGTCTGTGACGGTAGTGAATGGGGCAGATGGGAACTAGGAAGCTTAAATAGTGGTGCTACATCACCTTTAAGCTACGTACTTTCCATGGGTTACAGTCTTCCTCCAGGTAAGCTACTTATAGGTAACTATGTGGCAAGTTCTACATCATCACCTGTCTTAATGCAGGCCATCTCGACAGTAATTCCAACAGGCACTACCGTTGTGACCTCTCCTAACCACGATAGCGACGGCGACAACATTCCTGATTGGTGGGAGCTTAGATATTTAGGCGCGATGAACTGGTTGTTAGCCGATAGCGATGGTGATGCTGACGGTGACGGTTACACAAATTGGGATGAGTTTAGAAATAACACGGACCCATCAGATAGTAGCAGTACACCACCGGACAACGACGGGGACTTTATCTCTGACTTACTCGACCCAGATGACGATAATGATGGGGTAAATGATGAAGATGATGCGTTCCCATTTGATCCATCACGTTACAAGCCAACTAAATTCGATGTAGATGGTGATGGCAATGCAGACTTACTATGGCGCAGTTTCAATAAAGGTTGGAACTTCTTGTGGGCAATGGACGGTACGCAAATATCAGAAGCAACGCCAATTAATGTTGTTCAGGAATATACATGGACGATGGATGGCCTTGGCGACTACAATGGCGATGGAAAGTCAGATATTTTCTGGCGCAACAGCGACACAGGTAAAAACTTCATTTATCTAATGGATGGCGCCAACATCAAAGACCGCTACGTGCTTAACTACGTTACCGCTGAAACCTGGCAGTTGGTAGGCAACGGTGACTTTGACGCCGACGGTGTGGGCGATGTTATGTGGCGCAACGTTGAACGAGGAGATACGTGGTTCTATTTAATGGAGAAGGGTCGTATTGGTGAAAGTAAACCTTCGCTTTGGGTTACAGATCTTAACTTCCAAGTCGTCGCAACGGGCGATATAGATGGCGATGGTGACGAAGACATTATATGGCGCAGATCTACCACGGGCTTAGTTTACATCTGGCTAATGGAAGACGGCGAAATCTCAAGCCAGTACAGCTTAATTACGGCTAACACGAATTGGCAAATTGTTGGAACCGGGGATATAGATGGTGACGGAACTGCGGATATTATCCTAAGAAACCAAGCAGATGGAAGAAACTGGGTTTACTTAATGAAAGACGGCCAGATAGACACCAGCACGCTTATCAATGAAGTTGCAGATCTTAACTGGCAAATCGGAAATATAGGTGATTATGACGGTGACGGAAAAGCAGACTTAATGTGGAGAAATGAAGTAACTACTCGAAATATCGTTCATTTGATGGATGGTACTACAGTAAAAAGTCGCGGAGTATTAAGGCCAACGGATAATACTTGGCAGGTGGCTAAGTAATATGTAGAAAATTTACTCCAAAACTTTACAGGTAAACACAAAAGCCACTTCTTTATAAAGAAGTGGCTTTTGCATTTTTGTGTACTTAAATCCTATCTTATATGCATATTTTTAATTAGTATTCAGTTAGACACTCAGCTTTAAATCCCACAAGAAAAAAGCAAAAAAGGAAATAGAAGTGATCCATAGAATTACAGTAAGCGACGAATTACTGGCCTATTTGAATGAGCATCGCGTTTACTTCACACCATTTGGCAACTGCAAAGTACAAGGACGATTTCGACCAACTGACCAGCTCGTATTTCCTTCTAACGGCCGTATTGAACCTTATAGTAACTACATCAATGGTAGTTTTTTATTTTCTATGGGCTCGTTTTCGTTTACGCGAAGTGTGTTCCCGATAAACACTATAATAGGTAGGTATTGCTCTATAGGAGCTAGAGTATCTGTGATGGGAGTAGATCATCCCATCAGTCGGTTTACAACGGCCAATATTACTTACGACCGCCATGCTATTACCAATGCACAGTTTTTTAAAGATCATCCCGAAATAGAAAACTTCCAAGTAAATAATCAAGAGCCTAAAAATGCCCTTAGTGCGACCATTGGCAACGACGTTTGGATTGGAGAAGATGTAACAATTGCCCGCGGAGTTACCATTGGCGACGGTGCAATATTGGCGTCAAAAGCTTTAGTAACGAAAGATGTCCCTCCTTACGCTATCGTAGGGGGCGTTCCCGCCAAGATAATTCGTTTTCGTTTCCCTCAAAATGCAATTGATAGACTTGTTCAGCTGAAGTGGTGGAACTATGAAGTTCAGAGTATTCTGTCTGCATCTGCCGATATTCCCATCGAAGAATTTGTCGAAATGGTCGAAAATGCAGTAGAAAGAGGTAATGCAAAACCGTACGAACCTAAAGTAGTAGACGAATCTGTATTAGCCCCATTCTTTAAATAAAATACTTTCTATCTAATCTTAATCAATTGCTCGCAGTACGATGAGGTAGTGTTGAATAACGCTACTTCATCCCATGCCAGTGTGGTGATTGGTTTGTTATTTTCATAGCCGCTAAACAGACCGAAAGGCGTCCTATCAGTATCTTTGTCAGGGAATGAAACGTGACGATCATTGCCAGCTGTCCATATAAAATATGCAGCAGTTATAGAGTTCTCGCACGACAATGCATGATAAAAGCCTTTCAAATAAGCAACTCTGTCAGCTTCCGTATACTGAACACTTTCCGATTCGTTGCTTAACCTAAAACCATACTCATCTATCCATAAAGGAAGGTTTGCTTGCTTATATATAGCTATAAACTCCTTGAGCGCAGTCGAGTAATCACGCCAACTGCTGGAAGGCGGAAGAGTACGGTTGTATAGATTAACTGGTAAATAACTAAGTTGTGGGAAGTGTTTTTTAACCCATTTAACATAGGCCAATGCTTGGTCTTTGTTGCGATAAGTTACTGTATCAAATAAATAGTTCTGAGAAGCTAAATTACTGTGTTTGTGATTTAAGAAATGGGGTAAAACCTGAAGAAGCCAGTCAGCTTGGTACTGGGCGTTAGACGGTTGAACATCTCCGCCTAATATAATCATATCCACATGTTCAAGTGGTATACCAAACAAAATTGATTCGAAAAACCTTACATCATTTCTAGGGTCTGCGAACCACTTCGTTCCTGAGAGTACGAGTTCAATTTTAAGACCATGCGCTGTCACTTTTTCAATGAGCTTTGAAAGCACAGATAGGTGTTTGTCGGCTAATACAGGATAAATTTCGTCCATACTAAAACCACACCGGGGGGCGTAAATGCTGTAAAAATCTTTGCTTACGAGTAATCGAACCCAGTCAAATCCTGCGCTTTTAATTTCCTTCAAAGAATTCTCAAAACGTTCTGAAATATCAGCTCTTATGCCTTTACAAGCGTTGTCCCCGAAAAAGAGTTTCTCAGCCACTTGCACGAAGTCTTCTTGATCTCTGCCGTTCAAATAGAAAAAGTTAACTCCTTTCGCGGGGTGGCTTACGGAAGGAAGTACATTGTTTTCTTGTGATTGAACAGTAAATGCGCACATTAAGAGGGCGCTGTAGGCAAGCAAGCGGCGGTAAATAAATGTTTTATAAAGAAGAATGAATGTTTTTTTCATATCGCCTCTGCTTAAGTAAACTCAAGGTGTTATACCTGTTATTTAGTGGTAGAATACATAGCATCAATTGATTGATTTTAGCTTGGCCAAAAAGGAATTAGCGATGAAAACAATAAGCGTTATAACAGGTTTTGTTGTGATTGTAGTTTTTTTCGTCTTGTTTTTCGATTTATTTCCGAATGACAGTGCGGACCAGTCGCTAGAAAACAGTAATACTTCCCCAGTTTCCTTTAGTGAAAATACCCAGAGCGAAAGCATACCTCTACCGCAACAATCAAATACCGATGATATGTATCTTGAAAGAGATAATTCTGATGCCGCTAAATTAGGCCTAAATACCGATCCTGAACTCATCGCCGAAATAGAACGAGAGATGCAATTTTCTGAAGCACCGGAAGGTGACTTGTCTTATATGTCTCCTGAATCTGAAACTTTACAATTAGACGAAGAGTTTCCTGCGGTTGCGCCAGACCCACAGATGACCATGCCTGGAAATATCGACGCACAAGATGATATTTCATCAAAAGATATTGGAAAGCCGTTAGAAAAAAATACGAAAATGGATGATTTACCGCTTAACTAATTGGTATGGTACAAGGTTACAAAGTTAGAACGGTTTATATAGTGTTATCAATCAAATTTTTTCAACGTATAAAGTCGTATGTGTGTAGTAAGGCGGTAGTAAGGTGACAGTGGCATGAAATTAGTTGTTATTGGCAATTGCCAGGCTAGGCCCCTTGCTAACTATATCGAAAAGCTTGTACCAACCATAAGCGTAACGGCTACGCCAATCGTTCATTTATTGAAAGATAGCGATGAGGCGGAATATCGCGACGCGCTAAACGATGCCAATGTTATTGTTACGCAAATGATTTCAGACGCTTACCCATGCAAGTTTATTCGAACCAGTGAAATAAAGCGTTTATACGGCGATAAAACTCATACCATAGTAAATCTTTACTTTAGCGGTTTTACCCCCGACTTAATTTACATTCGCCACCCTGAAGTAACCACCCTAAGAGGGCCTCTTGGAGAATATCACAATAAAACTATTCTTGACGGCTGGCTGCTTGGTATAAGTCAGCAGCAAGTTGTGGGCTGGCTATCAGACCCTTTTTACAACAAACAAGAGTATGGTAAAGAAGATCAAAAGTCGCTTGACGAACTGAAAGCAAGAGATGCAGCAGTAGATATAAAAATTTCAGATTTCATAGAGTCGACCCGCAAGCAATCGAGAACTTTCTTCACTTTCAATCACCCTGCTTCGGTATTGTTAATCGAGTACGCAAAACGAATCTGCGAGCGGATAGTAGGTGAAAGAGGAAGTGATACCGCTATAAACTCACAGTTAGAGCCGTTAAACCAGCTTATTCCCCTTGTTCCCCCTGGCATTCAATGTGTTGAAGTTAGTAGAAAGGAATCCAAAGGTACGAACGTGCTATCAATAGACGGGCCCAATGTAGAGCTAGGTGGAACTGCAACGTTCACCAACGAAGAGTTAGTATCTCAGTTCTACGCTATCTACGAACAAAATGCAGCATTTTTAAGATCGAAGTATGACACCTAATACTATTGTTCAGTACTGGAATACGCCAGAATTACCAAACGATATTGCAGAATTAGTAGAAACATGGAAGAACCACAACCCTTCAATGGAACACAAGCTGTTTGGGTATGAAGAAGCCTGTGCGTTTATAGGCCAGCATTACAATAGTGAAGTAGAAAGCCTATTCAAGTTAGCGGCACTTCCTGCCATGCAGTCTGACATATTTCGTGTAGCCTATTGTTTAGAAATGGGTGGGTTTTATGTTGATTGCGGTATTAAATGTAAGGCGCCTATACAGCCTTTGTTGTCTAGTGATTTACTACTTTTAGTTAGAAAGTGGCATGGCGGTATTATGAACGGTGCAATAGGGTGTCGGGCTGGTCATCCCGCACTAGAGTGGATTTGGAATCGTATTTTAAAAAACTTGAAAGAGCGCAATAGTAATGATGTCTGGCGTTTAACAGGGCCATTGTCGTTTAATCAAATGGTAGAAAGTGGCGAGTTTGAAAATAGCTTAAACATTGTGGAACAGGCGGCTACCAAACCCTTCTTTGACATTGTTAATGAGCTAGAACACAAAAAAAAGCACTGGTCTAAAGAGCAAGAAAAGCGAAGCGTGTTTTCAGATGAAGCAGTAAGCGAAGAAACCAATGTTTTGCAAAAACCTGCTCCAGTTCAGAAAACTGATACATCGCTTCCAAGCTCCGAAGTTAAACCATTTACCGCTAGAGACAGTGTTGACACTTCAAATTGCCAAGTGACTATAAGCGGGGGATTTGTTAAAGAAAACGTAAGCCGCTTAGTTATGAACGTAAGCGGAATTGTACTTACATCAGGCGAGAGCAAACCGTTTCCTATCATTGTTAATAAGCGTGGAGATAGAGCGGAAGTAGAATTCTATGCGCCATTGCCTCATCGCTACTTCCCTCTGCGTCAGTTTGTCACAAGTGGTAATAACGGCGTTACCGACTACATGCTAGTAATGCCCGAAAATACTGAAAATAGTGCGTTCTACAAGCTTTCAACCACCGATCAATCCGATTTGATAACTATACTAATGCAGCTGCACATAGCGTTATCGAAACAACAGGCTGTGTTCGAAAATAACGTAATAGAAACCACTATTGGTGGCTTAGAAATGTGGTGCCAAACAATTGAATCGCTTATTGCCAGGTTATCAGAAGTAAAAACAAAAGAAGTAGGCACTAGCGACACTAGTAGTGCCGATGTAAAAATAGCGGTTAAGAAACTAGCTTTAATAACTAAAACTGACGCCAACAACGCACCCAATAACAAGTTAGCCCTCAGTGGCGAGGCTAACATTGACGGGGCTGCAGAACCTACATTTTTTAATGTGCTTTTGTCAGCAGACAGTAAAGTAAATAACGTATTATCAGTTAATGTTGACAACCCAGCATTAAAGTTACGTACAGTAGAGTTAACTCAAGCAATCGCAGAAAAAATACACAAAACTGATTGTAAGGGTAAAACCCCTCAATATTCGCTAGAACGCTGGTACTTTGCAATAAAGAGCTTTGTTAATGAAAATGGCTAGTAGCAAAACAGTAAGTTCATCTTTGAGCAGCATAATTAAGGAATTTTAAGTGGGTCAAACGTTAGTTATTGCACCTAATGAAAACTTGTTCACTTATGCAGGTATTCAGGGTGAAGAAAAAGAACACCAAAGTCAGCAAGGGGCACTCGCTCTAAGCCTAGATTGGTCGGAAGAACAGGAATCGCAAAGCAATGCTGCTGGTTTTATAAAAAGCGTTGTTAATGCAGCCGCGCCAAACCTAAATATAGCGATAAAGCAGGCAGGTGAAGATATAAGCAAGGCACAATCGATTACAGCATTGCTTGTTTCGCCAGAAGCTTATGTGGTTGCGCTGTTTGCGAGTAAACCTGTAAAAGAAGCTGAATTATCTACGGCCTTAGAAAACTGGAACAATTACTTCAAAGCTTTACAGCAGCATCAGTACTTATTTGGCGAGCAATTTTGTATCAAATTGTTAAGTAATTCTGTGTTGTCAAACGAGCAGCAAGCACTAGCTCAAACAGTGCGTTGTGCGCTTAAAGATAATATTAAAACAAATGAAATACTGCAGCAGTTCGAAGGTTTTAGCGTAGATGATAATACTGAGTCGTGGGCTAAAGTTGTGCACTTTAGTTTGCAGCAGTATCAAAGCCTTATAAGTGCAAAGAATGAAAATGCAAAGAATGAGTCTTTATTAAATGCCGCTAAAAACGAAAAAGAAGGCATTGAAAAAGCGCTTAAAGAACAGCACGAGGAAGTGAAGTTAAATAAGCAAAAAATTCAAGTTCTTCAAGGCGAGTTAGAAACAAAGTTAACCGAAGCTAAAAAGAACCAAGCTGCTATTGCCGAACTAACACAGCAAAACCGCGATATTAATTCTGAATTAGCGCAGGCTAGTGGGGAAAACAAAGCACTTGTAGCTGAAAGCAATAAACAAAAAAGCGAGAATGAACTGCTAGTGCTTCAAATTCAGCAGTTGCAAGAAGAGCTAGAGGTTGTTTTTACTGATGCCGAAAATAGCAAAGTTACAATTGCCGACTTAGAAGTTAAGTATGCCGACATCAATCGCCAGTTGGCCGAGGCTAATGCTGAAAAGCAAAACCTAGTTCAAGAAAGCAAAGCTAACGCAGATGAAAACGCGCTGTTACAACTTCAAATTCAACAGCTTCAAGAAGAATTAGAAGTAACCTTTTCAAAACTAACGCAGGTGCAACAGCAGTTAGAAAACGTAGAGAAAACGAATACGCAATTAAAAGCTGCAACGAAAGAAAAACAGCCAGACCCTGAGGTTGTTAATACGTTAAAAGAAAAATTGTTGGCTGCAGAAGATGAGAACGCGCTCTTAGTATTGCAAATAAGCCAATTGCAAGAAGAGCTAGAAAGTATTTATGTACAATTCGAAGAACATAAAAATACAAGCGCAGGCCTAATAAATAAGCTAGAGGCTAAGTTGTCAAATTCAGAAGATAATGGGCCAGCATTAAGGAAAGAGTTAGAAAACGCTATGAGTGAACAGGAACTATTACACTTACAAATAAAGCAGCTTCAAGAAGAGCTAGAGTTTTATTTTACTGAATACCAAAAACTAAAGGGCGAGTCACCCGATAATAAAGCCCTTAGTGAATTTAAGAGCAAAATAGAGGAGCGCTTCCCACATCTGGTACTAAGTGAAGGGGTAACCTTAACCGGTAGTGCAAATCAAAAAGATTTGCAACGCATAACTGCTCGTTTCACTCAAGTAGAGCACGCCGACAAACACTGGAATGCATTTTCTGTAATTGTTAACGACAGAAAAGGTGTACTAGACGTTGAGTTTCATGCACCAGACAACAAACGTGTTTATCCTTTATCAAAATTCGTTAAAACGGGCAGCAATAAAGTGTGCGACTTTTCGCTACTTAGTCCATTTACTGATGCGGGCAAAAAAGCGTTGGCAGAGCTATCAGCAGAAGATCACCTATTGCTTATAGGAATAGTTGAGGAACTACAAACTAAACTTCAGCAAAGCGACGTGCAACGTACAGATGCCACCGCAAATCTAGATATTGCCCCATGGCCAGAAAAGCTATTAAAACTTTCAACTGCACTAAAAAAGCTTACGCCCAGCCCAGCACCAAAACCGCTTAACTTTAAAAAGCTAAGCCTTAAACAAAACATGGTAGGCGCTACAAACGAGCATTTACTTATTTGTATTGAAAACTTACAAGCAGCCGACATTAGCTACCCCGCTTTCGATATTAAAGTTGGCGCAAAGCAAATAAAAGATAAAGTATTCACCGAATACGGAAGCCTAGAGTTTAGAGAACTTGCTAACAACCAAGCACCACTGGCTAGCTGGCCGCCCGCAACAGAAGACAAGTGGGGGCTAAAACTAGTACTTGATTTACCCGTACAGCTAAACGAGCAGCAGCAAAACGCAATCGACAGCTTAAAAGAAGAAGACAAGTTGTTCATAAAGGAGCTGCTAACCAAGCTAGCTGACAGGCTTCATACGCTCGACCGTAAAAAGCTTAAAGTGAACCAGCCGCTTGAAAACTGGCAGAAGCTGATATCAGGTATGGTTGCAAAGTTCTAAAAGAACGTAAGGAGGGGCTATGAGTGATTTATTACAAATAGTGAAAGGGCTGTCGATGCAACCCAAGTGCGTGTTAGTTCTTGGTGCACGTACTGAAGCTATGCTTAATTGGTTGTTTTCTTTAACAGCAACACAAGTTGTTTTGGTAGAGCCAGAACCAGCAATTTTTGAAAAAGCCACAGCTCTATATAGTGCTAAAGGCAAGCCCGAGAGCATGCTAATAAAGCACGGCGTACCAGAGTTTGAAGCTAAGCAGAAAAGCATGCGCTATTTTGTTTCAAATGTGCCAGGCTATTCTTCTGTACTCCCCCCTAATGTGATTAAAAGTATTCGACCTGCACTGGAATATACTGAACAAGATGCCGCAGTTATTGAGCTGCAGCCTTTGCTACAGCAGTTTGATATTTCAGAAAGCCGCCCTTGCTTGATGATCTCGCAGCTTAACGGTGCAGAGCAGCAATGTTTGAACAGTCAAATATTAAATGCCTTCACCCATGTTGTAATTCAAAGTTCATTTAAACCAATTTTTGGTGAAAGTAAGCCAGTAGAAAATTTTAAAAAAGAGCTTGCAGAAAGCGGACGAGATTACCTTGCATTAGCTGAATCTATGCCACCGTACTCCAATTTCGTGGCGACTAAAAAAGTAAATGCTAAGCAAGCACTGGACTACTTTAGCCAAAGGCAACAGCATAGAGAAATTAAAATAGCGCTAGAGAATCAGTTAAATGCCTCTCAGACCGATGCTAAAAAAGTTGATGAAGAGCTACAGCAGACCAAGCAACAGTTGCAAGCGGCTAAACAACAAAGTGAAGAAAAACAAAAGCAGTTAGGCGATGAATTGCGACAGGCTAAAGAGCAACTGCAAACTGTGAAACAGCAGAGTGAAGAGAAGCAAAAGCAGTTAGGCGGCGAATTGCAGCAGGCTAAAGAGCAGCTGCAAATAGTGCAAAAGCAAGCTGAGGATAGCCTGAAACAGTTGCAAGAAGAAATGCAGCATACAAATCAAAAGCTTTTGGAAGAAAGAAATCAAGAGCACCATTGGCATAATGAGCATAAAAAGTGGGCAGAAAGTTTAAATAGAGAAAAAGAAGAGCTTGTAAAAAGCAATGAAAAACTTACTAATCGGTTGTCGGAAAGCCAGTCTGAAAAAGAAATGCTGGCTGCTGAAATTGAGAAGATAAAACAGCGAGAAAGCAAGCTTACAACATCAGTAGAAGTAAACGCTAAACTAATTTTGAAAATGCAGCTCGACTCTGATGATTTACGAACTAAGTATGCGCAGAAAACACAGTCTGAAAAAGAGTTAAGGCAACTTATAGGGGAGTTGCATAGCAAGTTGCAGCAAGCGGCTAATTTTTACCATCAATTAGAAAATAAACATCCGGAAATTCTATTGGGAAGCGACAACATTGACTAATAGAAAGCAACATAGCTTAAAGGTTTTGGCCGAGCTAAATAACGCGCTCAGCCTTTTAGAGGAAAAGTTCGATGTGTCTGCTGCACCTAGCAGTTCTGTACAAGGTTCTACAGAACTAGAAATTAAAGAGGCCGAGGGACTGTTAGGCCGGTGCGCTAATGAATTAAATGAAAATGCAAAGCCAAAACTCCGTATTATTCACCATTTAGCTTGTAGTGGTGGAACTTTAATTTCTAAGTGCTTATCAGCCTTGCCAAATGTATATTTATTAAGTGAGGTTCACCCGCACACAAGCCTAGCACTTGATGTAAACAAGCCGAGGTACTCGCCTACCGATATTTCGTCTTTGGCTAAGTATGCAAACATTCCTTTTGCGAATGAGTTGGCAGACAAAATCTTTAAGCAGTCTATTATCGCCGCTTATGAACACGTCGAAAGTTTAGGTGGTACCTTGGTGCTTCGCGATCATACACATGCCGACTTTCATACGTCTGATGAAATTCCACAGCGCAGTACAGTAGTTACTTTACTAGAAGAGCATTTCAACATTCAGTCAATTTTAACAGTGCGTGACCCAATAGATTCTTACTCATCACTAGTTAAGAACGGTTGGGTACATTTTGAGCCTAAAAGCTTCGACGAATATTGCCGTCGATTACTGATCCTTCTAGAGCAATTTTCAGCAGATCAGATCTTTAGCTATGAACTATTTTCCTCAGAACCTCAAGCTCAAGTTTCTGCAATTTGCCAGAAACTTGAGTTGCCCTTTGATGAAGCTTTCGAAAGCATTTTCTCACTGTTCAACGTAACGGGTGACAGTGGAAGAAAGTCAGATGCTATTAGCGCGCGCGAAAGAATAGCGCCTCAAACCATAATTGAAGAAAGTGAAAAATCTTCGTTTTACCAAAAATTTAAAGAAAAATATCACATAACCATTTAATGCTTATATGTTTATAAGGGAACACCATGTTGCACAAAAAGTTTTTGCTTGCTAAAGCTGAGATAGAAGCAGAAAACTATAAACTAGCCGAAAAAACGTTAGCTGATATCGCTAAAACTCAGTTATCTGATTCCAGTCAAAATCTTCTTGATGCGCTTTGGCGCAAACTGCCTAATGGTTATAATACTAGTAAAGAGGCGAATGTAGAGTTCTCTGCTGCCAAATTATCGGAGTTAGATAACCAAACGATATACCCAGGTACAAGTATTGTCTCATGTTGTATGAACAGGAACGATAATCTTGCCAAGGCTTTGCGTACATGGGTTAAATTGCCAGTAGACGAAATAATTATTGTAGATTGGTCATCTAATACGCCGGTGGCGGAAACTATCAAAGATATAGCTGATGATCGGATTAAGGTATTGCGCGTTAATGGCGAGAAGAAATGGGTATTAACCTATGGCTTTAATGTGGGTCTTCGGTTTGCAAAATACTCAAAAGTACTTAAGTTTGATGCTGATATTGAAGTGAGTGAAGATTTCTTAGAACTAAATAATTTCAACCAGACTCAGTTTGTTAGAGGCTATTGGAAATCAGCGTTAGATGAGGGCCGCGATTCGCAAATATATGTAAATGGTTCCTTTGGTGCTTACAAAAAGCATTTAAAAGAAATAGGCTATTACAATGAGCTTATAACTACGTACGGCTGGGACGACTCTGATATTTACGAACGCTTAGCTTCCCAATGTGGTTTGGGAACGAAATATTTAAATTTCAGGTCTGTCTTACACTTGGAGCAGGAGGAAAGCACAAGAACTGCCCACCAAGATGTTTCTAACTCTGATTTTCTTGGTATGGTCCCCGCTACCGAATTTAATAATCACAGAAATAAGTACATTGGAAGAACTACTGATTACTGGAATTTGAGTAGACTGCAAAATTACCGAATTGAGCAAGTCAATGCGAATTTATGGCAATTAGAAAGAATTACAAGCTCAATTCAATTACCTGAATATATCGTTGAACAGGCGAACATGTTTGCTGCCATTCATTATTTGTGGCACAGGCGCCCCGATACTATTCAGAAAAGTATCTCGCATACAGACCTTGCACAATTTCTGCTTTTTGAATATAGCGAAAATATAAATTTTGAGGTTACTCAGGTATTTTTGGGTGAGTTGGATAAAAAGCATGAGTTGATGTGTTTTGATGGTTCTGCCCCATTGCGTAACTTTTTGAAAAGTGGCATTGATACTGCTCGCTCACAAAAAATACCGGTTTATGTTCTAATCGAGTCAGATACACTTATTCATAAGCGAATTGGCGATATTAACGGCTTTGTTGAAGTTATTGCACTTCCCCCTCAGTTGCTTAAAGCGGTGTTGTTTCAGCGCGATGCCAATAGCTTGAAAGATATCATTGTAGAAAGAAGCACGGCTGTACCTTCAGCTGATGTTATCGCTACAGTAGATGAGCTCTTTAAAGCTAAAGTATATGTAGATGCACAACACGGCCTTGGGAATAGGCTTCGTGCAATTGGCTCGGCTGCAGCGATTGCTGAAAGAACTGGTAGAGAACTTGTTATCGTTTGGGAGGCAGATCATCACTGTGAATGTGAATTCGCTGATTTGTTTGATTACAAAGGCACAGTGATAAATAAGTCTTTTGTAAGTGAAGCTGCAAAGTACATGGACTTATTTAATTACATGGAAATAGAAGCCGGTGCACAAAAAGATAAGTTAATAGAAGTAAACGAAGAAAGGCATTTGTATTTAAGAGCAGCGTACACATTTAATTCTCCCTTTTCAGACTGGGAAGCTGAGAATAAATTTATAAAAGCGCTAGCACCTTCTAAGCAAGTCATGGAGCTTATAAAGCCGTACAATGTAGACGGCTACGTTGCGGCGCATATCCGGATGGAAGCGGGAGCAGGTTTAGATCATAATACTTACGATTCTGTTGAAAACTGGACGCAAGAAGGCCACGATCAGTTGCATTTTTGGCGCGAAAAAAGCCACTATTCAGCTTTTATTAAGCGCATAGACAAATTAATTGAAGAAGACAGCGGATTGAAGCTGTTTGTAGCGACCGACCTACAGGAAACCTACGATATTTTCGAAAAATATTATGGTGACCGATTGGTTTATTTAAAGAGAAACGTATTTGATCGCTCAAAAGAGCAAATAATTTACGCACTTGCAGACGTGCTGTTACTAAGCAAATGTAAAAAGTTGCTAGGTAGTACTTGGAGCTCTTTTAGTGAAGCGGCAATGCGGTTGTCAAATACATATTCAGAAATAGAAATGAGTGGAAAGGATTTTTAAATGAAAAAAATCGGTGTAGTAGGAACGCACGGGCGAATAGACGGGTGTTCTTTCCTTGATACAGAAGAGTTATTAAGAAAAGTTGGAGCTAACACGGGTAATCTGTTGTTTCAATATGCGGTATGCAACTTATTGGACGAAGATTATGTTGTAGTTGGAGAGGATTTGCCTTGGGACGTTAAAACAGTGCAGGACCAGTGTAGAGTGCTGGTTATACCTTCAGCAAACTTTGTAAGAGAGAACTTTGATTTTTCTGGATTTGTCGATTTCTTAGATAAGACTGAATTGCCTGTGGTGTTTTTGGGGCTCGGTGCCCAAGCAAAAAATTATGAGCAAACTGAATTCAATTTTCATGAAAGCATAGATCGACTTTTAGACTTGATAAAGCGCAAGAGTAAAAAGGTTGCGCTTCGAGGCGCGTTTACTGACAAAGTTCTCCGCGAAAGAGGCGTAGACACGGGGGTAATAACTGGATGCCCGACTAATTTTATAAACAAAGATCCCGATTTCATCAATAAACTCAAAATGAAATGGTCTCAAGATGCTTTTTCTTTCGTGGCTACAGGTGATGAGCCATGGCCGAAAGACCTCACTAAGCGTGATGCAGAAAGAAAGATGATTGAATGGGTGGCCAAGGGTAATGGTCTATACCTGCAGCAATCAGTAGAACCATTTATAAAGTACGCTAGACAGCGCAATTTGTATCAAACAGCTGCAGTTCCAGAGCACCATGAAAAAAGCCTAAGAGAGGCTTTGGCACCTCACATGTCCGACGAAGAGTTTAGGGGTTTTGTAGCAACCAAGATGAGACTTTACTACAGCGTCGACCAATGGATGGAGGATTCCGCTCGCGTTGATTTTTCTATAGGTTTAAGGCTACATGGCAATATGGCGGCGTGGCAAAGCGGAACGCCCGCAATATGGGTGTATCATGATTCTAGAACGAGAGAACTTGCTGAAACTATGAATCTCCCTCATCTAAGTCACCTAGAATTTCTAAAAATCAACTCGCTAGCGGAGCTTAGAGAAAAAGTTAATTTCGAATTTGAAAGCTACGATAACACTAGACAAGTACTACGTGAAAATTTGAGTAATGTACTTGAAGCTCATGGCGTTTCTCATAAACTTTGATGTTTTTCTTAAGGGTTGAGTTATGATATCTAATCGTGAGGAATAGGAATGATACTACTCCAGTACGGGATGCAGGGAAGTGCGTCTTCATGGGTTTTTAATGTGCTTAAGCTTCTAGCTGAATCGGAAGGTAGCGACCAAGAAACGCTATTGCAAGTCAGCGGAGCAGGAAAAGTTGCGTGGCGAAAGCTCGAAGGGGCCCGGCTTGATGGTAATAAAAAGCGAGCCAATTATAAGCCTTTCAATTTACAGTCAATCGGTGAGCAGCTTAAAGGTGATGACTATTTAGTTCTTAAGACTCATTCTGATTTTCCAATTAACTGTTTAGATTTGTTAATAGAAGGCAAGCTTAAAGCTTTTTGTACTTCAAGGGACCTAATTGATGCTGCGTATTCAATTTACAAGAAAGGAGAAAAGGCAAGAAGACTTGGAAAAAAGGAATTTTCGCATGTTTCTACAATTGAGCATGCCTTGCAAATAGTTAGGGGAGATTACCTTAAAGCGAAAACTTACTTTGGCTTACCAAATGTAATTAATATAGATTTTGATGAAATTAAAAACCATCCTGAACTATTGACTTGTAAAATTATGGAGTTTGTTGGGGTTGAGTTCAATGAGTCATTAGTTGAGCGTTGTGTTGCTTTGACGCCGAGTAATTATAACAAAGGCCTTTCTGGGGAAGGTCGCCAAAATATCCCTGATGAGCTTGTTAAAGAGTTTTATAAAAATCTACCAATTTAGAATGTGATATCAATGAAAAAAGCACTAATTACCGGTGTAACCGGCCAGGACGGCTCTTACTTAGCCGAGTTTTTATTAGAAAAAGGATATGAAGTTCACGGTATTAAGCGTCGTGCTTCATTGTTTAATACAGAACGTGTTGATCATATTTATGAAGATCCACATGTAGAAAACGCCAACTTCATTTTGCACTATGGTGATTTGACGGATTCTTCAAACCTAATCCGTATTATGCAAGAAGTGCAGCCAGACGAAGTGTATAACCTTGGTGCCCAGTCACACGTTGCGGTATCTTTTGAAGCACCTGAGTACACAGCAGATGTAGATGCTATGGGTACTCTACGCTTGCTAGAAGCTATTCGCTTTTTAGGCCTTGAAAAGAAAACTAAGTTCTACCAAGCGTCTACTTCAGAGCTTTACGGTGAAGTTCAAGAAATTCCGCAGAAAGAAACTACACCGTTTCACCCGCGCTCTCCTTACGCAGTAGCAAAAATGTACGCGTACTGGATTGCGGTTAACTACCGCGAGTCTTACGGTATTTATGCTTGTAACGGTATCTTGTTTAACCATGAATCTCCACGCCGCGGTGAAACGTTTGTTACCCGCAAAATTACTCGTGGTATTGCTAATATTGCTCAAGGTTTAGAGTCTAAGCTTTACTTAGGCAACATGGATGCACTTCGCGACTGGGGCCATGCTAAAGATTACGTACGTATGCAATGGATGATGTTACAACAAGATAAACCTGAAGATTTTGTTATTGCTACAGGTAAACAGATTTCGGTTCGTGAATTTGTACGTATGTCAGCAGCGAATGCAGGTATTACTGTTGAATTCACTGGCGAAGGCGTAAAAGAAGTGGCAACTGTAACAGAGGTCGATAGCGAAATTGCACCGGGTGTGAAAGTGGGTGACGTTATTGTAGAAGTAGACCCACGTTACTTCCGCCCTGCAGAAGTAGAAACACTACTAGGCGACCCTACAAAGGCAAAAGAAAAGCTAGGATGGGTACCTGAAATTACCGTTGAGGAAATGTGCGCAGAAATGGTTGCACACGACCTTGGTAAAGCAAAACAACATGCACTATTGAAGAAGCATGGTTATTCGGTTGCTGTAGCTAAAGAATAGACATTTCTTGCCGCTAAGCTTTAGATAAAGGCGACTTATGTCGCCTTTATCTATTTCATTACCCAACAATTTATGTTTTTATCAATTTTTGAATATGGTTATAAGCTTCTAGCTGGATATATAAGCCAAAGTCGCTTGCTGTTAAGGAATAATAAGTAATGCAAGATAACGTTTCTTTGTTTCTTGGGGCGTTTCCCAGAGTCTATTGTTTATCATTGCCCTCTAGCGCAGAGCGACGTGGTTATATGGAACGCTTCATCGAGCAATATGAACTAAGTAATCTAGAATTCATCGATGCTGCCACGCCAGAAAGTGATGACGTAAAAACGCTATACAAAGAATCCAAAGTACACACGTTCCCAACTTGCTTCAGATGCGGAAATTTAGAATGTGGTGATAGTAGTTGTAATAACACATTGATTCCCGTTCAGGTAGCTACATTTGCAAGTTATATTCGGGTGTTGAAAGCCTTTTTAGCTAGCAGCGAAGAATATGCCTTATTTATTGAAGATGACATTAAGCTTACCGAACGTGCAAATGTGTTATGCCAACAGGCGATTTCAAATGACTGGGTTAGCGAGTCAAAACTTCAACAGAGTGAACCCGCTTTAGTACAGTTTGGCTGGGCGTTATGTGATGATCATAAAAGTGATAAAGAACCGAACTTGTCGGATTTTCTTGGGAAAATGTCAAACCCCGCTTTTGCACTGAATAAAGCCATGGCAGAAGAGATATTGGCGCGTTTCGAGAAGGTAGACACCACAGTCGACATATTCATTCACAGAATATGCGCAAATACTTCAAATGCTAAAACCTTTTACCCTCCTTTATTTTACGAGATGAGCTGGAGCACGGGTGAAGTAGAGTCAACAATTCATCCAAAGCCAATAAGACTATCCTATCTTGAGGCAAATGGTGGAAAGCCTGAAGAGATAGAGCAGGCTACCAATGCGTTAATTCAACATAAAAAGCATACTGATGTATACCCGCTTCTTATAATCGGCCACCCTAGGTGTGGTTCAGGTTACAGTGCGTCACTTTGCCAAGCTATTGGACTAAAAATTGGCCACGAGAAACTAGAAGATGATGGTATTTGCTCGTGGATGTTTGCTACAGAAGATGATTGCCCATGGGCGCTGAATGATGGTGCGCGCTCAAGACGCTTTAAATATTTTAGGCATGTCGCTATGCATGTGAGAGACCCTCGCACTGCTGTCGCAAGTATTATGAGAGAAAATAAACATGCTCCCGTGTCATATGAATTCCGGAAAAAGCATATAAAGCTGCGTTGTGGGGTTGATTTAGATAGTTTCGAAAGTGAGTTTTCAAGGGCTGTTGCGAGCTATATTTACTGGAATAAGCTAGTTTTGGAGCAGAAACCGAATGTTGTATTTCGTGTTGAAGATGAAGCAGACAAGTTAGTTGGTTATATAGAAACAAACTGCGAGGTGAAACTGCCAGCGAACATTGAATACCCTCACAAAGCTATCAACTCTAATAAAAGATATCAGGGCAAGACAGTGGAAAAGCCAACTGTTGATTTTGAAAAATTTTCATCGCTGCCAGAAAAACTAAAAAATGAGCTTAATTTGCAATGCGTTTATTTTGGCTACCGCGATTTTGTATAGTTGTTAAGTGATATTCAACTCTAAAGTGTAGGATTAATTTTACCGTTTTGAACTGCTTAAAATTACTCGTAGTAGATATAGTTTGAATTCACTATCGTATCGTTGAGTAGCAGTTAAAAAAAGAACCTCTACATTGAGAGTATTAGTCTGAGCAGTAGGTACTTCAAGGCTACGACACATAACTGTATTAATAGTTAGCAAAACTATAAAGAGAAATACTTTGAAAAATATTGGTTTATCTCAAAGCATAAATGAAATAGAGCGCCTTACAAGTCAGGCAGTAAGAGCTAGAGACAAAATTAGCAGTTTAACCATGTTTGACCAAGACGCAGAGTTTATTTCGCTAGGTTTTAATTGCAGTACTGCTCACTATTTAAGAGAGATCGGACTAAGAAAGGCAGCATTTCCATTTGACTGGGTATTCGCTAGCCCAGAGATAATTATTGATGCATGTAATGACTCATTTAATGCATTTATGGATAAGGCTCAATGGAGCCAACATCCCAATGTAAACGCTGTGACGCACAAGCGCTACCATGAGTATTTCTTTACACATAAGGACCCCCTTAATATTCCAGCCGACTTCGACTACTATCGAAGAGCTTCTGATAGATTCATAGAAAGTTTGAATTCAGATAAGCAACTTTGTTTTGTTATTACGCCCATTACAGAGCCTGAGAAACGTCAAAGGTGGGCTCAGGGCTTTACGCAAATTGTAAAGCGTCCCTCACTCACTGGAGTTGCATCAGTTTGGGAGTTAATTCGCCATTTAAAATCATTGCATAACAACTCAAAATTTATTGTTGTCGAGCATTATACACAGAGAGCCTTGGAAGCATCGGTCCTTGATATACAAAAAGATCTAGTACACTTACGCTTTTGTGCCGGCGGGGAAAGTAGCGGAAAAAAATTTATCGAAGAATATGACGATCACAGTTTCAAAATCATGCTTTCCGGTCTAAATGGAAATTTAAATTAACCTAAGGCGAAATAAATTGATAGTTTTGCACGAACCAAAAATAATAGTGCTTAAGGCTAGAAAAGTCGCGAGTACCTCATTTGAAATAGCGTTGTCTAAGTTTGCTACAGAGAATTCCATAATTACACCAATTACGGAAAACGATGAAAATATAAGAAAGGAATTGGGATTTCGAGGGCCACAAAACTATAAGTATACTGATGGTGAATCTTTAGTTATTGATAACCCTAAAGACTCTAAAAAATTTCATGACGAAAGAGACTCGTTTAAATTCTATAATCATATTTCAGCTGAAAATGCTAAGTGCCGATTAGGCAATGTAATTTGGAATAGCTATACTAAAATTTCCATCATAAGAAACCCTTTTGAATACACAGTCAGCATTTATTTTTTTCTATTGAGTATGCAGGGAAAGCAACCGCAAGATGTCAATTTTGAGCAGTGGTGTTTAGCTAACCAAGATAAGTTATCGCTCAATGATGATATTTACAATATAGCTGGGAAAAATGTAATTGATATTATGCTTAATTATGAGCGACTGCGAGAGGATGTTTGTCTTCTTGAAAGCCGTTTCGGGCCACTAAAAGGTCTCGCGGATACATTTAGAGGAATAACTGCTAAGGCCAAAATAAGGCCGGAATATGCCACAGTAAAATATATGTTTGGGCAGGCGCCTAAAGCTCGTGATTTTATTGCTGACTTGCATTCAGAAAGTATTAACAAATACAAATTCAAAATTCCCTAAATCTGTAGATCGGATATAATAATCTAGTGTAATATTCATAATTTTTCATAGGGAAACGCTTAATTTAAAGTTTTTTGTCTATTGAAAGTAATTAGCTACAAGCTTAACAAATATTTTTCAGAGCTAAGAGGAACGGTTTCCCCCTGCTAGTAGATACCACGAGAATCTTTGTTCTAAATTTCTGTCTAGAAGCGAGTTAGTCAATTCGCCTTTACTTCCTTAGGATAAGCTAAAGTAGCTGCGTGCTTATCTGTCAATCGAGATCTAAGTTTAGTGGTAAAGCTGTATTAGTTCACAACTAGCTAGGAAAAGAGTTAGGTGCAGATCTATTTCGGCATTTTATCTTAAACTGTCTTCGGTGATTAGCTGCACGCCCTTGATTGTGGAGCTAATTTCAAATTGGTCAATGGGTTAAGTTAGTCACTCAATTTAATAATAGTGTTTCTTAATCTCGTGCTTACCCTCGTTATTAATTGCCAATAACTAACTTGTAATTTTTGAGACTGGAGTTACCGGACTTACACATTATTTCTATTCCCGATTAGTGATTTTTTATTATATCAGTAGTACAATAATTGAACAGCTGGTGACAGAGGTACGCTTATTCACATTCATGGAGCGAAGGATGGAACAAGAAGAAAATCTACGTGAATTAGAACCGCAAATATTACGTCTAGAGAAAAAATTAGCCAGTATTTCACGGCAGATAGAATTCGAAAAAGAAAGGCTTAAAATTCCCGCATATAAGGATCCAAGGTTTTGGGGAGGTGTAATTGGGCTGCCTCTACTTATATGCACTGGGTGGTTGGCAGATTCCTTATCTGACAATATAGAGGCCCTAAGGTTGCTACATAAAGGATTAGGAACAGAAATTGCCCTTGAATCGGCTTTAAATGATGAAAATGAGAGTACTATAAAAGCCGCTGTATCTAAGCTTTCAAAAAAGAATGCTCAAAAACTATTTCTTGAAACATTTCAGCTAGGTACAGAGCACTTCAATATTTTATCGGATCTTGAAGAATGCGATGACGGCAGAAGCTTTCAACGCTTAAAAGAAAATGATGAAAGCATTGTCTGCTTCAGTGACAACAAATCTACGACAGTAAATATTCCCAGAACAGAAACTACATATCTAAACTTCAGGCTAGCGGTAATATTTCAGAAAACGACTTTTAAGTTGCCTGAAGACTCTATATCGTCTCAGTATATAGAAACGAGCGGTGAAGCGATTGAAGACAAATTTAATCAGCATATGACTGTTCGGTTGAATGAAGAGCAACTAAATTTTGAATATAAGAGGATACAAGCGGATCATAAATTTGAAGGAAAAACGTTTAAGATGGAAATTTTTGATTCATGTAGTAATCGATTAAGTGGCCCTAAGCCCCACTACAGAGAGAATGTTGCGGACCAATTTCCTGTTGACGTTGTTGAATTTGCTTTAAACACATCAGTTAGCGGTGAATACGAAAAAATAGCTGTATGGCAAGCTTTAGTATTCCTTTTCATTGAATCTTCAGAAACTGAAGGTGATTGCTTCAAGTCTCTTGTGTAATAGAGAAGTCACAGTCAGCAATTCTATACGTTACCAAAGGCCGGGTCAGCGTTTTCGGTTAATATGATTTCCCAGCACCTTTTATTGGTATCGCCCCATTGCTACCAATGAGTTAAAAGACCGCACTTGCCATAAATGAAATAAAAGCAAAACCGAATTCTGAGGTTGTATTGGTCTAAACCTGTAGATGCACATCACAGAAGTGGAAAGTTAATTTGTAATATTTATCTATGTGCGATCATAGGTTCCATATCATTGCCCACTTTGATGTTCCTTTGCTAGATGAAATTTTGGCAGTTCTCCCAGTGATGATTTTTTCCTTCTTCGTTTTTAGCATCTCTGGCAAGGTTATATTTATCACCGCTGATATTTACGCTCCTTACATTGAGCATGCAGGTGTGAGTATCCAGAACCCCGATTGCTTCTAAATCAACCGTATACTTTATGGCTACTCCTCCTCCAATTGGTTGTCCAAACACTCTGGGCGGACTTTTGTATTCGTGGTATTTAGCATATGCTTTAACAATAACTTCATGGTAGCGTTCATCAATAGCATTTATGCTCACTGATGTAATTCTCGAATGACCTCTATTCCCGCACTTCCCAGAACAAGCTTGTGCAATTTTTTCATCGAAAGTAGTTTGCTCAATTACCTGCCTAGTAATATTTTTCGAAAAACTTGAAAACGAAATCGTTAAAAGGGTGAGGGCTAGAAGGCTATGTTGGCAGTATTTTGTGAGCTTCATAGTTAACTCCCTTAAAAACAAAGGTGATTGACTTAGATTATGCTTTAGTCATTTACTTGTCGTCTTAATTTTTATTAGCGAAACCAAGCGGGCATTGTTAAACCCAGCAGCTTTCGTTTTTCTATTTTGAATAGATCTTTTAGGCATGATTTACTTGCAAGCATTGCACCTTGCGTTTTAATCCAACTCACCTTCTCGTCTTTAAGCCATTGCTTCATGCGCTCTCTAACTCTGTTATAAAGGGCTTGGCGGTTTTCATAATTCACGTCTTTCATTTTGACGTCAGAAAGGTCCATCGCTAATAATTGCGCTGTAGCTTCATTTATGCGCGCAGCACGACTAGTTACATTAAGTGGTAAATGCTTTCCCAAAGCACTGGCTTTATCTTTATGATTTAATATGTGCTCTACAACCTGCATGCCTCTTATACGGCCTAACAGGTAGTCGTGTTCGCGCAGGCGCTTGTCTAAAAAGCCCAAAAATCCCGCTAGATGCTCACTTGCTAAATCTTCGTTAGTGGTTGTGATTGTATACACCTTCATGCTCTCGCGGTTTTCTAAGCCGCCTGACTTTTCCATTATCACAATACCTTTAATCCAGGTGTCTTTTAGTAATGGTGAAAGCTGTTGATGTTGAGGTGTTGTGCAGTATGCTTTTTCTAAACGCCGAAAATCACGGGTATATGATGATGAAGTGCCGTAAAGCGCATCTAAAAGCGAGTCATATGCTGCGTTATGTATTTGCAGCTGAGCGATATTATTGCTTAATACCTGTAATAATTCTTCGGCGCGTCTATCTAGCTGTTTTACTTTTTCGTTTACCGTTTCAACTTGCATCCATTCTTGAAAGCGCCCCTGCCAAAAAATGCTTTTAGCCATTTGCATAGCGGTATCTTTCATACCAGAGGTGGCATCCACTTTAAAATTTGCGTCGCGCACAGAGTTTTTGGGGTTTGGTGAAATGTAAAAGTAATATCTATTTTCAAAGTCTTCTGGAGTACTATCAATTTTCCTAGTCAGCGTTCTAGCCAGTCCTAAGGGATAGTTGTTGAATGCACCTCCGTCCATGTAGTAAAAGTTTTCGTCCTTACTGCCGTTGCTAAACGGAGAGGCACCTCTGCTTGCATAATCATGCTTATGGCGAATCCAATTTCTTGCTAACTTCATTGGTGAAAAAGCAAAGGGAAATGCGCCGCAGCCTCTGCACGCTGTGATGATATCTTTCCATTGTTTTTCTTTGTACTCGTTGGTTAGCTCTTCGGTTACTCGGTCTTGAAAGCGGGTTTGTACAAATTCACCTTGGTCCAACCCTTCCTCAGAGCTTGAAAACACGTCAAGCTTATAATCAACGCCATTTAAGTTCGACATCGCTAAACCAAGGTGTATCTTCTTCGCTGCAGTATTATGTGGGCCAGGTTCTGGTATTTCGTTGTTTTTATGTCTGTTTGTAATTAAGTCTTCTGCAATTTTGCCCACAAAATTAGAGGAAAGAAGTGAAGTCCTAGTGAAGTCACCGTCGTGATGGGAAAGTAAGCCCCGTATATCTACTTTTTCTACCCAAGCTTTATAGGCGGCATTATCGGTTTCACCGTTTAACATAGCTGGGTCGTGCAGCAGTTTATGGGCAATGAGCGCTGCGGTCATCCCACCAGCCGAAGCACCGCTAAGTACATCAATCTCTATACGGTCGTTTGAATTTTTTGGAAGGTTTTTATTGTGCTCTGAAAGCGCACTTATAATTTCATAAATTGTGCCTGCTTCATAAGAACCTAAGCTGACGGCACCTGAAATAGCAAACGCTACGCGGTAAGTCATGGTTTAGCTCCGAATTCGAATCCCTTTGAATCACTTAGCAAGCTAGACGACAGACCCTTTTTGAAGAGTTGTATATTATTTCCGCAAAAATATAAAATTAAATTGATCAAAAATCAAACAGTTTGTCCCAAGGATAAGAAAGGTGATGATAAGGAGTTTGATATACGTAAGTATTGATCTGCATACTTAAATGCTGCTGTTTTCCTTCCTAGTTTATAGCCTGTATATATTTACTCACTTATACTTTCCGATGAAAGTGAACTCAGTAACGGACTATGGAGTGTTCATGTTGTTAAAATACACCACCTACCTAGCAATTTCATTTACCCTATTTTCAACTTTGCTTCAGGCGCAATCGCAAGATGAGCAAAGGACATCTAGACACATCGACGGTGTAAATCTTCACTCAATAGCTGCACGTGAACGTTCAGTTGCTTTCACTAACAACCAAACATATATGGTTGAGTTTTACGACCAGCCGCTTTTGAAAACTAGCGAGTTTAGGGCTTATCAGTCGCTTAAACGTCAGCCAAGTGTAGTTAGCCAAAGTGGTACTGTTAGCAGCCAAAGCCTAAAACAAGCCGCCAAAATTTCAGTAGCCCAAAAGGCCACCGCATTAGATACGTTCCAGCAGACTTTTGTGAAAACACACGTGCCTTCGAGCATAAGCGTCAAGAAAAGGCTAACGCGCGTAGCTAACGCAATAGTTGTACAAGGCAATGAAAGTAAAGTGTTGGCATTATCTAAGCTGCCATCGGTAAAGCGTATTGTTAAAAGTTCGCCGGTAAAAAAATTCCTTACTGATAGTGTAGCTATGGTTAATGCCGACAAGGTTTGGCAGGATAAAGATGCTTTCGGAAATAGCATAACAGGGGAAGGTGTTGTTGTTGCCGTTATTGATAGTGGCGTCGACTATACTCATTCAGACTTGGGTGGCTGTATTGGCGCCGCATGCAAAGTAATAGGTGGATACGATTTTGTAGATAACGATAACGATCCCATGGATATAGACGGGCATGGAACCCACGTGGCCGGTATCGTCGCCGCTAACGGCAGCGTTGTTGGTGTTGCGCCAGATGCTTCAATTCTTGCTGTTCGAGTACTTGATGAAAATGGGGATGGGGTAAATATTCACATTGTTGAAGGCATAGAATACGCCGTCGACCCAGATGGGAACCCAAACACCGATGATGGCGCAGACGTTATAAATTTAAGCTTAGGTGGACCCGGAGATGCAGATGATCTGGTTGCATCTGCTGTTGATGCAGCTACTGCTTCGGGCGTGACTGTTATAGTAGCGGCAGGTAACGGAGGGGAGTATTTAGAGATTGGGGGGCTATCTCCATCTTCAGCAAGAAGTGCTATAACAGTAGGGTCTGTAGAGCCCAACGGAACTATCTCTAGCTTCAGTTCTAAAGGCCCACTACTAAACAGCAGTTTTGGCAAACCAGAGCTTGCCGCGCCAGGCGGAAATATTTACTCGCTTGCTATTGGCGAAAGCTACACTACCGAGTCGGGAACAAGTATGGCGGCACCTCATGTAGCAGGCGCAGCAGCACTATTAAAACAAGCAAGGCCTACACTTACTCCTCAACAAATAAAATCTATATTAATGTCTTCAGCGCAGTCAGACGCAAATGATAGTTTCCAGCGCGGCTACGGATTATTAGATGTTGAGTCTGCACTTTCTCAAGGTATCGCTGTAGAACAAGGTCCACTCTATTTTGGTCGTGTCAATGCAAGTAATTACCAATTTGAAACGATAGGCTTTACAGTAACTAATACGTCGAATAGTCAACAAACGGTGCGTGTCGATTTACCTAATACCTTCCCAGCGGGTATAGCGTTGTCGTTAGATAAACGTGAAGTAACGTTACCGGCTAACCAAGAGACTTCCATAAATGTAACCCTAAGTGTTAACGATGCATCGGCATTGGGCACTTCAGCACATGCGATTGGCGGCTATTTTGGTGACGTGATGTTAACATCTAACACAGGTGAGCAAGTTGTATTACCTGTATCCTTTATCAATGCTAACGAGTTTAAGTTTGTAAACGAAAGTGCTACTAGAGTTACTGCCACTTTAGATGGTGAATTTGGAGAAACCTATTTTTGGAATGAAATGGAGCCGGGTGATTCCAAAACTCTTTTTCTCCCAACAGGAAAATATTATTCAAAGGCTTCTTATTGGAATTTGTCGAAAAGTGACCTTCCTCATCTTCCTGCGTTCCCTAGTACAACTGCTTCACAGCGTATTGAAGGGTTAGAAACATTCACGCTTAATTTAAACGGTGACCAAACGTTACGACTATCACCCTCGAACTTACAACATGTTATTGGTAACAATGGCCTACCTTCTAATACCGCGGTTTCATTAGACCAGCTTTATACTGTTAAGACTAACATAAATATAACGATTGCTGATACGGGAATTACCTATGGTTCAGGAGTTGTTTCGAACAGCCGTTATGAATCTCTACGTTCAAACAGTTGGTTTGCGTTGGGCAATTTATCACCGGATATTCCTGTACAACTCGAGCTAATTGAACGACTAAACAACGAAGTAGGGCCTGATACGGTATTTTATTTCAGCCATCCTGAAGCAAATGGGATTTCGCAAAACGTTCTATATTCCTTGGACGACATAGCTACAAGCATAGACATTAATATATCTAACGATGTTTCCCCACCTGTGTCAGATATTGCCGTTTACAGTGGTGAAAAGCTGTTTGGGGTGGAACGCGATTTTACCGGTGTACGCGACCAAAACTTTAAGTTATCCATCATTAATGGCAGTGACTTGAGTCAGGCATTTTATGTCGCTTTAGTTGAAGGTGATGATGATAAGAATTCGGGTAATTTGTTGCAGGAATCGCCGCCTCTAAATTTTGGTTCTGCAAGCGGAATTGATGTTTTAGAAACTGGCGAATACTCATTTGAACCTACATCGGCGGTATTCTCACAGTCATACTCTTTTGAACCCAACGGTATAATTACAATATTTGGTAGTCATTTTACGAGTCCTTCCGGTGCAGAGATTGTATTTAACGATCAAAATTTTGCTTTTTATTGCGATGGCACAGAAACGCACAGTGGTATATTCGACCATGATGCGTTAAATGATGTAAGTATGTGTGACAATGCAAGACTTAATATTACCTATGCATCTGGTAATGATGATTTGCCTAGTGGAGAGATTAACTATTACCCTTCAAGTATGCTGGCTGAAGTTGCAGGCCTAGTAGTAAGCGCTGTAGATGCTAACGATGACATTTATTCTACAAGTAGTGTCGGCTTCCAACAATTTACATTGAAGGCAGGTGGCTCTGACCTAAAAAGTGTTACGAATATCATATCTATTCAATGGAAGTTTGCGGGCGAAAGCACATGGCATAGCCTCACTCTTGAAGATGAAAATGATAGTGACTTTTCGTCAAAAGTTACATTCCCCGAATTTTTGGTACCACTTACTTCAATAGATGTGAAAATTGCATACTCCACTTACAATTCTAACGTCGATCAAACCCTGTTTAATATGTTCAATGTTGGCGTGGATTTGTCTTCTAACATCGAAGACTTCGACGGGGATGGTATCGCTAATGCTGTAGATACAGACAACGATAACGATGGCTTAACCGATGAAGAGGAAGAAAACTTAGGTACCTCGCCGGTAAATGCAGACACTGATTATGACGGTGTCAACGACCTCAACGATGCTTTTCCAACAGATAGCTCTGAATGGGCCGATACAGACGGTGATGGTATAGGTGATAACTCTGAATTACCTGTAAGGGCCGACGTAGATGGTGACGGCCGCGCTGATATTGTGTGGCGCAATGCTAGCGATGTTCGAGGCTGGAATTTTCTTTGGACAATGAATGGAGAAGATGTTCTTCAGTCTCGCCCTATTAATGTTGTACAAGGAGAAGATTGGCAGCTAAACCTTGGTGATTTCGACGGAGACGGAAAAACGGATTTATTTTGGAGAAACCCTAGTTCACACGGTGGTTATAACAGACTTTATCTAATGAATGGTTTCGATATCTTGTCCAGCCCCGTAATAGCACGTTTAGATAGTGACTTCAAAGTAGAAGCTATTGGAGACTTAAATGGTGACGGCAAAGACGACATAGTATGGCGTAGGCTAAGCACCAACCAATTAGCAATTTGGTTCATGGACGGAGCTAGTAGACGTAATTTCTGGTCTAACAGTATTGGGAATGTGGTCATTGAAGGTATAGGAGATTTTGATGGTGATAGAGTTAAAGAACTTATCCTTCGAGATGGGCAAACCCTAAAAATATGGAGCTTAGAAAGCGGGGGAAATAACTTTAACGAAGCCGTCTTATCTTCTGGTGCCCCTAGCCAATGGATACTCGCTGGAACAGGAGACATGGACGGTGACGGTACCGAAGATCTTATCTGGCGCAACGTTCAAGATGGCAGAAATAGTGTATATTACATGGCAAACGGAGCCATTAGAGAACAGAAATTGTTGCCGCAAGTAGGCACTGCGTGGTCGTTAGCCAAAGTAGAAGACTTTAATGGAGATGGTAAAGTTGACTTCTTGTGGCGAAACGAGTCGTTTGGCGGTCGCAATATTGTCCATATCATGGATAACACTAATCGTATCGCTGCAGGTGTCGTAAAACCAGTCGGTGGTACATGGTTTATGGCAGACTAGCTATTCCTCTAGGGCACTATATTCAAAGTGCCCTGACTAGTTCTTAGAAGTGAGTTCCGCCCCTTACGGTTGCTTACATTTAGCCTTAATATTCTATTTACTCCGAAAATAGTAACTAGTAGGGCTGGTTTATATTTTATAGCCGTAATATGGAGTAACTTTTGGTATAGTAGTAAGTCAGTTGGGCGACACCCGCTTTTCCATCAAGAATTCAAGTTTAAATTAGGGATAATTTATGAAGACGTTTTTAGCCATAGCGGTTGTTCTTTCTATTGCATTTTCTCTTTTTGCGTTGAATAACGACATTTCTGAACAGAGTAATGTTGATAGCGTTCGCCTCGGTAAGGAAGAACAGGCAGAGTACACTAGCGCAAACAATCATTCCCACTCTGGCGACATTGACAAGATGTCGAAAGCAAAACCAAATTCTAATAATATCATCAGTCTGTCGTCGGCATATAAAGCTGATAAACAAGAGCGAAAAATAGAGACTGAAACAGTAGATAGGCCAGAACAAGTGTTAACATGGATCGATGATGATCAGACATTAGAAGATATGGATGTAGAAATGGGGTTTGAAATGCCCACAGAGTACGACCAGCTGATGTTTGATAGCGAGTTGAGCGCTGTTCAGCAAAATACTAAGGCGAGCAATGAACTCATTCGATCCATTGCATTATCGAAAGAGGAGATTCTTTCGATTAGTTCACCAGAATTAGACAGTTTGATGATAGAAGAAGACTTGCCAGCTTCTTCCATTATGGACCAACATTGAAATTTATAACATTAATATCTGTTTGAGAGAAAATCATGAAAAAAGTGTTTGTTGCTGGCCACAGAGGGATGGTTGGTGCTGCTATTGTTAGAAACCTAGAGCAGAGAGAAAATATTGAAATTATCACCAGAACACGTGCTGATTTAGATCTTACTGACCAAAAAGAAGTAAGCCGCTTCTTTGCTGACAACAGTATTGATGAAGTTTACTTGGCAGCTGCAAAAGTTGGCGGTATACATGCAAACAATACCTATCCTGCAGAGTTTATCTATGAAAACTTAATGATAGAGGCAAATATCATTCATGCAGCACATGCAAACAATGTTCAGAAACTTCTATTTTTAGGTTCTAGCTGTATCTATCCTAAATTAGCCGAACAGCCAATGACTGAAAGTGCGCTGTTAACAGGAACGTTAGAAGAAACAAACGAACCTTACGCAATAGCAAAGATTGCAGGAATTAAGCTATGCGAAAGCTATAACCGCCAATATGGACGTGATTATCGTTCAGTAATGCCGACAAATTTGTATGGCCCTCACGATAACTTCCACCCAGAGAACTCTCATGTGATCCCGGCTTTACTTCGTCGTTTTTATGAAGCAGCACAGCGTGGAGACAGCGAAGTAGTCGCGTGGGGAAGCGGCAAGCCAATGCGAGAATTTTTACATGTAGATGACATGGCAGCTGCGAGCATTCACGTGATGGAACTTGACGACGAAACTTATCAAGCCAATACCCAACCTATGCTCAGCCATATTAATGTAGGAACTGGCGAAGATTGTACCATTCGAGAGCTTGTAGAGACCGTGGCGAAAGTAACTGGTTTTGAAGGAGACATTGTATGGGACACTACTAAACCTGATGGTGCGCCCAGAAAACTGATGAACGTTTCTAGACTTCACGATTTAGGTTGGAAACACACATACGATTTAGAACGTGGTCTGCAGCACGCTTTTGATTGGTTCTTAGAAAATCAGGATAATTTCAGAGGGTAAGTTTTGGCCTTTTTGAACAAACAAGCGTTTACCGAGGTTATTGATAGAACGCCTTTGGTGTCTATCGATTTAGTAGTAGAAAACGAAAAAGGTGAAATACTTTTTGGTTTAAGAAAAAACCGTCCTGCGAAAGATTATTGGTTTGTTCCTGGGGGGCGAATATTAAAAAATGAAACCTTAGACGCTGCATTTTTGCGGTTAACGCTGAATGAGCTAGGCTTCGAATTTAGCCGTTCCCAAGCACGTTTATTGGATATGTATGAACATTTCTATGATGATAGTGTGATGGGAGAAAAGCCTTCCACACACTACGTTGTAGCGGGCTATCATTTAAAGGTTCATCAGAACAGATTAGCATTACCTATTGGCGATCAGCACAATGAATATAAATGGTGTGAAAAATCGAAAGTAAAAAGCGATAAAAGCATTCATAAACATTCATCCGACTATATGGATGCTGTGCTAAGCATTGAATTGAGCGAGGAATTGTAGTTGCTTTCAAAACTATATAAAAAATATAAGAACCGTAAGCGTAGAGTTAAATGTGAAAAAGGTTATGCGACATTTCATATTGATGAGTTATCAATTTTTAAATTTTCAGGTTGGGCATATGTAAATCATCTTGAAAACGCTAAACCTTGCCATGTTTTGTTCAAACTAAACAGCACAATAATTTGTCAAACCCAAGCTTCTGTTTTTAGAGAGGATCTTAAAAAAGCCGGAATAGGGAATGGGGATTGTGGTTTTAGCGTTGAGCCTAATTGGCAGGCATTCGAGGCAGGTAGTAATGTTATTGTGATGTATGTTAATGATAAGCCGGTACATGTTTTTGAGGTTACAATTACGACTAAACAATTGATGGTAGCAATGACTGGCCAAATCCATCGACAGATTGATTTAGCTAAGGCAGAAATTATTAAGTCCATTAGCGGTCGATAAAAATGGCTAGTATTCGCTATTTTTTGATAGATCCTGGGTTTGAGGATTTTGATTCTCACCATGGCTCGGTTGCTGAGACCCTTATTGGCGATGCGTCATCAACCCGTAAGACGGTTACAGTACTTGCGTCTAAAAAGTTAAGCGATTCTGTGAAAAATGAAAAAGGGAAGATTATTCCCTTTTTCACCACGCCTTGTTACACAAATAACCTCGAACCTTTACCCGCTATGAAGGAAAACGAACTCGCTGAAAAGTTTCAGGCTGAACTTAGCGATTTGTTTCGGCGTTATAATATTAATCAAAATGATGTTATTGTTCTTCACACTGCTTTCAGTCATTTGTTCCTAGGGTTAGCAAAATTTTTAAGCTGTATTCCAATGTTGCATATCCCAAAACTAATCGTCTGTGGAATGTTTGATCCTGGAATAGCTTCTCCCAAGTGTATGGATGAAGCTATGCGCTATTGCTGGTATCTTAAAAATAAGCTTTCACTTTCTTTTCTAGCACGTAGTTTACCTTCGGAAAAACTAGTTTTCGCTACAAGCTGTAATGAGTACAAAATTGGTTACGAAGCGTTGACTAGTGCTTCCTTCCTTATTCATCCAGCAATAAACTATCAGCCCTCACAACCATTCAGCCGTGAAATAAAAGGCAGAAAGCGTTTGTTGTTGTTTGTTGGCAGCGTGAAAGAAGACAAAGGAACCAGTTTCATACTGAATAATTCGGAACACCTATGTAAAAGTTTTCCCAATGTGGATTTTGTACTGCATTGGAATACAAATTCACCGGGAAGCATAGAATATAAACACGCTGAATCTCAACTTCGTGGATTAGGTAGTCGGGTTAACAACTTCGACTTATTATTTGGTACCCTAACAACTGAGCAATATGAATTACTATTTGATAGTGTTCAAGGGGCTATCGCTTCGTATATGCCGAACAAGTACAAGTATAAAACTTCGGGGGTTTTCTGGGACGTTTTACGCCGAAGTCATTGTAATCTTTTATGTTCGAAAGGAACTTGGTTGGAAAGAGAGTCTAATTTTATGGAGGAGCGTGCATACTTCTTTGATTACGGTGATATAGACAGTATGATACGGGCTATAAAGGAATGGGAAATTGATGAAAGCTCAGTAGATTTGAAGTCTACACAGTATAAAAATGCCATTTGTAGGTCTTTCTCTGAATGGCTCCTTTCTCGCTTTTGAAGTTCAAAATAACGCTGAATTTGCTGTGAAATAGTTAATACTTATGTAGACAGCAATCAAAATTTATCAAGAAGGTCATTAAATTAATGACCTCAAATATTTAGTCGCAAGTCTCTTGTTTTGTTTTTTTACTGACTAACTATTTTGGCAAAATATCGGAAAAGTTTATGACAAAAGCTATTTTTCACTTCCATCTTTTTAAAAATGCAGGCACTTCGTTAGACGCCTCGTTCAAAGAAAATTTTGAGGCAGGTACTGAATGGTTAACCGAAGAGTTTCCAGCTAACCCAGCAAAAAATAGAGAGTTAGTGAAGCGGTGGGTAGAGAACAATAAATCTGCGAAATGTTTTTCATCACATACTGCCCAGTTACCTGTGCCGAGCGTAGATTACTTTAAACTGCTACCTGTTATATTTATCCGTCATCCTATTGATCGAATTGCCTCCGCATACTCATTCGAGCGGAAGCAAGGTGGTAACGGTTTCGGAGCAGTGCTTGCGCGAAATACTACTCTTAAAGGATATATTGAATCGAGAATCGCTCTCGGACATGACAGACAGTGCAAAAACTTTCACACAGAGCGTTTCGCTTATATGTTTGGGGCTGAGCACGGTTCAGAGCTTGACAGGGCAAAGATGGCTGTGGAGCAACTACCGTTTGTCGGCCTAGTCGAGAATTTTAATGAGTCACTTCAAAAGCTTGAGTCGTGGCTGATTGACGAAGGATTTGAGGGTATAAACATTGCGCCCAAGGTGCAAAACGTATCGCGTGATACTTCCAAGTCAATCGATGAGAAAGTGGCGGAAATACGTGATGAAATTGGCGAAGAAGCCTTTGAGTTTTTAGTTCAAAATAACCAAGATGATTTTGAGCTTTATGAGTTGGCAAAGCAAAAATTTAGCGAATAGGTGTAAAACATGAGTACAAGAAAAGGAATAATACTAGCTGGCGGATCTGGCACACGTTTGCACCCGTTAACTAAGGTGGTAAGTAAGCAGCTTATGCCTGTTTACGACAAGCCGATGATTTTTTATCCGTTAACCACGTTAATGATGTCGGGTATCCGTGATGTACTCATTATCACTACGCCTGAAGAGCAGCAGCGATTTATCGACCTAATCGGTGATGGCTCAGCGTTAGGAATGAACATTCAGTACGCGGTTCAGCCTTCGCCAGATGGCTTGGCACAGGCATTTCTTATAGGCGAGCAGTTTATTGGTAACGATAGTTGTTCACTGGTTCTTGGCGATAATATTTATTACGGCCACGACTTAAAACTGTCTTTGCAGAATGCGTATAAGCAAGAGCATGGTGCAACGGTGTTTGGTTATCACGTTAACGACCCTGAACGCTACGGCGTGGTAGAATTTGATGATGACTGGAATGCACTTTCAATAGAAGAAAAGCCAGCTGTTCCTAAATCAAACTATGCCGTAACCGGTCTTTACTACTACGACAACCGCGTAGTCGATTTTGCTAAAGAAGTTAAGCCATCACCCCGTGGTGAACTTGAAATCACAGATCTCAACAACTTGTATCTTAAAGATGGCTCACTCAAAGTAGAGCTAATGGGCCGAGGCTCTGCTTGGCTTGATACGGGCACACTAGACTCACTTCTTGATGCAGCAAACTTTGTTGCGGCTATCGAAAAACGCCAAGGGTTGAAAGTATGTTGCCCAGAAGAAGTAGCCTACAGAATGGGCTATATCAACGCTGAGCAGCTTGAAAAGCTTGCGGCACCACTAAAGAAGAGTGGTTATGGCGATTACCTGCTTAAAGTGATTAACGATAGAGTTAAGATCTAGCTTCATGTCAAATTCTAAAAGGTGGCATTGCCACCTTTCTTCTTATTTTAAATTGCCAGTTTGTACGGAAAGTAAATGCAAGTAATTAAAACAGACATCCCTGATGTAAAAATCATCGAGCCTAAAGTATTTGGTGACGAGCGAGGTTTTTTTCTAGAAACCTTTCGCACCGACTGGTTCAAGAAAGAGTGCGCAGATGTAGATTTTGTTCAGGATAATCATTCTAAATCTAGTCAAGGTATCCTTCGCGGCCTTCATTATCAAATGGAGCAAACCCAAGGCAAATTAGTACGTGTAGTTAGCGGTGAAGTATACGATGTAGCCGTAGACATGCGTAAAGACTCACCTACATACGGTAAGTGGGTTGGGGTAACGTTATCAGCAGAGAACAAACGTCAGTTATGGGTACCTGCGGGCTTTGCTCACGGCTTTTACGTAACCAGTGATTCTGCTGAGTTCGTGTATAAGTGCACAGACTATTATCACCCGGAATCTGAAATATCAGTTAAGTACGACGACCCTACATTGAATATCGACTGGCCATTAGTAAATGGTGAGAAGCCTGCTTTATCAGGCAAAGATGAGGCGGGTTTGGCATTTGTTAACGCACCTACGTTTTAATTGTTATTAATTTTTTCACTGGCTTTTTATTGGTGTTTTACTAGGTATTAGCGATTAATGAATATTGTAATTATAGGTAAGTCTGGGCAGTTAGCATTTGAGCTTTCTCGTGAACTAGAAAATAGCGAGCATCAAGTTTCGTATTTGGGGCGTGATGATATTGATATTACGAGTGCCTGTAATATTGAAGAAACGCTATCGTCTTTATCGGCTGAAGTTGTAATAAACGCATCGGCCTATACAGCTGTTGATAAAGCCGAAGAAGATACCGAGGCGTGCAATGCTATTAATACGCTTGCCGTTAAAAACTTAGCAAACTTTTGTAAAGCTAGCGGCGCCTTCATGGTGCATGTGTCTACTGATTATGTATTTAACGGCCACAAGGGTTCACCTTATTTAACTGACGACACCATTGAACCGCAAGGTGCTTATGGCAAATCAAAAGCAGAAGGCGAAAAAGCGCTGCTTGAAATACTGCCAGATGCTAGCTGTTTAATTCGCACAGCTTGGGTTTACTCGTCTCATGGTAATAACTTCGTGAAAACCATGCTGCGTTTGATGGCTGATAAACCTCAGTTGGGCGTAATAGATGATCAAATTGGAACGCCTACATGGGCTAAAGGTTTAGCTGAAGTTTGTGTTACTGCCGCTTTGAATAAAACCAGTGGCGTTTATCACTGGACTGATGAAGGCGTAGCAAGTTGGTACGACTTTGCGCTAGCTATTCAAGAATTAGGTGTTGAGAAAGGCTTGCTAGATAAATCAGTTCCAGTGTTACCTATTCCGTCTAGCCAATATCCAACACCTGCAAAACGCCCTCATTACAGTGTGTTAGACAAGCAGTCCGCACGCGAGGCGTTTGCGGCGTGTAAGCCCACGCACTGGCGTAAGCAATTAGCCAGCATGCTAGATGAATTGAAAGCGTAAGTGACAAGAACAAGATTATACTTTTGGTAAAAAGAAAATGAGTAAAACAATTTTAGTTACAGGTGGCGCGGGCTTTATTGGTTCTGCAGTAGTTCGCCATCTTATAAACGACACTGACCACACAGTGGTTAATTTAGATAAGCTAACCTATGCGGGTAACTTAGAGTCACTAACACCTGTTTCAGACAGCGACCGCTATAGCTTTGAACAAGTTGATATTTGTGATGCTGAAGAAGTAAAGCGAGTGTTTAATACGCACCAGCCAGATATCATTATGCACCTTGCGGCAGAGTCTCATGTAGACCGCTCTATTGATGGGCCAGGTGAGTTTATTCAAACTAACGTTGTGGGCACATACACGTTGCTTGAACAAGCAAGAGCATATTGGTCAGCACTTGAAGGCGATAAAAAAGCAGGGTTTAAGTTCCACCATATTTCAACCGATGAAGTATATGGCGACCTTCCTCACCCAGATGAAGTTGAGCCGGGAACGGAGCTTCCACTCTTTACGGAAACAACCCCATATGCACCAAGCTCACCTTACTCAGCAAGTAAAGCAAGTTCAGATCAGCTAGTGCGTTCGTGGCTTCGCACCTATAAGTTGCCAACCCTTGTAACTAACTGCTCAAATAATTACGGACCGTACCACTTCCCGGAAAAGCTTATTCCACTAGTTATTCTAAATGCCCTAGCTGGAAAGCCGCTGCCTGTGTATGGCAAAGGTAACCAAATTCGTGACTGGTTGTATGTTGAAGACCATGCACGTGCATTGGTAGTGGTTGCGCTTAATGGCGAAATCGGTGAAACCTACAATATTGGTGGACACAACGAAAAGCAGAATATTGAAGTGGTGCAAACTATTTGCGCTATTTTGGATGAAGTTAAGCCAAAAGATAGCAAATATGCTGAGCAAATCACTTACGTTCAAGACCGCCCAGGACACGACATGCGCTACGCGATTGATGCAAGCAAAATTGAGCGCGAGTTAGGGTGGAAGCCACAAGAAACTTTCGAAAGCGGTATTCGTAAAACCGTAGAGTGGTATTTAGCGAATGAAGGCTGGTGGAAAGCGGTTCTTGATGGAAGTTATCAAGGTGAGCGTTTAGGTACAGGAAGCTAGTTAGATAACAATAATTTTTTAAGCCTCAGTCTTCTATGTAAGCTGGGGCTTTTTTGTTTTCGGATGCAATATTCTCGTAGTGGTGCGATTTTTGCCTTATTAGCAATATTGCACTTACGCTTTATGTTGAAATGATGGTTTTAGACTGAAACGCACCGACTCATCAGGGGTTCTGTGAATCAAGCACCTTTATGATGCATTGTTCATGAGATTTTCAAAAAACTCTGGCAATATATAGCAAGAACATTTTAATAATTATTTCTATCGCTGATAGTTAGTAGGATTGGAGAAACAGTAAATGGAAAGTACGTTAGCTAAGTACAAAATAGCTGTAGCAGGCACAGGCTATGTAGGGCTTTCAAATGCAGTGCTACTTGCACAACACAATGAAGTGAGAGCGGTCGACCTAGTACCAGAAAAAGTCGAGATGCTTAACAATAAAAAGTCTCCAATTGAAGACAAAGAAATTTCAGAATATCTAACAACTAAAGAGCTTAACCTTGAAGCCACGTTAGATGCACAAGTTGCCTATAAAGATGCGGATTATGTTGTTATTGCAACACCAACGGATTACGACCCTCAAACTAACTACTTCAATACTGGTAGTGTAGAGGCGGTTATCAAAACAGTGATGGAAATTAATCCTAATGCTGTGATGATTGTAAAATCGACCGTGCCGGTAGGGTTTACTAAAGACGCAAAAGCCCGCTTCGGTTCCGACAATATTATCTTTTCGCCAGAGTTCTTGCGCGAAGGCAAAGCGCTTTACGATAACCTTTACCCTAGCCGTATTATTGTGGGCGAGCAAAGCGAGCGAGCAGAAATTTTTGCTAAGCTACTTCAACAAGGCGCGATTAAAGAAGAAATCGACGTGCTATTTACCGACAGCACCGAAGCTGAAGCCATCAAGCTCTTTGCGAACACATACTTAGCAATGCGCGTTGCGTACTTTAACGAACTAGATAGCTATGCAGAGCGTAACGGCCTAGACACCAAGCAGATCATTGAGGGTGTTGGCTTAGATCCGCGCATTGGTAATCACTACAACAACCCTAGTTTTGGTTACGGTGGCTACTGCTTACCTAAAGATACCAAGCAGCTACTAGCTAACTACAGTGAAGTGCCGAACAACATGATACAGGCCATTGTAGATGCTAACCGTACGCGTAAAGATTTTATTGCCGATTCAATAGTAAGCCGTAAGCCGAAAATTGTAGGTATTTATCGTCTTATCATGAAGTCTGGTTCTGATAACTTCCGTGCAAGTGCGATTCAAGGCATCATGAAGCGTATTAAGGCGAAAGGTATTGAAGTTGTAGTTTACGAGCCAGTGCTTAAAGAAGAAGATTTCTTTAATTCGCGCGTAGTAAACGACTTAGAAGAGTTTAAGAAAATTTCTGACGTAATCGTTGCCAACCGTGTAACGGGCGATATCGAAGACGTACTAGATAAAGTATACAGCCGCGACCTGTTCAACGCTGACTAAACCAAGTTTTGGGGTCAGAGTACATTATTTTTTCTGAAGTAAAAGAGCCAGGTTTATAACCTGGCTCTCTTTTAGGTTCGCCAAACTGTCTATGTAGAACTCCGAACAAAGAGTCTTATCCAAAAGTCTAACTTTAAATGATCAGAACATTGCTTTATCTTTATTAAGGAATACTGAATAAACTAATAAAAATTAATTTGATAGGGACATCGATGATGAAAAAAAGCCTCATTGCGCTTGTAGTAAGTGCCACCTTTCTTGCTGCCTGTGGCGGCTCTGACGACAAAAATGAATTGCCTGTACTTTCCGCCGACGTTGCTTCGACCCTAAACGGCGAAAGCATTACCATTGATGTTTTGGCAAACGACACTGATCCAGATGGCGATACGTTATCGATCTCAGCAGTTGGAGAGCCAAGCAGTGGTGAAGTCTCAATTGTAAGTAATGCCCTAGTCTATACGCCTCCACTACAGGCCATGGGAGACGTTACTTTTTCCTATGACGTAACGGACGGAGAGGAAACGGTAAGCTCAACCGTTACAATTACGAATGAACAACAAATTACTATTGCCGGAATTGCGACAGACGCACCGTTGTCAAATGGAACAGTTACTGCAACAAGCAGCAACGGTGATGTGTTAGCAACTGTCACTACAGATGCGTCGGGTATGTATACACTTCCGATAAAAGTTAGTGCAGATCCCGGTAACCTTGTCCTGAGTGCTGTGGGTGTGGAGGAGCAAAGCCATGTTAGTTTGATGTCTCGTGTCGGCGCTTTCTCTAGCCTATTGTCTTTAGCAACTGAGAATCAAACATCGGAAATCACCGATGGACTTTTGCCTGATAGTAAAATAACCCATATCAGTACCGCCAAAGCAGTACTCTACAATCAATACCTCGCAGATGGGGGCGTCGAAAGCTTCAATGCGTTCACCACACAAGTAGATTTCGATGAAGTGATTGGTTTGGCAAGTTTCATAAAACTTTTGGCTGACAATGAAGATTTTCCGCTTGATGATGGCGTTAATACTCTAACCTTCTTTACACAAAGCGAAGACGATGTACTTGGAAGTATCAGGGAATATTTAGATAGTTTGGGCTTAATAGAAGAAGACGGATCCTTCTCTGAGTCTTATATAGAGGCAGTTAATACCGCTAGAGCAGAAACCCTAGAAGATGAGACATTAAAAATTTCCTACACCAATGCGGACGTTGCTGGCAGCGAGTTTGTTATTTATGACGGAGGAAATTTTCAGGCGGTCAAAGGGGAAAAAGTATTAACGTTCAACTCTGAAGGCAATGGAGTTTTAACATCATCAGATAGTTACGCAAACAATATTGTAGATGCTTTCAGTTGGGAAATTGAAAACGGCAAAATTAAACTGACTTTTCCTGATGCTGCTGGAACTGTGACATACTCTTTTCTTACAGATGAACTTCTGGCACATTTCGACGAGGACACACAAGCAGAGTTACTCGAACTCGAGAGTATAGGTTTTATAAATCAGTGGCAGCTTACCCGTCGAATAGTCAGCTCAGAAATTAGCCTTGTTTCAGTGAACGACAGCAACGCTTTTGCATCAGAGGTGAATACTTATAACCTATCTTTAACGGATGCTTCAGGAGGCTATACTCAGACTTTTGATGCGTCTGTAACTGAACCTGGCGAGATGTCTTATCACAACGGAAACTACATTCAACTGACCAACGAGGATGTGACAAATAGTCCTTGGGTGCTAAATATTCAAGATGTTTTGACCATAGACCATCCATTTGAAGAAAGCAGTACAATTACTGGCCATGGCATGATTGCTGATAGTTTTACCTTTAATGCAAACGGTACTTACGAATCTTTGGTAACAGGTGAGACCGGAATGTGGACAGTAGAAGAAGGTGCACTGCAATTTCAATATGGAGACACCACATTCAAACTTAGCCCTTTCAAACAGCACAATGATTATCTCCTAGCGCTACTGGAATTTGCTGATGAAGGTAATACTGTTAAGTACTCAGTAGATATGCATAAGGTTCGTGGCACTGTAGATACAACACAGCTAGTCAGTGAGCTTCCTGTTGCGTGGTTGTCTTACATTTTTGATCATGACGGTCCAAACGGGTTACCACTCTACAATGATGTTTTTGGCTATTACTTCTTACAAAATGGTACAGCAGGAAGAATCTACCCTAGCAGTGCTGAGGAAGAAGCATCGTTCACGACTGACTATGACACATACAATTGGCAATGGGCGGTTGTAGATAATGTTGTAAGTATTGAAGGACAGATTGGCGGTGGTGACTGGATGCTTAGAAGAAAGCGTCAGTGGCATGTACTGGGAGAAACTGAAGACGGGCGCATGATGGTTATAGAAAATTTCATTTTTTATTGGGATGAACAAAACCCATATGCTGACTTCATATTGCCACGCTTAAATTTCTACAAGAAGCTAGATTTAGAAATACTCTATCCTGAGCAGTGGGCTAGATTTTCAGCATCAGGAGGGATGGGAAATAACGAAAGTACACAAGTGTCGATTAGTTATTCTTCTCAATCACTTGTTCTTTAAAATGTAAGGGTAGCGAGCCAGGTTACAAGGGCTCGCTACGTTTTCACATTTTAGTACTCATATTAACTTTTATATTAAATAAGCTTGTGAATTTCCGTACAAAAAAACTTCCCAAACCCCAAAATTCAAAATAAAATCCGCGCCAATTCAATCCCTGCCATCAAGCCTCAAGCTTACTCACACCCGGCGGGGAAGAAGCATGCTTTAAATTATGGGGTCAGAGTACATTTCTGCCTCTAATGCTATCTGTTCACTGGTTACTAAAACCAGTGAACAAAGTGTTGAGTTCATGCTACCTACCATATTACCCAGTATGAACTTCGTTTCGTTTTAGTTTGCTTTTATTAGCGGAGTCGTTATGAATAGGCTGCGTGAGCTTTCCAGCCAAGTAATGGATGTTTACCAATCTCTTTCTGAAGAATTCAGCGCGTATCAATCAAGTCAGTCGTTAAACTGTGTTGAGAAATGCGGCGCATGTTGTAATAAACCCGATATTGAAGTGTCGCCACTAGAGATGTTGCCATTTGCATTGCATTTGTTTGATATAGGGCAAGCCGAACAAGTATTCGATGAACTTGAAAGTTATAGCGGTTTTGCATGCAAGCAATATCAACGCTTAAGTTTGGATGGTACAGAAGGTTATTGCGGAATTTACGAATACCGCCCGGGAATTTGCCGCATGTTTGGTGCGGCAGGCTACAAAACAAAATCAGGCGAAGCAACGCTTTCGGTATGCAAACCAATAAAGCAAGCCGTACCTGAAAAATATGCGGCTGCGCTTATTGCCATACAGCCACAGCGCTCTGATGTGCTTGAGTATCCGTTGGTTGTTGATATTGCTGCAAACAGTACAAGTCACGTTGTAAAGTCTAAGCCGCCAATGATCGCAGAAGGTAGGCAAAAACTGGCACAATTAGATTATGAATTGGGTGAAAAGCTTATGCCTATCAATGACGCATTACGTTTTGTGTTAGAAAAAATTCTGACATTAAGTTTTTATGCGCAAGATACAGATGACGGTGTTGCTGCTTAGATAAGTGGGAAGCATGAAATGTACTCTGACCCCATAACTAAGAGCGTTACGCTAAAATTCCGCGTGCCGATTCCACTATTGCCTCACTAATTGTGTAGTCGGCACGGCTTTTACCGGTAATGGCGTAGTACCTTTCGTTAAGCGTATTGGCGTTACCAATGCAGTGCACACCATACTGTTCCTCTACGTGTTTAGAAATAGCAGAAGGTGCGCAGAATACGCCGAAGTCCTCGCTGCCGAATAGCTTCAGCAACGCTGTATCATCGAATTCGGCCACAATTTTGGGGTAAAGCTGTTCTGTTTCAAGCCAGCTTGTGAGCGCGTGACGTATTCCTGACGTGTTACCTTGAATAAGCAGTGGCATTTGGTTTAAACAGTCTGGGAATTGTAACCCTTCACCCAGGGGGGATTTAGCGAAAAAGCTTAACGAGCTTTCTCCCAAGAAAAAACTGTTGGCGCTAATCTGTGTTCCAGGCGCAATGCCTCTGTCGGCAACAATAAAGTCGATAGCGTTAATGGCGAGTTCCTTTAATAAACCGTCAAAGCTATCTTCTTTAATGACGTACTTCACCTGCGAGTATTTGCGCATGGTATCGTGCACAAAATCGTAAAAAAGCACTTTTGGAATTCCATTTGTAATACCTATTACGAATTCTTTCGTATTCACTTCATCGCTATTGTTAAGTATTTCAGCCAGTTGGTTACCCTTATGGAATATTTCGCTGGCATACTGATAACTAACTTTACCTCGTGCGTTCAGGTACAGCCGTTTGTTTATTCTATCGAATAACGAATAACCAAGCTGACTTTCAAACGTACTCAGTTGCCCGCTTACGGTTTGAGGGGTAACGTGGAGTAACTTAGCCGCTTTGGCGATACTGCCCTCGCGCGCGACAAGATAAAAATAATATAGATGATGGTAGTTTAGGTGATGCATACTTTATCTAGACGCTAGATTATTAAAATAATAGAGGGAGAGAAAAAGTACTCTGACCCCATTTTTTTCGATGAACTATTAAGAATATAACAGATTTATTCTAACTAACCATTGCAATACACTATAAGTGTTGTTTCATAAGTACGGTAAACAACGCATAACCGATTTTTCAAGCTAGCGGTATATTGAAGACATAACTATGGCTAAACCAATAGATTTACGTAAAACGCGAAAAACACTTTTTTCGTTATTAAAACCTGAGGCTGGCTTTTTTTGGGTTGCTATTGCTTACGGCGTGGCAATCAGTTTGATGACACTGGCAGTACCTATTGCGGTACAAACGCTAATTAATAGTATCGCCAATATTGGCTCTACCCGAGCTGTAGTCATACTGGCCGTTATTCTGTTTCTCACTTTGTTTACATCAGGGGTCTTCAGCGCCCTTCGTATGCGCGTGATGGAATTTTATGAGCGCAAGGTTTACGCGCGTCTTACCGCTGACTTAGGGCTTAAAACTATTCTAGCGCCGCATAGCTTTTTCGAAGGCCGACAAAACGTAAGCATTACGCAGCGTTATTTCGATATTATGACCTTCCAAAAAAACATACCTTCATTAATGATTGATGGCTTTGCATTGGTACTGCAAATGCTGGTGGGTTTCACATTGGTTTCTTTTTACCATCCCGCGCTTTTTGCATTTAATGTAGTACTGCTCTTAACCATGTACGCCGTGTGGAAAATTTGGGGCCGCGGCGCTAAGCGCACCGCAATTGAACTCTCTCACGCTAAATATGATTCGGCGAAATGGCTGCACGACATTGCCATTGCCCATGAGTTTTTTAAGTCTGCCGATCATGTGGAATATGCTGGCCGCAGCACCGAAGGTTACATTAGTAACTATGTTAAAAAACACAAAAGCCACTTCCATTACACCTTTTCACAGGTGGTTATGTTCCTATTGATGTATGCGGTAGCAAGCGCGTCATTGTTAGGTATTGGTGGTGTACTTGTTGTGCAAGGCGAATTGTCTATTGGGCAGTTAGTTGCGGCTGAACTGGTTATGTCTGCCGTATTCTTCGGTTTGTCGCGTTTTACTCAGTACCTTAAATTATATTATGAACTGTATGGTGCAGCTGAAAAGCTGGGTGGTGCTTTGGCAATGCCTCAAGAAGAGCTAAATGCTTCAGAGAATATACCGGCATCGTCTAAACTCGTTTTTAACGACGTAGAATTAAAACATGGCAATGATTCTTGCAACCTCAACGTGGTGTTTGAACCAGGCACAAAATATTTTGTTACCACAGACAAAAGCTGGGTTCAAAAGCAGTTGCTTGGGCTCTTAAAACAATACGACCGCGTTAAATCAGGCGATATATTATTAGGTGAACTTAGCCTAAACGATTACGACACCCATGAACTTAGGCAAGCAGTTACTATTTTAGATCGCTCTTTAATTATTGAGGTATCTATAGAGCGCTATCTAAAACTAGCTCATCCACAGGCTACCATTGCTGATATTCGAGCAGCGCTTGAAGAAGTAGAAATGACGAAGGTTATCGATAGCTTGCCTGAAGGTTTGCAAACTAAAGTGTCGGTATTAGGTGCACCTTTGCAACCGCTAGAGTTTTTATTGCTGAAACTTGCCGCCGCAATTGTTGGTAAGCCTAGACTCCTTATTTTGAATCAGCACTTTGATGCGATACCTGTTGAGCTAAGAGCACGACTACTTAGGCGCCTAAGCAAATACGACTTTACTGTTATGTATTTTACCAATATGCCAATACCAGAATGCTTCGAGGGTGTTTTGCACTTACACGACAACGCAACGGCCATGTTAAATGAGTATACCAATGGTGAATCGCCGATTGTCAGCGTACAAGAAAGTGTCAATGCTACAGATACAGTAAGTACTAATAATCAAACGGCGACTACGCAAACAAACGATGTGAAGAATGATAAGGAGGGTGAGTAAGTGAATAACGCAGAACGTCGCTTTTTAGACAACATTACTTCATTACCTTCTTTGAAAGTACCTAAGCTACATCGCGTTATTACCGGCGTGATCATTTTCTTAGTGCTGGCTGCCGGATTAATACTGTACTTTACCCCTTGGATCCAAACTGCCTATGGAACGGGTATGGTCGACTCGCTCGACCCTAAAGACAGAACCCAGCCCATTAATGCCCTTGTCGATGGGCAAGTAAAGCAATGGCACGTAAGGGAAGGGCAGCAGGTAAAAGCAGGTGAGCCAATTGTTACGCTAATCGACATTGATGCCCAGCGTCTTGAGAAGCTGCAGTCTCAACTTTCGGCAGCAAACCTGAAAAATCAAGCTAATGAAACGGCGGTAAGAAATGCCGAAAACAACTTGGCGCGCCAAAAGTCGCTGCAGGAGCAGGGTTTGGTATCACGCAAAGAAGTAGAACAAGCTGAAATCAAAGTACAAGAACTTAGGGCGAAAGCCGCAGCATCTGTATCTGAAATCAACGAAGTAAGTATGACGTTGTCTCGCCAATCTACCCAAACTAAGTTTGCGCCGGTAGATGGCACAGTGGTGCGCTTGCTATCGGGCGGCGTGTCTACCTTCGTAAAATCAGGCGACATTTTAGGTCAGTTTATTCCTGCCGATGCCAAGCGTAGTGTCCGTGTAACGGTAAGAGGGTTGGATGCACCACTAGTAAAACCCGGCGCGAAAGCTCGCCTGCAGTTTGATGGGTGGCCCGTTTTCCAATTTAGCGGGTGGCCAGGAAGCGCAATAGGAACCTTTGGCGGTGAAGTGGTATACGTAGAGCCAGTGGCAAACGCAACGGGCGATTTTAACGTTTGGATAAAGCCCGACGAGTCAGACATCCCATGGCCAGCTGAAAGCTCTGCCCGTTTAGGAAGCCGAGTAAAAGCGTGGGTGCTACTAGAAGAAGTTCGATTAGGTTATGAAATGTGGCGACAGCTGAATAACTTCCCTCCATTGCCGACCCAGCAATCATCATCTGGTGGTGCGAAAGGCTCGGGAGCATCAATATGGTAATGCGCAGATTGTTTTTTACTGCACTTGCGCTAACCATGTATATAGGCAGCGGCACTCCGGGCCCGTCTGCGCAGACGCAAAATACCTATCAAGGGCAAAGTCAAAATGCTCGATTAGCGCCAACCATCGAAGTGCTGATTGATAGTATGGTGAACTATCACCCGTATGTGCTGGCAATTAATGAAGGTAACTATCAGGCCGCCGCTGAACTAGAAATAGCAAGAAGCAGTTTCGACCCCTTTATTGAGCAGAAAACAAAGAGTCGAGTGTCGGGTTATTACGATGGAACAAACCTCACTCAGCGCTTCACCAACCCAATTGAGGATTTTAATGCTTCTGTATTTGGCGAGTATCGCATTGCCGCTGGCGACTTTCCTAGCTATGAAGGGGATTACGATACGCTGTCCGCTGGCGAGGCAAGTGTTGGCGTTGCTATGTCGCTTTTGCAAAATAGAGAGATCGATAAACGTAGAACTGAGTTGCGAAACGCTGGTCTGGCTACATCCCAGTGGCAGGCATTAGCGACAAGCCTTATTAATGACTTTGTCTACAAAGGCGTAAGCGAATACATTGCATGGTATGAAAGTGCTTTACAAATTCAAGCCGTTACTGAGTTACTAAATACTGCGTCAGAGCGTGAAAAAGCGCTGGTCACTCGAGTAGAGAAGGGCGACTTAGCCAGTATTGTGCTTACCGAGTTTAAAGCTAACCTACTTCAGCAGCGTTTAACATTAGCCGAACTTAAACAAAAACGAGACATGCATGCACAAATGCTATCTTTTTACTGGCGTTCACCTAATGGTGATATGTTAGCAATTAACAGCGAGCAGCCGCCTAATGAATTAAGCTGGCCTTTCTGGGTTGGTAACGGACAACTGGTTTCACTTCGCAATGCACTACGTAACCACCCTGAATTAGACGTAATGAAGTTGGAACAGCAGGTGGTACAAAATAAAGTAGCGCTTGCTGACAATGCATTACTACCAAAGCTTGATCTTACCGCGTCTATTGCTAGAGATGTGGGGGCGGGCTCGGAAACACTTGAGGGCACTGAAACGAAAGTAGGCTTGTCGTTCTCTTATCCGCTAGGCAACAGAAAGGCGAAGGCAGAGCGCGCTCAACTTCAGTCAAAGCAACGAGAGCTTGCACACAAGCTAACATCAACGCAGCAAGCTATTGTTCAACGATTCGAACAAGCTTTTATTTATTGGTCGCAAGCCAAAGATATTGTGGCGCTGCAAAGCGAAAATGCGGTACTTGCGAAAACCCTATCGAGAGTGGAAAAAACACGCTTTGATGCAGGTGATAGCGATATGTTTGTATTAAACGCGCGAGCGCAAAACGAGATTAAAGCGAAGATCAAAGAAATTAAAGCTAGGGTGGACTTATTAAAAGCAGAATTAATGCTCTATAAAGAAGCGGCCATGCTGCACTCTTTCGACAGTTGATGGTTGTTGCTTTCATAGAGTGTTATTAAAGAGTACATGGAAAGTGCCGCTTGTCGTTAGCTACTTAAAAGCTAATAGGTATAAAAAAGATGTTAGCGTTTAAAAAGACAATAGCCTCGGTAGTGTCTAATAGCGAAGTGACTAATGAGCTGACATTAAAAAACGGCGTACTGAGCAATTCAATACGCCGTTTTTTATAAACCCAGTCCTAAGGGCTTAATTGCCCAATGCACTATTAACGTCGTCCTCGTCCAGTCCGGCAGACATCGCGTATTCCCTTAGCTTTTCTTGAGATACACCGGCGTGTTGTGCTGTACTCAAAATACGCATAACTTGCTCACGCTGCTGGGCCGACTCTCTCACAGCTGTTTCGACTACCGTTTCCGCTTCATTAGGAAATACGGCTAGAAGTGCGTCTACTACATACTCGCCAACAAAAGGAACAGCGTTTAATGCGCTAGTCATAATATCGACAATCTTGTTTGGATGCTCTTTAGATAATGTTTGTACAATACTGTCTGCCGCATCGGGTTGAGTTAATACGGCCACGCGTACAATTTCATCTAATTCTTCAGGTGTAGATACCGCCGCTGCTTGTACTACAAAATCAACATAGGTCGGTTCTGCCTTAATAGCTAGCTGTACGATGTTAGGGCAGCTACTCACTTCTTTCTCAATAGCCAGCTGAACAATCTCTTCGGTTGAGGCTGGTTGTGCAGAAATAGCAGCGAAAATGATTTCTCTGTATTTGTCGGGATAAGTGTCTAAAGCAATATCTACAATAGAAACGATCTCTTGCGGGTAATGACCAGCTATTGAACTAATAGCTCTACCCACAGACATGGTTTGTTCAACCTGACGCTTTAAAAAGGCAGTTTGAAAATGATTCGATTCATCAACGGCGACTACATTACTTGAAGTGCTTGGTTGAATGGAATCACTAGAAGACGCATCTTGTGCCATTGCTACAAAACTAACATGAGAGGCTAGTACTGCAGATGATAGCAATGAAAGAGTTCGTAACATAAACCCACCTTTATAATTATCGCGTAGTCAATTTATGACACTACCAGTATTAATATATTTATAAAAAACGCAAAGCGCTAAACATCGACGCTTATATACATTCTTATACGTATTCCTTTACGCTGGCTTTAATATCAGCAACTAATACCAAGCACTTTAATAATAACGGCAGGATCAAATACTACTTTAAGAACTACTACTTTATAGGATCTGAATTCCCATCCTATTAGTAATTAGTCCATATTGTCTACTAATTATCACATTTGAATGAAAAATAGCCGTTTAGTTCAGTTTTTTCATCTTTTTCAAAATAAGTGTTGACGTGAGCGCTCATTTCCCTAAAATGCGCATCCGCTTCGGGGGAAAAGCAAAACAGCAAGCCTCCTGAAGTAAGTCTCTA
>NZ_SWCO01000001.1 GCF_005117025.1 Alteromonas portus | reverse complement strand
CTGTGACGCGATAAAATGGCGTCCCCTAGGGGATTCGAACCCCTGTTACCGCCGTGAAAGGGCGGTGTCCTAGGCCTCTAGACGAAGGGGACTGAATTCTTTCTTCGAAACTAAATTTTCGAATTTTTCAGTCCGAAGCTGCGTTAACAACTTCAGCCTATATCAAACCACATCTCAATGTGACTTGGTGGAGCCAGGCGGGATCGAACCGCCGACCTCCTGCATGCCATGCAGGCGCTCTCCCAGCTGAGCTATGGCCCCATCATGGTACCAGTCATTTTGTGTGACTGTTCCGTGACAGCGGGGCGCATTCTAGGCATCCCCCCCTGTCATGTCAACGCTTTTTTTATGAATTTTCTCTGTTTGCTATAAAAGTAAGCGCTTTGTCGATTCTCTCGCCAATTTTCTCTTTTGAGATAAGATTCAACGTGATATCTAATGACGGTGAATTACCACCACCTGTCACAGCTACACGCAGCGGCATACCTACTTTCCCCATGCCTACTTCCAATTCTTCGGCTGTACTGTTTATAGCAGCCTGAATATTTTCCGGGTTCCACTCTTCAATTGCCATTAATTTATCTTTAGCAAGCTCTAACGGGCCGCGAGCGACTGGGCGAAGGTGTTTTTTCGCTGCGTTCGCATCAAAATCTTCATAGTCTTGATAAAAGTACGTAGAAATCTCAGCTAGTTCTTTAAGCGTTTTTACTCTATCGGCCTGAATAGCGATAATAGATTCAAGCGCTGGGCCTGTCGTTAAATCAACATTCAACTCTTCAAAGTGCCATTTAGCGTGTGACGCAACTTCACTTGCTGGTAATGTCTTAATGTAGTGTTGATTCAACCAGATGAGCTTTTCTGTGTTAAATGCAGATGCAGATTGCCCAATGGCATCTAAACTGAATTTCTCAATCATTTCATCAATTGAGAAAATTTCTTGGTCACCGTGAGACCACCCCAACCTTACAAGGTAATTAAGCACAGCTTGCGGTAAGAAACCGTCATCGCGATATTGCATTACACTTACTGCACCGTGGCGCTTTGATAACTTCTTGCCGTCATCACCCAAAATCATAGAAACGTGAGCATACTCTGGAACAGGTGCGCCAAGCGCTTCAAGAATATTGATTTGACGTGGCGTGTTATTAATATGGTCTTCACCACGAACTACGTGAGTAATACCCATATCCCAATCATCAACAACTACACAGAAGTTATACGTAGGGGTACCGTCAGAGCGCTGAATAATAAGATCGTCTAGCTCAGTATTGCTAATCTCGATTTTTCCGCGAACGTGATCATTAATTACCACTTTGCCTTCTAGAGGGTTTTTGAAGCGGATAACAAAAGGCTGACCTTCTGGGTGATCCGTTCGGTCTCTCCACGTACCTGGGTAACGAGGCTTCTCACCACGTTCTTTTTGCGCTTCACGAATCGCATCCAACTCTTCAGAGCTCATAAAGCATTTATACGCTTTACCTTCATCCAAAAGCTGCTGGATAAGTTCTTTATATCTATCGAAACGCTCAGTCTGATAAATCGGACCCGTATCCCACGTTAAACCTAACCATTGCATTCCGTCTAGAATGGCCTGCTTAGCTTCTTCAGTTGAACGCTCGATATCTGTATCTTCAATGCGAAGAACAAACTCGCCGCCTTTGCTTTTAGCAAGAAGCCAAGAATAAAGCGCAGTTCGTGCGCCGCCGACGTGAAGGTAGCCTGTTGGGCTGGGTGCAAATCGTGTAACAACCGACATGGTCACTCTCTATTGTTAATGTATTTCTAAAGTTGGGCGCATTCTACCAGTGTAAGCGCTACTTCAAAAGTAGGATAAGAATAGAAGGAAAAAGAAAGTGGACAGACACATTTTGTTGAAACTCACTTTTTAGATATTTTTTTGCTGAAGTGGACACACACTCAGGCGGATTACATAACAGTCCCTCGTTCAAAGATTGCCGGAACGAGCTATTGCTGGAAAAGTAAGTGGGTGTCCAAAAAGAACCGGTGGTTTGAATAAGAAAGATTCTTCACGAACACTATCTGGCTGACATGAGCGCCAGTCCTTTCTTCTTCTCTATCCTTTGTTTTTTCATTGTGTTTTTTAATTGACAACCCACTTGGTAATAGAAGTATAAATATAAGAACCGCTTTTATTTGATTAGCTTTACTAGCGCTCAACTGGAAAAACTGAGCGGGTGTCCACTTTGCGCTTCCACCTAGCTTGCCACTTCTTCTTTAAAATGAATGAGTGTGTGTCCACTATGCACTTCCGCGTTCACTTATTTCGGTCGAGCTGAATAAGTGTCTGTCCACTAAAATATTAGGAAGAAGTAAGTGTCTGTCCAATTCCAACCGACTCGAAAAAAACACGTTGTAGTTTTTGGATATAAGAATTCAAAACGACATTAAAAAACGCTGTTCTTTTCATCAATTTAGTTAAGATGCAGTCAGAGTGTCTAAAATTCGGGCACACAGTCATTTTTCTTTAATTTTATTGTTGACACTAACGGAACCGACTCTATAATACCGCCCCACTTGCTTAGGCAAGCTTTAAAGAAATATGGACGCTTAGCTCAGTTGGGAGAGCATCGCCCTTACAAGGCGAGGGTCACTGGTTCAAGCCCAGTAGCGTCCACCACTTCTTCACAGTGGTTAAACAGTGAAATCAACAATGCGGACGCTTAGCTCAGTTGGGAGAGCATCGCCCTTACAAGGCGAGGGTCACTGGTTCAAGCCCAGTAGCGTCCACCACTTCCTCACAGTGGATAAACAGTGAAATCAATAATATGGACGCTTAGCTCAGTTGGGAGAGCATCGCCCTTACAAGGCGAGGGTCACTGGTTCAAGCCCAGTAGCGTCCACCACTTCCTCACAGTGGATAAACAGTGAAATCAACAATATGGACGCTTAGCTCAGTTGGGAGAGCATCGCCCTTACAAGGCGAGGGTCACTGGTTCAAGCCCAGTAGCGTCCACCACTCTTTCAAAAAATTAATTTCCAGAAAAACAATAAGCTAACGTTGCTTAGACTCTTATCGTGTAAGTTTAGTCCACTAGTCCCTCGATAAAACCTTCATTTTGTTCTTATAACCTGTACCAGTATTCAGCTACAAGCTGCCGCCATTATGCGATAGTCTTCAGAAAGGGCTATACTTAAGAAGTAAATACCGTGGTATGGTAAAGAAAAGGCGAAAACGTTAATGTCCTGAAGGCTAATATTTAATGAAACTACACTTAGCTAGAAATACTAAGTTGTTAATTGCTGAAGATCAGGTGCTGGCTAAAAGTCACATGCACTACGCGCTTGAGCAGTTAGGTTTCAAGAATATGGACTATGTCGATAGACCCTCTCATGCCCTTTCAGCTCTGCAAGAACACAATTATGATGCCGTTATTTGCTCTTATAATTTACGCTCTGAGCAAGGTGGTTATTTTTTACTTGAGCAACTAAACGATTCTCACTCGTTGCCCCTTACCAGCGCGTTTATCTTTACCAGCGCAGATACGTCAGCAGATGTCGTCCATGCCATTATCGAATTACAGCCCGACGAATTTATTGCCAAGCCCTTTTCGGTGAACGAATTAGACCGTCGACTTTCCAGAGTTTTAGCCAGAAAGAAAGCGCTTAAGAATATTTACGCGTTTATGGACAGACAGGACTACGAAAAAGCCCTGGCCGAAGTTGAGTTTTTTTTGTTACAGCCTGAGCATGCTGAGCACTTTCCGCTGGCAATGAAGATTAAAGGCGATTTATTTATCATCACCGAAAGGTATCAAGAAGCAGTAGCCTTCTTTGAATCGATAATTAACGTTCAAGATTTTAGCTGGGCAAAAATGGGGATCGCGAAAAGTTTGTTAGCCCTTAATGAGTTTGATGATGCAGAAAGGGAAATCATCCAATTAGCCATGAGACCCGACTCTGCGCTTGAAGCTTACGATTTACTCGCCAAATTGCAAATTAAGCAATCGGCTTTTGACGATGCGCTAGAGTGTACCTCGTTGGCATGTAGCATTTCTCCTCAGAACATCACTCGACATCAACTCGCTATAAATTTAGCACGTATCACACATGACTATGAGAGCCAGTTTAACAGTGCAAAAAAGGTGGTGCGCTACGCAAAGCATAGTATCCACGATAAACCTGATATTTATCTCACTGCAGCCCGCGCAGGTGTTGATTTTGCGATGACATCTGAGCCCGAGCACGTAAACAACATCGTTAAACAAACCAAAGAGTATTTACGACAGTTGAAAAAGGCTCACCCTAAAGCGGTGCTAAACGATGAACTGACCGTTATTGACGCTCGTCTTCACTATTTGAAAGACGATACAGCAAAAGCACAGATGCTGTTATCCGATTTTCACACCGACCATGCCCAACATCACTCAACAGAAGCACTGCTTGATAGAGCGAAAGCCCTTCACGAAGTGGGGATGAAGAAAGAGTCTGTTACAATTTTGGACGCCATATCATCCAGGCAGGATAAGGGGGGCGATGAATTGGACCTTATGACTACTTACTTAAAACAAGAGAAAGCAGAAAAAGAAGCGATTTCACTCAGCCCCAAAGTACTCAACAACACAGCTGTAGCTCAGTATAAACGAGGTAATTTAGAACAATCCTATACCACATTTTCTCAGGCTTTCCGCGTTATGCCTAAAAACCCCTCTATTGCGCTCAACTATCTTCAAGCTATTGTTAGAGCAAGAAAGGCGAACGCTCCTATGCTTCCCGATACCCTATCAGCCATCAAAAAGTGTAGAGAGACACTAGAGTCAGCAGCCTTGTCTGAAGAGCAATATTCTCGCTACGAGAACGTAAAAACCATTCTTAATAACGAGTGATAGCGCCAGTTATACCCCACGTAGCTTTGCTTGCTTGATTAGTTAGAATAAACCACAACGGTTTCGTGATAGAGTTTGTCTTTATATTCAAGCTCATGACTAAACGTCATGCCCAGCTTTTTCATAATATTGATAGACGCGCTGTTTTGCGGATTGGCAATAGCAGAAAACTTATCAACACCGATATCGTACAAAGCTTCTTTCACGGCTTGTGCGGCTTCTGTTGCATAGCCTTGGCCCCACGTATGGCGCTTAAAACGCCACCCTAGTTCCATATTGTCACTTTCGGGGTGTTGAGTAAAAAAACCAAAGGGACGAACTAAAATCCAACCAATGCTTTCTTTTTCAGCTAACGTTTCTACGCGCCAGAGCCCCCACCCTAGAGCTGGGTTAGAGTAGGCTTGAAAACGAGGAACAAAGATTTCCCGAATATCTTCTTTTGAAGATTTCTTGCCACCGTTAATAAACTTCATAACAAGCTCGTCTTGGTCGAGCTCCCATAAAAAGTCGGCGTCTTGTTCGGTGATATAGTGGTAGGAAAGACGCGCACTGTCCTTGATATGCATATACTTCCTTTATCATTATTATTTTTAATATACTTACACCGCTGAATATAGCTCATTTTTACAACAAACCAAACTTATTCGATGTATTTATTTTACCCTACATTTTCCTTTACGCAGAGCCAATTAACTAGCCTCCCAGCATGGCAAGGTGCTTGGTTGCCCCTGTTTTACCCTCATGTAAATAGTGCGTTTCGTGTTTTTGACCCAGCACCTCTTGTAAAAAAGCGACCACTTCATCCACATTTCCGGTAGCGAGAAGATGTCTCATGTCTATCCCGTTTTCGCTAAACAAGCATAGGTGCAGCCTTCCTGGGGCAGAAACACGAAGTCGATTACAGGTTTTACAAAAATCTTTGCTGTAAGGCATGATTAAGCCTATTTTGCCAGCGTAGTCGGGGTGGTAAAACTCTTGCGCTGGTCCGGCATCTTTTCTGCGCAACAGTGGCTGCCAGCCCATGTCTAACAGCGAACTTTTTAGGGGTGTACCGCTTTGATGCTGCTTATTAAAAAACTGATTTAAGTCGCCAGTTTCCATTAGCTCTATAAATCGGAGCGTTACCGGCATATCTTTTAGCCAAGCAAGGAATCTATGTAAACGGCTATCGGAGAAATCATTAAGTAAAACAGAGTTTACTTTTACGTCTAAGCCGGCATTAATTGCTGCGTCTAGTCCTCGTAGCACAGCCTTAAGCTTGTCTTGCCCTGTTATAGCAGCAAATTGACGAGGATCTAAGCTATCGATGCTTACATTAACTTGGTCTAGTCCTGCCTCTTTCCACTGGTGCGCAAATTTTTCCATTCGCGCTCCATGTGTCGTCATCGCTACACGCTCAATACCGGGCGTGTTACTGGTTAGCTGTAAAATTTCAAGAAAGTCTCGTCGCAGCGTTGGTTCGCCGCCTGTTAGGCGCACTTTCGACGTACCTAGCTTAGCGAACGCTTTCAGCAAGGTATCAATTTCGCTTAACGTCATAAACTGATCGCTCGTCGGGCCTTCATATCCGTCAGGCAAACAGTATTGACAGCGAAAGTTACACGCTTCGGTCACTGACAAACGCAAATAGTGAAACTGTCTACCGAAACTATCTTCTAACAAACTAACTCCTTAATTCTGTGCTGCTTTGTAACTCGATGCACGGCCTTCTCAGACTAACAAAAACCAGTGAATCATTCAGTAAATAACAAGGTAACTAAATTAAACTACCCCTAGTGTACGCGCGGTGAAACTAAAATTAAACACATTCGTCGCTATAAATAAGACCATTTTAATCTCTAACCTATTTCAAAACGTATTTTAAAAGGTGAGAATGAGCATTGGTAAGCCAACTTGCTTATTTCCTACTAAAGGGTTTTCGCCAAACTTTTTCCGAACCTTCGCGCTCTTGGTACTATAAATCAAACAATAAAGCACACAGTAAAATGAGAAAAAACCGTTTTCCTACCAATGTCGATGAACCTGTTAAATGGCACGTTCTTTCACAGCTTTGGCCTTATCTTCTAGAATTCAAACATCGTGTATTTCTCGCTTTACTGTGCCTGGTAGCAGCAAAGCTTGCCAGTATCGGTCTACCTTATGTATTAAAATACACCGTCGATAGTTTAAATGGCGATGTAACCACGCTTGCGTTAGCGGTTCCCATTAGCCTGATCGTCGCCTATGGAACACTGCGCTTACTGAATGTTTTACTTGGCGAAGTGCGCGATACGCTTTTTGGTCGGGTTACAGAACGAGCTATGCGCCGCCTTGGGCTAAAAGTCTTCAAACATTTGCACAACTTAGACTTAGGTTTTCATTTAAATCGACGTACAGGTGGATTGTCACGCGATATAGAGCGCGGGACCAACGGCGTTAGTTTTCTAATGCGGTTTATGGTGTTCAATATTGTCCCTACCCTACTAGAAATTGCCCTTGTTGTAGGCTTACTCCTATTTCAGTTCGGCGTATCTTTCGCGTTAATTATTGTGCTTAGCGTAGTGGGCTATATTGGCTTTTCGATGAAAGCAACAGATTGGCGTACCCGCTTTGTTACTCAGATGAATGAAGCAGACTCGACCACCAACTCTAGGGCGGTAGACAGCCTGCTAAATTTTGAAACAGTAAAATACTTTAACAACGAATCCTTTGAAGCCAATCGCTACGATAAAGATTTAGCCACATGGGAAAAAGCCCGAAGAAAAAACCGCTTGTCGCTATTTGCGCTAAATGGTGGCCAAGCGGCCATCATTGCCATCGCCATGACATCAATGATGGCAAATGCTGCTTTCGGTGTTATTAATGGCGAGATGACCATAGGCGATTTTGTATTGATAAACGCCTTCACCATGCAGATTTTTATGCCTTTAAATTTTTTGGGGTTTGTATACCGTGAAATTCGTGGCAGCCTTGCTAATATCGACAAGCTTTTTGATCTCCTCTCGCAAACTCCAGCCATTAAAGACGCCGAAGACGCTACAGAGTTAACCTGCGCTAACCCAACGCTACGCTTCAATAATGTGCACTTCGCTTATAACAAAAATAGGCAAATTTTAAACGGATTGAGCTTCGACGTACCGCCAGGCTCCAAGGTAGCCGTGGTAGGTGAGAGCGGCGCAGGTAAGTCGACGTTAATGAAGCTGCTCTTTCGGTTTTATGAGCCTCAACAGGGCAACATCACCGTTGATGGAAAAGATATCGCATCGCTTACCCAGCAAAGCCTGCGCTCACACATCGGTATTGTGCCTCAGGATACGGTGCTGTTTAACACTACCTTGCTAGAGAATATTCGCTACGGTAACCCTGATGCCAGCGATGAAGATATTAGACATGTCATTAAACTCGCGCATCTTGAAGCATTTGTTGAAAGTCTGCCTGAAAAGCTGGACACAACGGTGGGAGAGCGGGGGCTAAAGCTGTCTGGTGGCGAAAAACAGCGTGTTTCTATCGCAAGGGCCTTACTTAAGGGCGCGCCCATCATGATTTTTGATGAAGCCACTAGCTCGTTAGACAGTTCGTCAGAACGTGCGATTTTAGCGGCTCTTCGCGACGCGGCTAAGGGACATACCAGTTTAGTTATTGCACATAGACTGTCCACAATTGTTGATGCCGACAAGATCCTTGTTCTCAAAAGCGGTACTATAGTAGAAGAAGGGACACACACTTACTTGCTAGAGCAAGGCGGTGAGTACGCAACGCTATGGCAAGCGCAACAACGTGAAGATGAAGCTTCCCCCCTATAAATGTAAGAGGCAGTCTATATATGGACCCAACACTTATAAAAGCCGCTATTAACCAAGTGATGCCTTTTGGCAAGTACGCCGGCAGACGCCTATTTCATTTACCCGAACCCTATTTAGTCTGGTTTCACAAACAAGGCTTTCCAGAAAACAAGCTGGGTGAACAGCTTGCTTTAATGTATGAAATAAAACTAAATGGCTTGGAGTCTGTTGTAGAGCCCCTACTTAACGAAGATTGATTGTGTTGATTCAACTTTCACGAACAAACCCGTGATTTCGTTGGTTACACATTCATATACTACTCCCATCTAATAGTATTTGTGAGAAGTGTGAAATGGCTACTATAAAACGAAGGTTCGCCGACGCTCTTTTCCTATACAACTACGCACACCTTATTTGAATAGTTAAAACACACGAAGATTTATGTTTGCAAGACCCAGAAAACAACGTCGAAGTGACGTAAATGAACGCATTAAAAAAATCCACAGCGCCATAGCTGACAAATTACTATCTCACCCCGAGCTTTTTGAACAAGCCGAAAACACCCTAGAAAGCCGCTATCAAAACAAAATGATGCGTTATGGCAGCTACCTACTTTGGAAAGGAATAATTGAGGCTCGTGATCAGCCCGATGTATTTAAAGCGTTATTATTAGCTGACGATGAGCGCACCGCCAATTTGAGAAGGGAAACTATTTTCACCGGGATATTGAGTGAGGATGAGAGAGAAAAGCTGCTATAAAAAAACGGGCAGTGATTATGTCGCTGCCCGTTTTTTTATATTAACGCGATTTACGTAAGGCTGTACGCATTACGCATTACGCATTACGCATTACGCATTACGCATTACGCATTACGCAAATGATCAGCCACCAAGAATGCCATTTCAAGCACTTGGTCTGCATTCAAGCGCGGATCGCACTGGGTCTTGTAAGCCTGGGCTAAATCATCATCGCTAATTTGATAAGCACCGCCCGTACACTCAGTTACGTGCTGGCCAGTCATTTCAAGGTGAATACCACCAGCGTGAGTACCTTCTGCTTCGTGAGCTTGGAAGAACTGCTTAATTTCTTTCAAAATTGCATCGAAATTACGGGTTTTATAACCGCTAGATGCCGAGAATGTGTTGCCGTGCATCGGGTCAGAGCTCCACACTACATGTCTGCCTTCAGCTTTCACTTTACGCAATAAGCGTGGCAAGTTGTCAGCTAAATTATCGGCGCCCATACGCGTAATAAGCGTCAAGCGACCCGGGTCGTTTAGCGGGTTAAGTGCATCAATTAAACGAACAAGCTCGTCTTCCTGCATGCTTGGACCCACTTTCACACCAATTGGGTTATGAATGCCTCGGAAAAACTCAACGTGCGCATGGTCTAGTTGACGGGTACGCTCGCCAATCCACACCATGTGAGCCGAACAATCGTAAGGCTTACCGGTAAGGGTATCGATGCGTGTTAGCGCCTGCTCATAGTTCAATAGCAATGCTTCGTGCGATGTAAACAACGAGGTTTCATGCAGGGTAGAACTGGTTTGCGCGTTAATGCCAATAACATCCATAAACTCAAGGGTGTCTTGAATACGGTTGGCCATATCCGAATAACGCTCTTTAAGCGGGCTGTTTTCAACAAACGCCATATTCCAGCGGTTAACTTCATGAAGGTCGGCCAAACCGCCTTGCGCAAATGCGCGAAGAAGGTTCAACGTTGATGCACTGCGATGGTACGCTTCTAACAAGCGATCAGGGTCTGGTCGACGGGCCGCTTCAGTAAATTCAAAGTTATTGATGATATCGCCACGATAGCTTGGCAAAGTCACGCCATCGCGGGTTTCAAAATCTGATGAACGTGGCTTGGCGTACTGGCCTGCCATACGAGCAACCTTAGTTACCGGGCAACGACCAGCAAAGGTAAGCACAATGGCCATTTGAAGAATAACTTTAAAAGTATCGCGAATTTTAGGTGCGTTAAATTCATCAAACGACTCGGCGCAGTCACCACCCTGTAAAAGAAACCCCTTACCCAAGCTGACTTCGCCTAGTTGGCGTCTAAGCTCGCGGGCTTCAGCAGCAAATACAAGTGGAGGGTAAGAACTCAGTGTTTGCTCTACTTCTTTTAAACGTACTTTGTCATCGTACTCTGGTTGCTGAAGAATAGGTTTATTTCTCCAACTGTCTACTTGCCAATTACTCAACGGTGTTCTCCTGAATAAAAAACGTAGGGCAAACGTTTTACTGAAAATATCTATTTTGAAGCTTTACGCTTCGAATAAAAAGACTGTAGCGCGCTTTACGATGTGTCCGTAACGCTTTTTTCTAATCAGCCTAATGTGAAAATATGAATCTAAAAAATGCTGGGGGCACTTTACCACATTTATTCTAAGGAAATAGGTGCGCAAACTTGAATTTCTAGAAAGTTATCGTGCTTGCTTATAGCAAAATGGCATTCAAACACTTTCTCAAGGTTTGCCTGAGTTGCTACATCTCTCGGCTCACCCATTGCGACCATACGACCTTTTTGCAATAACCATAGACTATCGCAGTAGTTAGCGCTAAGTGCGATGTCATGAGAGGTCATAAGAATGGTATTCCCTTTTTCGCAAAGGAATTTTACCAAACTAGCCAGTGCATACTGATGTCTTATATCAAGTCCTTGCAACGGCTCATCTAATAGGGCTATACCCTCTCCGCGCTCTAATTGTGGCCAAATTTGTAAAAGCGAACGACAAATTTCTACTCGCTGACGTTCGCCGCCAGAAAGCTGAGTGAGAATTTTGTTCAAGAAACCCGACACCTCAAGGGCTTTTTCCAAAACCGCAGGAATAAGCACATCTCGCTCGGCTGCTGCATAAAAGCTTAAGTATTCTTTTACCGACAAGTGAAAACTACTTTCGCTTTGTTGCGCTAATAAGGTGCGCACGCTCGCAAGTGTTGCCAACGACCAATTGCTCATTGGTTTACCTAGCAGCATGACGGTGCCTTCATCAGTTTCAATAAGGCCCGCAAGGGTAAGCAATAGCGTGGATTTCCCTGCACCATTTGGCCCTATGATGTGAATGCACTCGCCTTTTTTTGCATGTAAATCTTCCACCCAAAGTCGCGATGCCACTTTTACATGCTGCAAGCTTAAAACGGTATGGCTATCTGCTAAGCTATTGCTATCTGCTGGGCCATTGCTATCCGCTTCGCTTGGGCCATCAGCTGCGCTCAGGCTTTCTGCTACACCATTTTTACTGCTGATGTTTTGCTTTGGGTTCACACCAAGAGCGGCATGGTCACTTGTATTTATTTTTACATCGCTGGTCGAAACCGGGCGTTGGTGGGTAGTACTATTTTTTGTCGTCATTTTATTACCCTCCACTACCCTTTTATTTGACCTTTTGCTAATGCCCAAATTAATAATGGACCGCCTAACGTAGCCGTTACCATAGACACCGGAAGCGTAATGACACGGGTCACTTCAGAGCTTAACGCAACCAGCATTAATAGACTTGCACCACTTAGCGCACTTAGCGGCAACAAATAGCGATTATTATGCCCTATGATCAAACGTAAGATATGCGGTACTAATAAACCCACAAAAGCAATTGAACCAGCCATAGACACCGCAGCGCCTACAGCAATTGCACAAACAATGAGTGAGCGTTCAGTGAGTTTATCCACATCCACACCGCTACTCTTCGCTGCAAGTTCGCCAGCATAAAGCTTGTTTAAATCGCCAGCGAAATAAAGCTGTAATGCGACAGCAACAGCGATTAACGGGCCGCCTACTGACAAAATTAACCAGTTAGTTTGGTACAAGCTACCCATTAACCAGAAAGTAAGATTGCGAAGGGCATTAGCGTCGCTGAACATGTAAAGCCAAGCGATAATAGCGCCGCTAAGGGTAGAGATGGCAATACCAGCAAGGATAACAGCCGTAGAGGAGCCCAGCAGTTTTCTGGCTAGGCGATAAATGATAAATGTAGATAACAACGCACCGATAAAACAACCCAAAGGCAGCAAATAGTGTAGGTATGCTGTAGCCCATTGTGGGGTTAGCAGCAGCAAAAGCGCAGCAACCAAGCTTGCGCCACTCGTAATGCCAATGATTCCCGGGTCTGCCAAGGGATTTCGCAGCACTACTTGCAAGGTAGCGCCACTTGTAGACAGTGCCGCCCCTACTAAAAACGCAGTAAGAAGAAGCGGAATTTGAAGCTGAACAATAATATGCTGTTTTAGTTCAGCCGCCGTATCGGACAGCCCTGTCACGCCAACAATACCTACCACACCTATAACGAGTGACAAAAGTACTGTAATTACAACCAAAGTGACGGCGGTGCGTTTAGTTCCTGTCATTGTCAATATGGATTCTCAACGTGGGCTCTCGAGATGATTTATGAATATGACTTGCGTTTATTGTTGTTGGGTTTGCTTAATATGCGCAATCAAACCGTCCGACGCTTCTTCAATAAGATCTAACACCAGCTCAAAGCCGCGCTTGCCGCCATAATATGGATCAGGTACTTCTTTATCGTCTGCATTTGCAAAATCAAGAAACAGCTTAATTTTATCGTGGTACTGGCTAGGCGACATACCGTGCAAATTAGCAAGGTTGCTGTTGTCCATGGCAAGAATGAAATCAAATCGTTCAAAGTCGCTTTCATCCACGCGTCGGCATTTTAGCCCTTTGAAACTGTAACCTCGCTCTACGCCTGCGGCTTGCGAACGCTTGTCGGGCGGGTTGCCAATGTGATAGCCGTGGGTTCCTGCTGAATCGATTTCTATATTTAATCCGGCTTGTGCAGCCTTGTGTTTGAACACGGCTTCTGCGGTTGGAGAGCGACAAATGTTACCCAAACACACGAACAATACCGATGTAGATTGTTTCATTCAAAATCCTATTTCAACGCAGTGACGGAGCGCGACTAAACTTTATGCCTAGTTTCGCGTATGATACGCCGTCAGAAAAATTGTGGAGTTAGTATGACCGCACATGTACTTATGCTGAGTAGCTCACGCCAAGGCGACGAAGCTTACTTAGAGCACGCTAGGGCGCTTATTTTTGCACACTTAGGCGAAATTCGCGACCTTCTATTTATCCCTTACGCCGCCGTCACTCAAACGTACGATAGCTATGTAGATGCCGTTGCAACCGCCCTGCCAGAGTGCAAGGTTACGGGCCTACATACCGTTGAAGATCCAGTAGCCGCAGTCAATAACGCAAAGAAAAATGGCCAAGCTATTGTTGTAGGCGGTGGAAACACCTTTCACCTACTTTCAACCCTTTATGCAAACGCGCTTATTGTGCCAATAAAGCACGCCATCGCCGATTGTACGCCTTATATTGGCTGGAGCGCGGGTTCGAATATTTGTGGTCAATCAATTAGAACCACTAACGACATGCCCATTATCGAGCCGCCGAGTTTTGATGCACTAGATATCGTGCCGTTTCAGTTGAATCCGCACTACACCGATTATCAGCCGCCGGGTCACAATGGTGAAACCCGTGATCAACGTTTGGCAGAGTTCACCACGCTAAACCCAACCACACCAGTAGTTGCTATTCGCGAGGGCACAGCGCTGCGCCTTACTAATAACCAACTTACCCTAGTGGGTGAAAAAGACGGCTTTATTTTTCTAGGTGAAGAAAAAACGCCAATTAATTCAGGTGATGATTTAACTTATTTGCTTGATAGCGGCGAATAGCATTTCATCGTTAGGCGCTACCTGGTAGGGAATTTCTGCCAGTAGCGGCTCGGGTAACATGGCTTTAAGAGAATGCAGATTCTCTTGGTATCGCGCCATGTTACCCGTGATGTCGTTCGCAACCCATCCTTTAATGGTAAGTCCATCGGCGCGAATTGCTTCTGCAGTTAATAACGCATGATTTAAGCAACCCAAACGCATGCCTACAACTAAAATCACATCCATTTTGAGTGTTTTCACGACATCAGAAAGATAGTAAGCGGGCGTATACTCATCACCTACCGTTAGCGGTAAACGCCACCCACCTGCACCTTCCATTAACAGAAGATCTGGTTGATAGGCTTGCAGTTCGTCAAGCCCTTTTGCAATCTCGTCAAACGTTAACGCAACACCTTCTTCAAGGGCAGCAATATGTGGTGCAATAGCCGGCTTTAGTGCAATTGGGTTTATTTGATGCAAAGGAAGTGTCTGTCCACTTTCTTCGTTGTTTTCATTTACGCTTTTTAGCTCGTTATTGTCTGTAATTTTAATGGCTATATTTGCGCGTATTTTGGAGCACGCTTTCTGAATATTTAGCGCATCTTCGTTAACCCACTCGCCGTTTATCTGTTCGCATCCGGCTGCAATAGGCTTGTAGCCGATGGCGCTTAACGAGGATTTTTGCGCAGCTTGTAGTAGTTGGCAGGTAACATAGGTTTTACCTACTTCGGTGTCGGTACCGGTAATGAAATACTGCTTCATCGTTTTTCCAATCTAAAATGACTCACGCGGTAGGTAAGCGGTAACTTACTTTCTACACCGCTCATATTGCTGTAAGCCATGGCTAATTTTTTAATATCTCGACGGGTGAGCGGCGGTTGTTTTCGGCCGGTCTCACCTGCCCCCACCCCTTTCACAGAGCGCAGTAGCGACATAATATCGCAGTGAGTATCGACATAGTCCTTAGTAATCACCCGTTGCAAAGAAAGGCCCGACTGCTTAAAGCCATTTACCCATTGTGCGGTTGTCGGCATATAAGTTTCGGCTTGCGGAAGCTGCGCTACTTTGCGCGCCGTTTTAAGCTCACTAAATGAACCCGCCACCATAATCGCCAGCTCGGCAATACCACTATTTTCAAGCACTCGCGCTATCTCATTAGCAACAAGCCCAGTATCGCTAACCCACTGAAGCGCCATAGATGAAAATACGGTTGAAAATTGGCTATCACAGAAAGGCAAATCAACAGCACTACCTTCTACGAAAATGGGGTCAGAGTACATTTTTCCGGCCTGCGCCAACATGCCCTCGGCAATGTCTACGCCAGTTGCAGCTGCACCTTTATTTGCAAGGGTTTGGGTATGAATGCCAGTACCACAGCCGATATCAAGAGCCGTACCCTGTAGGTCTATCGGTAAGTTCGCTAATGCCTGCTTAGCAATAATGCGCTGAACACCCGCAATACTGTTGTACTGCACAGCCGCTTTTGAAAAACGATGTGCCACGTCCTGCTCATTAATTGCTGAAGCAGTATCATCGCGTTCAGCTTTTGCAGAGCCTTCAACTGAAATATAGCCCTCAGCTTTAACATCGCCTTCAGCTGTAACATAGCTCTCAGTCTTAGCGTTGGTCGCCCTCTCAGGTTCAAAAGATGTCTCGGACGAAAAAGCCCCGTTTGCCTTAAAAGCACGCTGAGCTAAATCATGTGACAACTTATCTTCGAACGTACTTACCTGCTCTGGCGTTGGGAAAGCTTTTACAGCGGGACTTAGTGACATGGTTACATCTCTTGTTTACTTACAGAGTCAGAAGCACAGATAGCGCTTTCTGGTCCTCTTTTTTCTGAAGTCTCACTTAGCACCAAGTTATTAAGTGAAAGCTCTAGGGCATCAAGCAATACGTCAATGTCTTGTGATGAATGATTTGATGTAAGCGTTATGCGCAGCCTGTCTTGGTTTTTCGGTACAGTAGGCTGCCTGATAGCCGTTGCCCAGATACCGCGCTGCTTTAGCCCCTCACTTAGTGCAACTGCACGTTCTGGGCTACCAACAATAATGGGCTGAATTGCGCTTTGCGATTGCCCCAAAGTGATTTCAATTGGTGCTTTGTCTTTCTCGCTTGTATTAAGTGTCTGTCCAAAACGTTTTTGAAACGAGTCTCTGAAATAGGCAATATTGGTTTGTAGCGTTTCGCGGCGGGCAGTATCACTGGCGATATGAGTGAGGGAGTACAAAGTAGCCACCGCTTGTGCTGGTGGCATGGCAGTGGAATACACGTAGTGTTTAGAAAAATTCACCAGATAATCAATTAGGGTTTGGCTTCCCGCAATAAAGGCGCCGGCTGTGCCCACTGCTTTGCCAAATGTTCCCATAACAATAGGCGCTTGTTGCTGGCTTAAGTTTAGTGCTTCTGCTGTGCCAAAACCGTTTTCACCCAATACACCCATTCCGTGTGCATCGTCTAACATGAACCATGCATTATATTTAGCGGCCAGTTCAGCGATACCTTCGCAAGGCGCTACGTCACCGTCCATACTAAACACACCTTCACTGGCAATCAGAATGTCTTGCTGGTTTGCATCAGAATTACCAACCGCATCGGATAGCTGGCTGTGACAAACCTTTGATAGCATGCTCTCTAAATGACTTAGATCGTTATGCTTAAAACGGCGAAGCTTGGCGCTATCAAATACACACTGTGCCCCCTCTAAAAACGAAGCGTGCATGAGCTTATCAGCAATAATGTGCCCTGCTCTCGCGCTTTTATTGGGGTGAGACATGTGAGGAAAAAGTGCCATGCACAGTGCCTGATTGGCGGCAAAACCAGAGTTAAACAACAGCGCAGCTTCTCGGTTTAAACCATCGGCAATGTAGGCTTCTAGCGCCAAATGAGCCTGTGTGTGCCCAGTTACCAAAGGCGATGCTCCACTGCCACCACCAAATTGCGCTAGCCCCTCAACCCAACTTTGCAATACACCCTCATGTTGGCGCATGCCTAAGTAGTCATTGCTTGAAAAGTTAAGATAGTGCTCACCGTTAATACAAATAATGCTGTCTTTTTCGTATTGTTGGCAGTGGCGCTGGCGCAGCAAACCTTGCTCGGCACGCGCGCTCAGCGAATCGTCTAACCAGTGAAAGGCCATTACGCCTCCGTTAAATGCTGTTTCTTTGGCGCTACCTTAGGCTTGGTTGCATCAATAAACAAGTCGTTACTGTCGTCGCCTTGTTCTTGTTGCTGGGCAATTTCTTCTTCTAACACTTGTTGATGTGCTTCGTCTGAGTAATCCCTTGTGCGTTCGGTGTTAATACCAAGCTTTTTGAACAACATTACGTCTTCATGGGTATCTGGATTTGACGTGGTTAACAGCTTGCAGCCATAGAAAATGGAATTCGCGCCTGCCATAAAACAAAGGGCCTGCATTTGTTCGTTCATGGCTTCGCGACCTGCCGACAAGCGCACATGTGACTTAGGCATCATAATACGAGCAACGGCAATAGTGCGGATAAACTCAAAATAGTCCAGGTCTTCTACACTATCGAGTGGAGTACCTTTTACTTTAACCAACATGTTAATAGGCACACTTTGAGGCTGCTCAGGAAGGTTAGCTAATTGCACCAACATACTAGCCCGATCGCTCACCGTTTCTCCCATGCCAACGATTCCCCCAGAGCAAACGTTCATGCCTGCAGCACGCACGTTCTCTAACGTATTCAATCGGTCTTGGTAAGTACGGGTCGTGATAATATCGCCGTAGTATTCCGGTGAGGTATCTAGGTTGTGATTATAATAATCGAGGCCCGCTTGCTTTAAGGCCACAGCTTGATCGCGGGTTAACATCCCCAGCGTCATGCAGGTTTCTAAGCCTAAGCTTTTCACCTCTTCAACCATTTTCAAAATGTAAGGCATGTCTCTGTCGCGCGGGTTTCGCCAAGCGGCACCCATACAAAAACGGGTAGAACCCACTTGCTTTGCCTCTTTCGCACGCTGGATAACCTTTTCAATTTCTAGCAGGCGCTCTTTCTCAAGGCCCGTATCATAGCGGGCACTTTGTGGGCAGTACTTACAGTCTTCAGGGCATGCACCGGTTTTAATCGACAAAAGCGTGCTAACCTGCACTTCATTCGGATTAAAATGCTGTCTATGCACTACTTGGGCATTAAACAGTAAATCGTTAAATGGCATGGCAAACAAAGCTTCGACTTCGGCTTTGGTCCAATCGTTTCGAATAGTTGTCGTTTGCGCAGAAGGCGCACTAGCCAGCGTCATTGACTGTCCTTTACTAATTATTATTGCTGGCTTAGTCTATGCCCCAATATCGAGTTGTCAACTCTGACCAATTCAAAACATTTACTAACGGTTAATTTGTGAGCAATATAGAATTTGATAAACAACACATTTGGCACCCCTATACCTCGGCGGTTAATCCCCTTCCCTGCTATGAAGTAGTTGGTGCAAAAGGTGCCGAACTTACCTTGGCCACCGGTGAAGTGCTAGTAGACGGCATGTCTAGCTGGTGGGCAGCAATTCACGGCTACAACCACCCTGTACTCAACGATGCTGCGCACAAGCAAATTGACGCATTTTCTCACGTTATGTTTGGCGGTATTACCCACCAGCCGGCGGTGGATTTGTGTAAATCGTTACTTAACATGGTGCCGGCAGGTTTAGAGCGTGTATTTTTGGCAGACTCTGGCTCAGTATCTGTTGAAGTAGCGATAAAAATGGCGATTCAGTATTGGGCATGCCAAGGGCGCTCAGAGAAGTCGCGCATTGTCGCGCCGCGCAATGGCTACCACGGCGACACCTTTGCCGCAATGAGCGTGTGCGATCCCGTTAACGGTATGCATAGTTTATTTGAGGGTGTACTAAGCAAGCAGATTTTTGCGCCTGCCCCTCAAACTCGCTTTGGCCAAACGTTTAGCGAAGATGACATTCTTCCGCTTGAAGAGATTTTTGAAAAGCATCACCACACCATGGCCGCTCTCATCCTAGAACCCGTTGTTCAAGGCGCAGGCGGCATGCGTATTTATCACCCTGAGTACTTAAAGCGCTGCCGACAGCTTTGCGATACCTACGACGTACTTTTAATTTGCGATGAAATTGCTACTGGCTTCGGCCGCACAGGTAAGCTCTTCGCTTGCGAGCATGCAGGTGTTTCACCTGACATTATGTGTTTGGGTAAAGCGATCACCGGTGGTTACATGACCCTTGCCGCAACATTGTGTACCGAAGATGTGGCTTTAGGAGTTTGCCAAGGGGAGCCTGGCGTCTTTATGCATGGTCCGACCTACATGGGCAACCCGTTAGCCTGTGCAGTGGCCAATGCTAGTCTATCGCTAATTAATGAAAATCATTGGCAGCAACAAGTTCCGGCCATTGAGAAACAATTACAAACCGAATTGGCAAAATGTGCAGACTTGCCTCGTGTTAATGACGTAAGAGTGTTAGGTGCGATAGGTGTGGTTGAAACGGTAAATCCCGTCAATGTAGCCGAAATTCAGCGCCATTTTGTAGAACAAGGCGTGTGGATACGGCCATTTGGGAAACTGGTATACATTATGCCTCCGTACATTATATCTTCCGAACAGTTAAGTAAGCTAACCCACGCGATTTACACGGCCTTGAAATAGTGCGAGAGGCTGTTACGCTTAGCACTTTCTTTTAGGGGGAGCGGTGACTTTTGGAAAAAAATGACTGTTTAAAAAAACGGCCAGCAGATTGAAGCAAGTTTACCCCAAAGTGAATATTCAAGCGGGTCACCAATCGGGTTATTAGTACAGAGTGTTTATAGCGAGATTTGAATGATAGTACGTGTTTTAGATAAAGTTGTGTTTGCAGTTTTGTTTATCATTACACTACAAGTTCCTATTTTGGCAGACCACTATCGTCAATACCTCAACGGCTATTACGATGCACTAAGAGATGAGGTGTCTAGCTCATCAGCGCTTGCCAAGCAGCACGGCTTTTCATCAGTTGAAGCAATGCTAGAAAGTCTACAGAAAAACAGCGAGCCAGTTGTACGCGAGAACGCGTCAATGAAAGCTTCGCGTTTTGCGCAGATCACTACATTAGAACAAGGTATGAGAAAGCTAGAACACGGTCATTATTTCGAAAAGCTCGTGTTTATGGCCTCGCCTTCTCAATATGGTACGCTAAAGCGCGTGTTAGATAATTTCAGTCCCTCCGTCCCACTCACGCCCTCATCAATTGTGTTCAGCCTTGTTACCGCTATATTGCTGAACCTGTTAATTTGGACGCCGCACTTTTGCTATTGTCAGGTCAAGAAAATTAAACATAAACCCAAGCGCTACGCGTATAAATAATGTGCTGCTTTCAAACGGGCTTGCGATGTAGAGACCAAAGTTTAATAGGCACAAGAATAAACTACGTATAGGGTTTAAGCTTTATCTGCCGTTAAACCTCGTAAAAGGCGAATCGAGTTCGTTGATGTAGAGTAAGGACTGCTATGACTAACCGCCTATTGTATTTGCTGACTTGCTTAGGGTTAACTACAGTAAGTTTCGCTGAGCAACTCAATATTGGGGTCTCTGTATCCACAAGTGCACAGCGAGAAGCCTTCTATTCCTTAGCGCACGATTTTGAGTTGCGTTACCCAACTGCTGAAGTGAAATTTACTGCTTTAAGCAGCGAAGAGTATAAACGCGCTTTTCCTAGTATGCTGTTAGATGACAAGGGCTTTGATGTTTTATACTGGCATGCTGGTCAACGCCTGTTCAAGTTTATCAAAGATGACTTAGTATTACCCATTGATGATGTGTGGCTAGAAAGTAATTTAGACGCTGCATTTGACAAAAACATAAGGCAAAACCTCAGTTATAATGGCCGCCTCTTTGCAGTGCCTATTTCCTATTATCAAATTGGCTTTTATTATTCAAAAAGCGTGTTCGAACGCCTATCACTAGCTGAGCCGACTACGTGGCAGGAATTTATAAACACTTGCGAAATCATAAAGGCGAATGGCCTCCCTCCCATTTTCGTCGGCACTAAAAGCAATTGGCCCGCCACGGCGTGGTTTGACTATTTGAACCTGCGATTGCACGGTCTTGATTTTCAACAGAAGCTAACAAAAGGAGAGATAGCGTTTAGTGATGAACGCATTAGAACCACTCTTAGCTTTTTGGATGATTTAAGAAAAAATGGATATTTTATTGAAGACCACGAAAATCTAGAGTGGAGAGAAAGTTTACCCCTGTTATCAAGAGGCCTTGTGGGCATGTCGCTTGTTGGAAATTATGTCATTCAAGAAATAAGGTCTGATATGCTCTCGCGCATCGGCTTTTTTCCTTTCCCTGAAATAAATAAAAATATCGCCAATTACGAAGAAGCCCCAACAGACGTGCTGATTATTCCCAAGCGCGTGAAGAACGTTTCATTAGCCAGAAAGTTTCTAGCCTTTGTGGCAAACCACGAAGTTCAAACCAAGCTCAATGCAAAACTAGGTGTTATATCGCCACATAAATTAGCGCAAGAACAGACTACTCCACTCACCCAAGAGGCCCATGCAGCACTTTCTTCTGCTGACGGATTTTCACAGTTCTTCGATCGTGACGCTGACGAGGCGTTTGCCGCCGCGGTAATGCCTATTATTGATGAGTTCACAGTTAATGGCGATATGCACAACACTATTTTAGCGTTAGAGAAGGCTCGCAAAGAGACTACGCTCTCTGCTCAGTAAAAACATAAACCTCGTACCGTCTCTTTCGCTATGACATGTAGTTTCGTCAACGCGTGCCGTCGTTGCCTTTTCGACCTGCTCTTTAATTACTGTCACTCATTTATTTGAGCTTTTTACTTCCGCTCTTAGTAATCAATGTCCTAAACATGCTCTCAATTTTTATTGAACGTGGCATCAATAATGCAACTCCTATAGTGAAGTTAAGTGATAAAAATTCGTTTGTTGCACTTTTTAGAAAAAAGGAAATCAATAAACCAATTATATCAGCAACTTATAAAATAATGTTCAACGGAGATATTACAATGCCAACAGATGCACAATTATTAATCGGGAAAGTGTTGCAAATAAAAGACAAAATTATTGCAAAACGCCACTGTATTCCAAGCGACTTAAAAGCGGAATGGAACGCGTTAAATGAGCAAACCGCATGTTTCGAAAGTGAAGCGTTATATAGAAGTGCAGTAAAGGGCCAAGCCATGAATAAGCATATTGATTATTCAGGTTCGGTGAAAGAACTGTCTCAATTAGTAAAGCAGCTTAAAACGTTAAATAAAAAGGTAAATATTACGCAAGTACATCACTAATACCTAGGTAAGCACGCCACGGTTACGACTAACTTAAGTTTCGCTGAGTGGGTATTTATCTATGCGGATTGGTATAAGGCCTCAAGCATTCTCCGTGCCTCAGGCCTAAGCAAAAATTCGTGTTACTTTTTATTTTTAAGAAGCACCAATGTTCTTACTTTACGTGTGCCATAACTGGCAAGCCTTAGAAAGTCTTCGCGAGCAACTGGAATATGTTGATACTCGACAGGCTGACCCTCGCTTGCATCTGGGTCGTGCAGATAGTAGCAGTGAGGATCGCAGCTAGTCACCGCTACCCAATGGGGAACCTTTTTCTTATCGAACGCGTACGTGCTGATTAAGCACAATACTGCCCCGCCAGCTCTAAGGGTTTGGTCGATAACATCAATACGCCAGTCAGAGATTTCAACAGAAATGCCTTTTCTACGTGCTTCTGCTACAAACTGTGATTCAACATTTTCGACTATCATTTTCTTGTTAGTGTCTCTAACACCATCAACAAAAAGCGGCACATCCTGATTAATGACCACTTTCGCTGCATAACCTTCATTTACCGCAGCAAGGGCTAACCCTACAGGGTGACAACCACCATGGCCTGACATCATGAATATAGTGGTGGCAGTACGCCACAACGATAATTCTTTTTCTTGTGTCATTTCATAGCGATTGTTCAATGCACACATTGCCATCATCAATGCTGACGGACCGCAGGTAAAGTCTGTCGTTTGCTGGTACCACGGATAAACCTCTGGCTTAACTGACTTACTCGGCACCAACACTTTTTGCATACGCAGAGCGTCGGTGTGATCGTCGTAGTAATCGGTATACATACCGAACTGACTAAATCCTAACTTTTTATATAAAGCAATGGCGCCAGCATTACCTACTGCCACTTCCAGGCGCATAAATCGCTTTCCCCGCAAAAGCGCCCGCTCCCCCAAGCTGTTTATAAGCTTTTCAGCAACACCAAGCCCACGCGCTTCTGGCAATACCGCAATAGAATACAGCCTAGTAAGCTGCGTTCCACGACGCAGCAGCAACAGTCCGTAGCCTATTATGCTATTTACACTTTGCTTGTTCTTGTCGTGCTTCGAATGGGCACTCACAGGCTCACGCTCGGCCACAATAAGTTCTGCGTGCTGGGCATCAATGTAAAATTTAAAACGGCTTTTACTGAGCCTGTCAGTAGTAAAACAGGTTTGCTCGATGTGCTGAAGCGAAGCAAGGTCGTGTAATGTCGCCACACGCAGCATTACATTCGATTGCGTTGAAGCCCCACTGACATCTTTTGTCGGTTCAGTCATCAACGCATTCTCTGTATGTTCAGGTGCGCTATTAACGCTTTTCAATGGACTTTCACTATTTACTTCAGTTACTCGCTCAGCCGATGTGATCATCGCCCTCTTTGCTCCAACCTGTCAGCAAATTCCTGCATAATTAATTCGTACAGTTCTTTGCCTAAATATTTATCTTCGACACCCGAGTCGATACTTGGGTTGTCGTTCACTTCAATAACATAAACCGCATTGCCGGTTTGCTTAATATCTACACCATACAAGCCGTCACCCACTGCTTTAGCGGCCTTGATAGCGGCTTGTAGTACCGGTTTAGGTACTTCAAACGTTGGCATTGTGGCAAATCCACCCGAAGAGAATCGGTCTCCCTGATGGTTGTATATCTGCCAATGGTTGCGCACCATAAAGTATTGGCAAGCGTAAATAGGTTTGCCACCTAGTACACCAATTCGCCAGTCGAATTCAGTGAATATATATTCCTGCACCAAAACAAGTGCCGATTCAGCCAGCATTTGTTCTAAGCGCGTTTTTAACGCTTCTTTATTTTCAGCCTTGTGCACACCGCGAGAAAACGAGCTTTCTGGCAGCTTTAACACTAACGGCAAACCAAAGTCAGCAATGAGCTTTTCGCATACTTCATCGGTAGCACTCGATACAAAGGTCGCTTTTGGCGCTGGCACTTTCTGATAAGCAAACGCATCCTGCAGGTACACTTTGTTACAGCAGCGCAGAATTGACTGCGTGTCGTCCATAACCACAATGCCTTCTCGCTCTGCGGCACGGGCTAAGCGGTAAGTATGATGGTCAATCGCTGTCGTTTCACGAATGAACAATGCATCATAGTGGCCCAATTCTTCTTGCGACAGGCGACTCACCACATCTGCGCGAAAGCCCACTTTTTCAGCTGCTTTCACAAAGTTTTTAATGGCGCGTTCGTCACTAGGCGGCGTGCTCTCTTCTGGGTTAACCAAAATGGCCATATCCCAACGAGTACGTTTGTTCGTTTTACCGGCTTTCCACTGTATTTTGGTATGTGCTTCTAATTGCTCAATGAAACGCGCTTGTTGCTTGGCATTTAAATCCTTAAACGCTATTGCCTGCACGCTTGCAAAGCCTTCAATCTGCACTTTACCCGTGGCTTTAGGCGATACTTTTGTATCGGTAACCGTTGGGCTTAACACCAATACTGGGTATGGGTATTTTTCAAACGCCTGGCGGGCCAAACGCTTAAAGCGCTGATCTTTCACTTCGCCGAAAAGTACTAATATTGGTTCATCAGTAATTTCCGTATTGTCTTGAGATACCGACAAAGAGAAAACGATACGATCAATACTTTTCTCTTCAGCCATACGCAAATCGTTAATGGTATTTACTGAAGGCAATACAGAGTGATTACGTGCTTGAGCCAAAAGTGAACAATAGTATCCTTCACTTAAATAACGCGTGGTATCACATATATTGATAACGCGTGTTTTGGGCTCGTTCAACTTTGGGAACTCAGCAAGGTAATCTTGAAAAGTCAGCACGGTTAAAGCTGTGTTACAAAAAGGAGTAACATCATCAGTAACAATCAGTGTATTGTGCATGTAATTCGCTTCTAAATAGTGTGTTGTCAGGTACAATTAAGGTTGTGTTTGTTCAATTAACAAACACGATTAAAGTAGCGCTGAGTTTACGCTTTACTTGCCATTTGCATAGCATTATCAGCACGGCTTTTTTTCATCGTTAAGACAACAAAAACTTATGTGCATTTGAATAGGTTGAAGCTACTTTTATTTATTGGGTTTGCCTATACATTGAGGTAACCACGCAAGACACGAAGGGTTTAAGGAGTACGTATGCTATTGGCCAGCTTGGCTATTTTAATTGGGTTGCCGGTTCTATTATGGAGCGCAGGGAAGTTTGTTGGCGGAGCCGCATCGGTAGCTAATCATTTTGGTGTATCCCCACTGCTCATCGGTATGCTCATTATTGGGTTTGGTACCTCTGCCCCCGAAATTATTGTGTCTATATTTGCTGCATTCCAGGGCAACTCTGGCATTGCGCTGGGAAATGCCTATGGCTCTAACATTGCCAATATCCTATTAATTCTTGGTCTTACCGCAATAATTAGCCCTATTGCCGTTAAATCAGAAATTATCAAAAAAGAACTGCCTGTTCTGCTTGGTATTACGTTCTTTGCTGCATGGCAGGTATGGGACTTGAGCGTTTCTAAAGATGACGCATTTTCTTTACTAGGGCTTTTTGTTCTTCTGCTTTCCTGGAGCATTTATCACGGCATGAAGGGCGACAAAGACGCCCTCGCCGACGAATACGATGAAGAAATTAATAGCAATGAAGGCACAGTGAAAACCCACGTAATGTGGTTGATAGCGGGGCTTTTATTGCTAGTTGCAAGCTCGCGTATGCTGGTATGGGGCGCGGTAGAAGTCGCCACCTTCTTTGGTGTTAGCGATACGATTATTGGGTTGACGGTTATCGCAATTGGTACATCGTTACCAGAACTTGCATCATCGCTAATGGCGGTGAAGAAAGGCGAACACGATTTAGCTATCGGTAATGTAATAGGATCTAACATGTTCAACACCTTGGCGGTAGTGGGCATTGCAGGTACCATTCAGCCAATGACTGTGGGTTCGGAGTTCTTATACCGTGACGTTATGGTGATGTTCGCATCAACCATTGCGCTGTTCATTTTCTGTATTGGCATTAAGCGCCAGGGTCGCTTAAACCGTCTGGAAGGCGGAGCGTTTGTGCTTGCTTATGCGGCCTATACTTACTGGCTTATCCAGTCAGCTTTCATTTAACGCAGAATATAGCCTGTAACCCTTTATACTGGTAGCGTGTTGTTGCTCACTTGATAGACTCCCTTTGGCTGAACTATCAAGTGAGACGCGGGCTATACTTACCCCGACTTACAGGCCTAGCGTTGTGGCTAACGTGATTAAACTTACAGCCGCGATGGCGAACAGAATAATCAGATTAACACCAAAATTATCAGAACGACGGCGATTTCTCCGTGCCCGCATAATAATGCTTACCAAGGTTACAACTAGACATACCTGTAGCATGATGGTCATCGCCGATAAGTGACTTTCAGACCAACTGGTATCACCTTTTATTCCCCAGTACTGCTGCACGCCGCTGATAAAATCTGGGCGCGCATAGTGAAACAGTATGAGTACAACAATCATGCCTACCCAGCCAACAATGTTTAGTGCCAGCATGACCTTATAGAAGGGCGTTTGAGAACGAGGCGTTGAACGTCGCTCGGCAAGTTCTTCATATGTCATAGTACGTCTCTTATTTTCTGCTTCGCTAGACTGATCAGCATTGCTTTGCGTAGCGTGTGGTTCTTGTGCTTGCTGGGGCACTGATGTGCTTGAATCATTTTTATTTCCCATTTGTCACTCTGTTCTCTGGCATCCCGCTTTATGTTGGGTATACTAGCGTGCTATTGGATTGTATTTCATTGGTTATTTTTACAACACCAAGCCATGTTTCGATCTGTATTTTGCTTACATTTGGCGTCAAGCGAATTGCGAAAAGCCTTTTGAAAAGCGAAAAGCTATTACAGATGCTAGTTAGTTATCGGCATGACAATCCAAAAACATTGACCATAAAGCAAATTTTAGTGCATTTTTTCATTCACAGTTTAATGCACTGTGTTGTTGAAAATGACTCAATAGTAAGCAACAACATAAAATTAGTAAGACGGAGAAATTAACATGACGCATGCGCCCGTAGTTGACGTACTTAAAGGTAAGTACGCCGTTGGCGAATCGGTAACCGTAAAGGGTTGGGTAAGAACACGCCGCGACTCTAAAGCGGGGTTATCATTTATTGCACTACACGACGGTAGTTGCTTCGATCCTGTACAAGTTATTGCGCTAAATTCTCTGTCAAATTATGCCGATATCCAGCGCTTAACAGCAGGCTGCTCGTTATCGGTTACCGGTACAGTGAAAGAGTCTCAGGGCCAAGGCCAAGCCGTTGAAATTGACGCGACTGACGTTGAGGTTTTAGGTTGGGTAGAAAACCCTGATACCTACCCAATGGCCGCTAAACGCCACAGCATTGAGTACCTTCGCGAATATGCGCACCTTCGCCCACGCACGAACGTTATCGGCGCGGTAACACGCGTGCGCAACTGTTTGTCGCAGGCTATTCACCGCTTCTTCCACGAAAAAGGTTACTTCTGGATCTCTACGCCAATTCTAACGGCCAGCGATACAGAAGGTGCAGGTGAAATGTTCCGCGTATCAACCCTTGATATGATGAACCTTCCACGCGACGACAAAGGCAATGTTGACTACTCAGAAGATTTCTTCGGCAAAGAAACCTACCTTACGGTATCAGGACAGCTTAACGTTGAAACTTACTGTACAGCTATGTCTAAGGTGTACACGTTCGGCCCTACGTTCCGTGCAGAGAACTCAAACACATCTCGCCACCTTGCCGAATTTTGGATGATTGAGCCTGAAGTGGCGTTTGCTGAATTGAAAGACGTAGCACAGCTTGCTGAAGACATGCTGAAATATGTATGTAAGGCCGTGCTTGAAGAACTGCCTGACGACATGGCGTTCTTTGCTCAGCGTATTAAGAAAGACGCCATTGAGCGTTTAGAAAAGTTAGTAAGCTCTGACTTTGTTCGCATGGACTACACAGACGCTATCGAAATTCTGCAAAACTGCGGCAAAGAATTCGAATTCCCTGTTGAATGGGGTATCGATTTATCTTCTGAGCATGAGCGCTATCTTGCAGAAGAGCACGTTGGTGCGCCAATTATCATGCAGAACTACCCGAAAGATATTAAAGCCTTCTACATGCGCATTAACGACGACGGTAAGACAGTTGCAGCAATGGACGTACTTGCGCCAGGCATCGGTGAAATCATCGGTGGTTCACAACGTGAAGAACGACTAGACGTTTTCGATGCACGCCTTGACGAAATGGGCCTATCGAAAGAAGATTACGCATGGTATCGCGACCTTCGCCGCTACGGCACCGTACCTCACTCAGGTTTCGGTCTTGGTTTCGAGCGTCTTGTAGCATACGTAACCGGCATGCAAAACGTACGTGACGTGATCCCATTCCCACGTACACCGGGCAACGCTAGCTTCTAAGCAGTTGCTGTATTAATAAATAAAAAGCTCGCCACAGTTTGCTGTCGCGAGCTTTTTTAATATCTCTATCGCTAATATTTTTTAAGTCATAGCCTCATGTTGACCAAACTATTGCAGCATGCTCGCGGCTTTTGTTTTATTTTCTTTTTCCCATTGTTTCGGCGATAAGCCATACATTCGCTTAAAATCTCGGCTAAATTGCGACGAACTTATATAGCCAACATCCATTGCTGCAACACTTACGTTTGTGCCTTCAGCTATACGTTTGGCTGCGTTATTCAACCGCATCGATTTAACAAACTGAATAGGCGACATAGTAGTGGCTTGTTTAAATTTACGATGAAATACGGCCTTACTCATACCTATCTTACTGGCCATATCGTCAATAGTGACGTTTTCATTTACATGGGAGGCCAGGTATTCAATAGCCCGCCCTATGGCATTGCCTACGCCAAAACTGCCTCTTACTATGCTACCCGCTTCCCCTTTTAATACCGAGTAATACAGTTCGCGCAAACGCGTACTGGCTAACATAGCAATATCGGTAGCATTATCAGTGAGAAGAAGTAAGCGATATAGGGCATCGGTAAAATCAGCATCCCACCGGGCTGAAGCAATGCCCGAGGGTGCAGACGAAGCTGACGATTGACTGAAATTACCGCCTACACTTTCAAACTCAATAGCTAAATCGGTCATCAATCTGCTATTTAAAGAAATATAAACCCCCAGTAGTGGGCTTTCCTCAGAAGCATCGGGAATGCCCGCCTCTACAGGCATAGACATGGTGCAGCAAGTATATTTGCTGGTGTTAAAGGTATGCTTATCCCCATTCAAAATGGCTTCTTTACCACCGTGAACAATGGCAGTTAGTGACGGTTCGTATACTACAGGAGCACACTCGATGGGCTGTGTTATTTTAAAAAGTTGAACACCATCGATCCCGGTATCGTATAAGCCGCTGTTATCCACTTTCTCTTCAATTAACTGCTTTATTAGTGCTTTGCTCATAGCGCTTTAAACCACTACCTCATCTTTTATTTACATCGTGTTCTTTGATTTTTTGCGTTATGCAATCTAGCAGCAAACTTCACCCTAAACAACAAGGTGATACGATTAGGCAAGTTTTCAAGAGTTTTTCGCCTACTTTACCCAACCGTTAGTCATTATATTACAAGTATACAAAATTTAGTGACAAAAGGTTTGAAGCAGATGACAAAGAGTAATCTATTTGGAAAAGGCGGTTGGACGCCATCTCGTATTGAAAACGCAAACGGTAAGACGTTTTTAATAACAGGCGCAAATACGGGCGCTGGGTTTGAGGCTACACGTATTCTACTTTCCAAAGGTGCGAAAGTCGTTATGTTGAACCGAAGCCCGAGCAAATCCCATGACGCTATCGCTACGTTAAAGCAAGAGTTTGGTAACGATGCCAATGTCAGCTATATACGCCTTGACCTAAGCAGCCTTAATGCTGTGAGACAGTCAGCAAAAGAAATCTTAGCTCAAGTTCCTACTATCAACGCGCTAATTTGTAATGCTGCTATTGCACAAATATCAACGCAAGAATTAACCGAGGATGGTTTTGAGAGCCAATTAGGCGTTAACCATTACGGTCACTTTTTACTGTGTGGTTTGTTATTCGATCGTATCAATGAGTCGAAAGGACGCATTGTAGTCGTTGCTAGTGAAGGGCACAAAATGGGCCTAAGAACCATGCAGTTTAATGACATGAACTGGGACAAAAATTACAACCCCAACAAGGTATACAGCCAAAGTAAACTGGCGCAAATGATGTTTGCGTACGAATTACAAGACAAAGTAAAAGCACATAACAAACACGTGAAGGTGTTTGTGTGTCACCCCGGAGCGTCGAACACCACCCTTATACGAGAAAGTGCTAACTGGGTAACCCGTATTTCTTGGTCCTTTATGGTGAAAATAGGGCTGGCGCAGTCTGCCGAGAAAGGCGCCTACCCTGAAGTGATGTGTGCCACCGAAGATAACCTTAAACAGCGTGCCTATTATGGACCAACAGGGTTAATGAATTTTGGCGGCCCTGTTGGAGAGTGTAAATTAGAGGATTTTGCTGTAGACAAAAAAGTGCTGACAAAACTTTGGGCCGTATCAGAAAAAGCGACAGACTTTACCTGGTCGTTTTAATTGCTAAATTGAATGTTGATGAAATGAGAAAAGCCGTTTTTATTTTAGGATTTTTTATGATGACCTCTTCGCCCTCAGTTCCAGCTTCTATGAACACTTCAAATCTAGAGTTTGATGGCAGCCAGAATACTTTTCAAGACGTGGAAGGTAATCGCTATAAAACCGTAAAATTAGGGAAACTTGAGTGGTTTGCAGAAAACCTACGCGCTACTCAGTTTCAAGATGGAAGCCCTGTTGATTCTGGGTTTATTCCAAAAGACGACGAGAAGAACCTACTTAAATACGGACGGCTTTATCACTGGCAAGACGTAGATGACGAGCGAAAGCTGTGTCCTGCTGGATGGCGCATTGCGACCGACGCCGATTGGCAGGAAATGGAGCGCACTATTGGTATAGCACAAAGCGAGCTGGCACAAGAAGGCTGGCGCGGAAGCAACGACATTGCTATTACGCTAAAAGCGGAGCAGCCTAATACCCTGTTTAAAAAATTCGATCAGGCCAAAGTTAATCAATTTCAATTTGGCGCAACGGCAGCGGGCGTAAAAATAGGCAACTGGTATATAACGCAGGGAATGTACACTGAGTTTTGGACAAGTACGAGCGCCACTGATAAAGAGGCGTACGCTCGCACCCTCGCCTATTCCTGGTGGAACTCACATAAAGGCGAAATTAGAAGGGCTAAGCTAAACAAAGACTATATGTTTAGCGTTAGATGTGTGCGAGATGCCAAATAGCGACCTAAGCATGGCTGATACTCTCAGAACGCTCTCAACGAGTGGCCATGAGTACATTTAATTTGAAACTGTAATGGCCTTACTAACTAAGAGCAGAAAAAGCGGAGCGCTTTAATCTAATTCACTTTAATCGAGCCCAATGGCAGCTGAACGACATGGGACTACAGTGTAAGCATAGCCAATCTCATCTTCCTGTGTTGGCACTATTTGCAAAATTTCGTAGTCGTTAAGCTCAATAACACGCGTCCCCTCAGGATGCGCACAGCGAGAGCGAGAGTCTGCTTCAAACTCATAAATAAAACTAGCCAGTGCCTGGCGCTGTGTTTTTTTATAACGAATACTTTTTTGTTTTGCATCGGTTAAAAGCGCGGTTAAATCTGCTTCTAACTCTGAAACCTCTTCTGTTTGCCCCTCGATGGGTTTCTCTTCACTATCGTCAGGCTGGGCTTCAATCTCATTTTCTATTGTTATTAACGCATTGGCGCTTTCATTACTGAATTCAGAAAGTAGCCCCACCTGTCCTGCTAAAACCCCTAGCTGCAGGGCCACGCCAAGGGTCCACACAAACCTTGCTACAGCGGTGGATAATACATAACGGTAGCCGGGTTGATGCCAAAGCCTTTGTACACCAAAGGGCTTTAGTAATAATAAGAAGAACACATAAACAAAGATAACTAGCATTCCGCCTACGAGCGCCATTAGCGTGGTGACGAAGAACCAGCTTGGCACCATAAGTATAAGCGCGAAATTGTGACTGTAGGGCAGCGCGCCAGCAGAAACGCCGGTTATGCTATTCACGAGCCCACTAGCCGACGCTAATGCGAAATTCGCGATAATTGCGTATACAAATAAAATTATCGCTTTCCCTGGTAAGCTGTTCCACAGCGCCATGAACCTAGGCCATGTCTCGCTGACAATGCCAGCAAGTGCTAAACCAAACATGATTGCTTCAAACAAGCCACTTTCGATATCGAAAAATAGTTGCAACAAGAGCATGCTCGTTGCCAAGAAATAACAACGCTGAGCGAAGGTAATACTTACCCAAAAACGTAAAAAGCCAATACGCCTTTTTAGAAGTAAACGGTTTAATTGCTTCTTTACTTTTCCATACACGCTGCGAATTTCGTTTGCTGTTTCCATCACTTAGTCGTCAATTATTGTTGTTATACTTTTAAATAAGGCTAGCTATACTTCCCGACATGCTCGCAATAAGCTATGCTGTTGATGCTAAAAATCAACGGGTTATACCTCTAGGCTACTATTTATCTTACAACGAGCATACAAAAAGTGTCGTACAAAAGCATATGGCTGAATCAAATACGTTATCTATAGTTTGTGAGCAGTGCCATACTCAGGTACACATACCCGTTCTCGCGCATAGGCAACGGGCCGTATGTCCGGTATGCAATCACACGCTACTGTCTCATCGCAATGGAGCAAGCGAAAAGTTACTCGCTTACGCGTTCAGTGCTTTGATTTTTTTATTGCTCTCACTGCCTTTTAACTTCCTGACATTTAAAGCGAGCGGGCAAAAACACAGTATCGACTTGCCAACGGGAATAACCGTACTTATCGAACACGACTACTTGTCGCTGGCGATAATAACCAGTTTAGCCACACTATTACTACCCGGCATGGTATTAGCTGGCCTGTTGCTTTTATCTTTAGCCCAATTACAAAACCGTCGCCCTTTTTATTTGCCTCGGCTCTACAAACTTGTAAAAGCGCTTTTGCCCTGGAGCATGGCAGAAATTTTTCTGGTGGGTACGTTGGTCAGCCTTATAAAAATCACTGAGTTGGCCGATGTTTCTATCGGCCTGTCGTTTTACGCATTTGTTGGCTTTTCAGCGTTTACTGCGCTTTGCATATCCCAATTCGATACCACACGTTATGCAATGTGGATGTCATGCGGGCAACCTCCGCAACCTAAGCCACTCTGTGAGAACCAAGCGAAGGCTAGTATTCAGCGAACTTGGGCACTGTTATTAACTGCTTGTATTTTATATATTCCTGCTAATATATTGCCAATTATGTATACTGAATTTTTTGGCCAAGAAACACCAAATACGATTATTGGTGGCGTTATTTCGCTGTGGGAATCAGGTTCCTATCCTGTTGCATTGATCATTTTAGTTGCCAGTGTGGTGGTGCCGGTTGCGAAAATAATCATTCTTGCTTGGCTCAATTTTTCTGTACAACGAGAGAAAACCACATCAAAACAATTACGTATACGTTATTACCGCGTTACCGAAGCAATAGGACGCTGGTCGATGATAGACGTTTTTGTTGTAGCAGTGTTGGTGTCTCTTATTCAAATGGGCAACACCATGTCTATTTACCCGGGCCAAGCGGCACTTGCCTTTTGTGCCGTAGTATTTGTAACAATGATAGCCGCGATGACGTTTGACTCTAGGCTTATTTGGCAGCAGTGGAAGCAATTACCATGACCACAAACGATCCGAACATTAACGAGGCAAAGGTAAAACCCACCTCATCCATTTCTCGCATTTGGATTATTCCGATCCTCGTTATCGTTATTGGCGGATGGATGGTCTATTACCAATGGAAAAACCAAGGCCCACTGATAACGATAGAGATTCAGTCAGCTACAGGTATTGAAGTAAATAAAACCCCGATTAAAGTGCGCGACTTGGATATTGGTCAGGTCAAAAAAATAACCCTAAAACCTGATCTAAACGGTGTACTGGTTACGGCAAGAATTGACGCTAGCGCAGCTCATTTGCTTAACGAAAACGCCAAGTTTTGGGTGGTGGCCCCTCGAATAAGCTTCTCTGAGGTATCGGGCCTTAATACCCTTTTGTCTGGCAGTTACATTGCAATGTCGGCAAACGACAAAGGTAAAGAACAGCTTCACTTTACCGCGCTTGAACGTCCGCCTGTTACGCCGCATGGCACGCCTGGTCTACATGTCATGCTAAAAAGTGATGACGAATTTGCCTATAAACCTGGCGACCCTATCATTTACAAAGGTTTTAAAGTAGGCGAATTTGAAGACGCTACCTTTAATATTGACGAGCGCGTGGTGTATTACGATGCATTCATAGAAGCGCCTTACCATAAACTAATAACCAACACGACGCGGTTCTGGGATGTGAGTGGCGTTAAATTATTACTGGAATCGAACGGTGTTAGTGTTGAAACAGGAAGTCTAGAAACACTGCTGGCTAACGGCATTACCTTTGGCATTCCCGAAGGCGTACCAAAGGGTGAGCAAGTCCTCGATAATGCCTTCTTTACTATTTATGGCGACAGCACAGCCGCCTCAGACGCACGTTACAAAGTTGCAGCCGAATATTTGTTGCTTATAGATGAAAGTGTACGAGGGCTTACCGTTGGCGCTCCAGTTGAATACCGAGGGATTGAAATAGGTAACGTCACTGCAATTAACTCCTTCCCTGCCGTTGAAGGCAACATTTTAGAAAGGGATTACCCGATCCCAGTACTTATTAATATATACCCCGGCAAGGCTAGACAGCCAGATACCAAAGAAGGTTTAAATGCCATTAAGCAGACCATCAGAAACTGGCTACAGAGAGATCTTCGTGCGTCACTTCGTATGGGTAACGTGTTAACGGGGGGGCTGTATGTTGACCTACAGCACGTACCAGATGCCGATAGTGACAGCGAGATAGCAGTGATAAACGGCTACGAAGTGATCCCCACGGTTAGTAACGAATTCACGCAGCTAACGCAAAAAGCCGACGCTATCTTAGATAAGATAAATCAGCTGCCGCTTAAAGAAATGGTAGAAAATGTTCAGTTTGCGGTTGAAGACATGCGTTTAGCGGCCGAGTCGGTAGAAACAGCAAGCAGTGACTTTGATTTACTTATTGCGGATATTGATGCCAAGGCACTTAACAGTAACCTCAATCAAGTACTAGTGAGTCTTGATGGCCTGCTAAAAAATTACAGCGAAGGGGGTTTTAATCAATCTGAGATAAAAGAAACCGTTGATGCCCTTCAAGAAACAATGCGAAATATACAGCCTTTGTTATTGAAACTTAATCAGTCTCCGAACAGTTTGATATTTTCAAAAGATGACGAAGCAGATATTCAACCAAAGGCAAGAAATTAACGTTATTGATTAGCGAGTCGATACCTAGATTAACAATGGGCAAAAATTGTACAGCCTGGCGCGAATAATGAATGTTTTAACCAAAGTCACTGCGCAACGAGATGTTGCCAACCGCGACTCGCTTTGAAAATACGCTATATTTTTTTAGAAAAATAACAAACTCACCAAACGCTAAAGGTGGGCCATCCATAAACAGGGATGAAAGGATTAAATGATATGATAATGCAGGTAAAGACTTTTTCTTTTCTTAAAAGAAGCTCGGCGCTTCACATCAGTATGCTAGCTGTGTTTCTTTGCTTTCTATCTGCATGCAGTAGCGCCCCCAATTCGTTAACCTATTATTTGCTTCACACAACGAACGATGCGTCGTTTACGAACCACGATGTGAAGCAGACCGTCGTTTTAGACAAAGTCACATTACCAGAGTATTTAAAACACAGGGGGCTGGTGTATCAAACGAGTGACACTAACCTTCACATTTCTACCAGTCATTTATGGGCGGAGCCTGTAGATGAGGGGCTAACTAAAGCGCTCACTAGTGCATTGGTGTCAAAAGATATAGCGCTTATTCGCCCTGATCACTTTAAAAGCGAAGAGACGCATCACATGTCTTTGCATGTTAACGATCTGGTAAGCACGTACGAAGGTGAAGTAGTATTTTCTGGGCAATATCGCATTACTCAAGCCTCAGGAGAGGCCCGTGTTCACTCTTTCATATTTAAGTCGCCGCTTAACAATGATGGCTTTGCCTCTAGCATTAAAGCGATGAGGTCAGCTATCAAAAAACTAGCTGAAGACGTTGACTCCAGTCTAAACCAGCCAAATTAGTTATGCTCGGTAGACTAAAGCAATACGTATTTAGTGGCGTAAAGAGCCACTATAAAGACGAAACTAACAGGCGCATTATTGTGGTTAACCTGTTTGCAGCCGTCGGCACGTCCATTACGTTTTTGCTTGGAATTCGCGCTTTTATCGACGCAGAATATTCCCTGTCTACAACGCTGTTCATTGCAAGTATTGTCTTTGCCATATCACAGCGATTACAAGTCCGCTTCTCTTCAGCTACCGCTCGCACGTGGTCTATTACACTGCTAATTAGCTGTTTGATGGTACTAACGCTGCTATTAATCATTACTGGTGGCAAGGACAACACTGGCCCACTTTGGATGTACCTGGTACCACCGGTTACTATGTTTTTCGCTGGTTTTGTTCGTGGGTTACTGGCACTTATCGCTTTTACGGTGACGTGCGCAATCATCCTTTTTGGGTTTAACGATGCCTCATATGTGGCTGACTATACTTATGCTTTCAAAACTCGCCTACTCTACTCATTTTTGACCGTGTCTTTTTTATCTGCTTTTTACGAGTATAGCCGACAGAAAAGTTACGATACCGCACTCTATCTAAGTGAACAGTTTGAGAGGCAGGCAAAGCACGACCATCTAACGAATTTGCTAAATCGACGGGGTGCACAGCAGTGTTTAGATAGAGAATACGCGAGAATGCTTCGCAGCAAACGTCCTTTTTCGGTTGCCATCGCCGATGTAGATAGATTTAAAAGCATAAACGATACCCTCGGTCACGAACAAGGTGACGAAGTCCTTAGGCAGATCTCAGTGAAATTTAATGCTCGCCTTCGCGGACAGGATATCCTCGGGCGATGGGGAGGTGAAGAATTCATATTTATCTTTACCGATACCGATGAAGCCGGAGCGGTGCAAGCATTAGAGAGTATAAAAGAATTACTCAGTAAAGCCCCGTTATCTGTATATGGTAAAGAAATTCATGTAACTAGTAGCTTTGGCGTAAGTGAAGTCAGTGCTGAGACAGATATTTCGAGTGCCATACGTCGTGCAGACCAAGCGCTTTATTATGCAAAAGATAATGGTCGCAATCGTGTATGCGCCATTTCGTCAATAAACTCATCCCCTTTTTCCAGCTCAACCTCTCAACAAGTTTAGTCACTCGCACTTTTGTGCCCTTTACATAAAATTGACTCACGTTTAGTTACATTTGCACTGTATTCCTGAAACACTTTAGCGCTACACTATGTAAAGTATTCGCTATAAAAGTAGATTTAGCCATGAAATGGATGAAAGTTGCGTTACCTGTTGGTGTCTTACTAGTAGGCTATTTAGGTATGAAGGGAATCGAAGCTTCTGCTTCCGACAGCGCTATAACCGAAGAAGTTGATACGCGTCCAACCGTTACTATCGAGGCATTATCGCCAGAGGACGTGCGCGTGCAGCTAACTTCCTACGGCGAAGTCTTACCGCTTGAGACCACCAATCTCGCAGCGCAAGTCTCGGGGGAAGTTGAACGATGGAATCCTAAATTTGTAAGCGGTGGTCTAGTTAGGCGTGGTGAAACCCTTTTTGAAATAGAAGCTGATGCGTATGAAGCCGCACTTCTATTAGCAGAAGCAAACCTGGCAAGTGCACAAGCACAATTGATTCAAGAAGAAGCACAGGCAGAAGTAGCCGCTAAAGAAGCGAAAACGATGCCGAATGCACGGGTAACCGACCTGTACCTTCGCAAGCCTCAAGTAATGAGCGCTAAAGCCGGCGTAAAATCAGCCGAAGCTCAATTAAAAATTGCGAAACGCGATTTAGAAAACTGCAAAGTAAAAGCCCCGTATGATGCTCTTATTGTATCAAGAGACATCAGCACTGGTGACTATGTGACTCAGGGTTCGCCTGTTGCGGTTATTAACAATATCGAATTTGCAGAAGTCACTTTCCCTATTGCAGGTTTCGACCGTGTTTTTCTTTCAGATACCACAATAGGAAGCGAAATTGCTATTGAAATCGACGATATTCAGGGCGCTACCGTAAAGGGCACTATTCACAGAGATACAGGCGTTGTAGATAACACCACGCGCATGAGTTATTTCGTTGCACGCATTGAAGACCCCTATGCAATCAACTCGTCCAAACCTATTGTTAAATTTGGTTCGTACAGCACAATAGCATTCACTGGAAAAACGTTAAGTGACGTGTACCGCGTACCGCAAGAATTGGTGACCAATCGCCTGCTGTGGACCCTTGACGATGAAGACAGATTAAAATCGCAGAAAGTTAAGGTGGTACGGGAAGAAAATGGCGACTTCCTTATTCAAGGTGATTTCAATGCAGAAAAAGTGGTAATGAGTTTGCCTGAATACCCTCAGAACGGCATGGCGGTGAAGGTTATTGAGACGACCACTGAAATTGTAACGGCACAAGCGAACTAAGGAGCCGTTATGGAAAATCACAAGGATACACAAAGCGGCATTATTTCTTGGTTTGCAAGAAACTCTGTAGCGGCTAACCTGTTGATGTTTTTTATCATTGTTATGGGTATAGCCAGCTACTTTACTATTCAGCGTCAGATGTTTCCCAACATCGAGATAAACTACATTACCGTTGAAGCAAACTACCCCGGCGCATCTCCACAAGAGATAGAAGAGAGTATCTTCATTAAAGTAGAGGAAGCGGTAAAAGATATCACTGAAATTAAGCGCACTGTTTCTCGGGCATTTCGCGGCGGTGGTGCAGTCACCTTGGAAATTGATACTAAAGCTGAACTGACTGATGTTCTAGATAAGGTCAAACTTCGCGTAGACAGCATTGCAACCTTCCCCGCCGGAATGGAGCCAGTAAATGTTTCGCAAGTAGAGTTCCAGCAGCAAGTGATAGAAATGCCCATTGTTGGCGACTTACCACTGTCTGAGCTTAAAGTGCTGGCAAAAGAAGTTGAAGATGAACTACTTCAACTTGGCTCTATTTCTTTGGTGGAAGCCAATACGCCCGATGATGAAATTGCCATCGAAATAAAGCCCGATACGCTTAGAAAGTACGGTTTAACCATTTCCGATGTTACACAGGCAATTAATAGCTATTCAGCGAATATTTCGGCCGGCCAGTTAAGGACCAATTCTGGCATAGTATCAGTACGAGTTGAGAACCAGTATTACAGTGGCGACGAGTTCAAGCAGATTCCAATTAAAATTGGTGCAGGAGGCGCTAAAGTCACGCTAGGTGATGTGGCCTACATTAACGACGGTTTTGTTGAAGGTGAGCGTTACTTTAAGTACAACGGTATGAACGCCATCTACATTGCCGTTAAAGCCACTAAAACTCAAAACACTATTCCTGTGGCTGAAACCGTAAAAGCCTACATAGACCAGAAAAACGAGACTCTTCCTCAGGGCGTCAGTTTAGAAGTTCTGGTGGATATGACCTACTACCTTAACGCACGTTTAGACATGATGTTATCGAACCTTGTTCAAGGGTCTGTTCTTGTTGCGTTAATGCTTACCCTCTTCTTGCGCTTTCGATTGGCGCTGTGGGTTATGGTTGGTCTACCTGTGTGTTTCTTAGGTGCAATGATGCTTATGCCGGTTTTCGGAGTGAGCATTAATATTCTTTCGCTCTTTGCGTTCATCATGGTTCTGGGGATCGTGGTCGATGACGCCATAGTTATTGGGGAAAGCGCCTACACCGAAATTGAAGCCAAAGGCGGCGGCGTCGACAACGTGATCCGCGGAGCTAAACGCGTAGCGACACCGGCAACATTTGGTGTACTCACTACTATCGCCGTGTTTGCTCCGTTTACGCTAAGCAGTGGCCCTGAAGGCGCATTTTTCTATAACATCGCTGTGGTGGTTATTCTGTGTTTGGCTTTTAGTTTAATTGAGTCAAAACTAATTTTACCTGCGCATTTAGCTCATACGAAATTCTCACCCGTACGGCAAGATAGCTGGCGTGCACGCTTTAACCGAGGCTTCTTTGCGTTCGTAAATGGCCCATACAAGCGTACGGTTACAAAAGCGATTGAATGGCGCTGGGCAGTATTTATGATGTTCGTTGCTATGCTAATGCTTAGCATGGGACTGATTGGGGCAAACTATGTACGTATGGTGCCAAACCCTAAAGTGCCTCACGACTTCCCAAGCGTAAAAATAGAGATGAACGAAAACGTCTCTGATCTAGCCACTATCAATGCACTTAAAATTGTTGAGCAAACCATTCTGGATGTTGAAGAGCAAATTATTGATGAATTCGGTCAAGGCATGATTCGCGATCGACTTGCCTTTAACGAAGACAGTAATGAAGGGCGCATACTTACGCCACTGGTTAATGAAGAAGACCGCCCTATCGACACATTCGAACTTGCCCGACGTTGGCGCGAAGCCATTCCTGAAATTACCGGTATGAAGTCTTTTACCGTAATTGATGATGTGAACGGTGATGGTGATGACGGTGAATTTGGGTATCTACTATTTGGGCCAGACATCAACACGTTAAACGCTGCGGGTCTTAAGTTTATTGAAATGCTGCAGCAGCAAGAAGGCCTATTTGACGTAAGCTCAACTATCGATCCACCAAGCAAAGAAGTACAAATGACATTGCTTCCGGTTGCTTACGACTTGGGACTGACTCTCTCTAACATTGCCTCTCAAGTTGGCGCAGGTTTCTACGGTGGCGAAGCGCAGCGCGTCATTCGCAACGGCGAAGAAGTTAAAGTCATGGTTCGCTACCCTGAACTTACCCGCGAACGCTTTGCAGATCTAAAATACTCTTTGATCACCACCCCTAGTGGCCAGGAAGTCATGCTAGGTGACGTGGTTGCGTTAGAAGAAAAGCCAGGCATTAGCTACATTCGTCGTGAAGGTGGTTATCGCAGCGTTTATATATGGGGCAATATTGATGAGGAAAAAGTTGAACCTAATGAAGTCGTCACTGAAATTCAGGACAAACTGTTACCTCAGCTAAAAGAATCGTTCCCGTCGGTTATGACTGAACTTGGCGGTGACATTGAAGAGCAACAAGCGCAACAGAATGAGCAAATACTGTTCTTCCTTGCGGCCATGATCATGGTGTATATCCTTCTTGCTGTACCGCTTAAAAGCTATGGGCAACCGCTTATCATTATGTCGGTTATTCCATTTAGTTTTACAGGTGCAGTGTTCGGCCACTTCGTACTAGGCTTAGACCTATCTATGATGTCTAACTTTGGCCTTATTGCAGCCGCTGGGGTGGTAATCAATGACTCGCTAGTTATGACTGACTTTGTGAATCAGCGCCGTGCCCAGGGCTACAGTATCAAAGAAGCCGTTACTGATGCTGGTACCGCACGCTTTAGGGCAATTACGTTAACTTCAATCACCACATTTGTGGGCGTACTGCCCATTATGTTTGAAACTAGCCTGCAGGCAGCATTTGTAGTGCCTATGGCTGCAGCACTTGGCTTTGCAGTGCTTTATGCTACTTTGGTAACACTCATTTTAGTACCGTGTTTGTATTTAATCCTGCTTGATTTACATGGCCCTTTTTCGTACATGAAACGATTGATTTTACGTAGAAAATCGAGCGCTGGGGTTGTAATTAGTGGTGCAGGTGAAATATACACGACTGAGCCTTCGGGTTCAGCTGAATAGCGGCTAGTACTTACTATGTAGATGTTCACTAGTACGTGTTACAAACGCATTTAACTTTAAAAATGAGCCTTCAAGGCTCATTTTTTTCGTGCCTATTGAAGAGAAAACACTATGAATAACGCAATTTCAATAAGACCAGCAACACCTGACGATATTTCACAGATTCGCCAATTCATTCTAGAACTCGCCATTTATGAAAAGGCTGAGCATGAAGTAGAAGCTTCAGAGGAAGCACTTTTAAAAACACTATTTGGCGAAGGCTCCACCGCACATTGTGTTATTTGCGAAAATAACAGCGTTCCTATTGGCTTTGCTGTGTACTTCTTCAACTACTCAACTTGGCAAGGTCGCAACGGGCTTTATCTTGAAGACCTTTATGTTTCACCTAAATCCCGAGGCTTAGGGGCTGGTAAAGCTTTGCTTCAACATTTAGCGAGAACAGCTGTAGAGAACGACTGCGGCCGTTTTGAGTGGAGTGTTTTAGATTGGAATAAGCCAGCTATCGATTTCTATGAATCGTTAGGCGCAAAACCTAAGAGTGAATGGTTAGGCTATCGCATGGATGGACAGACACTTATCGACTTCGCAAAACAGGGTTAACGCTGACTTGCTGACTTGCTGACTTGCTGACTTGCTGACTTGCTGACTTGCTGACTTGCTGACTTGCTGACTTGCTGACTTGCTGACTTGCTGACTTAGTCAGTATGAAGGTAAAACAGTATGAGCTGCAAATACGTTTATAACACCAAGGGCGCTTGGAACGACTTTTCTGCAAAATAAAAAAGCCATTCGCTTTCACGAATGGCTTTTAAGTTCTATAGGTAATCTTTCAGTTTTACTTAGAAAGAACCAATCAGAGATAAACGCGCGTTGATTGGTGCGCCAACTGTAACCTGATGCGTAGAGTGTGCATTAGGGAAGTAAAGCGTATCAGTTAGGTTTTCAACGTTTAGCTGAAGACGTGTCTTGTCACTAAGTGTGTAGTACGCCGATGCATCAACACGGGTATAGCTTGGCAGTACAGGTGACGTAGCGCTTGTCGATACCTTGCTTTCGTCTTGGTATGTTGCGCCAATGCCGAAGCCAAATACTTCATTTACTTCATAAGTTGTCCATACCGACATGGTATTTTCAGGTAGCTCACGAAGCTCCACGCCACTTGCATTCTCGCCGTCTAGGTTGCTGTAGTTAGCAGTAACGTACCACTTATCAGTGATATAACCTTGAAGCTGAAGCTCAAAACCTGATACATCTGAATCTACTTCCACGAAGCTTTCTGCATCGTTAGGGTCGTTATCAAGAGACGTTTGCTCATTTTCAAAGATAGCAGCCGTAAAGCTCATGCTCTCACTGAAGTCCCACTTAATACCAATTTCTTGGTTAGTGAAAGTATCTGGGTCAAGTGCGTCTGCATCACCGTTGATATTCGCATACTGCTCGCCACTGCGTGGTAAGAATGACTCGCTGTAGCTTGCATAAATTGAAATATTTTCTTGTGGCTTGTAAACAAGGCCCGCACGTGGCGAAACTTCTTCGTCTTTTCTGCTGCGCGTTTCTGCTGCAACAACATTAAACACTTCAATGTCGAAGCTATCAAAGCGTGCGCCTAGCACTAGGTCGAAGTTTTCTGATAGTGCAATTTCGTCTTGCACGTAGAAAGAGTAAACATCAAGGTCTACGTGTGTATCGTCGTTAATATCAGAGAATGTCGCCGTTACTGTTTCGCCAACTGAGTTGGTACCAGTTAGGCCTCTGAAACTAAGTGGGCGAGATACATTAAACGCTTCTCTATCGCCATCTGTAGAATCAAAAACAGGGTTATAACGGTCTTGATTTGACTTGGTATTGATAACCTCACCACCAAAGATAACCGTATGCTCAATGCTGCCCGTAGCGAACTCGCCTACTAAGTTTGAAGACAAGATAAGGTTTTCACGCTGTGTAGTATCTATATAACCATCAAGGGTTACTACTTCAGTGTCAGCGTCATAAGCCGCTGCGTAAAAGTTTGAGTAAACTTTGTCGTAGTCACCGTAAAAGGCGTTGAAGTTACCTTTTAGGTTGTCAGAGAAACGGTGTTCAACGTTTGCACGAAATACGTCGGCACCAAGCGTCTGGTAGTTATTTTCCGAGTCGCCAAATACGATTTCTTCAAATGCTTCTACAGGTTCGCCGTTTGCCGTTGGCACACCACGGTCAATGAAGCGCTCATGATCGATATATTCGTATGACACATCAACAATGGTATCGTCGCTCACTTCAAAACGTGCAGTCGGGTTAAAGCCGTAGCGATCGCCATAGTAGAAGTCACGATGATTATCTAAGCTTTCGTACATAGCATTGATACGAAGCGCAGATTTCTCACCTGTATCAACGTTTGTGTCTAATTGAAGATTGTAAGCACCAAAGGTATTAGCAGAAACGTTATAGTTTACGAATTTTTCGCCTGTTTTCGCCTTTTTAGATACACGATTTAAAATACCGCCTGTACCGCCTCGGCCGAATAGCAATGCATTCGGTCCACGAAGAATTTCTACTTGTTCAACGTTGTAAAGCGCACGGTAGTATTGAACGTCATCGCGATTACCATCTAAGTAGAAGTCGGCTGTTGAACGTACGCCACGAAATACCACCGCATCACGGTGACCTTCACCTTGAGAAGTATTAACACCTGGCGTGTAATCAATAATTTGACCAACGCTAGTAATACCGCGAGCCGTAATTTCTTCAGCGGTAATAATTGACAAGCTTTGCGGCACGTCAAGGATAGGCGTTGGGCTCTTAATAGAGTTAGACTGGTTAACAGAAAGGTACTTACCTTCTACCGTCAGTCTTTCAATGTCTTCCATATCAGCAGCAAGTACAGCTGGGCTTAACATTATCGCAGTGGCAATACTCGTAAGTTTGAATTTCAAAATTACTCTCCAAGTGTTCTTCAAAGTGTTGTGTGTTTATTGGCAACCAAGAACCTTATTATTCGGCAATACTTTTTTAAGTCGCTGGCTCTTTCAAGCCGCTTAACTTTTCATTCGTTTTGCAATTGCAAATAATAATAGTTGCTATTTGTGGTCTGGATAATATAGAAAAAATGACAAAATGACGAGAGCAAATACACCAAAATTTAAAAACTCTTTATAAATTTTCTTAATCTTTAGTCTAAAAAAACGCTAAACAGTACGCTTTTTGAACGAAAAAGTTCGAAGGCTATCGATTTTGTCTCAGAAAGATTAAGAAAAGGTTAATTAAGAAACATGTTGAGAACCGCTTTATGGGTTCGACACTTTGACATTGTCAGCTGCAACTTGAGCTTCGCTAATTTGCAGCACTTAAATTGAAGAGCAACTGCTGTTTTGCGAAAACAGGTTGGTGTTTCAGTTCTGTTTGATTTGTCTACTAAATACAGACTCAATATCTGTCGAGCACAATGACTTTTAATGCCGTGGAAGTATAAAGCGATTAAGTGATGAGTTACTGCCTATTCGCACGCAAAGAAATGACGATATCAGCTTTTTTCATGCACAGCCTGATCGGCTATTACCCTGTAAGAGGGTTAGGTTGTGAAGGTATTAAATTGTAAGGATATTAGGTTGGAGGCAAACTACGGTGATGCATTAAGTACATATTCATAACCCCTGCTAGGCTTTAAAGCACTTAAATAAACTAGCCGCTACGCGGTAGCATAACGGCTTAAAATGAGCAAAGGGTTAAATTTAGAGTCGCTCTCTAATTATCTCACGCAGTTTCTAAATATTCTTATATGCACTAGTAAGCATTTTTATTTACAAATCCGTTGAATATGGTCATTACGATGATCTTAAAGTCCAGCCAAACAGACCATCGGTGAATATATTCAAGATCGTATTCAACACGTTGAGCCATCTTACTGACGGTCTCGGTTTCACCTCTCAAACCATTAACCTGAGCCCACCCTGTGATCCCCGGCCTTACCTTATGCCGCAGCATATAGCCCTTGATGAGCTTTCTGTATTCTTCATTATGAGCAACTGCATGAGGTCTAGGGCCAACGATCGACATTCGGCCTTGCAGTACGTTTATGAACTGCGGTAATTCATCTAGAGATGTTCGGCGCAAAAAACCTCCCACTTTCGTGATTCTGGGGTCGTTTTTTGTAGCTTGCTTCACTTTTGAGCCATTGTCTTGAGTTGTCATTGAGCGAAACTTGTAGACAGTAATTTGTTTTCCATCTAAACCATATCGCTTTTGTTTAAATATTACTGGCCCTTTAGAGGTCAGCTTTACAATACATGCAATAATACACATCGGTACTAAAAGCAAAGATAAGATTACCGCTCCCAGAACTAAATCTTCAATGCGCTTGAGAACATTACTTGCACCCTGAAATGGAGTGTCATACACACTTAATGCTTGAACTGAACCAACGCTCTGCCAGCGAGCATTCAGTAAGTTGTACATAAAGAAGTTTGGAATAATATAAACGTTTGCAGTTGTGTCACTGCACTTTTCTAAAATATGCCTTATTCGCTTTTCTGCATTCATGGGCAAAGCTATATAAATGTAATCAACTTCGTTTCGCTTAGCCAATTCTATAGCATCTTCAATTTTTCCTTTGATTTGACTTTGAAATTCATGTGCTAACCTGGACTCAGTGCGATCGTCGAACAATCCGCTAAATCGAATCCCAAGCTGGTCATTTTCAATAATTTGTTGGACTACATTATATCCCAGTGTAGTTGCTCCAATAACGATTGCGTTGCGTGAATTCATTCCGACTTTTCGCAGCCTGAACAAAAGTTTTCTCATCACGTATCGCCACAAAAGCAAGCTAAGAAAAGAACTAGCAAACCATAGTAAAATTGCAGGTGAGGGATTGTCTATATAGCCCGTAAAGAAAAAACCCACAGTCAACGTTACAGCAGCACTTATCACAAAAGTTATTGCAGCAGCTCTCAGCATTTCGATTGTTCTTTCACCCCGCCAAGAGCGATAAAGCTCTATAGCCTCCGCTGAAAGCTGAAAGAAAATTACGTACACCAATGGAAGTAAAACACTCAAATTTCCAAAGGGCACGTTATAATAAGAAGATGAAAGGTAATAAAAAAAGACAATAATAGTAAGATCGATCAATCGGTAAATAGTTGAAAAGCCACTTTGATTCCGGACTAAAAGCCCCCCTTTTACCACCTTGTTTGAATCCTTTGGCAAAGGCTTGTCAGAAGAATTTTTGTTTTCCATATACATCTCGGGTTTGATATACCGCTATAGCCACGATATAAACACAATCTAACGAATCAGTTTAGACCGATCTTTAATTTCTGCAGATCTTGCGGCATTTTATACTAAAAAGAAAGGTCAAGACCAAATATTACCTTTTGAGTGTTTCTCTATAAAGGCGATGGTATATATAGTACTATTTATATATACATATAGAAGCGACTTAGAAACTATTCTGTTCGTTGTTAATTTCTTTGACTTAGGTGTTGTCATAATGACATCATATTTATCTACTATTCTGGCATACTAATGGCATACATAGAACGCATGCCTCTTTTGCACTGTAGTGCTATTACAGTGATGAAGTTTATATCACTGAATTTACGACTTGTTTTTCGGTTTAAGCTAAAGAGTAACTTTTATCCGAACACTACAGCATTATTAACTCAGTAAGGAAAACTGAATGCGTAAAACGTATCTAGCTCTTATGCTGCCTACAATGTTGGCAGCGACCAACGCTGTAGCCCAAGAAGCCGCAAGTGTTGAGTTGGGGTCATTTGACTTAGTTCCCTCTCTCCAATATAAATTTGGACACGATGATAACGTAACACGTTCTAGCTCAAATGAGATTAACAGTTGGTTCCATACAATTTCACCAGAAGCTATTTTACTGAACAATTATGGTGCAAATCAGGTACAGATTGGATATAGATTAGAAAGTAAGGATTATTTTTCGAGTCAGATAGACAACTACACCGACCATTTTTTGAATGCCAGAATTGACCATGAATTCAATTCAAGAAATCGTTTACAGGCCGAAGCTAATTGGGAAGATGGTCACGATGACCGAGGAACACGTTTTTCTATCGGTAACGGGAGTACACTTGACGAACCTGACCAATATAAAAGTTCCGGGCTTGAGGCCATATATTCGTATGGGGCACTAACTTCCCAATTCGGCCTAGACTTTATTTTTGATTATCAAACACTAGATTATGATATCGAAAGCGATGTGTATCGTGCTAGGGATAGAGATACAACCACGTTCGGAGGAACGCTTAGATACGAAGTTGCCCCGTTAACGGAAGTAACTTTAGATTATACGCACAAAAATGTGGATTATGACTTTGCTTTAAACCCAGAAAACCCGCTAGATAGTACTGAAGATTTATTGTTACTAGGTGTGAATTGGGAGTCTACTGCTCAAACTTCAGGCTACGCTAAATTGGGTTATCGTGCTAAAGACTTTGATGCTCCGGGTAGAGATACTTTTAACGGTGTCGATTGGCAAGTCGGTGTTGTGTGGCAGCCTGTTTCGTATACTAAGCTAGATTTAACAACGTTTAGTAATACCAACGAAACCAACGGTGAAGGCAACTTCATTAAAAGTAGAACCTATCGTGCTACTTGGTCTCATGATTGGTTAGAAAGGCTTACCACCCGCTTAACGACCTCTTTTGATCAAGACCGCTATGAGGGTGAAGAAGGCGTAACTACAAGAAGTGACGATACAATTAGAATTGGCGCAGGCCTCTCCTATCAATTTCGTCGTTGGATGCAGTTAAATCTTGACTACGTGAAAGACACGCGTAGCAGTAACCGTGATATCATTGACTACGATAGAGACTTAGTAAGCTTTACCGTCAAAGTAACTCTTTAATTCGGACACAAAAAGATGCAACGATTTGTAGTATTGTGCGCTTTGTTTATAAGCTTTTTTGCGGCCTCTGTGTTAGCGCAATCAAATAGTTTAGATCAATATCGACTAGGTTCAGGTGATGTAGTGAAAATTACCGTTTATGGTCAGGATGATCTTTCGTTAGAAACTCGATTATCGGATGTGGGAATCATAAACTACCCATACCTTGGTGAGATAAAGCTAGTTGGCCTAACCCTACCTGAATTAGAGTCCTACATATACAATGGCCTTAAAGGCGACTATTTAGTAGAACCCTCTGTTTCGGTCTCAATTACGGATTATCGACCGTTTTTTATAAATGGCGAAGTCAAAAAGCCTGGCGGTTACCCTTACCAGCCTGGCTTGACTATAGATAAGGCAGCGGCGCTTGCAGGCGGTTACACTGAACGCGCGTCAAAAACTAAAATATTTATCGTTCGAGATACAGAAGGATCCTCAACCACTATTTCAGTAGACCGGTCTGGTATCGTATTACCAGGCGACATTGTAACTATTGAACAAAGCTTCTTTTAATTTACCACTTCGGAAGTACCCATGGCACCCAAAGGAACTGAACAACTAGAAGCTTCTCTGTTTGGGGAAGATACTATTGATTTTGGCCAATACTGGCAGACGATTAGACGTTATCAATGGCGGATAATCAGCTTAGCCTTTATCGTGACGATATTGGTAGCTATGGTCGTTATGTCTATGACCCCGGTTTACCGTGCTTCGTCTTCTTTGCTAATAGAAGCAGAAGAAGCAAAAGTCGTGTCGATAGAAGAAATCTACGGCTTAAACTCGAACCGTAAAGAGTATTTTGAAACACAGTACGAAATACTTAAGTCACGACAAATAGCTGAAAAGGTAGTCGACAAGTTAAACCTCGTCGAGCACCCTCTTTACAACCAGGAAGAGTCAAACGGCATCTCATCTTTTATTAAAGATATAAAATCTACTATCAAAGAAGCTCTACCCTTTTTGCCTCAGACACCTAAAGTTGATCGCACAGAAGAAGAACTTTTATTTGCAAAGCGCAAAGCAGTTACTGACAAAGTGGTTATGGCTTTAACTATTTCGCCAGTAAAAAACACGCAAGTAGTAAAAATTACTTTTGAAAGTGAATCTCCGAAACTGGCTGCAACGATTGCAAACGCTTTTGCGGAGACATATATAGAAAATTATCTTGAATCTAAGTTTGCAATGACATCGAAAGCTACGACGTGGCTAAACGATAGCTTACTGGGACTTCGCGAAAAGCTCGTTGCTTCAGAAAGTGCTTTGACTAACTTTTATGAAGAAAATCAAGTTGTAGATTTAGATGGCGTTGTAGGCTTGGCCAGTGAAGAGCTTCAAGACCTTAACAGCGAGCTTGTGGCAGCAGAAAGCAGATTAAAGCAAAGCGCTATTATCTACGAACAAGTTAGACGTTACCAAGGCGATGTAGAAGAGCTGGCAAAACTACCTGAAGTATTGAACCACCCTTCTATCCAATCCGTAAAACGCGCTGAGCTTGAAGCTGAAAGTAAAGTTTCAGAGTTGAGTAAAGTCTACGGACCAAAGCACCAGCGTATGATTTCTGCTACAGCTGAACTAAATTCTGTTCAAAAGAGCTTAAACAAACAAATTCAAGCTCTTATTTCGGGAATAACCAGCGAATACCAACAGCTACAGTCGCGAGTTGAGGGCCTTCGCCAAACAGTAAATTCGTCGAAGCAAGATTATAGAAGATTAACAACTCTTGAATCAGAGCGCCGAAAACTGCAACGTGAAGTTGATATTAATCAGCAACTATATAACTCATTCTTCACTCGTTTAAAGGAAACTAGCGAGGTAGGTGGTTTTGAAACTGCGAATGCTAGAATATTGGATGAAGCACTAGCCCCGACGATTCCAGCCAAACCTAAAAAAGGCTTAATCATAGCAGCTGCATTCGTTGTTAGTCTTGGAATGGGAGTTTTCTTGGCACTAGCTCTTGAAGCATTGAATCGCGGCATTCGCTCTGTAGAAGATGTAGAGAAAAAGCTAGGTCAACGCATGCTAGGCTTAATTCCTTGGCAGAAGCACAAACGTAAAGAAGATCTTCCTCTTCGACAGTTTTTTGACAACAAGCATCACTCGTTTAGTGAGGCAATAAGGACTTTAAGAACAAGTTTACAACTGCTTCATTTAGATAGCTCTCAAAAAGTGTTCATGGTTACGTCTAGTGAACCAAAAGAAGGTAAAACTACCGTTTCTATAAATCTAGCTTTTGCTATGGGGCAGTTAGGTAAAGTTCTTTTAATTGAAGCAGACCTTCGCCGTCCCACAATTGCGAAGCAATTTGGGTTCCCTGGTTTTCAACCAGGCCTAGCCAACCTTATTTCGGGTACACATACGCTAGACGAATGTTTGGTTAATGACGTTAACTCTGGAATAGATATTATTTGTTCGGGTACCATTCCCCCTACCCCTCAAGAGCTGCTTGCTTCGCACCGCTTCAGGGACCTTATATCTGAGTTTAGAGCTACCTACGATCATATTATTATTGATACTGCGCCTACACAGGCTGTAAGTGACGCAATGGTTGTCTCTAACTGTTGTGATACACTTCTTTATGTTGTGAAAGCCGATAGCACAAGCGATAAACTCATAAACAGTGGTTTAACGCGGTTCATGCAAGCTGGTAAAAGAGTTGATGGCGTCGTACTGAACCAAGTTGATATGAAAAAAGCGTCGAAGTCTTATGATTATGTAGGGTTTTACGACCGTTACGGCTATCAATCCGATACCCCTGAGGAGCAATCAAAAACTTGATCGATTTACACTGTCATTTACTTCCAGGTATTGATGATGGAGCCGCCGATATGGCGGCTTCAATCGCTCTAGCTGAAGATGCCGTAGACAAGGGTGTAACCCATATTGTGTGTACACCACATATACATAGTGGTTATTTCGACAACGACTTGAGCACCATCGCAAACGTGCACGCAGACTTCTCCGCCGCACTTATTGAGCATAACATTCCGCTTAAATCTCACTACGCTGCAGAATGTCGTATATCACCAGAACTTCTACCAATGTTTGCAAATAAAACCCTTCCTTATATAGGCGAATGGAACGGCAAAGACGTTGTTCTTTTAGAACTTCCGCACAGTCATATCCCAGCCGGGACTGATCGCCTTATCGGTTGGTTTCTACGCAACAACGTTCAACCTATGATTGCTCACCCTGAACGTAACAGAGACATCATTGCAGATTACAACAAAGCATTATGGCTAAAAGGTAAAGGGGTTCTTTTCCAATTAACTGCAGGTGTACTAACAGGAACCTTTTCAGATGCAGCAATGCAGACGGGGTTTAAAATGCTTGAGGACAACTTGGTAGATATCATAGCATCTGACGCTCACAGTTTAAAACGCCGCCCAGTGGAAATGGATAAAGCCTATAACGTGGTATCGCAGAGCTTTGGTGAGCAGCTATCTAAAACCTTATTTGTTACCACACCTTGGAGAATCGCTAGCAAATGGTTTCAATGAACCAAAAAGCTAAAGTAACTAAATACTTAGTTATTGCTATGGTAACTCTAGTCTTATTTTCATACATTAACGCGTCATTCAACCAATTGCGTGCAGCGTTGCACTACTACAAAGCAAACAATCTGTTAACGCAGTGGAGAGAAAGTGAGAAGATCAATAGTCAAGGTGACTATATTCTTGCAAAAGAAACTGCACAAAAAGCAGTTGAGCTTTCTAATAACAACCCGCTGTACCTAGACGTATTGGCCGATATTTACCAGTGGGGATTGTACCAAAAGCTAGAATCAGACCCCGTTAACGTTACTAAAAAGGCCATGCAGCTTTACAAGCTATCTATACAAAATCGACCAAGTTGGCCAGTTACGTGGGCCAATATGGCTGTTTTAAAGTGGAGAAATGGTGAGTTCGACGAAAACTTTAAGTTTTATTTATCACAAGCTGATAAGTTCGGAAAAAGCCAGCCAGAGGTGCATTTGCTGTTTACAGAATTAGGGCTTGCTGCATATCAAGCACGACACCCTTTATACACTCAATATAAGCAAACTATAAAACATCGAATTTACAATGCAATACTTTCACCGCAATCACGAGATAAAGCACTATCTCTCATTGAGAAATATGAACAGAGACGAATAATCTGTAGATGGCTTACTAAAGAAAACAATGGATATGTGCTTAGACTAGCTAAGTGTTGATCCAATCCCACAACCCCAGAGAGAAACCTTCAAACAAGTTGATGCCTAGCGCTGATTTAAGTACATATAAAACCAAAAGCCCTATCAGCACAGACAGCGTTAAAAATAACGATAAAATTCCTGCCTGCACCAACTGTGACATTCTTTCTTCTCTTCTACTAAGCTCTCGCTTGTTCTTTCCCGCCAAGAATACATAATAGTAACGGTGTTTTAAGCCCTTCACCGTTCCTCGTAAATCTACTGGGTGACTTCCCCATTGTCGTGAAGCAACGGCTGTTTTTAAGTAAGTCAGTTGCTTTTCTGTAAAAGATTTTTTTACGTCATCGGGCATTGCATTTAGCAAGTTCCTTATTACTGGATCGTCCTCTATTCGCCCTTTGAATTTTAAAGCCATAGATGTCCCTCGGCATTGTGACGTTTAGACCTTCGTCTTCGACTTTCTCTTTTTACCTTAGTACAAAGCAATGACAGTGCTAATATCGTAGTAAAGTAAGTCGCATTTGCTGGCGCCTGAAGTGGAAAATCCACGGTCATATGAATTGCTGCGCTCAAAATAGCCATAGTGCACCCAAAAGCGACGCCCCTCATTATCGAATCTGCGCGCACCCGCATGGCTCGTATTGCAAAATATAGGCACATAGCGACAAGGGCAAATAACAGTGCAGAAGCAGGTATCCCTGCCTCTATCGCAAATTGCAAATAGTCGTTGTGGGCATGGTCGTAAAAAAGCCGAATATTCTCGCTTTGGTAACTGGGAAATATGCCGTAAAAACTGCCCATACCTGAGCCCGTTACAGCAAAGTCACCGAGTAATGGCAATGCATCTCTCACTACTTCGTCACGGCTTTCCTGCTCTAAACTGGTAGCCACTAACCTTTCTTGAACTTTATCCAAACCAAACCAGGCGCTTAATATAAAAATATCGATAACAAACATACTGATAATTAAAAACGTTAGGCCTCTGGTCTTGTTTTTAATTAAATAAAGTCCAAGCAAACCAGTGATCGTCATAGCAATGAAAAAAGAGCTATTTCCCATACGAGAACGAGACATAACCAAAGCTATAACCATAATAGCAAGGCATACCCTCACTAATGCTTTACCATTTAAAAGTGTAGTCAAAATACTGCGAAGCCTGGCTCTGTTCGTTGGCAGGCTTCGCGTTTCCAAAGTACTAACTAGATAACCCACACTCATCGACAAGCAAAGCACTAAAAAATTTGCGTAATGATTGCGATAGACAAATGTCCCAGTGGCGATGTTCTTCACTGGCAAGTCAAATACCAAGCTTCTAGATAAACCTGACAATGCTTCAAAGCTGCCATAGGTAGCCTGCCAAACTCCAGCCAGTAAAAAACACAGCATGACTTGTTTCGCTCTACTGGGCGTTGTTATTAATAACAAACAGCTAATAAAAACGCATAGGTAACTGGCAGACTTCAGTAAACTGGTTTTAGTTTGTGTTGAATCCACTGATATGGTCATGCCATAACCAACTTCTGCAGACTTAAATAGTGCATAACTATTGGGTGACACTAGTTCTATTACTGATACGGGAAGTGCTAGTTGCTGTACCCATACCCATACTACGAAAATACTAAACAGTATTATTGGTATTCTAAAAGGCTTTAACCGCTCTAAAACAGTTTCTTTATGAATCCAAATCAAACTAACGAGCATAAAGAAACTATAAATTTCCATTAAAGACCACGCCCAAGGGCGATTGGACCCAAGTGGCAATGGAAGCCAAAACAGAAAAACTAAGAAACTATAGAAGATTATTCGCTCCGCTGCGACGAAGTGATGATGTGTACTCAAGTTAAGTTCCAATAGTGCGAGTATAGAGGAGAAATACTAATAAAATTGAGTAATAATGCCAGATGAACTCGATAAAAAACAAACCCCGCATGCGCGGGGTGTTTTACTATTAGTTAGTAGAGGCCGTAGTATCACCACCACCAGCGCCACCAGCGCCAACACCAGCGCCTAGTGGAGCAGGAACGGCTGTAATGTCTCCGCCTGCCGCAGTTTCAGTACTTACGTCTTCAGGGTTAGCTCCGGCAAGCAAGGCTAGCGCAATGGCATCTTCCTGCGTAATCTCACCTGTTAAAACAGCTGCAGCTAAAATTTCATTGGCTTGCTCTGGAAAGAAGGTAACCGCAACTGTAACAACATCACCAGCATTCGCTGGTAGTTCTTCGATTGAAGCGAAAGTAGCTTCGAATATTTCAGAACCGCCAATCAAAGCATTAAAAAAAGCATAACTGGCTTCCGTGTAAGTCGAAAGCATCTCTTTTTGCGAAGTAGTTAGCGTCTCACTTTCACTTGCAGCAAGTGCGGCTAACGAAGTCTTTGTGGCTTCGCTTCCCTCGACGCCCCCGTCCATTAACTTTTCGATTTCTTGAATAACTTTGTATCCCGGTGAGCTCGCGGCATCAATTAATACTACCGATGCTCTTAAATCTTGCTGTCCGGTTTCCTGAGATTGAGCCATGCTTGCGAACATCAATGAAGAACAAACAAGAGAACAAACCCAAATAATTCTGCGCATGGCAACTCCAAAATTTATGACATAATACTAATACAATCAGTTTACGCTGTTAACAGGTTAAAATATAGTGTCTTAAAGGCTAACTGTGCCTAAACCTCTCGATTCAAGACCACACTTCAGGCTTTCCAAAATAGTACCCTTGAACATAATCCACGAATAAACCATGCAAGCATCGCGCCTCATCTTTATCTTCCACTAACTCAGCTATCACTTCAATATTGAGACCATGAGCAATACTCACTAAGCTACTGACAAAGAACTGATTTTCTTCCACTGAATTGATATGACGAGTGAAACTTCCATCTAATTTTATATAATCTGGTCGAATCTGTCTTATGTGAGCAAAGGCTGATATCGAACTACCAAAGCGCTCTATCGTTATTTTACAATCTATCTCTCGCAGTTTATTTGCAAAAAATACACAATTTTTAAAGCATCGGTGAAGTGAGTGCTCGTGAATCTCTACTATCACATTTTTAGATTTGCCTCTTACCTGTTTCAAGATATCAACAAGCTCATCTACATTGTCCAGACTACTAAGTGAAGCCGTTGATATATTTATAGAAATACTCTTATACTCGCTACTCTCTGGTGATTTACTTAACAGAGAAACAATTTTTCTTAGTATTGCCTTATCGAGCTCTCCTGATACTAATAGCTTTTCAGATTCTGGTATTAACTGAGCCATTGGCAGGTAATTCTCACCAGTACTATCTATAAATCGGGCTAAACATTCGGACACAAGAGTATCATTGTCAAAATTCTTTACAGGTTGAAGAAGAATATCAATCGCGTCTTCGTTAATGATACGTTTAAGTTGCTCACGCCAGCTTTGGTGGCTTTGTTGAACTGTAATATTACTCGCTAACTGCCACCCATTGGGAAAAGTAGAAGCAGAGGTTAATGCAGAATCAGCTTGTTCCAGCAACAGGGCCTTTTGAGTATCAGCGCCAAAATGTGCTACTCCCATGTGGGCATATCCGTTTTTAAACATGTCTGAGTTATTTGCCTTAAATTGCTCCGATAAGCCTTCGAGTACACTCAGACAATCTTCATCACTCATATCTTCCAACAAAATTGCGAAGTCGGCACCGCGAGATCTAAACAACTCACCTTTCCGCTGAGTAGCAGTGAGCAAAATTTTGCTCACATTTTTAATGTACTCGTCAGCAATAGCTGCCCCTTCCAACTCGTTAACATGCGCTAAACTTGAAAGCCTAACAAGAACTAAAAAGCCCGCTGCTGGCTCGTCTTCTGTTTTAGTGAAAATGCGTGCCAACTTATTATCTAAGGCTTGTTTATTTCCTAATTGAGTCAGCGGGTCAAGATAGGCCTTCTTGTAATAGGCTTGCGCCTGGGCCGTCAACTCATTGTATTGCTTTGAAAGAACACCCGCCATTTTGTTAAATGCCTTAACCAGTAAGCCTAGTTCTTTCGTTTTCGGCTCATACTCAATAGGATTAAAGTCGCGATTAGCTATACGTTCGGCAGCTCTTATCACAACCTTTAATGGGTTTGTGATAAGTTTAAGTAAAATGGCGAGCAACAAAGTTCCTATTACGAAAAGCACCAGTGTTAGTACAAAAGTGCGTTTCGCATTGCTCCATAACTGTGCATAGCCAAGACCAGGATGGCTCTTAACTGTTAATTCGCCAGCCATTACCCAGCCCGAATTAATCTCTGTTTTAGTTATTGGTGGAGAAATAGGAAATAGTTGCATAAACCATTCAGGAACCACCTCAGGCTTCGGAGGATTAACCTTTTTAAGCAATGAATTGCCATCTAAATCTTGGAGTTCGATACTCTCATAATAACCACGGTCGAAAATAGCATTAACCATGGTATCAACTACCGGCAGCCCACCCTCCATACCAACGTACGGTGAGATAGACAAACCTAAAGATGTCGCCGTGTCTTGAGCATGAGATGACAATTGATCGCTTATATACGAGCGCGTGCTATTTACATTTATCCAAACTGTACCTAAAAACACCAATACTAGTACTGATAAAAAACCTAAACCAAATTGTCGACTTAAAGACATTCTCAATCCTAAATTTTAAAAGCCCGTTTCCATTCGAGTGGTCAGGTCTTCCCATAAACTATGGTTTGGGCTATTTTTTATTTGTTTTCCTCGTCCTTGAGCTTTAGCAAGCCAAAGACCATCACCGTTGAAGCTGTAAATGGGTACAAGATCGCGCCGTTGGGAGGCTGGTAATATACGCGGGTTAATGTTGTCTAATACAATAGGCACAGCATTGGGTTTAGGAAAGTAAGCCAAAACCATGTGCGCTTGATTTAACCTAAGCGCATTTACATACATAAACCGCATTTTTTCTTCGGGTACTCCTAGTGCCCTTAAGCTAAAATATTTAGCAATGGTGAAATCTTCACAATCGCCACCGTTAGACGCTAAAAATTCAACCGGTGTTGCCCAGTAATCAGATTTGTTCCAATGCTGACTATCGTCAACGAAGGGGAGTTCGTTAAAAAAGCGATTTATTTCATAAAGCTTTTCATCTTCATCCAGCTGTTTTGCGCTGTTTAATACTCTTTGCCAGCTTGCAACTCGTTCTTTCGCTTTGCTGCCGTAAACCTCATCAATTCGCTGATACAGCAACTCGGAAAACACAAGCTCACCGTCTGCTAAAATTCTAGAGCAAACTATGGCTAGCACAGAGACAACTATAATCCGTACCCAAACATTAATACTTCGCCGAAACTTATTCACTTACCAGCCATTAGATGAATTTGCCTAGCCATTATAAATAAAAACACACTGAAAGAGCAGGAAACTTCCTAACTTATAATTTAACAGCCTTTTCCAAAAGATACATCATTGCATCACTAGGCTTATACATTTATTGTTGGAGGAAGAAATATAATAAGACCTACCTCCCGTGCAAGGCAGTGTTTGTTAAAGCAAGTGTCTTTTGCATGGCACGATAAATGTATAAAACCAGAGTAATCTGATAAAATCACAAAATTGTCATTCTTAGCGAATAACATCCCAAAAACGGAAAATAAGTACAGCAGGTGCCGAAAGCAATGAAAATGGAAGAAGTTGTTTTTACGAACGTGGGCGGACTAAAAACGGCTTGCCTAAGCAGAAAACAGTTAGTTGATTTAATCGTAGAGCGTGTTAAAAGCGATACACTTGGCGACGAAAAGCCATCACCGTTAACAATATTTGACTCAAATGGCCAAGGTATTTCAATTGCTAATAGCGATCCTGTATTTATGCGGTTACTGGAAAGCGCCGACATTATTCATGCCGATGGACAAAGTGTTGTAGCGTTTTCAAAGTGGTTTACTGACAAACCAATTCCAGAACGCACGGCGACGACAGATACAATACACGATATTCCTCAACTCTCATCAGAAAATATAAGACATTACCTTTTAGGTGGCCAGCAAAGCATTGTTGAAAAGTGCGCAGGTATTCTAAAACAGCGTTATTCAAACTTTCACATTGCTGGCACCCACCATGGCTATTTCGACAAAAGTAACGAAGCAGATGTTATTGCAGCAATTAACGCTGCAAACGTAGATGTACTGTGGGTTGGTTTAGGCAAACCCAAAGAGCAGGAGTTTGTGGTAAGAAACAAGAATAAACTGAACGTTGCAGTTATTATTACTTGTGGCGGTTGCTACAACTATATTACCGGCGACTATAAACGAGCCCCTGAATTTATGCAGCGAATAGGGTTTGAGTGGTTACATCGTGCTTTAACCGAGCCTCGCAAGTTTTTGTGGCGCTATATCACAACCAATCCCCATTCTATTTATTGTGCTTGGAAGCACAGAATGAAACAACAGGCATAGCTGTAGCCATGGAAAAATACAAAGTACTGTTTATCCATAAGTTCTTTACCACTGGAGGTGGTGTAGAGCGAGTACATAAGAACCTATCTCAAGCATTGGGTGATGAGGGTGTTACCTCTATTTTTTACGTACACGATGTAACTGGAGAGAGCAAAGAAGGCTTTAGTCAACTACAAGATTCTTTTACAGCATTCGCGGCAGACAGCAATAACGGTTTTAAACAGAAACTGAGCTACCTTTACAGCTTAATAAAGCGAAAGGAAATCAACGTCATTATTGCTGCAACAGAAACGGCTAATATTTTAGCATTCTTATGTAAATTGCGTTTTCCAAAGTTAAAAGTTATCTATACCAGGCACTGTGCATTTGACGTTAGTGACCAAAAACTAGCTCCATGGGCCATTAAGGCGCTGTATTCTTTGTACGGCCTTTCTAATGGAAAAATTATCGCCGTATCAGAAAGTCTTAAACAGCAAATTAAAGACGCTGTTGTTTTTGGTAAGAATAAAGTGAGCTTTATTCCTAATGCCGTACTTCAACCGAGCATCGCGGAATTATCTAATGAAAGCCCACAAAGCCCCCTGCCCGAAAGGTATTTTTGTGGCGTAGGGCGGCTGGTAGAACAAAAAGGTTTTGACCTTCTTTTAGAAGCCTATTCTAAAGCACACTTGAAAGATGCCACGTTGCCGGAATTGGTAATAGTGGGAGCAGGTGAAGACCTTGACGCATTGAAGAAACAAGCTGCTAGTTTAGGTATTAACGAGGTAGTTCACTTTACGGGTTTTACAACCAACCCTTATTCCATAATAAAGCGCGCCGAAGCCTTTGTATTATCTTCAAGGCATGAAGGCATGCCCACCGTGTTAGTTGAGGCGATGTCTTTAAATACCCCAGTAATTGCTTTTGACTGCCCAACAGGCCCTAGCGAACTTATTACGTCTGACGAAACTGGCGTTTTAGTAAAAGCGTTAGACACAGATGCTCTAGCGCATGCGCTATGCAATTATAGTTCGCTTAAATCGAAACAAATTAGCGACAGAGTAAAACACTTTTCATATAAAAACGTTGCAAACGCTTACATTGCACAATTTGGATAAGTCATGGCAAAAATATGTATAGTTCTTCATGACCTTAGAGGCGGTGGTGCAGAAAAAATGATGGTTAGGTTAGCTAACCAAATGATAGAAGACGGTGACCATGTAGATATGATACTGATCACTGAGGGCGGAAGTAATAAGCCATACCTTAGCGAAGAGGTTAACTTAATTGAATTGCGTTGTGAAAGAACGCTAAATGCATTTGGCCCGCTTCGTTCTGCGTTAAAGCGCTGCCAGCCAGATGGTATATTAGCGGCGTTAACACACATAAATGTTATTACCGCTATAACATGTGCTTCATTAGGCTGGCTTAAAAAATTAAGCGTAAGCGAAAGAAATGCTTTTTCATTGGATAAAAAAGTAAACTCTGACAAGGTAATGAAGGCAACATATTTCCTAGCGCCCTATATTTATCGCCTGTTGCCTAACCCAGTGATTGCGGTTTCAAAAGGTGTAGCACAAGACTTAATAGATACCACTGTGGTTCGTGCAAAAGACGTTGTGACGGCCCCAAACCCTGTAATAACGAAAGAGACCGAATTGGCCGCACAGCAACCTCCAAAGCACCCGTGGTTAATCGATAAAAGCATACCCACGGTTATAGCGGTAGGAAGGCTAAGCTATCAGAAAGGTTTTGATATGCTGCTAAATGCGTTTTCCGACGTTCAAAATAATATACCTAGTCGACTGATAATATTTGGCGAAGGTGAGTTACGCGAAGAATTAGAACAACAAGTGAACGACTTGGGTTTAACCGATAACGTCTCTTTGCCTGGGTATTCAGACAATATTATAGCCGAAATGAAAGCTGCCGACCTGTATGTACTGTCTTCAAGATTTGAAGGTAGCCCCAATGCGATTGTAGAGGCGATGTCGGTGGGTACACAGGTTGTTGCTTTTGATTGCCCTCATGGAGCGCGTGAGATTTTGCAAGATGGTCAGGTTGCGCCTTTGATTGAGTATGAAAATGTCAAAGTACTTTCTACCGCTATAGAAAACGAATTAATCAAAAATGAAACTAAGGTAGGTAACATTGAATTGATAGAGAGCGTAAAGCGATTCACCGCTTCAGTATCAGCGGAAAAATATAAAAGTTTTATCGTTTCATAAACCGTAAAAAAAGTGACAGCGCAGCGACAAAAAGCAGATATAAAAACCTTTAAGTATCAATTCTAAATTATAGTAAGATTAGGTCTCGCATTAGATTGATTTTTTTGTAGATTTTTAAAACAAGGTAAGTCAATAGCTTAAGCACATGTGCGATTTTCCCAGTACAACCAAGTAGGCATGTAAGCTTTTTTTGAGCTAAAGTTAAATAACTATCTCATCACAAGAGAAAGGGTTTTCTCATGCGCATGTTCCCAAATAGCTTTTACCTATTTTCAGTTACTTTATTCTTAACAATGTCCTTAACCGCTTGCTCTATTAACGGAGCAAAAAGCCATTCAAACACTTACAGTAACAATCCAGAAGTTAATAAAATAATGCGAAACACTAACAACTTGGATGAGACTGTTAGCTCAATCGGTCTATTGGTGAAAAATGACGTCCTGTCAGCCCCTTTGTTCAAAGAAAATATTTTTGAAACAGCTCGTATACTATACGAAGCGAAAAAATCGACGGTTGTCGAAGCTGTATCCTCTTTAAGCGCAGAGCAACCACAGAAAGCAGCTGACTTTATAGAGTTAGCGCTACGACTTTTCCCCAAAAAAAGAATGCAAATAGTAGAGAATTTAAAGCTTGATGATTCAATTGACGAAGACGCTGTAACACTTGCAGCAATCCGCTCTGGCATATCACCTTCCGACATAGTGCCACCCACTGCATCGGGAGAAACACATAGAATCGTCCCGTTGATTCATTCTGCAAGCATTACACTGTTTGACCAAGATAAAGAAAATACAACTAAAGTGCGTTTCAAAAAAGTTGAAGATAACCAGTGGAAAGAAGGCCTGCACCTCTATTGGGAACCAGTCAGACAAGCGCTATCTGGAAGTTTGGTTCACCTAGAAGCTAACACACAATACGATGTTGAAATTACTGTGACGTCGTCAGGCTTGCCCTCAAAGATTTTAACTTTTGAATTTGCTACACGTGCAGAAACTCCACCCGTAGACCCAAATTTGGTTTACAGATTAAGTGATATTTATAATGGTGGAATGCTAGATATCACCTCCCTCGACATACAAGGTAAAGAGGGTGGATGGGCGAAAATTATTGGTGATGAAAATACGCCCATAGTCGCTGGTGAATACGACGATTATGCAATTAATATTGGGAATAATAGTTACATCATGTTCGAAAATATTGTTGTTAAAGGTGGGCGCCGACATGGAATATTTAGCAGAGATGCAAGCCATTTATGGTTTAAAGGGTGTAACGTATCGCAGTGGGGGCGAGGCGAAAGCTATTATAAAAACGGCATTGCTTATGAAGTCGGCACAAACACACCTATCAACTATGACGGCGGCATGACATTAGTCAGAACAGGTATTGTTGTTGTAGAGGAATGCACAATTCATTCGCCAGCCCCCAAAGCAAACCATTGGGGTTTCGGGCATCCTAAAGGTCCAGCTGCAATGCTTATATTAGCCAATAGTTACGATGAAAGTCTGCAAGGTCAATACATTATAAGAAACAATCGGTTTTACGGGACGGATGAACATAGGTTCAATGATGTTATTGAGAGTCGATTAAATGGCAGATCATGGGGAGGGTTTATAAGAGATTCAGCAATTTATAATAACTACCTAGCGTATGCGAATGACGACATAATTGAGTTAGATGGAGGTCAAAGCAATGTACTGTTTTACAACAACGAAATAGAACAAGCATACTGTGGTGTAAGCGCTACTCCTAATATGCTAGGACCAAGCTATATTTTTAACAACTACATACATAATCTGGGTGATCAGCGTCAGAAATCATGGGCTGCTTTCAAATTGGGCGGGCTTTTTAGTAGGCCAGCAGGAATAGTTAATATCTTTAACAACTTTGTACTGACTAACTCAAATGGTATCGCCCACGCGAGCTTCGCGGGTGATTCAAGCTTTTGGGTACATGCACAAAATAACGTTCTAATCCATAATAAACACTGGCACAACATGGGGTTTAGTATAAATGACCCCGGTAAATACGGAGAGTCAGTGTATCTATACAATTTAATGTATAATACGATTGTAGAAGACTCGGTATACAACGCGAACATAACCGACTTTTTTGCCCCCCAAGAAGAAAGTAAAATGCTTGAAGAAATTACAAGCAGCGTTACAACAGAGCCTTTTATATCAATAGCTGTTCCATATAATTACCATGTCTTAAACTTTTCAGAGTTTGACAATGATGGAAACCTTATTATAGGCAAATCACAAGATTAACTTCAAAAGGATCATATTGAGCAATATTTAATCTAGCTTTATGAATTAAGGAAAATTTTAAACTCTTTGACAACTTTTTTATTCATTAAAAAAACTGAAAGCAAGTAGGCCAACATACCTATGATAACTTCAATTGTAGTTTCTAAAAGAAGAGAGTGCACAACTAAAATTTCTCGAGAGATAGCTATTGACACGACTATTGAGATTGCACCGGTTATTGGAGTTGTAAAGCATTTAATAAATTCAAAGAAAGTGATATCTAAAACTTTCTTCAGAACATAAAAGTTTACGATATTACTAGAAATCGTCCGTACTATTAAGCCAAATATAATCGCAATTAACCCGTATTCATAAACGGTAAGAGCAGTAAAAAGCAATCCTATAGCACTTGAAAATATTTGTCCCTTTAAGCCTAGCTTAGTTTTCCCTAACGCCACTAATGTGCTAGGTAAAAAAAGAAAAAAAAGATTTAAAGAAGTAACAGCCGCTATGCCTTGCAACAGTAATGAAGAAGGAGCCCATTTATCTGAAAATAAAAGCTCAATTATTGACTCTGACATTACACTCATCCCAACAAAAAAGGGCATGATTAGTAATATACTGAAGCGTGTTGAGTCTATGAATAGAGTATTTATAGACTTTCCTTCATTTCTCCTTTTTGAGAAAACAGGGTTAGCGTATCCCATCAAAGCAGACGTCAGGGCAGTTCTCGGCAGTTCGACTAGTCGAGATGCAAAGTTATAAAACCCGACAGCAGCAGTTCCTAATGTCGTCTCAATTAATACGACTAAACCTTTCATAAATAACGTGACATTTATCGCTTTAATAGAAGAAGGGACCCCTACTAACAATTGCTCGTAAATAAACTTTTTATCAAAATCAAAAGGTAACCTTCTTGGCTCAAGTACAAAAATCATAAGCGCAGAACTTATTGCCATAACTAATGTTTGGACAACAATTGAAAAATCACCGTAACCACCAACAGCTAAATAAATTCCCGCTAACATCCCCAGAATTTTTCCAAAAATTGTACGCTGTGCTAGCTTTTTAAATTGTCGTTTAAGTCTCATATGAACAATATGCAATCGAACTGAAATTTGAAACGGCAGTGAACAAACTGCCAAGAAACCTACTAACAGAATTCGGTTATCATTGAAGTAAAGTAAATAACCTAAATAGATGAGAGAAGATATGATAAGGCTAACTAACAAAAGTCCCCAGAAGATACAACCGTCTTGTTGAGTAGTAATTTTATTTAGTCTAATTATAGAGTTATCTACTAGAGCTATTACAAACATTGCAAAGAATTCTACTGCAGCCAACAAAAGTATTCCGATTCCCATTTGTTCAGGTGAGAGAAACTTTGCGTAAATTAAAAATGAAAAAACCGAAAGAAGTACAAGCCCGAATTTTTCAAAAAAGACCCAAAATAAGTGAAGTATCCGATTATTAGCAGTCATTATATTTCTATTTATTAGTAAATACAGAAAGGACTAAAGAGGGAAGCCAAAATAAAAAGTACTTTGACATTATAAATTTACTCCCTGACTTTTTTAAAGTACTCGACGCTATCAGGTTGTATAAATTGAAGCACCCACTTTTAAGAGCCTTCTTCAAAAATTCTTCGAAGTTTAAGAGCCAAATAGTTTTAGTTTCTTTCTTAGAGAAAACTTTCAAGTTCAATAATTCTTCAACTAACATCTCCCTATATTTTAAGTTTCTCATACCATTAGAGGTTAAGTTAGCATCGTGGTTTTCTTTAAAAACGCACAACTTTTCGACGGTTCGAAATCTTCCTTGCAGAGCAAGTTTTGCCCAGAGTAACCTGTCTTCACCGAATTTTATTTCAGTGTTAAAGCCTCCAGCAAGCCTAACCGAATCAGCCCTTGACAAAACGGAAGAGGTCGCATTGATTATGTTCTTAGTAAGTAGTAACTCAAACGCATTATCATTTTTTACAGTGTCATTAATATTTGTTTTGGTGTCGTTCCAGTAAACTTCTGAAAATGTATCGACTAAAACCGTATCTGGATATTTCTCTACCAATCTGCTTTGAAGTAACAGTTTGTCACTATTATTCCAAATATCGTCAGCGTCTAAAAAAGCCAGCCAATTACCTTTGGCCCTTCCAATAGCAATATTTCTAGCTTTCGAGGGGCCTCCATTCTTAGTCTCAATTAAAATAATATTGAGTGCAGTAGACTTTATATAGTTTTGTATAACGGCAGAAGTATTGTCTGAAGATCCATCATTAACAATTATTACTTCACTAGGCTGAAGAGTCTGAGCCTTGACGGAGTCTAAAGCTCTAGTAATTGTGGCCGACGCGTTATAAGCAGGTATTATAACCGATACCATGAATTGATCGTTCAAAGCTATTCCCTCTTAATGAATCTTACAACACTAGTAACAACTAATATTACTTTTATGACAATTTAAATATTAACAACATTTCTAACTGACAGTTAACCGTATCACAATTTAATACTATTTATTGCTAATTATTTTATACAGCCCGATATTTTCACAAAATAAACACAAAGGCTTTACACATCGCAATGAATTATCCTCATTTACTTCTGTAACTATCTTGTTTACTTGAAATTGGTCAAAAACTAAAACAGAATAGTTATATTATTTTTTGGCTAAAGGAAAATAGTCTTGGGTAGTTCAATAAAAGTTTCAATATGTGTTGCACAATACAATCGAGCAGATAGGATTTCTGAATCAATTGGTTCTTTATTAGCTCAAGACTTTAGTGATTTTGAAGTCATTGTAGTAAATGATGGAAGCCCAGATAATAAAGTTAGAGAAGAGCTAGAGAAATTAAAGTGCGAAAAGCTAACAATTATTCACCAAGATAACACAGGGTTTGTCGGAGCTATGAGAAAAGCTATCGATAATGCTCGCGGAGATTACATAGCTATTCACGGTGCAGGTGATATATCTTTACCTAACCGAATTCGCACACAATCGGAATTTTTAGATAAAAACCAAGATTATAGTTTAGTCTCATGTCATTACACCGATGTCGAAATAGATAACAAAGGAGAAGGTAAGCGAAAGCTATTTGCACTTACTACCGGAGATGTACCAGAGTCGGATCTAACCTATAAACCTACGCCTATTGGGCACGGTGAGGTTATGTATAGAAAATCAGCCTATAGCAATGTTGGTGGATACAGACACTTTTTCAAATTTGCTCAAGACAAAGACCTCTGGTTAAGACTAATAAAAACAGGTAAATTTTTCGTCATTCCAGAAAATTTGTATGAAAGAGGTTTGTTTAAAAATGATGGTATAGCAACCAATCATGAAAAGCTCTATCTACAAAAGGTTTTAATGGCATTTGCAGTCCAGTGCTATGAAATGAGAGAAGCAGGCGGAAAAGATTTGTTAGACGTTTATGGAATACAAGCCGGCCTTTTAAGAAAGCCAAGTAGAAAGGTATCCGACTTTTGTTTCCTTACGTCACTTCGCCTATATATGAACGACAATCTAGAAGATGCGAATACGTTTATTAAGCGCTCACTGATGGAAAACAAAAACTTAAAGAATTTGCTTTTGAATATAATAATAAAGCTTTCTACTGTTCATGCGATCAAGACTCCTTTGATATATACCTTGAAAAAAATTAGACAACTGAAGTAAAGCAGTGACAATAAAAGTTCGTAGTCAATTTTATAGATAGTGTTATTTCTTGATAGTACTTCTCAGACCATGGTATTCATTTATTGCAATAAAATATGCTAGGGTGAATATAACCATATCCATACTGTTGTGATTAAAAATTACAAATCCCGCATAATTAGATATCGCCTGAATTATTACGACAGATAAAGTAAAGAGAGCAAATTTACCTCCTCTCACATAATTTGAAATTGATATAGCTATATAGTTCATTAGAAAAATAATCTTTAAACACAGTCCTGCTTGGCCTAGATTTAACAACGCTTCGAAATAACCACTGTGCGCATTTCCTATGAATCCCCACCTTTCAGAAAACGCGACAGCCTCTGAACTCGCCCAAAATGCGCCAAAGCCATAACCCAAGAGCGATCTCTTTTCACTAAAAGGCAGTAGTAATTCCCATATAATTGTTCTGTTGGTCAATCCTGGGTCTCTTCCCATTAGACTAAGCGCGTATTCGTAAGAAAAATAAAGAACAGTTGAAGCGATTGATGTTATAAATAAAAAAATAACAAACCGCGAAAGTGACTGACTAGGATTTCGACCTTTAAATAATTGGAGTCCTATCACCAAACTCGAACCAATAACTGTCATTGCAAAGGCAGAAGCAGACTGAGAAAGCAATATGGCTAACGTTAAAGTGCATAGTATGAAGATATCATTTTTTTTTCTATATCTAGAAAGAGCTAGTTGCAACACAATACCATAACCGTAAAATCGGGCCGCAGCATTTTTATCAAGAAAGATGCCAGACAATCCGTAACCTCTAGATGAGAAACCGAATGAAAAGCCCTTCCCATTAACTATGGTATAAACAATTCCAAGTAACGTGATCCAAAATATTGTATTTAATAGGAAGTTTAGTAATGATTCAGCTGTAAACGATTTCACCAACACGTAGCTTGCCAATATTAGTGTTACAAAGGCAATAAACCTTCTAAATGAAACGAACGGCGCAACAGACCAAAAAACAGACAAAATGCAAAAGGCTAAAAAGCATACTAGCAATTTGTTTCTATTATAAAATTCAAAAACATTAACCCGTGGTAGATACAAGAAGCAAATGCCACAAGTTCCCAAAACTATAACGCCAAGTAACTGTTTAACTAAATTTCCAGAAGCAGCTTGTTCTAAAGTATTTTTACCTCCCTGCCCCGTTAAAAAATCAATTATGCTGAAATAATACGAAAAATAGAGTAACAAAAAACAATATAACAGCTTAGCTACTGGTAGTTTCAAAAATTGGGACACTAAACAACCTACTTAAATTTGCTTTAAAAGCTTCCGAAGAAAAGAATTATGAATTGTCAACTGCAATACTTATCTGAAGAATAAGAACTATCAGCCTTAAGATGCGCCTGCACTAAGCCGCCATTTGGGTAGACGTATCTAACTTCACAATCCATTAAGAAATTCGTGCTTTGATAAACTTCTCGTCGCGCTAAGGCTATCAAATAAAGTACATCATCACTGCTAGCCCCCCCGTTATTCACAATAAAGTTTGCGTGTATAGGCGATATTTGTGCGTTTCCTCGCACTCTGCCCTTTAACCCTACTTTTTCTATCGCAAAGCCTGGTGGACCGATAATATCGTACATCGCTGGATCTGATAAAAACACAGAGCCGCAGTTTGGTAGTTTGCGAGGAAATTTTTTTCTTCGGGAAGAAAGAATTGTTTTTATTTGTTTTCGGACTAGCTTGCGCTCACTTTTCTTAAGTTTTAACTCTACTCGCGCAACTATGCGATCGTCATTGGCTTCTTGAAAAGGCGAGGTACGGTAAGCAAACTCTAGATCTTCTATGAACACTTTTTCAATTTCGCCACGCTTGTTAATAAGCTCAATTGAGACAGTGTTTTCTAAAATTGAGCGCCTATTGCTGCCTCCGTTCATGTATATCAATCCGCCAAGGCGTCCTGGAATGCCGCATATATGCTCTATTCCCGAAAGGCCATAGGATGATAACCTATAAGTAAGCTCTGGTACCCAAATGCCAGCTTCACAAACTACGCTAGTACCGTCAATTTTTAAACTAGAAAGGTTATTTCCAATTTTTATAACTACCCCATCGAAACCAGAAGAATCGAAAAGAAGATTCGAACCATCTCCGACTACCAAAAATGGAACATCAGACTGTGCATTGCACAGCTTTATAGCAAGCGCCAGCTCATGTATGTCATTCGGTTCAACAAATAATTTAACTGGCCCCCCTATTTTCCAGTAACTGAACTCGCTTGCAGGCAAATTTTGCCTGCAAGCAAGGGGAATAGTTTCAAGAAGCCTTTCTACTAACCCCTTCAGCATTATTCATCAACCACTTCAATGTTTATGCCTAAACCAGCTAACTTTTTATCAAGCTTGTTGTAACCTCGCAGCGCCATTTCCACGTCGTGAACTACTGTCTTGCCTTCAGCACATAGCGCAGCCATAACCAATGCCATACTGCCACGTAGGTCAGTTGAAGTAACCTCTCCCGCCTTAAATTTACCAGGGCCGCGAGTAGTTATTTTGCCTTCTTCAGCTTCGACTACGGGCGTACTTATTAACTTCTGCAACTCGTTAGCATAAGCAATGCGTTTGGGATACCTGTAATCAAAAATGCGCGAATCGCCTTTTGCAATAATCCCCAGTAGCGTATAAAAAGACTGCATATCCGAGATTATTCCCGGGTGTGCACCACAAGCGAGCTCAAATGGCTGCACTTGCCCGTTTATCAAGCAATCAGGTGAATAGTATATACTGCTACTGTTACTTAAAAAGTCGATTCCCGCTTCTTTTAAGTGCAACAGCGGAACTTGCATCGAATCGAATGGCACATTTTTTATATGTAAAGTACCGCCACTCATTACCGCATAAACTAACCAAGTCAATGCTTCAATTCGATCGTACATTACTGACTTGATAACACCTTTTAATCTTCCAGATGCCCCCACAACTGTAATGTGACTATTACCGGTCACCTCAATGTGAGCGCCCATTCGGGTGAGAAAGTCTATCAAATCTTCAATTTCAGGGGTTATATAGGCATTAACTATTTCAGTTTTCCCTTCTGCGATACATGCGCAAATCAATGCGTTCTCTGTACCACCCACGGTTGAAATAGGAAATTTAATAGTTCCACCTTTAAATTTACTCGCTTTAACTCGAATAAAATCTGGCTCCTCAGTAACTTCAGCACCTAAATCGCGCCACACCATCATGTGTAAGTCGTAACCTCGGCTACCTATTTTACAACCACCTGGATAAGGGATGAGTGCCTCACCACTATTTTTTATCTGACTTGCGACAAGCAAGTATGTGGTTCGAATGGGGTAGTCGTATGTATCTAATTCGGTACAACGGATACTTGAAGAATTGATAGTCAACGACTCTTTTACTTCGTCAACAACTATGTCGGCACCAACGTTTTCTAAAAATCGAATTTTATGTCTAGCATCAACAAGTTCAGTAGGGAAATTATTTAAAACAACTTCTCCATCCGAAATACAGGCTGCAGCTAATAAACGGGTTGCAGAGTTCTTCGCCCCACTTACCACCACTGTCCCAACAGGTGTTTTACCACCTTCAATAATTGCTTTCATCCTTAATCCTTAATGCTATTTTTTGACAACGCACGCTGTCGATTTAACGCACAAAACTCATTCGTATTCATGTGACTATGACTTTTAAAGTAGCTAATTTCTTTGTGTAATCATTCGCACAATCAGATAGAACAGTTTCAAGCAAAATCCGCGCCCGTTAGAGCGGCATCAACAATAAAAACTATTTAAAAACCTTATTGCAAACATGGTTATTAAAAGTTTTTTATCAATATCAATTAAAAACTTGCTTGCTCTGTAGACCTACAACCTTTATCAATTATAAATATAAATTTTGGAGTCATTTTACTCATTAGATGAGTATTATTCGCCCTAAGAAGATATCTAAACGTATTATTATTACAACCAAATGATACCTGTGCATTGAACAAATTGAAAAGTTTCAATGGCCAGACTGTGGTTGTGACATCATTTTTCAATTGCAACGTCTATTTGATTTAGAATAGCGTTTTTTAGCGCTAAGTTCTTCGCAGGTATGCAAAAAGTCGCGACAATTTGTAAAACAAAAAGGTAGCTTCAGACTAACATTGACGTTGTCGGTTTTTTTTACAATCAATATGCAACGAAAAAAATAACCACATAAAATCAACAGCATATCTATTGGCATGATTTGTGAATAAAAGATAGTAATCAATAACATTAATTTATAGCAACGCAAGTTTTAGGCTTAAGAGAGGATTTTAATGAAAACGATGTATAGGTCATTAGCTTTTTTGATGATGGTGTTACCATTTTCATCTTTTGCTTCGTTCATAAACTTTGATGATTACTCGCCCCAAGGGTTTAGTAATCAGATGGTAAGCGGTTCTTTTGTAACTAATGGTAATGAACTCGCATTAGCAGGGAACTTGTGGGTTTCCATTTCTGATTCATTTGAAATTGCTGCCGATACTATTCTTCACTTCTCAATAGAAGGTACTGGCTTAAATCCTGAATTTTTTGGTATTGGGCTTGATAACGACAATTTTGTTACAGCACAAACTTTGTTTCAATTGGGTGGAAGCGACACTACAGGCGCTAACCAGATCGGTGGTTACACTGCAGGTGATGGTGTAGTAGATTACGCAATTGCCGTTGGTGATTATTTCACCGGCACGTTTTCGAAGTTTGTCTTTATCCTTGATAACGACGCAATGCCATCGGGTTCTGAAGTAGTTTTTAGCAATGTAGAATTATGTGACTCTAATTCCGTTTGTTTATCAACTTCAAGCGGCAACTTGAACTCGGCAAACGCGGTAAATGCACCATCAGTCGCACTGCTGTCACTATTCGCTCTTTTCTTCACTATTAGAAAAAGAATAATGGCGTAAAACACCAGAAACGTTTTCGAAAAATATTACGAGGCTCTTGTTAAGAGCCTTTTTTCTGTTTTTCTGAAAGAAAGATTGATTTACTTTACACGAAATAAACTCCGAATTGCACTACTCCCTAAATCAAGCAACCTTACGTAATTCGTTGAACACTGCAATGGATTGCTTAAAACCGAGACACTTTCTCGGTCGTGCATTCAATGCCTTTTCAACCTCAGCAATCTGCTTATCTGTTATTGTCTGCAAATTGGTGCCTTTTCGTATGTATTGACGCAGCAGGCCATTGAAGTTTTCATTTAATCCACGTGCCCACGATGAATAAGGGGTTGCGGAGTAAATATCTATTTTCAACTTCTCGGCTACCATTTTAATGTCATAGAATTCGTTGCCGTTGAGGCGCATTGAGCGACCTAGTAGATAATGCTCTACGCCCTCGAATTTTAACAATGCTACGTTTAGTCCGTTAGTGCCTTCGATGAAGGACACCTGTATATCATGGTAAGCAATATTTTTATTTGAGCAAGGTAGCAAACATCAGTTAAAAAGTAGCAGCATTCACGCGCAGTTAGCAGAACTTTTTGTTTGAAAATGGTTGACTTCGATAAGTAGTCAGTTATCCGCTGTGATTGTAAAAAATGGCTTCGGTATTTCCACAACACACCAACTCTAGCCTTTGCGACGTTAGCTGCGCTTTTCGTATCAGATACAACCTACTTTTTCACTCAACAAGGCTGTCAATCGCGCCTGTTCCTTGCTTACCTAAAACGGTATCGTCTTCCCAATCGCCAAACCGATTCTTGTTGTTCACGATGGCGGTGCGGCACTCTATACCAACGCGATTTGGAATAATTGCACACTCGCCTTGATCTGCGCGACTTCAGGCAGGTAATGATTACCCATGACTCTGTTCCGGCTGGCTTCGCGACTGGTAGTCGCTATGACTCTTTTTTTAGCGTTTTCCAATTTCTCAGTAACTGAAACCCTCGCGTAAGTAGGCCTCTATCTGGTATCTTTGACCTTCGATCTACTGCTTGTATCTCATGGTAATACTTCTATTAGTTTGGCGACTTGAGAATACCATCAACAGACAGCCGATCGTCTCATCACCGTTTAACCTTGAGTGGTGTACTTATCATCTGAATTTGCGGCTTACCTTAACCTTGGTGTTGTAATTAGCAATTTAACCGATATTGACTATCATTATTTATCCAAAACGATAGCCAAAACGTTCAAAATCTTCTGCATAAAACCGGTTAATAAACTCTATTGTTTTGTCTTCAATTTTTTTCTCTTTCGAAGTCTGACCTTCAATTTTATGAGGTAAATGAAAATCTTTAATCCCCAATTCTCTACAGATAATTTCATAATCTTTGGAAAGATTTTCGAACTTTCCGATGAAGTCCATTGGAATTGCACCGCTATAATCTTTTAACCAATACGTTTGAGGTCTTAAAAACCCTTTTCCAGCAAATTTTCGCATAAATTGATCAAATGAGTCGTTAGGGTCGATTCCATAGTTCTTTTGATGAATAGGATCTCTCAATGCATTTTTATACCAAGAATAAGCTCTTTCAACCGGATTTCGTACAATTGTAAATTTGTAGTAAGAGTTATATTCGTCCTCGGAAGGCATAACACCATTTTCAGGATTTGCATGTTTCCTATACTGCTCTCTAATGCGGCGAATGAAATCTTTTAAATTCTCCTGCTGAAAAATTTCTGAGACTTTTGGCCCTGGTTGACAAACCATGCGAATACTTCTGTGGTCTTGACCTGCTCGACCTTTATGCCCCTCGAAGTGCCCAAGAGCGTGTTCTATGCTAGTTCCAGCACATTTTGGGATATGTATAAAAATACAACGATACTCATGGGAAATCACTGAATTACTCCTAGCCTACTTCTCTGGCTTTACTATTCGAAACATTAACTAAAACGTTAGTTCTATTTTTTAAATGGTGAATTTACTAAGATCTGAATTCAAGCTTTCCACGACGCGAAGCTAGCTTCCAAAAAACTTTCCAGACCACTAATGTTTTCATTAAGATAAATTCGTCACTGTAGATTGATAGATGCACGAAGGTATCAACGCCTAAGTGAAGGCGACATACTTAAAGTAAACTTCTTTGAGTATGTTCGACCAGCTTCAATTCCCCATCGCTTAATATCTTTCTCAAAATTATAAGGACTGCGCTCTCCCGCGACCTAAGTGTAACTTAGAACAGTGAAAAAGCTTACATGCCCTAATGTTTCCGAAAGACATCAATAAGCGTTTTTGCCTACGAACCCTTTAAATACCGTCATTAAAACAATCTTAAAATCAAGCCATAACGACCAATTTTTAATGTATTCGAGGTCGTACTGAACGCGCATTTTCATTTTGTCTACAGTATCTGTTTCCCCGCGCCAACCGTTGATTTGTGCCCACCCTGTAATACCAGGCTTAATGCGGTGGCGTAGCATATAATATTCTACTTTCTTCCGATACATCTCATTATGTGCGACGGCATGTGGTCTTGGCCCTACTACTGACATACTGCCCTGAAGCACGTTTATAAACTGTGGTAACTCATCCAACGATGTTCTGCGTAAAAACGCTCCTACAGGTGTTATACGAGCGTCGTTTTTGCTGGCCTGAGTCACTTTATCTCCGTCCTCTGTAACCGTCATGCTTCTAAACTTCCACACTTTTATTTTCTTGCCGTCCATACCATAGCGGTTTTGCTTAAATATAATAGGGCCTTTAGAAGTTAGTTTAACGGCCGCTGCTATAACAAGCATGGGCAGTGCAATGATGGTAAGAATAATACTTGCTAAGATGATGTCTTCTACGCGTTTGAGAAAGTTCATTGCGCCTTTCATTGGCGAGTCGAACACACTTACGGTTTGCAACTCACCTACGTTACAGATTCTTGAATGAAGAAGATTGTACACAAAGAAATTTGGTACAAGGTGAACTTGCGCTTGCGTATCGCCAAGAATCTGCAGAATCTTTTCAATGCGTTTGTTTGCTGTCATAGGAAGAGTTATAAAAATTGTATCGACTTTACCCGTTAGCACATCGTGATAAACCTGATCGATTGCTCCCAGTGACTGAAGACCTTCAGGTATTACTGTTCTATCGGCGTCTCTATCATCATACACTCCAACAACGTTATAGCCAGCTTCTGGCGTTCTTCTAATTTCATTTGTTAACTCTAAGCCCGTTTCATTTGCGCCTATAATGCCAACATACCTTGTATTCCTGCCATTTCGACGTACAGCGAATAAAAAGTATCGAAAGGCGACACGCCACGTACAAGACACTAACCAACTTGACACAAACCACAAAGCTATAACTAATCTGGAATAATCTTCTGATGATTTTGAAATAAACATCCAGCACATGACCGCTGCCATCATCAACAAGTGGCTTATACTGGCTACGAATAAAATTTCTTTCATAGAGCCCGCGCGCCATGAACGGTAAAGCCACAGCATCTCGGCACTAAATAAATATGCTAAGCATGCAATAAGACTAATAAAGTAGTATTGCTGCGATACAACAACACCGTACACTTCTGCGGAAATAAGTAAGCATAGTTGAACGGCTAACAGATCAAAAAACCTATAGAGAACTGCGAACTGATTCACATTATTTCGAACAAAGCCTTTCTTACCCATTAGAGAATCCTTGATAGCAAAACGAGACAAAAGTGAAATTAAAAACAAAGCTAAAGCAATGTATGCAAATTACGCGCCTTATACTAAAGGCCAAGTGACTTTATTACATCTAAATGACTAGAAGCCGCAGAAGTTGTTACAGCGCGGATACATTTAACTTACATTCATTTTGTCAATAATTTTGCGATGCAGTGAATTTGACGAGACCAGTTTGTAGAAGAAAATTATTACCGTTCGATTACGCAGCTCTTAAAGCTTCAAAATCATAGTTTTTGACTGAGACTGTTTTTTCAAAATCTAAAACTCTTTGTCAAAAAATATTGTCGGCAAGTAAAAATTACATAGAAATCGAATAAGTCGAATTGCAAAACAATATGCAGAAAAAACATTCAAAATAAACACCTGCGTTACAAAGAATTTACAATAACGATTGCACGTTGTTTTCTTCTGAAGTTTGTAAAAGCTTCTAAATATGACAATGCAAAATTTATTGACACTTTTACCCGAAACTTTCGAATTACAAAAGGGTTATTAAAGGGCAAAGGGGCTAACTTGGTGCAATCGATTTTTGTGGTGCACTGTTGCATAAGAAGTTTATTAAATGTTTTTGTTGACGATTAGCTTTAGTCTAGCGATTCTAAAAAAGATATATAAAAATGGCCTTATTGACAGAAAGAAGGAAGCGTATGAAAGCAATAATATTGGCAGGAGGTCGCGGCACAAGAATAAGTGAACAATCGGATATCAAGCCCAAGCCAATGATTGATATTGGTGGGATGCCCATTCTATGGCACATTCTAAAGATGTACTCAGCCCATGGAATAAATGAATTCATAATCTGCTGCGGATACAAGAGTTATGTTATTAAAGAATATTTTGCAAACTACTTTTTGCATATGTCTGATGTAACATTTGATATTGCTAGCAACTCGATGGAAGTACATCGAGGGTGCGCAGAGGACTGGAAAGTTACTCTTGTCGATACAGGTGAAAATTCAATGACAGGAGGTCGACTAAAGCGAGTTCAAAAATATATCAACAATGATGAAGCTTTTTGTTTTACTTATGGTGACGGGGTTTCTGACCTAAATATCACAGAGACGATAAATTTTCATAAAGCGCATGGTAAATTGGCAACGGTTACAGCAGTGCAACCCCCGGGACGTTTCGGTGCAATTGATGTAACTTGCTCAAACAACGTTACTCAATTTCAAGAAAAACCCGTTGGGGATGGCTCGTTCATCAATGGTGGATTTTTTGTGTTGCACCCTGACGTTATTGACCTGATCGATGGGGACGATTGTGTATGGGAGAAAAATCCCCTTCAGTCCTTAGCACAATCTAATCAATTAATGGCATTTCAGCACAATGGTTTTTGGCACCCAATGGATACAATGCGAGATAATATCAAGCTAAATGAACTTTGGGATTCCGGAGATGCACCGTGGAAGACTTGGAGAGACTAGATGGGTATCGAAGTATTTAGCGGTAAAAGAGTATTAATTACCGGCCACACTGGATTTAAAGGCACTTGGCTAACCGCTTGGTTGCATTCAGTCGGAGCGAAAATATGTGGAATTTCCAAAGACATCCCTACCTCACCTTCAATGTTTGAAATACTTAACTTAGAGAAAGACATTGAACATCACCTATTCGATATATGTGAGTCTAAACGCTTAAATGAGGTTGTTAGAACGTTCAATCCCGATTTTATATTTCACTTAGCTGCTCAAGCATTGGTCTCCGTATCATATGAAGATCCTATAGACACGATAAAAACTAACGTCGTAGGAACTGCAAGCATTTTACAATGCTTAACTGAATTTCAAGGCAATTGCACGGCTATTATCATTACATCAGACAAGTGCTATGAAAACGTAGAGTGGGAGTGGGGCTATAAAGAAACAGATAGGCTTGGTGGAAAAGACATTTATAGCGGCTCTAAAGGGGCCGCAGAGATTATATTACACGCCTACATTGAATCATTCTTGAAGAATAAGACAAATATAAAAATAGCCAGTGCCAGGGCAGGCAATGTTATAGGCGGTGGGGATTGGGCAAAAGACAGAATCGTACCTGATTGCATTAAAAGTTGGCTAAACAATGTGCCAGTTACAATCCGATGCCCAGATGCCACCCGACCGTGGCAACATGTGTTAGAACCTTTGAGCGGCTACTTGGCATTAGCAATTGCTTTATCAGAAGACACACAAAGCCCATCTAAGTTGAATCATCAAGCTTTTAATTTCGGTCCTAGAAATGAACAAAACAAAACTGTGCTTGAACTCATCAGCGAACTCGCAAATCGATGGGGTATTGAGGACCAAAGCGATGCCTTTTCAATAGTTGATAGAACTCCATTTCATGAGGCAGGGTTACTTAAACTGAACTGCGACAAAGCTATGTTTCACCTTAGCTGGCAACCCAATTTAGAGTATGAAGAATGTATAGACTTTGTAAGCGATTGGTACGTAGAGCATTATCAAAAAGAAAGTAACATGAGAGATTTTACATTGCTGCAAATTATGCGATATCAAGAGTATGCAAATAAAAGAGCTATAGCATGGGCGCAAAAATAAAAGAATTAGGTTACCAAGAACTTAATCACCCACTTAAAGAATGGGTTTTTATTTCCTCAGAAAAAATTATTGATAATGAAAAAGGAAATATTAGGCACATTGTAAAAGCCTCAAGTACCGCTTTTACAACATTTGGTGAAGCGTATTTTACAGAGATTAACTTCAACGAACGCAAAGGGTGGAAAAAACATCTTAAGATGACTCTTAATCTCATTACTTGTTACGGTGAAGTTTTATTTTACTTTGTTCATCCACAGAGTGGTGAAATATTCAAAATAATGATTTCATCAAAAAATAACATAAGGCTGACGGTAAGGCCGGGAATTTGGTTTTGTTTTGAGGGAGTCGGCATTAGCTCCAACTTAGTGCTTAACATCGCCTCAATTGCCCACGACCCATCTGAATCAGAAAACCGACCATTAGACTTCTATTTTGGAGAACAAGAATGAACGTGTATCTCTCAGGGGCAAACGGTCTTTTAGGCAGTTCGTTCTGCCAAAATGCTTATAAATACGGGCATGAAGTCTGTGCCTTGAAACAAGAAGAATACAACTATAACGCATCTTTAAGTGACCTAAAATCGAGGTTGAGCAACTACACTGATGCTGTATTCATACATTGCGCAGCGAATACTAACATGGATGAATGTGAGAGCTTTCCTGATATTTGCCATAGAGACAATGTTTTAAATACCACTCGTTTAGCTCATACATGTCGACTATTGAATATTCCCTTTATTTTCATAAGCAGTACAGGTGTATATGGCGAGCATGGTAATAGCCCCTACTACGAAAACGACTTAACGATGCCAACGAATGTGCATCATATGAGTAAATTGTCGGGAGAAAAAGAAGCTCTAGCCAACAATGACAACGCACTTATTTTAAGGACTGGTTGGCTTTTCGGCGGAAGTATATCTGCCAATAGAAACTTTGTAGCTAAAAGAATCCAAGAAGCTAACAATCTAAAAGATAAGGTAATGTATAGTGATCCCTTCCAAAAGGGTAATCCAACATATGTAGATGACTTGGTAGTAATGGCCTTTGAACTCATCAGAGAAAAGGCAAAAGGTATTTTCAACGCAGTTAACTCGGGAACTGCAACTAGATTCGAGTACGTAAAAGAAATCATGCGGATTTATGACGAAACGATAACTGTACTGCCTACCGAGAAGAAATTTGATAGAAAAGTAAAGGTTTCTCATAACGAAGCAGCAGTGAATGACAAAATTCAAATGTTTACTACCTCACCTATCCCCCACTGGAAAGTAAGCTTGTTTAATTACATTAATGACAATAGAGAAGCATGGACAGAGATATAAACACCACGATAGTTGCAGGGCTTCCTATTGTTACTGCATCAAGACAAGAGTTTGTCGAAATTATTGAAGAAGTATGTACGGGAACAAATAAACCTACCTCACCTTTTATCGTATTCGAAGCGAATGGTCATGGGATTAGTATGAGCATTCTAGATAAAAATTTTCTATTTTTGTTGAGCCAAGCATCCGCAATAGTTGCTGATGGACAAAGTGTTGTAATTGGTTCAAAACTTTTTTCTCCTTCGACAATATCAGAGCGTATAGCAATAACAGATTTAATTACCGACATCCCCACTCTAAGCGATAAACCATTGAAACACTTTTTGCTAGGAGGCGGCGACCGCATTGCAGCCGACTGTGGCGACATTTTACAGAAACGACATGCTAACTTTTTACTTAGTGGCTCACACAAGGGTCACTTCACAGCAGCGGATAGTAAGCGAATAATTTCTTATATAAACGACAATAACCCTGATATTTTATGGGTTGGATTGGGCAAACCAACTGAACAGCAGTGGGTAATTGAAAATAGACATGAGATACATGCCAAGGTAATCATAACATGTGGTGGTTGCTTCAATTACGTCACAGGAGCTTATGGTAGAGCTCCAAAATGGATGCAAAGTCTCGGTCTAGAATGGCTTTTCAGGCTAGCTGAGAATCCTAAAAAATTGTTTTGGCGGTACATGACAACAAACCCACTTGCACTATATGCTATGATCTTTTTCAGGCGATCTCGTTTTTAATGAAACAAGTCGCCTCCTGCTTAAATTGTTCAAATACAGAAGTTCTCGCAAAACTCGATAGTCTATAACTACAGCGCAATAATAAATTTATAATTTTTAGAGCATGGTGTTTCACAGCATGCTTATTCTCATCCAACCAGACTGCTTACCCCACTTTGAGCGATCACTAAAAACAATTGGCATAGCTTCAAATGCTCGGCAATGAGAAGAGGCATTGTCCACTTCCATTCAACAACCCAGTCATTCCGCATGAACCATTAATGCTAGGTAGTCAGGATTTCCAAAGGCTTTCCAGCTACAATCATAAGAATAACGTTTTCTTGCACAAAGGGCGGGCTTTTAATCGGTAATCTACATAGCCACCGCTTAGCATGTCGCCCTTACTCTAAAAAGACTAGACTTTCGTATAGCGGCTCAGGATGAGCGCGACGGTATTCTTCGCTACATTTTTTTTATCATTATCGCTCAGGGTATCTTCTATTTTAAAAAGCTGAGGCCAGAAGCACTTCCCTTTCACTAAGCTGTCAATTTCCTCAACAACCCTGTCTAAATCATCAAAAACGAGTCTGTTATCTGCTTTTGCATCTTTTAAGAAGCGATGCATCGCCGTTTCTTGGGCTTTTAGCTGCGCGACTTCATCTTTTAGTTTCTCGGGCTCGTAAAAGAAATGCCCAATAGCCACCCGCGCTAGGTCAAGATGCGACTCGCTCACCATAAACTCGATGTCTTGTAAAATAAGGTCTTCTAGCTGCTCGTCTATCGGAAGCGTGCTATCGTACTCTTTATTTATATTGAGAATTGCTGATTGCCACTGTTGCGTAACCAAATGCATTACCAACTCTTCCTTGGTAGAAAAATGGTTATATACTGTACGCTTTGACACATTCGCCAACTCAGCAAGCTTGTCCATACTGGTGCCATTAACACCGAACTCTTGGAACGCCTGTGTTGCAGCTTGAATAATGGCTTCGCGTTTAATATCGCTGCGCGTTCTTGTGTTGCCTACCATATCGAAATTCTCAAAATTACTTAAACCTTATCATACCCTAATCATTTTACACCGAACAGTTTACTTTTCAATGTAACCGCACTAAAATGCACTCAGCAGTTTACTTTAGATGGCAACCTCACAATGCTACTAAACGCATTCGCTACCTAAAGTTCACACATTCATACTTTATTTACCCTGACAATGGATTACACACACCTATGTCCGTGATGCGATTTTCTCACTTTCTATTTCTAAGCGTTTTTTTAGCTTCAACTTTGAGTGCTTGCTCTTCAGAAGAGCCTGTGGAACAACAGTCAAAATCTGCGCCTCGTTACGTTAAATTGGCTACCGTTAGCAACATTCCAGATTTTGATGAGTTTACCTTCCCTGCCGTTGTGTCAGCGGTAAAAACGGTAGATTTAAGCTTTGAAGTGTCAGGTCGCCTTATTCAAACCGACTTGGTCACGGGGAGCGACATCAACAAAGGAAAGTTGCTAGCCACTATCGATCGTACACCGTTTGAACGTCGCGTTGATGAATCCAAAACACGCTTAGATCAAGCAAAACGCGAACTCGACCGAATTGAGAAAATGTTCGACCAGAAATTAGTCGCACAAAGCTCGCTTGATACTGCAAAAACATCCTACGAGCTCGCCGTCATCGACCTAAAAAATGCAGAGCAAGATTTAAGCTACACAAGGCTATATGCCCCCTTTGACGCAAAAGTGTCTCAACGCCTGGTTGAAAACAATAGTTTTGTAGCTGCTGGTACTCCCATAGCCAGACTGCAGGACGTATCTAAAATTTACTTCAATATCAATGTACCCGAGCGTTTGCTCACCGCTAATATTGGCCGCGGCATAAAACAGGCGAGCGCCACATTAGCCACCAACCGCAGCCAGTGGTACCCGGTGAACTACGTAGAGCACTCTACTCAACCCGACCCTGTGTCGCAAACTTATGAAGTGGTGTTTGCCATGGAGCCTCGCGAAGAACTACCGTTAACGCCAGGCGCCCGCGCAGTGGTAAAAGTCAGCCTACAAGGTAGTCTGTATCCAGAGGGCTTTGTTGTGCCTGTAAGATCACTTGTGGGTAACAAGGACTCTGGCTTTGCGGTATGGGTATACAACGAAGAAACTAATGCAGTAACAAAGCAAGCTGTAAATGTTAAGCATATTGAAAATGAACTAGCAATTATCGAAGGTAAAAGCCAAGGTGAAATCACTCTTGGCCAGCAAGTGGTTGCTGCTGGAGCAACACAAATGCGTGCAGACATGAAAGTACTTCCTTACCAAGGAGAGAAGTAGTTTATGGATATTGCACGCTACTCAATTGATAAGCCCGTCAACATTTGGTTGATGGTAGTCATCCTGCTTTTAGGCGGCATTTTGGCTATGAGCAAAATTGGCCGATTAGAAGACCCTGCGTTCACTATTAAACAGGTAAAGGTATACACCAACTATCCTGGAGCCAGCGCTGAGAAAGTAGAGCGTGAAGTTACCGAACGCTTGGAAATAGCTATTCAGCAAATGCCACAATTAAAAGAAGTAACGTCGATTTCATCGCCGGGCCTTTCAGAAATTACGGTTGAAGTTAAGAGCACTTACGGCAGTAATCTCTTGCCACAAATTTGGGATGAGTTGAGAAAGCGACTTCGCGACACAGCAAGCTCGTTACCTACGGGTGCACAAGACCCAGTGGTATTTGATGATTTCGGTGATGTTTACGGGCTTTATTATGCGTTAAGTGCCCCCGACTTTGATACCCGAGAGCTTCGAGAGTTTGCGCGTATTATTCGACGCGACCTGCTTACTACAGAAGGCGTTGCCAAAGTAAATGTAACTGGCGTTCAAAAAGAACAGATAGTGGCCTACATCAACCCCTATCAACTTGCTGGTTTAGGCATCTCATTTCCAGACCTTGCCACGCTTTTTGAAGACAACCTTCGCCCGTTCAATGGCGGTCGGATTAAAGTAGACGAAAAGAACGTACGTTTAATTGTAGAGCGCGCGCCAGACAGGCTTGAAGAGATTTCTAACCTGACTGTGGTAGTGCCAGGCACTAACCGTTCCCTTAGGGTTGCCGATATTGCAACGTTAAAGCTAGAACCTGCCGACATACAGCCCGTTCGTGTTCGCTATAACGGTGAAGAAGCATTAACGCTTTCTGTATCAGCGCTGACCGATGTAAACATTGTTGATGTGGGCGAGCGTGTTAACGCAAAAGTGGAAAAGCTGCTTCAAGAGCTACCTGTAGGTATTACGCTAACGCCTATTTACGATCAAGCCTCGGTGGTAGACGAGTCGGTAACCGGCTTTATTAATAATCTCGTTATGTCGGTAGCGGTGGTTACCATAACGCTATGTTTATTTATGGGTTGGCGCTCAGGTGTAGTGGTAGGTTCTGTTCTGCTTGTCACCGTGCTAGGCACTATTTTAATCATGTGGCTTATGGATATTCAGCTTCAGAGAATATCACTAGGGGCAATGGTTATCGCTATGGGTATGCTAGTAGATAACGCTATTGTAGTTGCCGAGGGTATGATGCTGCGCATGGCCACCGGCTCTACAGCTAAAGAATCAGCCAGCTTTATTGTAAAGCGTACGCAGTGGCCTCTGCTTGGCGCAACCGTTATCGGTATTGCTGCATTTTCAGGCATAGGCCTTTCGAACGACGCTACGGGCGAGTTTCTTTACTCTTTGTTCGCTGTGGTGTTGGTTTCACTAATGATAAGTTGGGTGCTTGCCGTCACCTTGGTACCAGTGCTAGGCGCGTATTTCTACCGCAAAGGTATAGGGAAAACCGCAGGTAACGAACTCTCTGCATCACAGCGCTGGTTTAAGCGTGCACTTTTAGGCGCACTTAAGCTTCGTTGGGTTACCATTGGTGCACTGTTTGTTATTACTATCGTGGCTTATGGAAGTTTTGGCATGGTAAAACAAGGCTTCTTCCCTCCTTCAAATGCGCCGCTGTTCTTTGTGCACTACTGGGGCCCGCAAGATAGAGATATACGTGCCACTGAAGTGATAGCAAAAGAAGCAGAAGCACGTATTTTGGAAATGGATAACGTGACTGCAGTAACCACTTTTATTGGTCAAGGTGCAGATCGCTTTACCCTCACTTATGCGCCTAAAAGTGCAAACGAAAACTATGCCTTTTTCATGGTTCGCGCGAATGAACTTGACAATATTCCGGCTATTCAAAACGCGCTTGCCAGTAAGCTAACCGACTTGGACTTTGACGCTAGCTTTTATATGGAGCGCATGCAGTTTGGCCCCGGTTCTGGTGCAAAACTTGAAGCCCGTTTTTCTGGCCCAGACACAGAAGTGCTTCGCGAACTGGCGGATGAAGCCAAAGCACTGCTTTTTGCTGACGGACAAGTGAAAGACGTTCGACATAACTGGCGTGAAAAAGGCTTTGCCATTAATACGCAGTTTGACAACTACAACGCAGGTATTGCTGGCGTTTCGCATAGTGACTTTAGCCAAACCATACAGTATGCAAGTAGCGGCGTTCAGCTAGGTACGGTGCAAGACGGTGATTACGCCTACAACATTATTGCAAAGATGGGCAAGGCAGAAGATACCGAGCTTCAATCGATACGAGAGTCGCAAGTTTGGTCTACACAACAGCGCCAGTACGTGCCTTTCACACAGGTATCTCAGGGCTTAGAGTTAATGACCGAAGAAATGCGTATTCACCGTCGCGACCGCGTTCGTACCATTACGGTAGAAGCTGAGCCGGGTGACGATGAAACTGCGGCTAAAGCTTTGGCTAGAATTCGCCCTCTTATTGAAGACATTGAGCTTCCTGCCGGTTATTCATTAGAATGGGGCGGCGAATTTGAAAGCTCTAGCGATGCACAAAAAGCTTTGGGCGCAGGCTTACCTGCAGGCTTTTTAGTCATGTTCATTATTTCAGTATTGCTATTCGGTCATGCCCGCCAGCCATTAATTATCTGGCTTGTGGTACCTATGGCTATTGTTGGCGTAGTCACTGGTTTATTAAGTACCGATATGCCGTTTGGCTTTATGTCGCTTCTCGGCTTTTTAAGCTTATTCGGTATGCTTATTAAGAACGCTATTGTACTTATTGAAGAAATAGACCTTCAGATAGAAGAAGGGCTAGCCATTCGACAAGCCATAGTCGAGGCCACTATCAGTCGTGTACGCCCCGTTTCACTTGCGGCAGTCACGACTATTTTAGGCATGGCGCCGCTGCTGTTCGACGCCTTCTTTGCTGATATGGCAGTGACCATTATGGGTGGCCTGGCCTTTGCGACGGTACTTACACTTATCGCTGTGCCCGTACTCTACAGCTTGCTGTTTAAAGTAAGCTACCGCAAAAGCTAACGTTTAAATTAAAACGGTCTCTCTACCGCAATATGTATAAACGCAGGTAGAGAGGCCACCGCCTCTTTTTAGCGATATTCACTGCTATTAACTAGCATTCCGATATTAAGAAAAACGCGCTGGGCTAGCGCTTCGCCTCTACTCGACTTTGCATAAACTTCATCACATCGCGCCACGACACCATTCCTACTGGGTGCCTATTCGTGTCGATAATAGGAATGCAGGAAATTTTGTGAGTATTAAAAAGCTCAATGGCCGAATACACTGAGTCACTTGGGTTAAGTGTAATGACCTCACGGGTCATGATTTGGTGCGCTTTTCTATCCAATGTAGCGCGATCAAGCTTTCGTTCGCTTAGGGTATCAACAAAAGGGCTAATCGATTTCAATAAGTCTCTGTCAGATATAATGCCTTGCAGTTTGTTGTCGTGAACTACAACTAAGTGATGAAAGCCGGTGGCAGCAAAGAGCTCGCGTAATGACTGAAGGCTGTCATCCATGTGCACGCTAACCACCCGCGTAGACATAACTTTCGCAATACTCATCAATACTCCTTATTCACTCAATATTTATCGCTTTAGCCACTATGTGACAGTATTGGTTTAACTACTATAGAAGACGCCATGAACTTTAGACATTAGCTCAGTATTATTTAAACTCGTTAGCAGTCGTGCATTATTACTAAACGTATGGATTCTCTCCCATAGCAACGGCTACACAAAACAACCGTAAATCTAATTCAAGCTGATGGTAATCAGGCTCCATATAACAGCACAGTTTATAAAAGGCTTTGTTGTGCTCTTTTTCTTTAAAGTGTGCTAATTCATGTACTACCAGCGCTTTGAACAAAGGCTCCGGCGCATAGAGTAAATCGTTATTAATGGATAAATCGTGTTTACGGGTTTTACCCTGCATACGGTAAGTATGTGTACCTAACGCGTTGGTTATCATATCTCCTTGCTTTCTAAACGCAGCCCGCCCAAATGGTGGCGCATTTTTTAGATATTGCTTTTTTAACTCGGTCGCATACTGATACAACAATTTGTCGTTGGTAACTTCATGGGCGTCTGGGTATTTTTTTAACAAGTAGCTTTTTAGCCGGTTATTCGAGATGAGCTGAAGGGCTTGTTCTACAATGGTTGAGGGGTAGCCATTAAAATATCGAGCATATTCATTCACGTTTATTTCTCCTCTGCGCGAAGAATTATAAAGCATTTGAATGATGTAAACAGCGCTGGCTTTTCTAAATCATCATTTCCAGATAATGACTATCAAACAAAAAAGCCGCAATAACGAAAGTTACTACGGCAAAGATGTGCTAAGGGAAGCACTACGGGAGGTTTGTTTACCTAAACGTCAAAAGTTAAAACTATTCTACCGTTACAACGACCTTGCCTACAGCTTTACCACTTGCCAAACGGTCATGTGCCTGTGCGATTTGCTCAAATGTAAAGTCTTCCCTATCGATGATAGGTTTAAGCGCTCCAGCATCTACAATGCTAGCCAGCTGTTTAAGTATGTCACCATGGGCTTCTCGACCCACATTGTGGATTATAGGAAGTAACATAAACACTGGAAAATAAGATGATAATTAGGGTATAAAGGTATACAGTTTTTAGATTTCGTTGATAATCCAAATGAACATAGAACACCTTAAACTTTTTGTGCGTATTGCCAGCACAGCGAACATTAGTTTAGCTGGGCGTGAACTCAACATCTCGCCCGCTGTTGCCAGCGCACATATTGGTAAACTTGAAGAGACACTTGGTGTTCGGTTAATTCACAGAACCACCCGAAAAGTATCGCTTACCGATGATGGAAAGCTTTTTCTTCCCCATGCTCAAGAAGTATTGGACAGCATCGAAACGGCACAAGCTGCTGTTGGCAGCGGTGCTCAAACGCCGCAGGGTACACTGCGAGTGACCGCACCAGCTTCATTTGGTCGAATGCATTTAATCCCTGCGATCCCTGTATTTTTAGAGCAATACCCAAAGCTAAATATCGACTTCCGGTTCAGCGACAGTATTTTAGATATGGTAGAAGGTGGCTTTGATGTCGCCATTCGCGATGCAGAATTAAAAGACAGTAATTTACACGCGAAAAAACTCGCTGATGACAAACGCATTATCGTTGCTGCTAAAAGTTATATCGATAAATATGGCGCGCCAGAAACACCATCCGACTTAAAAAATCACAAAATAGTTAACCTAACCGGGTTAGAGGTATGGGACTTTAAGGGAGCCCATGGAGTTACATCGGTGAAAACGCCTAATTATTTGCGTATGGACAATGGTGAAGCGGTACGCGATGCCTGTATTCAAGGCTGCGGTATAACCCTTACTGCTACTTGGTGTAGCTACCCTCAGTTAGAAAGTGGCGAGCTAGTTCAAATACTGCAAGATTTTCCTTTAGCCACAGACTGTGCATTATGGGCGGTGTACCCCAGCAATCGTTTACTGGCCCCCAAGGTTCGCGCTTTCATCGATTTCTTAGCTGAACGCTTTAGCGGCACACCTTATTGGGATGAAAAGCTAAGCGGACTAGTCGTTTAAATCTACTGAAATTTTAAAGGACTGGCTTTCTCGCACTTTTTGACACTTAAAACAAAAATACCAAATTTTCAGTAGCTTCTTCGTTTCTCTACTATGCTTGTACTAAAGTAAAGTTGTCAAAACAATAGGCTTTGGGCAACATTTAACACAGACTTCAAATTAGGTATAAAAATGATGGAAAAGCCGTATTCTTTCTTCGCGGCCATCTTTAGTCTGCTGATAGCAAGCACCGCTTCAGCAGAGCAAAACGAACTAAACATTAGTGGCTTTGGTACGCTTGCCACCGCCACTGCAGATACGCGAAATTATCAGTTTCGCACCGACCGCTCACAAGCAGAATTTGCAAAAAAAGACGGCTTTGCATTTAAGCCCTTAAGCTTGATTGGCGTACAACTTGATTACACGTTATCAGACAACCTCGATTTCGTAGGACAGTTTGTTTATCGAGAGCAAGACGAACAAAATATTGGCTCCATCACTCAAATGGCCTTCTTGCGTTACGACATTTCGCCGAAGTGGCAAGTGAGAGCAGGTAGATTAGCCGCGGATATTTTCCACTTCAGTGATACCAGAGATGTCTCTATTGCGTATCCATGGGTAAAGGTACCTACCGAAGTTTACGGCATCGTACCCGCTAGAAGCTTCGATGGTGGCGACATAAGCTACACCACGCCCTTTAGCGACTTCAATTTATCCGTTAAAGGCTTTTGGGGCAGTGGCGAAAGCGACTTTTCAAGTAACGAAAACAGCCCAATTAGGTTTAACGACTTGCGCTCTATTGGCTTAGAGTTCACCGCATTTGACTGGAGCGTTGCCTTAAAGCACACCGAAACAAAAGCCGAGAACGACAACGCTGATGTTGCAGTAGTGGCTGCGGCAGTGGCACAGCTGCAGCCCTTTTGGATAGGCGCCACCAAATTTTCAGAAGAAGTAAGTTTGCGCAATGCGTCAATTCATTATACCTCTTTATATTTTAATCGCTTTATAGGTGACTGGGAGCTATCCGGCGAATTTTCTCACATAGACTCAAACTCTATAGCGCTAAGACCCTCTTTTAATGGCTTTTTAAATTTAAGCTATTTGTACGGCGCCCATACCTTCTATGCACTCTATTCATTCGCCAGAACGGATACTTATTTTCTAAATGAAGAACAGCCAGCTTTTCCTATCAACGAAAACACAGCGGAAATTGTTCTTTTTGTAGAAGAGGTGGCAAGCACGCTCGCTCACCGTCAGCAATCATATTCAGTTGGCTGGCGTTGGGATCTGAAAGAAAACCTTGCATTTAAAGCACAAGTTGAACGAACTGACGTAAAAGCGAGAGGTACTGGGCTTCGAGCTCGAGACGGTTTAGTCGTTGACGATGAAGACGGTGTAGCACATACCCTATTCCTCGCGTTAAGCTTTAGCTTTTAAGGGGAATGAACATGAATTTGTTTAAACGCTTCCCCTTAATTCTAGCCCTAGCGCTGTTCATGCATGGCATGGCTTCTGCTGCACAAGCACAAGAGAAAATTGTTGTAGTGACCAACCTTAACAATGATGTGCAGGTACTGGACAAAAAAGGCCTAATCGATCTTTTTATGGGGAAATACGCCGCCTTTCCTAACGGAAAAGTCGCCACCCCTATCGATATAGAGATGGATGCCGAACTGAAAAGCCAGTTCTACAAATCTTTAGTGGGCCTTCCTCTTGCAAGGGTCAATGCTTATTGGTCGCGGCTTAAATTCTCCGGCCGCGTTAAACCTCCTGCGGTAGAGCAAACTCTTGATGATATCAAGCTACGGCTTGAAGAAGACGAGTCGGCGCTAGCTTATGTATACGAGTCGACTGTGACTGACAATATGAAGGTAGTATATCGTTTTGATTAACGTTCAAGGTCTGGGGTTTCGTTTTTCACTGTTCTTAGTAGTTGCAGCAATGTTAGTGGTGCTTACCACCGCTGAGTTCTTTTATCGTGCAACTTATGAAAACGAAATAAACGAAGCCAATAATGATATTGAAGAGCTTTTTCAAACGGTGGGTGCAACCGCGTCTATTGCAGCATTTTTAGAAGATGAGGACTTAGCCAAAGAAGCGATAAATGGTTTAGTAAAAACCAACAAAATACTTGCTGCCTCTATAAAAAGCGAAACACTTTATTATCAAGCGAATGTTACTGAAGCTATTAATAAAAATACCGAACCTCGGGTATTCGTGGTTAGACATCCATTTATGCCAGAGGAGTCACTTGCTGAAGTTAATGTATATCCAAACTTTGAATACATTATCAGTCAGGCAGAAAAAATAAGTACCGACAATAGTTACTCCTTGTACGCTGAAGCGCTGGTTGTGGGCATAGTGGCTTTGTTCATCACCTACTACATTATTATCTCACCGATGCTACGTGTAGGCCGCTCCCTGCATAAAATTACACCAGGAACAAACGAAAGAATTGATATGCCCGATTATCACGCTAAAAGTGAAATCGGCGCTCTGGTAAAAGATACCAACCAACTGCTAAGCAAAGTTGAAGAGCAATTTACCCAAGAGCGCCAACTTAGGGAAGAAATCGAGTTTCTTGAAAAACGCTTCAGGATGCTGTTTGAAAATGCCAAAACAGCAACCGTGTTAATGGCTGAAAACGGCATTATAGAGCTTCGTAATAAAGCGTTTAATGACTTAGTGGAAAAGACCGGGCTTGGAATAAAGCAAGACTATGGTGAATTGTTAGATGAGCTATTCGACACCCCTGAGGCAATGAAGTCTGCACTTCAAGAAGCGTTTGCCAGAAACGAGTTTGCGACAGGTGAATACAAATTAAAAAGCAGTGCAGATGAAAGCGCCATTTGGGTTCAACTTATCGCTAGCCCCTTAATTACTGAGGAAGGCGAACGGTATTTCCAGCTAGCGTTAAATGATATATCGAGTCGTAGACAAGAGTTACAAAAGCTTGCGCTTCAAGCAGACTTTGACGCGTTAACGGGCATTTATAATCGTAATGGTGGTGAAAAGCTTATTGCCAAACTGATGAGAAAAGATCACCAGTTTGCTTTAGCGCTTATCGATCTCAACGGGTTTAAAGCGGTAAACGATATTTACGGACACGACGCTGGCGACGAAGTTCTGATTTTTGTTGCTGAGCAATTGAAAGAGAAAATACGCAAAAACGATGTCGCTATACGTTGGGGCGGCGACGAATTTATGTTGTTATTGCAAGCCGATGACGAAGACTCGGTTCAGAAAGTAGTAGATAAAGTAAATAGTGGTGTTAAACAGCCCTTCTATTTCAACAACGAGACAAAGCCGACGGTGGTATCCATGAGTGTCGGCGTGGCTTTTTACCCCGAAACAAGTCGCAATTTGCACGCACTGATCAAACTGGCCGATATTGCTATGTATAAAGCGAAACAAAATAAAGTATCGGCACCAGACGACTATCTTATCTTTGCTAACCAATACAGGTTAGATGATGAAGATATGAGTTAGCGAGTAGCAAGCCGCCCTAATATTTCACTAACACCCTGCTTTCAATACTCTTACGAATCGTTTTTTTAGCGCCAGCTTCACTCATGTCTAATGCACTGTGAGCTAAGTGGGGCACGCCACTGTTATCATAGATATTAAAGATGATACCTTCATCCACGCGCATTTTAGATTTATAAAACCAGCGGTGTTCAGCGTTAGGTATTACACCCAGAATCTCCCCTTTGCGATCTGGATACCAAAGCTCGATATTGATCCAATCCTCGACATTCATTGAATCAGGGCAGATAAAGCCCAAGGGAGAAGACATAATTGTGTTTTCAACGGGTCTCCACAGGTTTACAAACCCAAAATGCCCGTTGCGATATTCAGCGGCTTTGTCGTTTCCGACTAAATCAATAAGACGCTTATGGATACCTTTTTCACTGTAATCATTGTGCACGTTTCTCGCAGGTCGCCGCGACGCATTTTCATCATCTACTCGCACCGTATGGTCAAAAACTAAGACTTCTTTCGCGCCAATTTGTGTTTTAAGCACTTCCTCAATTTTACGATTATACAGGGCTACTTCATCTTCATTGAATGGATAGGGAACCGCATTGAGCCCCTCTAAAAAAATAATGCCGTGGGTTTTAAATCCAATATTCGCATCGCTATTTCGTATGTCGGTAACGTTCACATGAGTAGTGACAAGTTCAGGCGATACCAAATTGCCATCAATACCATCTACATCAAATTCAAATGCCTGTGTAAAAGGCTTTCTTACGTGATAATTAACCGAAGCATTCATATTATCTCCCCAACTTAACCAGAGTTGTACGCAATTCATTTTTATGACGAAGCATTAAATAGGTGACGGACTATACCTATAGAAATTTGGACGAAAAACCCTTTAAATACTGAAGCAGTATTTAGTTTATATTGATAATTACTTACACCAATCTATTTTCAACAAAATCTAAATTCTGACTCTATAAATTACGCATTTTTAAACTTTATAAAGTGCAATATTCTTTCTCCATCGACGCGCTGTCATCAATGCTACTCAATAACCTGCGCGGATACAGTGCATTTAAATGGAGAATATTTATGAGCCTTTCAAAAACACAAATAGCAACTTCCGATAAGGTTGTAGCGAACAATAGCGCACTGCAACAAGCACGTGCACTGGCGCTTCCAAGTCGCAATGAAATGTTGAAACGTGCACCAACTGTCCAGCGCTTTTGGGACAGTAACCGCGTATTACTTGAAAACGCTTGGCAAGAATGGGACGAGCTAAACAAGCAATTAGCTGAATGGGTAACAGAAAGCTTGATAAGTGAGCCACTTCGTAATGCTGTTGCGTTAGCATGGGAAGACCCAGCTAGAGAACAAGCAGTGGCAAACTTGTGGGAGGAAGTTTTGCCTGGCGTGTATCAAGCTCAGCTATTTGATGTTGAAAAACTTCACTTACTTCGGGCTTATTTAGACGGTGTGGCCGATGCCGGTATTCCGCTTCGGCCTCCATACGGCATTGCGTTAAATCGCAATGGCGGTATGTTGGATGCACGTTCTGAAGGCTATTTAGCGGCACCTGCATTCCAAGAGTTTTATAACCTGATCATGGATAAGTACATGCGCCCTATTTCACGTATGTTGTTTCCGGAAATAATGGGCTTTGATACCCAAACTTTCGGGTTTTCAATTCAATACCAAGAAGGCATGGACACTTCGCTACGCCCACATACTGATGCGTCTGCTGCAACGATGAACGTAAATTTAAACCTGCCTGGAGAAGCTTTTAAAGGATCGGAAGTAGATTTCTTTAATCAGGAAACGGGCAAGGTCACACGTACGGTATTCGCCCCCGGTGTTGCTATGCTTCACAGGGGCAGCGTGCCTCACGCCGCACAGCCTATTACTGGCGGCAGCAGAACCAATATGGTGCTATGGCTATATGGCGATCGTATGCAGATACCACGAGGCGTTTCACTAACGTCAATGGCTGATGCCAAATCGAGGTGGACGGTTCCAAGCAATCCAAAAGATAGTTTTGCGCCTTTCTAATAGAAAAAAGCCGAGTTATTAAACAACTCGGCTTTCTTTCATCGTCATGTTATTACCACTTTGGTGGCACGCAATATTATTACCACCTTAGCGGCACGCAAAAAAACATGAATTTGAGCGTAGAAGGTTTATTCGCCAATTGATTTGCCCAGCATACGCTTTAAGGTGCCGTCTTTATCAACAATATGGTGCTTAAGCGCGCCAGCTATATGTAGCAATAAAGCAACAATTACAGTGTAACCAAGGTAAAAGTGTATAGTGCCTCCCAACTTCGACAACTCGTAATTAATGGGTAAGGTTTTTTCTGGGTCTTCTACACTAAAGTTTTGGGCAAACACTTCTAACCCGAAAACCGATAAGCCATGACCACCAAGAACAGATGTCATTAGCCCAGAAATAGGCATTAATAGCGTTGCGATGATCAACACCCAATGAACAATTGATGCGAGCTTGTGCTCTATAGGTTTGTAGTTAGCCGCCGCGCTTGGCCAGCCATTCTTCATGCGCCAGATAACGCGTACTATCGCGACGATTAATACAAGAAAGCCAAATGCCTTATGCCAACTAAATAGCGCATAGACATTGTTCTCTGTCATGTAAATACCTGTGGCAAGTAACCCTATTATGGTCAAACCTACCAGCCAATGTAGAATTACCGTAGTGGTAGCAAATTTATTATGACTATCGTACTGCATGCTTTCCTCACTCTATTTGTTCATACCAAGAACTACGTTTTCCATAAAGCGTATCTCAGTATTTCAAAATCCCTCACACATTGTGAGGGATTATGCTAGAGAAACAAGCAAGTTTAAGACCGTTTATAAAAAAATGACAAATCTTTCGTAAATGACAAAAAGCGTTAAAGGTATGTAGGAAGCATTGCAACATTGAGCGCTAAACAACCACTAAGCCGCCATTAATGAGCAGAAATGATTTCTTCCATTTCTGCCACCAACGCTTTTTTATTAGTGGAATAGCCTGCAAATGGGTGAGGAGCAGCAAACGTGTTGTGGTCGTTGTCAAAATAGTCTCCCGCCACACTATTAAAACGGTCAGAGAACGCAGCTTCAGCTAAGATCTTAGCGCCTTCTTTTAAATCACCACCAGCAACGCCGTAGGCATCTTTAACCATTTTGCTACCTAAAAACGATTTGGGGTTAACCGACACCATCTTAGGTCCTTTTGTCTGGTACTTCTCTCCAAGATACGTTGTCCACATAGTAATGCCCAGTTTACTTTGCGCATAAGCAGCACCATCTGAAAGCTGAACTTCACCTCTGAGCGCAGCAAAATTTATCGGCGCTTGAGCAGCAGAAGACACATTTATTATGCGACTTGTCTCATCCATAACATCAATAAGCGATAGCGTTAACATGTAAGGCGCTATGGTGTTAACCATAAAACGTGCGTCTAGCCCAGAGAGCGTAATAGGGTTTTCCATGGCAAATACACCGGCATTATTGATAAGCACATCTAATCGCTCGGTTTTTGCTTTGATCTCTACTGGCAGCCTTTTAACATCTTCAAATAACGATAGATCAGCCTGTAAAATAGTAATGTTGCTTTTGGGGAATTGCGCTTCAAGTGCCCCTTTAATATTATCTAGCTTCCCTTGGCTTCTTCCATGCAAAAAAAGTGTATGGCCTTCTTTTGCCAACATTTTCGCCGTTTCCAGGCCAATGCCGTCAGTTGCTCCGGTTATCAATATCGTCTTCATCACACTCTCTCTGCAGTAAATAATACTAATGTTAAGGACACGTCGTATATTCGAACCAACGCATACTGAGACAGGTTACCAGTGATAAAGAAACTCGATAACACAGCCTTTAGTAAAAGCAGTTTCAAAGAAATCTATATAATAGGCTGCATATATATCTAGCGTTTTTAAAATGCTTATATCTGCGATAGATAATTTATAAAAACCATCTAGCCAGCGCGATAAATAACACTTAGACTGCGAGGACAAAAATAAAAACGACAGGTATTGCGCCGACATCTACATAAGCGGCGCTCGACATCACTTTTATGTTTTTTAATACACGCGCCAAATATCGAAAGGGACTGCGTATTGAATAATTTTGATAAACATAGGTGATAACGTACTTTTCATTTTAGTAACAAGGGTTCTCAGTTTAATGTCACAACAAAAAGTAGGTTTAGTGGGCTGGCGCGGTATGGTTGGCTCAGTATTAATGCAGCGCATGCAAGAAGAGCAAGATTTCGCGCACATTGAGCCCACCTTTTTCACTACCTCGCAAAAAGGTAGTGCAGCACCAGATTTTGCTGGTAAAGATGCTGGTGTTCTAGAAGATGCGCACGACATCGAAGCGCTATCTAAACAAGATATTATTATTACCTGTCAGGGCGGCGACTACACAAAAGCAGTGTACAATGACTTAAGAGCCACTGGCTGGAAAGGTTATTGGATTGATGCTGCGTCTGCGCTTCGTATGAAAGACGACGCTGTAATTATTCTAGATCCTGTAAACCGTAAAGAAATTGATAGTGGCATTGAGAAAGGCATTCGCACTTACGTGGGTGGAAACTGCACGGTTTCACTGATGTTGCTAGCGTTAGGTGGTCTGTTCGAGAAAGATCTTGTTGAATGGGCATCTCCGATGACTTATCAAGCCGCTTCAGGGTCAGGTGCGAAGCACATGCGTGAGCTTATTAGTCAAATGGGCGCTATTCACAGCAATGTGAAAGAAAAGGTTGAAGACCCAGCTACCGCAATTTTAGAAATTGATCAGCAAGTGTCAGAGTTTATTAGAAGCTCAGACTACCCTAGCGAACAGTTTGGTGTACCGCTTGCGGGCAGCCTAATTCCGTATATTGATTCACAACTACCTTCAGGTCAAAGCCGTGAAGAGTGGAAAGCACAAGCCGAAGCAAATAAAATTCTTGGCATAAAAGATAGCGAAGTACCTATTGACGGTATTTGTGTGCGCGTTGGCGCAATGCGCTGCCACAGCCAAGCCATTACGCTAAAACTTAAGAAAGATTTGCCGCTTACTGAAATTGAAGACATTCTTGCTAAGCACAACGATTGGGTAAAAGTTATTCCAAACGATCGCGACGCAACCATGCAAGAACTTACGCCTGCAAAAGTTACCGGTACGCTATCTATACCCGTTGGCCGTATTCGCAAGCTAAGCATGGGCCCAGAATATATTTCGGCTTTCACAGTTGGCGATCAACTCTTGTGGGGTGCCGCAGAGCCGCTTCGCAGAATGTTGCGTATTGTGTTAGAACAAAACTAACGGATAGTTTTTAGCTAATTAAATTAAACGTTAAAACGCCTTGCGGGGATACTTTCGCAAGGCGTTTTTGTTTGCTGAGCGACCAACAGCGACACTGCCGAGTGGTAAAATTCGTACTTAACCGTTATTTTACCGACTCAGACCAAACTGCAAGCTCATTTCCGCCAGGCTCAACAAAATGAAATCGACAACCACCAGGAAAATCAAATAGCGGCTTAGTAATTGTTCCACCAGCATTTTCTACACGACGTTGAGCTTCAGAAATATTAGAGGCATAAAGTACCAACAAAGGTGCGCCAGTTTCTGTCTTTAACACCCGTTCAGACGCAAATATACCACCGTCCAAGCCAGCATTGCTAAACGCACTGTATTCGCTGCCATAGTCGGTAAAACGCCAGCCAAACGCGCTTTCAAAAAAAACTTTTGAGAGACCAAGATCTAAAGATGCAAATTCGACATAGTTGAGTTTTATACTTTCTTGCATGCCTACCTCTTATTAAACGTTACACATTGCATACTATACTTAACTTTAGACTTATTGCTTAAATTACAAACGGGCTTAATCGTTTAATATAAGAGACATATGATTTATTCAGGTCACTTAGTTTGCAGTATTTTATTAGTTTGACACTCTTGCTAACCCTTATTTGGTGCGTTGGAACAGTTCATGCCAATGCGTCTATTGCAGAGGATGTCAGCAAAATAAAGATAGACGTAGAAACCTCTGTTCCTATGCCAATAGGTGCTGCAATAGAAAAGTTAGAAGCTTGGTTGTTATCTGAAGATTTAACGCTAGACGAAAAAAGAAAAGTGGGTGCACTTTATGTTCAGTACCAACTTGCCATCCATCAACGACCTTCCGACCAAATCATTAATACGCTGACAAAGTTGCAAGACAATACGAGCGACGGCCTTACCATTGCAACTGGTGTGGCTAGGATGCACGGTATTTCTGCTGAATATAAGAAAGCCTACGCGTACTTTGATAAAGTTATATCTACGCCAAATATACCACCGAGTATCAAAGCCTACGCCCTTATTTACCAGGTATTGACCTATAGCGAAGGACAGGTTTTCGCGCCTAACGCTGAACTTATCAATTCGGTTAACGATATACTCACCAAACACAAGCTTACTGAACTTAGACCCCTGTACTACGCCATAGTGGCAGACTATTATCAATCAGTGAGCGCTTATGATATTGCACTTACCTATTATGATAAGTCTTTAGAGGGTGCACAGGCCGAATACCAGCGAATATTGGTCAGTGACAACCTTTATGCCATCGGTATTTTGTATCGAAACTTAAAAGAATATAGTAAGGCTATCGATTATTTTGAACGTGCCATCGAGTATGATTCGCAAATAGATATTAATTATTCTGAATTCCTTGCTACTTACGGCATCGCCACTACCTATTATCGTTCAGGTAACCTTAAGAAAGCGCTGACACTGTCTGATAATGTTCTTGCTCATCCTCTTTCTTCTTCTTTTTACAATAGCGAAATTTACCGATTAAAAGCGGAAGCCCACCTTAGTTTAGGTGAATTAAATGAAGCGACGGATGCGCTCAATAATGCCCGCAAACTTTATGATCTTAATCGCGAAGATGAGCAAACAACGTGGCGTGCTCAACTCGACAAAACAGAAGCTTACATTACCGCTGCGAAAGGCGATCACGCACTGGCGTTCAAGCAATTTGAGGTTTTCCACCAAGCCTACTTAAATGCAAAAAAATACGAAGACCTAGAGCTCATAAAAAGCGCGAACTTGGTTGATCAAATAACCCAAGAAAAAGACAGAGCTAATCAACTAGAGAATGAAAACAAAGCCTTCGAAGAAGCGCTTTTGATAAAAACCGAGGCTCAGCGCACCCAGTCACTTTTTTCCACTCTCCTCATTGTACTTGTGACTCTTACACTTCTAACAATTATTATCATTTTGATATTACTGAGTAAATCACGACAGGCTAATGCGCTCTACTTAACAGCGAAAGAAAAAGCAGAATTAAATAATCGGTTAAAGTCTGAGTTTATTTCTAATATTAGCCATGAGATTCGTACACCTTTAAATGCCATTATTGGCTTTGGACAATCGTTAGCGAGCCGTGCAGAAGACGTGCAGGCAAAAGATCTTACCAAGAAAATCGTCAACGCTTCTGAAATGCTGCTTCAACTTATTAACGACCTACTCGACTTCTCGAAAATTGAAGCGGGCAAGCTAACATTGGCTATCAGACCCCACAATATCAATGAAAGCCTACTCACACTGGTCGACATTTTTTCAGACCAAGCAGAACGTAAAGGACTATTGCTCCAGCTTCGTATCGACAAGAGCCTCAACATCGATTTAATGTTTGATGAACTAAGGTTCAAGCAGATATTGGCCAATCTATTAAGTAATGCCATCAAATTTTCTGATAAAGGGGTTATCGAAATCGGGTTATCCGTGGCTGAAGTCAACGAACGTCAATGCACCCTACACTGCTGGGTAAAAGATAACGGAATTGGTATTTCGAAAGAGAACCAAGTGAAGCTGTTTACACCTTTCACACAGGCAGAAAGCTCCATAGCACGCAAGTATGGAGGTACAGGTCTTGGGCTTAACATCAGCAACAATTTGCTTAAGCTAATGGGTTCTTCACTGACGCTTGAAAGTGAATTGGCGCATGGTTCTACTTTTTCATTTGATGTGACATTTGCTATTGCAGAAGATATTGATGAACCATTACCAGAGAAAGATAAGCAACCGTGCTTACTTAAAGGCGCTCGTATTCTCCTTGCTGAAGACAATGACATTAACGTTGAAGTCATAAAGGCACTTCTTGATGAATACCACTTAGATTTTACGCACGTATCGAACGGACAAAAGGCTATTGATGCACTAAAAGCGAACACCTATGATTTAGTGCTTATGGATATTCAAATGCCAGAAGTAGACGGGCTGAGTGCCACGCGACATATTAGAGATGCGCTTAAGTTAAAGACCCCCATAGTTGCACTAACCGCCAATGCCATGCAGCAGGACATCGAAGACTGTCTAGCTGCAGGAATGGATGCTCACGTGGGCAAGCCCATTGACAAGACTCGTCTCGTCGCCATTTTAAATGACTTTCTTACTCGCAGGGCGTAAGCATTTAAAAACTCACATCCCACTGCAAAGCATAAATGGTTTCGTCCCCTACTTCAGTATCAAACTGGTCAAGTGAAACGCGACTTATTTCTGCGGTGAGTTTGTTTTCATGGCCATTAAAAAAATAATTGAATGCTAGGGTCTTTTCAAAAAAGTGGTCATCGTGTTCATTATTGTTTGACGAGTAAGTTCCGTAGCGCGCAGCTATTTCAAGGGGTTCAGGCCACCCTTCAATTGATTCACTTAAGAAATACCCCGCCTGCACATAATAACCGCGCAGTGTAGACTGGGTGTTGTCGTTTGCTAGGTCGACAATTTCTTTTTCGTGATATTCCGCTTGTGCATTTAAGCCCTTGTAAAAATATGCGCCGTCTATAACGAATTGCGCAATATCGTACTGGCCTTCCACCTCACCTTCATCGAAGTTGGTCAAGTTACCTGCACCCGAGGATGAAAAACGCGTGAACTGGCTTTTGAACTTCGCCCCAGCTACTGCCAAAGCAGCTTTAGGTTTAGCTGAACGTTCAATATCGCTGTTGTTAAAATCAACCTTTTCTCCTAACACATTCCACTGAAAACGCCCGGCATACATGGCTTCTCCGTCATGATTACTGTATTCACCTCGACCAGACCCATTAAATACGCCTATCCAATAATTAAAATTAGAAGCCCCACCCTTATCGACATGACCGTATAGCGATGCGCCCATTTGTCTGTCTAGGGTGAAAATTCTATTGATAATTGATCGGTCCATCATTTGTTGGCCGCCGCTGCTAACACTGCGCTCTCTGGAATATTCGACTTTCCACTGACCCAGTTTAAACCGAAGCGCGTCATATTTTTCAAAAGATAAAGTGGCGCTCAGCGTACGCTGGTCAACCGCATCATATTCCACATCATATGTAATCCAAGGTACACCAATGTGACCATCTAACTTCACTCGCGCCCTGTTAATACCAAATTGATTCCCGGCATTATGTGTAAAATCAGCAAGCTCGGTAGGTTGGCCTATACCAGGGTTGGCATAACGAAACTGAAGGCGACCGCGCACGCGTAGCGACAAGGTGTCGTTGTCGCTTTGAAATGTTAGGCCATTGCCATTGTATGTAGAAGACGTGGAGCTAGACTCACGCTCAGTATTAGTGTCTGAGGCTACAACAGACAAGGGTGAAAATGATACTGCTGAAGCGCTCAGCAAAAGACAAGCAGAAAAGACGTTTTGAAAAAGCAAAGCACACTAAATATAACGGAAATTTGCGCGCAGGATATATACTTTAGTATAAGAATCAAGGGCTGTGACACAAAAATGACATAAAACTGTAATAATTAGCGTCGAAATACGTCAGTAGGCTGGGTCACTATGTTATTAGCATTGCACTTGCAGGTAAGTGAGGACTTCCTTTTCGAGCAACTTCATGCAGCTTTACCAGACCAACAATATGCTTGTTCACTGGCGTTGGGATATCATTTTTCTCGCCTAGCCTGACTATTTCACCATTCAAGTAATCTATTTCAGTTTGTCGCCCCAGCATCAAATCTTCATACATTGATGAACGAGCTTCGGGATCTATTTTAAGCGTAGAAGAAGCGACCACATTAAATAAAAAATTGGGCAAATTCATAATGTGTGGCATCAGTTTGGGAATAACCTTACCGGTTCTAGCTGGTGTGATGCCTTCTGCTTTTAACACTGCCAAGGCTTCGGACAATACCTTAGCCGTCACCAACCTGTATTGACGGTCTTCCAACTGTGATTTTAACGGTATGCCTGATAATGCATTAACCGCGTTATTCAAGTTCATAATGAGTTTGCCATACTGTATAGCCTTCATATCGTCATAGACTGTTACCGGCAAGGACGCGTTTCTAAACGCCTTTATGATGTTAGAGCAATGGTTGTTGGGGTCTTCAAGGGCAATATTACCTTCAGTGCCGCAGTGAAAATGGCCTTTACCTTTATAAAAAACATTGAATGGCACCATACCTGCAATTACGCGCTGCTTTACATGTTGGCGAAGCAAGTGAGCATTTCCCACTCCGTTTTGAAGACTAATTATGACTGCAGATTGCTTTGCATAGCGGTTGAGGATAGCAGCAGCCTGCTCGGTATCTTGACTTTTAACACACAGCAAAATGACGTCAGCGTCAGGCAAACTTTCGTTTCTTATTGAGAAAGTGATTTTTGCAGGGTTAATTAGCTGCTCCCGGCCTTGCCAATCGGATACTTTTATACCGTTTACTGTGATGTCATCACACAAACGCTGCCGGCCAATGAGCGTAATTACATTAGAAGCAACTAATATGAAGTCAGACGCTAATAAGCAGCCCGCAACATAACACCCGATACTTCCCGCACCTAACACGGCAATTTTCATGAATGACTCCCGATGAATATTCAGCGTTTTACATCTTTAAGACTGCGATTAAACGATCAAAATGTAAACACAAAAATTACACACAGATAACAAAAAGTGTTGCAGTATCAGCTATTTCCTATCAATACGATTCATTCTTTCAATTTTCACCTGGTCTGTGATCTCTCTACAATTAGACCAAGTAGTCAATTTGTATACAAGGTCAAATAGAGGATCGTCATGTTGGGTCAAAAATCTGCACCTTCTTTAGCTTATTCTAAAGCTCGCAATGCTGATATGCCGAATAGAGGCAAAGTTGCCCTAGTTGCGGAAGGTGGTGGGCAACGTGGCATCTTTACAGCAGGCGTACTGGATACATGGCTAGACGCGGGTCACGACCCTTTCGATATTCTTATTGGTACATCAGCAGGTTCACAGAACCTAACGAGCTTTGTTGCGCGTCAAAAAGGCTATGCAAAACGTCTTATTCGCGGCTTAACCCGGCACAAACGTTTCTTTCAAATGGGAAGAGGCTTAATGGGTAAGCATATAGTCGATTTAGATTGGTATTTTGACAAAACCAAAGAAGCGAACCGACTACTTGATCTTGATACGGCTAAGGCAAACGTGGCGGACAGAGAAATTTTGTTTACCGCTACCAATTCAAGAGATAGACAAGCGTACTTTTTGGACCCTATGAAAAGCACTCACAACTGGGTAGACCTTATCAAGGCGTCAAGTGCACTTCCTTTGCTATACAAACAAGGCGTACCGCTTCACATTGATGTTGAAACTAAACCAGCAGCCAATACGGATTTTTATCTAGACGGTGGTTTAGCAGCGCCGTTACCCGTTACTGAGGCATACAAACGCGGAGCGACGAAGATTGTGGTTATTCGCACTGTAGATAAAGGCTTTCAAGCACAGTCGCCTTGGTTGCAGAAATTAAGTGCTGTGATGTGTGCAACAGGTACGTGTCCGAAGACTATCGACTATTTGCTACAGCACGAACAAGCGTATCAAAAAGAGTTGGCGTTTATTGAAAACCCGCCAGAGGGTGTAGAAGTTATACAAATTTTTGCATCTGATAAACTGCAAAGTAAGTTACTTGGTAGCTCAGATGCACAACTTCGTCATGATTATAAGCTTGGGAAACTTGCGGGCATCAGATTCTTAGACGAAGACGCGCAAGATGTAGGTGTAAGTGTAGGTGAAGATGTAGATGTAGGTGTCAAATTACTAGACAGAGTAGACATAGCCCAGCACAGCGATAAGATTAGTATTACGGCGGACACCAATCAATTAGCGGGTAATAAAAGCGATAACGTGCAACGTTCTTCATTTACAATGCCTTTCCCCGTTCGCTCAAAACAGCAGATAAATGGGCGTAAACAGGAAAAGCGAATGTCAGCGTAGTTCGTTTGCTATCTCTTTTCCTATTGGGGTAATGTCGCTACCCAGCTCTCAAGGTTTTCAAATACCCCAAGGGCCGCCGAAAAGTCGTGACTTGCCGATAAGGGTGTGGGGATTGCAGCCGTTTTAATTCCTGCACTAACGGCGGCTTGCAACCCAAACTCTGTGTCTTCAACAGCCACTACTTCATGTGCAGCCAACTTCATTTGAGATAGGGCAGCTAAATAACAATCGGGCGAAGGTTTACCTTCAACTACGTCATCAGATGAAACGATACACTCGACAATATCCTCAAAACCATAGAAAGAGAGTGTCTTTTCAACCGCCAACCGAGCGCCCCCCGTCACTATGGCTACGCGCAAGCCACGAGTTTTACAAAACATAAGGGCTTCTTTAGCCCCTCGCATTAAGGGAAACGCCTGTTGTTCTAAAAACTGAAGAGTAAGTGCCCTTCTCTGCTTAAAAAGCGCGTGTGGCGACAAGGAAAGTGAAAAATCCCGAATGATATCGCTAGCATTATTCATTACTGAGATACCAGCCATACGGGTGTGGTAATACTCAAATGTTAACTCTTTACCCATTCCAGCCAGCATGGTTTTCCATAACTCAAAATGCGTCATTTCTGAGTCGATAAGCGTACCGTCGTGGTCGAAGAAAATGGCTTTCACGGTAAGCACCGTAAAACTAAGTTAGATGGCATAGAAAATAACCTTGTGCATTACTGTTAACGGCTTTTACCGCACGGAAAAGTGTAAGAAATTGATATATAAAGAAAATAAATGAAGCTAAAAACCAGCTACCTTGACAGCAAATAGAAAAGTATTTATAAAACGCTTTTTCACTATTTCATCAAGTAAATCATGTCAGAATTATCAACACCTGTAAAACAAACCGAAGCACACAAACTTATTGAAGGCCTATTGAAATCTAGCGATCCAACTGCCGAGCTAGATAAAATTTCTGAAGAGTACAACATTGCAAACTGGGGGCAAACTAACGCTGTTTCTGCCGACCTTTACGATGCAGTACGCGACTTACTTGGCAAAGGTGTAGCTACAGGAAACGACCTAGTAGCGGGCAAAGACACCATGGACCCAATTGTACATAAAGTGCAAGAAGAAACAGAAAAGCTTATCGCTAACCCAAGCGAAGCAGACGCTGATCGCGTTCAAACTTTTGTACTTGGCTTCCTACGCACTTTCGTAAGCCAACTACTTCACCCAGGTACAAAGAAAGCAATTTACGCGAAAAAGCTACCTGATCTGATCAAGCTTCACCAGCAGGTGGCTAAGTAAGAAAAATTGAGCGAATACGTCTGCGCAGGCAGAAAACGTTAGTTTAGTATTGCTTCATATATTGATTGAAACCCGCTTAATCGCGGGTTTCTTTTTGATTAAACCAATATGCTTCATAGACCTTAAACAATGCCACCGTTTGCTCTGATAACTTGACCATTTATCCAGATACCGTCTTCGCTACATAAGAATGCAACAACATTAGCAATATCCTTTGGCGTACCTAAACGCTCCAATGGCGCCATATTTTTTAACTTCTCAACAAAGTCTTCCGACTTGCCTTTCATAAACAGTTCGGTGTCAGTGGGGCCGGGTGCAACAGCATTTACTGTAATGTCTTTTCCCCATAACTCTTTAGACGTAATGGCAGTTAACGTTTCAACGCCAGCTTTTGTTGCCGCGTAAATGCCATATTTTTCTAATTTAAGACCTACTATAGAGGTGGATATATTTACGATTCGGCCACCTTGGTTTAGCCGATTAACTGCTTGCTGCGTGGTGAACATGACGCCTTTAAGATTGATATCCACATGTTGATGAATGGTATCTTCACTCACATCTGCTAATGCATCCATAGAAAGAACGCCCGCATTGTTAACGAGTATATCGACCGGACCAAATTGCTTTTCAGTCTCATCAAAAAGATGTTTTACACTTGTAATATCAGACACGTCCGCTTGAATGGCACAAGCAACGCCCCCTTTCTTCTTTATATCATCAACCACGCTTTGCGCTTGCTCTTCACTTCCCGAGTAATTTACAACAACCTGGGTGTTTTCTTGGCTCAATCGTTTAGCGATTTCAGCACCAATACCTCGCGATGATCCTGTGACAATAGCTGTGCGCACGTTGTTTTTCATAACATTCTCCATTGAAGTGGTAAATTCCTTTCATAATTGTGTTTACGCGCTCACTGCGAGAACGTTTTCAAATAGCGATGATTGGCTGATGTAGTTAGGTAAAGTGCAATAACAATCGAGCGCTTTAAGATGAACAGCTAAATAATAAAAGGGCCATTATTTCATGACCCTAAGTGCTGCGTTAAGCATTGGGAACTGGCGCTGCTTGGACAATAAGCCCTTCGCTCTTAAGCTCACTCCAAAAGTCGTTGGGTACTTTAACCTTCATTGCAGCTACATTTTCGTGTATTTGCTCTGCCGTTCTAGCACCAGGAATTATTGCTGAGACAACTTCTGGCGCTTCAGCGAACTGTAATGCCGCTGTCTTCATATCGATACCATACTTGTAGGCAATATTGCTGATTGCAGCATATTTTTGCTTCATTTTTTCAGGAATTGTGCTGTCGTAATTAAATCTATCGCGTCCAGCCAAGTAGCCACCATTAAGCGGTGCGCCCACTACCACTGACATATCTCGCCTTTCGATCATAGGAAAGGTTTTCTGTAACGCAACTTCGTGGTCGAGCAATGAATACTGCAGTGCGAGTAAAAATATGTCAGGGTCTGAATCTTCTAGTGATTTATAAACAACCTCAGGCGTATTTATACCAAACCCCCAAGCTTTTATGATGCCTTCGTCACGCATTTTTGAAAGCTCTGGCATTGCGCCTTTAACAGCTTCATCGTAATACTTTACCCAGTCCTCGCCCATATCGCTGTTTTGCGGAGAGAGATCATGGATATAGACTATATCTAAAGACGACACGCCAATACGATGCAAGGTGTCTTCTACTGAGCGTCGCGTACCTGACGCTGTATAGTCATATTTATAATGAAAAGGTGAATGATTCGCCCAATGCCACTTTTTCTCAAGAGGCTCTGAAGAAGGTGTAAGTAGTCGACCAACCTTAGATGATAAGACATAGTCGTCGCGACTTTTGTTACGTAATAAGTCACCAAACCTGCGTTCACTTAGGCTTAAGCCATAAAACGGTGAGGTATCGAAGTAACGTATTCCTGAATCCCAAGCTGCGTGAAGCATACTCAGTATTTCCTCATCTGGCGATATGGTATTGAAACCATTGCCAGCGGCCAAGCCTCCCAGCCCCATACGCGATAGAGGGCGGTACCTTTTACTGTCCCCTGGCCTGTTTACGGGTAACATTTCGTGACTATTGTAGAGCCCTCTGGTCGGCATAACCTCACCAGATGACGCTTTGACTTTGAGTTTGTCCGCGAGTGCGGTAGAACTTACTGCTGATGTGAGGCCTAGCGCAGCCCCAGCTTTGATGAAACTCCTTCGAGATACCATGGAAATGTGCTCCGTAGAAAACAATAAAAAATTGCGAATACTACGTAGTAGAGATACCTAAACCTGTACGTGGAAGATCAAGAGTAGGTGGATATGGGTGACGACTTATTTTAAAAGCTTTATTTATAATTGCTTAAGTCCATTTCTTTAGGCACAAAAAAAACGGCATAAAGCCGGTTCTCAGTATTTGGCGGAGAGAGAGGGATTCGAACCCTCGATACGCTATAAACGTATACACACTTTCCAGGCGTGCGCCTTCAGCCACTCAGCCATCTCTCCAAATTTTGTATCAAGAAGTTTTTAACTACGAAAACCTTTGAGCGCGCGTATAGTAGGTAAAGCCGCGCGCTTAATCAAGAACTTGCTGGAAAATATTCAGCAAGTGCTTATAAAACGTGCGCTTATAGCCCGCCTTTCGCTTTTAGCTCGGCTGAGAAGTTAAGCATGCGATCAAGTGGAATAAGTGCACCTTTACGCAACTCATCATCAACAAAGATTTCATGACCATCAGTTTCGCCCGTTAAAGACGCCTTAATCGCTTCTAAGCCGTTCATTGCCATCCAAGGGCAGTGAGCACAACTTTTACAGGTAGCGCCGTTACCGCCCGTTGGAGCCTCTATAAACGTCTTCTCTGGAGTAAGTTGTTGCATCTTGTAAAAAATGCCTTTATCGGTAGCAACAATAAAGGTGTCGTTATCCATGGTTTGCGAAGCTTTTATTAGCTGACTGGTTGAGCCTACTGCATCTGCCATTTCAACCACGCTCGCGGGTGATTCAGGGTGAACCAGAACCGCTGCGTTTGGATATAGCGCCTTCATATCTGCAAGCTTCTGCGCAGAGAATTCATCGTGAACGATACACTCCCCCTGCCACATTAGCATGTCGGCACCGGTTTGCTTAGCAATGTAAGAGCCTAGGTGTCTGTCAGGGCCCCAAATGATTTTCTTGCCCTGGCTGTCTAGGTGCTCAACGATCTCAAGGGCAATGCTTGACGTTACTACCCAATCAGCCCGCGCTTTCACCGCTGCTGATGTATTCGCGTAAACCACCACGGTGTGGTCAGGATGTTGGTCACAAAACTCGCTGAACTCTTTTACCGGGCAACCGATATCAAGGGAACAGGTCGCTTCAAGGGTAGGCATTAGCACGGTTTTTTCCGGGCTAAGAATTTTCGCCGTTTCGCCCATAAAACGAACGCCAGCAACAATTAACGTTTGCTCTTCTACATCTCTACCAAATCGCGCCATTTCTAACGAGTCAGCTACACAACCGCCAGTTTCTTCAGCAAGCGCCTGAATTTCGTGGTCGGTGTAATAGTGTGCGACAAGCACAGCGTTACGAGCCTTAAGCAAGGCTTTAATCTCTGCCTTTAACTCAGCTTTACGTGCTTCTGATAATGGCTGTGGTTTTGCTGGGAACGGGTACTCTACCTGATCCACTCGAAATGCTACTGACATTAACCTACATCTCTGTTGCGACAAGGGTGCGGATTATACCCAACTGTCATAAAAATTACACACTACCTATTCAACATAAGCGTAATTAAATAGTCGTATTTGTGCTTACCTGTTCCACTACATGGGGTTAGGTAAACCAGATCAAAGTAAAAATGAGATGAGTAGCGTTTTAAACGCAATAAACATTAGCGTTTTGTACTGAGGAGATTATTTAAAAAAGGAATACTTAAGTTTGAGGCTTGATGGTGGGTCGTGCTGGATTCGAACCAGCGACCAATTGATTAAAAGTCAACTGCTCTACCAACTGAGCTAACGACCCATCAAGTGACACACAGATAAGTTTAGCAATTCAAATGATGGTGGGTCGTGCTGGATTCGAACCAGCGACCAATTGATTAAAAGTCAACTGCTCTACCAACTGAGCTAACGACCCATCATTTGATGCTAGGAGAGAAAGTGGTGGGTCGTGCTGGATTCGAACCAGCGACCAATTGATTAAAAGTCAACTGCTCTACCAACTGAGCTAACGACCCTTTCTTTCCTGTTGTTGCCTGTGTCTTGGCAACGGCGGCATATAATACTCAGATTTTTATTCGACGCAACCCATAACGTCCTTTTATTTTCATTTTTCTGTCAAATTACGACTAAACGGTCAAAATGAAAACAAATCGCTGGGTATTTATACCAGTGCTAAATGAGTTTAGTCGTTTTTCTACGAAACACAGTAAGATTTGGTGCAGAAGTTTTATGCAGTCTGAATGGAAATTTTCGAAAAAAAATTTTCTTTAACTCATAAAAAAGCCTCTTTATTAGAGGCTTTGTTCATTACAAGTTATTTAACCGAGATTCAGCAAGGCGTTTTGCCGATGAATCAGGGTAATCATTTACAACTTGCTGGAACAGCTGTCGCGCTGCTGAACTGTCTCCCGTTCGCTCAGCAATGACACCTAATTTTAATAAGGCGTCTGGACGCTTAGCAGAATCGGTAAAGCGATTAGCTACAATATTAAATTGCTCACTTGCTTCGCTCCACTGCTGCTTGTTAAACAACAGTTGCCCTAACCAGTAGTGCGCGTTTGGTGCGTAACCACTGTTAGGAAAGCGAGATATGAACGATTGAAACGCAGGAATGGCTTTATCGTACTCACGAGACTTAAGGATTAGATTCACCGCATTTTCATAGGCTTCGTCTTCACCTGCTTGCGGTGCTTGCGTAGGCGTAGATGCTGCTGGAGAGCTTACAGAGCCCGAATCAACACCTGCACTAGGCATAGCACTACCTTGAAGCGCGCCACTTTGCTTAAGTGCTTCTACGCGTTTATCTATTTCAAGGTAAAGCTCACGCTGACGCTCAAGTACTTTTTGAAGTTCATTGGTATTAACTTCAACCGCACCGCGCAGCTGGTCGACTTCCATTTGCATGTTATCTAACTGCGTTTGCAGCCTGTGCTGCATTTCAGTTCGACTTTTAACAATACGCTCAAGCACAACAATGCGCTGTTCTAATTCACTGCCGCCATTAGCGTCTACCACGGGCGCTTGCGCAAATGCGGTAGAAACAGCAAGGGCGCCACATAACGTGACGCCCATTTTTAATGTCTTATTCGTTAGAATAGTCATTAGCGGTAAACAACCACTCCGCGACGGTTTTGAGCAAACGCATACTCAGTAGAACCCATCACTGCTGGTTTTTCTTCACCGTATGAAACCACGGTTACTTGGCTGCTGCTTACGCCAGCATTAAGTAGGTAAGTTTCAACAGACTGTGCACGACGCTCGCCTAGTGCAATGTTGTACTCTGGCGTACCACGGCTGTCTGTATGACCTTCAATAGTCACTTTAGTGCTTGGGTTTTTCACCAAGAATGCCGCGTGCTTGTCTAGAATACGCTGGAACTCTGGCTTGATGCTTGAGCGGTCAAAGTCAAAGTAAACGGTTTGTTCGTTTTTCAGCGCTTCCATTTCTTGCTGAACCATTTCTTCTTGACGCTTCATACGCTGTGCAGCTTCTGCTTTAACACGTTGTGCTTCTGCTTCACGTGCCTCTGCTTCTGCAGCCGCTTGTTCTTGGGCAAGACGGTTACGTTCTGCTGCCAATTCTTCTTCGCTAGGGCCTGAAGAACATGCCATCATTGTCACTACTGGCAATGCGATAATGAAGCTCTTCATCACTTTATTCATTTGCATCCTACTAATCCTTAAATTTTATTGTTTAGTCGTTAAATTGTTAGAACAAAAATGGTGACCAACTTGGCGATTTAACTTGCCCATTGGCTGCTGGTAACCTAGCTTTAAAACGCCCATCTAGAGAAACCAGTGACAACACTTGGGTCCCCTCGTGAAGGGTGCTGTATATAATCATGCTTCCGTTCGGCGCTACACTTGGTGATTCATCTAAGTACGTCCGTGTCAGTACTTGAGGTGACCCACCATCCAAAGACTGTTTAGCAATGTGATAGTTCCCATTAGTTTGGTTAACCATGATCATTTGCTTACCGTCTGGGGAAATTGTACCGCCAAGGTTCTGTTCACCTACAAAGGTAACTCGCCTTACTTTCCCAGAATTTAAATTTACGCTATATATCTGGGGTTTACCACCCCGTTCCGAGCTAAATATTAAACCACTGCCATCTGGTAGCCATGAAGGCTCCGTATCAATCGCTCTATTGCGTGTAACTCGGCGAAGATTTTTTGTCGCCAAGTCCATTACATAGAGTTCAGGGTTTCCATCTTTCGATAAAACCATTGCAAGTTGCTTGCCATCTGGTGAGAACACAGGGCTACTATTTATTCCCGGGAAATCAGTAATGCGCGTACGCTCGCTGGTGTAGATATTTTGAATGAATATTTGCGGCCTACGGTTTTCAAAGCTTACGTAAGCAAGCTTCTCGCCATCAGGCGACCACACTGGCGACATTAGCGGTTCTGGTGAAGACAGCAGGCGTGTTTCGTTCTCGCCGTCGTAGTCTGCAATCACTAATTGATAAGGTTTTTCAACCGTATCGCGGTCGCGAACAATAACGTAAGCAATTTTAGTTAAAAATGCGCCGCGAACGCCGGTCAATTTTTCATAAACTATGTCGCTAATTCGATGCGCATACTGGCGAAAATCTCGACCGTTTATCACTGCCTGACGGGCAGCAAGTACATGATCGTTACTCGATACTAAATTACCGTCTTTAAGTACTTTAGCCTGGCCTTTGTCGACCTGCCCCTTAAGTACATCAATCAATTCATAGGATACAAGGTAGCGTTCGCCTCCTTGTGGCTCAATGCTTCCCACCAAAACAGTGTCTACACCTAAGGTCGCCCATGCAGTGAAAGACACTTGTTCTGCTGTTTCAGGGTACTGTGGCATTTTGTCGACAGATACCGGGTTAAACTTACCACTACGCATCAAATCGGCCATTACCACTTTAGAAATATCACCAGGCATGCTGCCCTGACCTTTCCATTTAAATGGCACAACCCCGATTGGACGTGCACTATCTACGCCTTCGGTTATCACAATTTCTAAGGATGCAAACACTTTGGCACTGAATGCCATCGTAATAAGCGCTATCCATAAACCTAGTTTTTTCATACCACTATAATTCCACTTTTAAAGTAATGTCTTTTAACTGCTCGTAAACGTCTGGCGCGTCAGATACCGGTAACTTTTCGGCTCTGCGAACCGCGCTTTCAGCTGCCCTACACAGCGCATCATTGCCACCAAGTACGCGAATACTCGTCACAAACCCTGTTGTTGCTAACCGAATATTCAATCGACAGGTTTTGCCTTGATAACTGTCGTCTGAATACAGGTTGCGCTTAATGGTTTGCTGAATAAGTGCGGTATAGCGCTCGACTTCAGTAAGTACCTGTTTTCGTCTACGTTCTTGCTGAGCGGCCTGTTCTTTCGCAAGCTGCTCTTGCATGATCCTTTCCATTTCAGCGCGTTCAGCCGCTTCTTTTTTCTTCCGTTCAGCCTCAGCTTTCGCTTTTGCTTCACGTTCTTTACGCTCTTGTTCCTTTTGCGCCGCTAAACGTTCCAAGTCTTTTTGGCGTTTCGCTTCAGCAGCTTCTGCTTCACGCTTTTCTTTCGCGCGCTTAGCTGCTAGCTGTTGCTGACGTTTTTTCTCTGCTGCCGCCTCTGCTTTTCTTTGCCTTTCTTGCTCTTCGGCTCTTGCTTGTGCTTCAGCTTGTGCCTGCTCCCTTTTTTGATCTGCAATTGCTTGCGCATCAATAAACGTCGCTTCTATCACAGGCGCATTTGACGGCATACTCGGCAGAGGTTCAGGAGAAAAACTGACGCTAATTAGCAACAGTGCAGCAATAAAAAGATGCAAACCTATAGATTTGTAAAGCCCGACTTGTTCTGGGCTTATCCCACTGGCTTGCTTGGCACTTTTGCCGTTCTTTTTATCACCACTTACACCGTTACTCGCGTTGTTTGAGTGGCTGGCGGTTGACGTGCTTTTCGACACTTCGGGTTTCGACATATCTTTATTACTCAACCGGATCCGTCATTAACCCTACTGAAGGCACACCCGCCTGCTGTAATAACACCATTAGCTGTATCACTTCGTTATACGCTACTTGTCCATCGCCTTTTACCACTACGGGCGTATTAGGCTCTTTGGTCAACTGTGCTTTTACAATAGCGCCAAGCTCATCTTCGCTAATTGGCGATTCCTGGTCTTCGCCTACATTAAGAAAATAGCGACCCTTAACATCCACTGACGCAATGATTGGTGGTGTATCTTCTTGCTCTATCGGGTTGGCACTTGCTTTAGGCAAATCCACCTTTACCCCCTGAGAAATAAGCGGCGCCGTTACCATAAAGATAATAAGCAACACCAACATCACGTCGATGTAAGGCACTACGTTTATCTCTGATACCGGCCTGCGGCGTTTTCTTACATACATAACAAGTCCTCCGTTTGGAATGTAAACGCTTAGGCTTGTTGTTGTGCTTGCGCAGCAACGGCTTGGCGGTGAAGGATTGCAGAGAATTCTTCCATAAAGTTACCGTAGCTATTTTCAAGCTTCTCAACCTGATGGCTGAAACGGTTGTAGGCAATAACCGCAGGAATAGCAGCAAACAGGCCGATAGCAGTTGCAATAAGTGCTTCTGCAATACCCGGCGCTACCATAGCAAGGGTAGCTTGCTGCACTTCACCTAGTGCGATGAAGGCATTCATGATCCCCCACACAGTTCCAAATAGACCGATGTAAGGACTAATTGAGCCCGCCGTGGCTAAAAAGGGTAAACGACTTTCTAGTTCTTCGACTTGACGAGACATAGAAACGCGCATGGCACGGTATGTACCATCAACTATGCCGTTGGTAGCGGTGTTAGACTTGCGCAGGCGAACAAACTCTTTAAAGCCTGAGCAAAAGATGCTGCCCATGCCTGTTAGGTTAGTTCTGGCAGAAAGCTCTTGATAAAGACGGTTAAGGTCAGCGCCTGACCAGAACTTATCTTCAAACTGACGCATTTCGTTGCGTGCCGCCGACAACGCTTTGCTGCGTTGGAAGATAAACGTCCACGACGCTATCGACACGCTTAGCAACAAAAGCATAACTAGTTGAACAATAAAACTCGCTTGTAAGAACAAGCCAATAAAAGTGAGATCAGATGACACGCGAAATTTCCCCTAACAAAGTACGTGGTAATCTTTTTGGCTTCATAACGGCCAAATCGACGCAGGCAACCTTGATATCTCCGGATACCAATGTAACGCCTTGTTCATTTTTAATAATTTGTTGAAACGTCATACTAGCGCCTTTCAATTCTACAACGCGAGTTTCAATACTCAACAGTTGATTAAACCGTGCAGGCGCATAGTTATGCATTTCAACGTGTTTGACGACGAAAGCGATGGATTGTTCCATCAGCGTGTCTTGTTCAAAACCTAGCTCGCGAAGCCACTCCGTACGGGCTCGCTCCATAAACTTAAGGTAATTCGCATAATAGACGATACCGCCTGCGTCGGTATCTTCGTAATACACTCTTACCTGATGTAAATGCATAACTATTCCTTCACCCAAAAATTTAATAATCCAAAACGGAGTTAAAATAACTAATTAGCGCGACAAAATGCAGAACAAAACCTCCCCACAGACCCTATCAAAGCTAACATTTAATTAAAAATAAACCAATATGAAACACCCAGTTAACACATTAGTTTTTCTAATTCAAAACAACAATTTTACTCAATTGTAGTTTTTTCTGCTCTCCCTATAATGCACAGCATCAGTCGTACAGAGCGTGATGGTGCTTAGCACGGTCATGCAAGAGTTATTCTCCTGTTAGACATGAGTTCCCTGGATTTATTTCCTTCAACACTTGTTGTTTTAGCCCGCTCAATGAGCGGGCTTTTTTTTGCCTGTAATTTAGCATCGGTACAACACAAAATATTAGCGGCCCATGCTTAACTTGCGCTATGCGATAATTCGCTATCCACTTTCAATGCTCTGAACTGACAGCTCCCCCATACGAGCATTTTCTTGTAGCGTTTGAAACGGCTTCTATATTTTCCGTGTTGCCAAAAAAAGCCCAGCAATCCTGCTAGGCTTTTAAAACGAATCTAAACCTTCTTACAAAGGGACGGTAAATTATTCTGACGGAGCGAAATCAAAATGAAGATAAGCACGCTGCGACACAATTCGGCCTCGAGGCGTGCGCTGTAAAAAGCCCTGTTGAATAAGAAACGGTTCAATCACGTCTTCTATGGTTTCTTTCTCTTCACCAATGGCTGCTGCCAAATTGTCTAAGCCTACTGGCCCACCATCAAACTTTTCGATAATAGCAGTAAGCAATTTACGGTCCATGTAGTCAAAGCCTTCTTTGTCTACATCAAGCATATCTAAAGCTTTGGCAGCAACGTCGGCGCCCACAGTACCGTCAGATTTGATTTCGGCATAATCCCGAACACGGCGTAACAAACGATTAGCAATACGCGGTGTGCCACGCGAGCGACGTGCCACTTCTTGCGCACCTTCCTCGTTCATGTCTAAATTCAGATAGCTCGCGCTTCTTGCCACAATACTGGTAAGGTCTTTTACGTTGTAAAACTCAAGGCGTTGAACAATACCGAAACGGTCGCGTAATGGCGACGTTAGCGAGCCTGCGCGGGTGGTAGCGCCTACCAGCGTAAAAGGAGGAAGGTCTAGCTTAATTGAACGGGCGGCCGGCCCCTCGCCTATCATAATATCAAGTTGATAGTCTTCCATGGCAGGATAAAGAATTTCTTCTACTACTGGGCTTAGGCGATGTATTTCGTCTATGAACAATACATCATTGCGCTCAAGGTTGGTAAGCAGTGCAGCCAAGTCGCCAGCTTTTTCTAGCACAGGGCCTGACGTGGTTTTAATGTTCACGCCCATTTCATTTGCCACAATATTCGCAAGCGTGGTTTTACCTAGCCCTGGCGGACCAAAAATAAGTAGATGGTCTAGCGCATCGTCGCGATTACGCGCAGCTTGAATAAAAATTTCCATTTGCTCACACACGTGAGGCTGCCCCGTATAGTCTTCCAACATTTTAGGGCGAATGGCGCGGTCGATGACCTCGTCTTCGGTGCTTGCTTCAGGCGTAATCAGTCTGTCGGCTTCAATCATGATAGTTCTACTTTAAACGGTAACGTGAAGACAGGCAGACTAAGAACTGCTGTCTTCGTTGAGTGCCATTATATGGCCGCTTTTAATGATTCGCGAATAAGGGCTTCGCTTTCCATGCCCTCTTTATATACGCTGTCGACTAGCTTGCTCGCTTGAGCAGGTTTATAGCCCAGTGCAATAAGCGCGCTTTGCGCTTCTTCCCGAGCGTCGTTTACAGCAACAATAGTGTTGGTGGATAACAAGTCGCCACTTGGGGGCGGTACAGCAATACTCTGCGCCTTGCCAAATTTTGCTAAGCGGTCTTTAAGCTCTACCACTAAACGCTCTGCGGTTTTCTTACCTATACCCGGTAAGCTGACGAGCGCAGAAACATCTTCATTTTGTACGCTTGCCAAAAACTGGCTTGCCGACATACCAGATAAAATAGCAAGGCCTAACTTCGGGCCTACACCATTGGCTTTGATCAATTCTCTAAAAAGCCCTCTTTCCATTTTATCAGCAAAACCAAACAGTAACTGGGCGTCTTCACGAACCACAAAGTGTGTGTACACCACTACTTCTTCACCCACCGCGGGAAGCTGGTAGAAACTGGTCATAGGCATGTGAATTTCGTAGCCAACGCCGGCTACATCTACAAGAATTTCTGGAGGCTGTTTCTCAGCCAACGTACCGCGAATTCGTCCAATCATGAATTATCTCTGTAAAAGCGTGAGCTTCGAGCAGTATTAGCGCAAACGACCACGAACGGTTTTTCGGGCTTGCCCTGCCATGTTTATCAGGCTCTGTTCAGTGTGTGCATGACACAAGGCAACGGCTAACGCATCGGCAGCATCGGCCTGTGGCGTGCCGCTTAAGCTAAGCAGGTGTTTTACCATGTGCTGAACTTGCGTTTTATCTGCGCCACCTTTTCCAACTACCGACTGCTTAATTTGCCTTGCGCTGTATTCAGCAACAGGAAGTTGCGCTTGGGTGGCTGCCACAATGGCGGCCCCTCTGGCCTGACCAAGCTTTAACGCTGAATCAGGGTTTTTCGCCATAAATACTTGCTCAATCGCAAACTGGTCGGGTTTATATTGACGAATAATATCGCCAACTCCGGTGAAGATATTAGCAAGACGAGAAGGCAAATCTGCCGTTCCAACGCGAATGCACCCGCTTGCTACATACACCAGTTTACCTTGCTTGCGTGCAATTAAACCGTAGCCTGTGATCCGAGAACCTGGATCTATACCCAGTATAACCATTAAGGCACACTCGGTACAAACAAAGATACCGCTTCTTTATTAGAGGGAGACCATAAACGCGCGAGCGCTTCGTCTTTCGACACCCATTCGTACTGCAAGTGCTCTGTTAAGGCAAGGGGTAAATCGCTGTTTATTTGAAGGGAAAATACGTGTTCTGTGTTGTGCACAGTACCAGGAGGATAACGATGTAGCCAGCGGCTACGAATTTCATATTGGTTTTGCTTATCGTGGTCGTTAACCACAAAGCCGTGTGCTTTGGCATCGATACCAATTTCTTCACACACTTCACGATATGCCGTTTCTAAGGGTAACTCTCCCTCTTCTAACGCGCCGGTTACCGACTGCCAAAAGGTGGGGTCGTCTTGTCGTTGCAAAAGCAGCACTCGGTAGTGTTGGTCGTACAACACTACCAGTGCAGATTCAGGCTTCTTATACGCCATAAATTACGATTGCTTTTTCACCGTTGCAATAGCGAGCTCTTCAAGCTGCTGTGGGTTTGCAGGGCTAGGCGCCGATGTTAACGGACATGCCGCTGTGGTCGTTTTAGGGAACGCCATCACATCACGAATAGACGTCGCGCCAGTCATAAGCATTACAAGACGGTCTAGACCAAACGCAAGACCTGCATGCGGCGGCGCACCAAAGCGCAGCGCGTCAAGCAAGAAGCCAAACTTGTTCTTCGCTTCTTCATCGTCAATGCCAAGAATGTTGAATACCGTAGACTGCATGTCTTCATTGTGAATACGTACAGAACCACCGCCTAATTCAACACCGTTCAATACCATATCGTAAGCATCAGATAAGGCTTCAGCTGGGTTAGCTTTAAGTTCTTCTGGCGTTAAACCACGTGGCGCGGTAAACGGGTGGTGAATAGCGTGAAGCTGACCGTCAAACTCTTCGAACATTGGGAAGTCAACAACCCAAAGTGGTTTCCACTCGCCTTCAAGAAGCTCAAAGTCTTCACCAAGCTTAAGACGAAGTGCGCCCATCGCTTCGGTAACCACAGTGTAGCTGTCTGCACCGAACAATAGAATATCGCCACTTTGTGCGCCAGTGCGCTCAATGATTGCGTTAGTAATGTCTTCCGTTAGGAATTTAAGGATTGGCGACTGTAGTCCTTCAAGACCTGCGCCAGCATCGTTAACTTTAATCCATGCTAGGCCTTTCGCGCCGTAAATACCTACGAACTTGGTGTATTCGTCAATTTGCTTGCGCGAAAGTGACGCACCGCCAGGTACGCGAATAGCCGCAACGCGACCTTTCGGGTCGTTGGCTGGGCCGCTGAATACTTTAAAGTCAACGTTAGCAAGCAAGTCTGCAACGTCTGTTAACTCTAGCGGGTTGCGCAAGTCGGGCTTGTCGCTACCAAAGCGCTTCATTGCTTCTGCATAAGTCATACGCGGGAAGTCACCAAGGTCAACGTTTAGCATTTTGTTGAACAAGTCGCGGATCATACGCTCGGTAATAGACATTACGCCATCGGCATCTAAGAACGTGGTCTCAATATCGATTTGGGTAAATTCTGGCTGACGGTCGGCACGTAAGTCTTCATCGCGGAAGCACTTAACGATTTGATAGTAACGGTCCATGCCCGACATCATCAGAAGCTGTTTGAAAAGCTGTGGCGACTGCGGAAGTGCAAAGAACTCACCTTTGTGGGTGCGGCTTGGCACTAGGTAGTCACGTGCACCTTCTGGCGTTGCCTTAGTAAGAATAGGGGTTTCAATATCAAGGAAACCTTCTTCTTCTAGGAAGCGACGTACAGCACCGGTTACTTTTGCACGGAATTGTAAACGTTGGCTCATTACAGGACGGCGAAGATCTAGATAACGATAACGAAGGCGCTGTTCTTCTGAGTTTTCTTGGTTCCAGTCTAGTGGAAGTACGTCAGACTTGTTGATCACTTCAAGGCCTGTGCCTAGGATCTCAATCTCACCTGTGCGCATGTCTTTGTTAACTTGACCTTCAGGGCGCGCACGCACTTTACCCGTTAGCTTTACGCAGAATTCGCTACGCAATGTGTTAGCTACCGATAGCACGTCTGGTAAATCTGGGTCGAACACCACTTGTACGATACCTTCGCGGTCGCGTAAGTCGATGAAAATTACACCGCCCAAATCGCGACGCTTATTAACCCACCCGCAAAGGGTAACTTCTTGTCCAATGTATGATGAATCGATATTCCCACAGTAATCTGTGCGCATGGTCCTTGACCCCTGATGTTTTTTCTTGCTTCGTATGCAGTGAATTGGCGTTCAAAACCGCTTACTTTTGGGCTTAAGACTTTGCCAAAAATCGCGTAAACTTGCTGGCCAATTAACTGGCCCACCCACAACATGCATAATGTAATGATTTAAAGGCCGCATAGTATAAACAAATGCTTGATAAAGCCCAATGACAAATATGCACAAATCAGCCATATCACAAGGAAATCTCTATATTGGATTGCCAATGTGGCAACACAGCCATTGGCCAAGCACGTGGTTTGCTAATTATCCCAAGTCTGATAATGGATTGTCGTTGTATGCCAAGGAGTGTAATACGGTTGAAGGGAATACCACATTTTACTCTCTTCCCCACCAAGACGCTGTAGCGAGATGGTGCGATTCAACACCCGACCACTTCAGATTTACTTTCAAGTTTCACCAAAACATTACGCATGTACATCAATTACAGCATTGTGAAGAAGAGGTTACCCAACAGCTTGCTTTATTAAGTCCGCTAAAAGAAAAGCTAGGAGTAATGATGCTGCAACTGCCCGCTTCTTTTGGGCCAGAAAAGCTATCCATTTTAGATACTTTTTTAGCGGCGTTACCCCAGGAATTAAACGTAGCGGTTGAAGTGCGCCACCTGGCATTTTTTGCAAAGGGGGATGAGGAAAAGGCGCTTAACCAACTTTTGATCCGCCACGGTGCGAATAGAATCATTATGGACACCCGAGCTTTATTTAGCGGGCCTTTAGATGCAGGCGGAGCAGATAAGCGTGCTATGCTAGAAGAAGTCCGGCAGAAAAAACCGCGGGTTCCCGTTAACGTTATCGCTACAGGCCATACTCCCATTGTCCGTTTTGTCGGTAACGATATAGACGATGATAACCAGCGCTGTTTATTGCCTTGGGTGAAAAAAGTGAAGATTTGGCAAAGTGAAGGAAAAGACGTGTACTTTTTTTGTCACCGCCCCGACAACAAAGACGCCCCTTGGTTAGCTCAGCAGTTTATCGATTTGTATAACAACGATAATCCATCACTTGTGCTAAATAACCTGTCTATTAAAAGCCAGCCCGAACAGAATGCCCTGTTTTAATGATAAGCCACTGACATTGCGCCGATTGATATTTCGTTTTTAATAGATAGCGTTTTTCTAATTCAACGGTAAACTATCCTCCTTATCTTTTTTGGTACTACACCATTATTTACTGTGAAATAACCTCAATGAACCATGAATATGAGAAAGCGCGTATTGCTGCGCTGGAGTCGTTAGATATTTTAGATACTTCGCCAAGCGAACAACTTGACGAACTTACCAAAACCGTACAGGAAGAATTTAATGCTAAAACCTGCTTGGTGAGCCTTGTTGCAGAAGATCGCCAATGGTTTAAGTCTCGCCAGTGTATGGATGCTACCGAAACACCGCGTAATATCTCGTTTTGCACCTACGCGATAGCCGAAGAAGAGTACTTGATTGTCCCCGACGCTAAAGCCGACAAGCTATTTGCTAATAACCCGCTAGTCACTGGAAACCCTTTTATTAGAGCGTATGCAGGTGCTATTTTGCGCAATAAAGACGGTTATGAGTTGGGAACGTTATGCCTTCTGTTTGATGAACCACGTAGCTTTACAGCGCCTGAAATAGAAAGTTTAAAACAGCATGCTCGTAGCGCCGAGGCCATTATTTTTTCTGATTTTTGAGCGCTTGAACCCTAGAGCTTCGATTAGTCAGTAACACTAATTCAATAGGAATAGGACATTTTGTGGCATTTGGTTAGCCATGGCCAAAACACTCACATTGGCTTTCTGTAAAATGGAAAAACGCGTCTCTTCGGCAGTAACACTAGTAAAGTCCGATTGAGTGATTTGAGCATTGGCGCGCTGAATATTTACGCTTGTGCTCGACAAACTCTTTAATGCCGAAGAAAAACGGTTCGATGTCGCTCCCATGTCTGTGCGCAAATTTCCTATAATTTCTAAAGCGTTATCGATAATACTAAGCGCGCTCTCACTTTGCTGTGCACTCTGGGCATTATATTGCCCTACTTTGCTGTTTAAACTCGACGATATTTGTAGTTCACCTGTAGGGGTAGCCACCCGAAGTTCGGCACTTGCTTGGTCTAGAGTTACGTCGCCGGTTAGAAGATTTGCACTTGTTGCATTAAGCCCGAGTATTTCATTCGCGGTATTACTAATAAGCGCAGCATTGACACCCTGATTTTCAATCAGTTGTACTGCCCGCTCAATAAACGTTAACCCGCTATCTGTTGAAATACTGATTCTTTTTTCTCCGGGGGAATCGTCAGCGTTAAGAATGACTTCACCAGCGCTAAATGCGCTTGCCCCAGACACGTCATCTCCACCTATGGCATTAGATTGCTGGCCTGATTCAGATACGGAAAAACCAGATAAACCTAATGCAGAAAGGCCTATTCCATCTCCTTCGAGTGATAAATCGACACGAATGCTTTGGCCACCATTAGCGCTTACCGTAAAATCGCGGACAAAACTTCCGTCAAAGAGCTTTTCTCCTGCAAAAGAAGTCGTTCCCGCAATACGCGATATTTCTTGAAGGTGACCTTGAACCTCTTGGTTAATAGATGCTAAATCGCTTTTACTGTAAATCCCGTTTTGCGAGGCTATTGATAAGGTGCGTATGCTGTTTAAGTGACGGGTAACTTCACCTAGGCTTCCGTCGACAACTTGAGTAAGTGCCTGTCCACTATTGGCATTAGCCACTGCTTGATTGAGGCCAAGCGCTTGACTGCTAAGACGATTGGAAATTTGAAGCCCTGCCGCATCATCACTCGATTTGTTGATACGAAGCCCTGAACTGAGTTGTTCAAACGACCGGCTAAGGCCTTTATTTACACCAAATAAGGTGTTTGTGGCTTCTTGTGCTGCCACATTGGTATGTAAAAACATAGTGTATCACCATATACATAACACCTTATATAACAGTAGTAGAATGTAGACGGATGACACGGCTATCGTTTAAAAAATAAACTAAAGAATAATATAGAAAAACTAACGGCGGTTTTAGCCCCCGTTAGTTCACATAATAGACAGTATTTACCTATCTAAAATCGGCTGCATCTAACTCATGCTTTTTCATAAGTTTATGCATGTCTGTACGGTTTCTTCCTGCAAGCTCTGCCGCGCGCGTTACATTACCGTCTGTCATCTTAAGTAGCTTGTGAAGGTATTGCTGCTCAAAGGCATCGCGCGCTTCTGTAAGCGTGGGCCAGCTTTGCTTGGTTGCTGAAAGAGCCTGCTCGACCAAATGAAGCGGTATAACCGGCGTTTGCGTTAGTGCCACACACTGTTCAACGACGTTCACGAGCTGGCGTACGTTGCCAGGCCAAGACGACGTCACTAACTGCTGCATTGCGTCATCTGAGAACTGACTTACATTTACGCCATGACGCTGCGCGCTTTGCTGTAGCAATGATCGCGCAAGTAACGGGATGTCCTCGCTACGCGATTTCAGCGAAGGAAGCTTTAGATTGACTACATTTAGTCGGTAATACAAGTCTTCGCGGAAGGTGCCTTCTTCCATTTCTTTGTGCAAATCTTTGTGCGTCGCAGAAATGATACGTACATCAATGTCTACGTGCTTGCTGCTTCCTACAGGGCGAATTTGTCTCTCTTGTAGGGCACGCAATAGCTTCACTTGAAGCGTCATTGGCATATCGCCAATTTCATCTAAAAATAGCGTACCACCGTCAGCTTCTCTAAATAAACCGGGGTGTGCCGCTACTGCGCCAGTGAAGGCACCTTTTGCATGGCCGAATAACTCTGACTCAAGCAAGTTTTCAGGCAATGCTCCACAGTTAATCGCCACAAATGGCTTGTCGCTGCGGTTGCTGGCTTTATGAATTGCATTAGCGAGCAACTCTTTACCGGTTCCACTTGCGCCGCTAATAAGTACAGATACTTCTCTCTGCGCAATACGAAACGCTTGGTCTAACACGTTTAGCATTTCCGGCGAACGAGTAATGATGTCTTTCGCCCAATCTCCCGGCTGTGCAGCCTGAGATTGACTTAACGCTTTTTGCAGGAGCGCACGTAGCTCATCGTGCTCCACTGGTTTAGGCAAAAACCCAAATACGCCGCGCTGGGTGGCAGCTACAGCATCGGCAATGGTCCCGTGAGCAGTCATCAAAATAACAGGAATATCTTTTCTAATTCCCATAATTTCTTCAAATAAGCTCAATCCGTCTAAGCCGGGCATGCGAAGATCACTAAGTACAACGTCATAGTTGTCATTTTGAAGCTTTCTTAACGCCGACTGACCGTCTTCCACTGCGGTCACGTGATATCCCTCACCTTCCAGACGGATGGTTAGCAAACGCAATAAGCTTTTATCATCATCAACCAACAATAAGTTAGGGTTACTACTCGCCTTTTCGCTCACTGTTGTGTACTCCTGTTTTTATCCATTAATGTTGCTTCAATTTGCAACAGTTCTTCTAATTTTTTGCGCAAGTTTACGGCTTCTTTTTCAAGGGCTTTTAGTTTCTCTCCACGCAAGGTGTTTTCTTGCTCTAATACCACCATGGCAGACTCTAGCTGCATTATTTGATTGTTATGCGATGCGGCAATGACATTAATCACTTCCTGAGCAGTCGGGGTAAAGGTGCCTGCAATATCATCCAGCGCGAGCTGAGCGCGCAGCCTATCTTGATAGGGGGTGTCAGTAGGTAGTGTTAATAAATAGGCATGAAGCGTATCGAAAGCTGAGTCTGAGAGCGCTTTCAAAACTTGCTTGCGCTCTAACCATGGTTGGTTAGCCGCTGCAATCCACGTATTAAGCCAATACGTCGTATCACAATTGTGCTCAAAGCCTTCTGGCGGTTCATCAAATAAACAAAAGCCACGTTCTATCTTTGCTACAGGTGTTACCTTTTCAGGCTCTCCTGCTTTGTCGTTGTTTCTGGTTAAACTCTGACATCCTGTCAGTACCAGTAAGGCGACAATTAAACCACTTTTTCTCATTTTATTTTTCCTGTCGCGGAATGGTCACTCTAAAGCAAACATCGGCATAGTCTACATCTACAACTTTTACATCACCATGCATTAGTCGAGCGCAATCGGCAACAATTGATAACCCTAACCCCGTTCCAATAACGTTGTCGTTTCTTGGCTCGGTTCCTCGAATAAAAGGTTCAAATAGGGTGTGTACCGACTCTGGCGCAATTCGTTTCCCACGGTTTGCTACGTCCAGTACAAGGTTATCATTTTCGTTATAAAGGCTAATATTAATCGGTCTTCCAATCGCACCGTGCGCAACGGCATTGGACACTAAATTATCGAGTATTCTTCTAAACAACTCTTCGTCTACATGTACTGTAGGTGCGGAAATATTTACATCCACCTCTCTTTCTTGAATGGCAAGGGCATAATCGTCTAAACAGGCGGTGACCAGCTTTCCAGCATCGCTTTCAACTATTTTGGGTTGCGCCTGTTGTAACAGCAAATTGTAGTCGAGCAATTTTTCAACCAAGGTATTAAGGCGCTGTGTGCTGCCAGTAAGCAATGACAGCACTTCTCGTTGACTGTTATTTAACTCGCCGACCACGTTTTCTGACAATAAACTACAGCCTTCTTTAATACTCGCTAGCGGTGTTTTAAGTTCGTGTGCAGCATGTCGTAGTAAAGCGGTCCTGATATGTTCTAATTGCTGAAGGCGGTCGTAGAGCCAATGCAAATCCTTTTCTACGTCAATAAGCTCTTTGGGAGCCTGTCTGGACAACGGAGGAAGTTGACCGTCACTGTGCGCCATTATCCGAATTATTTTTTTGAGGTTATTAACAGGGTTTACAATCAGTTGGCTGCCCATCAATATAAGCAGTAACGACACGCTTACCAACATGGCTGTGGACCACGCTTGCTTTGCCTGCATGGCGTTTAAGTCGTCTTGCTGAACTTTAACCCGCTCTGTTATCGCCGCTTCTACATCATCGCGTAATTGATCTACGCTACCTCCTACCGAAGCTAAATATGCGTTAAGCAATAGTTGGTCTTCTATAGCTCGGTATTCAGCGAGTTGGTTGAGTTGTTCGGACAGTCGCGAACATGTTGCTGGAACGGAAAGCGCCTGACATAGGTTATCAGCCGCTACGGCAAACTGGTCTATAGCATTATCAGAAAGCTGCGCAACACGCTCGTTACGTAGAACCGCAAACTGTCTAATACTGCGCTCTACATCAACCACAGCATTATCTAAACGCTGCATGTCGCTAACGACATCCACCACAAAACGCGTTTCCAGCGTAGTCATTTGACCGACTTTAGCTAAATCACTTTGACTTTGCCATAACAGTGCTATGAGCGGGATGAGGGCCAGTACAAAACTACCTAACGTTAACTGCCTTAGTGAACCAAGTTGTACCAAGCGTTCACCAAACGATACCTTGTTTATCAGAACCTTACCCTCATCGATGTTGATATTCTTATCTACTCACCTGCTGTGAGCTTTTCATTACCTGGTGTAAGCTTGCTCTTTGCCAATTCGGCTTCAGAAAGCTTACCGTCTTCGTTGTCGTCAATCAGACCAAAGTTACGCAGTAATCCTGTGTGTCTTACCGCTTCCTTAAGAGAAATTAAGCCGTCTTTGTCTGTATCTAACTGCTGCATAAGCGAACGCGCTGGTGTGGCATGCGCATCTGCTACCGAAATGGCTTGCACTGCCGCAACAGCACAAAGTGCTAAGAAAACTTTTTCGAGACGTTTCATCATGAATCCTCCGCTAAACGCTTGTTAAAATCCTTCTCAATTCGCCAATTTTTATCCTATGGCTTCTGCCACCAATGAATAATTAAGGCATATGGATATTACCATTAGTCTTCAATTAACCACATCATTAATGCATGTAAACTCGCTATGCGATTTTCAGACCATAATAAATATAGTCTTTAAAAACAGAAAGATAAGAAAATAACGATGTTTTAATATGGGTAAACCATGGACGGGTGTTGCAATAAAGAAACACTGGTAGTGAGTGCATGTCGGCAACAATACCGACATGCATATTTTGGTATCAGGTAAATTGTTCAGCTTTGTAATGGCAAGGAGAAGCAACGAGCTCGTTTATAGGCACTGGCTTGCTAAACATGAAACCCTGAACATTGTCACAACCGTGCGCTTTGAGATATTGCCACTGCTCAAGATTTTCTATTCCCTCTGCGCACACAGAAAGGGATAGTCGTTTTGCCAAATCAATTATAGCGCCTGTTACTAAGCGACTGCGTTCAGATGATTGAATTTCTGTCACAAACTGCCTATCAACTTTAAGCGTATCAATATTGATTTGAGTGAGGTAACTCAATGAGGAGTACCCGGTTCCAAAATCGTCAAGGGCAATAGCGCACCCCATATTACCAATGCGCCTGAAAAACTTATTTGAGAGTGCAAAGTTTTCAAGGTACGCGCTTTCAGTCACCTCGAATTCAATGTTTTCGGGGTTCACGTCATAAAGCGTAAACGTATTATAGATATGATCGAAAAGCTGATTACTTCTCAAGTCGTGGCCAGATAAATTGATTGAAGCCCTAAACGCGCCCGCGGCCCAGTGCTTGAGATCCGGCATATCAATGCACACTCGATTTATCACCCATCGAGTAATAGCAGTAATCTTACCGCCTTGTTCAGCGATAGGAATAAACTCGTTTGGCATAACCAGTCCAAACTCAGGGTGTTGCCAGCGTATTAATGCCTCAACGCCAATAACATCTCCGTCGTTATTGACTTTAACTTGGTAATAAACAACAAACTCGTCATTCGCTATTCCTTGCTCTATTCCGTTAGCCAAATGCAGCTTGCGCTTGTGAGATTCCACCATATCAGGTGTAAATAAAGTATAGCTTCCTCTTCCCCTCGCCTTCGAACGATACATGGCGAGGTCGGCATTACTCATGAGCTCACTTAAATCATAACCGGCATCAGACGCAGTCGCTACGCCCACACTCAAACCTACAGTGAGTGACAGCCCTCTAAGCTCAAAGGGTTCATCAAACGCTGTAATTAGTCTCATCGCTAGACTCTTTGCTTGATCAGTCGTTGCGTCTCGATCTGGAAGTACTAAGAATTCATCACCACCTAAACGAGCAAACAGATCACCGTCTCTCAGTAAGCACTGCACTCTATCTGCAACTTCGATCAAAATTAAATCGCCTGTTTCATGCCCTAATGAATCATTTATGCCTTTAAAACCGTCAAGGTCGAAAAATAGCAGCAGTAAATCTTCATCGTTTCTCTTTGCCCTTGCTAACTCCAACCTAAGGTTATCAAGAACAAATTGCCGATTGGGTAAGCCTGTTAGACTATCGAAATTAGCAAGGCGAGACATGGTTTCTTGCTGATCAACCAATGTTTGTTTCTGTTCAAAGTTAACCAGTAACTCAACTTCGATTGCATCTAGTAAACTATTAATATTGCTTGCTATTCTGCCTATTTCATTAGATGAATTGATTGAGCTTCTAAGCGCGTAATCTTTTGTTTCAAAGACCTCTTGAGTGAATCGGCCTAAAGAGGCTAAGGGTGATATCAATCGATATAAAATGAAAATACAAACCCCTGTACACAGCAACCAAAGTGCCAGCACGATGGGGACTTGTTCTAAAAATTGTCGAGCGCTATTCGCTGTCTGTATATTGTTGGTGTCGATATAAATAACGACGTGTCCCATGGGATAGAGACTACTTCCAACAATTTGGTGGGCGACAATGACACCCTCGTATTGAGATATACCAAATGGAACATTTTCTGGTGACTTAGGTACAGAGGAGTCGCTTATATCAACCACTCTTTCTGGCTGAACAGCGGTGATAACGTTAAAGTGATTGTCGTAAAGCGCCGCAGAAAGAAGATGCTTATGCTCTTTGATTGGCTGGAAAAGCGAAGAAAGCAAAGCTTCGTTACCAGGGTTTCTTTCCATCATTACTGACAACTGTAGAGCAAGAGAATTACTCAACGCAGCGGTGTCATCCCTCACTACTTCGATAACTGATTGGTGATGATCTAACTTGTTGACCAGTGCGATTGAGATGACCAAGACAGACATGGAAAGGGCAATAGCGAGCCCAATCGGAATTTTTAACGTTCTAAACACTTGTGTGTCCTTGATTTACTGCCGTTTTTAAAGCGGAGTATGCAAGGTATTGACTTCCTTAACACTGCCGCTTTTTTATTATTCTGGGAGTAATAGTAAGTCACGTGGTTAGAAATTAACAATGGAATTTTAGAGGAGTAGACTGCGCTGCTTGGGAAGTGCGTTACTTAGTACCTTCAATTAGTACCTTCAATGACCTCAAGCTTAGTTTTGATATATTGACTGTGGGGCACATACAACAAGTCTGCAATTTGCCTAATAGTGCTTTCTTCTAATGGCGCTAAGGACTCATCGGCATAGGCTATTGCCCAAAGGCTTTTAATAACGCTTACCTTTTCCTCTGCAGAATAATGTTTATTGAGTACCTGAGTAAAATGCACAAGGTCGACCGCTTCATCAGCCGTTTCCCGCCCTTTATCTAATAGCAACGCCATTGCTTCGTCATCAACATTCACTAGGCGCTTGAGCTGTTTTTGATATTCATCTTTCTCAGTTTCAGTTACTTGATTATCCGCATTTACCAGTTCGCTAAGTAAAGCCGCTGTGGCAAGTTCAAGCGTGTAGGCAGGTTTTGCTTTCTTGTGCGACTCTTCAAATAGTTTTAAAAAAGATTTCAGCATAAGGCCTCTTGTTAATAGGTGTAGTAGCGCAGCAGATATTTAAAGTTAAATGAGTATTGAGATATTTGTTACTGAGGGAAAGAAGATTTCGATTAGTTGTTTAAAACTGTGGATGATTTAGAAAGCATAACGCTTCGCGTTGTGCAGACCTGCCGCATTTTCTCAATGATGGCGAACATTGAGCAAGCAGATGACTTTACTACCGTTGTTTTCAAACCATACTCGATCACACAATGTGTTAATTAGAGAAAGGCCCCGACCATAGCATTCATTGTTAGATGGATGGGTTCCTGCTAAATGCGTTTTATTTTCCCATTCAAATCCATTCCCGCTATCTGCCACTGAAACCAATACCTGTCCTCTGTCTGGTAACGATTCGATTCTAATGATGATTCGACCACGGCGTAATGCATTTAGTGACACTTCTCGATTTTCGTAATACTGTTGAAACCCCGCGCTGTCTTGTTTAAGTTTCGAGTCCAGCTTTAAAATACCGTGTTCAAGTGCATTATTAAAAAGTTCTGACAACACGGTAAACATAATTGAACGAATGCTCTGTATACCCTCGCACTGTCCTGCTAATTGAAGCACTCGTGGCAGAGCATCGGGTTGCTTTAGGTGCTCGGCATCAAGCGTAACTTCATGTACTGATGGAAAACCACATTCGACTTGGTTGCTCAAAGGCATTTTTATTGGCCTTGAGGTAAATACTACTAACGTGACATCATCTTGAAATGTAGACGTTGCGCAGTGGGCCTTAGCGCGGCTAAATAGTGAATTAGCATCGACAATGCCTTCTTCTATCATTTGATCTTTTACTATCTCTGCTAACCCTTCTTCCAACAACATATCGCCATCATCGTTCGCAATTTCGATAAGTCCGTCACTGCAAATAATTAACTGCTCGTTGTGCCCTAAATTAACAATATCGATGTCAGTGTTAAGCTCATGCTCTTCCAATACGCCCAGAGCCATGTGACGAGAAGATATTTTACGCAACGTTCTGTTTGACTTGGCTGGGATAATCACCGCAGGCATCCCGCCCTGCCATAAATTTATTCGGTTTCCTGCTGCGTTAATCTCTCCGACTACAGCGGCCATGAACATATCACTGGGCAAAAACTTAGTGAGGATTTGGTTTAATTCACTAACAATTTCAGATACCGATACGCCTTGTTGACTTAGCTCTTGGAATGCACGGGTAACAGGTAGTGCGCCAATAGCTGAAGCAAGCCCGTGGCCAGTAAAATCACCTACAATGAAATAAATGCCCCCACTAGGACTTGCTTCGCACAGAAACAAATCGCCGTTAAAGGTTTCAGCAGGTTGGAGAAAGCAGTCGAAATGCGCCTGCACTTCTGGGCGATTAACAATTGCATGGCTGAAGATATGCTCTACGATGGCGTGTTCCCGTGCCACCCTTTGGTTGAAAAGCCGTAACGCTTTGTTCTGTTGTTCCACATGTTCGCTTAGCGCACGTATTTTTAAGTGTGCTCTAATTTTCGCGATTAAGATGTGTCGGTCAAAAGGTTTAGTGGCAAAGTCATTCCCTCCTACTTCCAAACAGCGGACTAAACTATCTTTGTCCTCTAAAGCAGTGATAAAAAGAATGGGAAGATAGGTTCCTTTTGCGAGCTTGCGAATTTTTGGTGCAACATCGAAACCAGATAAGCCAGGCATGACAACGTCAAGCAAAACCAAATCTGGCTGCTCTTCAGTAAACTTCTCAATCGCCTCTACACCATCCACTGCTTCAACGCAGTTTTTATAACCAGCGTTATAGAGCATGTTGGTTAACAGAGTACGGTTGATAGCCTCGTCATCAACAATGAGGATTTTCAACAGAAGGGGTCCTACACAGACTATTTAATATCGAACTTTTTATCGAACCGAGATATTTTGAGAATTTTTGCCACCTGAGGCCTGGCATTCTCTATGCTGTAAGAGAGTTCTTTATCTGCTAATGTTTTTTGCATATTCAGTAACATGCCCAATGCCGAGCTATCCATATATTCGGTGCGAGACAAGTCAACGGTAATATGATTTGCACCGTCATTCAATTCGCTGTAAGCATTCCTAAACTCTTCTACTTTACTGAAATCAAACTTTGCTCCTACATCGATAACCAGTACTTTCCCCTGATTCTGGTAGCTTGATGTTATTTCCATATGCTTTCCTTAAAATGTCAGTAGAAATGCTTCAATACATGCTTTTAACTTTGCTATCCTTATCTTAGTTGAACTTTTCTACATCGCCATCACGAACGGCTTAAACTTTCGTATGATTAAGTTTTAATTAGCTCATTAAAGATGGTTTTACGGATTTGATTGAGGTATCTATGCAAGACTGGCAAGACGCTCTTTTGGTTTACAGTACAGAGAGCGGTAAAATAAAGCCTGAGCAAAAAGCAGAGCAGCGTTCAGTTTCTTCAGACGGCGTAGTCCGTATTCATAGAGAAACAAAAGGTCGCAAAGGTAAAGGTGTGTCGTTAATTAAAGGACTAGATCTTCCTTCTGACGAGCTAAAGAAACTGGGCTCAGAATTAAAAAAGAAATGTGGGTGTGGTGGAGCAGTTAAAGATGGCGTCATTGAAGTACAAACAGATGACAGAGAAAAACTGCGATCGCTACTTACCGACAAAGGTTACAAAGTTAAGCTTGCTGGTGGTTAGCAATACATAGCCACCTGTACGCTCTCACTTTTTCATCAACATATAACAAAAAGAGTCTGAAATGGAAAAGCTGTCAATTTCTGATTTACACATAATTTTGGTTGAACCTTCTGACACGCAACGAAAAATTATTACCACGTTGCTGTTAAAAGAGAACGTTAAGGAAATTGACCCCGTCAGTACCCTTTCCGAAGCCCGTTCAGCGGTTAAAGCTCATGGCGCCGATTTAATAGTAAGTGCCATGTATTATGAAGATGGGACTGCACTGGAGCTTCTAAAATTTATCAAAGAGGATGACGCATTTAAGAGCATTCCATTTATGCTCGTATCCAGTGAAAATCGATTGAGCAAACTGGAAGAATTTAAACAAGCAGGCGTTGCAGCCATTCTTCCAAAGCCATTTGAACCACTTCACTTATCACGTGCGCTCAATGCGAGCCTAGACCTTATCAATCACGACGAGTTAGAGCTGGACTTATTTGACGTACACGACGTTCGCGTTCTGCTTGTCGATGACAGTAAACTTGCTCGAAATCATATTAGACGAGTACTTGAAGGTATGGGACTACAGCGTATTCAGGAGGCTGAAAATGGCGCGGCTGCGCTTACCTTGATAAAAGACCAATCTTTCGATTTAGTAGTTACTGACTACAACATGCCTGAAATGGATGGTCGAGAGTTATCTGAATTTATTCGTTTTAACCCAGAAACTACTCATATTCCCATTATTATGGTGACATCTGAATCTGCAGACAGTGCCCATATGGCCAATATTCAGCAAACCGGTGTAAATGCATTGTGCGACAAGCCCTTTGAGCCAAATGAAGTGCGTCAAATGCTGTCAGCGTTGTTAGGCAATTAGCCTTCTCCACCCATTTTTACATAAGTGCCGCATATCGCGTATCCATGCGACGTGTGGCAAACTTATTTTTAGTTCTTTTTCAAGCCTCTCATATCAAAAACAACTATACATTTTGTAAAAATGAGTTGACACACATAGGGGTTCAACATACATTCAACCTCATGAAACAGATAATAAAGCACGTAGCATTTTTCTTTTTTGCGTTTACATCCTTTTATTAGGGAGGCGCAGCTACATGCATGAAAACCTCCCACTTGGGAGGTTTTTTTTTTAGCAACATTTATTTATACGATACGCACGGGAATGATATGTCAGACAATGCATTAGATACTGTTAGAGAGCGCATTACCGCGTTAGACAGTGAATTACTTACACTACTCTCAGAACGCAGAAAGTTAACCAATGAAGTGGCTGAGACGAAAATAAAGCATCACATTCCTGTGAGAGATCAAAAACGTGAAGAACAACTTTTAGTTCGCCTTATAAAAGAGGGCCAAAGCATTGGATTAGACCCTCATTACGTAACACAAATTTTTCATGTAATTATTGAAGACTCCGTGTTGAACCAACAGGCGATGCTTGCTGAACGTGCAAACCCTGGCAGCACGCTACCGTTAAACCGAGTCGCGTTTCTGGGCGACAAAGGTTCTTACTCCTACCTTGCGACACAGAAGTATTTTTCACGTAGACCTGGAGAGTTGTTGGAAATTGGTTGCCAAAGCTTTGCTGAAATTATTCACAAAGTTGAGAGCACAGAAGCCGATTACGCAGTGTTGCCCATTGAGAATACGACCTCAGGCAGTATTAACGAAGTGTACGACCAGCTGCAACATACACAACTAAGTATTATTGGCGAGCTTACCCACCCTATACGCCATACTTTGTTAGTGGGAACCAACACCAGTATCGATAAAATTAAAACGCTTTATGCACACCCTCAGGTGTTCACTCAATGTAGCCATTTCCTAGCCGAGCTAGGAAATGTTGAAGTAAAGACAATGGACAGCACAAGCTCTGCCATGTTAACCGTTAGTGAGCTTCAGCGCGACGACGTAGCGGCTATTGGAAGTGAAGCAGGCGGCAACCTTTATGGACTGATGGCAATAAAGAGCAACTTGGCAAACCAAAAAGAAAACCATAGCCGCTTTATTGTTGTTGCTCGCAATCCTGTGGTTGTCCCTTTGCAAGTACCAGCTAAAACAACCCTCGTTATGTCTACTATTCAAAAGCCAGGTGCACTTGTAGAGGCCTTATTGGTGCTTCGAGAGAACAGCATCAATATGACCAAGCTTGAATCCCGCCCTATTCCAGGCAACCCTTGGGAAGAAATGTTCTATATTGATGTGGAAGGCAATGTAGAAGATGGCCCTGTGCAAAATGCCCTTGATGCATTGCGTGGAATTACACGCTATATCAAGGTACTAGGATGCTATCCGAGTGAAGAAATTAGCCCAACCAAAGTTGCGGCGGCGAGCGCGCTGGCCGATTAACACGAAAAAAGGTGAGCTTCGAAGCTCACCTTTTTACCAATTAACCGCTTTATTGAAAACTACTTGTCTCTTAAAAGCTGTCCGTCATCAGCCTTTAGCAACATCTGTTTACTATCGACTAAACACTTCTTCGCATAGTCTCCAAACCATGCCCCGACTCTCATAAACTGCTCGACAAAGCCTTTTTTATCCCCATTCTCAAGCAATGACAATGCAATTCCAAAACGTTCGTAAAAGCGACGTAAAAGTGCAAAGTTGTCGGGGTTATTGAAGATAATATCGGCATAAAGCTGTGGTGACTGAGCGAATAACCGGCCTACCATTGCGAGTTCTAACCGATAAATAGGTGAGCTAAACATGGTGAGTGACTCTAGATTTGGATCTTCACCTTTTAGGTGTTGGCCGTATACAAAGGTGTTGAAATGGCGCATAACCTGAATGTAAGCCATGGCTTGGTCGTGTTCTTGCGCACTAGAGTCGTGAATTGTGGCCCCCCAAATTCGCATTTGTTCAATAAGCCAACTGTACTTGTCACTATCACGCCCATCACAAACCACCACTACTTGCTTAATCATGCCTGGCGCATCAGGGCCAAACATAGGGTGTAATCCAACGACAGGGCCGCTGTGTACGGCAAGCATTGCTTCAAGTGGCTTAGCTTTAATACTGGTTATATCGGCAAGCACACAGCCTTTGGGTAGCATAGTAAGCTTACTAATCACGTCTTCCGTTAAATTAATGGGAACCGCAACAACCACTAAGGATGCACAACTCAAGAGCGATGATGCTCTGCCACTTTCCCAGTCGTCTTTTTCCACAACTGAAACGTTGTAATTACTTCGTTCGAACAAGCTCACAAACACACGGCCAAGCGCTCCTGCTCCACCAATGACAACCACGTTGTCGACATCTGGTTTTACACAGCGGTACTTGTTGTTTTGCGTATGGTAAGACTCTCGCATTACACGACGTAACAAGTCTTCGGTGAGTTCTGGAGAGACCCCAAGCGCTTCAGCCTGAGCACGGCGAGAAGCGATCAACGCTTTTTCGCGCTCTGGCACATATATGGGCATGCCAGCTTCGGCCTTAATTTGACCGACTTGGGTGGTAATTTGATTACGTTTTGCGAGTAACTCGACAAGCTGGGTATCCAGCTCGTCGATACCTTCACGCAGCGTATCTAATTTTTTTAAGTGCTGCGAAAAATCGGCCATTCTGTCTTATCCTTGAATCAAATGGCACGGGGCTTGTGGCCAACAGCTATCTGGCCACATTTGGCGTTACTTAGATTTAAGCCACCGTGCGCTTATTTTGGCGTAAGGGTAACACAGTTATTAACTTATCTCTGGTCTGAGAGATTAAGTTTTCTGTTGTTTCCCAGTCGATACATCCATCTGTAATTGAAACACCGTACTCAAGTTCTTCAGGTTTTTTGCCTTCAGCTTTTTGATTGCCGGGCTTCAAGTGGCTTTCCAACATAACACCAATGATAGACTGATTGCCTTCTAGAATTTGATTAACCACATTCTGTGCAACCAAAGGCTGGCGGCGATAGTCTTTCGATGAATTTGCATGGCTGCAGTCAACAACTAAGCCTGCCGTCAATCCCGCATCTTGCAATTCAATTTCGCATTCAGACACACATACTGAATCATAGTTAGGCTGCTTTCCACCGCGCAAAATAATGTGACCATCGGGGTTGCCACTCGTGCCTATAATGCTTACCTGACCTTGCTTGTTAATTCCCATAAAACGGTGGCCCGATGCCGCAGATTTAAGTGCGTTAATAGCAATATCTAAGCTGCCATCTGTACCATTTTTAAAACCTACTGGCATAGATAGACCGCTGGCCATTTCACGGTGAGTTTGAGATTCAGAGGTACGTGCACCGATAGCTGCCCAGCTAAATAGCTCTGCAAGGTATTGCGGGCTAATTGGATCTAACGCTTCTGTTGCAACAGGCAGCTCTAATTCAGCAAGCCAAATTAACAGTTCTCTTGCTTTACGAAGACCAGTTTCGATGTCAAATGTACCGTCGATATGGGGGTCGTTAATTAAACCTTTCCAACCTGTTGTAGTACGTGGCTTTTCGAAGTACACACGCATGACGATGAATAGCGTATCTTTGCACGACTCATGAAGCTCTTTAAGCTTAAGCGCGTATTCTTTCGCTGCATCAACATCGTGTATAGAACATGGTCCACACACAACAAGTAATCTATGGTCGCGGCGGTGAATGATATCTGAAACAATTTGTCTAGACTCTGAAATAGCCGCTAACGCTTTGTCTGACACAGGCAATTCAGCACTCAGCGCTTCTGGGGTAATAAGTACATCTTCAGTACTTACGTGAACATTATTTACGGTGTCCTTGATCATGGGAGCTCTCTTACTCTCTTAACTACAAATAAAAAAAGGAAAACTAAACGCCAAAAGAGTGTGCAATCTGCATGTAAACTTTATTGTACAACCAGCTTTTTCTATATTTCTTTAACGTCATTGACTTTTTAACAACTAAAGCGTAATAGCGCAAGTAATAACGAATAATACTTTAATCTAGGGTAGATTCGTAGCGAATGAGCATGACTAAATGGCAATGCCCCATATTTAAAGCTCAAATTTTAATCGGCAGTGAGGTTTAATCGTTTTTACTTAGCTTCCCCAATTTGTAAGCGTCTCCCATAAGTACATCGCCAGCCATCGCACTCGATAAGACTGCTATTACAAATAACATCTCTCTCGCATTGTCGATACCACTAACAAGGCTCCAAACAGCAAACATCACCACCGATAATCCCAATTGAGTGGCAATGAATTTAATATATATTTTCTTCACTTTTGATCTCCGAAGAAGCTAAGCAAGCTTGCGTTAATGATGCACATCTCCGTGCACCTTAAATTTATGTATCTTGAATCTATGTATCTCAAGTTATTAACGGGCATAAATAAGCTAAATTTCTCATTTATTGTCTAGGTTTTGTATGATTGCCACAAAGGAATAATAACGAGAACACAATGAAAAGTTTAACCATCTCCTATACTGGCGACGTAGCTACCTTAACTATGCAAAATGGTGAAAATCGTCACAATCCTGTTTTTGCAAAAGAGATGCTGTCAGCTTTAGATTCCATTAAAAGTAATGAAAGCTGTAAAGCGCTGGTGATCACCTCAAACGACGAGAAATGTTTTAGTTTGGGTATCGATACCGATTGGCTAATGCCAGCCATGAAAGCAGGACGTACTGAAGAAATTAAGCAGTTCATGCATGATATGGACGAGGTGTTTAAAACTCTTCTTCTTTATCCTCTCCCTGTTATTGCTGCTATTAACGGTCACGCTTTCGGCAATGGTGCAATTTTAGCTTGCGCTTGCGACTTCAGATTCATGCGCTCAGACAAGGGGTTCTTCTGTTTTCCTGAAGTGGATTTGTCCATTCCCTTTTTACCCGGAATGATAGAGTTTGTGAAAAAGGCAATGCCGTATTATAGGTTCAACGAAATGAAGCTTTCAGGTAGACGTGTATCAGGTAAAGAGTTAGAGCAAGATCACGTGGTAGAAAAGGCGTATGGCTCACAAGAAAGCTTAGTGGAGGGTGCACTCAATTACGCGAAAACATTTGATAAGAAGCGAGGTATTTTTGGCGAACACAAAAAACGACTGCACAAACATATTATCGATACTATCGATAACGAGAATAAACCGTTAATAGAAGCACTCTCACTTATGGCTTAGCCATTAAACTTGATTGGGTGAGGTGATTTATGCAGAACTTCACCCTGCCCTGAGTCTAGAACATGCGTATCACTGTTTCGCCTTTGAGGTGTTGTTGGGTTTGGGCGTTCTTTTTCTGAACAAGTCTATTTTCACGCCCCAGTGAAGTGATGCAATCCTTAGTAAAACCGTAACGAAAATCGAGCCTAAAATACACCATAGATATGAAACATCTAACGTAAACAAAGCGGCATAGGTAAGCCCTCCCGCAAAACATGCACTTGCATAAACATCACCTCGCATTACGTAAGGTACTTCTCTGCACACCACATCTCGCATCAGGCCGCCGAAAATCCCTGTTGTCATGCCCATGGTCAAGGCCACAATCATTCCGGTGCCGCTCATCAAAGCCTTTTCAATACCCATTACATTAAAGACAGCCAGCCCTATGGTATCAATAAGAATAAAGTAAAAATTGGAAGGCGAAGGCATATAGCGAACGAATAACACAGTTGCAAAAATGGCCGAATAAGTAGCCAAAAGATATTCAGATGTTTCCACCCAAAAAATAGGTTTTCCTAATAGTAAGTCTCGTAATGTGCCACCACCGAGCGCCGTCATTACGCCTACAACCACAATACCGAAACCATTGATGCTTTTATCGTGCCCAAGCAACGCGCCAGATACAGCGAAAAAGGCAACACCTATAATACCTAGCACAATAAAATAATCTGAACTCATCCTTCACTCTATTAAGAAACGTTAATATTTGTATGAATGAAGAAGAAAAAAGATCGAATTTCAGGCACAAAAAAGCCCGCATAAAGCGGGCTTTTTCGAAGTTAACAATAACGCAAGGATTAGTAATCTTAGTTAAGCTTCTCTTTGATACGTGCAGATTTACCTGAACGCTCACGTAGATAGTAAAGCTTAGCACGACGAACCGCACCGCGACGTTTCACTTCAATTGAAGAAACTGCCGGGCTGTGTGTTTGGAACACACGCTCAACGCCTTCGCCGCTAGAAATTTTACGCACGGTAAAAGACGAGTGCAGACCACGGTTACGTTTAGCGATAACAACACCTTCATAAGCCTGAAGACGCTCTTTGTCACCTTCGGTAACGCGAACTTTAACAACTACTGTGTCACCTGGACCAAACGCAGGAACATCAGTCTTTAGCTGTGCTTCTTCGATTTTTTTGATGATATCTTGACTGACTTTGCTCATCATATCCTCTCGTCCTAGTTAACTGTCATCTTGCTGCAGTTGCGCTTGGAATAATTCAAGCAAACGCTGCTGCTCCTCAGTCAGAGCTAGGTGATTTAACAATTCAGGGCGACGCTGCCAGGTTCTACCTAATGATTGCATCAATCGCCACTGCCTAATTTTTTCATGGTCCCCACTTAACAACACATCAGGTACCTTTTGACCATCGAGTATTTCGGGCCGCGTATAGTGCGGACAATCCAAAAGACCGTCAGTGAAAGAATCTTCAACTGCTGAAGCTTTATGCCCCAACACGCCAGGAACTAATCGAGCAACCGCGTCCATAAGGACCATTGCTGGCAGTTCACCGCCGCTTAGCACGTAATCACCAATAGAGACTTCTTCATCTACATGGCTTTCGATTACTCGCTCGTCGATGCCTTCATATCGGCCGCAAATTAAAATTGTGCGGTCAATGTTAGCAAGGCGCTGTACGCCTGCTTGGTCAAGGGGTTTCCCTTGTGGTGATAAGTAGATCACCTTACTTTTTTCGCCGCCAACTTTCTTGGCAGCTTGTATTGCGTCGGTTAGCGGTTTTACCATCATTAGCATACCGGGTCCGCCTCCGTAGGGGCGATCGTCTACTGTACGATGGCGATCATGTGTAAAGTCACGGGGGTTGAAGGTGTCAACCGATAACGTTCCAGATTTAACTGCTCGACCTATAACACCCTGTTGGGTAAAAGGGGCGAACATATCTGGAAACAGGCTAACAACGCCAAACCACTTTTCCGGTGTCACTTAAAACCCCGGGTCCCAGTCAACTTTAATGACCTTCGCTTCCTTATCCACCTCTTGTACGACTTCGTCGAACACAAAAGGCAATAGTCTTTCTTTTTGACCAAAAGCGTCGCCTACATTTGCTTTAACGTGGATCACGTCGTTAGCCCCTGTATTAAACACTTCTTTCACCACACCTAAGTCGTAACCTTGCGTTGTTACTACTTTCATGCCGGTGAGCTCACGCCAATAAACCCCTTCGTCACCTAAATCAGGCAGCTGTGAAGCATTTATGTTGATATCCAAGTTTTTGATGCGTTCGGCATCATCTCGACTATCAACGCCCACAATTTTTGCAACGAGGCTTTTACCGTGCGGTCGCCACTGGTCAATTTGGTATTCTTTTTCATCGCCAAGAAACCATGGCGCGTAATCAAAAATACCTTCTGGCGTTTCTGTATAGCTGTTGATTTTGACCCAACCTTTAACACCGTACGGTGCGCCAATTTTGCCAACAATCACTTTGTCAGACGCTAGACTCATCTATACCACCAGTTAATAACAGCTTACGCTGCAGATTTTTTCGCTTCTTTTACCAAGCTAGAAACGCGATCTGATAAGCTCGCGCCTACACCAACCCAGTAATCTACACGCTCTAGATCTACGCGAAGACGTTCCGCTTGACCTTGTGCAGTTGGGTTGAAGAAACCGATGTTTTCAATGAAACGACCGTTTCTTGCACGACGGCTATCAGCCACCACTAGTTGATAAAATGGACGCTTTTTCGCGCCACCACGCTGTAAACGAATAGTAACCATAAATGCCTCAAACTCGTTGTAGCGTTACCGTTAACTTAAGCCTTCAAACTACGACTAAAAATTAGACGCCAATTAGAAGGCCGCCGAATTATACGGATATCACCACTCAATGCAAGTAAAAGTCTTGCTTAACTTATAATTAGCGCCTACTCGGTGGTATTGCTTTAATCATCATCGAAAGCAGCACAACAACCAAACAAGCTCAACAAACGTACAATTATCAATAGCATTATCGCCGTATTGGTACTATGGTAAGACTTCATTCGGTAAAAAATGAAGGATCATGATTATGAAATGTAACGCGCTTCTACCTGCTCTTTTTTTTACACAGCTTGCTGGGTGTAGTGTTATGTCGGAACTACCTATACCTCAAGCGTCTATTTCGCCAGACGAAGCCCGCGTAGATTTTTACGTACAGCAATGGAAGAATGAGGAGGAGTTAGTTCGACTTATGTGTTGGAATCAACGTCCTTCTAAAGAATTTCGTGTACGTGACTTATCAGCTGGCGAGCACGCATTGTTCGTTGTCGCGGCCGTCAAGAATTCAGGAGTAAGACAAATTAATCGTAAAGAAGCCGTGGTTCGACTGGATGTAAATCTTGAAGGAGGCAAACGCTATTCTCTTGCCCAATCCAGAGATGGTGAGAACATGAAAATATGGCTTCAAGAATCTGAAACAGGGTATATTGCTTCTCAAATTGTAGATGTGGATGTTGGTGTGCCTCCTTTTGTTGGTAATTCGCGGTTAGAACAATGCCAAGAGGGCACAGTTTAAAAGCCCCCTAGCCCATCAATTACAACTATAGGCGACGCAGGGTTACACTTGCGTCGTTGTAGTCGTAAGGAACGTTTTGCCACTGTACATTTTTAAGCTTTTGTGACTGTGAATCTTCTGCCTCGTCAAGTCTGTTCGAGTTGAGTATTAAGCTGGGAAAGCCTTGTGCACCGATGCTGCGTGATAACTGAATTTCTTCATTTAATTTCTCAATCGTACTTTCACTATTAAGCTCTAACCCAAAACGCTTAGCATCAAGCCCTATTTCTTTAGCAAATGCTATCAAGGTATCAAAATCCGAAGGGTTTCTTGCATTCAAGTAATACCCTTCTTGAATTGCCTTTATCATTGCTTGCTCCAATACTTTTGCTTCATCACTATCTTTAGCCTGCGCTTTTGCTGCCAGAACAGCTCGACAAGAAGGATAAGTTGAACGACGAGGCTGACATTGCGTCCAAAAGTCGTAGTTGAATTGTGTTCCAGGCACGCGTTCTTGAATGGTTTGCCAGTACCCTGCAATGGTAAGCTTCATTTGTTCAGGCATGGGCAAGTCACTGTCTGGCGCAAGCCCGCCCAAAAGGTAAACAACGTTTATATCGTCCGGTAGTTCACGCTGTATTTGCTTCCACGTGGGTTCGAATGCCCAGCACCAACTGCACATTGGGTCGTGCACATAATATAGCGTCCGTATCTTATTCATCACTTCTCACTTTCCTTGGTACTTCACAAACAAATTTATTCAATACTGCGCATCTTTAAATAATATACTCAAATAGCGTACTCAAATCTCATCCTAGCGTAAATACTGACGCCGTAATCGCATTGGTTACGTCTAATGTACAAGCTTTGCCGTATAATCCATGAAACTATATTAGGTTGCGTTGTATTTTCAACGCCGCGAAGAAGTAATGTGCACAACGAGGTAATTTTGACAACACAGCTAACAACCGTATCAACGAAGCATGTCTTACAGTGGATTGGCTCACATTTACTTCATTATAAAACCCGGGTTGTTGGTGCAGTGATTGCTCTTTTTACCGCAGCCATCGCTTGGCTTTTACTTGGACAAGGCATTAAGTACGCTATCGACAGCGGTTTTATTGAGAATGCGGCAGAAACTTTAAACAAAGCTACTGTAATGGTTTTAGCTATTACCATTGTGGCCTGTTTGGCAACTTACGCGCGCTTTTACTTAATGACATGGCTTGGCGAGCGCGTTAGTGCTGATATTAGAAACCAAGTATATGCACACTTGCTGTCTCTCCCACCTTCCTTTTTTGCAGAATTGAGAACAGGCGAAGTCATTTCTCGATTTACCAGCGATACGACAATCATTCAGACGGTTGTAGGAATGAGCTTATCAATGACTCTTCGCTCGGTTGTGACTTTTGTCGGCGCATTAGCGCTTATGACCTTTTCTAGTCCTCTTCTTACATTTTGTGTGATTGTCGCCGTACCCGCGGTACTGGTGCCTATAAAGGTACTCGCGCCTCAGGTGCGCCGTTACGCTAAAGAAAGCCAAGATAAAGTGGCAGACTTGGGTGCACGAATTGATGAAAGTCTTCATGAAATTATGACGGTACAAGCCTATACCGCTGAAAATGCTGAAAGACTGCAATTTTCTAAAAAAGTAGAGCTTGCTATGGACGTTGCCAAAAAGCGTATTCACTATCGTTCTTTGTTGATTGGCAGCATCATGTGTATCAGTATGACCGCCATCATCTTTATCGCTTGGGTAGGTGCAAGGCAGGTATTAGACGGCACTATGACTGTGGGAGAGTTATCGGCTTTTCTTTTTTATGCCGTGATGGCTGGTGGCAGCGTGGCTACTATTAGCGAAGTTATTGGTGAAGTGCAGCGAGGTGTTGGCGCAAGTGAGCGTTTGTATGAGCTATTTACTACCGAGCCTACCATTCGAACTTTAAGTGCTGCAGCACCCGAAGCTTCTATTTCTTCAAATTACGCCGTCTTAAAAGAAGAAAATGACAAGCAGATAGTTTCCAAAGCGGCTCCGAAAATAGAATTGGAAAATGTTAGCTTTGCTTACCCCAATAGCAAACCTTTGTTTAATAATCTGAATATACATATTCGAGCGGGAGAACGCCTTGCTTTAGTAGGTGCAAGTGGCGCAGGCAAAACAACGCTATTTCAATTATTAATGCGCTTCTACGACCCTAGCGCGGGGCAAATACTCTTCAACGGTGCGCCAATCAACAAAATGCCCGTAGATGTTCTTCGTCAACATATCGCCATAGTAACTCAGGAGCCCGTGGTCTTTGCTGATACCGTGCTAGAAAATATTCGCTACGGCAGCCCGCATGCAAGCGACGACGCCGTGATGAATGCGGCGAAGCAGGCATTCGCGCACGAGTTTATTGATAACCTTGATGAGCGCTACCACACACAACTAGGTGAACGAGGCGTAAAACTCTCTGGCGGCCAAAAACAACGTATTGCTATTGCTCGCGCTATTTTGGCCGACCGCCCAATTTTACTGCTCGATGAAGCGACGAGCGCGCTTGACGCTATGAGTGAACGTATGGTTCAGCAAGCGATAGATAGACTTATGATAGGCAAAACCAGCATCGTCATAGCCCACCGACTTGCAACAGTGCAGCATGCTGACCGTATTTTGGTTATGGATAAAGGCCAGGTAGTTGGAAGTGGCAACCACGCCTCTTTGATGAAAAGCGATACCTTGTACAGGGAATACGCTGAACTGCAATTGCTTAGCTAAACCGCCTGTGGTGCTATACGGTACAAACAACAAGGTTAACCAATTGGCGATAAAACGCTCATTTTGGTAAAACAAAAAATAAAAAGCTTGCTGAACTTTGATGTGCTGGGCGCTGCTTAGCCGCACTGTGTTAGTTGTTGCAGGTTTAACTAATATTACGGGTTTAAAATGAAATATTCAGTCTATGGTGCATTGAAGACATGGACACGTCTTTGTGCTCTTTTTTTAGTAATGATGCCAGTTGCTAACGCGCAGTTCATGGGAGACAGGCAGGCGAAGCTTGTTGTTACCAAGCCCATTGAATTTATGAACGAAACGCGGAAAGTAGAGGCCGTTGGCAGTGCCGAAGCTGTGCGTTCCATAGTGCTGTATCCTGCTGTTTCCGACGAGGTAACAGAAATCAACTTTGTGCCTGGTCAATCGGTAGAAAAAGGCAAAGTGTTGGTTCGCCTTGACGACAGACGCCAGCAGACCGCATTAAAACGCGCCAAACTTACTTTGGAAGATGCACAGCGTACAGTAGAGCGATTAGCGTCAAGCTATAAGCAAGGTGCAGTACCTGTGAGCGAATTAGACTTAGCTCGCACTCAGCGCGACCTTGCAGAAGTTGCCTTGGAAGAGGCGCAAGCAGATTTAGAAGACAGACATATTGTCGCACCTTTTGACGGTGTTGTTGGCATTACTGATGTAGAAGTGGGCGACCGTATTAACGAACAAACGGTTATTACTACCTTAGATAACCGAAGCAAACTTTTTATCAATTTTAAAGCACCAGAAGCGGCCCTCCCAGTTTTACTAAATGCGCCTAACGTCACGCTAGAACCCTGGAGCGATAAAGAACAACGGGTAAAAGCTGAAATAGCCCAAGTTGATTCTCGCATAAATGAAGCGGACCGCACCCTTCGTGCGCGCGCAATATTGGATAACTCGTCTGATAAGTTTCGCCCAGGTATGAGCTTTAGGGTCAATCTCAGTATCGAAGGTGATCGCTACGCAGCCGTACCTGAAGCGGCATTGTTATGGGGAGCCACTGGTGCCTACATCTGGCTTGCACAAGACGGAAAAGCGAAACGTGTAGATGTAAGCGTTCACCAAAGGCTGAGAGGAACCATTTTAGTTTCAGGCGATATTAAAGAAGGCGACAAACTGATTTCCGAGGGTGTTCAGCGCTTACGTACCGGACAAGAAATTACTACCGAACTGGCCGGAGGGCCTAAAGGTGAGTGATCAAAATTTATCGTCTTCAGTGAGCGACCTACCTTCACTTTCCATACGACGCCCTGTTTTAATTGTCGTTTTAAACTTACTTATTGCTATAGCAGGTCTTGCGGCCCTAAGTGGCCTTGAAGTGCGTGAACTTCCCGATGTTGATACGCCCCGTGTAACGGTTACCGCCGAATTTCCTGGCGCGTCACCTGAAACTGTAGACGCTGAGGTAACCGGACGTCTCGAGGGCGCAGTAGCCCGAGTGAGTGGTGTAAAAAATATTTCAGCACAAAGTGAAGAAAACTCTTCGCGTGTTCGGGTGGAGTTTCGCCCTGGCGTCAATTTAGAAGACGCCGCTAACGAAGTCCGTGAGTCGGTAAGTCGAATTCAGAGACAACTTCCAGACGATGTAGAGCAAGTATCAATTATCCGTGCCGACAGCGACGCCCAGGCGGTGGTTAGCTTGGCTATATCTAGTGACACATTAGATATGGAAACGCTCACCGAACGCGTTGAGACTGATGTAGCTCCACTGTTTCTTAGTATTCCCGGCGTTGCTGATGTAACGTTAGATGGTGACAGAGAGCGAGTTTTACGCGTATCAGTTGACCCCTTGCGGTTGACCAGTTTTAGCCTATCTATGAGCGACGTAGCAGACGCTCTCGCATTGGCCCCTTTCGATGTGCCTGCAGGTAGTATTCAATCGGCTGACCAGGCGCTTATTGTGCGTGCTGATGCAACATCAATATCAGCAGAAGATGTAGGCAATATTGTGGTTAGCGGCGACATTCGTATTAATGATGTCGCAAGTGTTTATTTTGGTCCGGCCGATACCACCAGCGTAGTTCGCTTAGATGGAACTCCCGTAATCGGTGTAGGCGTCATCCGCCAGGCAAGCTCTAATACCATAGAGATTTCCGATGAAGTGCTTGCCATGGTTCAAGATCTCGACAAACGCTTTACCGATATGAACATCACGGTAACGGCAGATGACGCGGAATTTATCCGTGACTCTGTAAAAGAAGTCGTCGTCTCTTTAAGCCTTACTATAGCGCTGGTTGTAGTCACGCTGTTGGTATTCATTGGTTCGTGGCGGGCAACCATTGTTCCCGCACTTTCTATCCCGGTTTCACTAGCAGGTGCTTTAGCAATTATTTGGGGGATGGGGTTTTCAGTTAATATTTTAACCCTACTGGCCCTCGTTCTTGCCACAGGTATGATAGTTGATGACGCAATTGTTGTATCAGAAAACATTCAGCGCCGCAGAAGCATGGGCTTAGGTGCTCGTGCAGCCGCCGTTGTTGGCACCCGGGAAGTCTTTTTCGCCGTAGTCGCGACCACTGCAGTACTGGCATCTGTATTTATACCCATTGCATTTCTTCCATCCACCGCAGGTCGGTTGTTTAGAGAATTTGGCGGCGTGTTAGCTGGTGCTGTAGTTATCTCTTCTTTTGTTGCACTTTCGCTGGTCCCCGCGCTTACCGCACGCCTTAAGCTAAAAGAAACAAAAGAGAACGGTTTGTTTAGCAGGACCTTTGGCCGTTTTGGTAATGCCTGCTTGCGCCTGTATCAGGCCTCATTATTAAAGGCCCTTAAATATGGCTGGGTAGTAGGTGTGTTAAGCCTAGCTGCAGGTGGTGGGGCTTATATTTTGTCGCAGAACATCGATAATGAACTTTTGCCAAGCGAAGATAGAGGGACAATACGCATATTTGCCCGCGGCCCTGATGGTGCCGGCCTAAACTTTATGGACAGACAAGCGGAAAAAATGGAAGAGCTGCTGCTTCCCTATGTGGATAACGGCACCATAGATTCCATTTACACGATCGTCGGTTCTTGGGACCCCAATATTGTGTTTATTACTGCTCCCTTAAAACACTGGGATGACAGAGATAAATCTCTGCAAGAAGTCGTTAATGAAATACGCCCTAAACTTCAGCAAATACCTGGCGCACCTGGTAATGCTTTTGGCGGCAACAGTCTTAATTTACGCGGCCAAGGAGGCGGTTTAGAGATTGCCCTTACCGGTGATACCTATGAAAACATTTTTCTAGCAGCGCAAAACTTTTCCCGTCAGCTTGAAGAAAAATTACCCGAGCTTGGCAGACCTAGAATTAGCTACGACCCAACTCAACCACAAATGCGCGTGAATATAGACCGACGTCGCGCAGAAGAGTTAGGCGTACCGCTAACGGATATTGCCAGCACGCTGCGCGCTGCTGTTAACGGCGATGATATCGCTGACTTAAACGTAGGGGATCAGGCTATTCCAATTATGCTGCAAACTAATAATCGCAGTACTTTAGATCCTTCAGACCTTACCAGTCTTTATGTTAAGAGCGACGATGGAAACTTAGTGCCTCTTTCAAGCGTGGCCTTTATCAGTGAAGAAGGTGTTGCAGCAGAATTAGAGCGTCAAGCACAGCGACGAGCGATAAAAGTGGAAATGGAGTTACCAGAAGATGTGGCGCTTAGCGATGTGGTGGATGAAATTCGCACTTTAGCACTCGATACTCTGCCTGATGGCATTGGGTTAGTATTCTTAGGCGAAGCTCAGACTTTTGAAGAGACGTCAAAGCAAGTTGCTCTTACTTACATCTTAGCGTTTGTTATCGTCCTACTGGTATTAGCTGCGCAGTTTGAAAGTGTGAACAGTGCAGTTGTGGTAATGCTTACCGTTCCTTTTGGTATTGCAGCCGCGGTCTATGCTTTGTTTTTAACCGGCACCAGCATCAATATTTACTCGCAAATTGGCTTGGTAATGTTGATAGGCCTTCTAGCTAAAAACGCTATCCTACTCATTGAATTTGCCGACCAGCTTCGCGATAAGGGTTATGATATTTACGATGCTATTGTCGAGGCCGGTAAGGTGCGTTTACGCCCTATTATGATGACGCTGGTTTCAACAATTTTAGGCGGCCTGCCACTCATTCTATCTACAGGCGCGGGGGCAGAAGCTCGCAATGCTATTGGTTGGGTGGTTTTTGGTGGTTTAGGTATCGCAGTAGTATTTACTCTTTACCTCACGCCAGTGTTGTATCTTGCACTTGCACGCTTCACCAAGCCTCGTGCCGATGAAAGCGCTAAGCTTGAAAGAGAAATGGAAGAAGCCAATGCACAGCAATTGTAAAGCGGCCCTGCTTCGGTAGGTGCCATGCCTTTTTAAGCGTCATCTGATCGGTTTTTTATGGTGCGGCTTAATTTGGTTAGAGAAATCTTAGAGACGCCCAAGCTAGATGTAATGTAACAACAAAAGGTGTTACATCCCGCGTTAAAGCTTGGGCGTTTTTTATAAAAACACGGCTGACGTTCAAGCTTTCAAGTAGACAAAATTACAATACCAATCCGCATAGATAATTGCCCTAGTAGGTTTTACAGAACGCTTTGACTTTGGCTTTACCAGTAAAGGCCAGCAGTTGATCGACCATCCTATCAAAGTAAGGGTTGTAGGTTAGCCTTGCGTACACGCGGTCTTGCTCACTGTTTGCTAAATTTTCTTCAGCGTTACCAGGCTTAAATCCCCACGGTCCGTACCACACTTCCTCTCCCGCTTTGCAGCGCGCTTCAGCGTCACTACCTTGCCCGTTATCACATATGCGGAAGTCACTCGCAGTACCATATAGCGGGTTCTTATCTGAAAAAAGTGTACTCATGTGAGAGGCTGCGCTAATCCGCTGCTCTGGGATCGTCATGGTTTGCATAATGAGTGTATTTTCAGGTACATCGGGTTCATCCTGGCCCTGCCACAATAAACACTTGTGTGGATGAGTAAAATTGTCTCTAAATTGTTCAGCTATAATGGCAGTATCTACCACGCTGTCTTTTTCTGCCACCACCATAAGTACAGGTAGATTCAATGTTCGTTCTTCTTTATCAGAGCGCGTAAACAAATCTTGAAGCACATTTACGCTTTCTTGATAAGCTGCGAAGCCCGGCATTGCAGTGGAGTTATAGCGGCTTGGGTTATCTTCTTCTTCGACATTGGGCCAAGGAAATAATGAATCGATATAGGGCGCTAAACGGGACACAAAGAAGCGTGACTTAAAGGCTGGTGAAAAATGCATGAGCCCTTTAATATCGAGCTCTTCAGCCATTGAAAAGCTTGCTATTGTGGTCAAATTAGCGCCCGTAGAAAAGCCACCAATGTAGAGATTATCTACTTCCTTAGAAAATAGCCGTATGTGATGATTCGTTTCTGTCTGCCACTGCTGATAAGTAACGTTTAGCATGTCTCCGGGTTTTGAGCCATGGCCCGGCAACAAAATGGTTCTTACGTGAATACCTTCATTGCACATGGCGTTCGCAACATCACGGAAAAAGTAAGGTGAATCGCCTAATCCATGAACTAGCAAAACGCCAATATCACGGTATTGCGTGCCGCATTCAAACGGCATATTCATGAATATTTCTTGAGTTTTGTTGTTAGAAATAAACGCTCTATGTTCCTGCAGGTAACTTTCAACTTCATTTAAGTAATTATCGAAAGGCTGCACTCCCACCGGAAAAGCCTGTGCACTAGCACTGAACTGCGAGCTGTGCGACGAATGACAGCCGCTTAACAAGAACAGCGCGAGGGAAGCAGCACATGCATGCGCTGCTTTAAAGGTAAAATTTGGCATTGTTAACGTGTAGGCTTATGGAAATTAAAAGCAATTATTGAAGTGTATCTTTACCCGAAACTAATGCCTTGGCGAGTAGTTTATGGGTAAGTAATGATAGAAGCTCGGTTTCTTCCTCGCTACGCTCGCCATCAACGCCTGTGATCGCCATCGCCACTTCTAGTGTTTTCTCAGCATCAAACGACAAGTCATGTTTTAAGCTGCGTAAAAACGTAATAGCATCACCGGTGTCGATGGCCTTTCGGGTTTGGTAGATAGTATCGTTAAGAAATGCTTCGCGGCAGATTGGACTTTGCCAGTCTAAAGACTCGACCATTGCATTCAGGTAGTCTTGTTCAGACAGCGTGACCATTCCATCGACTTGATAAAGTAAAACTGAAAGCTTGATAAGGGCTTGGTTAAAACTTTGTTGTTCTGATAATTGCATAACACTCTTCCTCTTCGTACTGTACGCGGCAGTACCACAACATGCTCTGCATCCTAGCAGTAGCGATAATTTTCAGTGTCTACATTGCGCTATTAAACATCGAAAACACTTTAGCCGCTGATTAACTGCAATAGGACCTGTAAACCTTTACTTTGGTTCCAAGGCTTCACAGGACCAACAATGTAGACCACAGAATTGACGGTAACATTACGCAGCGATGAAGATTTTAGTTCACTATGTTAAATAAGTGTAAACACCTATTGTATTATAGGTGTTTTTTGACAGGTTCCAAGTGTCATACATCTCAAAATCTAGTGTGACTATGATGTAAACATGGATTAAAAAAGGCAGTAGCTTTTGTTTAGATTTGAACAACTAGCGATGTAAGAAAGTCTGGCACACCCTTAATAAACGTGGGCCAGACTTACCTTGATAAGCAATGGGTAAGATTAAGAAGTTACGTTAACGCAAGCCCAAGGTGATATCGTTAATATAGAAATTGCCCGTATAGACTTTATCGTTATTACCATGGGATTCTAATGCAAAAAACTGCTTATCTTCATCGTTTAGGGCTTGATATCCACCAATTACCTGATAAATCCACACTTCAGGGTCAAAGTCTAAAGCCTGTTCTTCAAAGTAATCCAGCGCCGTTTTAGGCTGGCCCGAATCGATGACTTCACAGAAATACGCTTCTACCGCTTGCTGCAAAGGATCTTTTTCAAGCGACAAGGTTGATTGCTCAGCCACATCAATATCGACTGGCTTCGTGTCTTCGTGCTTAGTCTGACGTTTGTGTACGTGGGTTAACGACGCCACAATATTTTGATAATCGGCTTCATGCTCAACGTTGTTCACGTCTGGTGCTGCGTTAGCAATAATCGTGTCCGATTGATTAAACAACACAGGTACGTTAGTCAGGTTGGCGTAGTTACCCGGCGCAAAATCCGGCTGCTGCTCCATGTGTAGCAAGAAGCCTTTAAGCAAGCGAGTTCGACCTTGGAACTCTCTAAACCGACCCAACAAGTCTAATAAGCGTGCTTGTACTACTGATAACTCCTGTGCGGCCTTGGCAAAGCGCTGTTGCAGGGACACTACCAGCAAGTGACGAAGTTCACGGTTAGAACCCGCCAGTTCACTTAACTCATCGAAGCGGAAACACTCAAGCTGGGCAAGTAAATCGGTTACCTGTCCTTGCGCTAGCTCATTTTCGCGAATTTTAGCGTCAACCGAAGACACGTAGCCAAACTCATTGTTAATACGGCCAAACATGACACGTACGCTATTACTCAATGATTCTGAAAGTTGATAGACATGCTCGGTTAAATCGCCCATGTGGGCTGCCGCTTCATTGTACTTGTTGTAATGAAGGGCTTCTTTATAGTGCTCGGTTAGGGTTTTAAGGCTTGCCAGCGACGCACCAATATTGGCGTTGATAGTTCGGTTGCGCTCGTCTTGTAAGCTCCCCTCTAAAAGGGTTCTCACCGCGCTTTTCAAACGCAGTTCGCTTTGCGCTTCCGGACGCCATAAGACGCCTAGTTGAACAAGCTGTTCCAACACCTTAGGGCTGTGATCCCGCTCTTTTACTGAACCATTAATGTACGCCTGCATAATCAGGTCGCTGTGACGACCCAATGCGTTTAATAGTTTAGTTCCTGCCTGAATTAACACCTGGCTCATATCAAGCTACCTTGCGAAATAGCGGCCTCCGCCTGCTCAGATAAACTCAGCGCTTCAGTTTCATCAATGAAACGTAGCATTTCGTAAAGGTGTTCAATTTTGCCAGTGCCCAAATAAATCTGTTTATCTGGGTTTGGCTTAATCAGATAACCCATTTCAGTTAAGCGTTTAAACACCTGCTTTAGCTGACCATCCAAATTCACACTGGTAGAACCAAACATGCGATAGCGCGATATTTTCTCTAACTGCTCAGCATAGGCGGGCGTATCTTCAATGGTAGTTTGCAGCTCGTTTAATCGAATAGCGCTGCCCATGGTAATGGGCATATCAGATTCATTAGCTTGCTGAACTAGCAACAACCACTCTACCAGAGGCACTAGGTTAGATGCTGTATCTTGGAACTGCTGTGTAAGCACTTTGCGCTCGTTCTCACCAATCGTGAGGAAGCTGGCAAAGAATACGTCACCCTCAGCGGTGGTCGATAATGTACGATTCAATAACGCTAAATGAGGTTCTAACTGCGCAGCGTTGTCTCTTGATTTAAGAAAACGCCACGCTTCTTCATCGGTCACCTGACAAATAAACGCGCCTTGTAAAAGTGCACTCAGTACACGGCCTTGTTCTGTCATCATGCTGATGTCTCCTTGCCTACTACTTCACCGTTCTTTTCTGCTTCTTTTTTCTGTTTAATGCGCGCCCCTATAGAACTTGCTTTGGGCTGAACCACCTGCAGTTGGCGGGTTACCTTATCTATCAAGTAGCGGTTTTCAAACAGCGTCAATACTTCTGACTCTGGGTTAGGGAATGCGCCGACTACACTAATGTTATTGTTTTGACACGCTTCAAAGATTTTCTTCACGTTGTTTTGGTGAAGTGTACCTAGTTCATCGATAGGCCAATGCACTGTGGCGTCAGCATCGCCGCGCAGCAGACGGGTGAAAGCGAGTAAGAATTTACACAAAATTAGGTAGGCCATACCGTGGCTTGATGACTCGTTAAGCTGACGGTCGGTACGAATAACAAGGTCACTTTTACCCTCACGAAGGTGTAGCTCGATATCAAGTAGCTTGCTAATGCCGCCCGTGAGCGCTGCACGGCCAAGAATATCAAGAACCCGGCGCATACTTTGACCGTACTCTTCCTCTGGTAACTCGTTAGCCCCCTCTTCCATCCAGTGCTCATAGAGCTTTCTGAATTGCTCAAGTTCGGGCCAGAATTCAAGTTCACTAATACGTGAGCGAATTTTAACAGCCGAGTCTGATACACCATCAAGAGAAAGGTCGCCGTCGACCTCTTGGGTAATACGGCGGCTTTGCGACACAATGCGTTTGTCGATATCGGCAAGTACAAAGTAGTATTGCGAAAGATCGGCACCAAAGATACGGCCTTGCTCACGCAAGCCCTGTAGCTTCTGCGGAACAATCACGTTTAGAAGCTGTGCTAAATGCGACACCATACGTCGATGATCAAAGCTCTTCACGCCGTGGGCGTTCAGCGTTGCACACTCTTCACGGGCGCGCTCCCACGTATCAGATAGCCCTGTACCCGCTTGCGCGGCAATAAGCTGGTCGAATCTTTCTACATAGGCGCGAATATCGCTTAATAAATTTTCGCGCTCTTGAAGCTGGCTTTGCACTTCTGAGATACGCTGACCAATACTTACATCGTCATGCTTAATTTCAGCCGTTTCATCACCCGCTTGAAGCGTAAGCTTGGCAAGAGATTTACTTAAGGTTTTAACCTGTTCTAGGTGCTCACTGGCAGTTTTAAGCGTAGTTTCAAGCTGCCCGTGCTGCTCTTGAAGCTGTTCGCGATTAGCTTTATAGGTTGCTTGTTTGCTGGCTAAGTTACGCTCAGATTCGCCCAATAACTTACGCGACTTAGACAAGCCTTCCTGCCATACCACTTTTTGCTTGGTGAACACGTTAGTGTACCAACGCTCGTAGTCGGCTACTTTATGACGGTGGGTTTCAGTGCGCGTAATGTCTTCTTTAAGCTTATTGATTTGCTTTTTAAGCTGACCTATTTCATCAACATCCACGCCGCGATTACTTAATTCGCTTTCCAGCCAACTCTGCATATCTTTGCGGTCTTGTGCAGCGTTGTCTTTCGCCTTACGCATGTCGCTATCAAGCTGAGATATACGTGCTTCACTGTCAGCGATAAGCTGCTGCCAATGGAACTTGTGTTCGGTTTCCGCTTCGCGCTGCTGATCTTTGATTTCGTCACGACTAAGTTCAAATTGTGCCTTCGCTTGCTTTTGCGACTGCTGATTCGCTTCAAGCTTAGTTTTGGCTTTTTGCTTACGTGCAGAAAGCGCCTGCTGATATTCGCTAAGTACCGTATCGCGGTCTTGCTGTGCACGTTTACGGCTGGCTTCGGCACTTTTAACGGCGTTGTCTTTTTGAGTAACCACAAGCTCGGCGTTGCGCACATCTTCGTTCGCTTTCGCTAGGCGCTGTTCGCATTCGTTCTGCGCAGCAAGGGCAGCGGCTTGACGAATTTCAGCTTCTTGCAGCTGCTGCTTAAGCGCTTGCTCGGTAAAAGCGTAATCTGGGGTATCAAGTTCAGTAAGCGCTAACTTAACGCCCATAAAGGTATCGCTGTCGCCTTGTGCTTCCTTTCCCATAGCAGGTGCTAAATCAGTGCGCTCTAGTAGCTCAGGGCGAACAACTTTACCTAAGGATAACTCCCAGTCATCGACGTTGGCGCGCAAGAACTCAAGTAGCGAGCCTTCGCCTGGGTAAAGAAGCGCATTAATTTTGTTAACCGCTTTTTCTTCTTGTTGAAAGGCGTTGCGTGCCTTATCTAAGGCATTTGAACATTCTTTGCGAAACTCAACTGATTTACTGTGCGCCTGCTGCGCTTGTCGCAGCTCACCCCGCGCTGTATCTTCATTGATAGATGCTTCCTTAATGGCCGCATCAAGAATATCTAGCTGAGATTGTTCAAACTCGTTGTAGCCTGCGTTACTTAGTGAAGCTTTTAGTTCAGCTTCAGCAACTTTTAGCTCATTCAAACTATTTTGATAATCGTTCTGAAGCGCGTTTAGCTGGCTATTGTAGTCGCTCTGAATGCGACTTAATGCTTCACGCTCGCTCTGCTGCTGCTCAGCTTTATTCTCTGCGGCTTCTTGGCGTGCGGCTGACATTTCTTCCAGGGTAATTGACAGCTTTTCACCTAGCTCAGCCAAGCGCTTATTGTAGGCCGACTCAATATCTTGGTGTTTTTCAGTAAGCAGTACATAGCGACTATCGGCCATGGCCTTTTCATTTTGCCACTGCGCTAGATTTGCCACATCTTCTTTAAGCTGCTCAATATTTTGGTCTTGCCACTTTTCGAATTCACGCTCTACCGTATCAAGTTCACTGGTGAACTTCTCAACATCAGCGCGAGCAGATGAAATTACCTGGTTTAGGTGATCTCGGGTATCACCCCACTCGCTGTCCGTTTGTTTGCGCTGGAAGCTATTCTCATCCAGTTCATTCTTTGTTGTTTCAACGCGCGCAGCCAAGTAGGTCTTATCAAGCTCGAAGCTATGCTTAAGGTTAGCAAGCACTTGCTCTGTTGTGGTTAGCGCCATGTCAGCTTGTTCGAGTTTAGAAAACTCAGGGCGAATTTTGTCGAATTGTTTAATTAAATGACATTCTTTAATCCAGTCATCGACGCGGTGGCGGCTTAGGCCTGAAGTAGGTGGCGTAACGCCATCCTCTTCTAAAATGGCGGCAATCATGGCCTTGATGGTTTCCATCTTGCCTTCTTTAGAGTGAACCGCTTTAGCCAGTTTCTCGATGTGGCGCATGTGTTTCGACGGTTCGCAGAGGCTAAAGATTTTGGCGTAGCCTAATAGCTCACGGGCATTGTTACTCTGGTTAAGCACACCGTGGTCGTTTTGGATGATTGCGCGGAAGTCTTTCGTATTAAGTAAGCTCGTAACCAATATGTTGTTACGCTTCATGGCACGTGCAAGCTCGGCGCTGCTTACACTGGCGTGTTTGCCGTTCTTTTGCTCTATCAAGTAGTCACTGATTTCAAATGGCTTGCCGATTAAACGGTAATTTACGCCCGTACCATTTGAGCTTAACACTGCTTGGCACAGGTCACCTTCAGCACGCGTGTATTCATAAATAATAAAGCTAGACAAACGAGGCAAATACCAGCGTTCAAAGCTGTCACGGGTTGCCGGTACCACGCGACTTGGGTACTCGCCGTAAAACACGGGAATAAGTCGTTGAAGCGTGGTTTTACCCGACGCATTGGTACCACAAATATTGGTGTGTCCATCAAGCTTTAGCTCGACTACGCCTGGTAAATGCGTGTCGATAAGAATAATACGTTTTAAGCCTGCCATAGTGTTCCTGTATCAATAACTCTGCCGCGTGAACGCTCACACAGCACAAAACTGTACCTGCTTTGATAGGTAAAAGTTGCCTACCTGAAAGAAAGCGAGCACATGCGCACGATGTAGCCCGTCAGTGTATTATGAATTCACGAATTTGCACAGATGCGCGGTGATTTGTTGGTTATAAAGCGTGCTGTTGAGGTCAAAATATCTATCGTTTATTCAAGATAGAATTTGATACGCATCACATCGATAAAACGATACGTCGAAATTATTTTGCAACAAGTCATATTTTACACTTGCTGGTTAACCAATTTTAAAACATCTTATTAACCAATTTAAAACAATTGGCATAAACCGTGTCTACAAAAAATAATAGCGAAAACATCCTACATGAAACCCTAAAAGTGCTTTTGTACTTCTTCTTAATTGCGTTGGTGATTACAGCCATATCTGCATGTGGAGGCAGCACTCAGAGCCCTACGCCGCCTGAAGCGGTTTCACTACCTGATTCGCAAGGTGATGGAGATACAAATGAAGACCCCGCTGAGCAAGAAGCATTTACCGTTACTTCTGAAGTAACGCTTATTGCTACAGGAACAGACAGCGCTAGCGAAACCTATGCGTCAATAGAACGTGTGTTCGGCGAAGGGAGTATAGAAGCCCCAGACTTATTTGAAGGGGATCACACTGACACAGCCCACATTTTAGAAGAAACAGATAGTACCGTGGGACCACATTTTGTGTTTTTGGCCCATCGCGATGAAGACTTCAATAAAGGCGTTAAATCCGACCGTCAGCGCAACGAAATTAAAACGTATGACAAGAGCGATAATGAAGTGCTTGGCTTTGAGGGTGAGACCATGCAATTTGAGTGGTATTTCCACATTTCAAGCGAGATGTCGTTAACCAGCAAATTTAGTCATTTCTTTCAACTTAAAGCGCGAAACGATACTGAAGACAATACTAACGGCAACGATGATCAGCCAGTCATTACACTTTCCGCTGTTGAAAAAGATAGTTCAGGTAAAGAACTTCAAGTAAGGCACAGTGTGGGCTTTAATGCTGACGGTTCTAGTACGAGCGACGTTTATTTGATACGAACAAACTTCAATGACATTGCCGATGAGTGGGTGAAAGTATTTGTACAAGCCACATTCGCCGAAGAAGGCAGCTTCGTGATGCAAATAACGCGTCTTCGCGACAGCGCAATTATCGTCGACATTAATGAGACAAACATAGACATGTGGCGTGGGGTGTCTAGCGATGATTTTGTGCGCCCTAAGTGGGGAATTTACCGCTCTACCGCTGAAATCGACAAGTTACGCCAACAAGAAGAACGGGTTAAATTTGCGGATTTCGCGATTAGGAAAGGGACGCTTTAAAAGCGTCCCAATTACAAATAGCTTTCTTAGTCTACAGTTAACACGTTTACCGACTCTGGAGCGGGATACATCATGCTGAAAGTGGGTGCGATATCGCCCGAGGTTACATTTAAGATATTATCAAAGCGTAGGATCATGCCATTTGATTTTTCAGCAACATATACATGACCATTGCTAAGCATCAAGTCAACCGGGTTACCCAACATCGAGTTCGGTCCTGCAATATTCACGGATACATCAGTTATGCCATTAGCATTGCCTGCGCCAGGGATTACATATAGTTTTCCGTCGGTAGCGTCTGCTGCGCTACCTACATCAGATATGACCAAGCTATCGCTTTGGCTATCATAGTCTATGCCGTGAATATTGGTTGGCGCGGCAAATGCTGTCCCACCACTTGCAGGAACAATCAGCCTGTCTTCACCCGTAATTACGGTTTCACCGCTTTCCATTTTGCGCATCACCTCTTCAAACACGGCAACCGAACCGTTAGTTAACGCCAGATACGCACTATCAGTTGATGGGTCGTAATCCACATCCCAAGGGCGCGCCCCGTTGGCCGCTTCAAGTGTTAATAGAGGCGCAACATTGCCTGACGCACAAGGCGAAAATACGCGAACGGCAGGTGTAGCTTCGTTAACATCAGCCACAAATACCACACCGGCTTCAGAGGCGATGTCTAGCCCTTTCGGTGCAATCAGTCCGGTATCGCTCCCCATAATCATGTGGTCGTAGCTATCGCTGTACGTCATTCCATCGCGCATAGTTTTCAAGCGGTTGATTACTAGTAAGCCACCTGTTGAGCTATCCACATCATCAAAGGTGATGACACCATCGCCACTTGCCGTGAAAGCGGCACTCTCAATACTAATACCTGCATCAAAAGTGCTTAGCTCACTGGAAAGTACAGCGCTATATTGCGCTACTTGCCCCGTGGTTGCACCTTCGCTTGCAGGATTACTTGATACCGAAAGGCCCATAATAGGCATGGTAGTTATGCCATCGTCCGATGCGTCTTTCATCTCGTTCAGCTGAGTTAACTCGGCCAACGACTCTGGTTTTACTGAAGGCGTTGATAGCGTTGGTGCAACGTCGCCACTAGCGCCGTTGAATATGTTTGAAAACACTAAAATAGCGTCATTGGACTTTTCCGCCACACGAAGATCAGAACCCGTTAGAACAATGTCTACCGGATTACCAAGCTGGGTCGATGCGCCGCCAATCACTCTGCTTGGTACCACAGCACCATCAGCTGATGAAATATTTTCCAAAACAAAAATTTGACCATCATCAGCAATAGCAGCGTCACCTACGTCAGATAACAACATACGATTAGACATAGGCTCATAGACAATACCGTGCAGATTAATCGATATTTGGTTTCCGTCTGCATCTGAAGGCACCACTGAACGCATAACTGTGGGCGCAAAATCAGAACCAGCGACATTATCGTAAAGCGCGAGTGTCCCATCGGTCAGTGCAACAAACAACCTATCGCTTTGTTCGTCATAGGCCACATCCCATGGTTTTGCTGAGGTCATTATTTCTGCAATGGGTGCAACATTGCCTGCTGCTTGACCACCGAATACACTAACTTTTTGACCATTAAAGTCAGCCACCATAACTAAGCCAGCATTTTCAGCAAATGCTATACCTTTCGGGTTAACAAGGCCCGTAGTTGCGCCCGTTATCTCGTGCCCTGCATTCATCATGTAGTCGGCTTGTGCTTCAAAATTACAAAGCGTTCTTAATAACGGTAAATCACTGTCGCCGGCTTGTACCAGACTTCCGCTTTGCGTGAATACAATTCCCTCATTGGCTCCTGTAGTTACCGTAGATAAAACATTTGCGTTTTGGTCAATCGAAGTAACCGTATTGCGGTTGTCATCGCCATTATTTGCGACCAAGAATGTCGCAGACGCAAAGCCTGGGGATCCATCTTGACCCGGTGCGCCATCTGTTCCATCAACACCATTTAGGCCGTCTGTCCCATCGTCACCATCGCAGGCACTTAGCGCGAGAACCATTGCCGTCGCCAACAGTGACAATTTTAATTTTTGCTGTGATGTTTTATTGAATTCCATCTTCATCTCCGTACTTGTTGATTCGCGAAGAGACGTTTCTTAAACGCACAATGCGATAAGTACTGCTCACGTCCTGTTCAACAAGCCAAACGACTGATGAGTGATACTGGATGCAAAAAAATAAAAAAACCTCAATGCATTGCTGCAATTGAGGTTTTTAAGCATTGTTAAGTAATGCGACAGTCTTTTAACGTGGTGGGAAGCCACCGCCTCCACCAAATCCGCCAGGGCCGCCGAATCCACCCGGGCCGCCTGGACCACCTGGGCCTCCAAAACCGCCACCCGGAGGCATCATGCCTTTCATCTGACGCATCATCTTCTTCATGCCGCCGCCAGACATCTTCTTCATCATTTTCTGCATTTGCGTAAACTGCTTAAGTAAACGGTTTACGTCTTGAATTTGCGTACCTGAGCCGGCTGCTATACGGCGCTTACGCGACCCTTTAATCATATCTGGGCGCGCACGTTCAGCTGGTGTCATCGAATTAATGATGGCTTCCATTTGGTTAAACTGCTTGTCGTTTGCCTGATCTTTGATTTTATCAGACATACCGCCCATGCCAGGAAGCTTATCAAGCATTCCCATCATGCCGCCCATGTTCTTCATTTGCTCAAGCTGATCTTTAAAGTCTTGCAGGTCGAAGCCTTTTCCTTTCTGTACCTTCTTGGCCAGCTTTTCCGCTTTCGACTTATCGACTTTACGCTCAACCTCTTCGATAAGGCTAAGTACGTCGCCCATGCCCAAGATACGAGACGCAATACGCTCAGGGTGGAAAGGCTCAAGTGCATCAACCTTTTCGCCCATACCGATAAACTTGATAGGTTTACCCGTGATGTGACGAACCGACAGTGCAGCACCACCTCGTGCATCACCATCTGCTTTGGTCAGTATTACACCGGTTAGCGGTAGCGCGTCGTTAAACGCCTTTGCCGTATTCGCAGCGTCCTGACCGGTCATGGCATCAACCACGAACAGGGTTTCAATTGGCTTAACTGCAGCGTGAAGCTCTTTAATTTCGTCCATCATGTCGTTATCGACATGCAAACGACCCGCGGTATCTACTAGTAGAACGTCGAAGAAATTTTTCTTCGCTTCAACAATAGCGTCGTTAACGATATCAATGGGCTTTTGTAAAATCGTTGACGGATGGAAAGCTACGTTCACTTCACCGGCGAGTGTTTCAAGCTGCTTGATAGCGGCCGGACGGTATACGTCGGCACTCACTACCATCACTTTCTTTTTCTCGCGCTCGGTTAAGTATTTGGCAAGTTTACCTACAGACGTGGTTTTACCCGCACCTTGTAAGCCCGCCATAAGCACAACAGCTGGAGGTTGAGTTGCAAGGTTCAGCTTTTCATTCGCCTCCCCCATCACAGACTCTAATTCAGACTGAACTATTTTAATAAATACTTGGCCAGGCTTTAGGCTCTTGGTAACTTCGGTACCAACTGCACGCTCTTTTACCTGCGCAACGAACGCTTTTACGACAGGCAGCGCTACGTCGGCTTCAAGCAGCGCCATGCGCACTTCGCGTAGCGTTTCTTTAATATTGTCTTCAGTAAGACGCCCTTTACCGCTGACATTTCGTAATGTCTGGCCTAAGCGTTCTGATAAATTCTCAAACATAGTATGAAACTTCTTTTTATTTCAGACGTAATGCCCGCATTGTAACGTAAAAGCGAACGGTAACGTACCCACAATTGCGGTTAAATTTTTAAACTTTTTCGCTAAGGGCTGTCGAACTTTGATGTATAAATTTCGAATTAAACATAAAGTAAAAATTAACTATCCATGACTCTATACCCCCACTAAAAGTGGGTGTGAAACAAACAAAATCAAGGAGATGGTTGAATTTACTTGCAAGTTGCAGTATCAATACCGACTCAGTCGGTGAAGACATCACCTACCTATTACAGGACGCATCATGAACACCCTTTTCGCCATATCTGCTGCTTTACTCTACGCTTTAGCTGCGGCAGTACTTATTGGCAAATTCGTACACCAAGATGGCCCGAATAAGCGATTAGGGCTATCTATCGCTAGTCTTGGGGCAATTGCACATATCGCTTTTCTCACCAAGGTTATTATTGTCGCGCCTGGGCAAGACATGAGTGTAACCAACGTGCTGTCATTAGTGTCGTGGATAATCACCGTTTCCATGCTTATTTTTGCCCGTGCCATCCCCAATCTTATTCTACTTCCTGTAGTGTTTGGTTTTGCAAGCCTTACGGTACTTGCATCACAGTTTATTCCTGTGTCGTACATTATGCATATTGAGCTACAGCCAGGCTTGGTTATCCATATCAGTTTATCATTATTTGCCTACTGTACTTTGGTCATCGCCTTCCTCTACGCGCTTCAAATGTCGTACATTACGTACCGATTAAAACAAAAAGGTGCAGCGTTACTGCATTCATCGTTACCGCCTTTAATGCTTGTAGAAAATATTTTGTTTAAGCTATTGCTTGCTGGCACTTGTCTACTAATTGTCTCACTTATTAGCGGGTTTGTTTTTCTAGAAGATATGTTTAACAAAACTTACGCGCATAAAACGGTGCTATCAGCGGCCGCACTCGTGGTTTTTCTTATTCTTTTAATAGGCCAGAAACTTCGAGGTTGGCGCGGACGTCAGGTTATTGTGATGACGGTACTGGGTGTTACGCTATTGTCTCTCGCCTATTTTGGTAGCAAGTTAGTTCGCGAATTTCTTCTTTAAAATGCAATTTATCCTCTGCTACGTTGGCCGCCGAGCATTGCTCTGCGGCGCTGATCACATGTTAGTATTTTCTAATTAATTAGAAGGACATTGGCAATTTTCCCTTGAAACTCGGACCTCAAATCAATACATTTGAAGCCTAAGTTAAGACAGGAACCCATTAATTGGACGACATATCAACGAGTACGCTGTTTATCGCGCTCGGCGTACTCATATTACTATCTGCGTATTTCTCTAGTTCAGAAACCGGCATGATGTCGATAAACCGTTATCGACTTAAGCACTTGCAAGGAGAAGGCAACCGCTCAGCTATACGTGTTGCTAAACTTTTAGAACGCCCCGATCGCCTTATCGGCCTTATCCTTATAGGAAACAACTTAGTTAATATTGCAGCGTCCTCGCTTGCAACCATACTTTGTATTCGTTTATTCGGCGACTATTGGGGGCTGTTTGCTGCTACGTTTGGCTTAACGCTGGTCTTACTTATTTTTGCAGAAGTAACGCCGAAAACACTGGCGGCTCTCTATCCAGAAAAAGTGGCATTCCCAAGCTCCATCATTCTGCTTCCACTACTTACCTTGTTGTACCCTTTTGTGGCAGCGATTAACGGTATTACAAACGGCATTCTCGCTTTGCTAAGAATTAGTCCTGCAAGTGGAAGTGACGACTCGTTAAGTCGAGAAGAGTTAAGAACCGTGGTTTTCGAAGCTGGGGCGATGATCCCTAAGCGACACCAAGATATGCTAGTTAGCATTTTGGACTTAGAAAGCGTAACGGCCGAAGATATCATGGTGCCGCGCGCCGAAATTTTTGCCATCGACATAAACGACGACTGGAAAAAAATTCAAAAAGCATTGACCCATGCTCAGCACACCCGCGTTTTATTGTACCGCGACAGTGTTGATGATGCGGTGGGCTTCGTGCACGTGCGCGACGCACTGCGCCTTTTATCAAAAGATCAGTTTACTAAGTCGAGCTTGCTTCGCGCAGTTCGAGAAATTTACTACACTCCCGAATCTACGCCGCTGCATACCTTGATGTACAAGTTCCAAGCGGAAAAAGAGCGCATTGCTTTGGTTGTTGATGAGTATGGCGACATCATGGGTCTAGTGACGTTAGAAGATATTCTTGAAGAGATTATCGGTGACTTTACAACCAGTATGGTTCCAGATCACAGTAAAGAAGCACACGTCCAGCAAGACGGTTCGGTATTGGTTGATGGTAGTGCCAACGTCCGTGAATTAAACCGAGAAATGGATTGGAACTTGCCCACAGAGGGCCCTAAAACCCTTAATGGTTTATTGCTTGAGTATCTCGAAGATATTCCTGAGAACAAAGTAAGCGTGCGCTTAGCGGGTTATCCGTTGGAAATTGTAGACATTTCTGAAAGCATGATAAAGACCGTCAGGATCATGCCTGAATACTATGTTGCACCTAGAGAGTCTAATAACGACCACTAAGCATTTTGTTGGTTGACTCACCTGTCGGCTAAATCAACTAACCTTTTGCGTCATCAGCTAGACGCTGCGCTCGATTTGCCAGCGCTCTAGCTTTCGCAGCAGCGACCTTATCCGACAATTCAGATAGTTTGGCAATAATATCCTGCGTCTCCTCATCTTCACGTAAATCAGCCTCCGCCATATGCGATTGCAATGAACGCTTAAGGAGCTCAGGAATAGATTTGCTATCCATTTCCCAACCCTTCAATAGAATAAACTTTGACACTCTCAAAGAGTCTATCGACTGAAAAGAAATATACTTAACTATTAATTGTTCAGTTTTTATTGAATAGCGTAAGAACAAGTTACAAGATTAAAGGCCTTGATAGTGCGTAACTAGCGTGCCTTTGTGTTCTTTTAATGAATACTTGATAACTGCAATTGATGCTGTAGAAAACAAACTTGTAGTGTATGACTGGCATAGTTCATCAACAAGATAGCTAACTAAGGGCATATGACTAACTACAAGAAGCTTCTTGATAGGCTTTTTAGAATTGATGGCAGCGTGGAGAAGTCCGTCGATATAGTCACTCACCAATCGTGGTGAGCCTTCTGGAACGATGTCTTCATTACTTTCCACTTTGTTTGCTACGATGTCTAGCGATACCATGTCGTGGGTTTGTTTAGCCCGACGGTAAGGGCTAACAAGTGCTAAATCGACAATACCCTGGGCGCAATACTGCTCTTTCAACCACAGTGCCGCTGACTTAGATTGCTCTCGCCCTAGTGACGTAAGCTGCCTACTTTTGTCATCGAGTCGAGGTGCTTCTGCTTCACCGTGACGCATAATGAAAAGATAAATGTCGTCGTTGCTACTTTGACCTGACATAACATTGCGCATAGTATTAATGAAAGTACGCTAACGATATCAGAGAGCTGATTCTACGCCTAGCGCTAAACCGTGAATAATTAGAATTTTCGACCATTATTTAATGTTTTGTGAAGATTATCTTAATAGATGCTCCAGCAGTAAGGTGCCTTTGACTAATATGAGACAATGTGAATAACACCATAAACTTAGAAAACGCACATCACGTTACTTTACCCAATGGGTTGCGTGCCATGTTATGTCACACGCCAGAAGCGAGTGAATCGTTTGTTTCAATGGCGGTAAGAGCCGGACATTTTTATGACCCGAACGATTGCCAAGGGTTAGCACATCTTCTAGAACATATGCTGTTTATGGGCAGCCGTCATTTACCTAAACCTAATGCTATCAACGGTTTTGTTGAGCAGCATGGGGGGACGATAAACGCTTGGACGGGCACCGAATATGCAAACTACCATTTTAACTGTAGTGGCGACGCCATTGCGCAAACCTTGCCCGCATTTGCAGATATGCTCAGGCAGCCTTTATTTGACGACGAAGCGCTGACTAACGAAATTAAAAATATTCACGCCGAATTTGAATTTAAAAAGAAAGACGACCTTCGTCGCCTTTATCAAATTCACAAAGAAACCTGCAATCCGCAGCATCCCTTCGCTAAATTTTCAGTAGGCAATAGCGATACCTTTTCTCAACATGATTGCACAGCGCTTAAACAGCGCCTTAAAACACTTCATCAAACTTATTATTGTGCCAAAAATATGTGTTTGTGCATTGCGAGCGCTATGCCTTTAGCTCAACTTGAAGCATTGGTGATGCAATGTTTCGGCAGCATGCCACAAGGAGTGTTGGCTGCTGATGACTGGCCAGCGCTTTACACTGACGATGAACTAGGAATACAAATAAACATTCACCCGTTACAGTCAGCTAAGCGGATGATAGTGACATTTGCCCTACCCGCTTTACAAAATGACTACAAAACAAAACCGCTAAATTACATCAGCCATTTAATTGGGGATGAGGGTGAAGGCAGTTTACTTGCTTATCTTAAAGAAAAAGACTGGGCTTTAAACCTGATTGCCGGTTCAGGTATAGAGGGAGACAAGTTCAAAGACTTCAATGTAAGCTTTCAGCTGACTCAAAACGGACTTGATAATAAAAATCGCGTATTAGAGGCGCTATTTAGCTATATTTCATTAATCAGAGATGCATCTCACGAAGATTGGCGTTTTCACGAAAAGTCGAAGTTAAATACGCTAGCCCTTGAATATGAAGAGAATATAAAACCATTAAGCTTGGTCGCTGAATATGCACAACACCAGTTTGTATTTGCTCAGGACGAATTAAGCAAACTACGCTCTACTATTGGAAGCTATAACAAAGAAGTCATTGAGCATGCCCTATCGTTTTTTACACCAGATAATATTCGTCTTAAAGTAATCTCCAAAGACGTAAAAACTACGCAAGTCTGTGCGTTCTACGAAGCGGAATATAGCGTAGAAAAAATTGATACTGCACTACTTAGTGAACTTGCATCACCTTCAGAAATTGCTGAACTAAGTCTTCCTCCGCCTAACCCCTATCTCGCAAGTGAATTCAGCCTTATATTGCCTGAAACTGGGTTTAATATTCCCAACAAATTAGTGGATACAGGCGGATATCGGTTCTGGTTTGCACAAGACCAGCAGTTCCATAGCCCTAAAGGCGATATCTATATCTCTTTTGACGTTGCGAAATTTTCTGACTCCTTACTGTCTGTTGCCGCCAAACGCATCTGGCTTGGTGCACTAAACGATTACCTGCAGGCGAAATATTATCGCGCTGAAATAGCTGGGCTACACTATCGCATTTACGGCCATCAAGCTGGTTTTACGCTTCATACCCGAGGCTTTACTAACCAGCAAACCTTGCTGGCAAACCAGCTACTCGATGCCGTACTTGAATTTGTGCCAGACGAAAGGGCGTTTGAACATCACAAAGCACTTCAGCTTCAAAGTCTTCAAAACTCTCTTTTAAACAAGCCAACTAACCGGTTATTTTCTCGATTAAGCGTGCTAATTCAACGTAATACCCAAGCGCCGGTAGAACTTTTAGATGTGATAGACAATATCTCTTACGAGCAAATGCTTAACTTTAGAACCCGTGCTTTTGAACACTATTTCATTGAAGCATTTATGCACGGAAACTGGGCTAGTGAAGATGCAAAAGCCTTCTCTTCTGCGCTACAAAAGCAGTGTGACAATGCAGGTGGTGGCCCGCTTTCACGTGCTGTATCTAAACTTCCGGTGGGCGGAACGCTTTATCACGAAGTACTATGTAATCACGACGATTCAGCGGTAGTGCTTTATCTTCAAGCTCCCTCCCCAGGCTTAACCGATACCGCGCTGTGCATGGTTTTAGAGCAAATGCTTGCCGCACCTTTTTTCAATTCATTGCGGACAGAGCAGCAACTGGGTTATATCGTCGGAACTGGCTACGTTCCCCATAACCAGCACCCTGGTATGGCTTTTTACATCCAAAGTCCGCAGTGCAGTCCCAAACATTTGCTAGATGCTATGACTGACTTTTTGTTCCAGCAATTAAATGAAATTGAATTCTATCGCTTCTACTGGCCAACTATTCAACAAAACCTCATAAAGCAATTAGAAGAGCGAGACCTAACGCTTTCTATGAAGTCTCAGCGACTATGGGTAAGTTTAGGTACTCAGGATTTAGGGTTTAACAGAAATGTAAAGCTAGCTGAGAGAGTAAAAGAGCTGAGTTTTGAAGAAATTCAAGATTTTGCGCATCAACTCGCTAAACGTGAACGTTGCGGCGAACTGGTTCTGTTTTCAAGAGGAAAGTTCGAACCAATCTCGACACATGGAAAACGAACAATAAACAGTATTTCTCACTTCAAACAGGAAATCCCTTATTACTAGCTACTTACTCTGGTAGTTCGCGGCGACTTACTTGCGGCAGCTTAATGTTCTGTTCACAGACAATAAATTATTCAGTTCACCTCGCGGGCTTCAATATTTTTCATATAACTTTCAACACCTTGCTAATACCCTATATAAAATAGCCTTTAAACAGCATCTTGGCTCTCACAAAAACGTCAAGTTTTTGACCAAGGTGTCGATAAATAGACGCTGAATAAAACTGAAGTTGCCTAATAAGTAACCCATCATCCCTACTATTTCTAAAAAGTCCTTGTAGAGGCTCGGTTAATTCGGCATATTTATTATTCTGGTTGTTAGGGATGCTGCCAGTAAAAAATAGAAAAATAATAAATGGCGTATGCCAAAGGTGTATAGGTGCGCTCAACCCTAATTTACTCAATGATGCTTCTTTCGTTGGCTTTGTCAGAAATTTTATTTTCTTCCGCAAAGGCGATAGAAGTTTCCGATCTTCATTTTAAAGAATTAAACCGTCGCCATGGTCTATCAGATAATTCTGTTCTTGATATCGTCGAGGATGATAAGGGTTACATTTGGTTAGCAACTACAGCAGGGCTAAATCGTTACTCTGGAGACACAATAAAAAAATACTATCCATCAGATTCAGACGACTCGTCAATCCCACCAGGCTTTATTCAAGATTTATTTTTAGATTCAAATGGGCAATTATGGATAGGAACACATGAAGGTTTAGCAAAATATATTCCGAAAACGGATAACTTCGTGGTTTTTAATAGTGAAAATTCTGCGATAAAAACCAATCATATAACTGCAATAGGTGAGTCAACCGAAGGCGATATATTATTTACTGACCGAAAATTTCTCTACAGAATTCCCAAGGGAACATCCTCAATACGAGTTGTTTCACAAATCTTTGAAAGTGAAACTCTTATAAAGGTTATTTTTGACGAGACAAACAGAACATGGATAGGGTCCAAGAATCTAGGTGCTAGATTCATTGACAAAGAAGATAACCAAGTTTTCGATATATCTAAAGTGAACCCTTTTGGAATTTCAATAGATCTGGTAGCGCTCCACGATTTGAAAGTTATAAATGGGAATTATTGGCTTGCCACCGAAAACGGAGTCAAAGTAATTGGTGCCAATGGAAAAGTCATTAAGGAAATTGATGGCTCATCACTAGATTCGAGTGGAGATATCAATACTCTATCGATAGAACTAATTGATGATAACCTTTGGATGAGTACCACTTCGGGTCTCTATATACTTGAAGACGTGACTCAAAGCTCATTCTTACATAATGACACACTCAACTACTTACATCTTAATTCTGACACCTATGATTCAACAGGTCTTCCATCCGCTATTATTTTAAAAACAGTAGAAGATCGGACAGGTTCTGTGTGGGCTGCAACTTTTAAACAGGGCGCGTTTAGATATCACCCTGAATATGCGAGTGTTTACTTTAAACCGACATATAATTCTGAGCGAATATCGATAGACAATCATACTGCTGTTTGGGCGCTCGCTGAATCTGAAAGCAAAGATATATTTCTAGTTTCCCAGACAAGAGGGTTGGGAAAAATTCAAGATGGACTCAGAGATGTAGAATTTTATGACCTGCATAAAGGTTTTGATTATCCCATAAGCTTTTGGGATTTAAAAATAGATTCAAATCAGTTGTTTTGGATCGCTTCATCAAACGGTCTTCTAGTATTTAAGTTTTATGACGGTGAGCCTCAACTCGTTACTCATTTGTTCGAGGGTAAATTTATTGATCGTGTTCATATTGATAGTGATACTGCTTGGGTTTGGGTTGACTCAGAGGGTACCCTGTCAATTGATATTAATTCTGTAGCCAGTGAGGATGGAATTAAAATAGCCTCACTTTCTGATGAACAATTAGGAGAAAGGTTAATACCTATATTTACTGACTCCGAACAGAGGCTCTGGTTGAGAAACAACCATAAGGTAGTCATTTACTCGAGAAAAAACGACAAAATTTTCAAAACAATAGAATTATCAGACGGTATATTTTCTACCGTATATGGAGTGTACGAAACCAGCGATTTTTATTGGTTAACGACGAGATCAAACGGCATTATTTCTCTAGATAAAATTAACTTTTCCATTAATAACAAACAGCCCAGAAATGATAACCAGAATGGAATAATAACTTCCACACTCGGAGATGGGAACAGCATTTGGTACTCTGATGAGATTGGTGTACACCAAATTCACTTACCATCTATGAGAGAAGAGACCACTATTCCTAACTTTGAACTTGAATATAATTCAATGGGAGAAGGCGCTGTTTTAGCAGCTTCCAATAATTCGATTTATTTTGGAGGAAATAAAGGCTTCAATAGAATAACCAAATCAAGTTCTGAGGGAGATGAAAGTCCATTAACCACACTCCCCCCTCAATTATCTGAGTTTAGTATTTTTGGCATTCGTAAGAATAAGGACCAAAAGAGAGATGTTGAGGATCTTAATAGTTTTCTGCTTACAGAAAATATCAACCATGCAACTGATAAAGTTCTTGCTTACGACGAGTCAAGATTTAGCCTCTCATTCGAGTTAGTAAATCCAATTTATCCAAATCAAGTTTTTTATCGCTATAGATTAAATGGATATGATGATGACTGGATTTACGTCGGTCAAGATTCATCAAAAACCGCTCAATTTAATAACGTAGGTTTTGGTAAATATTTATTTGAAGTTCAAGCTAAAGAGCCTAGAAAAGATTGGTCACAAAGCAGAGGACTCTCTATTGAAGTAACACGACCACCATGGCTTCACACAGTCGCCCTTGTTTTTTACTGTTTAATTGCCTTGGCTATTTTTGCCTTTATTTTACGCCAGTACCAAATAAGAAAAGCAAATCAACTTGCCATTAAAGAATCAGAAGAAAGGTTAAAACTTACGCTTTGGAGTTCAGGTGATGAACTGTGGGACTGGGATGTCTATCGAGGCCAGGTATACCGAGCGAACACTTGGGGTACGTTAGATTTCCCTCAAGACGATATACGCACTACAGGCGCTTATGATGCCAACATTCACCCTAACGACATTACTCGTGTTAAATCAGCACTAAGAGAGCATTTAGAAGGCAACAGTGATTTCTATGAGCTTGCTTACCGTGCTAAAACCTTTAAAAACCAGTGGATATGGATCCTTGACCGCGGAAAAGTAGTAGAGCGCGACCATAATGATCAGCCGGTGCGAATGACTGGTACGCTTAAAAATATTCATCATTTAAAAGAAGCTGAAGAACAGCTGAACCTGTTTAAGCGTTCAATAGAAAACATTTCAGAAGGGGTATTTATAACCAATACCCAATTCAAATTTATAAGCGTTAATAATGCATACTGCAGCTATACCGGCGAAACTCGTGACCAGGCCCTTGCCAGCTATATGCATTTTCACCTGTACCCAGATGCATTCACAGAAGAAATTAAGAAAACCCTTAAGTCTAAGGGAAACTGGTCAGGTGAAGTAGAGAGCGTACGTGTGAACGGTGAACGCTACGAAATGGAGCTTAATATTGATGCCGTGCATGATGAAGACGGTAAGATCAGTCATTTTGTTGGCGTTTTCAGCGATATTACATCTCGTAAGAGCACAGAAAAAGAGCTACTAAAGCTCGCGAACATAGATCCATTAACCGAACTCCCCAATCGTTCTTTCTTTCAGGCAAGCCACCAGAACTTAGTGCGTAAATCCAGCGCCCATTCTTTGCTGTGCTTGGATATGGATAACTTCAAGAAGATAAACGACTCACTTGGCCACCAAACCGGTGATATTTTAATTAAACAAATTGCCAAGCGGCTGCAGAGAATTACAGGTCGCAATGCAACCTGTTACCGCCTAGGTGGCGATGAGTTCAGTATTTTAATGGAAGATAACGCCGATATTCATACGGTTACCCATTATGCACAAAGCTTGTTAGACACCTTATCGCGCCCCTTTATCATCAACAAACAGGAGTTTGTGCTAGGCGCAAGTATTGGCATTGCTTTTTATCCTGACGATGGTGAATCCCCACAAGAAATGCTTAAAAATGCCGATACAGCCATGTATTTTGCTAAGAATAACGGCGGCAATAGCTATCAGTTTTTCAGTGGTGAAATGAATCAAAATGCGGTTAGGCAACTGCAAATTGAAAACCTGATCCGCCAAGGCATTAAAGATGATCTGTTTACTGTGTACTATCAACCCAAAGTGGACATTGCTTCTGGAAAATTAGTTAGCATGGAAGCATTGGTACGTTTCGAACACCCACAAAAAGGCATTGTAAGCCCGGGGCAATTTATTCCGTTGGCAGAGCAAACCGGTCAGATTATTGAAATTGGTGAGCAGGTACTTCGCAAAGCCTGTGCTGATACCAAACGCTGGGTAAATCAAGGCTTGTTTAGCGGCCGTGTTGCCGTGAATATATCGGCCAAGCAATTCGAATTGCCAGATTTAGATGACAGAATAAATAAAATATTAAGTGATGTAGGTCTTTCGCCGCTTCATCTTGAATGTGAAATTACCGAAGGCACGCTGATGGAGAGCCCAGAAAACGGCCTTCAAATGATGACGCGCTTGCGTGAGCGCGGCATTCATTTAGCCTTGGATGACTTTGGTACCGGCTATTCATCGCTGGCGTATTTAAAACGCTTCCCTCTAAACACGCTGAAAATTGATAAAGCATTCATTGATGACATTGCAAAAAGTAATGTAGACAGACACATGGCCGCGGCAATTATCAATATCGCCCACAATCTGGGTCTTAAAGTTGTAGCAGAGGGTGTAGAAGAAGAGTCTCAGTTAGACATACTACGCCGCTACGACTGTGAAATGCTGCAAGGCTTTCTATACAGCCGACCGTTAAATGCAGAACGCTTTGAAAAGCTGCTGGCTGAAAATCAAAAGCTACACACGCTTTTAGGCAATACACAGTTCTAAAAGTTACCGCCATGCTTTAAGAGGAGTTAATTGTCCCTTTAGTTCCTCTTAAACGGCAAGCTGAGGCAAAACCCTTCCCTTTCAACCTTCGTATATTAGACTTTAGTGCCATTATTATGACGCTAACAGTTTACCCCTATCTTTTTACAGCCAAAAAAAAACCATAAACCATTGATTTAATTGAAATAAAAAAACAATCGTTAAAGTTGGCACGCAACTCGCTTTAATTAAAGTGCCGGTAAACAATATTAAAAATATCGGCTTTGTTTGTTCGTTCAAAATAATAATCAGAGGAAATCAACATGTTAAAAGAGTACGCAGTTGCACTAGTACTTTCTACCGCTACCCCTGTTGCTGCCGACAATCAAGAGGGCGCTAAGCAAGCTCCTGAGTCGCAAAAAGAAACGATTACACAGCCAAAAGCTGTTAAGCCACAAACAGGCGGAAACGGTTGGGGCGTAGGCTTCTAATTTGAAGTTAAAACGATTTTCAAAAAAAGAGAGTGCTTACTCTCTTTTTTTATACCTGAAAGTCGGAGCACGCCGTTTGTAGGTAACGTAATCGGTAGGTCTACGCCGCAATATAAAGATTATTAAACCCCACCGCATTGCGCCAATGTATATGACGAGAGATAGAAAACATGGGTAGCAAAATTGGTCCTAATACAAAACCCGCTATCGCCCACTTTTTCGCGCTCATTCCCCATTTAAACGCTTCTACATAAAAATATAGAGAAAAGATAACGCTTAATACTACGAGTGAAATCACACTGCCTCCGCCTGTTTAACATAATTACGTGGAGTTACTTGTTCTCATCAATTATTCAATTTAACTTACTGATAATTGACGCCAACAATTTGACACGTTCATTTTTTGAACGCAGGAATTTTACCCAAAATAGAACAATAAACCAGAAGAAATACCCATTAGACATAAAAAAACCGGGCAAAGCCCGGCTTTTTAACATTTTGTAAACTTAGTTATAAAACTTTTGATCGTTTTCCGCCATTTTTACTAACACATCAGCAGGTGCGAATTTGTCACCTACAGCAGTAGCATAATGATTTAAACGAGCAACAAGGTGTTTGATACCCAGTGTATCCATATAGCGGAATGGGCCGCCTAAGAATGGAGGGAAGCCTATACCGAAGATAGCGCCAATATCACCGTCGCGAGCATTGCGGATAACGCCTTCGTCTAAACAGCGTGCCGCTTCGTTAAGCATCATTAATACGCAGCGTTCAGCAACTTCTTTTTCGCTTAGCTTGGCAGAAGGTGAAAGGCTCAGTAGTTCGTAGATTGACTCATCCACTTCTTTACCTGGCTTTTTGCCTTCGTAAGAATAAAACCCTTTCTGGTTCTTCTTACCTTTTCTGCCGTCTGCAAGTACCTTGTCAAAAGCGCTTGGCGCGGTGAAACGCTCGCCGAACGCCTCTACAAGAAATGGAATGATCTTAGTGCCAACATCAATGCCCACTTCATCAAGAAGCTTCACAGGGCCTACCGGGAAGCCAAATTTAACCAGTGACTTATCGATGTGGTCAATAGGCTCACCGTCAAGAATTAGGTTTGCCGCTTCGTTCATGTAAGGCGCTAAGATACGGTTTACGTAGAAACCCGCACCATCTTTAACAACTACCGGCGTTTTACCTTGCTTCTTAGCAAACTCTACCGTAGATGAAATGACTTGATCAGACGTTTTGTCGTGAGCAATAACTTCAGCCAATGGCATCTTGTCTACTGGCGAGAAGTAATGCAGACCAATCACGTTTTCAGGACGTGCTGCTTTAGCTGCAATTTGGGTAATAGGAATAGACGAGGTGTTAGACGCGAAAATCGTGCTTTCTTTGCAGTTTTCTTCAATATCCGCCACCATTTTTTGCTTAAGATCTAAATCTTCAAAAACCGCTTCAACAACGATATCAGCATCCTGGTAGCCGCTGTAATCAAGCGTACCGGTCAGAAGCGCTAACTGCTTCTGCATTTCGCTGTTACGCATGAAACGCTTCTTCACTTTTTTGTTTAAGATGTCATAGCTATATTTCATCGCGTTGGCGATGCCTTCAGCACGCACGTCTTTAATACGTACGGGTACACCTGCTTTGGTAGACGTTACATAGGCAATACCACCGCCCATTAAACCGCCACCAAGCACACCGACTTTCTTCATTTTTTCAGGTTTCACACCTTCAACGCCGTTTTCTTTCTTCATTTCTGTGGTAGCGAAGAAAATCTGACGTAACTGGAAGGATTCCGGCGTCATAACAAGCTTACCAAAGGCTTCAGCTTCGGCTTTAAGCCCCGCTTTCACCCCTTCGTTCATGCCGGTTTCTATGACATCAATAATGTACCCAGGCGCTGGATAATTACCCTTGGTTTTTGCAAACGTCGCTTCCCGCGCTTTTTTGAACATCATGTTTCGGCCTGGGCCGGTCTTCTCTAACATTTTGTCCATTACGCTCTTTTGCGGCGCTTCACGTTCTGGTTTGCGTTTAAGCGCAAACTGTTCAGCAACCTTCAAAAGCACGCTGTGTGGCACCACTTCATCAACAATGCCGTACTTTTTAGCTTGTTTCGCACGTGCTGGTGAGCCAGTAAGCATCATTTTCATTGCTTGCTGAATGCCAATTAAGCGTGGAAGGCGCTGTGTACCACCACTGCCTGGCAACAAGCCAAGCTGCACTTCCGGTAGACCTACCTGAGTACTAGGTGAATCGGTACATACGCGATAGTGACATGCAAGCGCAAGCTCTAAACCACCACCTAACGCTGGGCCATGGATAGCCGCAACGAAAGTAGCCTTCATGTTCTCGATTCTATCGAAAATAGCTTGGCCGCCAGCGGCGATAGTCGTAGCGTCTTCAGCGGTTTTGCAAGCTGCTAGCATGGTGATATCGGCACCCGCTACAAATGAGCTTGGCTTACCGCTCGTTAACACTACACCTTTAATGCTGCTGTCGCGCTCAATGTCGTCAAGCATGGCAGATATTTCATCGCCAAATTCAGCTTTAAGCGTATTCATGCTCTCGCCAGGTACGTCCATGCTAAGAATAGCAACGCCATTATCTTGCTTGGTTAACGTAAATGCACCTGATGTTGGCTGGACTTCATTTGTCATATCTTGTTCCTGACTCATATTATTCTGTCTCCACAATCATTGCGGCACCAAGACCACCCGCAGCACATGCAGTCAATAGACCTGTACCACCGCCACGACGATTTAGTTCGTTAAGCATTTGCGTGATCATACGTGTACCGGTTGCAGCAAACGGGTGACCATAAGCAATTGAACTACCCATTACGTTGAATTTGTCCATATCAATTTCGCCCGTCGCTTTGTCGCGGCCAAGTTTCTCTTTAGCGAACTTGTCACTTGCGAACATTTTAACGTTTGCCAAGGTTTGCGCTGCGAACGCTTCGTGCATTTCAATCAAGGTTAGGTCGTTTAGCGTCATACCCGCGCGGTCTAGCGCGATAGGTGTGGCGTACGACGGCCCCATTAGCATGTCTTCCCACACATCAATTGCCGAAAACGCGTAGCTCTTTATATAACCTAGCGGCGTGTAGCCTAGCTCTTTCGCTCGGCTCTCAGTCATCATAAGCACTGCAGAAGCACCGTCAGTAAGCGGTGTAGCGTTTGCCGCAGTTACCGAGCCGTACTTTTTATCGAATACCGGGCGAAGTTTCGCGTAGCCTTCAAGCTTAGAATCGAAACGTACGTTGTTATCGCGCTCAAGAGCACCTTTATAAGGTTCAGCATAAGCGGTCATCACTTCGCTAGAGAGCTTGCCTGCTTCCCAGCTTTCAGCGGCTAGGCTGTGCGAGCGATGTGCAAGCTTGTCTTGCTCTTCACGAGAAATTTGATGCGTTTTCGCCATTTGTTCTGCCGTTTGCCCCATCGACAAACCTGTAGAGTACTCAGCTACAGCAGGAGGTACTGGCGCTAAGTCTTTTAGGCTCAAACGCTTAAAGATGTTTAGCTTTTGACCAAGAGTCTTGGTTTTCTGTAAATCTACCAGCGCACGTGCAAGATTCTTAGATACACCGATAGGCGATACTGATGTTGAATCTGCACCACCTGCAATCCCCACCTGAACCGTACCGGCCATCATGCTTTCAGCGATGTTAACCGTAGATTGAAAACTCGTCGCACAAGCGCGAGATACGCTATAAGCATCGGTGTGAATATTCATGCCTGTACCAAGCACGATTTCGCGCGCAATGTTTGGCGCTTCAGGCATTTGCACTACTTGACCGTAGACAACTTGGTCAACCCACTCTTTTTGAACACCATGGCGAACGAGAAGTTCGTTTACGACCATTTTACCTAGATCAACAGCCGGAACACCGTGGAAATATGTAGCCATCTTCGCAAACGGAGTACGCAACCCCGCGACAATGGCGATGCGATCACCCTCTCGGGTAGTAACTGATTGTTTTGTTGCCATAATGCACCTAAATTTATGACCAGCTTCACCTTTTGCTCATTGCTAGCGAAGTGGTCTGACCTGTAATAAACCCGATTTTTACAAACAATGAACAAAATAGCAAATAATGCAGGGGTAAGCGCAATATAAATGAAACTAAAGTTTGCACCGTTCGTGGAGTTCGCCTGCAAATTTGCCTGCTGAAATTTTTTCAAATTAAAGAAAGCACGTTTTGCCTCACACCACATATCGCATTTTTATTACTGTTTGACGACTTGAAGAAAGATAGAATGAACCTTATATGGAAATGAAAGTCTGTTTTGTGTCATTGTGACGGGCTAAAGCTATCTAATTAATATGTAATTTACTTTTTAGCTAAGCGATCACTTTATAAGAGATTTATAAATCTATCGGTCCGGTGACACTTCCTGATAACGAGAACTCAAACGGAAATTTTGCATTATGGCAGCAGCGCAATTTCAACAGTTACACGCTTATTTAGACCAGCAGATTATTGGTCAGCACGCGTTAACCAAAAGCCTTCTTATCGCTCTTTTGGCCGACGGCCACCTTTTGGTAGAAGGTCCTCCTGGGCTTGCAAAAACACGCGCAATCAATGCACTTGCTAATGGTATTGACGGCGACTTTCATCGCGTACAATTTACCCCTGACCTTTTGCCTGCCGACTTAACCGGTACAGACATATACCGCCCCGAAACCGGCGAGTTTGTTTTTCAGAAAGGGCCGCTTTTTCACAATTTAGTGCTAGCCGACGAAATCAACCGTGCTCCCGCAAAAGTACAGTCGGCCCTGCTAGAAGCTATGGCCGAACGTCAGATTACTGTGGGCAGTAAAACCTATCCTCTTCCTCCGCTATTTTTAGTAATGGCAACGCAAAACCCGCTAGAGCAAGAAGGAACGTATCCACTACCTGAAGCACAGCTAGACCGATTCTTAATGCACGTGGACATCGACTATCCAGGTGCCGAGACAGAGCTGGAAATATTGCGTTTAACCCGAGGTGAAGCTCTTTCAGAACCGCCTGTTACGCCACCTACGCTTACACAAGACGATATTTTTACGTCGCGTAAAGAAGCGTTGTCTTTGTATATGGCGCCTGAGTTAGAACAGTATTTAGTTCAATTGATTATGGCCACACGTCAGCCTGCAAATTTCGACGCTGAATTAGGCCAGTGGATAGCGATGGGAACAAGCCCCCGAGCAACCATAAGCTTAGATCGCTGTGCGCGCGCTCACGCATGGCTTAGCGGCAGAGACTTTGTTGGTCCTGATGATATTCAAGCTGTGGTTCACAACGTCCTTCGCCACCGCATTATTCTGTCATATCAAGCCGAGGCTGAAGGCGTAACGATTAACGACGTACTTGATAAGATTGTTGCAACTGTCGCAGTTCCTTAAGTTATGGTGAATGTACAAGCGCAGCTAGACAAGCTGCAAAGTAACGGGGTGTCACTGTCTACCGCGGAGCTACTTCGCTATCAACAGTTGGCTAAGCTTTTTAGCTTAGCGCCTAAACGTATGCCACAAGCTAAACTTGCAGGGAGTTATCTCACCAAGCACAAAGGCCGAGGCATGGAGTTTGATGAGGCCCGTCATTATCAGCCTGGTGATGATATTCGCGCTATTGATTGGCGCGTTACTGCGCGCACGGGTAAAACTCACACTAAAGTGTATCGGGAAGAGCGAGAGCGCCCGGTTTTTCTATTCTGTGACTACCTACCGTCAATGGCATTTGGCACGCAACTGCTTACTAAAGCGGTGCAGGCAGCGCATGTATCTTCATTAATTAGCTGGTCAGCTGCCGCTCGCGGCGATAAAGTTGGCGCGCTAGTATTTAATCAGCAACAGCACAAAGAAATTAAACCACTAACACGCAAAAAAGCCGTGTTGCACGTGTGTCATGAACTTATGGCATTGCACGAACAGAGCGCGCAATCTGAGCCGGACAAAGACAAAGACGAACAAGCTTTTGCCGATGCGTGCGCTAGGGCAAGACGTTTAGCAAGACCTGGGAGCTTGGTTTATCTGGTATCAGACTTTCAGCATTTAAGTACCCAAGCTATTCAACACTTAAGTCACTTAACTCGACACTGTGAAGTGAGGGCTATCGTGATTAACGATCCAATAGAACACGCTTTGCCGCAAACCAGTTCATTACAAACCGTCAGCGTTTCTGATGGTCGAAATCAACAACGTTGGGTGTTAGGCGACAATACAGAGCAGCAGCACTATCAAAAATGGCGCAGCGAACACAATAGCGCGATTTATAGCACCTTGCGCAAAAACAATATCGCTCGATTCAGTGTTTCAGCGGGTCTTCCCCTAGACGAACAGCTTCAAAGTATGCAGCAAGAACAACGGTTGGAGCTTAATTAATGCAGAGCAACAATCTTTTATCAAGCCTTTTATCCAGTTCAGCTCAAACGACATCGGCTAATCAAATGTCAGTGCCACCTCAGCAGCAAGACCCACTTGCTCAGCTGCGCGATATACACGTACCTACAGAGGTCAACATTTGGCCATTAGACTGGGGTTGGTGGGTCGCTATCGCAGTGTTTTTACTTGCCCTATTTTGCCTATATAAAACTATCACTGCTCACATACGTCACAACAAGGCGCGCAAGCAAGCTTTAGCCTTACTTGAATCGATTTCAGCACAACAAAGCAATTGGCCCGTGGCGTTAAACTCAATTCTAAAACGCACGGCTATGAGCTATTACCCAACTCAGCAAGTAGCCGGGTTATACGGTAAACAGTGGCAAGCGTTCTTAACCTCTGCATTGAAAAGTAGTGATAGTAAACTTGAAAGTGATTTAGGTTTGTTAGTAAGTAATGTTTATCAAGCTACCCCCAACCCTAGTGATTTTGAAACCTGCAAAGGGGCAGTAAAAAACTGGCTTTTAAAAGCCAAACTGCCAAAAAACAAGGGGGCTTACGGCGGTGTGAATGATGGCGGTCTAAACGATGGTAGCGCTCATGATAAGCAAACCAAGGAGCCGCATCATGCTTAACTTTGCTTGGTGGTGGGTCTTTTTCGTACTCCCCTTGCCTATTATCGTACGCCTGCTTTCTAAAAAAGCACAAGACATGCCCATGGCTGCATTGCGGGTTCCTAGTTTGCGACCTGGCGATGTGTCAGAGCAAATTCAGTTGAAACAAACCAAAATACCGCTGTTGATAAGTAGCTTGATATGGCTGCTGCTAGTAACGGCTGCCGCGCGCCCTCAATGGTTAGGGGAGCCTGTTAGCATACCAAACGAAGGTCGAGAAATGATGTTAGCAGTAGACTTATCGGGCAGTATGAAGATAGATGATATGCAGCTAAATGGCCGACAAGTTAACCGTTTAACCATGACTAAGTCGGTGGTTTATGACTTTATTCAGCGTCGCGTGGGCGACAGAATTGGCCTTATCTTATTTGCCGATACCGCGTACGTTCAAGCGCCGCTTACCTATGACAGAGATACGGTTTCTACACTTCTGAGTGAAGCTGTCATTGGGTTGGTTGGCGAACAGACGGCCATTGGCGATGCGATAGGTTTAGCGGTGAAGCGCTTTGACGAACGGGAAGAGTCTAATAACGTGTTAATTCTTCTTACCGATGGGCAAAATACTGCAGGGAATATTACACCCGAACAGGCGAAAGAGTTGGCGATTAGTAAGGGTGTGAAGGTATACACTATAGGTGTGGGCGCAGATAAAATGCTGATCCAGAGCTTTTTCGGCAGCCGACAAATAAACCCGTCGCAAGAACTTGATGAAGGCATGTTAACCGACATTGCAACTAGCACTGGCGGCCAATATTTTAGGGCTCGAAATGCCCAGGAACTTCAAGCTATTTATCAACAACTTGATGCACTTGAGCCTATTGAAGGTGAAACACGTAAGATGCGTCCATTGAGCGCACTGTTTTACTATCCCCTTGGTGCAGCAATAATACTGTCAGCACTATGGGCTTTTGTGACGATACTTGTATCAACATTTCGTTGGTTTGCACAAAGACGCATTAATTTGTCCGCGCAACACTCGAACACCGCTGATGCAATACAAGCAACTCAAGCAGCGCAAACAAATAGGGAGACGAAGTAATGGAATTCGACTTCTTAAACCAATTTCATTTTTTACGTCCCGAATGGTTTATCGCGCTCGCCCCCTTGATGCTGCTTGTGTTTTTAATTAGAAAAACCACGGCTAAGCAATCTGGCTGGCAATCTGTGATCCCTTCTCACCTATATCAATACATGGTGATTGGAAAAAACGAAATGGGCGCAAAACCTCCAATGTGGATGCTTGCTCTTGTGTGGATTATAAGTGTGATAGCACTCGCTGGCCCAACATGGGAGCGCCTGCCGCAGCCGGTTTACCAGTTGAAAATGGGACACGTTATAGTCATAGATATGTCGCTTTCAATGCGCGCTACCGATATGACGCCAGACAGGCTAACTCGCGCTAAATATAAAGCGATAGACCTAGTCAACGCTATTGGTGAAGGTGAAATGGGCTTGGTTGCTTACGCTGGCGATGCGTTTGTCATTAGCCCCTTAACCGAAGACGCAGGAAATATCACAACCCTAATCCCAAGCCTGTCACCGGAAATTATGCCCGTGCCGGGCAGCGACCCACTCCTAGGTATAGAAAGTGCATCAGAGCTTCTCTCGAATGCCGGATATAACTCAGGCATGATCTACTGGATTACTGACGGTATAGAGTTAGAACAACAACAAGAGCTTCAAGAGTATGTGGCTTCTATTCCTTTTACAGTAAATGCACTTACCGTTGGGACATCTGAAGGCGCGCCTATTCGCCAGCAAAGCGGCGAGCTCTTGAAAGACTTCACCGGCAGCATCGTTATTCCCAAGTTAAATGAAGGCGCAGTGAAAGGTGTGGTTAAAACGAGCGGCGGACGCTTTGAATCCTTTACATCAAACGACACCGACATTGATGCCCTCGCCTCGGTATCTCTACTAGATAAAAGCGACAGCGAAGAGAACGAAGAAGAGAGTAATTTACAAGGAGACCAGTGGAAAGAAGTTGGCCCTTACTTGCTACTTATACTTCTTCCATTTGCCGCCTTTGCATTCAAACGCGGGTTAGTTTTCATCGTGTTGGTGGGTTTACTTAGCCCCTCTATGATTAAAAACGCCCATGCTTTGCAACGTGCCCAACCCTCAGAAATTGCTGGCACGTCACAAGGCATAGGCGCACCAGAAGATACTCTAGAGATGGCAAATAAACCTGATTCACTCTCATGGTGGCAAACGCCATTTATGAATGACAACCAAGAAGCATTAAACAGCTATCAAAGAGGCAAGTACAAAGACGCCGTTAATCAGTTTAATGACGACACTTGGAAAGCATCATCACTTTATAAATCAGGTGACTACGAAGGTGCATTAAATGCCTTCAAAAGCATTCCTGGCCCCGAGAGTCTTTACAATCAAGGCAATGCACTGGCAAAACTCGGTAAACTTGAAGACGCTATTAAGAAATATGAGCAGGCGTTGAGCGAAGCACCGGATTTCGACGATGCAAAAACCAACAAAAAGATTGTCGAGGATTTGCTGAAACAGCAGCAACAGCAGAATCAGGAGCAAAACCAGAACGAAAATGGCGATGACGGCGAACAGAGTGACTCGCAGGATAATGGCCAAGATAACTCCGATAATTCTGATAACTCTGATAGCCCTAATAGCAAACAGCAATCAGGGGACCAGAACAATCAGGAAGGTTCAAACGAGCAGAATGGTCAGCAAGATGATAATGAGGGTCAACAGTCTGATCAAAGCCAAGCTAATGATGAACAGCAAAATGGCGGAGATAACTCACAACAGCCTGATGATTCCGAGATGAACAGTCAGAACGAGTCATCAGACTCTCAGCAGCAAAATGCAGAACAGGAAGAGTCTGATCAAGGTGACAGCGCGCAAGCACAAGAAAACGAACAACAAGCAGAGCAGGAAGCACAGGCTATGCAAGGTCAAGAAACCGATCTTACCGACGCAGAAAAAGAAGAGTTGCAGCGAATGGAGAGTTTAATGCGCCGCGTGCCAGACGATCCTGCATTCTTACTAAAACGAAAAATGCAATTAGAAGCACAAAAACGTCAGCGTCAACGTATGCCTTCAAACCGGAGTGATTGGTAGATGAGAGCCTTATTACAATCTACACGTATAGTTTTTTTATTTACCCTACTTGTAAATGCGGTGGCTTATGCCGATGTAAACTCGCTGGAAGCCACCATTGATAGAAACCCTGTCATGTTGGATGAAGCGATTCGCTTAACGGTTACCGCAGACGGTAGCGCGGACAGAGATGCATTCGACAGCTCTCCCCTGCTTAAAGATTTTGTTGTCGGCAGAACATCGGTAAGTAGCCAAACCTCAATCGTCAATTTCGACACCAAGCGTACCACCGTTTGGACCACTACCTTATTTCCCCGAAAGGAAGGCACGTTCACCATTCCTCCATTAACCATTGAAGGAAAATCAACCAAGCCTATTCAAGTTAAAGTAATACCAGTTCAAGAACAAAGTAACGTGGCAAGAGACTATTTTGTTACCACTGACATCGACTTGAAAGAGGCCTATTTAAATCAGCAGCTGCTTTACACGGTTAAGCTGTTTCTTTCTAGCAATATTGAGCGCGGCAGCCTACAAGCGCCAGAAATGCAAAATGCGGAAATTACCCAGTTAGGTGAAGACAAACAGTATACCGATATAGTAAACGGTAAACGGTATCAAATTATTGAGCGTCAATTTGCCGTTGTACCTCAAGCATCCGGTGAATTCACACTAAGAGGCCCTATCTTCACTGGCGAAGTAATGGCAGCCAATACTAACCAACGTTTTGGCTTCTTTAACCGTACCCAGCAAATCAATCGGGTTGGGCCCGACATTACGGTAAACATTAAGCCCATTCCTCAGGGGATAGATTACCCTTGGTTGCCTTCTGAAATGGTGCGAGTGGATGAAGAATGGCCACAAGGTGATAGTTTTGTAGCAGGTGAACCAGTCACCCGTATTGTAACGCTGACCGCATTGGGCGTAGTAGAAGAGCAGCTTCCTGATATTCCTGAGTTTTATCAGCCAAACTTTAAGCTGTATCCAGATCAATCAAACACAACGACAGTTGAAAAAGACCAGAGCTTAATTTCACAGCGCCAAACGTCGCTGGCAATTATTCCTACGCAGCCGGGTAACTTTGTCTTACCTGAAATTACTATCCCTTGGTTTAATACGCTTACTCAGCAAACTGAGTATGCCACTATACCCGCTCGTTCAATTAAGGTAGCGCCAGCGTCTGGCGCAAATAATGCCAATACTCCGAATATGCTAAACACTCCATCAGCCAGTAGTGCAACCAATGAAGATATTAAAAATGATATACCGTCAGCTGCAACACAGCCTAACGCTAGTGCTAGTGCTAGCAACGGGGATAAACCATTGGACAGCGCTTCAGGTGAAGTCGATACTGACGAAAATGCGCAGTTTAATTGGATGGTAATTGGTGTACTACTTGCGCTGTTTGTTATTGCGCTTGCGGGATGGGTATTTACTTACAGAAAGCTTAAGCAGTTTCAGATGACGGGGCCTGGGACCACTAACAAAACCGGCTCTGCACAGCGCTTCCACTCTTATGCTCAGTGGGATGAAAAAGCACAATTCCAAAACCTAATGTCAGTAATAAAGGCAAAAGACACAAGCTCACTTACGCCCGTGCTTAAACAGTGGATAACCGCATTAACTTCGGGTAAAGCGCAACTTTCGCAGTTTGAAGGAATCAACGGCAGTGTTAATGAGCTCTATGCACTGCGGTTCTCAGCCAGAAAAACTGATGCGAACCACCAATCTAAGCAAATGACGGAGGCTTTAGAAAAACTTTCATCGGAAATAAAGCTTGCTCGCAACGAATGGAAGCAGAAAAGCACTGAAAGCAAACACACGTTATCTAACTTATATCCTGCTTCATAAAACTCATTTCATTTGCTAATACAACGAAATTTACGTAATGAAAGCCCTTGCACTTACTTAATAAAGGTGGCGAGGGTTTCTTTACAACAATGTTTGTATCCAATAAACAGTCGAGACTACGGGCCTTATCGTCCTCTTAAAGGTTTAGCAACCTTGAAGACTTTAGCTTATAAAAAAACCAACTAAACGCGACAGGGAATAATATGAAGAAAACACTTTTGAAGCTAACGCCGATAGCGTTGGCCATTACAACGTTAACCGCTTGCTCGCCAGCAAGTGAAACATCTAACACAGCGCCAGAACCTATTAAAACGGAACAGCCTGCTGGGCAGTCTGAATCTGAGCGCCTGAATGCGTTTTTTGAACGTACTTTTGAAGAGGATCTTAAGCGCTCTCCCCTGTTCCAAAGTTACCTCGGTAAAAAGTGGGACTATGATAAATGGGATGACATCAGTGATGAAGAAGCCGATGCCCGCGTTGCCATTGCTAAAAATCGTCTTGAAAAGCTTAATAGTTTCGACACCACAAAGTTAAGTGAACAAGAAAAGTTAAGCTTACGCCTTTATAAACTGGGCATTGAGCGCGATCTGGCTAACGATGAATTTAGGCACCACCGCTATATTGTGCATCAGTTCCGTGCCGCACATACGCAAGTGCCTAGTTTCCTTATCAACATTCACAGTGTAAAGAGTAAAGAAGATGCTCAGGCCTACATTGGACGACTAGACAATGTACGTACGTACTTTGATCAAGTTATCGAACAAATGAAAGTTCGCGAAAAAGCCGGCGTATTCCCACCCGCATGGGCTTATGATCAAATGATTGATGCGTCAAAAAATGTGATAACTGGCGCGCCGTTTGATTCTAGCGAAACACCGTCTACTATCTGGGAAGATTTTCAAAACAAAGTAAACAACCTTGATATTACAGAGGCTGAAAAAACCACGCTATTAGGTGAGGCAAAAGCCGCGTTAGTTACTTCAGTCATGCCATCTTACGAGAAGTTCATCGAAGAATTAGCTCATCAAAGAGAAGTAACGCCTGAGGGCGACGGCGTGTGGCGCTTGCCCAATGGAGATATGTGGTATCAAAATCGCCTGAACTGGTTTACCACCACTGACCTTTCCGCTGATGAAGTTCACCAGATTGGCGTAGAGAACGTAGAACGCATACACAACGCAATGCGCGATATTATGAAACAGGTGAAATTTGAAGGTACCCTTCAAGAGTTTTTTGTTTTTATGCGTGAAGATGATCAATTCTATCTGCCCTCAACTGATGAAGGTAGACAGCAATATCTTGATATGGCGAAAACAGCCATAGACGACATGCGAGACGCGATTCCTGAATACTTTGGTATTCTTCCAGAAGCGCCAATGATCGTTAAACGTGTTGAAGCGTTCCGCGAACAGTCCGCGGGCAAGGCGTTTTACCAAAGTCCTGCGCAAGACGGCAGCCGCCCAGGAATCTATTACGCCAACCTTTATGATATGAAAGCGATGCCGACTTATCAGCTGGAGGCGCTGGCGTATCACGAGGGCATTCCAGGTCACCACATGCAGCGCGCAATTGCACAAGAACTAGAGGGAGTGCCTCAGTTTCAGAAGTTCTTGAGCTTTACCGCATACACGGAAGGCTGGGGCCTTTATACCGAAGAACTCGCAAAGGACATGGGCTTTTATGAAGACCCGTATTCTGATTTCGGTCGCCTAGCTATGGAACTTTGGCGCGCTTGCAGACTTGTTGTTGATACGGGTATTCACGCGAAGAAATGGTCCCGTGAAGAAGCGGTAAACTATCTAATAGAGAACACTCCAAACCCTGAATATGACGCGCAAAAAGCCATTGAGCGCTATATTGCCATGCCCGGTCAGGCCACAGCCTATATGATTGGCAAACTTAAAATTATGGAGCTTAGAGAACATGCCCAAACTGAACTTGGCGACAAGTTTGATTGGAAAGGTTTCCATGATGAAGTGCTTAAATATGGTCCTTTACCACTTTCTATATTAGAAGAAAACATCAACACTTGGATTGCTGCTCAAAAAAGTGCCTAGTGTTTCAGACCTGGTGTTATGGTCATAGGAAAAAAGATAAAACGCGCCTTTCGGCTAACGAAATGGCGCGTTTTTTGTGCCATAGTGAAAAAAGTTTACGTTTTCGGATTTTTTTATGTTTGGGCGAAATAAATCTGACAGTGGTCAGGTCTTATCGAATATGAAAGCAAAACACCAAAGATATGAAGCACTGGTAAAGGCATTCCACGCCGACATTTACCGCTATGCATTCTGGCTTATAAAAGACCAGAGCATTGCTGAGGATGTCGTACAGGAAACGTTTCTTCGTGCTTGGCGCTCTTTAGACGCCCTAAATGATGAAAAGGCAGCAAAGTCTTGGTTAATAACCATTCTTCGTCGTGAGAATGCCCGTCGGTTTGAGCGTAAGCAATTCGACACGGTAGATATTGACGATTGCCATATACAAGACGACACTCAGCATGCAGACGGAGACTTGAAAGACAGAGAACTTCAGCGACTATTGGGTGGGTTGAGCGTGGAATACCGTGAACCATTAATCCTTCAATTGATTTTTGGGTTTAGCGGCGAAGAAATCGCCGACCAGTTGGGTCTTAATAAGAACACGGTAATGACGCGTTTGTTTAGGGCGAGAAATCAGCTAAAAGAGGCATTAGAGAAACAGAATGAACAGAGAGGTCGTGTAAATGGATGAGTTAGAATTTAGGCGTCGAATCTACGCCGATCCAGAAACGGCTGACAGTGATGTTGTAGAAGCAGCGAAGGCGGATGAAAGCAAACGCAGTTTCTGGAATGAACAAAAGCAGTTTGATAAACAGTTAAAGCAAGCCCTCAAAGTTGATGTGCCAGAAGACTTAGCTAGCAAGCTTATTTGGCAGCAATCAACGGACGAGTTTAACCGCTACAAACGAAGAAGTCGTTGGTATTTAGCGATGGCTGCATCGGTTGCTTTCACTGTAGGTATCGGACTTACCATGTGGTATCACCAACCGCTTAGTATCGGTGGTCAAGCACTTGCGCACATGCAGTATGCCGAAATGGAAACTGCTCACTCTCTACTTCCTGCAGACTTAGATATGGTTAACGCAAAGTTGGCGAGTTTTGGCGGTAGCTTTAGCGAAATGCTCGAAGGTGTTGAAGTGGTGAATTATTGTCACTTAAGTACGGTTAGAAGCCTACATCTTATTGTCGACACGCCACAAGGGAAAATGTCGGTATTCGTTGTACCTGAGCGCGGTGACGTTACCGTACCTAACGCATTTTCTGACGATCATTATCACGGCGAAAGCATCAAAATGAAACACGCCAATGTGATGATTGTGGGCGACAAAGACGCTGACTTGAGCGAAATGAAAAAAGCAGTCTCTGAAAGGATCCAATTTTCAGCCTAGCCGAAAAGCATATCCCCTGTCTGAAAGTGCTTGTTTTACGCACTTCCCTTCGTCGGCCCAAAGCGGCCGACTTTTTTTACCTAAATTTAAGGTGAAAACATGCGCAATAAAACTTATACTTTAGAATTAAACAGTTGTTTAATTATCAATAAATATTAAAGCTAATCCGCAGTATAGAGGTAGCAAATTCAATGACCGCTTGGTGTCGTTTTACAAGGGTGAAGTTTTGTCTACTTTTCATCATCTTCGTGAGTCATTCTCTTCATGCACAGTTAGACAAAAGCTCTGAGAAATTGAGGCTTAAAAAGTTAGATGCTTATAGTCACCTAGCAGCAACAACTATTTATAACTGGAACAACCAAACTGATATCGACAATGATCAGATAAAGACTAAAATTGAAAATTTACAAATTCAAACTGATGACACTAGTGAAGGTGTTATCTTTAGGCACTTACTAGCCACAGGAACAGCTAACGAAACGGAAAGCCCGCGAGTTCCCATTTACGTCAGGTCACCTTTGCTTGAAAGTCACTGGAATGAGCTGAAATCCTTGAATCCAGACTTATACGCTGCCGCTAGAGCCTACTACATTTATGCCAGAGCAGTTAATGACTTTAAGGGGTCATCTCAGCGAATAAATGAAACGGTGCCGGCGCTTAGACGGTTGAAACGGGAAGTTTTAGAAACAGAAAATAAAACGGCAACCGCAATAGCTAGCATATGGCTGGCGATGGAACTCACCTTAGCTAACCCCATTCAGGCCATTAATGAAATAGAATACGCACTTCCCCATTTGCCCGCCCGCTCTTCTAGACTTACTTTAGAAAATGCGTTAGATAACGATACGGCACACGAATGGCTTCGCATTGCTTTTACTGAGCTATCGGTACCAAGTAGAGCCTACTTTCATTCAATGAAGATCGTAGAAGGGAGTACTCAAAACGACGATGTCGTAACGTGGGCATACTACACTGCGATTGATTCATTGCTACTTCAGGCTAAATACGAGGAAGCTTTATTCATTTCGGAAAAAGCTATTGAGCTTGTAAAAAATAGAAATTCAAAAGCTAATGTATTTTTAATTTTTTATCAAAAATTAAGAGTGCTGATAATGGGGTTTCGGGTAACTCATGATAGTCAGATACGCTCTATTGTAAGTGAGATGGAGGCTATAGGCGCTTCTCAATTTGAAACCGTTCCAGAAGAACTTGTTTACCTCTACCAGTCTTATAAAGCCATTGTTGAAAATAATGAACAGCAACTCTCTTTGGCAGTGAAAAAGTACGAAAACTCCGTACTTAATAGCGCGTCATCAAGCGAATTTAAGAGCCAATATCTTCTACGTAAAGAGCTCGAACTTACAAGAATTTATGATATCGCTGGCGATTACGAAAAAGCCTATGCGCATTCTAAAGCATACAATCAGCTTCTTTTTAAAAAGAACACAGAGCAGTTTAAGTTTTCCGCATCTAATTTCAGTGATGGTATCGCAAAAGATGTCGAATTAGCCCATTACCGCCAAAAAGAATTGAACGTGTTGCGCGACGAAAAAGAAGGATTATCGACTGATAAAGAGGCGATGAAAACTATCATCTTTGCCTTGGTGGTTACCATTCTTGCTATTCTCGCTTTATGGCTGTGGATTTCAAAAAGACAAAGCGATTTACTTGCCGAGCGTGATTCACTTACCGGTGCACTAACTCGTCGAGCCATGTTAAATAGCCTTAAAAAATCCCTTAACGACAATAAGACTTCGTGTATTGCCCTTCTAGACGTTGATAATTTTAAAAAAATTAATGACAGGTACGGTCACACCGTGGGTGATGAAGTGTTAACTACATTTACCCAAATTATTCAAAATAGAATTCGCAAGTCAGACAAGCTTTGCCGATATGGCGGTGAAGAGTTTTTGATCTACTTTTCTGATTCTGACCAGCAGTCGGCAAAGCGTATACTTGATGAATTAAACATGACGCTTTCTCGTCAAAAACATTGGCGCCATACCAATGAAAAGTTCTCCGTCAGTTTCTCTTCCGGGCTTCTTAATGTAAACGGAGAAACCAATCTGGATACCATTATAAAGGCGTGTGATGAACTTCTTTATAAAGCCAAAAGAACCGGTCGTGCTCGCGTCGAAGCCTATGCATTTTAATTCGTCGCCAAACTTTATTTACGTATAGCCGTATAGAAAACAAGCAAGGTCGCCGACTGACATAGAGACTCTATGTCATAGGTGTTAGCATGAAGAAAAAAGCATAGGGAATTTATATGGCTACTGGCACGATAATCTCGTTAGGTTTGTATTTTATTGTAATGTTGGGAATAGGCCTTTTCGCTTATCGGCAAACAGACACCAACGTAGAGGGCTACATGCTTGGCGGCCGCCAATTAGGCCCGGCAGTAACCGCACTTTCAGCTGGGGCATCGGACATGAGTGGTTGGATGCTCATGGGTTTACCTGGCGCTATGTATGTATCTGGCTTATCTGCAGGGTGGATTGCTGTAGGGTTAGTTCTAGGTGCACTCGCAAATTATATGTTAGTTGCTCCACGACTTCGCGTTTACACTGAAGTTGCTAATAACTCTATCACCCTCCCTGACTATTTTGAAAATCGCTTTGCCGATAACTCTCGCCTATTAAGAGTAATCGCGTCTGTGGTCATCGTTGTTTTCTTTACGCTTTACACGTCGTCTGGCGTAGTTGCCGGCGGAAAGCTTTTTGAAACATCGTTTGGATTAACTTACGAGACAGGTTTGTATGTTACCGCTGGTGTCGTTGTAGCCTATACCCTTGTTGGCGGCTTCATGGCAGTGAGCATGACCGACTTTGTGCAAGGCTGCATTATGTTCGTATCATTGATTATGGTACCTGCAGTTGTCATCAGCGAACTCGGCGGAATTGGAGCCTCAATTGACGCTTTAGATACAATTAACCCTGCATTATTTGATGCGTTCATGGATGCTTCTACCAACGAAGCCCTGAGTGTGATCGGCATTGTTTCACTAATGTCTTGGGGGCTAGGCTACTTTGGACAGCCTCATATTATTGTGCGTTTTATGGCTATACGTTCTGTGAAAGATATTCCAACAGCGCGCAACATTGGTATGGGCTGGATGATTGTATCGATTATCGGTGCATTGATGACAGGCCTTTTCGGCCTGGCGTTTGTGACAGGTAATGGTAACGAGATTGACCCAGAAACCATCTTCATTTATTTGTCTCAAATTCTATTTCACCCACTTGTTGGTGGCTTCTTACTTGCGGCGATTTTAGCGGCGATCATGAGTACTATTTCGTCTCAGCTTTTGGTGACTTCAAGTTCACTGACCAGTGACTTTTATCAAGCATTCCTTCGTCGCGATGCGTCAGATGGCGAACTCGTTATTGCCGGTCGCGTGAGTGTAGTGGTTGTCGCACTTGTTGCCATTTATTTAGCTTATGACAGAGACAGCACTATATTGACGCTAGTAAGTAACGCATGGGCTGGCTTTGGTGCGGCATTCGGACCGCTTGTACTATTTAGTCTGTTTAAGCGTGAAATGACACGTCGCGCAGCGCTAGGTGGCATGGTTGTGGGAGCGGTGACAGTGTTACTGTGGATTTATCTTCCAGTTGAAATCGGCGGCCAAAAGCTTGGCGAATGGATGTACGAGATTGTACCTGGGTTTATTTTATCTAGCTTAACCATCATGATTTTAAGTAAATCAGGTTCACCAAGAGAAGGTGTGGTTGATACATTCGATGCTTTCCAAACCAAACTGAGCGAAAAATAAGCGCACAACAAAAAATTTAGTTTGCAACAATACTGAGCGATGAACAAATAGCCCTGTTTAGGTTACTTAACAGGGCTTTTTTCTTTTTATAGCCCTTGAAAAAAGTGGCTTATGCTTCAATTGCATGACAGTTTTATTTAATGGAATAAGATAGCTATTTTAAATAGCAAAATCGCATACTACTTTTGAATTTAAATATGTTATCGTTCTATGCAGAAAAATAACCCATATATAACTTTTTTGTATATAACATAAAATTCGGACTTCAAAATGACTGCTAGTATCCCGTCTGTAACGCATTTGAAACAACTCGAAGCCGAGAGTATCCAGATTTTCCGTGAGGTTGCTGCTGAGTTTGAAAACCCAGTTATGCTTTACTCTGTAGGAAAAGACTCTTCTGTACTGCTTCACCTTGCCCGTAAAGCGTTCGCGCCCGGCAAAATTCCTTTCCCACTATTACACGTAGATACCACGTGGAAGTTTGGTGAAATGATCAAGTTCCGTGATGAGCAAGCTAAGAAACACGGTTTCGATTTGCTTGTTCACATCAATGAAGAAGGTGTTGAAGCTGGCGTTGGCCCATTTAGCCACGGTTCAGCAAAACATACTGACATCATGAAAACCCAAGCACTTAAGCAAGCGCTGAACAAATATAAGTTCGATGCTGCATTTGGTGGCGCTCGACGCGACGAGGAAAAATCACGTGCCAAAGAACGTGTTTACTCATTCCGCGACAGCAACCACCGCTGGGACCCAAAAAACCAGCGTCCAGAGCTTTGGAATATTTATAACTCTCAGGTTAATAAAGGCGAAAGCATTCGTGTATTCCCAATGTCTAACTGGACTGAGCTAGATATCTGGCAATACATCTACCTAGAAAACATCGATATTCCACAACTTTACCTTTCTAAGCCTCGCCCTGTCGTTGAGCGCGACGGCATTCTTATTATGGTTGACGACGACCGTATGCCGCTAGAAGAAGGTGAAGTACCAGAGATGCGCTCTGTGCGTTTCCGTACCCTTGGCTGTTACCCACTGACCGGTGCGGTAGAGTCAGAAGCAGCAACCCTACCTGAAGTTATTCAAGAAATGCTGCTTACCAAGACGTCTGAACGTCAGGGCCGAGTAATCGACCATGACAGCGCAGGCTCTATGGAGAAGAAGAAAATGGAAGGGTACTTCTAATGGCCACCGACAACGTTGTTTGGCATAAACACGAAGTAAACAAGACCACCCGTTCTGAAAAGCTTTGTCAAACGCCTCGTGTATTCTGGCTAACGGGTTTAAGCGGCTCTGGTAAATCGACATTAGCCAACCTGCTTGAGAAAAAGCTTCACGAGCAGAACAAGCACACCTATCTACTTGACGGCGACAACGTGCGCCACGGTCTGTGTGGCGATTTAGGTTTCAGCGATAAAGATCGCGTTGAAAACATTCGCCGCATTAGCGAAGTCGCTAAACTGTTTGTCGATGCCGGTACCATTGTGCTTACCGCTTTTATCTCGCCTTTCAAAGCCGACCGCGATTACTGCCGTAGCTTGATGGAAGGCGGAGAGTTTGTAGAAGTGTTTGTCGATACACCTATTGAAGTGTGTGAAAAACGCGACCCGAAAGGGCTGTACAAAAAAGCGCGTAGCGGTGAAATTAAGGACTTCACAGGAATTGATTCAGCCTATGAAGCACCTGAAGCGCCAGAAGTACACTTAACCTATCAGGATGAACCCGCAGAGCAAACCGCTGAGCGATTGTATGCTTTGCTTCAAGAAAAGGGATTAGTGTAATGACACAGCCTTTAAATAGTCTTGCACAAAAAGTGCTAGCTATCGCCAAAGAAGCCGGCGATAAGATAATGGCCATTTACGAGAAAGACTTCGCCATTTATGAAAAGCAGGATACCAGCCCACTAACAGAAGCTGACCTTGCCGCACATAACGTAATCGTTAACGCCCTTGAAGCTGAATCTGATCTGCCGATTCTTTCTGAAGAGTCAGCAGATATTTCATGGGAAGAACGCAAAACGTGGTCGTCATACTGGCTGGTAGACCCGCTAGACGGCACTAAAGAGTTTATTAAGAAAAACGGTGAGTTTACGGTAAATATTGCACTTATCGAAAACGGTAAACCGACCATGGGTGTGGTTTACGCGCCAGCACTAAACAAAAGCTATGTAGGTATTGTTGGTGAAGGTGCATGGACTGAAGTGAATGACGAATTTACCGCTATTTCTGCGCGCAAGCACGATGGTGCCGAAGTGTGGAAAGTGGTAGGTAGTCGTTCTCACCAAAGCCCTGAAATTCAGAATTTATTGGCGCAGCTTAAAGGTGAAACTGAGCTTGTGGCGATGGGCAGCTCACTAAAGCTTTGCTTGGTGGCTGAGGGCGAAGCACATCTTTACCCTCGATTAGGCCCAACATCTGAATGGGATACAGGTGCAGCGCACGCCGTCGCATTAGCGGCAGGTGCAAACGTAACCGTACTTGACCCTGAAAATCCATTAGATGACAACGCTGATGCTCTTACGTACAACCAAAAAGAGTCTGTGTTAAACCCCTTTTTCCTTGTGAGCGCATAACATGAACAATGAAAACGAATTATTAAGACAGGACATTCTGTCTTACTTAGAACAACACGAAAAGAAAGATATGCTACGTTTCCTTACCTGCGGTAGCGTAGACGACGGTAAAAGTACCCTAATTGGTCGCCTGCTTCACGACTCTAAAATGATTTATGAAGACCAACTTGCTGCTATCACTAAAGACAGCAAAAAAGTGGGCACTACCGGCGAGAAAGTTGACCTTGCCCTTCTTGTAGACGGTCTTCAGTCTGAGCGTGAGCAAGGGATTACAATCGACGTAGCATACCGCTACTTCTCTACTGACAAGCGTAAGTTTATTATCGCTGATACTCCGGGGCACGAGCAGTACACTCGTAACATGGTAACCGGTGCGTCAACGTGCGACCTTGCTATTATTCTTGTTGATGCTCGCGGCGGCGTTAAGGTTCAAACGAAACGTCACTCGTTCCTGGTTTCTCTTCTAGGTATCAAACACGTTATTGTTGCTATCAACAAAATGGACTTGATGGACTATTCAGAAGAAGTGTACAAGCAAATTCAGGAAGACTACCTGAAGTTTGCTGAGCAGCTTGATATTCCTGACATTCAGTTCGTACCTATTTCAGCACTTGAAGGCGACAACGTAGTAGGCAAGAGCGAAAAGACCCCTTGGTTTGACGGCACGCCACTTATGGAAATGTTGGAAAACATTGAAATTGGTGAAGACGACAACCTAGAAGATTTTCGCTTCCCTGTACAATACGTTAACCGCCCTAACCTAGATTTCCGTGGCTTTGCGGGTACCGTGGTATCTGGCCAAGTTGCACCAGGTGATGAAGTAACGGCACTTCCTTCTGGTAAGAAATCAAAGGTGAAGCAAGTTGTTACGTTTGAAGGCGACCAAGAGCGCGCTTATGTACCTCAAGCGGTAACGCTTACGCTAGAAGATGAAATTGACATCTCTCGTGGCGATATGATTGTAAAATCAGATAACTTGCCGTTGCTAAGCACACAATTTAAAACTCACCTTGTGTGGATGTCTGAAGAGCCGCTAATGCCAAACAAGCAATACTTGTTTAAGTTCGCGACTAAATCAACGCCAGGGGTAGTTGCTCATATCGATAATCAAATTGATGTGAACACGCTAGAAGAAACAGATGCTATGCACTTAAATCTTAACGAGATTGGTGTTGTAGACGTTAAGTTTACTCAGCCTGTTGCTTGCGACCCGTATAAGCGCAATCGCCCTACCGGCTCATTTATCGTTATTGATCGCCTTACCAATGGTACGGTTGGTGCAGGTATGATTATTGATGAAATTGCAGGTGACGCACAGCATGCATCGCCTAACTTCTCTGAGTTCGAGCTTGAATTCAATGCACTAGTACGCAAGCACTTCCCGCATTGGAACTCTGTGGATATCAGTAAACTTTAAGCAGGACTGGAGCAATATGGATGTGACCCAGTTCATCGTACTGGCAGTATTTGCCGGTACGATATGTGCGCTGATCTTTACCAATCAGCGCCCTTCCACTGTGTTTTCTGGTGCAGTGTTAGCTTTACTGGTTACCCAGCAGTTATCTCTTGATGACATCTTGCTAAATTTAACAAACAAGGGTCTTATTACCCTTGTTTTGTTGCTTTTAGTAAGCAGTGCAATTGATAAAACAGCGCTAATAAAACGCCTAGGAAGGAAGTTGGTAAGTGCTAACTTTACTCAATCCTACTGGCGCTTGTTTTCACTGACCTTTTTATCGTCTGCGCTATTAAACAATACAGCTATTGTGGCGAGCCTTATTGGTCCAATTAAGCAAAACCAATATCACCCTGCCTCCCGATTGCTAATTCCCCTCTCGTATGCTGCTATTTTAGGTGGTACGGTCACCTTAATCGGTACGTCTACCAACCTGATCGTAGACAGCTTTTTGCAAGAGCATGGGCATCCGGGCTTTAACTTTTTCGACTTCACACTTTATGGCACCGTAGCGGGCCTGAGCTGTGGTCTACTCATGTTTTTGTTACTTCCTTTGCTACCTCATATTGGCAATAAGAGTAATAACTATCACGAGTATATGGTTGAAGCCGAAGTGGAGTCTGGTTCAGAACTCATAGGCAAAACCGTAGAACAAAACCATTTACGTAACTTACCAGAACTCTTTTTGGTAGAAGTGGTACGCAATGGGAATCTGATATCTCCTGTAGGGCCTGACCTAGTCATTTTGGAAAACGACAAGCTTATATTCTCTGGCAACGTTCAAAAACTTGATAATCTTAGCCATATAAAAGGGCTAAGCATGTTTGCCGAGACCGATGGAGTTTTACGTGAAAGCTTAACTGAGGTGGTGGTTGCTAATCGCGCTCAAGTTATCGGGCAAACCATTAAGAAACTAGGCTTTAGAGCCCTGTTCGATGCGGCAGTTGTTGCCATTCGTCGCGATGGAGAGCAATTATCAGGTAAGTTAGGCGAAATAAAGCTTCAGGCAGGTGACTTCTTGCTTTTGGCTACGGGCCCAGACTTTGCGACTCGTCAAAATCTAAATAAAAACTTTTTTATTTTGTCAGAGCAAAAAATCGCCCGCCCGTTAACCAACAAGCAAGAATGGATTACCCTTGGCGGCTTCCTTTCCACGGTGTTATTGGCTGCAACTAATGTCATTTCACTGGCTATCGGTTTGCTGTTCTTAGCCGCTGTACTCATTGGCGTTAAAGTGACGTCAAACGGGGAAATGAAGCGAAATTTACCGTTGAATTTGATTGTTGTTATTGTGGGCGCTTTAAGTTTGGCTACCGCACTAGAAAATTCAGGCGTGATAAGTACAACCACTGAAGCACTTATGCCGGTATTATCGGACACCGACTGGTTTATAGCTTTGTTAGTCATTTATTTGCTAACTTTGGTTTTGACCGAGTTCGTTACTAACAACGCAGCTGCGGCGTTAATGTTCCCATTTGCCTACGGTTTAGTTCAAATCATTGGGGCCCCTCTTATGCCATTTGCACTCGCAGTGGCATTTGCTGCAAGTGCCAGTTTTATTTCGCCATTTGGCTATCAAACTAACTTGCTTGTTTATAATGCAGCGAACTATAAGTTTTCTCACTTTATAAAAATAGGCCTGCCAATTTCGGTACTGTATAGCACCATCGTTTTAACATTGCTAAAAGTAACGTATTTGTAATCAGTGTTATGGCTTAGTCAGAATTAGAGAAGATTTAAAGGGAAGCATCGCTTCCCTTTTCTCTATCGCGTTAAAATTCATCATGCTTTCACACTCACTCTATACACCTTCGTTTACAAAAAATATTCCTTTATCAGGATCTTGTGCTGTACATCATCTTTAGCCACCAGTAATCTGTAGGTGCAGTAGTTATGACGTGTTTAACAACAATGACTTACGCTCAGTCATTGGTTTACACACAAACCAAACAGTAAATAAAAATGAAAAAAAGGAGCAAGGGATGCACAGTGTGACCAACCCTTTCCAAGCGTGTAATGATATCTTTTTTAAACCGAACGGCGTGTTTAAAGCAGTAGGTGAAAACAACAACTGGAGTTGGATGCCATTTATTCTAGTCATGGCTATCACACTAGTCTCGCAGTACCTCTATGTGAATTTCGTAGACATTGAGTGGTTTGCAGAAATGAACATTGCCACGCAAGGAGACATGAGCCCAGCGGAAGAGGAGCAAATGAAGGCCTTTTTCACTAGAGATGCCTTGCTCTGGTCATCAATGATCGGCGCTTTTTTTGTTCCTATTATTGTTAACGCAGTTTATGCCGTTTATGTGAATCTAATGACACGTTCAGACGACAGCCACGTTTACGGCTTTACTGACTGGTACGGCTTTGCATGGTGGCTTTCCATGCCTTATGTACTGACTGGTTTAGTAGGTGTTGGTCTACTGTTGGTCGCCGGTGATCATCAAGTGGCGCCATCAATCTTATCACCAACCTCATTAGGCTTTATTGCAGGTATCCCCATGGACTCGCCGTGGTACGCCTTTGGTCAGGCGCTAAGATTAGAGCTTTTCTGGGGTATTTATTTGGCTACGGTAGGCATCTCACAGTGGACGTCTTTTCCTCTTAAAAAGGCGGCTTTAATTGCAAGCGCACCTTATATCGTTATCTATGGTATTTGGTTGGTCGCCTTGACCTTATTTTAAAAGCGTCTGGTCGAATAAGCTCTCTTCTCTATTAAGTACTCATTAGCGCTGCTCCAAGATAAATAATGGATGCAGCGCTAATTTTTTAAAAGGTACTTTGTCCCCACCATCACTTGGTGTTCATGCCAAAACACTTGTCCCCAAAACGCTTAAGGCCACAGAGGGAGCTGTATGGTCGGCTTACTTCCCATGCGAAGCGGCCTAAAATACTCTGTATTTTGATAAAATATTGCACTCTGGTCACTGTGCCACAAAGGTACACCAAGTAAGGGCAAGGGCTTTAAAAGCGGGGTAGATTCGAAGTAATTTAATGCTTGGATACGCGCAATCAAGGCATCGTCAACTATCGAGCGCTGCTGCCACTTACCAAGGTTACTAAAGCCGTGGGGGACAGACACTGCTAACCACTTTCCGGTAAGTCCTATAAAAGGGTTTAGCATCATTTCTAAATTTGCGTGGCCAAAGATAAAGGGGCTTACTGTTGTGTGCCACAGCATTCGCTTTTCGACAAAGACCCTTTGCCATTCATGGGCAGCTAGTTCAGCTAAGAATGTTTCCAACTCATCCGCTTCATACACCCCGTTTCCACTATTGTTATTCTGTAAGCCAACATCAATGTGAGCATGTTCTTTTCTTGAGCTGTGGTTCATTACCGCAGGCGCTTCTACAGCGAGCACCACACCGCACTCATCGAAATGAGTGATGCGATTTCGGCGGGGCGTCCTGGGGTTTACACCATGGGTTTGAATATCATTGATATGTAGCTCGTTTAATAATGACTTTGTTTTTGGAAATTGAAGCCAAATTAGCGCATTAAATAAATCATGCCAGCTCTGTTCACGAGTAGGCACAACCCTATCCTCGCTAATAATGGTTTCGTAATAACGCTGCTCTTCTTCTGAAAACTGACTTTGCCCCTTAAATGACGGCCCTTGCCACGGCATGTGGTATTGCGCGGTGAGTTTGTTTAACACGTCAGGTGTAGGAAATTCATTCTTACTTAGTAAGCCAACCTCTTCTAACAGGTCCGTAACTGGTTTACTGGCGTTTTTTAGTAAGTAGTCGTTACAGAAGGGGATCAAGTGTGATTGCATATCAACTATTGGTTCGCTCTGGCGTTTTCTCTATACTGGTTGCGTATTGTAGAGCAAACAGAGACTAACAATGAAAAAAATGTTTTTGCCATTGCTTGTACCTACCCTTTTAGGCGTAAGTGCTTGCACTCCTAGTAACGACAGCACCTCAACAAACGAGTCTGCCCAGAAAGCAATGCCTGTGGCGTCTAACTTTGACAGTGTTTACAACAGTATTTCAGATGCAGATATTCGCGAGCCATTAAAGATATTGTCTTCAGATGAGTTTGAGGGTCGTTTACCGACCACTGAAGGTGAAAAGAAAACTATTGATTATCTGGTTAGTGAATTTACTAAAGCTGGGCTTAAACCGGGTAACGGCGATAGCTTTTTACAAAAAGTAGCCCTTATGGAAATTACAGCTGACCCAGATATGACCATGACTATCGGTGACAATAGCTTCGCATACAAAGAGCAAATGGTTGCCTCTTCCAAGCGTGAGCAAAGCTCGGTCTCCCTGGAAGATTCTGAACTGGTGTTCGTAGGGTATGGTGTAAATGCGCCGGAATACGACTGGAACGACTACGAAGGACTAGACGTTAAAGGCAAAACGGTAGTAATGCTAATTAACGACCCTGGTTTTGAAAACCCAGAAAGCGGCAAGTTTCAGGGCACGACGATGACATATTATGGTCGTTGGAGCTACAAGTATGAAGAAGCGAGTCGTCAAGGTGCAGCAGGCGCTATCATTGTTCATGAAACCGCACCTGCCTCTTACGGCTGGTCAGTTGTTGCCAACAGCTGGAGTGGTCCGCAATATGGTTTGGTAAGTGCCGACAAAGGTGCAAGCCGAGTTGCAGTTGAAGGCTGGCTCACACTTGATGCAGCTAAGAAAGTATTTGCAGATGCAGGTCTCGATTTTGATACTGAAAAAGCAAACGCCATGCAGGGACCATATAGCAAAGCGATGGATATCAAAGCGTCAGTTACGGTTAATAACACATTTAAAAAGTCTGAAAGCAACAACGTGATAGCCACATTGCCCGGTTCGGCGTTTCCAGACGAGCATATTATTTACACGGCGCACTGGGATCACTTGGGTAAAGATGAAACTAAAGAAGGCGATCAGATTTACAACGGTGCGCACGATAACGCCACAGGCACCGCAGCAATTCTAGCCATGGCAAAAGCCTACTCTGAACTTACACCTGCACCAAAACGCTCAGTCTCATTTTTAGTGGTAACCGCTGAAGAACAAGGGCTGTTAGGCAGTAAATTCTATGCAAGCAACCCGGTTATTCCTATCGAAAACACGGTTGCTAACATCAACATGGACGCAATGAACGTTTTAGGTAAAACCAAGAACGTGGCGGTTGTGGGCATGGGTAAATCGGAAATGGAAGACTATCTGGAAACCGCTGCGGCAAAACAAGGCCGGACGCTAACACAAGAAGACAGACCTGAAGCCGGTTACTATTATCGCTCAGATCACTTCAGCTTTGCCAAACAAGGTGTTCCAGCACTTTATGCAGAAGGGGGTAACGAGCCCGCTGATGAAGAGACGGCTAAGTACAGAAAACGTATGAACGTTATTGTTACTGGCTGCTACCACCAAGTGTGCGACCAGTATCGCGACGATTGGGATTTAAGCGGTATTGTGCAAGATACGCAAATGCTGTTTGATGTAGGTGTAGGCGTTGCAAATGCTGACGCTTGGCCCAAATGGAATGAAACAAGCGAATTCCAACGCCAAAACTAAAAAACGCAGACATAAACACGAATAACGCTGTTTTTATGCGCAACAAACGAATACAGGGTCTCTTGACGAGGCCCTTTTTGTTTCTTTTACAGACCTAGTCGCTAGAGAATTATTCATCAAAATCCCACCTCAATAAATACTTATACTACCGAGTAGACATAAGGATTATGCGCCTAGATTAGGATAAAAATGTTAATAAACGGCTATTTTGAGATAAATGGAATAAGAATTTCCATTTTCTCATCATAATATGCTTGCAATTTCCTGTCAGACTGGCACATTCAGGGGCACGCGAATAAGAATAACAACAAACCTTCGCTCACTCGTACGCGAGTACCGACAGAAAAAACTTCTATTTTTTTCAACAAGTGAACAGAGAGAATCCGTTATATGTGTGGTATTTTCGGTATCCTTGATATCAAAACCGATGTGTCTGAACTCAGAACCCAAGCCCTCGATTTATCAAAACTTTTGCGCCACCGTGGCCCTGACTGGTCGGGTATCTGGAATAATGACAATACCATTCTTTGTCACGAAAGATTGGCGATTGTCGACGTAGATACAGGGGCACAGCCTCTTATCAGCCAAAACGATAAGCAGATTCTTGCCGTAAACGGTGAGATTTATAACCATAAACAACTAGCTGCTGACTTAGCTGAACCATATCCGTTCAAAACCCGTTCTGATTGTGAAGTTATCCTTCCGCTTTTCCAGCAAAAAGGCATCGACTTTATTGATGAACTAGAGGGTATGTTTGCGTTTATTCTTTACGATGAAGAACAAGACGCTTACCTAATTGCCCGTGACCACATTGGCATCATTCCGCTTTACACAGGTTATGATGAACACGGTAACTTCTATGTTTCATCTGAAATGAAAGCGTTAGCAGGCGTATGTAAAACAATTAGTGAGTTTCCTCCTGGCCACTACCTGTGGAGCAAAGAAGGTAAAATCACTAAGTACTACAAACGCGACTGGATGGAATACGACAACGTAAAAGATAACTCAAGTGACCTAGACGAACTTCGCGTGGCTTTTGAAAAAGCGGTTAAGTCGCACATGATGTCTGATGTACCTTACGCTGTACTTCTATCAGGTGGCTTAGACTCATCGCTGGTTTCTGCTGTGGCTGCGCAATATGTCGCAAAGCGCGTTGAAGACGAAGACAAAACAGATGCGTGGTGGCCTCGTCTGCACAGCTTCGCTGTTGGCCTTGAAGGTGCTCCGGACCTTAAAGCTGCGAAGAAAGTAGCGGACATGATCGGTACCGTGCACCATGAGATTCACTTCACTATTCAAGAAGGTTTAGACGCCATCCGTGATGTTATCTATCACTTGGAAACCTACGACACGACCACAATTCGCGCCGCTACTCCAATGTACTTAATGACCCGCAAAATTAAAGCGATGGGTATTAAAATGGTACTATCGGGTGAAGGTTCTGATGAAATTTTTGGTGGTTACCTGTATTTCCACAAAGCACCAAACGCCAAGGAATTCCATGAAGAAACGGTTCGTAAGCTAGATCGCCTTCATATGTTTGACTGTGCGCGTGCTAACAAGGCCACGTCAGCATGGGGTGTAGAGGCCCGTGTTCCTTTCTTAGATAAGAACTTTATTGACGTAGCCATGCGCTTAAACCCTCAAGACAAAATGTGTCTAGATGGAAAAATGGAGAAGTGGATCCTTCGTAAAGCATTTGATAACGGCGAAACCCTTCCAGCAGAAGTATTATGGCGTCAGAAAGAGCAGTTTGGTGACGGCGTAGGTTATTCGTGGATCGACTCAATTCGCGATTTCGTTGAAAACGAAGTCTCGGACCAGCAACTTGCGACAGCTGAGTTCCGCTTCCCAGTTAACACGCCAGATACCAAAGAAGGCTACTACTACCGCACTATCTTTGAGAGCTATTTCCCTCAAGAAAGTGCAGCTCGCTGTGTGCCTGGCGGTAAGTCAATTGCATGTAGTACAGCTGAAGCCCTTGAATGGGACGAAAGCTTTAAAAATAACGCTGACCCATCAGGTCGTTCGATGAAAGGTGTTCACGCTGGTGAGTCTTAATAGACTTAAGCCCTAGCAAAAAACTTAAAAACGCGGCATAAGCCGCGTTTTTTATTGTCTATTTATTCCTTTGAAGCATCTGTAGTTGGCTTGAACCAAAGCGCGGAATTTGTGAGAGGGGTTTCAATAGGCAGTAAGGGGTTCTCTAATGTGAATATTTTTCTCTCATTGACCCCCAAGGATTCTAAGATAGGAGAGTAAGTAGATTCAAATAGGGCATCGAAAGAGCCATCATCTATAGCCCTGTTAAGGCCTGTTTCAATAAGGTTAGCTAAGGTTTTGTTGCTTGAACTGACAAAGTAATACATAGCGGTGGGATAATACAGCGCCATCGAAGGCTCAAGGTAAAGACTATTTCGTCTACCCTCTACCTCTAGTTCTGCATTAACTTCCATGACCGAGCGAGGAAAGAAGTCACCTTTACCCTGCTTAATCATGTTATAGGCTTCACGAAATTCAGGTACTGTAAATACATTAAACCCATTGGCTTGAAGAATTTTGGTGTCAGGCCACTCTTCCCCCTGAATCGGCACAAGTTTACGCATGTCCGTCAGCGATAGCACATCGTTAAACTTCGCTTTCTTATTTTGGTTTATAACAAAAACACGAAGCCCGATAAGGCCTTTTGCAATGGGAATGCGGATAGGGGTGAGCTCTTTTTCTCGCTGGCTGTCCGTCATACTCCACACCACGTTAACTTCTCTATTTTCTCGAAGCTGTCGCAACGCCTTACTGGTCAATAATATGCGGTCAGAGGGACGAAGTTCATAGTTTACCCCCGTTTTATCAAGAGCAAGCTTTAATAAGGCAATAGGATATTGCGCACGTGCATCTGTGTCGTCAATGGGACGTGGGTAATTAATAGTCCAGGTAGCGGCGTTGACGGTTGGCAAAATAATAAAAGAACATAAAGCTAAGGCTACTAATACGGCTTTTTTGAGCGGATTGACGCTATACATTTTCTTTATGTCCCAAATTAAGTAAAGTAAGTAAAGTGAAGTATTCATTCTCTTTACTGCTTTGCTGTGAGGCCTGTAAGTACTGAACACTTACTCTATGCCAATGTATTTATGTGTTTGTAAAGATAGTCGCCAGTTGCGCTCAATACAAGTACGCACAGCCAACTCTGTCGCCCTCTTTTGTTGGCTAATTGGTTGTAAACAAACCTGTTTTCCTTCTAGCGAGGAGACATTGGCTAGCAGCGTATCTAGCTCGTCTATATGCTTTTGCATGGCAATGGGATGCTTAATTTCATTTGCTCTTTCAAGCGCACTCACTAAGACATCATATCCGCCTTTCATATTTATTTTAGGAGATACTGTCACGTAAGTACGCACATCACAAAGCACTTCAAAAGTACCACTGGTCTCTATCTGAGTTGAGTATCCGTTGTCGTGAAGTAAGGTTGTCAACGGGCGTAAGTCATACATACATGGCTCACCACCAGTAATTACCACATGCTTTGCTACATAACCTTGTTGTTTGAACTCGCTCAGCAGCGCCTCTTCACTTGAAATGAAGTAAGTTTCAGATTCTTCACTTTTGGTTATCACAGCTTGGGGCGACACACTGAGGTCTGGTTTGATTTCCCACGTATGTTTGGTATCACACCACGGACAACCCACAGGACAGCCTTGCAGACGAACAAAGATAGAGGGAATACCTGTGTGAGCACCTTCCCCTTGAATAGTTTCAAACATCTCATTGATGTTTAATGTGGACATTACAGACAATTTGACACCCTTTAACGATTGTATGTTGGGATTTTACCAAGGATCACATAAAATTCGGGCATAATTTCTTAAATCTTCGAAAAACTATGTCAGAAAACGTTGTTGTTATCTATTCAGGAGGCATGGACTCCTTCACTGTTCTGCATAAAGCACTAAAAGCAGGCAAAAAGGTCCACGCTTTAAGCTTTAACTACGGTCAGCGCCACAAGAAAGAGCTCGATTATGCGGCGAACGTGTGTAAATCCCTTAATGTGCCCCACAAAATTGTTGATATTAGCGCTATAAATACCCTTATAGGCGGCTCTGCCCTTACGTCAGATATCGACGTACCAGAAGGCCACTACGAAGAGCCTAGCATGAAGCAAACCGTGGTCCCTAATCGCAACATGATTTTGTTATCGCTGGCTGTCGGCTACGCAGTTAGTTTAGACGCAAATGAAGTGTACTATGGCGCTCACTCTGGCGATCACGCCATTTATCCAGACTGCCGCCCCGAATTTGTACATAAAATGAATGATGTTTGCGGCATTGCGAATTACACACCTGTTACCATCATGACGCCTTATATTGATGACAGTAAAACGGCTATATTAACCGATGGCTTGTCTATGGGGTTGGATTATGGTCAAACATGGACCTGTTACAACGGTAGAGAAAAAGCATGCGGAAAATGCGGTGCATGCGAAGAGCGCTTAGAAGCGTTTAAAGAAAATGGTGCTACCGACCCGCTTGAGTACGAATAAGCGTTGCGCTAACCGGCATACGTTACTCTATAAAAAACACCCCTTGTTTCACGCTCCTCTATAAAGGCGTTAGAAATAAGGGGTGTTTATATATTGCTAGCCTTAATTAAATTACTTCTGGCTTTCAGAAATAAAGTAGCTCAGCTCTTTTATGCAGTGACGCAATACAGGATTCAAACGTGTATTTTTGCCATTCATGACAAACAACTCGTGACTAAAGTTAAATAAACTTCCCTGTGCGATTGGCACAAGTCCTAAAGCTGCCCCCTGCTCTTTTGCTATATAGTCTGGCAATAAGCCTATATATTCGCCCGTCATTATCGCCGACATTGCCGCATCAAACGAGTCAGAGAAGGTCTGGATAGATAGCCTGGTTTCATCTTCAATGTAGTTAGCTGAAGATAACCCTGAGATACCAATGGCAGGGTAGTCACCAATTTTAACGCCCTCAGGCAATTCAGTATCGCGATACTTCGCCAGTGGATGAGTTGGCGCACAGTACAACCGCCCCTCGGTTTTAATTCCTACGGGGTGGAAGGTTACAGATTCGGGCTTAACCATGTCGTAAGTTGAAACAACGAGGTGACATTCACCAGATAGCGCCACATGCTCAACTTCATTGTAAAGACGTGTTTGAATATTCACATGAATATCGTCAAATTTCTTCATCGTACTCTTAACCGCTTTACTCACGGCTAAGTGCATTGAAAGTGGAAGACCTGCCATTAGCACTAGCGTGATGTGGCCTGAATAATCATCGTGTAACGATTTCAGATTAAACACAAAGTTATCAAAGGCATTGAAGATGCGTTTGGTTTCTTGAAAAACCACCTCACCTTCTTTTGTCATTTGAAAGCCGCCACGGCCACGGTGACAAAGCACCAAATCTAAACGCTCTTCTAGCTTTTTGATTGCGGCACTGATGTTAGGTCGTTGCATACGCAACACGGGTTCTGCCGCAGTAAATCCGTTGCAGCTTGCTACCGCGTAAAACACTCGCAGTAGCTTGATATCTGACTCCTGAAGACGATTAAGCATATTAGCACCTGTTTATAGGTATAGTTATCGATACTCAAACTAGAACTATATGTAACTAATTGTGCTATTACAACGACATTTTACGGCTTTTCGTCTCATTTTGTGATGCAAATTGCAGTTTTGTGCTACCGAAGTAGACTTTTGATTAAAAATATCTACAAGAATATAAAGGAAATAAAAGAAAGTAGGCGTTATGACTTATGGAGAGTTATTTGGTTTTATACGAAAGCGCTACGCATTAAAACGAACCTTTAAGCCTTTGATAGAGCGCAAAAGAGAGAAGGGTAATTTTTACCCTTCAATAAGTTTTGACCATAACAGTGTTGATTACGACAGTGTAACTACCTGCTTTCTCAGTGCTTCTATGTCGTCACGTAACGACGCCGCTTTTTCAAATTCAAGCTCGCGAGCATATTCAAACATCTGTTTTTCAAGCTCGGTAATTTGATCCATCAACTCAGTTGCACTAGCAGTTTTCTGTTGTTTTTTCTTTTCTTCAACTTTGCGCAGTCTGACTTTACCTGACGCAGGGTGCGCGCTGTCGCCTAAGTCCATAATGTCGGTAATAGGCTTATTAAGTCGCATTGGCGTTATACCGTTTGCCTCGTTATGTGCCATTTGCTTCTCACGACGGCGTTCGGTCTCATCCATCGCCTTTCTCATCGACTTAGTAATACTGTCAGCGTACAAGATAGCTTTACCATTCACGTGACGCGCCGCTCTACCAATAGTTTGAATTAAAGAGCGCTCGGCTCGCAAGAAGCCTTCTTTGTCTGCATCTAAAATCGCTACCAGCGAGACTTCGGGCATATCTAAACCTTCACGCAACAGGTTAATACCAACTAACACGTCGAATTTACCTAATCGTAAATCACGGATAATTTCAATTCGCTCTACGGTATCGATATCCGAATGCAGATAACGCACCTTAACCCCGTGCTCATTTAAATACTCGCTTAAATCTTCTGCCATACGCTTAGTTAAGGTAGTGATAAGCACGCGTTCGTCTAGTTCTACCCGCTTTTGTATTTCAGACAGGACATCATCAACCTGAGTTGCAACCGGTCGCACTTCGATGACAGGGTCTAGCAAACCTGTTGGACGCACAACCTGCTCAACTATCTCACCGTCAGTTTTCTTTAACTCATAGTCACCGGGTGTTGCAGAAACATAGATGGTTTGCGGACAAATTTGTTCAAACTCTTCGAATTTAAGCGGTCGATTATCTAAAGCCGATGGCAGCCTAAAACCAAATTCCACCAAGGTTTCTTTTCTAGAGCGATCACCGCGATACATAGCGCCTACCTGAGAGACGGTAACGTGAGACTCATCAATAAACATCAACCCATCTGCAGGGAAATAATCTAAGAGTGTTGGAGGTGGTTCGCCCGGCGCTCTTCCTGAAAGATAGCGAGAGTAATTCTCGATCCCAGAACAATAGCCAAGCTCCATCATCATTTCGATATCGAACTGGGTGCGCTGTGAAATACGCTGCTCTTCAATCAGCTTATTCGCCTCTTGAAGCTGCTTTTTGCGATCGCCTAGCTCTTCCTTAATATGCTCAATAGCATTGAGGATTTTTTCTCGAGGGGTTACATAGTGCGTTTTAGGAAAAACCGTCGCACGAATAACTGACTTATCGACAGCGCCAGTTAGCGGATCGAACAAACTAATTTTATCTATCTCATCGTCAAACAGCTCTACTCTTACCGCTTGCTTTTCAGAGTCCGCAGGGAAAATATCTATAACATCGCCACGTACACGGAACGTACCCCGTTCAAACGCTAAATCGTTACGCTTGTACTGAAGTTCTGCAAGGCGACGTAAAATGTCACGTTGGTCCATGGTGTCGCCCTGGCGAAGGTGCAATAGCATCTTCATGTAGGATTCCGGATCGCCCAAACCATAAATAGCCGACACACTCGCTACAATAACTACGTCTCTGCGTTCCATTAACGCCTTGGTGGCGGACAGTCGCATTTGCTCAATGTGGTCATTGATTGACGCGTCTTTCTCGATAAAGGTATCTGTACTAGGAACGTACGCTTCTGGCTGGTAGTAATCGTAATATGAAACGAAGTACTCTACGGCATTATTAGGGAAGAACTCTTTCATCTCACCGTAAAGCTGAGCCGCTAATGTTTTGTTGTGTGCAAGAATAAGCGTTGGTCTCTGCACTTCTTTAATGACATTAGCCATAGTGAAGGTTTTACCCGAACCTGTAACACCTAATAGTGTTTGGCCGGCCAAGCCGCTTTCTAGACCATCCACCAAAGCTTCTATTGCCTTTGGCTGATCGCCTGCCGGCTTGTATTTAGAATGAAGCTCAAACCCTCTACTCATTTACTTAACCTTTTATTTAGCTTACTGCTGAACATGTTACTTGCACTCTGCTCGTGCAGATATATGCAGCACACAACCGTGATTTGCTACTCTGGTACTAGCTATGCTCAGGCGTTTCTTTATCCAATTCAAACTGAGTGGTTGCACGCTTAAAAACAACCAATGAAACACACGCCATAGCAATATTGGCAATAACTGTTCCTGCAAATAACCCCTTCAGTTCAAAAAGAAAACTCCCCGCAACGCTGATAGGTACGAAGAAAACAAACAAGCGGATGACACTCAAAGTTAACGCTGTCATTGGTCGGTGCATGGCATTTAACGATGAATTAGTCAGTATGATTATGCCCTGCATGCCATAGCCTAGTGGCACAATCATCAAAAACAGCTGTATTAATACGCTTACCTCAACTTCATTGGCGAAGGCAACGGCTATCCAACTAGACAGTGCCCACATAACAAGAAAAATAGCGAATTGCCAAACGAGAACAAACTTCAATGTAAGCGAGTAAGCTTTTTTTACCCGCTCTACCTGCCCTGCTCCCACGTTTTGGCTAATAAATGGAGGTAGTGTCATAGAAAGTGCTAGCACAACAATACTTGCAATAGACTCCATTCTGTTACCCACTCCCCACGCTGCAACCGCTTCAGCGCCGTAACCAGCAACTACGGCAGTCATCACCCCACCGGCAACAGGTGTCAGCATATTCGCCCCCGCCGCAGGCAGCCCTATTTTGAGAATGTCACGGCTGCTATCACGCAGCTCGGCAAGCGTTAGTAATCGAGGCAACATAAGCTTTCGACGAACGGCTAGAATATAGAGTATCCATACCGCGCCAACGATCCACGCTATAAAGGTAGCCAGCGCCGCACCTTTTATTCCCATCGCTGGGATGGGCCCAAGGCCGAAAATAAATATAGGGTCAAGCAACGCGTTTAATCCGCCCCCTGCCGCCATAACTATACTGGGTGTGCGGGTGTCGCCACACGCACGCAGTACGCTATTCCCTACCATTGGCATGGCAAGAAAAATACTCGATAAATACCACAGGCCCATATAATCAGAAATGTATGGCATTAGGTTGTCTGTTGCGTTAAGCAATTTAAACACAGGCTCTATGGTGAAAAAGCCGATAATTGCTAATCCTCCCACAAGCAAAACAGACAGCATTAAAGAGCCTGTTGCGTAGTGTTGAGACTTAGTTATTTCTTTGCTGCCTTGCAGCTTACCTATAATTGCAGACGTACCTATACCTAAACCAATATTCAAGCTTATTACGGTGAAGGTAACGGGAAAGGTAAAACTTATAGCAGCTAAAGGGTCGGTACCCAACAAGCTCACAAAAAAAGTATCGATAAGCCCAAAGCTCATCATCATTACCATTCCCAATATCATAGGAATAGTCATACGCTTTAACGTAGTACCTATATCTCCTTCCAATAAGTCGGAAGTACGTTGTTTAGCGTTTCTTTTTATCACTTGAGCTCCGGCAAACTTAAAATCCCCTCTTTAACTGGGCGTTAGTGTAAAAGAGTGAACGCCATTTCGCTATGCGTATTCGACAAACAAAACAAAGCATAAGAGGGTTGTAAAAAACGCGAGGTTTTTGGCAAAAGTACCTGCGATGAATCAATTCGGTGGCAACGCGACAAAACCACGAGTTTTTTAAACAAACAATGTAAAACGTGTGTGTATACCTTCATGACAGTTTAATTTCTATCCTGTTTCACTTTTAATATGCTGGTGAAACTTCTCAGGTGTATAAAACTAGCCAAAGAGAGCGTTTAAAAGACACACTAAGATGTTAATAAAATGTAAGACATTGAGAATTAAGCTGGATTTCTTTGAATAGCATTTAGACATTCGTTGAATTAACACACAAGCTACTTTTTGTTCAACCGATCTATTTCGATCGGGATTCGAGATCACAAAAACCACCTTAACCCTCTGTATTAAAAAGAATATATCCTCAATAACGTTACAACCTAATTAGATCAACACATATGTGATCTAGCAAATAAGTACAGCGAATCTAAGCTATCAACATAGTTATCCACAGATTTAGTGGATAACTAACGCCAGACCATATTCGGCGGGATTTCGTGCTCGATTAATTTCTCAACACGTAAGTAGTGACTAACCTTTTAATCCGTAGGTACAGGTTACAGATTTATTAAATACTGTACATAATAACAGTATGGAAGCGATTTTTTATTCTTTTTTGTTATACAACTTTACTTTAAAGAGATATATGACTTAATGATAAGAATTAAAACAATCACGAATGAAACCCCCTCTTATATATTAGCCATTAGGCAATTATGTGCAGTTATTAACCACCAGTTTCGATGCATTGACGACAAAATGAACATAAAAGCCTTAAAAAGCTATTTTTTGCGCAGTCAGTACAAATATTTCATTTATGTTGTTGACAGTTCCCAAGTACGTCTTTAATATTCGCCTCCGTTGAAGCACAGGTCCCCCTTAGCTCAGTTGGTTAGAGCGACGGACTGTTAATCCGCAGGTCCCCCGTTCGAGTCGGGGAGGGGGAGCCAACTTCAGCAAACAACTTAGGTGTCGATTCCCCCTTAGCTCAGTTGGTTAGAGCGACGGACTGTTAATCCGCAGGTCCCCCGTTCGAGTCGGGGAGGGGGAGCCACTTAGTTGGCTCTTAATCGCCTCACCCATTTCATTCTATTTTAATTCCTAAAACAACGCGTTTAGACATTAAATAACCCTAATTCAATCAAGTTGTTAAACCCGTTCTAAAAAGGGATAATAGACCTAATCTGTTTTTCTTTTTAATTCGCGGGCATTGTCCGTCAAGATTCCTCGAAGGAATTGCGTTATTCATGACTGAATTTTTACTGCTATTGATTGGTACAGTACTGGTTAACAACTTTGTGTTGGTTAAATTTCTCGGCTTATGTCCGTTTATGGGCGTTTCTGGAAAATTAGAAACCGCCATGGGTATGTCTATGGCTACCACATTCGTACTGACTCTTGCATCAGCATCAAGTTACTTGGTTGAAACCTATTTACTTGCTCCACTGGGCATCGGCTACCTTAGAACACTAGCCTTTATTCTGGTCATCGCGGTAGTGGTTCAGTTCACAGAAATGGTTGTGCACAAAACAAGCCCTACCTTATATAGATTGTTAGGTATATTCCTCCCTCTTATCACAACCAACTGCGCAGTACTTGGTGTAGCACTATTAAACCTTACCGAACAGCATAATTTCATGCAGAGCCTTATCTATGGTTTCGGCGCTGCGGTGGGATTCTCATTAGTGCTGGTGTTGTTTGCGGCTATGCGTGAGCGTTTAGCTGCTGCTGATGTACCTGTATCTTTTAAAGGTGCCTCGATTGCAATGATAACCGCTGGTCTCATGTCTCTCGCATTTATGGGCTTCAGTGGACTGGTGAAAGTGTAATGACGATATCTACCGCTATTATATTCGCCCTCATTGCCATTGGCGCCCTTGCGCTTATTTTTGGTTTAGTTTTAGGCTACGCAAGCATCCGCTTTAAAGTTGAAGGCGACCCGCTTGTTGAGCAAATTGATGCCGTACTGCCGCAAACTCAGTGTGGCCAGTGTGGATATCCGGGGTGCAAACCTTATGCTGAGGCAATTGCAGAAGGTGATGATATTAATAAGTGCCCACCTGGTGGCGAGGCAACGATTAAAAAGCTCGCAGACTTGATGGGGGTCGAACCAAAACCTCTTGACGCAGCACACGGCGAAGAAGACGTAAAAAAAGTTGCCTTCATTCGCGAAGACGAATGTATCGGCTGTACCAAATGTATTCAGGCCTGCCCTGTCGACGCTATTTTAGGTGCCGCCAAACATATGCATACAGTTATTACTGATGAATGTACAGGGTGCGACTTATGTGTAGATCCCTGCCCTGTCGACTGTATCGACATGGTGCCGATTGCCCAAACCACTTCTACATGGAAATGGGATTTTGAATCATCACCAAAAGGTGATATCCCCATCAAAATGGTGTCGTAATTGTGATGTATCCAAGTTTTGATTCAATTATAGAAACCCTTGAAGCGGGAAAGATGTACTCATTTCCTGGTGGCGTACATCCTGACGATAAAAAAACGCTTTCTAACACATCAGTAATAAAGAAGCCGTCGTTACCCGAATTACTGATTGTCCCGTTAAGGCAGCACATTGGCTCAGACGGTATTTGCTGTGTGGAAGTTGGTGATTTCGTATTGAAAGGCCAAATACTTTCGCAAAGCTCTTCACCCTTTTCAGTACCGGTTCACGCGCCGACTTCGGGTGAGGTTGTTGCGATTGCGCCACATGTTGTGGCACACCCCAGCGGCCTAACAGAAATGTGTATTTCAATACGCCCAGACGGTAAAGACACATGGTGCGACCTGTCACCCATCGCTAACTACAGCGAGCTTGATAAAAACAAACTTATTGAAGCCATTTGCCAAGCTGGTATTTCTGGAATGGGTGGAGCGGGTTTTCCTACCCATATAAAAACATCTACGTCTAAACCCGTCGAATTCCTTATCCTCAACGGCATTGAGTGCGAACCCTATATCACGTCTGATGATCGATTGATGCGTGAGCACGCCTGGCAAATACGCCAAGGTCTAGACATTCTTACTCACCTTATCGGGCCAAAAGCAATTGTGGTGGCCGTTGAAGACAATAAGCCCGAAGCTTTCGAGGCACTCAATATTGCCTGTCAGGATAAGAAAGATTACCGCGTTGTTAGCGTTGAAACTAAATACCCTGCCGGCGGCGAAAAACAGCTGATTCAGGTACTGACTGGCCGAGAAGTTCCAAGAAATGGATTGCCTGCCGACGTAGGCGTGATGATGTTCAACGTGGGTACCTGCTACGCTATTGCAGATGCCATATTACATGGTAAGCCACTCATAGAACGCATTGTTACCGTAACTGGTGAAGCCGTTGAATCACCTAGCAATTTCAGAGCGTTGTTGGGTACGCCTGTTTCTCATCTGTTAGACGAAGCAAACTACAACCCGAAAAAACAAAAAGCGCCTAAAGTGATTATGGGTGGACCTATGATGGGCTTCACTTTATCAGACGCTACAATCCCCGTGGTAAAAACCACAAACTGTTTGCTGGTTCCAGCAAAAAAAGAGCTGGTAGACGATAATGCAGAACGCCCCTGTATTCGCTGTAGTGCATGCGCCGACGCATGCCCTGCGTCATTGCTCCCCCAACAAATGTTTTGGCACGCCAAAGCAAAAGAGTACGATAAAGCCGAAGAATACGACCTTTTCGACTGTATAGAGTGCGGTGCATGTGCCTACGTTTGCCCCAGTGAGATCCCACTGGTGCATTACTATCGACAAGCTAAATCTGAAATACGCATTCAGCGCGATGAAAAGAACAAAGCTGAGAAGGCCAAACAGCGTTTTGAGGCACGTAAAGAACGTTTAGAACGCGAAAAACTTGAGCGCGAAGCAAAACATAGAAAGGCAAAAGAAGCACGTTTAGCCGCAAACAAGGCCAAAGAGCAAAATGCTGTGGCAGCTGAAAATGCGAATAACGCTGTTGATGCTGGCGCAACTGAAGCCAAGGACAAAGTAGCGGCGGCGCTTGCGCGTGCGAAAGCGAAGAAAGCGGCCATGCAGGCTAATGCGAATGCTGAAAGCAATCCAGCTAATGCCGGCGAACCAAATAATGCTACCGATGATAAAAAAGCACAGGTAGCCGCCGCAATTGCAAGAGCAAAAGCCAAGAAAGCCGCACAAGCCCAGAATGAAGTTCAACTTGATAGCGCGGATAAGCAAGTTGAACCGGCGTCATCGCCAGAAGATGACAAAAAGGCAAAGGTTGCTGCAGCAATCGCCAGAGCAAAAGCAAAAAAAGCCGCACAAGCTCAAAACGAAACGCAAGATGAAAGCGCTGTCGAACCATCAACCACAGACCAGCCAAGTAATGAGTCATCATCACCAGAAGATGAGAAAAAAGCTAAAGTTGCTGCCGCTATAGCAAGAGCAAAAGCGAAGAAAGCCGCACAAGCCAGCCAGTCTGAGGCATCTTCAGCAGAAAAACCTGCGGGCTCTCAAGGCGAAAAGCAAACTGAACTTTCCGATACTGAAACTAATTCAGAGCTAAACGCTGAAGCGCAGAAAAAAGCGCGTATTGCCGCGGCAATCGCTAAAGCTAAAGCGCAAAAAGCTGCTAAAAATAGCGAAGACGGTCAGCCTGATAAGTCAGTTTCAGGGCAAGGTGCGCCAACTCAATTAGATGAGCAGCCAGACAGTCACTCCAATGAACAGCTAGATGAAAAGCAGGCTAGGATCGCAGCGGCGGTAGCGAAAGCGAAAGCTAAAAAGGCCGCTTCGCAAAAAACGCAAGCATCTAGCCCTGATGGCGAGGCTGGTATTGAGAATCAAGATGTTAACTCGCCAGAAGAAGCCAGTTTTCAAAGCGTCAGCGAACAAAACAATAGTGCTCAGAGTGATAGCTCATCAGATCCTGTTAACAACTTGAGCGAAGCGGATGAAAAAAAAGCGCGCATTGCTGCTGCGGTGGCGAAAGCGAAAGCCAAAAAAGCGGCTAAGCAGGAAGAACATCAAGGAAGCGAGCAAACTGATGCTAACGACGCTGCCTCGACAAATGAAGCTGACGAGAAAAAAGCACGCATTGCCGCTGCCGTGGCAAAGGCAAAAGCAAAGAAACTTGCTCAAAAAGGTAATGGTGATTTAGCGACCACAACAGATACTGATGAACAGGAAAGCAGTAAATCATCTGAGCAGAGTGAATCGTCTACCAATGCAGCGCAAGCCACAAGCGCGCAAACCTCTTCTCAACCTACCGAGCAAGATGAAAAGAAAGCGCGCATAGCGGCTGCAGTAGCTAAGGCTAAAGCAAAGAAAGCGGCAGCTGAACAAGAGAAAGAATCAGAATGAAGTTAAGTTTATCGAGTTCACCACACCAACGGGTTAAACGCGATACCGGACAGGTCATGCGCATGGTCATTTACGCCATGATCCCAGGCATGATAGCTCAATCTTTTTTCTTTGGCTGGGGCATGCTTATTCAAGCAGTTATTGCGGTAGTAAGTGCACTAGTTATTGAAGGGGTTATTTTATATTTAAGAAAGCGCCCTATCGAACGCACCCTTACCGATTACAGCGCGGTTTTAACGGGCTTATTAATCGCTATTAGTATTCCACCTACCCTGCCGTGGTGGATGACGGTGACAGGCGTTTTCTTCGCCATTGCGGTAGCTAAACAGATTTACGGTGGGCTTGGCTTTAATATTTTCAACCCAGCCATGATTGCTTACGTGGTGCTGCTTATTTCATTTCCTGCAGCGATGAGCCTATGGTTGCCTCCCGCGACTCACGCTGGCATCACGCCAAGCTTTTTAGATTCGGTTTCACTCATCTTTACTGGTTTTACTACCAGTGGATACGATGTCACTCAACTCAAAACCATTGCCGATGGTGTAACCATGGCAACACCGTTAGATACATTGAAAACCGACCTCACGCAAGGCGTAACCTACTCAGAGTCATTAGCCAAACCTATCTTCAATGGCGGTTTATTCGAAGCCGCCGGTGCAGGATGGGGCATAGTAAGTCTTGCTTATTTACTCGGTGGTCTCTATCTATGGAAAACCCGCGTTATTAGCTGGCACATCCCAGGCGGCATGCTGCTGAGCGTATTCGTTTGTGCGGCATTGCTTCATCTGGTAAATGCAGATTACTATGCTTCACCGCTATTTCATCTATTTAACGGTGCAGTAATGGTAGGTGCCTTTTTTATCGCAACCGACCCAGTTTCAGCGTCAACAACACCAAAAGGCCGCATTATTTTCGGTGCTGCAATTGGCTTTTGGGTGGTAATCATCCGTACCTTTGGTGGGTACCCTGATGCTGTAGCGTTTGCGGTTATCATTATGAACATGGCGGTACCCTTGATTGATTATTATACCCGTCCTCGCGTATACGGCAAAAACGTGAGCAAAGGTCGAGGTAAACAGCAATGATGAAAGAAAGCCTAGCCAAAAACGGCCTAATGTTAGGTGCGTTTGCCGTTGTTACCACAGCATTAATCGCACTTACGTTTTTTGGTACCCAAGACAAAATTGAGCAACAAAAGCAGCAAAAATTGCTAAGCGTGCTTAATGAAGTCGTGCCTAGCGAATTCCACGACAATGCGCTTTACGCCAACTGCACAGAAGTCAATGCACCTGAACTTGGAAACAAAAAATCCCACAAAATATATCGTGCGACGTTAGACGGCCAACCTAGCGCATTAGTATTAGAAGCCACTGCGCCAGACGGATACAGCGGCGATATCGATATTGTAGTGGGTGTAAACGTCAGCGCTGCTATTAGTGCCGGTATGCCCCAAAATACAAACACTGATTTGCTCAATAGTGACAGTGAAAATGTTAATGTTACCGCGTTAGCACTCTCGGATACGCCAACGCCTATTAATCCATCTGATCTAGACGAGAATGAGACCCAAGCTAAACCAATCAGTATGAAAGTACTTGGCGTACGCGTTATTGAACACAAAGAAACCCCTGGGTTGGGCGACAAAATAGAGCTAGCTGTTAGTAACTGGATAACAACATTTAGTGGAAAGTCTTTTTCACCCGACAATTTGGCGCCTTGGCAGGTCAAAAAAGACGGCGGAGAGTTTGATCAGTTTACTGGCGCTACCATCACGCCAAGGGCGGTAGTAAGTGCAGTACGCAACGCTTTACTCTATGCACAGGCCAACCAGTCTATGCTTTTCGATGCACCTAACACCTGCGCAAATACAGAGTCTGTTGAAACGATTGATGCCGTTAATGTAAATGAGGCTCAACCTCATAGTGTAGAGGAGCTATAGTGTGACTGACTTTCGCGACCTGTCTTTACAAGGGCTTTGGAAGAACAATCCAGCACTGGTCCAACTGTTAGGTTTATGCCCGCTATTGGCTGTTACCGCAACCTTTATCAATGGTCTTGGGTTAGGCCTCGCTACTATGTTGGTATTAATCGGCAGTAACGTTACCGTTTCACTCGTTCGAAATGTGGTTAGAAACGAAATCCGCATTCCCGTTTTTGTTATGATCATCGCGGCATTCGTTACCATTGTTCAACTATTAATGAATGCTTACACCTACGACCTTTATTTAGCACTAGGTATTTTCATTCCGCTGATTGTAACTAACTGTGCCATTATAGGCCGCGCAGAGGCCTTTGCGTCGAAAAATGGGCCGCTCGCCTCAGCTTACGATGGGCTTATGATGGGACTAGGCTTTACCGCGGTGCTGGTTATTTTAGGTGGTATGCGTGAAATATTGGGTGCAGGTACGTTGTTAGCAGGGGCTGATAGGCTGTTCGGTCCAATTGCCGCAAACTGGACTATTACGCTATTTAACACTGAAACCCCGTTTTTGCTTGCGATCTTACCACCGGGTGCCTTTTTAGGCATGGGTCTTCTCATTGCCATCAAAAACAGTATAGATGCGAAGTTAGCCGCTAAGCAGACGTCGCCTGCGGTGAAGGCTGAACGGGTTCGCGTTACAGCTGAAAGCTAAACGCTAAAACATGCAAAACAAAAAAAGTATTGAGAAATGAATGATGTAGTTAAGCCGGCCAAGCCGCTTTCTAAGCAGGAAAAAGTTAAAGAAATAATGCGGATATTGGATGACCTTTATCCAGAAATTCCTATCTTTTTAGATCACAAAGACCCCTATACCTTACTCATTGCGGTTCTATTGTCGGCTCAATGTACCGATGAGCGCGTTAATCAGATTACGCCAAAGCTATTCGCTCGTGCAGATAACCCTTACGACATGGTATTGATGAGTATTGAAGAAATTCAAGACATTATCCGCCCTTGTGGTTTATCCCCCATGAAGTCAAAAGGCATTTGGCATTTGTCTGACATGATCATTAAACAACACAACGGTGAAGTGCCTGCAAACTTTGAAGCGCTGGAAGCCATGCCTGCCGTTGGTCACAAGACTGCCGCTGTGGTTATGTCTCAAGGCTTTGGCATTCCTGCTTTCCCGGTAGATACTCATATTCACCGTTTAATGTACCGCTGGGGTTTGTCGAACGGAAAGAGTGTTGAGCAGACAGAGCGTGACGCAAAACGCTTGTTCCCTAGAGAAAGATGGAACGACCTACATCTACAGATTATCTTGTACGGTAGAGAATACTGCCCTGCCCGCGGTTTCGACTTAAACAAGTGTGTTATCACACGTGAGTTCGGCAGAAAGAGTTTTATTAACGAAGTGCTGAAAGAACAAGAGAAAAAGCAAAAGTTGGCGCTTAAGAAGAAGCGCAAATAGAACATTTTTAAAGAGGAGCCATTAGGCTCCTCTTTTTTTAATTCCATTCACTTACTCACACAAACGATTTTGCGATTAACATACGACTTAGCCTTGTGGTTTGCCTCGAAAGGGGCAATCAAATTGGCTATGATGGTGGAGTTAGAGTTTTGCTCGCGCAAATCAAATAGAAATATAAAAATAATCCATGGAGAACACATGTCTCGATTGAATACTATCGCTAGGAAGCTAGCGTTTGGTGCATTAGTAAGTGCATGCAGTTTTGGTGTTTTTGCTGAAACTTCCCCCATCACTGACGAGCAAAAGAAAAATGCGGAAGCATTAATTCAAAAAGCCCTGAAAAGCGATTTAGGCTATAGCATTGTTGAATCACTGACTACCGAGATTGGCCCTCGCTTAGGCGGCTCTGAAGCTGAAAAGCGAGCCAGAGATTGGGGCGTGGTGGTAGGCGAGCGTCTAGGTTTTGATAAAGTCAGCATAGAAGAATTCACTATGCCATTTTGGGATAGAGGCCACCTGCATATTTCACTGACTGCGCCTTATGCCCAACCGCTTTATGGCACAGCACTAGGTGGCGCGGCGCCTTCTGAAAGCGAGATCAACGCAGACATCGTTTATTTCAGAGACATTCACGCGCTAACCGCAGTAAAAGACGGTGCCCTTAAAGGCAAAATTGCATTTGTCGATGGCGACGCCATGGTTAAAAGCCAAACAGGTGCAGGCTATGGTCAAGCAAATCAACGTCGCCGTATTGGTTGGCAACATGCGCAACGCGGTGGCGCTGAAGCGCTGGTAGTGCGCTCAGTAGGTTCTGACTCTCATCGTTTTCCTCACTCAGGCATGATGAGTTCAGACGGCGATAATTGGGCAGATATTCCCGTAGTCGCTATCTCAAACCCTGACGCAGACCATTTACGACGTCTACATAACTTAGGTAAACCGCTGTCATTGTCGCTTCACTCTGAATCGAAATGGAAAGGCGAAGTAAACAGCGGCAACGTAATACTGGATTTAGTGGGCAGTGAGAAGCCCGAAGAGATTATCCTTATTGGCGGCCACCTAGACAGCTGGGATTTAGGTACTGGTGCAGTTGATGACGGCGCTGGCGTTGCTATTACCACAGCAGCTGCGGCGTTAATTGCTTCACTGCCAGAACGCCCAAAACGCACCATTCGTGTGGTTATGTTTGGCGCTGAAGAAGTGGGCTTATTAGGCGCCTTCGCTTACGCTAAACAACACGAAAAGAACCTTGAAAACCACGTTCTGGCCACAGAGTCAGACTTTGGCGCGCAAACTATCTGGCAGCTTGTGTCAAACGTAAACCCCAAAGCGACTGTGCTAGTCGACGAAATCGCGAAGATTTTATCACCGCTAGGTATAGTGCGTGGCGGTTCAGACATTGCTGGCGGCGGCCCTGATATTATTCCGCTGGCAGCGAAAGGCGTACCAACGATTAGATTAAACCAAAACGGTAGAGATTATTTTGATCTTCACCACACGCCAGATGATACCTTAGATAAAATTGACCCCGATGAGCTTGCGCAAAATATTGCAGCCTACGCAGCAAGTATATACTTGTTAGCCGATTCGGACGTTGACTTAAAAGCTAAACAGTAGTTTCACGTTAGTAATCTCAAGCATTGGTCAGTGCATCTCGTGCTGGCCAATGCTTACCAGTACTCTGCTTACGAGTGCTCTGCTTACCCTCGCCTCTGCTAATACCCATTCTGCATTCCCACGCTCCGCTAGCAAACTTGCCAGCGCCTTCTGAGTAGGCAATGGTCTATGTGGATTGGTAAATATACCTCGTCCGAAATACTCAGGCTTTATTGCGCTTGAATAAGCTGGGCAACAAATCGCTTTGCTTCTTGCCTTGATGGCAATTCTACATGCTTATACGTATTCGCATGTTTAAAGGCAACGGTTGTTTTATTTATGGAGATATTTGAAATTAATGCACCTGGCATGGCGCTATTGAGGGTAGAAATAGAATCTTGAAATTGCATAGTAGATACTTCTTTATTGATGTTGTTTGTTTTGAATTCCTCGCAGGTTGGGTAAAGAAATCGAAAAACGAAAATCAGGCTCTAGCGTGAACATATTGTTTCAAAAAGAGCCCGTATTTTTTGAGGTCACTTCAGATAAGAGAAATGACCTTAGATAAGCATAGAGGTCTTATCGAACTACTACGTTAGCAGCTTGTGGACCTTTTTGGCCTTGCTCAACTTCGAAGCTAACTTCTTGGCCTTCTTTCAACGTTTTGAAACCATCAGAAGCAATTGAACGGAAGTGTACGAAAACGTCTTTGCCGCCAGCTTCTGGAGTGATGAAACCAAAACCTTTTTCTTCGTTGAACCACTTAACTGTACCGTTTACAGAATTAGACATAATAAAAACCTTTTAAAAAAATTGATGTAATGGTGGAAACCACCGAATAGCTATAGACATCTCCAAGCTAGTAAAGCAGTTGTATATCTATATAAAACTTCAATTTGAAAGATTTAAAAAAGAGGTACAGCGCAGTAATAGGTAAAGCAAATAACATATCTAGAGCGAAGCGAAAGGTACAGGTTATTGTGAGTAATGTCTACTAGTTTTCAGTTTATTTTTTAACCAAAACGCTACTTTTTTACAAAACTTTTTTTGAGAAGCTGAATACCTATGTTTGTTCAAGGCTGTTGAAAGCTAAGTTAACCTTATTTTTTTCATTAAGGTTTAAATTATGACAGACGCTTATCCATCAGCAGGTAAAACAGCCATCGTTACCGGAGGCGGAAAAGGGCCAGGTAAAACTATCGCTCACTTTCTGCTTGAAGCAGGGATGAACGTGGCCATATGCGGGCGCACTGGAAATACTATCAAGCAGAAACAGAGAAAGTGGACGATGGCCTGATTCAAAATGAAGACTTAGCCAACATGGTGGTGTACCTGTTGAGCCAACCTCACCGTCTTAAAATTGATCATATCGGCCTAATAGGTTTAACTAGAATTGTAAATCTGTCTTAAAGCGTTAACATTTCCTTATTATCATAAGCGCGTGTCGTTTGCGTTTACTTATGAAAGTACTTTATGAATTTAGAAGTACAGAAAAGTAACGGCCAACACGCAATCACAACGCAGTGAGCCATCAAGTTTTTTCGATGGCTCGAAAAGGAATCTGTTATGCGAATGCTTCACACTATGCTTCGAGTTGAAAACTTAGAGGCTTCACTTCATTTTTATACTTCACTGATGGGCATGCGCCTTCTTCGCCAGTCTGAAAACAAAGAGTATGAATACACGCTTGCTTTCGTGGGATATGGCGATGAAACCGAGACTACCGTTTTAGAGCTTACCTATAACTGGGGCGACAACACCTACGATAAAGGTAACGCGTATGGTCATATCGCTATTGAAGTCGACGACATCTATCAGTTTTGTGAAAACTTAGAAACAAACGGCGCTGATGTTTATCGTAAACCGGGGCCAGTAAAAGGCGGTTCCACAGTTATTGCTTTTGTTCGCGATCCCGATGGGTATGCAATAGAACTCATACAAAACAAATCCATCTCATTATGAGATGGGTTAAAAGCAAGAACTGAAATTGCAGCCAAGATAGTCAAAGCGATTTGAATGTTTAAGTCGCCAAACTATCACCTTAAAAAGATACGGCACTGAAAAAACCGATAAAAAACACATGGAGTGACACGACATGCTACGTAATCGCTTATTATTTTTACAGAATGATAAAAACAAAAAACAAGCTATAACAGCGATAAGCCGGAAGTCTCAAGCAGCACACAATACAAACTTGTGCGCCAAACCAAAAGCAAGACTAGCAGCTATTCTGCCTGCGTTGGTTGTCACTTTTACCGGTGCAGCTGCCATTGGCAGTGCGTTTTCAGCCATTGCTGCAAATAACGAGAGTGCGCAAACCCGTACTTATACAAAAGAAGGTGTTGAAACGCACTTTACTGTAATAGCCCATCGCGGTGCATCGGGCTATTTACCTGAGCATACTCTCGAAGCGGCTACCCTCGCCTTTTCCCTGCGCCCAGACTTTATTGAGCAAGATGTTGTTATCACCAAAGACGACATCCCGGTGGTGCTACACGACATTCACTTAGAAACCGTTACCAACGTAGAAGATGTGTTTCCTGCTCGCCACCGAGATGATGGACGTTTTTACGCCCGAGACTTTACCCTTGAAGAACTGCGACAACTGCGAGTACACGAGCGCGCTAACAGTGACGGGAAGCAAGTTTTTAAAGATAGGTACCGCGGCACGCATGCTAATTTTAAAGTGGCCACGTTAAATGAACACTTTGAGCTAATCAGCGAGCTAAATCGCCAATTTGGTACGTCAGTGGGGGTTTACCCTGAAGTAAAGTCGCCTGCCTTTCATATTAAAGAAGGCATTGATGCCAGTAAAATCGTTGTAGATGCTTTAAATGCTTACGGGTTTGGTGGCGAGAGCGGCAATAGCTATCTGCAATGCTTCGATTTTAACGAAGTTAAGCGCATTCGTGAAACCCTGGGCTATAAAGGCAAAATTGTGATGCTGATTGGCGAAAACGACTGGGGCGAAAGCGACACTGATTATGACTGGCTGCGCACTCAGGAAGGTATGCAGCAGGTTGCGTTGTATGCCGATGGCATAGGCCCTTGGTTAGGCCACTTACTCGATAATGAAGCGATGGCGCAAGGAAAAATAGAAGCCGCCACATGGATTAATTACGCCCACGAAAATAACCTGACAATCCACCCTTACACTTATCGTCATGATGCGTTACCGGCGGGTATGAGTTCACAACAAGTCTTGGACGTATTACACAACGTCGTCGATGCTGACGGGGTTTTCACCGACCATTTAGTGCCTGTGCTAACGTGGCGAGACAAACAAAACTAAGATAAGTAGTAACGGGGTTGAGGCGCTTTAATGAGCGCCTAAGATTTTGACAGTCGTACCACCACGCGTCTATTTTGGGCGCGGCTTTCTCGCGTATCGTTTGGCGCAATATGGCGTTTCTCACCGTGACCTGTTAACTGAATTCTATCTTCAGGTACACCTAGCGTAGTCAAATAACTTTTTACCTCGTTGGCCCGCCGAATAGACAACTGTTCGTTATTGTAACGGCCGCCGTAACTATCGGTGTAACCATCCAGAAGCACAAGTTCAAGCTCGCTGTCTTCTTTCAAGTATTCACCAATCATGGTTAAACGCTTCTGTGAGTATTTTGTCAGTTCTGTGCTGTTGTTCTGATAAGACAATACCGTATAGGCAATGTCATCAAAACTAAACGGCAATAAATTCGATACACACTTCACAAATTCACGATACACACCAGAGAAGTTGCTAGCATTTAATGCCACACTCACTTGGTCATATTTGTTATACCAGTCTTGATAGTAGATTGTAGGCCAAAACCCTTTCTCTAATTCAGACAGCATGGTCCAAGCAGCATCTTGTGGTAAGTCGCCGTTGTACTGTTTGCGAATAGACATGTCCGCTATCGTTTTTGGCGCAACCCCTGGCATCCATTTAGGCGGTACAGAATAAACGGCGGCCACATCAAACTTGTTAGGCAGCAAATGCATATCCAGCTCAAATTCCATATTTAGCTGCTTCGATGCTGTGCTTGTGAACATAGCTTCGCCATAACCGGGCAATTCGTGATTAAGAGTACACTGAAGACGGGTGTCGCTATCAATACGCCAGTTGGAACTTTCTATGGTTGCAGAATATTGCCGCATGGCAGCATGGGAAGACAATGACCCCACCATCCCCAATAAAGCGATATATTTTAATTTCGATACCATTTCGACACCATAACGAAAGACAAACTAATACGGATAAAGGCTATGAATACGCAGTAAATCTATGTGCTTGATAAATCAAGTTTACACGCAGGACCACAAAGTGCATGCCCTAATTTATTCACGCTTATTAAGAATATCGTCCAAATTGTAGAAAAGTTTAGCGTTTAATACCACTCGCGTTCTGTACCATTGCTATGTATCTGATTTATCGATTACAAATTGAAACTGGCAACTCAGAGGTATCCTTGCGATAATTCTTGTACGCAATATGTTTCGTAGGTTGGTAAGCGTCAACGCTGCCAGCTATTTTACGCAATCCAGTATTACAAGAGTGTTTATGTCTGCCAACCCGCCCCTTCTTTCCCAGCGCTTTCGAGGTTACTTTCCCGTTGTTATCGACGTTGAAACAGCCGGATTTAATGCAGGCACTGACGCCCTGTTAGAATTAGCAGCGGTAACAGTTAAGATGGATGAAGACGGTATACTTCATCCTGATCAAACCTTTCACTATCACATCGACCCGTTTGAGGGCTCAAATTTAGAGCCCGCTGCGCTTGAATTTAACGGTATCGATCCTAATTGCGCACTGCGTGGAGCGATTGAAGAAAGTGATGCCATGAAAGATTTATGTAAAGGCATTCGCAAGGCGCAAAAAAATGCAGACTGTCAACGTTCAGTTATTGTTGCTCACAATGCAACGTTCGATCAGAGTTTCGTCAATGCCGCGATAGAACGCTGCAATATAAAGCGTACGCCATTCCACCCGTTCGTTTCATTTGATACCACCAGTCTTGCGGGCCTAGCCCTTGGCCAGACCGTTTTGGTGAAGGCATGTCGTGCTGCAGGGATTGCATTTGATCAAAATGAGGCGCACAGTGCGCTGTATGACGCGCAGAAAACGACTGAGCTATTTTGCTATATGGTAAATCGTTATAAAGCCTTGGGAGGCTGGCCTGTTGAGAATCAAGAATAGCTATTGCGAAATCGAATCATAAACAAGAACAGCGCCAAAGGGCGCTGTTTTTTTAATCTTCGAACAGGTTAGCTTATAGCTTGTCTGCTTCTTCAGATAGGTACTTAGCAACACCTTCAGGTGATGCATCCATGCCCGCTTTACCTTCAGTCCAACCCGCTGGGCAAACTTCGCCATGGTCTTGGTGGAACGCTAGCGCGTCTACCATGCGAAGCATTTCATCAACGTTACGGCCAAGTGGAAGGTCGTTAATTACCTGGTGACGCACCATGCCTTCTTCGTCGATTAGGAATGAACCGCGGAATGCTACGCCATCTTCTGGGTGCTCTACATCGTATGCTTGGCAGATGTCGTGCTTAACGTCAGCCACAAGAGTGTATTTAACCGGACCGATACCGCCTTGATTTACTGGCGTATTTCTCCACGCATTGTGTGAGAACTGAGAGTCGATAGACACACCAATTACTTCAACGCCACGCTTTTTGAACTCGTCAAAACGCTTATCAAAAGCAATAAGCTCTGACGGGCATACAAAAGTAAAATCTAGTGGATAAAAGAAAACTACGGCTTTTTTGCCTTTGATTGCTTCGCTTAGCGTGAATGAATCTACAATTTCACCGCTACCAAGTACCGCAGCTGCAGTAAAATCAGGCGCTGGACGGCCAACTAATACACTCATGAGTCTCTCCATTTATATTTGGATTGTAATAATAGAAGCGATTACGTTGCGTAACCACTTTGGTAAGAAATTTCTTTCGAACAAAATAGGTACGAATGTAAAAATAACAATATTAAACAACGCGTTTTTTTACTCATCCTACCATCACTGATTTAGCATCACTCACTTTGCTCATTCTTTCCTCTAATACCTTGTATTAAATTTGTCATTATCCGCTTGCCAAAGTAAAGAATAACAATTATTATCATTTACAGATTCATTTGGAGTACGTTTAATGTTTGTTTGTATGTGCTATGGGGTAACTGATAAAAGCATTCGTGCTGCCGTTGAAAAAAACGGCGTGGGGAATATGCGAGAGTTACGTCAACATTTAGAGCTTGGCTCACAATGCGGTAAGTGCATAAACATGGCGCAACAAATCATTGACCAAACCATCATCGACGAATCACTATTTAAAGATGTAGGCTAGTTATCACTATACTGCTTTTTCTTACTAGTCAGTTACATATCTTTTAACCTGCTTGCAATACCTATCGTACTACTCTGCTTCACTTCTAAGTTAATGTCTTCATAGCGGTTCGTTATTTAAAAGTATATTCAATGCCCGCGTAATAAAATGCGCCATTGATACCACCAGGTGACGTTGGCGGGTAGAGTGCCCCAACCTCCCCCATATATGGGTTTTCATCTGGTAACGCATCAAACAAATTCTGTGCTCCCAATGTAAGCTGGACGTCAGGTAATAGTTTCCAAGCCAATTGAGCGTCGAACGTCGTCAGTGCACTACCATAGATATCAAGGCCTGCAGATGCATCTAAATGGTCTTCGTAAAACTTTCCGTAGTAATTCAATCGCCAAGTAAATGCCCACGCGTCTTTTGACTGCTCAAGCGTAACGCTACCTCGGTGAGCAGGCAGGTTATCCTCTAACATGCGTATTCGAGCCGAAGTAAGATTAGGTTGATACTGTATCTCGCCATCGACTAAAGCCGGATAAAGAGTAACCCGTTCAACTTGCGTGTCTGTCCAGTTATAGGCCACAAGCAAAGCATTTGACCAATCATTTAAAGCAAAATTGTAATTAACAACGAAATCGACACCCTGAGTTTTTGTGTCAAAGTCATTCGTAAAGTATTTAGCTGAATTGTATCTCGCTGCATCGGGGCGGCCTTGAGCAATTAGCGCGTTTACGTCGTCATCGGTTAAAGGAATAGCAGACGTTGTACTAATGCGATCGGAAAGACGGATATTAAAGTAATCAAGGGTGGCAAAGAAATTCTCACTAACTTGCATGACCACACCTAAACTAAAGTTAGCAGATTCTTCAGGAGTCAGTGGCGTGGCACCTAACTGCAGCGATATGAGGTCTGTGGGTGGCAAGGTTGCTTGATCTTCCAAGCCGTTAAGGCCGTAAGCAGTGGTCACATTGATAACGTTGCTTTGCCCGACGGTCGGTGCTTTAAAGCCTGAGTTCACCGAGCCTCGCAATGCAAACGTGTCATTAATTTTGTAACGGGTACTTAGCTTTCCATCAAATGTTGACCCAAAATCACTAAAATGCTCTACCCGTGCCGCTACACCAAATTGCCATGAATCGGAAACGTAAAATTCCAGATCTGCATACATTGCCCAATTACTGCGACTCCAGTGCCCGGCAGATTGCGGCTGATAACCAGGAAAGCCATTTGAGCCAATTGAAAAGCCCTGGCTTAAACCTATCGGCGGCTCTAAAGCAAAAGGCCCGGCAATGTACGAAGCTTCATCTCCAGCTTTTTGAAAATACGTTTCCTTTCGCCACTCTACACCAACTGCAATGCTAACAGGGTCGTCGAAGATGGTTTGAATGAGTTTCGTAAAATCCAGATTAAGTGTTCGCTCTACTTGCGATACCCCACCCGGTGAAAAGGTCGTTGGCGATTGCGGCCCCAGAGAAGGATTAACCGTATTTGAGATGACGTACTCTATATCGCTGTAACCCAGGGCTGCACTGATGTCCATTGCCCAACCACCAGAAAGTTCTTGTTTTACGCCCATGGCTATAGAGGCATCAGTTATTGTGCCACCAAATCGAGGCGTAAAGCCGCCTGGGAACCACTCATTAAAAGCAAAGCAATTTGCGCCAAGCTCTGTCGAATTATCAGCGATAAGTTGGTAGTTTGCATTGTCTAATACATTGTCATTCGATAGCGTAATTGAAGGGCACGCTATGCCGTTATCTAATCCGTCTAAATCGGCAACGATAAGACGGCGTTCCCCCGTATTTGGGTTCGTTCGGCTAAATACCCCTTCGCGGGTTTGAGGATTTCGAAAGTAAAACCCCCCGTTTATTTCCCTTCTCGCGGCAGTTGCAAAGCTATAAAACTGTGACGTTGACGAAAGGTCTGCCCCGGTATTAAGCGCCAGCTTAATATCTTCGTTAACATCAAGTGCTCCCCAAACCTGAGAAGGGGAAGCTATAAAACTATTTCCTTGGTCAATCAACGCTTGGGCATCATTACGCTGCACAGAGCGCGACGTGCCATTTTGCTGCCGATACTCTGCCGTCGCATTTAAAAAACCATGTTCGCCTAACGCAAAGCCCTTATTTAGTTGTATTTGAAACAGTTCACCATCACCTTCGCTGAACCCACCAACTTTTAACGCTGCGCTGCCACCTTCACGGGCATCATTAAGTACAAAGTTGATAACGCCCGCAATAGCGTCTGAGCCATATTGCGCTGAAGCACCATCTCGAAGCACCTCAACTTGCTTCAAAGCATACGCAGGAATTACCGAGATGTCGGGGCCTTGTGCACCGTCAGATAAACCGCCCCCCAAGAACGTAATAACGGCTGAACGATGGCGTCGCTTTCCATTTAACAGTAGCAACGTGTGATCTGAAGACATGCCCCTTAGATTTGCAGGCCTTACCAAGCTGCTAGCGTCATTAATGGGCTGGTCGTTCACATTGAGTGAAGGAACCATAGCACTCAACATAGACAGCACATCACTATTACCTTGTGAACTCAGCGCTTGTGCATCTATGACATCAAGGGGAACCGGCGAATCGACGGCGCTTCGTGGCGCATTACGAGTACCCACTACAGCAATTTTTTCAAGTCCATTAGCTTGCTCTTCTACCGGCTGCTCTTCATTTTCGTACTTGTCGTTCTTTGCTGTTAACGACGCGCGCGAACGAATACTCAACGCCCCACTTTCGTCGGTTACTACCGCTAATTCCGTTCCTTCTAGAAGTTGCGCCAATGCTTCATTCAACGTAAAGGTGCCGCTGACTGCATTAGTGGTGACTTTTTTCGCGAGGTCAAATGGAAACAGTAACGTGGTGTTAGCTTGCTTTGCCAGTTCCGTTAGCGCTTCGTTAGCGTTTTGGGCTGGAATTGAAAAACTAAACGCATTGGGCACAGTTGCCGATGTTTTTTCAGAGGGTAAACGGTTTTCGTCTTGCGCAGAGAGTGACGGGGTTGCTGACAGACATAAGCATACACCGGAAGCTATATGCAAAGGTGAACCAATCGAAAAGATTGAAGGTTTCCAGATTTTTTTTTGCGAACGACAACCAGCCAAACACGCAAGGGCATGCAGCTTCTCTATTGCCTTTTTCGTTTGCCTGCTTATCGCAAAATTGCTGTAGTGCAAGATAAAAAATCGATGTGCTTATTATTTTAATTATAGTGTCACATTAAATAAATTGATGCCAACAGGGAATAACCAATAACATCTAACTTTCAGAAATATTTAACTTTTCGCCAGCTTAAGCTCAATGCTGGTTTCAGTGACCTTCTCGTATTTAATATTAAAACTGCTTTCCAGTGCCGATAGCAAACCGTTTATATCGCCCACTTTAAAATAGCCAGCCACTCTTCGCTTTCGCAAACTATCGTCAGAGATATGGAAGCGTACGGGTGTGTATCGCCCAATTTCAGCAAGCACCGATTCCAAAGGTTCACCTTTGAAAACAATCATACCTTGCTGCCATGCTAGATCATCATCAATTTCATTTTGTGACATGCTCTCACGGGCTTCTACTTTACCCAGAACGGTGGCTTTCTCCCCAGCAAACATCAATAGCCCCTCTTCAGCAACGGGGCGCTTTCCAAACAGGGAGTCATTAGAAGACGATGCTTTGAAGCGGTCTTTAACTAACACTTTGCCATCGGTAACAACAAGTTCGAATGCGTTGTCATCAACATACTGCATATTGAACGCTGTACCCACCGCGGTAACCGTATTATTTCCCGCAGTAACAGAGAAGGGCCGCGTTTTATCGTGAGCGACTTCAAAGTGAGCTTCGCCTTTCAAAAGAACAATGTTACGCGCCGTCGATGTAAAGTCTATGGTTACCGTAGAGTTAGTATTCAAGTGAAGCTTTGAACCATCCGCAAGCGTTACATTTTTCTGTTCACCCACGCCGGTTTGTACTTTTTGGCTTACAGCGGCAAATTCAGGTGTATTGTCTAGCCATGTACGCTGAACAATAACCCCAACAGCAATTGCCATCACTAAAAATGTAGCAGCGATGCTCCATACTGCAGCCTTCGGCAGGCTTTGCTTTTTAGCCGTATTGCGAGCTGTCGGTTGCGGAAACAAGCCGCTTAGTTCATTTAGCACCGACATATCGTCCCACAAGCTGGCAACATCAAGTAATGCTTGGCGATGCGCATTGCTCTCTGACAACCACCCGTCTAGCTCTACTTTTTCGTCACTTTTTAAACCGCGGTCGAGACGGCTTATCCAAAGGCATGCTTGCTCTTGGATATCTTCTTTGCTTGAAAACTGGCGAATATTGTTCATGTTAACTACTGCTTATGTCCTGAGTCGCGGTAGCAGTGCCACGGGGGGATGCACTGTCTTTTGAAAGCTCAGCTAAATATCTAGAGCACATCATTAAACCTTTGGCGACATGCTTTTCTACGGTGCTTTCGCTTAGCCCCACAAGCTCTGCAATCTCTCTTTGTCGCATGCCATATACTTTTTTAAGTAAAAATACGCGTTTAACATCAGCAGACAGTGTGTCTGTCGCTCGGCAAAAATGAATAAAGCGTTCTTTACTCTCTACATTCTTTTCTAAACTGTGCCCGACAAGTTCGTAAGGCAAAATATCCATGTCATCCAGCTGCTGCTTGTTTTTATTTTCTGCTTTTGCAACATGGTTTAGCGCTAAATTACGCGCTGTTTTGAGCATGTACGTACGCTCGTATTGTATTTCTTGTTTTAGTTCTGCTTCGTAGCTCTTTATAAAGGCTTCTTGCACAATATCTTCAATGTCGTCGGCGCCAACAATAGAACCTACCGCACGCATTAACTTGGCGCGGTATTTTAAGAAGGTTTCAGCTACTGTCGACTTTCTTGTCATAATAATAAGAGTTGTGTGTTTCGAATTGCTTACAATGGCATCAATAATGCCTGTTTATTCCTAACTTTTCACGCAAATGATGTTCAATATTCAAAATAAAAGGGGAGCTAACGCTCCCCTCCACGTTGAAACATTTGTGAAAGTTGTTTTCGCTAAGCTTAGCGATTAAAAAGTGTAAACACCTCTTAGATAATAGAAGCCACCGTTAATGCCGATAGGCGAGGTAGTTGGGTACAACGAACCTGCGATACCTGCATACTGTGTATTCTCATCTGGGTATTCATCAAAGGCGTTTTTCGCGCCTACCGTTACAGTAAACTCCTCAGTGAAGTTATAAGCCACTTCTAAGTCCACAGTAAATTCTGAACCCACTTTTTCAATAGGTAGTGCAGAATCTAAGTGATCTTCAAAGATGCTACCGTAATAGTTCAAACGTGCAAGGAAGCGCCAGTCACCGTTAGTGTGATTTGCTGTTGCACTGTAGCGCACTGCCGGAAGGTTATCTTCTAGCATGCGAATACGGAACTCAGAAATATTATCTGAAGCGCGATCTACCTCTGTAGATGTCCAGTTGTAGGCTAGTGAGAATTTAGTTTCACCACCCATCATCTCCATCGAGTAGTTAGCAACTACATCAAGACCTTCAGTAGTCGTATCAAAGTCATTCGTGAAGAAACTAATTTCAGAGAAACTAGATGCATCATTAATGCCTTGCGCTAGTAACGTCGCAATATCTTCTTCTGTTAACGCAATACCAGACGCTGTACTGATACGGTCTGTCAATTCAATGTTGTAGTAGTCGGCAGTAATGAATAGACCATTTTCAAAGTCTGCTACCACACCAAATGTGATGCTCTCTGACTCTTCTGGCGTTAACTGCTCACCGCCTTTAAGTTGAGATACAGGATCTGTTGGAGGTAGCGTTGCACGGTCAATTAGCTCACCGCCCGTACCAAACGCAGTTGTTACGTTACGTACATTACTTTGACCCAGCGTAGGTGCTTTAAAGCCCGTTGAGAACGCACCACGGAACGCAATGTTCTCTAGCGCTTGCCAACGGAAAGCAATCTTACCTTTGGTTGTATTACCGAAATCAGAGAAATCTTCGTAACGTAGCGCACCGGCTAGCATAAAGTTTTCAGTGATGTAGGCTTCTGCGTCGATGTAAAGCGCGATGTTGTTGCGGGACACACGACCTTGGCTATTGGCCGCCAAGCCAGGGAAACCATTTGAGCCAATGCCAAAGCCTTGTGTCGCCAGCGGACCTATTTCATAAGAGGCAGTATCACCTGCAAAGCTCTCATAACTTTCGTTGCGGTATTGGAAGCCAGTCGCTACAAATAGCGGCTCATACAAACCAACATCGAAAGGTTTTGTAAAATCAATATCAAGAGTTTGCTCAGATTGGGTATAACGACCTGGGCTAAACTCGAACGGCGTTTCTGGGCCTAAAGATGGGTTAATTGTATTGCTAATAGAAAAATCAACTTCGTTTTGGCCAAGGTTTAAACTTACGTCATAGGTAATATCATTGGCTAATTCGCCTTTGGTACCAAAAACAAGAGACATGTCGGTTACCGTACCGCCAAAGCGAGGTGTGAAACCGCCCGGAAGAATCTCGTTAAACGCGAAGCAATCAGGATTGTTTAACACCTGATTGATATAGGTAGGGTTTTCAAGAACGTTGTCACCAACCACTATATCTGTTGGGCAGTTACCTGACATGTCGCCTGTTAAATCACCAACCAGAAGTAGCTGCTCACCGTCTTCATTTGTACCACCGTCGTTTACACCACCACGATTGTGCGGATTACGGAAGTAGAAGCCACCTTCAACTTCACGCTCGGCAAAGTTACCAAATATATAAGCTTCTGACGTTGCAGAAAGCTCAAGACCTGCGTTAGCGAAAAGCTTGATGTCATGCTTAATTTCAGGCGAACCCCAAATTTGTGCAGGATCTGCCACAAAGGTATTACCTGCCGCAATAAGCGCCGCTGCATCGTCACGCTGAACGCTGCGAGAAGTATCATCAGCAGTACGGTATTCGGCTGAAAGGTTGATGAACCCCTTATCAGAAAGTGGTAGGCCTACATTACCCGACAGCTGAATCATGTCGCCATCGCCTTCGTAATAAGAGCCGTAACGGGCTTCGAATGAACCGCCTTCCGACGCATCATTAAGTACGAAGTTAATAACCCCTGCAATGGCATCAGAACCGTATTGCGCTGCTGCACCATCACGAAGTACTTCCACCTGCTTAAGTGCCGCTGCTGGGATAACCGAAATATCAGGACCTTGCGCACCGTCTGATAGACCGCCACCTAGGAAAGTGATTACCGCAGAACGGTGGCGACGCTTACCGTTTACAAGTACTAGAGTATGGTCAGATGCCATACCGCGAAGGTTGGCAGGACGCACAAGCGTTGAAGCATCGTTGATGGGCTGGTCGTTTACGTTAAAAGACGGAACAACGGTTTGCATCATAGATACCATATCAGTGGCACCCTGCTGCTTAAACTCTTCGTCAGAGATAATATCAATTGGAACTGCTGAGTCAGCCACCGAGCGAGGTGCTGCACGCGAACCAACTACCGCAATTTGTTCATAATCTTCAGCTTTTGCACTTTCTTCAGCTTCTTGTGCGTAGACAGGTGCTGTAGCCATTACTGAAAACGCGGCTGATGCAGCTAATACGCCACGCACGTTTTTAGTCAATAAAGACAAGGTTGTATTCATGGTGATTTCCCGGAGTTTCTCTAGAACACTTCTAGCGTTTTTTACACATAAAAAAGTGAACTGAGAGGTTGTTATTTTGTACCTTCAACACTGACTCATCTGCGGTCAGATGATGTTTTTATAGAACGCAAGATATTAAAAAACAAACCTTTTTCGATAAAATAAAAATATTTTTTCAAGCCATAGAGGATTTTAATTTCTGACCTGTCTATATAACTTTTACGGGAAAATAAGTGTGGGAATTTTGGCAGCTTTTAATAAAAAAAGCTGACTTAAAGCCAGCTTTTTAATCGATATTTAAAATATCAGCAAGAGTAGAAAAATTTAAAGATTTACTCTTCTTCTTTGTACTTTTCAGCAGTTTCTTTGATAAGCGGCTGAAGTTCGTTTTGTTGGAACATTTCAATAATAATATCGCAACCGCCAACAAGTTCGCCTTCCACCCATAGCTGTGGGAATGTTGGCCAATTCGCGTACTTAGGCAGTTCAGCACGAATATCAGGGTTTTGAAGAATATCTACATAAGCAAATGGTTCGCCACATGACATCAACGCTTGTGATGCTTGTGAAGAAAAGCCACAGCTAGGTAGTTTAGGAGAACCTTTCATGTACAACAAAATTGGGTTTTCTTCGATTTGTTGCTTGATTCTGTCTAGCGTTGATTGATTTTCAGTATTATCCATTTGATTCCTCTGAGCACAAAAGTGTATTCCCAGTAAGATGGGAATGCATGAATGATTTATCAAGGCAAAGAGTACCATAAAATTGCCTTTAATAACTCATCACTGAATTGATCTTTTCATTCGCTATATCGCTATGTACCTGTATAACAACATGCTTTATATTTTCACAAAATAGTTTTTGAAAAAAAATTCACAATTTTGTCATTGAGTTATAGGACTTTATCCCCATATCTGGGATATGCTTTAGCGTCTAAAGTGATATAGTCAGGTAAGCGTTGACTGGCACTTATTGAACAGGCGAAGATAAGTGTGCTTTAGACTACAATACTAAACCAACATGGAGACCGTCATGGCTTTTGAACTACCAGCATTACCATACGAACAAAATGCACTAGAACCACATATTTCTGCTGAAACGCTTGAATACCACTATGGCAAGCACCACGCTACTTATGTAACTAAGCTTAACGGCCTAGTTGAAGGTACTGACATGGAAAACAAAAGCCTAGAAGAAATTATCAAATCTTCTGAAGGCGGTGTTTTCAATAACGCAGCACAAGTTTGGAACCACACGTTCTACTGGCACTGCCTAAGTCCAAACGGCGGCGGTGAGCCAACTGGCGCACTAGCTGACGCGATTAACGCAAAATGGGGCTCATTCGCAGACTTCCAAGCTGCGTTTAACGACAAAGCAGTTAACAACTTTGGCTCTAGCTGGACATGGTTAGTTAAAACTGCTGATGGCAGCCTAGACATTGTTAACACTAGCAATGCTGAAACACCTATATCTGGCGACGACTTAACGCCAGTACTTACTGTTGACCTTTGGGAGCACGCTTACTACATCGATTATCGTAACGCGCGTCCTAAGTACCTAGAAAACTTCTGGGCATTAGTTAACTGGGAATTCGCAAGCAGCAATTTTGCATAAGCGAACCCCTTAAAAGCTGTGTGCCTATTGTGCACGACAGTTTTTGCCTTTGTGATTTAAAAAGCCCCGCTTTCGAGCGGGGCTTTTGTTTGTGCGAAAATGTTCATCTAGAGACACTAAATTCTTATAAAAGTTGCATTTTTTATTAGACGAAAAGATTAAAAACTATACACAATAATTACTATCCTTTTCCAAAATACCGACTAAGCTGAAAATACGGGGTTCCGTATTTAAGGGGTATTCATGGGTATTTTTGAACACTATCAAAGTCGCTATGAAGAGCGAAAACAGGAAGAGTTCACCATTGGGGAGTTCCTTGAAATTTGTAAAGAGGATCAAACCGCTTATGCAAATGCAGCAGAACGTTTGCTACAAGCTATTGGTGAGCCTGAATTAATCGACACTGCTAACGACCCGGCGCTTAGCCGCATTTTTTCAAACCGCGTTATTTCTCGTTATCCAGCTTTTTCAGAATTCTATGGCATGGAAGAGGCCATAGAGCAAATCGTTTCTTACCTTAAACACGCCGCACAAGGTCTTGAAGAGAAGAAACAAATTCTCTATTTACTCGGCCCGGTAGGTGGCGGTAAATCTTCTCTGGCGGAAAGGCTTAAAGAGCTGATGCAGCATGTACCGATTTACATGCTAAAAGGCTCACCGGTTAACGACCATCCGTTCTGTCTGTTTGACGTTAAAGAAGACGGTGATATTTTACAAAAAGAGTATGGCATTCCTAAGCGCTACTTAAAAACTATCATGTCTCCTTGGGCGCGCAAGCGTCTGCATGAATTCAATGGCGATATTACCCAATTTAAGGTGGTTCGGGTTTATCCTTCGGTGCTTGATCAAATGGGCATTGCGAAAACCGAACCCGGTGATGAGAACAACCAAGATATTTCATCGCTTGTGGGTAAAGTAGATATTCGCCGCTTAGAGCAGTATGCACAAAACGACCCTGACGCTTACAGCTATTCAGGCTCACTGTGTAAGGCCAATCAGGGCTTAATGGAATTTGTAGAGATGTTTAAAGCACCGATTAAAGTGCTGCATCCACTACTAACCGCTACACAAGAGGGCAACTACAACCCAACAGAAGGCTTCTCTGCCCTTCCCTTCGATGGACTTATACTTGCACACTCAAACGAATCTGAGTGGCAATCGTTTAGGAACAACAAAAATAACGAAGCCTTTCTAGACCGCGTGTATATTGTAAAAGTACCGTATTGTTTGCGTGTTCGTGAAGAAATCAAAATCTACAAAAAGCTGCTGGACAGCAGCGAGCTTAACGGCGCGCCTTGTGCACCTGACACGCTGGAATGTTTAGCGCAGTTTACTGTGTTATCGCGCTTAAAAGAGCCGGAGAACTCCAGTCTGTTTTCTAAAATGCGAGTGTATGATGGCGAAAGCCTAAAGGACACCGACCCTAAAGCCAAGTCGTATCAAGAATACCGAGACTACGCCGGTGTTGACGAAGGCATGGAAGGGTTATCCACCCGGTTCGCATTTAAGATTCTCTCTAGGGTTTTCAATTTCGATCATCAAGAAGTGGCGGCAAATCCGGTTCACTTGTTTTATGTACTGGAGCGTCAAATTGAACGGGAGCAATTCCCACAAGAAACTGCTGATAAGTATTTGGAATTCTTGAAGGGCTACCTTATCCCTCGCTATGTTGAGTTCATTGGTAAAGAAATTCAAACGGCTTATCTAGAATCGTATTCAGAGTATGGGCAGAACCTGTTTGACCGCTATGTGACCTATGCTGATTTCTGGATCCAAGACCAAGAGTATCGCGACCCAGAAACCGGACAGCTGTTCGACAGAGCGTCACTGAATGCTGAGTTAGAAAAGACAGAGAAGCCTGCTGGAATAAGCAACCCGAAAGACTTCCGTAACGAAATCGTTAACTTTGTCTTGAGAGCCCGTGCGAATAACGGCGGTAAAAACCCAGCATGGACCAGTTACGAAAAACTTCGCACCGTGATTGAGAAGAAAATGTTTTCCAACACGGAAGACTTATTGCCGGTTATTTCGTTTAACACCAAAGGCTCTGCAGAAGAACAGAAAAAGCACGACGACTTTGTAAACCGTATGACCGAGAAAGGCTATACGCAAAAGCAAGTTCGGTTGCTTTGTGAATGGTACCTGCGCGTACGTAAAGCGTCCTAACGCCTTTACGCAGTTTTAAGGCGTGCATTTGCACGCTTTAAAACGGGTATTTGAAGTTCGCAACAAAACAAGCAGGTGTGTATGGCGCATTTTATTGACCGAAGGTTAAACAGCAAAGGTAAGAGTACGGTAAACCGCCAACGCTTTATCAAGCGTTACAAACAGCAGATAAAGCGCGCTGTTTCTGATGCAGTGGGTAAACGCTCTGTTACCGATTTAGATTCTGGCGAGCAAATTAGCATTCCAGCCAGAGATATCTCTGAACCAATTTTTCATACCGGCCGCGGCGGCAGTAGAGATATTGTCCACCCAGGCAACGACCAATTCACTGCGGGTGATAAAATTGACAGACCGCCAGGTGGCGGTGGCAAGGGCGCAGGCGAAGGCGACGCTAGCAATGAAGGCGAAGGCCAGGATGAGTTCGTATTTTCTATATCCAAAGACGAATATTTAGACCTACTTTTTGAAGATTTAGCGCTTCCCAATTTAAAGAAAAATCAATTTGATAAAGTCACTCAATTTGAAACCTACCGCGCAGGTTATCAGACCGATGGTGTGCCAAGTAATTTAGATATTGTTCGCTCGCTTAAAGGCTCTGTAGCAAGGCGTATTGCCCTAAGCGGAAGTGATAGAAAGAAACTAAGAGAGCTTGAAGAAAAACTTGCACTGCTTATAGAAGACAAGCACGACAATACGTTAGCCATAAATGCATTAAAAGAAGAAATTGAAGCACTTAAAGCCAAAATAGCCCGAGTGCCTTTTATTGATACTTTTGATTTGCGCTTTAAGAACTATGACAAGCGCCCGCTTCCCTCAAGTAAAGCCGTAATGTTTTGTTTAATGGATGTGTCTGGCTCTATGGATCAAGCCACTAAAGACATGGCGAAACGGTTTTATATCTTGCTGTATTTATTTCTAACTCGCACCTATGAAAACGTGGATGTGGTGTACATTCGCCACCATACACAGGCAAAAGAAGTCGACGAGCAGGAGTTTTTCTATTCTCAAGAAACCGGTGGCACTATTGTTTCCAGTGCATTGAAGCTTATGGACGAAGTGGTGCGCGAGCGCTATAGCGATGGAAACTGGAATATTTATGCGGCGCAGGCATCAGATGGCGATAACTGGGCTGATGACTCACCGCAATGCCGAGACTTACTTGCCGCTAAGTTGTTACCAGCAACCCGTTACTATGCCTATATCGAAATAACTGAGAGGCAGCACCAAAGTTTGTGGCGTGAATACGAGAAAGTGGCCGCCACACACGACAATTTCGTATGTAAGCACATACAAACCCAGGCCGACATCTACCCTGTGTTCAGAGAGCTATTCAAACGCTCTGAACAAGATGCGCAGCAAGGAGCCTAATATGACAACCGACACAATGGCAAAAGAAAGCAGCAAGGCTAAATCATCAAGACGTCATTTATTAAGCGATGGGCCCGACTGGACATTTCCCCTTATCGAAGAGTACGAGCAACATATCGATCGCATCGCCAAAAAATTTAAGCTAGACACCTACCCTAATCAAATTGAGGTTATTACCGCCGAGCAAATGATGGATGCCTACGCCAGCATAGGTATGCCGCTTAATTACACACACTGGAGCTTTGGCAAAAAGTTTATTCAAACTGAGCAGCAGTACCGTCGTGGGCAAATGGGACTGGCATACGAAATCGTCATTAACTCTGACCCCTGCATTGCGTATTTAATGGAAGAAAACACCATTACAATGCAAGCGCTAGTGATGGCTCACGCATGCTATGGCCACAATTCATTTTTCAAAGGCAACTACTTATTTAAAACCTGGACTGATGCCAGTTCTATTATCGATTATCTTGTGTTTGCAAAAAACTATATTGCGAAGTGCGAACAAAAGTACGGCTATGACGAGGTCGAAAATATGCTCGACTCGTGCCACGCGCTTATGAATTATGGTGTTGACCGATATAAGCGCCCGCAGAAGATTTCCCTACAAGAAGAGAAAAACAGGCAGGAAGAGCGCGAAGCCTACCTGCAATCGCAAGTGAATGAGCTTTGGCGCACATTGCCCGATAGCCCGCATAGCAAACACAAAGAAAAAATTCGCTTTCCACAAGAACCGCAAGAAAACCTGCTTTATTTTATCGAAAAAAACGCTCCTTTACTTGAGCCTTGGCAGCGAGAGATTGTGCGTATTGTACGCAAAGTTTCACAGTATTTTTATCCGCAAAAACAAACCCAAGTGATGAATGAGGGATGGGCCTGTTTTTGGCATTACCATATTCTCAATGAGATGTATGACGAGGGGTTGGTCAGCGATCGTTTCATGATGGAGTTTTTGCACAGTCATTCAAGCGTTGTCATGCAGCCAGAGTACAACAGTCCTTATTACTCTGGCATTAATCCATACGCACTAGGCTTTTCCATGTTTATGGATATTAAACGGGTATGTCAGTCACCCACTGAAGAAGATTATAAGTATTTACCGAGTATTGCGGGTAAAGATTGGCTGGAAACCTTGCATTTCGCCATGGAAAACTTTAAAGACGAAAGTTTTATCAGTCAGTTTTTATCGCCAAAAGTTATTCGCGACTTTAAATTATTCGCCCTTGAAGATGACACCGCTAAACCCTTTATAGCGGTGAGTGCTATTCATGATGAAATGGGTTATCAAATTATTAAGGAAAAGCTTTCCGCGCAATACAATTTGAGTAATTTAGAGCCCAACATTCAGGTACATAACGTTGACGTGCGAGGCGACCGTTCGCTTACTCTTCGCTATATTCCTCAACGAGGTATTCCGCTAGGCGATTCGAAAGATGAAGTTATGCGCCACCTGCACAGGCTGTGGAAATTCGATGTACGCTTAGAGCAAGACAATGGTGAAGATGGCGTTGAAGTGATATCCGAGTGTAAACGTACACCGCAGGCATAAGCCTGCGGTCAACTCTTAGACCGAGTTTTAAGACGCCTTTGCACTTTCCATTTCTTTTTTTGAACACAATAACAATGACAGTGCGCCTATTGCTGCAAAAACGGCTGCGGTAACGAATGTCTCATAGGCGTTAGTGCCTTGCTGCCATTGTTGCCCCGCCATGTAGTTGCCAAATGCGCCACCTAATCCAAATGCTATACTGATGTATACCGCTTGCCCTCGGCTTTGATACGCCTTCGGCAGAAACTGGTGGATAAAATGCACCGATACCGCATGGGTTAAACCAAAGCTTAACGCATGAATAAGCTGGCTCAACACAATCACCATAAAGGTATCAGCAAACGCCGCCATGACATACCAGCGAAGCCCTGTCAGCGCGATGCTCACGAACAATAAATTCCACACGCCAAACTGACTAATAAGCCTACGGGCAATTAGAAATATCCCCACTTCGGCAAGTACCCCAAGCGCGATAAAGATGCCAGTTTGTTGACCGCTGTAATCAAGGTCCCGCATGTAAAGTGCGAAAAAACCGTAATACGCACCAAAGCTAATTTGCAAACACGCGGAAGCGAAAATAAAGATAGCAAAAGGTTTTTGTTTGGCATATTTCCAAATACTGCCCGCGGTAGACGATTCAGGTGCAGCTTCATTCGGCGCGCGTATAAACAAGGTACTTATAAACAAAAGTGCAAGTACGCCAATACTGGCGTGCACAGGGGTATCGGTAGAAAAAATATCAAGGGCTTTGCCCACCCCTACTGTCAAACAAATGAAGCCAACACTCCCCCAGAGCCTTATTTGCCCATAGGTAGCCTTAGTTTTCGCCACTGTATTCATGGTAATAACTTCAAGCTGAGGCAATACCGCTGTCCAGAACATCATCATTAATCCGAAAGCCAGCGTAAGTCCCCAAAAACTGGTGAAGTAAAATACCGAACTGAAAGACAGTACGGTAAGCAAGCACCCCAAACGCATTACGCCGATGGCGTTACCGGTTTTATCGGACACGCCAGCCCACAAGCCAGGGCCTAAAATACGCGCTAACGTTATAACCGCAAAGAGTTCACCAATCTCGGCAGAGGAAAACCCCCGCCCATCAAGAAAAATGCCTAAATAAGGCACAAGTACGCCAAGCTGACCAAAGTAAAGCCAGTAGGTAATAGCAAGAATAAAAAGACCGGTCTTGCCGCTTGTTGGGCTCGCCGAAGTGCTTTTGGCGTCGTTTAGGCCATTTGGTGACAATTCACATCTCCATATGCAAAAACGCCACTAGCGCAAAACTGGTAGTGGCGAATAGTAAAATTAGTTAGCGCAGCATGCGCTCATGCTGCGCGTATTTTTTAACCCGCAAGAATGTCACGGTATTGGGGTTAAAAATGTTATGCCTGACCCGCAATGGGCTTGGTGGTCGATAGCACACCAGCATTTTGCGCGCGGTGGCGCAGCAGATGATCCATCAATACCAACGCAAGCATGGCTTCGGCAATAGGAACAGCACGAATACCTACACACGGGTCGTGGCGACCTTTGGTGACGATATCAATTTCTTCATTGTCTTTATTGATAGTTTTACCCGGCACCGAAATACTCGAGGTGGGCTTAAGTGCCATGTGCACTTCAATATCTTGGCCGGTAGAGATGCCGCCGAGCACGCCACCTGCATGATTAGAGGTGAAGCCGTAAGGAGTCAATGTATCGCGGTGTTCACTGCCTTTTTGGTTGATTACATCAAAACCGTCACCAATTTCTACGCCCTTTACAGCATTAATACCCATCATGGCGTGGGCAATTTCAGCATCTAGCCTATCAAAAACCGGCTCGCCAAGGCCTACAGGCACGTTCTTCGCTACCACCGATACTTTTGCGCCAATGCTGTCACCAGATTTTTTAAGGTCACGCATGTACTCGTCCAGCGCATCTAACTTAGACTCATCTGGGCAGAAGAACGGGTTAGTGTTAGTCACACTATGATCAACTTTATCTACCGTTACCGGGCCAAGCTGAGACAAATAACCTAACACTTCAATGCCGTGCACTTCTTTGAGGTACTTTTTCGCAATACCACCTGCAGCTACGCGAATAGCTGTTTCACGGGCTGATGAACGTCCGCCACCGCGATAGTCGCGGCTACCGTATTTTTGATCGTAAGTATAGTCGGCATGACCAGGGCGAAAGCGGTCTTTGATATTGCCGTAATCTTGGCTTCGCTGGTCTTTATTTTTAATCAACAGCCCAATGCTAGTGCCGGTTGTTTTGCCTTCAAATACACCAGATAAAATCTGTACTTCATCGTCCTCTCTTCGCGCTGTGGTATAGCGCGAAGTGCCTGGTTTGCGTCTGTCTAAATCAACCTGAAGATCTTCTTCTGTGATCTCAAGTCCTGGAGGGCAACCGTCTACCACACCGCCAATTGCAATGCCGTGGCTTTCACCAAACGTGGTTACAGTGAAAAGTTTTCCGAAGCTGTTACCTGACATAATTAATTGTTAATCCTTACTACTAAAATACTGTACTAATGTGTCTTTTTGAACGGCGAAAATACCTGAGCCGCCATTTTCAAACTCAAGCCAAATGACTTCTAAGCCAGGGAACCTTTCGCTCATATGCACTTCACTATTCCCTACTTCTACGAATAACCAACCGCCATCATTAAGGTAAGTTGGCGCCTCTTTAAGCATGATATCAACCAGTTCCAAACCATCTTCACCTGCGGCAAGGGCTAACTCAGGCTCGTGGTGATATTCTTCTGGCAGGTCAGCCATGTCTTCCGCGTCAACATAAGGCGGATTGGAAACGATAAGATCGTACTTCTGCCCTTCTAAACTTGAAAACAGATCTGACTGGATTGGATACACACGGTGGCTTAGACCATGCTCCTGAATATTAATGTCAGCCACTTCCAAGGCATCTGTGCTGATATCTACCGCGTCCACCTGTGCTTCTGGATACGCATGAGCAAGTGCAATAGCGATACACGCACCGCCTGTGCACATGTCGAGAATAGTGTTTGGCGTCGATTCTACAAAAGGCGCAAATTCGTTTTGAATGAGTTCAGCAAACGGTGAACGTGGAATAAGCACTCGCTCGTCTACGTAGAACGGCATACCGCAAAACCATGCTTCATTAGTGATGTAAGGCAATGGCATGCGCGTTTGTACGCGTTTTAAAACAAGCTCTGCAATCTTCTCTCGCTCGCTTTTCGTTAAGCGAGACGCCATAACACTATCGCCCACTTGCTCTAGTATAGGGTGAGGCAAATGTAAGGCTTGCATAACTAGGCTTGTCGCTTCGTCCCACGCGTTGTCAGTACCATGACCAAAATACAAAGCCGCATCATTAAAACGGCTGGTTGCCCATCGTGTCATATCTAACAGGGTATGCAGATCTTCAATGGCTTCTTCAAGGTAAAACTTATCGGTCATGGCGTTTGGGTACATCAAAAATTTCAAAGCTGGTATCATACCCAAACTTCATACCGATTCACATAATTAACTACGTACCGAATCTTTCTATTCGTTATAATTTAGGCGTTTTGAATCGTTAAATTCGAGTGTAATAACCCAAGCTATCGTTGATGAAAACCTTTAAAAAAGAGCTCAAAGCATTAAAGAAGCAACTTTCTGAACCCAATCGCTATACAAACAAGGCGATACAGGAAGGTTCGCGCAATGGAACCACGTCGACGAATGCTGAGGAAGACACCTTCTCATTTGCCGATGCAATGCAGGGAGTGACGCCTTTATCACAAGATAAAGTTGAGCCTGATAAGCAAGTTGAATTATTTAAAAAGTCGCAGCAGGTTAAAGGTAAACACCTAAAACACAGCAAGCAATTGGCAGCTAGCTTCGACTTTTCTGATATGTATCAGGCAGCGCTGCCGCAAGAAGGGCCTATGCGCTTTTGCCAAGATGGTGAGTCTACGCATATTTTGAAACAGTTACGCCGCGGTGACTACTCGCCAGAAATGACTTTAGATTTACATGGCCTCACCCGCGAGATGGCAAAAGCCGAGCTTGCCGCACTTATTCACACGGCAAGAAAAGAGCTGATTGACTGTGTTTGTGTAATGCATGGCTTTGGTCAGGGCGTGTTAAAAGCCGCTCTGCCCCACTACTTAGTTCAGCATCCACATGTACGTGCGTTTCATCAAGCGCCTCTAGAATACGGCGGTCAAGCAGCATTGCTGGTGCTTATCGATATACCACTTCAAAACAATAAGCGTTAGGGCAATCCTGCGAAGTGCGATCTATTTATCTTCGTTAGCACTGTTGTGCATGAACAGGTAAGTATAATACATCATCATCGCTACAATAATGCCTATACCAAGTAGTGAGCCCCATACCACAGGGTCTTTCATCATAGTCCACAACATAATTAATCTCCTCTTCAACTACGTAAATAGTAAAAGAGGCGTTAGATAGAGGATGTGATCCAGATCAAATTCGATTCCTAGTACTCAGCTGGCAAATGAATTATTTGATCCAGGTCAACTATTGTTTGGTGTCACCACTAAGCTAAAAAAGCGAATATTCCTCGCGACATCATATTAAGGCCTGTCCCACATTTAATTGTAACGATTGAATATGTTTAGACTCCCTTCGTAACCAAGCAAGGCTTCTGCGTTTCGGCAGAGTTGCTCCATCGATTCACTGACTTGAATATCAAAATTAGGAGGAGTTGCTTGAAGACTGTGTTGAAAAATTTTGGCGTTTACATGGTTCGCTAGCAAAAGAAAACCTAAGCATCCGTACGTCCTCAGAAAGGGAAGCCGAGAACAAAGTTGAGATGCGGCTGTATATGTAATCGTTAAACTTTTATCGGGTATAGAGAAAATAACCCACTTATCGAGTTTCTGGCCCTCTCTGGCAATATTCCTAAACCATCCGTCGACAACGCTATCGTCATACACATTACTAGGTATATCAAATAGCACATTGTTAACGTTGAAAAATCGGTATTGGTGCTGACTACCTACCATGGCTACCTCCTGTTATGCCTTCATTAAGTTGGTAAGTAGCGCCGCAGTGCTTAGATCATTTAAACGGTAAGAAATATAAAAAGCTAAGTGACTTGTAAACGGGTTTACCTCATTACATTCTTACTTTGATAAACGCCTTTCGCACGCATCTCAGATACTATTTTCTCGCCCAACCAGTCACAAGCCTCTGAAGAACGATTAAAGAATTGGAATGGCAGTGTAGACCCGTCATAAATTTTAGACCAAAACTTCTGCTGTAACGCAAGCCCTTCTGGTTCATGAAGAACAACGGCAGTGGCAACAAGCCCTGAATCAACGGCTTCATCCACTATTAATTGTGCATCTAAGGTAGCTTCCATCGGCGCTAAAGCTAAACCGTGAACGTTAACTAAGCTTGCCCAACAAGGAACATTAATTTTTTTTCTTTCAGCGCCCACTACACGTTGATATTTTAAAATAAACTCTAAATTAAAAGGGCCGCTAAGATCGATTACTAGAATACGCCTTTCTTGAAGAAAGTGAGCTTGAACATCACCATGTGCACTAAACTTTTCTCTTTCCATATACTTACTGCCACTACTATCCTTTAACAAATTTCACATCGTAGACTTAGCAGAAAGTATAAGACAGTAATTAAGATTCCGCCTGCAAACCAACAGGAAAAGCGCAAAATTAATATACCGTAAACGCTACTATTGGGAGTGACAAAAAAACCCAAAAAAGATATTGCAAATCATTCTCATTTGCACTATCTTATAAATGCCTGTTCGACGTTGGGTAAAAAACGGTCTTGGCTTAGCGTCGCTGAGGGATAGACGCCCGTCTATCCCTCAATTTTTTCTTCATAAACATCTATCTATTTTCATAGGCGCATAAAAAAAGCGACAATAATGTCGCTTTTTCTGGTTTCTTAAGCTTAGCTAAACAGCTTCATAAACCAACCTTTTTGAAGATCTTCTTCGCAGGTCTTTAGTTGCGTCGCATAACGTAATGAACGGGCTTTTACCTTTGACGCGACCTTCTTTAGCCACGGCTTACGATCATAGCTTCTGCGCTTATATCCGCCCCAACCTTCGTGATAGTTTAGATATTGTGCGTAAGCGTCCCATTTGGAAATACCGTTCACTTTTTGCGACTTGTAAATAAACCAACCCATGAAGTCGATAGCGTCCTCGAAGTCATCGCGATCTGCGCCACTGTTATCTGTTTCTCTCATATAGTCAGACCACGTCGGTGTTTTAGCTTGTGAATACCCATAAGCTGAACTCACACGTCCCCAAGGAATAAGCCCAAAGAAGACGTAATCTCGTGGTGGAAGTGCATCGTGACGGAAAGAGCTTTCTTGATACATCATGGCCATTGGAACATGTATAGGCACACCCCATTTATCCCGGGCATCAGCAGCTGCATCATACCAATCGTCCTTTTCGTAGAATATTTCGCACAAATTACTGATGTCTTTAGGCGGCGTAGTTGCACACCCAGCGATAAACAGTGGAAAAAGAACGATGAGAGTTGATAAAAAAACAACCAGTTTTTTGAACTTTTGGTTCATAGCTTGTCTTAACTAATGTTCTAGTAAAATGTGTGTTTCCCTGGAACCTTTTAATGCCTGACCTATGTCAGGCATTTTTTTTTGCCGGGGCTTCAGCGAAATAATCACGAATGAATGTATCAAAGTCTTTCACGTCAGCAGCTTCTATTTCTTTTTGAGCAGCAAACGACGCGTCAGCTTGGGCGGCAAAACCGGCAGCATCGGTATCCGTATATTCAAAAGACTTCATCTCAGCTTGATAAGCCTGTGCCAGCTCTAAGCCTAACACGCCATTATCTTTATCACTTTCCAAAAGGGTCGCAAGTAATTTACCCGACGGTGTCAGCGCTGGGTCTGCTACTTTTTCAGCCTCGACGTTCACCGCTTGCGTATAACGGGACGTATCATTGGCCAAGTCGAGTAGTTCGGCTGCTTGCTCGAAAGACTTAAATAGCGAGGCACACCAGTTTGGTAATGAAATATCTTCACCACCATTTTGCAGCAGCAAATCAGGATTTCTTCCCTCTAATACCACTTTGTTCATGTTTTCTTTAGCTTCTTTAAGCTGGGCTTCATCAAGCTCTGCACTTGGCATTAGCAAGCATGCAACTAGGAATACATCTAAGAAATCGAACTGGGTCTGTGAAATACCGATTGCCGAAAATGGATTTACATCAAGGGCGCGCACTTCTATGTAGCTAATTCCCCGTCTAACCAAAGCGTCCGTTGGCTTTTCCATTGATTGAGTAGGCTGCTTAGGGCGTATAGGAGAGTAAAGTTCATTTTCAATTTGAATGATGTTACGACTTAACTGTTGATAATTACCTTCTTCGCCCGCAGCAAACTGACTAAAACGGGAGGATGGCGTATTCATCGCTTCGCGCAACAAGGTGACATAGTTGTCTAGCTTGTTGTAACAAATCTTAAGCGACGATTGCTCTGCACTTGTGTAGCCTAAATCGCTCATACGCAGTGACGTGGCATATGGCATATACGCCGTGCCCTTGCCTACTTTTTTAAAAGGTAACGCATGCTGCTTTCCTTTTAAAAACGAACCGCACAATGCCGGTGATGCACCATATAAATAAGGAATAAGCCAACACAATCTGCGGTAGTTGCGGATCAATCCAAAGTAATCAGCCGAAGTCTGCTCTTGAGAATGCTCTTTTCCGTTTAACTCGGACCACAGCTTCCAAAATGACTCGGGAAAAGAGAAATTGAAATGCACCCCAGCAATCGCCTGCATCATGCTGCCGTAGCGGTTTTTCAGGCCAATACGATATACTCGCTTCATCTTGCCCACATTTGACTCACCAAAATAGGCAATGGGGATATCCGCTTCATCGTTTATAAAGCAGGGCATACTAAGCGGCCAAATTTGCTCGTTATCAATATTTTCAATAGCGAACTTATGGATATCTTTTAACTGAGAAATCGTCTTAGCGGCACTATTCTCTGGCGGCGTAATAAATTCAAGCAAAGACTCAGAAAAATCTGTAGTGATTGAATCATGAGTTAGCGCAGATCCCAGCGGTTTAGGATGGGGTGTTTGTGCCAACGTTCCGTTCGGGTTTATACGAAGGGCTTCGCGCTCAACACCGCGCTTAATATCTTTTAGCGCAGCGAGAAATTCGGGTGACTTAAGCGCAGCAATGCGCGCTTCAAAACGGGATGAGTCTACAGTCAAAATGGTGGTCCGTTATGTCAATATAGCCCCCTGTTATGGGGGGCAATAATGTAAATTCAACAAAAATCAATCTATCAGTTTAACGTTTCTCGGGTGTTGTTCTCTACTGATAACTCGATAATTGGCATCGATAGCGCGTTTAACTGAGGCAAAATTTTAGCTTTATCGCCTACTACAATAATTTGCATCTTATCAAGATTCAAATATTGCTTTGCCAAGGCATCCATCGTTTCCTTATCAATATTATTGATAATAGCAAGCTGCTCTTCACGATAGCCTTTATCAAGACCATAGCTAAGCAGCTGCCTTAAAAAGCGCGCTTTACTGGTAGGTGTTTCAAATTCAAGTGCATCGCTTAGCGTAAAGGCATTGCGCATGAACGCAATTTCTTCCTCGGTGACACCTTCAGTGCGGTAGCGATTAATCTCTTTTAAAATTTCGGCGATACCTTCACCTGTATTGGCCGCAGTGAGGTCGGTACTTGCTTCAAACCAGCCAAGGGTTTTGCCACCAACGAAACCACTATTTGCTCCATAGGTAAAGCCTTTATCTTCTCGAAGATTAAGATTTATGCGGCTATTAAATGCTCCCCCTAATGGGAAGTTCATAAGGCGAGACTTAAAGTGATCGCCTGTCGCATCAAAGGGTAAGCTTCTATCAACAATAAATACTACCGACTGAACCGCTTCTGGGCTATCCACTAGGAAGATTTGGTTTTCTTCGTACTTGGGAAAGTCGCTGTAATCAGCAAATTCATAGGTATTCCCCTTCCACTGACCAATAAAGTCTAGTGTATTCACCATGTCTTTTTTCGGTAAGTTACCAACAACGACGATACTCGCTTTATCTGGCGAATAGTAATTGGCATAAAACGTTTTAACGTCCTCCAACGTGATATTTTGCACGGTCTGAAGCGTGCCTTCGTCAGGCAGACTGACGCGATTATCCTCACCAAATAAAATGAGGTCGCGCGCGCGGCGGGCTAAACTAGACGGTGTTTTCGCTTGTTGCTGCAAGCCTTGTACAACGCGCTCTTTCATGCGGTCGAAGTCTTCTTGAGTGAACGCGGGGTTAAACAGTTTCTCTTTTAACAGCGCTAAGGTTTCGTCCATATGCTTGGTTAAGGTAGACACGTAAACTTGTGAATACCTACCTGCAGTACTAAATCGGATAGCGCTACCCAGTTTGGCAAGTTCGCTGGCCAACGCTTCGTTACTATAATTCTTCGTACTTTCATTCATAAGTAACGCCGTTAAGTAAGCAGTTCCCGCTTTACCTTCCGGGTCTAGCAACATGCCACCATCCATGCCTAGTGTTAGCGTTACCGTTGGTGTTTCGGTGCTGGTTACGCCAAGTACTTCAATACCGTTGGCAAGTTCAGCTTCCCAATAATCTGGAACTTCAACAACTGGTGCTTCACCGGCTTTCGGCATTACGCTTCTATCAAAGCCTGGAACTGTATTAGTAGATAGGGCACTGGTAAAGGCTTCATCCGTCCCGTCTACTGTGTCGATCTCAATATTTCTTACCGGACGTTCAAAGGTCTGCTCGGCCGCGGCCAGCTGAACCTGACCTTTTGGCACCACGCTTAATACAACGCTGTTGGCGTCTTTAATATATTTGTTGTAAACACGCATGACGTCTTCAGCAGTTACGGCGTTGTAGCGCTCAATATCTTCAGCAATCAAATCTGGCGTTTGGTAAAAGGTTTCGTTAGCAGCGAGGGCTGACACTTTGCCAGATACACTTTGTAAACCAAATACCGTACGCGCTTCAATTTGCCCTTTTGTACGCGCTAAATCATCTGCCGTTACACCACGTGTTTCAAACTCTTTAAGGGTTTCATTCAGTACGTTCTGGAGAGTAGAAAGCGAGGTGACTTTTGCTGGATTAGCCAAAGCGAGTAGCTGAAATTCACAGGCAAGTTCGCGGCAAGGGTGGGACACCACAGCTTGTACAGCCATGCCCTCTTTCACTAGGTTTTTGTAAAACAGTGAGGTTTTTCCACCGCCTAAGATATCGGCCAGCACGTCAAGCGGCGCTTCGTCTTCATGGCGACCATACACTGTAGGATAAGTTATTTGCAGAAGCGGAAGATGGACTTTATCTTCTAACGTTACATAACGGGTTTCGTCTAGCGTTACTGGCTGAGGCTCAGGCTCTTCTACTTTAGGACCTGTTGGGATTTCGCCAAAGTACTTATTAACCCAGGCTTTGGTTTTAGCCACGTCGATATCGCCGCCAATAGTAAGGACCGCATTGTTCGGGCCATACCAGCGTTTAAAAAAGGCTTTTAGGTCATCGACGTCAACTCTATCTAAATCTTCTACATAGCCGATAGTCATCCACGAGTACGGATGCCCTTCTGGGTATAGCGCCTCACCGTTCAACTCGAAACGCAATCCATAGGGCTGATTGTCCACACGTTGGGCGCGTTCGTTTTTAACCGTTTCTCTTTGGTTTTCAAACTTAGTTTGGTCTACGGCTTCTAACAGGTAGCCCATTCTGTCAGATTCTAGCCAAAGGACTTTTTCTAATTGGTTGGCAGGCACTGTTTCAAAGTAGTTAGTGCGATCGGTATTGGTTGTGCCGTTTAAATTACCGCCCGCTTCTGTAATAACCTTAAAATGCTGCTCATCGGCAACATGCTTTGAGCCTTGAAACATCATGTGTTCAAAAAAGTGAGCAAAACCCGATTTGCCTACGTCTTCTCGCGCAGAGCCAACGTGATAGGTAACATCGACGTGAACCAGCGGATCAGAATGGTCTTCATGCAGAATGACCGTGAGCCCGTTATCTAATGTGTATTTTTCGTAAGGGATCGACACGGTGTTTAACGCGCCAGCTTCAGTGTCTAATTGACTATTTGTTTTCTCTTCCTGTACGTGCTGACACGCTGTTACTGCGATGACGCTTATGGTCATAAAGAGGGTACGTAGGGTCAGTTTTCCTGACATGATGATTCCTTTTAAATTACTACATTCTTTCACTCGACTTCACTCTGACTATACTTTGCCGTAATTCATCACCACAGCTGACGATTAAGTATAAAATTGCGACTAAAAAGCGCGAGCGAACACCGAAGATTACCAGACTTTTTAGCGCTTTACTTGCTTCGACTTTGCTATGATTGTATTAATTTGTGTATTTCTGAAATACACTTACACTTCATAGTCTTTGGTAAAGAAGCTGTTAGCTAGTTGAATTCGTTAAGTGGTACGAATGAACTGACAAATAGTTTCTGCCTGGATAAGAAATTTCCCATTAGAAGTTGCGAAATAAAAGGATAGATGTATGGAACAGTCAACAACAGTGCTCGATATCGACTTCGGAATGTCACAGTTAAGTGGTAATAAAAAACTGTTGTTCACCCTTCTTGGTAAATTTACGGATGAATACCGTTCTCTTGATGCTGACTTACAAGCGCATGTGGCTAAAGGTGACTTTAATGAGGCCTATTCTCTTGTTCACACTCTGAAAGGAGTGACAGGAAACCTTGGGCTTTTTGCTTTGCATAATGCGAGCAAACCGATTGAAAGCAGTTTTAGAAATGACAAACGCGTGGCTGAAGAATACCCTGCGTTTGTCGCAGTACTTAATGAAACCATAGCGACGGTAGACACACTGATTAACGAGCCAGAAGCTACCACACCTGCACCAGCGAACGGCGCGGCAGCTGAGCAGGCTCGCAAACAGTTATTGTCGGCGCTGAAAGCGAGCGAGTTTATTGCGCAGGACAAGCTAGATGAATGGTTAGATGCTCTTGCGTTACCTCAAGACAAACGGGCGGCAATTATTGATGCAGTCGACGAGCTTGATTATGAAGAAGCCATTTCTGAGTTAGAAAATAGCTAGTGCAGCCGATCCCTATTCTTTTTGAAAACGCTGACCTCGTCATCGTTAATAAGCCAATTGGCATTGCTATGCACGATGCCACTAATGAGGCTGACTTTGGTGACAGTACTGCCGAAAACGGTAAATCAGAGAGAGTAGAAGGCATTGTTACCCGGTTAAAAAAGCAGTTGAGTTTGACAGAACTGCATCTTTGCCACCGTCTAGATACCGGCACGTCGGGTTGTTTGTGCCTTGCTAAAAATGCAGCTGTTGCCAGTGAAATTGGCGAGTTATTCTCAACACGGCGTGTCAGCAAATATTACCTTGCCCTTAGTAATCACAAGCCGAAAAAGAAACAAGGCACGTTAATGGGCGATATGAAAAATCGTCGAGGCGGTCAGCGGATTTTGCTTAAAACTTTAGAAAATCCGGCTATCACTCAGTTTTTCAGTAACGCGGCTAAGCCCGGTACCCGAGGGTTTATCGTTAAGCCTCACTCGGGGAAAACCCATCAAATTCGTGTTGCGCTTAAAAGCATTGGCGCACCTATTTTGGGTGATACACTTTATGGGGGTGAGGCATCAGACAGGCTGTATCTTCATGCATGGCATTTACAGCTTCCTTTATCTTCTGGTGAATTAGCGGTTACTGCACCTTTCGAGAAAGGTGAAGTCATAAACGAAGACGACGTGCAGGCTTGGTACAACGGACTTAACGCACCAGAGACTTATCCATGGCCTTCCCTGCCTGCACGCTATATACCGGCGCAATAAGGAAAAGTGCGATAGGCCAGATAAGTGTCGATGACCATAATAAAATAGAACGACATTGAGTGTTTAATAGATGCTAATGGGTAAACTACATATAGTCGGCGGCGGTGCCATAGGAAGCCTAGTTGCTGCGAGCGCCCAGAAAAACGGCGTGCCGTATGACTGCTACCCCAGAGATATGAAAACCATGCCGTCTTGCGCACATTGGCAAAACGGCCAAACCACTGCGCTAAAACCAGCCACCCCCTCACCTATTGTGTTACCTAAAAGTGATGTGCTGATATTCCCCTTAAAAGTATATCAACTTAAAGCAGCCCTATTGCAGTGGCTTCCCTATCTCACGCAACAACCTACCGTAGTGCTGCTTCACAACGGTATGGGCGGGCTTGAGGTCGCAAGAGATTTACTTGGCGGCGATTATCCTTTGCTTCTTGCTACAACCAGTCATGGCGCGTTAAAGGTAAGCACATCAAGTGGTTTTCATGTTAAGTATACTGGCGTTGGCGCAACGCAAATTGGCGCGCCAAATATAAATAAACCATCACCTCAAACTTTGGCCGATCTTTCACAAATAGCGCCACAGCTAGCCAGCGCAATTGCCACGTTAGATAAGGCTCTTCCTCCGGTGCAATACCAAAATAATATTCTAAAAGCACTGTGGACGAAGCTTTCCGTTAATGCCGTGATTAACCCACTAACGGCGCTTCACAATATCCAAAATAAGCACATTGCTAAGCCTGAATTTGAACAAAGCCGTATTTCAATTTGCAATGAGTTTACTCAGGTAGCGGATGCTTACGGGCTAGATTTTGATGCACTGTCAGTTCATGAAAATGTGCTGTCTGTCGCCAAGGCGACCGGAGAAAACTACTCAAGTATGCATCAGGATGTTGCTCACGGTAGACAAACAGAAATAGACGCCATCAACGGTTACATTGTAGATATGGCAACAAAAAAGGGTATTCCCGTTCCCGAGAATACCCTTTTAGTAGAGCGTGTTAAGGCGCTGAAGCTTTAACGGCGCCGAACACCTAAATCACGCTATTTAAGGATCAAGATTATTCTTGTTCACCCGCTTCTTGCGCGTCTTTTGGCGCCTGAGGCTTCATGTGTGGAAACAAGATAACATCTTTAATGGTAGAGCTATCAGTAAATAGCATAGCTAGACGGTCAATACCGATACCTTCACCCGCCGTTGGCGGCAAGCCATATTCAAGGGCGCGGATGTAGTCATCGTCAAAGTGCATGGCTTCATCGTCGCCAGCGTCTTTCTCTTCAACCTGCTTCGCAAAACGTTCCGCCTGATCTTCTGGGTCGTTAAGCTCGCTAAAGCCATTCGCTAATTCACGTCCACCTACAAAGAACTCGAAGCGGTCTGTAATGAATGGGTTGTTGTCGTTACGGCGCGCAAGCGGCGATACTTCCCACGGATATTCTGTAATAAACGTAGGTTGGATAAGCTTCTCTTCTGCTGTTGCTTCGAAGATTTCGCAAAGGTACTTACCCGCACCCCAAATGCCATCAACTTCAGGCTCTTTAATGTGAAGCTGTTTTGCCATTGCTTTAAGCGCGTCAAGGTTCGCCTCTGGGTCGCGAATAGCTTCTTCGTTAGCTTCTGGCCAGTACTTAAGAATAGCTTCGCCCATGCTTAAGCGGTCAAACGGCTTACCAAAATCGTATTCAACTTCAGACGTTACGTTACCTTCAGCGTCTTTAGTTGTGTTTTTGATAATGCTTGTGCCAAGAATATCTTCTGCCAGCGTGCGCAGCATATCTTCGGTAAGGTTCATCAGGTCATTGTAGTCAGCATACGCTTGGTAGAACTCAAGCATAGTAAACTCTGGGTTGTGACGAGTTGATAAGCCTTCGTTACGGAAGTTACGGTTAATTTCGAACACACGCTCAAAACCACCAACCACTAGGCGCTTAAGGTAAAGCTCTGGCGCAATACGTAAGTACATATCAATATCTAGCGCATTGTGGTGAGTCACAAACGGCTTCGCTGTCGCGCCACCAGGAATAACCTGTAGCATTGGCGTTTCTACTTCTAAATAGTCACGCTTAGTCAGATAGTTACGAATTCCGTTTACGATCTTGCTACGGATCATGAACGTTTTGCGCGTTTGTTCACTTGTGATCAAATCTACGTAGCGCTGGCGATATTTCGTTTCTTGGTCGCTCAAGCCGTGGAATTTTTCTGGCAATGGACGAAGTGCTTTGGTTAGCAACTCGTATTGCTCCATGTTCACGTAAAGGTCGCCTTTACCTGACTTATGCAGGTCACCCGCCACGCCAATAATGTCACCAATATCCAGTGCACCATATTTTGCTTTAAGCGCTTTTTGCGTGTCTTTATCTGTATATGCCTGAATACGGCCAGTCATATCTTGAAGCAGCATGAAAGGGCCACGCTTTGCCATAATACGGCCAGCGATGCTTACTTTATTACCCTGCTCTTGTAGCGTTTCTTTGTCGAATTCACCGAACTTAGCTTGAAGCTCATCCGCATAGTTTTCGCGACGGAAGCTGTTTGGGAAACCGTTTGCACGGCACTGCTCGCGAATAGCGCTTAGCTTAGCACGGCGCTCTGCAATCAATTTGTTATCGTCTGTTTGTTGGTCAGTCATAACCTTTCACTTCGTTGTTCGGTTTACAGCCCAGATTTCAGGCTGGCTTCAATAAATTTGTCCAAGTCGCCATCTAGCACGGCTTGAGTGTTGCGTGTTTCCACGCCAGTGCGCAAATCTTTAATGCGAGAGTCGTCCAAAACGTAAGAGCGTATTTGGCTTCCCCAGCCGATATCAGACTTGCTGTCTTCCATCGCTTGTTTTTCGGCGTTTTGTTTTTGCAGTTCAAACTCATAAAGTTTGGCTTTTAACTGCTTCATCGCCTGATCTTTGTTTTTGTGCTGCGAGCGGTCGTTCTGACACTGCACCACAATGCCCGTCGGCTCATGTGTAATACGTACCGCAGAGTCTGTTCTGTTTACGTGCTGACCACCCGCGCCCGATGCGCGATAGGTGTCTATACGTAAATCAGACGGGTTAATTTCAATATCGATGTCGTCATCAATTTCAGGATATACGAACGCAGATGAGAACGACGTGTGGCGACGGTTGCCCGAGTCAAACGGCGATTTACGTACTAAGCGGTGCACGCCTGTTTCTGTGCGCAGCCAGCCAAACGCATATTCGCCCTGAACGCGCAGTGTAGCACTCTTAATGCCCGCGACTTCGCCTTCCGACACTTCAATAAGTTCCGTTTTAAAACCATGCGCTTCGCCCCAACGCAAATACATGCGCAGCAGCATATTGGCCCAATCTTGCGCTTCTGTACCACCAGAGCCCGACTGAATATCAATATAGCAGTCGTTTTCATCATTAGGACCAGAAAACATGCGGCGAAACTCAAGAACTTCTAGCTGCTCAATTAAGCCATCAAGTTCACTTTGGGCCTCAACGAAGGTATCTTCATCTTCGGCTTCAACGGCCAATTCAACGAGACCTTCAACGTCTTCAGTTCCCTGATCGAGCTTGTGGATCGTTTCTACGATTTGCTCCAGGGCCACTTTTTCTTTGCCAAGGGCCTGCGCTCTGTCTGGCTCGTTCCAAACGTCAGGACTTTCTAACTCTCGGCTAACTTCTTCTAAACGCTCTGACTTTGCATCAAAGTCAAAGATACCCCCTAAGCGCTTCAGTGCGCTCGCGGATATCTTTTATCGCATTCATAACGGGGTTTATTTCAAACATAGTCCGCTTATTTCGTTAAAAATTTAAGACCGCGGATAGTACCGAATTTGAAGGAATTTTGATAGGGGTTGGCGCAAATATTGCGAAGCTCAATTTGCTTGGCACAACGTGTGCTTTTCAACCATTAAAGACGAAATAAACATTTTTGCAGTTCAACTGCTTACCCCAAGCATTGGTTATGGTGTCAAAGGCCATAAGAATAAACTTATACAAGGTTGCATGCGTGCGGTGCTAATAATCACTGCACTGTTCTAACGCAATCACGCTTTCCATGAGTGTGCATTAGGGCACTGTAGAAGCCTTGTAAACGTCAAATGGAAAAACTAAAGGGAAAAGTATGTCATTTAATAATTTGTCTTATGCTGTTATCGGTGTATTGCTGGGCTTGCTAGTACTCGCATTGGGACAACTATTTGACTGTCAAAATCTAGCCGGCGCAACCATGGCCCTACAATGCCCAGACGGAGCCCCCATTTCAAAACTATGGCTGGCAACCTCAATGCTTATTGCGGGAAGTGGTATAGGTGCTTGGCTATATAGAAACCGTCACTTCTAAGCGCGCTTAGAAACGCCTTAAACATTTATATTTTACCGCAAATCTTATCAGTAATAATCATAACGCAATAAAGAGGCCGTGCCCCTTTATTGCTCAACATGACTTCATCATATTAACTCAAATATAAATTTATTTGAGAAAGGAATAATCGGTATAACCTTTTTCATCACCGCCAAATAAAGTATCCGGGTTATGTTCATTTAGGGGCAAACTATTCGCTAACCTGTACGGTAAATCTGGGTTTGCCACAAAAGGTCGACCAAAACCAATCATATCTGCCCACCCTTCTGACAGCGCTTTTTCCGCACGCGCTGCATCGTACTTTCCGGCATAAATGAGCAGACCGCTAAAGGCTTCACGAATCGCCTGTTTAAATGATATTGGCATTTGCGGCGCGTCATCCCAGTCAGCTTCGGCGATGTGTATATAGCCAATAGTGAAGCTGTTTAGCATGGAAGCAATAGCAAGATAGGTCTCTTCGGGATTGTCGTCGACGGTCCCGTTTAATGTTGTAAGGGGCGCTACACGCACACCTACTTTATCAGCGCCGATTTCTTCAGATACGGCCTGCACCACTTCTTTCAAGAATCGAATACGGTTCTGTACACTTCCGCCGTATTCATCAGTTCTTGCATTACTCTGAGAATCAATAAACTGGTTAAGCAAGTAACCATTAGCCGAATGCAGCTCAATGCCATCGAATCCGGCATCTACGGCATTGCGCGCCGCAACGCGATACTCTTCCACCACAGCTTTTATATCTTCAATGCTCATTTCTCGGGGCATGACCGACTCAACAAAACCAGGGTCGCCGCCTTCATCAACGAACACCTTTACGCCTTTTGCTTGGATCGCCGATGCGCTAATTGGCTGCTGCCCTTCGGTATTTGAAGGGTGGGATACGCGGCCCACGTGCCAAAGTTGCGCAAACATCGTACCACCCGCTTCATGCACTTTATCTGTTACCAACTTCCAGCCTTCAATTTGCGCCTTGGTATAAATACCCGGTGTCCACGCATACCCCTTACCTAGTGCCGATATTTGCGTGCCTTCACTCACAATAAGCCCTGCACTTGCGCGCTGAGCGTAGTATTCAGCCATTAATGCGTTGGGCACATCTCCTGGCTGTGTTGAGCGAGAGCGAGTCATTGGCGGCATAACAATTCGATTGTTCAGCGTTTTTCCAGCCAGCGATATGCTTTCAAATAGTTTCATAATACAGTCCTTTAAACTTTACTCTTAAAATTTACACGTTTAGATAACGGTAAATATAAGGTCCATAAGCAAGGTTAGAACCCGTACTTTTAACAAAGCACTTTTGCATTTTTCACAAAAGTAGCGGTGCATTTCGACGACGTTATCCCAAATTTCCCGCCTCCCCCTCTTGACGCAGAAAAAATTAAGCTTACACTTGTTCGCTGAATTAGCGTACAAGTGTAAGCTAAAACATTTTCATCCTTTTTGTATTTAAGATATTCCGACGAAATACAGGTGTGATTTCTACATTGAAACTATTACTCGATAAATTCACTGATCGCATATTCCACCACTGCTCTTGGAAGGGCTACTGGGAGGTATTGATGCAGCAAATTAAACCCGCGTGGCGCGATGGGTATTTCAGAGCCAAGGTTGTGGCAGTAAAAAAACTAAGTGCAGATATGCTGGAGGTTTTACTTAGACCGGAGAGCTCTTGGCCTGCGCATATCGCAGGGCAGCATATTGCATTAACCTTAGAAATAAATGGCAGACTCACCACCCGCGTATTTACTATTGCAAGTGGCAGTGACACCTACCAAAAAGAAAAGCAGATTCGCCTTGTAACCAAGGTTAAAGCTCAGGGCGCATTAACACCCTATCTTCTCTCTTGTATGCCTAATCAATGGGTAAATATCTCAGCCCCTATGGGGGAATTTATATGGCCGAAAGTGGAAAAGCCCCTACTTATGATAGCGGGCGGCTCGGGTATAACTCCTTTCATAGCCATGCTTGACGATGCGATTAACAACGGGCAGCTAAAACATACACCGGTGCACTTACTTTATTTTGCTAAGCCAGACGAGCATGTATTACTCAACGAATTATCAGCGTTTAGCAAAGGCTGTGAGCACTTCACCTATGATGTTTTGAGCAAGCAAAAAGATGGAGACGTAGAAGCGCATTTGTGTAATTTTGCCAATGCACACTGGTTAGTATGTGGTCCACATGCCATGTTCGAGCAAGTTGAAAGCTATGCAAAAACGATCAATGCGCCCGTTTCGAGCGAGCACTTCGCTGCGCTTCCTGTCCTAAGCAGTGCTAGCCTTAGCCAAAGTGAAACTTTTTCCCTGGTACACAACGGCCAATCTTTAACTGTCGACAATCAGCAAACCCTACTTATACAACTTCAGCAAGCAGAACAACCTGTGACTTATGGCTGTGGCATGGGAATTTGTCATCAATGCCAATGTGTTAAAAAGCGGGGCGTAGTGAGAGATACCCGCACCGGAGAGCTTTCAGATAGCGCAGAGCAACTTATACAGCTGTGTGTATCACAAGCCGTTACTGATTTGGAGATTCAACTATGAACACCAGCGTTGTAATAGACAACCAAAACCGTGAAGAAGCCATCGAACAAGCGCATGCTCCGATAAGTGGAACCAAAGCAATTCGGTCAACCAGCACCAAAGAGAAACCGAACTACGAGTTACTTGCTACTCAGCTTGATGAAATTAAAGCCGACATTAAACGAAAAGTGGGTGCTGAAGATGCGGCCTATATACGACGTATCATTCTTATACAGCGAGTTTGCGAGTGGAGCGGACGGGTACTTTTGATGTTGGGATTCATTCAACCGCTGCTCTGGGTTGCCGGTGTATTGAGTTTAGCTACAGCTAAAATTCTCGATAACATGGAAATAGGCCACAACGTGATGCACGGCCAGTACGATTGGATGAACGACAAACATATCAATTCGAAAGGCTATGAGTGGGATATTGCCTGTGATGGTGCGAGTTGGAATCGCGTTCACAATTACGAGCATCACACATATACCAATATTATTGGCAAAGACAGAGACTTTGGCTACGGCTTGCTTCGCCTGTCTAACGATTTCAGATGGCGTGTAAAAAACCTATGGCAGTTCGCCACTTACATCGTACTTAGCGTTTTATTTCAGTGGGGTGTGTCGTATCACGAAATGGCCGCTGAGCGGGTCTTTTTTGGGAAGAAGAAAGACAACCGAAAGAATCAGGTTACTCATAGTGAACTAAAGAAGCGCTTTTTTAGCAAGGGCGCACGTCAATTAGTAAAAGATTATGTGCTATTTCCTTTGCTAGCTGGGCCGTTATTTTTATGGGTATTTACCGGTAACCTTATCGCCAATTTGTTACGCAATTTATGGACATCTACCATTATCTTTTGCGGCCATTTCACTGGTGATGTGGAAACGTTTAAAGAAGAAGATTGTATTAATGAAACCCGAGGGCAATGGTACTACCGACAAGCGCTGGGCTCATCGAACATAAAGGGCGGAAATCTGTTTCACGTGCTTACCGGGCATTTAAGCTTTCAGATTGAGCATCACCTGTTCCCGGATATCCCTGCCAGACGCTATAGAGAAATGGCCCCAAAGGTAGAGGCCGTATTCAAAGAACACGGCATGCACTACAACACTGGAGGCTTTTTAAAACAGTACGGTAGCGTGTTAAAGCGAATTATTCGCTACTCTTTCCCTTAACCAGTTGAAACCCTAACCAGCCGGCCATGGCGCTAGCGCTGGTTAGGCAAGTACCCCACGCCCAATCAATCAGCATAATAAACAAAGTAAAACCCTCAATGATGCTGTATGCCGTTAAGTTGTAGGCGCCATAACTGGCTAACCCTAAAAGCGCGCCATCTATTCCAGCATAAAGTAGCGACTTCTCTCTGTTCGCTACCACGGCAAGTACAAACACTACGCATCCATACATTAAATAAAACACTACCCAAGGCCACGTAATAAATTGACTTCTAAGCAGAGGAGCCATTTCACTTTGATACCAGCCATCCGCAATAACACCAAGCCACAAGAAATCGAGCACGCCAAAACACACAAAGATTGCAATTAACGACACGACGATGTTTTTCGCAAAACGAATGATGTTGGAAAGCATGAAACCTATCCCTGTAAATAAAAAAATTGCTGATATAAGTTATCTAAAATATAAATACGCGAGCGTTGCACAATAAGCGCAAAGGAAAAACGGTAAACCTTTTTGAACATATCCCTACTTTACCTAAAACTTACACTGGATACTGCAACTAAAGAAACCTTTGTAGCTCAAAGTGACGTGGTTCAAATAAGATTTAAATAAAATGAATAAAACACTATTAGTCATAACGTCTTCGTTAATTGTCAGTGCGTGCGCTCATAGGCCACCACCTTTAGACATGGATGAGATATTTTTTGAAACTAAGATCAAGCAAGACGGTACCAAGCTCTTCGCGTTTAGCATCCCATTAATGCAACAGCGTGAAGGTGGTAAAGGGGGTGGCAGAGGCGGCCGTGGTCAAGGTGGCGAAGGTGGTGGACGCGGCGGTCGTGGTGGTCAAGACAGTCGTGGAGACTCATCACAAAAATCGTCAGATAATAGCGATAGAATGGCAGAGCAACTCTACGCATCTCTTGATAAAAAACTGGAAGAGACCGGTTACTGCCAAACTGGCTATATCGAGATAGATACGCATCAAACCGAAGATAGACTGCATCTATTAGGTGAATGTAATGAGACGGCGAGCGAATTAGACAGGCTCGACTTCCCAAACATTAATTAACTAGTGATTTATGAAGCGCATTGCCAATGGCGAGCGCTTCATTCAAGGCTTCCTCAATCAACACACAGAGTATGTTCCACAACGCCCTTTGAAACATAGGCTCGGCAACCAAATAAGTCTGTGCTCTCTAAACACACCCCACTCGTCTTTAACCCTGCTTTCATCTGATTATTTTCAGTAACACAGGCCACTTCGCATTCACTGCTGTCATTGCATTTATTGCCAGCATCCCTCGCGGGCAGCACACAAGCGTACGCCTGCTGCCGGCCTACTTTCTTCCAGTTCCCCCCCTGTTTATCGCACACTTTTTCAGACTCAATGGAATAAGCTTGCTGCACTAGGGGCAACGAGGTATCAACAACTTGCTCTAATTTTTCAACTTCTTCAACGCTTGATATTGGCATATCAATAGGTTCAGGAGTCTGCGCACCACAAGCAGACAAAGCGACACTCACGCCTACGCCTAACCATATTCCAAAATGTTTCTGCGCTGTACTGCTTACTTGTTTCATTTTTTTCTCTCAGCATATTTTACTTTTAGGAAGCGACGGCTTAAAGCTGCACTGTTTCAAACCTTCGCTACTTAAGACCATTATTATTAGATAAGTTCTTATTCTGTTAATAAATGGGCGCTCAGAGTTGTACGCTTAGCCTGAAAAATTATTAAAACTTTGAAATTTTATATATGCCATGGCGGGTCTTTACCTACACTTCGCAAAACTTGCAGTATTTACGGACGCTCTATGACACTTAACCAAACCGAAAACGCAGTAACCGCGTTGCTAAATTTTAGCCTGGCCATTCTTGGCTTAACATTTCTGTTAGGTGCGAATCCTAATGCTGTATTAGCGATCTTCAATTTCTATTCTTTAGGCGCATCGGTTAGTGAAGATGCACTTGGAGCAATCGCAGGTATTACATTATTACTGCTAGCTCTCATGATCTTTGCAGCACGCTTTAAGCTTGTTTCAACAAAAACGGTTACGCTATTCGCTGCATTAGTTACCGCAATCCCCTTACTCACTTTATTTTCACCTACACGATGGATGACAGATTTTGGGGGGTTCCCGATTATTGGCAGTGGTCAAGGCATCATCAAGTATTTCGCGATAATGCCGCTCTGTTTATTTCTCTTTTATCGCGACAGGTTTTCGTATTCGCAGATAACCTATCTTAATTTTGCACCTGTAGCCATGGTCTTACTCTGGATAGGAGGTATGAAGTTTTTCGAGTTTGAAGCGAAAGGCATTGTTGGGCTGGTTGAAACATCGCCCTTTATGTCGTGGTTATACGATGTGTTCAGTGTACAGGGTGCGTCAAACGTAATTGGTGGTTTTGATGTCTTCTTTGCGCTGCTATTAGGCGCTGGTATTTATGCTAGGAACAAACCAACTATCATCGTAGGCGGACTGGCTTGTTTATCCGTTTTTCTGATGACACAAACCTTTTTGTTTACCGTTCCAAACACATTTAACAGTACAACAATCGTAAATCGTTTAGGTCAGTTTGTTATCAAGGACCTTTGGTTTGTCGCCAATTTAGCCATAGTCGCCTACTACACACTGTTTAACGCGGGCTCTTGTGAAAATGAAAGAACTCAGCGCGGCTAAACATAGCCGCATATCGCGACCATGTTTAACCGACCCTGTTTAACATTCAAGGGCACTAGGTAAATGAAGCGAAGAGCAATTGCTTTCTATCAATCTTGTGTTATCGATAGGTTTACCCACACCAACCTGTGATCTGAGCTGGCTTCGCGGTCTTTAACTAATCGATATAGATCACTTGTTTTAGCGGGCCAGAAAACGCCAGCACCGTTTACATCGAATCCATAGCGAGATGGTAAGACATAGTCTGCTCTGGCTCCCCAGTAGGCAGTAAAGCGGTTACTAAATTCAGCGCCTGACGCGCTAGCACCACCTGCACTGATTGGAATGGTGTCGTTATTAACTAACGGATGCTCGGTCAACTGTTCAATAACCCCCTCGCGATGCTTGTCCCCAATATCTGCGGCGTTAAAGTCACCTACGAGTACAAAGCGTGCGTTCTCTGACAGAGTTACTTTCTCTTTATTGTCTGCGTAGATGTATGCACCTTTATCAGGAGAAAGGTAATCTGCCATAAGTCTAATTTCATCGAAGTTACGCTTGCCGTTGCGGTCCTCGCTTCCGTCGAAATTAGGTGGTGTTGGATGCATTGCAAGTATGTGAACGGTTTTACCGCCCACTTTCACCGGCACATCCCAGTGAGACTTGGAGCTTAGCCTTAGTGCGGCCCACTCTTCCACATCATACCAAGGCTCGCCATTATCAGTACTTCCACTCTCATCGGGAATAATAGGGACCTGCGGGTGAGGCATGTGGTGCCATTTAAACGTCTGGAAAGTACGAATACCCTCAACATCAATTGGGTATTTTGACAGTAGCGCCATACCGTATTGTCCTGGATATAATCCAAACCCATAGGCATCGCCACCAAAACCTTCGGCTTTACCGTTGTTGTCCAGATCAAATTGCGTTGGCTCGCCCGTATTAACTGTCGCCACATAGGTATAAGGGTAATCCACTGGCTTGAGGCCACGCTGTGAAACATTTAGGTAATTCTTAATAAACGCTCCCACCCCTTTACGCTTATCTGCAATGTAGTCAAATTCATTCAGCATCAGAATATCAGGGTTCACACGTTGAATGATCTCTGCAATATTTTTAACTTGCGGGTGCTCGCCCGTAGACAAAACGTGTTGAAGTACTTTGTCGCTCGGCTTCATGCCCAACGCTTTATAGTTAGTGGCTTCCATACTTACGTTAAATGTAGCAACTTTTAGCATTTGCTCTTCTTTCGAATAAGCAAACGTGGATACGCATAGCGCGGGTAAAAGAGCTGTGGCAAAGAAAAGCGCCCTAATTTTCATGTTGTTACCTTTTAATAAATTCGTTTGCTAACGATACCAATATAGATGAGGATTCTGAACTTTTTTGTACTGAAGAATAGCTAGGCTCTGTTTAGCATTAGGTGCAATGAACCTTGCCTAAAGTTACCTTCCTCTCGGCTCTTTTTTTATCCTTGTCTTCACAGCCCCGGGTTAGTTTTAATCCCTCAAACTCTCGCGCACGATCATTTTAAAAAATAACTGCACCATTAAAGTATTCAATGCAAATAAAAATGGTGGGACTCCCTCAGACTCAGCCCCCGCTTTCTATTCCCTTCCCATGTATTACGGATACCTTTTTCGACTTACCAGCAAAAATGTTGTCACACTTTTCTCGTGGCGTGTTTCTTAGTTATATGTCCAGCAAATAATTTGCTGTCCATTTTTATAAACGAGAGGAATACGAATATGAAACGGGTCTTAAATGTGAGCAAATGGTCATTACAGGGTCTAAAGAGGACGACTTTGGTTCAGTCCACTGGGTTTTGGCAGCGGCTTTGCTGGGGTTATTTGGGGGCTTATTTCTAACGGAAGGCTACCGCTTTAGGCTTTGTTGGTTGTGGGAGGGAAGGTTTAGTGCTACCTCTGTTGCTCGACTTTTGCGTACATGTTAGTGAGCTCGCTGTGTAACATGCGATATATTTCTTTTTAAAATTCACATGGTAGAAATATTTTTCACGTTAATCCTCTATTATTAAAATAATAGAATCAAATACTCCATCTTCACTGGTATTCTAATTCTTGCCTTATACAGCCAACGTCAAGCGAACTACGCTTTATGTTTCATTTTAAATAAGGTGCTCAACGTATTGCATTTCGGGTAAAAGAGAGAGGGTTATGAAGAGCTGGGTTTCAAAAGCGATAAATATTATCAATGCAGATTATCAACGCTCGGCTGATACGCACTTAATCAAGTTAGAGCAAATCGCCTTTAAAGATGTTGATATCTATCTGAAAGATGAAAGCACTCATCCGACAGGCAGCCTAAAGCACCGTCTAGCCCGGTCTCTTTTTCTATACGCCCTTTGTAATGGAAAAATTGTAGAAGGGACCACGGTCGTTGAAGCCTCCTCAGGCAGTACAGCGGTGTCTGAAGCTTACTTCGCTAAAATGATTGGCGTTCCATTTGTTGCCGTCATGCCTAAATCTACCGCCCGAAGTAAAATAGCGCTTATTGAACGCTACGGTGGACAGTGTCATTTCGTTGACTGCCCTACACAAATGCACAGCGAAGCCTCCAAGGTAGCGACAGAACTTAACGGCTACTTTATGGACCAGTTCCTTTACGCTGAGCGCGCTACAGACTGGCGCGGAAATAACAATATTGCTGAGAGTATCTTTGAGCAAATGAAAGCCGAGCCCCACCCTGTTCCACACACTGTGGTTATGAGTGCTGGTACTGGCGGAACATCAGCAACCATAGGCCGCTACATTCGCTACAAAGGTCTTTCTTCTCAGCTAGTGGTAGTAGATCCTGAATTCAGCGTATTCTTTGATAGCTTTAAATACAAGGATCATACACTTACGGCTACCCGAGGAAGCCGCATAGAAGGGATAGGACGTCCTAAAGTTGAAGCCTCTTTTCAGCATGATGTTATAGACGACATGATTGCTGTTCCCGATACGGCTAGTATTGCAACCATGCATTGGCTAAACAACACCATGGGAATTAAAGCCGGCCCTTCTACTGGCACAAACTTATGGGGTGCACTAAGTATTGCTGAACAAATGAAGCAGCGAGGTGAAGCGGGCTCAATTGTAACGCTTATGTGCGACAGCGGAGAGCGATATAGTGAAACCTATTACAATGCTGGCTGGGTAGAAAGGACCATTGGTTCTTTCGATGAATACACCGCCAAACTAGAAGCCATCGGAGCTAGTGCGTAGGGTTCAAAAAAGCCTGTTGCTGCTGTTTAAAGTGCTGGGGCGTTATGTATCGCGCAGCACTTTATTCAAAGCATTTATCACTATACATTGGCGATATACTTCTCATTGATTAAGTGCGCAACACTATGTTCAAAATAAAAAAACTTGTTCGCTGTACCCTTGCATTTGCCACAGCGTTTGCCACCCACAACGCCTTTGCTAGTAGTTCACCGACAATTGAAGCCAACAACAAGGGCAGTGCCGGTGTCAATCAAACTTTAGTAGCAAATGCTCCCACAGGCGTCTCTAACAGCAATTACGAAAGCGTTTTTGCTAACCTCGCGCTCCATTGTATTCATCAAGAGTTTCCCAATGTTGTAAAACACATGATGAATGATGGCGATGACGTAAAGGCACCAAGTCAACTCTACCCCGCATTTTACGGATGTTTAGACTGGCACTCATCAGTTCATGGCCATTGGCTCCTAGTAAGAATGCTAAATACTGCTCAAGACGGGGTGAATAAAGATGAGATTATTGAAAAGCTAAATATCAGCTTTACGGCAGCGAATATTCAAGGTGAATTGGTAAGCCTCAACCGTGAAAATAATGCGTCGTTTGAACGTCCCTATGGTCTTGCTTGGTTCTTACAGTTAACCGCTGAACTGCGTCAATCGACTGTTCCAGAAGCAAAGGTATGGCTAAGCACACTACTTCCGCTTGAGAAAGAAATTGTGTCGAGAGTAAGCGCGTGGTTACCAAAACTGGCTTACCCAATCCGAACCGGTGAACACAGCCAAACCGCATTTGCTTTTGGCCTGATGTTAGATTGGGCGAAAACGTCAGGCAATAAGGAGTTTGAAGCACAGCTAACGGCTAGGGTGAAAGACTACTATCAGGCTGACAAGCAGTGCCCACTAGCCTACGAGCCTTCAGGGCAGGATTTCCTATCACCTTGTTTGGCCGAAGCCGACCTAATGCGCCGAGTAATGGCTAAAAAAGACTACAGCCAATGGCTTTCAGCATTCTTTCCAGACCTAACCGCTAAAACATCAAGTTGGCTAGCGCCTGCGACTGTGACTGACAAAACGGATGGGAAGCTCGCTCACCTAGACGGGTTGAACATTAGCCGAGCGTGGATGATTGAAGGCATAATGAGCGCTTTACCAGACAATGACGCACGCTTACCGGTATTGGAAAAAACGCTAAAAGCACACCGTGAGGCGGGGTTAAACGCGGTGTTTGGTGATATGCACTACATGGGAAGCCACTGGCTTGGCAGTTTTGCTAGCTACTTAGAAACACAGCGCGGAATAAACTAAATTAAAGCTCGGCTGTGACAATTTGCAGCCGAGCTTTATCACAAACTTTATATCTAAAAGATGTTTTACCAATAACTTTTATTTCGCTATCTTACCAGCCAACTCAGCAGTTTCTTTACCTAAATTCTTTAGCTGCTTAATGGTTTTTTCATCCGTAATTACGCCCTCTTCCATAAGCGTATTTACTTTTGCTATAGCTTTTTGATTTGGCAGCACCATAGTACCCAGGTTCTCAAGTAACATTCTCAGTACCACCAGCACACGCATACCGCCCAGCCCGCCAGCCGATGCGGCCATAATACCAGCTACTTTACCGCGATACGCTTGCAGTGGCTTTTCGCCTTCGCTCATACGTGATGCCCAGTCAATGGCGTTTTTGAGCAGTGCTGGGTAGCTTGAGTTGTATTCTGGTGAGGCAATAAGAAAACCATCATGACTCATTAGCAATTCTTTGAACGCCTGTGCTTTTTCAGGCATGCCAAACTCGGCTTCCTCATCTTCATTAAACAGTGGCATTTGAAAATCGGCCAGGTCTATAACGGTAACCTCTGCGCCAGCCTCGCGGGCGCCTTCAGCAGCGACGTTAATAATAGCTTGGTTAAACGAACCTTTGCGGGTACTACCTGCAAATGCAAGGATCTTAGTCATTGGATTTTCCTGTCTTTACTTTGAGTTATATTTTTGTAGTTTCCGACTTTTAAGCACTCATCGCCTTTTCCGGTTCTAAACAACCGATAAAAGTAAACATTTGCACCGATGAACTGTTGCTTTAGTCGTTTGCGTTAAGCATAAAAAAAGGCTGACAATCAATGTCAGCCTTCTCAATATCAATATCTATGTTGTACCGCGAACACTACATTTTTTCTAGTGTCTCAATGCCCAGTAGGGTTAACCCTTGCTCTAAGGTTTTGGCAACTAAAGCTGACAGTGCTAAACGGCTGTCGCGTATAGCTGGCTCGATACCGTCTTTCAACATTGGGCAAGCTTCGTAGAACGTCATGAACGCTGAAGCCACATCGTATAGATACGTACATAACACGTGAGGCGTGGCTTCACGAGATACCATGCCAATCACTTCTTCAAACTGCATCAGCAGCACAGCTAGTGCATGCTCTTGTTTCTCAGCAATATTGATATCTACCGGCATGGTGGCCATCTCTACACCCGCTTTTCTGAACAAGCTTTTCACACGGGTATAAGCATATTGAAGATAAGGCGCGGTGTTACCTTCAAAACTTAGCATTGAGTCCCAGTTGAACATGTAGTCGGTTGTGCGGTTTTTAGATAGGTCAGCGTATTTCACGGCACCAATACCTACCTTGCGAGCAACTTCTTTAAGCTCGTCTTCACTTAAATCGTTGTCGCGTTCTGCGATAAGCTTACCCGCACGTTCAACGGCTTCATCAAGTAACTCAACCAATTTAACTGTACCGCCTGTACGGGTTTTAAATGGCTTACCGTCACTGCCTAGCATCATACCAAACGGGCAATGTTCGTAAGTTTGCTCTTCTTTCATAAAGCCTGCTTTGCGGCCTACAATTTCAGTTTGCTTGAAGTGCAATGCTTGGCGAGCATCGGTAAGAATAAGCGTACGGTCAGCATTTAGCTTGCCGCTGCGATAGCGCATGGCTGCAAGGTCAGTAGTTGCGTAAAGATAGCCACCACCCGACTTCTGAACGATATAAACCGCAGGGTTGCCTTCTTTATCAGCAAGCTCAGGAATAAACACCACCTGCGCGCCTTGGTCTTCAACAGCGATACCTTTTTCTCTGAGGTCGCTGATTACGTTGGCTAAATCTTCATTGTAAGCTGACTCACCCATAATATCTTTACGGGTCAGGCTTACGTTTAGTTTGTCGTACACTTCTTCAGAATGAGCGATAGACACGTCAATGAACTTTTCCCACAGCGCCAAACACTGAGCGTCGCCGCCCTGCAGTTTAACTACGTATTCACGGGCGCGGTCGGCAAAACCTTCTTCTTCGTCAAAGCGTACTTTGGCTTCGCGGTAAAAGTCTTCAAGATCAGAGAGCGCTGTTTCAGCTACTTCGTCTTGAAGCTTGTCTGAAAGGTGCGCAAGCAACATACCGAACTGAGTGCCCCAGTCGCCCATGTGGTTTTGACGAATAACGTTGTGGCCCAAGAACTCCAGTACTTTAACCACAGCGTCGCCGATGATGGTAGTACGCAGGTGTCCCACGTGCATCTCTTTGGCTAGGTTTGGAGAAGAGTAATCAACAACAATGTTCTGTTCTTTTGACTTAGCAATGCCTAAACGCGGGTCGGTCAGTGACAGCTCACACTGGTTAGACAGCCATTCGTCATTTAAATGAACGTTGATAAAACCAGGGCCCGCCACTTCTAGCTTGCTGGCAATATCGTCGAGCTTTACAGTCTCAACAATTTTCTCTGCAATATCGCGCGGCTTTTGCTTAAGCTGTTTGGCTAGCGCCATCGCGCCGTTAAACTGATATTCACCAAATTCAGGTCGAGCGCTGCGCGAAACTGGCACTGGTGCATTTTCTACACCCATTTCTTGTAGAGCTTCAGTGAAACGGTTAACTAATAGTGCATGTATATTCATAATATATAGTGTCTTTGTTTAATCTTTATTAGCTTAATTTTCGCGCGTGTTCTTGAACTGAATATCAGGGTAGCGCTCTTGCGCTAGCTGTAAATTCACCATAGTAGGTGCGATGTACGTCAGGTTATCGCCGCCATCTAGTGCAAGGTTTTGCTCACCTTTACGGCGGAATTCATCAAGCTTCTTCTCATTATCAGAGTAAACCCAGCGGGCCGTGCTCACGTTGATATGCTCGTAAAGTGCGTCTACGTTGTATTCGGCTTTCAAGCGAGCGACAACTACGTCAAACTGAAGCACACCTACTGCGCCCACAATCAAATCGTTGTTGGCAAGGGGTCTAAACACCTGTACTGCCCCTTCCTCAGAAAGCTGGATCAGCCCTTTAAGCAGCTGCTTTTGCTTAAGCGGATCTTTCAAGCGGATGCGTTTAAATAGCTCAGGCGCAAAGTTTGGAATACCCGTAAAGCGGTAGTTATCGCCTGACGTGAAGGTGTCCCCTATGCGAATGGTACCGTGGTTGTGCAAGCCGATGATATCGCCGGCATAGGCTTCTTCCAGCAATGAACGGTCACCAGCCAAGAAGGTTAACGCATCAGAAATACGCACATCTTTACCTAAACGGCTGTTGCGCATTTTCATGCCTTTTTCGTACTTGCCCGACACAATACGACAAAACGCGATGCGGTCACGGTGTTTCGGGTCCATGTTGGCCTGAATCTTAAATACAAAGCCACTGAACTTACCGTCAGTACTTTCGATAGTCCCTTCTTCGGTTTCACGACCAAGTGGTGCAGGTGCCCACTCAACCAATCCGTCAAGCATGTGGTCAACACCAAAGTTACCTAATGCTGTACCGAAAAATACTGGCGTTAACTGGCCTTCCAAGAAAAGCTCTTGTTCGAATTCGTTAGATGCACCGCGCACAAGCTCTAGCTCGTCGCGCAAGGTTTCAGCTAAGTCACTTCCTACTGCCGTATCTAACTCAGGATTATCTAACCCTTTAATGATACGCACGTCTTGAATAGTGTGACCCTGGCCGCTTTGATACAAAATAGTTTCGTCGCGGTGAAGGTGATATACACCTTTAAAGCTCTTACCACAGCCAATCGGCCACGTGATTGGTGCACACAAGATATCAAGCTCGGTTTCTACTTCATCGAGCAGTTCCATAGGGTCGCGAATATCCCGGTCTAGCTTGTTCATGAAAGTTACAATCGGCGTATCTCGCAAACGGGTGACTTCCATAAGTTTACGGGTTCTGTCTTCTACACCTTTTGCAGCATCGATAACCATAAGGCATGAGTCAACGGCCGTCAGTGTACGATAGGTATCTTCAGAAAAGTCTTCGTGCCCGGGAGTATCAAGCAGGTTTACTAAGTGATCGCTATATGGAAACTGCATGACCGAGGTGGTTACCGAGATACCACGCTCTTTTTCCATTTCCATCCAGTCAGACTTAGCATGCTGACCTGACTTTTTACCTTTTACGGTACCGGCAGTTTGTAGGGCGCGACCGAATAACAATACTTTTTCAGTAATCGTGGTTTTACCCGCATCCGGGTGCGATATGATTGCGAACGTGCGTCGCTTTTTAATCTCTTCTAGAAGCTTCTTATCTGACATCAATACTTATCTTCGTTATCTATTATCCCTGTAAACCAATTACTTACAGGCGCGTTTTATAACGGATAAGCAATGCTTCTCCGCGCAAATTTAGTATTGCGGTAAAACGCTTGATACGGCTTGGTAATTAATTGCGCGGATTTTAGCATTTTACTGCACGTAACAGTAGAGCGAAATTACATACTCCCTACCGCTTAATTTGCTATGCGACCACTCACTGCTTTTTTTCATGCATACATACTTTCATATCGTTAACCTATTTCAAACATTGTTGTACACAACATTTACAACATAAGTAACAGACCCTTTTTATAAACCTAATTTATAAAAATAAGGACAACGCCCTGTGATATTGTTTTTAATTTGCGTAGCCGCACTTATTGCTGGCTACTTTATATATGGAGCCTTTGTTGAGAAGGTTTTTGGCGTAACGCCAGCGCGCCCCACTCCTGCATATAGTCAAAAAGACGGTGTAGATTTTGTCCCTATGTCCACGCCAAAGGTGTACCTCGTTCAGCTTCTAAATATAGCTGGCGTAGGACCTATTTTTGGCCCTATTATGGGTGCGCTATATGGCCCAGCTGCCATGCTTTGGATTGTATTAGGGTGCATTTTTGCCGGCGCTGTTCACGACTATTTCTCAGGCATGCTGTCAGTTCGCAACAATGGTGAATCTGTGCCTAGCTTATCTGGCCGTTATCTGGGCCGAGGCGCTAAGCACTTTATGAACTTGTTCGCTATTGTGCTACTTCTACTGGTAGGTGTAGTTTTTGTCTCAGCGCCCGCTGGCATGATCACAAACCTCGTTAATGATCAGACATCATGGCACGTTGAAGTTGGCACCATGGTCGCCATTATTTTTGCCTATTATATTTTGGCTACCATTGTTCCTGTAGATAAAATTATTGGTCGCTTCTATCCGTTTTTCGGAGCCCTTCTTATTTTCATGTCGGTGGGATTATTGGCCGCTGCCAGCTATTCTGACCAGCACTCGATACTTAGCCAATTCACGGCAAGCGATATGCTGACGAATTTAAATCCTAACGATATGCCTCTTTGGCCGGCGCTCTTTATCACTATCGCTTGTGGCGCTATCTCTGGATTTCATGCCACCCAGTCCCCGCTTATGGCTCGCTGTATGGAAAACGAAAAGAACGGACGTTTTGTGTTTTTTGGTGCGATGATAGGTGAAGGTGTGATTGCCCTTATCTGGTGTGCCATTGCCCTTTCTTACTTCGACAATTTAGAAGGGCTCTCGGCAGCTATTACCAATGGTGGCCCTGGAAACGTTGTCTATGCCTCATCATTCGGTCTTTTAGGCGTTGTAGGTGGCGTACTGGCTTTTCTAGGCGTGGTTATTCTTCCTATTACGTCTGGCGATACCGCGTTTCGCTCAAGTCGTCTTATCATGGCTGAGTACTTTAACGTTGAACAAAAAGGTATACGTAACCGCTTGTTCATGGCCGCCCCTTTGTTTGTGCTTGGCGGTATTCTCACCCAAGTCGATTTCGGCGTTATTTGGCGCTACTTCGGATTTGCCAACCAAGCAACAGCCGTCATGATGCTGTGGACCGCGTCTGCCTACTTACTAAGACATAATAAACTGCACTGGATAACTACGGTACCAGCAATATTTATGACGGCCGTTTGCGTTACCTTTATTCTAAACAACGACACCTTGGGTTTCGGTATGGCGATGAATGTATCGACAATTATCGGGCTTATCGCATCGCTAATCACCACGTTTTACGTCATTCGAATTTCCAAGGGGAAAGGTGAAGCGCCGCTTGAGCCATCATCTGTGAATGTTGAAAATCCCTCCCAACCGGTGGATGCATAACTACCTAAACTAAACACGTGTAATATGATGAGCCGCCCGTTATATAGGGCGGCCTTTTATTTTGTACTTTTAACATGGGTTATAATGGGGCTCATTTTTAACCGGCGGTAATATCAGCAAGCATGGAACTCATACTTTCGCTACTTCAACAAATGTGTGTGTATTTAGTACTCGCATATATGCTAAGTAAAACACCGCTTTTTCTTCCTATTCTCAGCATTTCTTCTCATCGCAAACACCGTTACTTGGTGTACGTTGTTTTTTCTTCCTTTTGTATTCTGGGCACGTATTTTGGACTGCAAATAGACGACGCCATTGCCAATACCAGAGCCATTGGGGCAGTTATAGGAGGGTTACTCGGAGGTCCAGTAGTTGGGTTTGCCGTAGGATTGACCGGCGGCCTCCATCGTTATTCGTTGGGTGGTTTTACTGATGTTGCCTGCGCTATTTCCACCACGCTAGAAGGTCTTATCGGCGGCCTCATGCACGTTTACTATGTTCGCAAGAACAAGAGTCTAGATATTTTCAACCCATGGAAAGTTGGTGTCATTACCTTCATAGCAGAGTTGTTTCAGATGGCAATACTGCTTACCGTTGCTGAGCCTTTCGAAAAATCTTACGCACTGGTCAGCGCTATAGCCGCACCTATGGTCATTGCAAATTCTGTGGGGGCCGCACTTTTTATCAGTATCTTATCTGACAAAAAAACGATTTTTGAAAAGTACTCTGCCACTTTTTCACGACGTGCACTAACCATAGCAGATCGCTCAGTGGGCGTGCTCACATCTGGATTCACCCCAGTTAATGCAGAAAAAGTAGCACGTATTATCTATGAAGAAACGAATGTTGGTGCGGTAGCGATTACTGATAAAGAGAAGATTTTGGCATTTATCGGAACGGGTGCCGATCATCACCTACCAAACACACCTATATCTTCATCAAGTACAATGGAGTCACTGAACAATAACAAAATAGTGCATTTAGATGGTGCTGAACGCCCTTACCAATGCACATTAAACAAGAATTGCCCGCTAGGCTCGGTGTTGATTATTCCACTTCACTCTGGCTCTGAGGTGGTAGGCACTATTAAGCTTTACGAACCCAAACGGAAGTTTATGTCGACGGTTACCCTGTCAATGGCAGAAGGCATCGCTCAATTACTGTCTAGTCAGATTGTTTACGGCGCTTATCAGCAGCAAAAAGATCTGCTCTCACAGTCTGAAATCAAACTGCTACATGCACAGGTCAATCCTCATTTTCTATTTAACGCGCTCAACACGATTAGCGCCATTATTCGTCGCGACCCCAAAAGGGCCAGAGAGCTTGTGCTTAGCCTGTCACGCTTTTTTAGAATAAACCTAAAGCAAAACACCGCGGTGGTAACGCTAAAAGAAGAGATTAACCACGTTAATGCTTATTTGGCTATCGAAAAGGCGCGTTTTGCCGAACGCCTCCAGGTTGCCATCAAGTGTGACGATGCTGCTATGTCCGCACTTCTACCAAGTTTTACGTTGCAGCCACTGGTTGAGAACGCGGTTAAGCACGGTATCTCTCAACGAATAGAGGGTGGGCTTTTAACTTTGAATGTACGATGTACACCAGATAACCACATTCACATTCTCGTTGAAGATGATGCAGGCTTGTATAAGCCCCAAAAAGAGCAACACGCAGGTTTAGGGATGGATATTGTAGATAAGCGGCTTGTTCATCAGTTTGGTCAACAATCTGGCCTGGTGATCGAATATCGAACCAACCAGTTCACTCGTATGTCCTTTTCTATTCCCCACACTTACCATCATGAGGGCTAACAATGACGAAGAACTCAGCCTTTCGCGCACTTGTGATTGACGACGAACCCCTCGCCAGAGAGGAGCTTTGCCAGTTACTAAACGAAACCAATGAGGTACAAGTTTTAGCCGAAGCCGCGAACGCAATCGAAGGACTGACATTAGTAAAACAACACTGCCCGGATGTAATTTTTTTAGATATAGAAATGCCCCAGCTTTCTGGACTAGATATGCTGGCAATGCTCGATTTAGACACCATGCCTTATGTTGTTTTGGTCACTGCATTTGAACAGTATGCCCTTCAAGCATTTGAAGATAACGCGTTTGATTATTTACTCAAACCCGTGGAACCAGAGCGGCTTAATAAAACACTTACCAGGCTTAAAAAGAGAACACAGCCCCAAACTGACATTGACGCTATTGCCCCAACCACATTGCTGCACATTCCTTGTGTGGGTCATCAGCGCATATTGCTGCTTCCCGAATCAGATATTCATTTTGCTTATAGTGATGTGGCGGGCGTACATGTTAAAACGTTAGAACAACAAGCAGACACGCAGCTCACATTGAAAACCTTAGAAGAGAGAACCGCGCTTGTTCGATGTCACCGGCAATACTTGGTGAGGTTATCATGCGTTGCGGAAGTTAAACTCTTGGATAATGGCCTTGCTACGCTTCTTATGAAGACGGGAGATTCAGTTCCCGTGAGCCGTCGATATCTCAAAAAGTTAAAGGCGTTATTGGAGCTATGACTTTTTTACAGCACCTCATAAATAATAGTCGAGCCACTGTAAACTTTTCTGTACGCGTTAGGCTACTCCATAACCTACGGTACTAACACATTTTCCTAGGTTGCCCTCATCACCGCATCGTGCGGGACGTCTATATTTATCACCTAGCTGTTTTACCGCAACACGACGTAGCAATACGATGAGCTACTTTCGGCGAAGTTGCACCACACAATTTTTATCCATCCATAATTGCAGCCGTGTAAATACATCTATTGTTAGGTGCACAACAGTCAAAAATTTTTGCTACAGACAAGATGCTACATACAGCGCAAAACCACTACGAAAGTATAAGAACATAATTTTCTTTTACATTTTGCTGTACAAAATTCGACACAAATAGCGTATTCGCGCAATTTATATAGCCTACGCGCCGTACAATAAACGCACAGACACTTAAACTTTTTCTAAAATATTAATAAAAAATTGTTAAAAAGAAGCGCCTCTCAAATTTTACGCATATATCTTGTTGATAATATACAAAACTTGTGCAATACATAATAAGTGTTTAAAAAACACACTAAAAATAATTAAAGCAAGAAATTAAAGTCTAGGGAGACTACAATGTTTACAAACCACAAACTGGCAAAGTCGGTCAGACTTGCCTGCGCCTTTGGCGCTGCCGCATCGTTGGCATTTTCTGGTAGTGTCTACGCCCAAGAAGACGTTGAGTCAGAGGAAGAACCAGTTGAGAAAATTGAAGTCACTGGTTCGCGTCTACTTTCTAATCCAAACGTTGCAGCTGCCACTCCTGTACTGAGCGTTTCAGGTGCTGAAGCGGCCGCTCGCGGTAACTTGCGTGTAGAAGATTTCGTTAACGTGCTTCCGCAAGTATTTGCGGGTCAAGCTTCAGAAGTTTCAAACGGTTCAACAGGTACTGCAACACTTAACCTTCGTGGTCTAGGTGCAAACAGAACGTTGGTATTGATTGACGGCAAACGTCTTCCATACGGCTCTTCTGGAACCAGTGCTGCTAACGTTGACTTAGTTCCAACGCAAATGCTAGAACGTGTTGACATCCTAACCGGTGGTGCATCGGCGGTATACGGCTCTGATGCTGTTGGTGGTGTTGCAAACTTCATTCTTCGCGATGATTTTGAAGGTGTGGAATTTGGTGGTCAGTTCAGCACAAACTACGCCGACAACGACAATGGTTTGTATGAAGGCGTGCTAAACGCCGCGCAGCAACCTGTTCCTGGCTCTACCATGGACGGCGACGAAACGCTTATTTATACAATGTTTGGCGCATCTTCTGCCGACGGTAAAGGCAACGTAACCATTTATGCTTCCTATGAAGACCGCGAAGAGATTGTTCAATCTGATAGAATTTTCTCAGCGTGTACATTGGGTCAAAGCAACGGCTCAGCAAGTTTTGAAGGATTTGGTTGTGTTGGTTCAGCTAACTTCCGCTTGTTTGGTGGCCCTGGCGGCTTCGCATTCCAAGAAGAAGATGGAAATATTATTTCTTACGCAGGCGGCCCAACTCAAACCTACAACTTCGGAGCAACTAACTTCTTCCAACGTCCTTCTGAGCGTTATCACTTCTATGCGAAAGGTAACTATGAGCTTGCAGAAGATTTAGAAGCCTACGCAGATTTTTCATACATCAACAACACCAGTGATGCTCAGATTGCTCCAAGTGCCTCGTTTGGTATCGGCGCATACGACATCAACTGTGGAAACCCACTAATTCAAGGTAACAGCGGTATAGCATTCACTGATATTTTTGGTTGCTCGGCTGACGATATTGCAAACGATGTAATTGTTAGCGGTATCACAGCATCTCACCGTAACGTTGAAGGTGGTTCGCGTAACTCACGTCTTGAAAACAGCGCATGGCGCTTCGTAGGTGGCCTAAATGGTTTCATAGATGATATTTGGGCGTGGAACATTTTTGGTCAAATTTCAGAGACTCGCGATCAAAGCTCAGCAACGAATGACTTCGTTGTCGCTAACCTTCAGCAAGCGCTATTAGCAACCACTGACGAAGATGGTAACGTTGTGTGTATTGACCAGTCTGGTGGCTGTGTACCTTACAACATCTTCCAACGCCCTGGCGGTGAAAGCTCTGTAACGCAAGAGCAATTAGATTTCATCCAAGGTATTGGTATTGTAAACGGTGAAACTTCACAGAAAGTATTCGGCGCAGACATCCAAGCTAACTTGGGTGATTACGGCATTAAGGTCCCTACTGCTGATGATGGTGTTGGCGTGCTGTTTGGTATTGAATACCGTAAAGACGAACTTGCTTCATCACCAGATGAAATTAGCCAAATTCAAGGTGGTGGTTTCACCGGTGTAGGCGGAGCAACGCTAGCGGTAGCAGGTAAAATTGAAGTTCGTGAATTCTTCACCGAAGTTCAAATACCTCTTATTTCTGGCGCAGAGTTAGCTGAAGAGTTAGTGCTAAGTGCACAGTATCGTTTCTCTGATTATGACGCAGAGGGCAACGGCACAACAAATAGCTTTGACACAAATGCTTACGGTTATCAACTAGCGTGGACGCCGGTAGATGACGTTAAACTACGTGCCCAATACCAGCGCGCCGTTCGAGCGCCAAACGTAATCGACTTATTTACAGGTCAAAACACAGGTCTACCTAACTTAAGCCCAGCGGGAACTGACTCTAGCGGCGAGCAGTTGTATGACCCATGTGCAGGTGCAAACCCAATTGCTTCACTTGAAACTTGTGCACGCACCGGTGTAACAGCAGCGCAATACGGTAACATTCTTGACGTTATCTCAGGTCAAACCCAATCGCTAACAGGTGGTAACCCACAACTATCTCCTGAGACTGCAGATACGGTAACCTTTGGTGTTGTTATTACACCAGCAAGTATCGAAGGTCTTTCGATTACTGTGGATTACTTTGACATTGAGGTAGAAGATGCGATTTCTGCTGGTATTCCAGCTCAAACTATCTTCGACAACTGTCTTGATTCAGGTGACCCAACTTTCTGTAACCTAATTACCCGTTCTTCTGCAGGTTCACTTGCAGCAGGTACGTTTGGTGTTGGTTTCCAACAAACAAACCTAAACATTGCTACGCTTAAAACTTCGGGTGTGGATGTTCAGGTAGGCTATAACTTCGACACTGAGCTTGGCGATGTTAGATTCGACTACGCAGCTACGCTACTAGATGAACTAAGCACCGTACCATTCCCTGGTGGTGACACTGTTGAGTGTGCTGGCTTCTTCGGTAACGCGTGTGGCGCACCTAACCCTGAGTATCGTCATAGATTTATGGCAACGTGGAATACTAACCTAGACGTTGATATTACTGCGACTTGGAGACACTTTGGTACAACTGATAACGATGATGAAGGTGATGAACTTGAGACCGGATTCAAAGCTATCAATTATCTTGATATCTCTGCTACTTATTTCATGAACGATAACTTAGAGTTCACGCTAGGTGTTCTTAACCTTCTTGGCGAGCAACCTCCAGTTTACTCTGGTGCAGGTCCAGCTCTTGGTAACGGTAACACGTATCCAACAGTTTACGACACTAGCACAAACTGGTTTGCTTCGTTTAGAGGTAAATTCTAAATCCAAATCTCCCTTTGGACCTAAGCCAAAAGCCGTTTATTTTTAATAAACGGCTTTTTTATTTTTTTATGAATATTCCACTTCACCCCGTACTTGCTCACTGCTCAACAGCGCTTAGTTAAAGCCTATCTATCTGTTACAAACACGGCTTTATATAAGTAACCATTTATACTTTTCCTAATAAGCGCTCAGCTTACAAAATATCATCCTCATCTCAATATTATTTACTTAGCATGCTAAACAATTAAACTAGTTAGCATGCTAAGTAAAATCAAGGATGCCTATATGTCATTTTCAGAACCCATGCCACTTCATCTTATTGCGCTTTTCGCCCGTACAGCGCAAAAGTGCAGAAGAGCTGTCACTGATTCTGTCGCACACCTCGACCTTACAGAGTCTAGATGGCGCGTAATGATTCATATGTCATTACTTGGTGAAGGCTGTACACAGCAGATGGTGGCAGAAAGCTTGGAAATAGAAATGCCTAGTTTAACGCGCACCATCAAGCAGCTTGAAACTACGGGTTTAATCAAACGCGTTACAGATGATAACGACAAACGAAGTCGCTTGCTTTATTTCACAGATATGGGCAAAGGCCGAATGAATGATATCGAAAGTACGTTAATGGCACTTCGAGATGAAGTGTACGCAGGAGTATCGGACGAGGAATTACACACTATGGCTAAATGTGTTCAGAAAATTGAAGCCAATGCAGCAAAATTGTTGGAGTCATTTAAGTGAGTCAACGAACACCAGATCAGGAGTTTGCTAGGTATATAAAACTGTCTTTGGTCGGTTTCGCCATCTGTTTTGTCTACTTCATTATTGCAGATATACGCATGCCTATGACGCCACAGGCGAGGGTTTATCATCAGGTCACACAAATCTCACCCCAGATAAATGGGCCAATAAATGAGGTGCTTGTCAAAAATAATCAAACCGTAAAAGAAGGACAGGTTTTGTTCACTATTGACGAAACACCTTACCTAATTGCGCTTGAAAAGGCGCAGATTGCTTTGGCAAATGTGGAACTAGAAAATGCTCAAATTGATGCCAAAGCAGAAGCGATAAAAGCCAAATTAGAGGCAGCATCCGCAGTTTACGACGAGCGTAACAGTGAATTTCAACGGCTGCGTTCCCTAAAGCAGACCAAAGTGGTATCTCAACAAAACGTAGATAAAGCCTACGCTCAGCTAAAAAGCGCCGAAGCTGAAATTAGTGCGCTTAAAGCCGAACTAAACCAGCAAGTTGTTGCTAGAGGTAAGCAAGGTGACAAAAACCTGAAATATTTAGACGCGGTAAATGCGGTCAAACGGGCAGAATTAAACTTAGCCTATACAAAAATTAAAGCACCGCATAACGGCGTCATGGCAAACATGCAGGTAACTCAGGGTACTTATGCTAAACAAAGTACGCCGCTTGCCTCGGTAGTTGATAACACGTTAGATGTGGTTGCAGACTTTCGAGAGAAATCGCTAACCAATGTAAAGAAAGGCATTCAAGCTAACGTGGTTTTCGATGCGCTACCTGGCAAAGTGTTCAAAGCGAAAGTGGCTGAGTTTGAAGCTGGTGTAAGTGACGGTCAACTCGCTGCCAACGGCACCCTTGCAAGCGTTGAGAAGTCGAACCGATGGGTACGCGATGCGCAGCGTCAACGTGTCCATATTAAGCTTGATGAACAAAAAATATCGTTAAAACATCTCACCAGTGGTGCTCGCGCTACCGTACAAATTGTGCCAGACAATCCTGTTGAAAGGGCGGCAGCGAATATTCAAATCCACTTTATAAGCCTGCTGCACTTTATTTATTAAACTTAAATTATGGTTTATCAGACATAAAATATGGAATCACAGCTAAGTAAAAATGATGTTCAGCAGATGCTTCGGATTGCGTCAGGTGCCACGTTAGGGTTTGCTATATCGAAAGCGTTGGATTGGCCTAATCCGATATTTTTCACTTTGTATCCCATTCTATTGCTTGGACTGGTGGCCGTTTTAAACGGTCACATTGTTCGACAATTTCTTGCCGCAACCATCTTTCCTGCGGCTACTGTTTTAGTGATCTACGGCTTGTTCGGCAGCCACCCATTGCTGATCACACCGCTAATTGCCGCCACTTTTGCTTTTTTGTTTTGGCAGATGAGTAAAGGTACGCTGTATTTATTCGGGGCCTTTTCCCTTGTAGGACTATCGCTACAACTTCATTTTGCCAGCTACAGTAGTGATGGAATAGATATCTATGCATTGGTCATATCCAATATAGGTGCAATTCTGTTGGCATTGATAATTGCATTCGCCTTACATATTGTTTTTCCCGATGAAGCGCCGCGCACGCCTATGCCCAAAGCGACAAAAGATAAAGCGAGTATTCGTCACGAAGTTATCTTATGTACGACAGTCGCCACATTATCCTTTGCTGCGTTTCAAACCTTTGACTTAGTAGATTCGATATCAGCACAAGCTGCGAGCATCTTGATACTATTTCCACTTTGTTGGAAAGGCGCAACGATGAGTGGATGGCAACGGGCACTGGGTACACTCATTGGTTGTAATCTTGCCCTGCTCGCCCAGCTCATTTTGCTCAATTACAGTGATACGTTATTTTTTGCTAGCTTTAGCTTGTGGATATTGGTGTTTTTCATCAGCCGCCAACATGTCTTAGGCGGAGGTGGTGCTGGTACTGGCTTCGGTGTGCTAACGACCTTTGGCATTTTGTACGGCCAGTCACTCTCACCTCAGCAGGATATTATTTATAGTGCGCTGTATCGCTTTTCATCGGTAGTGGTTGCCATTGCACTTAGCCTGTGTGTTATTTACGTTGTACATCGCGCGCTCAATGCCTATCAAGCGACACGACATCACACATTTTATTAGCTTCGTGTTCTCTCACGACCTTAGTTAGTTATCCACGCTAAAAACGCTACAAGAAATAGGCGATTTATCTATACTTATGTTTTATTTAATGCGTACTAAATTTTTGAAACTATGTGCTATATTGAGTTGTAGATAAAAAAACCAATAAAACAAGGACGATGAATGCTGCGAATATTGCTCGCATGGCTTGTAATAGCATGCTGTTGCCAAACGGCCAACGCAGCTAATTTCAATAATTCACAAACTATGTTGTCTTTAGATAACGATGTAGTTTTTGCGGTAAGTAACTCAGCAACTATAACCGGCGAAGAAGAATGGTTTTATAGCGCTGATGTTATTGATAGGTCGCCGTCACAGTATTTGCATTTCAAAGTTCGTATTTATAATCAGTTAGATACGCAAGTTCCCGTCTGGTTTTCAATAAGTTTCCCTGCAATGAAAACGTTAGTTGTCACCGATGGCAATTATCAATGGGAAACCGGCGACAGTGCACCTTACAGTACTCGAGCGGTGAATACGCCCAACTATCATTTCCCCTCTGTATTGCAGCCGTCTTCTTACACTGAGTTTACCGGCACTATGTCTGGTGAGATTTTAAGATACAGTTTCTCGGTCGCCACACCTGAGTATTACAGTAACTTGTATATGAAAACCTTGCAGCGGGATATGGCATTTTTCGGCGCAATGGGGCTGCTTACCCTACTTTGTGTATTAGGCTATATTGCCAGCCGTAACTTAGTTTTTTTGAGTTTTGCATCATTTATTTTTGCGACAACATTTTGGTTTTTCCGCGTGTTCGGTTACGCATTTGAACTATTGTGGCCAAATACGCCGGGTTTGAACGATATTAGCTACGCCATAAGCATTTATTCCGTATTGATTACTGCATTTTGGGTATTGTTTCAGACACTCGCGCGAGACAACCATGAGGTTTACGGGGCAAAAACAATTAAAGCTTTTTGCATAGTGCTTCCGCTGCTGGGTATTTTACTGTGGCAAACAGTGGGGTTAGATATTGCCTTAAAACTGCCTGTACTCCTCTTTTTCCCTTATATACTGATAGCGGGTATCGTTATCTTTGTAGAGCATAGACGGGGCTCTGATAGAGCCAAATGGCTTGCCGCCGCTATGCTTCCTGTAACCTTTAGCACGCTAATTCTTACCATTATTGCACTTTTTGAAGTAGACCTTTACCTCGAACCCGTTGCCACCTTTATGACTGGGCTAGTTATGACATGCCTATTTATGGTTGCACTTACCGCAAGCTATATGGTGAAAGTTGTCCAAAGGGAAAGAGACGCCCAAAAAGAAGCTGCTAAGTTAAAAAGTGAGCAGGCATCAAAATTAGAAGCGCTGGTAAGAGAGCGCACCCTTGCACTTGAACAAACGAATAGCACGTTGGCCGAACTAGCTTCCAAAGATAGTTTAACCGAATTGCCCAATCGACGTACGCTGGATATGTTCGTAGACAATACGTTTGATAAAACCTTACACGATCATGATGCGCTAGCCATTGCGCTAATCGACTTAGATCACTTCAAAAGTATCAACGATACATTTGGTCACGATGTCGGTGATGAAGTACTAAAGGGCATTGCTAAGATTCTTGCGCCGCTTAATGATGAGTGGCAAGTAGCAGCGCGCTATGGTGGAGAAGAATTTGCCATTGCAAAGCGCGTAAAAGCGCTCAATACAAGCAAGACCACCCAAGCCGACGAGTTTGCAAAGCAACTGGAAACTGTCCACAGTGCAATCAACCAGTTAGCCATTGCATCGATTGACGATAGAAAGTTAGGGGCATGTATAGGTTGGACTTTATGTAAAGGCTCCGACGATATTGTCGAAGCCTTCAGACGAGCTGATAAAGCCCTTTACGTAGCCAAAGATAAGGGAAGAAACTTAATCATTCCGGCTTTATGACACCGTAACCACCGCCTTTCGCTTGTCTTCTTTTGAAAATTGTAGGGCCTCGTTCAAATTATTGAAGTCAAACACGTTAGGTATTTCGACAACCAACGTTTGCGCAGCAACTTGCTCAAGTAAAGCCTCACCGTCTTTCACCAAGCGCTGCCACTGTGATAAATCGCCATAATCATGCAGCGCGCCTAAGGCTATCTCATGATAAGAAATAGTACGTGTAAAAGGTGCGTCTACAGGTACTTCAATACGACCTAGAATACTCACTACGTGGCCGTTAGCTTCAAGAAGCGGCACCAGTGACGCCGCATAGTCTGGACCATTCGCGTCAAAAAGCGCGTAAAAGGTTTGCCCTTCAGGTTTACCGCGATGGATGGTTTTTACGCCCATCTCATCGGCTTGCTCTTGCGTAAAGCTTCCTGAGATAACATGTACGTTAAAACCAGCCTGTGAAAGTATTTGCGCCAGCAATTTGTTAACGGCGCCCATACCGCTAACTAACACGTTAGCCCCCTCTCGAACCGGCACTTTACTGAACGCTTGCCAGGCAGTAAGCATTGGGCATGGCAACGCAGCAGCTAGCGCAAAATCAACGCTTTCTGGTACAACCATTACGCGGCTTGCGTACACTTCACTATGATCGGCAAAGCTTCCGTTATCACCTAGGCTATGATGGTAAGCCACACGCTTACCCAATAGACTGTTATCAACGCCCTCACCTACAGCGACAACAACACCTGCACCGTCCACACCGGGAATATGCCCTTTTTCCCAGTCGCGCGGGTTATCATCGATAAACTTCCAGTCAACTGGGTTAATGCCAATAGCATAGTTGCGCACGACAATACGCCCTGCCTCCGGCTCAGAAAACTCTCGTACGTTTTGTATCAGTGCTGCGCCAGCTTGTTCAAATTGCCAAACGTTAGCTTGCATAAAAGCTCCTTAACACAGTGATTTTTCCGATTAGTCCCACGCAGGTGAAAAATCTGGGTTAGCTTGACGGTCGCCACAATCTAGCGCGTCAATCTTTGCGATATCGTCAGCGTCTAAGGTAAGTTCAAGGGCTTTGAAATTGGTTTCCAGATTTTTGCGCTTGGTCGACGATGGAATAGTGACTAAACCATGAGCCAGCTCCCAGGCTACAACTACCTCAGCAGTGCTCACACCATGCTTATCTGCAATCGCAATGATGGTCTCGTCTTTTAGCACTTTACCAACAGCAAACGGCATATATCCTGTCACTGTGATACCGTGTTTCTCGCACGCTGCACGCACTTTTTCATTAGTAAGATAAGGGTGTACCTCTACTTGATTCGTGGAAATAACGCCCTCGCCCAAGATACTCACCGCTTCTTCAATTTGTGCCACGGTAAAGTTAGAAATACCAATTTCTTTTGTCAGGCCCAGTTCCTTAACGCGCAGCAATTCACCTAGGTACTCTTCCATGCTTTCACCGTTTTCCGGTGACGGCCAATGAATAAGTAGTAGGTCAACGTACGACAGTTGAAGCTTTTCCAAACTCTCTTTTACGCTATCCACAAAGCTTGCTTTATTCAGCTTGTCATTCCACACCTTGGTGGTGACGTAAAGGTCTTCGCGTGCAACAAGATTGTTTGCAATAGCGTCTTTAACAGCGCGACCTACCGCTTCTTCATTGCCGTAAATTTGCGCCGTATCAATATGGCGGAAACCCACTTCAAGTGCCATTGTCACGCTGTTATAGGCTTCGTCATCTTTTAAGCGAAACGTGCCTACACCTAGCGAAGGAATTTTAGATTGTGACTGATTTACATTCGGCATGATGCCTCCTTGTTGGTTCCGTTATTTATGAAAGTTAGGTAATACGTAGTCAGCAATGCGCTGCATCGCGACTTCTACTGGTTGCGTATTACGTCTGAAGTGCAGGCCAATATGATCAACCCCCGCTTCTTTCATTGCATTGAGTTCTTTGATAAGCCCATTTACACCAGTTTCAACCCCGAATCGGTGGCGTTTTATGGGCGCTTCATCGTCTTCAACCAAATTAAGATGAATAAAACTAACGTAAGGCTTGTTGCCCGCGACATTTCGCCATAGTTCTACGCGCTTTGCATGGTCGTTCGGTGTACCTGGATACGCCAGCCAACCGTCCATATTTTCTCCAACCCACTGAGGGCTTTGCTGAGCGAGCCCTGCAACGTACAAAGGCGGCGTGGTTGAGCGCGGTAACAGGGACATACCAGGCTTAAGGGAACTCTCACCGTGCTTTACAATTTCCAGTGACTGCCTGAATTGCTCGCCGCGACTGTCAAAATCGACATCGAACAACGGGTACTCAACCGGTCTATCCCCACTGGCTACACCGAGTATAAGGCGGTCGTTACTTAGCTGCTGCACCGTTGCTGCCGCCTTTTTAACAAGCCATGGCTGCCTAAGAGGCAAAACAACAGCGGCTGTGCCTAATAGAATATTGTCTGTGATACCCGCTAAATAGCCCAGGTAAGTGAAGGTTTCGAAAACCTGAGCTGCATCACCAAAGCTAGGGTCGTAAACCGGTACATCTCGTACCCACGCTGCTTTAAACCCTAGTTTGTCGGCTAATTGAATACGGCTGTGATGCTCGGTCATATCAGGTACGCCGAATGGCGTACCTTTTGTGGCGTCGAAATGCGCCCAGTCGTTATCTAGCGGAAGCTCTACACCTACTGAGAACGTATGTTGTGCAAGCTTATCAAAGGTATTTGTCGTCATTGTGACCTCCCTACGCGCTCGTTGCATTATTCGCCGTATTCGCAGTACTGAGTGCGCGCTTGTCTAAATAGCCGCTGTAACGTGTAACAAGTAACGCTGCAACAGAAATAATTGCACCAATCCACGCGGTATCAGATAACTGCATACCGTCTACAATTGCACCGCCTAGAATTGAGCCCACAGCTATTCCAATGTTAAATGCCGCGATATTTAAACCTGAAGCGACATCAACAGCATTAGGGGTAAACTTCTCTGCTAATTGAACAACGTACACCTGAAGTCCTGGAACATTGCCAAAGGCAAAGGCGCCCCACACTAAAACGGTGATCACTGCGGCAACTTTACTGCCCATGGTAAACGTCAGGGCAAACAAGATGACTGAAAGGGCTGAAAAGATGATAGTTAACGCGCGGATTGGGCCTTTTTTGTCAGCAAGCTTGCCGCCATAAATATTGCCTACCGCGACAGATACACCGTAAACCAGCATAATTAAGCTGATGGCTGAGGGCGCAAACCCCGCCTCTTCCTGCAATATAGGCGCTAGATAGGTGAATGCCGTAAATGTGCCGCCATAGCCCAATATCGTCATTAAATACACTAATACCAGACGAGGCTGAACCAACACCTTCATTTGTTCACTCAAGGTGGCCGGTTTACTTTGTTTAAGATTGTTCGGTACCAGCAACGCACTACCTATTAGCGCAAGTGTGCCAAGCGCGGAAACCACAAGGAAGGTTGCTTTCCAACCGAAGTTTTGACCAATCCAGGTACCTAAAGGTACGCCAGTAACCAAGGCTACGGTTAAGCCTGTAAACATAATGGCAATCGCACTGGCTTCTTTTTCTTTCGCCACTAGCCCTGTAGCAATAGTTGACCCTATGGAAAAGAACACACCATGCGCTAAGCCTGTCAAAATGCGAGCTAAAATTAAGCTCTCGTAGCTAGGCGCTTGCCAGGCAAGAATATTACCAGCCACAAATAGCGCCATTAAGCTAAGCAGAACATGCTTTCTATTCCACTTTCCCGTAAGGGCGGTAAGAACCGGTGCGCCAACGGCAACACCAACGGCGTACAAACTTACCAGTAAGCCTGCGCTTGGTAACGTAACGCCAAGATCGTTAGCAATGGTGGGGACAAGCCCCACTATCACGAACTCTGTTGTGCCAATAGCAAACGCACTTAACGTTAACGCAAATAATGCAATAGGCATTTCAATTATCCTCAAAAAGTAATTAACGAGATGGCTTGATTAACAACGCCACCTTTGGCTTCTAGAACGAACAACTACACCGTTTTTTGAAAGCCATTAATAAAGTGCGTACAGTTTGACGATAAATTTATTTGCAAAATACAGCACTAATGACAAAATACTTTTGCGATATTTGAAAATATAAGGTGTGCGATGCCAGTCTCATCAAAAACTGAAGATTTAGAAGCGTTCCTAACCGTTGTGGATACAGGTAGTTTTTCCAGTGCTGCCAATCTACTCAATCAGCAGGTTGCAAAAGTGAGCAGAGCGGTTACCCGTCTGGAAGATGGCTTAGATGTAACCCTATTGAATCGCACTACCAGACGGCTGGAATTAACAGAAGAAGGTGAGCTTTTCCTGCAATATGCGAGAGACGGGCTAAATATATTAGAAAAAGGTGAAGAAGCATTACGGCTATTAAAGCGCGCCCCTTCTGGAAAACTTCGGGTCGATGCTGCGAGCCCGTTTGTATTCCATCAGCTAGCGCCGTTAGTGGGTGAATTTCGAGAAGCATTTCCTGACATAACGCTCGATATCACCAGTCACGACAGCATTATCGACCTGTTAGAACACAAAACCGATATCGCAATACGTATTGGTGATTTAAGCGACTCTAACTTACATGCCAGACGTTTAGGAAAAAGTAAGCTGCATATTGTGGCAAGCCCACAGTATCTTGAAAAATATCCCATCTCTGAAGACGAAGGTGGAATTAGCAGGCTAAACGAACACAAACTGATTGGCTTTAGCGACTCACCAAGTCTAAATAAATGGCCGCTCAAGCAAGATATTAATTTGCAGTACAGTCTTCGTGCGTCAAGCGGCGAAACTATTCGCCAGCTGTGTTTGGCAGGTCAAGGTATCGCGTTACTTTCTCACTTTATGGTACACAAGGATATCAGCGCTGGCACGCTGGTAGAGCTATTTCGTGACGACATCGTCAGCCCAAACCGCAGAGAGTCGGTACAAGCGGTGTACTACAAAAATAGTGCAGTATCGTCTCGTATCTCTGCGTTTTTGGATTTTATACAGCCGCGACTAACCCTTTAACTCACCTTTGTTTAGCGTTGCCCTAGTATCTTTTTAAGCGCGCTTTTTGGAAGACCATTAACGATAAGCGCTGCTATCATTAATATTGCGCCGGCCATCACCATAGGCAGTAGCGTTTCTTTAAGCAATATCACAGAGCTTACATAGCCCACTATCGGCGTAAGTGTACTAATAAGTACGATTTTATCTGGTGGCAATTTAGGCCCCGCCGCTACCATAAGGCCAAAACCGAGACCTGTTGCCACTGGGCCAATATACGTCAGTAACAACCAATCGCTTATATCGTAAGCCCCAAAATTAGGTGTAGGCTCAAGCATCAGTGCAATGGCAAGCATGGCGAAACCCGCGATGGTAAACTGCCAGAACACAGCTTCAATGACGCTTCCTTTCCACTTGTGAAAAGACACTCTTCGAATAGCGACCGCCCACAATGCAGATGCCAGCAACATACCAAAGAGCGGTAGCCATGCGCCCGGTTGTCCCGAAGCAAATAAAATCATTGCACAGCCAATGGTAGATATACCGGTAAGGAATAATCGCTTAGAAGGCGGGCGTTGTCGATACCATAGGGTGTCGATAAGCAGCATCCAAAGCGGTGTGGTGTAAATAAGAATACTGGCCGTGCCCGCAGGGATAAACTGCAGCGAGACAGTAATAAGCCCCATTGATAAGATAAACTGGAAAAACGCAACGACAAACACCACCGAGCGATCTTTACGGTTGAGCACCGGTAAACGGTTTTTGGTGATTAGTACAAACAGCGCAAGTACAGGAAGACTTAACAAAAAGCGCAGACACACCATCCATACAGGGCCAACTATCTCTAGTCCTAATTTCATACCTGGCCAGTTAAGCCCTAAGCACAACACCGCAACCAAAAGCATTTTTATACCTTTTGATTGCTCTTTTTCCGCCAAAGATAATGAAGACATGCGTTTTAAAAAATCCAATTGCACAAATTGCGTTAAGAGATATTTCCTCACCGAGAGAGGTGAATGTAGGTGAGGAATTTTAAGGGCGCAAATATAAGTGAATTGGCAGAAGATTGGAACCTGCCAGACCATGTTACAACACAATTTATAGACCAAATGGTCAACTTTTTAGATTGGGGTGGAAACTTTGCTGTACATGTCACGCACTGCCCTTAAGAAATATGACTTACACGTACAACGCTACGGACAAAAGCTTCCTCTCGCCCTTTTCTATTTTGCTAACGCTATGCATGTATTTATCTGGCCTGAAAAAGTAAATGCGGTTGAAGAGACTAAAGATGACTTTCTCCGCCCAGAATTGGCCGCCCCGCTCCGGCTTTTTAAGCACCACATTAAACTTAAAGTAACGGCCGCTGCCCATAGGGTCATTATGTTCTAAAACTCTATGACCCTCTTTGTAGGTAACCACATTAATAGCAAATCGCTTTGATGAGACTATCGCTTTGTTGAGCACTTTAGCCATGCTGATTCTACCTTAGGTGAAGAGAACGTGATGCGATTTAAACACGCGCTGCTATAAGCTGGGAAGCGCATGCTGAGTTCAGATAGTGCTTTGATATACGCGAAACGTATATGCCTAGGGATACAAAAACTAAGCTAAGGTGGGGTTTGTCCACTTCATGATTTTAGCGTTTTCTTTTTGTGCGCTGTTTCCATTACTCTTGTCATTCCCGTCATCATTACTTTTTACGGTGTAATAGTTTTTGCGGGTTTCAATATGCTCAAACCCGGAGCTCTCATACAGCGCAATAGCAGTATCATTACTTTCACGCACTTCTAGCCAGATTTCACGCATTGCATTTTTCACCGATGTCTCAATGACAAAATCGACTAAAGCGCGACCTATACCCTTGCCTCTAGCGCCACTGTCTACCGCAATATCCATCAGCGTAGCTTCATCAACAACTTCAAGCATAATGGCATAGCCAACAATCTTGTCATTTTCAAAGGCGAATACCCCGTAATAGGGTTTGGTGAAACAGTCTGCGAAGGTACTTAGTTTCCAAGGCGACACTTGTGCCTCTTGATGGATAGCATGCGCTTGTTCTATGTGCTCGTCGAAGCCTTGGGGCGGTACGATGGTCAATTTCATCGACAAGACTACTGGCCGTTAGCGGAATGGTTTAATGCGCCTGCTGCGCTGATAAGCTGCGCCCACAGCTCCCGTTTTTGCACAGTTGTGAGTTTAAGCGGTGTGGCTGGCAATATAATGGCTGTTTCGGTTACTGATAGCGTACGGCCAATCATTATGGTGCTAGTCCACTGTGACGGTATACCCAACTGAACACAGGCTAGCTGCAAATCTTTTAGCCATTGCTGTGATTTCGTTTTCTGTTCGGCACTTAACGGGATACCTTCTGGCGATACCGGCCCTTTTGCTCCAGTAGACTTTGTAAAAGACTCTTGCGAGGCAACCGCATTGTCGTAAGACGGTGAAACGTTGTGTGACTGTGAAGCGCCTGTTTCGGTTTGCCCTGCTTTCCCGTCATTGTGCGACCCGCCAGGTGTGGAAAGTTTTGCTGCCCCGCCGTCTTTAGGCTTAGCCTTATCTTTCGTGCTACTGCCAACATTTGCCCGCAACTGAGCAAGCCGTGATTGCTTTTCTTCTTGAGATATTGGCTTTGAAGGCGGCTTATTGGTTTGAGCGTTTTGGCTGTAGGGTAACTGTGTCGATGAACTATTTGTACTGCCGACGTTGCGTTGTGCTGCATTGGCGTTGTTTTGTTTCGCTTGGTCTTCCTGCTTTAGCTCAGTGTAGGCGTCTTTGGTGATCCAAACAGGGATCCCCATTTCCTGTAAAACCGCCTGCTGATATGAAGTAAGAGACATTGCGTAAAAACACCTAACGTGAATAGTTCATTATATTTGTTTAGTTTACTAAAGTTGCAGGCTTGGTTGAATAACTATCGCGTTCTTTTGCTTGGATTGTACTTGCTCTTTAATGCTCAAGCGTTATTCGCGAATTTAGAATACCTAGCTCTTGGTATAAGAAGAAATGAAACAGCTGCAGCAAATTGAGCACTAGCAACAGAAAACAAGACAATTGAAGAAGAATTTAACAAAGAAACAATTTAGGATTTGAACGTAAACGTTCACAAGAAGAGAAAGTGGCAGGGGTGGAGGGACTCGAACCCCCAACCATCGGTTTTGGAGACCGCTGTTCTACCAATTCGAACTACACCCCTAGCGCGCTGTGCATTATACGGATGACATTAAAAAGGTAAAGCCTTTTTATCACTACCATGCACTGCATGCTTAATTAACACGCAATGCGCTGTTTTTTCAATCGAATAACACCAAATAGGCTTTATCCATCACCTGTGTTTTGTCTTATTGCTCGCTTTTTAACCGATTCCTATGCAGCGTCACTTTTAAATGCGGAGCAGTTTATGACAATTAGACCTTATTGGCGTTAAGCGCAGCAAACCACAGGTCATTAGTGATAGCGACAATCTCGGTGTGCAGATCAAATTTCGCTATTGCGTCGTGCTCATCGATATTCAAAATCGTGGTGTAATGCCTAACCAGCTCTCTACTTTCATTATGTTCAAGTTTATTGATGAGGCAGCAACTTGCTAAATCGAAGTAGCGGTTTCCCATGGCGGCATATTCCCAATCAATAATTTTGAGTGAGTTATCTGCGCTCAGTAATACGTGATTAGTTAGCAAGTCATTATGACATAGCACATAGTCGTCATCGTCTTGTTCACTTTTTATTACTTGTTTCTGCAATGATTGGGCTTTTGAATAAAGCTCACTGCTTATATCGAGCTGTGCAACATCAATATAGTGCTGCCACCTTGATGCTAAATCTAATGGCCTAGCGGTAATGGGCAAAGAATGAATACGAGCAAGAGTGTTGGCCAGCTCAAGCATTGAAAGCGTCGCACTGTCACTGTGCTCTAGCCACTGCTCAACCCAGATGGTTTCATCATCGCTTAGCCATATGGGTTGCGGCGCTACTCCAAACTTATGAAGTTGTTGCTGCAATGCAAACTGATGAGCACGATTTACACCGCTAAAGTCATCATTACCCATCCATTTAACGGCCAAATCGACAGGGGTGTCAATAAGATACTGAGAACGACTTTGAAGGTTATCTTCACTAATTACATGTAATAGATTGTTCAACGGGTCTTGAACACGGTAAACATGGTTTACCGCACCAGCAGGATGTACCGACATTTTCGCACTATCGCTGAGATTAAGCGCCTTTTGCAGCGTGGCGATGATATCCAACCTGTTCACCTTGTCTTTTATATTGCACCAGCCACTGATAGTAGCCGAAGACTGCAAAGCCTACGTAGCCTAGGAACAAGCAAGCAGATAATGCATAACCCACTTGCAGATATAAATATGCCGAGGCTAAATTAATGAAAAACCAGTAAACCCAGTTTTGTAGAATTTTATGCGCCACCATAAATGTTGTGACTACACTCAATAAATTGATGCTCGCATCTAGTAGTAGGTACTCACTATTGAACTGTGAGCCTGCCACTTCAGACAGAACCCAAGCAAGCAGTAACATACTCGGCACAATGAGCAAATGTGCCCAAAGCGGCCAATGCAGCACAGGCTTAACATCGCCGTCTTCCGCGCCTTTTGACCACTGATAATAACCGTATCCCGCCATTATCATGTAAAAGAAATTAAGCGCAGACTGAAATGGCAAGGTTACCTGCCAAAATAGCCAAGTGTAAATTGCGGTACTTACAAAGGCGCACAGCCAACACCAGCTATTTTGTTTTGCAGCCAATAATACGTAGGCAATCGCGAGGACAACCGCTACCCACTCTAAAAGCGAAGTAGCGGCAATTTGTGAGGTAAACTCAGAAAAGAAGCTAGCCATTACGAAGATTTTCGTGATTGCATGGCATCGAAGTTCAGGAACTTGGCCACGAAAATAGCCTGCCCCACTTCTTCATGGGTCCTTTGCATTTCTTCACCAAGTACCTTCATAACCACACCGTAATCACCCGTAACCTGCGTGCTGGTTGAACTTGTTGAAACCGTGATATCACTATAGCTATTTAACCTATCGATAAAATCTTGAATAGGTGGAATATATTCGTTAACCAAAGGGTACAACGACAGTTCAACCATAACTTGCATGTCTGTTTCCTTTTATTTTAAAACGCGTACTTAACAGTAACGCCAAACTGACGACCGTTACCTATTTGGTAATACGGCTCTTCAAAGGCGTATTCATCGCGAGGGTCGTTGCTGAAACCACCAAATCCACGGGTGTAGTATTCGCGGTCAAATGCATTTTGAACCCAAAGTGATGTTTGCCAATCACCGTGTAACACTACTATTTCAGAATTAACGAGTGTTGTACTTGGCGCGGTTACGTCATGTCCGTCAGAAAAACGGTATTCACTTTTATAGTCTACATCTACGCGCCACAGCATGGTGTCTGTAAGTACGTACTCACTGTAAAGGTTTGCTGTCCATTTTGGTGATTGAGCCTGTCTTTGCTCAGTCACTTCAGTACCGTCTGCAAGCGTATACCCTTCAAAGGTAGCGCTTAGGTAACCAACGCTTGCATCTAGCTGCCATGCATCACTAGCAAACCAAGTAAGCTCAAGTTCCGCACCTTTGTTTGTGCCTAAGTCAGCATTGTCAATGATGTCTACAAACCCTGCCGTGCCGTCATCACGGGTGATAACGTCAAAATCACTTACCTGCGTATCAGTCCTGTCCATGTAGAAAATTGCAGCACGAGCTATAAGCTCAGGCGTAAGCAGCGGGCCTTTTACACCTACCTCATAGTTCCAGTTGTATTCTTCGTCGAAGAATCGCTGATTATCGTTTACTCGGCTGTCGGGGTTGAAACCTGCACCTTTAAAACCGCGCGAAATGCTGCCGTAATAGAAGTGATCGCCCTGTGTATACTGAAGCGCCACTTTCCCGCCTACCATGGTGGTATCGAATGCGCGTGTAAGCTGGTTATTATCAGCATAATCAAAGTCATAGTTTTCTACTCTTAACCCTGCTACAAGCACTAGGTTTTCATTCAACCGGCTCTCAGTCTGAGCATAGATAGCAGTAGTCGTTGGCGTATATTCGCTGGCAAAGTCACTGTCCAAATACGTGTACTGACGCAGTAACTTTTCTTCTGTATTTTTATAAAATACACCTATTGTCCAATCTGTCATACCATCGAAAAGTGCAGCACTGTCAGACGACACAAAACGCAACTCACCGGTTTGAGTTTCAACATCGCGGTAGTACGCATCAAACGATGTGTAACCCCATGGGTGAAAACCGGTAAATGTCCAATCTTCATCGTAACCATAGGCAATATTATGAGAAGCATGGGTGGCTATAAGAATAAGGTCACCCGCTGCAGTACTTGTTGTTGAGCGTGCGCTTACAGCGTGGGTTTGATGCTCGTCAAATCCAGGTTCGTCAGATAGTGTTTTGTTGTCGTTATCAAGTGAGAACGCATCGTAACCATTATCAATGTCATACCAGCGATAAGTAAGTGCAAGTGTGGTTCTTTCATCTACGCTGCCTTCTACAGCAAAGCGCAACGCGGTCTCATCAATATTATTGGTATCGCTTCTATCTAAAAAGGTGTTTTCTACAAAGCCATCGCTACGGTTATGCACAAGTGCAACGCGATATCCCCAATCGGAATTAATTTCATCACCCGTTGCCCCTTCAATACGATAGCTCTCTTTGTTACCAATACGAGCTTCAACGTAGTCCGGCGCGTCGCTGCCTACGTTATTGCTGGAAAGCTTCACCGCACCGGCCAATGCACCTGTGCCATATAACGTAGCCTGAGGTCCGCGATAAACCTCTAGCTGCTTGGTATCGAAGATGAGGCCTGCTGCAGCAAGACCTGAAAAATCGAACTCATCGACGATAAAGCTTACCGAAGGGTTGATTGGCTCGGCGAATTGGCTACGCTCTCCAATACCGCGAATTTGAACGAAGCGGCCACGGGACGCACCAGCGGCAAAGTTCACGTTTGGAATGCTGTTTAGCACGCTGTCGATATGAGAAGGCTGTCTGCTGCGAAGACGTTCTTGGTCTAAAATCGTCGCGCTAGCACTTAACTGATCCAAAGTGGTTTGACGAAAATCACCTGATACGACGACGCGTTCGATGTCAGAAGGAGCGCTATTTGTAGCATCACTCGCTGAAGTTTCTTGCGCATAAGCCGCCACAGAACTAGCGAGCAGTGAAAGTGTGAAAAGTGTTTTATACATGGGATCTCTTGTTCTTATTTAAGAAAAAAGATCCGGGTCTAACGGCAGGTGATAAGGCTATGTCGTGAACCATCCCTACGCCGGTATTATCCGGATCAGGTTTAAGGGTTCCCACGAATGTGGATCTCAGACCGAAAACGGACACCCCTTGGTATAGCGTTGACCAACTAAAGCTAGCAATGTCAACATCTGCGACGGAGTCTACCAGTTCGAGATACTCCGTCAAGCAGATAACACGTTAAGCTAACGTCATAATTTTTATATGATATAAAGCATTGAGGTTTATAGTCTATTCAGCTTCAGTATTCATATTTAGACGACGTACTTCGTCATCTGTCTGGGCCTTTAACCCTTCTAGCGTTTTGCCGTGTGCTGTTGGTTGGCGAGTATCTGGGTCAACCTTGACGAAAACGATGTCATCTGCAAAACAAATGGTTTTCTTGGTGGCCTTGTTGCGTACCAGGCAGCTTACGGTAATTGAAGAACGACCCACAGCCTTAGTTTCCAAGCCAAACTCTACAATATCACCCTGCATTGCAGGTGATTCAAAGCTAATTTCACCAATATGCTTCGTAACCAAACAATTTGTTTCTAACTGACAAATAGCCCAAATGGCAGCTTCTTCGTCTATCCATTCTAACGCGCGGCCACCGAACAAAGAATTGGCGTAATTAAGGTCGTTTGGCATAACTAAACGCCGAGAAAGAAAGCGCATTCGAATTCCTCATAATAAATCGCTACTATAGCGTGAGATTATACCGAAAAAACTGATTCATGGCGCTAACTCAATTACGTGAATGGCTACTGGCCCCTTATTGTGAAAATAGCTCAAATGCTACTTTCCCACTTCACCGAAGAATGCTGGTTATTTCTGGTAACGATGATTTCTGTGAGGCCGAATTATGCCACATTCATTCTTTCGCGAATGAAGTTTCATCTATAAGCGTTGCCAATTTCAGTGGCAGTACACTAAAAGGAAAAAAGCGTCAGCAGGTGCTTGGCAGCGAGTGCGACCTTGCTATTTTAGACTGTCGTGATTTCTTCAAGCCTGGGGACGTAATGGCTGTAGCAGGTATTGTTAAACGCAGTGGCTGTCTAATACTTGTTTGCCCTAACTTTAATGACTGGATTAAGAGTGTTTCCGTGTCGTTTATTTCAGAGGGGTTTACGCTTAGCCATAGCCGATATCTTTCACGCTTTATAGAAGGTCTTCGTAAGAACGCTTACGTCGCCTTTCACACAGAAACAAACACAGTCTTACCTGATTTAGCAACGTACCGTATAGACAAAGTAGAGACCCAACACACATTTGAAGGTGGGAAATTTAAAACCGCTGAACAACAAGATGCATACAAGCGCATGTATCAGGCCTTTTCGAAGAATCAATTGAACGCCTTGATCACGGCTCCAAGAGGAAGAGGCAAATCATCTTTATTAGGTATATTTATAGATAGCTTAATTAGCGAAGGGAAAAACGTACTGCTTACCAGCGAGCAAGTAAGCAACGTGACCAACATAATGGCGCGCCTGAGCCAAAACAAGGATGTGGTGACGCCAATACCTTCCTTGATCGAAAGTGCTGTTGATAAGCAAAAACAAGCGCCAGCAGCACATCAAGTAACTTCTTTAGGTTCGGTTAAATGGGTCCCGCCAGATAGCGAACTACTGTATTGCAACAAAAAAACCTACGATCTTACTGTGGTTGATGAAGCCGCTTCACTACCGCTACCTGTTGTAAGTCGCATTATGGCCAATAATTCACAATGGGTGTTAAGCACTACGCTACTGGGCTACGAAGGCTCAGGGAGTGGTTTTATCCATAAACTCATTCCAAGTTTACCTGACACTATAGAACAACTTGCGCTGACCACACCTTTGCGCTGGTTTGAAAACGACCCAATTGAAATTTTCCTAAATAAAACGTGTTTGTTTAACGATGATTTCGTGAATAACATACTTGGTGTCTCACCTACAGGAAAAAGTGAGGCGTGTAGCATCGCAAGTATGGCCTTAGAAGACAGTAATAAATTAATAAAGACAGCGAGCTTTGAGATCGGTTCGTTTGAACGCATAAACGAGCGCTCCCTTCAATGTGTTATGTCTCTTCTTTCACTTGCACATTATCAAACGACACCTGACGACTTCATGCGTTTGTTAGATAGCCCTGACGTGCTTGTTTCTACACTAAAAATAAACGATATAGCGATAGCTGCAGCAATAATAAATGTTGAAGGGGGCAAGAACTTAAGTCCTTTATCGTGCGACATTGCATCTGGGCAACGCCGTCCTAAAGGTCACTTAGGTGCACAGCGGTTAACACTGCTTTCCGCCGACCCTACAGCAGCAACTCATAGCTACTGGCGAATTAATCGTATTGCTGTACATCCACAGCTGCAAGCAAAAGGGATGGGTAGTTATCTTATTCAAAAAATAAAAGAGGTAACACATGAGCACGCCATCGATGCGTTGTGCACGTCATATGGTACTACGGTAAAGCTCGACAAATTCTGGTCTAGCAACGGATTTAAAATTGTTGATTACGGGAGAAAGCCCAACAAAGCCAGTGGAGAAACCAGTGCGTTAGCTGTATTGCCACTTACTCGTAGTACAAGCGAACTAGTATCAAACCTCATCGCATTGAACACTAGTTTTGGTGACACGACTAAATTGAATGAACTGCCCCATTATGTTCTTTCAAACTATGTAAATAAGCTTTTTCACTTTACCCAAGGTACGCGACCGCTAGACGACGTTTGGCACATTTTGAATAAGTTAGCGCGCGAAGTTCAAACTGTTTCCAACACCAGTCACCACAATAATGGTAAAGAAAACTACAGCCACTTAAATTCAAAGCAAGGTGAGGCCGCTTCTATAGTCAATAGGCTCGTAAAAGTTATTGAAGAGCAAGCTTATCTAGGGGCGATCTTTAAGCACTCAGAATTGGATATGAAGTGTGTTAAAGCGATATTGAAAGATTACGGTTTTAGAGTAACAGGGTTAAAAGAAACAACGGCTTTGATTAGAACAAGGTTACAGCCCGCTTTAGACGCTTTGACGAAACCTATATAGCTTTTGAAGTAGGCAAAGAGTGCTTTAAGGTAGAATAAAAATAAGCGTAAAAAATCTGATGTCCCGTTTCTTATTCAAGCATGCCTAGGCTGGAAGCAAAAAAAAGCCTCCCGAAGGAGGCTTTTATAGCTAATACCGTTTATTAGATACTAATGCCACGGTTTTTCGCTTTTTCCTTAATGTAAGGTTCCCACGCAGCAGCGTTGCGGCGTAGTGAGCGATCTTTCTTAGCTTCTTGTACGTGCATGTATGCAGACTTGAAGTTACCAGCATAGAAGTTCGCTTCCATAAGTGTGAAGTGAATCTTCTCAGGGTCTTCAGCGCCACGCTCTAGAGCATTCTCTAGTGCTTTAATAGCGCCTTTGTAATCTTCAGCTACAAGTAAAAGCGTACCTTGCTTACGATAGTGCTCAGGGTCTGAACTCTTAGCTGCAGCTTGTGCGTACAAGTTTGCTGCTGTTTTAAAGTTCTTAGCCTGGTGATACGCATTAGCGATGTTAGCTAGCATATCAGCATCGTCTTTCAGCAAGCCTTCTTTCATGTGCTTCTCAAGTAACTTAGCAGCTTTGTAAGGCATACCGTTACTTTGATAAAGCTGAGCAAGCGTTTTGATTTCTGAATCTTTTTCTAGATAACCCTGCATATATGCAAGCTCTAGTGTTGAAAGACCTTTTTTATAATCTTCAACCAAGATGTAGAAAAAGCCTAGACGCGACCACCAAGTTTTCTCTTCAGGAAAAGTCTTAACTAACTCTTCCGCAACAGAAACCGTCTCAGGGTACATCTTACGCTCGTAATAAGAAGTCAGCTTTAGAACATAAGGGTTCTTGTTTGGCTCTTCATACAAAGCAATAGCCTTGTCTGCTGGCTCAACCATCTTAGCTAACTGCTTAGACTCAAAATAAGCTTGCGCAAGGCGAGTGTACACGTCTGCATCTTCTTTACAGGTAAATTCCATCCACTTGTTATACCATTTGATGGCATCAGTGTATTTCTCTTCCTGCATACTCAAATCACCTATTAGTTTAAGTGTTTGAGAGTGCTCAGTGTCGTTAAGTACTTTTGGTTCAACAGAGCCAACCAAATAGTTTAACGCCTTGCCGCCTTGACCTTCTTGTGAAGCCAACAGGTTACCAATGAAACGATTAACGTAGGCTTTATCGAAATCGTCAGACGCGTCGATTTCATAAAGTACATTTAACGCTTCGGTAAGCTGGTCTTCATTATAGAATTCAAAAGCTTTTTGAACTTTTTTACCGGTACGCTCACCTACTAGCGTTGTTTTTCCCTTCTCATATCCAGGACAAACAACAGGTGATGACTGCGCTAGAGCAGCGGGTGCTGAAAGCACCGCGCCTGCGCCTAGCACTAAAGCAACGGCTGACATTTTGAATGTACGTTTCATCATGATCATTGCTCCAGTTTAAAGTCTAGCTGTACGAACATGCCAGGTTGTTTAACCGGCTTGCCATCAACGATCTTAGGCTTGTATTTCCACTTACGTAGAGCACGACGTGCTTCACGGTCGAATACGCGCTTAGGTTCAGCTTCGATAACTTCGATATCTTCAACACCACCAACTTCGTTGATAGTGAAAGACAATCTTACCCAACCTTCACGGCCGTCACGGGCTGCATCAGGTGGATATTTCGGGTCGATACGTACGATAGGTGTAGCTTCACCGTCACGTTGCATTGCACCAACACCACCGATGTTTACACCAACACCACCTGTGTCGATAGCTGGTATAGCTAAGCTAAAGCCATCTGCATCAGGTTCCGCTGTTTCCGGCTCAACTTGCTCCATTTTAGGAGGCTGTGGAGGCGGAGGCGGCGGTGGTGGTGGAACACGAGTACGCGTTTGCGTCTGGTCGTCTGGTTCCTGCATTACAATATCGATAACCGGTGCAGGCGGTACTTCGTCTGCTGGTCTAGATGAATTTTCAATCAACTTGGCCATTAGAACGAACAGGGCAAATGCGACCGCAGCACCTAATACAATAGATACAAGTATACGTAACATCTTATCCCCTTGCCGCTACCGAGACTCGGTTAACGCCAGCGGCTTTAACCTGATCCATAATTTCAACTACTAAACCATGCTTCGCTTTAATATCAGCTTGAATGATTACGTAGTCAGTAGGCTGCTCGGTAAGCAGTCTTTCAATATTCGCTCTTACGCTGTCCGGCGCTACTTCACGCTTGTCTAGCCATACATTTCCGTCTTCCGTTACGGCGATGAAAATGTTTGCATTTTTGTGAAGAATCGCCTGGCTCGCATCTGGCTTGTTGACTTCGATCCCTGCTTCTTTAACGAAAACAGTGGTAACGATAAAGAAGATCAGCATGATAAACACGATATCCAACATGGGTGTCATGTCGATCTGTGCATCTTCTTCCTCGGTTCTGACTTTTCGAGCCATAATCTCTCTCTCTAATGATGTGGCAGGCTATCAACTAGCCCTTCTCTTGCCAGCTTCACTTTCGCTTCAAGACGTGAACTGATGAACAGCCCAGATAGCGCGGCTACCATTCCCGCCATAGTCGGGATAGTTGCCATAGAGATACCAGCTGCCATTAGACGTGCGTTGCTGGTGCCCTGTGTTGCCATTGTCTCGAAAACACTGATCATACCGGTTACTGTTCCAAGTAGACCGATTAATGGACACATTGCAATAATGGTTCTGATAATCAGCATTCTAGCGTTTAGATCGTCTGACGCTTGAGAAATCCACGCGTCACGGATTCTATGCGCATACCATGATGTGGTATCTGCTCGGGCATCCCAATTCGCGATGATGTTTTTCTTCACCTTTGGGAAGACCGAAGTTAAATACCAGTAACGCTCAATCATTAAAACCCACATGAGAAAGAGCGCGGCAGCAACGAAATAAAGTACGTCACCGCCGGTAGCGATAAAGTCCCTGACCGATTCGAATAATCCAATCAGGTAATTCATATTACGCTTTCTCCGACTCTGAGTGAGCAGCTACGATACCCGCAGTTTGCTCATCTAGAATGTGGATGATTGACTTGCTACGAGAAGCTACGATGCTGTGAGTAAGGATTAGAGGCAGAGCCGCGATAATACCTTGAGCAGTAGTTACAAGAGCCATTGAGATACTTCCTGCCATCATACGTGGGTCACCAGTACCGAATAGTGTGATGGTTTGGAAAGTCTCGATCATACCTAGTACTGTACCTAGTAGACCTAGTAGAGGAGCAATCGCTGCGAAAATCTTGATTACGTTGATGCCGCTTTCAATTTTTGGAAGCTCGCGAAGAATCGCTTCATCAAGTTTAAGTTCAAGGTTTTCTGCATCAGCAGTTTTGTTCTCTTGATAAACTTTAAGGATACGACCTAGAGGGTTACCTTCAGATGGGCTGTTTACGTTCTTAAGCTGTGAACGCATTTTACCACCAGTGATGGTAAGCGTGATCATCTTGTAAACACCAATTAGTAGTCCAATCGCTAGCATTAGCGTAATTGTATAACCAACTGGGCCACCTGCGTGATAGCGCTCAGCCATTGTCGCTTTCTGCTTCAACAGTCCAAGGATTGCACCTTGAGACGGGTCAGCGTAGAAAGGAACTAAGCCAGAGGTTGCTTCGATTAGATCGTCAGCAGAAGCTACGAAGTGACCATCAGGTTGACGACCAAGAGGCTGAACAACTTCAGCTTCAGCGTCATACGCTAGGTAACCTGCTTCACCAACAAGGTTAAATGTACCAACACGAACAACTTCTTGCTGTGAAGAACCGCCGTCTAGGTTAACTACTTCAGTGGTAAACTTAACTACTTCACCACCTTCAGTCATTTCTTTTTGAAGTGCAAACCATAGGTCTTCTAGTTCTTTAATGTTAGGAAGACCTTTAGAATCTTCTGACATCTCTGCTAGGAATTGACCACGGCCAGGGAATTGTGCACTTACGATTGAAGTAGAGATACGACCGTATGCTTCAGAAGAAGCTTGACGTACCACACCGAACATCTCACCAAGCGTACCAGTTGCTTGGTCTAGCTCAGCCGCTTTCTCGTTTAGTGTTACTTCGTTGTCTGAGAATTGCTTCTGTAGACGGTCACCACGAGCCTGTTCAGCTTGTAGGTCTGATTGTGCTTTGCGAAGTAGTGCTTGCTTGTCTGCACGTGCTGATTGGAACTCAGCTTCGCGTTGCTTGTCTAGACGCGCTTCAGAAACACGGTTCTGTTGAACCTGGTCTAAAAGGTCTTTTAGGCTCTTTGCTTCCTGAGCCTGCGCTCCGGTTGCCGCAACTGCAACTGTCGCAGCGGCTAAAAGAGATTTGAATACTGGTTTCATTAACAATTACTCCGCTGCGCTAATTGGTAGTTTAATCAGATCCGCAGGAATGACGTTGTTAGCCATTTTAACTGCGTCAACAACTGAAGACAGATACTCGTCACCCAGTTTTTCCCATACGCGGCTTTCGTTGTTCCATACCCATGCGTGAGTTTGGTCAAGAGAAAGTGCTACTAGCGCTGCACGACCTAGGTTGAAGAAGTCTACAGTAACTTCCGTACCTGCGTCGTCAATAGTACCTTGGTAAGAGTTGATCTTAGTACCGTACTCAACTTCTACTAGGTACGCTTCTAGTACCTGACGGAACTGCTCAGAAACAGTCACGTTAGAGTTAGCCATTAGATCACGAAGACGCTCTACGCGTTGTAAACGTTCTTCCAAGTGAATTGGACGGTCTAGCTTGATGAACTGCTCAAGGCTATCGATCATGCGGAACATAAGAGGAACGATGCCCTGCTTAGTTTCTTCGATGCTGTCGATTTGACGCTGTAGAGAGTCGATTCCACGCTGCTGGTCTGCAACAAGGCTAGCGATGTAATCGTTGTAGATTTTAAGGTTTTCTGTCTCATCTACTGTTTGACGATACTCAACAAGTAGTTCTTGAGACTGTTCAAACAACGTGTTGATTTTTTCTTGAGATTTCGCTGCAGCCGCGTGGATTTTCGCTTCTTCTTTATGAAGATCTTCAAGCGTATCTGCAGAGACTGCGCTACCTGTTAGTGCGAATGCACCCATAACAGTAGAAGCAATAAGAGTTCTCTTGCTCATTTTGGACATAGTTCCCAACCAAATTTCTTATTTGAATCCTCGCCGATAAGGAAAATATTCGGGCAAGGGGCGTATAAAACTTTCACAATTTTGTTTCAGGAATGTAGCACAGACATCAATAGTCAGTACTACGAACGTAGTATATTCACATGGATTGCTCGGTAGAGTCAAGCTAGCAAAGTACTTGCACACTAGAAGTGGAGGTTAATTGTTCACTCATCGTCCAATTAATCACCTTTTATGCTATCTGTTTGTTAATAATTTAACTTGAACGATACCTTACGAATCGATATTCACCGTTATTGATTACTAACACAACAGATTACTTGCTTTTTGTAGCACTAATCGTCGTACCTATTAAACCTTTTTTATCAGCAACGTCTGAGACACAAATATCAATAAAGTCATTACACTTTAATTTACTTTCGAGTAACGTAATCTCTTCTGCATCTCTTGCCGCATTGATTAGGTCTGATAGTCTAACACCATGAGATTCTAGCTCTTTATCGAACTCTTCGAAGATAACGTTTTTTTGTGAAAACGAAACTTTCGGATTTAAGACCGTTTTCAAAAGCGTAGGGAAGTTTGTATCGTACAATGCTTGTTTATGTTCATTGACGAGTTTTCCTACTTTTTCATTCAGCTCCAATCGAATTGCTTCTTTACTCTGACTAGGCTTAGAAGATTCGTTTAACGCGGTCACCAAGCGTTTCAAGACTTCTAAAGGGCTACCTTTCTCCTGAAGCCTTTGTACAACTGTAAGTATTTGAAAGTTCGGCTCAACAATAACACTTTCCTTTCGATGAACCACCACTCTAAACTTTCCACCAGGCCGTAAAACCCGGCTAACTTCATTTAATGTAAGATTTAGGTCGCTATATTCGATACCAAACTGAGAGACAACAGCGGTCACTTCATTGTCTGAAAATGGAAGCGACTCAATATTCTGTTCTTGCAAGAAGGTTATATTAGGGTGATTGAGATTATCGCCTATATTCAAAGTTGCGTAATCCACACCTATATATTCAGGCTTACGATAATTACCAACATTTACTGCCAGGTCGATAAGCGCGCCATTACCTGTTGCAAGGTCAATAACTTTTCCACCGTGGACGTTTGTCTCAGTGAAAAACGTCAACCATTGCTCTGCAAGCTCGCCTTCATAATTACGACTTGTTGAATCGGCAAAAGAGTTAACGTGGCCCTGCTGCCAGTATTCACTCCAATAACTATTCATGAAACGTTCTCTTTACTGGTGCTCTGTACTTTAAAAGGTAAATTTGTTTATCCACAAATAAAAAAAGGCCGATTGCTCGGCCTTTTTTATCTAGATTCTAAAATTAGAAGCTAATTTGGTAGTTAAGACGGTAGTCACGACCAAAGTTGTTGTATAGGTCTTGGTTGTCCCACGTACCATTAGATGAGAACACTGGATCTTCATCAGTTACGTTGTTAACCGCTAGCGTGATTGAACCGTAGTCAGCCATGTCGAACGTATAAGTTACGTTGTGAATTAACCAGCTATCAAGCTTACCGTTGATGTCGTATGGACCAACGATAGTTTCGCCGTCTGCATCTACAGGCGCTGTTTCAAACTCAGACGTGCTGTCTGTGTAAGTCATGTTCCAAGCAAGTGTATGCTCTTCAAAGCTCCAAACTGCAGTAGCTACTGATTTGAATTCTGGGCTACCAGACCAACCAGCGATATCCTGAACGATGCCACCAACTTCAGTGTCGTAAGATAGTACGAACGAGTTAACGTTCTGGAAGCGGAAGTTACCGAATTCAGTTTCTAGGTTAGCGTTAACAGTAAAGTCAATACCTTCAATTTCGAAACCGGCACCGTTGAAGTATGAAGTACCAGCTTCAACTAGAACACCAGAATCTGCACGCTTCAGGTAGAAAGTTTCGTCTGAAGTGTCAGTATCTACCGAAACCGCAGTGATTAGGCCAGCAGCTTCGTCAGATAGAAGGTTTTGAAGAGACTTAGCTTGGATTACGTTATCAATCGAAAGATTGAAGTAATCAAGTTTAACGCTTAGGTTGTCGTTCACATCGTACGCTACACCAAGGTTGATGTAATCAGATGTTTCAGCATCTAGTTCAGCGTTAGCAGTGTAGTAAGTATCGTACTGACGAGAAACAGTAGAACCGTTATTGTAGTCAATTGCGCTTTCTGCAGAGAAAGTACGTGCAGCGTTCAGTAGGTCAAGACCTGGCGCACGGAAAGACTCAGAGTAAGAACCACGAAGTACAAGACCGTCAGCTAGTTCCCAACGAGCAGATACTGCTGGTGACAACTTGCTACCGAAATCAGAGTAGTCATCGTAACGAGCTTTAATGTTCACTTCTACAGTGTCAGAGAATGGAAGTACAGATTCGAAGAAGAATGCTGTTACGTCACGTTCACCTTGCGAAGAGTTACCCGCAGAACCACCGATTAGACCAGCTTCAGACTGACCGTCATAGATGTCAGCGTAAGTTTGTTCAAAGAACTCAGCGCCGAAGTAGTGAGCAACCATACCACCAGGTAGTTCGAACATGTCGAAACCGATACCTGCGTAGTACTGGTGGAAGCGTGAGCTAGACTCTTGAAGTGTTGTTGCTTTCATGTTCGCAACACCTTCATCAGAACCTAGGTCAATGTCGTTTGCTTCGTTGTAAGCAAGACCAGAGTAAGATAGGTAATACTGACCAACAGACTTGTTATCAGCCATGTTGAAGTGGTAGTAAACTTCCCACTCAGCATTGTTCCAATCTAGCATACCGCGAAGACCAGTAGTGTAGTCTTGGTTGTAGTCGTCTACGTTACCGTCACGAGTACCGATACCAACCCAGCGGAATAGACCGTATGCACCGTCTTCGCCATATGGGTTATGTGGGTTATCAGCAGACATGTTAGTCCATGCAGCAGCTGGAGGAGCGTAACGACCAAATGAAGAGTTTTGAACAACCATTGCTTGACCAAACCACTCAACATCTTCCATTACTTCGTAATCAGCACTTACATATAGTGTATTACGGTCGATTGATGCAGTGTTGTAAGATACGTTAGCAAACGCATACATACAGTACTCAGAACCTTCGCCCCAATCTTCGTCAGCGTCTACGCGACGGAATGTGTCTTCGCCGTATTCAGCGATAAGGCTGTCACAAAGAAGTGAAGGCTGTGCTTCTGAGAAGTCAGGAGACAATACAGTAGCACCGAAGTAAGACCAACCTACAGTGTCTGCAGTGTAAGCTTGGATATCGCCGTCGCCGTCAAAGTCACCAATTTTTGCTTTTGTGTAATCACGGTCTGCGTCAGAAATACCTTCACGACGCTGGTGATCGAATGAGAAAGTTACGTTACCTTTGTCGTTAGAAATACCACCAACAACTGAGAATTCAGCAGAAGTTGTACCTTCGTCCTGCTCACGCATACCAGCACCAACGTTGAAAGTTAGACCTTCAAAGTTGTCTTTAAGAATGATGTTTACAACACCAGCCATCGCGTCAGAACCATAGATTGAAGAAGCACCTTCAGTCATGATGTCGATACGCTCAACCGCAGCCATTGGAATAGCGTTAAGGTTTGCAGAAGCACCACCTAGTGTAGGTGAACCTGGGAAACGACGACCGTTAAGAAGTACTAGAGTACGACGAGAACCAGCACCACGAAGGTTGATAGTAGCTTGTGACTGTGCAGAACTACCTGAACGCTCTGAGAATGAACCGAAAGAGTTTAGTGAGCTTGAGCGAAGTGCGTCAGCAACAGTGAAGTCACCTTCAAGTTTGATGTCAGCAGCGGTAATAGAAACTACCGGAGCAGCGCCTTCTAGGTCAGTACGCTTGATACGTGAACCCGTTACTTCGATTTTTTCGACAGCAACAGCTTCTTGCTCTTCTTGTGCTTGAACAGCACCTGAGAATGAAAAAGCGGACGCAGCACCAAACGCGCACGCTAGCTTGACTGATTTAGCCAGCTTAGAATTTGTAAACATGTATTGTCTCCCTGGACTTGAAAATACGTTTTAGCATTTCAGCATCGTCTTTATAACGATTTATTATTAGTAAGGTTTGGACCTCATAATGATAATAAACACAAGCTCAATTCAGGGTCAACAAGGATCAGATAAACGGTCTTGAAAAGTTCAATTTTTTTTTCAGTATATTAAGAAAAGTTGTAACAAAATAACTACAAAATCAGAATAAACCCTTTCATAACATATAGATAACATGTCAAAAAAACACTAAATTTATTTTTGATTATTTTTTACACGGCGCTTTACGACCGGTCATTATTCAACCTTTATCAGTCTAATTTTTATACTAACAATTAAAAATCAAATTAACTGAAATAACTTTTTATCTTTACTTAAAGGTGCTCAATACTGTTTTAACAAGGCGAATGAATGTATGCACTTCCTTTAATTTAATCTCAGCACCTTATATAAAAGAACATTAAAACAACTATAGATTAACTTAATTTACAATATTGGTTCACTATTGCAGATAAAATCCCAATCGCCTACGCACAATTTCTGGTAACTCAGGCAGTGCACTTTTAGGGAGTAAAAAGGTCGCCATGTTGAAAAAGTCTAAATAAATGCGATTAGACTCAGTGGTCTTCTTAAGATAGTGGTGACCGGAAGAGCCCCCGGTCCCTATTTTGGTGCCTAACATGCGCTGCACCATCATTGCATGACGGTAGCGCCATATAGTGAGCTGCTCGTCTATTTCAGTTAGTGCGGTGATAAGTTGAAATGGAAGATTAAAGATAGGCTCTTCTGAATACTGCTTTATAAACAGCGCCGAAAGTAATGCCTTATGACTTAACCGGAATTTACTTTCGTTTCTAAGATTTTCGAATTTGGCTTCGTCGAATAAAGCGTCAAAGTTCTCCTTAGTAGCTTGAAGCTCTTTAAGTTCCTGACGCATTTCGTTTTCCGACAACATATCATTAGAAGAGATAGTTTGATGATCATCATCCAACATTTCGTCTGCCGCTTTTTTATAGTATTGCCAGAAGTCAAACTCTTCGGTTTTTAACAGCGGCATTCTAGATAGCCAGTTATCGACCAGTTCAAACAGGCTTGGCTTGCTTTCTAGGTTCTCCAGTAGCGCCCTGTCTTTATCTGTGAGTCGGTTATAAAAACTTTGCTTGTCGAAATCGATCCTAAAATCTCGCTTTAAGCCAAGGGCAATCTCTAAACGTTTAAACTGGATACTTTGAAAACCAGAAGCGGGTACTAGATAGTCTCTAAATGACAAAAATTGCTGCGGCGTCATGGTTTCCATAATAGCAATTTGATCATTCATTAATTTTTGAATTTGTATAACTCGCTGAAGCCTATGCACAACTGAAGTTAATTGCTGGTCTTTTACCGTTTCTTGATTAAATGTATCAATGACGGCATTGAGTTCGTGAAGAACCTGCTTGAACCATAGTTCATAAACTTGATGTACAATAATAAACAGCATTTCTTCGTGCGCCGCATCACCGTATTTCTCACTCTGCAATTCCTGCGCGCCCAATACTTTGTCTAAATGCAAGTAATCACCGTAATAGCAGGGCTCGATATTCTTTTTCATTTTATTGCCGCCTTTATACTGATTTGAACCATTTAATTCTATCACCGTCGATTCGACAACCACAGAATACAAGCTATACATTATAGGGTTACATAGCTAAGGATAATGTCGTATCGCGCTGAGCGTAAATGAATGTGTCCATATGAAGCAGAGGGTACTTATCAAGCTAAGGGCTTTTTTAAGCTAAAGGCTTCTTGGACTGCGAGCTTTTTTAAGTTAAACGTGTCTTTTAAGCTTAGGGCTTCTTGTGTAGCTTATTACACGCGGACTGTTCAAAGCGCGACAGCACGGCAAAAAAATTATAAGGGGAATAAACATGAAACTAGATGACGATATCCATAATTATTATGAACACCTTGTATTAGAAAGGATCAGCAAGCTTGGACTAGATAAGGCTAAAAGCCCTGATTACTTAGCCGACTTGTGCTGTCTTGCACTAAATCAGGTTCCGCCACGCTATATTCGATACGAAGTGGACATGGCTTTTTACCTACCGCAAAGCGAGCGTAATCAAATGGAAATGAATGTTGAACACGCTATAAGCAAAGCATTGAAATATCTAGATGAAACAGAGAAAAGCAAAAAAGGAAACACTGAAGAGGATACAGAATAGATATTTGGGTGGCGGGCCTCCAGCCACATCCCGGCACATGAGTCGTCTGCTGCGGCTGCTCCCTTCCAGGCCTGACCGGGTTCACAGAGTATCATTGCGGGAGGACCAAAAGCCCACCATAGAAAATCGCATTCAAAGCAAAGTCGTTCGCCCCTGCCTGAGTGCGGGGCGCATTATGACTATTTGGCTTTGAGTTTTCAACCCTTTATAGAAAATCTCTCTTCGGCAATAAGGTTTGCTACACGGTTTGTGGCCGCCCCCTCTCGCTCTGCGCGGATATAAATTTCTTTTAGCGTCTCACCGATTTGTTCAATATGTGCGCGCAGCGCATCGTTAGAACTCGATTCCATACGCTGATGGAAGATGTCGATAACCCCACCCGCATTGATAACGTAGTCAGGCGCGTACAAGATGCCCCTTTGCTGAAGCAACTCACCAATATCCTCGCGAGCCAATTGATTGTTTGCAGCACCTGCAATCACTTTTGCTTTAATTGCCGGTAGTGTTTGATCGTTTATTGCCGCACCTAAGGCACAAGGCGCTAACACATCTACGTCTAAACTTAATATTTCCTCTGGTGCCACTGCGGTTGCACCGAACTCTGCTACTGCTTTTTCCACACCTTCTGGATAGATATCAGCAACATAAAGTGTAGCGCCATGTTCGTGAAGGTGTTTGGCAAGTCGGTAACCAACGTGTCCCATTCCCTGTATGGCTACACTCACCCCCTCTAAGCTACGCTTTAGACCGTACTCAACAGTCGCTTTCAAACCAACAAATACACCGTATGCTGTCGACGGTGCTGGGTTTCCGTCAGGCACTTCACCTGCATAATGATATTGAGCTTTAACCCCTGCAATATAATCAGACTCAGTTGCCATGGTTTGCAAATCTGTTACTGAAATACCAGAGTCTTCAGCGGTGAAGTATTTTCCACCTAATGACTCTACAAACTTGCCCATCGCTTTCATCATTTCTGGCGACTTCGCTTTTCGAGGGTCGCCGATGATCACAGATTTTCCGCCGCCTAACTCCAAATTAGCCATAGCCGCTTTGTAAGTCATTCCCTTTGATAACCTCAGCACGTCGGTCAAGGCTTCACCACTGTTCACGTAAGGCCACATTCGACAACCACCAAGCGCAGGTCCAAGATTAGTATTGTGTACAGCAATAATGGCACTCAGGCCCGCCTTCTCGTCGTGATAAAACGCAACATGTTCATGATTATCGAACTCTGGGTGATCAAAAACTGACATATTTTCCCTATTGATACTGTAATGAGTTAACGCTTACCCAAGATTAAGCTGTCACGAATTCGAAACAGTGCTTGTTTGGGTTGGTGTGAGAGTCTGAATACAATTTGCGATACACTTAGTGGCCTTGCGTCGGCCTCGCAAACATCAGCAATATTGTACCAAGTGTATCTGATTGTTCTGAGGACAGGCCTTGCAAAGTTTGTTAATGAAATTTACAAACTGAAACGCAACAGAATTGAATACTATTTTTCTAGGACAGCTATCCTAGAATTTTTTTTGATATATAATAGCCATCATAAAAACGACGGAAACAGTGTTAATGAAATTGGATAAGTTTGACCGTGAAATTTTACGCGTTCTTCAGCAGGACGCCACGGTATCTATGGCAGATTTAAGTCAACGTGTCGGATTGTCACACACACCATGTTGGCGACGGGTCAAGCGAATGGAAGCTGACGGTATAATTCTTGGTAAAGTCACTTTGCTAAATAGCAAAAAACTTAACTTAGGCGTATCGGTCTTTATTTATGTCACGCTTAAGAATCATGACGGGGATTCACTGACCGATTTTGAAAATGCCGTACAAAACATCGATGAAATAGTAGAGTGCCATACTACTAGCGGTGAGAAAGATTATTTGCTTAAAGTGATAGTGGAAAGTATAGAAGAGTATGAATTCTTGCTTAAAACTAAACTCACTCACCTACCTCTTGTTGATCATTTAAGCTCTACATTCGCATTGAAGCAGGTGAAAAACACCACCGAGCTACCAATAAAACGTCAGTAGCACAAAAAATGGGGTCAGAGTACATTTATACCCTGACTCCTTAGCTTAAATAGCGTCTTTTTGGTTCTCTGGTTTAGCCAACTCAAATGCACTTAGCTCGTTACAATTTTTCGCTATTTTACTGATTAGCGGGTAGCGACTCATATCCACGTTAAAACGCTGCGCATTGTATACTTGCGGTACTAAGCATATGTCCGCTAGCGTCACGTCAAAATCGAAACAATATTTACCCGCTTGGGTTTGTAAGCGTTTTTCAATTCCATCAAAACCGAGTGCAATCCAATGAGCGGCCCATTTAGCTACATCATCTTGAGAAGCTTCAAAGTGCCCCTTTAATGCATTTAATACGCGTAGGTTGCCAATAGGCTGAATATCACAAGCGATATCTTGTGCTAATGCTCTCACTCTCGCCCGTTCTGTTAAGTGCTCAGGTACAAGTCTGTGCTCACTTTCGTACCTCTCGTCAAGATATTCAATAATGGCAAGTGACTGATTAAGAATAATGTCTTCGTCTTCGTCAACGAACGTTGGAACGAGGTGTGCGGGGTTCAGTCGTGAATACTCACTACTGTGCTGTTCACCACCATCGTTAACTAGATTAACCGGCACATACTCGTACTCAACCCCTTTTAAGTTCAGCGCAATGCGTGCGCGATACGAAGCCGTAGAACGCCAATAACCGTAAAGTTTTATGCTCATGTACTCACCACTTATTAAACGATTTCCGAGGAGCGCTTTTGCTTATTTGTTATAAGCACTCAGCTCCATTAATTAACAATAGTACGGAAAATAACAATGTGTCTGGCTTGTAATACCTATCTATCGAGTCATTTGCTATTTTCCGCCTAATGCACATGGCTAAAATATTAGCTAAGCGGTTTCACCTGCTGTTCAATGGCACCAAATACTGAGTGGCCTTCTGTATCGAGCATTTCAATGCGAATGCGGTCGCCAAACTGCATAAATGGGGTCGCGGGTTTACCGTCTCGAATCGTTTCAATCATGCGAACTTCCGCAATGCACGAATAACCTACCCCGCCTTCACTAATGGCAGAGCCGTGATCAGTACCTTGCTTATTTGACACAGTACCCGAGCCAATGATAGCGCCGGCGCCTAAGTTTCTACTCTTCGCAGCGTGCGCAACTAATTGGCCAAAATCAAATGTCATGTCTTGTCCTGCTTCAGGCTTGCCAAACAGTTCACCGTTATAGGTAGAACGCAACGGCAGATGCACTTTATTGTCTTTCCATGCATCACCTAATTCATCTGGTGTCACTGCCACAGGAGAGAAGCTTGAAGCTGGTTTAGATTGGAAGAACCCAAATCCTTTCGCCAGCTCGCCAGGAATTAGACCTCTAAGCGAAACATCGTTAACCAGCATAATGAGACGAATACGCTCTGAAGCCTGCTCAGGTGTGCACGCCATTGGAACATCGTCAGTAACAACGGCAACCTCACCCTCGAAGTCTATTCCCCAGTCATCGCTAGGTAATATGATGTCATCAAGAGGTCCGATAAAATCATCAGAACCACCCTGATACATTAGCGGGTCAGACCAAAAGCTCTCCGGCATTTCTGCGTTTCGAGCTTTTCTTACTAGCTCTACGTGATTCACATATGCACTTCCGTCTGCCCATTGATACGCTCTAGGCAGCGGTGACTCGCAGCGAGATGCGTCAAATGGCACACTGTCGCACGTATTATTATTAAGTTCTTGGTACTTCATTTGAAGCTGAGGTGCCATTTCTTTCCAGTTGTCCAGAGCTTGCTGCATAGTTTTCGCAATGTCTTGTGCACTGCACGCGCGAGAAAGATCCTTCGACACTACCATCAAGCAGCCATCACGGGTTTCATCTTTATAAGTCGCTAGTTTCATTGTTCTTTCCTCGACGGATATTTTACTTGCTGCGCTTGTAGCTCAGGCCTCACCGAATTTTGCGTTAACAACGCATGTGACGCTAAAGCGCTCGCAGTGTATAAAGGCTTAGTAGTTAAGCTTATAACGGTAATTCTATGACTATAGTTATGCCACTAGTTGGTACAGCTTGAGAAGTGTTGTAACTACGAAGTTTTATTTCCCTGTAAGAAAGGATGTACGCACGACAGGGTCAGTCGCATAGGTATTGCACGGCCTACTTGCTTTGTAGGCGATGTAAATTTTTCGTAACAGCCAATGAGACGCGGCGTTCAGGTAGAAAAGTGTAATATTTAAGGCAGTGCCGACCTTCGCCATTTAGCAAAGGTCGACACTCTTGTCAGTTAAAGTTTAACCGTAGCTTTATTAATGCCATACTCTCTAAGCTTATTGGCAATAGCTGTGTGGCTTAACCCCAGCTTTTTTGCTAATTGGCGTGTACTTGGATAAGACGGATATAACCGCTTCAGCAGGTCCTTTTCAAATTTCTTCACTTCTTCGTCCAAAGTGCCTTCAAAGTTTTCATCTATATAAGTAACGCTCGGAGCACAACTCGGAAGCTGAATGTCTTCTTTGGTGATTTCCTTTCCATCAAGAAGTGACAATGCGCGATACAATGCATTTTGCAGTTGCCTAACGTTGCCGGGCCACGGATACTGCTGAAGAAAGTCTACGCAAGATTTGCTGAGTTTCGCTGGACGTCGGCCTAGTTTAGTGCTGTGTTGCACGATAAAAGACTCGGCAAGAGGTACAATATCTTGTCTTCTGTCTTTTAATGATGGCATCACCAAGCTGAGTACGTTTAAGCGATAATATAACTCTTTTCTGAATCGGCCTTCTTCTACGAGCTGCCCTAAATCACGACATGTTGTGCAAATAAAGCGCACATCCACTTTGACCGGCTCTGAATCCCCTACTCTTCTAAATTCACCATCTTCAAGAACACGCAGTAATTTGGCCTGAAGCTGTGAAGACATATCAGCAATTTCGTCGAGTAATAAAGTACCGCCTTTCGCCTGTTCGAGAAGCCCTACTTTAGCGTTTGGTTGGTTAAACGCGCCTGCAGCATAACCAAACAACTCAGTTTCAGCCACACTGTCGGGCAAGGACGCACAGTTCAGCGCTAAGAAAGCACCTTCACTGCGGCGACTGGATTGATGACACGCTCTGGCAATCATCTCTTTACCTGTGCCTGTCTCGCCAAATATTAGAATAGGGGCGTCGAGGTCAGCTATTCGCTTCGCTTCATGAACAACGCGTTTCATAAATGGAGATTGCGTTATAAAGCGATCGAAGCTGTCAGTGGGCGACTGGTGAAACGCTGTAAATTGTTGACCAAGGCGCATTTCTGATTTCAATATAACCACACCACCCGCCATGATCATATTCTGCTCGCCGTCAGGTACAGTAATAGGCAGCATATCGGCGAGATAATCCTGTTGAATAAACTTAACTTTCGACGATTGTGGGCCAGGTGACTTACCATCCATCCACTTCGTAAAATTAAAGCCCTTCACAACTTCGCTAATTTCAGTACCTTCAATATCGGAACTGGGAATTTCCAAGCCAGCAGATACCGCCTCGTTGCACAACAAAATATGACCTTTAGCATCTATTGAGAACACGGGGTCTGGCAGGGTTCTTAAGATTGCAGAAAGCTGATTTTTTTCACGCTCTCCTGGCATGAAAAGCGTCGTTTTCACATCATCAATCCCATCAATGCGGCGAATTTGAGGCATGAGGTGCTGAAAATCGGCAAATTCGATATTGGGAAAATTAAGGAAAATTTTACCTGCGGGATCAATCTCAATACCGCGTAGGTCAATTTCTTTCGTAACGAGAATATCTAAAACATCTTGGGTAATACCAAGACGGTCCTGACAACTTATTTCTAGGCGCATAGGGTGTTATAGCTTTATTGTAAACATATTTGTACAGAATATCATACTTTTACAAAAAGATAACAATATAAATGTTACAGATGATTAAATTTGCGATGAATCACACGTCTAGGAACGTCTAAAGTAAGTTGTGAAAGGCGAGGCCGTGAATATAAATCAAAATGCCGCTTCAACGGGCGGCATCCTATATAAAACACATTTAATTAACAATAGTGTCAGCTGGCTTTTTTCTCTTTTGGAGGGAAAAGTGGGGAAAACAACCCTAATGATTTGGCTTTTTCCACAAGTGCCATGATATCCATTTCAGCTAATTCAAACAGATGGTCGAATTCCGGTAAGATATAATAAAGCGGCTGCATAATGTCTATGCGATAAGGTGTACGCAGCGCATCAATCACGGTAAGCGGGTTACGTAGTGGTGTGTCGCTGTCTAATGCATAAATAGTCTCGCCTGGTGAAGATAATATGCCGCCACCGTATATCTTCAGCTCATCCTTAGCACGCACCAATCCAAACTCTACCGTGAACCAATAAAGGCGAGCCAAATAAACTCTGTCTTCCTTGCTGGCAGCTAAGCCCAGTTTGCCATACGTGTGGGTGAAATGGGCAAATGCTGGATTGGTTAATAACGGGCAATGGCCAAACACTTCATGGAAAATGTCGGGCTCTTGCAGGTAATCAAACTCTTCTCGGGTACGAATGAAGGTAGCCACTGGGAATTGCTTGTTAGCTAACAACCTAAAGAATTCACCGAAATTTATTAATGCTGGTACTTCGGCAGTTTGCCACCCAGTTTTCTCCATCAATACTTTGTTGATATCTGGCAGCTGGGGAATTGCTTTCTCATTGAGTTTCAACAAGTCGAGACCATCCAAGTATTCTTGGCATGCGCGTTCTTTTACCAGGGGGATCTGTCGCTCATAAAGTTCCGACCAAATCTGATTCTCTTCGTCCGACCAATCAATGACGCCATTTTCGTCAGATTCTTTTGACTGGTATTGCGTGGATTTTGGCATAACTTCTGTAACCAATAGGTATTGAAAAACATGTCCATTAGTCTAATGAAATTCGTGAAGTCGAAAAGTGGAGGCACTCAGGAGGCTTCTGACTTTGCTGTAACAATTGTTTTACAAAAAGCTTAAACACTTTGATTTAATTAAATAAAAACCGCCCAATATGAGCGGTTTTTAGTTGAAACGTTTGTGAAGTTTTAAACCAGTTAAAGACGGCTAATTTCTTTATTAAGCTGATACTCGCGAGACGTTACGTAGGTTTCCATTTTGCGAAGACGTGCTTCAGCTTTTTCAAAGCGATTTCGAATATCATGAAACGCCTGCTTGGGTGGCTCGCCCGCCTGCCAAACTTTCGTTTTCACTTCTACTTTTGGACTTTTTACTTGTCCACCATTTGGGTTTGTCCAACCTTTACCTTTTGAAAACATGGGTTGTGTTGGCGCATTTTTCAATCCGATAGGCTTTTTATCGAGAATAAACCAAGCCGCGATATAAGCAACAAAGATGAAAGGCCCAGCTAATAAAAAGAACCCTGTTACAACCAAAATTCGAACTAACCAGGTTTCAAGACCAAAATACTCTGCTATGCCTGAACAGACACCTGCGATCCTTGCATTTTCTGGGTTGCGATAGAGCTGTTTACCATTTCTCATGCTCTATTCCTCCACTCGGGTGCCTCACTATCCAAAATGGCCTCTAGTGTCTCGATGCGCTCACTCATCTTCTCGGCTTTTTCAGCAAGATCTTGTAAAGAAGCATGTTCTTCTGAACTTAACCCCTGATTGACCTGCTTTTTGCTGCGGTAATGTAAAATTAGCCATATGGGAGCCACGAATATTGAGAACACCACAAGGGGCATAACCAACACTGCAATTGTACCTTCATCCATCTCAATCTCTCCTACAAACTCTGATGTAATTACCCTCTTCACGATCCCTTATCAAGAGGGTACACCTCACTCTTATTATTCTGATTTTTCAGTGCTTTTATTTGCACCTTTCACTTTCGCTTTCAGCGCAGCTAGCTCGTCTTCCACTTTATCGCTAGCCTCTAATTCTGCAAACTCGTCTTGCAGAGTCTTTTTACCTAAATCATAGGCTTCAACTTGTGACTCTAGGTCATCAATTTTACGCTCGTACTGCTCAAAGCGTCCCATTGCATTGTCAACTTTAGTGCTATCTAGCGTCTTTTTCACTTCAAGACGAGAACTAGCAGTTTTCTGACGCATAATAATCGCTTTTTGACGACTCTTGGCATCTGCAAGCTTTTCTTGAAGTTGGCCAATTTCGTCCTGAAGCTTGGTGATTTGCTCATCAACAATGGCCAATTCTTTACTAAGCGCGTCAGCAGCTTCTGCAGACTTTTTCTTTTCCTGCAGTGCAGCGCGTGCTAAGTCTTCTCTATCCTTACTCAAGGCAAGTTCAGCCTTTGCTTCCCAATCGCTTGCATCGCTTTCATACTTTGCAATTTGGTTCACAATTTCTTTTTTATTGGCCAAGGTTTTGGCAGATGCAGAGCGCACCTCCACCAATGTGTCTTCCATTTCCTGAATGATTAATCTAACCATTTTCTCAGGATCTTCCGCCTTATCTAAAAGCGCATTAATATTCGAATTCACAATATCTGTAAAACGCGAGAAGATACCCATAATAATTACCTCTTGCTAAAAATGGTAAGTGTTAAAAAACACCACACTTGATAAATAGGTTACTCTTGGTAAGTGTTGTATTCAATATGCTTGCCAACTTTCTAGATAAGCTAAACCTCTATTTTTTATATGTTTTTTATTCGACCAAATAATACTCGTTTATCTATTTATTTTGTTCTACACTACTAATTGGTCGAAATGACTAATTTTTGAGGGATTTAATGAGTAGGTATCGACAGCAAGACAATTTACTTGGCCAAGCGAATAGTTTTCTAGAAGTTTTAGAGCAAATTTCACAGATTGCGCCGCTAGACAAACCAGTCCTTGTTATAGGTGAGCGAGGCACGGGTAAAGAGCTGATCGCAGCCCGACTTCATTTCCTCTCAAAGCGCTGGGATCAAAACTACATCAAACTAAACTGCGCAGCGTTAAGCGAAAGCTTGTTAGAAAGTGAGCTTTTCGGCTACGAAGCTGGCGCGTTTACCGGTGCCTCAAAACGTCGTGAAGGTCGCTTTGAAGTGGCCCACAACGGCACTTTATTTCTTGATGAACTGGCTAATACTTCTGGCCTTATCCAGGAAAAGCTACTGCGCGTTGTCGAATATGGCGAATTTGAGCGCGTTGGCGGAAGCAAGTCAGTGAAAACTGATGTGCGCCTTATCGCAGCGACAAACGAAGACTTACCCGCACTTGCCGATGCAGGTGAATTTCGTGCAGACTTACTCGACAGACTTGCCTTTGACGTAATTACCATTCCTCCACTTCGCGAACGTCGTGAAGACATCATGATGTTAGCTGAAAACTTTGCCATTAATATGGCCCGTGAAATGGAAATGGAATTATTTAGCGGATTTACCGAGAAAGCCAAACGCACCCTGCTCGACTATGATTGGCCCGGTAATATCCGAGAGCTCAAAAATGTGGTCGAGCGCGCGGTATATCGAACAAACAACCCTCACTTGCCTGTACATGAAATCATTCTAGACCCCTTTGAGTCAGCTTATCGTCCTAAAGGTAGGGTGAAGACCAATGACAGAGTAAATGCATCAGACTCGCCCGCTATTCACTCCCCTTCAGAAGCTTCTCCCATTACGGAACGCATTGAAAGCGCTGACGTTACGCCTCTTGCACCAGTGAAAAAGCAGGAAATTGTAGAATATCCCATAGATTTGAAAGAACGCTCTCAACAACATGAGATAGATATGATAAAACAGGCACTTGCTGATAGTCAGTTTAATCAAAAGAAAACCGCAGAAAAATTGAGCCTAACTTATCATCAGCTGCGAGGCTATCTCAAAAAATATAATTTATTAGATTCATCCGCTGAAAGCGTCGAGGCGTAAAGCATGTCCCATGGTTTGGTAAAGCGTTTGTCATTATGTATATGTACGGCGCTTCTTGTTGCATCCTGTGCTAAACAGAATAAACAAGCATTTTACAACACGGGCATCATTTACTGCTCTGAAAGCAATCCAGTTACCTTCAACCCCCAGCTCGACACGTCAAGTACAACATCGGACGCAACCTCTCACCAGCTATACGACAGACTACTCGATTTCGATCCGAACTCGGGTCGTATTGTGCCAAGCTTAGCGAGTAGCTGGTTGGTGAGCGATGACGGACTTACCTATGCTTTCCAGCTTCGCAAGGATGTTTGGTTTCATACAACAAACTATTTCAAGCCAACACGAAATTTCAACGCCGATGATGTTATTTTCAGTATCAACCGGTGGCGTTTACGCTCGCATCCTTACCATTATGTGTCAGGTGGGCGTTATCCGTATTTTGAAAGTATTGGTCTTGCTCAGAATATCGCGTCAGTTGAACGGGTAAACGGCTATCGTGTTGAAATTACGCTTAAACGTCGTGACAGCTCATTTTTGTCTAATTTAGCCACAGACTTCGCCGTTATTTTGTCTGAAGAATATGCCGCGCAGCTTGCCGAAGCTGGAACACCTAGCAAAATTGATGAGCTTCCCGTTGGCACAGGGCCATTCAAATTCAACAGCTATCGCAAAGACCATTTTATTAAGTATTTACGCCATGATAACTACTGGCGTACACAAGCACTTGAAGAAGATGACAACAGCGATAGCAACTTAACATCAGAGCTACAAAGTTTAAGCCAGCAACAAAAGTTAGAAGCACCCTTAGTTGACCAGCTCATTTTTGACATCACCCCAAGAAGCTCATTACGACTAGCGAAGCTTATGACTGGGGAATGTGACGCTACGGCGTTTCCCGCGCAAACCGAGCTTGAAGTTATTCGCACCGAAGACGACCTGACATTAGCTGAAAAACCGGGGTTGAACATTGGCTTTTGGGCCTTTAATACCCAACGTCCACCATTTGATAACCCTGATGTAAGACGGGCGCTTGCTGCCGCTATAGACAAGAATACCTTATTAGAAGCCGTGTATTTCGATAGTGCTACACGGGCGAAAACCTTGCTGCCAGCAGCAAGCTGGGCATTTCAAAATGATGCAGATGACACGGCCTACAACCCGGTATTGGCCCGCAAATTACTGGCTGATGCAGGTGTAGCACCAGGATTCTCTATGACTATATGGGCAATGCCTGTTGAACGCGCTTACAATCCTAATGCAACAAAAATGGCCGAGCTTATTCAGCGTTATCTTCGCGATGTGGGTGTTGAAGCCACCATTGTAAGTTACGACTGGACAACATTTAGGCGCCACCTTCAAGAAGGCCTGCACGACTCTGTGCTTATTGGCTGGTCTGCTGATAACGGTGACCCCGATAACTTTTACCGCCCCCTACTGAGCTGCGGCGCCATCCCCTCAGGAACAAACCGCGCTATGTGGTGTAATGACGATTACGATAAGCTACTTAACCAAGCCCTTCAAACCGATGATATTGAAGAACGTACTGCTATTTATAGGCAAGTTAATCGGCTATTATACGAACGTCTTCCGTTAGTACCCATTGCCCATGCCTATCGCTATCAAGCATACAGAAACGAATTAGAAGGCATGACTATAAATCCCTTTGGTGGTGTTCGCTTTGGCGGGGTAGAAAAAACACTGTGATCCAGATTCTCGTAAGATATTGCACCTTATTCGTATTAACCCTCTTAGTGCTTACGATCATTTCGTTTTCACTCGCGTACCTTTTCCCGGGTGATACCCTAGAAAACTTGACCGGGCTTGTGCCTCAAAACGAGATTCAGCGTGCCGCACTAGAGAAACAGTTCAAGCTAGACCAATCCTATGTTATTCAGTTTATCTACTATGTGGGTAATTTACTTACGGGAGATTGGGGATATAGCTTTACCTCTGGCCTGCCACTTAGGGAAGAAGTAGGTATTGCCATGCCCGCTACTATTGAATTGGCAACCTATGCGATGTTAATGGCTTTATTTATAGGAATACCTTTAGGGTATTATGCTGGTATTCGCTGTTACTCAACCTCTGATCATCTAATAAATAGTACAAGCATTACTACCTATTCATTTCCCGTTTTCTGGTTTGCATTGCTGCTTATTCTAATATTTAGTTTGCAGTTAGACGTGGCTCCACTGTCTGGTCGAATAAGCTTAATTTACGACATAGAACCGGTTACCGGTTTTATTTTGTTTGACGTGTTACTGTCAGATATCGAAAACAAATCTTTGGCTTTCAAAGATGCGTTGTCTCACCTAGCGCTGCCCACATTTGCTATCGGTGCCATTACTACGGCCTCAATGATTCGCATAACGAGGCGCTCTGTTATAGACGTGAAGCATCGTCCTTACATTGCGGCTGCCCTGTCACGCGGGCTTTCTAGTTGGCAAATATTTTTCCGTCATATTCTTCGTAATGCGCTGCTTCCCATTTTACCGTTAATGGCAATTCAAATTACTACGCTTATAACGAATGCTATGATTGTTGAAACCTTATTTTCATGGCCGGGCATTGGCAACTGGTTGATTCAGGCTATTTATCAACGAGATTACCCTGCTCTTCGTATAGGCATGATGGCGGTATCTACAGTGGTGATCACACTAACAATTCTTGTTGATTTATTTAACCGTATGATTGACCCAAGCAGAGAGAAATACGAGCGTGCCACAGTTTAGTTTGTACGAAGAAGAGTTCCACCCATCACCGTGGCAACGGACCTGGGCGTCGTTCAAGGCCAGCCACATTTCGATGCTTGGCCTAATCATGCTAGCTCTATTTGTTGTATGTGCATTGTTTGCTCCTCTCATCACACCTTATGATGCGGTAGAACAAAACATTGATGGGCTGTTAATACCGCCAAGCTGGTTAGCCAATGGATCGATTTCTCATCTATTCGGTACAGATGCGTTAGGACGCGACTTATTTACGCGTATTATTTATGGGTGCAGAACTACGTTGGGTTCGGCATTTATTACGGTTGTACTCGCTCTGTTAGTGGGTGTGAGCTTAGGCACACTCGCTGGCATGCTAAGGGGGGTTCGGTCAAGTGTGGTAAACCACTTACTCGATGCTCTCATGGCTATTCCTACCCTTCTAATTGCCATCATTATTGTTGCAATACTGGGTACGGGCTTGGTCAATAGTATGTGGGCAATCACGTTGGCCTTAATTCCTCAGTTTGTGCACCATACGCGCAGCTTTGTGCGTGCAGAAATGAAGAAAGACTATATTGTTGCATCAACACTCGATGGGGCAAGCAAATGGCAGCTCTTTGTTCATTCTATCTTACCCAATATGACGGAAATGCTTGTGGTTCAGGGTACGCTAGCGCTTTCAATCGCGGTTATCGATATTTCAGCACTGGGCTTCTTAAATTTAGGTGCCCAATCTCCGTTACCTGAGCTAGGAGTTATTTTAGCTGACGGATTAGATGTAGCTTACTTGGCACCATGGAACGTAGCGGTACCCGGCATGACGATATTTTTTATTGTACTGTCTATTAACATTGTAGGTGATGGCCTGCGTTCTTCGCTTAGAAAAAGGGTGAGTCACTAATATGCCAATGCTTGATATTAAAAACCTCACTTTAGAAATGCAGAACGGCGACGGCACAATAAAAGCATTGGACAAGGTGAATTTGTCGGTGAGTTCGGGAGAGATCCGCGCTCTGGTGGGCGAGTCAGGTTCAGGAAAGAGTCTGATTGTTTCTGCAATCTGCGGAGCACTGCCCAATCAATGGAACTTAACTGCCGATCGCATGAGCTGGAATGGTGAAAACCTCTTAGGCATGTCGGTGCAACAGCGTCGCGAAGTAATGCGCCGTGAAATCGCGGTGGTTTTCCAAAACCCGCAGGCTAGTTTGGACCCGTCAGCCCCCCTTGGCGAGCAACTCGAAGAGAGTATTCCTGATGAATTCGTGGAAGGCAGATGGTTTTGGCAACGGGCTCAGCATAGAAAGAAGATAGCTATTAGTACCGTGCATAAGGTGGGCATAAAGCATCATAAGCATTATTTGAGCGCATTCCCCCACCAAATTCCGGCTGACATTGGGCAAAAATTCATGATTGCGATGGCATTGGTGTCACAGCCAAAACTTCTTATCGCTGATGACCCCACACGCGGCATGGAGCCTACAACAAAAACACAAATTCTTAAGCTCTTCACGCGTTTGAATCAAACCCGCTCACTCTCAATTTTGTTTGTTAGCCACGACCTTCTAGCTATAGCGAGTATGTCTCACTCTATGACGGTGCTTTACGCCGGGCAGACCGTTGAATCAGGTAGAATGAAACATATTAAAAAGCGTCCGCTGCACCCTTACACTAAGGCGCTGCTAGATAGTGCTCCCAGTTTCAGAAAGGATTTGCCGCCGAAGTCGTTACTCCCTACGCTAAGCGGCTCGATTCCAACACTTCAACATTTACCTATTGGGTGCCGATTGGGGCCACGCTGCCCACGTGCGCAACGCGCTTGTGTTCAAACCCCAGCGGTGCGTAAGATCCATGATCACAGCTACAGTTGCCATTACCCGCTTCATATGGAGAAACTGTGATGGATATCTTGCAGGTAAAAGATCTCACGTTTATACACAACGAAAAAAAGCGCTGGTTAAAACGGCCCGAAGTATTTCAACTTGGCCCAGTTAGCCTAAGTGTAAAGCGGGGAGAAACCATCGCCATCATTGGTGAAAACCGTTCAGGTAAATCCTTGCTGGCAAAACTTTTAGTAGGCGCACTGCCTGCCGATGCAGGTGAAATCGAAATAAACACCCATAAATATTTAGCCAAATATCAGTCGAAAGACGGGCAGCGCAAACGTACCCATGATATTCGCATGATTCTGCAGCACAGTTCAGAGTCGATGAATCCCTCCGTACCCGTTGGTAAAATTCTAGACGAACCTTTGCGTTTAAATACGGGGCTAAGCGAAGCCGAGCGCAAACCAATTATTGAAGATATGTTGGTAAAAGTTGGGCTTTTACGCGAACACTATTACTTTTACCGGCATATGCTTTCTGATGGACAACAGCAGCGCGTAGCCCTAGCCAGAGCCATTGTGTTAAAACCCAAGGTATTAGTGGCTGATGAACCCTTTGCTGCGCTAGATCCCACTATTCGCTCACAAACCGTGAACCTTATTTTGCAACTTCAACAAGAGCTAGGATTAGCCTTTATTTTTATCAGCCACAACTTAGGTATTGTACGCCACATTGCTGATAGAATTATTGTAATGGAAAGCGGTGAAATTGTAGAGGAAGGGAAGGCCGAAACCATCTTTAGATGGCCGCAGCATACTCGTACTAAAAAGCTTGTTACCGCGTACCAGTCGTTGGTACCGCAAAATACTATTCGTGAATAACCTAACCAGTATGTAGGTACCTGTTATTCTTGAAAAGTACATTTACACAAAGTGTCTTGCTTGGTTCAACCTAATAGCCTCCTAAATTACGGCTGCAAAGGTAAATTGAAGCCATAAAAAAGGGGCATTTAATGCCCCTTTTACAGAAATGCTATTTGTACTTTTTAACCCACTAGTGCCAACAAAATACCTGCGGCAACTGCGCTACCTAGTACGCCCGCCACGTTAGGCCCCATTGCGTGCATAAGTAAGAAGTTATGAGGGTTTGCTTCCAGTCCAACCTTGTTCACGACCCTCGCTGCCATTGGTACAGCAGAAACGCCAGCAGCGCCAATCAGCGGATTTATACTTCCACCCGACATCTTGCTCATTAGCTTTGCCATAAGTACACCCGCAGCTGTGCCTATACCAAAAGCGATAGCGCCAAGCCCCAAAATACCAAGGGTTTCAACCGTAAGAAAGGCTTCGGCTGACAACTTAGAGCCTACGGCTAAACCTAGGAAAATAGTAACCGTATTGATGAGTTCGTTTTGGGCTGTTTTGCTTAATCTATCTACAACACCACACTCTTTCATTAGGTTTCCAAAGCAGAACATACCTACAAGTGGCGTAGCTGCTGGTAAAAACAAGATGGTCATAAACAAAACTGCGAGTGGAAAGATAATCTTCTCTCTCTTTGACACAGGTCGAAGCTGCCCCATTTTTATCTCGCGTTCTTCTTTAGTGGTCAACGCTTTCATGATTGGCGGCTGGATAATAGGCACCAATGCCATGTAAGAGTATGCAGCGACTGCAATCGCACCAAGTAAGTCAGGTGCAAGCCGCGACGCGAGGAAAATAGCCGTTGGCCCATCTGCGCCACCAATAATAGCAATGGCGCTTGCATCCTTTAGCGTAAACTCAAAACCAGGTATGAGATTTAACGCTATAGCGCCAAATAAGGTAGCAAAAATGCCGAACTGCGCAGCTGCGCCAAGTAACAACATTTTGGGGTTAGCAATGAGCGCACTAAAGTCAGTCATTGCGCCAACGCCCATAAAGATGAGTAAAGGAAATACCCCTGTATCTATACCAATTTTGTAGATGTAGTAAAGTAACCCACCTACTTCTGAAAACCCAGCTATAGGGATGTTAGTAAGCAGTGCTCCAAACCCAATAGGCAGTAAAAGCAATGGCTCAAACTTCTTAACAATGGCTAAGTACAGCAAGCCAAAACCTACCGCCATCATAATCAGCTGGCCGGCTTCAAAGTGCGCAAGTGCGGTACTATCCCAAAGCACCATTAACTTATCCATGTATTACCCCAATAAGATTAACGGTTGGCCACTGGTCACGGCATCGCCTTCACCAACGGTAATGTCGGTAACAGTACCAGTAAATGCAGAGCGAATTTCTGTCTCCATTTTCATGGCTTCAAGGATCATTACCACATCGCCTTCTGACACGCTGTCGCCGTTTCTCACCAACACTTTAAACACGTTACCTGCAAGCGGTGCATCAATAGATTGAGTCGAAGCCGTAGCCGAGGTCACCGCGCTACTGGTTTGGGTCTGTGCCTGAGAAACAGAACCGCTGGCAGGCGTAACGCTTGTTAGCGTACCTGAAGGCGCTACCTCTACGCGGTACACTTTTCCATCTACGTTTACATCGTAAGTTTCAGCTGTAGCTGTCTCTTGTGAGTTCGACTTTGCTTGTGCAGGTGAAGATGTATTGGGGCTTTGTGGCTCTTGCACGTTTGGTGCAGGTTCAAACGCATCAGGGTTACCACGGTTTTCGATAAACTTAAGACCTATCTGCGGGAATAAGGCATAGGTTAACACGTCATCAATTTTATCGTCTGACAGTGATAACTGCTTTTTCTCAGCAAGTTCATCAAGCTCTTTACTCAGCGCATCTAGCTCTGGAGCAATATTGTCGGCGGGCCGGCACGTCACAGGCTCAGCACCGTCAAGCACACGTGCCTGAAGTTCTTTATTTACTGGCGCGGCGGTAGCGCCGTATTCACCTTTTAGAACGCCTGCAGTTTCTTTGGTTATGCTTTTGTAACGCTCGCCAGTAAGTACGTTAAGCACTGACTGCGTGCCCACGATTTGTGAGGTTGGCGTAACAAGAGGGATAAAACCAAGATCTTCCCGTACCCGTGGAATTTCTTTTAATACTTCTTCGAATTTATCTTCAGCACCCTGCTCTTTAAGCTGGCTTTCCATGTTGGTTAGCATACCGCCTGGCACTTGCGCCAAAAGAATACGCGCATCGACACCCTTGAGACTGCCCTCGAACTTACTGTACTTCTTTCTTACTTCCCTGAAGTAACTGGCAATTTCTTCTAGTTCTGGCAGTGCAATACCCGTATCGCGCTCTGTACCTTCTACAATAGAAACCATGGTCTCTGTTGCACTATGGCCGTAAGTCATGCTCATTGAAGAAATAGCCGTGTCCAGCATATCAATACCGGCATCGATAGCCTTTTGATATGTCGCCGTGCTCAAGCCTGTAGTGGCGTGGCACTGCATGGCAATAGGGACATCAACCGTTTCTTTTAACCCCGTAATCAATGCCTCGCACTCGTACGGTTTTAAAAGCCCAGCCATATCCTTTACACAAATAGAATGAACGCCTAAGTCTTCTAACTGCTTTGCCATTTCGAGCCAAAGCTTAAGATTGTGCACAGGGCTTACTGTGTAAGAAATCGTCCCTTGCGCGTGAGCGCCACTGTCTATGGTCGCTTTTATTGCGGTTTTCAAATTTCTAATGTCATTCATGGCATCAAAAATTCTAAAAACATCTACCCCGCTTTCATGAGCACGCTCAACAAAGCGAGTAACAACATCGTCAGCATAGTGGCGGTAGCCCAAAAGGTTTTGACCACGTAACAACATTTGCTGCTTAGTATTTGGCATGGCTGCCTTTAACTTTCGAATGCGCTCCCAAGGATCTTCACCTAAATAACGAATACATGCGTCAAAGGTAGCACCGCCCCAAGACTCGACAGACCAGAAGCCTGCTTTATCTAACTTTTCTGCAATGGGAAGCATATCCTCAATACGCATACGCGTAGCAAGAAGCGACTGGTGTGCATCTCGCAGGACCAGCTCGGTAAGGGCCAGAGGCTTAGACATGATAACTCCTGATTAGGCTTTATTTTTTTGAATTTTGACGATGGGTATGAATGGCGGCAGAAATAGCGGCGACAACGCTTCCATCTATTCCTGGTTGTACCGCTTGATTATTTCGGCCTAAATTAGCTGAAGGCCCTTTTAAATTAGCGGAAGGCTCTGGTGTTTCACCGGGAAACGCTTCACAAAAACGGGCAATGAGATGAATACCCACAATAAGAAGCCCTAAGAATGAGAACACAAATACCATTCCTATAAGCATAAGAGAACCTGCTTCAATAAGCAGGCTAGCGACGGATTCTGAATTCATATTCAATCCTGTTGTTATTTTGTACCTGAATAAGTATCACGTGGTTTTTCAAAACACAACAAAGCAGCATAAAAAACCACTAAAAATTCAACAAAACCCGCAAAAATGAAACTAAATGCATTATTCTTTCATAAATTTGCAACAAAAGTATCTTTTAAAAAGTAACTCTAGCGTTGCAGATGTTAGTAACGGGCGTTTACTGTCATTGACGCTCATGCCTTAATGAAAGCCTATATTTTCTGTAAAGTCACTGTCTAACTGTTTAGCGAAGTCTTTGGCGTGCATCGCCACTAACTCAAGCTGCATATGCCGTTCATCCTCAGGAACGTAAGCAGTCACATTAACTGGATTACCCTCGCAGTCCACCGCCATAAAGGTTATGAAACAGCGATTTGCTACCGACATTGTGTCTGCTGTAGTGTCGCCGGATTTAACGACAACGTAAATATGCATGCTTGAAGCACCAGTGTGTACTAAGGATGCGGTTATTTCTACGAGTTGACCTACCTTTATTGGCTTTATAAAGCGAATGCCGTTCGCTGAAACTGTAACGCAATAGCATTTCGACCACTGTGCGGCACAAGCATAAGCGGCTTGATCAATCCATTTCATTACAATGCCGCCGTGCACATTACCACCAAAGTTCACATCGGTGGGCTCTGCTAAAAATCGGAAAGTGGTGGTTGGATGTGCCATAGCGTACCTCGCGCTTTACTGCTGTTAGACACATTAAGTTTAGCTTAATTTTTAGACAGCGCGCTTAGACGAAAGTGGAGTTAACCAAAATTAGAAGTGTAGAAATGAAAAAGCCCACCTAAAAAGGTGGGCTTATCAATATGGCGCGTGTGGAAGGATTCGAACCTCCGACCGCCTGGTTCGTAGCCAGGTACTCTATCCAGCTGAGCTACACACGCGTAAACTTTTGTACTTTTGAATATTACCTCAAAAGGTGACGCTTTAAAATAAGTGGCGCGTGTGGAAGGATTCGAACCTCCGACCGCCTGGTTCGTAGCCAGGTACTCTATCCAGCTGAGCTACACACGCGCAAAACTTGTTGTTGGCCGTCACTGCCAACGAATAATGGCGGAGAGGGAGGGATTCGAACCCTCGATACGCGTATATGCGTATGGTTCCTTAGCAGGGAACTGGTTTCAGCCACTCACCCACCTCTCCTTGACTGCGGGGTGCATTTTACGGATTCATTGGCCTGAGTCAAACCTTTTTTATAAAGAAATTGTTCACCCGCTGCCATTTTAAACGATTCGAGCAAAAAACCAGTAATTTGTTCGCAATACAAGCAATTAAATCAGATTTCATTTGTCACTATTAACCAATTTGTATTTGAAACTACACGGTCCCTTTACCTTTATTGGCACTTTTTCTTTGTTAATGCGCTCAAACTTTCAAAAATAATGTCAGTAATTTTTAAATTTTCTCGCCTCAATTCAGCTGCACTGCTGTGTATTGCTCGCTAGAGTGCTACCTACACACTAAGGCTGCTGATAAAACGCCTATTTCAGGTTTTCTGAATCGCTTATGGAAAAGGTATAGGTTAAATAGCAGGCCATGCTAAGTAAACTGTATTTAACAGCTTCCTTGATGTCTAAAACACTTTCTTGTTGATTTTATGTTTTTCAATCGCTTCAAAGTTTTTGTTAGCGGGCATTGCTAGAAAAACAAAAAAGGCCAGCAATAGCTGACCTTTTCCTATGAAGCGTATTATGCAATTATTCTGCAGAGCCTGGCTGACCGCCTTTTTCTGCTTGAATGCGCATATATATCTCTTCACGGTGCACAGAAACTTCTTTTGGTGCATTCACACCTATACGTACCTGATTCCCTTTTACGCCTAGTACGGTAACGGTCACATCGTCACCTACCATAAGCGTTTCACCAACTCGACGAGTCAAAATAAGCATTCTCTTGCTCCTGTTCCTTAATACTGAACATCATCCATTAAGATTTGCCAACCCATCGGCACGACCCGATGGAAGCGACAGTGATTCCATGTTTCTGCGTCACTTCAAAAACTCACTGTTATACACAAAAATAATTATAGCTTATCTTGTAACCAAGCGTTAACCGAATCTAGCGCTTGTCCCAAGTTTTCAGGCTGATCACCACCTGCCTGTGCCATATCAGGGCGACCGCCCCCTTTGCCACCTACTTGTGATGCGACAAAGTTAACTAGCTCGCCCGCTTTAACTTTACTAGTGAGGTTTTTAGTAACGCCAGCAATAAGATTCACTTTCGCGTCATTAGCCACACCTAATACTACGATCCCTTCGCCAATTCGGTTTTTAATGTCATCCATCATTGAACGCAATGACTTCGCTTCAACACCTTCCAAATTAGCAATAAGAACTTTAACGCCATTTATCTCTACTGCATTACTAAGCATATCAGCACCTTGCTGACTCGCCAGTTTTTGTTTCGCAGAATTGAGCGCTTTTTCTAGTTCTTTAGTCTGATTTTGTAGAGAAACTACACGATCAAGTACATTTTGGCTGTCTGTTTTCAATAAAGCAGACAATGAAGACAGTGTCGCTTGCTGTGTTTGCACAACTTCAAGTGCATGTTCGCCAGTGACCGCTTCGATACGTCGAACACCCGATGCAATACCCGCTTCACTGGTAATTTTAAACAAACCAATGTCACCAGTACGCGTAACGTGAGTACCGCCACATAACTCAACAGAGAAAGGCCCCATGGTTACCACGCGAACTTTTTCGTCGTACTTTTCACCAAACAACGCCATAGCACCTGATGCTTTGGCTTCATCCAAATCCATTAGTTCAGTTGCCAACGTGTGGTTTGCACGTATTTCTTGGTTTACCCGTCTTTCAATCTCAGCTAGCTGCTCAGCCGTTACTGCCTCGAAGTGCGAGAAGTCAAAACGCATGCGAGGCGCTTCAACCAATGAACCTTTCTGGGTTACGTGCTCACCTAGAATTTCACGCAGGGCTGCATGGAGTAAGTGCGTAGCACTGTGATTCTTTTTAATGGCTTCACGATTTGCTGCATCAATCGCTGCGGTTGCCGTATCACCTTTAGATACCGAGCCTTTAGCAATACCTTTGTGTGCAAACGCATTACCCATTTTTTGGGTGTCAGTAACAATGAATTCACCGTTTGCCACGCGAAGCACACCTTTATCACCTGCCTGACCACCGCTTTCAGCGTAGAACGGTGTGCTGTCTAACACCACAACGCCTTCTTGACCGTCTTCAAGCTTCTCAACAAACGCATTGTCGGCAATCAGTTCAACCACATTCGCCTGGCCTTCTACATCGGTGTACCCGGTAAATGAGGTTGTGTGGTCAATGGCGAGTTTACTGTTGTAGTCTGCGCCAAAGTTACTTGCCTGCTGTGCACGTGCACGCTGCGCCTGCATAGCAGCTTCAAAACCTTCTTCATCAATTTTAAGGTCGTGCTCACGCGCTACGTCATTTGTTAAGTCAGTAGGGAAACCATAGGTGTCGTAAAGCTTAAACACTACGTCACCTGGAACTGTATCGCCTTCTAGGGTTTCTAGGGTATCGTTTAGAATAGCCATACCACGGGCTAGCGTTTTGCTAAACTGCTCTTCTTCAACACGCAGTACTTTTTCAATTACCGGTAGCTGGTCTACAAGTTCTGGATACGCCTCACCCATTTCTTTAGCAAGTGATGCAACCAGTTTATAGAAGAAAATATCGTTTGCGCCAAGCTGATAGCCGTGGCGAACAGCGCGTCGGATGATACGGCGTAATACGTATCCGCGCCCTTCATTCGATGGCATAACGCCATCGCAAATTAAGAAGCTGCATGAACGAATGTGATCGGCGATAACCCGTAGCGATTTATTTTCTAAATCTTCGCTACCCACAATTGATGCTGCCGACTTAATTAAGTTTTGGAAAAGGTCGATCTCGTAGTTGCTATGCACATTCTGCAAAATAGCTGAAATGCGCTCTAGGCCCATACCGGTATCGATTGAAGGCTTAGGAAGTGGCTCCATAGTACCGTCAGCTTGTTTGTTAAACTGCATAAATACCAGGTTCCAAATTTCGATGAAACGGTCGCCGTCTTCTTCTGGTGTTCCCGGAGGACCACCCCAAATGTGCGCACCGTGATCGTAGAAAATTTCAGAACAAGGTCCACATGGACCTGTGTCACCCATAGACCAGAAGTTATCTGACGTGCTAATGCGAATAATCTTTTCCTTCGGTACACCAATTTGGTTTTCCCATATATCGAAAGCTTCGTCATCTTCAGAATAAACGGTAACTAGCAGCTTTTCTTTTGGCAAACCAATTTCTTTGGTAAGGAAATTCCACGCAAATTCTATCGCTTCTTTCTTAAAATAGTCGCCAAAACTGAAGTTGCCCAGCATTTCAAAAAAGGTATGGTGACGAGCAGTGTAACCTACGTTTTCTAGGTCATTATGCTTCCCACCTGCCCGTACACAGCGCTGTGACGATACCGCACGAGTATAGCTGCGCTTTTCTGCACCTAAGAAGCAGTCTTTAAACTGGTTCATGCCCGCGTTGGTAAAAAGAAGTGTGGGATCATCTGCCGGTACCAGTGACGAGCTCGCCACCGCTTGGTGGCCATGGCTTTTAAAATAATCGATAAACTTGTTACGTAAGTCAGCAGTTGATAATGTCATTGAAAACCTAACTTCCTTTATTCTATTCTTGAAACGTGCGATTTGCCTGTTCTGATGAGCTTTATAATCGGGGCAATTTGCGAATACGCAATACGCCAGTCCTCGCTATAACTCTCTGGATAATTAAAATGCACACAAATTTGCGCAACAATACCACGGATGACGCAATTTTGTTAAGTGTAACGGGGGGAAAGATGGGCTCAAATTCCACTTTTAGTAGTCGAAAATAGCCACTATTCATTAGACGAATCGCCAACAGTACCTATTTTCAAAGAAACTGGGGCCTTAACCCAATCGTTTGCGCCAAATCCGTTTTAGCTAGATTCGTTCGCGCTGACTGCATATTCAATATGTTCCTGGTAAAAACCGCGATACTGAAGAAACTGTTTCTGCTTCTGTCTTAACGCAAATTCGGTCTCGTAGAACTCGCCAAATTTTTTCTGTTTTACTTTTTTAGCGCTTTCAAACCAGTCCGCGTCGATTTCTCTCATCGCATGTTCAGCAGTACTTTCATCCACACCGTATTGCAGTAAGTCTAGCTTAATTGCGCGGGGCCCCTTCCCTTTTAAATACAAAGCACGCGCTCTGCTTTCGGCAAATCGATCATCGCTTTGGATATCAGCGTCTCGGAATTCCTCCAGAATAGGCATAAATGCGTCACTCGCTATTCCCTTCTGCTGTAACTTTCGCACTACCTCGCTAAAGCTATGTTCTCGTCGTGCCAGCATGCGAGTAATCGCGTCGGTAATGATTTTTCGATCGAACTCTGACATTTTTGTAAACTTACTCTTCTGTATTAAACGTAGAAACCGCGTTATTTTAGCGTTAAATACTCGTATATTGCGACTATCTGGCGTTTTACGCACTAAACCTCTACATGATGTAAACTGCATGACAGCATCTAACTATCGCATAACAATAATAGATTCGATTGAACAGTTCTCGAAAGAGCGCTGGCAACATCTCGCCAAAGAGGCTGGTCCCTTCCTTTCTTATGAATTCTTGCATGCGCTAGAACGCAGCGGCTCGTGTAGTAATGAATCGGGGTGGCAACCTTGCCATATTGCTATTGGGCAAGAACAGCAAGAGGCTGTTGGGATTGTTATTCCTGGTTATCTAAAAACCCACAGCTATGGTGAGTACGTGTTTGATCACGCATGGGCTAATGCTTATGCACAGCATGGTATCGACTACTATCCGAAATGGATATCAGCTATCCCCTTCACCCCCGTAACAGGTGCTAGACTACTTTCTGATGGGCACATTGCGCTTACTCCAGCGCTTTTAAGTGAATTGGAAAATACATTAAAAACCTATGTAGAATCCGTATTTGGTGAGACTTTATCCTCATTTCACTGGCTATTTCCAAATGAAAGCACATCCGCTCAACTTACAAATTGCAGCAAACCTAAAACCAGTGATTTAGCCAATGAGTTGTCCAGCGACCAATTTAAAACTCAGACTAGTGTGCCCAACTGCTATCTGACCCGATACGCGGTTCAATTTCAGTGGCATAATTATGGATATGGAGACTTTGATGATTTTCTTAACGCGCTCACATCCCGCAAAAGAAAAGATATCAAAAAAAGTCGACGCAAACTGAACGAGCAAGGCGTACAGTTCGTTCACCATACGGGAAGTGAAATTAGTCCAGAAACGCTACAGTTTTTCACAAAGTGTTACAAAGCAACCTATTTAAAACGAAGCGGTCACGTGGGATATTTAAATGATGCCTTCTTTGAGCAGCTTGTGGAGAGCATAAGCGATAATATGCTTATTGTGACTGCCCTAAAGAATGAAATAGCGGTAGCCAGCGCTTTGTTTTTCTACGATGAAACGGGACTGTATGGCAGATACTGGGGGGCGCTGGAAGAAATAGACGGGCTGCACTTTGCCTGTTGTTATTTTGAAGGCATTGAATTTGCCATCAAGAAAAAACTTCCTCTGTTTAACCCTGGAACCCAAGGTGAACATAAAATACTTCGTGGCTTCGAGCCCATTTATTGCCGTTCACATCACAAATTACAACATGTGTCGTTTCACACTGCTGTAGCAGACTTTTTACAGCGAGAAACGCCGCATATCGCAAGCTATTTTAATCAGGCACGGAATGCTTTACCGTTTAACAAGGAATTTGTGCCTACTTTAAAAACAACGAGTGTCACAGCACCTAACGACGACACTTATAATCACAACGAGAAAAATGATGAAATATAAACTTCTTGCCGTAGCAATTGCGGCATCTTTAGGCCTTGCAGGTTGTGGCCAGCCTGAGCAAGCAAAAGACCAAACCAGCAAAGTTGAAGCACCAGAGATGAAAGGTGAAGCAGAGCTAGGTTCTTTCGGCGTAGACTTGACCGCTCGCAACGAAGCCGTGAAGCCTGGTGACGATTTCTTCATGTACGCTAGCGGTACTTGGTACGACAACTATGAACTGCCCGCTGATAAAACTCGCTACGGCGCGTTTACGGGTCTTGCAGAGCGCAGTGAAGAGCAGGTTAAAAACATCATTGATGGGCTTATGGAGAAAACGTCTTTAAATGAAGAAGAGCAGCTTGTTCATGACTTCTTTGTTGCCTATATGGACACCGATACCATTAATGAAAAAGGTATTGAGCCAATTCAGGACGTACTTACGTCTATCGATAGTATTGAAAATAGAACTGACCTAACCAAAGCGTTTGGCAATAGCTGGTTGGTAGGTTCAAGCACACCTATTTACGGTGGAATGTGGTACAACCGCCTTGACCCGAACGAATACCAGTTAAGTGTTGGCGTAGGTGGTTTAGGCCTTCCTGATCGCGACTATTACCTGAGCGATAGCGAACGTTTTGTTAAAATTCGTGAGGCTTATGTAGCGCACATCGAGCAAATGCTTAATTTTGCAGGCGAAGAAAATGCAGCTGAAAAAGCGGCGAACATTCTTGCCCTAGAAACACAGATTGCAGACATTCAGTGGCCCCGCGAAAAGCGCCGTGACCGCGACCTTACGCTGAATCAAATTGAGCGCAGCAAACTGTCTGACGCATACCCGGGCTTTGATTGGGATACGTATTTTGCTCAAACCGGTTATAAGGTGCCTGAGCTGAATATTTCACAGCCTGACCCTGTAAAAGACGTTATTAAAATTATTAACGAAGCTGACTTAGCCGATTGGAAGTCGTACTTGAAGTATCACACTATTTCAAACAATGCGGGCTTCCTTTCTGAAGATATCTACCTAGCTAATTTTGACTTCTTTGGTCGTACACTTAGCGGCCAGCAAGAGCCACGCCCTCGCTGGAAACGCGCAGTTAGCCAGATGTCTGGCACCGAGTCACTGGGCTTTGCTATCGGTAAGATTTACGTTAACGAATACTTCCCAGAAAGTTCAAAAGAACAAATGGCGGAATTGGTTGAGAACTTACGTACAGCACTAGGCGAGCGTATTGAGAACCTAGACTGGATGAGCGAAGAAACCAAGGTTAACGCGAAAGAAAAGCTAATGGCGTTTAACCCCAAAATTGGTTACCCAGATGAATGGCAGTCTTTCGATGGCGTAACCATCAGCGACAAAGACCTAGTGGGTAATATTCGCAACTTACGCACATTCTTCCAAGACCAGTCGGTAGAACGTGAGCTAGAGAAAACGGATCGCAATCGCTGGGGTATGACACCACAGCGCGTTAACGCCTACTACAATAGCTCGTTCAATGAGATTGTATTCCCAGCGGCTATTTTACAACCGCCATTCTTTGACCCAAATGCCGATGCAGCTGTGAACTACGGTGCAATTGGTGCGGTTATTGGGCACGAGATGGGTCACGGTTTTGACGACCAAGGCTCGAAGTCAGATGCAAACGGCATTCAGCGCAACTGGTGGACCGATGCAGACCGCGCAGCATTTGAAGAAAAAGCAGATATGCTAGCCGAGCAATACAGCCAGTACGAGCCTATTGAAGGTAACTTCGTAAACGGTCGCAACAGCTTGGGTGAAAACATTGGCGACGTGGGTGGTCTAGCCATGGCTTACCATGCCTATAAACTTAGCCTTAACGGCAAGGAAGCGCCGGTAATTGACGGTCTGACAGGCGATCAACGTTTCTTCCTTGCTTGGGCACAAGTGTGGAAAGAAAAGCGCACCGAAGAAAGCATGCTGAACCAACTTCGCGCAGGTACACACGCACCAGGTCGTTATCGTGCACAAGCGCCAAGAAACCATGATGCATGGTATGAAGCGTTTGATGTGAAACCAGGTGATGCACTTTATCTTGCACCAGAAGAGCGTGTAAGAATTTGGTAACTTGTTGAGTTAATCACTTAGTGAGCACATGCTAGCATCTCGCGCCGGATAGCGACTTGTATCTGGCGCCAGTTAATACCAGTCCGCATAGCTCATGTAGCCCATTTAGAAAGTGTAGATAATTAAAAAGGGCGGTTCGATTTATTTCGAACCGCCCTTTTTTAGATTTTCTACACAGTATTCGCTCAGTGTTTTTTCTAAAGTAACAGCAAGTGTTTATGTATCTTACGGTTACTTTTTATTTTCCCTATACGTGTTTATCTTCCATATTGGGCAATTAAATCACGAACGTACTGCTTACAGCGTGCTACAGCCTCTGAAAAGTCGCCATTCCCTACGCTTCCCATTGAATAACGCAGCCAATACCCATCAATTAATGCAGCAGTAGACGCTGCGGCGTTTTTGACCTGCTCAGGCTGGAGTAGCTTGCGGTAGCTAAACGCTAAATTACGCTCTAAACGTTTGTGGTTAATACACTGCAAACGATGTAAGCCTTCGTTGTGGAGTGACAGCGCCCAGAAATTAAACCAGGTATTAGTGGCTGAGCTTGCGCCTTGTGTTTGTGAAAAGTTATTTTCGATAATGAAATCAATTCGCTCTAGCGGATCGTCAATTCGCTGTGTAATTTTGAGCGCATCGAGAAGGTGGCGCATGGTCGCTTCAATTAAGCCTTGTTTGTCGCCAAAATAGTGACTGATTATCCCTGAAGAAAGCCCAGCTTTTTTACTAATTAAGCTAATCGTTGTTCCGTGATAACCCACTTCTGCCATCACGTCTAACGTTGCTTCAATTAATTGTTTCTTACGAACTGGCTCCATTCCCACCTTGGGCATGCTACAACTCCAAACCTTAAATCTAAAAAAATAACCCGCGACAGCGCTATGCTGCCGCAGGCATGATATCACGATTAAAAGGTTAAGCGTGCGTTGACTGCAACAGCGCGAGGCGCGCCAATCCAAAATGCACCTGGGGCAATAGTAGACGCATAGTCTTCATCAAACAGGTTGTTTACTGTTAAGCGCACTTCCAGCTCTTCAACACCTGGGCCAATGTTTTCGATAAAACCGCCAATATAGAAGTCGCTAACTATATAGTCATCAACTTGTGCAGCGTTATCAATATCCAGGTAGCGACTATCAACGTATTTGGTAGACAAACCAGCAAAGTAGTTATCGCGAGCCCAGTCAAGGCTCACAACCGCCATAGTGTCAGGTGTACCAATAACCGTATTACCTTCAATGGCTACCAGGGATACCTCAGGGTTTTCAGCGTCTGCAATGGCCGCTTGGGCATCGGCAAGGGTATCGTATTGCGTACCTGAACTACCTACCGTCGCAACGTACTCAGAATCGCTTAAGGTAATCGAAGTAAACAACGAGAACTCTTCAGTTAACATGACGTCTGCTGAAATTTCAAAACCACTGGACTCTATACCGCCCACGTTTTTGTAACCACCAGCGGCCGCTTCCAGAAAGTCTATACCCTCTGAAGTTTCGTTACTGGTAAATTGAATACGGTCGTTAAACTCAATATTGTAGTAAGTCACGCTGGCGTTAAAGCCCGGTGATGCGTAGCGCAAACCCACGTCTATGTTGTCAGCAGTTTCTGGCTTTATAAAGCGAAGGTCAGTATCGTTACGTTCTAGTTGCGCATCTTTAATTGCCGCAAAGTTTTCACCGTAACCTGCAAAGACCTCTAGCCCTTCAAATGGCAATGGTGCAACAATACCCGCTGAGAATAGCGTATCTGAATCAGTATTTACCGCTAAGTTGTTGGCTGAATCAAAGTTGTCCGTTTTTTCAATATCGACATTAAATTTCTTCGCACCAGCACGAATTCGGGCAAAGCCTAGATCAAGCTCATCTTCAACATAATACATTAAGGTATCAACTGGGAAGGTTCTATCGTACTGCACCCAGTAAGGCACGTTGTCATAATCGACGCTAATAGACGAATTAGTAATTTTGTGCCAATCACGAGACTCGCCTCGCTCATAGTCTTCCCACCAAATACCAAATCGGACCGTATTATCAAAATCACCAACTTTGGTGTACCAGACTGCATCAGCATTAATACCAATACGCTCTTTATCATAATGAGTATGACGATATGAGCCCACAGGAATTGCGCCTTGCTCGTGACACCCCGGATCATACTCAGCGCCTGCGCCACCATAAGGGAAAGTCAATGAGCTTTGACATCCTTCAATAGGGCTTAGCTGATTGCCTTGTCTATCCACAAAGTAAATTTGTCCGAGCTGTTGCCCGCCGTAAACCGTATTACCGACCACAAGCTCTGAATGGCCTTCTGCGCCGTCATCAGTAACATCAACGATATATGGAGGCACCCACTCACCACGGCCTTCATTGTCGTGATAATACACGTTGGTCATAAAATCGACCTGACCAATCGTAAATTCTGCCTGTAAATAGGCGAATAAATTTTCACGTAGCGTAGACCAGCCACGGCGATATGCCTGATCTTGATAAGGCACGCCTGTCCACTCGTCGGTTAACTGATCCCAATCTGGGTTTTGTTCATATTGCGCCAGCCCATAAATGCGCTGATAGTTATCTTCGTGAGTATCGTCGTAAGACAGGTAACCCGTAAGCGACACGTCGTTAACCGTAGAGATAAACTTCATGGCTAAGTGGTCTCGGGTGTTCTCTGCTGCTTGCTGCATAAAGTCAGAGCTTTCTTGGCTCGAAAGACTTATCCACGCGTAGGTATCTTTAAAAATTTCGCCCGTTTCATAACGCACGTAATATTTTGACGCGTCAAATGAACCCGCTGTCACACTAGTAACCAGTCCTTGCTCCATAGATGGGTCTATGGTGGTGAAATTCAGTGTTCCGCCTAGCGCTTCATGTGAACGGGAAGCGATATCCGCCGTTCCTTGAGAAACTTCAACGCCTTTTACGTTTTCAGTGTCGATATAGCGATTCGCTTTTGCACCACCACCGTAATTTGAATTACCGTTGGCAATGCCGTCTACCGTCATACCAATTTGCTGTTCGTTTAAGTTAACTTGAAAGCCACGAATAACAATAGACGTTGACCAATCATCGGCCCCAAAGGTATCACCTTCGTTAATAAGTACACCCGGTAGGTTATCAACCGCAGCTAACACGCTGCTAAGATTAGCCTGTTGTTTAAACATGTCGTCACTCGTTGCATTGTTCGCGTAAGAAACGCTTCGCCCTACAACGGTGATTTCTTCTATGCGCTCTTCGTCAGTACGTTCCGCTTCTTCGGCAAGAACCGGTAAAGGTGCTGTTACCGCTGCCATAGATGATAGAGCTGCAAGTATCGCTACAGATAGTTTATTGCGTGATTTCATGTGTTTCCCAAAGTAGTTGTGTATAGTTTGCGCACCACTTTAGAAGCGAATTGTTACACTTGCGTTAAGTTTAATTGAACAATCAATTAATTTAAAAGCGATTCATTTAATAACTAACGTTCAACGGAAGCTCAGGCCAGCTTGTTGATTTAGATTGCGGTTGCGTAATTAAAGTTAATAAGTGAAAGAAACAAAAAAGCCCTCACTACGGAGGGCCAAAAGGGAAAGGTTTATCTTACCTTGATATTAGCTTACGACTGCGTTGCGGCTTGAAAGCTGGTGTTCTTGCTTTCAGTCCCGGCTACTTGCTTTTCTGCATAAAGCAAAGCGTCGTGCAACGTTTCAAAGTTAGGTATGCCTGGATGTGCTTCATTTACGCCCTCAAGCACCTTATTGACCTCGGCGTTAGCACCACAGATAACTAACTGACGACCTGCTGCTAGTGCATCTGAAGTTACCGTATCAACAGCCATAGCTGCCGATACATCCATAAGTGGAACACGCGAGAAGTCTAGAATGGTAACTTTAGAACCCGGCTTCACACGCTCACGAACGTGGTGGCCCAAATCGGCAGCCGCGCCAAAGCTTAGTGGGCCGCCAAAGCTAAAGATGGATACTTTGTCTTTAAGAGACTCCAGTAGCTCATTTTCTTTAGGGTCGTTTAGCGACTCAGGGATCTTCTTAAGCTCTTCAATTTGAAGTTGAGCAATTTGCTTAACGTAAGCTAATGCTGCGAATACCACGCCTACACCCACTGCCGTAATCAAGTCTACAAATACCGTCAGTGCTAGCACCATGATCATAAGGCCAAAGTCCCAGCGCGGTCCTTTGTGTGCACGCTTTAAGTAGCTCCAGTCAATGATGTCTAAACCAACTTTAACCAAGATACCAGCAAGAACAGCGTGAGGAATTTGCGCCGCTAGCGGGCTAAGTCCTAACACTATGGCTAGAAGCACCAGCGCATGAACCATACCTGAAATGTTATATTTACCGCCGCTACGGATGTTTACAACCGTACGCATGGTAGCGCCCGCACCAGCAATACCGCCGATAAGGCCAGCAAATGTATTACCGATACCTTGACCAATTAGCTCTTTATTACTGTCATGACGAGTACGTGTCATGTTATCAGCAACAAGTGACGTCAATAAGCTATCGATAGCCCCCAATACCGCTAAGATGAACGCTGCTTCAAGAATTAGCAGAGCCTTACTTTGCTCAAAAACAGGAAGATGTAAACTTGGTAGACCCGTTGGAATGTCGCCCAGTACAGGTACCGAAAGCGCAAGGCTTACTAGCGTACCAATTATTAGCGCAGCCAGTGCGCCTGGAACATATTTACCCAACTGTGGTGGCCATTTATAGGCAATAACCAGAGTTCCAAGACCTAGCGCCAACGTTGCAAAATCAATGTCTGCAAGTGCGGTTGGCAGATAGGACAACGCGCCAATGGTGCCGCCTGGAGGCTCGTGCCCCAATAACCTACCCAACTGCAGGATAATAATGATGGCACCAATGCCCGACATAAAGCCAGAAATAACCGGATATGGCACTAAGCGTATATACTGACCTACGCCTAAAAAGCCGAACACTATCTGAAAGATACCGGCTAATATCACGGCGGTGAAAATAAGGCTGGCGTCACCGGATAGGCTCGCAAACAAACCCGCAAGTACAACAACCATCGGCCCTGTAGGACCTGATATCTGAGCTGGTGTACCGCCGAAAAGGGCAGCGAAAAAGCCCACCGCGATAGCACCGTAAAGACCCGCCATAGGGCCTAGGCCTGACGCAACACCGAGTGCAAGCGCTAATGGCAAAGCAACGATACCGGCGGTTAAACCACCGGTAAAATCGCCTCGTAAATTTGAAAGATTAATTTTTACCATAATGTTAGACCTTATTCGCCACGCGTAAGCTGTGCTTCAGCTGCGCTTTGGTCCATGGCTTCAAATTCACCGCTTTCAGCGTTGTAGCAAAGTACATCACCTTCGCCGATGTTATAAACCCAGCCGTGCAGCTTAACTTGGCCTGTAGCGATTTTCGCAGCAACAGACGGGTGAGTGCGAAGATGCTGAATTTGTTGAACAACGTTTTCTTTCGTTACCGCTTCCAAGTCTTCTAGCGACAAGTCAGCATGCCCACAGCGTTCTTTAACAACTTCTGTCGCTACTCGGCAGTGGCCCAACCATTCTTTGACGTGTGGTAACGCGCTTAAGCCTTCTGGGTTAATGGCACCTTTCATAGCACCACAATCAGTGTGGCCACAAATAACAATGTGAGAAACACCTAGTGCCGCAACAGCAAACTCAATAGAGGCTGTCATACCGCCCGTTTGATTACTGTGAGGAGGAACAATGTTACCGGCATTACGGCATATGAAAAGCTCACCCGGATCAGTCTGAGTTACTAAGTTAGGGTCGATACGCGAGTCTGAACACGTGATGAAAAGCACCTCTGGATTTTGTCCATTTGCCAGTTTCTGAAATGTTGCTTTTTTGTTCGGGTAAACTTCCTTCTGGAACTTTGCAACACCTGAGATAACGTGATCCATATATAACTCCCATTTTTTTAATAATTGTAATGATTATGTAATTACGCCAGTTTCACCTGATAGATTAATAGTTTAATATACTAACTCGCGATAGCTAAATGCTATCACGTGTTAAACACCAACAACTATGAGTCTAGTAACAGAAGGCAACTTTCACCATGCAATTTAACGGAAAGACCCCGTCAATTAACCAAATCCGCTATTTTGTAGCCGTGGCGAAGTACCTAAGTTTCAGACAGGCTGCGGGAATTTTGGGAATTAGCCAACCAACTCTGACCAGTCAAATCAGTGCTCTGGAAAATTTATTAGGTTTAACACTATTTGAGCGCTCTCGTACCGGCACGCTTTTATCCCCTCAAGGAAAAGCGCTGCTAGATGCTGCCGAAGAAGTATTACAGGCTTCACAAAGATTCGGCGAAATAGCGCGTGATCTTTCAGAAGGTGAGATGGTTACCTTTAGATTAGGTATCCCTCCTACACTCGGGCCTTATTTGCTTCCTTTTGTACTTCCTGATTTGCATAAACGAAAGCCTGGCTTGCGTTTTTATGTACGGGAAGGTGCTCCCAATGCACTTCAGCACGGTCTACTGCGTGGTGAATATGACTTAATTCTTTCTCCTCTTTCAGGAGAAAACTCTCAATTGATCACGCAACCTCTTTTCAAAGAGCCATTAAAATTCGTTACCCCTTCAGACCACAAGTTGTCGGGAAAAGCCTTTGTGAAGCCCGAAGAAATTAGTGGTGAGAAGGTGTTAACACTGGAAGACCGACATCACTTTCATCATCAAGTGCAGCGTATTTGTGATGAGATTGGTGCAGATTTACAACGTGATTACGAAGGCACCAGCCTAGACACCTTACGTCAAATGGTAGTAATGGGCATGGGCGTCGCCTTTTTGCCTGGGCTTTATATCCATTCTGAGTTACACAAACCAGAAGCACTTCATGTGTGTGAGATTGCCGATATGCCTATAGAGCGTCAGCATTCGTTAGCGTGGAGAAACACTGCGCCTGGACGAAAGACCTTTAGAGAAATATCAATTATCATAAAAGAGATAATTGAAACTCGCCTGTCGAACGCGGTGACTATTGTCAACCCAGCCTCCAGCCCTATTCAAAAACGTTAAACTGGTTGTAATTTATTATGATTGATAGACAACACTTGCGAATAGTAAGAGCGATTGATGCCGAAGGCACTATGACCGAAGCAGCAAAATCACTTTTTCTTACCCAGTCAGCGTTGAGCCACGCAATGAAAAAACTGGAAGCACATTTTGACGTACCGCTTTGGAAAAAAGACGGCAGAAGACTTACTCTGACTCAGGCAGGTCAGAGTGTATTGGGTTTAGCCCACCGAGTGTTACCTCAATTTGAGCATACTGAAGCTCAATTGCTCAGATTTGCTGATGGTAAACAGGGCATATTACGTATTGGCATGGAGTGCTATCCCTGCTTTGAATGGTTGTTAAAAGTGGTAGCGCCTTTTTTAAAAGCCTTTCCAGATGTTGATGTAGATGTTCGCCGCGCTTTTTCTTTCGGCGGATTGCAGGCGCTTCACGGCTACGATATTGATATTTTGCTCACGCCAGATCCACTTTCACTTGATACCATTACCTACACGCCAGTGTTCGAATATGAACAAGTGTTGGTAATGGATAAACACCATCCTTTGGCAGAGAAACCATATATTGCACCACAAGATTTAAGTAATGAGACCCTTATCACCTACCCCGTAGAACTCAGTCGACTGGACGTTTTTACGCATTTCCTTACACCTGCCAATTGCACAGTGAAGCAACATAAAACGATTGAAACCACGGAGATTATCTTACAAATGGTAGCAGCGGGACGTGGTGTTACTGCGCTACCTAAATGGTTAATTGATGAATCAAAAGAAAGCGATCTCCTGACTTGTCGGTCGCTTGGTGAACAAGGCGTATCAAAAACGCTGTACTTGGGTCATAGAAAAGCGCAGGACGTATTGGGGTTTGTAGATGATTTCATTGCCCTTTCGCAAACGCACAAGCCATAGGTTTTCCAAACTTTATTTCGGAAACTTATGTCAAACTAGGGAATAAAACAACTCGCTTGCCAACAATGTTGGCAAGCGAAAACGCTCTAATTAAAGACTATCGCGCATTATGCGCGGTTAACGGTATGAATGGCGCTAAATTTTAAACTGCCCCACCAATTCTTTTAAGTCACCAGAAACGGCACTTAACTGCGTCGCTTCCACAGCTAGCTCTTCTGCATGCTGACTGGTTTTATCACTCAAACCTGTAATTGCTACAAGCGACTTATTGATGTCTTGCGCGACTTCTGTTTGCTGTTCGGTAGCAAGTGCTATATGAGTACTTTGCTCGTGAACCAAACCTATAGACTGAGTAATGTCTTTAAGTGTCTCGACCACTTTTTCCGTTTTCTCAACGCCAGATTGAGAGCGGGCCTGCCCTTCCTGCATAACACTGTTGGTTTGCTCAGACATTGCTTGCAATCGCTCTACCATTTTTCGTATATCTGTTGTCGATTCTTGTGTACGGCTTGCCAGCGAGCGAACTTCATCTGCAACAACAGCAAATCCTCGCCCCTGCTCTCCGGCTCTCGCCGCTTCAATGGCTGCGTTTAATGCCAGTAAATTAGTTTGTTCAGCTATGCTGTTAATTACATCGACTACAGCACCGATGCTATCTGACTCTTTGCTCAATCCGCCCACAACTTCAACACCCTGACTGATGGCGTCAGCCAGCGCGCGAATTTCCCTCATGGCATCTTGCACTTGCTCACTGCCGGCTTGTACTAGCTCGTCAGCTTTAGTCGCAGCGTCACTGGACTGTGCCGCATTTTTTGAAATTTCAACAACTGTGGCGGCCATTTGCGTAACCGCTGTAGACACGTTGTCGACTTGGCTGCGCTCTTGATTTATTTCTTTGCTGGTGGAGTGACTCACATCTCGAAGATGATCCGCTGCATCAGAAACAGCCTTGGTGTTAGCGGCAGTATCTTTAAGAAGCGATCTTAATTTATCGGTAAAGGTATTAAACTCTATGGCAAGCGCCCCGATCTCGTCGTTACTCTTAACTTCCAGACGTTTGGTTAAGTCGCCGTCGCCATGCGCTATTTCCGACATTGCGTTGCGCATTTCTACCAAAGGCTGAGTGACTTTAGCACTCGCAAAATAAGTAATAAGCGCAATTAATCCAATAATCACAAAGGCGACGATAATTGCCGTAGTAATTGCATTATTTATAGGGCTATCTATGATGCTTGCGGGGATAAGAATGCCCAGCGACCAATTCATTTGTGGGTTAATTAACTTAGCGTGCTCAAAAACAGCAACATAGTCTTCCCCCTTCCAGGTGACGTGCACAATACCAGATTCGTTAGTCGCGATATTACCAGCCAATTTGCCAAATCCTTCGGTGCTATCAAACACGCTGTCAAAGTTGCGAATAGAGGAGCTAAGTGGCAACGCCTTGCTCTGTTTTGGAAAGTAAACAATGTTTTGGTTTTCATCGAGTAAAAACGCCGTGCCTTGTTCTTCATAACGAATAGCATCTATGACTTTACCCACGGTGCTAATAAGAATATCGACACCGCCAACGCCTAGTAAGGTTCCATTTTTGTAAATCGGGGTTTGTACTACTGCAGATACGCTTCCATCTTGGGAATCGACAGCAGGAGGCGTTACATACAGCTTTCCTTTTTCAACGGCAGTAGTAAACCAAGGGCGCTTAGTTGCAAAGTAGCCAGCGTTAGGATTTCCAGCATCAGGGCCCGAGGTGTCGACGCCGACTCGCCCTTCCTCATAAAAATACTCACCTGTTTTGGCAGAACCAAAGAAAGCAGATTTAATAATAGGATCTTGACCGCTGATGTTCTCAAAAGTGGCATAGATATCTTTGGATTGAGCCAATTGGCTCTCGGGGGCTCCTCGCGTGTTATGGCGCGCGAAAAAATCTTGTAAAAAAGGACTGCTCAAAAATGCGCTAGCGACGCCGCCATAGGTTGCGAAGAAGCCTTCAACGTCATTTGCTTCACGCGCAACTAGGGATTTAACTTCTTTTTCAACCCGGCTTCGGGTGTTGTCTGCAACGGTATTGACTAGGAAAACGGCCGTGATAAGTAACATCAAAGCTATGCTACCACCAACGATAAGCATAAACTTCTTTTGGAGTGATATGGATTTCATTTGTACTTCTCATTGTTTACTAAACGCCACAACGTGTGAAAAGTGTATTCCAGCACTAGGGCCTGCTGACCTTTGTTGTACATTTTTGCAGCGGTCTTTGTGCCATCTAGACAAGGCAGATGTTTGACGGTTTAGTGGTTCTAAGTCGAAAACATTCAACGCAGTATAGATGGCACAAAGGCGCTGCCCGAAGGGGTCGTTATGGAAGCCTTTTACTCTTTGTCACAGCTCTTTAACTTAGCCCACTAGGCTTGCAGGACTGTTTCGCGATTAAAAGGCTTCCGTTTAGACCAAAATTCGTACATCAAAGGTCAACAGGCCCTGATAATTCGCACACATTTCAGGTTTAGTTTTATTAGTATAAAAGCGCAAGTGAGCGAGCTCGCTTGCACTTCTAATACTCTGAGATATACAGAGAAATTTTACAACCTCTGAAAGTCAATTCTACGAAAGTTTAAATACAGAGTGAATTGAACGGTTTTAAAAATTAGCTGTAAAAGCAAAGATAAGCGGTAGGCGTAGACACTTTTACGTCAAAAGATGCATCGGCAGGCACATTAAAACTGGTACCCGTTGCGAAAGATTGCCATTCGTCACTTCCCGGTAGCTTTACCACTAACTCACCTTCAACCACTTTCATCAGCTCTTTTTGAGAGGTAGAAAATGTGTATTCACCCGGCGACATTACGCCCGAGGTACAAGGGCCGTTTGCAGATTCAAACCCAATTGAGCTCACTTTGTTGTCGAAATAATGGTTTACTTTAAAGCTCATAGATACTCCTTTGATGTGAGTGCTGACTTTCTTTGCTTTAACTGTTTTTAAAGCAAAGTGCTGCAGCCTTGATACTTCTTTAGCGTTTTTGCCAAATAAGCATATGGTTATTGGCGGGCATGTCGATTATGTCTTGCAAGCTTAACTCGCCTGCCCAAGCAGTAAGCTCATTGATATCGCGGTAGCCACCATAACCACGCGCTAAAAGCGAAGTATGGAAGGCTTGGTTACTTTCAGAAGTAAACTTACCGCTGTGTGTAAAAGGGCCATACTGACAGAATATGCCCCCTTTAGGTAAGTGCAACGCTACTGATTCCATGAGTAGCTTCGCCTCTTCTTTCTGCATGATATGTGCGGTGTTTGCCGTAAAAATGCCGTCTACGTCGAGATTGGGAAAGTCATCTTGCCCAACGGTAAATGCTATGGGAGGTTTTATATTCCCCGAATTTGAATCACTCAGCCACGCGGCAATGCCTTCGTGATAGTGTGGTTGGTCGCTTGTGTGCCAAATAAGGTGGGGTAAGTGTTCAGCCAAAAATACGGCATGTTGACCTGTCCCGCTTCCTATCTCTAATACCTGTCGGCAGTTAGCAAATGTACGTTCAAGCACGCTCAAAATAGCGCGCTTGTTGTTCTCACAGGCCTGACTAAAAGGCTTTTCGATTTGCATATACCTTCCCTGCCTTACCAGCATTAATCACTTAGGTTAGGACCCAACCACTTTTCAGCTTCTTCCAAGGTCCAGCCTTTACGTGTAGCGTAATCTTCTACCTGGTCGGCTTGAATTTTGGCAACCGCAAAGTATTTCGAATCAGGATGAGCGAAATACCAACCCGATACCGATGCTCCCGGCCACATGGCGTAACTTTCCGTAAGCTTCATACCTGTGTGCTGCTCTGCTGACAATAAGTCCCAAATAAGCTGCTTTTCGGTGTGTTCTGGACACGCGGCGTAGCCTGGTGCCGGTCTAATGCCCTGATATTTTTCGCGGATAAGTTCTTCGTTACTCAGTGATTCGTTAGCGGCGTAGCCCCAATAGTGCTTACGCACCTGCTCGTGAAGATATTCCGCAAACGCTTCGGCAAGTCTGTCTGCCACCGCTTTAACCATAATACCGTTGTAGTCATCGCCTGCTTGAATATAGCTATCAGCAAGCTCGTCTTCCCCTATACCACCGGTAACGGCAAAAGCGCCCACATAATCATTTATGCCACTCGACTTTTCAGCCACAAAGTCTGCTAAACAATAATTAGCGAATTTGTCTTTTAGGGTTTGCTGACGCAAGTGATGGGCAACACCTTGAACTTGGTTTCTCGACTCATCGGTATAAATTTCAACATCGTCATTAACGCGGTTGGCAGGAAACAAACCGATAACGCCTTTCGCCTGAAGGCTGTTCTCTTCGATAATTTTATCCAGCATGGCGTTGGCGTCGTTAAACAGTGATTGTGCCTGCTCCCCCACTACTTCATCTTCGAGTATACGCGGGTACTTGCCTGCTAACGACCAAGTTAAGAAAAACGGCGTCCAATCAATGTAGTTACGCAGGGTAGCTAAATCGGCGGTTACCGGTGTTACACCCAAGCTCGCAGGTTTTACTGGCAAAGTCGTAAAATCTGGCTTAAAAGCGTTTTCTCTGGCCTGTTCTAAAGTCACCGGCTTGCTGCGCGGCTTCTTACGGGCGTGCTGTTCGCGTACCGTATCGTATTCTTTTGCCAGTTCCTGCGCGTAAATATCGCGAGACGCTTTGTTTAAAAGACGCTGGCACACGCCTACTGCTCTACTTGCGTTTGGAACATAAGCCACAGGTGCATGATAATTTTGTTCTATTTTTACTGCGGTATGCGCTTTTGATGTAGTCGCCCCGCCAATAAGAAGCGGAATATCAAAACCCTGACGCTCCATTTCTTTGGCTACGTGAACCATCTCATCAAGTGATGGTGTAATTAGACCCGACAAACCAATCATGTCGACGTTTTCATCTTTGGCGGTTTGTAAGATTGTTGCCGCTGGCACCATTACGCCAAGATCAATCACTTCAAAGTTATTGCACTGAAGTACCACGCCTACGATATTTTTACCAATATCGTGAACGTCACCTTTTACCGTAGCGAGAAGAATTTTACCGTTGCTTTTCGCATCGTCTGACTTTTCTTCTTCAATGTATGGCTGTAAATGGGCTACCGCCTTTTTCATTACACGGGCCGACTTTACTACCTGAGGAAGAAACATTTTTCCTTCGCCGAACAAATCCCCTACTACGTTCATACCGTCCATTAACGGCCCTTCGATAACGTGTAACGGACGCTCAGCTTGTTGACGCGCTTCTTCAGTATCTTCAATGATGTAATCGGTAATACCTTTAACAAGCGCATGCTCTAAGCGCTTATTCACTTCTTGCTCGCGCCAGGATAAATCTTCCTTTGCGGCCGCTTTACCGTCGCCTTGATAGTTCGGTGCAATATCGAGTAAGCGTTCAGTAGCATCACTTCTGCGGTTTAAAATCACGTCTTCAACCGCATCGCGCAATTCAGCGGGTATTTCGTCGTATACTTCTAGCTGACCTGCATTCACAATAGCCATATCCATACCGGCGCGAATAGCGTGATACAGAAACACGGAGTGCATGGCCTCACGTACTGGATTGTTCCCCCTGAACGAAAATGAAATATTAGAAAGGCCGCCGGAAATATGTGAGTACGGACAGGTTTTACGTATCTCGCGGGTCGCTTCAATAAAATCAACCGCGTAGTTATCGTGCTCTTCAATACCTGTCGCTACAGCAAAAATATTGGGGTCAAAGATAATATCTTCAGGAGGAAAGCCGACTTCTTCTGTCAGCAGCTTGTAGCTACGCTGACAAATCTCAACTTTGCGGGCTTGTGTATCGGCCTGGCCGGTCTCGTCAAAGGCCATAACTACGGTTGCAGCACCATAGCGCTTTATTAGCTTGGCTTGGTTCAAGAAGATCTCTTCCCCTTCTTTTAAGCTAATAGAGTTAACAATCGCTTTGCCCTGCACACACTTAAGCCCTGCTTCGATAATCTCCCATTTAGACGAGTCGATCATAATGGGAACTCGGCTAATATCTGGCTCAGAGGCAATCAGGTTTAAAAAGGTGATCATGGCCTGCTTTGAATCAAGCATGGCCTCATCCATATTGATATCAATAATTTGAGCACCGTTTTCTACCTGCTGTCTTGCGACATCAAGTGCGGTTTCATAATCACCTTCAAGAATAAGACGTTTAAAGCGAGCAGAGCCTGTAACGTTGGTGCGCTCACCGATATTAATAAATGTAGAAAATTCTGCGCTCATTATGCCCTCCTAGTGTACAAACGGCTCTAGGCCTGACAAACGCATTTTAGGTTCAAATTCGGGAAGCTGGCGTGGCGCGATACCTTTAACCGCATTAGCAATATCGCGAATATGCTCTGGGGTACTGCCACAACAGCCCCCAACGATGTTCACTAGCCCTGACTGAGCCCATTCTTTGATGTGCTCGGCCATTTCTGGCCCTTCCATATCGTATTCACCAAATTCGTTAGGTAAGCCAGCGTTAGGGTGTGCAGATATGAAGCACTCACTCACATTAGCTACTTCATCGACGTATTGGCGCAAAAGATCCGGCCCAAGTGCGCAGTTTAAGCCGAAGGAAAACGGGTTAATATGTCGCATTGAGTAGTAAAATGCTTCCGCTGTTTGCCCAGATAGCGTACGCCCAGATGCATCGGTGATAGTGCCTGATACCATTACTGGCAAAAACCTACCCAGTTTTTCAAATACCGACTCTACGGCAAACGCTGCTGCCTTGGCATTTAACGTATCGAAAATAGTTTCAAGCATGATTAGGTCAACGCCGCCTTCAATGAGGGCTTCGGTAGACTCACTGTAGGCCTCTACTAATTCATCAAAAGTGACATTGCGCTTACCTGGGTCATTAACATCAGGTGAAATAGAGGCAGTGCGGTTTGTTGGCCCTAATACACCGGCCACAAAGCGGGGTTTCTCAGGTGTTTTTGCTGTGAATTCGTCTGCTGCTTTACGCGCTAATTTAGCCGCAGCTAAATTGATATCACGTGATTGGGCCTGCATATCATAATCGGCCATAGCGATAGTGGTAGCATTAAACGTATTCGTTTCAATAATGTCCGCACCAGCTTCAAAGTAATCACAGTGAATTTGGTAAATAATATCGGGCTGGGTAAGCACTAATAGGTCGTTATTACCCTTTACGTCACAGTGCCAGTCGGCAAACTGTGTTCCGCGATAATCTTCTTCTTCTAACTTATGGCGCTGGATCATGGTGCCCATGGCACCGTCTAAAATAAGAATGCGTTTTTGAGCGGCTTCTGTAAGCGATGCCTGCGCGCTAGAAATTGGTCTTTGGCTCACGTGCTACCTCTTTGGCTGTGACTTTTCAGCAAGCTGACTTAAATCGTAAGGCGTGGTCTGATAGACATAATAATTCAGCCAGTTCGTAAACAATAGGCTGCCGTGCGAGCGCCACTGTACTATAGGAGACTTGGCTGGATCATCCCCTTCAAAATAGTTTTTCGGCATTGCCGGCGTTTGTCCCGCGGCAATATCCCGTAAATATTCGTCTTTGAGCGTATCAGGGTCATATTCTGGATGGCCCGTTACAAACACCATTCGCTTGTCTTCTGACGCCACAATATACGCACCCACGTCGTCAGATTCTGCCACAACACTCAATCCATCAACACTGTTATATAAAGAGGTATTGATGTGCCCATATCGAGAGTGGGGGGCGTAAAACGTGGGGTCAAAACCTCTCAATAGTTCATTGTGAGGATCGTTCACTTTATGCTTGAAAACACCGGAAAACTTTTCGTCTCTGATCTCTCGGGTTATACCATAGAAGTGATACATAGCCGCATGTGCAGCCCAACATAAATACAGAGTAGAGTTAACGTGTCGCTGCGCCCACTCCAGTATTGTCGTCATAGTGTCCCAGTACTTCACCTCTTCATAATCGATAAGCGCAAGAGGCGCACCGGTTACTATAAGCCCATCGTATTTTTTGTTCGCGACCGCTGAAAAGTCGTGATAGAAGGCATCCATGTGTGACTGTGGAGTATTTTTGGGTGCTTGATTATCAATTCTAATCAAGTCGACATTTATTTGTAGCGGCGTATTCGATAGCAGGCGAAGTAACTGTACTTCTGTTTCTATCTTGTTCGGCATCAAATTAAGGATGCCGACTTCAAGAGGACGAATATCCTGATTGGCAGCCCTGTCCATGTCCATGGTAAAAATGTTTTCACCTTGTAGTACATTCTGCGCGGGTAACTGCTCAGGAATACGAATTGGCATAGAGGACTCCAGTGATAAATTACAATATCTGTATTGTGTCTATAACTGGCAATATGTCAACATCTTTACGTCTAGACGTCTAAACGTTTTATTATCTGGTGGAAAAAATATTAGCTATTTTGCTTATGCACCATCATTAACATCTCAGCTTCAGCGCGAGGAATGTCGCAGGCCTCAATGATTTCTTCAATGCTGGCACCTTGCTTAACTAAGTCTGCAGCACGTTGATATAAACGTAGAGAAGGGTCTTGCAGTTTAAGTTCACGAAGCTGATTTTCTATATCAGTTTGCTTTTCGTCTAGCTCTTGAAGGTGGCGAGTAATGACCAGAGTGCGTGCTTGCGCCTCGGTTTGTTGATTGTTGGCATTTTTTGCAAGGGCTTCAGTTCGCGCAATAGCAGAGGCGTTATTTTGCTCACTATCGCTTAAAGCTGTACGTAACTGCTTAACGTGCGAATACAAAATACTTACCGCAACAGCAAGTACAATGATAAAACCGCACAAGATAAGTTCAATTAAGGTAGGTGCAGCAAGCTGCCATTCCATGGACATAACCCTTGGGGAAATGTAGGCGACATAGACAATACATGTCGCCTGTTCATTATTTAGATATTGCTAAGCTCATCCCACTCTTCATCGCTTAGCAATTTATTCAAATCAACAAGAATAAGCAGTTCGCCATCGCGGTTACTTACACCCTGTATAAACTTAGCGCTTTCTTCAGTACCAACGTTAGGCGCACTGTCAATTTCTGAAGATTTTAAGTAAACCACTTCAGCTACGCTATCCACCAAGATACCGACAACCTGTTCGTCAGATTCAATAATAACAATACGTGTATTGTCTGTGATTTCCGTCGGTGGCAACCCAAAACGCGCACGGGTATCAATGACGGTTACCACGTTACCGCGCAAGTTTATAATACCAAGCACATAGTCTGGCGCACCGGGTACAGGGGCTATTTCAGTATAACGCAAGACCTCTTGTACCTGCATCACGTTAATACCGTAAGTTTCTTCACCTAAGCGATACGTCACCCATTGAAGGACTTCGTCGTTACTGTCGCTAGCGTTATTATTCATTCTTTCGTCGCTCATGAACCTGGCTCCCAATACTATGGCGTCTGGTCGTTACTGCCTAAGCCTTTGTTAAGCATAGATATTAATTCTTCAACGTCAATTAACGCACACATTTTTTCTTTAACCATCCCTGCTAACCAGGGACGCTTACCTGTGGACTCGCGCCATTTAACATCATCGGTAGTCAAATTGACTGTGTTTACAAGCTTTTCGCTTGCTAATCCCCACACACTCTCCCCTAACATTATAAGATATCGGTAGTTAAGTGATTGTGCGAGGTTTTCATCATATTTTTCTGGCATTACCCATTTTGCAGAGTCAACAACACTAAGTTTAGACTCTCTGTGCAACATTACACCCATAAACCAGTCGGGTTTTCCAAATAAGGGGCCTACTTTTTCAATTTGGTGGATGCCACCTAGCGATGTTAAAGGCACCGCAAGGGTTAACCCCGCAACCTCAAAGAATAGCGCCTGAAAGCGAAAACCGAGAGTATCCTTTAGTGGAACTTTTGTTTTTGGAGTTCGGCCTAATACCTCGTCTTGTCTTTGCTCTATTGAAGTTTCGGCATCAAGATGTTGCTGTTCATCCTCAATCGTCTCTACTTTTTGCGTCTCAATTAAAGATGTAACCTTTTCAGCTATCGCCTCTTGTTCATTCGATAGTGGCTCACTTTCATTTGCCGTTGAAGCGAGCGCTGTTTCAGCCATCTGCTGAGAAGCCTGTTCGAGCAATTTTGCCGTGCGCGCAGTCACATCTTCCGGTGCTTCTGGCTCTTTGAGAAGGCTGTCTAAGTATGCCTCCATCACTTCTTCACGGGCAAATGGCGATTGCTTGCTCATGGTTTTGTTATTTCTCCAATACGGCTAACAGTTTATCGTAGGCATTTACACCTCTCGTCTTCGGGTACGCAGCAGAGATAGGTAGTTGAACCAAGCTCGCATCTCTGAAATGCGTATCAACGGGAATGACGCCTTCCCAGACTCGCTCGCCGTAATCGCTCATTAATCGCTTTCTCGACGCCAGCGCTGCGTTAGTGCGCTTATCAAACATAGTTGGAATAATCAGGGTGTCAAAGGACTTGTTTAACGAACGCCCCATTATTTCCATAGTACGGATCATCCGATCCAAGCCTTTAAGCGCTAAATATTCTGTCTGGGTCGGTACAATAACTTTATCGCATGCCGCTAATGCATTGACCATCAACACGCCCAAAACAGGTGGGCAGTCGATAATGGCAAAATCAAACTCATCGGCTATTTTTGCTAGTGCTTTTTTCAACACTAAGCCCATGCCTTGTTCGCTTCCCATGGTTCTGTCTAACGTTGCCAATGCCATAGTCGCTGGCAGCACGTATAAGTTATCGAGCTTCGTAGGACATAGACAGTCCATTACATTATCGGCAGTAATCTCATTAGACTTAATAAAAATGTCGTAAACTGAATGACTTGTCGCTTCTGCGTCTATGCCGAAGTAATAGCTAAGCGAAGCATGTGGATCAGTATCAATCATGAGAACTCGCTTGCCCTTCTGAGCCAGCAAGCCGCCAAGGCTAACGGTTGTAGTTGTCTTACCTACCCCACCTTTTTGATTTGCTACCGTCCACACTTTCATAATTGCTGTTCCATTACTATTCAAACTGCTATCGCATTTCGGTTTGAACGCAACTGCTCATATCATCGATATTAATATTCTTACTCGATATGTTGGCCGCGGCGACAGCCTGAGGCATACCATAAACCACGCAGGAATCTTGGTCTTGTGCCCAAATAGTCGCACCTTTATCTTTAAGTAGTCGACAGCCTTCCCTACCGTCAGCCCCCATACCCGTTAATATAACCCCCAATACATCTCCACCATAGGCTCTAGCTAACGAGCTAAACGTCAGGTCTACACTTGGCTTATAGTTCACTTTATCTGCCTGGCTTGCATCGACAATCGATATCCGCTTGTTGCTTCCGATAGACTCAATAAGCATTTGCTTGCCTCCGGGTGCGAGGTAAGCATGTCCAGGCTTCAAAATATCGCCTTGCTCAGCTTCCTTCACTCTAATTTTGCAGTTGCTGTCTAATCGCTGTGCAAATGCGGTAGTAAAGGTTCCAGGCATGTGTTGCACAAGTAAAATAGGGTAAGGAAAGTCCCCAGGTAAGGGAGAAAGCACTTTTTGGAGTGCAACAGGCCCACCTGTGGATGCCCCAATAGCCAAACATTTATACTGCTTCCCTGTTGCTCTTACAGACGAAACGGTAGGCTGCTTTGCTGCGTCTTTATGACCAGAAAGTAAACCCGACGTTTTGAAAAACGCCTGTTTCGGCGCGTTATCAGGAAGTTTTCTGGTTTCAACAGAACGAAAGGAAGGACGCTTCAAGCCCAACCCTCTTCGCGCTATCAACCTAACTTTAGTACAAAGTAGTCGCGAAGCATCTTTTCTATCTTGGGCAATGTCTTCGAATTTTTTGGGTAAAAAATCTAGTGCGCCGGCTTCTAACGCGTCAAGCGTTGCCTGAGCGCCGTGATGCGTCAATGAAGAAAACATCAAAATAGGCGTAGGACGTTTATCCATAATAGCCTTCACAGCCGAAATACCGTCCATGACAGGCATTTCTACGTCCATGGTTATTACATCGGGTTTAAGTGCTTCTGCTTTGTCCAGTGCATCACGCCCGTTTCTCGCTTCCCCAACAACTTCAAGTTCTCTATCACCATCGAGTATTTCTCTTACTCGACGGCGATAAAAGGTCGAGTCGTCCACGACAAGGACTTTAAAGACCATGGATTATCATTCCTGTTAATTCATCGCCTTACTTGATAGGTTTACGCGCGTACCGTTTTAGCAGGCTCGGAATATCTAAAATTAGTGCAATTCCACCGTCTGACGTAATTGTAGCACCCGCCATACCAGGCGTTCCTTGCAACAATGCATCCAGCGGTTTGATAACCACTTCTTCCTGGCCTATTAGCGCGTCTACGACAAACCCGACTTGCTGTGTACCAATTTGTACTACAACAACATGCCCCTTTTCTTTATCGATATTTTTGGGGCCTCGGATTAGCCATTCGCCAAGGAAAAACAAAGGAATTGCTTTTGAACGAACTATCATTGTTAATTGGCCATCAACCGTATTGGTCTTCTTGATGTCCATATTTATTATTTCGTTCACCGCACCTAATGGTAACGCAAAGGTTTGTTTTCCTACAACAATCATTAATGTGGGTAGAATGGCTAGCGTTAGCGGAACTTTAATGTCCAGTCGCGTGCCTTTTCCTAACTGCGAATCAATATTAACCGTACCGTTAAGCTGGTTAATTTTGGTCTTAACCACGTCCATACCCACACCACGACCAGAAATATCGCTAATTTCAGTCTTAGTGGAAAAGCCTGGTGCAAATATAAGGTTAAACGCCTCAACATCAGACATACGCGCTGCTGCATCCGCATCTAATACGCCACGACTAATAGCGATTTCCTTAAGCTTTTCTGGGTCCATCCCCTTACCATCATCTTCGATAGTAAGAAGAATGTGATCGCCTTCTTGAGACGCCGATAGCTGAACCGTCCCCATGCGAGGCTTACCCGCTGCAGCACGGTCATCCGGCATCTCAATACCATGGTCGACGGAGTTTCTCACCAAATGCACCAGAGGATCAGCCAGTGCTTCAACCAAGTTTTTATCTAAATCGGTTTCCTCACCCACAAGTTCTAAGGTAATTTCTTTCTTTAAACTTCTGGCGAGGTCACGTACCACCCGAGGGAATCGGCCAAAAACCTTTTTAATTGGCTGCATGCGGGTTTTCATTACCGCACCCTGCAAATCGCCCGTCACCACATCTAAGTTGGCGATAGCTTTTGACATGCTCTCGTCGTTACTATTGATACCTAAGCTAATGAGTCTGTTTCTAACCAAAACTAGCTCACCGACCATATTCATTATTTGGTCTAGGCGCTTAGTATCTACACGTACAGTGGTCTCTGCAGGAGGTGCTGCAGGGGTCGCTTTCTTATCATCTTTTTTGGGTGCTGCTTTAGATGCAGCGGGTGCACTGGCTTTTGCTGGACTAGGTGCAGGCGTTGGCTTGGGCGCCGCCGCTGAAGCAGAGGCAGCCGGAGCTGATTGCTTTGCTTTCTGCACCGCTTCTGTTGCAGCCTTATCTACCGGCGGTTCTGGGGCCTTTGAAGGCGAGCTTTGTTTTGTTGGACCTTGACCAGAGCCGTGCAGCTGATCAAGTAGCGCTTCGAATTCATCGTCAGTGATTTCTTCGTCACCAGCACTACTTGGTGGTGCAGATGCTGGGGCAGGCTCGGCTGCGCTCTTTTCTTCACCGCCAAACTTACCTTTACCATGAAGGTCATCAAGCAGCGCTTCGAACTCTTCGTCGGTAATATCATCGCTATCTGAGCTTACAGCCGGCGCTGACGCCTTAGCAGGTTCGCTTTTAGCCGGTGATGACTGCCCTGGCGCACCAGAGCCATGAAGTTCGTCGAGAAGCGCCTCAAACTCATCTTCAGTTATTTCGTCAATACCACCGCTACTGTCACCCGCGTCTGTCGTTGAAGGCGCAGGCTCTTCTATGACTAATTCGGGCTCTTCAACAGCCACCTCCGGCTCAGCCGCAGGTGCACTGGCGTTATCAAATATGTTTTCATCTGGAGATTCTGGGCGACTTAGTTTGTGCAATACGTCGACTAGATGTGCATCTGCTGGTTCTAATGGATCCCGTGCTTTTACTCGCTCGAACATTTCAACCACCACGTCCGTGGCTTGTAAAATAATATCCATTAATTCAGGTGTTAGCGTTCTTTGACCATTGCGCATTACGTCAAAAACGTTTTCTGCACCATGACAAATTTCAACTAACTCAGTAAGAGAAAGGAAACCCGCTCCCCCTTTTACTGTGTGATAGCCGCGGAAAATTGCGTTAAGCAAATCCGCGTCTTCAGGATTGTTCTCAAGATCAACGAGCTGTTCTTGTAATTGTTCAAGTATCTCTCCAGCCTCAACCAGAAAGTCCTGTAATATATCCTCGTCAACATCAAACGACATGCGCCCGCTCCCCTAAAAACCTAAGCTAGACAGAAGATCATCTACATCATCTTGACCTGAAACGACATCGTCCCGTTTGTCAGCATCAATGATTGGTCCTTCCGCCTCTACACCATCAACCTTATCGGCCTTAACGCTAGATGGTTTAGTTTGTTCTGCACCGTCACGCTCACCAAACATAGTAAGCATGTTTACAAGACTATCTTCGACCTCTTTAACAAGGTCGATAACGCGGCGAATAACCTGCCCCGTCAAGTCTTGATAGCCTTGTGCCATTAACACTTCGGTAAGTAACTGTGTAAGTTTAGCTGACTGAGCCGAACCTTCTTCCAACAATTCGTCTAAGTCTGCGCATAATACCTTGAATTCGCCTAATTCGATTTGGCGATTCATAAGCTTCTTCCACTCAGGCATGACCTTTTCGATCCGCTCCGATAGCATTTCTGCAATCGGCATGCTCGCCTCGACGGCGTCCATAGTAGTATTAGCAGCTTTTTCAGTTTCTTCAATTACGTAGGTAAGGCGGGACTGCGCATCAGGAATATCGTCAGTAGCTAAGTTTTTGATGCGGTCATCTATTTGAAAGTTATTTAACGCGTCGTGTAGTTGACGCGTTAATTTTCCTACTTCAGCAAACAACTCAACGTTTTCTTTCATTGAGACGGCTTCAAGCAGTGCGTTAGCTGAAGTCTTGTCGCCTTCTTCAAGAAACGCGACAAGTTGTTTTGCTTCCTCTAGCGATATTGGAACGTTTACATTCGTTGACATCCAGTAAACCTCATTTATCTGGTGAGCGTCTGGATCAACCTAAACGTTCGAATATTTTATCTAGTTTTTCTTTTAGTGTTGCAGCTGTGAACGGCTTTACAACATACCCATTTACACCCGCTTGTGCGGCGGCAACAATTTGCTCTTTCTTCGCTTCTGCAGTAACCATAAGCACAGGTAGGTGCTTAAGCTTATCGTCTGCTCTTATCGCGCGAAGCAAATCTATACCCTGCATGCCAGGCATATTCCAATCGGTCACAACAAAGTCGAAATCGCCCTGTTGTAACATAGGTAATGCAGTGCTTCCGTCATCCGCTTCCTGGATGTTGGCAAAACCCAAATCTTTAAGCAGGTTTTTGATGATTCGTCTCATGGTAGAAAAGTCATCGACCACGAGAATTTTCATGCTTTTGTCCAAAATAGCCTCCAGTGAGGGGTTAATTGTTATTAATCTCTATTCTTCGTCAGCTTGCCACGACTTCATTCGTGATTTGAGTTTTAACATGGCTTGACTATGAATTTGACTGACTCTCGACTCACTTACATCAAGAACTTCACCTATTTCTCTTAAGTTTAGTTCTTCGTCGTAATAAAGTGAAAGTACAATCGCTTCTCGCTCAGGTAATGTCGTAATTGCATGGGCAAGCGCTTTTTGAAAAGCGCCCTGCATCAAATCTTCTAACGGTGCGTCACTACCTCTACTTTGCTCAGTAGTAATAACATCTTCCGACACACCTAAGTCTTCAATACCCACCAGCTTTCCGGCATTTACTTCATTAAGCATCTGGTGATAATCCTGCAAGCTTACGTTCAGCTTATCAGCAATATCAGAATCTCTTGCATCACGCCCCGTTTCGCTCTCTACTTGAGATATCGCTTCGGTTATCGCGCGACCGTTGCGGTGAACGGAACGCGGGGTCCAGTCACCTTTTCGTATTTCATCAAGCATGGCACCGCGGATGCGAATACCTGCAAAGGTTTCGAAACTTGCGCCTTTAGAACCGTCAAAATTTCGTGCGGCTTCAAGCAATCCAATCATGCCTGATTGAATAAGGTCATCAACAAGTACGCTGGCAGGCAGTCGCGCAATCAAATGATGCGCAATTCGCTTTACCAGAGGCGCATGTCTTTCGACTAACTGCGATTTATCTGTTTGTTGTTGATAAGCGGCTGCCTTGCTGTTCAACGCTGACTTCCTACGGCTTTTTCTGCAACTAACTGTTCAATAAAAAATTCTAAATGGCCACCAGGCTGTGCTGGAATTGGCCATGTAAGGGCCTTACTTGCCAGCTTAGTTATTGCTACAGCTGCTGGAGAGCCCGGAAAAGCATCAACAATGGCTGTTTGTTTGCGCACTGCTTTGCGAATATTTTCGTCAAATGGCACTGTCGCCACTAATTCTAGTGCAACATCAAGAAAACGCCCTGTCACTTTGCTTAATTTGCTAAATAATTCCTGACCTTCTCGCACATCGCGAACCATGTTGGCTACGACTTTAAAACGAAAAACACCATGCTCGCGGTTAAGAATTTTTATTAACGCGTAAGCATCCGTTAAAGACGTTGGCTCATCACACACCACAACCATGATATCTTGTGAGGCTTTTGAAAAGCTCAATACCATATCCGAAATGCCTGCCGCAGTGTCGACGATAAGCACATCTATTTGAGAGCGCAATTCACTAAACGCTCTGATCAAGCCAGCGTGTTGCGTTGGTGAAAGCTCTGCCATTGACTGCGTACCTGATGTTGCAGGCGCTATCTTAATGCCATGGGGGCCGGTCACTAAAACTTCATCTAACGTGCATTCTCCAGAGAGCACGTGAGATAAGTTTTTCTCAACCCTTAAACCTAACATCACATCTACGTTGGCAAGACCTAGGTCTGCGTCGAGAACCATTACACGTTTACCCTGCTTCGCCATAGCGATAGCGGTATTAAGTGTAATGTTCGTTTTACCTACGCCACCTTTACCACCAGTGACGGCGATTACTTTGATTAACCGTGATTGCTTCATTTTTCTTAAGCTACTCGCTTGATCGTCAATCATACTGCTTATGCTGTTTTAATTGCGTTGTTACCACTAGTATGATTCAAACCGTACTTTTTATAAAGCTTTGCAGCAGCGGAAACCAAAGATTTCGCTTCTGCAATCTTAATGTCTTCAGGTACTTTTTGACCATCGGTGACATAACTAACCGGTAGTTGGTATTCAACCGCTGCACTAAGTACCTCTCCCAAAGAGTAGCACTCATCTAACTTTGTGAAAATACAGCCACTTAGTTCAATATCATCGTACGCTTGAATGATTCTTTGCAAAGCAGGATATTGCGTATTCGCCTGGGCTACCAAATATTTTTTCACTTTTGGCATTTGACCGTTATCGAACTGCTTAATTTGCTTAATTAATCGACTATCCCGTTGACTAAAACCTGCTGTATCAATCAATACTAGTCGCTTATGACGAAGTTGAAACAATAAATCTGCAAGTTCTTCACTCGTTTGCGCTTTTCGCACGGTACAGCCAATAATTTTTCCATATGTCGCCAGCTGTTCATAAGCTGCAATTCTATAAGTATCTATGGTTATCATAGCCACAGATTCTGCACCGTACTTTTGTGCATAGCGCGCAGCCAGCTTAGCCACAGTGGTTGTTTTACCGGTGCCGGTAGGCCCTACTAATGCAACAGCTCCTTGTGCGCTAAGTATATCGTTTCCAGTCACATTTATGCGATTAGCCAATAGGTTAAGAAGATAAACCCATGCATCGCGCTCGTTGTAATGTGACGGTGTATAGCTAATAAGCTGCTGTGCTAATGCGCTACTTAACCCCATATCTGTTAAGCGCGTAACCAAATATTGGTGAACAGGTTTTTGACGTTTGTTTTTTGCTTCCATCAAGTCGGCCACTTGATACTGTAATACGTCGCGAAGGGAGGCCAGTTCTTGTTTAATTTGCGCTAGTTCAGACGACTGAGATGCAGGTGTTTCGCCCATGCTTGAAGCTTGATGCTCGGGGAAAGCGTGTTGATTTACACTATCTTCAACAGGTGATTGCGTCTCTATATCGTCAATGAAGGCTTCTGAAAAATCTAAGTGTGATGCTATTTCATTGGCGTGCTTAGCGTTAGCTGACATAGGTTGGTCTGGCTGAACAGTATTCGTTGCCTGCGCTTTTCCACCGTGCTGCTTTTCTAACAGTGCTTTAAGGCTGTCAGGGCCGTCGTCACCGATAATCTCGCTTAAGCTAGGCACAGCTTTTTGACCAGGTGTTTTAGCAGCAGCTTGTGGAGACGCTTTAGGCGTAAAAAGCTTAGCTTCAGGCTCTTTATCATAAGCGGCTACAAGCTCAATACCATCAGCCACTTTGCGGTTTGACATGATCACAGCATCACTGCCTAACTCAGCTTTAACCTGGCTTAACGCCTCACGCATATCTTTGCCGAAGAAACGTCTAATTTTCATTGCAACCTCTCCAATCACCCAGTGTCAGATTATTGACCGACCGAACTGACTATTTTTATTTGTTTGTCGTCAGGCACTTCTTGGTATGAAAGAACATGCAGCCCAACAACAGAATATTTTAAGAAGCGAGACAGAACGGGTCGTAGCATGCCTGAGGTAAGGAGTACTGCAGGCTCTCCTTCTAACTCTTGCTGCTGACTGGCTTGCTGCAATGATTTTTGCAGCTTGTCTGCCAGACCTGGTTCTATGCCAGCGCCATCTTCGCCACCTGCTTGAAGTGACTGGTGCAACATCTGTTCCAACTCTGGCGCCAAGGTTATGACAGGTATCTCTTTCGCACCTTGAGTAATTTCTTGGACGATTAAACGCTTAAGGGCAATACGCACTGCAGACACCAGTACATCTGGGTCTTGACTGCGCGTACCATACTCACTGAGGGTTTGCACAATTGTACGCATGTCGCGAATAGGCACGCCTTCAAACAATAAGGTTTGCAGTACTTTCACTACAGTGCTTAGCGGAAGAATGTCAGGTACTAATCCTTCAACCAGTTTTGGATGCTGCTTAGCTAGCATATCAAGAAGCTGCTGGGCTTCTTCATGCCCTAGTAATTGATAAGCATTATTAGAAAGCAACTGGCTTAAATGAGTTGCCACAACCGTAGCGGCGTCAACAACCGTGTACCCAAGGGTTTGTGCATGCTCCCGTTTATTCGGCTTAATCCATACTGCATCCAATCCGAACGCGGGGTCTTTAGTGGCACGCCCTTCTAATTTACCGAACACTTGCCCTGGATTAATCGCAAGTTCTTCATCGTGACTAATAACAGAATCGCCAATCGTTACGCCTAGCATAGCGATGGTGTAAGTGTTTGGCTCTAAATCCAAGTTATCGCGGATATGGACAGGCGGAATAAGGAAACCCAGCTCTTGCGAAAGTTTCTTACGCACACCTTTAATGCGCGTCAACAACTCGCCACCTTGGGATTTATCAACAAGTGGAATTAAGCGATAGCCCACTTCTAAACCAATAGTATCTACCTGCTGAACATCATCCCAGCCAAGCTCTTTAACCTCAGGAGCGACTGTTTCATCTTTCATTACATTATCAGGTACTTTAGGCTCAGCAGCTTTCTTCTTCGCCTGAACTGACTGCCAGTAAGCAAAACCTGCAATCAAGAAAGAAAAGCCTAAGAAAGCGATGTGAGGCATACCAGGAATGATACCCATTACAAATAGAACGCCCGAGGCGATATACAGGGCTTGATTATTACCAAGTTGACCGCGGATCTCTTTGCCCATTTCTTGGGTTTCATTTTCTCGGGTAACGATAATAGCAGTCGCAACCGACAATAACAGTGAAGGTATTTGCGCCACCAAACCATCACCTATGGTCAAGATAGTATAAATTTCTATCGCGTTACCGAATGAAAGGCCGTGTTGAATCATGCCAATAAAAAGGCCACCGACAATATTAATTAGCATGATAAAAAGGCCAGCGACTGCATCACCCTTCACGAACTTTGACGCACCATCCATCGACCCGTAAAAATCCGCTTCTGCGGTGATCTCTTCGCGGCGTTTACGTGCTTGGTCCTGGTCAATATATCCAGCGTTTAAGTCAGCATCTATGGCCATTTGTTTACCGGGCATAGCATCTAACGTAAAGCGTGCGCTTACTTCTGAAATACGGCCAGCACCTGCGGTCACAACTTTGAAGTTGATGATAAGAAGAATGGCAAAGACAACAATACCTACGGCGTAGTTACCGCCAATTACAACCTCACCGAAGGCTTCGATTACTTTACCTGCTGCATCGCCGCCTTCATGTCCGTAAAGCAAAACAACCCGAGTAGAAGCCACGTTTAGCGCCAGTCGTAAAACAGTAGCGATAAGTAAAACCAAGGGAAAAATGCCAAAATCTACTGGACGTTGGGTAAGTACAGCCACCAAAATAATCACTAGTGACAACGCAATATTAAAGCTAAACAACACGTCCAGTAAGAACGGTGGCATTGGCAATATAACCATGCCCATAATTGCCAAAAGGACGATGGGTGCGCCTAAACCACTGGTAAAATTTTGCAGCTGATTTTTATCGAATCGCTGAAGATAACCGGATAACTGCATGGCTTGGTGTCTCTCTATCAGAAAATTGACGCTTTGTGTGAATCTTCTGGGGAGTTTTCAACTAACGTGCCAGCTTTATGTTTTACACAAAAGTTATCACAGTCTGAGGTTTAATCATGGGGAATTATTACTTACAGTGACTTGCATCAAAGCAATTAAGATTTTGTATCCGAGGGACATATGAACAGTTTATAATTACGTCACTGTTCTTAGGGCCTATTGACCTAGTTTCCCTCCATTTCTGCTCTACGTTTTTAAAGGATTATTCATGGTAGTACTACAAAACCGTGTTGCGACGCTGTATTGGATCAGCTTTTTTATCATGCTGACTATTAGCGACGTAGCGCAAGCGTCTAAACAACCCAACTTACGACAGCGTGTAGAGAACTTACTTGTTGATTCAGTGGAGATATACGGTTCCCAAAATAGTAACCCATCTCGTGTACAAAATAGAGTTTTGGTAAGCGAAGTCTATACCCAGAATGGCTATCAATTTATATGGTTTGGTACTACTGAAGCTGAAAATCGCCTTCAAGAACTCACACATGAAATTGCTGATTCAGAGTTGCATGGGTTTTCGCCTGAATATTACCACGCATCAATACTCGAAAGTCGCGACGCCAATACGGCGCTCTTAGATGTGTTAGCAACCGATGCCTTTATCAGCCAAACTCTGCATCGATTAAATGGGCTTGTTAGTCCTGCTAATGCCGATGCGCAGTGGTTTCTTAAACAAAGAGAAGCGGATCCAGTGGCATCGCTAAATCGTGCATTAACCATTGGGGTATCGGCAACGTTGCAAGCGATGTGGCCATCACACCATGAGTATAAATTACTGTTAGAGAAAAAGCGTAGTCTTCTCAGCGAAGTTTCTACCGTTACAACCCCTATTCCTGCAGGGCCAACATTAAAGCTGAACACCACTGGCGACAGGGTTGTCTTGTTGAAGTCTCGCCTTCTAGGACCAGGAACCTACTCAGAGCAATTTGACCAAGAACTGCTAGATGCAGTGAAGCAGTTTCAAATGTCAGCAGGCCTAGAACCAGATGGAGTTGTGGGAAGCGCCACCTTTGAAGCATTAAATGCGACTACGTTTTCTTGGCTAGAAAGGATTGATGCAAACTTAGAGCGATGGCGCTGGCTTCCTCATCAAACTTGGTCGACATATTTACGCGTTAACATTGCGTCGTTTCAGTTGAGAGGATTTACTGAAGGTAAAGAAACATTGGGTATGCCGGTTATTGTCGGCACACCAGTGAGGCAAACGCCAGTGTTTGCTGAATCAATGAAATATATTGTGTTTAATCCCTACTGGACCGTACCTTTTAGTATTGCCACTAAAGATAAGCTGGCGAAATTGAAAACCAACCCTTCTTTATTGGTTGAGCAAGGTTATGAAGCCCAGCCCGCAGGCGTCAGCGGCTTCAGCCCTGTCGATGAATTTGATTGGACAAATGTTACCCGAGGAACATTTCACTACACGCTTAGGCAAAAGCCAGGGCCACACAACGCCCTTGGTAAAGTAAAGTTCATGCTCCCTAACAAGCATGCCATTTATCTTCACGACACCCCGGATCACAGCCTTTTTTCGAAGTTAGAAAGAAACTTCAGCTCTGGCTGTATCAGAGTATCTAATCCCTTGAAGCTCTCTCAATGGGTACTCACAAATTCAGGCCAAATTGAGGCAATACCACAAGCTGAGCAATTACTTCAAAGTGATGAGAACAGCACTATGTATTTAAAGAAACCTATTCCTGTTCTTATTGTGTACTTCACTGCGTTTGCAGATGAAACAGGAAGCATTGTTTTTCGCCGCGATGCTTACAATCGCGACAGCCATATTATTGAAAAATTGAAGGAGTTTAAACGTGCATAAGTGTTTGTTATTACTGGCTGCTCTTTTAACTGCAGCGCACGCCAGTGAAGCGTTCTCCTTTGACAATAGCATGCTCAATTCGAAGCTTGTTATTAATGGAAATACGGTTCCCTACCCAATTTTTTCCATTTTCGTCATGCCAAACAAAACGTTTACCGTAGAGTATGAGAATAAGAGCCATAGTGGGAGCTTTCAATTTCACTACGCGAACGGTGAAGCATTTAAAACAAACTCAAACCTACCATTAACTAGGGGAAATTTGGGAAAAGCGCCAATTATGGCGCCCAAGGAGCCGGGGTACTATTTGCTCAAGGCCACCAACAAACAAACCGATGAAATTGCGACACTCAATGTATTTGTTATGACGTCTATGGAAAAGGTTGATAAGACAGGTAAGTTAAACGGCTATACGATAGGAAAATACCCTGAAAAGCCCTTAAAAGACAACCCAATCTATTTACCTCCACCAGGGCTGATAGAGGTGTTACCAGAGCAAGCAAGCATCAGACTGTCTCCTAATTTTACTTTAGGGCAATTTCTTTCTAAGCAACAACAAGGGTTTCCAAAATACGTACATTTGCGCGCCGGCCTGTTATTGAAACTTGAAAAAATACTCTACACCTTAAACGAAGAGGGGCACGCGGTCGAAGGATTGACCATAATGAGTGGATATCGCACCCCATATTACAACAAAGCCATTGGCAACGTTCAGTACAGTCGTCATGTCTGGGGAGGAGCGGCAGATTTCTATATAGATCAGTCTCCGAAGGATGGCATTATGGATGACCTCAATAAAGACGGGGTTGTAAACCGTGATGACGCTGTTTGGCTAGCCGACTTTATCTCGAACATGTCAAAACAAGGCGCTTTCGGCCCAAGGGTCGGCGGACTTGGTATTTACGGTTCTAATGCTGCACACGGGCCCTTTGTGCATGTGGATGTGAGAGGAACTTTAGCACGCTGGTAACGCTGCACTTAACGTAAACATTGGGCAGTACCGAATGAAACTGCCCACTTTAGTTACGCTAAAACTTTTCCATCTTTACTGCGCAATTAACGTCGATATTCTGGTGGTATTGGCAAATCTCGTTTGAGCGGCTTAGGTCGTTTGCCCTTACCTGCTTTGTGCGCTTTTAACTGATAAACGTGCGCCAGCACCTGCGCTACCGCCATAAATAAGGCGTTCGGAATTTCATCGTCCACTTCTGTGGAGTAGAAAATGGCTCGCGCTAACATGGGTGAAGGAATTAGCGGCACATCGTTGGCGGTAGCAATTTTTCTGATGTGCATGGCTAGTTCGTCAGCACCTTTAGCGACCACAACCGGCGCTCTTACCCCTTTTTCGTCATATTTAATGACAACAGAAAAGTGAGTTGGGTTGGTCACTACAACGTCTGCTTGCGGTACTTCCTGCATCATGCGCTTGGTTGCAGCCTGATATTGCAAACGGCGAATTCGGCCTTTAACCATGGGGTCGCCTTCCGCATTTTTCCGTTCGTCTTTAACCTCTTGCTTGGTCATCTTCATTTCTTTGTTGTGCTTATACATTTGATAAGGCACATCGATGAGCGCGATGGGGATCATGCCGCACACCAAAATAAGAAACGCCCACTTGAGCATGTCGAGTGCGTGAAAGATGTTTCCCGGATAAAGCTCCATATCAAGGTGGAGCGCTTCATCTTCAAAGAACAGTAACGCCCCAATAGCCATGCCAATTATGACCACCACTTTTGCTATGGATTTTAGCAACTCAACCAAGCCGTTCATGCCGAACATGCGTTTGAAGCCTTGAATAGGGCTCATTTTTGAACCCTTAGGTTTTGCCCCTTCCCAGGTAAAGTTAAAACCACCAAGAGCAATAGAGCCATAAATGCCCGCTATCATAGCAACGACCATGTATAGCAGTACGGCAGGACCTACCGCCGAAAAAGCTTCACCCCATGCGCCAAACATGTGGGTTATGTCATAGGTTTCGTCACGAGAGAGAATGAACATTCTCTGGGTAAGTTTAAAAACAGATTCAGCAATCCACCCGCCCACAAACAAAAACATAAATGCACTTATGATAAGTACTAGGGTCGTAGAGAGTTCACGGGAACGGGCTAGCTGCCCTTTTTTTCGGGCATCTTCGAGTTTTTTCCCCGTGGGGTCTTCTGTTTTTTCGCTTGAATCTGCCATGTTTTCCTACGAACAAATATTCAATAGTTCACACATAAACTGTTCGGCTCTAAACCATTGGGTTTCGAAGTGTGCAGTAAAGTTATCAAGTGTTATCCAAATAATCAGTAATCCCATTACCTGAGCAATGGAAAAACCAATACTAAAAATGTTTAGCTGTGGTGCAGCTTTAGTCATTACGCCAAACGCCAAGTTCACGATAAGCAGCGAGACGATTGGCGCAAGAGAGAGGGTCACGGCCGATATAAACATCCAGCCTGCCCAATGGGCAATATCGCGGAACTGTTCACCGGTCCACCATGCTTCGCCTATAGGAAACGCCTCAAAGCTCATTACTATCATTTGGATCATGGACAAATGCCCATCTAAGGTCCAAAACAATAAGGTTGCTAGAATTAGATAAAACTGGCCGACTGCGGGCACGTTAATACCGTTTACCGGGTCAACGATTGACGCAAACCCCAAACCGGTTTGCATTGCTATAATTTGACCTGCAAGCACGAAGGTATTGAGCACCATCATTGATATAAAACCAATAGCAATGCCTATTAGCAACTGCTGAATAACGATTAAAAATGTGCCCACATCCACCAAATTTTCTATGGGTGACGGGGGCACTACCGGCATGATGATAAGCGTGAGCATTATACCCAACAAGGCTCTTACCTGCGGGGGAATTGATTTAGCACTCAAGCCAATCATGGCCACGAACAAGCCGCTAATGCGCATAAACGGCAGCAGCATGTCTGCTAGGAATTGATTGATGGTCGCTAGTTCGACTTCCACAACGTCAGCCTTCTAGCCCACAACCTGCGGGATCATATCAACCATTCTGAAAGTAAAGTCCATAAGCTGTTGCACCAACCAGTTACCTCCCCAGCTAAGCGCGAGAAGCGTAACAAGTAAGCGAGGTAAGAAGCTCATGGTTTGCTCGTTGATACTGGTCGCTGCCTGGAACACAGCAACCACTAGGCCTACGATCAAGCTTGGAACAATCACCGCAGATACCAACACAATAACCATGAACATGGCTTCTCGCAGTATTTCTACAAAGACTTCTGGTGACATAAGCCCTCCTAGACGCCCATGCCGAAGCTGGTCGCCAACGTGCCGAAAATCAAGTTCCAACCATCAACCAACACGAACAACATCAGCTTAAACGGTAAGGATACAATCATAGGTGAAAGCATCATCATACCCATAGCCATCAATATAGACGCCACCACCAAGTCAATAATAAGAAAGGGAATAAATAGCATAAAACCAATTTGAAACGCGGTTTTAAGTTCACTGGTTACAAATGCGGGGATGAGGATGGTTAGCGGTACTTCATTGGTATCAGCGTATTTTCCTTCGTCTCCGGCTATTCGTACAAACGTTTCTAAGTCTTTTACCCGTGTTTGAGAAAGCATAAACGCGCGCATAGGGCCTTTGGCTTGCTCAAGAGCGTCTAAACTGGTGAGCTGCTCGTTAAGATAGGGCTGTAAAGCTCGCTCGTTCACCTCTTCAAATACCGGCGCCATAATAAACATGGATAGAAACAAACTAACGCCAATGAGTATCTGGTTTGACGGTGATTGCTGTAAGCCAATCGCCTGACGCAGAATCGACAACACCACAATAATACGCGTGAAAGAAGTCATCATCATGATAAACGCAGGAATAAGGCTTAGCGCCGTCATGATAAACAGCGCTTGAAGTGTCATGGTATAGTCTTGAGAGCCATCTTGATTGGTTGTCACCGTGACGGCTGAAATTCCCTGCTGAGCATAAGCAGGCTCAACGAGAGACAATAAAGGTAGTATTAAAAGTAGCCAGGCAAACTTACGCATCTCTCGACTCTTCCTGTGTTTTGTTTTTATCTATGTTCGGTTTGAGCTTTCCTGCCATGGCAGCAACAAGCTTTTGTTTAAATGCATCTGCGCCATTTTGTTGCTCGCCTGTGGTTTTGTTTACACCTTTCACAGGCACATCGAGATTCTTATCTAATTTGCTTAAATGAGAGATGTTGTGACTGGTCACGCCAATAAGGTGCTGCTCTTCGCCTACCTGAATCACCATGATTTTTTCTTTTGTGCCAACAACCATGCTGGCCGCGACTTTCATTTGATTGCCACCCATCGCAGTGACATTAAATCGACGCATCACATAAGCAAGGGCGAAAATGACGCCAACAACGACAAGTAAAGAAAGGAAAATTGACATTACCGACGTGGGATTAGTGATTGACTGGGTTGACTGCGCAAAGGCCAATTCACAGAATAAAAGGGGCAGCATTGCGCAACCCCTTAGTTTATAAGAAGTTTTATCTGAGCTTCTTGATTCTCTCAATTTGACTAATAACATCCGTTAATCGAATACCGAATTTGTCGTTGACCACTACTACTTCACCATGAGCAATCAACGTGCCATTAACTAATACATCTAGTGGCTCACCGGCAACACGATCCAGCTCCACCACAGAACCCTGGTTCAACTGTAGCAGATTTCGGATACTTATTTGACTACGACCGACTTCCATCGAAATAGTCACTGGAATATCTAGAATAGTATCTAGCTTTTTCTTTTCTTCTTGCGTGATAGGCGCGTCGTCAGTTAATTCGTCAAGTTCGGCAACTTGTACGTCTTCGTTATCGCCAGCCTCTTGTTCCGCTTCAGATTCGGCTTGCTCGGCCATTGCCGCTGCCCAATCGTCCATACCGTCTTCACTCATGGGAACTCCCCTCTACCTTACAGGTCTTCTTCGAGTACTTGCAGTTCTGCGTCATTATCAATAATGCGCCCACCGCGGGTTAATAACTGTAGCTCAGACTTCACTGAAGTCGGTCTTGCAATCTTTTCTACAATTTTCAGCGCCAAATTGTCGCGACTGCGACCTAACTTAGCCCTGAACGTGGGTAAATCTTCAATTAATACTGTGATGGTTTCTGGCATCTCCACAGGGATGATATCGCCAGGTTTAAACTCCATCACATCGCGAAGTGGAACATCGACGTCTAGCATATGCGTAGTTAACGCCACTTTAACGTCCATAATTTCATCGCGAAGGGCCTTACTCCAGCGTAAATCTGTATCTTCTTTGTCGCTTTGAACACCCGCATCAAGCAGTTCGCGAATTGGCTCTAGCATTGAGTATGGTAAAGACACGTGGAAGTCGCCACCGCCTCCGTCCAGCTCGATATGAAACGAGCTAATAACTACAACCTCGGTTGGACTCACAATGTTCGCCATCGCAGGGTTTACTTCTGAGTCCAAATATTCAAACGACACATCCATGACCGGTGCCCAGGCTTCTTTATAATCTTCAAAGATTATTTTAAGCAGCATCTGGATAATACGGCGCTCGGTAGGCGTAAACTCTCGGCCCTCAATCTTCGCATGATAACGTCCATCACCGCCAAAGAAGTTGTCTACCAGAATAAATACCAAGCGGGCTTCCATGGTGATAAGTCCCGTGCCTTTAAGCGGACGGAAACGCACCATGTTCAAACTCGTTGGAACAAATAACGTATGAATGTATTCGCCAAACTTGATCATCTGAATACCGTTAATCGATACTTCAGCTGATCGTCGCATCATGTTAAACAAACTCACACGCATGTGACGTGCGAAACGTTCATTAACGATTTCAAGCGTAGGCATACGCCCACGCACAATTCTGTCTTGCGAGGAGAAGTCGTACTCGAGCGTAGAAGCATCAGAGTCGCTACCGCCAACCTCTTCTTCTTCTACATCATCTACCCCGTGTAATAGGGCATCGATTTCATCTTGAGATAATAAATCACTCACCGTCTTCTACCTTACTTGGTCAATGCATTACTGCATGACGAACCCAGTAAACAATACGCGCTCAACTACATCGCTGCCCGTAATGTCTTTTAATGCTTTCTGCACTTCGGTTACCGCCTGCTCGCGAAGCTCAATTTTACCCGCTTCTGTCACTAGGTCGTCCGCATTTGACGTACTAAAAGCCTGAAGTAATGTCCCTTCGATTAGCGGAATATGTGTTTTGGCCAGTTCTTCGTTGTCTGAACCACGCACAAGCAGCTGCACTTTAATCTGAACCAATCGGTCTCTTCCCGAACCCGGCACGTTAAAAACGAAAGGTCTCGGCATAGCAACGTAAAGTGCAGTGCCAATTTCAGCGTTACCTGTACTCGCTGCCGGCGCACTCGCAGCGGCTGCAGCAGCATCAGCTTCTGCCAGTTGTTCAGCCGCAGGCTCATCACCACCAGCAAACAGTAGAAAGTAAGCGGCCGCACCACCACCTACCAAAACAACAGCGATAATGATGATTAACATCATTTTGCCTTTCTTTTTACCGCCTTCTTCTACCTGTAATTCTTCATCAGCCATGTGTAACTCATCAGTAATATTAAGAAAAAACGTATTATCAATGTTCCATCGCAAATGGCAATGCCATAATTCGTATCTACGTCTTATCGATGCAGTACCGCCAGTCAGTTATTTTCTGGTATAAAGCGACGCTCCATTAGCCTGTTTAATCAAAGTTAAACGAATACATCAAACATAGCAGTGTTAAAACAATCTCACCATGCTACCTATTGATAATAGTTTCTATCTATCTTAAGCGTAGAAATCAATTCCACCTTTGGCTTCGCGTGTTACTGATTGCTCAATAATTCGAGTTTCGTCCATGTCGTCTAAACCGTCATTTTCTCCACGGTTTCCGGCTCCATTTCCTCTGCTATTATCGTTTGCAAGTTGCTGGCCATTATCGTTACCCGACGAATTATCTTTTCTCACTTGGGCATCACCTAACTCAATGCCTTGTTCAGAGAGCATATCTCGTAATTTAGGCATGGCATCGGCTAACGCCTCTTTTGCTTGTTGAGATTGGACAACGAAGCTTACGCTTGCTGCATCACCTGCGACGTTTACCCGCACTTGCATGCTACCCATTTCCGGCGGATCGAGTCGAATCTCAGCCATGGTGTTGCGCGCATTCACCATCCAGCGAATTTTTTCGTTTAGCTGTTGCTGTCCTTCAGGCTTATGAATATTGACCGCTTTATCGAAGCCTTCAAACTGCTGCTGAGATTTTGACGCTTCAGCACGAAGCTGACTATTTTCCTGTATTACCGTGTCAGCTTGTCCAGCCATGCTCGCAAACGCTTGTTGTGCGCTGGCTTGCGTTTGCGTCATTAAGTTAAGGAATTGACTAGCTTGGCTATCAAGGCGTGTTGTCATTGATGCAATAACTTCGGTGCTAACTGCGGCCTCTTTTGCGGCATCTGCCACAATTGATGAAAGATCAATGCCAGGCTCTCTGCCTTGCTGCACTTGCTGCTGAAATTCATTGATGCCGGCGATAATGTTTGTTTTCACAGCCTGTTGCTGCGGGCCACTTGGCATGGCAGCCACCACGCGCTCTGCAAACGCTTCTGTCGCTTTTTGAGCGCTTTGGGGCGATAGTTCGCTTATAGCGGTTAGCAGATCAACTGGCCTATCGCCTGCTGCCTCAGCACTAACACTTTGAGCAAGAGACGCTTGGCTACTTGTTTTGAGGTCCGAATCAGATGGCGCTATTTTATCAGTGGTTGTGTTCGCACTTATTTCACCACTACCAGCAGCAATCATTTCGGCTTGCATGGCCTCAGCGTGTAAAGACGCGTCAGTTGGTGATACCCCTTGAAGATCGTTTAGCGCATCAGATAGCAAGTTTAAAACAAGAGATTCATCAGCCGAACTCTCTGTACCTGTAAGTACCCCATCAAGAACGTCTGCGTCTTCAATATCTGCGCTATTAGTTTTCGTGTTATCTCCAGCGCTTTCTGTTTGCTGCATAAGCTGAGCAATTAGCGAAGAAAGTTCACTACTGTTTTCAGCATTTGAGTTTGCGTTGGCACTGGCTGTGACATCAAAAAGTTCAGTGTTAGCTTGACTATCGCCGTCACCTTGGTTGCTGTCAGCGTTAAGTAGAAGCGCTGTTAAAGCACTAAGAGTTTCTTTTGCTTCAGTAGATAGTGATTCGATAGCAAGATCACCTTCACTCTTGTCACTATTTAACTGAGAAACCAAATGCGCCAATACTGAGGAAGCGTCACTGGCGTTAACATCATCAGGAAGGCTCCAAAGCTTTCCGCTTTCTTTTATAGAAATAACGTTAATTGCCTCATCTTCAACTGCAGAAATACCATTATTGATTTTTGTATCAGCTCCACCTGCGGCTTTCTCTTCCTTGCCCAAACGAGCAGCTACAGTATCAACATAAGCGACCCAGTCTGGTTCGCCCTCATCTTTGATTGGCTTTTCGTCTGGCGAACCTGGTGTGGTAATAACACCAGCTTCGGCGTCTTTTTTGCCGCCATCTCCAATGATGAACTGTGTATCGGTTATCGCTATCTGTTTAATGTTTCCTTCAGCGTTTTCAACTGCTAGGTGTGTATCTTCTTCGTCATCCGTTGTGGGCTGCGCTGATGCATTCGGATCTTCCGCAATTTCTTGAGTACCCATCGTCGGGTTATCTTTCTGACTTGCATGTTGAACTTCAGCGTCTGACTCAGCGGGCTTGTCAGTCACCGTGTCACGACTAGGCAAGTCTGTATGACCTGCTTCACGATCCTTTCCGCTTTTCAATGAATCATTAGATGCAGAAGCACTAGCAGGCGTTTCACTGGCACTTTTGGGCTCAGATGATTGAGGACGTACAGCGTCTTTTTCATTTAAGACAAAGTCTGACTTACTCGATTTAGCTTCTTGGTAAAGTCGATTAAATGCTTGGTTGTTCCCACTGCTTGTTTCTTGATGTGTTCCAATACCGGTTTCAACCGCTTTAGCCGTGCTAGAAGTCGAAAAAGGTAATGCGGCAATGTCTGTTTTATGTGCGGCAACTTGTTGCATATTGTCCTACCGTCCTACATTTATATCGTCTTTCACAAAGAAGACGTACTATGATGCGATTTACTTACCAGGCGTTAACCCAAAAACAAATAGCCCAGTTAATCGCAACCCCACCAACGCTTTATAAAATACAACCACTTAGCGCTATCTCGGTCCCCTTAGTCGCTACTATTTAACGTTAAGAGTTATGCTCGCTTTGGTGAAACTTCTTACTTTATTAAATGTACTGAAATTCCCAGAAACACTGTTAAAGCGTGATAACCGTTACACTGTAATTGCGGCGCGTTGTGCTAATTTACATTGGTTTTGCAAGGGTTGAGCCAAAGTGGCTTAAGAAGGTACTAATTATTAGAAAGGTGAGCGCTTAGCTCTGAAAAATCGTTGGGTAGCAAACTCATCCATCATGGCCTGTTCTGCCTTGGCTTCTTTTTTCTGCTCTGCCAACTTCTTTTTATCTAGTAGCAAGGAAACGGCTTTCACTTTTTGCTGTTGCTTTAGCCAAAGTTGTTTTCGCTGATCTGCAGCCATTTGCGCCCGAGCAATGACTTGCATCTGCTGCTCACACGCTTTGTCTAGTTTTCCAACAAAAGATAAATGTTGCTGATAATACGTGGCGGTAACGCCCGCTTGACCAGTTTGTTGAATGCCCTTTATGTAGTCAATACGGTACTGCTCTAAACTAGTCAGCTTTTGCTTTTGCTGATTAACATTCTGTTGAGCTTGCTGATAATACCGAGCCTCTCGTTGCTCTTTTTCTCGCTCAAAGTCAGCTAAACGTTCAAGTTGTTTAGACATAGCGTACTGCCCCTACATTAGATAGCGTTATAGATACTACTCGCTCTACCTTATTTGCGCTTGCACGCATTAGCCTTGCCCCAGTCCTTTAGCTAACGCAGCCATACCCTCTAAACTTTCGTCATAGGGTATAACTTGTTTCATTCCTTGCTGCAATAAAGCATTGATTGCTGGTTCTGCGCGAATAGCCAGATCAATACGCGGGTCTGACCCTTTCGCATAAGCACCAATAGAAATGAGGTCTTGGTTTTGTTTGTAGTTTGAATAAACTTGTCGAATACGACGCGCCATTAATTGATGTTCTTCGCTTACGACCATAGGCATTACACGGCTTATTGACGCTTCAATATCAATAGCAGGGTAATGACCGCTATCGGCGAGGGTTCGCGACAACACTACGTGACCATCCAAAATCGCGCGAGCAGCGTCAGCAATGGGGTCTTGCAAATCGTCACCTTCGGTAAGTACCGTATAAAAGGCCGTGATAGAGCCTTGGCGCTCGCTACCATTACCTGCACGCTCAACCAAAGCGGGAAGCCGAGCAAATACCGAAGGTGGATAACCTTTTGTGGCTGGTGGCTCACCCACAGCCAACGCAATCTCACGCTGCGCCATGGCATAGCGTGTTAACGAATCAATCAGCAGCAGTACTTTCATGCCTTTATCGCGAAAATATTCAGCAATGGTTACCGCCGTCTCGCAGCCTTTTAAACGCATAAGCGGTGAAGTATCAGCTGGCGCTGCCACTACTACTGCCCGTTGGCGTTCTTCTTCTGTAAGTATTTCGTGAATAAACTCTTTCACTTCTCGGCCACGCTCACCAACTAGCCCAACCACGACCACATCGGCTTCACAGCCTCGGGTCATCATGCCAAGTAGCACACTTTTACCCACGCCACTTCCTGCAAAAAGCCCCATACGCTGACCTACGCCAACCGTATTTAACGCATTAATGGCACGTACGCCAACGTCCATAGGGGTGTTGATTGGACGGCGAATGAGCGGGTTCATAGGAGGGCGAGTGGTTGGCGCTCGGGCTTCGGCATTAATTTCGCCCAGACCGTCAAGGGGCTGACCATTGCCGTCTACTACACGCCCTAATAATCCCATGCCTACTGGTAACCCACTTTGTCGGTTTAACGGCATTACGCGACTTCCCGGTACAATACCGCGAACTGCTTCTGTGGGCATTAAATAGGTAATATCGTCACCAAAACCAACCACTTCGGCTTCTATTTCGCCTTCAATGGTTTGTACTAAACATTGACTCCCCACCGGCAGCTGGCAACCTACCGCTTCAAGGGTTAATCCGATGCCTCGCACTAGCTTTCCGGCAGCGACAACAGGTGGCGATGTCACCTGTTTAGAAAGAGATTCGAAATGGGTATGCCAAGGGCTAGTCATCAGACAAACCTTGGTTTAATAAAAACTTATCAATAACGTCTCGACATCGACGTTCAATTGACACATCTACAGCGTTTTGCACAGTCGTAATATCGCAACCACCGCGCTCCATCGAAGGGGCCTCAAGAAGATTCCAGCCTTTTTTGGTAATTTCCTCTTCACCAAAATGCGCTTTTACCAATTCAATATCCTCTGGATTCATATGAATTTGGTACTCCGCTTGATTGATTGGCAGCGCCTTAATACCTTCGCTCAACGCTTGCAATATAACCTCTTGGTTAGTGCTTACCTCTGTTTTAATAACTGCTTTAGCAAGAGTTACGGCAAGTTTTACCAATTGGTCGCGGGTTTCATCGTTGGCTTGCGAAAGTGGGTCGTGACATTTTTCAGCAAGCATTTGCCACACTTCGGCTTGTGCCGTCATTTGCTGGCGACCTTCCTCTAATCCTTGCTCTAAACCTTCGCTATGACCTTGCTCTTTACCTTCAATTAGACCAGCTTCAAGACCTTCTGCCTTGCCTTCATCAAAACCTTTTTGTTTGCCTTCCTGATAGCCTTCATCATAGGCAGCCTGACGTATGGCTTCTATTTCTTCAGCTGTAGGGGGCTTAATCTCTTCTTCAACTTCAGGAGGTTCATACTTCCAGTCTGAGCGCTTGTTCAACGCATTGGTCGTTTCGTTGTCTCTTGATGCAGTAGGGTCGTCAACGAAGGGTAAGTCCCACTTTTTAGCTTCACTCAGTTCTTTTTCACTGAAACTTTTTTTGGCAGTCATAAATGTACCTAGGCTAAATAAATGTCGGTGTTAAAGTCCTTATAAGAACTCTTCACCACCGCCACCACCAAGCATAATTTCACCAGAGTCAGAAAGTCGACGAGCAACAGAAAGGATCTCTTTCTGGGCGGTTTCCACTTCACTAATACGCACCGGACCAAGTGCTTCCAAGTCGTCGTTGAGCATTTCTGCAGCACGCTTAGACATGTTGCGCATAATTTTTTCTTTGAGCTCTTCGTCAGCACCTTTAATAGCCTTAAGCAGCGCGTCTTGCTGTACTTCGCGCAGTATGGCCTGAATGCCCTTGTCGTCTACATCGACTAAATTGTCGAAGACAAACATCAGGTCTTGGATTTGCTGACTCATCTCTTCGTCTTGCTCGCGGATAGCGTCCATCAACTGACCTTCTATCGCGGTATCCAGGTAGTTCATAATGTTCGCAGCAGACTTCAAGCCGCCCATTTTGGCTGCTTGTGTACCCGCTTGGCCTGCGAACTGTTTCTCCATAATTTCGTTTAGCTCTTGTAGTGCAGCTGGCTGAACTTCTTCTAGATTCGCAATACGCATCAACAGATCAAGACGTACTTTTTCTGGGAATTGCGCCAAAATTTCAGCGCTTTGCTCAGGTTCTAGATAAGACAGCACAATGGTTTGGATCTGCGGGTGTTCGTTGCGAATAATGCTCGCCACCTGCTTAGAATCCATCCATTTAAGTGAATCGAGGCCCTTAGCGCCACTTCCCATAAGTATTTGATCGATAAGGTTTGCTGCCTTATCTTCACCTAGTGCAGCGGTAAGCGCACGTTTCACAAAGTCTTGGCTTTGGAAGCCGATAGTGCTGTAGTTTTGAATCTCTTCGATAAAATGCTTATGAACCGACGTAATTTTAGACTGCGTCATATCATCCACTTTGGCCATTTCAGTACCCAGTTTTTGTACTTGCTTTGGCTCTAAGTGTTTTAATATCTGCGCCGCATCTTCTTCTGACAAGCTCAACAATAAGATGGCCGCTTTTTCTACGCCTTCTAATTTACTGACGTCGTATGACGGTTCTTCAACATTGGCAAGTTCTTCAGCCATAATCTTATCTCACTACTCGTCTTGCATTAACCAGCCCTTCACTACTTGGGCTGATAATTCAGGTTCATTAGCCACAAGGGCACGTACAGCTTTAAGTACATCTTCGTCTTTGTGTAGGTCAGGCAACATGAGTGAACCATCTGGCGCGAATCCTACTTGGCCTTCGTCAAAGTCAGACGTTAGCATACTAATAGTGTCATCGCCCAAATCTAAGCCTTCGTCAGCATCAAATTCATCGGCGTCGTTCGACTCATCTGGGTTGATAAGACGACGCAGCATAGGTCGAATTACAAAGATAATAAGTACTATTATAACCAAGCCACCCACAACTAGCTTAAGAATTGGCAGAAATCCAGGCTGCTCCCACAAAGGCGCATCTTCAATTTCACCAGCATCCATGCGAGTAAAGGGAACGCTAACAACCTCTAATGAATCACCGCGGGTAACGTCAAAACCAATACCGCCCTGCAATAGTCTGCGAATATTTAAAATTTCTTCTTGTTTGCGCGGCGTTGGCGTCTTGGCGCCGTCTTCACCCGCAACTTGGGTGTAGTCTACGGCAACCGACACACTTAATCTGCGGATAACCCCTGTCTGTTTCTTGGTATGACTGATAGTGGTATCAAGTTCGTAGTTGCGTGTTGATTCTTTCGCTGTGCGGCCAGGCATAGTTTGCTGACTACCGCCCACGGCATTTTCTGGAATATTAGAATCTAACGGAGGCTGATTTGATAATGCACCGGGAATACCGCCAACGCCGCCACCTACGCTATTTTCTTCCATGATCATTTCACTGCGAACCGCAGGCAAGTCTGGGTTATAGCTACGCTGGGTTTGCTCCATTGCAGTAAAGTCCATCGTAACGTCAGCTTGCGCCGTGTAGTTACCTATGCCCAAAACTGGAATCAATATAGCGTCAATTTTTTCTAGATACTCTTGCTCGCGCTGACGTTCAATTTCGTACTCTTTTCTTGCACGAGCACTCATAGAATCTTGCGAGCCTGAGTTAAGCAGACGACCGTTGCTGTCAGTTACCGTTACTTTAGACGGCTCCATGTTTTGAACTGCTGATGCCACAATATCGACAACCGCATCAACCTCTTCACCTGCAATAACAGCACCGCGCTTAGCCGTTAGCACAACGGTTGCCGACGCTTTTTTCTCTCTTCGCGCAAACACGTTCTCTTTAGGCATAGCTAACAAAACACGGGCTTTTTGAATACTGGCGATATCTTCAATAGTAGCCGCGATTTGTTGCTCGCGGGCATGCTTTAGACGTTCCATCTCAACACGCTGGCTCACACCAAAACCCATATCTTGCATAATGATATCGGTACCGGCATCAGAGGCCTTGGTTAACCCTTGGCGGGTCATGCCTAAACGGATGTTTTGGAATTCGTCGCTTCTTACGTAAACAATATTGCCTTCAAGCTTATAATCGATTTGGTTTGCATCCATATAATCGAGGGTTTCAATAAGCTCTTGAGTTTCCATTTTTGCAAGCGGACGGTAATCAGGCTCTTGCGACCAAATAAGAATAAAGATTGCGATGGCTACGCAGATTACCAAAACAACCACAAGGGCCATTTGGCGCATCATATCTGCGCTACCTAAAGTGTCCATAAAACCAGATTTGTTTTCTGGTTCATTGTCCATTGATTGGTTTTGATCAGGAACCGTAAGGTTTGTACCTGTAGCTTCAGCCATAACCTACTCCACCTACACCGGCATGTTCATTATTGTTTTATAGGCTTCAAGTACTTTGTTACGTACTTGAACAGTGGCTTCAAAAGCTATGCCCGCCTTTTCTTTTGTCAGCATAACTTGCGCTAAACTTAAACTTGGATCGCCCATTTCAAAACGTTGCTGCGCATCTTTTGATTCGAGCTGCATGCCATTTACACCATCTACCGCATTCTTAAGCATGGTCGAGAAATCACTTGCCGAGCTATTAACTTCGCTAAGCGGCTGCTGTTGAGGCTCGTTAACTTGAAGACGAGTTTGCCCAATCATGTTCTGCATTTCTTGATACAAACTATTGGCTTTAACGTCCATAACCACTCCTAGTGTTTCTTTAAAAACCGCCTGAACACCGGCGAATACATAATCTATAGGAGTGATTTAGCAAAGGGCTTGCCAACTTTAAAAACCCTTTAATATCATAATGATATGTGAAAAATGAGAGGGTAAGCCAAATTTATGGCGTTTGATTTAATGTGAGTAACAAAAAACCGCCGCCTTTTTCACTACAGAGGCGACGGAATATGAGGATACATTTTATTAAGGTTCAGGTAGATAATATTGAGGTCATCGATACCTTAGGCTGGCACTTCAATACCGTCTTCACGCATGCGCGCCAGTTTATAACGAAGGGTTCGAGGGCTTATTCCTAGCTTCTCTGCAACATCCTTTCGCTTTCCATTACACGATACCAATGTATCAAGAATAATTTGGTGTTCTTGATAACGAAGCTCTGAGCCGAGTTTGTTATCCTCAACCTGTTCTTGCACAACCTCAAGGGGTGCTGACATGTCTTCATCAATCATTAGATCGCTGGCATCTATTTCATTATTTTCGCAAAGAATTAGCGCGCGTTGAACCACATTTTCCAGCTCACGGACATTACCGGGCCAACTGTACTGGGATAACTTATTGCGCGCTGCAGCACTTAACCTGATGGTACCTAGCCCTTGTGAACTGGCGTGACGCTGCACAAGATGCTCCGCAAGCGGAACAATATCTCCTGGACGTTGAGCCAAAGGACGCCATTCAATAGGGAAAACATTTAAACGGTAGTACAAATCTTCTCTAAATTCACCTGCATCTACTGCTTTTCTTAAATCTCGGTTACTAGTGGCAATGACACGCACATTGAGTTTGACGGTTTTCCGTCCGCCAAGGCGTTCTACTTCACGCTCTTGTAACACGCGCAGTAATTTAGCCTGCAGTGCCAAATCCATCTCAGTTATTTCATCAAGTAACAGGGTGCCGTCTTGAGCTTGTTCAAATTTACCCGGGCAAGCTTGGATTGCGCCAGTAAAGGCTCCTTTTTCGTAACCAAATAAAGTTGCTTCCAACATATTTTCTGGAATAGCAGCACAGTTGATGGCAACAAAAGGTGCGTCACTTCGTGGTGACTGATCATGAATATATCGAGACAGTACCTCTTTACCCGATCCGCTTGGCCCCATGACCATAACGGTAGCTTCAGACTTAGCGACTTTGCGTGAAAGCTCAAGTAATTTTAAGCTTGAAGGATCGGCTACTATTGGTGTGCGTGACTCAATCTTTTGCGCTGGCGCATAGCGGCCCACTAGATTCAACAATACTTCGGGAGCGAAAGGCTTTGATAGATAGTCGGTTGCGCCATCGCGCATTGCTTGAACGGCATCATCAATGGTGGCGTAAGCTGTCATCAATAACACTGGCACATTGGGATATTTAGACTTAATACTTTTAAGCAAAGTTAAGCCACTCATTTCTCCCATTTGAATATCGCTAACCACCAGATCCACATTCTGTGACGATAGCATCATCAATGCTTGTTCCGCGCAATCGGCAGCAACCACGCTATAGTTACCTAGCAAAAGGGTGTCTAGGAGCGCTTCGCGTAAACCTGCGTCATCTTCAACAATTAAAATGGTAGTTTTAGACATTATTCTCTCCTATGACTTACGCAACATGAGTCAATGTTTGTGAGGATTTAGCATTTGCCGAGCAAGGTAGCGACACGCTAAAGCAAGCGCCACCATCTGGAACGTCAGTGATGTTAAGTGAACCGCTGTGCGCATTTACCACTGACTTCACTACGGCAAGGCCTAAACCTGTACCGTGAGTTTTGGTTGTAAAAAACGGTTCAAATATTTTATTTTTAAGACTATCTGGAACCCCTGGTCCTTTATCGACCACAGATACATGTAAACGCTGATCACTTACTGTTGCCTGAACGTGCACACATTCGCCTTTGGATGTAACTTGGCTTGCATTGTGGATAAGGTTTAACACCGCACCTTGAAGCGCTGTAAGATTGCCCGTGATAGAAACATCTTGCTCAAACCCTGAAAACGTTAACGTCTGCTGCGCTTGAGTTGTCATGCTATGAGCACTCCCCTCTATCGATGTGAACAACTCTTCCAAACTGATTTGGCTGACCACCTGCTCTTCTCCAGATTTAGCGAAAAGCAGCATGTCGTTAACTTGGCTTTCTAACTCTTTAAGTCTGTCAGTTAGTTTGTTGGCAAACTGGGTCTGCGCCTCTTCGCCTAAACCTTTGCGCGTTAAATTCGACGCATAAAGCATAGCGGCAGAAAGTGGGGTACGAATTTGGTGAGCAAGTGATGCCACCATTTTTCCAAGGGAAGATAAACGCTGCATGTGGCTTACTCGCGCCTGCAGCTGACGAGTTTCAGTCAAATCAGTAATAACAATTAGCTGACCTGGCTCGTTTTCCAGTGGTGTAATAGAAAGTTTTACTCTTCTACCATCAACGAGCGAGACTTCATGGCCGTCATCAGCGCGAGGCTTGAACGATCGTGTAATAATGCTTCGCCACACTTCTTCTTCAAGCGGTTCACCTAGCAGAGCCTTTGCTTGCTCGTTAGCTTGTCGAACGATGCCTTTGCCATCTATTACAATAACGCCAGCGGGCATTACTTGAAGTAAATGTTCCAGTCTACTCGCCTGCAATCGCAGAGATTCAATATCTTCACCGCGCGAGGTTTGATAATCATCACGAGTCAATGCTGAGCCGCCACCATTAAGTGCATAGGCAGACGCGAAATACTCTGTAGATTGTGGTGTGCTTTCAAAAGCCATATTATCCTCGTCAAATTGCAGACGCTGTTAAACTATGGCTTGGATAAAGCAGAAGGTGTGCCAACTTATAATTGGCTTAACTATCAGGAGGTTATAAGCAGAATTAGGGAAAGAACGTAACGTCAATTACCTGACATTACGCTTCTTCAGTGCGCTGAATATCGTATTTTCTCATTTTCTCAACAAGCGTAGTTCTTCGCATTCCAAGTTTATCGGCGGCACGTGCCACTACCCAATCTTGGTTCTCTAGGGCTTGTTTTATTAGATTCACTTCCAGCTCAGAAAGGTATTCTTTAAGATTAACCCCTTCCTCGGGTAAAGATGAAGACACCATACCGTTCAAACTTTCGTGGCTTTGCTCATTAAGGTCTTCATCTGGCTCTTGTGCTGCCGCTTCAGCAAATAACGCATTAAACGCTTCCCGTTCAAGAATTTCTTCTGGATAGTCAGGCTCGTAAGCCTGTACGTCGCCGTACTGATATTTTTCAGGTAAATCAGCGATATCGACAATTTGACCAGGGTAAAGGATCGTTAATCGCTCAACTAAATTGGAAAGCTCACGGACGTTACCTGCCCATTCATGCTCCATCAATGAAGCAATGGCTTGCTCGGTAAAGCGTACGCCTTCTACCCCATCGCCTTGTATACGGCTATTTAGCTCTTGAAGTAGTAAGGGAATATCGTCTTTTCTCTGTCTAAGTGCAGGGCTATCAATTGGGAACACATTGAGTCGGTAGTACAAGTCTTCGCGGAACTTATCTTCACTGATCATGGTTTCCAAATTGCGATGCGTAGCAGCAATAATGCGTACGTTGCATTGAAGAGGCTTGTTGCCGCCTACGCGCTCGAAGGTACGCTCTTGCAACACGCGCAATAATTTAACCTGCATCTGAAGCGGCATATCGCCGATTTCATCCAAGAACAAGGTACCGCCTTCAGCTAATTCAAAACGGCCTTTACGCGCGCTAATTGCACCAGTAAACGCCCCTTTTTCATGACCAAATAGCTCGCTTTCCAACAGTTCGCCTGGAATCGCTCCACAGTTTACTGGAATAAATGGCCCATCTTTACGTTCAGACAAGAAGTGAACATTACGCGCAACTACCTCTTTACCCGTACCTGACTCACCTAATATCAGTACAGTAGCGTCGGTAGGAGCTACTTGCTCTACTAAACGCCTTACAATTTGAATTTGCTCACTCTTACCAATGAGGCTTCTGAATAATCGGGTTTTTGTCCCCGAAGCACGAGATAAGCTGGGTTTGCGTCTAGAGTATTCTTGGCAGCGATGTATAGCCTGCGTTAGTACAGGATAAGTTAGTGGTGTAGCAATAACACTAACAAGGTTACAACTCGCTGATGCTTGCGTGTTGCTTTCAACTAATGCAACGAACGGTATGTGTGGAAACTTTTCTACCAGATTACTTACAAGCGTGGACGAGCGGTGCTCAATAAGCACAGCATCAGCGCCACTTTCATGGAGGTATCTTTCACAGTCACTGAAGCCTCGTGATTGACACGACTCTCCCATGAAGGTAACGATAGTTTCCAAGTTTTGAATAAGTTCCTGATTATCACTAATCAGCAAAATGTTCTTCATCAATTCCCCGAGAACGCTTTGTTATTATTTACAGTTTAGCGCATTTCTAAATTGTAACGACAAAAGATCGGAGCGCAACCGCTGTTTTGGGAAATATATCAATAAAAAAAGCAGGTTACCCTGCTTCTTTCGATTAAATTTAGCGTGTTCTGTATAAATGAGACTAGCTCAGCAACGATAAAACCTGACTTTGCTGCTGGTTCGCTTGCACTTGTACGCTAAGCGCCGCTTGGCCAAGCACATCGTTTGATGCCTGTTGTGACACGGCTTGTGCAAAATCTAAATCTTGTATTCTACTTCGAGCTTCAGCAGTGTTTACATTTGTCTGCGTAAGAGAACGTGCTGCGCTTTCGAAACGATTTTGCGTCGCACCTAAATCACCCCGAGCACTACCGAGTGTTTCAATTGCTGCATCTGTTGCACCTAACGCATCTTCAATACTGGTTCCTGACGTAATATCGATAGATAGCACATCGTTAAGCTGCGCCGCAACATCCTGCGTATTAACGCTAATCGATTGACCAGGGCTAGAACCTGACTGAAATTCTAGTGAGCCATTTTCAGATAATAATGGTTTTCCGGCGAAATTCGTCTGCTCTATGGTTTGCGAGATATTTTCTTGTAATTGAGTTATTTCAGATTGAATAGCGCGGCGATCACCACTACTCAAAACACCGCTTCCAGATTGCAAGGTCAATTCACGAATACGGTTTACATCATCGTTAATACTGCCTAAACCACCTTCTGCGACCTGCGCAACCGAGATGCCATCATATACGTTGTTGATAGCCTGTCGGTTACCTTCAACTTCAGACGTTAATCGGTCGATGATCTGCTGGGCCGATGCATCATCCAAGGCACTATTAACCTTTTTACCTGATGCCAGCTTCTCAAATAGATTGTTTTGCTTTTCTTGGATTTGACCAATTAGCGACGTTGAGTTGCTGCTGTTAATTTGCATGGTTGCGACCCTTTATTGACTCTCCTGTTAAATATAGCACATGGCTGTACAACTTCTAACCAAAGCAGAGTATAAAAATTCATACTTCCAAAGCTAATACAATAAACATTAGAGAGGCTAGAAAGCCTGTGAATGTATTCATTAAGAAGTTCTCACTAAATTTTAGTGGTCGTTATCGTCGTAAGCCTATTGGCAACCTTTACCTTGCGCGCCAATTAGATTTAATTTTTTGCTTTAAGCAGAATAGATCGCCATATGATTTGTATAATTTCACATTATTTTTAATGAATAATCGTTGTGGCCTAATGGTTTATGGCATTGTTGCCGACACATGATATATTTAAATGATAATCATAAAAATCGTGGGCGTTCTATGTTTGACGGTAAGTCTATATTGATAACTGGTGGTACAGGTTCATTCGGTCATAAATACACTGAGAATTTGTTATCACGCTATAACCCCAAGCGCTTAATTATCTATTCGCGCGACGAGCTAAAGCAGTTCGAAATGCAGCAGAAATTTAACGCTCCATGTATGCGCTACTTTATAGGCGATGTGCGAGACAAAGACCGTCTTACTCGCGCAATGCAGGGTGTGGATTACGTTATTCATGCAGCCGCCATGAAACAAGTTCCCGCTGCTGAATATAACCCCACTGAGTGTATCCGAACTAATATCGATGGTGCCGAAAATGTTATTAACGCCGCTATCGATAATTCGGTAAGTAAAGTCATTGCCTTGTCGACGGATAAAGCGGCTAACCCTGTAAACCTTTACGGTGCTACTAAGCTTGCCTCCGATAAGCTATTTGTTGCCGCAAATAATATGGTGGGTTCAGACAGACCTCGATTTTCAGTAGTGAGGTATGGAAACGTAGTAGGCTCTCGAGGCTCAGTTGTTCCTTTTTTCCAGAAACTCATTGAAGAAGGTACAGACCATATTCCTGTCACACACAAGGATATGACCCGTTTTTGGATAACTCTTCAACAGGGCGTAGACTTTGTACTGAAAAATTTCGAGCGTATGCTTGGCGGCGAAATATTCGTACCTAAGATACCGTCGATTAGAATTACCGATTTGGCCGAAGCTATGGCCCCGGGTGTGCCAATAAAAATTGTGGGTATTCGACCGGGCGAAAAGCTTCACGAAATGATGTGCCCTGGCGACATGGCCTTTCACACTTTTGAGTATGACGATCACTTTGTCATTGCGCCATCTATCAAATTCTTCCACAGAAGTAACAACTTCACTTCGAACGGGTTGGAAGAACAGGGTAAACCGGTATCAGATGGTTTCGAGTATGTCTCTGACACAAACCCACATTTTCTTACAGTGGATGAAATCGTTTCTTGTAATAAGGATGCCGATAAGTGATCCCCTATGGACGTCAGTCAATTGATGAAAATGACATTAACGCGGTTGTTAATACACTGAAATCAAGCTGGCTAACGCAGGGGCCTGCTGTCCCTACTTTTGAAGCTGCTCTGACCCAGTATTGTGACGTAAAGCACGCCGTTGCAGTAAATAGTGCTACGTCGGCGCTGCACCTTGCTTGCCTCGCACTCGGCGTACAAAAAAACGACATTGTATGGACAAGTCCTAACTCTTTCGTTGCCTCGGCGAACTGTGCCATTTATTGTGGCGCGACAATCGACTTTGTCGACATAGATCCTAACACTGGAAACTTATCTGTTCATGCATTAGACGCCAAATTAGCTAAAGCAAAAGAGCTAGGTACACTACCCAAAGTTGTAATTCCAGTCCATTTCGCAGGTCAGTCATGCGATATGAAAGCGATTGCCTCCCTTGCTAAGAAATATAATTTTTATGTCATTGAAGATGCTTCTCATGCAATTGGAGGGAAATACTGCGAACAACCCGTAGGTAGCTGTCAATATTCAGATATTACGGTTTTCAGTTTCCATCCTGTTAAAATAATAACGACCATGGAAGGGGGCGCAGCCTTAACTAATAGCAGCGAATTAGCCCGGCAAATTCAGCTGATGCGAAGCCATGGCGTTACCGCTAATCAAGACGAAATGACTGAAGAATCGCACGGACCTTGGTATTACCAGCAAGTTCAGCTAGGGTTTAACTACCGCATGAACGATGTAGAAGCGGCCTTAGGTGCAAGCCAATTAACTAAACTAACTCAGTTCGTAGAGCAAAGAAACGAGCTCGCGTCTTTTTACAACGACGCATTCAGAAAACAAGATAAGATCACGCCGCTTGACGTAATGACAGACTGCTACAGCAGCTATCATTTGTACGTTATAAAATGTACAAGCTTGAACTCAGATTCCCACAGAGCGGCAATCGAAACCTTAAGAGATAAAGGAATTTTTGCTCACGTTCACTACATTCCCATTCACCTTCAGCCGTTTTACCAAAATTTAGGCTTTAAAAACGGTGACTACCCAAACGCTGAGCAATATTACAAACAAGCAATTACGCTACCTCTTTACCCTTCTCTGAGTGAAGAAGAAGCGCAATACGTAGTAGACACGACAGTTGAGGTTGTTAGTCAATTGTCTAACTAATTTCCTCAGGTGATATAGGGTCGCCTATACTGTACCCCCTAGACGCATTACGACTAACAAGTGCATCTAGGTATTGCGGTGCCAAGCCAAAACCTGTTCTAAGCGACTTAACGTTGTTACGGGTGAAGGGCTGCCCTTTTTGAATGGGTGCACTAGCGTAAAGTGAGCGGCGTCTTAACTTATCTTTTTCGCTCACCTTATAGGTAACGTTACCTAAGGTTAGTTCTACTTGACGGACACTTTCTACCATACCAGCAAACTCGTCCGGCTCCATTGAAAACGCGGAATCCGGACCACCTAATGCTCTGTCTAAAATAAAGTGCTTTTCTATGACTCTGGCTCCCATCGCTGTAGCCGTTATGGGTACCACAGAGCCCATAGTATGGTCAGAAACACCTACAGTAGAATTGAACCTGTCACGCATGTCTACCATGGTTTTAAGATTGGCATCAGCAAGAGTAGAAGGGTAATTCGACGTGCACTTCAATAGCGTTATTTGATGATTATTCTCTTTGTGACAGGTTTCTAACGCTAAGGCGATGTCCGCTTCTTCCGCTACCCCTGTTGAAATAATAATAGGTTTGCCTGTTTTCGCTACCGCTCTAATCAAGGGAATATCAGTAATTTCGAAGGACGCGATTTTATAGAGGGGGACGTTAAGCTCTTCTAAAAGTGCCACACCATCCAAATCAAACGGGCTGGAAAAAAACACTAGCCCTAGTTCTTGAGCTACTTTTTGAAGAGGCTCATGCCATTCATATGGCATGGAGGCTTCTTTATATAGATCCCATAAAGTACGGCCTTTCCATAGGCCATCTTTGCGTTTTCCAAAAATGTCATTGTCAATATTTATGGCCAGCGAATCAGCGGTGTAAGTTTGTACTTTAACCGCGTTAGCTCCCGCTTTTGCCATTGCTTTTATCGTATTAACCGCCAAACCAAAATCGTTATTGTGATTGGCAGACAACTCGGCAATGATGAATACTTGGTCGGTAAATGGGTACATCTATTAAGACTTATTAAAGTATACAAGTACGTCATCAATAGACTTTAACTTATCGAGGTCTTCATCTGGTACAGTGACGCCTGTCTTGCCTTCAAGCTCTACAAACAAATTGAATAAATCTAAGCTATCTAATCCATACTCAGAAAATGCCTGTTCGCTACCTAGGTTGCTCACATCTGCTGTCACACCAGAGTCTGTCATTGCTTGTTTTACGTCTGCTTCAGTTAACATGTTCTTCATTCCTCTTTAATAGGCAGGTGGCCCACGAAAACCCTACGCCAAACCCGCTTAAAACAAGTCGCGTTGAGTTGCCACTATTCAAATAGTTTTTCAATATGAGCGGGATGGATGAAGAGACAGTGTTCCCCGTCTCTTCTAAAGCTTTAATAAACTTATCTTCGCTGCCTTTGAAACGCCTTGCTATTGCGTCAACGATAGCCAAACTTCCCTGGTGCAAAATGAACGCATCTACACTGTCTTCGGACCAATCATTCTTTTCTAATAATGATTTTATAGCAGGGGCAACATTCAACGAAGCAAAATTAAAAACTTGTCTTCCATTCATGTAAAGCTCGCCTTGCTCTACTTTTAAGTGCTCAGCGCCTTTTCCATCCGTACCAAATGTGCAGTCTGAAACCAAATACTGGGGATTTTCTCCCATCCATGTTGCAGAAGCAGCGTCGCCGAACAGCATAGAGGTTGTTCTATTAGGCGTTGTGATCACTTTTGAATACGGATCAGCGGTAACCAAGACGCCATTTTTTTTACCAGATGCAGCCAAGAAGCCTTGTAGAATTGATAAACCATAAACATATCCTGAGCACCCCAATGAAACGTCAAAGGCCGCCACGTGGGTAGGTAACGCTAGTTTTTGGTGAACAAGGGCGGCGCAGTGTGGCAAACCGTGACCGTCTGGGTTTTGAGTTACAACAATTAGTGCATCTATATCTTCTTTAGCGAGGTCCGATTCAGAAAGTAAAGTTTCCACCGCCTTTACTGCCATATCAGAGGTATCATCACCCTCTTCTAATCTCGGCAAAAACCGAGCACCGAGTTTGGTCTCAACAAATGATGCTGTTTCCTCAAAAGCTTCCGCTTGCTTGAAGTTGTCTACACCGTCTTTAGGTATGTAGCTTGAAATAGCCTTAATGCCTATCATGCTATTCTCCAACAATAAACTGCACGGTTCCAAAACGTTTACCATCGATTATAACGTCGTTAATCGAAAACTTGTTTTGCATCATTCGCGTAGTTTTAATAGAAAGACTTTCATAAACTATCGGCAGCTCATCGCAAAAGTTAAGCTGTCCCACCAACCACTTTCCCTTATTTAGACTAAAGAGTGTGTTATGAAGCTTTTTCGTTAATGCCACTACAAGCTCAACGGTTGTGCAGTCATTGCGATAAAAAGCAGTGGCCTGTTGCTGCGAGGAAATTATCTCGGCGTCTTTTACCAGCTTATCCTCATCAAATGGGTAGGACTCATCTACTGATGTATTGGTCTCGACAATCAACCCTCGAGTTTTTTCTTGAGTGTTTTTATCGAAAAGCTCAACGGTACCAACAATGTCTTTTTCAGCCACATCCTGGACCTGCCCTAACAAAACCTGACATTGGCGATGAATCAATTGCTTAAACACCAGTTTGGTAACAATTTGATTCGTATTACATACTGCAGTGATAAACCAGGTGTAGAAGTCCGTACTGTGTAAGTACTTTCGCGAGCCTTTAAACTTAAGTTCTGTTTTCATTATCGAATCCTTTTAGCCGGATTTCCTAACATAGTGGCGCCAGGGGCAACATCTTTGAAAATAGCAGCGCCAGCAGCCACCGTGCTGTACGCTCCTACACGCACGCTGTCTCTAACCACTGAGTTGGGTGCTATTTGAACCCCCTCTTCAACGTGTGCATAACCGCAAAGCGTTGAATTAGGGCCTATATCAACTAAGTCATCAAGCGCTACATCGTGCCCAAGATTAGCATTCGCGCGAATAAAACAGTTATCTCCTACCTTTGCGCCAGGTTGAAGTACAGCGTTGGCAGCAACGACGACACCACTACCCAGTTTTACATTAAAACCAATGCTCGCAGATGGGTGAACCACTGTTGCCATTCGGCTTTGCGGAATATTGAGCTGTTTAAACTTTTCAGCGCGAACTTTCATTTTTCCAACAGACAGAAGTGCGTAAACGAAAGAGATATTGCCGTCTAGCCTGTCCCATTCATGGGGCGCTCCTAATACTGGCCAGCATTCTATGTGCTCACCTACAGGAATATTGTCATTTAAAAAACCTACAAGCTCGATAGGCTCGCCTGTCTTAATTAAATCAAGCACAATTTGCGCGACAACTAAGCCATTCCCGCCACCACCTATGATCACTACCTTTTTCAATACACTCTGCCTTTAACTGATAATTTCATCTACCCACAATTGACTGTGGCTGTATGCATCCATAACTGATAGCGCCCTCGCGGACATCACATTTAATTTACTCGAAGAGCCCTTAAAGTCCTCAAGCACGTTGATAACGCGTTGCTTAATCTCTTTTAATCTTTCGCAGTCTTTACTGAAGTCGCCAACATAAACCGCCGCCCCCTTTGCTTCTAATGCAATTGCCTGTGCAACCTGATTTTGAGCAATGGTGAGGATAACTGTTGGTAAGGCCATCATACAGCGCTCCCAAGATATGGTCCCCCCTCCGCCAATAGCTAAATCAGCTTGTGACATTAAGGATGAAATATTCGATGCCTGTACATGTAATTCGATGCCATGTTGTTCACAGAACGTTATTATTTCTTGCTTATGTGGATGATGCCTGCCTATAACAACATCAACACTAACGGGCTCATCTAACGTTTCATTCCATTTAGCGAGCAGTTCGCATACAAACAAGGTGGCATTATCTTTGTCCATACCACCAAAGCAAACAAAAAGGCGCTTAATTGATTGGCGCAATGTTGAAGAGACACAGGAAAACTCTTCTCGCAATGGAAAGTACTGAGGCCCAATCATAAGCCTAGTATCGTTGTGTATTTTCCCGCCCCATTTTTCTTGAGGATTGAGCACGAGATTAGGATCAATTAATACATCACATTGCAGGAGCCGATCGGCTAAACCATCAATTACGACGATTTTGGCATCAAGGGCTTCTTTTACCGTAGTGTGCCACTTAGACGTAAGCGAAAAATGGTCGACTATAACAATTACATGCTCTGTTAACGTCACATTTTGTAACGACACCAAAGTTTGCTCTGCGTCGAACGATTCTGTGCCGCCTAACCAACTAGCATGAGGGCACCAACTCCCTTCATATTTGGCAGACTCAGCTACAGGTAGCTCTATAACCTTAAAACCTGCTCGCCTCACTTCATCTAAGCAATGCCCTTTATGCGGCTTTGAAATAAAGATTATCGATACGCCCCGCTCTCTCAATAGCGTAGCTAGCGTCAGGCAACGCATGACGTGGCCCGTTCCTATGTGCTGTGCACTATCTACTCGAAATAGTGCTGTAACTGTGTTGTTCACCCTTACAGCCCTCGCGACTGTATCGCGCTAAACAAGAGTTCTGCGGTTTCCCAATCTTCTTCGGTATCAATATCTTGTACGCGATATCTTGGCATCAAAAACGCGCTGGCGTGCTGAGAGTACATAGGCAAATTTTGTAGAAAAGCGTCAGCTTTTCCCCAGTAAAATTGCCCCGCATCATGGTAGGCTTCTTGTAGATCTTGAGAACGTGTTTTCATTTGCTTTTTGTCGAACATTTCAATGTCGCCTTGCGGCGTAAAATAAAAAGCACGCTGAATCGGGAAAGGAAAACTGGTAGCTGCAAAGCAAAAGTCTCTCTTTGAACTTTTTAACTGTGCAAAGGCGCTAGCCAAATCATTAGATGTGACAAAAGGGGCCGTAGCATATAACACACAACAGTATTCTGCCGGTTGCTCGTTCTCAGCTAACCATGTGAGTGCGTGATTAACTACATCGCGGGTTATCGCGTGATCATCAGATAACTCGGCCGGACGAACAAAGGGAACATCTGCCCCTTTTTCAATAGCAAACTGAGCAATTTCATCGTCATCTGTACTTACAATAACTTTATCAAATTGCGCAGAGTTTAAAGCCGCTTCAATAGACCAGGCAATAATAGGTTTATTGCAAAAAGAACGAAGGTTTTTTCGCAAAATACGTTTGCTTCCACCTCGCGCTGGAATTATTGCTACATTCATATATGTCTCTGCTGTTAGCGTATTCTAGTTTAATAACGTTTGACGCTAATGGCACGATGACTCATCAATTTGATCACGCTAAGACGACTTCTTTTTACTGAAAATGAGCTTTGTCTCACAAAGTGATGTTTCTAACGGTCTTGGACACAACCAAAATCTATCACCGCCTTCATTCGTCATTTCTTTATCGGCCAGAGGTTCAGAAGCTAAAGCAAACATATTATAGGTTTCAAATGATGTCATACCGCAGGATAGAACAGGGAAGTAATTCTCAAAGAAGCTTCCCCAATCTTCTTGCTCAAGCTTAGGAAACACCAATTGCAATTTATCACTCGAGGTTAGCGCTAGTACCGCGGTAAAAACGGCTTTTTCGAGCCTTTTATCATCAAAACCTTCGAATGGACAAAATACAAGAATATTGCTTTCAGCGGGTTTGAATTGTTTATGTAATGCCACTAGAAGTTCTGGGTCATTAACAATATACGCCATTCGGCTTACATCAGCCTTTCGCTCTTTCAAACCAGAAACACTCGAAATAACTTCAATCTGATAATGGCACTGGGTATCTTCAGTATTTTGGTTAATTTCTAGTGCACTTAGTACGTTGCTCACAGAATCACTAACGAAAGCTACGCGTTCTCTTTCTGTAAACTCTTGAAGGGTGATCTCTTGCCTTTCTCTTGTAAAACTTGAGACAGTGTCAAAGGCATCCGGGTACATCGAAATACTCGTAAGTGCGTCATCTAGAAAGCTATGCCAACACTCTCTTATTGCCTCAAACTTTTCCATAACAAGTTCGTCGTTCTTGAAATGCGTTAATTTACTAAAAATACTGTTTATATAGTTCGAGGTACCATTAAAGTAGAAAAACAGAATAGAGCATTTACGCAGATACGCTTCGACCAGAAATTTTCGCTGGTCGAACACGAGCTTATCGATATCTTCGCGCCCGTTAAATTCTCGCTCAGATAATGCCTTGAAACTAGTGATGTCCTCAATTAACGCTTCATGGTTAAAACGTTTAGCAAATCGTTGTTGGAATTCATCGGCTGGAATAGGAACATGAGCCTGAGTTTGAATCCAGTTCATCGCCGCCTGTTTGTCTTCCAATGAATTAGTGATAATTAACGCGTCTTGCTCTAATGGAGGGCTGCCGACGATTTTTGCGCCATCATTTAAGTTATACACGTCGGCATCACTAAAGGCTGCAAGGTTTTTTTCAATCACGGATTTAGACATATTGAATTCAAATTTGGTATTTACATAGGGTCTTAAATTACCCGGCACTACCAATGAAGTGTCTATCCGTTCGGCGTGATTGAACAATTCGCCACCATCTTTTTTATAATAGCCTGAAGACTTAGAATGATGATGGTTAACATCAACCATACCTAGGTCCACACCAAACAAGTAAACTTGTTTGAAGCCCAGTTCTAACACGTAATTAATGACGAAATTAGACACGGTGGGATAAGAAAAATGAAGGAAAGGCAAATCTAACTCAGGAAAGAGTTCTTTCATGAATACTGTTGATGACTCCCCCTCTTTGAAAGCGAGGTAAGTATTTTTATAAAGCTCAGCCGTATCAGGATGCACACCATTGCAGCTGATAAAATTAATTTGCTTTAAATATGCCTTGTCACCAATTCGCGATGCCCAGTCAAAAGATGCTCGGTTCGATTCCACTTCCGCATGAAAATCGGGAACAATCCCATTGCTATACATTGCTTGAAGGGCTGTTCCGCACGAGATAACGATAGCATTTTCTCTTTCTTCTTTTAAAAGCGGCATTAGACTGTCAAGAGAGGGGCCGTTTCCTACAATAAACACGGCAACATCACTTAGGTCTTTACCCATGCGCTGCACACCGGCTTTGCGATAAAACCCTATATTGTTTTCTACCGCCCATTTGGTGTGTGTTGTCCCAAAGCGAGCATGTTCGAAATATTCACCCATAGCAACTATCAAACGCAGGTCTTCTCTAAGTTTATCGACAGCAGGCAGTAGCACCTCGTTATCGTAACCAAGGGAGAGGTAGGTATTTGCAATAATATGGGTACCAATGGAATGGAACTGACTTAACAGGTCGCGAACTAAGTTGCTACCATCATCGCCTATGTTGAGATAAATGCGGTGTCGTTTTTCTTCAACCTTGCTAAGTATTGCTGCCCAATCTATCGCATACAGGGAAGCAAAAAAGTAATCTCGATTAGGCTCACAAACAAAGAGCTTTTCGATATCTCGAGATTCACTTAAAGCTTCAAGTTGATAGCCCGCTCCCATTCCAAAAAGAAGCATCGACTTAACAGTTTCTGGCAGCTCACCTTCTTCCTCTTCCATTCCCGCTAAATGTTCTTGGATTCTTTTGACCATTTTATGGTGCGAGTAATGAATCAGCTTCCCACCTGCGTAACCTAAAATTAAGTTATCTCTGTTTGGTTGCCTAACAAACGCCTCATAAGCCAATTCAGATTCGTGTTTTGGACTCTCGCCATGAAGTGGCGTACTGGTCTCTATGTGAAAGAGGTTTACTTCTCCTCGTTTATTCCCTCGAGGTTCCCACTTGAGCGGAACATAATCTTTAAATTCGTTAGCTATGTCTGGATAGTACTTAGAAAACGCCGCTATATTTTTATCAAAGGTGTCGCGACTGAGATGACTTTTATCCCAATTATTTCTTGTGACTATTGGGCTCCATGGGACTAAATAATCGTCAAATGGTTGTAATGAAGGAAAAGAAAATAAACGCCTTTGTATGTTATCGATGGATAGCTCTGACAGGCTTCTCATCACTGAGTCAAAGCTCACGCTGTGATAATGCTGATAGAAATAGACAGTAGTAAACGGGCTAACTTGCTTTAGTTCACTTAAGTCTTCTAAGACTGAACTTCCGTCACGCTGGCTTTGGAAATATATCGCTGTCCCTTTTCCGGCGGCAATTTTAAAAATTTCCGGCCACACACCTGTATACATAGAACAGTGTGTGTATTCAAAATTAGGTTCGTAAAGAATAATACTTTTAAAGTTAGTTTCTCTCACTAGCTTTAAAAGATGAATGCCTAGAGCCAATCCCAACACTACCAATACGTCAGCGTTATCATCTAGGGGAACGGCTTGCTGCGAAAAGCCGTCTTTGTTTAGAACAGAAGGAGAACGTAAAAAAGCATCCACATGCTTGTGAATACTTGCTGTTACCTGTTCGCCATACAATACCTTGCCGCTGTTAAAATCGACAATATCGAGCTCTTTATCTTTATTGACGAACACAGATGTAGACGTGCTTCGCGATTGCATTAACTGAGCACAGATAACAGGCATCACACGTTTGAAGGCTATCAGGCTTTTTTCTTTGTTCTTTTTAATCGCATATGCAGATTCAACTTCTAGTGATGACTGTTGCTCTTCATCATCTAAAAGGTAAAATTTAATGGCTTTAAGCATTATTTTTTATATCTCTTTACCGCTTTTTGCGCTCTCGAAAAGCCAACTATCTCCTCTTTTGCTGCTAACTTCAACTCAAGGGCTAGCGCTTCGAGTTCTCGGTTAATAGTTAATTCTTTTTCAGCAAAAGCCGAACGGGCATCTTCTGAAAGCCGGCGCAACTCGCGCAGCACTAAGGAATGTCGAAGGGTAATAAGGTGATGGAACCGTTCAGTCGAGAGCGCGGCAGGCTCTGCCGCCGCGCAAACCGCAATTGCTGCGTTAATTTTACTTAGAAAAAGTGGTGTTAAAGAGTGATTTAATTTATCAACGTTCAAATGGCTTGCTTACTTTCACGTTGCGCTCGAAATGCTTCTTCCTTCGCTTCTTGAGGAATTTGCACCCATGCATCTCTAATTGGCGTTAAAAGCGAAGACACTTCGTCTAACAATTTGACATCATTGTTTACATGAGCCTCGTTTAACTTTTCGATCATAAATTCATAAAGGGCGAACATGTTTTCTGCAACTTCCCCACCCACTTTGACGTCTAGCGTGTCACGCAGGTGAATAATGATAGCCGTTGCTTTTGAAATAAACGTCGCCTTTTCTTGCAGCTCTTTTCTTTCCATCGCGCCTTTTGCGTAGGCAATTCTATCTAACGCGCCCTGAAGCAACATCAAGGTTAATTTATGCGGGTCTGCGTTGGCAACATCTTGCTTCAAATTGCCTTTTTTGTAGGCGTTAATACCTTTGAGGGACATACTTTCTCCGAAACTCGTACGTTATAGTGCGGCTAATAATGCCGAGCTTGTCTGATTCAATTGTGCCACGGTCTGGTCTAAGTTTAGGTATTTATCTCGCAAAATTTGCTCATAGCTAAACATACGAAGTTCCAAGGTTTCCCTATCAGAATAGACGTCTTCCCTATTCTCTTTTGCTGTTTTTTCACGCAGAGAAATAAGGCCTCCAGATGACGTGAATTCATCAACAAAATCGTAGAGACGAACGGCTATACCTTCGTTTTCATCAGTAAACAATGTGGCGATGTCGTCGAAATTATCTTCCAACGCATCTTTTAGCCTATCTTCACCAGACCCAATTCCAAAGTCTGAAGAGCTAATTTCCAATTTACCATCTTGATCTAGCTCTATACCAAGTCTAAATAAACCGCCAAGTTGTGAAGTAGACACGTTATCGCCGATGATAGATGATAATCCAGACTGAATTCCTCTTAGCAATGAGTCTCCAGCAAGCGCACCATCCTCTTCTAACTCGGATTCACCATAGCGCGTTAATGTACCTATCTCGTCAATTATTGCATTGTAATTATCAACGAAATCTCTAATTTTCTGCTCTAACCCTTCTTTGTCAAAACCAATTTTCAGAGTGGTTGACAAAAAATTGCCTGCGTTATCTTTTGGTGAAATCTCGTTCACATCAAACGTAACGTTTTGGATGGTGTTTTCAAACTTGTTAGATTGACTTTGAACTTCAATTCCGTCCACAAATGCAATTGCGTTTTTAGCCGACTCTATATTAGCAGCACTAATATTGTTGGTGCCGCCCGCAGTCGAAAGCCTGTCTAATTCTGCTGCACCCGTATCATTATTGATAACCAAATCATTGCCATCGCCAGTTTCCTCAGAAAGAAAAACTAGACGTGGCCCTTCGGCGGTGCCTGTATCTATGATATTCGCAGTTACACCAAAATTATCATCTGCACTATTTATCGCCTCTCTAAGATCCACCAGAGACGTGCCAGAATCAACGTTGATAGTAAATGAATCGCCGCCAGGAATACTGAAGGTCAACGAGCCTGTTCCAGAAGTTAAAACAGGATCTGTACTGGAAGTAAATGCACCGGCGTCAGTTGTTATACGACTCCCTGACGCAAGCTGTTGTACGGTAATATCGTAACTTCCGCGCAAGGCAGAGCTCGACGCATCAGCCGATAACACGTCGTCATCTTCTGAAGGGTTAACAATTGTAGGCTCTCGACCATTAATATCAGTATCGCTACGTAAATCGTCTACTGCATCCTTAAAATCTGACAGCTTGGATTTGATTTGACCAAGACCAGATATTTCAGCTTCGATTTGCTCTTCTTTTGCGTTTAGCCTTTCTTCTTTCGGCAATCTCTCTGCATCTAAGAGCTGCTGAACAAGATCGTCAAGTGCTAAACCTGAACCTACACCTAGCGACTGAATAGTCATAACCTACCTCATTAAACCTGATTGTTGATGAACACCCCTACGCTATTCCCTACATCCTGCTGTAGTTCCTGGATTCTTTCGGCAAGCTTCAAAAGTTCCTCGGAAGGAATTTGCCGAATAACGTCTCCAGATTGACCGTCTTTAACTGTAACTACCGAACGATTGGTATTTTCGTCGATTGAAAAAGTTAAGTCCCTGTTTTGAACAGTTAGAAATGATTCAACTTTTGCCACTGCCTCTTCGAGACTAGCAGCATTCCTCTCTCCACCTTGGTTATCGGCGTCTTGAGATAAACCTTGAGACGAATTTTCGTTCTCTAATTCAGCTTCAACTTGCTGACTTAATGACGTCTTATTACGCTCGTCTATATTATTAGTAGCGCCGCTCTGCGCTTCCTTAGGTGAACTTAGATTATCCCTTACCGGCGGTACAGTACTGGCAGCATTATCTGTCGTTACACCTATTCCTGTTTTTGATGCAAAAGGCTGACCATTTTGAATATTCGGTATTTCCACGTTTCTACCCCCTTCTGAAACGACAAAACGGGAACCTGCCTAAGCAAGCACCCGTTACATCTCAACTAAGGCTAAATTGTATTATAGCTTATCCAAGCAACGATAGCGCAGTTTGTGGACGCTGGTTGGCCTGGCTCAGAACTGAAACAGATGCTTGCTGAATAATCTGGTTACGCGTTAGTTCAGCCGTTTCCGCAGCAAAGTCTGTATCTCTGATTTGAGAGCGTGCCGCAGACAAGTTCTCACTGATGTTACTCAGGTTACGAATAGTCGACTGGAATCTGTTTTGAAGCGCACCTAAATCAGCACGAACGCCCCCGATACCAGAAATTGCAGCATCTACAGCGCTAAGTAGTGCAGATGCACCAGCCGCCGTAGAAACACTGTTGCTATCGATACCAAGACCAGCAGTACTAAAGCCAGTGATTGAACCTAGATTACCGGTTGAAAGATTTACTGAAATCGTTTGACCTGCGTTAGCACCTACTAGGAATGAAGCAGAAAAATTACCATCTAAGATGTTAACGTTACCAAACTGAGTATCAGTCGCGATACGAGAAATTTCAGTTCTTAATGCTGATACTTCTTTTTGTAGCGCCAAACGGTCGGCAGATGAGTTGATACCATTTTGCGATTGAATAGATAACTGGCGAATACGCTGTAGGCTCGTAGTAATCTCGCTAATCGCACCTTCTGCTGTTTGCGCTAGAGAAATAGCGTCGTTTGCGTTACGTACGGCTTGGTTCAGACCCTGAACTTGCGACGTAAGTCTGTCAGAAATTTGAAGACCTGCAGCGTCATCTGCGGCACTGTTGATTCTAAAACCTGAAGACAATCTTTCGAACGACGTGTTAAGACGATCATTTACGTCAAAAAGCTGACGTTGTGCGTTGATCGAAGACACATTTGTGTTAACGAATAAACTCATTGGAATACCTCCTAGGGACTCGTCGACCAATGTGGTACGATCAAATCCTTCCAGTTCAAATTAGCTTGGTCACTACTCCGAGCTAACGCCTCTGTTAAAAGTAAAGTAAATTACCCCTCAACCATTGGTATCGGCCAACCCTTTAGGTTCTTTAGTTTTTTTTTCGTTTTTTTTATTATTTTTCATCAAAAACCTGTAAACCATTGAATAAATAGAAAAAATAACCACGTGAGAATTCAGGAAATTAGGTTTATTTATCAGGCAATAGTTGAAGTGTTCTTGAAGATTTGTAGCTAAGCAGCACCAAATGCTTATGCGGATGGCTGGGAAAAGAACCGGTTTGTAAATTTAACGGGTAAAGAATTGGAATAAAGGGTAACTGCACGTGTTATCGATAAAACAGGCAGAGAATTTTTTATCCTAAATAAAAAGTTGGCATTGAAGCTGCTAATAAATATTTGAACAGATTGTCTTGCTCAGCAATTTGTTTGAAATTGGCGGGATGTTTCGGTAATACTAAAAAAAAGGCCGAGACAATTTAATCTCGGCCAATTTGCTCACGTTAGGAGATTGAGCAAATTCAGTTTCTGTCGGCTGGCAGGTATTTAGTAGGATAAACTGGCCTCTCAACCAACACTTCTACACTCTCAGTCCTGTTAGTCGACGCTTTCTTAAAGGAGCGGCCTTTATGGCCGCTTACCTTCTTGGGGATGGCCTCTCAACTCCTTCCCAAATCAAGCGCCTTATCTATTAACCACCTAGCAGTGAAAGTGCAGCCTGTGGACGCTGGTTTGCCTGCGCCAGGATAGTTGTACTTGCCTGCTGTAAAATCTGGTTGCGGCTTAGTTCTGCCGTCTCGGTGGCAAAGTCCGCATCTTTGATTCGCGATCTTGCCGCTGATACGTTCTCTGAGATGTTACTTAAGTTTCTAATTGTAGACTGGAATCTATTTTGAATAGCACCCAAATCTGCACGAAGGCCACCAATTGCCGATATAGCTGTATCAACATCATCAAGCAAAGCCGATGCGCCAGCCGCGGTTAAAACGTCGGCTGAAATAATTCCTAAACCAGTAGCACTGAAACCAGTTACACCCGCTGCGGTTAACGCTGGCGTCGATAAATTCACTGAAATCGTCTGGCCTGAGTTTGCGCCAACCAAGAAAGATGCTGAAAATACACCAGAAAGGATACTTACACCGGCAAACTCGGTAGTAGTCGCAATTCTTGAGATTTCCGTTCTTAGTGCAGACACTTCTTTTTGTAGTGCTGCTCGGTCAGCTGAACTGTTAATACCGTTTTGAGATTGAATCGCTAACGTACGAATACGTTGCAAAGCTGTGGTTGTTTCGGCCATTGCGCCTTCTGCTGTTTGCGCTAATGAAATACCATCGTTAGCGTTACGAACGGCTTGATCTAAACCTTGAATTTGCGAAGTCATACGGTCGGTAATTTGCAGTCCTGCCGCGTCATCTGCCGCGCTGTTGATTCTGAAGCCTGATGAAAGGCGCTCAAAAGCAGTGCTCAGATTATTACCTGTAGTAAACAATTGGCGTTGTGCATTTAATGATGACACATTGGTATTAACAAATAGACTCATGGGTCTCTCCTAACAGTTTCGAGTATGGCGCTATTGGTTTTATTATTTGCGCAATTAAATTAAATTTTTGGCATAACCTGTGCTTCATGAACATTGTCAGTTTATTCTGACGTTTCATTGGCACACTACCAATGGAACTTGCTAAGTAGAGAAGTTACTTCTCTTTGCTGGTCGGTGGGTTTGGTGTTCCAGAACCTCAAACCTCTCACTACCTCCTGGCTCTATTCTCGCCGGTCAGCAGCTCTTACCATCCCTCAGCAAACTCCATCTTTTATCGACCTTAACTTGAAATTTCTTTAATGTTTTTTTCAAACATTTTTATCAATATAAAGCACTGTTTTTCCTAACTTTTAAATTCAGGATTTCAAATTAAATCTGAATTAAAACTGTGCTTATAACGCTTTTAAACATAAACTTTAGAAGCGTAGAGGATAAAAACACTGTTTATCTCCCCTTTGTATTAGTTATCGTCAAAGATCGATTTTTACTTTAGATATTTTTTGAGAATTTTAGAGAAAAAAAGAAATTAATTAAAAAAGCATTTAATTTCAGAGCTTTATAAACTCAAATTAACGACAACTTCAGGGTAAGGAAGGGTTTTAAAACGTTTAAATGGTAGGAATATAAAAAAGCTGGCCTTTAGAAGACCAGCTTTAAACGCACGTGAACTAGAGCACTACCTCCTGGCTTCACGTTAATGGCGATTAACCTAGAAGCTGTAATGCAGCCTGCGGACGCTGGTTAGCCTGTGATAATACAGTAGTACTTGCCTGCTGAATGATCTGGTTACGGGTTAGGTTAGCTGTTTCAGTCGCGAAATCGGTATCCTTAATCTGTGAACGTGCAGCCGATACGTTCTCAGAGATGTTGCTTAAGTTACGGATAGTTGACTGGAAGCGGTTCTGTAAGGCACCTAAATCGGCACGTAAGCTACCAATCGCAGAAATTGCGCTATCTACATTATCAAGAATTGTTGAAGCATTTTCTGCAGTAAGAACATCGCCTGAACCAATTCCTAGGCCTGACGGTCCAAAACCTGAAACACCCGCAGCAGTTAGCGTAGGTGAAGACAAGTTAACTGAAATTGTCTGACCTGAGTTCGCACCTACTAGGAACGAAGCAGAGAACGCACCAGATAGAATACTTACACCGGCAAATTCAGTGGTGGTAGCAATACGTGAAATTTCTGTACGTAATGCAGAAACTTCTTTTTGAAGCGCAGCACGGTCAGCAGAACTGTTGATACCGTTTTGTGATTGGATTGCTAGAGTACGAATACGTTGAAGTGCTGTAGTTGTCTCAGACAACGCACCTTCAGCAGTCTGCGAAAGTGAAATTGCATCGTTGGCGTTACGTACAGCTTGGTTTAGACCTTCAATTTGTGAGGTCATACGATCGGTAATCTGAAGACCTGCGGCATCATCAGCAGCGCTGTTGATACGGAAGCCTGAAGATAGACGCTCAAAAGAGGTGCTCAAAGAATTGCTTACATCAAATAGCTGACGCTGGGCATTCAATGAGGACACATTGGTATTAACGAACATAGACATAAAGTCTCTCCTACACTCTCAGTCCAGCGTGCGCTGGCTGTCGGAATTTCCGACGTTTTGTTTTAGTAGTCATCAAGACCTGAGGGGTAATTGATGAACTGGCTCTCTCAGAAACTGTATCGACAACATATAAATTCTCTTTAGAAAAAATTACGATATTTGCCGATTAGCGGTAATATATTGCCGCTCAAAGAGCCAAAAACTTTTCCTAAACATCAGATTTATAAAGGAGATTTCAATTGAATAAAAAAATTAAGTTAGTTGAAATTTGTCGTATTTCACCACCCGCTATTCATGCAGCCTTTACTGATTTGATAGATAACCCTTTCGACAAAAGTAGTAATTCACTGTTGTGCTGTTATCGTCAGGCAACTAATCATGTGAGCAGAGATGGGGTAATAGTCATTCTTACTGTTAGTAAAAAAACATTTGAGGTTGTCAGTAAGGTTTTGGTCAACGAGCCTGGTACAGACTTAAGAGATCCTAAACTGATGTTCGATGGGCATAGGATTATACTAACGGCCTTTGCAAAGACTATTGATGAAAATGATCAAGCCCACACAAAAATGCTCAGTATTTTCACCACCACTGGAAAATCTTGGTCAAGTAAACATTGGTTTGGAGATAATGGTTGGTGGATATGGAAACCGCAATGGACGAACAACAAAGCCTTTGGTTTTGCTTATCATCGCCCCGCTGATTACATTTCGTTGTATGAAGGCGATCCAACGCGAGCGATGCGAATCCATAAGGCAAACGTTTTTGGCCTTGCTAAAAACAACAAAGGCTTTCCAAATGAAAGCGCACTTTTGTTTGACGCTGAAGGACAAGCTACAGCTTTTGTAAGGCGTGATTCTGATACGTTTTCAGCCCAATTTGGCACATCTAGGCCCCCTTATACAAAGTGGAATTGGCATGATTTGGGGATTTATATTGGTGGGCCTTGTGCCGTTGCATTAACTGCTACAACTTACTTGGTTGCCGGCAGACATGTGGATTGGGAAAAAAGAGCGTTTTCAACGTGCGTTTGGCATTTCGATGCCACGAAAAAAGAACTAACCTGTCTATTAACAATGCCCAGCAGTGGTGATACTAGTTATCCGGGGTTGGTATTAGATAATGATCTTCTTTATATATCCTACTATTCGAGTCATGTTGACAATCAAGCCAGAGTTTATCTGGGCAAAATTGAAGGAATTAAAACGCTCTTTTAACACTGACTAGATATAATTAAATAGCGACAAGTTAGATACCTGTGGAAATGTAGCTAGTGCAGCGCTTAAGGCCGTTTCCTGTTTAGCAAATTCAGTTGACGCCTCAGCGTAATCAACATCTTGAATAGAAGAGCGCTGAGCTTTGGCCGCAATTTCCATATCCAAATTACTTTCATAGGTACTTTCAGCAATATTGAGTCGACTACCTATAGACGCGCGCTCAAGCGATATCTTTTCTAACCCGTTATCTAAACCCACTAAAGCATCTGCAATGGCATCTTGCAGTGCTCCATGATTAATAGTGCTATCGGATAGCAGTGTTTGAACCTCGTGAATAGTCTGTGCCATGCTCTTTTTCTCGGGTTGGTCTAGAGAAAAATCGATACTGGTACCCGGCGCGGCGACAGCATCAAACTGCATTCCTTTTATCGTGAACGGTTCGCCAGACGTATAGCCCACTGTGTCAATAACTGCACCGCTGTTTTGATTAACAAGTTGTGCCTGACCTGTGCCCAAAAAGTCTATGCGAAAATCGTTATTCGAGCTATTCACCGCGTCGTAGTTATTGTTAAAAAAGGTATCAAAGGTGCCTTGTTCTGAAATGGTGGCTCCGTCTAACGATCCCACCGTACTCCCCGTCACTGAAAAATTAAAACGAGACAGTACATTTTCAAAAACTTCATAACCGTTGCTGGTCGATTGAATTTTCGAACTATTAGAGAGTTGGATAAAATTAACACCAGCATCTCCAGAGAAAGTAATGGCATTTCCACCTGACGCAGGATTGTAAGTGAACGCCTGATTTCCAGATTGAAAACCGGCATAAAGATAATTCCCGTCTGCATCTTGTGTATTCATCAAGTCAAATATCTCTAGCTTTATTTGCTCTAGCTCAGAGCCAATAGCGCGCTTGTCGGGATCGTCTAAAATCCCATTTCCCGCTTGGACTATAAGGGTACGCGCACGGTTAATTGAGTTAGTGATATTTGTAAGAACAGCTTCTTGCTGCTCGAGCGAACCGGTTACCAGATCATTATTGCGTTGAAATTGAGTTAGCTCATCAATTTCTTCGGTAAGACGAAGTACCTTTGCAGCGCCAACAGGGTCATCACTGGGCGTGATAATGCGCTTGCCAGTGGATAGTTGCTCTTGAGTCTTTGCCAAATCGCCCTGATTTTGCATGATCGAGCGCATGTTTTGATCATAAATTTGATTCGTTGATATACGCATAGCTCACCTACCTTACTGACTGCAAAATAGTATTGAATAGTTCTTGTGCCGTAGACAAAATTCGCGCCGCAGCCGCATAGCTTTGTTGATACTTAATTAAGTTTGCCGCCTCTTCGTCCAAACTTACGCCCGACACAGACTCAAACCAATTTTGTGATTGCACTTTCATTGCTTCCGCTGAAGCCAATGAGACACTTGCCATAGATGCTTCCTCGCCGATACGCCCTACCATAGACGCATAGGCATCTTGGAACGTTCTCGGCGTATTGGTGGCTTCGCTACTTACCTGAACTTTGTTTTCATTTTGAATAGCGGCTAAGTTAAGCGCGTTACTATTGTCGTTAAAGCCATCTGTATTATAGCTTATTGAAAAGCTATCCCCAGCTTTAGGCACGCCATCTAAGCTAAGGTCAAAGCCGGGATCTGGGCTTATACCCGCCTGACTAATCAGATTATTTAAATTTGTTGTGCCAGTGACAGTCGCTAACACCGTACCGTTTCCATCTAACACTTCATAGGTATCTGCAGCCGTAAAGCTAATTTGAGCTGGTGCTGAACTTAAAAGCCCCCCCGCTCCGTCAAAGGCAGACGTTCCCACTTCCGTATTTGAAACGGTTACGTCAATAACGTTAGCGCTACCCAAGTTTGCGTTATCGGCACCGGCTCTTACCGGATTGGCGAAGGCTAAATCTTCAGGGCGATTGGTGGCTAGGCTTATATTTGAAGCCACATCTTTAGTTGGCTGAATCAGAAACTCGTTACCAACGGTGTAAGGGTCACTTCCTGAAAAATCTACTTCAATTCCGCCAGGGAGTTCATTAAAACCAGAGGTTACCGCAAAGTTTGAATAAATAATGTCATTACCTGAAGCATCTTTTTTAGGTGTGCCATCTGGGTTTAAAAATGTAATTTCTATTTCACTGGGCACGCCTGCAGCAACTGCGGTTACTTCGATTTTATAATCGGCATCAGTTAATTCAGCACCCTTACCTTCAGTGATTTGTGCTGTAACTACGTAGTCACCATTGGTGTCTTCATAGGCTAGGCCTCTAAATGAAGGTATGTCGAAAATGTTCCCGCCGATTTGACCATCTAAATCCATACCGAGTTTGTTCTGCGTATTCATCGCATCTGCAAACGCAATAGACAGCTGACCGACGTCACGCATTGTCGGCCCTAACACGTCGTTGCGATACTCAAAAAGTCCGCCCAATGCGCCGCCAAGGTCACTTTCTAAGATGCGTAACGAGGCGTTATTTTTCGTTTGTGAACCAAAGTCAGTTTCTAATTTAATCTCTTTAGTAGTTAAATCGGCACTAGAGCTTAACTCAAAAAGGTTAAATGCGCCGTTTTCAAGAACAAGCGACTCGCCTGAGGTCAGATTAATTGTTACAGCACCATTTTGCGTAGTGCTCTCTTTAACCGTAATTCCCATGATAGAGGCAAGCTCGTCGATAGCTTGATCTCGTTCGTTAAGCAGAGCGCTTGGTTGATCGCTCGTATTATTACCATTTGCAATAACAATATTGCGGTTTAAATCACCAATATTGCCAATCAGCGTATTCGCCCTGTTTACCATTGAAGTGAACTCCAAATTGAGTTCTTCTTCTTTTTCTAACATGTAATCCGACAAGGTTCTCATTCGGTTGTACAAGGACTCGGATTTGCTAAGTACTTGTTCACGAGACGCAAGATTTGTTGGATCGTCAGCGGCGGTTTGTAGGGCTGAAAAGTATTCACTCAGGCCTTGAGAAATTGAGTTCGCTTCACTAGCTAGTAGGTTATCAATGGCTGTAGTTTTACTAGAAAAGGCTTCAAGTTCCCCCACTGCGGTGATGTCGCGGCGCAGCTGATTTTGTGCAAATACGTTGATAATACGTTCAGTATTGCCAATCTCCACACCAAAAACTTGACTGTTTTGAAGCTCAGTGCGCTCGCGAACATAGCCAGGCGTATTGACGTTTGCAATATTGTTACTCGTAGTTTGAAGTAGCTTGCTGCTAGCGTTTACGCCGCTTGTGGCTAATGAATATAAATCAACAGAACTCACTGTATTCTCCTCACCTATGGCCCCTACACTATGGCATCAGCGCGCTAAGACGTTCGCTGTTATACACGGCCATTATCTTGCTTGCGTATTCAGGGTCGGTAGCATAGCCCGCCTCTTGAAGCGCATTAGTGTAACGCGCAGCATCAGAAGCATTTTCCACAGCATGGCTATAGCGAGGCTGTGATGTGATAAAGCGTCCGTAGTCTTCCATCGCTTCTTCTACCGATGAGTAAGACCTAAACGCAGCTTTTTGTTTCTGAGGCAGTCCGTTGTTAAATTCCAATGTATCCACTACCGCTTGCTCACCTTGCCAACCTTTGTTGGCCTTTATGCCGAAGAGGTTGTGCGAACTACTGCCGTCGGATTTGTGAATGACAAACTTTCCCCACCCAGTTTCTACGGCCGCTTGAGAAACGATTGCTTTCGGGTCCATGCCATATTTTTCCGCAACTTTTTCCGCTATAGGCATAAGACTTTCAACAAACTGTTCTGGGCTTTCAAACATGGCATCTTTTTGTGCCGACTGTGTTTTAATCGAGTTAGAAGAAAGCGCAATATCTTGTGCTTGGGCAACCTTGTATTCACGATTTCTATTTAGCGATGAAAGATCACCGTCGCTTCTAATAACACTTGCTGGTGTATAGCTGTTTTCCGTTTGCCCGAGCTGTTTAACTATTACATCAGCCAGCCCCAAGCCTCCGCCTGATGTAAGGTCGGTTGCAAGCTGCTGGTCGTGCATATCGCGATAAAACTTTACTTGTTGTGAATTAAAAGGACTGTCTTCATCAGCAAGGGCATCTTGCGCTTTACGCATGGATTTCAGCATCATTTGCACGAATATTGCCTCAAACTGCTGCGCAGCCTCTTGCAATACTGTCTCGTCACCTGACGCAATGGCTTCACGCATTTTATTAATGCTGCCCATATCGTGGACGTTGCGTGCCATATCAAGCTGACTTTTTGTGCTAAGTGATTCCATTGTGCTTATTCCGCTATAACCCTATCTTTTTCGCCGACTACTTTTGTGCTTCTCGTTTGTTTAAATAATAACGAGCTCACCGCGCAACGCGCCTGCTTGACGAAGTGCTTCTAGAATTGCCATTAAGTCGCCTGGTGCCGCGCCAACTTCGTTAACCGCACGCACTAACTGATCGAGGGTAACGCCAGGCTCAAACTTAAACATTCTGCTATCTGCCAAGTCCACATCGACGATTGACTGAGTGGTAACTACGGTTTGACCTTCAGCAAAAGCATTAGGTTGAGCAACCTGCTGATTTTCAGAAATTGTCACAGTTAGGCCACCATGAGTAATGGCAGCAGGTAATAGACGAACATCGCTGCCTATCACAATGGTGCCTGTACGGCTATTTATCACAACGCGCGCTGGCGCATCTGCGGGCGTAAATTCAAAGTTTTCTAACGTTGCCAAAAAGCCCACGCGCTGACCCACATCACGAGGGGCTGTTACGCGCACAGACGCAGCATCTATAGGTTTGGCAATAACATATCCGTTCTCTGGCTGTGCGCCTAAGCGCTCGTTTATGGTGTCGGCTAATGCTTTCGCCGTTGAAAAGTCTGGATAATGCAGGTTGAGCGTTAACGTGTCGCCATTGGCAAAACCACTGGGAACAGATTGCTCTACCATAGCGCCATTTGGAATTCTGCCAACCGTAGGCGTATTTACGACAATACGAGATCCGTCGCCGCCCTGTGCACCAAAGCCACTTACCACTAAGCTACCTTGTGCTACCGCATAAACTTTGCCATCGACACCACGTAGAAACGTTTGGAGAAGTGTTCCACCTTGAAGGCTCGACGCCTCACCTACGGAAGAAACCGTAATATCTATGGTTTGACCCGGTTTTGCGAAAGCAGGCAATTCAGCATGAACAGCCACCGCTGCAACATTTTTGATTTTGGGCTTAGTGTTAGCATCCAAACTAATACCAAAATTGCTTAGCATGGTTCTAAAACTCTGCTCGGTGAATGGGCTTTGCTCGCCGGTACCAGGTAAACCAACGACAAGACCATACCCTACTAATTGGTTGCTACGCACGCCCTGTATGCTTGCTAAATCTTTAATACGCTGCGCCGCTGCTTGTGAAGATAAAAGCAGTGTTAATACGGCTAATACGACTGAAAATAAACGCATGTCCACTCTCCTACCAAAAGCCTAAAGAGGCCACCAAGTTGAATCGAAAAACTTAGTTAACCAACCCTTTTCTTGCGCTCTCGCAAATGTACCTGTGCCCGAGTATTGAATGCGAGCATTGGCTACCTTCGTTGACACTATCTCATTCTCTGGACTGATATCTGCGGGGCGAATAATGCCGGTTAAACGGATGTACTCATCACCATGGTTTAACGTTAACCACTTCTCACCGCGAATAACCAAATTATTGTTCGGCAATACATCTACAACCGTTACGGAAATAGCGCCGTCTAAACTGTTGCTTTGGTTAGCTGCAGCATCACCGGTAAAGTCGCGAGAAGATCCGATCCCTAACTGAATAGATTGGCCACCAATATTTACCGCCTGACCACCTAGGCCGGTTATCGTATCTAGGTTTACGTTTGTGTCTTTGGCCGTAGTGGTGTCAGCAGACTTACTGGCTGACGTACTTTCGTTTAACGTAACCGTAATAATGTCGCCCACTCGTCTAGCGGTGACATCTGAGTACAAACTATTTGCCATGTAGGAACGAAATAGCGAACCGTCTTCAACCACCGTTTCACGCGGGTAATCTGGCACTACTGGCGCAAATGACGGATCATTTGCTTGAACAGGAGGCTCGTTTGTACTGGCGCAGCCGCCAAGTAAAAGTAGAGCAACAGATAAACCTAAAATACGCATGATGTTACCTATTAAAGTTGCTGGATAACCTGACCAAGCATTTGGTCAACTGACGAGATAACTTTAGAGTTCATCTCATACAAGCGTTGGCTCTCGATAAGGTTAACTAATTCTTCGGTGACGTTTACATTAGAGGTTTCTAACGTACCTTGAGAGATATACCCTAGTCCTTGAAGGCCTGGGACGCCCTGAATTGGCGCTCCGCTAGATGCAGTTTCCACAAACAAGTTTTGCCCAATTGGTTGAAGACCCGTTGGGTTAACAAAATCTGAAATATTCATCTGCCCCAATACCTGGGGTTCAGCTTGACCGCGAATACTCACGCTAATTTCGCCATCTTGAGAAATAGTGATCTGCTGTGCATCTTCTGGGACGGCTACCTCAGGCTGAAGCAAGAAGCCAGCACCAGAGGTAACGATTTGCCCTTGGTCGTTTAATGAAAATTGACCATTTCTTGAGTAAGCAATAGTGCCGTCAGGCTGCAATATTTCGAAATAGCCTCGGCCTTGAATCGACATATCTAAGGCGTTCTCAGTGGTTAATAAATTGCCTTGCGTATGTGCTTTTTGCGTAGCGACTACTTTTGAACCTGAGCCAAGCATAAGTCCAGAAGGCAGTTCTGTGTCAGCAGATGAACGCCCCCCTGGCTGGTTAATATTCTGATAAAGCAAATCTTCAAACACCGCGCGGTCTTTTTTGAAGCCAACCGTTGATGCGTTTGCTAGGTTGTTAGACACCACTGCCACATCTGTTTGTGCGGCGTCTAGTCCGGTTTTACTTATCCATAGTGCTGGATGCATGTTAACCTCCGACGTTGCTCATAGGGCAACGGTGATAAAAATTCGTTTACAGTATGCGTAGTAATGCGTTACCACTTTGATCTAGTTTCTCGGCTTGCTTCATCATTTTGACCTGTAGCTCGTAATGACGCTGCAGGCTTATCATGTCCACCATCTCTTCAACGGCATTCACGTTAGAGCCTTCAAGCATGCCAGACATTACTTTGACGTTTGCATTAGCAGGCGCAATTGAGCCATCTTCCATTCTAAATAAGCCGTCGTTGCCACGTTCCATATCAGCGTAGTTAGGACTAACCAATTTAAGGCGGCCGACTTCTTCGATCACATTGGCTGGGGCACCTAGCTGCCTCATCGACAAGGTACCGTCGGCGGCAATATTTAGGTTATCAAGAGGTACAGGTAAAAAAATTGGCCCGTTGTCACCTAGTACCACGCGGTCGTGAATGTCTGTCAAAATTCCGTCATCGCCTAATTTAAAGTTACCATCACGGGAATAGGCTTCTTGACCATTTTGATCTTGTACCGCGAACCAACCATCCCCTTGAATAGCCACATCTAAGTCGCGGTCCGTTTTAATCATTGGGCCCGACTCATAGTTATTTGACGGGCTTTCAGTCATAGAGAACACGCGGGTTGGCAAACCTTCGCCGTAGGCCGGCATGGACCTAGCTTGCTCTAGCTGGGCTCTAAATCCGGTGGTCTGTGCGTTAGCTAAGTTATTGGCTCTAATCCCGGTACCTAATAGGTCTTGAGATGCGCCACTCGCTGAAATATAGAGAAGTTTGTCCATGACTGACTTTTGACTCTGATTAAACCTTAAACAAGATTTTGCAAAGGCGATGCCAACCTGTGGATTTTTACGTCAGATAGAAAATATAGAAGCTAAAGAATTGATAATATGAGGAAAATAAAAGAACCGCTGTGACGCGGCTCTATTAAATAACGGCAACGATAGAGGATTTTTCCGCCTATTCATTGCCGCTTTTTTGTTTCGTCGAACGAGTCTAAACGTTAACTATCGAATGTTCAGAATAGTCTGGTTTAGTGAATTGTTTACTTCCAGAGCTCGTGAGTTAGCCTGGAAGTTACGCTGAGCAATAATCATATCGATAAGCTCGGTAGTCAGGTTAACGTTAGCTTGTTCTAGCGCAGAAGAATTTATTTCTCCAAACGTACCGGTTGTAGCTTCACCCGCTAGTGCCTCACCTGAAAGAATACTTTCTTTCCATTGAGTACTGCTTTCTTGAGTTAGGCCTTGTTCGTTAGAAAAACGTACCAGTGCAACACGAACAATAGGCTCTGATGTACCGTTAGAGAAGGTAGCGCGAACCAAACCGTCAGGGCCGATATCGATACCCGTCAGTCGACCAACTGGCAAACCGTCTTGTTCTAATGACGTTACTTCAAACGCTGAAGCAAACTGAGTTGGCTCATTAGGCGTAGCGTTATTCACATCTAGATTGAAATCAATGCTTATCTGTTGTGTCGGATCTGAACCATTTGCAAGAATACCCGCACCTAGTGCTTCAGTTTGCATTTTAAAGTCTAGCGTAGGTAAGCCATCTGGTGTTTCCATACCAGAGAAATCACCGCCCTGAGAGAAAATAAGTTTAGATGCTGTTACGGCGTTACCCGTGTTACCGCCAACTGAATTGACGGCGGTAGCTGGGTCAGTATCAGCGCCTGTTGAATCTGTCATATCGACGAGGGTATCGTCTATTGCAGTCGCAACGTACCACTCGTTATCAACCCCTGCCGTGTTGTCTTTAATGAAGTAATACGTCATTACGTGACTATCACCCAACGAATCATATACCGTCACCGATGTTGCGGCGTTGTAGGTAAGTGGATCTTCAGGGTCAAAGTCCTGAGGATCTAACGCAGCATCCCCTGCAGGTAAGTTCATACGAATATCAACTTCTGTGGTTTGTGCTGGCGACCCCGATGAATCAGGAATACGTACTGGTTCCGTTGTACTTAATGCAACTGATGCACTTGTACCGTCTGAGTTTACAGGGAAGCCCAGCAGGTTGTCGCCGTTACTGTTAACTACAAAGTTGTCGCTATCGAGCTTAAACTGGCCAGCGCGAGTGAATGAGAAATCGCGAGACGTAATTTCAGGTACTGTCGCAAAGAAACCGTTACCTGTAATCGCTAAATCGAGCGACGTGTTGGTAAACTGAAGGCTGCCCTGAGAAAATTGCTGAGCAACTTCTTGAGTAAGTACACCGTCACCCACTTTCGTTTTGCCGCCTGAAAGCAGTGATGCTGCATAAACATCACCAAATTCTGCTCGAGATTCTTTAAAGCCAACCGTATTTACGTTTGCGATGTTGTTGGCGGTTACATCCAAATCTTTTTGTGCGGCCGATACGCCACTCAGTGCAATATTAAAAGACATTATTGATTCTCCTACTAACTGCCGATTTGAATGACGTCATCAAGGTTGATACTGACATCACCATCCAAATTCAAAATTACGCCCTGACCACTACCGGCCAAGCTTACGCTTCCAACATGACGATTAACGGCAGTATTCAGCTGCACACCTTCACCGTTAAGCTCGCCAGTAGCACTGATAACATATTCACCGGGTGCCATCTGGTTACCATGCTTATCTTTGCCGTCCCATTCAAACTCAATGTTGCCTGCACTTTGTGTACCTGCATCAATAGTTTTAATCACTTCACCGAATTGGTTCTCAATGTTAATTGTCATATTTTGAACCGTACTCTCGTTTACGATAACGCCTGAAATCCCATCGCCTTCATTTGCCATATAGCCAATATTACCTTGGACTAGCACGTTTTGACCGATAAGGCTTGACGCCTGCAGCGCTTGGTTCGATGTCATAGAAGCAGCAAAGGATTCAAACTTTTCGTTTAGCTGAGAGATACCGTCTGCCATCGTAAATGACGTCATTTGCGCCACCATCTGATCATTATCAACCGGTGCCGTAGGGTCCTGATTTGCAAGCTGTTCAGTTAACATTGAAAAGAAATCTTCTTGTGTTAACTGCTGCTCAGTACCATCGGCAATTTTGACGGTTTCTTCCTGCCAATACAGATCGGTATTTAAGCCGGTGTTGTTTATGGTGTTCACTAATTAATCCTCACATTATTCAAGCGGCAAATTACTGCCCTTGACCTAACTGCAGTACGCGGCGGAAGATTCGTTTAGTGGTATCCGCTACTTGTACATTTGTTTCATATGCTTTTGACGCTGACATCATATTTGCCATTTCTTCGACAATGTTGACGTTTGGCTTGTAGATATATCCATTTTCATCTGCCATTGGATTATTAGGCGAATATTCCACATTAAGCGGTGCGTCGCTTTCCACAATACCTTTAACTTGAACACCTGCCCCCTTAGACTGGTCACGCATGGCATCCTGTAGTGCGGTTGCGAAAACAGGGTGGCGGGCTCGGTAGGTTTCGTCATAACTGCTGCTTACAGAGTTTGCATTGGCGATGTTACTTGCCGTGGTATTTAGGCGCACATTTTCTGCCTCCATACCGGTGCTCGAAATTTGCATTACATTAAATAAACTCATGACTATTGACCTCCTGAGCCAAGCGCTTTTTTCATGCCTTTGATCTTTCCGTTCAAAAATTCAAGGCTGGCTTGGTAGCGCAAACCATTATCTAAAAATCGGTTTCTTTCCGCTTGAACTTCTACCGTATTACCGTCGCCGGTATCTGGCTGAGTGGGGATGCGGTACTGCATGTCAAAGTTTGCCGCTACCGACGTAGAATTGCCGCTTAAGTGGCGTTCATTGGTCCGCACCATTTTTGATGAGTGTCCCGTTGAATTACCTGACGCCTCTTGCATTGCAGACTGCATAGCTTTATTAAAATCAATGTCTCGTGCTTTATAACCAGGCGTATTAGCGTTGGCTAGATTACCTGCAATCACTTCCATACGCTCAGTACGTATATTGAGCGCTGATTCGTGAAAGCCCACCAACTTATCTAGGTTAATAGCCATAACATGACCTCTGACATACTTAAAACATTTTCTATGACAAGCTAAACGAACGTACATAAAGAAAGACATTGCCGTTTTACTGTCGTTTGTAGAATAGTTAGCAAGGCAGATGCCAAAATGAGATTTTGACGGGAAATAGAAAGGTAATAATTCTGACCTGATTTATAAAAACCTTTATTAATCAGGCCAGTAAATTAGATTATTTTTTTTGGTAGTAAAGGCCAGGGTGGCACTTAACCATGCTGTATATATCGCTTGCAGCACTGATAGATTCCGATGCGCCAAGGAATAACACGCCCTGAGGCTGCAGTTGTCCGGCAATTTGTTGCAGGATCCGCTGTTTTACTTCTGATGAGAAGTAAATCAATACGTTGCGGCAAAACACGATGTCAAAGCGGCCAAGTGCTGCATAACTTGTAAGCAGGTTCAAACTTCTAAAGCTTACCATTCTGCGAACTTCAGGCTTTACCTGCATTAGACCTTCTTCGTTTTGTTGAAAAAATGCTTGTCTTCGCTGAGGAGATAACCCTCTTGCCAGCGACAGTTCGTCATAAATGCCTAGCTCGCATTTTTGTAACATTTCAGATGATAAGTCAGTTGCCACAATTTCGACGCCAGCTCTCAATGCTCCTGGGCGTTGACGCTGAAATTCAAGCACCGACATCGCAATAGAATAAGGTTCTTGACCTGAAGAACAAGCAGCACTCCAAATACGGATCTTTTGGTTCTTTGCAGATAAGGTCGGCAGCAGATCCTTTATAAGAAGGTCGAACGGATAATTATCGCGAAACCACAAGGTTTCATTCGTTGTCATCGCGTCGATTACACTTTGTAATAACGCTCTATCGAACCCTCGCACAACAACATCAATCAGTTCGTCAGCTGATTCATATTTGTGCTTAAACAGCAATGAAGCCAGCCGGCTACGCACTAAGTACTGCTTATTTTCTCCTAACACTATGCCGCATTGCTTTTCAAGAAACTCTCTGAACTTTAGATAACTTGCAGGCGAAACGTCTTTATTAGCCAATCCGTTTTTGCTCCGTTACTCGCACTCAGTCATCAGCCATTTCTGAACTGCTGTCGCTAATTCGTCTGGATGGAATTTCGCAATGAAGTCATCCGCCCCAACCTTCTGTACCATAGCTTGGTTGAAAACACCGCTTAACGAAGTGTGAAGTACCACATGCAGTTTCTGAAGTTCTGGAATATTTTTGATCTCTGCGGTAAGCGTATAACCGTCCATTTCCGGCATTTCGATATCCGAAACTAGTACACCAACGCGGTTTGTTACGTCACCGTACTCTTCGGCAATTTCTTTAAGTCGGTTGAGTGCTTCAAGGCCATTTTTAGCAAGCTCAATTTCAAGACCTAGCGACGTAAGTGCCTTTTTCACCTGATTTCTCGCTACTGCCGAGTCATCAGCAATAAAGATAATTTTGTTTTCTTGCCCTTCGGTAGTCAGTCCTTCAGCAACATCCGCACTCACCTCGGCATTTAGTGGAGAAATCTCGTTTAGAATTTTCTCTACATCTAAAATTTCGATAAGTTCGTTTTCAACTTCCGTTACTGCCGTCAAGTAGCTCGCTCGCCCTGTACCTTGTGGCGGTGGCATAATGGCATCCCAGTTAGTATTGATAATACGCTCGACAGCGCCTACCAAAAAGCCTTGAACAGAACGGTTGTATTCGGCAATTACAATAAAGGCATTGGAAAGGTCTTCAATCTTTCGACCGCGGGTTGCCATACTTAAATCAATGACCGAAATAGTTTGACCACGGATATGGGCAACACCTCGAACCAATGGGTTCAATTTCGGCATTGATGTAAGTGGAGGACACTGAAGCACCTCACGCACTTTAAACACGTTAATACCAAACCGTTGACGACCGTTCAGTCTAAACAGCAACAACTCTAAGCGATTCTGCCCAACAAGCTGTGTTCGCTGGTTTACCGAATCTAAAATCCCCGACATAGGTCACCTCTAAGTAATACTGGGCATGATCATTGCCTCTTATGTTAAAGATAGACAATATCACTAAATTTTTGCAGGTCAAACGACAGAAAAATGACGCACAAGGTTTGATTAAGCTTCACAAGCATTTCAACGTTGCCCACGAGGTGAGCCGTTGTTGAAGCTGTCTACCCCAACCTTTGAACTTAATTTTGCCGCCAAACCTGTTATTCATAAACATGGGTTTTGTTAAGCATAGTCAATAACTCGTAAACTGAACACGAAAAGTCATGATGAAAAAGATAAACGAAAAAATGCGTATCACATTCTATCGCTCATTCGCCAGCTTAGTACTCGGTTTGCTCAGTGCATATTGCTATGGGGCAGCGACCAACCATGAGCAAGTTGAGGAAGGTGCCAAGCAGTACTTGATAAATCAACTTACTGATAATGCGCAGGATACTAACATCGATGTCGCTATTGTGAAGATAGACGATAGGATAAATATCCCCGATTGCCCAACGGGCTTTCAATACAATGCATCACCGGAAGCACTTAGCCAGTCATATATATCGGTGCGAGTTAGCTGTAAGAATAATGAATGGTATTTATTTACCAGCGGACAAGTAACGCGCACCAAAGAAATCGTAGTCACCCAAGGCGCAATAAGCCCAGGAACTGTTTTAACAACGTCCAATTTAACAATGGCAGAAGTTGACGTACGTCGTTTACGTTATACTGCATTCACTGACTTAGCTTCGTTGATTGGTGCAAGAATGAAACGTCGCATTACCGATGGTCAAGCTATACAATCAAATATGCTATGCTTTGTTTGTAAGGGCGATAGAATAACGATTACCGCAGAGGTTGCGGGAATGGAAGTTAAGACGGCAGGAATAGCGCAGCAGGATGGTGTAGTTGGCGACAACATTAAAGTGATTAATGCCAGTAGTCAGAAGGCCGTCATCGCCAGAGTCGCAAGCCCTGAAGAAGTCGTGATACACTTGTAAAAGTGAGTGTGAAATATCTACTATTTTGTTCTCAATTTAGCTAAAGATATTAGCCAAAAGGTCGATATATATCACAGAGGCAAAATAGTAGTGAGGACTAGATATGGCAATTAATAATATAAACAATGGGTTACCTAAAACACCCGTTGATAATGGGAAAGTTGCGCAACAAAACCAGACGCAACAATCTCAACAACAGGCTTCAGCGCAATCGGCACAAACAGCCCCAGCGCCAAGACAAGACTCGGTTTCATTGACGCAATCTGCACAGCAGCTGAATCAAGTTCAAAAGAAAGGGACTGAAGCACCTGTGAACCAAGAAAAAGTAGATCGCTTAAAGAAAGCGATTCAAAGCGGTGATTACAAAGTAAATCCAGAAGTCTTGGCGACTAAAATAGCGAAATTAGAGTCTGAGATATTTGGCGCTAAGTAATCAGCGAATAAGAATTAACCTCGTTTCATGAGATAGGTACAGTGGCAGAACAAGTAAGTGAATTAACACAAGCATTATCACGCCAAGTAGAGCAGATGTCTTCACTGGCCGCTTTACTTGAAAAAGAGTTGCAGCTTATTAGTTCACGTGACGCTGAATCTTTAATGAAGTTATTAGACGAAAAAACGTCGCTGTTAACGTCTATTCAAACTCTTGACGCGAGTATAGAAGGTTCTATCGATAGTCATGAATCATTGTCAGAAGAAGATGAAGCCTTAATGGCTAACGCTAAAAAGCTTCTTGACGACTGTAAATACCGTACTCAAGTTAATCAAAAAGCCGTTGAGCAAGGACAGCTACGCCTCACCCACTTACGGAATTTGATGATGGAAGTTAGAGCGAAAGAGTCGCTAACTTATGACAAGAAAGGCAAGCCCAAAGGTGGCTCTTTGGGTTCTGGCGTTAGCGCCTAGCCCCCATGTTCTGCTCTTACGCGACCAACACTCAATAGTATTTCACATCCTTAACTCGTCGTGGCTTTGTGGTAGATAAATAAATATCGTAGACCTGCTGCATATCTAACGAAAGCTCTGTTACGTAAGTATCCTCTCCCACAGGATAGGTTTTAACGACTTCAGCACCTCTTATCACGCCTTCAACAGAAGCGCGCAGCGTTTCGCTATCAACAACAAGGCGAGACACAGACTGGCTACCCTCAATTTTTTGTCCGTAAACCTGCTCGGTTAACTCTCGATATGCATCTAATTTTGACGCTTTCATTGCCATTATTAGCTTCATACTGTCGGATTCACCTTTTTGCGATGAAATAGGTGCATAACCCACAGCCTTTAAAACAGGATAAGTTTCAGGCTCGACGGTTTCCCATTCGACGTGTTTATCAATGATGCCACAACCACTCAAAGAAATTGCCAGGCCAAACATGGAAGACCGCAAAAGTAACTTTGAATTTTTAAGTCCATTCAACCACATAATTTAAAACCTCTGTGTGCATCAATAACGAATTAGTGACGTCTAAATGTTTACCTTTATCACCTGTATAGACTAATAGTATTTCAGTGTATCGTTTCGAATCACATCAACTTTCACAACGACATTTTGTAGTCATATACCTTAGCAAGAAGGAGTTAAGCAATATATGCGCCCGTTTTCTTTAGAAGATAGCTCCCACCTTTAATTGGCACTTTTTTCGCATAGTTCCCGCAAAGGTTACGACATTATTTAATCGCAATAACAAAACAACCACAGGGGTGTCACGTGCGACAAGCAAGTAGATTAACGCTAATGGCATGGTTAAGCAGAGCAATGGCCGCGGTTTGCCTACTTGGCCTGGTAGTGGGGCAAGCCAATGCCGTTTGGTATGAAGCCACAGGACAAGCGGTGGTAATGAACGGCAACAAAGAAGCCGCTAAGCGAGCTGCAACGCAAGACGCCCTTAAACAAGCCATGCTGTTTGCGGGGGCATCAGTTCAAAGCGTAGCAAAATTGACAAATGGACTGCTTAAAAACGAAGAAATGACGATCCGCTCGACGGGCGAAGTAGAACAGCTTGAACTCGTCAGCGAGACGTATAATGGGGACGTGGTAACGGTCAGCGTGCGTGCTGACATCTTTCCTAAAGGTGAAATATGCTCAGCGCAGCACGATGAAAAACATTTTTCTACCACTCATTTTAGAATAAGAAACAGAGCACAATTAACCCAAGGAAATATTCCAAACTTTGATAAAGCATTCACACAGCGTTTAGCTAAAGCAATGCAAGACCAGTCAGATAATCTCAGCATTTCTTACGTGGCCCCCCACACTGCAAAGTTCGATAGTCGTTATACAGACAAAAACGTACGCACCTTGTCAGATCAAAGTAACACGCAGTTCGTCATTATTGGGGTTATTGATGATTTAAGCGTTACGCAAAAAGAAGCATCGATATTCACTCCATGGAAAGCCAATACTTCATATCGCGCTTTTGCAATGACTGTACAAGTTTATGACGGAATAAACGGCGGACTATTATTTACTTCCTCTTACGATACTAATGAAGAGTGGACGTTTGATAGGTTTGAAGACGTAGATGAATTTTCGTCGACCTTTTGGCAATCACGCTACGGTCAAGCAATTGACACGTCAATCAGTCAATTAATAGAGGATATTAAAGAAGCAACAGCCTGCCAACCCGTTACTGGGCGAGTCATCAATATTGCGAACAATAAAATTTCGGTATCTCTCGGGCGAGACAATGGCATTTCTGAAAAAGATGAACTATACCTTTATCAGGCCAAAGAGGTGGTCGACAATCGCGGTAGAAAATATCTTCAATATACGCTCTACCCCGGTACATTTATTGTGGATAGTGCATTTGGCAATTCGTCTGTGGTAGTCAACGCCACGACGGGAATTACGGCGAATATTCAGGAAAACGATTTTGTAGTTAAGAAGTAAGTCAGCTTTCTCATTATCAATTACATATCGCTATGGTTGGAATATCAACAAGGCCGTGTTATACCTATAACAACGTATTATATTCGATACTTAAAATTTAGATAGAGACAAGTACTCTACCTTATACTTTAGTATGACCTACACAAATAAAATATGACCCTTTCTCTGTTTGCGTCGCATTGCTTAGCATTAGTAGCCTTGCTACTGGCTGGACAACAACTGAGGGATCACTACGTAATCGAGTTCCCAAAGCTTGAACAGGAAGTTAAAAATAATTTTGGAGCTGACAAAGCATTACATGTCAGCGCGCTAGAAATAAAACTTCACGATCTTGAAAATAAGGCCGTTAAAGAGCAGCTTATCGGTGTAAACGCTTTCTTTGACGAGCATATCCAATACGCCACAGACGATGTCGTTTTTAAAGAAAAGGACTATTGGGCAACACCTTCTGAACTTTTTGGCCATTCTCGCGGAGATTGTGAGGATTATGCCATTGCAAAATACGTAGCTCTGCTACACTTAGGTATCGATAGTTCTAAACTTCGCTTAATTTATGTTAAAGCAAAGATTGGTAGAAGCCGGGTAACCCAAGCACACATGGTTTTAGGATACTATGACACCCCTTCATCGGATCCTCTGGTGCTCGACAGCTTAGTGTCTAATGTGTTGCCAGGCTCTCAACGGACAGACTTAATTCCTGTTTTCAGTTTTAATGATTCAGGAATTTGGCAGCCTGGGAAAACGGCGCAAGTCTCGACTTCTACAAGCAGACTATCACGGTGGCGTGACGTTATTGAACGCATGAAGCAAGAGGGGATTAGCAGAAGGTCTTAGGAGTTTATGTCAATAACAAGAGAATTATGGCTTGCCATAGCAGTTGTCGTCCTTGTTGCAATTGCGGGTAGTGTCACAATTCATGGGTTTACTACTAAACAATACGTAGAAGAACAACTCTATTCAAAAAACTTAGACAATGCGAGTATGCTTGCTCTAACGTTAAGTGGCCTTGAAAAAGACCCTGTTTCTCTAGACCTCTTTATCATGTCCCAATTTGATATTGGTCATTATGCCTCTATCGTACTTCAAAAATCTGATGGCGAAATTGTCTCTGCGCATACACATGAGGTGCAATTAGATAAGGATACGCCGCAGTGGTTCTCAGACAACTTTTCCCCCAACGTCAAGCCAGGCATTGCTCAGGTTAGTGAAGGCTGGGGTCAGTACGGCACAGTTTATGTTGAAACCGACACTAGCTTTGCTGTCGCCTCTATGTGGCGCGCCACTCAACGTCTTATCATAGGTTTATCGCTTGTCGGTGTATTCTCGGGCTTATTAGGGGGCTGGGCGCTGCGCTTTATTATTAGACCTCTAGACGGTGTTGTCCGCCAAGCAGAGTCGTTTCAAGAGATGCGCTTTATCCAGCTCAAAGAACCTCGTACGTTAGAGCTTAAGCGCGTGGTGCGCGCTATGAATTTTCTTGCTACTAACTCTAAAAAGATCATGGAGGAAGAGAATACTCGCCTTGACCTTATGCGCTACAAAACACAATTTGATGACGAGTCTGGTGTAGCAAATAGGGATTATTTCATCTCTATTCTAAAAGGGCAGCTGGCTTTTAGAGACACGGAAGGTGTGAACTGCCTGTTCTTTGTGAGATTCACTGAAGGTGAAGGCTTTTTGCGCTCACCTGCTGCAACCAGAAAAAAGCGTATTCGCGATTTCGTCGAGGAAATTAACGACTGCTTATCACTACATCATCATCAGTTTACCGACAGTCGAATTGCAAGAATGCAGAAAAACGAGTTTGCTATTCTGCTTACAGAAACTCATGACGCTATGGCTATTTCAGAAGCGGTCCATGGCGCTTGCTTGAGTGCATTTAGTGAAGCCGGCGATCCAAAGGTGTTCCAATCTGTTGTTAAACTTCGCCCCGACGACAGTTTTTCTGCCTTATTAATGCGGGCAGATGCGATGATTGACGAAGCAGAATTGTTAGATATGGACGAACCCTTCATAGAGTCAACGCTCAAAGAGTTTATTAGCTTAGTAGAGCAAAAGCGCTGGGAAAAAGAACTACAAAATACTATTGACGAATGTGGCGTAGAAACCTTTAACTTTCCCGTATTAGATATTGATCGCAATTTGGTTCATTACCAAAGTTGGGCGGGAGTAACGATAGATGGCGAACTAAGAAAAAGTGGTTATTATACCCACTGGGCTCGCTATCTGGGGCTTTTACCTCAGCTTGAGCTAACTACCATTACCAGCTTAATTAACTACATAAACCGCACCAATACAAACTCGAAGTTTGCCTTTTTGTGTTCTGAGCAATTTATGCTCAACCCGGAAATTCTTGCTCAACTTTATTATCAAATTGGAACCAATGAAAAAGCTGCAAAGCAATTATGTATTGAGGTGCGAGAATCTACCGCTACGCGCTTCCCTGATGAGTTTAGAGACTTTTGTACAACGCTTAAAGCCAAAGAATGCGAAGTGGGTTTAAAGCGAGTTGGAGAATCCTTCTCGCAATTGTTGAACGTTCAAGAGATGGGATTGGATTATGTGAAAATCGATTCAGCGTTTATGGCAGATATCGATTTCAATCCAGCCAATCACGCATTTATACGTGGTTTCTGCTCTCTCGCTCACACTTTTGGTATAAAGGTCTATGCAGATGGCGTTAAACGCTCAGATCACCAAGAACTATTCATTGAATTAGGGATAGATGGTGTGGTTTCACATATTGAAGTTATAGAGCATCTTTTAAATGACTAAACTCACCTAAGCGAAGCAATAAGCTTATCCGGTCTTTCGCTTCAAACTTGTGAAGGAGCGTACCAACGTACTCTTTAACGGTACGCTCAGTAATACCATGCTCTCTTGCTATCTCTTTATTGCTTAACCCTTCCAAAATACCATTCAACACATCTTTTTCTCGGTTTGTAAGCCCTTGTAATGAGGGGAGAACCCGCTTCGTTTGCATGTTAGCGGCTATGTTTGATGTGGTCTGTGTTAACAATTCATTGGGCAACCACATGCCTCCCGCCTCAATAACACGTGCTACCGAAGAAAGTAGAGATTGAGTACCCAGAGCATGGCAGTACGCTCTAGCGCCTAACATTAACGCCGTTTGCATCTCTGTCCGGTCATATTTGTAAGTTAGCAGCACAAGGTTATTAACTTTTTGTTTGGCTTCTACCAATTGTTGACGCCAGCTCTCATCGGTAGTCAAAACCCAAACGCAATCGCTCTCATCACACTCCAACTGAGTGACACTACTATAACTGGACCAAGTGTAGTGAGTCAGTGCACCTTGTAAGTCTTTTTCAGCAATGAAATGTCTCATTAACGCTCCCTCAGCGCAGATGCTGTCACATTAAACAAGGGCGATAAAATATAGTTAAGTACCGTTTTCTTACCTGTCAAAATGTCTACTTGCACAATCATACCTGGCAAAATATCTAGAGACTCATCGGCAATACTGCGCTTAGTTTCTAGTCTTACAAGGTAGTAGGTTTCATCTTTTTCATTGGTGATAGCATCTGCACTTATGTGCTGAACTTCGGCCGACATTCCGCCATAAATGGTAAAGTCGTATGCACTAAATTTCAGAATGGCCGGCTGCCCTTCTCTTATAAATGCGATATCTTTTGGCGAAACTTTTGCCTCGACGATAAGTTGGTCATCTTGAGGAACAAGCTCTACAACCGCGCTTCCAGGCGTGATCACACCGCCCACCGTGTTGATAAGCAGCCGTTGAACCGTACCATTAATCGGTGAACGTATGTCAGCTTGCGATACCACGTCTTCTAAACTCGTTTGAGACTGTTGCAAGGTTGCCATTTCAGCAGTGGCATCGGTCAATTCTTGATTCCAGCGATTAACAAGCTTTAAACGCGCTTCTTCTTTCTTGATAATTTCTTCTTCGATGGCATTAAGGCCTCGCTCAATGGCGACTTTAGACTTAGTGATATTGCCTTCAAGTTCTACGATTTGTCGCTCCAATCGAAGGATCTCTATTTCTGAAACTGCACCTGACGCAAGTAGAGGTTTAGTTACCGCTAGCTCTTTTTTAGAAAGGGATAATACGCTCTGATATTGGGAAAGATTTGCCCTTTCCTCTTCAACATCCTGTCGACGCTGCATAATACGAGAATCAGAACCCGCGGCTACTTCATCAAGTTCAGCTAAATTAGAGTTGTAAAGCTTTCGCTCGTTATCAACAATTGTAGGGGCCCGTTCGCGAAGGTTTCGATTAAATCGCAACACTTCGCCTTGGGTAAGTGCAGACAAGCGCTGAACCTTCGCAGCAAGTGCCGCAAATTGCGTGGTATTCTCTTCCAAACTGGACAAAAAACGTGTCGGGTCTACTTTCAACAGCACCTGCCCCGCTTTTACCGTTTGTCCTTCGCGTACTAAAATCTCCTGTACTATCCCGCCATCGTATGACTGAAGCACCTGCAGTTGTTGTGAAGGAATAACTTTGCCATCACCTTTGGCGACTTCGTCAATTTCTGCGAAGTAAGACCACACCACCAACAGAAACAACACTATTATAACCACATAGAGTAGACCACGAGCTTTCACTGGCGTTTGCATAATACGCGACCATTCAGCTTCCAGTACCCAATCTTGGCCTGGTGGTGGCGCAAGCCAGCCTCGCATAAGCCGCTGTAACCAGTCTTTTTTCTCACCATCACTTTTCAAAATCATGGTGCCCTCTTCAATACTTGACTGGGTTGTCTAAACTGCACTAGCACCTCTTCCTTCTTACCGTCGGCAATAACTTTTCCGTTTTCTACAACAATTACCCGCTCTACCAAATCGAGCAATGTGGTTCTGTGCGTATTAATGATAAGAGTCTTACCCGCTGTCGCCGCCTTGATCGTTTCCTTCATTTGCGCTTCATTAGTTGAGTCCATCGCTGAAGTTGGCTCATCCATGATATAGATCGCTGGGTTTCGCACTATGGCTCTTGCCATAGCCACAGCTTGACGTTGTCCGCCGGATAACAAGCAGCCGCGCTCTCCTACATTCTGCTCTATACCACTCGCGCTACCATTAACAAGCTTTGCCAAACCACACTGGGTAATGACCTCCCAAAACTCAGCGTCGTCGATATGTGTGTCATCTGGCAAAATATTGTCTTTTAGTGAGCCATGAAAAAGGCTCACGTCTTGCGGTACATAGCCTATTTGTTTACGTAGTAGCGTAGGGTCATATTGCTGTAGGTCTATTCCGTCCAACAAAAGTTGCCCGGATTCAGGACGGTAAAAAGCCATGAGGAGCTTGTTTAAGGTTGATTTTCCACATCCGTTTTTGCCTAAGATGGCAACGTGTTCACCTTGCTTGATAGAGAAACTCATGTCCTTTAGCGCAAGAACGGTTTCGTCGGGATACTTAAAGCAGAGCTGGCTAGCATCAATATTGCCTTTAAGTACAACGTTGTTTTTTATTTGTTTATTTCTACCTGTTTCACTTGGCAGCGACATAATGTCATCAAGGGCATTCTTTGCCGTTTCAGCGTGATGAAATTGTGCAAGCAATGCAGCAGCCTGAGAAACCGGTCCCATTGCTCGGCTTGATAGTAAATAAGCAGCAATCAACCCACCTTGGGTAATTACCCCCTCAATAATAAGGTACACGCCAGTGAGGATGATAACCACACCCACCGATTGCTGGATCCAAAGCGCTGCGTTATTTACCGACATTGATACCAAACGGAGTTTAGCGTTCACTTTAGCTAGAAATATCGTCTGCTTTTCCCACGCACTTTGGTTTCTACTTTGGTAACCGAACGCTTTGACGTCCTCTAAAGACGTTACGCTTTCAGTCACAAGCGAACTTTTACGAGAGCTAATTTCCATCGATTCTTCAGAAAGTGAACGCATTACCCGTTGCGCCTTCATTGCATAAAGGAAAAGCGCAGTAGCCCCAATGAGTATTGGAATGATCAGATAAAAATCGATCATGGCGATAATGACTACAAACAGTAGCCCAAAGGGTAAATCAACCAGCGCCACTAAAGTGACAGAACCAAAGAACTGACGGATACTTTCAAAAGACTGTAGGCTATTTATAAATGATCCACTTTTGGCCGGTTTACTAGCCAAGTTTATAGACAGCACTTTTTCCATTATTTTTGCCGATAGCGTGACGTCCAAACGACTTGCCGCTAACTCAACAAAGTATTGTCTGAGCATGCGCAATAGAAAATCAGCGGCTAGCACAAGCAAAACGCCAATAGCTAATGCCCACATGGTCTCTAAAGCAGCATTGGGCACTACCCTATCGTAAACATTCATCACGAACAGGGGTAATGCAATAGAAAGTAAACTGATAAAAACGGACGCTAAAAGGACATCGCGATACAAACCTTTTGCCGTTCTAATGGATGACCACAACCAGTGCCCCACTGATGACTTATCAATTTGAGCATTGGTTTCTTGTGCGTTCATTTCGGGCCGAGCAAAAATGACGTACCCCGTATAGCAGGCGCTTAGTTCATCTCTAGGTACTTCCACTACAGCATCGTCGAGTTCTGGATAAGAAACTCTGGCATGGGTATTATCGAGACCATGCAGTACACAGGCCTGCTTCTCATTAAGCACTAAAACGGCGGGTAAAATCGCAGTGTTGATATGGTCTAGTTCGCGCTTGACCGTCCTGCTGGCGAGTCCCGCGCGTTTTGCTGCGCGCTCAAATCCGGTAGGCGATAGTTCACCATGATCTAAAGGCAGTCCGCTAAGCAAGCTAACTCGAGATACATCTAAATGATGGGCGTGACAGATTGTTATTAAACAATCCATCAACACTCCCCCTTGTCTCTCCAAATAAGATATGTCGTCTACGACCTTCTTTTCCTTCATATAGGCCTACACATCGCTATTCGTTAGTAGGAAGCTGGATAATAGCCGCTTCAATTCTGCGATTTCGAGCATTCGCTTCATCTGATTCTTCATCAACCAGTGGACGACTCTCTCCATAACCAACCGCAGTAATTCTTCTTGCTTCTATATTGGCTTTGGTCATCAGCAACGACGCAACTGCCTTTGCTCTGCGTTCAGACAAGCGCTGGTTGTATGCCGCATCACCATCTAAAGAAGCATGGCCGTGAATGATGACACCAGAATTGGGGTCGCTATTAAGTGCATTAATCACGTCTTGCAGCGAATTTTCGTACTTAGGCAAAACCTCCGTCGAATTAGATGCAAATTCAATATTGACGTTAAAAGACTCTATTATATTCGCATTGTCTAACGTGAAGTCTGCGGCACTTGGCTCTGGCACCATCTCAGGTTCTTTGGCTTCACAGCCGAAATCATCTACCGCAGCGCCCGGCGTTGAATCAACACAGTCGTCCCATAAGTCGACAATACCGTCCCCATCAGTGTCCCGTTTGAGTATATTTAACTCATCTTCAAAGTTGGTGCGAACGGCTGGGCAGACGTAGTTGGGATCATAAGTAATTTTTTCTTCTGCTTTATCTAATACATCAGGCACGCCTTCTTTTGTGATCCCTAATGTATTCGCCAAGCTTCCAGAAGCTGCAAGCAGTCTTACGCGAGCTTTTTCCAAAGTATATTGCGCCTCTAAATACGCGCGACTTGATTCGTAGTACTCATTTTCTGAATCAAGTAAATCCAGTAGTGAGCGTTCGCCTATGGTGAATTGGTCCATATACGCAGACTTAACTCGGTCTGAAGATAAGCGATGAGCATTAAGTGAAGGTAGCTGCTCGGATATATTAATAATGTCGTTGTAAGCAATTTGTACCGTTTGTCTCATATCGATACAGGCTTTGTCCCGCAAGTCTTTTGCTAAATCAACCTGCGACAATGCTTGTCGAATCGCTGCGCGGTCCGAACCGCCGTTATACAAGTTATAAGAAAAATTAACGCCAACGCTCGCCTCGGTAATGGTGTTATTTAATGCAGCTTGATCCCGTGTTTGCGCACCATAACTTGCGGTCAGGTTCACCTGAGGGTGGTAAAGACTTCTTGCGCTATCAACCGCATAACGTTGTGCATCTATATTGTAAATAGCAGCGTTGAACTGAGGATTTGTGCCGTATGCACTGGTAAGCAACGATTGAATATCCGTTACATTTGCATCAACGAACGCGGAATTTATCGTTACTGATTGAAGATTTTGAGCAGGTTTTTCGCCCACTAATCGCAAAAAGCGTGCAGTTACATCGTGTAAGTTAGATAGCTCAGTCAAAACATTAGATTCGGCTAGAGACAGACGACCACTGATTTGTTCTAAGTCAGCTCTGCGACCGACACCTGCCTCAACACTCTCTTCAATTTGTTTGAATACATCTACGTGAGTAATCAAATTTTCTTCAGCGAGCTTTAAAAGTTCCCGGAACAACTGCACATCCATATAAGCTAGAGATGTATCTAGAGACTTCTGCTCTATTTCGCCCATTAGTTCGAAAAAGCGTACCACTTGTGCTTGCTTAAAACGCTTAACCTCACTGCTAGTTAAGAATCCATCATATAGCATTTGGGTTAACGTAATTTGCCCAGTATGCCCCATGTATTCGCGATCTAACCCATAGTTTCTGTCGGTATAAGCACTAGAGGCCAATACATCTACCTGAGGGCGAAAGCCGCCACGCGCAATGTCGACATCTGACATTGCTACTTGAAGTTGTCGCCAACTGGCTTGCACTTCTGGATTTTCATTTACTACCTTGCGTACATAGTCTTCCAAGCTGACAGACGAGTTACCAACAACATTACTTTGAGCAATAGTAGCATGAGCTAGCACAGCGCCAGTTGCCCCAATAACAACTCTGGTAAGCACTGATTTCATGAACTTCATATATACGTCTCACTATACAAAAACGAGGCGACATTTGTGTCGTTTCTTACTTTTAAAAAGTAGACGCTATGTGTATTTCTGCAAACTCAACTCATAATTATTAGACTAAAAATTAATAAATTAGGGGTAACTACCTAGGTTTTATACCAAAGGATATGTGCCACCCGTACTACGGTCCGGTAACGAGTTGGAAAAGCCCTGCTACGCTTTTTGTATAGCGTGAAAATTTATTGATTGAGAGGGAAACATGGCTGAAGTAATCATTGCGGAAGTAAACGGCGAGGCTTCTTTAATTCGCGGAGAAACCGGTGAGCAGGTCAATGTTAGTGTTGGTATGGTGGTGGCCGAAGGCGACGTATTGAATATATCACCTAATGGGTATGTTACCGTCAGCGTAGATGGAGAACTGCGCACACTTCCAGCAGGACAAAGCATTACTTTCCCGTTGCAATTAGACTTTACCGAAAGCAACTCCGACGATGAATTTGCCGTTTTTGACGAGAGTGTGGATGAGCTAACAGCATTACTTGACGGTGTTGAAGGCATTGACAGTAACAATCAAGATGGTGACGCTGACTTCCTTGACGTGCTTGCTGGGGAAGGCGATATTTTGGAGTCGTTAGAGGCTACAGCGGCCGGTCTTGACGGCGGTGCTGGTACTGATGGTGGTAGTAACTTTGTGCGCGTTGACCGCATAAATGAAGAAGTCGACCCAGTGGGATTCCAGTTCGACCAAAATGCTAATGGCAACGACGATGTTGCGCCCGTTGAGTTTTCTGAATCAGGTGAACAAGCACAAGACATTTCTCTGACCCTAGATGCGATTGGCTTAACAAGCGATACTACGCCAACACTATCAGGCATTACTTCAGCAATTGCGGGTAGTACAGTCACACTAACCGTTACCGATAGTGAGGGAAACACTCAGGTTGTTACCGCTATTGTGCAAGGTGACGGTACGTTCAGCGTAGACGTACCAAATGCGCTGGCTGACGGTAACTTCACCGTAGACGCCACCGTATTAGAACCTACAGGTAATACTGCAGATAGTTCTACCACCGGTGAAATTGACGCCACCTCCCCAACGATTACCATTAATGCGCCTGGTTCGGATAACGACACCACGCCTACCCTTTCAGGTACTACTGATGCCACTCCTGGCAGCACAGTTACGCTAACCATTACCGACAGTGCAGGCAATACGCAAACCGTGACGGCTATTGTGCAAGCAGACGGCACCTATAGCGTTGATGTACCTGCAGAATTAGCCGAAGGCGAATTTACCGTTAATGCCAGCGTTACCGATGAGGCAGGCAATACAGCAACCGCTGATACCACAGGGGAAATTGATACCACCGCCCCAACCATTACCATTAATGCGCCAGGTTCTGATAACGACACCACGCCAACCCTTTCAGGTACCACTGATGCCACACCGGGTAGCACAGTTACACTAACCATTACCGACAGCGCAGGCGTTACTCAAACCGTGACGGCTATTGTGCAAGCAGACGGCACCTATAGCGTTGATGTACCTGCAGAATTAGCCGAAGGCGAATTTACCGTTAATGCCAGCGTTACCGATGAGGCTGGCAATACAGCAACCGCTGATACTATAGGTGAAATTGATACCACCGCCCCAACCATTACCATTAATGCGCCAGGTTCAGATAACGACACCACGCCAACCCTTTCAGGTACAACCGATGCCACTCCTGGCAGCACAGTTACGCTAACCATTACCGACAGTGCAGGCAATACGCAAACCGTAAGTGCCATTGTGCAAGCAGACGGCACCTATAGCGTTGATGTACCTGCAGAATTGACCGAAGGCGAATTTACCGTTAACGCCAGTGTTACTGATGAGGCAGGCAATACAGCAACTGCTGATACTACAGGTGAAATTGATACCACCGCCCCAACGATTACCATTAATGCGCCGGGTTCAGATAACGACACCACACCTACCCTGTCAGGTACCACTGATGCCGCGCCGGGTAGCACGGTTACATTAACCATTACCGACAGTGCAGGCAACACGCAAACTGTAACTGCCACTGTGCAAGCAGACGGCACCTATAGCGTTGATGTACTGGCTGAATTGGCTGAAGGCGAATTTACTGTCAATGCTAGCGTAACGGATGAGGCTGGCAATACAGCAACCACAGACACCACAGGCGTAATTGATACCACTGCACCGTCGATCACAATCGACACCATAGCTACAGGTAACGACACCACGCCTACTCTTTCAGGTACCACCGATGCCGCGCCTGGTAGTACAGTTACATTAACCATTACCGATAGTGCAGGCAACACGCAAACTGTAACTGCCACTGTGCAAGCCGACGGCACCTATAGCGTTGATGTACCTGCAGAATTGGCCGAAGGCGAATTTACCGTCAATGCTAGCGTAACGGATGAGGCTGGCAATACAGCAACCACAGACACCACAGGCGTAATTGATACCACTGCACCGTCGATCACAATCGACACCATAGCTACAGGTAACGACACCACGCCTACTCTTTCAGGTACCACCGATGCCGCGCCTGGTAGTACAGTTACATTAACCATTACCGATAGTGCAGGCGTTACGCAAACCGTGACTGCCATTGTGCAAGCAGACGGCACGTATAGCGTTGACGTACCAGCCGAATTAGCCGAAGGTGAATTTACCGTTAACGCCAGCGTGACCGACGAAGCGGGCAACACAGCAACTGCTGATACCGCAGGCGTAATTGACACCACTGCACCGTCGATCACTATCGACACCATAGCGACAGGTAACGACACCACGCCTACTCTTTCAGGTACCACTGATGCCACACCGGGTAGTACAGTTACATTAACCATTACCGATAGCGCGGGCGTTACGCAAACCGTGACTGCCATTGTGCAAGCGGACGGCACGTATAGCGTTGACGTACCTGCCGAATTAGCCGAAGGCGAATTTACCGTTAACGCCAGCGTGACTGATGAAGCAGGCAATACGGCCAATGCTGACGCTCAGGGCGCAATTGACGTGACGGCGCCAACCATCTCATTAAACGACCCAGGAATAAATGGCGATGCTACACCCACACTTTCGGGGTTAACAGACGCCGTGCCCGGTAGCACGATAACCCTTACCGTTACCGATAGTGCTGGCGTTACTCAAACCTTTACCACCACTGTGCTTGCCGATGGTACCTTTACCGTTGAAGTTCCAAATGCGGTGGCTGAGGGTACATACAGCGTAACTGCCGAGGTGACAGATGGTGCGGGTAACACCGCACAAGCAACAGCAAGCGGCGATTACGATTCTACGAGTCCTTCGACGACCGTAAATCAACCTGCGCCAACGAACGATACTACGCCAAACGTTTCTGGTGAAACCGATGCCCCTCCTGGTAGTGAAGTTGTGATTGTTGTTACAGATAGCGAGGGTAACGAACAAACAATCGTTACTACAGTGGGCGCTGACGGCACATTCAACGAAGATGTGCCAGCGGAGCTTAGCGAAGGCGAGTACACGGTAGATGTTACTGTGACGACACCAGCAGGAAACAGCTCGACTACTGCAGTAACAGGCGAAATTGACACCACGGCGCCGATAATCAGCCTTGATCCTATTGGCTCAACCAATGATGACACGCCAGTGATAAATGGCGACACCGACGCAGAACCGGGTGCGATAGTAACACTAGATATCGTGCATTCAGATGGCACTACGCAAACCATAACTGCGACAGTGCAAGAAGACGGTAGCTTCAGCGCTGAAGTCCCGCAAGCACTCGCAAATGGCGACTTCACGGTAACTGCTACTGTGTCTGATGTGGCGGGCAATACCGCTTCAACCTCCATCGATGCGGTTATTAATACCCAAGGCCCTAATGTTGTCATTGAAACCGGCTCTCCTACCAACGGTAGTGAAGGCATAGGGGGGTCGTCAGACGCCCCTAATTCAGAGGTTGTGGTTGTTATCACCGATAGCGACGGCAACAGCCAGACAATAACGGGGACGACCGATGAGAATGGCAACTTCAATGTAGCGTTCCCTCCTGGCTCTGAAGAGGGCGAATACGAGATTGAAGTAACGGTGACAGACGAAAATGGCAATAGCTCTACCGCCACGGCCACTACTGTACTTGATACCACCCCACCAATTGTGAACATCGACCCGCAAACGGATACTAACGACACAACACCGATTATCTCAGGTAATACAGATTTGCCCGCGGGTAGCGAGGTCGTTATTACCGTCACTGATAGTCAGGGTAATACGCAGACCGTTACCGCCCTTGTTGATGAAAATGGTAATTTCAGCACCGATGTCGAAGAAGCGCTAGCACAAGGCAACTATGAGGTTTCTGTCGAAGCAACTGATGCAGCGGGTAATACAACTACCGTTGTCGACAACAGTGGCAATATAGACACTGCCGCACCAGCGCTTTCTCTAGACCCACAAACTGACGGCAGCGACACCACGCCAACAATTTCTGGCTCTACCGATTTACCACCTGGTTCAACAGTATCCATTGTAGTCACCGACAGTGCGGGCAACACACAAACTATCGATGCCATCGTTGATGAAAACGGTGATTTTAGCGTAGACGTGCAAACGCCGCTTACTGAGGGTGAATATACCGTAGAGGCCAGTGCTACAGACGAGGCAGGCAATACAACGACTGTCACTGAAAATGGCGGCAACATTGATACGCAAGCCCCCGTCATTTCACTAGAGCCACTTGGCACAGGGAATGACACGACACCTTCAATTAGCGGCTCTACAAACTTGGAAGCAGGCAGCACGGTTACACTTACCGTTACCGATAGTGCTGGAAACAGCCAAACCTTTACTGCCACAGTAGACGCGAATGGCGAATTTAGCGCAGACGTGCCTGCTGAACTCGCTGATGGTGATTACACTGTTGAAGCAACAGCCACCGATGCTGCGGGAAATAGTGCTTCAACGTCACAAACTGGTACAGTGGACAGCAATGCGCCAAGCTTAACCCTTGACCCACTGGGTGATGATAACGACACCACGCCTACTATCTCAGGCACTACCGATTTACCCGCTGGCAGCACTGTTACACTATCTGTTACCGATGCGCTTGGCAATACGCAAACATTTACGGCAACGGTAGACGGTTCTGGTAATTTCAGTGCCGATGTGCCCAATCCTTTAGCAGAAGGTGAATATAGCGTAACGGCTACAGCGACCGACGCGAACGGCAATACTGCAACGGCAACGGAAACTGGCGGTAATATCGATATTACATCGCCGCTGGTTAATCTAAATGCTCAAGGCAGTACTAATGATACTACGCCAACCATCTCAGGTAACACAGACCAGGCACCGGGTAGCAGTGTATCAATCACCGTTACAGACAGTGCAGGAAATACACAAACCTTTGATGCTATAGTCGAAAATGACGGTACCTTCTCTGTTGACGTGCCGGCAGAACTGGCCGACGGCAACTTTACTGTTACCGCGACGGTCACTGACGATGCGGGCAATCAAGATTCTGCAACAACACAGGGCAATATTGATACCGCAGCTCCAACGCTATCGCTTGACCCACAAGACATTGGCAACGACACCACGCCACTTATTAGTGGCACAACAGATTTACCACAAGGTAGCACGGTAACACTGGTCGTCACCGATAGCTTAGGTAATCAGCAAACTATTGAAGCCGTTGTTGATGAAAACGGAGGCTTTAGCGCTGAAGTACCTAGCGCATTGGCAGAAGGTAACTACTCCGTTACAGCAACCGCTGTCGATGGAAATGGCAATACCGCTAGCGTGACAGAAAACGGCGGCATTATAGATACGACTGCGCCATTGCTAACTCTAAATCCAGTGGGTTCTGGCAACGATCCCACACCAACTTTATCGGGCAGCACCGATCTGCCTGAAGGGAGTGTTGTCTCGCTAACGGTCGTAGATAGCGCAGGTAACATTCAAACTATCAACACCTTAGTCGATGCTAACGGTAATTTCTCTGTCGACGTACCCCAAGAACTGGCTGATGGAGACTTTACCGTTACTGCCACGGCAGAAGACGAGGCAGGCAATGAAGTTACAGACAACGCAACGGGTAACATTAATACTAGTGCTCCTACGTTAGTGCTAGATGGACAAGGCGAAACGAATGACAGTACGCCCGCTATTTCAGGCACTACCAACTTGCCTGAAGGAAGCACGGTTACTTTAACCGTGACGGATAGCACAGGTAACACGCAAACGATTACCGCGACAGTAGGTGCAGACGGAACATTTAGTGCGGATGTTACCACTCCACTCGCTGATGGCGCTTACACCGTTACCGCTAGCGCAACTGACGGCGATGGCAATACGACAACAGTAACCGACAATGGCGGCCTTGTAGATACCACCGCGCCTACGCTTACCCTAGAAAATCCTGGCAGCACGGGTGACACCACACCAACACTTTCAGGCACCACTGACCTTCCTGAAGGAAGCACGGTTACGCTTGTCGTTACAGATAGCGCTGGAAACACGCAAACTATCAATGCCTTGGTCGATGCAAATGGTAGCTTCAGTGTAGATGTGCCAAACGCACTAGCTGACGGCGACTTTACTGTGACTGCCACTGCAACCGACAGTGCAGGCAATACCGCGAATGCCAATACAACAGGTAATGTAGATAGCGAAGCGCCGCTGTTAACCCTTGATACGCAAGGCGCTACCAGCGATGTTACCCCTACTATCACAGGTACTACCGACGTGGCACCTGGCACACTGGTTACCATTACTGTGGTAGATGCCAATGGTAACTCCCAAAGTTTCCAAGCAGCCGTGCAAGCAGACGGCACATTCAGTGCCGATGTGCCTAGCGCTCTAGCTGAAGGCGACTTTACCGTTACGGCAACAGTAAGCGATGCACAAGGCAACACCGCGACGGCAAACGAAACAAATGGAAGTATTGATACACAAGCGCCTATTGTTAACGTTAACCCGTTAGATTCAGGTAATGACACTACGCCGGTTATTTCAGGTAACACAGATTTACCTGAAGGCGCTGTTGTTTTGATCACCGTGACTGACAGCAATGGCGACACGCAAACCATTAACGCATTGGTTGATGCAGACGGCAACTTCGCAACAGAGGTATTGTCTCCACTACCTGAAGGCGACTACAGCGTCGAAGTTACTGCAACAGATGATGCAGGTAATTCAACAACCGCAACTGAAGACGGTGGCAATATTGACACCACCGCCCCTGTACTTACGCTAAATCCGCAGGGCACAGACAACGATGAAACGCCTAACATATCGGGCAGCACTGATTTAGCACCGGGAAGCACGGTAACGTTAACCGTCACAGATAGCGCAGGCAATACACAAACCTTTGACGCCATTGTGGACGCAAACGGTGACTTCAGCGCGGATGTTCCAAACGCTATACCAGACGGCAGCTACACAGTAACAGCAAGTGCCTCAGACGATGCAGGTAATACAACCACCACTTCTGATACCGGTACGTTAGATACCAGCGCCCCTGCACTGACACTAGATGCGCAAGTTACGGTGAGCGATACTACACCAACCATTTCAGGTACGACTGACCTACCCGCGGGTTCAACAGTGACGCTTTTTGTCACTGACAGTGCAGGCAATACCCAAACCTTTACTGCACTTGTTGATGCAAGCGGTAACTTTAGTGCTGATGTCCCCGCGCCTCTTGCCGAAGGTGATTACTCAGTAACCGCCACCGCTACTGACAGCAACGGAGATAGTGCCTCTGTCACCGACAATAACGGTATCGTCGATACCGTCGCCCCCGTTATTTCACTAGATGCGCTGGGTTCAAATAACGATACTACGCCTACCATTTCAGGCACTACGGACTTAGCAGCAGGTGAGAGCGTAACACTGACGATCACCGACAACGTTGGCAATACACAAACTGTCACCGCAACGGTTGATGCAAACGGCAACTTTACTGTGGATGTGCCAGCCGCACTGGCCGAAGGTGACTATACGGTTACTGCAACGGCCACCGACGATGCTGGCAACAGTGCGTCAGTCAATGCAACAGGCACCATTGACACCACAGCACCTACTCTAACCTTAGATCCTCAAGGATTAGGCAATGATACAACGCCAACCATTTCGGGAAGTACAGATCTAGCGGAAGGTAGCGTGGTCTCCTTGGTTATCACAGACAGTGCTGGCAACATTCAAACGGTTACAGCAACAGTTGATGCTGCAGGAAACTTTACGGTTGATGTGCCCGGGGCACTTGCTGAAGGCTCGTACAGTGTTGAAGCTACCGCCACTGATGAAGCAGGCAACAGCACGTCGGTTCTTGATAATTCAGGCGTTATCGACATCACGCCACCTGAGCTAAACCTTGACGAATTAACGCCAGAGAATAACGCTACGCCAACCATTTCTGGCACCACAAACCTTCCAGCTGGCGCCATTGTCACACTAACGGTGGTCGACAGTGCGGGTAACACGCAAACCTTTGCCGCAACGGTACAAACCGACGGCAGTTTTGCCGCCAACGTACCTTCGCCACTAGCTGAAGGTGACTATACGGTTACCGCAACCGCTCAAGACGCGGCAGGCAACCAAGGTTCTGATTCTGAAACGGGTGGCAGCGTAGATACCACAGCACCTGTTATCACTTTGGATCCGCTTGGTACAGGTAACGATAACACGCCTACCATTAGCGGAAGTACCGACCTAGCCGCAGGAAGCACAGTAACCATTACAGTAACTGACAGCGTTGGCACTGAGCAGACGTTTACTGCAACTGTTGATGCTAACGGCGACTTCAGTGCAGATGTGCCCAATCCTATGGCTGACGGAAACTTCGACGTTACTGCAACGGCCACTGATGCTGCAGGCAATACTGCTACAGATACAGTGAGCGGCGACATAAACTCTGCCGCGCCTACCCTATCCCTTGATCCTCTTGGTTCGGGCAACGACACGACGCCGACTATTTCAGGTAATACCGACTTAGCGCCAGGTAGTACTGTAACGCTAACTGTGACTGACAGTGCTGGAAACACACAGACATTCAGTGCCATAGTGCAAGGTGATGGAAGCTTTACGGCTGATGTTCCTGCGAGCCTACCTGAAGGTGACTATTCTGTTACTGCCACCGCCACAGATGGCGCTGGCAACAGTGCATCGGTAACCGAAAATGGCGGTAATATCGATACCACAGCCCCATCGATAACCATCGATACACAAGGGCTTGGCAATGATGCAACGCCGTCTATCTCTGGCACCACAGACCTCAATGCTGGCGACACGGTTAGCATAAGCGTGACAGACAACGCTGGAAATACCCAAACATTCACAGCAACTGTTCAAAACGATGGCACTTACAGTGCTGATGTTCCTGCCGATTTAGCTGAAGGCAGTTTCAGCGTGACCGTCACTGCGACTGACGATGCGGGTAATTCAGCAACGGCAATAGATAATAGCGGTGTCATAGATACAGCAGCCCCCACCATAACGTTAGACGCACAAGGCCTGACCAACGACGCTACACCGACTATATCGGGAACCACCGACTTGGCTGCGGGCAACACTGTAAGCATTAGCGTGACTGACAACCAGGGCAATACGCAAACTTTCACTGCTACCGTTCAAGGGAATGGTAGCTTTAGCGCTGATGTGCCCCTTGACCTTGCTGAAGGCGATTACACAGTAGAAGTGACGGCAACTGATGATGCAGGTAATCAAAACACAGCGGTTGATAACAACGGTACAGTTGACACCACTCCACCTGTTATCAACTTAGATCCAGTGGCCAGCGGCAATGACGCAACGCCAGTATTAAGCGGTACTACCGACTTGCCTGAGGGAGCAACAATTACACTGGTCGTCACCGATGCAGGCGGTAATGTACAGAACCTTACCGCTACGGTAAACGCGGATGGCACTTTCTCAGTTGAAGTACCCAGCGCGCTTGTTGATGGCGATTACGATGTAATAGCCAGTGCGAGCGATGCTGCGGGCAATAGCACGACTGTGTCGGATAGCGGCAATATTAATGCAGGCGCCCCGGACATTACCCTAGATGCCCTTGGCCAGACAAACGATGCTACACCTCTTATTTCAGGCACAACTAACGCGCCAGTTGGTGCTACCGTCACTTTAACAGTGACAGATAGTGCTGGATCAGTTCAAACCTTTACTGCAACAGTCCAAGGAGATGGCACCTTCAGCGCAAGCGTACCGTCAGACTTGGCTGAGGGTAGTTACACAGTTGTCGCAGAAGTGACTGACGGCGCCGGAAATACAGGTTCTGACTCAGAAACTGGCGGTGTGGTAGATACCACATCACCGGCTATTGATGTGGCAGATCCGGGTGTTGGCAATGATGCAACACCAACCATTAGCGGCACGACAGACCAGCCAGCCGGAAGCACAGTTTCAATTACCGTCACCGATAACGCTGGCAATATACAAACCTTATCAGCAACCGTGCAAAGCGACGGCTCTTTCAGCGTAGACGTTCCGACCACTTTGGCTGAGGGTAACTTCACAGTTCAGGCAACAGTCGTTGATGAAGCAGGCAATACAGCGTCCGACGCTGAAACCGGCGTAATCGACACAATTTCACCTGTTATTACGCTGGACGAGCCAGGTACAGTTAGCGACTCAACCCCAACCATAAGCGGTACTGTAGATTTACCGCAAGGTTCTACAGTGCAAATAACTGTTGTTGATAGTGCGGGTAATAGCCAGGTGTTCTCTGCATTGGTTGCCGCAGGCGGCGTATTCTCTGCCGATGTACCAGCGGCGATGGCTGAAGGAAACTTCACTGTTTCAGCAACCGCCACCGATGAAGCAGGCAACAGTACAACCGATAACGAAGCAGGCGTAGTTGATACTCTAGTACCTACACTTACTATAGATGTTGCCGATACCACTAACGACGCGACGCCACTCATTACCGGTACAACCGATGAACCTGCGGGCTCTGTGGTCACTATTTTGGTAACGGATAGCGCTGGTGCAACCCAGACCTTAAGTGCAGTGGTACAGGCCGATGGTTCTTTCTCTATCTCCCCAGGTACGGATTTAGCTGAAGGCAACTTCACGGTAAGCGCTACCATCAGTGATGAGGCAGGTAATACAGCGACAGCCAGTGATGCTGGAAGCATAGACACTACAGCACCATCATTAACCTTAACGCCACTTGAGGAAGGCAATGACACAACGCCTACCCTATCTGGTAGCACAAACCTTGCGCAGGGTAGTGAAGTTACGCTTGTGGTAACTGACAGCGCAGGAAATGTTCAAACCCTCACAGCTACAGTTGATGTAAATGGAAACTTTACAGTGGATGTGCCTGCGCCTTTGGCAGAAGGTGCATACAGTGTTGAAGCCACGGCAAGTGATGAAGCGGGTAATAGCACTACCGTCGTAGACAATACAGGCGTTATTGATACGACAGCCCCTACTCTATCGTTAGATACACTAGCCCCAGACAGTGACACAACGCCTACAATATCAGGGAATACTGACCTGCCTGCAGGTGCTACGGTAACGATTACTGTGACGGATAACGCAGGTGTAAGCCAAACCTTCGATGCAACCGTTCAGGGAGACGGCAGTTTCTCGGCCGATGTGCCAAGCCCTATGGCTGAAGGAGGGTATACTGTCACCGCCGTGGCCCAAGACTCAGCAGGTAATGAGACGACTGCCACTGAAACAAACGGTAGCGTAGACACTACCGCGCCGACTATCAACTTAGATGCACAAGGCACAGGTAACGATACTACGCCAACGATCACGGGTAGCACCGATTTAAGCCCAGGTAGTTCAGTGACCATAACCGTCACCGACAGCGCGGGAGCAGAACAAACATTTACGGCTATTGTCGATAGCCTTGGTAATTTCAGCGCCGACGTGCCCAATGCAATGGCAGACGGAAACTTCGATGTTACTGCTACCGCCACTGATGCTGCTGGAAACTCGGCGTCTGATACTACCAGCGGCAATATCAATACAGCCGTGCCAAACCTAACCTTGGACGCGCTTGGTACTGGAAACGACACAACACCGACCATTTCCGGTACTACAGATATTGCGCCAGGCAGCACCGTATCCATTAGCGTTACCGATAGTGCAGGAAACACCCAAACATTTGACGCCATTGTTCAAGCTAATGGCACCTTCTCTGTAGATGTGCCAGCAGCCTTATCTGAAGGTAATTATTCGGTCACCGCAAGTGCAACAGATGGCGCGGGTAATACGGCAACCGCAAACGAAAATGGCGGTGTTATCGATACTACTGCGCCAGCTGCGCCAACTGTTGACGCAGGCAACGGTACCGAAATTACCGGCACCGCCGAAGCAGGCGCTGTCGTAAACGTAGACGTTGACGGTGATGGCACACCTGATTTCACGGTTGTTGCTGATGGCGATGGTAACTGGTCAGTAACACCCACAACACCGCTAGCCGATGGCGTGGTTGTCACGGCAACCGCAACCGATGAAGCTGGCAATACGAGTAGCCCGGCGTCTGACACCGTAGACGCTGTCGCGCCAGTCGTTGCCTTTGACGACCTAACGACTAACGACACCACGCCTGCACTTACCGGTTCGGTGGACGACCCAACCGCCATTGTAGTCGTTACCATTAACGGTACAGACTATACTGCTACAAACAATGGTGATGGCAGCTGGACACTGGCTGACGATATCGTTGCCGCGCTGGCTGAAGGTAGCTATACCGCTACGGTTACTGCTACTGATGCCGATGGTAACACCGGAACTAACTCTGGTACTGTGGTGATTGACACCACTGCTCCAGCAGCGCCTACCGTCGATGCAGGTAACGGCACTGAAATTACGGGTACTGCGGAAGCCGGCGCAACTGTAAATGTGGACGTGGATGGCGACGGCACGCCAGACTTCACCGTCATCGCTGATGGCGATGGCAATTGGTCAATAACACCCACTACACCGCTGGCCGATGGCGTGGTTGTTACGGCAACAGCGGTTGATGAAGCTGGCAATGTCAGTGCACCAGCGTCAGATACAGTAGATGCTGTTGCGCCAGTCGTCACGATTGATGACTTAACCACTAATGACGCTACACCAGAGCTAACCGGAACGGTTGACGATCCAAGCGCTATCGTAGTAGTGACCATTGATGGTGTGAACTACACCGCAACTAACAATGGGGATGGAAGCTGGACGCTGGCTGACGATGCAGTGGCTACACTTGCAGATGGTAGCTATACCGCTACCGTTACTGCCACGGATGCCGATGGCAATGTGGGTTCAAATTCAGGAACGGTAGTGATTGATACTACACCACCTGCCATACCTACTGTGGATGCGGGCAACGGTACCGAAATTACCGGTACCGCTGAAGCCGGTGCAACCGTAAGTGTGGACGTGGATGGCGACGGCACGCCTGATTTCACCGTCATCGCTGATGGCGACGGTAATTGGAGCATTACGCCTGATACACCGCTTGCCGATGGCGTAATTGTGACCGTAACGGCAACTGACGCAGCGGGTAACATTAGCAACCCAGCCTCAGACACGGTTGACGCGGCTGAACCAGTAGTTGCCTTCAACGATTTAACAACAAACGACACAACGCCGGCACTTACTGGTTCGGTCGACGACCCAACAGCCACTGTGATTGTGAACATCAATGGAGCCGACTATACCGCCACCAATAACGGTGATGGCACGTGGACACTGGCTGACGATGCGGTGGCGGCACTTGCTGAAGGTAGCTATACCGCAACGGTTACTGCAACCGACCCAGTAGGTAATGTGGGTACGAATACTGGTACAGTGGTTATTGATACCACAGCACCAACGGCGCCTACCGTTGAAGCGGGCAACGGCACTGAAATTACCGGCACAGCCGAAGCGGGCGCAACGGTAAATGTGGATGTAGACGGAGACGGCACGCCAGATTTCACCGTGATCGCTGATGGCGACGGCAATTGGAGCGTAACGCCAGATACACCATTGGCAGATGGAGTTGTAGTAACGGCAACGGCTACTGATGAAGCGGGTAACACCAGTGGGCCTGCATCTGACACGGTAGACGCCGTGGCACCTGTCGTAACCATCAATGATGTAACGACCAATGACACTGCGCCTGCACTAACTGGTACGGTTGATGACCCAACGGCTACTGTAGTAGTCACCATTGACGGCAATGACTATACCGCTACCAACAATGGTGATGGCACCTGGACGTTGGCTGATAACGTAGTCGCTACGCTCGCTGAAGGCAGCTACCCCACTTCTGTTACTGCAACAGACGCCGCGGGCAACACGATAACCAATACTGGTACAGTGGTTATTGATACCACCGCGCCTACCGTTGCAATAAACGATTTAACCACCAACGATACCACGCCTGAGCTAACTGGTACGGTGAACGACCCCAATGCGGTTGTGGTGGTGACCATTGACGGCAACGATTACACCGCTACCAATAACGGTGACGGCACATGGACACTGGCTGATAACGTAGTCGCCACACTCGCTGAAGGCAGCTACCCAACATCGGTAAGCGCGACAGACGCCGCAGGTAATACGGTGACCAACACAGGTACAGTGGTAATTGATACCACCGCGCCTACCGTTGCAATAAACGATCTCACCACCAACGACACCACGCCAGAGCTTACCGGTGCGGTGAACGACCCGAATGCAGTTGTGGTGGTGACCATTGACGGCAATGATTACACCGCTACCAACAATGGTGATGGCACGTGGACGTTAGCTGACAATGTAGTCGCCACGCTTGCAGAAGGCAGCTACCCAACATCGGTAAGTGCAACAGACGCCGCAGGTAATACGGTGACCAACACAGGTACAGTGGTAATTGATACCACCGCGCCTACCGTTGCAATAAACGATCTAACCACCAACGACACCACGCCAGAGCTAAGCGGTACGGTGAACGACCCGAATGCGGTTGTGGTGGTGACCATTGACGGCAATGATTACACCGCTACCAACAATGGTGACGGAACGTGGACGCTGGCTGATAATATCGTCGCACTGCTTGCTGAAGGAAATTATACGGCTGTGGTTACCGCCACAGATGCGGTAGGCAATGTTGCAACTGATACAGGTACCGTTGTTATCGATATCAGTATCGATGAAAACAATAATGGTCAGACAGTAACGTTCGACAGTATCTCAAACGACTCTGGTGTGGCTGGAGACTTTATTACTAGCGATAGTACGCTTATCTTTAATGGCACGGTTGACCTTGGTGACAATACTACCCTAACCGTTACCGTTGATGGCACATCCTATACCTTTGGCACTGACCCTGAACTTACCATTGATGGCAGCGGCAACTGGAGCCTGGATTTGACTGGAACACCGCTACCAGCAGGTACCTACGCGGTGGTGGCAACCGTCACCGACGAAGCAGGTAACTCGGCGAGCACAGCGAGCCAAAATGTTATCGTACAGGCTCTCGATGCTATAAACGACGGCAACACCGTTGATATGGGCGAGCCTGTAGTTACTGTAAATCCACCGGAAACCACCAGCGACGTGCAGGTGATAGGCTTAGCAGAGTCTACAGGTGGCGTGGATGCAAGCGCCTCATTTACCGTTTCTCCTAACCATGTAGGTGAAGTGCTAGTAGAAGTTGACCAAATAGCACTGGTTGCTGTTGCCGATGCCTACATTGTTGAGGTGTATGACGAGAGCGGCCAACTCGTTTACAAAGGAGTAAGCGCAGACTCACAAGTTGCCGATGTCGGTGGCCTAGACATCTTTAATGTGACCGGCGATGAGACTATTTCGTTCTCGTTAGCAGGCCTTGACGCTGGCAACTACAGCGTGGTGGTCCGAAATGATGAAAATATACTGGAAGATTTATTAGACAATGACAACAGTAACGACGTTGACCTTGATGAACTGGGGACAGCAGGTGTCGTGCTTGGGCCCGATAACCAAACGGAAATTCTTAATTTCGTAGAAACAACGTTAAACGGTGGAATTTTAAATGTCGTCTTGCCCGGAACCGTTGGCACGCAAGTTAGAGGGATCCTTGAAGGTCTGCTTGATACAACTACAGTAATTGGCGCAGGTCAGCTGGTTGGTCTACTAACTACGCCAATAAACGCGCTTGGTATCACAGGCCTCCTCGACGCTGTGGCCGATGTTCTTGCAGATGCATTGCTCAGCAATACATTAACCTTATTGCAAGACACTGATATCACCACCACATTAACCGAATACACTTATACGGGTGATTTAGTAGCCCAAGGCAACCTAATAGACGGTGACTTAAGTGGTGTGGGCACTGACACCATTTTAGACGGTGCCCAAGTAACGCTTGTTACCAATACCTCTGGTGACAGTGTTGCTGTTCCTGCTACTGGTACGGTTACTATTCAAGGTGACTATGGCGTACTGGAAATTGCTGCAGACGGCACTTACACCTATACCGCTGATGGCGATCGTAGTGCAATTGGCCAAGACGAAGTGTTTAACTACACCTTATCAGATGGTGAAACTTCTGATATTGCGGCGCTTACCATCAACATATCTGGCAGCGACTTCCCGCCAGTAGTAGCTCAAACCGATAACAATGACATGGAGTTGGGCGCACAAACGGCCATTGTTAATACTCCAGTTACTGATAGCGACTTGCAGGTGATTGACGTAGCAGCGGGTTCACCTGCCGCAGGCTCTCCTACCGCTAGTACAACATTTACTGTTGGAGCCGACTACTTCGGAGAAGTGGTTGTAGAGGTTAGCCAAACTGCGCTAGTTGCAGTGGCCAATGGGTATAGAGTTGATATTGTTGATGCAGATGGCAATGTAGTTGCCTCTGCAACAACACCAGACAGCCCTCTTGTTGGTGACGCTGTAGGGTTAAATGTCTTGGGCTTGTTAGGTGATGACACCTTGGTGGCAAAGTTCTCTGGGCTCCCTGCTGGAGACTATGCGGTTGTTGTTCGTAACAGTCAAAGCTCCCTCGAAAACTTGTTTGACCAAGATGGAGACGGCTCGATTACACTTACTGAACTAGGCGATGGAGGGGTTGTTCTTGGAGAGGAAAACCAAGAGGTAGTGCTAGATGCAATTGAAACTGCGCTAAATGGGGAAACAGGTTTAGGCGTTATACCTTTAGGAACTTTAGTAAGAGAATTTATTCTTGAGCCAATCCTAGCTACCACAGACACGATTGGAGCTGGCGACTTGGTCGGTACTATTAACTCAGGTCTTACAACGCTAGGAGTAGCACAGTTGTCTGATGCTCTCATTGACGACATTGCCGCAATCTTGCTTAGCAATACGATATCCTTATTAGAACAAACGGATGTGACTACAACACTAACGGAATATCAGTTTGAAGGTAGCACAGCGACTTCTGGGAATGTTATTGATGCCGCTAATACTGGCGATGTAGCCGATAGCATTGCCGAGGGCGGCGTAGTGACGCAAGTAACCCATACCAATGGTGAGTCGGTGACCGTATTGGGTACGGGGCTGTCTGGCATTACCATTGAAGGTGATTATGGTGATTTAACTATATTTGAAGACGGTAGCTACACCTATGTAGCCAATGGCGTTCGCGACGGCTTAGGCAATACAGATAGCTTTAGCTACACCATTTCAGATGGCACGAATACCTCTACCGCCAATCTTAACTTTAACTTGTCAGGACAAGGTGTATCGGCAGACTCGGCACGTGCTGAATTGACCTATGATTTTGTTACGGACACCGGCCTTAACGAGCTTGATGCGCTGTCGCACACTTATGTTCTAGGGTTATTCCGCAGTTTTAGCGATACCAGCAATACTTTTGATGTCGCGGCAAACACGACTCAGGACATCACGTTAAACGTAGATGGAGGGAGCATACTAACCCTGGTTTCAAGCGTTACTGTTACAGTAGAAAAGTTTGAAAACGGAGCGTGGGAAGCGTACAGAGTTTTTCCAAACGATGAGCTTATCAGCTTGTTAGGTGTTGATGGCGATACCGTTCTTACCGTCAACGGATTAACTGAGGGTCTATACAGGCTCACAATGGACGGCACTATTGGCGCTGGCGTAGCCGGCAGCATTAGTGTAGACCTATCCTCTACCATCAACTACCTTGACCAATTTGAAGTTAGCGGCGTACAAACCGCCACAGGCAACCTGTTCGAAAACGATATACTGTTTGGCCCAACATACGACGTGACGGTATCTACCGATGGAATTAACTTCCAAGACGCTACGGGCGGCATTACGTTACTGGGCGAGTATGGCACGCTGCAAATTGACGAAACTGGCGCGTACACTTATACCCCAGACAACACGCTAGCCGTATTTGGTGGCACCTTAACGGATACCTTTACTTATCGTATAGAGTATCCAGACGGTACTGTCGAGCAGGCAGAGTTTAACGTGTTTGTGACGGCATCTGGTGAAGGTGTACCTGAGGTCGTGACAACCACTTCATCTGAGTCTGTAAGCGCGTCAGACAGCAGCGGCACCGTTGTTACTGATGAGCCTACAGCACTTGACATCATTGACTTAACAGGGCAAACACTTCAAACGGTTGACCTGAACGCAGAAGCCAGACTGGCAACACCCGAAAGCGAGCCGACGGCCCCGCTCATGAGCACTGAGCCAGTAGAAAGCATAGCTCCTGTAGAGGATACACCTGAAACTATTACGCTACCTGAAGAGGAAGTGAGTACGCTCGGTACCACCGTAGGTGATGGTTTTGGTGGTGGTGACACTATCGACTTATCAGGCACTACATTAGACACGGTTGATATCGGCAGCCCTATTTCAACTGCTCCAGAAGAAACGAGCCCGCTTACACCAGAAAGCACCTTGCCTGACGACACAATCACGCTACCAGAGGAAGGCGATATTGTCTCAGCTGGCCCGGTGACAGAGGTAACGGAGGATTTTGTAGATATCGGTCTTCCACCTGAAGATTTGATTCTGCCTTCAACAGAACCTACGCCTACAGATTCGGGAAGCGAAAGCGTGACGTCTGGTACAGGTGGCGAAGTAGTGGGCGAAACTTCTACGGAAAACAGTGGTGATGTGACAACAGCTTCTCCGACGGAGTCTGAAGTGCTGAAAACAGCAATAGATAAACTTCCACCAACGGATATCTAGTCTGGTCACGAAGTTAGCCTTAAGCCCTCGCATTTAACGAGGGCTTTTTTATTTGGGTGCCTAGTATCACTAGGTATTTAATACCAATCCGCATAGATAAGCCATTTTAGCCGCATAAGCGCGTTGTTATAAAACACTGCACCTTGTTGATTAATCAAAGGGTTTCGTATTTTTTGGAACTACGTATAATAAAGCTTCCTACGCATTAGGTCCCCATAGTTTAATGGATAAAACAAGGCCCTCCTAAGGCTTAGATGTTGGTTCTTAAGTGGGGTATGGGGCTGTGCGTATTTAAATCACTGACGTACATAGGCAGGTCAATAGATATAAATACGCAATGGCTTATTTTGGCAGGCAAACGCTAATATAATGCTGAAGATGATCTAATAGTCAGTATTTTCTACTACCGGGACGTAGCTCAATTGGATAGAGCATCCCCCTCCTAAGGGGAAGGTTGTGGATTCGAACTCCACCGTTCCGGCCATTTCTCGAAAAATAAGAAGTGTTTTTCGATTTGTCACTCTACAAGTGGCACTAGACGCTGAGTCATTCTAGGTTTGTCTGGTTTATTTAAAGCGAACTGAATATCACCAAGTTCTGCAAATGCGATTTTCTTTTTGGCTCGAGTGAACGCAGTATATAGCCAACGTTTTGTGCATACCGATGACTTTTCGCATACTACAACCACTGTATCAAAACCTGCCCCTTGGCTTTTATGTCCTGTTACCGCATATCCCAGTTGAGGTCCTGAATTTACGAAATCGTCATAAGACAGAGTGATCGAACCAATTCTCTCCATGTTCAAATGGATACCTTCAGCATCATGTTTTACGAAAATGCCGAAGTGGCCATTTAAAATACCCAGTTTGTGGTTATTTTTAGTAAACAGTAGCCGGTCATTCGAGTAAATTTGATTACCCAAGAATGTGAATATACTGAATCCACTTTTTACTCGCAGCCTTTGTATACGGCGATTTATTTTTGACGCCGTTACATTAGTCGGGCATAAAACCATAGCTCCATGAATTAATGCATAGGCTGCAATATCGTCTAGGTTTGGTTTAATTATATCGACATGTCTATTTGGAGAAGGTTTAAAGCCAGCCAATATAGCATTCGCGGCGTTAGCAATTTCATCGGATTCCGCCCGGAAAACCTTTGTCAATTTGGCGGTTGGAAAGTATGAAATGGCTTGTTCAAAAAACCTTCCATAACCAACAGCTGAAAGTTGATTGCGATCCCCTACAAAAACTAGTTTCAGCTTATCCAACCTAAGCTTGGAAATATAATACAACTCTTGAACACCAAGCATACTCGATTCATCTACAACAAGCAGAGTATCGGGAAGTACTTTAATATCGCCATTTGAAACACCGTAACGCAATTTAGCTAAAGTGTACGCTTCAGAATTGCCTGTGGCTTCGATGATTCTATCGACAGCGATACCGCTCAATGCGGTCCCAATTACGTTGAATCCAGTAAGACTCTTATAAATCCAACTTATTGCATTTATCACTTCCGTCTTACCAACGCCTGCGCCTCCTGTTATACAACTAACATTATTGTTAAGCGCCAAATGAACGGCAATATCTTGCTCCTGAGTTAAAGCTATTCGATTTATCGTTTTGAATAGTTCCAGCTTTCTCGTTATCTCATAGTCATGAAATCTTATTGATCGATTAGCAGTTATTTTCGTCAGAAATTGTCGAATCGAAATTTCCATTTCATAAAAAGCAGGATTTGTAATATAACCACTGTCGAAAATGATGGCTTTTGTCTCGATACCGATTGATAAAGCCAGTTCTCCATCTACTTGATAATACTCGGCTTGCTCAACAAATTTATCTCGATGCATCAGGCTGCTAGCAGTTTGCTCTTGGTAATTCAGCAGGATTTCATTGCTCAACGCACTGATTCGACGTCGGTCGTTCATTGGGAGTTTTAAACTTTTGGCAATCTCATCGGATGCATCAAACCCAACAATTGGCACCAGCTCGAATGGGTCATCTTCTATACGCTTGACAGAAGATTCCCCAAATACAGTCAACGCAGAGTGAGCACTCTTAAACGACAAGCCAAGTTGCATCAGTGCTAAAATCAGCTCATTCTCAGTCTTGTAAGACTGCCAGAACTCTATAAGCCTATCGGCTAGCGACATTCCAATGATACCTTCAAGTTCAGTTGAGTCAGAACAAACTAAGGCATCCAGAAATCGGTGAGGCTCACGATTAAAATGCATTTCTAATTTATTAAGTTTCTGACTCCCCAATCCCTGTATTTGGTTTGTTCTCTGTTTTCGTAGGAACTGAAAGATGTCATGCTCATCTACACAACATAGTTTCCAATTTGTCGCATCAAGGATAAGACCGTATTCACCTTTTCTAACAACTCCCCTAACTTCAATTAAATCACCAAGTCCAGGGGCGTCAATTTCGGCTGGAACGTGTACCTCTCGACGTTTGCTATTGAAGCTTCCGTTTATCCTAAGCTTTTTGTAGCCTGGAGAAACGGAAGTAACAACCAAGCGGATTGTTACCCATCGATTAGCACTCAACTTAATTCCTCAAAATCATCAAACAAGACTATTTTATAACCCGAAGAGATATAAGCATCAGCTTCATTTTTTTGACTAAGAGTCCTTTCTAGCTTTTTTATTTCATAGACCAACGAGTTGTTTTTTGCTTCTGCACGAAGTAGTAACGACTCTAACCTGTGAATTTCTCGGTCCTGCTTATCTAAGATTTTCTTGAGCGCTTTCAAATCAGGGCTATCACTCTGTCGAACAAAACTCTCATGCACCAAGCCAGAGTCAAGTCCTATATGCTTAATGGCCCAATTCAGTATATTAATTGTATCTTTAGCACCACGCTCCTCGTCGAGAGCTTGTCGGTCAAATCCCGCCAGTTCTGCCAAAAGTGACTTATTGACATCCAATGTGTTCTTTCGAGCTGGAAGCTTATGCCCGTTCTCTATAGCTGACTTAAGAAAAGCGACTAACTTCATCGCATTATTGCTCTTTGCAGTTTGAAGCGTTAGTTGAGTCAGCTTATTTTGATCCATACTTCGCACCCGATTTATTCAGATACCTAACGAAGTCTGCAAGATATTTACTATCAGCAATTTTTTTCGGTATAGCTCCCAGCCCATCATCAGCAAGAATGAATTTTGAACTACTGTTTTCATTTCTCAAGCCAATACCAAATCGCTGATCTTCCAGGTATTGCAGCAATAGATTTAACGCATGAGCAGTATATTCAAATTCCTTCTGAAAATTACTTTCCTGCTTTTTCTCAGTTATTCGAACTGAATTTTCAGGTTTATTAAAAACAAATCCCGATTCTTTGTAATCGTCACTCAGATAATAAGTAATTTGAGTTTTTGCGTCTCTTAACGCTGCCGAAGTTCTGTCTATCTCGCCCTTTAAGCTGCTAATTTCTGCATCCTTTGCTTCGATTAGCTGTTCAAGCTGACTAGTCGAATAGTTGCCCATTGCATCAGAAGATAAAAACAAGCTTCTTTGCTGAAATTCGTCTTTCAACTTTTCAACGTAAACTTGTTGACGAGTAATTGTTGTTCTATGACACCCTAAATACTCGCAACAGTCAGCTAACAGATCTTCAAAGCGATCAAATTTCATTCGCTTGGGCAGAGAATTAATAAAGTCCTCAATTGCATCTAGTTTTGCTTGTATACGATTTTGTTGAAATGACTTGAAGTTATTCGTACCTTTTTTAGCTCCCATTTGTAAGCCCCTTCAACTGAGGGAGTATGTCCGACCTACTCAACTCATCAAAAGTCAGTTTATTTTTACGCATAATTGCAGCTATATGACCGGCAACAACGTCAATCTCGCTGAACCTATCTTCACCAAATTGAACACGACCATGTACAAATCTTCTCGCTGCTATTTCAACTTTTGCTAAAAAGTCTCCCGATGTGAATTGCGGGTAAGCTTTGGCGTCAACAAGGCGAGATAGAAAACTCTGAATTTCATCTTCGCAATCTAGAGAAATTTTAAATGCATTTCTGAGTAAATCTGGATCTCTACAAACATACTCTCCCTGCGCTTGATCTTTTTTAGCATGCTGCTCAAGTGTATTAATGATAAAAACACAAGCCGATATTTCTAACCTATCATTTGTAAGACGGTCATCTATGTTTTCTAGCGTTTGTGAAGAAACATTCCGATGCATTGCATTTTTCAAAACTCTTTGCTTACTTTTTGACTCAAATTCTAGACTACGAGCCTTGGCTTTTAGACCCGGAATGTGGTCAAGACCAAACATTGCAATGGGGCATATAGCACATCGTCGTTCTTCTTTGATTATGTTCAAAACTTCAATTGGACACATCCCCCCAACTGGACAAACACAATCATCAAAAACAGCTATATCTGCTTTATTCTGAGATTTTCTAAAAATTTCAATACCATCTTTGCCACCATACTCCCCCAAGTCTGGAATTTTAATTGAGATTAAGTGCTGCGACTTTATTGCACCTTCAACCGAAGTGTTAAGGGCGTCTCTCATCGCAGAGTGTTTAGCGCTTGGCTTAATCGCATTGTCACCATTTAATAATTTAGTCTGTTCTTTCAGCTCTCTGAAAGTAAGCCCGTTTCTTATTGCTTTGTCTGCGGCTTCTAATCTTTCAAGTCGGTCTTGTTCGTACTCTCCCTTAGCATAATGATCAACCATTTGAGAACTGGACCAGCCTTGCTGTGCCATAAGAATTCCATCACGTACATAAAATCGCCGCATCACAGTGTAGGTGTTTCGCACAGCATGAGGGGTATGAACAGGTCGATAGATTAGCTCACTTGCAACTGTTTCATACTCACGTCCCTTTGCATCAATATATTTTGTACGAATTATTTTAGGATCTCTGATATTGTCTTTTTTACCTTTCTTTCTGCGACAATCAGTGTAGTAAAATCTATGACAATCCTCTGGTCTTCCGGCAGAGCGGCAATACTTGTTGTATTCCAAATCTACAAACATGATAAACCTCAACCAACGTTCTTTGTACGCACTGTCACTAAAAGGCTTATTAACACTAGGATTATTGAAAAGAGGGGTAATCCCTTTTGGATAGGTTCCATCATGCTCATTATCTTCATAAAAAGTGGATACTGGCTTTGACGGAATTTGTTCAAGTTGAAACTTTTTTTCGAGCAACAGTGATTTAAATACGTGAGATGGTATAGCTACCTCTCGATGCGGATTTGTTTTATCTACAGTAATATGTAAATTTGAAAAGTATTGTTCTATTGAAGTATTGAATTGATCGAACAACGTTATATCTAACCATTGGGTATTTTGTATCCTACTACCAATATGGATAGCTGTTCTTAACATTCTAAATGCACTGTTAAATGCATAAACTCTCATCTCTCCGTTTTCTTCTAGTTCAACAAGACTGAGCAGTGATGGGATTTCGTCAACCTCAATTATATTACCGTCAATTTTTAACTTAAAGCTTAACCCCAAGTCAGAAAGTATTATTTTTCCTTGATTTTTTATCAGATCACTTTGAAATCTTTTCCCATCGATCTTACCATTTAGTATCGACTGCTGAATTCGGTAGTTTATATATTCGAACTCGTCAAATGCAGCAAGTACAAATGGCATGACTTTTCGAGGAAAAGAGACTTTATCGGTTGAAATCCGTTTACCTGAACCTTCTTTGTCGTAGTTTTTTTTTACAGGATTATCAAATGTATTATCGATAAGTAATTCATTGTAGCTTTCTTTGTCAGAGTGCTCAGAAATGACATAGTCAAAAAAATCGCTGCATGTGTTTATAAATGACGATAATGTAGCTTTAGATCTTCTTAACTTGTAGAATTCTATCGCTGTCAGTGGCGGAGCTGGTCTATTCTTAGCCTTTTTTAAGGGTTCATTAGACCAAAAAGCCCATCGTTTGAAATCTGATATTTTGTATGGAACTTGTATATCCGGATGATTATTTAATTCTTGATACCAGGGTAAATATAGAAAAACATAGTCAACTAGAACCAAAATATTTCCACGTCTAATTTTATTTGTCGTAGACGCTATTCCACTCGAAACTTGATACAAATCGAAATATTCGATTGCACTAATCCAATTAGAGAACATATCTGATTGTCTTATTTTTTCTCGCCCTGGATAAAGATCTATATTATTTAGAAATCCCCACCAATTCCCGGTTCCATTTACGTGCTGAACAGAAAACTTCTTTTTCTTCTGTGGTACAAGTTCCGAGTATTCCAATACTTTGTTTTCTGATGCCAATTTTTTTAATTTTTGGACAATTGGATTTCTGACGAATGTTCCGTAGTGCTTACGCTTCTGATCCTTTCCGTAAGCTTTAAAATCTGAGTGATATTCAGTGAGCTGCTCTATATTCAGTGTTGCTATATGTCCACTTTTATCTAAATGCATAGCGGAGGAAAGTGCCTCGAAAGCCTTGAGACTTTTTTCTGAAAACTGACATTTTTCGTGATGCAAAACAGCTGTAAGTATTCCCCTAAAGTTAGTGTTAGTTTGTGTAGCTTTAAACCCTGTTCGCACAGCGTCCCAAACCTCGCTGAGAGATATATCTTCTACCGAATTCCAATCTGACATTAAGATTAATCTCTTAGTGTTGCCTTTAAACTTTTTATCAGAATTTGTAAACGACCAGAGTTTATTTGGGATTAAAGCTGTATGGTCAAAGTTCACTAAACGCAAGAAGCTCTGATTGAACTTCCATGACAGAACTAAATCGCTATGCCCCCACAGAAATAAATAAAGGAGTCCGCATCCTTCTCGAAAGCTTTTAAAATGCCGATCTGTAGGAAACGAAACATCGAGAATTTTTTCAAGCTCTTCTTTTTCCAATGGTTCTACATACAAAGCGATATATAACTCTCGCAACATTTCTTCATTAAAGCGAATCTGCGTAGCATAAAATTGAAAAGCGTTGCGACCGATATCATCTGCCCTAGAAAGAGCTGCATAATTGTCTGGCACTTTGCCCCTGACACTTTCTAATGCTGAGAGTATTTCCTTTAGTCGAAGAGAGAAATCATCAGGAAATAAATTAGCATTGGTAACAATCAATTCATCAGCAGTATTAATCACTGGTAAAGTCCTTAAATATAATTAGGTGGAGTAACACGAAAGGCTTTCTATTCACTCAAACTGCAAAGTGGCGCGTAGGCAAACAGGAATTAAGTTCAACTGATTCAGTCAGTTGCATTGCTTTGTCCAAATGCCATTTTGCGACCATTTGATTTAAGTTTTCTGGCTGTTCTCCACGTAACTCTCGGTCCAAGATTTCCATTTTCATCAGAATCTTGTCTTGTCTTTGACGTGCATATATCGCAGTTGAAAATGGTGATGCGTGTCCCATCATTAGCTGTACTTCGGAATCTGAAAGGCCTATTTGCCCTCGTTCGAAGTCGGGAAAGTCATTTTTAAGAAATACGCCATATAAATGGCGAAGCGAGTGAAGCGTAAGCTCTAGATCTAACCCAATACGATTTTGAGCGGCTCTGAATGCTTCATTTAGCGTTTTGTTTTGCGCCTCAAAAAGTGGTTGCCCATATTCATCGTCAGTTTCTTTCAGAAAAACTAAGCCATCAGACGAAAATGGTGGTTGGTATTTTAGCTTGAGGAGTGCATCAAAAAGGATATCTTTCAAAATCGGAAGCAGGTATACATTCGCAGTCTCTCTTCCCTTCCAAGCTAACTTATGCGAACTATGATAATCATGCGATCCTCTTAAGTTATTGGGGTCCTCAATTCGAATGCGTTTATTTTCGAAGTCTACTAAGTCCCATTTTAAGACGAGTGCTTCGCTTTGTCTGAGGCCTCCCCCAGCCATTAACGCCCAAAACGCTCTGTCACGAATGTTTTCGGTGCGTAACAGCAACTCTTCGATGTGCTCGATCGGAAAATCTTTCGCAGAGCCTTTTCGTTTGTTTTGAGATTTGCCAACTTGCTGTAAACGAGAACCTCTTCGAAACTTTTTAATTTTTCTAAGATTTGCGCCGAGAATTGAATTCTGCTGTATTCTCCTAATTTCATGCATAGAAACCGACTTTTCGTGCTTTAGTGCTGCAAAAAGCTCAACATTACCATCAGGCTTTTCACCTAGAACTTCGGCGACATAACTCTTAGTATTTTCAGCAAGATCAACAACGAATTCTAAAAAGTAATTTATCGCTGCCAGTGCTTCACTTGTTGATTTCAGAGGCTTACGACCAAGCGACTTGGCAGCTTGCTGTAAGTACAACTTACTACTTTTTTCTGCTTTCTCTAAAAGCTCTGGATAATCATGGACAACCTCGTTCAAGACACTTTCTTCGGGAACAAGCTCAGACAGTAGTACTCCACACTCAATTAAGTAATCTATGAAGCGAGCTACATGGCCTCTGTACGCAACTCGAGTTTGTTGCGAGGGGTATCTCTCAAAAAGTTTGTCCTGGTATTGTGTAAAAACATCTATGGGCATTGAATCCGATGGCTTTCTCACATCAATCAGTCTTGATTTTCCGTTTGGCATTGGCACTAAAAGACAATTTTTCATTACGTTAAAAATCTGCTCCATTAAAATACTGCAAAAATATAGTTAGCAAAAACTTAAACGTCAATAGTGTTTGCAGCATTTAAATACTGCACTTTCACTTGACTCAGTGACAAACGCCATACAATATAAAAAGTGGTATATTAAGTGTGGAAAATCTTCGAGCGGACACGCTCTTAGGTTTTTCTTTCCTATTGATTAAAAAGGTAAATTTATGGGTTTCAAACTCAAAGATATTGCCGATATACGCCTTGGCCACCCTTTTAGAGGCTCAATAAAGGGCGACGAGGATGGCGATGTCCATGTGGTTCAAGTACGTGATACCAATGACTCAGGCGAAGTGAATGGTTCGAACTTGGTGAGAACATTTCTAGCCGGGCGTAAAAAGCCGGATTGGTTGCAAAAAGACGACATTTTGTTCGTCGCTAAAGGTGCAAAGCACTATGCCGCGTTCGTTGAAGAAGGTGCGTTACCCGGACAATCAGTGTGCTCCCCTCACTTTTTTTTAGTAAGGGTAAAACCTAAGAAACACATCATTGCTTTACCGGCCTTTATTGCCTGGCAGCTTAACCAAATACCAGCGCAACGGTATTTTTTTAATAGTGCTGAGGGATCGCTGTACGTCAGTATTCGAAAGCAGGTTCTTGAAGATACTCCCTTAGTGTTGCCCAATATAGAAAGGCAGCGCCAATTAATCTCAATGCAACTATGTGCATTGAACGAGAAAAAGACATTGCAAAGATTGATTGAGAATCGACAACAACAAATCAATGCCATCGCGAAAAATGAATTAGAGCCGCACAGCGGCACAGGCCGAGTTTAGGAAAATATATGACAGATTCAGCAAACAACTCAAATGAACTGATTGATCAACTGGACACCATTGTTCAACCTGAAGTAAACAAAGCTGTATGGGCCGCCTGTGACACGTTCAGAGGCGTTATCAGTGCCGATACATACAAAGACTTCGTGCTTACCATGTTGTTTCTCAAATACATCTCTGACGTATATCGCGATGAGTACAACAAGCTAACCGAACAGTATGGCGATAACCCAGACCTCATCAATGCAATGATGGGTAAACAGCGCTTTGTGTTGCCAACTGGAACTAGCTTTTGGGATTTACATGAGCAACGTCACCAGGCTGGCAATGGCCAACGCATAGATCAGGCCCTTCACGCGATTGAAGAAGCCAACGGTGGCAAGCTAAAGAATGTGTTTCAGGACATTATGTTCAACACAGATAAGCTAGGTCCAGAAAAACAAAAGAACGAACTGCTACGTCATCTGTTAGAAGATTTTGCGAAAGATTCGTTAGACTTTCGCCCAAGTCGAGTAGGCGGATTAGACTTAATTGGTAACGCTTATGAATACCTGATTAAGCACTTTGCCGCTGGTAGCGGCCGCTCCGCAGGAGAATTCTATACACCACCAGAAGTATCCGACTTACTGGCAGCAGTGCTAGACCCGCAAGAAGGTGACCAAATATGTGACCCGGCTTGCGGCTCAGGTTCTTTGCTAATGAAGTGTGGTGCAATCGTGCGCAAGAATTCAGGCTCAAAGAAATACGCCCTCTTCGGGCAGGAAGCCATCGGTTCGACCTGGGCCCTGGCAAAAATGAATATGTTTCTTCACGGAGAGGACAACCATCGCATTGAATGGGGAGACACAATCCGTAATCCACTATTAAAAGAAAAAGACGGTTCAGGCTTAATTCATTTTGATGTGGTAACCGCAAACCCTCCGTTTAGTCTGGACAAATGGGGATTTGAAGACGCGAGCAATGATCATTTTGGCCGATTCAGAAGGGGGATTCCTCCGAAGACCAAGGGAGACTATGCCTTTATCAGCCACATGGTCGAAACCCTCAAACCTGAGACTGGCAGAATGGGCGTGGTTGTGCCACACGGCGTACTTTTCCGCGCATCATCTGAAGGAAAGATTCGTCAGCAATTGATTGAAGAAAACCTGCTGGATACCGTGATTGGCCTGCCAGAGAAATTATTCTTTGGAACTGGCATTCCTGCTGCCATCCTGATTTTCAAGAAGCACAAAACCGATAACAACGTGCTGTTTATCGATGCCAGCCGCGAGTTCAAATCAGGCAAAAACCAAAACCAATTAACACCAGACAATATCCGGAAGATCATCAACACCTACAAAGCCCGTGAAAGCATTGACAAGTACGCCTATCTAGCCAGTTTCGAAGATATCAAAGAGAACGATTTTAACCTCAACATCCCTCGCTATGTGGATACCTTTGAAGAAGAAGCCGAAATTGATTTGGTTGCGGTGCGTAACGAACGTGTTCAACTGAAAAACGAACTACAAGCCCTTGAAACAGAAATGGAAGGTTATTTAAAGGAGTTGGGTTATGGTGCCTAATGGATGGCGAAAAACAGACCTATCTACTTTTATTAGCATCAAACATGGGTTTGCCTTTAAAAGTGAATACTTTAGTGAGTCTGGTGACTATATCCTTTTGACTCCCGGCAGTTTTTACGAAGTTGGTGGCTACAGAGACCAAGGAGCGAAGACTAAGTACTATGTTGGCGAGATCCCTGACTTATATTTGCTATCGAAAGGTGAGTTATTAGTTGCTATGACTGAACAAGCAGCAGGGTTGCTAGGAAGCACCTTGTTTGTGCCAAAAAGTAATGTTTATTTGCACAACCAACGTTTGGGAAAAATCGTCATTGAGGCTCATGAACAAATAACTAAAGAGTTTCTTTATCTCACGTTTAATGCTCCTTATGCTCGCAAACAGATTTCTTCGCAATCTACAGGAACAAAAGTTAAGCATACGTCTCCAGATAAACTAAAATCTGTGGTCTGCCTATTACCTCCCATCGATGAACAACGCAAAATCGCCGAAATCATATCTACCTGGGATAAAGCGATTAGCACCACCGAGTGCCTAATCGACAACAGCAAGCAGCAGAAAAAAGCCCTGATGCAACAACTGCTCACAGGCAAAAAACGCCTACTAGATGATTCTGGCAAGCCGTTTGAGGGTGAGTTTATGCGGCTTAGTATGGGCGAACTCGCAAATATAGATAAAAACTCATTGGGTAAAAAAACGCCCAATGACTATGAATTTAATTACATTTCCTTGTCTGATGTCGAAACGGGAAAAATTTCTCAAACGCTGGAAAAACATCAGTTTTCATCATCACCATCAAGAGCAAGAAGAGTAATTAGTGACGGTGATATTTTATTAGCGACAGTACGGCCAAACCTACAAGGCTTTGCAAAGGTTAAAAAAGAACACGACGGCATGATTGCCTCTACAGGTTTTTCCGTTTTAACCCCAAAGAAGCAAGTATCAGGTGACTACCTTTACCACTACATATTTAGCTGTCATATCACAGGACAAATAAATGCCCTCGTCGTTGGTTCTAATTACCCAGCTATCAACTCTTCTGATGTTTCTGGACTAAAAGTCTACATTCCCTCATATGAAGAGCAGGTCAAAATTGCAAATGTTCTAAACAACGCAGATGAATCTTTGAGAATGTTAGAAAGACAACTTACCGACCTAAAACAAGAGAAAAAAGCGCTAATGCAGCAGTTGCTAACGGGTAAGCGCAGAGTGAAAGTTAATTAAAAGGAGTTGATGTCATGAGTGAAGATAAAAAATTAGCAAAAGACTACCTTATATTTAGACAAGGACAGGAGAGCTTATTTGGTGAGAACGATAGTGTTCAAGACGGTATCGAGAAAATCAGGAGCAAACTCTCTGATCTTACCAACATTAAAAATCTTCACTTTTTGTTGGGCGCTGGCGCAAGTTCTGACGCCATACCAGCAATGGCCCCCCTCATTAAAAATGTGACTGAACGGGTAGAAGCTCAGCAAACTATGACGCAGTTAGCTTTTCATCAAGACGAGCTGTCACATGATGATTTAAAAAACCTTTTCAAATCTGCTAAAGATGTTTCTCCAAACAACCTTGAAAACATACTTGGCACGCTGTACTCAAAGCGTGAATACCAAAAAGGTGTAGGTCAAAAAGATAGTCTCAATGATTTCCTAATCAACCTTATTGAGTCTGAGATCTACTCATCTATAAATATTGATTGTACTTCCGCGCAGGCCGAGCTTTCGCTCGACTTGTATAAAAAACTCTACCAGAAATTGGCTCTCAGAAACAAAGATTTGGCCAGAGTTAACGTATTTACTACTAACAATGATTTGCTGAGTGAGACAGCGTTGGGATTTCTCAACATCAACTACAATAATGGGTTTAGCAGCGGCCTCTCTCGCACATTTAACCCTGCAAGATTCTCTTATACCTTTTCCAGAAAGGTTGATCCTAGTGTTGAGAAGTATGAACCATTGGAAAACATGGTTTATCTGTTCAAACTTCACGGTTCGATTAGCTGGATAGAGTCTGATGACAATTCATTTTTCAACATTAAAGAAATCGATGTCACGCCAAATGAACAACCAAGCGACAAGAACGTACTGATTTATCCAACACCATTGAAACAAAACAAGAGCCTAGGCTCACCCTATGCCGATTTAATCAGAGAGTTTCAGAATAAGCTGTTGCTGCAACATGGTGTGTTAATCGTCATCGGATACAGCTTTAGCGATGAACATATTAACAATGCCATCTACTCAGCGCTGGCGTCTAATTCCAGCCTTAGCGTGATCATTTTTGGCAATTATCACCCAACAGAAAACCTCACCAGACTAACCGACCGGCGAATCTATCAGATATCAGGAGAGATAGAAGTCCCTGTTGACGGCGGGGCGGCTCCACAAAAGGAAAAAATACATTATTTCAATTATATCGTAAATAATTTCATCCCCGATTTAGATCGCAGTAAGGATAGCGAAATACTTGAAGAATTTATCAAGTCTATGAAGTCAGTCGGGGATAAAAAATGAAGATTGGGAAGATCACTTCAGTTAACTTCAATCAGTTTCGGGTTAAGATTTCTTCTGACATCAGGGGGAATTCCGTAAATCTTGCAGGTGTGGTCTATTACTTTGGCAACATTGGTAGTTATCTAAAAACCACAAACTCAGTAGGTGAACAGTTAATCTGCGAAGTTGTGTCAATCTTCGACAGCGATATGAAATTAGATTCAGCCGCTTACGACATAGATAGCAACCGCGAGCTGTTATTGAAACCAGTTGGCACTATCACCAGAGCTGGAAAATTTAATCTTGGGGTCGGAATTTTCCCTGGAATTTATAGTGAGGTAACTGTTGTTACGTTTGAAGATATGGAGCTTATTCTTCATACCAGTAAAGATAAGGCACTGGAAAACTCTGTTCATCAAAGTTTTTATCTCGGCGAGAGTAAAAACTTAATTAACTATCCAATTGATATTTCGATTAACTCATTTTTCAACATCCACTCGGCAGTCCTTGGAAACTCTGGAAGCGGTAAATCAAATACAATCGCTCACATTATCCAAGACATCCACAAGAAGAAAGATAACTCTGCCATTGGCTCGCGGATTTTGATTTTCGATGTAAACGGCGAATACAAGAATGCTTTTACAGGACATGAAACAGGCCCGAATTTAAAGGTAAGGCTGCTAAAACCCAACATTGATGCAGCAGAAGATGGCTTTGAACCATTTTATCTACCTCACTTCCTCATGAATATTGATGAGTGGAGTGCATTCCTGATGGCGACTGATGCGACCCAACGTCCATTCTGGGACAAGGTGCTTCAGGAAAGCTATAAGTTTTATATGATCTCAACTCGCGATGGGGAGCAGCGGCAGAAGCTAATTAACTATCTTAGATTTAAGATATGTAACCTACTCCATACACTGCATGCTCAGGGGGATAGTGAAACAGCCATCATTACTGCTGCAAAAAGTATCATTTATGGAATTGTTAACCTCATCAAACTTGATGAAAACCTAAACAGAGCATGTACAGGTGAAGGGATTCTAACTGACTTAGAGAACCTGTATTCCAGTTGTACAATCAACTTTGGTGAAAATAAAGACAAGCTGAAGAATGCCTTGCAGCTAGTCAGAAACAAAGTTAACGATGCGACTCTTCGAGAAGTGATGGATTTCAGAGCGTCTGGTGAAGAGTACTTTGATTATCGCTTTTTAAAACAGGCTGCAAATTTAACCTTGCTGGAAGAAGATGCCAGAGGCAATGGGCGCGTAAGGGAATACACATCTACGATGATGACAAGATTAGACTTTTTCTTGGACAATCCAGATTGTGCTTTTATGCGGCAAGCACCAATTGGGACAACCAATATCAATAATTATCTTGATTGGTTGTGGCAATCAAATTTGACCGTCCCAGCTCAAACAAATATGGTGATTATCGATACCAGCGAGCTTTCCAAAGATGCTCTAGAGACATTAACCTCGGTAACTTCAAGAATAAACTTTTCTTCAAGAAGAAAGCTAAAAGGTAACGCGAGACGTGAGAAACCAATACATCTTGTTCTAGATGAGGCTCACCGTTACATTAAAAAAGATTCGAAGTATCTTCTGCGTGAGAATATTTTCGAGCAAATTGCCCGTGAAGGCAGGAAATACGCATTATATTTGCTGATATCATCTCAACGCCCCTCAGAATTATCTGAGACAGTTCTATCACAATGCTCCAACTTTATTATCCACCGAATACAGAATGAAATAGATATGAAGTACGTCTATGCCATCCTCCCGTATTTTTCAGATGACTTCGCAAATAAAATTAAGCAATCGGTTCCAGGAGAAGCTTTAATATTTGGCAACTGTGTATCGATGCCCCTGCATGTCAGAATAAAACAGGCATTCCCAGAACCTAACAGTGAAAACTGCAAAGTTCATGAGGAATGGTTTAAACCCTATACACCGCCACCGCCACCGCCACCGCCACCGCCAAAACTATCCGCTATTGCTGGAGGTGACAATGCAAAATAGTACAGTAAACTTCCAAGAAGAATTCAGTTCAAAAATCCCTGCACTAGCGCTGCTTAGTAACCTTGGGTACGACTTTATATCCCCAGCTGAATGCGAGCTGTTGCGCGGTAATCAGCTATCAAAATCAGGAAAAAGCTCATCGCAAGTCATTTTGCAGTCCGTGATGAGAAGCTTTCTTGCCAGACAGCATTTTTCTTTTGCCAGTAAATTACACCTGTTATCTGAAGATGCCATTGACAAAGTAATGCATGAGCTAAGCCCTGCAATGAATTTAGGGTTACAGGGTGCGAATGAAAAACTCTATAACGCATTGATGTATGGGATAAGCGTGACAGAGTTCATTGACGGTAAAAAGGCGTCGATGACGGTTCAGCTAATTGATTGGAAAGAACCGAAAAACAATAGCTTTCACTTTACCGAAGAGATGGTTGTACAAAATGCTGAGGGCACAGGAAATCGCATTCCCGACATCGTATGCTTTGTAAATGGCCTTCCCTTTGTTGTGATTGAGGCAAAGCGACCAGACTCCAAGAAAGAAGGCAAATCCACCTGTTTTGAAGCGGTATCTCAACATATTCGTAATCAGAAACAAGGTGAGATACCTCACCTTTATGCTTTCAGCCAACTGCTATTAGCGGTTAATGGTTATGATGGGTTGTATGCCACGTGTGGGACACCTGAAAAGTTTTGGGCTAAGTGGAAGGAAGAAACGATTCCTAAAGCTGAATTTATTCGTTTAAAAAATAAAAAGCTGGAATCTGACAAACTTGATAGTCTTTTTGCACACCGACCCCGATCGGCAAAAGATGACTACTTATCACTTGTTCACACAGGAGATTTAACGGTAACAGACCAGGATAGATTGATTGTCAGTTTACTTTCTCCTGAGCGTTTATTAGAGATGGTCCGGTTATTTGTTTTGTTCGACAAGAAAGCCGGAAAAATTGTTGCTCGCTACCAACAAGTCTTTGGCATTAAAGCCATGCTTGAACGTATTAACACCTTTGATGAAAAAGGGGCTCGAGAAGGCGGTGTAATCTGGCACACCACTGGTAGCGGTAAGTCATTCACCATGGTGTTCTTATCAAAGGCGCTGATTTGGCTGGAGTCGTTAGCCAATTGCCGTGTCATTGTCGTCACCGACCGGGTAGATTTAGAAGATCAGCTTAGTCGCACCTTTTCCTCTGGGGGTGTACTCACTGACAGAGACAAGAAGTCTGCTATGGCGACTTCAGGCCGTCGTCTTGCTGAACAAATTGGTACAGGGAATGAACGGGTTATATTCTCTATTATCAATAAGTTTGGCTCAGCGATTAAACACAAAATTTGTTTTAACGACAGCCCGAATATACTTGTTCTGATAGACGAAGGCCATCGGAGCCAAAACGGTGAAAATAATATCCGCATGCAGCAGATGCTTCCCAAAGCGTCCTTCATCGCCTTTACCGGTACACCATTACTGAAAGACGATAAAACCGAAAATAAATTCGGCAAAATCATCCATTCATACACAATGCAGCAAGCTGTTGAAGACAAAACAGTAACCCCTTTGCTTTATGAAGAACGCATTCCTGAGCTAAATGTGAATGACAAAGCGATAGATGCCTGGTTTGACAGAAGTACAAGCAAACTGACCGACGAGCAAAGAGCAGATCTCAAGCGAAAGTTTTCACAGAAAGGCCAGATATATCAAACCGAAGGGCGTATTGACCTGATTGCTTACGATATCTCTGACCATTTCCAGAACTTCAAGCGTCAAGGATTGAAGGGCCAACTGGCTTGCGATTCTAAGGCCTCTGCAATTCGTTACAAAGAAGCTTTAGATAAAATAGGCAAACTAACATCTGTTGTTGCGATGTCTTCTCCTGATACCCGTGAAGGCCATGATGCCGTAGATAAGGAAAGTAAAGACATTGTTCAAAACTGGTGGAAAAGTAATGTGGGTTCGAATGACGAAAAAGCCTACACAAAAGCCATCATTGAAGAATACGGGCGTGATGACGGCCCCGATTTAATGATTGTTGTGGATAAGCTGCTTACTGGATTTGATGAACCTAAGAATACGGTGCTTTATATTGATAAACCGTTGAAGGAACATAACCTCATTCAAGCAATTGCCCGAGTTAACCGATTACATAGTAAAAAGCAATTTGGCTATCTCATCGACTACCGAGGCATCTTAAAAGAGCTCGATACAACAATCGAAAAATACCAGGACCTCGCAGAACGCACTCAGGGCGGGTTTGATATTGACGACCTTAAAGGTCTGTATAATCGAATGGACACCGAGTATAAAAAGCTTCCGGGCCTGCACAGTGATTTGTGGCAGATATTTAGTGCAGTTAAAAACAAACAAGATGGTCCGGCTTTACGTCAGGTTCTTGCCCCTAAAATTGAAGATGTCGAAGGTCAGTTAGTTGATAGTAAGCTGAAAAAACGAGACGACTTTTACTCTGCTCTGACAGCATTTTCGAACTGTATGAAAGTAGCTTTACAATCAGCGACTTACTTTGAAGATAAATCATTCGAAAGTAAGCGAGAGCTATTTAAAAATGACTTAAAAATGTTCGTCGCTCTTAGAAAGCAAGTACGTGAGGACGCGAACGAAACCATCGATTACGATGAGTATGCCGAAGATATTAAGAGCCTGTTGGATAAGCATATCGCTGGTATTGAGATTAAGGAGCCTGACGGCGCATATTTGGTCGGTAATCTTGGGAAAAATGTAAAGCCCACTGATATGACGGATGATGAAGCCCGAAACCAGACGGATAAAATCACAGGTCGCATTACTAAAATGATCGAGCAAGATTTAGCCGATGATCCTTACGCACAAGAGTATTTCTCAAAGCTTTTGAAAAAGGCAATTGAAGACGCAAAAGCGATGTTTGATGCCCCGGTTAAACAATACATCTTATTCGCTGATTTCGAACAGGATGTAAAAGATCGCAAAGTTCCGGATATGCCGGAGGCCTTCCATGATGAAAATGGCAAACTCAATAAACACGCTCAAGCCTATTATGGGCTATTTCAACACCTATTCGGTAAAGATTACTTTAGCGATAAAGGAATTAGTGATGAACAACTAACCCAATATGCATTCAGTATTGATGAAGTGGTTAACAATGCTGTTGCGGAGTATTCAATTAATCCTTCTGAAATCGACAATGCGATTAGTATGAAATTGTTGCCAATGTTGTTTGCAGATTTAGGGGTTCAGGATGCCCAGAGCTACATCGAGGAAGTACTAAAAATTACTCGCCTTGGGATTTCGCGCAGTTAAGCCGTTGTAGAAATGATGAAGAAAGCTTTCTCAGCCGAGATTCAAAAGAGTACGTGTGAAACCGGTGTGTTCACCTATGGTGGTGAGATTATTCATTACGACATTATCCGCAGAGCCATATCGAGCACTTCTCGAGCCAGAAAAGTTGTGATCAAAGTTCACCCAGATCAGCGCGTAGTTGCTACTGTTCCTGACGATGCCACTACTGAGTCCATCAATAATGCCGTATTGAAACGCGCCAGATGGATTTGGGATAGCATTCGAGAGTTCGCTTCTCAAAAGGACTATGTGTTTGAGAAACAGTACATAAGTGGCGAACCTATGTTTTATCTAGGTAAGAGATATATGCTCAAGGTTATCGAAGACAGTGAACTGGTCCCGAGTGTAAAGTTATCCAGAGGAAAACTGAACGTAACGCTGAAGGCAAATATGCCCAATAAACAGCAAACCGTTAAGGGACTTTTGAATACCTGGTACAAACATAAAGCAAAAGTAACCTTTCATGAGCGTTTAAATGAGATGTTACTTAAAGCCACCTGGGTAGAAGGTCTGCCACGATTCCGAATAATGGCCATGAAAACTCAATGGGGTAGTTGCTCAACCCAGGGTAATTTGATGTTAAACCCTCACCTGGTAAAAGCGCCTAAAGAGTGCATTGACTATGTAATTTTACATGAGCTTTGCCATATCGCCGAACATAACCACAGTGAGAAGTTTTGGCGTTTGCTGACCCAAGTAATGCCTAACTGGAAAGAAGTAAAAGCCAAGTTAGATGATATGGCAGAGTTCTATTTGAATGAGTAAGATTGGCCAGCGAATTATTGAAGGAGTTGTAAAAATGGAAAATTCTGTAGTACTTTCAAATTAGAGCATTGATGTGATGTGACCCTCTACAACTTATACCCTCAGTATCCCTTAGTAATCACACTAGTACATCTTAGTGTGCATATTCCGGCCGGATCTGAACAGCGATTCCGGAAACACTTGAACGCCTATTCCGGATTTATTTAGTACAGTTTTGAGCCGATTTCTGGAATCGGTGCTCAAGTACACCGGAATCATTTCAACGCATTGATATCACTATTAATTTGATAAGTTAGCTTCTGTAATTCTCTCTCGGAGAGAGTCGGAGTCTGCGTCATTTTCGCTCGCCTCCACTACTCAGCAACGATAAAGATCTCAGACGCGTTACAACCAGACTTGACGAACAAAGCAGGTGTATTTTCCTCAGGAATTCCTTCTAACATTAATGCAGCTTTGGCTTGATTAAACGACTTTTCTACCGATAAGCCAAACCCCAAAGAAGAATAAAATTGTGCCGAAAATATTTGAGCAGCAAAGTCAGTAATTGAAGTATTCATCCCGATCGCGCACTCAATGTATTTAGTGACATTGCTTGCCTGATTCTTAGAATGGCAAGTATTGAAAAAAACCAGCCTTAGATCCTCGTTGGCAACACTCATTGCTTGGACGATTGACTCCATAGAAACTAGTTTTGTATTTGAGTTATTATCCATAAGTACAAGTTCATCATTGGAACTTCCATGTCCACTAAAATGAACAATTGTGGGTTGATACTCGTTAATATACTGAAGTATGTCTCCAGGTCTTACTGCCCAGCAAGATTCAAGTTTAACTGCATCACGGTGACGTGATTTAGTAATCATTTCTTTAATAGATCTTACTTCTTCATCTAAACCCAACTGCCCCTGATCTCTAGGGTTTGAGGCGAGGAAAAGTACACTGACCTCATCAGGGAGTTCATTGAGTAAGCTAATGGCATCTGAATGCTCAGTTAGAGTTTGATTTACTGTACTCAAAGCCTTTTTTTGCTCACGTTGGTACTTTATCTGTTGCTGTTGTTGCTTTTTCGTTTCTTTTAGACCTTCGTTGTCCAACTTACGTTGTTCAGCTTGAAGCTCTCTATTTTTCCTAGCAATTTTAGTTTCTAACTCTGCGATTTTCTTTTCAACCTTAGCTATATCATTCTGATTTTTATAAATTTCCTTACGCCGACTATTGATGGTTGTCGCTGATTTAGAAGAGTTCATCTGACGAGTAGCAGTTTGAATTTTATTGTTAAAGCCAGTAATTTTTGCTAACTCTTTTGCTTTTTGCTCGGTTAAACGAGCAATTTCATCTTTTTTGCGAGCAACACTCTTCATATATGTATCGATCAACGCCATATGTGTGCCTTGCTATTTACTGTTTCTAGTTGATAGGTTATTGCCCAAAACAGAAGCAATACCACATCGTCTAAAATATGGAACAAAGGCCGGGTGCTTACGTTTTTTCTGTCCCGTAGCCTTAGTTTGGATGACGCTACTCTTTGCCTGGAGGTGTAGGGTTATTTGCTGGGCTGTCGCCGCTGCTAGCCGGAGTGTATCCCCCTGTTGCCGGAGGACGGTTTGAAGTTCCTGTTGGTTGATAACCTCTTTTTTCTGGTTGATAACCATTGTTTTGTATTTTTTTATTATCTGACATGACTAGTTTAAATCCCTTAATTCAATGTGTGAAATCTCACTACTTAAAATAATTACGCCTTTAGTTCGGTTTTTTCTTCGAATAAAAGCCCCGTCTTCATCTAATAACCAAGTTTCTTCAAGATAAATCTGCTCAGGCGAGGGAGCGCTAGATGAAAATGACTTATTTGAATACAAGCCGCCTATAATAGTACCGTCTTTTAGAATTACTTTAACCCAGTACGACTCACGTTGCTCAAAAACCCAGTCCCATGGCTTAGATGTTGGATGTGGAGCATTTTTCTGGAAGAAATCTCGCGTTCTAATATATTTCCATATTAGAGGCCAAATTACAGGAAATAGGAATAGTACGCAAAAATAGAACAAAGCAGTATAGCCAAGAGAGCTAACCTCACTTTTGCTGAAAAAGTAAATCGGAGCGAAAAGAATTGAGTAATTAATACAGCTGTAGGCAATAGCATCAACCAGCATAGATGACGCAGGGCGTTCTGTTCCAGGGAATATCAGTTGATAAACCTTAATACTAAGGAAACCTGGAACCACGAAGCCGATGAAAAGTAATAATTTATCTGTATCCCAAATACTCAAAAATCCTCCTTGTACTCAAGCTTATTACAGAAAGAATCATAATAGCATTCGTTTGCAATGAAACGATCAATTCTTCATTTACAATTTATATTGGGAAAAATTAATCTTTCCATTGTGCGGTGAGCTCTTATGGAAAGTCATCTCAAATCCTTAGCTTCACTCGTAGATTGAGCCTACATCTAATCTGCGTTACGCGTTTGATCCATTTCTTTAGCTAAACTCTGAAAGGCTTTGGCAAGAAGTTTCTTGTGAGCGAGTGAAGTGCTGTTTGTCCGCTTCACTAACCCAGCCTTTAATTGTTTTTGTTCTTCAACGTCGCATCTTTTAGTCGAAATACAGGAGGACGCGTCAGCAATAGATGTTTGTTTTACAAATTTTTTTATATTCATCATCTTTATTTTTGTTCATCGAACTTTCTAAATTGATTAGTCTGGGTTCTACGTAAAACGGGTTAGTTCAAAGCATCCTTAGTAGACGCTAAATACTTACTACGCTATTCGAAAACTGCTAACAACTTCGTTCTTCTTGCCGCTTTATGAGTTGAGCAATAAGCTTAATTATATCGGCAGCGTCTTCCGCGTTAGCAGTAACAACACCATCAGTGCCATAAAAATAACTCACAGAGCCATTTGTCGCGACAACACAGCCTGCTAGAGGATTATCCAATAGGGTTTTGCACATAACAGCACAATGGTTCAGGGTATCTGCCATTACCTATTCCTTTATAAAATAGAAATAACTTTTTGAATAAATTCATAAAAGTGCTTTGTGGACCTCATCAAACAGGGATGCTTGACGAAGAAAATGCGCCGCTCGTTCATTAATCAGTAATATTAATTGATCTAAGTTTTCCAATTCAGCTTTTGACATTGATTGATCTGAACAAAGCTCCGATGTTGCAAAAAGTTGGCAGTCGAGAGCAACTTGTTCAACAGCTTTTTGTAGCTGTGTTGGGGTTACATTCACCTCTTCAGCAAATGAGAGCAGATGAAATGCAGTAATACTGCCCGAATCAAACTCATCACCAATTGCCATGGCTAAATCAGTATCTAGATTCTTGTTTCGTCTAGATTCAAACATAATCGATAAAATATCGTAGAATGGGGCCAGACTAATACCGGTTGTATCTATGAAAAAACTGATGTTCTTACCGTGAGCATCACTATTTCCGACTATGAGATTAAAAAGAACCCAGGAAAGAATCTGCATTACATTTTGATGAGAAAAATTTTGCTGGCGTGCAAAAGCAAAAAGCGCCTTCAAACTTGCGCCATCACGGCAATGGGCTACATCAGGGTGGCGACCAAAAATTTGTTCGTATTTATGTTCAGGCGGCAAGTTCAAAGCTTGGCAAGCATCGATAATGTGGCATTTGTGTACATTACCATTGGACAATGCCTCTCTATCGAATCTCTCAATTAAAATAGCGCTGTGCTTGGACTTTCCGTGTGAATCAAAAAAACGAAGTAACTCAACAGTAGCTACTTCAAGGCCTATGGCCTTGGCCAAACGCATACACAAGAGCTCGTTCAATATAATTGTGGAGTGCTCTTCTTCTGCAAATTTGATGATATGAGTAGATGGAAACTCTTTGTTTGCCAACCTAAATGATCCGTCGCCCTTATGGTGTACGTTTAGTTTTTTTTGAACCCCTGCCACATTTAATCTGAACTGATTGCCCCAGATGACCACATTTGAGAATGTATCTAGTCGTCCGCATAGCTTTTGATTAGTCACTTGGCGGCTTGGTACTGAATGTATTTCACGACCTTCAAAATGTAGAATGCCAGCGCTCTCTACCTGAACATGATTTAGTATTTCTAAAATAGATAAGCGCGATACATTAAATGTATTGATGAGACATCGTAATCCAGTGCCTTCGGGGAGGAGATTCCGGATAAAACGGTTAACGTCACGATCTTCGATAGGACCGTCAACTCTAATGTAAGGCGAGATATCGAACCCGCATCTAATCCAGTTCTCGTCATAGCTAAATGAACACTCCGTCGACGAACTAAATGTTAAAACACCTACTTTCTGCTTTTCAGCGTAGACATCAAACGTATATGGCTCATTGGCTAGTGCCTGTCCCTCTGCGATCTCTTGTCTTAATTTAGGATTGGTCATCAATTACTTTGCGACCTTGTTATGCTAATGCATCTAATTCATCTTTCAATCGAACTTTTTCGACTTTAGACCATTGCTCTTGCATCTTTTCTAAAGTCCTGCATAAGTCAACTTCCTGAAGTTTTTTTATATTACCTTCCTTTAATTTCTCTAGTTTAGAAGCGACTACTGATTCGTTTTTCCAAATGAAGAAATTATTTAGCTCTTGTATGTCATTTTGAATGTCGATCCTCTTAGACCAAAGACTCTTGCCATTGATAAAACTGAAAATATGGTAATGCACAGCACCATGGCTACTCGTGAGTTTATAAGCCGACCAGCCATCCGGAGTTATATCACAATCTGAGTTGAGTCTTTTCAACATTAAATCAATCCCTCGTTCACTGGGTAAACCAATCTCTATTACTAAAAACCTTCCTGTGATTGGGAATTCGCCAGATAGCAACGCTTCTCGTATATTAAGTCGATTTTTAGTTCGCGGACCCATTGTCCCCAAATTGGGGACAAAAGGCAATAGCCTCATAATGCAGCTATGATTACGCATATAAACCAGTCGCGTTATGAGGCTTTGATAAAATGGCTCATAAATGCAAGAAAAGAGCGAGGATTGACGGTTCGTCAGTTCGCTGCACTTATTAATGAATCCCATCAATTTGTAAACAAGGTTGAGACACAACAACGTGCGCTAAAAATCACCGAGTATGTAGATTACTGCGAAGCTTTAGGGGTAAGTCCTGAAGAGGGACTCAAGTTGCTAAAATCTCAAAAGTAGTCATCTAAAGTTTTATGGCCCCACTATGAGCTAGTGCAACTCAGCAAAGCTTGGAGTTTGTGGTTTTCTAAATTATCTACTAGTTACTTTTGAATTCGTTAAATCCCCGACCACAAAACCAATCACTATTCAGCACTAGCCCTCATAATAAGCAGCAACTTCCAAAGAAAATTGAAAGTTAATTTTTGAGAATATATTTAAAACTGTCTCTATGAGATAATAAATACGCAACTTCATGCATATTTAATTGAGATGCAAAATGAAGCGTGTCTAAGAAGATGATATACACACATACACAGTAATGAGAAAATCAGCCCATATTAACGGTTCGATTCCAGCTGGGGACGCCATTCTGGCTAGCTGAAACTCAAAATTAAGTAAAACTTCTTATACACTTGTTCCCCTGTCGTCATTTTTATTTCTTCTACTTTGGTTGTAATTTAATCGAATTAGGCAATACTCTTTAAAACAGGAGAGCAGTATGACTTTCGATTTCCCCCCAACTGAAGAAACCGGCGACGATGCTGAAACACCTAATGACTCAGTATTCACGGAAGAAGAATGGGTTGCCATTGAGGCATTGTCTGAGCCCGGCGCTATTTTCTAAACGATGAAATTTTAAAAATAGTCCCCATCTCAATTACAATTGCCGATGCGAAGCCTAGCGTTACTGCCCCGCAGTATGAATGCTTTACAATAGACCATCAGGTACAAAATAACGTATAAAGAGCAATATAGAAGTTAGTGTGGGGGTTAACATGAGCCAATTTGAACACGACGATATCGATTCGTTTTTTGCAGAGATGCAAGATGTAAAACCTATCGCTTCAGATGATAAGGCTGTTTTACACGACCCTGAGAAGGCGCTCGCCGAAAAACAAAAAAGAGCAGCTATAAAGTTAAGCGTTCGCGAGAAACTCGCTAATCCACTGAGCATGGAAGGTGTAAAGCCAGTACCTCCTGATGACTTTATACATTTCCAGCAGCCAGGTATACAAGATGGTGTGTTTAAAAAACTGCGTCTTGGTAAATACCCTTTGGAAACCAATTTAACGCTATCAGGAAAGACTCTAGAGCAAAGCCGCGACCTAATTTATAGCACCATTAAGTCAAGCCACGAACGTGGGGTTCGTGCCCTGCTCATAAAACATGGAACGGGTGAAAATAGTAAGCCATTTCCAGCATTAAAGAAAAGCTATGTAAATCATTGGCTACGTGAACTTGATGAAGTGATTGCCTATCATACTGCGCAACCCATGCACGGCGGGTTTGGTGCTACATATGTGCTTTTGAAAAAGCATCCGCAGCAGAAATTGATTAACAGAGAAAAAAATAAGAAAGGATAAAATAATAAACAAGTTTTGCAGGCTTCGGCTGTGCATTTGGTTCGTCTCGTTTTAAGTTTTTCTTTAAAACGTAACACGCCAAAAACTTTTTCATAGCCCCAATGATTAACGCCCGTATCAAGTAACTTGATACGGGCGTTAGAATTTTTCTTTCAGACTACTTAACTGAAGACAGCACACTTAGCGTTGTTGGAGCTTCGGCAGACTTCGCAGATGTGCTAAAAACAGCAGTTACGAACATCAGCACTACAGCTACAGCCACTCCGGTTAAGCCAAACCCTTTTGAAGAACGATTCATTGGTCGTCTCTTATTATTAAAACCAGTTGGCAGATGCCATTCACTGGTACAACCCTAACTCAACTCCTGTAACCTAATCGCATTCCCTGCTTGCACTACAATAGATCAGTGACAAACTGATGACAAGGGCAAAAATCAGATTTTTGACACTTTGCCAAAGCTTTGACGCCTATTTATGGTATGTGCATTTATTAAACAGTATTTTTCTACTGACTAAAACAGGGGTTTCCCCCTGTTTTAGTAAAAATAAGCGTGTTTTATTACCCAACAAATTTACGGGCATTTCTGAAGATACGCATCCACGCGCCATCTTCTTGCCAATCGTCTGGACGCCAAGAGTTTGCTACCGCTCTAAATACACGTTCAGGGTGCGGCATCATAATAGTGCTTCGCCCGTCTAGTGAAGTTAGACCCGTGATCCCCTGCGGTGAACCATTAGGGTTCGCCGGGTATTGCATGGTTGGCTTGCCGTAGTTGTCTACGTAACGCATCGCCACCTGCGCGCCTACTTGTGATAGCGCGTTGTCATTAGCAAATTCAGCCTGACCTTCACCGTGCGACACCGCAATAGGCATACGCGAACCTGCCATGCCATCAAGCAGCACAGAGTTAGACTCCATAACCTCAACCATAGCAACACGAGCTTCAAATCGCGCCGACTGATTGGTCACGAAATGTGGCCAATGCTCAGTACCTGGAATCAGTGATTTAAGGTTCGATAGCATCTGACAGCCGTTACACACACCTAAGCTGAACGTATCGTTACGGTTAAAGAAGCCTTCGAATTGATCGCGAGCCATGCTGTTGAACAATATAGATTTCGCCCAACCTTCACCTGCGCCCAGCACGTCACCGTAAGAGAAACCGCCACAAGCCGCAAGACCGGCAAACTGTTCAAGGGTAATGCGACCCGCCAACACGTCACTCATGTGTACATCGATAGCATCAAAGCCTGCACGGGTAAATGCAGCCGCCATTTCTAGATGTGAATTAACACCCTGCTCTCTTAATATCGCCACTTTTGGCTTAACGCCTTTAGCAATATAGGGCGCTGCTACGTCATCGTTTACATCATAAGACAACGCAGCATGCAAACCTGGGTCAGCAGCATCTTGCTTTGCAGCGTGTTCTTGTTCAGCACACTCAGGGTTATCGCGAAGTTTCTGCATTTCATAGGTAGTTTGTGCCCACGTCGTACGCATTGATACGCGGCTGTCAGCAAGTACAGCAACGCCATCACGACTAAACTCAATCATGTCTGTGCTATTAAGCGTACCGATATCGTGCGTCAATTCAGTTAAACCGAATTCAGTCAGTACTGCCTTAACGGCATCCATATCGCTTTCAAGCACTTGGATTACGCCACCTAGTTCTTCATTGAACAATACGGCAATGTCGTTTCCAACTAGGCTATCAAGATTAATGCTTACACCTGTTTTACCAGCAAAGGCCATTTCAGCAACGGTGGTAAACAGGCCACCGTCTGAACGGTCGTGATAAGCACACACCAAGCCTTTTTCGATTAGCGTCTGCATGGCATCAAAGAAGGCTTTAAGACGGGTAGCAGAAACCACATCTGCAGGGCTATCACCAAGCTGAGTATAGACTTGTGCCAAGCAGCTAGCGCCCAAGCGATTTTTACCTTCGCCCAAATCTAGCAGCAACAAGCGGCTTGCGCCTTTATCAGTACGTAGCTGAGGCGTTAGGGTTTTGCGAATATCTTTTACGGCACCAAAGGCTGAAATAACGAGTGACAGCGGAGAAGTCACCGCTTTATCTTCATCGTTTTCATTCCATGCGGTTTTCATCGACATAGAGTCTTTACCCACAGGAATGGTTAGACCTAGCTCTGGGCAAAGCTCCTCACCCACGGCTTTAACCGCTTCATAAAGACCAGCATCTTCACCTGGGTGTCCAGCTGCTGCCATCCAGTTTGCAGACAGTTTAATGCGCTTAATATCGCCGATGTTTGCTGCTGCAATATTGGTTAACGCTTCACCCACAGCAAGACGCGCTGACGCGCCGTGCGATAGTAATGCAACAGGCGTACGTTCGCCCATCGACATAGCTTCACCGTGATAGGTATCAAACGCTGTTGCGGTTACCGCCACATCTGCCACAGGCACCTGCCATGGTCCAACCATTTGGTCGCGACTTACAAGGCCGGTCACCGAGCGATCGCCAATGGTGATAAGGAAGGTTTTCTCTGCCACGGTAGGCAAAGACAAAATGCGATTTGCTGCATCACTTAGTGTAATGCCAGCCTCATCTAGTGCTGGAGAGCTTACCTTGGTCGAGCTTACATCGCGATGCATTTTAGGCGGTTTACCTAAAAGTACATCAAGAGGCATATCGATAGGTTTGTTGTCAAACTGGCTGTCGTTCAGGTTGAGGTGCTGCTCGGCAGTGGCTTCACCAACCACAGCAAACGGCGCGCGTTCGCGGGCACAAATTGCTTCGAACACTGGCATATTTTCAGGCGCGACAGATAAAACATAGCGCTCTTGAGATTCGTTACACCATAGCTCTAAAGGTGTCATACCTGGCTCATCTGACAATACTTTTCTAAGTTCAAAGTTACCGCCGCGGCCACCGTCATTAACCAGCTCAGGCAGTGCATTTGAAAGACCACCTGCGCCCACATCGTGGATAAACTGAATAGGGTTGTTATCCCCTAGCTGCCAACATGCATCAATCACTTCCTGACAGCGACGCTCCATTTCAGGGTTGTCTCGCTGTACTGAAGCGAAGTCTAAATCTTCGTTTGACTGGCCAGATGCCATTGATGAGGCTGCACCGCCGCCAAGACCAATGTTCATTGCGGGGCCGCCAAGCACAATAAGCTTAGCGCCTACCGTGATTTCGCCTTTTTCAATATGCTCGCGACGAATATTACCTAAACCACCAGCTAACATAATCGGTTTGTGATAGCCGCGCACTTCAACACCGTTAAAGCTATTGACTTCTTGCTCAAAGGTACGGAAATAACCCAGTAGCGCAGGGCGACCAAATTCGTTGTTAAACGCAGCGCCACCTAGTGGACCTTCAAGCATAATATCAAGAGCGCTTACAATACGCTGTGGCTTGCCGTATTCGAATTCCCACGGTTGCTCAGCACCAGGAATACGCAAGTTAGATACGGTAAAACCAACCAAGCCCGCTTTAGGTTTTGAACCACGACCGGTTGCACCTTCATCACGGATTTCACCACCAGAGCCGGTTGCCGCACCTGGGAAAGGTGAAATTGCCGTTGGGTGGTTATGGGTTTCTACCTTCATCAAAATATCAATATTTTCATGATGGTATTCGTATTGGTGTGACTGCGGGTTCGGGAAGAAGCGACCTGCTTGCCATCCTTCCATTACCGCTGCGTTATCTTTGTAAGCTGAATACACGTGATCAGGCAACAACTCGTAGGTGTTTTTAATCATTTTAAACAGCGACTTCTCTTGGTCCTCGCCATCAATGGTCCAGCTAGCGTTAAAAATTTTGTGGCGGCAGTGTTCAGAGTTTGCTTGCGCAAACATATAAAGTTCAACGTCAGTCGGATTTCTGCCTAGCTTAGTAAAGCTATCAAACAGGTAGTCAATCTCATCATCAGCCAATGCAAGGCCTAACGACACATTTGCATTAACTAGCGCGTCTTTGCCTTCGCCTAACACATCTACACTGGTAAAAGTGTTCGCTTCGGTGTGCGCGAATAATACCGCCGCCTGTTCAGTATTAATAAACACTGACTCAGTCATTCTGTCGTGTAAGAAACTAGCGATAAGCGCAAAGTCGTCTTCGCTCACAGCGTTTTCTGTCTCGATATAAAACGCACAACCACGTTCTATGCGGTTGATATTTTTTAGACTGCAGTTGTGAGCGATGTCGGTGGCTTTAGAAGACCAGGGAGAGATAGTGCCGGGGCGAGGAGTAATGAGGAAGAAGGTTCCAGAAGGGGTTTGTGCTTGCCTCGCGGGGCCGTAAGTGAGCAGCTTTTCAAGTATCTCTATTTGCTGCTTAGACAAGTCACCTTGGGAATCGACTAGGTGAACATATTCGCTATATAAGTTTTTAACCCTAACGCCGGATTGACCCAGCTTTGCAATCAGTTTAGTTTGGTTAAACTCTGATAGTGCAGGAGCGCCTCGAAGGACCAACATATTGATTTACCTGGTTTGTTAGAAACAACGACCACCAATGCGACGCGTTGCCTCTTGGATTGATGAGTATTTCGGCGCGGATTATAGAGTAATTATGCACAGTAAGTAACCTCATAACGCGCTTACATGAACTTTTTTTTAAACTTAGATGGTTTAATGACAACAAGTAAAGGTCTATGCAGTCACAAGACTATAAAAAACGATTAAAACTACAATTAATAATCATATTATCTATTGCTGTTATGAGCTGTGGCGTTCCTTCCGTTCCCACTGCCCTTTCTTCATTGTTGGAACGGGAATCGATCCGCGTGGGAACCGTTTATGGTGCAGGGACATTTTATAACGGCGCGGAAGGCCCACAAGGTTTTGAATATGAATTGCTGGCGGGTTTTGCCGATTACCTTGGCGTAACACTCGACCTGTACCCGTTTTACAGCTATGAAGTCATGCTGGAACAATTAGAAGAAGGTAACCTAGACATTGTCGCAACTGGCGATGCAGTGACGCCATCGCTTAAAAGCCGCTTCGCTTACGGGCCGGCTTATCAACACGTTCAGCAAGAACTCGTATTTCAGGCTGGCACATCAAGGCCCAGAGACTTACTAGAGCTCGATGCACCTATTATTGCAGTTGCAGGTAGCAGCCAAGCACACCTTCTTTCAGATTTACTGAGAGGTTTTGGCGATAAGGAAACAGATAATGAAAATGTCTCAGTAAAAACCGACATCATTACTACTGAAGATTCAGACTCTGAAGAACTGTTGCAACAGGTTGCTAATGGTGACATTGCTTATACGGTGGCCGACAGCAACCGTTTAGCATTGCAACGTAGACGCTACCCTAACCTCGCCGTAGCCAAAACACTTGATGAAGACATGCCGATGGCATGGGCCCTTCCGTTAAATCAAGACGACTCGGTGAAAGCAGCGCTAATTGAGTACTTTGGTACGGTACATCAATCAGGCTGGTTTACGGTATTAGAGGACAAGTATTTTGGCCATATTCGCCAATTTGACTATGTGGACAGTCGCGCATTCAACTACGCCGCTGAAACCGCCTTATTGCAATATAAAGCGTTGTTTCAACAATATGCCGGTGATTTAGACTGGCGATTACTCGCTGCCATGAGTTATCAAGAAAGTCATTGGGATAGTGACGCCATTTCAAGAACTGGGGTTCGGGGCCTAATGATGTTAACACTCGATACCGCAAGTGACTGGGATGTTGATGACAGGACCGACCCCGAACAAAGTATTCGCGGCGGATCTCGTTATTTTGCTAGTTTGCTCAATCGCATACCCGCACGAATAAGCGAGCCTGATAGAACCTGGATGGCCATGGCATCGTATAACATCGGTATGGGGCACCTAGAAGACGCCCGGGTGCTTACCGAACAACAAGGGGGCAACCCGGACTTGTGGGTGGACGTAAAGCGCCGCTTGCCACAATTAAGGCAAAAGAAATATTACCGCACTACGCGCTATGGTTATGCTAGAGGCGATGAAGCGTTGCAATACGTTGAAAACATTCGTCGTTACTACGACAGCTTAGTATGGCTAGACGAACAGGGAAAAATTTGATGCTGTTCGTCTAGCTTTTCTCTTGAAAACTGTCATTTCGATGTCATCTTTATAATGTACCCTTAAAAAAAGTTAGTCAGACACTGACTTACTTTCTCAGAACAATTATTTTTCTCAATAATGGCTAGCTCTCGAAGCACTTATGCATTTTAAAGACGCTCGCTTTTGAAAGCATTCTTGCAAAAATCAGGAGTATTACTTCAAAAGAAGAAGCTTTGCATGACAGAAATAAGTGGTCGCAAAAATCAATGATGCCCACAATACGAGAAAGGAAAATAAATGAAAAAAAATCGATTTATGAAAAAAGGAATAAAATTGAAAAACAACAATAGACGCAGACTTATGCTTAAGCGTTGTCACCAAAAAGTACTTCAACGCCGTAAGCTATTTGTTACCAGCGATATGTTCACTCAGTTAACCCGCACACCAAGCTAAAACTTTCTACAGCAACTGGTTTCACTGGCTGAAACTAAAGCGACAAACCAAATAGGCGAATTACTCTATTAAGCACTTCTTCAGGCGGTAACGTAAAACATTAGTTTGAAGCATCACCCTCTAGCAGTCTTTTCGCCTTTTTGGCAGCCTTTATTTCTTTCCTGCGCTTGCGAAAAAAGTCAGACAATTTATTAGCACACTCTTCAGCTAACACACCAGATACAACCTCAACTTGATGATTAAGCGCAGGATGTTGTAAAAGGTTCATGACCGACCCTGCAGCGCCTGTCTTCGCATCCTTTGCGCCAAACACCACCCGCTTTACCCGCGCATGTACTAACATACCTGCACACATTGAGCAGGGCTCCAAGGTAACATACAAAGTAGCATCAATAAGGCGGTAGTTTTGCACAGCAGACGCCGCTGCCTTAACAGCCCGAAGCTCAGCATGGGCGGAGGGATCATTATCCGTTATCGGCGTATTAAAGCCTTCGCCAATTAGTTCACCGTTTAAAACCACGCAGGCGCCGACTGGTACCTCCCCAATAGATTCAGCCTTATCGGCAAGCGTTAACGCATGTTTCATCCACTTTACGTCTTCTTCTGCCGCCTTGTCTTCTATTGCGATTTCAGTCAACGGCTCTCGCGCGGCGTCTTTTTCTTGCATGTACTCAGCGTCGAGGTCAGATTTTAATGTTGGACAGTTGCTATTTTGGTCACTCATTCGTCAATTTTGCTACTTTACTTGGTGAAATTCGTTAACATTTATTTTGTATTAGCTTAGGTAAACATTCTAACTTATTAGAAAGTAATGACTTTTGTCACTTGGCAACCTACTTGCAATCTCTCATTATAACACTGCTGGTGTGAAGGACTTAACTGGTTACATTTTTTACTAAAAACCATATTAGATAACCGCTATAGTACTTGAAGCAATGCAGTAATTATTACCAATACGTATTTGACAAAATACTGGGTGAATTAGGCAACAAACCAAATTTTCACCTACACTCTTTTAAAGCCATTTGTGAGGGATACCACCATGGACATGACAGCGATTGCAATAGTAGCCATTTGTGCTTGGGCGTTAGTTACCATTGTCGAAAGTGCAAAAGACAAAAGTAAAAAGAAACTTAGCAACAAAGAAACCGAAGCCTACAAAGCCGAAATTGCAGAACTTAAAGAGCGTGTGTCTGTGCTTGAGAAGATAGTGACAGACGAGCGCTACGACTTAAAAAAGCAATTTGCAGATTTGGAAAGCGACCGCGTAGCATAAGTCACTTCACACTTATTACTCGATAAGCGCGCAAATATAACTGCGCGCTAGCTTCCTTCTAATAACTTGCGCTCAGCCCGTTCTACCCGTCTCGGCTTACCCGCAATCACCAGTACGTCATGAGCTTGCAAAATAGCGTCTTCGTCAGGGTCTTTAACTTCATTTCCATCTCGCCTTAACCCTTTAATCGCCACTCGCATTCTCGAAAAATCAATATCTTTTATGGCTTTGCCAATACAGGACGCATGTTCGGACAACACCACAGCATGGATAAATTCTAACTTGTCTTCTGTACCGTAGGTGATTTCTGTGGTTTCTCCCGGGTAAAAGCCGTGCATGTGATCGTAGCGACCTTTTCTCTCAGCCCGAACCCGCTTCAAAATACGAGACATCGGTACGCCTGCATAATGCAGCACCTGCGATACCAACATTAAGCTGCCTTCTTGTAATTCGGGTACTACTTGGTTAGCGCCTGCGTTGTACAAGCTTTCTAATTGATAATCTCGCTTAGTACGCACCATAACATCAGTAGTGTTCGTTATAGTGCGTGTCTGCGTTATCACTTGCTTGGCCTTTTCTACCTGATCAAAGGTCACAAGTACGAGCTTTGCACTTTCTACATTGGCATTAAGCAATATATCTTTTTGACTCGCATCACCGAAAATAACGGGTTCTCCTGCATTTCGACTCTCGTGTACTCTAACAGGGTCCATATCTATGGCGACAAAATGAATGCCCTCCATTTTAAGCATACGAGCTACCGACTGGCCAACGCGCCCAAACCCACAAATAATGACATGATTAGACAAGGGCTCGGCATCGCCGAAGGTCGCGCCGTCATCAAAAGAAATATCTTTGTTAACAATGCGCTTAGCTATGGTGACGCTGTTATTCATAAGCCAAGGCGTTAACGCCATACTGATTACACCCATGCATACAATCAGCGATGATTGCTCTGAAGTTAATACACCGTGGGTTGTCGCAAGTGCGGCAATAACAAAGCTGAACTCTCCAATCTGGCAAAGTTTAACCCCAGCAGACCAGCCATCTATTGCATCGGTTTTCACTAGCAAAGATGCAGCTCTCACTAAGATGACTTTAACTATCATTAGCGCAAAAACGCCAAAGATAATCTCAAACAAGCTGTTCCATAGTACGGTGAGCTCTAACTGCATACCCACGGTAACGAAAAATAAGCCCATCAAAATATCTCGAAACGGGCGAATGTCGGCTTCAAGTTGATATTTGTATTGGCTCTCCCCCAACATCATTCCCGCCAAAAAGGCACCTAACGCCATGGACAGCCCGAAGTAATAAGTGAGCCCGCCCGCCAAGAGGGCAATTAAAATTGTGGTTAGAACAAACAACTCATCAGTCCTTGTTCTTGCGATTTCTCTAAACACCCAAGGTAGTAACCACTTACCTACTGACATTAGAAATGCAATGACAAACACACCCTTTAGCAATGCTTCGCCTAAAGCCAGCGCGATACTTACCTCGCCAGTCTGGGCTAAAAGAGGAATAGCGATAAGAAATGGAACTACCGCTAAGTCTTGGAAAAGCAAAATACTTACCGCTAGCTGAGTACGCCTGTTATTCAGAATGCCCATTTCGGTTGCTTGCTTAATTACAATTGCAGTAGAACTTAGCGCAAGCGTTCCCCCTATTATGATGGACGCACTCATTGAGATCCCTAAAAACAGAGGAACACTGGTAAACACTGCCGTGGTAAACACCATTTGCCCGAGTCCTACACCGAACACTAGTGAGCGCATTGCTAACAACTTAGGTAGTGAAAACTCAAGACCAAGTGAAAAGAGTAGAAATACTATGCCCACTTCAGCAAGCAGGTGCATTTCTTCGGGGTGAGCGAACACGGACAGCAGCTGCGGTCCCGCTATTACGCCGGCAAAGAGATAAGCAAGAATAGGTGGAAGATGTATACGTTTAAATAAGGCCACCGCGCATACCGATATAAACATCAATATCACGATATTTAAAAAACTCGTTCCCACTCTACCTCCTAAAGCAACGTAAACTTCTGCCTGTAAATAAAGCGCAAAACATCACGCTTCTTTGCGCTTTAAACTAAAGGCTAGTGCCACAAACACGTTGTTGGCATCTAGTTTGCAAAATCCCCTCTATAAATGCAGATCCGGCAAGTTTTGCCGCTGTGATCGTCATAAATTTCGCGAAAATGCGTTTAGGGCCACAGAAACGTCAGGGCTTTGACACTTGTTTCTTTGCATATCAACGCATTTTGTATAGGGGCACTACTGTGGATTTTTCTACGTCAGTCTACGATAGCACACAACATAACAATTTTTACCCTGCTGAGAGCACAGGTAAATCACTCTCTTTCAGTGAATTATCAGGCTTCGTAACACAGCTCCTTTCTACGCTTGAACTTCAAGAGTTGGGTGGCGTGTATTTTCAGCAGTTAAATACGTTACTGCCGGTTGTTGGTTTCAGCTTATCTGACTTTGACACCCGTTGGGTGTACGGTAATGCAAAAATATCGTCGACACTGATTGATTTACCCCTTCAAGGTGCCCATAACGTTAATGGCGAACAGGCCCACGTTTACTATTACATTAGTTCACCCTTATCGTTATCGCAAAGGGAAAGCTTATTCCAACTGCATGATTTATTTGGAAAACAGGTAAAGCATGCACTATCGTTAATGCGTGTTCAGCAAATGGCAACTAAAGATGTGTTAACAGGTTTAGGTAACCGTGCAGGCTTTGAACAATCTATGACCAGACAGCTAGGGTGGGCACAACGACACGACGACCCTTTCGCACTTTTGGTTATCGACTTAGACAACTTTAAATACGTGAATGACAATTTTGGTCACGGTGAAGGTGATAAAGTGCTTGTGCATGTTGCTTCACATTTAGAAAACGTGCTGCGGGATGAAGATGAAGCATTTCGCTATGGCGGCGATGAATTTTGTTGCTTACTAGATTGCCAGACACAGCAGCAACTGGCTTGCGCCGCCCAGCGTATTCAAATGAGTATAAATAGTTCGAGCTACTTATCTCGATTAGGCGTATCAACTAGTCTTGGTGGCGCAATTTACCGCGATGGCGACACAATGAGTAGCCTTTTTGACCGTGCGGACAATGCACTTTATCGCGTAAAAAACTCTGGTAAGAATAGCTACCACGCGGCATAACTCTGCTACGGGCAAGTTTTTAAGAGCGGCAAAGAAATGCCGCTTTTATGCTTTTGTCGTCGACATTCCACCGAGCGACCTAGTTCGCTGTTTATAGCAAATTCGCGGAAACTCTTCGCTTAATCTTGTTCAAACGTTATTTCTATATTAGGTGTTTTGGGCTGCAGATAAACACAGCGTCCTTCAACAATAAGTGCAACAGGTTGCTCATTTAGAAAAATAACCGGCACGCTATTACGCTCCCATCGCGGTACACGCCAAACTTTAAACCACTCTTTCAACAGCTTAGACACGCTCGCATTTTCGGGCTTTACTTTTAGGTTGCGAGCATTGGTTTGCAAAGAAGCCTTATCGCCATTTTTCTGGTCTGATAATGTGACCCTAATATTGCCGTGTAACCAAGAAAGAGGGATATCTTGACCTAACGCCAGTTCAAGGCTTTGCGGAATATCATGGGTGGCGTTTACCACCCAATAAAGGTCGTGGTCAAAACGAATCACCCTGCCCCATTTAAAATTAACTTCAGGGGTTGCATCGTGCTTTGCTTTTAGCATAGCAAGCACTTGGTCTGTTTGTGCTTTTGAGGGCGACAGCCGGCCTTGTGACTTAAACCAAGCACGAATCACCATGGCCTGCCACGGTAACGACAATGCAGCGAGCTTTGGTCCGTTTAGCCTTAAATCTGAATGTTTACAATCTTCAAAATATTGCTGTGCAGAATCGCTGACTAGTGCACTTTGCTCAGCACAAAGCTCGGCGCTGCGCCCCACGGTTTTGGTTAACTTAGGCCACCTCTCAAGCAAATGAGGTATTATTTCGTTTCTTAAGAAATTCCTGTCAAAGCTGTTTTGCTGGTTAGATTCATCCTCTACCCACTGCAACATTTCCTCTTCGGCATAAGCAATAATGTCGGCTTTCTCTAGGGATAGCATGGGTCGCATGATCAATGTATCACCTCGGTACTGCACTTCTCCCATACCAGCCAATCCCTGTGGGCCAGCACCACGTTTAAGCTGAAGTAATACGGTTTCAAGCTGATCTTCGGCATGTTGCCCTAATAACAGCACACCGCCAATTTGCTCACACACTTCTAAGAGTGCGTTGTATCGAACTTTACGCGCTTCAGCTTCCAGACTTTTTCGTGAACTGGTATCAACAGCGACCCTATACTGATGAAATTCAACATCGTCTAGTCTGCACTGCAGTTCACAGTGCCGAGCCCAGTCGTCGGCATTATCACTTAAACCGTGATGTACATGTACAGCATGAATTGGGCTATCAAACTGTTCCCTATACGCAATAACGGCTTGGAGCAGAACGGTGGAATCCACACCACCGCTGTAAGCAACGACGAGTGGCGTTTGAAGTGGTAGCTTTACATCAGTGAGAGATGTCGCTATGCGGTTGACGATATGTTCGATTGTTGGGGATTGTAGAGGGGTCACAGACCGGTAATACCTTATTCTTTCAACTTAATTTCTATTAGGGGTACTTGGCTTAGCACTGACTTTCTAATAACACACTTTCTAATAACACAAAGGGGTTGGTTACCTATGGTAAACAACCCCCATGTTCTTATGCGACACTACATGAACCAACATGAATTAAGCCGCCGCTCGCTAGTTTTTATAGCAAGCGTTTAAACTGATAGAACGCAGCTGTAAATAACGGCTAAATGCACCTTTCATGCTAGTTTTCTTAATGAGCTTAGCAATAACCGAACGACATTAAACGTTGGTAACGCTCTTCCATTAACTTAGTCTTATCTAGCTCTTTAAGCTGGTTAAGCTGCTGCTTAATCACGGCCTTCAAATTAGCCGCCATGCCATTGTGGTCGCGATGGGCGCCACCTAGAGGCTCTTCAACAATACTGTTAATCAGGCCTAGCTCTTTAATTTGTGGCGCACTTACGCCCATCGCTTCAGCAGCGAGTGGTGCTTTTTCTGCGCTTTTCCACAAAATAGACGCACAACCTTCTGGTGAAATAACCGAGTACGTAGAATATTGAAGCATATTAACGCGATCGCCAACACCAATCGCTAGTGCACCACCTGAACCACCTTCACCGATTACGGTACACACGATTGGAACAGTAAGCTCAGCCATCTCAAATAGGTTTTTCGCGATGGCTTCACTTTGGCCGCGCTCTTCAGCACCAACACCTGGATACGCTCCCGGCGTATCGATAAAAGTGATGATAGGCATGTTAAAACGCTCGGCCATCTTCATAAGACGCAGGGCTTTACGGTAGCCTTCAGGTTTAGGCATACCGAAGTTACGTTTAATTTTTTCGTTGGTATCACGACCTTTCTGATGACCAATAATCATCACAGGCTGATCATCTAGCATTGCTGGACCACCAACAATCGCTTTATCGTCAGCAAACGCGCGGTCGCCAGCAAGCTCGTCGAATTCAGTAAAAATACGAGGAATGTAATCTAACGTGTATGGACGCATTGGGTGACGAGCAAGTTGAGAAACTTGCCATGCACCAAGATCAGAAAAGATCTTTTTGGTCAGCTCTGCGCTTTTACCGCGAAGCTTATTGATTTCTTCTTCAATACCAACGTCAAACTCGCCACCTTGATTCACCAACCTAAGCTCTTCAATTTTTGCTTCTAGTTCGGCTATTGGCTGTTCAAAGTCCAAAAACTGTATACTCATTTCATGTCCTATTCGTACTACGCTCGTCTATGCAAACGCGAGATGTCCAATCTATCGAACTCTTACCCTTAATGGTAGAGAATTGAAACGGCTTTGTCTCCCAAACATTGTTTGAGATCGTGCAAAAGTTGGTCTTCAGGGGTAACGTACCATCTTGCACCACACGCTAGGGTTACTTCAGCGTCTGGATGGGTTACCGCTAACTGAACAGGACAACTTCCGCCGTTAAATGCCTGCAGGATAGATTGCATCTGACTCATTTTCTTCGGTTCAAGCAACTGGGTATCAATATTTAGTGCCAGCGCTCTCGCGTTTTTCTCTCGTGCCTGAACAATGTCCATTACATCACGGGCGGTGATTGTATTGCCCCCAGAGAAATCATCAAAGCTGACCTGTCCCTTTATAAGCAATATTCTGTCAGTTTCTAACACACTTTCGAACTGCTCGTACATATCGGGGAAGAAACGTACGTCTATTCTGGCACTCTTATCATCCAGTGTCACTATGGCCCAGCGACGCCCCCGCTTGTTCGTCATTACACGCACGCCAAGCACCAATCCTACTGCACTGGCCATTTGATCTTTATTGGTTGGTTTTAAATCAACTAATCGACCGTCGGTGTAATAACGCAGTTCTTCCGCGTACTGATTGATGGGGTGACCGGTTAAGTACAAGCCCAAGGTATCTTTCTCACCTTCTAGCCATACTTTCTCAGGCCACTCAGGGACGTCGGCAAACGCTTGCTTCACGTCTTCTGGCTCGGTAGTCAGTAGTCCAAACATGTCTGACTGACCAAAAGACTCGGCTTTTGCGTGCTGTCCAGCGGCGGCAAGGGCCTCGGGTAAACTCGCCATAAGGCTTGCGCGATGGGGGCCTAAGTTGTCCATTGCTCCCGCTAATACAAGCTTTTCTAGCACTCGCTTGTTTACCCGTTTAATATCTATCTTGGCGCAGAAATCAAAAAGATCCTTAAATGCCCCTTGGGTCTCCCGCGCTTCAATAATCGCTTCAATCGGGCCTTCACCTACCCCTTTAATCGCACCGATACCGTAAACAATGCGACCTTCGCTATCGACGGTAAATTTGTATTTACCCGCATTTAAATCTGGCGGCAGTATTTCGATGCCCATGCGCTCACATTCATCGACAAGCGTCACGATTTTATCGGTGTTATCCATATCTGCCGACATTACCGCAGCCATGAATTCCGCTGGATAATGCACTTTCAGCCACAAAGTTTGGTAAGACACCAAGGCATAAGCGGCAGAGTGAGATTTGTTAAACCCGTAACCCGCGAACTTTTCTACCAAGTCGAAGATTTTCATCGCAAGGTCCGGGTCAATATTATTGCCCTTGGCACCTTCGGCGAACGTGCCGCGCTGCTTGGCCATTTCTTCAGGCTTTTTCTTACCCATAGCACGACGAAGCAAGTCAGCGCCGCCCAGTGAGTAGCCCGCCATTTCCTGGGCTATCTGCATTACCTGTTCCTGATACAAGATAATGCCATAGGTAGGCTCTAGAATTTCTTTCAAGCACTCGTGCTGATATTCTGCATCGGGGTAGGAAATTTCTTCACGTCCGTGCTTTCGGTCAATAAAGTTATCTACCATGCCTGATTGCAGCGGGCCCGGACGGAACAGGGCCACCAGTGCGATAATATCTTCGAAGCAGTCAGGTTTAAGGCGCTTAATTAGTTCTTTCATACCGCGAGATTCCAGCTGGAATACCGCAGTTGTCTCGGCGTTTTGAAGGGTTCTGAAACTCTTAGGATCTTCAAGCGGAATGGCGCTGATATCTACATCAACGTTTTTCCCTTCTTTGATCATATCTATCGCCCACTGAATAATAGTCAGCGTACGAAGACCTAAGAAGTCGAATTTTACCAAGCCCGCCGTTTCAACGTCGTTTTTGTCGAACTGGGTTACGGGGTTTTTACCTTCGTCATCACAATACAAAGGCGAGAAATCAGTAATTGTGGTTGGCGCAATAACAACACCACCGGCGTGTTTACCAGCGTTTCTGGTAACCCCTTCAAGTATTCGCGCCATATCGATAAGGTCTTTCACTTCCTCATCGCTTTCATAAACTTCTGGCAGCTGTGGCTCTGCTTTAAACGCCTTTTCAAGCGTCATGCCTGGATCAGGCGGAATAAGCTTTGAGATCCTGTCTACAAAGCCGTATGGGTGACCAAGCACGCGGCCAACATCGCGTACTACCGCTTTTGCCGCCATGGTACCAAACGTAATGATCTGCGATACCGCCTGACGTCCGTAAAGCTCAGCAACGTGGTCGATTACCTCATCTCGTCTGTCCATACAGAAGTCGACGTCGAAGTCGGGCATTGATACACGTTCTGGGTTCAGGAAACGTTCGAATAGCAAGTCGAATTCAAGCGGATCTAGGTCGGTAATTTTTAAGGCATAGGCCACCAGTGAGCCCGCACCTGAACCACGCCCTGGCCCTACCGGAATTCCGTTATCTTTACTCCACTGGATAAACTCCATAACGATAAGGAAATAGCCCGGGAACCCCATTTGGTTGATAACTTCAAGCTCAATGCGAAGTCGGTCATCGTACTCTGGGCGTTTGGCTTTGCGCACTTCCTCATCGGGGAATAGAAATTCTAGACGTTCTTCCAAGCCTTCCTCAGACACCTTAACCAAGAAGTCTTCGGTGGTCATACCGCCGGTTGGAAACTGTGGCAAGAAATATTCATTTAGCCGAACAGTAACGTTACAGCGCTTGGCAATTTCAACCGTATTTTCTATGGCTTCTGGAATATCGCTAAATAGCTCAACCATTTCCTCTGCTGTGCGCAGATATTGCTGGTCGCTATAGCGCTTAGGGCGACGGTTATCATCTAACGTATAGCCATCGTGGATACACACTCGAATTTCGTGCGCGTCGAAACCCTCTTGGTCAATAAAGCATACTTCATTAGTGGCAACCACGGGTAAACCGCGCTGCTCAGCAAGCTCTACCGCATGGTGTAAATAATCTTCTTCGCCTTGTCTACCAGTTCTAATAAGCTCTAAATAAAACCGGTCGGGAAAATGGGTTTGATAAAACTCAAGCGCATCTTCAAGAAGCTTGGCGTTATTTTTCATTAAACCTACGCCGATATCGCCGTGCTGTGCGCCCGATAAAACAATAACGCCTTCGCTATGCTCTGCTAACCATGCTTGATCGATAACCGCACGGTGTGCCAAATGTCCACGAAGGTAGGCCTTGGAGATAAGAATAGTAATATTCTTATACCCTTCGTTGTTCATCGCAATGAGGGTAAGTCTGAAAGGTTCATCGCCAAAAGCTTCATTAGTCACCCAAAAATCGGTGCCAATTATGGGCTTGATACCTAAATTATGTGCCTCGGAATAGAATTTTACCAAGCCACACATATTCATTTGGTCGGTGATCGCCACGGCAGGCATGCCAAGCGCGGCCACTTTACCTAGAATAGGCTTAACCTTATTCAGGCCGTCCATCATCGAAAAGTCGCTGTGAACACGTAAATGAATAAATGGCGATGACATGATGTTATTTCTCTTCGAGTAGCGCTTTTACGGGTTTAAAACTTTTGCGATAGCAATCTAAGATGCCATATTCGGCGATAGCTTCAAAATGTGCTTTTGTAGGGTAACCTTTGTGCCCGGCAAAGTTATATTGCGGGTAAGCCTCGTGAAGCGAAATCATATCGTTGTCTCGCTCTACTTTGGCAATAATGGAAGCCGCTGAAATTTCAGCGTGTAGGCTGTCACCTTTCACTACCGCTTCAGACTCAAAATTCCAAGCTGGGACGCGGTTGCCGTCTACACGCACAAAATCTGGTTTTACTGGCAGGCCTTCTACCGCTCGGATCATGGCGAGCATGGTAGCGTGCAGTATATTAAGCTTGTCTATTTCTTCAGGGCTTGCTCTACCGATATTCCAGTAAAGCGCCTTCTCACGAATCTCTTGAGCAAGGGCTACACGTTTCTTTTCACTCAACTTTTTAGAGTCGGTTAGCCCTTCAATGGGGTTTTCTGGGTCTAGTATAACCGCAGCAGTAACCACATCTCCAACTAAAGGGCCACGCCCTACTTCATCAACACCGGCAATTAACTTATGCAAACAATTCCTCCACGACAGCTTTTGCTGCTGTTTTATCAGCATTGCATTTTAGCGTATGGTGGAGATCGGTGAAACGGGAAATAAGCGCAGAATTATCACTTTCGAAGAAGTTAAGTAACTGATTGCTCATATTCTCTGCGTTTACTTCATCTTGAAGTAATTCAGGAATAATTGCCTCATCAGCCAATAAGTTTGGCAAAGTGAAGAACGGCGCTTTATACAAGCGCTGCATAATTTTATATGTAAGCGGTGCAAGTAAATAAGCGGCTACCATTGGGCGCTTACACAACATAGCTTCTAACGTGGCTGTCCCGGATGCAAGTAAGATAACATCGCTCGCTATCATGGCATCTCGAGAAGTGCCTTGGGTTACCTGAATGGGTAAGCGTGCTTCAGCATTATCAGCTTCAAGCAATAGTGCTTTAATTTGCGAAAGACGATGCTCGTTTGCCGCAGGGATAAGAAATTGAATGTCACTGCGTTTAGCATGAATAGCTTCGATGGTTTTCAGAAACACGGGAAGCAACGTATCTACTTCCCCCCTTCGTGAACCGGGTAGAACAGCCAATACATTAGCTTGACTATCTACCCCTAATGCCTGTCTTGCCGCATTTTGGTCGGGCTCAATGGCTATAGCGTCAGCCATGGTATGCCCCACAAAGGTATAGGGAACGTTGTATTTGTCGTATACCTGTTGTTCGAAAGGGAACAACCCCAATACGCGATTAGCCGCTTTCGCTATCTTGTGAATGCGTTTCTCACGCCATGCCCACACGGTAGGGCTTACATAGTGCATGGTTTTGATACCGCGTGCTTTAAGCGCTTTTTCTACTCTTAGATTAAAATCAGGCGCATCAATACCCACAAAAATATCAGGCGGATTTTGCTCGAAGTGAGCAAGAAGCTGCTTTTTAACTTTCAAGATGGCAGGTAGATGGGAGAGAACTTCAACAAGCCCCATAACCGACAAGGTTTCCATATCGAATAGACTATGGAAACCCGCCTCTATCATATTTGAACCGCCAATACCTTCAATAATAGCATCTGGGTATTGGCGTTTTAACTCGGCAACCATTCCTGCGGCAAGGATGTCACCAGAGGGCTCTCCGGCAACCAAGCCGATACGAATTGGTTTAGACATAATTAGCGAATAATGCCTCGCTTCGAGTCTTGTAAGAACTTCACCATAAGTGCTACACCATTGAATTCATCCGCTGGTTTCGCTAACTTTTCTAACGCTTCATCGATGGTATTGCCTTCGCGATAAATTGCTTTATATGCACGCTTTATCTCTAGCACTTCCTCTTTTGAGAAACCACGGCGCTTTAAGCCTTCAGAGTTGATTCCCTGAGGAATATTCTTCTGGCCACTTACCATAACAAATGGAGGCACATCTCTTAGGATAATACCACCAGCGCCTAAAAAGGCGTGCGCCCCAATTTTGCAAAACTGATGAATACCTGTAGCGCCACCAACAATAACGAAATCGTCAATATGGACATGACCTGCAACAGCAACGTTATTTGCAATAATTATATCGTCACCAAGTACACAGTCATGGGCAATATGCGCATTAGCCATAAATAAACCACGAGAGCCGATAATGGTAATACTGTTGTCCTGAATGGTGCCTCGGTGAACAGTTACCCCTTCTCTAAACTCGTTGTCATCGCCAATAACAAGCTCAGTTGGTTCGCCAGCATATTTTTTATCTTGGCAGTCTTCACCGATAGAAGAAAACTGATAAAACTTATTGTTTTTACCGATACGCGTTGGGCCGCGTACCACCACATGTGATTTCAGAATACAGCCATCGCCAATGGTGACGTTATCGTCTACCACACAAAATGGACCTATAGTGACATTTTCACCAATTTTTGCACTTTCTGAAATTACCGCAGTAGGATGGATCACGTTACGCTATCTCTCTCATCGCACACATAAACTCTGCACTACAAGCTATGTCGCCGTCGACACTTGCAGTACCTTTAAATTTCCAAATCCCTCTGCGCTCCTTTACCAGAGCAACATCAAACTCAAGCTTATCACCCGGAACTACTGGACGTTTAAAGCGTGCGTTATCAATTCCTGCATACAAGTATAACTTATCATTGTTGCCCATGGTCTTAAAACCTAAAACACCTGCCGCTTGTGCCATCGCTTCAAGAATTAACACGCCTGGGAAAATTGGCTGACCGGGGAAGTGCCCCATGAAACACGGCTCATTGATTGTGATATTTTTATAAGCCTTTACAGACTCACCCAGAACATAGTCTGTAACACGATCAACAAGTAGGAATGGGTACCGGTGTGGTAGTAATTCCAATATTTCCTGAATTTCAATGGTATTAAGTGAATTGGCCAAAAACTTTCTCCTGTAAACAAGCATGACCTACAACAATATTAAACCAACTCAAATGGTAGATTGGTTTTAGGGTCAAACTCGCCGTAAAAATAAAAACGGCGCCAACCATACGCTGTAAAGCGCAAAAAACAAATCAGACCAACACCTTTAAAGGGGTTGGTCTGACAAATTTTAACTGACTAAAGCCTGCTGACCTTCGATATAAAGCAAAGACCATTAAGCCACAGAGCAGTTATTAGTTAGTTTTGCTTACTTGCTGAAGTACTTGTTCAGATAAGTCGTGCTCTTCTTTAGCGAACGCTACTGCACCTGCGTTAAGCACTAAATCATAGCCTTGCTTCGCTGCAACAGAGTCGATAGCTTGCTTAATAAGACCAAGAAGCTTGTTACGCTCTTCGTTGCTACGACGTTGAATGTTTTGTTGCAAAGGCTGACCTTTTTTAGATAGCTCTTCGCGTACTGACAAGATTTTTTGTTCTAGTTCTTTTTTCTCTGCATCACTCATTGTCGCTGCATCACGCTGAAGACGCTCTGCGTAGAACTGACCGTCACGCTGTAGCTGATTCACTTCTTCAAGCTGATCTTTAAACTCAGCTTGAATAGCATTTTGAATCTCAGCCGCTTGAGGCATCGCTTGAAAAATACCTTGCACATCAACAACAGCCACTTTCTGTTCAGCCATTACAGATGTACTTACTAAAGCGCTACCCAACATTGCTCCTGCAACGATATGTTTTACCAACTGTTTCAAAGGGAACTCCTTTTGTGAATCTTATTATAGAGCGCGACTCAAACGCGCTCGCTTTAATGTCTTAGAAAGTTTGACCAATATTGAAAGTGAAGAATCTTGCATCATCACCATCACGCTGCTGTATCGCTTTCGAGAAGCTGAATACCATCGGTCCCATTGGCGATATCCACTGAACCGATATACCTGCCGAGCTACGATACAGACTCCAGTCAGAATAGTCCAATAGCTCACCGTCTTGAGTGGATGCTATGTCAAACTGACGATAATAGTCATAGTCAAACTCAGTATCCCACACGTTACCCACATCCACAAACAAACTTGTGCGAACAGAGTTATCCATTTCTTCTTCTACAAATGGCGTGGGAACAATAAGCTCGACACCACCAAGCACCATGGCATTACCACCTAGACTACGTGTTGACCACGACAGGGTCGCGTCAGCTGGGTCTGCAGGGAATAGTTCACCATCAGGGCCTGTAATAGTGCCAGAGTTACCAAGGAAAATACCTCGTGGACCTACCGTGTTGTTTTCAAAACCGCGTAATGAGTCTGAACCACCGGCAGTGAAGTTTTCCGTAAACGGTAGTATTTGCTCATTGCCGTTGATATCGCCATAACCATTACCGTAGCCAAGACGCACACGAGTTAGGAAAGACCAGCGCTGGTTACGAGATAATGGGAAATACCACTTACCGTCAAATACCGTTTTAAAATAGTTTACGTCTGAGTTTGGTGTAGTAATGCTAAATGATGCGCGTTGAGACGAGCCCGCCGTTGGGAATAGACCACGGTTAAGTGTACTTCTACTCCAGCTTACGCTAGCTAGATAACTATCGTATTTGATAGCTGCATCCGGGTCTTCACCGTCTGTAAACTGATTATAGAATTGCTCAGTTTGCTCGTAGTAACCACGGTTAAATAGCTCAACATTACTGTAGGTCAAACCAAAATTAATTCGGTTAAACTCATTAATCGGATAACCAATATTGGCACCAATTGACCAACGCTTTGAGTTGTACTGAATAACGTTGAAGTCGGAGCCGTCGAACTCGCTATAACCTAAACTACCACCAAGGCTAATACCGTCAATGGTAAAGTAAGGATCGTTATAAGTAATCTGCGCACTGCGTTGATATGAAACCGTGCTTAGGTTAAGACCCACACGCTTACCTGTACCCAAGAAGTTATCTTGCTGAATACCCGCCTGCAGGCTTAACTTAGTTCTGTCACCATAACCGATACCCGCGTTAAATGAACCTGAAGGCTGCTCTTTAACGTTATAATTAACGTCGACTTTATCTTCAGAGCCAGGGATACGAACAGTTTCAAACTCAACTTCTTCCATATAGGTAAGACGAGAAAGCTGGTTCTTAGAAGACTCTAGCAAATTATTTGAAAGCCACGTGCCTTCCATCTGACTGACGTTTTGACGAAGCACGCTATCTGCCGTTACAACGTTACCGTTAAACTTAATGCGATTTACGTAAATACGCTTACCTGGGTCAACTGATAGCGTCAACTTAACCGTTTTATCCTCGTCGTTTATCTCAGGAACGGTGGTTACCGTTGGATAGGCATATCCGAATCGGCCAAGATATTTACTGATAAACTCTTCTGTATAGGTCACTTCGGCTTGGTTATAAAGCTCGCCTTCTGTAAGTGGGAGTACCCGTTCAATATATTCTTCGTGTCCAAGTACATCACCCACCAATTCTACTTCAGAAATAGTGTACTGCTCGCCCTCTGTCACATTCATGGCAATGTAGATGCCCGACTTTTCAGGGGTCATTGAAACTTGGGTAGAGTCAACATTAAAGCGAAGATAACCACGGTTAAGATAGTGGTTACGTAAAGTCTCCATGTCGCCTTGCAAGGTCTGTTGCTGGTAGCGTGTTTCTGATAAGAAATCCCACCAAGGCGTGTCATACTGTAGTTCAAACGCATCCATCAACTCTTCGTCTGAGAAGATTTCATTGCCTACAATATTAATTTGTTCAATTTCAGCCGCGTCGCCTTCTTCAAAAAGCAGTTTCAAATCGACACGATTACGCGGTAACGGCGTGATGATAGCCGTTACGTCAGCATTGTATTTACCTATGCTGTAAAAGAAGTCTTTAAGGCCATTCTCAATAGAGGTTAGTACGGTTTTATCGAGTGGCTCACCAATGCGAACACCGTTTCCGTCCAAGCTTTCCTGAAGCTGCTCATCTTTAATATCATCGTTACCGTCAAAAATAATATTACTGATAGTAGGACGTTCAGACACGCGCACCACAAGCGTATTGCCGTCGCGAAGAATTTCTACATTTTCAAAGTGAGTTGAAGAGTATAACGAGCGAATAAGCTGCGTTACCCTGAATGTATTAAGCTCGTCGCCAACTTGAACGGGCAAGTAGGTTAAGGCTGCACCAAGTGCAACTCGTTGCAAACCTTCAACGCGAATGTCTTCAACGACAAATTCACTGTCTTGCGCCGCAGCGTTGGCAAAGCTAGCACTGGAAAGAATGGCTCCGGCTGCTACTAACTGTTTTAACTTCATCTATTTTTCTTTTCCTGGCCGCGTTTTGTATTAGCTGTTTTGTACTTCCTGATTTGTATCAGGTTATGCGAGCGATATCGTTAAAAATTGCGATACCCATGATCATAAACAGAAGCACGCCACCTATTCTGTAACCCCATTCCTGCACCGCTTCAGGCACAGGCTTGCCTGTGATCCACTCCACGATAAAAAACATGAGGTGACCACCGTCAAGCATGGGCAAGGGTAATAAATTTATTATGCCTAAATTTACGCTTATTAAGGCAAGAAAACTCAAGAAGTACGCAAGTCCATACCCAGCACTTGTTCCCGCACCTTGAGCAATTGAGATAGGGCCGCTCAAATTTTTCACCGACACGTCGCCTGTGATGAGCTTTCCTATCATTTCGACACTGAGTGTCATAAGACGCCACGTTTTATCTAGCGCCTTCCCAATAGCCTCTATAATGCCATATTGATGCGTAAACACATACCCTTCAGGCCAAGGCTCGAACGTTGGGCTCACACCTAAATACCCACTTTGCCCTTGTGGCGTATCGCGGCGCGCTATCGTGGCATCTAATGTAAGTTGCTGTCCATCCCTTTGTATATCGAGCGAAATGCGCTCACCGGGACTTTCAACAATAACGTCAACTAGACGTTCCCACGATGACAACTTAGTGCCATTTAACGCAATTAGTTCATCACCGGGTTTTAACCCCGCTTCCTGCGCTGCACTTTCCTCTCCAACAAATCCAACGGTTAGCGTTGCATCTGGTCGATAAGGGGTTAACCCTAAGCTGCTTAAGGGAGACTCACTATCTGGGTCAAAGTTCCAAGAACCTAATGTAAAAGTCAGTTCTTTTTCGACATTCGATGAATTTTTAACCGTAACAGCCGCTTTTTCAGCACCAATATTAGAGACGATTTCTAAATTAACGGCTTCCCAATCAGGCGTAACCCTGTCGCCTACTTTGATGATTTCATCACCCGCTTGCACGCCAGCAAGTGCAGCGATGCTCTCTGGTTCAACGCTTTTCACCACAGGTTTCACGGTTTCTAAGCCAACCAAGTACATCAACCACAATGCGAAAAACGCAAAAATGAAGTTAACGCCAGGACCTGCCGCAATAACCGCCATGCGCTGCAATACGGGTTTATTGTTGAAGGCTTTATCTTCTAACTCCGGCGGTACGTCGTCAATTCGTCCATCGAGCATGCGCACGTAGCCACCCAATGGGATCATAGCGATGACATATTCTGTACCTGACTTACTTGTTTTACGCCATATAGGCTTTCCAAAACCAATTGAGAAGCGCTCTACCTGTACACCGCATTTACGAGCCACATAAAAGTGTCCCCATTCATGTACGGCAACCAAAATACCTAGGGCTACAATGAATGCACCAAGGCTCCATAAAAATGCTAGCACTGGAATTTACCTCGAATAATCTCGTTAGCCTTTGTTCTTGCAAGGCTGTCTTGCTCTAGTATTTGTTGAATAGAACTTACCGATACGTGTGGCATAGCATTTAACGTGGCATCATTAACTTTGGCAATATCGCAAAACTGAATCTTACCTTCTAAAAAGGCCTCGACTGCCACTTCGTTTGACGCGTTCACTCGTGTTGTTGCACACTGCCCTTCCTTACACGCATCAATAGCCAGTTTCAAATTAGGATAACGTTCAAAGCAAGGGGTTTGAAAACTGAAATTGGCAATGTCAGAAAAATCTAGTGGCGTTACGCCCGCTTCAATTCGCTCTGGATGAGCTAAGCCATAAGCAATAGGGGTGCGCATGTCAGGGTTGCCCATTTGTGCGATCACCGACCCATCAACATATTGCACCATAGAATGAATAATACTTTGCGGGTGAATTACCACATCGATATCATCAGCGCCGGCACCGAACAGCCAGCAGGCTTCAATAAACTCCAGCCCCTTGTTCATCATAGTCGCAGAGTCGATTGTTATTTTTCTGCCCATCGACCAGTTAGGGTGTGTACTGGCTTCATCAATAGTAATTGACGAGAAGCTATCTAAAGGCCTTTCTCTAAACGGCCCACCTGAGCCCGTTAATAAAATTTTACGAATGCCTGATGCCGTGAAGTTACCGTATTCATAGTCGTGTGGAAGACACTGGAATATGGCATTATGTTCGCTGTCGATAGGAAGGATTTCAGCGCCGCTTTGGTTCGCAGCCTCAATAAATAAAGCACCAGACATGACTAACGCTTCTTTATTGGCAAGCAAAACACGTTTGCCCGCTTTCACTGCTGCTAGTGTGGGTAAAAGCCCTGCTGCACCCACAATAGCTGCCATTACAGCATCAACTTCAGGCGCGCTTGATACTTCTTCCAGCGCCTTAGCGCCAGCCAGAATCTCTGCATCAACACCGTACTGAGATGCTAACTCACAGGCCAGTTTGTAGTGAGCGTCATCTGCAATTACTACATAGCGCGGCGCGCACTTTCGAGCCTGCTCCATAAGCAATTCAAGCTGGGAGTTACCAGTAATGGCAAATACGCGGTATTTATCTGGGTGGCGGTTTATTACGTCAAGTGTATTACAACCAATGGAGCCTGTGGCCCCTAACACTGTTACTGTTTGCATTACGCCATCCAGGTTACATAACAGAATGCAAAAACAGGGAATGCAGCAGTTAAGCTGTCGATTCTATCAAGCACACCACCGTGCCCTGGGAGAATTTTGCCGCTGTCTTTAATACCCGCACAGCGCTTAAGCATGCTCTCGTTCAAATCGCCAAGGGCTGAAACAGCAACAGTAATACCGCCAATAGCAAGGTGAAGCCAAATACGTGAAGGCTCTACCTGATAGTGAAGAGCCGCAAAAGCGATAATAGCGAACGAGGCTGCAATACCGCCTAATAAGCCTTCTAAACTTTTACCTGGCGATACATTAGGGCGCAGCTTGTGGCGCCCAAATTTTACGCCAACAAAGAATGCACCTATATCTGCCGCCCAAACGATCCCCAGCACATAGAAGATAAGTGAAGCACCGTAAAACGGGTCTACATCGTGCAGGCTCGTGCGAAGTGCAACAACTGCTACCCATGTTGGAATAAGCGTAAGCGCTCCAAACAGTGTTCTAACACTGCGGCTGTCCTTCCAGAATTTTGAGTATTTGGGATAAGCAAGCACCATAAATAAAGATGCTATCCACCATAGAACGGCGACACTTAATATTGCGCGATACAAGCCATGCAACTGTCCCTGATACCAAATGGTGCTGGCATCTACAATAAGGGATAAGGCAATACATATAGCAAATGCACCTCCCATGTAGATAAGCTTTTTAGGACGCTCGCACACACCGGACATATTTGCCCACTCGTAGGCACCGATGCCTACCACACCGGCAATGGCTATTTCGAACCAAAATATTGGGAGGAACAAAATAGCGTAAAGCGCCAGTGGCGCTAGGATTAATGCAGTTATTATTCGTTGTTTTAGCATAATTTGCCCTTGGCTTTTGTTACCAGGGCTAGCCTGATAATTGCCTGCATGGTGTTAACCATCGGCTGTGACTACCTGTTCACCGGTTAAACCGAAACGACGTTGGCGAACATTAAAATCGTCTACGGCTAATTGAAACACGTCTTCATTGAAGTCGGGCCATAGTACGTCGGTAAAGTACAACTCTGCGTAGGCACATTGCCAAAGCAAGAAGTTGCTAATACGGTGTTCGCCACCTGTGCGAATAAGAAGGTCTAACTCAGGAAGGTTAGCCGTTGAAATGTGCGCATTCAGTGCGTCTTCAGTGATGTCTTCCACATCCAAATCGCTGCTTTTTACTTGCGTAGCAAGCTGTTTCGCCGCGTTTACAATATCCCATCTACCGCCATAGTTTGCGGCAATATTTAAAACCAAATCTTTGTTGTCTTTGGTCATGTCTTCAGCTTTTCGAATTTTTTCAACTAGCTTGGCATCGAATGCTTCAACATCACCAATAACCTGTAAACGTACACCATTTTTGTGTAATCGTTTTGCTTCGCTATTGAGAACAAGATTAAAGAGTTCCATCAAAACGCTGACTTCTTCCTCGGGGCGCTTCCAATTTTCACTGGAAAACGCGAATAGCGTCAGTGATTCAATACCGTTTTGACGTGCAAAGCGCACTACAGAACGTACAGACTCTACCCCGGCTTTGTGGCCGAAAGTACGAATTTTCCCTTTCTTTTGCGCCCATCGACCATTGCCATCCATAATAATAGCAACGTGCTTCGGGCCAGCAGTGACTGCTGGCACCTCTGCTTTCGTCGATTTGGCTGCGCTTAAACGCTTTCCAATCATAATGCTTACTTATACTTCCATTAGTTCTTTTTCTTTGTCAGCAAGCATGCTGTCAACTTTCTTAATGAACTCATTAGTAATAGATTGAATATTTTCTTCCGCTGCACGGCTCTCATCTTCACTGATTTCTTTTTCTTTAAGAAGATCTTTGATGTCACCGTTAGCGTCACGACGAATATTGCGGATAGCAACACGACCACCTTCCGCTTCGTTACGAACAACGCGAATTAGGTCTTTACGACGCTCTTCAGTAAGTGGCGGAAGTGGAATGCGGATTGAACCACCTGCACTCATTGGGTTTAAGCCCAAGTCAGACTGCATAATCGCTTTCTCTACCGCTTGAATAGCGCTTTTATCAAATACAGTTAACGCTAGCGTACGGCTGTCTTCTGCAACTACGTTAGCCACTTGCTTTAGCGGCGTGTCTACGCCGTAATAAGGTACCATGATGCCATCTAGAAGGCTTGGATGCGCACGACCAGTGCGGATTTTGCTGAATTGGCCCTTTAGAGACACTAGGCTTTTTTCCATGCGCTCTTGCGCATCTAATTCAATTTCATCAATCACGATTTGTATCCTATTGTTCTTAATTAATCGTTGTCAGCGTGGCGAATAACAGTACCTTCTTTCTCGCCCATCACAACACGTTTTAGGCAACCAGGCTTATTCATGTTAAATACGCGAATTGGCAAGCTGTGATCGCGCGCCAAAGTAAACGCTGACAAGTCCATCACTTTAAGTTCTTTTTCTAGTACTTCTTGGTACGTCAGTTCATCATAAAGCGTTGCTTCTGGGTTTTTCACCGGGTCATCGCTATATACACCATCAACTTTGGTTGCTTTTAATACCGCATCGGCTTCAATTTCGATGCCGCGTAAGCAAGCTGCTGAGTCTGTAGTGAAGAAAGGATTGCCCGTGCCCGCAGAGAAGATAACAACACGGCCTGACTTAAGAAGGCTAATGGCTTCTGCCCAGTTGTATGCATCGCATACACCATTTAGCGGAATAGCTGACATCATACGGGCATTTACAAATGCACGATGAAGCGCATCGCGCATAGCTAAGCCGTTCATAACGGTAGCTAACATTCCCATGTGATCGCCAACAACGCGGTTCATGCCCGCCTTTGCTAGGCCTTCGCCACGGAACAAGTTACCACCACCGATAACAAGACCAACTTGAACACCAAGTTCAACCAGCTCTTTAATTTCTTGTGCCATTCTATCTAGCACTTTAGGGTCTATGCCAAAGCCTTCTGCCCCCATTAGGGCTTCACCACTAAGCTTTAACAAAATGCGTCGGTATGCTGATTTTGGTGTGATACTCATAGTTTGAATTGTCCTCGTAAACCCGTTTTGTCCTATGTCTTTCATTACATTACTGATACAAAAAACATAGGACAAAGCGCTTTCGTTTGTCAGGCAGGCGCGTACATACTTCGCCTAGCTTCACACTTACGTAGTGCATAAGCAATACCAAAAATGTTCAGCTATAAAAAAGCACCTCCTAAGAGGTGCTTTGTAGTTTATCTAACTATTGCTTAATGCAAAAGATAAACACTCAATTATTTCTTAGCAGCAGCCATTTGAGCAGCTACTTCAGCAGCGAAGTCTTCAGTCTTCTTCTCGATACCTTCACCAACTTCGAAACGTACGAAGTTGATCACGTCTGCGCTGTTGTTCTTAAGAAGCTCAGCAACAGAGATTGAAGGATCTTTAACGAAAGGCTGACCAGTCAAGCTCACTTCACCAGTGAACTTCTTCATGCGGCCTGCAACCATTTTCTCAGCGATATCAGCTGGCTTACCAGACTGGATAGCGATTTCGATTTGGATTTCTTTCTCTTTCTCAACAACTTCAGCCGGAACGTTTTCAGGCTTAACGAACTGCGGGCTAGCAGCTGCAACGTGCATTGCAACGTCTTTCGCTAGCTCTTCATCACCGCCAGTAAGGATAGAGATAACACCAATGCGGCCGCCGTGTACGTAAGCGCCTAGTGTATCGCCTTCAACGTTGATAACGCGACGTGGAGAGATGTTTTCGCCGATTTTAGCAACAAGTGCGTCACGAACTTCGCTTACTTTAGAACCGTTAAGTTCTGCATCGTTAAGCGCTTCGATGTCGTTGATGTTATTAGCTGCTGCTACTTCTAGAAGCTCGTTACCGAACTTAAGGAAACCTTCGTCACGTGCTACGAAATCAGTTTCACAGTTTAGTTCAAGCATAGTCGCACGACCCGCTTCAACCTTAGTAAGGATAACACCTTCAGCTGCGATACGGCCTGCTTTCTTAGCCGCTTTCGCTTGACCTGATTTACGCATGTTTTCAATGGCTAACTCAATGTCACCATCCGTCTCAACCAGGGCTTTTTTACAATCCAGCATACCTGCGCCAGTACGTTCGCGCAGTTCTTTAACTAGTGCTGCAGTCACTGCCATTTTTCAATTCCTCAGCATTAAATTTTAAATTCGTTAGGTAAAAGGGGCGATACCGCCCCCTCAATACGTTTCGTATTATAGCGCTGCCATATTATCTTGATATGACAGCAAGCAGTCAGAATTACTCTGCAGCTTCTACGAAGTCGTCTTGCTCAGCTTGTACTTCAAGGTTGCTTTCACGACCTGAGTTGATAGCGTTTGCAGCAGCATCCAAGTAAAGTTGGATAGCACGGATAGCATCGTCGTTACCAGGGATGATGTAATCAACACCGTCTGGGTTAGAGTTAGTATCTACAACACCAACAACAGGGATACCTAGGTTACGCGCTTCAGTGATAGCAATGTGCTCGTGATCTGCGTCGATAACAAAGATTGCGTCTGGAAGACCGCCCATATCTTTGATACCGCCAAGGCTGTTTTCAAGCTTGTCCATTTCGCGCTGAAGCATAAGTGCTTCTTTCTTAGTTAGCTTCTCAAACGTACCGTCTTGGCTTTGCTGCTCAAGATCTTTAAGGCGTTTGATTGACTGACGTACTGTTTTCCAGTTAGTCAGCATACCACCTAACCAACGCTTGTTTACGTAGTACTGGTCGCACTTAAGAGCAGCGTCTTTAACTGCTTCGCCAGCGGCGCGCTTAGTACCAACAAAAAGGATTTTACCTTTCTTAGACGCAACACCTGAAAGGTAGTTAAGTGCGTTGTTGAAAAGTGGAACCGTTTTTTCAAGGTTGATGATATGAACTTTATTACGAGCGCCGAAGATGAAAGGCTTCATCTTTGGGTTCCAGTAACGAGTTTGGTGACCGAAATGCACACCGGCTTTCAGCATGTCACGCATAGAAACATTAGCCATTTTATTTTCCTCTTGGGGTTAGGCCTCCATATACCCCTTGTATCGATTCAGACCAACCTAAGCAGAACTGAACACCCCGATACGAAGTGACGGTATATGTGTGTTTTAATAAAATAAATTTACCCTCTAAAACGGTGCCAATTACACAGAGCAATATGAGCTTTCCGTCAGGGCGCGCGCTTTATATCACAATACCACCACAGCCTCAAGTTTTGAGCGTAAAAAGTCATTATAAGAATCGTTTTTGTAAATAAGCGACAGGGACCGCGAATTCGCCGTTTCCTCATCTATAATCGAAGCGTAAAATTAAGCATTATCATAACCTTACTAAGAATGACCTGAATAGTGTTATACTGCGTAAGTAAACAACATTCTTCATCAAACTAGTTTCAAACGATTTGAGAGGCGCTGTGACAGCTATTATCAAAACCCCAGAAGAAATCGAAAAAATGCGCGTAGCCGGTAAACTGGCTGCCGAAGTACTTACAATGATAGGGCCTTACGTAAAAAAAGGCGTTACCACTGATGAGCTTAATACTATTTGCCACGACTACATCGTCAACGACCAAAAAGCGGTACCCGCACCGTTAAATTATGGCCACCCGCCTTTTCCAAAGTCTATTTGCACATCAGTGAACCACTGCATTTGTCACGGTATTCCTTCTGATAAGAAACTGAAAGACGGTGACATCATTAATATCGATGTTACAGTTATAAAAGATGGCTACCATGGCGATACATCAAAAATGTTCGTGGTAGGTAAGCCTTCGATCCTTGCCGAACGCTTAATTCGCGTTACACAAGAATGCTTGTACAAAGCAATTGAGCAGGTGAAACCGGGCATGCGCCTTGGGGATATCGGTCACATTTGCCAAACCCACGCGGAAGCGCATAACTATTCAATTGTTCGTGAATACTGCGGTCACGGTATTGGCGCAAGTTTTCACGAAGAACCACAAATTGTGCACTACGGTAAGCCTGGAACTGGCGATGTATTAGAGCCGGGAATGTGCTTCACTATTGAGCCTATGGTTAATGCAGGCAAGCGCTACTCAAAAGTACTGCCTGACCAGTGGACTGTTGTGACAAAAGACAGAAGTTTAAGTGCTCAGTGGGAACACACCCTTTTGGTTACAGAAAACGGGGTTGAAATCCTTACACTACGCGAAGAAGAAACCTTAGATCGCGTGATTTCACACGGATAATACAAGCTCAACACCATTAGTAGCGGTTCATAGTACAATACTATGAGCCGCAGCTTTCAAAGCATCTACTTTCCCCTTTATTGACAAAACCCAAGCCCGCAGGTTTGAAGGTTAGGAACGTCAACACAGCGGCTTTGGAGAAGAGAGCCGTTTTATCAGTCCACTCTGCGTATCTAAAACTGTAGGCTAGAACTTTGTGTTGCCCTCCCTTCTAACCTACTAATTTAGTACACTACACAGCTATAACAAAAAACCATAAATATTCACAATTCAACCTAACTTATGCATGAATTTGATACTGCGAACTACTATCATTTCATGCTATTGTTCCTAGCGTCTAAAAAGAAGTCTATTTCAAAGGTGCATTTTGACGCTGCAATCACTGATAAAGAATATCGACAACATAAGTTCTGTTGATGAGATCCCCGTCATCAAATCCTGTGTGGAAGCCAGTTATACTTGGATAACGGAGTCCTTCGACGCTACGCCAGTTAACCAACTTGTTACGGGTCGCGCACAATTCGTCGATGCGTTACTTTGTCACCTATGGCAGCTATATGGCCTTGATACTGTAGATGAATTATCGCTATGCGCCGTTGGCGGTTATGGCCGTGGTCATTTGCAACCTCATTCCGACATCGATTTACTTATCGTCAGTAAGAAAAAACTTAAGCCTGACGTACAAGAAAAAATTGGCATGTTTATCACCCTTTTATGGGACATAAAATTGGATGTTGGCCAATCGGTTCGAACCATCAAAGAAACCGTTAAGCTAGCAAAAGACGACATTACGATAGCGACCAATTTAGTTGAAAGCCGACTACTTTGCGGCAGCGAAACCACCTTCGATAAACTGTGGGATGAAGTTAACGGTCGAAACTCATGGTCGAGCAAAGCGTTTTTCTCAGCCAAATATGACGAGCAGAAAAAGCGCCACGCCAAATTTAACGGCACCGCTTACAACCTTGAACCTAACATCAAAGAAAACCCTGGATGTCTGCGTGATATTCAATCTATTGGTTGGGTGGCAAAAAAGCACTTTAAAGAGTACGACGGCTGGAACTTAGTGGGTCACGGTTACTTTACCGAGCAAGAACACAGTGAGTTAATTGCCTGTCGCATGCACCTATGGAAGATGCGTTGTGCACTGCACTTAATTGCCGGTAGAAGCGAAAACCGACTGCTGTTTGATTACCAACCTGACGTTGCCAAAATGATGGGGTATGGTGAAGAAGGTAAATCGTCTGTCGAGAAGATGATGCGTGACTTTTTCCGCACCGTGGCGCGGGTGTCTGAACTGAGTCAAATGCTGCTTCAGCGCTTCAAGTACGACATGCTGAACCAAAGCGTTCAGAAAAGCGTGATCATAAACGAAGATTTCGAGCTGCTCGACAATATGATTTCGCCACGACACGAAACCGTATTTTCCTCGCCCGAAGCTATTTTAGATTTTCTGCATTTGGTGGCAAACACGCCAGAAGTACAAGGTCTTAGCACGATTTGTATTCGCCAACTGCGTAATGCTCACCGTGCTTTCGAAGCAGAATACTTTGTAGAGCGTCCGCTTTGCCGCGAAAAGTTCATGCGCTTAATGAAACAGCCTGAGTTCTTCGATTTTGCATGGGATATCATGCATCAGTACGGTATTTTACAAGCTTATCTTCCTGAGTGGGACGCGATTGTTGGCATGATGCAATTTGACTTGTTTCACGCCTACACCGTGGACGAGCACACTCACCGTTTAGTGAAACATGTAAATTACTTTTTCTCAAAGGCAAATAAAGACTTCCCCCGCTGCGGCAGAATTTGTAGGAATCTCGATAAACCAGAAGTGCTTTATATCGCAGCCATTTTCCACGACATCGCAAAAGGAAGAAATGGCGATCATTCCACGCTAGGTGCCCAAGATGTGGCAAAATTTTGTCAGCAACACGATGTTCCTAGTGACGACGCTGAAATGATTGCATGGCTTGTAGAAAACCACTTATTAATGTCAGTCGTGGCTCAACGCCGTGACATTTATGATCCTGACGTTATAAGCGAGTTTGCGAGTGCGGTAAGAAGCCACAACCACCTTAACTTGCTTTATACGCTGACACTTGCCGATATTCGCGCTACCAATGACAATCTTTGGAACGACTGGAAAGCATCTTTGCTTCGCGAATTATATTTGATGACCCAAAAGGCATTAGACAATGGTCTCCAATGCCAAGTCACGCTTAACGAGCGTGTAACCACTCACAAGCACCAGGCAAGGCAAATTTTGCAAGAACGTGCTATTGAATCCGTTGCTATTGATGCCTTGTGGGCTCGTCTGGACGACGATTACTTTGTCCGCTTTAAGCCCACGCAAATTGCATGGCATACCGATGAAATTATTAAAGCTCAGAATGAATGGCTAACACCTGAGCACGATGGTTTGTTAGTTAAGGCCAATGATAACAGCGCCAAAGGTGGAACCGAGGTGTTTGTTTACGGCAAAGATAGAAAGGCCTTGTTTGCGCAAGTCGCTTCAGTGCTGGACAGTCGCAACTGTTCTATACATGACGCCCACGTTACCGTAACCAGAGACGGCTATGTATTTGATAGCATGCTTATTCTTGAAAATGACGGCAGTCGTATAAGCTCAGAGTCTCGCATTGCGTCCATTGAAAATGCTATTTCTGCCCAACTTGAAAAGCCGGGGCGTTCGCACGAAAATAAACGTAAATTGCCTCGGCAAATGAAACAACTGGACGTACCTACTAAGGTACGCTTTTTCAGTATCAACGATGAAGCCACACTTATTGAGTTAGAAGCCCTGGACGCTCCGGGCATTTTAGCTAAAATTGGTCACGCATTCGTTGATACCAATATGACCCTTAAGCTTGCGAAAATTGCCACTATTGGCGAGCGAGCCGAAGATATTTTTATCGTCAGCAATGAGGCTGGCAAAGCATTAACCCAAGAACAACAGGTGAACCTTAAAAAGCGTATCCTGTTTAAACTCGATCAACTTGAAGATATCACAATACCATGAATGAATTGAAAGCCATCATTGAAGACGCCTTCGAAAATCGCGATAGCATTAGCCCTTCATCTGCACCTGATGAAGTAAGAGATGCAGTAGCACAAGCTATTGACCTTTTGAACACAGGCAAAGCGCGCGTTGCAGAAAAAATTGCTGGCGAATGGGTAGTCCATCAATGGCTTAAAAAAGCAGTTTTACTTTTCTTCCGCCTTCACAATAACGACGTGATTGAAGGCGCTGAAAGTAAGTTTTATGACAAAGTACCGCTTAAGTATACAAACTACACTGCAGAGCAATTTGCGGCTGATGGCGCACGTATTGTTCCACCAGCTGCGGTACGTACGGGTACATTCGTAGGCAAGAATGCGGTTGTTATGCCTTCTTACGTAAACATTGGTGCGTTTGTAGACGAAGGCACCATGGTTGATACATGGGCGACAGTAGGCTCGTGTGCGCAAATTGGTAAGAATGTTCACCTTTCAGGTGGCGTGGGCATTGGCGGCGTATTAGAACCGCTTCAAGCAAACCCTACCATCATTGAAGACAACTGCTTTATCGGCGCACGTTCTGAAATTGTAGAAGGCGTGATTGTTGAAGAAGGCTCTGTTATTTCAATGGGCGTTTACATCGGTCAGAGCACTCGTATTTATGACCGCGAAACCGGTGAAGTTCACTATGGCCGCGTACCAGCAGGTTCAGTAGTCGTGGCGGGCAACCTGCCAAGCGCAGATGGCAAATACAGCCTTTACGCCGCTATCATCGTGAAGAAAGTAGATGCTAAGACCCGCGCGAAAGTTGGTATCAACGCGCTACTTCGCGGCGTGGAATAAACAGTATTTCAGGTGTATCGCTAACGGTTCAGCTTAATTTCAATTAGCCGAGCCACATGCTAAAAGAATCACAAACTAAAAGAGGCGCTTATGCGCCTCTTTCTTTTGCTAACCACAACATTTTTAAGACTTAAGCCAACAGCTTATCTTTAATGGTGTTAACCCACTCTACTACGTCTTTTTCGGGCTCTAGGGTTTCAATCGCGTCAACTTCTAACATATCGGCAACTGCGTTACCTTGTAGCTCGGTCAGTAACGCTTGAAACTGTTTACCCGCACCACAGAAACTATCGCCATAGCTGCTATCGCCTAGCGCTGCTACCGCGAATGGCTTGCCGGTTAGCATAGGCGATTCGTCTTTCAGATCTGAAAACACAAACTCAAGGTTTGGTGGTACATCGCCCTGCCCTGTTGTAGAGGTAATGATCAAAAGTGCGTCAGCATCAGTAAAATCAGCAACCGACGGGTCGCTTTCTAGTGAGCAATCCACGCCCTGTTCAGCTAAGTTCTCTTCCACCTGCTCAGCTACGTGTTGCGCATTGCCGTAAACTGTACCCGCAATAATTTTCAATGTTGCCATTTTTACCTCTTAAACCAATGATCGTCGCCTTTGTCGACAGGCGGAAATTCTTACTATTTTATCAACCTAAACGCAAAACGGCGCTAATTTTTCGAGCCATAGTCGCATTTCACTGTGCATCTGTGAATTAATCGTTACCCACTTTCCAGTGACAGGATGAGAAAAGCCCATATGAGTACAACTTAAGGCCAAATTATTAAAATTAAAGTGCTGCTTGGCGAATTTGTTTTGTTTACCGTCCCCGTGTGTTGTGTCGCCGATAATAGGGTGACGAATGTGAACCATGTGTCTACGAAGCTGATGTTTTCGTCCGGTACTAGGAAAAAGCTTTACTAGCGAATATCGTGCACTTTGGTATTTGCCCACTGGCTCAGGCACTTCAAATTTTGCTACAGACTGATACATGGTTGACGCGGGTTGTGGCGGTTGTTGCGGGCGCTTATGCTTGTCGGCAATTTTGTCGTAGCGGTATTTTAGGGCGTAATCGATATAACCGGTGTGGTGCACAAAACCTCGAACAATAGCGTGATATGCCTTAACCACCTGCTTGTCCATCATCTGCTGCCCAAGCTTTGCTGCAATTTCTGAGCTAAAGCTAAACACCAGCACGCCTGATGTGGGTCGGTCTAATCGGTGAGCTGGGTAAACGTGCTGACCTATTTGATCTCGAAGTGTCTGCACCGCAAACACAGTTTCGTGTCTATCAATCGGGCTTCTATGCACTAATAGGCCTGGCGGCTTCTCAATCGCAATGATGTGTTCATCTTGGTACAACACAGGTAAATGAAGAGCGTTAACACGACCTTCCTCACCAACGCTCGTCTTTCCTATTATTTGCTCATCTGAATGCACAGTTAATTGGCCTTTTAAATCGTTCTTCATAGTGCGTTGTGTTTGCTCAACCAATGTTTCCATTGGCAATGTTATCAATTCTTTGTAGCTGAGACAGGGTGCGCTGATTCGCTGATGATAGGTATATTTCTGCTGCAGGCGTAATTTGCATAGGCGGTAGAGGCTGTTCATGTGTCAACAAAACGCGCATTTTTGGAATAAAAATAAAAGCCAACCAACTCTCAAACGCTAAACAGTCGACCGCAAAAGGAACCGCACTTTCCATAGCATTTTTTAGGTCGTGTTCCGCAGGCTCTTCATTTGGCCAAATGCCATCCTGATACATGCCTGTTTCTAATTGTATCAATGCTTTACTTAATGCTATGCGATGAGTGCTATTCGTTTTAATCACATCCTCTTCCCAATTCACAAACGCTTTAATTTTGAAGCGCGCAGTATATCAGGGGCTTAAGGTCAACATAAGTCTGCGTGTCTTATCGTTGAAATTCATCTGCTGTGATACCATTACTTGTATTTGTTGGCGGTCACTCATAGAAGTCCCCATACATAGATTTGCCCACTGACAAATTTTGATTAAAGCAGTATTTTGGAACGAGTTATGAGCGCTAACAGTATTAATTCTATCAGCGAGTTTTTGTTACATGCAGGCACTGAATACCAGGTATTTGATCTAGGTCGTCGCCTTGAACCCACCGATAGTCAGACTTTTCTAGAAATAGAAAACGGCAGTGCTTACGCGCCCTTCCCACGTCAGCAGCACGCGTGGTTTGGCATCGTTTTCTGGAACAAGAACGCATCTACGCAACACTATATTTGGTTTGTGAAACTGCCGCTTGATGAGCAAGGCTTAGTGGTTGCCGCAGCAAGAAATCATTTTCTAGAGATTATTGTTGATGCACTAGGGCAGTCTGTTGCTGAAGATACTGAAAACGCGCAAACTCTGCCTGATAATCCTTATTCGTTTGTTCCCAATCAATCGCAGCTCGCTCAATTTAACGCACTAGTTAAACGCACCCTAAACCAACCTTTAAGTGAAGAGGCGCAGAAAGTTGAGGCCTACATTCAAGCCCCACAACTGGTTGACTGGCAGCAAATATCCATGCAAAGCGTGGCTGACTTTGTACATAGTCTTGGTGCTCATCACAAACGAGACGTGTTAGCACGTGCAATTGAAACCAATGCATCACTCTACTCAGCGGTTTTTCTCAACACCTTGATGGAAATGAGCGAAAGTGTTTCTCTGCCTGAAAATTTATTGGCGGCGTATTTAATTGAGATAGACAAAGATGATGAGATCAATTTAGCGGCACTGCGCGGCTCGTCAGAAGGAACCTTTAACCCAGACATCAATAACAAACTGCTTAGCCTATTAAAAAGCGAAAAGTCGCAGAGACTTGATATTTTAAGCGTTATTGCAGCACGTCATTTCGAGCAAATGGAACCGCTATTGCTTAGTGCCTTCTTAGAGCAGGCGGCAACCGTTGATGAAAAAGAGGGACATAAAGGGGCCTTATTCGCGGGGTTCTTTTCAGACTTAGTACAAGTCCCTAAATTGCGTAGACAAGTGTTAACACTTCTGCATTCCAATGCTAACTCACAGATCCTCAGTAATGCATTTCAACAATTATTTGCACAAGCGAGAAAGTAAATGACGTTACTCGAGTTAGTAGTGTGGCTAGTTATTGGGTTTACTGGCTATCAGTTTTGGCGCATACGGGCTATTTCTGAACGAACAAACGCTTACCTAAAACAATACTGCGATAAACATGGTTTGCAGTTGTTGAGCGTGGCAAGAGCAAAAACTCGGTTCTCGTTTAAATATGGTAAACCAGACTGGCACAGCTTATTCAATTTTGAATTTTCAAGTAATGGCGAGGACAGATATGCCGGAGAAGTAGAGTTAATAGGTGTAAGTGTTATGCGAACAGAGGTGCCACCGCATAGGGTATGAGCTAATATATCCGAATGCACTTAGGCTTTTAAACCACTCCAAAAATTCAAAAAAAAGGGGAACCTAACGGCTCCCCTTTTTCCTGGAATTTTGAGTATCCTTCTCCGCGATCCTTTGCGACTAAAATCTTCCCGATTAAAATCCGTATACGCCCCTTTCCATCTACTCTCGCGCCTTCCTGTGCGAGCTACACTTCCATGCGTAGGTCCCTTTCCCTTTTTCCTAAATTACTGCACATCCTACATGCAGTGTTCCTCATCCTGAGGCTGTCCTTGTCAGGCTCCGCTGACGATCCCTTCCTTCGTTCCATTTTTCGCTGCACATCCTGCTACAGCTTTGCTAATCCGTTAGCATGTCCTTCTTTCATCCTTGGTTTGCTCGTCCATGCAAACTAGAAATTCCTTGATGGCGCTCCTGCCGTTGGCTCCTTGCCTCTAGCTCCGTGCTAGCTCTTGTCCGTTTTTCCCTGCTACGTCCTGTATGTGATTTCCTATCACCTACTTCGTCCCTGAATTTCCTTGAATCCTTAAAATCCGTTTCTAACGTCCTGTTAATGCAGTGTCCTATCTGCGTTCCTTTCCCTTTACTCACCGCCTTGTGAGAGTCTCATCCTTAAGTTGTCCTAACTTATTCCATTGATGAACCGTGACTCAATCCGTGACTCGTCGTGTTTCCTTGTGACATGTTCATAGTATCCCTTCCAATTATTACCGCCATATTGAATTACAGAGATTTAAGAAAGATTTTAGTACGACTTTTGACTAATCCTTAGAAAACCTTTAAAAATCAATCGCTTTATACTTTTGTATAATTCTATCTTGCAAAAATTAGGTAAGATCACTCACAGCATTTGTAAGAAATGTCTTACAAACGCTGTAGTAAATTTGGTGTAAAGATTGGGAATGCTACTAGTGGAGTTTCGGTGAATAAGTTAATTAGAATAAAAAAGCATCATTTCTGCCTGAACATTACCTCGCCTTTTACGTGAGAAAGGCCAAGTTGACCAACAGTCTGATAATTGTCATCGTTAAAAAAAGCGCGATGTTTATCTATGGTCACGAAAACCGAAACACCTTCGCTTTTTTCATCTTCTTCTACCACACTATCAATAGCACCTAGCAAAATATGTCCTAGCCCATGATGTTGATAGTCAGGGTGTACTGCAATGAAACTCAACATGTGAAAATTGTCGGCTGGTACAAGTGCACGCACTTTCTCTTCTTTCTCTAACATCTGTTTAGTGCCAAACAACCCTGCCGTTAAGAGCATTCGCAATCTCCAGTGCCAATAACGTCCTGAACCAAATGCTGCATCAGGGGCGGTTAAGCAAGCAACTGCAATAAGCCTGTCATCTTCAAACAGGCCAATCATAGGCTGCTCTGCAACCCAAAATGCGTTAAGTTCTTCACGAATAGCTGACCGAAGGCGACTTTCATACCCTTCTTTTTCAGCTTGAAAAATATCAATGAACAATGGGTCGTCTACGTACGCATTGTAAAGGATAGAGGCAGCAACTTTGAGATCATCTACAGACAGATAAATCGCTTTGACTGTATCTTGCAAGGGGACTATTGCATTATTAATAGCATCAGTATTCATCAGGGGCTCCTTGTACGCAAAGTTATATAGTTGCATTTTCCCATTTGAACAAAATGGGAGAAGTGGACACTAACGCACAGCTGTCAACCATTGCGCCAACCACCCACTAAAACTGATTAAACTTTAGCCTACGCGAAAAACCCCTTCATGTTAACTTATTATTAACATTTTAAGTTTAAGTAATCTTTACTTCTGTAATTGAGTACCTAATAAACTCTTTGTTAGTGCATCAAACTATAAGCACTGTCACCCCAACCGACTAAATTGCCGTTTCTAAAAACCAGCGGTGTGCATTCATCTTTTGTGGTGATACCATCGCCCATTGTTTTTTGTGTGCGGTAGTAAAGTACGCGGTATGTACCGTCTTGCTTTTCGAACAGTTCGTTGAAATCCGCAACGCCCATTTTTCTTAGTACACTTTCGTAACTTGTCCCTGTTTCAAGATTCGCTATATGTTTGCGATTGTTGAACTCTCTGTCTTCCCAATCAGCACCATAGTGACTGTCTGAACCGCCACCTACTGATACGACACAGCCTGAAAGCAAAACTGAAGATGCCAAAGCTACTGAAAGAAGAACCGTTTTCATGTGAATTCCTTAATTGTGTGTGTTGTTTTTATTGGATACTACGCCTACTGTGTGAACCGACACTGAATAGACGTAAATACAAAAACGTAAGAACCACGGCGTTTATGCGTGATAACGTAATTATGACTGAATAAACAAGATTAAGGCCAAAAGTTAACTAATTGATTTTTATATTTATTTTGATGACACCATTCTACGAAGACTTTAAAAAATAGTGAAATCAGTAACTTATTAGTGAAATTGACTACGTAGACAGGCTACACTGCTACTATTCACGACTTTGAACCATTTTAGTATTATGAACAACACTAACCTGCAGCAACTTCACGTGTTATGCCTACAAATGCATCAAGAAGGAAAAACACCGTCCGTAGGCATTTTACGTGCAAAAGCTCCCTTTAAAGTATCGGTAACCGAAGCTATTGAAGCGATCAAACGCTTTAACGCACAAAAACCAGCGTTAGATGTACCTAGTGAAGGAAACGTATCGCAACAAAACCCTATCCCCACAACAGATAAGTCAGTCAATTTGCATGCACGGGTAGAGGCGTTAGAAAAAGAAGTGGCGGAGTTGAAGCGAGCGCTACATCAAATTAGTAACGCTCAATAGCTTTTAATCTTACAGGCCGGTTATTTTTGGGTCTGATTAACATCGCTCAAAGCGTGAACGTTATATATCAGGCGTAAGCTGGTCAAGAAACACCGCCAGCGATGGCGCAAGAATTTTGGCAGGCTCTCTGCCTACTTGTTCGAGTGCCACTTCGCCACTTTCATTGACAACGGTTAATATAAAATCTTCTTCGTCGGTTAAGCCAAAAAACAACGTAGGCGCTTGATTAAGTCTTTGCTTCATCAGCAAGTGTCCAATCAAGTTTTGCTGCAATCTTTCAAAATCTTCGGTATTAAAAACTTGAAGTAACTCACAACGACCTTGCGGGGCATTAGCTTTTAAATTATCGCTGTAGTAACGAGTAAAATACTCGCAGTAGTCTGGATTCAGCTTTAGCGATAATGCCTCTTCAACATTACTGAAAGACTGCGAAGGCGATTGAAGCCTAGGAGACCATCTAACAAGCTCACCGTTTTGCGCCGTCGTCTCATAGCACGGCGAGGGCCACTCACTATCAAAAGCTATCGTAAGCCCCTCACTCTCGGCTTGTTCGACATAAGATGATACAAATTTATCTAATTGTACTGAAATTGTTAGAGCCATTTTGACATTACCTGCGTATTTTTGAGGTACACTATACAACTAAACAGTTAAGTCAATACTGGGGTTGTTTCTACTGTGCGGTGCGATTGTTGTCGCTGTTGCCGTTCACCAATTTAAACCCCTAGTAGATGGATAAAGGTTCTTATGTCGACAGACAACTCACCTCAAAAAATTACTATCTCTGCACCTGATGACCTCTCTTTGGGTAAACAGGTTGACTATGAATTTGAATATAATCCTGGCCTGTTACAAGGCGTTCCACGCAGTTTAAGTCGTGATACGTTAAACTTGGCGGGATCAGGTTTACCTTTTGATGGCATAGATACCTGGACGGGATACGAGCTATCTTGGCTTAATCTCAAGGGTAAACCTAATGTGGCAATTTTAGAGTGCCATGTCCCCATTACTTCGAAGAATCTAATTGAATCAAAGTCGTTCAAACTGTATTTGAATAGCTTCAATCAAACAAAGTTTGCTTCGGCAGAGGACGTACTGCAAGTACTACAAGCCGACTTATCAGCCTGCGCTGGAGAGCCTGTTGAGGTAAAGCTAATCCTTCCAGAGCAATTTTCCTCGCTCCAGTTCCAAGAATTTACCGGGACCTTGTTAGATAACCTTGATGTAGAGATCGATCAATACTCTCCAAACACTCAATATTTGACTGTTTCGAAAAATGAAGCAGCAGTTGAAGAAACACTTGTATCACATTTGCTTAAATCTAATTGTTTAATCACAAGTCAGCCAGATTGGGCTAGTATTCAAATAAGGTACAAGGGAAATGCGATTGAACACGAAGGGCTTTTGAGATATCTGATTAGCTTTAGGCAACACAACGAGTTCCATGAGCAATGCGTTGAGCGTATCTACAACGACATCATGCAGCACTGCCAGCCAGAAAAGCTAACAGTATGCGCGCGTTACACGCGACGAGGCGGTTTAGATATCAACCCTTTCCGCTCAAATTTTGAAGCGCCTTATGCAAATCATCGTCAAGCACGTCAGTAATATCACGGTGAAGTATAGATACCAATGCTAACTAAGCCGCGGCGGTGATAGCGAATTTGAATAAAGACGAGGTTATGGAAGCAAAACAATTACAAACCCTAAAACAAAATAACGCGCTTCTTTGTCAGTTTATTGTGAAGCTCTCTGCTTTTTATGAGGGTTTCTCGGATAAGATCGATTCTGAACTTAAGGTGTTGCGGGGTCACCTCTCCGGCACACCTAATTTTAGTCTTGCCGCTGTCAGCATAGAGAAACTCAACAAATCACTTCAGCATCAAGAAATAACCCTCAGAAAATACAGTGTTGATACCGTGTCATCGTTAGAAGATGCAATGAAACAACTACAGAAAATTGTATTTGAAGATACTGAATTAAAAGGGTTAACCACACAGGAACTGATAAAGTTAAATCAACCTGTAAGTGATATTTTCAGTATTTATAAACTCTACGCTAAAGCCATAGCACTTCACCGCATCGCGCTTAACAAAGAAATGGTTGGTCTAGAGCCCCCCGAAACCACAAAAACTGAGCTTGATGGCAAAGAGGGTACTTCGCCCCGCTCAATTAAAGATGATAACCCTCATTACCGATCTATTTTGGTTGAGCTAAATCACCTTATTGCTTCTTATGCGCAAAAAAAACCTAATGATCAGCAGCTCAATGATATAAAGCAACGACTAGATGAAGGCATGGATGAAGACCAGCTGCTTAAAAGCTGCGTGGTAATTTTACGCATGATCGTTCAAGACGCGATGTCAGAGGCGAGCTTAACTGGAAAAGTAATTCAGAGCCTGCACCGTTCATTGGGTGAAGTGAGTAGCGACGTCAGCAATACGATCCAAGGTAGCCAAGCCCAATTCGAGCAGCGCCAAGCGGGTAATGAGCAGCTTAAACGTGACATCATCCATATAGAAGAAGCCGTATCGGAAAGCAGTTCCCTAGAAGCACTTAAAGAGCAGACACAGTTTCGTGTAGAGAAACTCGTAAGCACGTTAAGCGAGCAACAAAGTAATGATCAGCAGGGTCAAGAAGCATTAATGGCGTTACTTTCCTCTATGCAATCGCGAATAGATACACTTCAGCAACAAACCAGCGTTTATAAAAAGAAACTGGCTGAACAAGCGATGCAAAGCCGTACCGACCCACTCACTCGGCTGCCTAACAGACAAGCCTATAATGAGAGACTAGAAGCCGCTTTCACCAAGTTTAAAGAAAATGGTGACTTGCTTGCGGTTGCCGTTGTGGATATTGATCATTTTAAGTCAATCAACGATAGATTCGGGCACGCAGCAGGCGATAAAACCCTTCAGGTAGTGAGTAAATTCTTAAAACAAAGTTTGTCCGAAAATGATTTTATTGCTAGATGGGGAGGAGAAGAGTTTGTAATGCTACTGCCTCAGGCGCAGATGGCAGATATAGATGAAAAGCTTAATGAAGTTAGAACTAAACTTGCTGCAATGCCGTTTAAATTCAAGCAAGAAAAAGTAAGAATCACCGCATCTTTTGGCGCAACCTGTTTCAATGACAATGACACTACCGAAACGGTTTTCGAACGCGCCGATGAGTATCTCTATAAAGCAAAACGGAACGGCCGCAACCTCGTAGTCACTGATTTAAGCACTGACTTATAGGAAGTAAAAATATGAAGAAAGTGCAGCTTAACCCTGTTGGCTGGATGAGCCAGCTATCACAAGTAGAAGTTTCTCGCCTTCAAGACGCCACTAACAGCGAGCTCTTTGCTATGTTCAGAAACTGTTGCCTTGCAGTATTGAACAGCGGCGTTGACGAAGACAATTTCGAAGCACTTTTTGCTCCTTATGAAAATTTTGAAATAAAACTCATTCGTCGTGAACGAGGCGTAAAAATCGAACTGGTGAACCCTCCTGAAGTGGCTTTCGTTGACGAAAAACTCGTTCGTGGAGTGCACGAACATCTATTTGCGGTCCTACGCGATTTGCTTTACATGGGTAATAAGTACGCATTTCTTCATCAAACCGCACCGGCTGAAGGTAACGACATCACTGACATGGTGTTTGATATGCTACGCCACGCTAAAGCGCTCGAGGGCAACGATGGCGTAAACACAATTGTCTGCTGGGGCGGCCATTCCATCAATCAAGTTGAGTATAAATACACAAAAGAAGTGGGTTATCAGCTCGGTCTGCGCGATATGAATATTTGCACGGGCTGTGGACCCGGTGCAATGAAAGGCCCAATGAAAGGCGCCACCATTGGCCACGCCAAGCAGCGCCACAAGACAGGTCGTTACATTGGCATTTCTGAACCTAGTATTATTGCTGCAGAACCGCCCAATGCTATTGTAAACGAACTCATTATTATGCCTGATATTGAAAAACGATTAGAAGCCTTCGTTAGACTCGGGCATGGAATTATCGTATTCCCAGGTGGTGTAGGCACTGCCGAAGAGTTACTTTATCTGCTCGGCATTTTAATGAATGAACGCAACGCACAGCAACCTTTCCCCTTCATTTTAACCGGGCCAGCAGGCAGCGAAGAATATTTTGAAGCCATTGACGCTTTTGTTGGGGCTACGTTAGGTCCTGAAGCTCAAGCAAAATACCAAATCATCGTGAATGACCCTGAAGAAGTCGCACGTACCATGAGTAAACAGCTTGAAAAAGTAAAGAAATTCAGAGGTGCAATGGGTGATGCATTTAGCTTTAATTGGTCATTAAAGATTGAGCAGGATTTCCAACAGCCCTTTATTCCTACCCATGAAAGTATGGCTGCGCTTCAGCTGCACTCAGACCAGAGCAAAAGTGATCTTGCTGCTAATCTACGCAAAGCATTTTCTGGCATTGTGGCTGGAAACGTAAAAGCTGAGGGTATTGCTCAAATTAAAAAGCACGGCCCTTTTGAGCTTACGGGCGATAGTGCCCTCATGGAAAAAGTTGACACATTACTAGAGTCATTTGTAAAACAACATCGAATGAAGCTTCCAGGTAGTGCTTATGAACCTTGCTATGTCGTGAAAAATAGCTAAAAAAAGCCGAATTATTGGCGACGCATTTGCTTACGTTTACTACTTATGTTTAATAGGCATTTTAAGGTACACTTACCTAGAGTGTATTAAAACGAAAAAATGTTACGTGCTGCGAGCTTCCTTTGTCAATTGCTCATGCTTTTGAAACCAATATTCCTCACTAACATTTGAGTATAGAAAACGAGAAGTAACGGTCATGAATACCAAGGTTATTCGTCTAATTTTAGCTGGCGTCGCTTTATATGCGGTGTTTGTTTTTATGGTTATCGCTTTTTATCCCGATAAGCCTGAAAATATGGATTGGAAAGACCGTGAAGAATACAACCGCGTTCAAATCACTAAATTAAAATTGGGCAGTACCCGAGAAGAAGTGCTTGCTTTGCTAGGCTCACCCGATATCACAGAAGCTAAACGGCAAGGTACTACAGCAATTCAGGTTATGTTTTTTAGAACTCAACATGTGCGCGCTGATGGATTAACGACACAAGATGAATGCACGCCTTTATTATTTGAGAATGACAAACTCATTGCATGGGGTGAAGGGGCTTACTCCAGCTACCAGAAAAGTTAAAGGGATGGGGAGTGACCGACATCATTTCCACGCTTAAACGCCTCATACACTTAGGCGAGACTGAGCTATCGGTCGAACAGCGTATCAATCATTGGTTAAAAAACGCAAAACGAATTCTGACGTTGGTTAACGCCAATCCCGCGCTCGCTGCCGCGACGTTACACATCGATAATGACTTACCTAAAGGTACACAACAACTTCTACTGCTCGCGTTGTTCGGTAAGCTATGCCGGTTCAACGACCATTATTTACAGCACGTTCTCGCATCTATGCTCGCCACCCTATGGATATCGAACAGCAATACCCCTCGCGACAATATTCCAGACGTGCTTCGCTTTTTACGTAAGCACAATCTGGCAATTTGGTTAGATACAATAAAGTTGTTAAAAGCGTTTCAGACTGAAAAGCAAGCTAACTATGTGACAGATAATCGGCTCAATTTAGCACAGAGACTTTGTCTTCTAGCAGGTATTTTCGCCAAAGAAGCAAAAAAGGCTGACTACAAAACCGTGTTTTCGCTAGTGACTTGTCGCCTACCCGCGCATCATAGGCACCACTTTTCAGCGCTTATCCCCCTTTTCGAAGAATTACTTCCCGGCGCAAAAGTCTATGCTGAGGGCGTACCCGGTGCGTTGGTGGACATTCAGCAACACCATGGCTTTGTTTTCATGCTTAGTAACGGCGATGAAGATGGCAAATGGCTTCCTTTATCGTCTATTCGCGCTCCCGTTCCTCTCTCACTCCCGTTTGAACACTTTGTTGCGCTATACACAGATACCGCCCAAGCAAGAGTGAATCAAGGTGGAACACCGTTTCTACCGCACACATTTGCAATACAACACCCTCCAAAAGCACTTATTACGATTATCGATGAGTTACAGAAGCGGGATGTCGTTATTGAACAGCTGTGTGAAAAAATTGAAAAAGTGCCCACCTTTAATCACTTCTTAATTCACACTGCGAGTCAGGACAACAGACTGCAGTTGCCAGTAAAGAGCATTAAGCAGGCGGTACTAACTTACGGTATAGAGCGCGTGGGTGATATGCTTATTCAGTTTGCTTTGATAGAACGGCTAACACAACACCAATTTCCTCTAATAGGAATGTGTAAGCAAATGACGCTGCTTGCTTGCTCATTTGCAAGCCATTTTGCTCAAATTATAGAGTCCAAATTTACGCCACAATCGGCAGCTCTAACAATGACCTTTATTTGCACTCCGCTGTTCACTCTTCCCGGTTTCAAAGTGTCTCAATCCTTGCCTGTCGACCTTACCAAAACAGTTTCAATTAACAACGCATTTAAGGTAAAAACTGACACGCAATGGCTTGCGATAGCTAGCGAACTTGCCGGTAGCTGGCATCAAAGTTCCACATGGAGAGCGGTTATACATCAATGTGGGAAATTAACCTCAGAGGTTCCAAAATCAATTCAAAAAGAGCAGGCGATTATGGTGTTAAGCTTTGCGCTGGCAAAAGCCTGTTTATTTAATCAAGATGTGTATTCGCTGCTTCAAGATATCAAGATAAAGACGCTTTTAACTATTCTTGGTATTCAACGGGAAGAAATTACTGTTGCACTTGAATCCAATGGACACTTACTTTTTTGCCCCCTGCCCGTATAACGCCTGTAAGCCTTTTATAGTTATATTGCTTCAGATATCAGAATTTATCGCCTTCCCTCTTCAATTAATCTTTACGAATGGCTATAACTTGTGCCGGCTATCGTATAAAATACTGAGACTTTTGCAGAGCTTTATCTTTTTTCCCTACATTTCCATTATAATAAGCATGCAGAATTTGGCACTTCGCGCGCCAAACTATAAATGAATAAACCTAACGATTTTGACAACAGAATTACCAGAGGATCCCTCCACATGACTCAGCAACGTATTACAGTCATTCGCGGTGACGGCATTGGCCCGGACATTATCGATGCAACCACAAAAATTCTAGATAAGGTTGGCTGTGACTTTGCCTATGACTATGCCGATGCTGGCTTAGTTGCACTGGAAGAACATGGCGAGCTTCTACCTCAAGAAACATTGGACCTGATCGCAAAAAACAAGGTTGCGCTTAAAGGCCCACTAACCACACCCGTTGGTGAAGGCTTTACTTCTATTAACGTTAGTCTTCGCAAGCAGTTCAAGCTGTATGCTAACCTTCGTCCAGTAATGTCTTTTAAAGGTACCAAAGCACGTTACGAAGATATCGATATCATTACCGTTCGCGAAAATACACAGGGTATGTACTCAGGTCTTGGACAGGTTGTGTCTGAAGACGGTAATGAAGCCGAAGCGATGAGTAAGATCACCCGTGATGGCGCTGAAAAAATCGTAACGTTTGCTTACGAACTTGCCCGTCGCGAAGGCCGTAAGAAAGTGACTGCGGTTCATAAAGCTAACATTCTTAAGTCGACTTCAGGTTTATTCCTAAAAGTTGCGCGTGAAGTTGGTGAACGTTACCCTGATATCGAATCAACGGAAATGATTGTTGATAACTGCTGTATGCAGCTTGTTATGAATCCGCACCAGTTTGACGTTATTGTAACGACTAACCTTTTTGGTGACATCTTATCTGACCTATGTGCGGGTCTTGTTGGTGGTCTTGGTATGGCACCAGGTGCAAACATTGGTGAAGATTGTGCGATTTTTGAAGCCGTTCACGGCAGCGCACCAGACATCGCTGGTAAAAACTTAGCGAACCCAACATCAGTTATTCTTGCTGCTGCGCAAATGCTTGAGTACCTAAACATGGGTGATAAAGCAGAGAAAATTCGTGCCGCACTGAAAGACGTTATCGAGTCTGGCGATCGCACTACCCGCGACCTTGGTGGTGAAGCAGGTACAACCGAGTTCACACAAGCGCTTCTTGACCGCCTATAAACACTTTCTTTACTGCAAGTACTAATTTAAAACGGGCTTATTAGCCCGTTTTTTTGTGCCCCACTCCCTAAAGTCCATGTTAAAAACTGTACTAAAACTGGACTACCGTTTTATTAGCTCACGTTTATTATCTTTCATGTTCACGCTGGAGTGTGCTGAATTTTGTCACACACAACCTAGCCGAGAAAATCTCACCAATACCGTGAGGTAATTCTGGATAGTTTTGAGAGTTCAGTGTCTTCAGGTGCACCAATTCAAAAACAATAAGCTAAATCACAGTGCTATCAGCATTGATTGCGTGTTTAGCTACACATACAAGGAAAGATGATGAAAAAATTAATCTCTGGCTTACTCGTGCTATCGGCTTTAGCTATTAACGTGCCCACTGTTTCTGCTAACGCAGAAAACAGTGAGAGTATGCAAGGTAGCGAGACAACACATATTCAGCAACGTATTGATTTAAACTCTGCCACGGTAGAACAATTGATTTCATTGCCCGGTGTTGGTCAATCTAAAGCTAAAGCTATTGTTAAATACCGCGAAGAAGTGGGTCCGTTTCTTGAAGTCGCTCAACTAACCCAAGTAAAAGGCATTGGCGAAAAAATGCTGAGTAAAATAGAACGCTATGTGAGTGTTAAATAACCGCATTACAACTTAGCTTTTCGTCTTTAGGGCGAGTGTAGCTAATTTGGATAGTGACATTTAAGTTATTTACATAAACAAAAAATGCGCCAGTAACAGGCGCATTTTTTTATCGTAGCAAGGTTAGCTAAATACGATATTTATTTAACAACAGAAGCTAAATATTCTTTAAACTCGTCACCTAAAGAAGGGTGGCGTAATGCGTATTCTACATTCGCCTTCATATAGCCTAGTTTACTTCCACAATCATGGCTCTTCCCCTTCATGTAGTAAGCGTCAACTTGTTCAAGCTTCATCAATGCATCAATGGCATCAGTAAGTTGAACCTCACCACCTGCACCTGGTGGCGTGAACTCTAGAAGGTCCCAAATTTTTTCAGAAAGCACATAACGGCCTACTACAGCTAAATCAGATGGCGCTTCATCACGAGGTGGCTTTTCTACCATTGCATGAATTTTTGCCGAGTCGCCAGGAGCAATAGCTGCTCCATCAAGATCAGCAATACCAAATTTAGAAATATCTTCATCAGGCACTTGCTCAACCATAACTTGGCTTACACGGCTTGTATTGAATTTCGCAACCATGTCAGCCAGGTTATCTTTCTTAGGATTACTTGCAACATCGTCAATAATTACATCAGGAAGAACCACAGCAAATGGCGCATCGCCAATTAGCGGACGAGCACACAACACAGCGTGACCTAACCCGTTAGCAACACCCTGACGAATGTGCATAATAGTAACGTCTTTAGGACAAATTGACTGAACTTCTTCTAAAAGCTGGCGCTTAACACGCTTTTCTAACGTTGCTTCAAGCTCGAATGAAGTATCAAAGTGGTTTTCGATACTATTCTTACTAGCGTGCGTAACTAGAATAATTTCCTTAAGACCAGCTGCAACACACTCGCTTACCACATATTGAATTAGCGGTTTATCAACCACTGGTAGCATTTCTTTAGGGATAGCTTTTGTTGCTGGTAGCATTCTGGTCCCTAGGCCTGCTACAGGGATTACCGCTTTTTTAACCTGACTCATTAGTTAATATCCTTCTTAAAATTCTAATTACACGCTCAAGTCGACATCTCGTCGTCAATTCATCCTTGAGCTGATTATATTCGATGCTGTTAGCAAGAGTAATGCAATCGATGTTCCAATTACCTTTTTAGAGCATTAATGTCTTGAAAATGGGCATTTCAGCTTTTTATCACTATTAAACGCACAAAAATTGGGACAAATAATATCTAATGCACCAAATTAGTGAAAGTGTAAGGCGTAAATTTTTCACTTTGTGTGCACGCTAATTACAATACGTTACTAAATACCAACACTATTTAACGTCTTTATCAGATCGAATAGGGCCGCTGAAATGCTTTAGGCCATCTTTAAGCCCTGCGCGCATGTAAAGGCCTCTTTCCTTTCCCTGACTAAAACAAAGTCGATTGACAATATACCGCACAGGTATTGCACAAACATGACGAAGCTTCCAATAAAGCGGAACGTAACCACGCCGTGCGAGGATCAGAACATTGCGAAACTGATAATATAGTCTTATTGGAGCACCTTGCTTGAATGTTATCCCCAACACCTTAACCCTGTCGTCACCTTGTCGGTGAGGCATACAAGCGCTGAGTGACTGGTAAATAGTCATACCCTTGGCTCGCGCACGCCAGCACCATTCGTGATCCACACCATCAATAAACAGTCCATTTTCCTTTTCTCCCACGCGCTGAAATGCACGGCGAGAGAGGAGCATGCCTGACGCTATAATTTGTTTTACTTCTTTTAAACTATCAGAGACTTTTTTGCCTTTCTGTAAAACACCTTGGTCGACACAATCCGAAAATTGGCAGTAAATAGATGGGCCTATGGCAGCAATTGAAGAGGTTTTTTCTAAGGTTTTGAATTGCTGTAATAATTCAGCGGCTATGGTGGGCGTAAATAGACTATCTTGGTCAAGTAAAAAGGCGTATTCAACACCTTTGTCAAAAAGCTTTTTTAAGCCAATGTTTTGGGCCTTAGCAATACCCACGTTGGTCCCACAATGAATATAGGTGCAATCGGATGCAATAAAACGCTCATCGGCATTGGCATTGGCATTAACAGTATTATCAACGAAAACTAAATCCCACTCAGCCGTACTAAAGGCCCTCTTAATTTCAGTAACGTGACTGAAATCAGGATTATAGAGTATGACGACAACTCCTGTTTTCAATGCTTACCAAACCTCTCTAACAAATGACGGTCGAGTTTGTAGGCAAGCTTAACCACTTTGCCTGGCATTAGGCGAAGTGACAATACACCGCAAGCATACAAAAAATTATAAGGTGAGTACTGCTTTAGCTTGGTTATTGCGTATATCCGTGCTTTGAACTCGTTTAGTGACTTGCTTAAACCGCGGCGCTTATAGAAATTGTTCACTCTTCTAAACTTTAACAACCGGTCTTTCAGGTTTCTGAAAATATACCCCTTTGAAGCAAGCGTAATCCAGAAAAAATAATCTTGAGTGTTAAGTAAGTCGCCGTCGTATCTGTGGCCATCGTGAAACACATTGTATCGAATAACCACGGTAGGATGATTAAGCGAGCAACGCCTTGGTAATATTCGTGTGATTTGCCTGTGTGACGAAGGCATTACGCGGGCGCCTACTTTCATACCACTTTCGTTTATTTCAGTGAGCGCTGAGCCTAATACGGAAATGTTGCTGTGCTTTTTAAGGTAAGTGATTTGACGCAAAAGGCGGTGCTGTTCAGAGATATCGTCAGCGTCCATCCTAACAAAAAAAGACGGTTCAAACGCTAAACCGAAATCGATGGCTGAATTCATACTGCTTGCAAGTCCGATATTGTGACTATTTTGCGCTAGAACAATCCTATCATCACTTTTGGTTGCAGCGTTAAGCACTTGGGTTATTGAATCTGGTACAGGCCCATCAATAACTACAATAAAAAGGAAGTCGGTATAACTTTGGCTGGTTATACTCTCAATAGACTCTTCGAGCCACTTAGCATTGTCTGCCTGATAAACCGCCATTGCGACAATCGATTCAACATGCTTTTTTTTATAGTCGTTGTGAAGAATAGAGAATTGATTTATCAAGGATACGTTTACCAGCCTAAGAGAAACAGAGAAAATAAAAGCGCTATCATGCGCTTTTATTTAATAAGATATGTTACAGATATTTCACGCAATCTGCTATGGCTTTCTGGGAATCTACGACGTGAATCGCTTAATAAAACGAAGAACACTCCATATATGCTGAATCACGAGACTGTAAACAATTAATAGTCCAATAAAGCCATAGAACATGGCTGCTTCTGGCACTTTATAAACTTCTCCCAAAATACCAATTAGGCAATAACACGCCCCTAGGCACAGTATCGCCACCAATGACTTTCTGCTGCTCAATCCCGCTCGCATAAATATATTGTGAAGGTGCTGTCTGTCCGGTTTTAGCATTGACTGACCTTTACGAGCACGGCGATACATAATTGCTGCCATATCCATTAGTGGCAACCCTACCAACCACACCGCCGTTATAGGCCTGAACGCAGCAGTGTCACCCTGGGTATGATCAACAAGCAGCCAAACTATGGTTAGACCCACAAACATGCTACCCGCGTCACCCATGAATATTTTATTGCCTTTGAATCCTTTCCAACTCAAATTAAACGCCAAGAAAGGAACAATTGCGGCAACAATAATAAGCGGCTCCATAATTGATGCGCCATTACCGGTAAAAATCAAAAAACCTGCCACAGTTAGCAATATGACCAGACTCATTCCCCCAGCTAGTCCATCAATACCGTCAATCATATTGAATGCGTTAATAACGCCCACAACACAAATTATGGTAAAGAAATACCCGCCTAGGTCGAGCAGCACCTCACCGGTACCAAAAATGTTACCCAACGAAGTGATGTAGTTTTGCGCGCTCCAAGCCATGATTGCAGCTACGCCAAATTGACACATTAAACGGCCTTTTGCGCTCAAATCGAAGCGGTCGTCAAGCATACCTAGTAAAACGACAAATGCAGATGCGGTAAAGAAAAGAGGGTCATTTTTCATCCAAACATCAGTAGCAACACTAGCCACAAGTACGGCCATGAATATAGCCACGCCTCCCGTCAGAGGAACTATTCCTGCATGGCGTTTGCGTGCAGTAGGTTGGTCAACTAAACCGAACTGATGGGCTAAAGGCGTCATCACCACTAAAAGGATTAGGGCTACGAAAAATGCAGTGAATAGCGGGACGAACTGCAAGTACGCTAACATAAAACACACAACCTCTCGTCATCGGCATGCGAAACATTTGGACTTTCGAGCATAACCAATAGACTTTCAAATTTGTTTATAAAACTCAATGTCGATTCCATTTTTTTACAACTTCCATTTCTTCCAACGCGGTGAGGGCTTTTTGTTATATATAACTGTGCGGGCAGAAAACCACCATATGATATAAGACATTTGTTTAAGTAACCACCCCAATCCAAAAAATAACGTTTCAAAACGTTTCTTAAAATGCGATTAAAAGATATCTCAACCAATAGCGCTGCTTTAGCATCTGACATTCATTGTTGTTAAACTTAAACGAACGACACATGCCTTTATTCCGGCAAACAATTAAATTTATCAGCACTTTTGAACTTGCTAATAAAAAAACGGTCCTTTTGAAGTCTTAGACCCTAGTGCTAGTGCGATAGCAAACATGCTTTTTTTTAAACTTATGTTATCCTAGCGCGAAATTGCTATATGGATATGAAAGCTAATGTTCAAACAATTCACACGTCTAATTTTGCCGTTCGCACTAGTAGTGGGAGCAGCCGGGTGCACAAATTCACCTACAGTTACTAAAGCTGACATACCCCTAGTGCACTCATCTCTTGCATACTCCTTAACGCCGGACAAAGAGCTTGCAATAAACATTCCAAAAGCCAATGTTTATTTTGATACAAAGGAACCTTTTACGATACGTTTCGATGGTTACAATTACGAAGCATCAAAACACTATATTTCTGCGACTGGCAATAAATGTATCCGTTTTTCTTTACAAGACGGTGACGTCACTCTCGCTAAAGTGCAGCGCAAAGTAACCACTTGCCAACGAGATGGTCAATGGAGAGTAGTTTCCCCGCTTGTTGTTTCCACAACTGCGCAAGGTGAATAAGTAAATGAAGTTTATGGACATGAAAAAAACGTTAAAAGCGCTGTCATTAGCAGCGTGTACCGCAGTTATTGGCAGCATGCTGCTACAGCCGGTTTTCGCACAAAGCATGGAGCAATTACAGCAGCTCAGAGAAAGAGCTCAGCAATCTCAAAGCGGCACTTCGGCGCAGTCTGTATCTCCGTTGAGCCTATCAACTCAGCGAACTTTACCTGGTGCATCAAGCTCTGCAAATGCAATGGGCCAATTTTCAACCCAACCAAGAAATGGTGTTAACCTCCCGGGCGAGCCTACCATTGATACCGTTTTTCCAGCGCAAGCGCCTATGGAAAACCCTCCGTTTGCAGCCAATTTATTTATTGGTGGTTTTGAATCAGAACGTAGTTCGGGCTTAAATGACAACTACTTAGTTGCTCCTGGCGACAAAATAAATATTTGGCTTTGGGGAGCGGTAAATTTTTCAGACGTAGTAACCGTTGACAATCAAGGCAATATTTTTATTCCTAATATCGGCCCTATCCGCGTTGCGAATACACCGGCTGGCAGTGTAAACCAGACGGTTACGACAAAAATTAGGCAAGTCTACACAAATGATGTGAATGTTTACGTGAACCTTCTTACATCGACGCCAGTGTCTATTTATGTGTCAGGTCCCGTATTGCGTCCAGGACAATACGCTGGCCTTGCTTCAGATAGCGTGCTTTATTATCTAAAACGTGCAGGCGGCATCGACTTCCAGCGCGGCAGTTTTAGGCAAATAGATGTCGTTCGCAACGGTAAAATTGTAGCAACCGCAGACTTGTATGCCTTTTTCAGAAGCGGAAAGCTTCCAGAGGTATCTTTTAAAGACGGCGACACTATTTTAGTGCACCCAATTGGCAACACTATCGTTGTTGAAACCGGAGCCCGTAATAGCTTTACCTTTGAATTTTTAAATGAAGAACTTAACGGTGGTGTGGTTAACTACTTTGCGCGTCCCGGTGAATTCGCTTCTCATGCCTCCGTATCAGGTGTTCGCAATAATAAACAGTTCGCACGTTACTTAGATTTGAAAGAGTTCGCGTCTTTAGAACTAAGTGCGGGCGACACCGTAGAGTACATCGCAGACCACGAACCTCAGATATACCGAATAAATGTTGCTGGCGCTTTTGCTGGTGCATCTCAAATTATGGTCGATAAAGGTGCGCGCTTGCTTGACGTGCTTGATCATATTGAAGCAGACACCACACTTTCTGATACCCAAAACATTTATTTACTAAGAGAAAGTGTTGCTATAAAGCAAAAGGAAATTATTGAAGAGGGTTTACAGCGTCTTGAAAGAAGCATGTATACCGCCCCAATAAGCTCAACAGGTGAAGGGGCAATTCGTGCACAAGAGGCGCAGCTTGTCGCAGACTTTATCGCCCGTGCACGCCAAATTGAACCTCAAGGCCGTGTTGTTGTATCTGAAAATGGCGACATAGCTAATATTTTGCTTGAACCGAACGACACCATTGTCATTCCTGAAGTAACTGATTTGATCCATGTAGGTGGTGAAGTACTGCTACCTCAATCCGTGGTGTTTAACCCAGATGCAACAACTGAAGATTACGTAGCTTGGGCTGGCGGCTTTACTGAGCGCGCAGAAGATGAGCGTATACTTATTGTTCGCAAAAACGGTAACGTTACTTTTTCAAGTGTAAACGACTCGTTTCTTTCTAGCGATGACAGTAAGCTTGAGCCAGGGGATCAAATTATTGTTCTGCCTGCGATTGATACCAAGCTACTGCAAGCAGTTAAAGACATTACTCAAATTGTTTATCAAATTGCTATTGCAGCCAACGTAGCTACTAATTAAACATGGTAACGTTTAAAGACCAGCTCTACGCATGGAGAGGCGTGATATTTGCGCTTTTCCTGCGTGAGCTTCAAAGTAAATTTAACGATAAATTTGGCTTAGGCTGGGCATTTTTAGAGCCCTTTGCGTTTATTTTCGCGCTGTCATACCTGCGCGGACTGATCAGTGGCGATGATATCCATTCTATTCCTCTATTTTTGTTTATGATGATAGGAATGGTCGGCCTGCAGTCTTTGACTACATGCCTACAGTCAGTCTCAACATCTGTGCGAAGAAATAAGCCGCTCTATGCGTTCAGACAGGTTCAGCCTATTTCAGCAATACTCACCGCCGGCTTCCTCGAGTTTTCAGTGAAGGTTGTGGTTGTCGCATTACTATCTCTCGCACTTTATCTAATGGGTGAGACCTTCACGGTAAACGACCCATTGCTTTTGATATCATTATTTCTACTTTTATGGGTATTTTCGATATCCATTGGGATGATTTTTGCTATTGCTGCCGCATTTGTACCAGAAGTAGATAAAATTAAATCAATGCTAACTCGCCCTTTAATGTTTATCTCGTGCGTATTTTTCAGTCTTCAGGACTTGCCCGAAGAGTATTGGCCGTATCTCACGTGGAACCCGCTTGTACATTTCAATGAACTCGCTCGCTATGCATGCTTCGAGTCTTACGGTACAAAAGGGGTTTCATTCAGCTTTGTCGTTGAAATTACTATTGCGTTCTTGTTTCTCAGCCTTGCGATGTACCACATTACGTGGAAAAAGGTGTTGTCACGATGATAAGAATTGAGAATCTAACAAAGAGTTACCCCAGTAAAATGGGTCCTCAATATATATTCAAAAATTTAAATTTTGATTTTCCTACGGAAAATAATGTCGCGATCTTAGGTAAAAATGGGGCGGGTAAGTCCACACTATTTCGGATGCTAGCCAAAAGCGAATACCCTGACAGAGGTCGTGTTTTAACCAACAAATCTATGTCTTGGCCAGTTGCTTTGCAAACAGGTGTGCACCCGCAAATGACGGGGCGTGAAAATACGCGTTTCGTTGGCCGAATAAATAACGTCAAGTCGCTCCCAGAGTACGAAGAAAAAGTGCAAGAGTTTGCCGAGTTAGGTAAACGCTTCGATCTTCCCGTGCGCACTTACTCCTCAGGTATGCGCGCCAAACTGGTGTTTGCGTGCTGCATGAATATTAATTTCGATATTTACCTAATCGATGAAGCAACTTCAGTAGGCGATCCGCTATTCAGAAAAAAAGCGCGTTTGTCGCTAAAAGAAAAAAGTGAGCAGGCCGGCGTTATTATGGTTAGTCACGAACTCGACCAAATCCGCGAATTCTGTACTTCTGCCGTAATCATTGATGAAGGCAAGCTTACTTACTATCACGATCTCGAAGAAGGCATCGATGTTTATACGCAGGATGCAGACAATAAGAAATCACTTAAATAGGTTCAAATCACAGTGGAAAAATCTCTTACACAGCTCAATGCCCTTCTCAGCAAACACAAAATGCTGTTGCTTGTTCTTCCATGGGTGCTTTACGCCCTATACCTTGTTTTATGGGCTGCGCCACAATATGAAAGTAAAAGCCAGCTTATTGTAAAATCAAGCGATGGAGGCAGCAGCTTCGACCCCTCATCTCTATTAATGGCAGCTGGTGTATCAGGTGCATCAGGCGGCACGGAAAGTCAGCTTGTAGAAGCTTATATTCAATCTGCCGATATGATTAAGTATCTGGATGAAACTATTGGCCTTCGAGACCATTACATGTCAGACAAAGCCGATATGTTTAGCGGTTTGTCGTCTTCACATAAGCAAGAGGACTTTTATCAGTTTTACCTCAACCATATTGAAGTTAGCGTTGACTCTGCGTCTTCTGTAATTAGTTTGAGAACCCGTGCATTCGACGCTGAATATGCCCAAATAATCAACCAAGCTATTGTTGATAAAGCGGAAGAGTTTATTAATAACATCAACAATAACTTAGCAAAGTCTAAGCTTACTTTTGCTAAGGGCGAACACGAGATTGTTGAACAAAAGCTGCAACAAGCAAAGACTGAAATTTTAGGCTTCCAATCTAAATACAATGTGCTCGACCCTACGGCTGAAGGTGCAGCGTTTCAACAGATTGCTTTTTCATTAGAGGCAACCCTTGCCCAGAAAAAAGCTGAGCTAAGCACCATGTCGACCATGATGTCTAACGTCGCACCAGAAGTGATAAACATCAAGCGTGAAATAGCTGCACTACAGAAAGAAGTAGAAAAGCAGAAGGAGCGCATTAGTACTGCTGAAGGAGAAAGTGAGGCCCTGTCAGTGAGTGAACTTATGGCGCAATACAGTAACCTTCAGGTACAGCTTCAATTGGCTATTCAAGCGTATTCTTCATCGCTTATCACACTAGAAAATGCACGTGTAGAGGCGTACCAAAAACTACAACATTTGGTCACCGTAGAATCGCCTACCCTTCCGGATGATAATGCTTACCCTACGGTTATCTACAACCTTGTTCTTTTCGGCGTTTCATTGCTTCTGATATACGGAATTGTAAGAATTGTAGTGGCAACCATCCGCGAACTTTAGTATTTCTCCTTTCAAGTAAACCATACCGTCAATTGGCTAAGTCGATTAAGACTTGGTCAATTGACACCGCTTTAATGAAGTTTGTCGCCCAAATCTTGTGTCTTTAAGCAAGCTCTAGTATAAGAAGCTATCCGCCTTACGGACTACTATCAAAGAGCCTATCCTATAAGTGCTCTACAATAACAACCATAAGCAATATGGAATTAAAATATAATTATGAAACCATCTAACGATACGAGCTTTTTCGGCCATCCAGGGGGCCTAAGAACGCTATTCTTTACAGAAATGTGGGAGCGCATGAGTTATTACGGAATGCGCGCGCTACTTGTTCTTTTCATGACGGCAAGTTTACAAACTCAAGGGTTGGGTTTTACTGTTGCAACCGCTGGCGCTATCTACGGCCTTTACACAGGTGCAGTATATTTTCTAGGCCTACCGGGTGGTTGGTTGGCTGACCGCCTAATTGGTGGTAAGAACGCCGTATGGTACGGCGGTATTATCATCTTCGCAGGCCACGTGGTACTCGCCATAGACCTGCAAAACCTCTTCTTTGTTGGCCTTATTCTTGTTGCTTCAGGTACTGGCTTACTTAAGCCTAACATTTCAGCAATGGTTGGCCAGCAATATGGTGACGACGATGGCCGTCGTGACAGTGGTTATGCTCTGTATTACATGGGCATTAACATCGGTTCACTTATCGCGTACCTCGTTACCGGTTACTTACAAGAAAACTGGGGCTGGCACTATGCATTTGGTGCAGCTGCCATTGGTATGGCAATCGGCCTAATTCAATATTACTTCAGCAACCGTTCGCTATCAGCCGATTCTGTTGCTCCTGCCAACCCATATCAAGGTGCCGCTAAGCAGCGAGCATGGATGGGTGTATGGGCAGTGGTTGCGCTTGCTGCTGTAGTAATTGTGCTTGCGCACATGGGCACCATTGTTATTGAGCCAGTAGCCCTTGCTCAGCAAGTTGCCGTTGTATTTACTGCCATCTTCTTTCTTTATTTCGGCTTTATTTACTTTAAAGGCCAACTAAGCGACAACGAAAAGAAACGTATGTGGGCGCTGTTCTTAGTGTGTGTTGCTTCAGCGTGTTTCTGGTCTGGCTTCGAACAGGCTGGTTCTTCACTAAACCTATTCGCACAGAACTATACCGACCGCGTACTTGAAAGCACCTCGCTACTAACCTCTTGGTTTGGAATGGATGCTATTCCAACCGTATGGTTCCAGCTTTCAAACTCGCTATTTATCATTATTTTGTCGCCTTTCTTCGCTGCCCTTTGGATAAACCTTGCTAAGCGAATGATTGACCCGTCGTACACGATTAAGTGTGCCATTGGTATCGTAATTATGGCGTCAGGCTTCTTGGTAATGTTTATGGCGTCGCAGTACGCTGCACAAGGCCTTAAAGTTGCGCCTATGTGGCTTGTTACTACTTACTTCTTACACACTGTTGGTGAACTTTGCCTAAGCCCTGTTGCACTAAGTGCGGTAAGTAAGCTATCGCCTAAGCGTTTCGCAGGGCAGATGATGGGGGTATTCGTACTGACCTACTCTATCGGTAACATCATTGCTGGCTTGCTTTCAGGTAACTTCGACCCTGAAAACGTAGAGCAAATGCCAGACCTGTATCTTCAAATTGCCCTATTTAGCATTGCCATTGCTATAGTGATTGGTTTAATGAGCTTTAAATCTCGTTTCTGGGAAAAAGCGGGTATTGAAGAAAAAGCGTAATTTATTGTTAGCATGTTTTAAGTGCTGAGCAATTACCCTACAATAACCGCCGCAACGTAACGTTTCGGCGGTTTTTTATTAAGGGCTTTTCATAAACCTATGAAGTTTTATTTTTCTACCAGAGACATTCCGGCCTTAAAAGGTCTTCCACTGACAGAGCGGGTTAAATTGCTAGATCAGGCCGCAAAACGGTTATCTGTCCCAGAGAAGACTTTACTGAATGTGCTAAAGTTACTCGTCATTGTCCCCGTATTCGCATTTATTCTTCAAACCGCGTCAAATTGGACCTCGTTACTGTGGGCTTTTGTGGTATTTTTAGTTTATCCATTGGTTGTAAAACCTATTCAATATTCCATCTGCGCTAAATACATTGCGCAACCGTCTAGCAAGGAGAATGCATGAAGACCATCTTAGTCACTGGTGGTGCAGGCTATATAGGTAGTCACACAGTTTTACAGTTACTTGAACAAAACTACGGTGTGGTAGTACTGGATAACCTTGCAAACGCAAGTGCGGAATCACTTCGTCGTGTAGAAGCGTTAACAGGCAAGTCGGTTACTTTTGTGCAGGGCGACATTCGAGATACCGCCGTGTTAGATGATATATTCAGCGAGCATAACATTTATGCCGTTATTCACTTTGCCGGTTTAAAAGCCGTAGGTGAGTCGGTGCAAAAGCCTCTTTCATACTATGAAAACAACGTGTACGGCACGCTGACGCTGTGTAAAGCTATGCAGAAGCACAACGTAAAGAATATTGTGTTTAGCTCATCTGCTACAGTTTACGGCGATCCTGCATCACTACCACTACGCGAAGATATGGCCACAGGGCAACCGACTAACCCTTACGGTATGTCGAAGCTAATGGTTGAACATATGCTTAGCGATCTTTACGTATCAGACAAAGAGTGGAACATTGTATTGCTTCGCTACTTCAATCCGGTTGGCGCCCATAAGTCTGGACAAATCGGTGAAGATCCTAATGGCATTCCGAACAACCTAATGCCTTATATTTCTCAGGTAGCTACCGGTAAACTGGAGCAACTAAGCGTGTTTGGTGACGACTACGATACCGTTGATGGAACAGGCGTTCGCGACTACATCCACGTTGTCGATCTAGCCAACGGTCACTTAAAGGCACTTGATCGTTTAAACCTTAACATGGGCTTAGACAAGTACAATCTGGGTACAGGTCAGGGCTATTCAGTTATTGAAATGATCAAAGCTTTCGAAAAAGGCTCGGGTAAAACCGTGCCTTATAAAATTGCTCCGCGTAGAAGCGGCGATGTGGCAGCCTGTTATGCCGACCCCACAAAAGCTGCTACAGAGCTCAGCTGGCATGCAGAAAAAGGCTTAGAAGACATGTGTGCAGACACATGGAATTGGCAGTCACAAAACCCAATGGGCTATCCAAAGGACTAGCTTTGCATTTGAACGCTGCCGATAGGCCTGTTCAAATTCGCAGAACTAAAAAGCCATGCTGTTGAGCATGGCTTTTTTTGTACGGGCATTTATAGCTAGAGTGACGTTGAAGTTGAGATTAGATAATAATAACTAAACCCTGCCCCAAACTTTATCCAACGTCGTTTTATTTATTACTCTTTTTCTATTTTCCGTCTTTCGACTTGGCGTCTTTTTCTTTTAGCTTAGCTTTCTCACTACCATCAGCTGACGTGTCTTCTGAATCTGTAGGCTCATCAACTGCTTCTTCCGATGATTCTTCATAGCTATCAAAGTCATTGCCTTCTAACATTGCTTCAAAATCAGCAAAGTCGTCTAGCTGCTCATCATTAATTGCTTTATCGCCGCTTTTACCGTCTGTAACGCGAAATTCTAGATTCTCAAAATAAGCATTTTTAACAAACGCATAATCGTCCACCGACTGCTCAAGCTGCGCTTCTTGATCAAGTAATTGCGCTCTTGTTTCAAGCACCGAAATACCGATACGCGCTAAGTTTACTGACCCTTCGAGCAAAGACATAGGAAAAGCAAAACCGTCAACATAGTCACCGGTAAAGCTTCGCGGGTCGCTTGGACCTAAAAATGGCAACATTAAGAAAGGCCCAGTATCTAAACCCCACACGGCCAGTGTCTCGCCAAACTGCTCACGCTTGCGCTCAATACCAATTTTTGACGCAACATCAAAAGTGCCAACTAATCCTACTGTGGTGTTAATTAAAAAACGAGCCAGGCTATCTAAGCCATCATCAACCTTGCCTTGAAACATATTATTTAAAAAGTTCGCAGGCTCTTGTAGGTTGTCCGTGATGTTCACCAAACCAGTTCGCGCAGGCTGAGGCATTACCGTCACGTAGGTAACCGTTATTGGGCGCAAGATATAGGCATCCAACACATCCCAGTTAAAATCCCAGATTTCACGGTTAACTGACTCTAATGGGTCACGGGGGTCTGAAGTATCCACTACAGCCTGGTTCGCCCCAGCGTCTTGAGAATACGCTTGAGCCTGATCTTGAGTATGGTTACTCGCACAGCCACCTAAAAGACTTGCGGCAATAATCAACCCGGTTGCGAGTGATTTAGACAGTTCCATACTTATAATTCCTTATTAATAATAACGCTTAGTGAAGATATTTCGTTGGCAGTAACGCTTGCACTCACACTACCTTGCCATTCGCCTTTTGAAACTGCCACATTACCATCTTTGGATAGTCTTGCGGTAACCATCACATCAGAAAGCGTGGCCAACGTGAATTGTGGCATCATTGCGTTCTCTGTGGTTAGAGTAACGGAAACGGGGAAGTCACCTATCGGCAATTTAACCACAGCAGCAGGCATTTTATTGTCAGAGTTCGCATCTTGAGCGAACACTATCAAGAAACCCTCTTTAGGCGCTTTTGTATAAGCGTCGTCAGATAAGTTTACCGTAATATTAAAGCCGGTTTGCGCTTCGCTGCTATCACTTTGAGCTTCGCTACTAGCATTTTTCGCTTCGCTACTGGCATCTTGCGCCGTTGAAGTATCAGTAATTTCAACATCTGTATTTTGTAGCGCTGCCATTTCACTGGTATTCCCTTGTAGCTCTTGTATACGCGCCACTAATCGCTGCGCCATATCGCTATCAGCTGGCAACTTACCTTCAACTTGCTTATAAAAACGCTGGGTATTTTCAAGATCGCCAAGCTGAGCAGAGACCACCGCCATCATCAACGCAAGATTATCATTTGCTGGATTGTCGTTTAGCAAGCCCAATAAGATAGATTGTGCACGTTCTAAGTTGTTTACATCCCCTGTGGTCATTAAGGCTTGAGCAAGCGTAATGCGATTAGCAGAGTTTGATGGCGCCAAACTCACCGCTTTATCAATAGCTTCAATGGCCTGTACTTCTTGGCCAATACTGAGCATTAGTCTGCCAAAATACATCCATCCCGTGTCATCTTCGGGCTCTTCTCTCAAACGCTGGCGTATAGCAAGAGCAAGGCTAGCAATGTCTTGTTGGGTCAGGTTGTTCGCATTACCACTGGCAAGCTGTTGACTCAATTCGGGCAACGCTTCAATGGCTTGGCTTGCCTGGGTAACACGACCCATTTGGTTTACCTCGGCATATACAATCACTCCACAAGCTATCGCAAGCACGGCGCCAATCGCGAGCGGAAGTTTTGCATTACCCGTTTTATGAGATTGGAACGCGCTTTCATCTACCAGTGCAAGCTTGAGTTCATCAACGGCTTGGCGCTTATCATGTTCGCTGATCAAACCTTCTTGCACTTCACGGTCGAGCTCTGCAAGACGCTGCTTAACAATTTGCGTATTGCTTAAACTGTCTTGTTTTGCGTGATTTTTATTACGCAGCCATGGGAAAGCGACAATTAATAGAACAAGCGTAATTAAGCCTGAAACAATGATATAAAACTCAGACCAACTCATTCTTTCTCTCGCCCCAACATTTCATCTGCTTTAGCTAACTTAGCGGCCATATCTTCTGGTGGTGCTACCGATTTGCGGCGAACCACCACAATCAGTGCAATGAAAATAAACAAGACTGGACCGGCCCAAAGCCACAAGGTCGCAGCCGTAACCGGCGGTTGATAATGTACAAAATCGCCATAGCGTGACTTCATAAAATCAATCACTTCTTGCTCTGTTTTGCCTTGCTTTAATAAAGCGTACACTTTTCGGCGCATGTCATGGGCAATCATAGCGTCGCTATCAGCAATATTCTGGTTTTGACACATAGGGCAACGTAATTCGGCGGTAAGCTTTAAAAAGCTTTCACGCTGAGCTGGTGTGTCGAAAGAAAACTTATCTTCAGCCGCACTTACTGAAAAAGCGCTAAGCACAAACAACAGCGTAAAAACGCTTAGCGCAATAGCTTTAAAGGACGCGAGACTGTGGGAGGAAGTGTCCGATAACATAATTAATCCCCTCCCTGTGTACTTGCGGTGCTCTGATTATTCTTTTCATCAAGCGTGTTCGACAATGTAGGCTCTGAGCCCATAACTGCATCCACATCTACCTTTTTGTTATTGCCTGTTTTGCCAGACGCTTCTGCCACTAGCTTGTTATATAGCGGGCCAACTTTGGAGTTCCAAACACGCTCGTTAATATCGCCTATGTGGTGCATACGAATAATGCCTTCAGCGTCGATAACAAAGTGTTCTGGCGCTCCTGTTACCCCAAGGTCGAGCGACGTATCGCGATAGACATCAAAAATATTATACGCGTAAGGGTTGCCGTAACGGCTGAGCATGTCGGTAACTTCTTGCTGAACACGGCTCAGTGTTTTTGTTCCAAAGTCTGGGTCTAAGTCCTGATCAAAATACAAACCCACAATGTGGACGTTTTGCTCATTTTTTAACTGAGTAAGGTACGGCATCTCAACAGCGCAGGTCACGCACCATACACCCCATACATTTAATATGGTTACCTTGCCCTTTAAATCTTCAGGCGTATAGGTCACCTCTGGCTTCATCAGGTCTGGCAGAGAGAACGCAGGTAACTTCTTATCCTGAACCTGAGAATCTAACTCTCTGGGGTCAGAAAAAAGCCCTTTAAACAGAAAAATGACCAGCAAAGAAAACAACACTAACGGAATAGCAACGAGTGGTGCTTTTTTCATTATGCGCCTCCTTTCACTGACGCATTTGATGGAGTGGATACATGACTATGAGATTGCTCAGCGTCGTTTTTACCTTTACCACCAAATACACGTTTGATCTTCTTAACTTTAGCCATACGGTAACGTTTGTCGCTAATAGAAAAGATACCGCCTATAGCCATAACCACTGCGCCCGCCCATAGCCAGATAACAAATGGCTTAATATAAATACGGATGGCCCATGCGCCATTGTCTAAGGGCTCGCCCATAGCGATAAACAAATCCCTTGCGAGATTTGAGTGAATAGCGGCTTCAGTCATCGGCATACGCTGTACGATATACAAACGCTTTTCCGGCTCTAAATGCGCGATTAATTCACCGTTTTGATAAACGTCGAATACGCCCTTGTCCGCCTCAAAGTTCGGGCCTTGTACTTTACGCACGTCTTTGAAGTTAAAATCATAACCACCTAGAGAAACGGTATCGCCAATGTCCATGCGCACATCTCGCTCCATTTCGTAGTTTGAAACAAGGGTAATACCGATAATGCAGATAGCAAAACCCACGTGACCCAGCACCATGCCCCAGTGGCTTGGTGTAAGTTTGCGAAGTTTAGATAGTACCGAAGCATTGTCACTGTTACCCGATGGCATTGCCGATAGACGCTGCATCACCTCTTGCACTGTAGTGACTAAAATCCAAAACACCAACACCATGCCTAAAACGCCCATATAGGTTGGTTCATCATAGGCAAAGTTAACTAGTACACCGGCACTTAGTGCAATACCGCCAGCGGTTAATAGCTGTTTTTGTAATTCACTGGCTTTTTGCTGTTTCCAGCGCGTAAGCGGCCCAAGACCTAGCATTAGTACGAATGGCACAATCAATAAGGTAAACATTTGATTGAAGAACGGAGCGCCTACCGAAATACTGCCTAGACCTAACTCTTTATGAACAAGTGGCAGTAGTGTACCCAACAATACAACCAGTGTTGCTGCGCACAAAAAGACGTTATTACCCATTAGCAACACTTCACGGGAAAATGCTTGATAGCGGCCAGGGCTTTTAAGTGAAGCAGCACGCATAGCGTAAAGCAGCAAGCCAAAGCCACTAAGTACAATCAATATTCCCAGTATAAATAAGCCTCGGGTAGGATCGCTTGCAAACGAGTGTACCGAAACAATCACTCCAGAACGTACTAAGAAGGTGCCAAGTAAACTCAAACTAAATGCGGCAATAGCAAGCAGTACGGTCCACGACTTAAACGCCTTTCGCTTTTCGGTCACGGCTAGCGAGTGCATTAGGGCAGTACCGACCAGCCAAGGCATGAAAGAGGCGTTTTCTACTGGATCCCAGAACCACCAGCCACCCCAGCCAAGTTCGTAATACGCCCACCAGCTGCCTAGCGCAATACCTACGGTAAGAAAAGCCCAGGCAGAAATAACCCAAGGCCTTGACCAGCGTGCCCAGGTTGAGTCTAGCTGGCCTGAAATTAATGCTGAAATTGCAAAAGCAAACGCGACAGAAAAGCCAACATAACCCATGTACAGCATAGGCGGGTGAATAATCATGCCAAAATCTTGCAGCAGCGGATTAAGATCTCGCCCATCAACCGGGAAAAATGGCAGCATGCTGTTAAACGGGTTTGAGGTAAGCAGCATGAATAAGTAGAAACCGATGCCCACCATTCCCAACACCGACAGCACTCTTGCAACCATAGCAAGAGGAATACCCTTGCTGAATATCGCCACTGCTACTGTCCATATGGAGAGCATCAACACCCACAGCAGAAATGAGCCTTCGTGGCCGCCCCACACGGCGGTAATTTTATAATAAATAGGAAGTCGACTATTTGAATGCTGGGCAACATACGCCACACTGAAATCGTCAGTCACAAAGGCGTAGGTTAAGCATACATAGGCAATAAGCGTGAAGATAAATAAGCCAATTGCCAGCGGCTTAGCCGTTGCCATCAACGCTTCGTGCTGACGGTGAGCGCCCCATAGCGGATAAACGGCCAATAATATAGAGAGCACTAGCGCAAGCGTCAGCGCAATATTTCCAATCTCTGGCACCATTATTTACTTGCCTCCGCTGCCGGTAGTCGACTCGTAGGATGGCATGTTTTCAGGTTTAACGTGCTTAATGCCCTTCATTTTTTCAGCTAGCTCAGGCGGCATGTATTCTTCATCGTGCTTCGCTAGCACTTCCTGCGCTTTAATGCTGCTTGCACCAGTGAGTACTCCCGTTGCCACAATGCCCTGACCTTCGCGGAACAAATCAGGCAGGATACCGGTATAAGTCACGGTAACCGTTGGGCCCGTATCGATAAGGTCAAAGCTCACCGCTAAGCTTTCTTGATCCCTTTTCACACTACCAGGTACCACCATACCGCCTATACGAAGACGCTGGCCAACCTGCGGTTTCTGACCATTTTTACCTTCAATGATCTCGCTCGGCGTATAAAAAAGGTCAATACTGTCGTTTAGGGCGTAAAGCATCAATCCAATTGCACTTACTATTAAAAAACCGATAATTCCCACTACGGCTAGTCGCTGCTTTCGTCTCGGGTTCATGCAACTCTCACTTCGAAAAAACTAATAAACGATAAAAACGCAAATGAATGCTAAGTTCACTTTTCACATTAACACTAGGTGTTGTCTTGCTGTTGCTGTCGCGCTTTTTTAATACGCGCTTTGCGTTCTTTTTCCACCACTACCTGCTTTAAAAGGTCGCGATGTTTACTAAAACTCTGAATAGCGATAATGCCCATTGCTAAGAAGGTAACGCCAAACGAAAGCCATACATAAAATGCATAGCCGCCCATATTTAAAAAATCGGCAAAGGATTCAAACTGCATCTTAACTGCCCTCTTTTAAATTACCGTTAGGTGAGCCACTGGTCTGTTTCGGCACATTATCTAATGCCAAGGCTTGCACCCAAGGTCTGTGCATTTCTCTAAGCACAATCTCATTACGTAAGCGCACTGTCGTTACTGCGCCGATAAAAAATGCGAAACCCAACAAGTTAATTAACAGTGGCCACAGCATTTCAGGAGCAATCGAAGGGTTGTCGAATTTACTGATAGTTGCCCCCTGATGTAACGTGTTCCACCATTCTACCGAGTAGTGAATAATGGGGATATTTACTACGCCTACAAGCGCCATCACCCCTGCGGCTTTACCCGCCTGCTGTTTATCTTCAAACGCACCGTAAAGCGCAATCACGCCCATATATAAAAAAAGTAGAATAAGCTCTGAAGTTAGGCGTGCATCCCACACCCACCAAGCGCCCCACATTGGCTTGCCCCAGGCGGCGCCCGTGAAAAGAGCGATAAACGTCATTACTGCGCCGATAGGCGCCATTGCAATCATGCTCATATAGGCAGTGCGCCACTGCCACACCATACCCACCAAGGCTGCAATTGCCATGGCGACATAAGTGCCCATAGACAAAATGGCGCTAGGTACATGGATATAGATAATTCTAAATGAATCACCTTGTTGATAATCTTGAGGCGCAAATGCCAGCCCCCATACAGTGCCAATGCTCAGACACACTAAAGCACCAACCCAAAACCAAGGCTGTAAAGTTAGGCAGAGCTGATACGCGCGCTCTGTCTTTGCGTAGGGGTGTAACCACTTCCACATTAGTTTTGACTCACTTTTAAAGAATACGCGATGGCAAACGGTGCCAATGCCGCAGCCAATAAAAGCATGGCGGCAATAATAGCAAGTTGCGCATGATAAGGTAATTGCAGTGCGGCAGAATCCACAGCCGACGTGGCAAATATCAGTAACGGAATAAAGACAGGGATAAGTAGCAATGCCAACAGCACCCCACCTTTTTGCAATCCAACGGTAAGCCCTACTGCGATAGCACCAATTAAAGAAAGTAATGGCGTTCCCAGCAACAATGTTAAAACGAGCGCGATATACATATCGACCGTTAAATTTAAAAACATCGCTAGCAGTGGAGAAAGCAATAATAAAGGCACGAAGCTAACCAGCCAATGGGCGGCTACTTTTACTGCGCTCACCGCCGGTAGCGCCATACCAGAAAGCATGTACTGCTCTAGCGAACCGTCTTGAAAGTCATCGCGAAACAGCCTTTCCATCGCCATGAGCGATGACAAAATCGCCGCAATCCAAATTACCCCTGGCCCAATGCGTTGAAGGGTGTCGGGAGACGGACTAACGCCTAAGGGAAATAAGGTCACCACCATCAGTAAAAACATCAGTGGCTGCACTAATTCCGCTTTTTGCTTGAACGCAATGTGCATATCGCGTTTAAAAATACCTTGATAAAGTGACATTAAAAGCGGTACTCCAAATCGAATACACGGTGTTCCCCAGCAGTTTCTGATAGATGTTGATGCGAAGTAGTAATGATGAGACCGCCGCGACTTACGTGCTCTTTCATACTTGTTTCAAGTAAGTGAACCCCTTTAACATCAAGCGCAGTAAACGGTTCGTCTAATATCCACACCTTTGCTGGCTTAAGCCATAGTCTTGATAGCGCCACACGACGCTGTTGACCTGCCGATAAATACCTAACAGGCACATCTTCAAGCCCAACTAACCCTACTTTTGCCAAGACGTCATACAGCGTATTTTCTTGCATCGATATACTGTGTTGGGCTAACCAAAACGATAAGTTATCCAAGGCTGAAAGGCTGCCGTTAGTACCGCTCTTATGTCCTAAATAGAAAAGATCGCGATAATAGCCGGTCTTGTCTTCGGAAATGTTTACACCGTTATATAAAACGGCGCCCGAATCAGGTTCACTCAACCCAGTTAATATGCGAAGTAAGCTGGTTTTCCCTGCACCGTTAGGGCCGCGCAAGTACAGCAACTCACCAGTATTAACAACCAGTGAAAGCCCCTCAAAAAGGGTTCTATCTCGTTTGCTGCACGTTAATCCGCACGCCTCTAACACTACTTGGCTACTCCAACCTAAAAAAGAGGTTTTAAAAAATGGCGCTAGTCTACCACATGAACGCTTTTTCGCAGTCGCGAATTCCAATTAAATATGATTTACTTCAAAGACAAAGGCATTTTTCCAAAGAGCCCGTAGAGCAAGGGTGGGTAGTCTTTCAGCGCAAAGATAAATTGTTCATCTGCCTTAAGAACGAATGGTTTCGCTTTAGTTTATTGATGAGCGCTTATTAATGGTGCAACAGCCTCAAAGCACTTTGCTATAGTCAAATTTGCTATACTCAAATAAGTAAGGAAAAGCGCGACTGTGCCGATATCTCAATTATGACAACACCATTATCATCACTATTGGCAGCGGCTCTGAATCAGTCAACGGGCTCGACTTCGCCAACATCTTTATCGTCACCAGGAAATGTTGATACCGCGACTCAAGGGACGAGCAGAAGTACTTCTCCTGCTATTGCCAACGCTGCGCTGTCGCAGGCTGCCACTTTAGATAATACCGCGAAAGTAATAGTTGAACGCTTGCCTGAACGAGTGCTATCGATAACGGTTACACCAAATAAGGTATCGTCAGCAGCTCAAGTACTTAACGTTGTTTTACCCGCAGAAGTAAGCGCTAAGCTTTCTAACCAAGCAATTAATAATGCACAGCTTGCACTTTTACCTGCCTCCCCCAGCCAATTCTCAGGCCCAGAAGCGAAAAATGCTCAGAATGCTTCGCAAAGTCAGTTAAGCGCTCAATCTGCAATACTCCTTTCTACAAGTTTATCTCAACAAGGCGTGGCATTGTCAGCGCCCGATAAAGCTGAATTACTGAAAGCTGTGACACAAGCTCTGGCTGCAAATAACGCCGCCGTTACGCTTAAAGGTCAGCTTTCTATTTCCACTAGGAGTGAAAACTTTGGGCAACTCATGCTCACCACGGCTAAAAACGAGGTTGTTCCCCTTACGGACATAAACACTGAAAAGCTGGATAGCACGGCTAAAGCAGCGCTTCAAAAGCTGGTCGGTCAGCAGGTCGTTATAGGGCTAAGCCGAGCTAGCAACGGTGGAATCGCGCTACAAATCTCTCAAGGTTTGTCCAATGAAAGCGCAGCCCTAGGAGCCAACCACAATAATTCCGCCGCTATAACCCATAAAAATGTAAGTACCAACTTACAGCAACAGCTTATTTCCAGCGCTCTTAAGCAGGGCGGCGTTGCTGTTGAGCGTAACTTGAGTAACCCGCCACAACTTAACGCGCTGTTAAAAGGTTCTGGTGCTGACACCAGCGCGTTAAAAGTGCTTTCTGCGTTGACCTTAACGGACAGCAAGCTTTCGATTCGCACTGTGCAACAAAGCGCGTTATTACAAATTGATGTACCTCAGAGCAAGGCCCTTTCCCTTTCGGCTCCAACTTTGACGCAGGAGCATGTAAGTAAACTTAACCTTTCACAATTACCAAAAGTAACGGCGAAAGGGCTCGATGCCGTCACGGGAAATAGCTCGCTCGAAGCCTCTTCATCCATTACAAACCTAAAAGCAGTGGCTCCCACATCGCTTAAAGGCACCGATGTTCACAATGCAATCACTGCACTTTCTAGAGTATTACTAAGCCAAACAGGCAATACCAACCTAGCATTAAGCCAACTCATCGCTATTGTGGAGAATGAAAAGTTATCTCCCAGCCAAGGTATATCTAAGGCACATGAAGCTCAGCATTTTGAAAAAATTTTGCAGCACCTAAAGGGCATTGATGCGCTCAACGCGAAGCCTTCTCAAATCAAGGTATCCAACGGGGAATTTATCGGACCGCCTAAGCCTTCCAGCGAACAACTGCTAGCAACAGCAAAAGCTATATTTACGGAAGGGAAAGATGCCGCTTCAGCAGAGAGTAATAGCATGCAAGGAAAAGACGGTGGGAGTAAATCCTCTCTTGTATCACTTGCCTCTCTCGCACAAACGTTAAGCTCAAAGGCAAAAGGCTTATCAAATAGCTTACTGAGTAATATTGCTGCGCAACTAGCGGCTACAAAAAGTAAAGGCGAAGAGATAGCGCCAGTGGTTTCAGATAGTCACACCACTATAGCGGGTTCAAAAACAAAGGAGAGCGTACCTGGAGAGAACGAAAGTGCTATTGAGGGTGTAAAAAGCGGAACTAAGAAACTAGCGCTCGATATGAACGAGCAAGGATTGTCCCAACGCTTGCAGCAGCTTATATCCTCACAGGCGCTGGTTACCACACCAATAAACTTAACCTCACCCGTAAACGCTTCCAGCTTCGTTCAAGGGCTGGTCGCCTTAGTTCAATTAGCACTAGCGGGGCGTGCCATGCAGCGTCAGCCAGGCTTAAAAACGCAAATAGATGCGCCTGACTCTATCGTTTCAAAAACGTTAGCGAATATGGGGGTAACGACTCAACCAAGTCGCGTTAGCCAAGACATGAACCAGCTAGACAGCCGACAACAGCTGCTTTCTCAACTTAAAACATTGTTAAGTAGCCACCAGCAAAACAAAATTGCTAATGTAGATAGCCGTATTCAAGGGCAAGATAGTTTCTATTATGTATTGCCATCACTTTCACAACATCAAAGTCCACCAGAACTCTTGATAAAACGAGAGCAGGGTGGCCAGAACAATAAGCACGCACAAGCAGGCCAACGTTCTCTTTGGAATATTACAATGAAACTGGATATTGGTGATAGCGGACAAGTGTTGGCAAAATCTAAAATTGATAAAAGCACCATTACTTTAGACTTATATGCATCCAACGATGAAGTACTTAGGCGTATTGGCGACACCCTACCGTATTTACATAAACGTCTTACTTCCCTCGGGCTAGTTGTTGAAAATACCAGCTACCAACGAGGCCACATACCGGACACATTAAATTCGCGCCCTCATCAAATCTTTGAAACTAGGGTTTAGGTAAAGCGTTTATGACTGATTCGCAAAAGACAAAACGCGCCATCGGCTTAAAATATGACGGCGGCGATAAGAAAAACGCACCTAAAGTAGTTGCGAAAGGCTACGGAGATTTGGCGGAAGCCATTATAGCCATGGCTGAAGAAACCGGGATATTAATTCATGAAGACCCTTACTTAAGTGAAGTCCTTGCTACCCTTGATGTGGGGCAAGATATCCCTGAATCGCTGTATTATGTGATTGCCGAGTTACTCGCCTATTCTTATGTCCTTCAAGGAAAAATCCCTCCCGGTTGGGAGGGAATTATCAAGCGTATCGACTTTGAGGTGTAGTAAACAGAAAAACTAAAGCGTACTGAACCAGCACTTCGAGTGTTAAATTGTCCACTCTATAAAAAACCTTGCTGCTATAAAGAATATGCCCGCTTTTAGCGGGCATATTACAAAGATACTAAACATCCACATGATGCTAGGTAAGCAGTTTTGTTATCTAAACAGAACTTTTTCTTTGTTAAACCAATGGATACAGAAGAAAATCAGCCCGGTTGCAATCACTGCGGTAGACGTAAATATGCCAAAGAGTGCAAAGTAGTCCATGGTGCCTTTGAACAGTTCTTTCATCGCCAAAGCAACGTTAGTCAGCGGTACCCAAACCCAGCCACCTTTAAGCTCTACTCCCGGCATCATGGCTATAATTACAGGGAAAATAACCACCATAATTAACGACCCCATGTAGCTTTGCGCTTCTTTAAACGAGCGAGCATAAATTGAAAGTGAAAGCAGAATAGCGGCGAACACTGCCACCACCGGCACCAACATTAGGAAGATCAGCAAGAAGTCTACAAGACCAATCATCGACATGATCTTAACCACGAACTCAACGGCCATGCCTTGCGATAACACCAGCCCCCATATAGCCATGGAAGAAACGGTAATAAGCGCAGTAATTATACCCGCAGTAGCGATAGTAAAGAATTTACCCAGTACCAGCTTATGACGGTCCATCGGCGATATAAGTAGCGTTTCTAATGTACCACGCTCTTTCTCACCGGCACCTAAGTCAGCCGCTGGGGCCATAGCGCCTTGAAGGCACAAGATGAAGATGAAATATGGCAGCATACCGCCTAAGCGTTCACCCCACACTTCGCGATCGTCGGCGACATTTTGCTTTTCTATCTTGATTGGCTTCAACAAGGCCTCTTGCTGAGTTTCGTCTAGATTAAGCTGCGCAAAAGCGGTTTGTTGGAATGCATCGGTATATTCATCAATGATGTCGGATACGCGACCCATCACCTTATTTAGACCAGCATCGTTGAGATAAAGCTCAATTTTATGCTGACCTGTACGCAAAACATCGCTATTAAAGGTTTCGGGAATAACCAAAACAAAATCTAATGTTTCGTTTTTGATGAGTTTGGCGTAGTCAGTCTCATCGCCAATCGCAACCGATTCGAACTTATCTGATGCGTCATTAAACGACTGTACAATTGCAGGCGCATACGCTTCACCAACTATCGCATATTTAAGCACTTTGTTTTCCGCTTTATCCGCCGCTGAACTCATGAAAAAGAACGCGACACCAAATATCGCTGGGAATAACAAAAGCGGTAAACCAATCATGAATATGATGGTTTTCTTATCCCGTAATAGCTCTTTGAATTCCTTTTTAAAGATTAACCACATTACCCATCTCCTCAGAATCCATTGATAGTGTTTTTAGGAAGCTCTTATGCATTTGCCCGACAGCCCCGTCATTACCAGACAAAGCACTAAAGGCAGCTAGCGAGTCGTTAAATACCGTTTCACCTTGGTTAATCACGGTCACCTTGTCACAAAGGGTTTGCACCTCATCAAGATGGTGAGTAGAGAAAATAACTGGTGTGCCTTTATCTTTAAGGCGTTGAATGAATTCCATCACAGTACTGGTTGCCATAATATCAAGGCCGGTTGTTGGTTCATCAAGTACCACTAGTTCAGGCTCGTGTATAACAGCACGAGCAATAGAGACTTTTTGTTTCATCCCTGACGAGAAATTCTCGGCTCGTCTATCAAGGAAGGTTTGCATATCAAGCAAGTCAGCTAACTCTTCAATACGCGCGTTAATCACATTTTTTGGAATACCGTGCAACTCACCGAAGTAGCTAATATTCTCTCGGCCACTCAAACGACCATAAAGGCCCGTTGAGCTAGATAAAAAGCCAATTTTTTTACGTGCAATATTAGGGTTAGAAAGCACATCCTCACCACCAATGATAACTTTTCCGCTGTCAGGCTTTAGTGCTGTTGAAAGCATGCGAAGTGTGGTTGTTTTGCCTGCTCCATTTGGCCCTAACAGCCCTAGAACCTGACCTTTTTCGCAAGTAAAAGACACATCCCTTACTGACTGAAAATAACGCCCTTTTAAACGCGGGTCCTTTTTTTCCTGTTCACTAAGCTTTTTCGGGTTCTCCACCTCGAAACGCTTAGCAAGGCCTGATATTTCAATCATTTCCCTTCCCTCTTCTCACGTGTGAACAGCAGCACTGTTCATTATTGTTGTAGGCTTGCTTTGCTGTAGCCGCAAATTATGCCGTTGTAATTGTTTAAAATTGTTTTAGCGTACTTAACCTGCTTTGGCTGTGATAGCCATTGCATCTTAGTAGTCTGTACTTATAAATATTTATTACAGCATTCCCTGTTTTTATTTGTTGTACAAGTTTTAGCCTTACATTAAGTGTTAGTAAATATTTCTTAATATACCCTTTCATTAAGCCATAAAAAAACCCACCTAGCGGTGGGTTCTTAATATGCGGTTAAACGCTAATTTTACTCAGGAAGCACATCGTCTTCTTGCTGAGGTATCGCTTCCTCTGCTTTCATTGTTTTAGAAAGCAGTAGCTCTTGGCGGATCTTGGTTTCAATCTCGTTTGCGATCTCAGGATTCTCTTTCAAGAACTTCATCACGTTCGCTTTACCTTGACCAATGCGGTCGCCCTTGTAGCTATACCAAGCACCCGCTTTATCAACTAGCTTTTGCTTAACACCAAGGTCGATAAGCTCAGCTTCTTTGCTGATACCTTCGCCGTAGCGGATCATAAATTCAGCTTGCTTAAACGGAGGTGCAACTTTATTTTTCACGACCTTAACGCGAGTTTCGTTACCAACTACCTCGTCGCCTTCTTTCACTGCACCGATACGGCGAATGTCTAGACGAACAGAAGAGTAGAACTTAAGCGCGTTACCACCGGTTGTTGTTTCTGGGTTACCAAACATAACACCAATCTTCATACGAATTTGGTTAATGAAGATACACAGAGTATTTGAACGCTTGATGTTTGCAGTAAGCTTACGCAACGCTTGCGACATTAGACGCGCCTGAAGACCAACGTGAGAATCACCCATGTCACCTTCAATTTCTGCTTTAGGTGTAAGCGCCGCTACCGAGTCAACAATAACAACATCTACCGCACCTGAACGTACAAGCATGTCGCAAATTTCTAGCGCTTGCTCACCAGTATCGGGCTGAGATACCAATAGTTCGTCGATGTTTACGCCTAGCTTTTCAGCATATACCGGGTCTAGGGCGTGTTCAGCATCAACGAAAGCACAGGTTTTACCCTTGCGCTGGGCTTCAGCAATAACTTGAAGTGTTAGCGTGGTTTTACCTGATGATTCTGGCCCGTAGATCTCTACAACACGTCCACATGGCAAACCGCCTATACCTAGAGCGATATCAATGGTAAGTGAGCCAGTAGAAATCGCTTCAATATCCATGGCTTGGTTATCGCCTAAGCGCATGATTGCGCCTTTACCAAATTGCTTTTCAATTTGGCCAACTGCGGCGGTTAAAGCTTTTGATTTGTTATCGTCCACGTATGTATCCTCTAGGATTTGCGGTTAAATTCTGTATTGGCGTTTTCTATATCTTGTATGAAACTACCAAATAATGATCATATTCTATACTGTACAAGCATACAGTTTCAACCAGTGTTTTTAATTTTCACTCAACATTTTAACTAAGTGAGTAATAGCAAAGCTAATAGCGTGTTGACGAACCTCGTCGCGATTGCCGCTGAAAACCTGTTTGATTTGCACTTCGTGCTCCTCACACAAAAAGCCAAACCACACAGTGCCCACTGGTTTTTCTTCGCTGCCACCGCCAGGGCCGGCAATGCCGCTAACCGTTACAACGAGTTGCGCACCGCTGTTACGGCGCACGCCTTCAGCCATTTCTTTAACCGTTAGCTTCGACACCGCGCCGTACTCTTTTAACGTCTGTTCTGTTACCCCCAGAACGCTTCGCTTTGCGTCATTAGAGTACGTCACCCAGGATTGGTTAAACCAATCAGAACTACCTGCCACACTGGTAAAAGCAAAAGCGACACCTCCGCCCGTACACGACTCGGCGCTCGATACGGTCCAACCTTTGCTCCTGAGAGCGTCCCCCAACACATGGACTTGAGCAGATAATGCGCTATCAAGTGTTAAAGGGGTGGCGTTTGCTGTCGAATCAGTTGAAAATGTTGTGCTCATTTGGATATACCTAATTACACCTGTTGTGCTTTATCAGATCTTCGCTTGATCTTAGTGGGCGTGAGTTTATCATTTATTCCCCTCAACAGGCATTAAACCCAGCAACAAATTCGCAGAGGCATTTTTTGGAATCACATACTCCTATGATGCGCCAATACCTGACTATTAAGGCGCAGCATCCGAATATTTTACTGTTCTATCGCATGGGCGACTTTTATGAGTTGTTTTACGACGATGCCAAAAAAGCTGCTGAATTACTGGATATATCATTAACAGCTAGAGGAAAATCTGGTGGTGAACCTATTCCTATGGCTGGTGTGCCTTATCACGCGGTAGAAAGTTATCTGTCACGCTTAGTGAAAATGGGCGAGTCAGTAGCCATTTGTGAACAGGTAGGCGACCCAGCCACCAGTAAAGGCCCTGTTGAACGCGCAGTACAACGCATTGTTACGCCCGGTACAGTCACCGACGAAGCGCTGTTAGAAGAACGTCGCGACAATATTCTGGCCGCCGTTTGTGGTCACAGTATGCACTATGGTCTGGCAACCCTAGATGTTACAAGCGGTCGTTTTGTTGTGTTTGAATGTGACAGCGATGAAAGCCTACTTGCTGAAATTCAGCGCATTAACCCAGCTGAACTGCTCTATCCTGAAGGATTTGAAAGCTTGTCTCTTGTTGAAAACCGCAAAGGACTTAGACGCCGTCCTGAATGGGAATTCGACATTGATACCGCCACAGAGCAATTAAACGCACAGTTTGAAACCAAAACATTAGATGGCTTTGGAATAAAAGGCGTCACAAAAGGCCTAGGCGCAGCGGGCTGCGTTTTACAATATGTAAAGGATACCCAGCGCACTGCTCTGCCTCACATTCGCCGCATCCAGACCGAACAGCAAGACAGCCGCGTGCAGCTGGATGCTGCCACCCGCAGAAACCTAGAACTTACCCATAATTTGTCGGGCGGACAGGAAAATACGCTGTTCAGCGTGATGGATACCACCACTACGGCCATGGGTAGTCGTATGCTACAGCGTGTTATTCACTCGCCTTTAACTGATCAGCATGAACTACACAGCCGCTTAGATGCTGTTGAAACTTTCATTAATGATGACCCTGAAGATATTCGCACCGCGTTAAAGCACATTGGTGACATTGAGCGTATTATGGCGCGCTTAGCCCTTCGTTCAGCGCGGCCACGGGACTTTGCTCGCCTAAAAAATGCCTTTAATGCGCTGCCTGACTTACAAGATGCCCTAGCTCGATTCGACACAGGCCAAATCAGAAGTATTAGCGAAACCATTGGCACTTACCCTGAGCTTCAAGCACTGTTAAATGATGCCATTATCGATAACCCGCCAGTGGTAATACGCGATGGCGGCGTGATTGCAGAGGGCTATAACGCCGAACTTGATGAATTGCGTAAGCTATCACAAGGTGCTACCGACTACTTAGACGCTATGGAGCAACGTGAGCGCGAGCGCACCGGCATTTCTACGCTAAAAGTGGGCTATAACAAAGTTCACGGGTTCTTTATTGAAATTAGCCGTGCAAACAGTGCATTAGCGCCCGCTGAGTATATTCGAAGACAAACCCTAAAAAACACTGAACGTTATATAACGCCAGAACTTAAAGAGCACGAAGATAAAGTGTTAAGAAGTCAGGGGGCTGCGCTTGCTCTTGAAAAGCAGCTTTACGAAGCCTTATTCGACAACTTTGCGCCACACTTAAACAACTTAATTGAAACCGCCGCAGCGCTTGCCAAGCTTGACGTGCTGTGCTGTTTTGCCGAACGGGCAGTCTCCCTTGATTGGTATCGACCACATTTGAGTCAAGAATGTGCGCTTACTTATGATGCTGGTCGCCACCCTGTTGTTGAGAATGTAATGAAAGACCCCTTCATTGCTAACCCGCTTCAGCTAGATACCGAGCGCCGTATGCTGATTATTACCGGCCCGAACATGGGCGGTAAGTCGACCTACATGCGCCAAACTGCGCTGATTGCCCTGTTGGCTTGCATAGGCAGTTTTGTGCCTGCAGAAAATGCACACATAGGGAAACTCGATCGTATTTTCACCCGTATAGGCGCATCAGATGACTTAGCCTCAGGTCGCTCTACCTTTATGGTTGAGATGACGGAAACGGCGAACATTCTAAACAATGCCACAGAAAACTCGTTAGTATTAATGGATGAAATAGGCCGTGGTACCAGTACCTATGACGGATTGTCACTGGCGTGGGCATGCGCAAGTTATTTAGCAAAGCAGCTGAATGCTTATACGCTTTTTGCCACGCATTACTTTGAACTAACTGAACTTCCAGAAACCCAAAGTGGCGTAGTAAATGTGCACTTAGATGCGATGGAGTTTGAAGATACTATACGCTTCATGCATACCGTATCAGAAGGCGCTGCGAGCAAAAGCTTTGGTTTACAGGTTGCCCAACTTGCAGGCGTACCGAAGGCGGTTATAAAAGCGGCGCAGCAAAAACTTGCGGTGTTGGAATCATCGCACCTTATGACCAGCACAGAAGACGGAACAGAGAAAGCCAAGGGCGAGTCTTTGGTATCGAAGACCTCAGCAAAAGGTGCAAATAAAACAAGCGCATCAGGTAAAGCTCCATCAAATACCAAAGGCCAAGCTGAAATGCTGTTCCCTGACAAGCCGCACCCGGTAGTAGAAGCCCTTGAAAACTTATCGCCCGACGAGCTATCACCGCGCCAAGCGCTAGACCTCATCTACACACTAAAGCGTCTAAGCCAGTCTTAAACCAAGCTTAAGTGCGTATAAATTGCGCATCATGTGGGCAAATTGATTGTCTGCCCACATGATTTTGCGTATACTATCGCCCCGTCCAAAGTGTAGCTGGTTTTGTTCTAAACTCAGCCTATATTTACCATACAACCCAAACGTTCTAGGTTTCGCATGACAAATTATATTTTCGTCACAGGTGGTGTAGTTTCATCGCTAGGTAAAGGTATTGCTGCAGCATCGTTGGCCGCAATTCTGGAAGCTCGCGGTCTCACCGTAACCATGTTAAAACTCGACCCTTACATCAATGTCGACCCGGGCACTATGAGCCCTATCCAGCATGGTGAAGTATTTGTTACTGATGACGGCGCTGAGACCGACCTTGACCTTGGTCACTACGAGCGTTTTATTCGCACCCGCATGACTAAGCGCAATAACTTTACTACTGGTCGCGTATATGAAGAAGTACTGAAGCGCGAACGTCGCGGTGATTACTTAGGTGCGACTATTCAGGTGATCCCTCACATCACAAACGAGATTAAGCGCCGTGTAATTGAAGGTGCTGAAGGTCACGATGTGGCTATTGTTGAAGTGGGTGGTACCGTAGGTGACATCGAGTCACAACCTTTCTTAGAAGCAATTCGCCAGCTTGGTACCGAAGTAGGCCGTGAGCGCGCGATGTTCATGCACCTAACGCTAGTGCCTTATATGCCAGCGTCAGGCGAAGTAAAAACTAAGCCTACGCAGCACTCGGTAAAAGAGCTTCGCTCGATTGGTATTCAACCAGACATTCTTGTATGCCGTTCAGTAGGTGCATTGCCTGCCAGCGAACGTTCTAAAATCGCGCTGTTCACCAACGTTGCAGATAAAGCAGTTATTTCACTAAAAGACGTAGACAGCATTTACCGTATTCCTGCTGCACTTAAAGCGCAAGGTATGGACCAGCTGGTTGTAGACCGCTTTGGTTTAGAGTGCGACGAAGCCGACTTATCTGAGTGGGAACAAGTACTTTACGCTGAGTCTAACCCGACGGCTGAAGTAAATATCGGAATGATTGGCAAGTACGTTGAATTGCCTGATGCCTATAAGTCAGTTAATGAAGCGCTTAAACACGCTGGTCTTAAAAACCGTCTTACCGTAAACATTCATCACATAGACTCACAAGATGTGGAAAGCAAAGGTACCCAAATTCTAGAACAGCTAGATGCTATTTTGGTCCCTGGCGGCTTTGGTGAGCGCGGTATCGAAGGAAAAATTGCGGCTGCCCGCTATGCTCGTGAAAACAAAGTGCCTTACTTAGGTATTTGTTTAGGTATGCAAGTCGCGCTTATCGAATACGCGCGAAACGTTGCAGGTATGGAAAACGCGAACAGTACTGAGTTTAACCCCGAAACACCTTATCCGGTTGTAGGCCTAATCACTGAGTGGTTAGATGCCGCTGGCACTACGGAAACTCGTACCGAAAATTCAGATCTTGGCGGTACTATGCGTCTAGGTAGCCAGCTTTGCCACCTTATTGAAGGCACCAAGGTTCACGAGATGTATGGCAATGCTGAGATTTACGAGCGTCACCGTCACCGTTACGAAGTAAATAACAACCTGCGCGACCAAATTGAAGCAGCAGGCCTGAAAGTAAGTGGTTTGTCCACTGACAAGCGACTTGTAGAAGTGGTGGAAATCCCTGATCATCCATGGTTCATTGCGGGTCAATTCCACCCTGAGTTCACATCAACTCCTCGGGATGGACACCCACTATTTACTGGTTTCGTTGCTGCGGCAGGAAAGTACCAGAAAGAAAATCACTAATTACTAATAAAGGGGCGCTCTCTCCCGTTGCGCCCCATTCAATTGTTGAGGAAAAAACATGGCGAAAATTAGTCGCATTATCGGGCGCGAAATCTTAGATTCACGCGGTAACCCTACTGTAGAAGCAGATGTATATTTAGAATCGGGCGTAATGGGCCGAGCTGCTGCACCATCTGGTGCCTCTACTGGTAGCCGCGAAGCACTAGAACTACGCGACGGCGACAAGTCTCGTTACCTAGGTAAAGGTGTAACAAAGGCAGTTGCAGCAGTTAACGATACCATCGCGCCTGCACTTATCGGCAAAGATGCGCTAGCACAAGCTGATATCGACGGCATCATGATTAACCTTGATGGCACAGAAAACAAAGAAACCCTTGGTGCGAACGCAATTCTTGCAGTTTCTCTTGCTGTAGCTAAAGCGGCTGCAGCGGAAAAAGGCGTAGCGCTTTACGAGCACATTGCAGACCTAAACGGTACTTCTGGTCAGTACTCAATGCCTGTACCTATGATGAACATCATCAACGGTGGTGAGCACGCTGACAACAACGTAGACATTCAAGAGTTCATGGTACAGCCTGTTGGCGCGAAGAGCTTCAAAGAAGCACTACGTATGGGTGCTGAAATCTTCCACGCACTTAAGAAAGTACTTTCGGCTAAAGGCCTTAACACAGCAGTTGGCGACGAAGGTGGTTTTGCGCCTAACCTTAGCTCAAACGCAGAAGCACTGGCGGTAATCGTTGAAGCCGTTGAAAATGCTGGCTACAAAATGAATGAAGACATCACGCTAGCACTAGACTGCGCGGCGTCTGAATTCTACAAAGAAGGTAAATACGTACTTTCTGGCGAAGACAAGAGCTTCGATTCAGAAGCGTTTGGCGACTATCTTGCAGACCTTTCTTCACAGTACCCAATCGTATCAATTGAAGACGGCCTAGACGAAAGCGACTGGGACGGCTGGGCAAGCCTAACTAAGAAGATTGGTGACAAAGTACAGCTAGTTGGCGACGACTTATTCGTTACTAACACTAAAATTCTTAAGCGCGGTATTGATAACGGTATTGGTAACTCAATCCTTATCAAGTTCAACCAAATCGGTTCACTAACTGAAACCCTTAACGCGATTAAAATGGCGAAAGACGCGGGCTTTACAGCGGTTATCTCTCACCGTTCTGGCGAAACTGAAGATGCGACCATTGCTGATCTTGCAGTAGGTACAGCAGCGGGCCAAATCAAGACTGGTTCACTATGTCGTTCTGACCGTGTTGCTAAGTACAACCAATTGCTTCGTATTGAAGAAGCACTTGGCGACGCAGCAACTTATAAAGGCCGCAGCGAAATTAAAGGTCAATAAGTTTAGCCCTAAAGTGGCTTAACTCACTTTTAAAAGGCACCAGCGTAATACGCGGTGCCTTTTTTGTATGCGTATCACTGATTCCGCGCTCTTTAAGTAATTGACGTTCCAGGCGCTCTGCACTGCACCCTCTGCTCTCTGCTCTCTGCTCTCTGCTCTCTGCTCTCTGCTCTCTGCTCTCTGCTCTCTGCTCTCTGCTCTCTGCTCTCTAAAAAAAGCTTTTAGCTCATGTCTGAGCTGTCAATCAATGACAGATATATGTAGTTAACGTTTAAACATGGTGACTTAATAACGATATGAAAGTTTCAAAACACTTTCTTCAAACAAATATTAAATAAGAGGAGCTAGTGTTTTAGAAGGGGTAAACAGCGGCGAAATAAGAACTAAAAAAAAATCAAAAAAAGCCCTAACTGGCGTTAGGGCTAATGCACACATCACAACCACACTTTGTGATCCAGGGTGTAGTTACTGCCGCGTGCCACGGCAGTTGTTTTACAAATTAAAAACGATAGTTTGCACCTACAGTAATTCTTCGGTCAGTAAGACCTTGGAAGCACAGAAGTGAGCCTTCGTTAACACAGTACTGCTCTACTTCAGACTCAGTAATGTTTACTGCCTCAACACCAATATTAAGGTTTTCGTTAACATCGTAAGTCACACTTGCATTTAACTGACCACGGTCAGCTTGTACCGCTGGGAAGCCCCATGGGAAGCTAGACGTACTACCGAAGTCATCGGTACGATACGCTTCACGCCATGTGTAGCGCATACGAGCAGACAAGCCAAACTTCTCGTAGTAAAGCGTTATGTTGTAAGCATTTTCCGACAGGTTTAGTAAGCCTTGAACTGCTTTTACGTCAATATCTTCGACACCCGTAGTCGCTGCGAAGACGGCGTCTGCACGACTTGTCGCAGAATTTTCTAATTCACCACCAGAGAATTCTTGTATTGTGTAGTTAGCAAGCACACCGAAACCTGATGCCCAGCCGAGTTCTTGTTCAAAGCTGGAAAGGTCATACTGAACAGCAATTTCAATACCCTTTTGTGTTGTTTCAGCAGGATCGTTCACTTTTGTCTCAGTACCAACACAAACACCTGTACCTAGGTCTGGGCCAAACACGTTAATATCAGCGATAGGGTTGAAGATACCACCGCCTTCACATGGGTCAGTGAGATCGCGGTAACCAGTTGTAGGATCCTCAAAGGCACTTACGATTTGGTCTACGTGTAACTCTTTACGCGTCTTGTGGAAAAAGCCAACACTCAACACGCTCGCCTCAGCGAAGTACCATTCAGCGGCTATGTCGTAAGAAATAACCTCTTCAGGTTTCAAGTTAGGATTACCGATAGCTACGTTCGGGTTAGGGCTAGTACTGAATGTTACCGATGTAGAAAGGTCATCAAAGTTAGGACGACGAATATCTTTACCCGCACCAAACCTCAACACAACATCATCCGCCACATCAGCAACTAAGTTAAAACGTGGTAAGAAGTAGTTATAATCAGATTCAGATACAATTGTAGAAACAATATCATTGCCAGCATCATCCTCTGTTACAGAGTTACCCGTAGAAGTTAGATCAGTTTGAACGTAACGAAAACCGAAGTTACCTCTAAACATTTCATACTCGAAGTTAGCTTGAGCATAAAGTGCGTGCGTATCTTCTTCGATATCAAAGAAACCTGACGAACTTGCCGTTGGTTGACCTAATGACCGTGAAGAGCCGTGTGCTTCAAGCGCACTTTGTAGCGTTGCTAATACACCGTCTGGGTCAGAAGAAACCAATTCAGGATCGATGAGGAGAAAATCTTTTACGTATAACTCTCTACCATCAGCTTCGTTAAAGTTGTCTGGGCCAGCCACTAGCAAATCAGCGAAGAGGTCACCACGCGGACTATCTTCCATTGAACGCAAACCTACGCTAGTGCTGATGTCCTGCATCATACTGCTAGACTTGTTGTAACGATAGCCAAAATCAACAGATGTGATAAGCGAGTCAACGTAATAGGTGAAATCGACTCTGAACGCATCCTCAGAATTTTCAACAACATCACGACCGATGTTAACGTCACGAAGTACTACGTTGTAAGGGTCTAATAATTGCTCTACAGTTGGGGCATATTCTGCCCCCTCAGCAATACCAAATGTTAGTGCGCCTCCGCTAAGATCGTACGCAAATGGTACTGAGTTATCGTTCGCACCACCGGCATCTAACGGCGCATTCGGGTTGATAAAGTTAAGCGTTGTATTAAAGCTTGGCGTAGTAGTATCAGACGATGAAGAGGCTACCTCTGCAAATACGCTCCACTTTTCACCCTGCCATTCACCACCTAAGCGGAAAATTTCGCTCTTCGTTACACGAGAATTTGTATCTGTTGATAAACGTAGATTCGGATCGTCGTCATCGTTTTCCAGGTTTACAGGTATAACGCCACGCAGTGCCGCTTGGATAGAACCTAGGTTTGTACCACCTAATGAACCAAAGTTGATAGTTTCAAACTCATCAGGAACAGAAATGTCATTTAGCGCACTTACACCCGATGCTTGAACACGAGAACTTTCTTGCAGACGTTCTTGATCATTAATAATGGCGTCAAAGAAAAACTTGGTATTGTCATTTGGCGCCCACTCAATGGTACCTACAAGGTTTTTAGTTTCGTACTCGAAGTTATCGTAATCTTGAACAAAGAACTGGATAGGTAAAAAATCAAAAGATTGCGCGCTTGCTACACCGCTGTCTGATGCAACTAAGTTATCTCTGTCTGCACGTGGGCGAAACGCCGTTACGTCTTGTTGTGCATAGCTACCGCTTATAACAACACCAATGGTACCGTGGTCGGTATCCCAGTTATCACCAAACGTACCTGAGATACGAGGCTGAAAGTTGCTATCAGTAGTTAAGCTACTGTTTTCGCCCTGAACACGAAACGCCGCTAGCTGTTCGTTCAGCTGTAAGGGGCGAATAGTTTTAAGGTTAATTGTACCACCCACTGAACCTTCAATGGTTTTTGCATCAGGTGACTTGGTAACCTCAAGGCCCGCTATAATCGCTGCTGAAACGTCCTCAAAGTCAATACCGCTTCGACCTGCACCTGAGCCAACTGTTGAAACACCGTTGATTTCAGTACGGTTGGCATCGGTACCACGAATTTGAACGCCTGTACCAACACCCGCTTCACGCGTAATCTGAATACCTGTGATGTTTTCAAGAACTTCCGCTAGGTTTTGGTCTGGTAGCTTACCAATATCTTCCGCTTCAATAACCTCTACAAGATTATTTTTGAAGCGCTTTTCATTCATTGCGCTAGCCAGTGAAGCTCGGATGCCCGATACCTCTATTACCTCTACATCTTCATTCTGTTCTTGCTGTGTTTCTTGTGCGTTTGCAGCTGCGGTAAGGCTTAGTGTCGTAGCCGAAAGTACCGCAAGTGTAATTTTAGATAATTTGTGTGCCATGTGTGTTTTCCTCTTAAGGATTGAGGAATGTCTAATCACTCATTCCTTACCGCTTAATTGATTTGCAACTTACCTGCCCTGCAAACTTGACTTACACCTACTTTACAAGACACTTACAAAAGTAAGACAAGTTTTTACATTGGTCAACACGAAATGTTAAAAAATAGTCAAAATGTTTAATATTTTTGGCATTACCAATAACATAAAAGAATAGAAATCTATCTTTATAACGCAAGAAAAAACACCGTAAAATCAATTAAATCAGCAAATTAAACAATTTAATCTTCAATACTATTGGTTTTTGGAGTGCTTAAGTAAACTTCATACCACTACACAAAATTGGTAATACAGGTTTATTGGTAATTAGTAGTGATCGATAACTGCTTAACGAGAACAACCCAAACTTCTTGCCGTTTATTGAACACCCTATTTGCACAATAAGGTTTTGAAACACCCATGTGGCGCTTAATGCAGTTTCTTGATACGGTTGTGCAATAATGAAAAGTAAATGTATAGATAAGCAATGACATCAGAGAACCCTTCTTCTCGATCTCAGACAGGTTTTTTTGGCGAATCGGGCGGACTAGGTGGTAGTCATGCGCAGTTCACCGAAATTTGTACCGCGCTTTATGAAAGAGAATTACTAGCACTGTCTCACTTGAGCACAAACAATGCGTCAATCTTAAAACGGCGAGTTGGAGGGTTGCCTTATCATGTGAGAAGCGTGGCACGCTTTATGGTCACTCAATCCCAATCGTTGTTTCCGTTGGAAGTCGATACACACAACGGAAGTTGGTATGGTAAACAACCCAATAAATGTCCGGGCTTGTCGCAAGATAATGAAAAATGTGTGCTTTGGTACATGAAAAATACTGACTATGGCTTAGTCGTACCTATACTGGTCCAAAGTATCGAAGGGCTAACCATTGAATTAGACTCTATCGACATGTTTCGCGACTCTCTCAGCGAAATCCATCTAAATAAGCATGGTTGGTTTAATATAGGCCAAAAACAGTTAACCAAAACCTTAGCATCTGATGATTCTCACAACGATCAAGTGACTGATGATCCGAAAAAAGAGGGTTACTCTTCTCCTCAACTCTCAAAAACCACTCTGACAATATTAAAGCCCACTAAACCCATAATGAGCAGCGCTTGCTGTGGGCATATGTGGAACTACAAAACAAAAGCCAGCCCACGCTCGCTTTCTATGAGAGAAATGCGCTTGTCAACGCAGATAAACTGGAAAAACTTCACCTTGACGCCGGCAAGCTAATAAATATTCACCCTAATTAAATAAACACCCAAAACAACTTCACATTAATTCACCACTCATTAGTACACTCATCCTAAAAAACCAATTTAAAAACGCAAAAACTGCCATTACCACAGCATAAACCTCACTATTCAAGCAACTCGCAGTGCTTGAATTAGGATATACATCCTAAATAATAAAAAGATAGCATTTATACACGAAAAATATACTCATTATCGTAAACAATGGTTGACCTCTCCCCGCCACATGGGTACATTGTCGCTATCAACTTGGTCAGCAAAGAAACAACAGCAAATGCGTATTCGTTTTCTTCTTCTATCTCTACTCCTTATGGCAGCCAGACTGCACGGGTAGATTGCGACCAGCGATTTAATTTCACAAAAACCCGTGCTTAGCACGGGTTTTTTTTTAACTATTCAACTGAGAGAGCGTCATGACAAATCAAGTGAAGATCTTTGATACCACATTGCGAGACGGCGAGCAGGCTTTACCTGCAAGCCTAAGTGCCAAAGAGAAACTACAGATCGCGCTGGCGCTCGAACGTTTAGGCGTAGACATTATCGAAGCGGGCTTTCCTGTCTCTTCTCCGGGCGACTTTCGCTCTGTACAAATGATTGCCAAAGAGGTTAAAAACTCGATTGTTTGCGGCCTGTCTCGCGCATTGCCGGGCGATATTGATGCATGTGGGCAAGCATTAAGCGTTGCCGAGCAGTTCCGAATTCACACATTCATCGCAACGTCGGAAATTCACGTAGGTGCCAAGCTACGTAAATCACAAGATGAAATTGTTGATATGGCAGTGGCTGCAGTGAAACATGCTCGTAAGTACACTGACGACGTTGAGTTTTCGTGCGAAGACGCCGGTCGTACTCACATCGACTATCTATGCCGCATGGTAGAAGCAGCAATTAATGCAGGTGCAACTACCGTTAATATCCCAGATACAGTGGGCTACACTACACCCACAGAGTTCGGCGGTATTATCCAGCAATTATTCAATCGCGTTCCCAACATCGACAAAGCGACAATCTCCGTTCACTGTCACAACGACTTGGGTTTAGCGGTAGCAAATTCATTGGCAGCCGTTGAGCAAGGCGCCAGACAGGTAGAATGTACGATTAACGGTATTGGCGAGCGTGCCGGTAATGCATCGCTTGAAGAAATTGCGATGATCTTACAAACCCGTAAGAGCATGTTAGGCATTGATACTAATATCAATTCAACCGAAATTTCACGTACCTCTAAATTGGTGAGCCAGCTTTGTAATATGCCGGTTCAGGCAAACAAAGCCATCGTCGGTGCTAATGCGTTTAGTCACTCATCAGGTATTCACCAAGATGGTGTCTTAAAAGCACAGAATACGTATGAGATTATGACCCCTGAAAGTGTGGGCATTAATAAGAATAACCTAAACCTAACGTCTCGCTCTGGCCGTCATGTAATCAAGCACCGATTGACTGAGCTTGGTTATAAAGCGGAAGACTACGATTTAGAAGCAGTGTACGACGCCTTCTTAAAGCTAGCCGATAAGAAAGGTCAAGTGTACGACTACGACCTTGAAGCTTTGTTGTTCTTTGATAAGCAGAAGCATGACCAGGCTCACTTCCAGCTACTTTATCTTCAAGCGAATTCTGGGCGTGAAATCATTCCGAGCGCCACCGTTAAAATGAAAGTAGGCGCTGAGGAAATTACCCAATCAAGCATAGGAAACGGACCAGTAGATGCGGCTTATAAGGCCATTATGTCTATACTTGGTCACGAAGATTTAGAAGTTGTCGACTTTAAACTAGATTCAAAAGGTGAAGGTGCAGACGCTTTAGCCCAAGTTAGCGTTATCGCCACATATAAAGGCCGCCGTTTCCATGGGATTGGCCTTGCTACTGATATTGTGGAAGCCGGCGTTAAAGCCCTTATCTTTGTATTAAATAACACATATTTGGCCGATCAAATTGATCAGCAAAAAAATCAACAAGAACGCGTTGCAGGAGTATAAATGAGCCAGTATTCAATTGCCGTATTAGCCGGAGACGGTATCGGCCCAGAAGTTATGCAGGAAGCCAATAAGGTTTTAGATGCTGTTGAAAAGAAGTTTAACGTCACCCTAAACCGTACTGCATATCCTGTGGGTGGCTACGCCATTGATACGGAAGGCGAAGCGCTTCCCTCGAAAACGCTATTAGGTTGCGAGCAAGCCGATGCAATTTTGTTTGGTAGTATTGGCGGCCCTAAATGGGACACCTTACCGCTTGAACAACGTCCAGAGCGTGCCGCACTACTTACCCTTCGCAGTCATTTTGACCTGTTCAGCAACTTGCGCCCAGCTCGCATTTATCCGGGCCTTGAAAGCCTGTCTCCCCTTCGTGAAGACATTGCTAAATCAGGCGTAGACGTTTTAGTTGTGCGTGAGCTAACCAGCGGTATTTACTTTGGTCAGCCGAAGGGCCGAGAAGGTGAAGGCGAAGAAGAATTCGCGTATGACACTATGCGCTACAGTAAACGTGAAATTCGCCGTATTGCTATTGCAGCGTTTGAAGCAGCACAGAAGCGTCGCGGCAAAGTGACTTCAGTAGACAAAGCTAACGTACTGGTAACCAGTCGTTTATGGCGTGAAATTGCTGAAGAAGTAGCAAAAGACTATCCAGATGTAGAACTTGACCATATCTACATCGACAATGCCACTATGCAGATTATGAAGAACCCAGCGCAGTTCGATGTAATGCTGTGTTCAAACCTTTTTGGCGACATCGTTTCTGATGAATGCGCCATGATGACCGGCTCTATGGGCTTGTTGCCTTCGGCAAGTATGAACGAAGATGGCTTTGGACTTTATGAGCCAGCAGGCGGTTCAGCCCCAGATATTGCTGGTCAGGGCATTGCTAACCCTATCGCACAAATTTTATCAGCCGCCATGATGCTGCGTTTCAGCATGAACTTGAATGATGCTGCCGACGCAATTGAAAAGGCAGTAGTGGCAACGCTAGAAGCAGGTGTACTTACAGGCGAGTTATTACCTGCAGATAAACGTAGCCAAGCGGCAAGCACGTCACAAGTGGGCGATGAAATCGTTAAACAATTAATGGCGCAGGAGTAAAAAAACCTCATGGCCAAGACCTTATATGACAAAGTGTGGCAGGCCCACATTATTGACCAAATCGGTGAAGACAGCTTAATTTATATCGACCGTCACTTAATTCACGAAGTAACGTCACCTCAGGCATTTGCTGGCCTTAATGAAAAAGGCCGTAAAGTACGACGTCCTGATCGCACGGTTGGCACAATGGATCACAGCATTTCGACTCGTTCACTGGCAATTGATGCCTGTGGACCAGCCAATGCGCTTCAGCTACAAACCTTGGCAAAAAACTGTGAAGAACACGGCATTCAGCTATTTCCAGTAGGTCACCAAAAGCAAGGTATTGTGCACGTAATGGGCCCGGAATTAGGTTTAATTCAGCCAGGCATGACGGTGGTGTGTGGTGACTCACACACTGCGACTCACGGTGCATTTGGTGCGCTGGCCTTTGGTATTGGTACCTCTCAGGTAGAGCACGTACTGGCCACACAAACGTTAAAACAAAGCCGCGCTAAGAGCATGCTTATCAATGTAAATGGTAAGCTTCCTGTAGGTATTACGGCAAAAGACATCATTCTTGCCATTATCGGCAAAATTGGTCACGCTGGCGCTACTGGTCATGTTATCGAGTACGCGGGTGAAGCTATCCGCGGTCTAAGCATGGAAGAGCGCATGACTGTGTGCAACATGAGTATTGAAGCTGGCGCGAAAGCTGGCCTTGTTGCGCCAGACGAAAAAACCTTTGCTTATCTTGAGGGCCGTGAATACGCACCTAAAGGGCAAGACTGGGAAGACGCTGTCGCTTACTGGAAAACCCTTTACACCGAAGAAGGCGCTACCTTTGACACTGTGGTTGAACTTGAAGCGGCGGATATCGCTCCTCAGGTTACTTGGGGTACCAACCCAGGTCAGGTTATTGGCGTAAACACGCCTGTACCTGCCCCAGAAGATTTTAGCGACCCGATTGAAAAAGAAAGCGCGGTAAAAGCACTAGAGTATATGGGCTTGAAACCTGGTGAAAAGCTTGCCGATATTGCAGTAAACCACGTGTTTATCGGCTCGTGTACCAACGGTCGAATTGAAGATATGCGTGCAGCAGCACAAATCGCCAAGCGCGGTAAAGTTGCCGATTCAGTGACAGCTATTGTTGTTCCGGGGTCTGGTAATGTTAAGCGCCAAGCAGAAGCTGAAGGCTTAGATAAAATCTTTATCGATGCAGGCTTTGAATGGCGTTTGCCAGGCTGCTCTATGTGCCTTGGAATGAATGACGACAAATTAGTAGCTGGCGATAGATGTGCCTCTACCAGTAACCGTAACTTTGAAGGCCGACAAGGCCGTGGGGCGCGTACTCACTTAGTAAGCCCAGCAATGGCTGCCGCTGCTGCAATCACCGGACGCTTTGCTGACGTTAGAGATTATCAGGAGTAATTTATGTCTGAACAAGGTTTTACACAACACACAGGCATTGCTGCGCCGCTTGATCAGGCGAATGTCGATACCGACCAAATTATTCCAAAGCAGTTTCTAACCGGCGTAACGCGTGCTGGCTACGGCAAGCATTTGTTTCACGACTGGCGTTATTTGGATTTAGAAGAGAAAGAGCCAAACCCAGCGTTCGCGCTAAATAAGCCTGAGCACAAAGGTGCGAGTCTGTTGCTAGCTCGCGAAAACTTTGGTTGTGGTTCAAGCCGTGAGCACGCGCCGTGGGCACTTGCCGACTTCGGTTTTAAAACGGTTATTGCCACCAGCTTTGCTGATATTTTTTACGGCAACTGCATTAATAATCAGCTAGTGCCTGTGGCATTATCAAGCGAACAAATGGACGCTTTGTTTGCTGCGGTGAAGACAGACCCAGCAACTAAGATCACCGTTGATCTTCCAGCGCAAACGGTAAGTTTTAACGATACAAGCTTCAGCTTCGATATTGCTGAGCATCACAAAAACAACCTTATTAAAGGCTTAGATGCTATCGGTCAAACCCTTGAACTTACAAGTGCTATAGAAGCCTTCGAAGATAAACAGCCTGCCTGGTTGTAAATATAAAGGGCTTCGCTCTTATACCAAGACTTAGTATGAACAAAGAGTGTTGTCGTGAGACAGCACTCTTTCTTCTTCTTCAACGCTCTACCCTAATCTCTCATCAAAATGTCTTAATATGAGTTCACCTTATTTAAAAGATGAGCATCTTCTCTAAACCTTTCCACGCCTAACATTTCCCAATAAGCTCATTAGCCCTACTCTCGCACTCTCTAGCTATACTAAAGACTAATAAACTCCTCACTTTTTTCACTGGAATATCGTACTATTCGTTCCTATTGTAGTAAAAGACGATGGCAACGTTGTGCCCCACAGGAGAGATAATGCTAGAGCAGGTACCCATTGATGATTTGCAGCCAGGGATGTATGTCAATCAAGTACTTGAACAAACGGGTTCACTAAAAATGCGCTCAAAAGGCATTGTGAAAACCCAAGCTATCATTGAGAACCTCAAGTCTAAAGGTATTCTTACTGTAGAAGTGGATCTTGTTAAATCTAAGCATCTCAAAGCGCCAGAGGCGCAAACCTTACCTAAAGAAACTAAGCCTGAGATTGCTAAACCAATAGTTAAGCCTGTTGGTCGTGACTCAATTAACGAAGCTAACGAGCTTTACAGCAGCGCAATTGCCATTCAAAGCAGCTTTTTGAAGTCACTTAAAAATGGGGCGGTAAAAGATTTGTCTCCCATGGAGTCGCTGTCGCAAAGCCTTATTGAAAGTGTATTTGATAACAAAGACGCACTAAGCTGCCTGACCATGATCAAGGATACCGACCAGTACCTTCTTGAGCACAGTATTAATTGCAGTGTACTAAGCGGCATTTTCTGTGAGTTTCTTGGCTATGACAGAGATACCACAGAACAAGTGAGTTTAGGTGCCCTATTGATGGATATCGGCATGTCTTCCCTTCCAGATGAAATTCGCAATAACACAGGCGAATTTTCTAGTGATGATTGGGAAGTGATGAAAACCCACGTTGAAATTGGTGCAGACCTAGTTGAACAGTGTGGAGATATTTCTGACCTTTCGTTACGTATTATCGAAGAGCACCACGAGCGCGTTGATGGAAGCGGCTACCCGAGAGGATTGGTTGGTGACGAAATCTCAGAGTTCGCGCGTATTGCTGCCATTGTGGATGCATACGATGCCATGACATCTAACCGTACTCATAAAAACAGTATCACGCCTACTCAGGCGCTAAAGCGACTAACTGCGACAGAAAATCTAGATCAAGAATTGGTAAAGCAATTCATCCAGTGTATCGGTGTGCACCCTGTAGGTTCTTTGGTTCGTTTGAAAAGCGGTAAGTTAGGCATTGTAAGTAAAATTAACCCCAAAGACCCTGTAAGCCCTCACGTTATGACTTTTTACAGCGTTACGTCGCAACATTTCAATGAAGTTAAGCGCATTGATTTAAGCCAGTACGACGACGAGATTGTGTCAGGTGTTCGCCCCGAAGAGTTTAGTTTGAACTTACCTAAATTCTTTAAAGACGTTTTCATAAATCAGATGCCAGCGTAGGTTTTGCCATCTTTATTAAAAAGGCCCTTCGTTTTAAAGGGCCTTTTCGTTTAACCGTGACTAAATTAACGTGGCCACATTTAGTCATTGCGCCCGTTAGCCTCTATTCATAGCTATTACCAGTCAGTCAGTGCCGCCATAGTAAAGAGCTCATCTTCAAAAGAAAGTACTACGCGCTGCGCTTCAATATTTACGATCTGCACTCTATCGGCAATCCAATCGCCCTCACCTATTTGACGGCCATTGACTCTCACCCATCTATCGGCAGGACGAGACGCATACATATGTGCGCTAAAGTTCATGGTAGGAAGTCGTGTTAATAAGCGAACGGGTAGCTGATCTACACGGGGTAGTTCGTCTTTAACCGTCACCCTTGTTTGCGCTTCGGCAGGTGTATCATCCTCCGCCTTTGAGTCTAGTGCTTCAACGGCAGCATTAAAACGGGCCATGAGCTCTGGCGACACGGATACGTCAGATGGAGACGCAGCTTCGTTTAATACTTTCCCTTCGTAGTCCGCTGATGCCTCAGTTTGTCTTGAATCTGTTGAAGAGCTAAGCTCATATCCATTACTTGGCTCGGCACCAGAACGTTGGGAGACGTCATTATTGTAGCGATTCTGCGTACCTGTAGTGTTTGTATTTGTGGTTGGGTTTGAATTTGGAACTGCACCTAAATCAGTATTTTGCGTTGCAGCTAAGTTGCCATCAGACTGGTTATTTACCATAGCGTTAGCTTGGGTGCCTTGCTGAGCTGCATCGCCGTTACTAACGTTGTTATTTACCGCCGCGTTAGCAGCTTCATTCAAACCCGCGCTTTGCCCACTTTCCTGAGTGTTAGAAGATACCTGTTCACTTTTGTTACTTGAAGTGTCTGGTGCTTCATTACTACTTTGCGTGGTCGTAAGCGCTGAAGCGCCTCCGCTTGTTTCAACCTGTGAAACTGAGCTTTCAGAGTCTGCCACCGGTACAGAAGCGGGTGCAGTTAACATTGGCCACCAACGTTTTGCCGTAGCGGCGGAAAAGCCAATGCATAAACCGCCAAGAATAACGACGGCAAAAAGCGCTACTTGCTTGGTGTAAAGCTTCCACGCTGACGGAAGCCCTTCTACTGTGGGTAAAAACAAGCTTCGATTAAACTGCTCATTGAGGGATTTATCAAATTTGGCGGTAGTGTCGTGCTCGCCCCGAAGCAAAGCTTGGGTCTGTGTTCTATGATGAACTGCCGGCGCTATTTCTACGGTTTGCTCCGGGTCTATTTCGACCTCTTGCACGCCCATTTCAGACAAGCCCTGCACCATAGCATCGCTTGTCACTAAACCCGACTTTCTAATTTTAACTGGCCCATTTTGCTTGGTAATTTGAACAATCACCATACCGGGTTTTAAATGGTCAATGGCAACGATATTAGACATACAAGCTCCCTAACCCGTAACCGAATATGATGGCCAAAACAAACGCCGATGCGAGATACCATTTACGCTGGCTTTGCACCCGCTGACTGACAACATCTTCACCTAGAATTTGCTCTGCCGCGGCCAAGAATATAGGCTTTTGCACAACAGCATGCTGCTTAGTAAAAGATAAGGTTAACGCTCTGTCGCACAGCAGATTAATTACCCTTGGGATCCCACCAGTAATTTGATGCACCGCGCGCAATGTAGACTTACTGAAAATGCTGATATCACCTTCAGCCACGCTTAAGCGGTGTGCTATGTAAGCACTTACTTCTGGCGCAGTTAAGGGCAGTAAGTGATACCTAGCAGTAATACGCTGGGCAAGCTGACGTAATTCGTTACGCTTTAACAACTGCTGTAATTCAGGCTGACCTATCAATACTACCTTTAACAGCTTTTCACGATTCGTTTCTAAGTTGGTCAATAAACGAAGTTGTTCTAGTACTTCGGGCAACAGATGCTGCGCTTCATCAACCATTAGTACCGTATTAATGCCTGACTGATGATTCTCTGCTAACTTAGACAAAATCAAATCGGTGAAATACTTAAGGCTTGCTTTTTCAGGTGTATAAGCCAAGCCTAACTCATCACATACCGTTGCTAATAGCTCAAGGGCGGATAAGGTAGGATTCAAAATCATGGCTACCTGTGTATTGTCTGGTAGCTGCTGCAACAGTTTTCTCGATACCGTTGTTTTCCCCGTGCCCACTTCTCCGGTGAGCATTACAAAACCACCGCTTTCTCTGAGGCCAAAGGTCAAATGGGCCAAAGCCTCTTTGTGCCTTGGGCTCATATACAAATAATCGGGGTTAGGCGCAATCGAAAAAGGATTGTCATTTAACCCGAAGTAGTTCAAATACATGGTTGCTGAAGCGCCTATCTGTTTTAATTTTTAACGACGATTAAACTACCAGACGCAACCTTGAAGTGAAAGCGCATAACGATGTGGCTACGAATTTTATTTGTAACATTGCTATACTGCGCCTCTGTTACCTTGGGAAGGTTGATTTTCGTTACACGTTAAAAGTCGATGCATTCCCAATCTAAAAAGTATTACTGACTAAAAAATCGTTGGAAGAGCATGCAAGTATATCTCGTTGGTGGCGCAGTACGTGACGCACTGTTAAACAGAAAAGTTGTTGAACGCGACTATGTCGTGGTGGGTGCCACGCCAGAAGAAATGCTCAGCCAGGGTTTTACCCAAGTAGGCAAGGACTTCCCTGTTTTTTTACACCCTAAAACACAGGAAGAATACGCACTTGCACGTACAGAACGTAAGTCAGGAAAAGGTTACACAGGCTTTGTGTGCGATGCATCAAGCTCGGTCACTTTGGAAGAAGATTTGTTACGTCGTGACCTTACCGTTAACGCGATAGCGCAAGATAAACTTGGAAACCTTATCGACCCCTATGGTGGTAAAAAAGATTTAGAAAACCGCCTACTTCGCCACGTATCTGAAGCCTTTAGTGAAGACCCTTTACGCGTATTTCGCGTTGCTCGGTTTGCAACCCGCTATGCTTATTTGGGGTTTACTATCGCCACTGAAACCATGGCTCTTATGCAGTCTATGGCGCAAAGCGGCGAGCTAAGCACGCTAAGTGCAGAGCGCGTATGGCAAGAAACAAAGCGCAGTCTTTTAGAGAAAACACCGCATGTTTTTTTCACTGTATTACACCAAGCCCATGGCCTCAATGACTGGTTTACTGAGCTTGAAAGAAACGTAGATACTGCTCTGGAAACGTTAAAAACGGCGGTAGACCTAGAAAAGGTTGAAAACGAGAGCCTTGTTAAAGATACGGGTTCAGAAGCCCCATTACCGGAAAGCAGCGATTCAGAAACCGCTAGGCTGATAACAAGGTTTACTGCCCTACTCACTCACCTTAATGAGGAAGAAGCGAAACTGTTATGTAGTCGGCTCAAAGTGCAAAACCAAGTTAGTGACATCGTCAGCCTTGCCTGTAAATTCAAAGGCTTTCTTTTGAGCGCGCAAAACTCGCCCGCCGATTTACTTGCCTTGTTCAATGGCTGTGATGCGTGGCGTAGAGAGGAACGTTTCACATTATTACTTAGCGCTTTTGCGCCTTATGCTCATAACAAGGGCGTAGATTGGCAACACCAACAAAAACGCATTGAAAATGCGTTAGCAGCCGCCAACCAAGTGAACGTGCAAGATATTATTGCCACGGGCGTTAAAGGCCCTGAAATAAAAGAGGCGCTTAACCGGGCAAAGCTATCCGCTATTGCCTCGATTACTGATTAAATTAGATGTCCTCTTTCCCTGATATTGTAGGTAACCTCAAACCACAATGTGTATTTACCTACGGTGTGCGAATTTAACGCCAGTTTTTCTCAATGTTTTGGTATAGCAATGCTACAATACGCCCCATTCATTTAGAGCGTTTTTTATACTATGACTTTCGAAGAACTCGAATTAGACGAAGCACTGTGTCACGCAGCTGCCGATATGGGGTTTGAAACTCCAACTAGCATTCAAGAACTGGTTATCCCGCATGCGTTGGATGGACGAGATATCTTGGCTTCTGCTCCTACAGGTACCGGTAAAACAGCCGCTTTCTTATTGCCTGCATGCCAGTTTTTACTTGATTATCCGCGCAGACAGCCTGGTGCTACACGTATTTTGATCCTAACGCCTACCCGCGAGTTAGCGCTACAGGTTTATGAACAAGCGGTTGCTATCACCAAACATACGCAAATTGTGTGCGGGGTAATAACCGGTGGTATTAACTACGGTACCGATAAAGAAACCTTAAGCAAAAACCTTGATATTCTTGTGGCCACGCCAGGTCGTTTGCTTGAGCATATCGAAAAAGAAGCCGCTGATTGCCGTGATATCGAGTGTTTGATCCTTGATGAAGCTGACCGCATGTTGGATATGGGTTTCTCAACGGTAGTTAACCAAATTGCTGCCGAAGCGCGCTGGCGCAAGCAAAATCTATTGTTCTCTGCCACGCTTGAAGGCAAAGGCGTTAAGACCTTCGCTCATGACATTCTTAACAATCCTGAAGTGATTGAAGCGAACCCGTCGCGTAAAGAAAAAAACAAAATTCATCAGTGGTATCACCTTGCTGACGACATGAATCACAAGCAAGCATTGCTGGTGAATATTTTGAAGCAAGAAACGACGACGTCAGCGGTTGTGTTTGTGAAAACCCGTGAACGCCTGCAAATGCTAAAGGACTTCTTAGCCTCGAAAGATATTCCAGTGTGCTGGCTACAGGGTGAAATGCCACAAGACAAACGTATTGCAGCGCTAGCCCGTTTCAAAAGTGGTGAAGTACCTATCTTGCTGGCAACGGATGTTGCTGCCCGCGGTATTGATGTTCCTAACGTGAGCCATGTTATTAACTTCGACATGCCGCGCAAAGCCGACGTTTATGTTCACCGCATTGGCAGAACCGGCCGCGCTGGCGCCAAAGGTACTGCAATATCTTTGGTTGAGGCCCACGATTTTGATATGGTAGCTAAAACCGCACGTTACATGGGCGAACCACTTAAAGCTCGCGTTATTGACGAGCTACGCCCTAAAAACAAAACGCCTAAGATTGGCCCCAAAAAGAAGAAAGTGAAGGCCAAAGACAAAGCCAAGGCAAAAGCTAAGCCTAAAAAGAAAAAGTAAAGAGTGCGAAAATAGTCGATCAGTAACATTCAAGTGAGTTAATGCAGTGGGCCAGGATGTAGGTGGAACATTGCCGACAAAAGCCCTCTGCCGCAGGGATGCGGCAGCGCAGCGCACATGGATGTGTTTACCGCGTGTTTGTGGAGGCAATGTTTCGCCCGCAGCCGCCGCCCACCGCTTTAGCTCACCGTCAGTTCAAAAGAGTACACAATGAAATTCCCAGAAAAAATTGTTTTAGCCACAGGTAATCAAGGCAAGGTGCGAGAGTTTGCATCCTTATTTGCAGATTACGGCGTAGACGTTGTGGCGCAAAAAGAATTAGGTGTATCTGATGTGCCTGAAACAGGTACAACATTCGTTGAAAATGCCATTATTAAAGCGCGTCATGCGGCACAAGTAACAGGCCTTCCTGCTATTGCTGACGACTCAGGCTTAGTGGTTGACGCCCTTGGCGGTGCACCCGGTATTTATTCAGCCCGCTATGCTGGCGCTGATGCAACTGACGATACCAATATCGACAAGCTATTAGCTGCCCTTGATGGCGAAACCCAGCGTAAAGCGCACTTCTTTTGTACCTTGGTGTTTATGCGTCATGCTGACGACCCAGTACCATTAGTTAGCCAAGGTAAATGGCAAGGCGAAATTTTAACTGCTCGCTCTGGTAACGACGGTTTTGGTTACGACCCGGTATTTCACGTTCCAACTCATGGCTGCACTGCGGCAGAATTGGAGAAAGCCGAAAAGAACCGTATTAGCCATCGCGGCAACGCCCTAGCGATTTTGCTTGATAATATGAGAGCGACTTTTGCGTAATCCACCGCTTAGCCTTTATATTCACATTCCTTGGTGTGTTCAAAAGTGTCCGTACTGTGATTTTAACTCTCACGGGCTTAAGTCTGATTTACCCGAAAAAGAATATGTGGCGCACCTGCTGGACGATTTAGCCATTGATGCCAAACGCATTGGCGACCGCCCTGTCGAGACAATCTTTATAGGCGGCGGCACGCCAAGTTTGTTTTCAAGCGAGGCCATGGCTGACATTTTAAACGGCGTTAAGCAGCGTGTTAATTTAAGTGACACAGCTGAAATAACCATGGAAGCCAACCCAGGTACCGTTGAGGCAGGTAAGTTTGCGGGGTTTTATCAGGCAGGCGTAAACCGGATATCGGTAGGCATTCAAAGCTTTCAACCGAAGCATTTAAAAGTGCTAGGCCGTATTCACAATGAAAGCCAAGCTAAAAATGCGGTAAAACAAGCACACAGCGCGGGACTACCCACGTTTAATTTAGATCTCATGCATGGTTTACCTGAGCAAAGCGTAGAGAATGCTATGGCAGATTTGAAGCAAGGTATTGAGCTAGCCCCTTACCATCTGTCGTGGTATCAGCTTACTATCGAGCCAAACACGCCTTTCTATTCCAAGCCGCCAGAGCTACCTGACGACGACATTCTGTGGGAAATACAGGAAAAAGGCCACAGCCTTTTAGAGCAGGCAGGCTATCACCAGTATGAGATTTCAGGCTACGCTAAAGCAGGGCATCAATGCCGCCATAACCTGAATTACTGGCGCTTTGGCGACTACTTAGGCATTGGCTGTGGTGCACACGGGAAGATTACCGATGCTGCGAACGGTACTATTCACCGTACCGTTAAAGTGAAGCATCCAAGAGGCTACATGGAAATGAGCCGACCGTATTTAGATACGCAAACGCTGGTTAGTGCAGACGACCTGCCGTTTGAGTTTTTTATGAATAGGTTTCGTTTAGTTGAGCCTTGCCCGATGAGTGATTTTAGTGACTTCACAGGTACTGAGTTAACGGATGACGTTAAACGCGCACTGTCTGATGCTCATCACCAGGGGCTACTTTCTACCTCAGATAGTCACTGGCAGGTAACTGCTAAAGGACGTAGATATCTCAACTCTCTACTGTCGTGCTTCGTATAATCTTGCCGTTTTGAGCCAACCAAAAAGCTAGATCAAAAAAGCCTGCTCACGCAGGCTTTTCTGTCTTAATCAGTCTTTAACCAGAATTAGTACACGTATTACTTATTTCAGCTAGTTATCACTCTTATCATGTCGCGTAATAATATTGTAAGGCTTGAAAGCAGGCACACTCGCTCGAAGGTTTTCTTCCGCTATATCTAGGCGCTTAAGCTTTTCACAAAACCACTCTGCCTTTTTACGCAATGTCGTAGCTTTATCACCTACATCCAAATGCTCGCCCACATTGTTAAGCTGACGAGTAATTTCAGCTACTTTCTCTTGATTTACTTCGCCACTTCCGGTGTTAATGCCACTGATTGCCGATAATATACCGCCTACTGAGGTAGAAATTGCTTCCTCAAGCTGCGCTTCAATTTCACTATCCACGAATTCATCAACGCTTTCCAGCGATCCGGGGCCGATAAAATAATGATTACTGGCATGCCTGAATTTATCTTTCACGCGGTTTTGAACACGCTTCATAGCAGCGTTCAAGCGCTCGTAGCTGTCGTGATCACTTCCCACTAAACCTAAGTAAACATGCTCAATGGTATCAATAGCTAAATCTACACCTTCGGTAGCCAAAATAATCATTTTGGGTACTACATAGTGCAGCCCTGAAGCATACTCTTCTAGCCACTGCCGCTCTTGCTCATTTAACGTCTGCCAGCGCCCACCGACAAACAGCTGGTTTTGATCATTAATCTGAACCACAGTGCGGGTTTTATCCATCACACGCAGCTGCTCGTTATTAACCGCAATACCGTAAGCAAAATCGATATTACAGGTATATTCAGCCTGTGCCGATGTGCTAAATCCAGCAAATAAACAGATTGTAAAAAGGGCAGCCTTAAGGCGCGATATCATTTTCATACCAACATTGTGGCTAGCTTATTGGGAAATAAAAAGCCATCATGAGTCTAACGTGCTAAAAATCAGGGTGAACATGTCGAGATTATCAATCTACGCAAAGCGCAGCTTGTTACTGGGGCCCGTTGACCTTTGCTGTACATTTTTGCAGCGGCCTGTGTGCCAAAGATAAACAGGCACTAAACAAGAGTGTCGATTTTCTTTAAAACTGATGTTCAACTCCAAAACAACAAAGCACGCATTATAGAGCGTGCTTTGTTGATAAAAAGTCTTAGTACCTGATACTAGACGAAAGACTAATACGAATCGGTGTAGCTCTTAATCTACACCTACTCGTCGGTATAGGTACGAACCAAACGTACATATATGAATCGGTCTTTTTCTTTAATGGAATGGCTAGCGTTAAAAAACGCAACAACCCATGCTCTGTCTGGATCGTCGGCTGAAGGGGTAGAAGTCCAAAAATCATCTGGCGGCGTTTCTGGAAAAAGTGAGCTATTAATTGCCGGGCGCACACAATCGCGTTCCGTTAACGTCGCCAGCTCTTTAACGTTAGGTAGGCGCCACCCCAAGAGATCTTCATTACTCGCTTGTTGTGCAAGTTGTAACGCTTGCTGCCAAGTGTATTTTACCGCTTCACCGCTACACGTAGAGCCGTCCCAAGTTTGCCCTTCTGAGCATCTTCTCCACACTAAATCCGTTGTAGTATCCAGTAAGGTACTGGTGGTCACTGCCTCAAAATTATCATCCGGTGTGGTTTCTAATCCGTCAGACAAACACTCTTGGCCGTAGACCGAAAGAGATGCACTTGCAAGCAGCGTTGAGGCTGTGAGCATTTTGAGTGAAGTGAACACTGCGTTTATCGATGCGTGTTGAGCAAGTTTATTAATTGTATTTTTCATGGCTATCTCCCTGCTCTAACTAGACGAACACGCGCCGCCGACGACTTATTGAGAAAATTATCGACCCCCGAATCGAAGTCTAACGCCCATGCATTTTGCGCATCGTCACTGTTTACCCCGTCGGCACTCGGTACCGATGTCCAATACCATAGTGGCTCGGTAGAAACTGCACCCGTGTTAGGGAAATAATCTTCGTCAATGGCTACATCATCGGCAATGCCTAAGTGCATTAAAGAAAATAGTTCATGATGAGTAGGTAAACGCCAGTCGTAAAAACCACACAAGCCTTGCGCATTTACAGCTTCAACATACGCAGATGTGTTGCAGTTAGTTAATAAACACGTCGCATTAGAACCAGTTTCATCACCTTCAAATCCACCATTCACCTCGTCGCTGTACCAAGAGTATGTATAGTCTTTGTCTTGAAATGCACCGTCGTCGGTCTTCACTTCCCAAACTAACCCAGTTACGTTATCGCGAACGCACGACCATGAATCTGCACTGGCGTCTTGTTCATCACCGTTGGCGTTTAAGCGCGTGAAGTCAAAGCCAGCCTTACCGCGACCCGCTTTTTCAATTAACCCGTTCTGTTCAATAATATCAGCACCCCGTTGTCCATCTTGGCCAGGAAAATCGTTTTGCTGTGCCTCTGTCAACGCGTTATTGGTAGCTTGCTGTAAAAAGCCTGTGTCGTTTAAAAGCGGTGTTGGCATTGGGCGTATATTCACATTAATCGTGTCTTCTACGCTGTTGCCATTGGCATCAGTAACGGTAAGGGTATACGCCACAACAGTAGAAGACGACACAGAAGGTGCTATGGCAAATGTAGACAATGCATCGCTGTCATCAACAGAGCTACTGGCCGCTTCAGCAGTAGACACACTGCTTGAAGAAACATTATTGCTGCGCTCCCACGAATAGGTAAGCGGTAACGCACTAGGAATACTAGTAGTGGCCTCGCCTTCCAAAATAACCACTTCGCCACTAAAAACGCCTTGTGAATACCCTGCATCAACAACTGGCAAGGTTTCAGTTTCCGATTGCACCGAGATTGTAACGGAATCTGTATCAGTAGCTCCCTCACTGTCGGTTACTTCCAACTGAAACGTAAGCTGCTGTGCGTCATTGGCAATGGGCGTTACGATAGTCAAAGTAGAAAGATTAGTTTCCTCACCGGTTATTACGTTGGTGCCGCTGGTTTGAGTCCACTTATAATCAGCTATTTCGCCATCTGTCGAAGTGGAATCAGCATCACTGCTTCCACTACCATCGAAAACAATTTCGACTCCCCCGGGGAATGTATTGGCCGGCAAATCGTCCCATTCAGGCACTTCTATACTCGCTTCCGGGGCAATATTTACGGGCGCTACTGTAATTACAGTTAAATCACTGGCCGTATTTCCGCTTTGGTCATTCACTGAAACAGTCAGCGTATATTCAGTCGCACTATCTACCACAGGCGCCACAAAACTTGCAGCAGAAGAGCTTGTGTCTTCATGAGTGATAGTCAAAGAAGGAGACGCACTCCAGTTATAAGTGTATGTCCCATCGCCTCCGCTCACTTCAGCGCTTAGTGAGTAGGTCACCCCTTCGGTCACTGTGGCATCAAGACCTGCATTAATGACCAAGTTACCGGTACCGGAACCACCATCACTACCGCCGTCATCGCCGCCACCACCACCGCAGGCTGCTAATATAAATGCACCACCTACAATAGCTAATCCGCGCACCACATTGCGTGAAAGGTAGCCTGAAAATGAAGACATACTTACTTGCATACATACTCCCATCACACTAGTGACTGCTATTTTAAACACCGTGCGAGAAAAACTTGATGTAGATAGAATCGCAAAGCGCCTTACAAAAAGGCGGCTTTACCTTTAGCGGTTGTTAGACGGTGCGTTTAGCGTTTTTAGCGACTAACCGCGCTTCTTGCTCTTCGGACATTGTTACTTGAAGTGCCTCAAGCTGCTTTTTACCAACCGCAACATCCGTCATGTCGTAAATCATCATGCTGATAAAATCTACCTTACCCGTTGCTGAAGTGAGAGGAGACAGCGTGATATTTTGATACATGAACGGCTCACTTCCTGTAATCGGCCGGTAGTTAGGAAACTTGAACAAATAGGGGCGCTGCTCCCAAGTCATAAAAGCGCGAGTCTTTAAGTCGAAGACGGGCTTAGCTTTTTTCATGAACCAGTCTTGTTTAATTGTAGGAAAAAGCGAGAATAAAGTTTTATCTCTGACTTCGCTTGGCAACAGGCCGCTGTGACTTTCCATGAAGCCGTTCCATACCTGCACGGTGAAGTTACGGTCCAGAACCACAATTCCCACATCTACCGTTTGTAGCATGTCCATCATCCAATGGAATTCTTGTAGCTCATCTAAATGTTGGCTCATTAGAAATCCTCCAACAAGTGGGCGAGCTTAGAATTCATCATTTTCATTGACTCTTCAGTAAACAACAAAACTAAATCACACTGAACATTGTAACCTTCAAGACCATAGCTAAGCTCTATCGCCAACGTACGCTTCCACTTGATTTGGTTCATGCTGATAATTTCAGTGATGGCACGGTGCTGACCAAGTACGATGGGATGCCCCTGACTAAAGTTAATATCCATTTGGTTAGCTAACCCAGTTAAACAGGTTCCAATCAGAATACTTGCTGCGTCCATAAGAAGTTCTAACTGCAACTGGTCGTCTACTTCGCCTTCCACATTGAGAATTTTGGCCACATCGTCAAAGCTTGAATCGCTTAAAATACATAGCGCTTCACCGCTAACCCCTGGCCCTAAAAAGCCTTGGCAAACGGCAGTGACCTGTTCGTGACTTTCAATGTCAGAAAGCATCATGTGAAGTTCAGACACTTCAATTAGGTTTACGTTAGGAATGGGGAGTTCTACAAAAACATCCATGGTGCGGGCAAGATGGTCGCCTGCTTGCCCCATGGCAATATTAGTAATCTCTTGGTAACAATCGCGAATATCTGGGTCAAGCGGTGTTACGTCTTCAGGCTCGTCTTCATCGGCATGAAGAATGTTATATTTATCGAGAACCTCAGCGAGTTTGGCTGGATCAACCGGCTTTCGGATAAAGTCTAACGCACCAAGAGAAGTCACTCTCTCATGCGCTTCAGGCTGGATATCCCCAGATACCACAATGACTTTGGTTTTGAGCCCTTGCTGTTGAATGGCCTCTAAAGTGCCGTACCCGTCAAGCACAGGCATATTCAAATCTAGAAGTAAAAGATCACCCTTGCCTTCGGCGAGTGCAGATAAAGCATCTTGACCGTTCTTTGCAAAGTGAACGGCCACGTCCCAGTCTTGTGGGAGGCATTTAGCCACTTGCTTGCGTGCAACTAACGAGTCGTCACATACGAGTACTGAAAACATTAAGTTCTTTTACCACCTAGCTTTTTGCAACCAGCCAACGCTGATATTTTCTAGCAATTTCAATTGTATCGGCACAACCGCAGTGAACTGAAGTATTGATTTTTCTTCGGGTATCACCAGCGGTATTGCTTTATCGACTTTTTAAACAGATAACCTGTATATGGTGATACGAAACACCTCACTAAGAAATAGCACTTTTGGGGAATATTGCCAGCGTGTTTGGCAATTAACTTATCGCTTATTTAGTGGTGATATGTGGATAGTGTGAAAGCACGAAGTTCAAACAAAAATACTGAAAACCACTGGTAGTGCTAGGGCTGTGAATATGCCGTTTACGCACAATCCAAGCGTAGCCATGGCAGCAACGTCCTCTCCCATGTGGATGGACTTAGCCGTTCCTACTGCATGTGCAACGGTTCCCAACGCAATGCCTTGTGCCTTTCGCTCCCACACATTAAATACCGAGAAAATGCCTGTGGCTACAATAGCCCCCACTATGCCAGTGCTTATAACAAAAACGGCTGCTAGCGCTGGAATTCCGCCAATGTGGGCACTCGCTTCCATTGCAAGAGGTGTGGTGATTGACTTGGCCAACATCGTCATTTGTAGTGCCATAGGTGCATCTAACACAAAAAGCGTAAACCACGCAGTGATAGGCGCAATGACTCCCCCAAAGCCGATACTGACGAATAACCTCCATCCATAGTGCTTCAATCTCTGCCATTGTCGATAAATCGGCCATGCTAGCGCCACCGTTACAGGCCCTAAAAGCCAATGTAATAACGATGCGGCTTGCTGATACTCAACAACACTGGTGTTAGAGAAATAAAGGCCTAAGGAAACAAAAGCAGCGGTAAAAACAATCGGGTGTGTAACTGGATGGCCATTACATTTTTTATTAACCCACAGCGCGACGACATAGCCCAAAATAGAAACGCAAAGCCACAATATTCCGCTGAAGGTAAGCGACTGATTTAGCGCGTTAATCATTCAAAGTCCCCGCCTTTTTGTGAAGCGTCGGAGCTGTTATCCAGTTTGCTAGAAAATAGCTTCTGGGCAAACCAAGCAGTAAAGCCTAAACTGAATGCTGTGGTAACAAAAATAGCAATGAAGATTGCTAAAGCATTAGCCTGAATGTCATTCCAATATATAGATACGCCCAGAACAGCAGGAACAAAAAACAAAGACATATGTTTTAAAGGAAAGGAAACAAATCGCGCTGTCGGAGCTTCAAGCTTTGGGAATTTAAGAAGCATACCAAGCAGCAGAAAAAGCCCCACTAGCGCGCCAGGTATAGGTAAGTCCATAGCGCTGACAGCGAAAAGCCCAAGATAATACGCAGCGAAAACTACTATAGCCCCCACTAATGCCTTGCTTACATCTCGCACTATCTGTCCTTATTACACGATATAAAACACCAAGTGTAGCGATTCACAAGTTCAACCACCAGCAGGACCATGGTCGTATAGAGCTGTAAATGAATATTCCTTGAGTTATTTGTGCTTAGCGTTGCTCGACTTGCCAGAACTGATAGTAATATTTGTGAGTAATTTTGAAAGACTCACCACCTTGAATGACGACCCTTTGCTGATTAAGTCTTTGCTCTAAATGTGTAACGTATTTCGCATTTACCGCCACTGAACGGTTACAGCGCTTAAAGTGCTGCTCTCCAAGTCGTCTCAATAGTTCACACAATGTTGTTCGAACCACATAGCTTTCAGACAGCGTATAGACACACATATAATCGCCGGCAGCTTCTATCCATTTAATGTCGGCGGGATTTAAACAGCACCACCCATTCTCAGTTCTAATACCAACCATATTAGGTTTAGTGGCTTTGCTTAACTGTTGACGTAGTGTCGCTAACAACGCGGGCTTAGATACACCGTATTGTTTGCATAGCCCTTCTACCATTGTGTTGAATTGAAAATCACGCTCAAAACAGTCGAATTGGCTTTTAACGTATCCGATAACTCGTATTAGCTGCTCTTCTTTAAAAGGCGGAGTGATAAAACCAGAGGCGTTGTACGAAAAAGCGAGAAGTGCCTCTTCATCCTTGTTGCCCACCGCCATCCAGTACTTTGAAGCGAGATTACGGCACGACTTTGAAACCGAGTAAAAACCGATGGCCTGAGGGTACTTTTCAGCTAAAGCTAGACAATGGCCGACCGACTCCGCTCCAAAAACATGGCTAAAAACGTTGAGCTGCTTCAGTATTTTGCAAAGTGATTCTTGCTTAGATGCAGAGTGTAAGAAAACCAATGAGATCATCTGCCCTACCTTGCATACGAATTGTGGCTAACGATTTCTAGTTCTTGATTGCACGGTAAATTCAAGAAAGTAAATCGTAGATAAAAGCGAAAAAGGGGCTATCGATTAATAGCCCAAATCCAGGGTGAATAACTTTATTAGCGTTTAGCAGTCAATACGTTCGGACCAGCATTGACACGACGAGCAATATGCTGAGCTGTTTTAGACGCATCATGAGTAACCGCAAAGGTCAACATATCTTGACCGTTACAAACTAGACCTTCGTGTAGCTCTTTTATATCTAAACCCGTTGCTTTTACAGCACGATGTAACTTTATACGGCTATCGCTTTTCACTGCTTTGCATACTGCAATTAAACTACCTTCTAGCTCTTTTGGATAAGAGCCAGCGTTTGCGTTAGTAGCGGTTAAAGAAAGGGTCATTCCTAGTAAAGCAAATTGGGTAACACGGCGTAACGTAAACATAACAATTTCCTCTGATAATATTAGGCAACGCGGTGACGACCTCTACATGCCGCCGCACCAATAAGCTAATTTAGGTTTATGATATTTACGCTACAGAAACGTTAAAGTACGGTTATTTGAGACGTTGCGATAAGTGCACAAAAGGCGAGGTTTAACTATCGGTCTAAACTGTTATTAATCGTGCTTAATACATACTTTGCAACATTCTTGAAAAGCAGGGGTGTTACACATTGCAAAGAGCCGCTAAAGTATAGGCTAGCCTAAATTAAAAACGTGACAACACGGTACTTTATTAACATCAATTCAAGGAAGAACTATGTTAGAGCAGCAACGGTATCACCTTGTAAGAGAGAATATGCAACCCGGCGATATCATTGCGTTTGGAGGAAACAGCTTATTCTCCCGCTGGACAAAACTGACTACTCGCTCTGCCGTTACCCATGTAGCAGTTGTCATGCAAACCAAAATGCAAGACAGTGAAACAGCTCTTTACTATAACCAAGTTATAGAAGCTACGTCTTATAAGGGCAAACGAGGCGTGATGACGAACCGCCTTAGTGAACGCGTGGCATCTTATGACGGGGATATTTGGTGGCTGCCACTGTCTAAAGCGTCGCGCGGTTTGTTTGAACAAAACAAACGTGAATTTTTTAGTTTTATGTTTGAGCAGGAAGGAAAGCCCTACGACGTGCTGCAACTTTTTGGCTCAGCGGTAGACGCTATTGATGAACACCCGCTTTTTGGCAGTATTAGTTACAACCAAGAAGACTTTAGTAGCTGGTTCTGTTCGGAGCTTATCGCAGAAGGACTAGAAACAGCAGGGATCATTAGAGGTGTGAACGCGTCCGAGGTAACCCCAGTTGACATCTGTCGGTTCAACATCTTTAAAAAACGTTATGTTCAGATTAAAGGTGAAGGACGATTAATTGGCGGCTTTAACTCGCTAAAACCAGATAATTGGGGCCAGATTGCCTAACCCCAATAACTAAAAAATCACCGTCTGTGGTAGGTGTATTCTTAGAAAATACTATCTTGGTGAATTTTGATAAACATACTCGTACCGATTTTTGAGTAGTCAATCTTATATTCTTTCCCATTTAGCGTTTGAATGAACACCAATGTTTTTTCGTCGCCGAAAACATCGCTAGTTGTTACATCAACCAGTTCCATGTCCATCATTTTGGCATCGCGTTTATTTTCAGGTACTTTGCCTTCGTACTGCTTAATGCCTTTATAGGTAACAATGATTGGCGGGTTGTCATCGCCATTAATAACCAATAAATCTAACTTTCTAATCTTATGAATGATGGTGTTTCGACCACTTGTAATAAAGGGTTTTTCAGTCATTCTCATCTCCGCGACCGCTTACCTGCTTTTTAATTTTTAATAAAGAATGTGATAGTTGAGTTTATCACGATGTTAATAATCAGCACATAAGCATTTGGTTGATATATGTGAGCAAAGTATAAACATAAAACACACAAAGTGAGCAATAAATCACTAATTTTTGTGTGAAACGTGTTTTTCAATAAATTCTTCGTCAGTCAAGCTTTGTAAAAATGCCACCAAAGCAGTTTTTTCTTCTTCAGAGAGAGTAAAACCTTTAATGAACGGGCTACGATAGGGGTTAGGGGTTTCAGCTTTGTTCCCGCCTCTGGCATAAAACTCAATCACGTCATTAAGAGTCGCTATACTCCCATCGTGCATATACGGCGCCGTAAGCGCAATGTTACGCAACGTAGGCGCTCTAAACTTGCCCATATCCTGCTTATTAAAAGTCACACTATATAGTCCCATGTCTGATACAGGATAACTTCCCGCACCATCTTCGTTGTACAAACCGGTATTATGAAATGGTTGCACGCCAAAAGCTTGAAAACTATGTTTAGAAGACTGCGTGAAGTTTACCCCTCCGTGGCAGTGAAAACACTCTGTCCGTTCAGAAAAAAAGAGGTTCAGGCCTTCTAGCTGCTGCGGTGTTAAAGCCCCGTCGTCTTGCCCGTAAGCATAGGCATCGAACGCACTATTAAAAGACACCAAGCTTCTCACATAGCTAGCCAGTGCTTTTACAATATTGTTCACATTAGGGGTTTCGTCACCATACGCAGCCTTAAAAAGCGCTGGGTAATCGCCTTGCTCAAGGCGCGTTAAAATAACGCCTTCATTGCCAGTTACGCCCATTTCCACTGGGTGTTCGTTAAAAAGCGGGATCAAGAGTTGTTTTTCTATACTATCTAAATTGTTGTGAGCCCATGTAAATGAAGCGTTGTAAGCGACATTTACTAGCGCTAACGCATTGCGGTTTAACTTGTCGCCACGAGCGCCTACCGACACCGGCTTAGGTTCCGCAAAGGCATTTTCAGGGTGATGACAGCTACTACAGGATATCGTGTTATCGGCACTTAGCGCCGTATCAAAAAACAGCGTTTCTCCTAGTTTAACGCTTTCCACTGTAATGGGGTTGTCTGCAGGAACCGTAGGCGCAGGAATATCATAAGGCAAATTCCACGCATAAGGTGTGGGAGCTTTCGAGCATGCACTCCCCCCTACAATTATAAAAAGTGAGCAAAAGATTACACGTGTATTAAGCATTTGCGTTTTTATACGTGTAATCACCACTTTTACTGCCACTTAATCCAAGGTCGATGCACAAGATTTTGGATCAACTTTTTACAGGGTTCTGTTTCCGGAGACTCAAACATACAGCTTGGTGCTTCGTTCAGGTCGACTTGCGCAACTATATTAGATACCGATACCTCTAAATCTAAATCCGTATCAAGCTGTGTCATCGGCAAAATAAACTCTACACGATTGGTAAAAGCACAGGATTTTTCTGGCGGCCTTACAGCTGATTCAGAATTACAGCCCACACTGCCTAAATGATAAGACCACTTTCGCGCAGCTTCGCCACTCTTGGACACATCCAGTCTTAAGAACTTATGACCATTTTGCCAGCTCCAAAACATTGTACTGTCATTTAATGGCGAAGGCTGTGTAAGTGGATTGGCGTGGTTGACATCAAAGGGAAGCCCCATGGTAAAACGCAAATTCGTCGATAGCTTCAATAGTTCTTCAGACACATCCAACACAATTTTGCTATTCGCGTCCTCAGGGTTACTGCACTTATTATGAAACTTTAACAGAGCTTCATTCGGCGTTTGCCATTGGGTTTGTTTAAACTTAACCCGCTGCCATTTTCCATCAATACGTATTTCAGGCTTACTCAGGTAAAAACCAAAATAATCAACATTCCAACGCTGCTGCCCGATACTCATGATCATTGGACAAGCACCAGTATCTACACCCACCAGCTTAAAAGGAATTTCTCCGGGCTGCCGTCCTTTGAGGTTTACTACATCACACCCGGTTATCGATACTAAAACCGCTAAGAGTAACGAAGGCATGACACTCATGCGAAAAGGCATTTTCATTTACTTATGTACTTCCTTTGATTATCTGGTAGCTTTTTAAACAAACCAGCAATTTTTAATACTTGCACGGACGACAAGATGAATGCATTACAAATAACGCTAATAGTGCTGCTTTTAACATTTATGAGTCAAGCTGCACTGGCTCACACTGACCACGACAAAGCACGCTTTGTTGCCGAAAACGGCATTGACACAGGAAAGTGTGACAACCGTTTCAGACCCTGTAAAACCCTGATATACGCGGCTAGGCAGGCCAATAAAGGCGATAAAATTTTAGTCGCTGAAGGCCAGTATTATTTCGACAACGCACAGCAAGCACAAGTTCTAAACGACAGTCTTCTTCCTGTGCTTGGCGGTTTTTCTCGTAAAGATCACTTCCAAGCGCAAAAGCCGGCGTTACACAAAACAACGCTTCTAAACGTGCCTGTGTATCTATCAGAAGCGCTTTACGATAAGGGGTTCGACACTATTGTTGATGGTAAAGCAACAGCAACTTTTCCATCACTAACCGCGCAACACATGGAAGTAAGTACTACCGTTAGCGCGAATGAAAGCTGTAGTGATGGGACGGCTGCTGGCTACCCGTGCAACAACATCGATTTACTTTCCCACGTCCCAGTTAGCACGCTGTCATCGGTGTCAAATGGCGCTAATGATATCTGGGGACATGTGGACCTAAACAACAGTAGAGAGTACGCCATTGTTGGTATGCAGGCCAGTATAGCGGTTGTAGATGTTACCGAACCGACCTCCCCCGTAGTTGTGGGAGAAATTACTGGGCAAAGTACATCCTGGCGCGACATTAAGGTATACCAGTATTTTGATAGCGCTGCGGAACGATTTAAAGCCTATGCCTATGCCAGTGCTGACAGTGTGACCGAAGGGTTTACCATAATCGATCTAAACGACTTGCCTGAGAGCATAAGCCTAGTTAGTCGCAATACCGATGACAATCGCGCACATAACATCTACATATCAAATGTAGACTACACGCTTAATACTCCACTGACAGGCGCAACGTCTCAGCTTCATTTGGTCGGCCAAGATAGTAATGGCGGCGCTTTTCGCTCCTATGCGCTAAACGCTCCACAAGCCCCCACCCCCTCTTATATTCCCAATGGACTTACCCGAGCAGACTACACGCATGACGCATCGTCAATGCACATCACTGATGCACGAGCTCAAACTGAATGCGTAAATGCCACCGCATCTGGATGTACCGTAATGCTCGACTTCAATGAAGGCTCAATGCGCCTTTGGGACCATACTAATACTAGTAGTACGTCCGAACTAAGTAATACTAGTTACAACGAAGTTGCCTATACTCACAGCGGCTGGTTTAGTGAAGATAAACAGTACGCGTTTGTCCACGATGAACTGGACGAGCGCAATTTTAGCCTAAATACACGGGTCATGATTTTTGATATTTCATCACTCACTGCGCCTGTTCTGGCGGGCGTTTGGAACAGTGACAACGGCACCATCGATCACAACGGCTACGTGAGAGGCAACCGCTATTACATGTCGAATTACGAACGTGGCTTAACCGTACTAGACATTTCAGATCCTACCGCACCAGAAGAAGTAGGTTTCTTCGACACCTACCCTGCTTTTAACAGCACTAACTTCAACGGTGCCTGGGGTGTTTATCCATTTTTACCTAGCGGTAATATTTTAGTCAGCGATATTCAGCGTGGCTTGTTTGTTTTAAAAGACAACACGCTTACCGCGACAACTGTTGCAGCATTTTCGCAAAGTAGTCATGAGACAGAAGCCGATACAACATTTAACCTTCCCGTTACTAAAAGCGGCGACAGTGCCATGTCGGTAGCCTACGAGGTATTAGCAGGCTCTGCCCTCAGCAATGATGTTTTGTTAACTTCTGGCGAGCTTACCTGGGGCGCAAATGATTCTGACGCCAAGAACATTACGTTAAGTGTTAGCGCTAATAATGATACAGAAAGTAACGAAGTATTCTTTGTAAGGCTATTTAACCCCCAGGGCGGCGGTATCGCTTCGGGCAAAGGCTATACGCAAGTAACAATACTTGGTACGGCGCAACAAGGAAAAGTTGAACTAAGTAAATCTGAACTCGCCATTCTAGAGACAGCCCCCGAACTTACCGTAAATATTGTTCGTCAAGGCGGAAGTGAAGGTGAAGTTAGCGTGAATTATTCACTAGAAAATAGCACAGCAGTAAGCGGTGAGGACTTTGTAAGTCAGTCTGGCATGCTGACTTGGAGTGATGGCGATACTGCCGATAAGACGGTGACAGTAACGCTTATTAACGACAGCGTGGAAGAAGAAAACGAACAGTTCCGTTTAGTACTTGCCGCACAAGATGCCAACTTATTAGGCGGCGTTGTCGAAACTCTCATTACAATAAAAGATGATGAGAGCAACCAAGCCCCCGTTGTGAACGCGGGAACAGATGTTGAAACCGATGTGAGAGCAAGCGTTGAGCTAACAGGTAGCGCGCAAGACCCTGAAGGTGCACTTACAAACCTAGAATGGACACAAACCGCAGGCGAAACGGTTACCATAAGAAATTCAGATACGCTAACTATGTCTTTCACAGCCCCAGCTACTGCAAGTAACTTAACGTTTGCATTGAGTGCAACCGACGAATTTGGCGTTAGCACCAGCGACACTGTTACGGTAAATGTAAATGAGAGCGTAGCAAATGTACCTGTTGGTGATAGTTCAAATAGTTCTGGCGGGGGTGGTTCAACTACTTTATTAAGCATGTTGGTGCTTGCTTTTGCAGTTCGGTTACGCCGTGTTCGACTGCAGAAAGTTAGACTCAACTCATAGGTGAGTGAACAAAAATAAAGCAAACAAATCACAAAGCCACAAGCGAGGCGTGACAAGGCAAATAAAACTGCTTATACTTGCGCTCGCTTGTGGTTGTTACGCAAAGCAATTTGCAATGAAAACCGCACAGCACATCTAATACGGCCCCATAGCTCAGTTGGTTAGAGCATCCGACTCATAATCGGCAGGTCCCCTGTTCAAGTCAGGGTGGGGCCACCATTTTCTTAAGCGTCATCGACTATTAAGCCCCCACTAGAAACCACTTTGTTGTGCACTTTTGCTCAAACTTGAAAAAGCGCCTTTATTAAAACTGTAATACCTCATCTGTAGCCTATCCTTATTATTAGTCTACTTTTTTACCGGTTTCTTATTAGATGAAGCACAACATGTCGCGCTATGCGTTTTACTCGCTAACGGTTACCTTCACTATTTTGTCTGTTCTTGGCCAAGTCTCTACCAGCATTTATAGCCCCTTCTTTTTTGACCTAGCGACTATGTATGACAGTCAGGTGAGCATAATCGAGCAAAGCGTAGCTGTGTTTTTAGTCGCCTTCTCACTTTCACAGTTAACGTCTGGCATAGTGTGCGACTACGTAAACAAGCAAAAATTTTTGTTCTACGGAATCATAGTATTTATTGCAGGTACACTTATGGTGGCGCTTGCCGATGAAGAGTCTACTTTTCTTATAGGTCGTGTGGTGCAAGGCTTAGGTGGGGGCGTTGGCGTATCAGTATCGCGAGGGCTGTCACGTCAAATATTTAGCGAAAAACAGCTAAATACTTCACTTTCACTTATCAATATTGCCTTCGCTATTGCCCCAGCAATAGCGCCTCTAGTAGGTACAATAATCGGCGAATCTTTGGGTATTTCCGCTATTTTTTATTTCGTGCTGGTAATGGGACTACTCGCCCTATTTTCGCTATTTTCAGTCTCTAGCATTCTTAGTTATTTTACGCCGCCGGTATCTGACAATGTTTATAGTAATACGCTGGTACTTATTAAAAGTACTATAGTGAAGCTTGTCTCGGTAGGCATGGCTAGCGGGCTTTTGTATGGCATTGTGTTTTGCTTTATTACCATTGCGCCATCTATGGTAATGCAGCAGTTCGGGCTTTCCAAAACCCTGTTCTCGATATACTCGCTGCTGGCCACCTTGTCGTTCGTTGCAGGCAGCGTACTCAATATTCGGCTGACGTCTTTGTCGCCTTTTCAAAAGTTCAGGGTCTCTAGTTTCTGTTTAGCCGCGCTTTCCGTGCTTTTTGCATTAACCGTCTTCTCGGGTTCCCAAAGTGGGTTAGTCAGTATTTTGGCCTACTGCTATATAGCGTTCTTTTTTATCGGCCTCGCTATGCCTTGTAGCGTAACTATTATGCTGGGCTATTCTGAAACATCTGCTGGTTTTTTAGCAGCACTCACTGGCTTTTTCCATCTGACAGGAGCCGCCATAGGCGCTTACGTAGTGACGCTACTAACGCTAGAGCCTACCGAGGCTTTTAGTTTAGCAACTTGCGCGCTAAGTATTGCCAGTATCGCTATTTGCTTTACATTGAAAAAGCACTAGTTGATCATTCTTTCGATAATGCAATTGCAATCACACGTTAAAAACCGCGCAGGCTATGGCCAATAAACAAGCTCATCTTGTACTCACCTATTTGGTTTTCAAAACTTATCCCCATAATGAAAAAGCTTCCAAAAGTGGTTGGAAGTTTTTTTGTTAAAAGGACATTAGAAACAATGAAACGTACTATTCTCGCCAGTATCTTTGGCGCACTCTCTTTAAATGCATTCGCAGCTTCGCCTTCATATGACTTCGTTAAAGCTGGGTATGTACAAGCAGATATTGAAGACGCAGGCGACTTCGAGCCAAATGGTTTTCAAATTCAAGGCTTTAAATCACTAAACGAAAACGTCTACCTTACAGGCCGTTATGGTCAGCTAAGCGAAGACGAAAGTGGTGTAGACGCTGATTTAGACTATGTGTCTGCGGGTATAGGCTACCGTTACGGTCTTACGCAAAATACCGACTTCTTTGGTGAAGTTACTTATGAGTATGTAGATATTGACCTAGATTCTAACTTTATTTCTGGTGAAGCTGACGACAACGGCTATGGCATTACTGCTGGCGTTCGCTCAATGCTTTCAGAACAGTTTGAACTGCGTGGTGCTATTCGCTACATCGATATCGAAGAAGATGATACTGCTTTTGAAATTGGTGCAGACTATTTCTTTACGCCGCAATTTTCATTCGGCGCGACTTATGTCATCGCTGATGATGTAGACTTGCTCGGAGTATCAGCACGCTACACTTTTTAATACGCTAACAGTAAGAAGGCGTAAACGTATTAAAGCCACGTTTTTAAACGTGGCTTTTTTATGCTTAGCGGTTATTAACCCTTATTGATGACATAAATCGGTACGAATCTGCAATTTAAAAAGCGCTGTGTTAACACTATCAATTTTTCTCAGTCTCATGGCCTTGTATGCTCTTGCGTTGACGACAATGCCGAAGCCGCCCCCTCTTGCTCCATATTAAGCGCAGTAATTGGGAATGGTATTACAATACCCTCTTCATCAAATCGCTTTTTCAGCATTTTGATAAAGGCGCTTTTAATAAAGAAGCGATTGAAATATTCGCGGGTTCTCAGCATCACGGTTAAGTTAATACTCGAATTGTCGAAGGTGTGGAACAACACAAAAGGTTGGTAGGTTTCAACACCATACTCATGTTTTTCTAGAATGGTATTGGCAACTTCTAAACAGACCTTTTCAACATGGTCTAAATCAGAGCTATAGTGCACGCCCACTTCAACGGGTACTGATAGTTCGCGTTCAGGATAGTAGTAGTTAATCAGTTTGGAATTAGAGAGCTTGCTGTTCGGCATAATAACAATGTTGTTCGGCAGCATTCTAACCCACGTAGAGCGCCACCCTATTTTCTCGACAAACCCTTGTTCCCCTGAATCCAGTTCAATGAAATCGCCTATACGAATAGGCTTGTCCATGACCAACTGAATACCAGAGAAGAAATTTTCAAGCGTTGGTTGTAGCGCTAATGCTACTGCAAGCGATGTAATACCTAATGAAGCAACGATGGGCGTTATCGATACTCCCATCGTGCTTAAAATGATTAAAATGGCGAGTACGGCAAACACTGCTCTTACTGCACCACCAGCAATCGCGCTGGTATTTTTCACTATAGTAGACTGATCGCGGTAGCGGCTTAAGGAATAGGTAACAAAGCGTTCAAAGAAGAGAAACAGTGTAATTATAAGGCCAGCTTCAATAACAATAGTTAACGCCTCAATAGCCCTTTCATCTTCTACCTGAAATACTGAAACAATGCTTTTCACCAATAACAGAAAGATAACCCAAATCAGTAAATTCAGAGGAGCATTTAGTGACAATACAAGTACACGATAAATATCGGACATACTGCTGTTTTCTGAACGCGCCTTGGCCTTTAAGCGCACCAAAATAAGACGTTTAATGATGAAAAGCACAATAACAACGCCTATTAATCCGGCTATCGCTATTGCCTGTTGATTTTCAAGAAGTTGGGTGCTGTCCACGGCTGACGATGCTCCTGCGTAACAAAGTATGGTGTTTTTTTATTAGCTAAACGTTAATACGGGAAAGAAGACGCAAAAGGTGCACCAATTGTTTTGTTTCTATGCAAAGTTCATTATGCAGGTCGTTTACCTAGAATATAAAAAAAGCCCTGTATTGTTTTCACAACATAGGGCTTTAATTTGTTTCATAAGCCTTTAGCAAGGCGCTTATGTGTAGATTACACTTCGCCTATTTGACCTAGTTTCTAGGCGCTTTTGCTGACGACTAATTAAGTAAGTTCAAGGGCAATACTTTCCCTGATACCGGGTTAAACTCAAACGTTACTGTTCCCGTTGTCGCATTACCATTTTGATCAACGTTTGCGTCGTTAATATCACTTACAAACTGATCAATAACAACCCGGTATGACGTCGGGCCGTTAGCCCAACCATTCACGCGAACCCGATAGGTTTCTCCGGGGACAATGCCACCGCCAACTTGCTCATTAGAGCCCAAGTTGCCGGAGCTCGCCATAATATTGCCTTCGGCATCGAGCAGTTCAAAGTCAAGATCTGGCACCGCTACTACCTCAACATCAGCGCTCAGCGTTGCAACTACACTTGACGCACTTGGCAGCGCTGTAAACGGGATATCAACATAGTCAACGCCATCAACCAATGCTTCATCTGCTGCGCCAATTAAAACAACCCCCGTGTGCTCCTCAATATTATGGTAAACCACAGACTGTTCTTTTGGTTCAGACATATCAAAGGTAGGTGTTTCTCCAGTGCCAGTTGATGAAGGGCCAGCTTCGTAACCGCTGATCCGCGCTTGGAACGTAAAGAGTTTTCCATTTGGGTTATCAAACTTTAGATAACGCAGTGCAGATGTTCTGTCTACATCTAGCGATTGATCGAAACGGAACCTTGCTATGTCGCCGTTTTGACCAGTGCCACCATTATCTGCATTCAATACGGTAATACTGCCATTGCTAATATGAGTAATATCGAAATCAACTGGACCGTAAATTCTCTCGTCGCCAGTATTTATCAACGCAATATCAAAGGCAAAGATACCGTTATTGTAGTTTACATTACCCACCTTGTAGTCAACTTGCTCACTCACATCCACCGTGTTTAAGCCGGTTGAAGCAATCCCTGACATATTAGAAAAACCAACTTGCTGATTAGGGTTAAGGCTGATTGCACGTACTACGTATTCATAGTCAAACGAGTCTATGCCTTGACCTGCACCGCGTCCTAAACCTTGCCCTTTGTCTATGTAGCGATTATCGCCCACTATAAATTCAACATGGGTGAAACCAGAGAATGTGAGGTCGCCGTCAAAGTATTCTCGGGTTGGTACACCCCCAAACAAACGCGCACTCGACCCTTTTTTGCGTTTTAGCAATTGATAAGCAAAAGCGTCAGGTAGGGTTTCCCACGTAATTTCAATCGCGTCATCAGAAATGATATGCGCGTCTATAGCGTCTGGTGTCGATGGCTTAGCCTGGGTAGCCGTAAACTCGCTCACTGCCGTTGATATAGTCTGTCGACCGCCTAACGGTGCTTTCGCATTCGCACCTAGCTCTCTGGCAGCAAAAACACGCTCAATTAATGCATGATGACGACCCGGTGAAGTTAAATCTAAAGGATCGGTAGGATATAAGGCGGCATCTGCAATTAACACTGCATCTCGTGCGCGCACAAAGGTATCTGGCGCAGATATCCCTAACACGTACATTGAACCTAGGAAGATACGTTCCCATGTTTCTTTGCCCAAGCTAGTTTCTTGGGTAGGATCGCCTGTAACTGGGTCGGGGCGCACGAAGTCTTGTCTAGGCTGCACTGCCACCATAAGTTCGCGTAGATCCCACATAGCTCCCGCGTAAATTTCCCCATCGCGATGCACTTCGAACGCGTTATCTCTTGTACCTAACTGCGAATAACGAATTTGACTCTGTGCAGAACGAATAAACTCAAATGAATCGGGATTAACACCCTGCTCTCTTAAGAATTTTCGTAAATCGCATGAATTAACGGGGTAAGTACCTAAATCTGGTGTTTCGCCTACTGTGTATGCCCACAGGTCAGCTTGCCCTTCGTTAAGCGCGCCACCTTCTGGCTCGCCTTCAAAACCTGCGATAGGCGTAATTGTCGCGTGTGTGCCTTCATGAATGGGAACCGAGAAATCCATTGCTAGGTTGTTGAACAAGTAACCATGGCCGTAAGCTGTCGGGTTAACCACGACCTCTTCACCTGCAATTTCCTGTGATAACGGCACCGCGAATGCGTTGTCCAACCCCAATAGCTTAGCCATAAACTCAGGATCTGCTGGATTATCTGGTGGGTCGAGCACATTCGGAATATGTACCACACCAGTTAACGGTACCGCTTCGTTAGGGTAGCTATTTGGAAACGAGCCATCGCCCACGCCACGACTATGCACAGCATCGCCGTCTTTATGAAGGTAATCTAGATATTCGAGTAATGTGGTGATGTAAATAAACTGGCTGATGCCGTCAATGTGATGTGCCGTAGAAGGCGTTACATGATCATCTTCGACAGGTCTTGCCTCTATGGCAGCATCTTCACTGAAGTGATACGTGCCGGTTGCTGCCTGTGGAAACGGTCCTTTTGTCAGCATCGCGCTTTCAATAAGCGCGTGCTTACCTGTAAGCAAACCTTCAACCCCCGTCACTAAGTTGGAATCGTCAAACTTACGTAAGTTAATGCGTTCCATCCCTTTCGGTTTGCCGGTGTAGCCACCTGCATCGTCCTCTATCAAACATTCGCTTTGCATCGACGGCGTAATGGGTGGAAATGTTGGGAAATAATCCGCAGTCTGCTGAACCAAGCCAATCTGCCCCGTTTGCGTAACTTCATTTTCACCTGTAGGAAGAATGGTTCTGACCCTGTCATTACGCGCCAGAATGTCTCCCGATTGGGCATCGATAACATACTCAAACACACCAAAGGGATTTGACGAGTAATAAAAGAACTTCCATGCCAGTTTAAGTTCATTGTTATCTTGTACAACCACTTTCTGTGGTACTGGCTTGGCAAATATGCCTAGGCTTTTTTCTATTTGAGAAAAAGCAGGGTTCAGTACATCAAGAGCTTCTATGGGCAATGCCCGCTTGTAAGACGCTAAATCGGCGGTTGCCACGCTGATAGCGCTATCCGCAGAAAGAACCTGTGTATTTGCAATAGGCGTATTTATAGCAGTGTCGGCGAACAGCGCTCTCACTACCTGAGACTCGTCAATTAAAAGCCCAACGCCTCTGTCTTTGATTTTTACACCATCTATGACTTGGTCAAATCTTACTAAATGTCCACCCAGTGCAGCTTTACTACGGTGAGGGTTAAAAACAAAATCCCCGTCACTTAGACCACCTAAAAGGGCAGAATGACGACTTATAAAGTCATATCCCATTTGTTCAGGTGACGCACCTGAAACGTCAATGGCAATACCAAAAACACTGTCTAAATGGCCATTAGCCGTTCTTAACGTAGATGATGGGAATGTGGTTTGCAGTTGGTCTAACGCCATTTGAAACAAGCTGTTTGCTGGCGGGTTAACAACATTGTCAGTTAGATTTATTTCGGCAATGCGGTGCGATGAAGTATCTAAGGGTGCGTGTACTTTGGAGGCGCTTGCTACGAAAGGTAAAGCAGCTGCTACCGCAGCATATATAAGGGTTCTTTTTTTCATTATTCAATCCTTAAAATTTGGAGCTACCAGTGCGTTCAGTGTTAATACTGAGCAACGGCTAGATAGCGTTAACCAAATTAGAATCGAGCAAAAAGAAACCAACCACCATAGGGGTTAACCACTAGAGTTAACTGCACCAACCAGATGTGAGAAACACTTAACTAGGTGTGTAATTAACTGATTCGTAGCTTGTTAAGAATCAAAGAGCAGAGATAACTTGCGTTTATATTCGCGAGATAGCCACAGAGAAGCTTCGTCAATGTCAGTGAAGAATAGATAATCCAAATTTTTTAATTCTGGAATTCTTTGAAACATAATTCCGCGTATAACAGGTCCTTTGTAGACATAAGCTTTTGCTATTAATCCCATTTCAGGAAGTCGCTTTATAATTCGCTTGAGTACGTCGAAAGCTTCAGGAGTTGCGCCTTCAACTAGACTGATATCTGCCAGCAGGGAAAAGGGCTGTCGATTCAGTCCGGTAACAAATTTAAACAGGCGCTCACGGTATTCTTCCGCACTTTTTTCGTTAAACACACCGCAGAGTCGAATGGTAACTATTCCATTATCATACGAAATTAATGATGAGCTCAGTTTTTTCGTCATAGCCTATTTTCATAATTACTTTCTATGTTAATAGTAGACGATAAGTTTTAGAAAAGGCGAACGCGCTCGAACTTTAGATTTATTTATCGACCAACGCTAATAGAGCTTGGTTATTGGGGAAACGTTCAAGCCCCTGTTTTAGAATTGTATTTGCTTTTTCGGGCATGTTGTTCTCGCGCAAAGCTAAAACATAGTTGTGAACATAAACATCTTGGTTTTGACCCACTTCATAGCCTTTCTTGAACCAAGTCAGCGCTTGGCTGTCGTTTTGTTCCAAGTGATAATTAGCAATCAGAAAATAGCTTAGCCAGTACGTAGGCCAAGTTTGCGTCGCGGTTTCCAAAAACGCCAATGAACGCGCTTTGTCTCCCACTTTAAGCATATCATAGGCTGCACTTACATAAGTAAAAGGCGTCATCTCAGAAGACGTCACCTTGGGAGGAACCGGAGCTAAATACCAGTAATTTCCCCTTCCCCACGTTCTTTCAAAAAGCTCAAGCGACATTTCGTGATTAGGCGTAAGGCCAGTATGTAAGGTAACCGTACCCTTTTTACTATCAAATCCGATAACAACAGCGTAGTGCCATTGGGGTAATAATTGGATGGATAAATTTTGAAAAACAATCACTGGAATATCGTCTTTCACTAACGACATAATCGACGTTAATGTCCCTCGCTCAGTATATGGCAAGAAACCAAATTGTCGGGTAGCGCTGACCATTTCGAGCTGCAGACTTCCTTCTTTGTTCGGAATGAACAACTTAGGCGCAATATCCTCTGGAGGGGTGCTTTCACCATAGTAACCAAACACTTCAGACAGTGTAGTTGGCCCGCAATAAAACTGTTCTTGGGGGAAAAATGGTACAGATTGAATAGTGTGTGATTCCGGCAAAGAGGCCAGACCCTCTTGCCTAAGTTTGTCAGCTTGTGGTGTGGATTGACAGCCAGAAAGCAAAAACAGAAACGAAAGGCCTGCTAACGCGCAGGCCTTTTTAAATGAATCGATCATCCAATTAGCTGTTCACTGGACGAATAAATGGGTATACGTCGGTTACACCAATTAGGTCTAAAATTGCGATGATGGCAAGTACAGTAAGCACTGCGCCCACTACACCACCCGCGGGGGCTTGGTTAATTTCATCATTTAATTGCGCAATTTCACTGTCGGTCATGCCGTTGATTCTAGCAATAGCTTGGTTGCTATCTACACCTAAGCTCACTAATTTACTCTGCACGTCAGCACGGTTAACCATGTCAATTAGCTGCTGCTTGTTGTAATGAGCTGCTTGAGTTTGCATTACGGAATCTGAGCTAATTGCTTCTGCGTGTATACTACCAGACATTAAAACCGTTGCTGAAAAGCAACCAATCGCAATTTTTTTCAAAAACTTCATGATGTTTCCCTCTATAAAATGCACAGTTTTATTCTTCTTTTGCATTACCTATCGCACGGTAAACAAGAGTGAAATAAAACTTCGCACTGATTCAGCAGACGCGTTTGCAGTCTGCGGTTTATTTTCAATAGGCAGACGCAGCAAGATTAAGACCAACTAACAAAGTCTTTTGTTTATGGTAGACAAGGTTTTACTTTTTTCATGCTGAAATAGTAGTTTAAGCGAACCCTTAGCACCAAAACGGAAGAAAAATTTCATTCATTCCCTCCTGAATTAAGCATTCACCATGCAGTCACTTTTATGTAATATTTTCTTTATGATGGAATAATTTGATGATGGAATAATTTGCTCAACGTTAATAGAGAGATTAGGTGGTAAACAAATACAATACCCCACTCTTTCTTATAAAACCCGAGCAAGAGCTGTTCAAAATTTCCTCGACATGAAGCGCTCAATTCCTTATAGTGCGCGCGCTTTTATATATTAGTGAAGCGATAAACGCTTTCACTACTATCTCTTCTCATCGTTTTACCCCTGGATACCTGTTTTGATTACCACCGCAAATATCACAATGCAGTTTGGCTCTAAGCCATTATTTGAAAATATTTCCGCAAAGTTCGGCAACGGCAACCGATACGGCCTAATAGGCGCTAACGGTTGTGGCAAGTCTACCTTTATGAAAATTCTTAGCGGTAAACTTACTCCATCGTCGGGCAACGTTTCTATGGCGCCAGGCACAAAGTTAGGTATCTTAAGTCAGGATCAGTTTGCCTTTGAAGAGTTTAGCGTTGTCGATACCGTGATCATGGGTGACCGTGAACTATGGGAAGTTAAACAAGAGCGCGACGCCATTTACAGCAAAGCCGAAATGAGCGAAGAAGATGGTATGCGCGTAGCAGACTTGGAAACCCAGTTTGCAGAGATGGATGGTTACACTGCCGAAGCTCGCGCGGGTGATATCTTAAATTCAGCTGGCATCGACGAAAGCTATCATTTTGGTTTAATGAAAGAAGTCGCACCGGGTAAAAAAGTACGTGTGCTTTTAGCGCAGGCGTTATTTGCAGAGCCTGACATTCTGCTTCTAGACGAGCCAACCAACAACTTGGATATTTACACCATTAGTTGGCTTGCTGAAGAGCTTAACAAGCGTAAATCGACCATGCTTATTATTTCGCACGACAGACACTTTCTAAACTCTGTGTGCACGCATATGGCAGATATCGACTATGGTGAACTGCGTGTTTACCCAGGTAACTACGACGACTACATTCAAGCCGCCATGCTTGTTCAAGAACAGCTTCATGCGGAGAATGCTAAGAAGTCAGCGGAAATTGAAGAACTGCAAAGCTTCGTAGCGCGATTCTCTGCCAACGCATCGAAAGCGAAACAAGCCACTTCACGTGCACGCCGTCTTGAGAAAATTGAATTAGCTGAGGTGAAAGCATCTAGCCGTCGTAAGCCTTATATTGTGTTTAAACAGCACAAGAAGCTTCACCGCCTTGCGATCACTCTTGAAGACTTAGGCCATAGCTACCCTGACCTTCCGTTATTCGACAATGCTAACTTACTGTTGGAAGCGGGACAGCGCTTAGCTATCATCGGTGAAAACGGCGCAGGTAAAACTACGCTTCTGAAATGCCTAGTGAATGATATAGAGCCCACGTCAGGCAGCTATAAATGGGCTGAAAATGCGGCAATAGGTTACATTCCACAGGACAATGCCAAATACTTTGCCGAAGACGTCACTATGTTTGAGTGGATGAGCCAATGGCGTAGCCCTAAACACGATGACCTACAAATTAAAGGCATGTTAGGACGTTTACTATTTACGTCCGACGACTTCAACAAACGTGTACAGGTATGTTCTGGTGGTGAGAAAAACCGTTTGCTGTTCGGAAAGCTTATGCTTGAAGACATTAACGTTTTGGTTATGGATGAGCCTACCAACCACATGGACATGGAATCCATTGAAGCGTTAAATAACGCACTGTACAAGTTTGACGGCACAGTAATTTTTGTAAGTCACGACCGCGAGTTTGTTTCATCGCTGGCTACACAAATTATCGAGATAAAAGACAAACAGCTGAACCACTTCGATGGTAACTATGAAGAATTTTTGTCTCATAAAGAAAATGCATAAGTAACGTAAAAAGGGGCGCTCACCGCCCCTTTTTGTTATTTTAATGCTTACAGTTTTTATCTCTTTAAGGTTAATACTCTATTGACCTTAAACCTCTTCACTCCCTACTAAAAACTGTCTAGTCATTCCCGCTAGGTTGTCGAAGTACTCGATAAGAGCAGCTTTCACTGGGGCTAGTTCTTCTTCGGTCATATTTTCAAAGTCAGCCGGATCGGCAAAATCTTCTAATGGCTTGTGTTTCGCCAAGTATGTTTGGGTTTCTTTTACATGTTCTAATCGGGTGATGTCTACTGGTTTATCAATGGTCTCTATGGAAATAGCAAAGCTAGCGGAGGCCATGTAGTTATCTAAACCCAGAAAGCTTCTAGTAAAAAGCCCATAACCTTGGCTGTAATGTTCAGAACAGCCATACATGCCGCATTCCATTGCTGCTAACGTAGGCGTTTCTTTAATGATAATAACCGCTGTTATGCCCTGAGCGACAAGCTTTTCTCGTGTGCTAGCGCTCTTCTCGTTAAATACCCATTCTTTGTTTACTACATCAACAAAGGTAAGCGTATCACTCTCAGAAACGAGGTTTGATATATCTACAACATCGTATGATGTTCCGCCCTCAATTTTCTCTTCGAAAATATTGAAAATGCGTTCTTTTAACTGCCAGTCATAGCCATATTCTTTACTGAAATTATTAAATATTGTCGTGCCAACATGGGTATGGCTAGGGTTATCTTTAGCGACAACCAGAACTCCAATTTTACTTTTTTCAGGCGCTTTATAACCTGTTGTGGGTGGTACATATGTAGACACACACCCGGTAACGACAATAGTCATAATGAATATTGAAAACAATTTAAACGGCAACTTCATTTTTATTCCTTAGCGCTTTTTGCACCTTTTAATTATATTTTTGAAACCTAGCTAACTCACTATCCCCAACTTTTGCCCTATTAGATTTGAACGTATGGAAGGATATCACGATAAAATCGCACAACTTTTCTACAAAAACAATGTGTTTTGTATTTCCATTTACATTACTTAACAATTAAAAATTAACGACTTATGACTCAATCATTTACCGCTAACCGAAGCCACGAAAAATACCGATATATAGCTTTTGAGAACTGATGAACTGAGCCTACCGCCCTTAACTACAAGCGGGCAGAAAACGCCAAAACCTCACCCTTGTACATGCGAGGTATTGTCGGCAAGCAGTAAACAAAACGGGCGCTTAATTAAGCGCCCGTTTTATCATTCGCTAACCCCTTATTGTTTAGATAAGTATTGAGCCACGGTTGCGGCTAGGCGGTCAAAGTAACTAACAACAAAACTTTTGACTGGCGCTAGTTCTTTATCTGAAATCTCATCGAAGTTTTTGGGTGGGATAAATTCTTCAATTCGCTCGTTTTTAAGCGCATCGTCCAGCAACTCTTTAAATAGTGGCTGTGCAGCAATATCTACCGGCCTATCTAAATTCTCAATGCTTATATCAAAACTTGCAGAAGCGATATAATGGTCGGTTCCCAAAAAGCTTCTAGTGAATAGACCAAAACCTTGGCTTTCGTGTTCTGAACAGCCATAGGTACCACATTCGGTAATTGCTACTGTGGGTGCTTCTTCAATCACTATGATTCTTGTGATCCCATCTGCTAGCAATGACTTTCTAAGTGCATTTTGATTCTCACTGAAAGTCCAGTTTTCATTTTGCTTTACTACGAAATCTAACTGCCATGCACCTTTAACTTTTGAGGTGACATCAACAACTTCAAAGCTGCTTGAATGCTCTATCGCAGTTTTCAATTTATTAAAAACCGTAGAAGTTAATTGCCAGTCATAACTGTATTCTTTGGTGAAATTATTAAACTTCGTTGTACCGACATGGGTGTGTGACGGAAACTTCTTAGCATTGATAAACACACCCACTTTCCGTTTAGGCTGTTCCTTCGGTTCGCTTACGGTTTCACCCTGTACCAATGCGTCCTGTTCCAATGCGCCTTGTGCCGGTATATCACCTTCCTCTACCAGCCCTTTTCCCTCTTGCTCCAGCGTACCATCTTCCACTTTATCTTCAGGCAAAGTTTGCTCTGTATTAGATTGAGGTGGAATACGTTCTTGCGAGTCTATACCTTTTTGAGTTACACACCCTGACGCAAGCATTGATATGGCGACCAGCACACTTAACTTTGTCACAAACTTCATAACACTTCCTTATTTCAAAGCCATTTAGCTTAATACTCTCTTAACACTATTCTGGTTTTGCGCATAATAGCGCACAGCGTATTACAGAATCACGCCTCCTGCCGCAAAAATTCTCGCTCTCATACATCATTGGCTGCTCTAGGTTACTAATATCGCCTACTTTTCCATTGGAAATTCGTTTTAAATGCCACTGTAACAAACACCCTCCATACTTTTTGTAGTCAAAGTAGCGGGTTATCTGGTGCGCCCTTTAAGTATTGCTTTTACGAGTGAGTTAATCATTCGGGTTGCGACGCACTTTGAGAGAGATACAGCACTTTTAAATAGGCATTTTGCGTAATGAACACACAGGTATTGATCGAACCTAAGGTTTAGGCTGTATTGTGATTAAAAAGGAAATTTAACAATGACTTTACTAAAAAGTAAGAGCACAGCAAGCCTATCAACATTGCTTGCATTTTCCGCAACTGTCTGTGCACAACAACCCGCTAGCTCACAGCAGCCTCAGGGCTGGATGTGGGGATTTGGCGTTGCTGCATCCCAAGACGTTTATACCGACTTTGATAACCGCATAGTGCCTATTCCTATTATCGGCTATACCGGTGAAAAATTGCGTGTTTACGGCCCCTTTATCGGTTACGAGCTGTTTCGAGAAAAGGGTTTAACTCTTGATGCTCAACTTGTACCAGTATTTGCAGGTTATGAAGAAGATGACAGCGCCGTATTTACCGGCATGGACGACAGAGACTTCAGCTACGCGGCAGGGTTGGGGCTTAACTACAGCACAGGTGGCTGGGTTTATTCGTTATCTACCAATGCTGATATTTTAGGTAAGTTCGACGGCTATCAAGCATCAGCCAGCATTGGTAAAAGGTTTAGAATAGATAACTTCATGATTGAGCCGTCTTTAGGTGTGAATTACCAAGATAGCAACTATGTCGACTATTATTACGGGGTACGCCCCGAAGAAGCGACAGCATTTCGAAACGCATATAATGGCGACAGCGCGGTTAATACAGAAGTTCGTGTTGCTGTCTCTACCCGACAGTTTCTAGGCGGCATGACCCGTTTAGAAATTGGCGCCACGTTTTTTGACAATAGTATAAGTGATAGCCCGCTGACAGACGATGATACCGCGCTTAGCGCTATGCTGGTTTATACGCGCTTTTTCTAATGGTTTAAATGGGCGATATGCTTAAGCACGCAAAAGCGAATCTTGCTGCTAAACATATTGAACGCTATTGGAATGGAAGTTATGCGTGGGCACCGCTGGCACACAGCACAAAAAGTGCCCTCGTATTCGAGGGCATTGTCGTTTACTTGTTTTAGCATCTACGCGGGATTTTTAAAGGCAAGCGTTTCCCATAGTGGCACCGTAGACAAGCTATGTTTATAGCTGCCTGATGTTTCTTTAGTGCTGTAAGACAGGTAAATCAGCGTTTTTGAATCGGCATCATAAATTCGACGAAGCTTCATGTTTTTGAAAAACACGCTTTTTGATTTTTTGAATATCACTTCCCCTGAATCCGACTTATCAATTGCCTCTAACATCTCGGCTGTGATTGGGCCGGTTTGCCTACACGCAATGGAGCTGTCTGATGGGTCAGACAAATCTAGGTTCGCTTCAATACTTGAAATATGACAGGTCACGCCAGTGACTACAGGGTCTTGAAGCGCATCTATTTTAATGTCTTTTGTGGTAAAGAGCCCAAGCGAAACGTCGCCAACTTCGCTGTCACTACAGCCCGATAAGGTAAACATCGTAGCAGCTAATAAACCTAACGCAGTGCTTTTCACAAAGATGCTGCTTTTTAACGTGCCTTTCATAGAAGTGCTAGCCTCTTTTGAACTAAACCAACGTCCATTTGTTTTCATATCATTCCACCTCTATTCTATTTTTGTTCTACACATGTTTACTCGAAATGCCGAGCCAATGATCATTTAGCCTATCAGGTTTAGTTGTGCTTTATCCATAAGGGCATGCTGTTTAATAAGCTGCTTTGCTTTTTCGATGTCTGGCGCGAAATAACGGTCTTTATCGTAAAATGGCACTTGCTCTCTTAAAAGCTGCATTAACGCCTGTAGCTTTTCGCTGGTGGTAAGAGGCTTTCTAAAATCCAAGCCTTGGCAAGCCGCTAACCACTCAATGGCCAATATACCTGCCACGTTATCGAAAATATCTCGTAAACGCCTCGCGGCGAAGGTAGCCATAGACACGTGGTCTTCTTGGTTAGCAGACGTAGGCAACGAATCGATAGATGCGGGGTGCGCCAAGGTTTTGTTTTCACTAGCAAGCGCCGCACAGGTAACCTGCGCAATCATAAAGCCCGAGTTTACCCCACCATTTTCAACAAGGAACGGTGGCAAACCACTTAAATGCGTATCAATCATTAGCGACATTCTGCGCTCCGATAGTGCGCCAATTTCAGATAGTGCAATAGCCAGCATATCTGCCGCCATTGCCACAGTTTCCGCATGAAAGTTTCCGCCAGATAGAATATCGCCAGTTGGCGTATCAGCGTCATCATTATTTTCAACAAAAACCAGCGGGTTGTCGCTTACACCATTGGCCTCTACCACTAAGATGTCCTTTGCATAGCGCATTTGCTGTAAACACGCTCCCATCACTTGAGGCTGACAGCGCAGAGAATACGGATCTTGTACTTTTTCACATCGTTGATGTGAGTTACCAATCTCTGACGTATCTAACAGTTTCCTGAAGGCCATCGCTACATCACATTGGCTTTTGTGGCCTCGGACTTCATGAATGCGTGCGTCGAACGGCACACGAGAACCTAACGCGGCTTCAACCGTGAGAGCGCCAATACCAATAGCACTATGAAGCGCATTTTCTGTATAGAACAACCCCTGAAGTGCAAACGCTGTCGAGGCTTGTGTACCGTTTAATAAGGCTAGCCCTTCTTTTGGAGCCAGCGAAATTGGTTGCAGGCCCGCGATTTCAAGAGCTTGAGCCGCACTTATCCTCTCTCCCCTATAAAAAGCTTCTCCTTCACCTAACAACACCACACTCATGTGGGCTAAAGGCGCTAGGTCACCACTGGCACCAACCGAGCCTTTTTCAGGTATGGCAGGGTAAACCTGTGCATTGAACAAGGTAATGAGCGCTTCTATTACGCTTAGGCGGATTCCAGAATAACCGCGAGCCAACGAGTTAATTTTCAATAACATAAGCAAGCGCACAGTATCTTCTTGCATAAATTCGCCCGTACCGGCCGCATGCGAGAGCACAATACTGCGCTGTAATAACTCTAACTCGTCAACGTTAATACGGGTATTTGCCAACAAACCAAAGCCGGTATTAATTCCGTAGACAGTACGGTTCTCTTTGATGACGTTCAGCACCACTTGTTCGGCGGCATTTATAGCGGGTGCAGCGCTTTCATCTAACAATAAATGAACGTGGCTTCGGTGCACTTCGCGCAACTGATTTAACGTTAATGTACCGGGCACGAGATTAAGCTGTTTAACGCCACTCTTTTCGGTGAAAAAAGACGAATGTGACATGACTATTTCTCCCCGCCTAAGCCCTTGTTCGAGCTTGACTGTGTGTTTGCTCCATGGGTGCTGTGATTATTAGCCCCGTTATTTATCATGGGGAGATCAAGGCTGTATTTGGCAGCACAGTCTTTCGCTATATCGTAACCGGCATCGGCATGACGCATTACGCCTGTTGCAGGGTCGTTATGAAGCACCCGAGCAATACGCTCAGCGGCTTCATCTGTACCGTCACAAACAATAACCACACCTGAATGCTGGCTAAAGCCCATACCAACTCCGCCTCCATGATGAAGGCTTACCCAGGTTGCACCACCCGCTGTGTTTAATAGTGCATTCAGCAGCGGCCAGTCCGAAACTGCATCTGAGCCGTCAAGCATGGCCTCGGTTTCTCTATTGGGTGAAGCTACCGAACCCGAGTCGAGATGATCCCGTCCAATCACAACTGGCGCGCTCAGCTCGCCACTGCGAACCATTTCATTAAAGGCAAGCCCCAGCTTTTGTCTTTCACCCAGCCCCACCCAGCAAATACGGGCGGGCAGGCCTTGGAACTGAATACGTTCTTTGGCCATATCAAGCCAGTTATGTAAATGTGGGTTGTCGGGAATAAGCTCTTTAACTTTAGCGTCCGTCTTATAGATATCTTCCGGATCGCCCGACAGCGCAGCCCACCTAAAAGGCCCTATGCCTTGACAGAAAAGTGGTCGAATATAGGCAGGAACAAAACCTGGGAAATCGAACGCATGCTCAATGCCTTCTTCCAGTGCCATTTGTCTAATGTTATTGCCATAATCAAGGGTGGCGGCCCCTGCTTGTTGAAAACCCAACATAGCTTTAACCTGCAATGCCATCGACTGTTTCGCTTTTTTAATTACGCAAGCTTCGTCTTTTGTTCGCTGTGCCTCGGCTTGGTCCAGCGTCCACCCCACCGGCAGATAGCCATTAAGCGGATCGTGTGCACTAGTTTGGTCGGTCACTACATCGGGAATGATCCCTTTATCTAGCATATCGGGAAATACCTCAGCAGCGTTCCCAAGTAAACCAATGGATACGGGTTTATTGCTTTGTTTGGCTTGTTCTAACAGCCGCATAGCTTCTTCAAGTGAATGGGCTTTTTTATCTAAATAGCCCGTGCGAATTCTGAAATCTATACGGGTTTCGTCAACCTCTACTGCCACCATTGAAAAGCCCACCATAGTAGCAGCAAGAGGCTGTGCGCCGCCCATACCGCCTAAACCGCCGGTTAAAATCCAACACCCTTCAGCACTGCCGTCAAAGTGAGTTTTGGCCACGCTAACAAAGGTTTCATAAGTGCCTTGTACTATGCCTTGCGAACCTATGTATATCCAAGACCCTGCCGTCATTTGCCCGTACATCATCAAGCCTTCTTTATCCAGGGCGTTAAAATGTTCCCAGTTAGCCCAATGTGGCACAAGATTAGAATTAGCAATCAGCACACGAGGTGCGTTTTCGTGGGTAGGAAATACGCCGACGGGTTTGCCTGACTGAATGAGCAAGGTTTCGTCGGTATTTAAGCGCTTAAGCACTTCAACAATTTTGTCGTACGATGTCCAGTCACGGGCCGCGCGCCCTATTCCGCCGTATACCACCAAATTTTGCGGATGCTCAGCAACGTCCGGGTCGAGGTTATTCATTAACATGCGAAGTGGCGCTTCAGTTTGCCAGCTCTTTGCATTTAGCGTACTGCCTCTTGGGGCGCGAATGTCTCTTTTAGGGTCAAGGCGTTTCATAAACTTCTCCTGGGCTTCTTGTTTCGCCAATATATTTTTATAAGAAACCGCATTTTTTATAACAGTACTTTGGTGGCTCTCACCTTCAGCGCGTATAAATTTAGAACTCCAAATGTCCTCCTAAGCGGTAACGACTGCCTGGGTGATAAAGCACTGCATGACTCACTACAACGCCTGCGCCTGTTGCCCCTCCCTGCCCCCGTGAAAACGTTCGTCGAGTAACTTTTAGGCAGGGCTCTTTAGGCTTTATCAGTAATGCCTGAGCAATATCTTTTTCAACAATTACTGCTTCTACGCTGTGGTCCGCCTGAGAAAGTGGCGCGACTTGGTTCAGATAAAAGTTTGCGGTTTGCGCTTTAAAATCTTTGTCTAAATAGTCGCTAATCCACGCAGGGTTAACCCATCGTTCTTCATACTGAACAGGTAAGTTGTTTTCACAATGCACAATAATGCTGTGAAATACAGGCACTCCTACATCAACAGCTAAGCGCTGAGAAATAGCATCACTGGCTGGCGAAGTTTCCAATACCAATATTTCATTGGTATACCTATGCCCCCGCTGCTCTATTTCATCGCGAATACTTTTGATCTCTAGCATTGAACTCATGGGGCGACTGTCTGACACAAAAGTGCCTATGCCCTGACTACGCATTAAAATACCTTCGTCCACCATTTCACTTAGTGCTCTACGCGCAGTCATTCGGCTTACACCGTGCTGCTGTGCAAGTTGGTTTTCAGAAGGCACTTGGCTACCGGGCTTCATTTCACCGCTTTCGATGGCATCCAAAATTGCTGTTTTAATTACCCTGTATCGAGGTTGCATATCGTGGGTTCACAACTAAATTGTTAATAATATGCTAACAGCATACTTGTATATACAAGTATGCACAAGTAAACTAATTTCAAAATTTGCACTAGGTTTCAATAAAAGCTCAGGACAGAGTTAGACAAAGAAGCAAACAAGAGGTGGCATAGAGTGGAACACGTTATGGGTTATCAGTACGACATGCTTATTTACAACGTTCGCATTGCGTCTATGCAAGACAACGAGTTGCCTTATGGCGAATTACCTCCACACGCCATTGCTATAAAAGACGGCAAAATTGCTGCGTTAATACCTTCCGATAACTCGCTGGACGAAGCAGTTAAGCATGCCAAAAACGTAATAGATGCCGCTTCCCTTGTTCCACTAAATGAAGATGACAATGCGAAAGCCAAGCTCCCATGGCTATTACCCGGCTTTATCGATTGCCACACACATTTAGTATACGGCGGCAATCGCGCCGAAGAATTTGAAATGCGATTGCAGGGCGCAAGTTATGTAGACATTGCGCAGCGCGGCGGTGGCATTAAAGGGACGGTTGAAAAAACTCGACGCTCTGACGAACTCCCCCTGCTCCACAGTGCCATAAAGCGAGCAAAGCGACTGTGCGAAGAAGGTGTTACCACTATTGAAGTCAAGTCAGGATACGGGCTGGATTTAGACACTGAAGTGCGTATGTTACGTGTGGCTAAATCCCTTGAGCAGCATCTTCCTGTGAGTATTAAAACTACCTATTTAGGCGCTCACGCCCTACCCGATGAATTTGCTGAGGACTCAGACGGGTATATTGATTTTATTTGTGACAAAGCACTTCCTCATATTGCTTCGCAAAACTTGGCTGACGCCGTTGATGTATTTTGTGAAACTATCGGTTTTTCAACTTCTCAAACAGAACGTGTTTTTAGCTGCGCACAGCAACACGGTTTACCCATTAAAGCTCATGTAGAGCAGCTTAGCGACAGTAAAGGTGCTGTTTTAGCGGCTAAATACGACGCACTGTCGGTAGACCACATCGAGTACTTAGCTGACAACGACATCCCCTTACTTGCCCAAAGTGGCACCGTTGCAGTGCTTTTACCAGGCGCATTTTATTACTTAAGTGAAGTTCAAAAGCCGCCGGTAAATGCACTTCGCACCCATAATATTCCTATGGCAATAGCGACAGACTTTAACCCCGGCAGTTCACCTTTAGCTTCTATACTTACTGCAATAAATATGAGCTGTGTGTTGTTTCAACTAACGCCAGAAGAAGCACTTCGCGGCGCTACACTACATGGGGCAAGTGCTCTTGGGTTGCAAGACCGAGGAGTTATTGAAGCAGGCAAACTTGCTGATTTAACGCTGTGGGATATCGAAACGCCGGCTGAGCTTGCCTATTGTATTAATGGACACCGCCCCATTGCGGTGTTTAAGGAAGGTAAACGTGTTTAAGTGGCAAGGTAGAATAGACAGTGAAGACGGCATTGAGGGCCAACGTTGGCATCAAAAAGTGAACAAACTCGCGGTTGGCGAAGATAATTCATTAGCCAACTCCGTTACCCTTGTCGGTTTTGAAAGTGATTTGGGCGTGGCATTTAATAAAGGCCGGGTAGGTGCAGTTACTGGTCCCAACGCTATTCGCCAAGCACTTGCAAACTTGCCTTGGCACTGGCCAAACGCATCATTAGCCGATTTAGGGAATGTTACCGCTAAAGAGAACTTAGCCCAGTCACAAACCCAATATGCTGACGCCATTTGCTATGCGCTCAAGCAAAATGATGGTTTGGTCATTGGTCTGGGAGGGGGACATGAAATTGCATGGGGTAGCTATCAAGGGGTTTTCAATGCTAAGCCCGAAAGCGCCCGCATTGGTATTATTAATTTCGACGCCCATTTCGATTTAAGAAAGCCTTCACCAAACACCAGTTCAGGTACGCCGTTCAGGCAAGTGTATGATCACTGCCAGCTACACGACACACCGTTTCATTACGCTTGTTTAGGCGTATCGAAAGCTGCTAATACACCAGCGCTGTTTACCTTTGCCAATATGTCAAACACGCGTTATTTAACCGATTTGGCGTTAAATGATGAATCGCTGTGCATGCAGCGAATAGATGAGCTGCTCTCTCCGATGCTAAAAGACATCGATGAGCTTTACGTCACTGTATGTTTAGATGCATTTCCAGCCGCACAAGCACCTGGCGTTAGCGCGCCCAGTGCATTGGGGATTTCCCCCACACTAGTTATCAACACGCTACACTTTTTAGCACAGCATCAAAGTACTTACGGGTATCAATGGAGATTGTGTGACGTTGCGGAAATGAACCCCAATTATGATATTGATAGCCGCACAGCAAAGCTGGCTGCACGGCTAATTTTTGAAGCGGTAGATGCAGTAAGTTCGCACACTTAAACTGTTTAACGCTTTTATGTTTACTGGCCGCCTGCCCTTTCACACGCAGCAGCTGTAAACAAAACATCAGTAGAGCTATTTAGCGCCGTTTCGGCAGAGTCTTGCAATACGCCCACAATAAAGCCCACCGCGACCACCTGCATAGCCACTTCATTAGGTATGTTGAACAGGCTACAGGCAAGCGGAATAAGCAGTAGCGAACCACCAGCAACACCTGAACTTCCGCATGCTGATACCGCAGCAATAACGCTTAATAGTACCGCGGTGGGAAAGTCTACAGAAATTCCCAAGGTATTAACCGCAGCTAGCGTCAACACGGTAATTGTAATTGCAGCCCCAGCCATATTTATAGTAGCGCCTAACGGAATAGATACCGAATAGGTATCCTCATCAAGCTTTAAGCGTTTACACAGCGCCATGTTTACCGGAATATTCGCCGCCGAACTACGGGTGAAAAATGCCGTAATACCACTTTCTTTTAAGCATTTAAATACCAGAGGATAAGGGTTCTTTTTCGTTGCCAAAAATACTAACAACGGATTGGCTACAAGTGCGATAAATAGCATAGCGCCAATCAGCACTGTTAGTAGATGTGAATAGCCAAGCAATGCTTCAAAGCCTGTAGTCGCTATGGTATTGGCTACCAAGCCGAAAATACCGAAAGGCGCGAGTCTGATAACAAACCCAACTACGGTTGTTACGCTATCAGCCATATTTTGAAGTAGCGCTTTCGTTGCCTCGCTAGCATGACGAAGGCCTAAACCTAGGCCTACAGCCCAGGTTAGAATACCAATATAGTTTCCGTTTACTAGCGCGTTCACCGGGTTATCCACCATGTTATAAAGCAATGTGGTGAGCACTTCCGATACCCCTTTCGGCGCAGCTTGACTAACTTCTGAAGTTACTAAACTCAGGCTTGTAGGAAAAGCGAAACTCGCCAACACCGCAGTGAGCGATGCCAGTAGCGTACCTACGAGGTACAGCACCAAAACGGGTTTGATAAAGGTTTGCTCATTTTGTTTGTGATTGGCAATTGACGCCATGACCAAAACAAACACTAACAGAGGCGCAATCGCTTTAAGGGCTTTTACGAATAAGCTCCCCAACAGCCCTGCAGATTGAGCAGCTGAAGGTGAAAAACTCGCTATCGCAATACCACATACAATACCGATGATAATTTGCAGTACCAAACTGCCATTCATGTAGCGCTGAAACAGGCTGGGGCGTGACGTTGAGTCCATAAATATTGGTCCATTATTATTTTGACGAAGCACCATAAAGGATAACGTTACACAAATGAACCAGTTTGGTCTTAGTTACTCGCAAATAACCGCATGCTTGCCGTTTACCAACATTTCCACTACACAACTGCAACCTTAGCTCTATCAAACTAAGTCACTGAGTAATGTCATATTTATTTCTATTTCCTGACATCTTATACCTGTACTTTGGTACAGCCTGCCCTAAAGCAGGAAACACTTACAAAGGAAATAAAATGAAAAAATACTTTATATCGATAATGGCTTTTGTAGCTTTTAGTGCAGCTGCAGACAACTGTGTTTACAACTGCCCGACGGGTGTGTCGGGCCAAACAATTACTCGCTCTATTTACACGCTTCACAATAACTCTCAAACTAAATTCGCCAACTGGGTTGCTTATCACGTTACCCCAAGTACTATTGACGGGCCATCTCGTAGTAGAAACTGGAAGGCTGATCCCTCAATAAACTCTGCAAATACTTTGGAGCCAAACGATTATACAAGTGCATGGGCAACTATTGGTACGGATCGTGGACACCAAGTTCCTCTTGCATCATTTAGTAATACTGCTGACTGGAGTACTTTGAACTACTTATCAAACATTACTCCCCAAGACTCAGATTTAAACCAAGGCCCATGGGTTGATTTAGAAAACGCTGTTCGTAACGTTGTGCGTTCTGGACAAGATGTATACGTGGTCTCAGGACCATTATATGAGTGGTATTTTGGGTCTCTGCCTGAAGCCGACGAATCTCATACTATCCCAAGCGGCTATTTTAAAGTGGTTATAACTGACGTTAACGGGTGGGTAGAAGCGTCAGCATTTATCATGGAGCAAAATGCGTCCCGTAGCGACAACTTTTGCTCTACTGAAGTAACCGTGAACGAAGTAGAAAGCCGCACGGGGTTAAATATCATGCCTTCATTACCAAGCTATAAAGAAAGCGCTGTCGAAGGTCAGTTAGGCGGCTTATCTAGCGACCTTGGTTGCTAAAAAGCGATGAGCACTTAGGCAGGGACGCCTACACTATCATGTTATGTTAGTTTGTAACTGGTTATTGAGTTTGCCATAAACTTTTTTAACCCTACTGCTCTAGAGCGTCTCCAAAACATTTCTAGTGAACGAGGTCCACTCGTAAAGAGGGAGCTCTTCGTCAATATAATAGTCTGGCTGAATGCCCACTCCATCAACGGCCATGTGGGGGATACGCAAACTTTTGGTGAGACTGTAATGTAAGGTAAAAACACCGCTCGGCGAATCAGTTTTATACATATTAGAGATATCGAGCACACCCGCAGTAGTTTGCCCAAACAACTTTACTTTCTTGCTTTGTTTAGCCGCCAGCAAAAACTGTTCTGCGGTACTACCATTACTTGAATCAACGAGTACGCCAATACTTTTTGGCAGAGGTTCGACTTTATCGAATGTCGCCACCGTTACATCTTCGCCAATATTGATGTAGCTGCCGATGTGTTGCTGAAGAATGTCGTACCCGTCTTTGGCCCACTGCTTTTCTTCTTCACTAAAATGAGGGTTTTGCAAAAAGCCGAGCATTCTAGAGTTGTTAAGCTCGGTAGATAGGTATTCCACGCCTACAGTGCGAATAGGGTTGGTGTATAAAATTGGTAGTAAAGAAGCATAGCTTGCATCACTACCACCACCGTTTCCCCGGATGTCGATAATGAGGTTTTCGGTTTTTAGAATTGTGTCCAGGTGCTCAGCGATAACGGCGTCGATATCTTTTTTGAGGGCATGGTCGAAAGACGGTATGCGAACTAATACTGTGTTCTCTGAAATTTTTTCGAATAGCGGAGCCTTTGTACTTAGTAGGCGAACATAGCGTGTTATTTCAGGCGACGATTCTTGTCGCGGTTCCTCTCGCGACATAACGATAAAGCTATTGCCCAACACCACTTCGTTGTTACCCAAGTACGTTATGGTCTCTATTTGTCGGGTGGAGTGATCGCCCATAAAAAACGTCACTTTCGCAGTATTGCTGTCTGCAGGGTCGTTAAGGATGAACTTTACTTGTCCCGCCTTCCATGACGGGTTGGTACTTTCAAGGATATAAGCTTTATGGACATTACCTTCTTTTTTTAACGCAACCGTATAGCTTGAGAATTGCCAAATCCCTTCAAGAGTTTCGTCACGCTTGCTTTTTAAATACTGTTTAAATGACGATAAGTCGAAGTCATGCACTTCCGATTCGCGAGTCGCTTCCACTGTACCATTCGTATTTAGCCCAAGACCAACATGCCCCTTGCGAAAAAATTTAAGCCAGTCGATAAGTACTGTGTGGCATTGCGCTTCGTTCTTCGCGCTTTGTACCCGAGCCAAGATGGCGTTGTTGTGGGCGGAATAAAGGTCCTGCCCTTTTTTCTCGACGCTATACTGAAAACCGGCATCGTTGTTTTCAAACGTGCTCTTTAGCCATTCAAACTCACTTTCACACTGAAAGGTACTACCAAACGAACAGAAAGAGGCAAAAAGAGGGAGTATCGCAAATCGTTTCACTGTTTATGATGTCCATATCTACTTTTAAGAACAATAAAGTATCATAAAACCATGATCTTGCGAGCATTTAACGCGCACATACTTGTAAGCAAACGTTTTAGCTACTAACTCCTAAGCGGTGAGTTCACCCCACCGCATAAGGTTTTTCTAGTGCACTTAACCCCACACCGTTGCGTTTAATCACTTTAAGCTGAGTAGGAATACGCTCTTTCATGGCTTCAATATGGCTTATCACACCAATCATTTTTCCGCTGGCATTTAAGTTGTCTAGTGCATCAAGGGCCACATCCAAAGTTTCAGCATCAAGAGTGCCAAAGCCTTCATCTAAAAACAGCGAGTCGATACTGGTCTTGTGACTGACCAAGTCAGATAAAGCTAATGCCAGTGCAAGGCTGACCAAAAAGCTTTCTCCGCCAGATAGGGTTTTGGTGTCTCGCACTACGTCACCTTGCCAGGTGTCTAGTACACTTAAACCTAATCCTTCGTTTTCTTTTCGCATTAGCTGATAGCGACCGTGTAATTTATCAAGCTGTTGATTAGCAAGCTGCACTAAGTTATCTAAAGTAAGTCCTTGTGCAAAACGTCTGAATTTGTCGCCGCTGGCCGAACCAATTAACGAGTGCAGGTAAGTAATATCATCATAATAGGCCTCAAACGCGGCCATCTCGTCCACAAGCTGCTGCTGCTTTTCACGGGCTTGATTGTTAGCGCTTAACTGCTGTTCAATTTGCCCTAAAGAAGATAACAGCGTGTCACGCTGCTGAGCTTGCTGATTAATTTTCGTATCGAGCCACTGTGCACCGTGCTCTTCTAACTCGCTCTGCCACTGTGCTGCGTTAGCATGGGCTTTTAGCGATTGTTCGGCAGCTAACGCGTTTTCTAGCTTTAAGTCCGCTTGTTGTTTTTGCTGAGTTAATCGCTTTTGCAGTTCAAGCAAGGTGTTGCGGGTATCTTCGTCTAAAAGTGCATTGCTAAACGCGTGCTCGTCGGCAAATGGGCTGCTCGCCAACTGGCGGTTAAAGTGCTCTGTTGCCTCTGCAAGTGCTTGCTCTTTTTCGCGCATTTGCTCATTAAGCTGGGCAATTTCGGCTTCTAAACGAGACAAAATAGTGTCCGTTTGTTGTAGGCGAGATTTGCATTCACTCACGTTTCGCTCAGCCATTTCTTGAGCGGCGTTTGCCTTATTCCTTGTTTCAGCAATATTGCCTTCAGGGAATACGGTTGTGCGCGAGTCTCGCAGCGCCTTTAAACTATTATCTAGCTGCTTAAGCTCTTCGGATACGCCCTTAAGCTGATTCTCAGCACTTTCGATATCCCGACTGAGCACAAGCAAGGTGCTGCCTACCTCTTGTAACTCATCTTTAAGTTTGGCGTGTAGCTGATAATTGAGTTTATAAGTTTGAAGCGCTTCGGCTTTTTCATTTAACCACGTGGCAATTCCATCAATAGACAGGTTGTGAATGTCAGCACCGTGAGCCGTCATAGTCTCGCTGAGCGCTAAAATACTATTATTAATCCCTTGGGTTTTGTTCTCTAGCTCTACATTGCGTTCGGTGAATTGTTTTTCCAAGGTTTCGCGCTGCTGCAGAGAAACTGCAAGCTCCGACTGTTTGGCTTGTAGCAACTGTTGCGCTTCATTTTTAGCCTGCAGTGCAGCATTTAAGGCTTGCTCGCACTCTTCTAAACGGGTTAATTGGGCACTAATGTCATCGAGACGAGTTTTAAACTGCTCGGTGAATTGAGCGACGCTTTGCGAAGTATTAATGTCGACCTTTTTAAAGCTCGATATATCAGCGCTAAGTACGCTTGAAATCTGCTGCCACTTTTCTAGCAGCGTATCTCGTTGCCCGCTTGCCTGTTCTAGCTGCTTATTAACCTGAGCAAGAGTGAATTCAGTGTGTGTAACGCTTTCTTTTGCTCGCGCCCCTTGCTGCTCAATATCATCTAACTGCAGCTTTAAGCTATCTCGCTTTTGAATAGTTTCAGGTACATCAATCGCCACGCTAGACGTGGTGTGTTCGTTAGCCCCACAAACAGGGCATGGCTCGCCACTTTTTAGCTGGGCGCGCAGGTGCGCCACTTCAGCATCTAAGGCAATAAGCGCCTCTATGTCTTTTAAATTACTGCGGGTTTGTCTGTAGGCGTCAACCAAGGCTTGGCGCTCAGATTGCTGCTGAGCTAGTTTCTTCGCTAAGTCTTCCTTTTGCGCACCCAGCGATACTTTCTCTTGTTCTAGTGTCAAATATTGCTGTTGAATATGCCCTATCTGCAACACGTTATCCCAATGATAAAGCTTGGTATCGCGCTCTTGCTGAAGGCTCGCTTTGCTAAAAGCACTGGCATTAGGGCTAGCGTTGTTAGTATCAGTTAATTTGTCAGATAGCGCGGCATGAAGCGCCTTCTCGCACTTGGCTACTTGCGCGTTTTTGTCATCGAAGATCTGCGTTAACCCGCTTAACGACTTACTTGTTTTTGCGATAGCGTCATCTAGGGATGAAAGCGCCTGACGATCATCATTTACGCTTTGTGTCAGTGTTTTTAACTGCTTTTTATCATGTTCAATATAGCGCGCCGTTTCACTCCAACCACTTATGAATTCCGCTATGCCGCTAAGTGTGTGGTGTTCACTCAAGTAAGCTTCCAGTTCACCTAGCTTTGTTTTGTTATCTGCCGAAGCGTTTTCGATGTCTGTGCGCTTTAGCGTTAACGCGTTTATTGACTGCCTTAAACGTGCCGCGTTTTCGTTTGCTTTTTGCTGTTCGGTAGTGAGCTGCGCTATTTGGTTATCTAGCGGAATCACCTGCTCATTTATGCGCTTTTCAAGCTCACTGCTTTGTTGCTTTGTAAGAACTAACGCTTGTTCAGCGTTGGTCACTTCCAAACTGAGCTGTGCCTTTTGCGTTTTTAACTCGGGCAGCTGAGCAGCCTTCTCTTCAAGCCTTTCTTTATAACGGGTTACGTCTTGCTGAAGCCCGTTTCTTTGCAAAAATGGTAGGCGAAGCTTCTCAGCCGGCTCACTTTGGGTTAGAAGGTCAAGTTCTTGTTTCGCCTCATCAATGGCGTTATTCGCGGTCTGCTGCGCTGCACTGGCTTCTTTAATGGCTAGCTCATTGGCGTTAAATGCATGCTGCCACTGCTGTTGCTTTTGCAGTTCAGCAAGTGTTTGGTTAAACGCTGAAACTTGGCTCTTGGTTTGTACTTGCTCTTCTTCAAGCTGGGTGGTTTGCTCGTCGCTAAGTAAGGTTACGCCTTCTAGCTTTATCGCAAACTCTTTTTTCTTTTGTTTAGCGTCACTAAATTGCTGATGTACTGCCTGTGATATCTGCCCGTAAATTTCAGTGCCAGTTAACTCTTCAAGCAGCTCGGCTCGGTCGGCCTCGTTAGCATTTAAAAACGCAGCAAAATCCCCTTGCGACAACATCATAGACTTAGTGAAACGGGCAAAATTAAGGCCTGTCAGCTTTTCAATCTCTTCACTTTTAGGCCGCACTTGGGTAGCCAATACCTTACCGCTTTCAACTTCGGCAAGCTCAACATCGGCACTTTGCAAGTTACCGTCTACTTTTCCTCTGGCCCGGCGCATACTCCAAAACGCACGGTATGCTTTACCCTTAATATCAAACTCAACCTCTGCCAAACACTCCGCCGTGCCGCGAGTCATGATGTCGTTGTTCGACGTTGAAATTGGCCCCAAACGAGGGGTTTGGTGATAAAGCGCTAAACAAATGGCATCAAGTAGGGTGGTTTTACCCGCGCCCGTTGGGCCTGTGATAGCAAACAGGCCGTTGTCGATAAACGGCGACTGGGTGAAATCTATCTTCCACTCCCCTTTTAGGGCGTTTAAGTTTTTAAGGCGTAAGGTCAATATTCTCATTGTATTACTCGCCTTTTTCTTCTGTCGTGTTTGCCAATGTTGCCTCTACTGATACTTCGGTATCTTCATCATTGGTATGCACTTGCTCTACTGCTTCATTAAACAGCTGCCTTATCCGGTTTATGCGAGAAGCGCTTTTCTCTGAACCTGCTTCTTTTGTTTCTCGGGGGCTTTGGTCGTCATCTAGCAGGGTTCTTTGTACCGACTCAGTTGGTGCCGACTCAGTTGGTGCCGACTCAGTTGGTGCCGACTCACTTGTTGGATTATCTTCTATGCTCTCCAATGCCAAACGCGCTTCAAATACATCGTTTACCGATAGTTCGCTAAGCTGGACGTTTTGCTTTTCTGTAAGGCTATTTACTGTGTGCTTACGCTTGCGTTTCAACTGTAAAATCTCAGCGTTTTTCCCTTCTAACAAGCCCTGAATACGCTGCTGTAGATCAGTCAGATAGTCTTCTGTTTCAACTTCAATGCATAACCACACAGGATCTCGAGGACTAATGCCGTTATCCGTTGCGCTGACGGTTTTATTCATTTCGCTAAGGGCTTTATCCACATCGCTAACGGCTTTCGGATTAGTCACAGGGGGCGAGTTCGTAATGCTGTCATCATGTGTTTGAGAAGCTAACGCGATGGCCTCGCTTTTATTAATGGCTGCCTCAATCGCTTTTAAATCGCCTCTTATTACTTCCATGGCCTGAAACCGCGGTACCGGAAGCGTTGAGATAGTTGGCGTTGTGCTTTCATTTTCAAACGTAACCAACACCACTTGCTTTTGCGTGTTTAGTTCATCAAAACTTAGCGGTATTGGCGAGCCTGAATAGCGTATGTGCTCTGTTTTAGCCACTTTCTGTGGCCTGTGAATATGCCCAAGTGCAATATAATCGGCGGGCGGAAACCCTTTGGCGTCAAAGCCTTCAAGGGTGCCAATGTAGATATCGCGTACACTTTCTGACTGACTCACGCCTAAAGCGGTTAAGTGCCCGGTAGCAATAATAGGAATGGCAGCACTATTTTTACTACCCTGCTCTGCTTGTTTTTCTTCAATTGAGGCGCGCAGTGACAGGGCTTCATTATAAAGCGCCCCGTAGTGCTGCTTTATCGCATCGCCCAGCGCTTGGCGCTTGTCAGTGGCGCTTTGCCCTGCCTCACTGACAAGCACATCACGTGGGCGAATAAAGGGTACGGCACACAGTACGGCACCGTTCTGCCCCTTGCGGTCGTTAAGCGTAATGACTTGTTCACTTAACTCGCCGTATGTACTGGCTATTACGTGGCTATTTAAGTATTTCAGCAACGCCTTACTTTCGTTTAAAACCGACACTGAATCGTGATTTCCCCCTAGCACCACCAATGTACACTGCATGCCCTGTAGTTCGCCGATAAACGCATGGTAGAGCTCTCTGGCATAGCTAGGCGGCGTGCCCGTGTCGAACACATCACCCGCGACAATAATCGCATCTATTTGATGCGCTTCTACTTGTTGAAGAAGCCATTTGAGGAAGGCGGCATGTTCGTTTTTGCGGCTTTTCGTAAAAAAACTCTGACCTAAGTGCCAGTCAGACGTATGCAATATTTTCATGTAGAAGTGAACCAGGCTTGTTGCGTTGGAGATAGAGATGCGCATTCAGTGCAATGCGGCTGTTGCCAAGATATGTATATAGTTCTACACACCTTAAGGCAACTATAGAGATTTTGTGCTTTTATGACAACGGTTTGATAGCGTGGCTGCTTGTCTGAAATAGTTATTCTTGCGTACTGCCCATCGAGAAAACTGATGCCATAAAGCGCGCATTGTAAAATATGCTAGCTTGCTCTAAATAAGGGCGAGGTAAGCGTAAATTAAACAGGCTGATAGATGTTATCCCAGTAATCATCGAGTGTTTTCACTGCATCGTTAAGCGCCCGCGCCACAAAAACATCGCCGTCTTGTTCAACTAGTTCCATGTCCACCAGCTTAGTAATAGCGTCAGTAACATCAAAGTCGAGAGCACAATTAAGCTCTTCTAAGAAGTAACTCTCTATCGCACTATCAAGGGTGGCTAATGTCATTCCGCCCGCTGCAATCTCGTTTTCTGAACGCGATGCACCATAGGCGGCGGAGTTTTCAGAGAAGGCTTCACTACATTTCAGCAAGAATGTGTACGCCAATAGTACTTCCTTGCAGTCTTCTTCCTCTGCTGCATCAATTAACGTATGAAACACGCCTGCGTTGTTGTCTAAATTTTTAAAATAAAGATTGTCAGACAAGGCTTTCATAAAACGTATTTTTCTGTTTTTAAACTTAGTCCATTCTTTAAAGACAAAGCTCCCGAACACGCCCATGCCAATGCCAAAAGTGATTAGACTTTGCTTAGTCAGCTCCACCTCATCGTCTTTGAAGCCAAGCCAAAAGGCGAGAAAAGACGCCATGAGGAGTAAAGACGCGCCCAGCTTAGTCACTAGCACCACAGTGCCGCCTATTGCAGCCGATGCACTGATAATCAACTTATCTAGCGGGCGCATTTTAACTTCACTGTTTGGAAACAGCATTTCCAAGTCTGCTTTAGGTACGTTTTGAAAAAGCTTTACTATGGTGGAGCCAGGTTTAAAGGTAGCCGGCATTTGCCCTTTCCCTTTAAAGTAACTTTCATCTTTAAAAGTAATGTACACCGCTACTTTATCGTAGTTAGTAAACGACACCTGCTTTTTTCTTAACCCGAAAAAAGTACGTATAGTTTCTGTTTTTACCGACTCTCCACGCCGGTAAAACACCACATCTTCGAAATCTTCAAAGCTAACTGCAAGACGCACTTTAAATAGCGACTCTTCATTAAGTGCTGCTTCTAAATCGTCATCAGTTACCTTTTCAAAATTTGCCGCATTAAGTAGGTGAGCAAATCCCTGAGAAAATGCTTTTTGGCTTTGCTTTCGCACTGCGTCATTTGAAAAAAGCTGTAAGTCGCGAGTATCTTTATTTGGGTCGAAATGACTGTAGCTATTTTTCAATGCTTCCAATTGCTCATGATACTTGTAGTGAATACGGCGCACTAACAAGGTTGAGAAAGTACGGAAGTCTGCACGCTCACGAGCCAGCAAATTCTCACACAGGGTGATGACATCGCATTTGCGATAAGGAATAAATCGTTCTAAAGGCATTAGCTGGTCTTATAAGTTTTATTTTTTATTGTTCAGTGTGAATAGTTACCGTAGTGTAAAAAAAACTCAACCACTCTTCGCGGAATTAAGCCCAATGGATAAGCCGCAATCCAAATTTCACCTAATGTCTAAACGACTAGAAAGTTAGCAACCTTTAAAATTAATAAACTTAGTTGATTAATCAACGATAATAAAATTTGGAGACCGTATGTTCGTATCAAATGCTCGATACAATAGCGACATTTCGGCTCTTAGGGATGAGAGTAGAGAATTAATTGGTACGCTGGATGCGTTAAAAAATAGCATGGCTTATGCCATTTACAGTACCGATGGACAGTGCACTTATGCCTCTTCCCTATTACTATCTATTTTAAGTTACCCAGATTCAACCGCGACATCCTTCTCTCACGCTGCGATGCGCGTTGAAGGTGTTGAACCTGAATCACAGTACAGATCCTTTTGGCAACACTTGGTAAATGGCGGCAGCTTTAGCGACACGGTTGCGAGAAAGTCAGCCCTTGGTGAAACCAAATGGCTTAAAGCTAGCTACGTTTCCGTAAATAAAAATGGTACTTCGGAAATACACGCTATTTATCATGATATTACTGAGCACGAAACAGCCTACTTTGCAGGTAAAGCAGTAACGGATGCCCTGAATAAGTCGATGGCGGTTATAGAGTTCGAACCAGACGGCACAATTATCACGGCGAATGAAAACTTCACTGCCACGGTTAAATATGGCTTATCAGATATCAAAGGTAAACATCACCGCATGTTTTGTCGCGATAAGTTCTATCAAGATAACCCCAATTTTTGGGATAACCTTGCTCGGGGCAATTTCTCTTCGGGCCAGTTTGAGCGCGTAGATTCAAGCGGTAATGCACTGTGGTTAGAAGCAACATACAACCCCGTTTTCGATGCATCTGGTCGCGTTATCAAAGTCATTAAATTTGCATCCAATATCACCGATGCAGTGAATGAGAAACACGCTATTGCCCAAGCAGCAGAGTTAGCGGTATCAACTGCTGAAGAAACGTCGCAAATTGCTGCCGATGGCGCTTCATCTTTGCAGCGCAGCGTGGAGATTTTCGATTCAGCCTTATTAGAAGTTGAGCAAACCAACCAGCTAATGCATCAGCTTAGTGAACAGTCGCTTAAGATTGAAACCATAGTCACGACCATTAGCGGTATTGCTGAGCAAACAAATTTATTAGCACTGAACGCTGCAATTGAAGCTGCTCGAGCGGGCGATCAAGGCAGGGGTTTTGCCGTTGTAGCAGATGAGGTAAGACAGCTAGCCCAGCGCACTAGTGACTCAACGGTGGAAATTGAAAGCGTTGTGGCTGAGAACAGAAAGCTTGCGGATAAGTCTACGAAGAAAATGGCCGGCGTTAAAGACAGTGTTGACCAAAACAGCCAGCAAATTGCGCAGGTTCAAAGCATCATTGATGAAATTCAAAAAGGCGCATTAAATGTATCAGAAACCGTTTCCGGTATATTGCGTTAAGAGACCTAGATAAAGATTAGAGAAGGCTGTCATTGTACACAGCCCTCTTTTCTTTAACCTGCTCTTCTAAATTTACTGTACTTCTCTAAATTTATTGTAGTTCTCTAAATTTACTATAATTTTAAGATATACAATCACTTAGAGCAATCTCATGAATAAGCGCTTTCGCGCTATTTGGTGTGAGCTACATTAGCAATGTGCTGCTGTTGAATATTCAGATATTTTTTAATGCTATCTCCATTTTTACCGTACTGGTCTACAAAAGCCGAGACCGTAAGACCATTACAAGTCATCTCTTCTGCTACGTATTTTTTATCTAACGCTGACGCTTTAATCTGGTTGTGAAACTTCCATTTATTTCCAGTCGCAGCCGTTACACAAAGGTTAGACGTTACTGAATCGTCAGTAGGGATGAATTCGACAGAAGCGAGAGCACTTCCAGTGAATAGTGATGCAAGAGCAACAATAGCAATAGTACGTGATTTCATAGCATGATTTCCTTATTGGGACGAAGTTACCTATTAGTGGCATTACGTCTTAGCCACATTCACAATTAATATTGCTATTACAATCACTACGCCAACTTTAAAAAAACCATTTAATTTAATAACTTAACGACAAACACAACAAAAATCACTTATCTGTAGCGCACGAGAAAAACCACCTTTCAAGATAATTAGCCAAATAGTAGCATTTTTGACCACCCTGTTTTATAGGTGCCTATTTCTATTGAAACTATCGGTTATTTAGCGATAGATTGCTTCACCTGACTGATTAAGCTTAAATAAAAAATGGTCTTGGCTTACAATGTGCCGATGACTTATCCCGTTCCCGCCAAACAGGTTGAAACCCTGTACGAAATTAAGAAAAGCAAATTCATTGCATGTGCTGGCTTTGCGAATTCTCGCGAAAGCGCAATGGCACTTTTAGAAAGCGTTAAACAACAGTATCCAGACGCACGTCATCACTGCTGGGCGTATGTTTTTGGAAACCCTAATGCGCCCAGTAGTGCAGCTATGGCCGACGACGGTGAGCCTAGTGGCACAGCCGGTAAACCCATATTAAACGTACTTCAGCACAAAGACATCGGCGACATTATGATTATTGTCACGCGATATTTTGGCGGGATTAAATTAGGAGCTGGTGGTTTGGTGAGGGCTTATTCAGCTGCTGCGCAACAGGCCATTGATGCTCTTGACGTGAGACAAGAAATAAAGCTAGAACCACTTAGTGTAGACATCGATTTCAAACACGAGCAGTTCGTACGTCACTTGGTGGAACAAGCCAAAGGTAAAATTGCGAATTGCAGATATAAAAGCAGCGTAATGATAGATATTGAGCTACCTTTAGATGCCTTGGATAACTTTAAGAAGCAGATGGCGCCCATTGCTTTTAAGGTATCTGCAAAAAACGAGTAAGCTACAGAAAATAAGAAGCTAACGATGAACTCAGAAGCGGCTATGTGTTTTTAGCTCGTATAAAAACTAAGGCCCTAGTTAACACTAGAGCCTCGCTTTTAACGAAATATCATCATTATTACCCGTTAACCTCAGCTTTTAAACGTGCCTCGAATAGGATAGTTATTCTCTGGGTTGCGAATAAATTCTAAGCCCGATACGAGTTGCTCTAAGTCTGGACGAACAAACGGCGCGTTGGCAATTTCGGCAATGTGAATTTCGTTATCACCGTTTAAAACAAACAACGCGGGCTCTGCGAAATTGTGATCGGTTTCTTTCTCTGAACGCGGCTCAGAAATATATAGACCTAGTTTTTCCATGTCGCTTTGCGACAATCCGTAAGCAATCGGGAAGTTGATAGACAAGTCGTTTAAATGTTCTTCAAGCTGCTCTTTACTATCGCCGCTTACCGCGACAACATCGATGTTGAGCTCCCGTAGTCGACCCGTGAAACCTTCAAGTTTGTTCAAGTATTTGGTACAAATTGGACAGTGTTTACCACGATAAACCACCACCATCTTCCAATCGCATCCTTCACTTTTATCAGATAACGATACTGTCTCTCCGCTCTGTAACGTCGCTTTAACTTCAGGGAAAGTAGTGGCTGGGTGCATCTTTTGTGTATACATAGTAACTCCTTACTGTTTAATTCAAATCCTTCAGCGTGCGCCTAGCTAATAAACTACACAGGCTCACTTGAATTACACTGAGTAAACTTTGATACGCTACAAATCACTTTAAGATCGCCAACTTGAACAATTGTTCAAAACTCCCTTATTCTTTTTGTCTTACCTCGAAATAAAAAAGCAGCGCCTAACACGCTGCTTTTATTCAAACTAATTTAACGGTCAACGTTTAATTCACGTAACCCTCGTTAGCTTTTACCGTAAGTGGGTGATAGCCCGGTTTCGCTTCTTCAAAAGCGCGCTTTGCAAATGCTTTGCCTTCTGGCGTTTTTGATAGCTCGCGATACAGCGGCTTAACGAGCTTATTGCGTCCTATCGACACCAAGTAGCTATACAAACGATCAAAAGCAGGCTGATAGTTATTCTCTACTGCAATCATCAACCAGCTGTGAGCAATTTCATTGTTTTTAGTCGAGGTAAGTGAAAATGCTGAATCTAGCTCAGCAAGCTGAGCTTTACTTAACGATTCGGGCATGTTGTTTAGAAAATATAGCCACTCGTGTACAGTCCACTGTGCTGTTTCAATATCTGCCGCTTTCACATCGCCAGATAGCCACGCGCTTCGTGTCTCATCGATTTTAGTGAAAGCATCAGATTCTGGCTGTGGTGCTCCTTCTGGAATGCCTGGTTCAAATATCCACGTTTGGATGCGATCCGCGTCTAGCTTATCTGGGTATTGCTTTAACAAGGTATCATCTAAATAAGCGATAAACGTGTCGGTGGTAATGCTCTTAAAAGCAAAGTCTTTAAAGTACTGCATTAAGAACGCATCAAAGTTTTCGCGACCAATTTTTTGTTCAATTTCACGCAAAAAGAGCGCCCCTTTTTCGTAAGGGATATTCGAGAAAACATCGTCTGGGTTGCGACCACGAAGATCGATGGCCAGGATCTCATCATTTTCCTCTAATGCAGCAACATCGTTCTCTAAGTCTTGATAGCCCAGCACCGCTTCTTTTTTGAAACGGTCATGCCCGTAGATCATTTCCATAATTCGGTAAGTTAAGTATGTTGTGAAGCCTTCGTTTAACCACAGGTCGCGCCATGTTGCGTTCGTTACAGTGTTACCAGACCAGCTGTGCGCCAGTTCATGAGCAATCAATGAAACCAAGCTTTTATCACCAGCAATGACCGTTGGGGTGATAAACGACAAACGAGGGTTCTCCATACCGCCAAACGGGAATGACGGTGGTAGAATTAGCAGATCGTAACGGTCCCATTGGTAAGGTCCATACGTTTCTTCTGTTACTTCTAACATCGCCTCGGTATCTTCAAATTCTTTCGCTGCACTTTCAAGTAGCGCAGGCTCAGCATACACGCCGGTACGCTCACCCATGGCTTTAAATTTTAAATCACCTATCGCCAACGCGATAAGATATGAAGGAATAGGCTGAGGCATGGTGAACTCATATTCACCGTCGCGCGCAGTGGTAGGATCGTTTGACGCACTCATCACCGCCAACAGCGCTTCAGGTGTCTTGATGGTCGCATCATAGGTTACGCGCACTTGCGGTGAATCTTGAAGTGGAATAAAGCTTCGCGCATGAACCGCTTGTGCCTGGGTAAACAGGAACGGGTGCTTTTTACCTGCAGTTTGCGCTGGCGTTAACCATTGTACGCCAGATGCCTCAGGTGATGTTGAGTACGCAACGGTAACTGCGTTTGCGGTGCTAGGTAGAGTAATTGAAAGCGGCGTGCCTAAATCAGGGTCAGTCTCTCCCATTTCAAAAGGCACATTCTCACCGTCTACGGTAACACTTTGAATATCTAATGCTCGCGTATCTAACACTAACGTATTGTTGTCGGGCTTTTCACGCTTTACATCAAGGGTTACATCGCCAATAAGCTGTTTGGTATCAAAGTTTGCAGTTAGGTTTAAACTTAGATGGGTTACCCGAACCTCATTAGGGTTCGCGAATGAGTGGTAATCTACGCCAGAAGCAATCGCTGCAGTGTCGTGATTTTCTACCGCTGTTTTTTGTGCTTCAGTTTCTGAAGTTGAGCCTACGCTGACAGCTTGATCGTTGTTTGTCTTGGCTGCGTCTACATTGCTGTTGTCGCTGCATGCAAATAATACAGGCGCACATACGAACGTAGCCAGTAATCCGTATTTTTTCATATAACTTCCTAAAGGATGATTGATACAAACCCAGTGTATCAATCTGCTATATAACTGGCGACTCTAATTCGAAGAGCTGCTATTTACGTGCGCTATAATTCAAAACCTTATGTTCCTATAACAGTACAGCGAAACTTGATGCATTATTTCAATATCAAATTGCTGTAGCCTAACTGCTGAAACTGACGCTTCGCTTTCAAAGGAAAAAAGCGTTGAGCACAAATAATTGCGCCCGCTAAGGCGGGAGCAATTACTGAAGCTGCTACCTTGTGATTACGCTAAGGTAATATCTACTTCGATGTTGCCGCGGGTCGCATTTGAATACGGGCATACTTGATGGGCAGCATTCACTAAACTTTGTGCTTGTGTCTTATCCATATCGCCTAAATCTACTGTCAGTTTCACTGCAATAGCAAAGCCTTGTTCAATAGGGCCAATTGCTACGTCGCCAGTTACGCTAATGTCATCGGACAGCTTAATTTTTTGCGATGCGGCTACATGCTTAAGTGCACCGATAAAACACGCCGAATAGCCCGCTGCGAACAATTGTTCTGGGTTTGTACCTTCTCCGCCAGCACCACCTAACTCTTTGGGTGTCGAAAGTTTAAGTTCTAGCTTGCCATCACTTGATTTCGCAGTGCCTTCGCGACCGCCTGTTGCTGTTGCACTTCCTGTATAGATGACTTGTTGAAGCTTATGCATGGTTACTTTCCTCATTGGTTTATTCAAACAAATACTTTGCATGCAAAATAAATTATCACCAAACGAACTTGCAGATCAAGTATTTTGTATGCAAAATATTAGTTAAAAACAAAAAGCAGTATCGATAAGGGGTAAGCGTTATGTCAGAATTATTGAAGTTGGAAAATCAGCTTTGCCACCGTTTTTATACACTGTCTAATGCATTTACTCGCGCATATCGCCCTCTTCTTAAAGCGCTAGATATCACCTACCCTCAATATGTAACTTTAATGGCGCTGTGGGAAAATGACGGTATTACCATTGCCGAACTTCTAGAGAGAACAGCGATAGACGGTGGCGCAATGTCACTCATTCTTAAAAAGCTTCAAGACAAAGACTTCCTAATTGTCGCCAAGGATAAAGCCGACAAACGCGTTAAGCGCGTTCAACTCACTGAAGCGGGCAAGGAAAAGAAAGCCATAGCAGAAGGCGTGCCTGCGCAGATGCTGTGTAAATTCAATGGTATGAGCGCAGAAGAAAGCCGTACGCTAAAGAATCTTTTGGACAAATTAGGCGGTTGTTTCGAAAATACAGGTGAATAAATAATCACCTACTCAGCGAGAGTTAAAATGTTCGGAATCGCGGCATATTACCGCAGGTATAATGGTTCTATATCAAGGTGACATAGCAAAGAGTACAGACACTTTAAACTTGCCCTTTGGGAAAGCTTGGCAAGCGTCTTAGTGCCTTCTGAGTGGGCAATTATCTATGCGGGTTGGTATTATGAGCTTTTTTTGTAACATTATTGTCATCAGCCTATTGACGTTTTCTGTTAATATTTTCATATTGAGCGAACAAGTGTGCGCTATAATTGTCATAGCTATGCAAATAGACAAATAAGAGGAGCGCATATCTCTACTGATTGCAAAACAGGAGACGTGATGACAGATGTAAAGGAACAGACAAAGGCTATTTCTGCCAAAGCTTACTCCGTTTTAGAAGAATGGCTAAACAGCATCACTCACGGTATAGGCTTTATTGCCGCTATCGTAGGTTTGATATTTATGCTGTACCGCGCTGAAGATACATTAACGGTTATCACGGCCGCTATTTACGGCTCTACCCTCATCCTCGTTTTTCTGAGTTCTACACTTTACCACGCTATATCTCATCACAAAGCAAAGGGCTGGCTTAAACTATTCGACCACAGTGCAATATATTTATTGATAGCGGGTACTTACACACCATTGTTACTGGTTTCGATTGGTGGCGTGTTGGGGATTGCCATGACCGCGATTATCTGGAGCTTGGCAATTGGTGGTGTGGCGTTTAAGCTCATAGCGCAGCACCGTTTCCCAAAAGTGTCCGTAATGACTTATTTACTAATGGGCTGGATTGCCCTAGGCCTTATTTACCCACTCTATGTTGCACTCCCAGGTGCTGGACTATGGTTATTGATAGCAGGTGGGCTATGTTTCAGCGTAGGCGTGTGTTTTTATGTAGCAAAAAAGGTAAAGTACACCCATGCAATTTGGCACTTGTTCGTTATTGGCGGATGTAGCTGCCATTACTTTTCTATTTATTATTTTGTCGTTTAACAAAAGGTCTTAGATAACGCATCTATGCAAAACGCTGAGAAAAAAGAAAATAGCGCACTCGCAACCTCGAAGAATATCGCGTGGTTTTCACTGCGCGCGGGGCAAATATGCTTGGGAAAAAAAACCGTCGAAAGTGACTTTGAACGCCTTAAGTTGCTGGATGTTACCCATATTGCAACGGTACAAACCAGCGAAGAACATGCACCTGTAATTCGCGACAATGCTGTAGCAACCGGGCTAGAATGGCTATGGGTTCCTTTTGTTCACCCGTCGTCAGAAACGCCCACCGAAGACGTGCATCTCCATCAATATCTGCATGAGTTATCTCAAATGTTGACGGAGGGAGCGAAGATTTATCTGCACTGTGATGGTTCTCAGCATCGTTGCAGCCTGTTGTTCTATGCACTTTGCCACTATTGCCGAATTCCATCGAATAGTGCCTATAACGCGCTACACAGCTTTGGCGCTAACGCAGCAAATAACCTTTTGCGATCAGAACTTACGTGGGCAGCTGAACTAGGGCATATTGCTCCAAAAATGTAGGCCAATGAAAACGCGCTTTTGTTAATAACGCTCATCAACAAAAGCGCGCGTTTATTTTAATGCCCAACGCATTTTTGAGTACCAGCGCTACCATGGCAAGTGGCGCCACGCATCTTTAGTTAAAACTGGTAGACGTTAGCGTTAGTGAGAAGTTTATTCGCGTCTATTTTTTCTTGAACACAGCGCACTATGTCAGCACGAGTAAATACATAAATTCGGTCTTTGCGCTCTCTGCTCTCGCTTATTTCAAAATCCTTAAGCACCATACTGATATGTTCATTCTCTGGCAGACCACGTAACCCTGAACCGACTCTGCATAAGGTCTCGCTCATGCCCGACTCAAAACCAGCCAGAAACGTTTTGTAAGCTTGCTGCTGCTGTGCTTTATACAAATCCGCATAGATGGAGGATGCAAAACTTCTCTTTGGGGAACGCACAAGATAATTACTTACGTCAGCAATAAAAAAGCGGCTGAACACAATAGTTCAACCGCTTTGGTTAAATGCCAAAGATAGCGCTAACGCTATTTTAATGTGGGAATGGGTAACAGTGGCGAGATAATTTCGCCGATACGGCGAAACAGCTGCATACGTGTTGTGCCTGAACGCCATACTAAGCCAATTTCACGAAATCCCTGTTCCTCAGCTGGAAAGCTTTTAAGGCCAGTGTGCTCAAGAATGGATTGATTAATAGCTAGTTCAGGTAAGAAGGTGTAGCCCATTTTGCTATTCGCCAACTGGACCAAAGTATACAAGCTGCTTGCCGCCACGCTGCTAATCTGGTCACTATGCTGAAGGTTACACGCGCTCACCGCATGCCCGGTCATACAATGTTCTTGCTGAAGTAAGAAAATACTCTTTTTAGGCAAGGTTGAAATGTCGACAGGATTAGGTAGCTGCTCAGCCATGTCTTCATGAGCAATAAGGTGAAACGGGTCGTGACCCAAAATCATTTGTTTACACCCTGGGGTTTCCATGGGCAGCGCTAAGATCAGTAAGTCTAATCTGCCGTCGGTCAACTGCTGAAGTAACTTTTCAGTCGTGTCTTCCTGCATTTCTAAATTGATCTCAGGCAAAAACGTAGAAAAAGCCCCAAGCATACCTTCAAACAAAAAAGGCGCGATGGTTGGAATAACGCCTAACTTTAACGTACCTCGTTGCCAGTTACCGGCGTTTTGCGCGTACTCTACTAGCTCGCCCGCCTCTTGAAGTAGCACCTTACTGCGCTCAACAATATCCAAACCTAATGAAGTAAACACAAAGGTTTTATGTTCACGTTCAAGAAGCTGGCTTCCGAAGTGCTCTTCTAGATTCTGAATGGCCGTACTCAATGTTGACTGACTTACATTACAGCGCTGGGCAGCACGATGAAAGTGTTGCTCTTGATGTAGCGTCACCAAATAGTGTAGATGCTTAAGATTAGGCCATTTCATGGGTATCTCACAATTGTTCAAAAAGGGATTAAAAAATATTGGATTAATCTAACATAAAGATTAAATAGCGCCTAGGGTTCATACCCATGGATATCTTGGACTTTCCTCTAATACCCACAGCCGCGCGTACCTAACCTCGAAGACAGAAGTAATAATTATCTTTATTTCATTATCTATAAGAAGCTTTTAAGAATTTATCATTTCCCGCTGGAAAGGCCCCTGAAGTAGCGTTAGGATTAAAATAAAGCGTTAGTTCCCGCATATCTTTACAGCGAAGTAAGACCCGCTCTTGTATCATTCAGTCAATAGAGCGACTAACTATTGAGGGCAGTATGAAAGGACATTATAAGAACATTTTATGTGTATTGAGCGACTCCCATCGTCAAGATGATACAGTGGCCCAAGCACTGCATATCGCCAAAGCACACCAAGCCTCGCTTACCATTATGCTTTCGCTAGAATCTTTGCCACCCAACGCCAGTATGGTCATGGAGTCTTTCTCTTACGTTGATTCTCAGCAAACCATGGAAACTCAAGCTAAGCATTGGTTAAAAGAACAAGCTGAGAGTTGGGGGAAACACTATCCGGTAGCTACCGCGGTAACGGTAGGTCAGCCCCTTATTGACGTTGTGCGTTATGTCAAAAAGAACAATATCGATTTAGTGATTAAACGGGCAGAAGAGAGCTTTCTAGATAAATTATTCGGAAGCTTAGATATGCGTTTATTCCGTAAGTGCCCTTGCCCGGTATGGATCATTAATCATAAGCCTCGCAGTCAGTACAAAAATGTAGTTGCGGCCTTGGACTTGAACTATCACTACCCACAGCACGAAGTGTCAATTAGACGCGACCTTAACCGCGACATTTTACGTCACGCAAGCCAAATAGCCTTGCTGGAGTTTGCACAGCTGCACATTGTTCACGTTTTCGATGCGGTTCCTGAGAACATAGCAAGAGACGGTTTTATATCGGTTGATAACGACAGAATGGAAACCGACCTTGCAAAAATTCATGCCGAGCGCGAAACGGAACTAGACAAACTACTTGAAGAACTAGGTAATGAATTGGATGACAATGTATTAGAGTATTTAAAACCTCAGAAGCACATTGTTCACGGTTACCCTAGAAGAGAAATTGCAGCCACTACCACGTCCCTTGATACCGACATTATTGTAATGGGCACAGTGGCGCGTTTAGGCGTTCCGGGCTATATCATGGGTGACACCGCAGAAGAAACAATCCATCAGCTCAAGTGTGCCGTTGTGGGTGTTAAACCCCGAGGCTTTGAAACGCCTATCTCTATTGATTAAAGAAAACATTCCACAAACAAAAAGGCCGTGCTTCACTTCAAGCACGGCCTTTTTTAATTCTCTTCGCCTTATGCAGACGTTTATTAACGCTATGTTCTACGCTACGCCAAACGACGCTTTAAGAATGTAGAAGAAAATAATCGACAGGATTGCGCCTGCAGGCAAAGTAACAATCCAAGATACAACGATATTTCTTACAATGCCTAGATTAAGCGCTGATACGCCACGCGCCAGACCTACACCTAATACTGCACCAACAAGTGTTTGGGTAGTCGAAATAGGCAAACCTGTACCCGATGCAATAACTACCGTACACGCTGCAGCGAGTTCTGCTGCAAAACCGCGGCTTGGCGTTAAGTGTGTAATACCTTGACCAATAGTCTTGATAACGCGATGTCCAAATAGCGCAAGACCCGCAACAATACCTAAACCACCAAGCGGAAGGATCCACGGTGCAAGCGTAGTGCTAGAGTTAATTTCGCCGCCACTACTTACTACGCTAACTACCGCAGCCAATGGCCCAATAGCGTTAGCTACATCATTTGAACCATGGGCAAACGCCATACAACAGGCTGTTACTACCATTAGCAGTGCGAATACTTTCTCAACGTTAGCCGCCTGTAGGTCTGCATCTTCTGAACCGCTGAACTTCATACGGCCGATAAACCATTTACCCAAGAAGCCCAACGCTACGGCAATACCAATAGCCAGTAGATATCCGTTGACGGCACTTAGCTCTAAACCAACGTGTTTAAGGCCCTTCTTAATAGTAACAAGCGACATCACAAAGCCCGCTAACGCCATATAAAACGGCACATAACGCTTGGCATTTGCAAACGGTGAGGCTGTTTGGAAGATGAGCTTGTGCGCGCTCATGAAAATAAGATAAGCAATGATGCCTGAAATAGCTGGGGTTACTACCCAACTACCAACAATACCACCCACTTTGTCCCAAGCTACCGCGTCCATGCTGACGCCAGTTGCCGTAAAGCCGATGATTGCACCGATAATTGAGTGAGTTGTAGATACAGGCCACCCCAACCACGACGCTACTGCTAGCCAAATTCCCGCTGCAAGTAGTGACGAGATCATGCCTAATACAAGGTATTCAGGTATGTCTATGAAATAGGTTGAGTCGATAATTCCTTTTCGAATGGTAGACGTTACTTCACCACCTGCAAGGTAGGCACCAGCAAACTCAAATATCATTGCAATGATAATAGCTTGTTTTATGGTTAAAGCTTTAGAACCTACTGACGTACCCATTGCGTTGGCAACGTCATTCGCTCCAATACCCCATGCCATGACGAAACCGACGCCAGCGGCAAGGATTATAAGAATTAGGCCATAACTTTCAAAAAATTCCACGGATAATCGCTCCCGATCTAAACGCGATTTAGGCTGGACGCTACTTGAGTAAGTAGCATGATCTCTTCACCCCAAAGGCTAGAGAAAGAAGTTAAAGACAAATTGTGTTTTATCATAAGGTTCGATTAAATTTTGCACGATCTGTTCTTGGCTGCGGCGCATGATAACGTAATCATCTTAGAAGCCATAGCGAAAATCACTGAAAAACGATAAAAGTATGCGGAATTATTTGAATACGATGATAAAACCACCAAATATTTCAGTTTTATGACAAATAAATTTCACAAACATCCATATTAGGTTATTGATACGCAAAATCGTGCTGACCATTTGGACAGGATCACGTCAAATCTTCCAATTTTTGCTGCATATTTTCCAGCGGCGTATGCCTTACATCTGTACCGCGAGTAAGATAAACCACATACTCACACACGTTTTTGCATCTGTCACCTATTCGCTCTAATGAGCGCATTGCCCACAACACATCTAGCCAATCCTGCATATCGTCGGTGCTTTTCTGCATTTCGGACGTGGTATATGACAGTAATCGTTTGTATTCACTGTCAATGCGATTGTCTTGGTCATACACTTCTAATGCAGCAGCTTCATCTTGACGAGCAAAAGCATCGAATGTGCCACGCATCATGGCGGCTACCCTTTCACCAATAAGCAACATACTGCTCTTGATGGTATCTGAGCTTGGCAACTTATTACGCGTTACTAGTTTGGCAATACGCTCGATTTCATCGCCCATTCGCTCAATATCCGTAATGGCTTTGGAAATGGTCATAATCAAACGCAGGTCGCTGGCGGTAGGATGACGTTTTGCAATAATGCGCAGGCATTCTTCGTCAATTTGAATTTCCATGGAGTTAATTTTTAAGTCGTTTAACACCACTTTTTCAGCTAGAGCGGCATGATTGTGCTTTACCGCTTTTAAGGTATCCACCAGCTGCTGTTCAACTTCGCCCCCCATGGTTAATACCGAGTTACGCAAGTTTTCCAACTCGATATTAAACGTACCAGAGATATGCGTATTTAAGGCTACCTGTCGCATGGTGAATTCTCCTCGCGGCGTAATTCCAAGTTAGGACGCTGGTCCACTGCTACCTTATCCATATCGCCCCGTTATATAATCTTCGGTTTGCTTTTTATCAGGCATGGTAAATAGCGTGTCGCTGTCTGCATATTCTATCAGCCTGCCCTGATGGAAAAAGGCGGTGTAATCGCTTACCCGAGCCGCTTGCTGCATGTTGTGCGTTACAATAATAATGGTGCATTGCTTTTTTAACGCATCCATCAATTCTTCGATAAAAAGCGTGGTCAATGGGTCAAGGGCCGAGGTGGGTTCATCAAGAAGTAGAATGTCTGGTTTTAATGCCAGCGCTCTTGCAATCACCAAACGCTGCTGCTGACCGCCAGATAAAACATGAGCTGATTCAAATAAACGATCTTTAACTTCATCCCATAGCGCCGCCTGTTTGAGTGCACCTTCCACTGCGTCGTCTAAGTGTCGGCGAACTTTTACTCCTTGAAGCTTAAGCCCATAACACACGTTTTCGTATATGCTCATAGGAAAGGGGTTGGGGCGTTGAAAAACCATGCCCACATTCGTTCTTAGGCGTGACACATTTACTTTGCGGCTATTGATGTTTTGCCCATCAATAATAATCTCACCATCGTATTTGCAGCCGTCATACAAATCATTAAGGCGATTGAAACAGCTAATGAGTGTAGATTTACCGCAACCACTTTGACCAATTAATGCTGTAATTTTGTTTTTTGGGATCCGCATGCTGATGTCATTTAACACATGCTTATTGCCAAACCACAGGTTGAGGTTTTTAACCTCTACCGCGGTTTGCTCTTCACTAATGTCGTTAACGTTTAGCGTATTGTGTTCAAACAACTTCAACATGTTACAAAACCTGTATTATCCTTTGAGATAGCGTTTGCGCAGACGCGTTCTTAGTACAACGGCCAAAATATTTAGTACGAACACCACGACAAGTAAAAGCAAGCAAGCGGCAAACATCATACTTGCGCTTTTCCCATCGGTTTGGCTATGAAACGCTCCGTCATAAATAAGCACGCCTAAATGCATAAACTGTCTATCAAGATGGAGATAAGGAAACTCTCCATCTATGGGCAGCGTGGGTGCAAACTTAACCGCACCAACTAACATGAGTGGCGCTACTTCACCTGCCGCCCTCGCAATCGCCAGAATTACGCCAGTCATAATACCAGGAGACGCGATTGGCAGTACGGTACGCACAATAGTTTCAATTTTGGTTGCCCCTAACGCGTAACTGCCTGCTTTTAACCCTTCCGGCACTCTGCGCAAGCCTTCTTCAGTCGCCACAATCACCACAGGTAAGGTTAATATTGCCATGGTTAAGGCCGCCCAAAATACACCAGGGCTTCCCATTGTGGGTGCTGGCAATGTTTCACTGAACAATAGCTCGTCAATGCTGCCGCCCAAGGTGTAAACAAAGAAACCAAGCCCGAATACGCCGTAAACAATAGAAGGTACACCTGCCATATTGCTTACACTGACACGGATAATGGTGGTAAGCGCTGTGTTAGGTGCATATTCGCTCAAGTAAATAGCAGCTAATACACCAAAGGGCGTTACGATGATGGTCATTAAGAATACCATGAGTACAGTGCCAAACAACGCGGGGAACACGCCACCTGAGGTATTCGCTTGTTTAGGGGAGTCGGTGAGAAACACACCAATTTCCGAAAACGCCACCTGCCACTTTTCCCATGTACTTAGACGACTGACAAAATCCACGTCTTGAATACTAGCAATGGGAATAACAAACGGCGTTCCATCTGCAAAACTCACCAATAAGGTATACTCAGCTCTTGTTGCTTCCAACGCCACCACACGCTTTTGGTATTCGCCAAATGATGCGACTAAACGCTCTCTTGCTGGCGCGTCGGCGACAACGTTGCGTTTATCAAACTGAGATAGTGCTTCGTGAATAGGTGCAAGGTGCTGCGTATTCAAATCTTCAATTTGAGCGCTAATTTGAGCCACTTCCTCTAGCACAGTATCAATATTGTTAAGAGGTTGAGCCGGTTTTGAGGGCACGACGATATGTTCAGGAATTGCCAACACACGCCTGCCGTCTAAAAGTTTTATTTCTGCGCTTTCGTTTGCAAGTCGCGGAGTATCTATTTCATCTCTAGATATCTGAACTTGAAAGCCATAAGGATGCTGGGCATCTGAATACTTAAGGGTGACATCCTCACTGGCTGTTTCATCAAATAGGTTCGCTAGTACCGAGAACCTTGTGCCGTCTTGATGTGTACCGGTGACCGTATAGATGGGTTCTGGCCAAAAATATGCGGTACCGCGAAAACTAATCAGTATAAGAATGCTAACTAGCGCAATAAGCAGTAGGCTGGTAAAAAAAGCCGTTAAGCTAATAACTAACGATTGCCGCTGTACCGCACTTAATCCAAACATGGTCCGATTAACCATAGTACGCCCTACTTCTAATACGCTGCCGCAATAGCTCTGCCATGGTGTTAACTAAGAAGGTAAACAGGAACAAAATACACGCGGTGAAAAATAGAATTTGATAATGCGCCGATGACACATCTGCTTCTGGAAGTTCGATTGCCAAGTTAGCAGTAAGTGCTCGCAAACCTTCTATCAAGCCCCAGCTGGAGATTGGCGTATTTCCCGTAACCATTAGTACTATCATAGTTTCACCAAACGCGCGGCCAAAACCTAGCATTATCGCGGCTACAATACCCGGTAGTGCAACATGAATAACAACATGAAGTAGGGTTTGTAGTCGTGTGGCGCCAAGAGCAAAAGAGGCATATTTGAGATCATTGGGTACGCCGTTTATGGCATCTTCCGCTAGGGAATAAATACTCGGTGAAATAGCCACACCTAACGCTAGAGCTACCACTATCGTGGTTTTTCCTATGGGGCTATCGGACTCGGCTGCTAGCATTGCAAACCCGTCTCCTCCCATTAGCGAGAAAATAAGCGAGGGCGCGTATTCCACGCTGATATAACCTAAAAGAAACACACCACTTATCGCAAAAAGTAATTCTGCGCCATGCCTTAACTTCTTTGGTAAGTATTCTGCAAAAGGACGCTGTACCAAGGCAACACCTATAAGCACAAAAGGTATAACGATTAGGAAAAAGGCAAAGGAAAATAAAAACTGCTCAGCTTTTGGCGACAACCAAATAGCCGCGATGAAGCCGATGAGCACACTAGGAATAGCTTCGAGTAATTCGATAGCCGGCTTAATGACGTTGCGAAGACGACTTTTAGCGAAAAACGCGGTGTAAATTGCAGCACCGATGGCAACCGGAATAGCAATAAGCAGCGCTAAAAGAGAGGCTTTAATACTGCCGATTAACAGCGGCGTTAAACTGAATTTAGCTTCTTGGAAATCTGAGGCACTGGTGGTTTGCCATACGGTCTCTTCTGTTTCATAGCCTTCATAGTGCTGCGGTTTAAACAAAGAAGCCCATGTAGTAATACCGCTTAAGTGCTTACCTTCCCATACTGATAGGCTACTATCTGAATAGCCATAAAGCTTATTGCCGTACCAAATGATATGCTCAGCTGAACCTTTTGTTTGTTGTGACGCCACTACATCACCAGACACACGGTTTACCAACAGTACTCTTGCTTTATCGGTCAATACAGCCACTAAGTTCATACTGGCATGTTCAGCTATATCCCTAACCTTCTCTTCTGGTAGCGCTATTTGGTAGGTTTGCTCGAAGGTGAGGCCTTTTTCACTCTTACTCAACACCCAGCGAGTAAGTGCCTGTGTTTTATTATTCATCAAGAAAAAGGTACGGTCTTTGGCAAGTGGAAATACAATCTTCTCATCTAATGACGCTGTGATGTCCCCTGCTATGGGCAATAGCGACGTCCCTTCATCTTTAAGCCTATTAAGATAAAGCGCATCATTTACCTGTAACATCACGCTCTCGCTGCCAGGTAACAGCACTATCCTATCTATATTGTGGAAACGTTTATCCAGCACCTGCGTAGGGCGAAGCCTATTTATCCAACGTATAAACACATTGCTGCCTTGGGTGATAGAAACCACTACCCATTTTGAAGACAATGCTATATTCCAACTACTGCGCTTCTCCCACTCATCTTTGGGAAGCGCGAACGTAATGCTGTTCGACAAGGCTGCTTGCGGTGTACTAGAGGCAATGTCCATTGTGGTGCCAGCAGCCACATTAAATGACCTAACCGGTAAAACCCTAACTTGAGCGTTGGGAGAGACATCTACAATATAGTTCTCGCCCATTACGCTGTAGGCCGACAGCCTGTGCTCACAAGGACGTATGTAATCGTGATTGCTCACCAGAGCATCGCCCTTAAGCAACTTTAACCCCAATCGACAATCAGACTTTCTCACCAGCATTGGCTGGCTGTTAATGATGTCGCCTGCGCTGATAATTTTTTCATTGTCTGACGTTTTCAAGCTCAACAGATGATTTAAGCTAGGGGTATATGCCAACGGCAGAGCTTGACTGATTAGATGGGTAATAAGAATAACGAGAGTTAACAAAACAAGGCCGCCAAAGCCTGTCACCACATAGCGTGACCACCTATCGCTTCGCTGGCGTTTTTTGTTTGTGCTGTTGCTGTCGAAAGTCATGCGGTTGTTTAGTAATTCTTATTTTCGAAATTCTTCATTTTTAAGAAGAATAACCCTAAATTGCACTGGTGAGCAGTGTAAGTTTTGTTATGCTAATAGCAAGTGAAAGTTTAAAGCATTACCTTCGCGCAACCTACTCTGCGCCTATGGTATTACCCAACAGGAAGACGATCAAAGTTTTTCTCTACACGCCCAATAAGGAGCATCGTATGCAGTCATTGGTTATAAGCATCATGGGTAAAGACAAGCCTGGTTTGGTAGACTCACTGGCTAAGTGTGTATACAAACACGAGGGCAACTGGCAGGGTTCGAGCTTTGCACATATGGCGGGAATGTTCACAGGTTTTGTAGAAGTGCATGTTGCCGATGAGAACAAACAGGGCTTAATCGATGCGCTCGACGCCATTAAAGATTTGTCGGTGCAGTCAGTAGCGGTTGCCAACAGTGAAAACAGCAACACTACCAAATTAACGGTTGATGTAATGGGCAATGACAAAACGGGTATCGTTCAAGAACTCACATCGGTCCTCAACCAATTCAACTTGAATATTCTCACCTTTGCTTCACATTGTGAAAGCGCGCCCAACTGGGGCAGCCTGATTTTCAAGGCAAAAGCAGAAATTGCGGTGCCAGAAGACTTTGACGACGGCGCCCTGCAAGACTCACTGGAGTCGTTGGCTAACGATTTGGTGGTGGATATTACAGCTAAGCGGTAAAAACAAGGGCGTATTTGTGGAGCTACTCACTACCCCACGCATCACAAATACAACCGCATAATATTGAAAGTTAATGGAATAACCGCAACACAATGGGTGTACATTGACACCAGAATATGTGTTGTCACAGTAGTGTCACTGACTGATGGCAGTCTTTGACCATTTTTATAAACGTGAATTGAGAAATTATGGATAACGACGTTTTATATTATCCCAAAGAATTAAGCTGGCTTGCGTTTAATGAGCGCGTGTTGCAAGAAGCCGCAGATAAAAACAACCCCGCCGTAGAGCGAATTCGTTTTCTTGGTATTTACTCAAATAACCTTGATGAATTTTATCGCGTACGCGCCGCGGACGTGAAGCGACAAATTACCATTGCGCAAAATGACGGCAATGAAGAAGAAGCTGAGCGCCAAACGGCCCTAATGGCACAAATTCAAAAGAAAGTTGTTCAGCTCTCTGAAAAGTTCGATCAAATTCATAAGGAAGTAGTTAGATCCCTAGCTCGCTACAATATCCATATCCTTCGAAAAGACGATTTAGACGATTATCAAAAGCAGTGGGTGCGCAACTTCTTCGTTAACAAAGCACTGCGTCACATTGCACCTATTCTGATAGATAAAAAAACCGACCTACTTAGCCGTTTAAACGGAACGTCGGTGTACTTATATGTTGCGCTTAGAAGAAAGGAGCGCAACCCTAAGTTCGCGGTTATTCAGGTTCCTACCTCTGAAATGTCGCGCTTTATGCTGATCCCGCCGCAGAAAAGCCGCAAGAAAAAGAGCATTATTATGCTCGACGACATGATTCAGCTGTGTATTGAAGACATTTTCCGCGGTTTCGTAAAATTCGACGAAATTGAAGCTTTCTCATTTAAGATGACCCGCGACGCAGAATACTCTATTAACGAAGAAATTGACGAAAGCTTCGTTGAAAAGATGTCTGAAAGTATGAAGCAGCGCCTTATTGCAGAGCCTGTGCGTGTTATTTACGACACGAACATGCCTGAAGACATGAAATCAGACTTGCGCAAGCGCCTTAAGATCACCAAGCTTGATACCATGCACGCTGCTGGGCACTACCGTAACTTTAAAGACTTTATTGGCTTCCCTAACGTAGGTCGAGAGTATTTAGAGCACGCGCCGCTGCCCGCTATCGACAGCAAAGCTTTCTCTAAGTACAACACTGTTTTCGATGCCATTACTGCACGAGACATACTACTGTACTACCCATACCACCGTTTCCTGCACTTCACCGAGTTTTTGCGTCAGGCGGCCTTCGACCCTAATGTTAAAACCATACGTATTAATATTTATCGCGTTGCCAGTAATTCACGTATTGTAAACTCGTTGATTGACGCAGTAGACAACGGTAAAAAAGTAACCGTTGTCGTAGAGCTTCGCGCCCGCTTTGACGAAGAAGCAAACATTGAATGGTCTAAGCGCATGACCGATGCAGGGATACGGGTTGTACTTGGCGTGCCTACCCTTAAAATTCACTCTAAGCTGTGTATTGTGACCCGTGAAGAACGAGGCAGTTTAGTGAACTATGCGCATTTCGGTACAGGTAACTTTAACGAAAAAACGGCAAAAATTTATACCGACTACAGCTTGTTTACTCGTAATCAAGAACTCGCTGATGAAGGGGTAGCGGTATTCGATCTTATTCAATACCCTTACCGACGCTACAAGTTCCAGCATCTTCAAATATCGCCGTTAAACGCCAGAACCAAAATTCAGTCGTTAATTCGTCAAGAAATTCAGCATTTAAACCAAGGTCAAAAGGCCCAAATCACTTTCAAAATTAACAACCTGGTTGATAAAGAACTTATTGACGATTTGTACCGAGCAAGCCAAGCTGGAGTTAAGATCCGCGGCATAGTGCGCGGTATGTGTTCGCTTAATCCTGGGATAAAAGGAATAAGCGAAAACATCGAAATAATTTCTATTGTTGACAGGTTCCTCGAACACCCTCGCGTAATGATTTTTGAAGGCGGCGGAGACAGAAAAGTGTATATCTCTTCTGCCGATTGGATGACCCGTAACATGGACAACCGCATTGAAGTAGGTTGCCCTGTGTATGATAAAGGTCTTCAACAGCGCATTGTTGATATAATGGAACTACAATTTAAAGACACCCTGAAGGCTCGAGTGATTGACAAGGATCAGAGCAACAAGTACGTTCGCAGGGGAAATCGTAAAAAACTTCGCTCACAAATAGAAATTTATGACTATTTGAAAAAGTTAGAAGACACTTTGTAGGATAGAAAGTTAGTACATGACCCAGCACGAATCAGTTTTTAATGACGTGGAAACCCGCGAAGTCAATAAAGTTGCAGCACTAGACATTGGCTCAAATAGTTTTCACTTAGTAGTAGCACGTATTGTTGCTGGGTCTGTGCAGATTCTGCATAGAGTTAAACAAAAAGTTCGCTTGGCCGAAGGTCTTAACGACGACAATATTTTGTCTGATGAAGCGATGGAGCGTGGGCTTGCTATGCTAAAAGTGGTAGCAGAGAGCCTGAAAGGTTTTGAGCCCGACTCGGTGAGAATTGTCGCTACCCACACGTTGCGCAGAGCCCGTAACGCCCGCGATTTCATCAGCGCAGCAAAAGACATCCTTCCCTACCCTATCGAAGTCATTTCGGGTGTAGAAGAAGCACGACTTATTTATTCAGGCGTTGCACATACAAACCACTCCGATGGCCAACAGCTAGTTATTGACATAGGCGGTGGCTCCACCGAGTTCGTTATTGGCGAAGGGTTTACGCCTTTACTTTGTCGTAGCCTTCAAATGGGCTGCGTGAGCTATACCAAACGGTTTTTCCCTGACGGTGAGCTAAAGCCAAAAGCCTTTGAACGTGCTATCACGGCTGCACAGCAGGAGCTTGAGTTAATTGACAATAAATATCGTAGATTGGGCTGGGTTCAGTGTATAGGTACGTCAGGTACCATTCGCTCTCTGTTCACCCTTTGTCAGCAAGATAGACCCAACGGCCACGATATTCCGGTAACGCTTAAGAGTTTGCGCAATTTAATGAAGCAATTCATAAGCGCAGGCCATATAGACAAATTAAGCTACCCAGATTTAAGTGAAGATCGTCGTGTTGTTATTGCCGGCGGCCTCGCTATTCTTATCGCCGTTTTCAGAGCGCTAGAGATTGAAGGCTTGGTCTACTCGCCTGCCGCCTTGCGCGAAGGCGTGCTTTATCAGATGGAAGATGAGCTTCATCACGCTGATATTCGCGGCAGAACGGCAAGTAGTTTGGCAACGCGTTACGATGTAGATACAACCCAAGCCACCATGGTGCTTAATACAACCCTTTCGCTTTTCAACGATGTTGAAAAAGCATGGAAACTTAAAGGCCGTGACTTTAAAAGCATGCTCGGCTGGGCTGCTTTACTTCATGAAGTCGGCATGCAAATTAACTCTCGAGGCATACAAAAACACAGCGCTTATATTCTCGGTAATGTTGACATGCCTGGGTTTACGCAGGAACAACAGCTACTGCTAGCTACACTCGTGCGATTTCATAGAAAGAAAATTCGAACCAATGAACTCCCTACGTTCAACCTTTTCGATGAGCAGTCGGTAAAGCACTTAATTGCGTTACTGCGTTTAGGTGTACTGCTTAATATTAAACGCCAAGAGGGTTTTGTCCCCGACCTTGCCGTCAATGTAGAAAAGAACGAATTAACCGTCACCTTCCCAGAAGGCTGGTTAGATGAAAAACCCATTATATCTGCTGACCTACTACGAGAAAGTCACTACTGGAAAGCGCTGAATCTAAAACTTACGGTTGTACCGGATATCTCGCAGTTACATCCCACTGTAGAGTAAGAAAAACGTTAGGCTCGAATTATAAAAAAGGGGCCTTGGACCGATTGAATCGGCGCAATAGCCCCATTTATCTCTAGCCTCGCGAAACTTAAGTTTCAGCGCGTTAAGTCAATTACTTGGCTTCGGCTTTGTTATTGACTGATTGCGCGCTGTCGTACTTTTTAAACCACGCCAAAATATTTTCAACTTTCCCAATCATTCGAGAAGGTTTGGAAGCAATCCCATGGGGCGAACCAGGTACTTTTACCAGTACACTATCAACCTTTTGAAGCTTTAACGCTTGATAGAACTGTTCAGTTTCAGACATGGGCGTACGCTTATCTTCTACCCCCGTAATCAACATGGTGGGTGTAGTAACATTACCTACAAGCGACAACGGGGAGCGCTTCCAGTAATGCTCTACGTTATCCCAAGGTTTACCCGGGAATTGAAAAGGTATCTGGTAAAGGCCCGAATCGGCGGTTAATACCTTCGACAGCCAGTTAATAACAGGTTTAGCAACCACGGCGGCTTTAAATCGATTTGTGAGGCCAATGGCATAGGCTGATGCAATACCGCCTGCTGAACCACCGGTAATAAACAAGCGCTCCGGATCAGCGATTCCTTTTTCAATCAGCGCGTCTACACCCGACATATGATCGGAAAAGTCGTATTCCGAACTGTATTTCCCTTGAAGTAGTAACGCAAAGCGTTCACCGTACCCTGTACTACCTCTGTGATTATCATAAAACACCACATAGCCTTCTGCTGCCATGCGCTGAAGTTCAGCCGTAAACACGGGGCCATAGGCGAGATTAGGTCCGCCGTGAATTTCTAAAATTAGCGGATAGGTTTTCGAGCTATCATAGTTTGGCGGCAGAATGTACCAACCTTGAATTTCTTCACCATCAATAGAAGACGGATAGACAATCTCCTTCACCTCACCAAGCTGCTTATGACCTAAAACGTCTTCGTTTAGTGCAGTAAGCTGTCGCTCGTTTCGGGTGGTGACATATAAATCGGCGGGTCTGTCTGTACGCCCTTTAGTATAAGCCACTACATCGTTAACAGCATGATAAGTACCAAATACGTAAGGACGCCCTAACGTGGTGCCGCCAAGCCCTCTAGCTACGGCTTTTACACCGCCAGAAAGCGATACCACATCAACCTGAGCTAAACCGCGAACCGACTGCTGAAAGTAAACGTGTTTATTATCTTTCCAGTAAAAGTTAGACACCGAGTTATCAATGTCTTTCGTTATGTTTTTAGCATCAGAGCCGTCGCTATTCATTACATACAAATAGCTATTTTTGTACATTACTTTTTCGTCGTCACGGTACGCATAAGCAATATGCTTTCCGTCCGGCGATACAACAGGTGACGACTCTCGTCCTTTATCCTGCGTCAACTGTTCAATATTTCCCTTCATATCAACAGAAAATATATCAGCCTCAACTGGTTCATACTCCCAGTTATCACTGCGATTAGCAGAGAAATAAATCTTCTTACCGTTCGGCGCAAAACTTAAACGCCCCTTATGATGATAATTACCCGAGGTTAACTGCCTTGCAGTGCCTCCGTCTGAAGGGACAATAAAGATATGAGTATAGGCCGGGTCGAGCACACCTTTGCCATCTGCTTGGTAACGCGCCTTAGTGATATATTCAAAGCTAGGAGACCACTTTGCACCGTCTGGCTTTTTAGGCATTTTAACGTCTAGCGGCTTTTCCTTGGCATCTACACTCATGGTGAAAGCAATGTATTTACCGTCAGGTGACCACGTAATGTTACTGGGACTTGAAGTAACATTGGTAACTAACGCTGTTTGCCCTGTATCCATCCAGCGTACATACAATTGCGGTTTACCTTCTTCATTAGAAAGGTAAGCCAATCGGCTGCCGTCTGGTGACCAGCGAATAGAATAGTAACTTTTTTTCGACGACAGTAAGGGGCGGTTTGACTTGCCATCAACCGACGCTAGCCAGACATTTGCCCGGCTACTGTCTGACATAATGTCGTTTGAACGGCGCACATAGGCGATATGTTTACCGTTTGGAGATACCTGAACTTCACTCACATATTCAAGGTTAAAAATATCTTCCGATTGGAAAAAGGCACTTTTCTCTGGGGTAGCGTCATCCGACTGAGAATTTGCAATCACTGGGGAAGACAGTACCAGTGTAGCAAGACTAAATAGCGTCAACGCCCCACAATGCCGCTTACTCATTTGCTGTAATCCTCGGATTTTAAAAAAAGACATAGTTCACCTTTAGATTATGGTTATTGTTTTGCCGGTTTTTTTGGCGGTGATCGCTCAATATTCATCTTACTTAAATATCACCGCCTATAAAATTTAAACGTTGAGATGCGTAAAGAAGACGATAAAACAAAAAAGGAGAGCAATTGCTCTCCTTAAATAGTTATTAACTTAGCCAATCTAGGTTAGGTCGACGAAGATTGCCAGCCTCCTCCGAGGGCCTGATATAAGTCAACAAGCGCAGCCAGTTGCTGCTGACGAGTTTCTATAAACTCACTGCGTGCTTCCAATGCTTCGCGCTGCGCCAATAGCACTTCTAAATACTCACCATGCGCTGACGTAAACAACCGATTTGCAATATCCACTGACGATTCCAAAGACGCAATTTGCGATTTTTTAGCGGCGGCACTTTTTTCGAGATTATCAAGCTTAGACAAACTATTAGATACTTCTGTCACCGCTTTTAGCAGCGTAAGCTCATACTCATAAGCGGCTTGTATTTGCTCCGCACTCGCATTTTTGTAAACGGCTTCAATAGCTCGTCGATTGATTAGCGGGGCAAAAATATCACCAGATAGCGAATAGGCCAGTGACTCCGGTACGTTAAACAAATACTGGCTATCAAACGCTGATAACCCTACCCCAGCCCTAAGCTCTAATGAGGGGTAAAAATTCGCTTTAGCTACCTCTATATTTAAGTTTGCAGCCTGCAGCGTAAGTTCGGCCTCTCGAATATCGGGTCGGTTTTCTAACAATGAAGCAGGTACTCCAATATTGGGCTTAACGATATCTTCGTTAAACAAGGCGTTACTATTTCTTTGTATTGGCTGAGGCATTCGCCCTAACAATATGTTGATTGTGTTCTCTTTCTCCACTATTTCCTGTTCAATAAGAAAGCGTTCACTTTCGTTCTTTTTCACCTCAGCGTTAAAGCGCGCTACGGGCAAGGAAGAAGCTCGACCATATTCTTTCAGTGCATTTATAGTTTGAATAACGTTGCGCTGTAGCTTTATGGTGGCATCAATATTAGCCAACTTGTTATCCAAAGCTAATAGTTCGTAGTAGCTACGAGTCACTTCAGAAACAAGTTGAGTGATAAAGAAATTCTTACTTTCGATAGAAGCTAAGAATTCAAGTGATGCCACCTTTGAGGCATCCCTTAGTTTATGCCAGACATCTACTTCCCATGAGGCGTTTAGACCAAGCTCTAAATTAGCTAAAGGGTCAGGGAAAGCTTTACCTTCCCTGATATCAAGCTGCTCTTCCACCGCGCCTTCTCGGGTATATTCACCCACTTTTTCGGTTTCAATAGCAGCACCTGCAGACACGCTTGGTAAGTATTCCCCTTCCCGTGCATACACCTCGTTAGACGCCATATTAATGCGCTGTACAAGTACGGCAACTTCCTTGTTATTAGTTACAGCGGTTTCAACTAACGCTGTCAAATACGGGTCGTTGAACCACGCCTCCCATTCAATTTTTGCTTCAGCATTACTGGCATCGTTGTTTTTGTCGGCGTTTAAGCCTGTACTGTTCTCAGTACCAAGCTCAGTGCTTACACTGAACTGATCCGGCATGGTTACATTTGGGTCCCGCGTTTCTATTGACGGGATTGCGCACGCTTGAACAAGCAGTGCGCTGCCAATTGCCACAAAAAGAGGCTTTTTCAAAAGACGCGTGTTATTTCTCATCGCTTAGCACCTCATCGTTGTAGTGGTAGGTTTCTGTAAGTGGGACGTGATCCTCGTTTTTAATTAGCGACTTACCCTCTTCTAGCTTAGCGAAAAGGTAGTACAAGCCTGGAATAACTATGATGCCGAAGACACTTCCGCAAAGTGTACCTCCCAGTGCTGAAGCACCAATAGTACGGTTTCCTACAGCGCCTGCACCTGTGGCGATGACCAGAGGGATAAGCCCCGCCACGAACGAAAATGAGGTCATTAATATAGGGCGGAATCGCTGTTTTGCTGCGTCGACGGCGGCTTCTGCGATAGATAAACCCTGCTGGTTTTTCTGTACCGCGTATTCAACAATCAGCACGGCGTTCTTGCCCAGTAATCCAACCAGCATTACAAGACCTAATTGCGCGTAGACATCGTTCGCTAAGCCCATTAAGTCAAGCAGAATAAAAGATCCGATTAGACCACTTGGTAACGACAAAATAACAGCAAGAGGAAGCAGAAAGCTTTCATATTGCGACGCCAATACGATATATACAAATAGTAGAACTACACCGAATATGACGATGGCTTCACTACCGCGTTTGGCCTCGTCAAACGATAACCCCTCCCAACCTATGTCATAGCCTTTAGGTAACGTTGCTGCAGCAACTTCTTCAACCGCTTTAATAGCTTCGGCAGAGGTATAGCCTTTTGCGGGCTCCGCACGAATGGCTGCAGAGGTGTAAAGATTGTATCGAGTGATTTCATTAGGCCCTTGCGTTTTAATCAGCTTCATAAACGCAGAGTAAGGCACCATTTCACCTTCCTCATTTTTAACGTAGTAGTCCATCAAGTCACTCGGATAACGACGATACTCTGGAGCACTTTGGGTATACACCTTGTAAAAGTTATTGAAACGGGTAAAGCCTTGCTCGTAGGTACTACCAATTAAGATATTAAGGTTTTCCATTGCCTTACCAATTGATACGCCTTTTTGCATCGCAGCTTGGTTGTCTATTTCAATTTTATATTGAGGGTAATTAGCCGCGTAGAAAGTAAATAGCCCTTTGAGTTCTTTACGTTTTGACAGCTCATCCATGAAAGCTTGATTTATTTCATCAAACTCTTGGTAATCCGTCGTGTTTGTTTTGTCTAGCAAACGGAACGACAGCCCAGATGACGCACCATAGCCAGGCACTACAGGGGGCTCAAAGTATTCAACCACAGCGCCAAGGTGATGGGTCTTAGCTTCAAGTTCTTCAATGATTTCCTCTACCGTCTGGTCTCTATTTGCCCAGTCTTTGAGGTTAATTAGACAAGTACCCGCATTAGAGCCACGACCTTCCGTTAAGATTTCATAACCTGCGAGTGAAGAAACTGATGACACCCCTTCGACATCTAGGGCAAGGGTTTGAAGCTCTCTTGCTACTTCATTTGTTACTTCAAGGGTACTTCCTGGAGGGGTTTGAATAATGGCGTAAATTTGCCCCTGATCTTCTCCGGGAATAAAACCAGTCGGAAGAATGTGATTGAAACCAATCGTGCCTGCGACAAACGCAAAAAGCGACAAAATAGTCACCACGCGACGGGTTACTAACGCTTTTATGATGCTGGTATAACGCCCGGTGAGCTTGTCGAACCAATAATTGAATACACCGATAAGCTTACTAATTGGCGTGGCTTTTTTGGTATGTGTGTGCGGATTTTTAAGTAGCATCGCGCACAACACTGGCGTTAGCGAAAGCGCTACAATACAAGAGATGATAATAGACGATGCCATGGTGATAGAGAATTGACGATAAAAGACGCCCACCGGCCCAGTCATAAACACTAAAGGCACAAATACCGCTGTCATCACAAGCGTGATAGCAATAATAGCGCCGCCCATTTCACCCAATACCTGCTGCGTAGCCATATAAGGCGTTAAGCTAGCGCTCTCTTCCATTTTTGCATGCACAGCTTCAACGATAACAATGGCGTTATCTACCACTATCCCTATAGCCAATACCAACGCGAAAAGGGTGATCAAGTTAATGTTTACACCCGTTGCTTGCATACAAAAAAAGGTACCGATTAAGGATACGGGGACGGCCAATAAGGGAATTAAGGTGGAACGCCAGTCTCCCAAAAAGATGAAAACCACCAGCGAGACTAAGATAAACGCTTCAAATAAGGTATGCAGTACCTGTTCTATTGATGCATCGAGAAACTTAGACACGTCATAGTTAATTTCGTATTTCATGCCTTCAGGGAAGGTTTCTTCAAGCTCTGCCATTTTAGCTTTTACTTGAGATATCACTTCATTAGCGCTACTGCCATAATTTTGCTTTAACACGATTGCCGCAGAAGGATACCCATCTTTGTTTGAATAGATATCGAAAAACTCACTGCTAAGCTCTACGTCTGCTATGTCACTTAACTTAAGCAGCTTGCCGTCACTATCCGCTCTGATAATGATATTTTTGTATTCATCAGGCTCGTCGTACCGTCCTTCATAAACAAGCACATATTCTTTAGACTGCGCACTTATTCCCGAGCTTCGTCCAAGTCGGCCTGGACGACCAATCAGGCTTTGCTCATCAATCGACTCCATCACTTCATCGACTGAAATATTATACGCTCGCATGCGATCTGGCTTTAACCAGATGCGCATAGCATACTGCCGACTACCCAATATTTTAGCGCTGGCAATACCGTTAACACGCTGTATTTCTGGTATGACGTTAATGTTCGAGTAGTTATAAAGAAACTTCTCATCGGCCTCTTCGTCTGTGCTGTAGACGTTGATATACATCAACATGCTTGGCTGCACCCTTTGAAGTACTACTCCCTCAAGTTGTACCAACTGCGGGAGCCGGTTCATTACCTGATCAAGCCGCGTTTTCACGTTTATTAGCGCTTGGTTAGGGTCTACATCCAAGTCAAAGATAACTTGAATAGTAGCTTCACCGGCACTTGTGGCATCAGACACAATGTACTTCATGCCCGGCACACCATTTATTGAACGCTCAATGGTTACCAAGGATGACTTTACAAGTACATCAGCACTTGAACCAGGGTATGCCAAAGAAATTAGAACCCTGGGAGGAGCGATATCTGGAAATTGAGAAGTAGGCAAGGTAAAAACTGAAAGCGCGCCTAAAAAGATAATCATAAGGGATAGCATGATCGCCATCACCGGACGTTTAATAAATACACCAAACATACTAAATCCCCTACTCTGCCTGAAGTGCTAGTTCAGCTAACGTATCGTCAGAAGAAATAAGGTTTGGCTTAATGTGATCGCCATTACTTACTCGTCTCAAACCCTCAAGAAGAATCGTGTCATCTTCTTTCAGCCCCTCTGATACCAAGAAGACATGAGGTAATTCAGCTGCAATCTCTATATGTCGTGTGGTAAGGGTATTGTCAGCATCTAGAACATATACATAGTTCTGATCCAATATTTGAAAAGTCGCCTTTTGGGGGATGACCAGCGCGTTTGGATAGTCGACGTCGACCAGTATATTACCAGTTTGTCCATGTCGTAACATTTCATCAGGATTAGGAAATGAAGCACGCATTTCGATTGTGCCAGTATGGTTATCAAAATCGGCTTCAATGGTATCTATCACCCCTTCGTAAGGATAAATTGTACCGTTTGCGAGCTTTAAGCGAACGCTCGTCCCTTCATTCGCTTTTCCGCTTTGTACATAATCTAGATACTCCGACTCTGGCACATTGAAGTAAACCCACATTTGGCTTAAATCAGACATGGTTGTAAGAAGCTCTCCCTCATCGAGCAGACTACCTGTTCTTGCTTCTAAATGGTCCATCTTCCCAGTAAAGGGGGCTTTAATATCAGTGAATGCCAAATGTGCTGCTGCTAGTTCAACTTCAGCCTGCGCTTTTTGATACTCGGCTTCCACAACAGCAAGCTCGTTAGGTGAGACTATATTTTGGTTAACTAGGGACTTGGTGTTTTTGAGCTCCATTTGCGCAGCTTTAGCCTCTGCCTGAGCTCGCTTAAGTTCTGCTTCGTAGATAGTAGGCACTATTTTAAACATAGGGCTTCCTTTCTCTACGGTCTGACCTTCATCAACGAACGTAGAGGCAAGGTACCCTCTTTCCATTGCTCTTAACTCAATATGTTGAATGGCGCGAATTTGACTGACGTACTCTTTAACAAGAACTGTATCTTTGTTTATTGGATGCGAGACATTGAATTCTAGCGGACCACTATGATGAGCTTCGTGCTCTTGATGACCACACCCAGTTAATATGACGGTAAGAATACTTGCTGCTAAAAGCGTTTTTTTGCTCATAATTTTAAAATCGTTCTTATAGGTATTGCCTATAGACAGGCAACAGCATTAGTACGGCATAGCGAGTAATTTACTGCTCGTTTTTGTTTACCGGTCAGTTTTATTGCCGCTCGGGCTTCTCAATCACTCAGCCATGCACGCACGAATATAACCAGCTCTGAAGAGAACTGACGTTTGTGAAAATTTTGAAATTGAAGGGCTTTTCTCTCGAAAATTAAAGCAAGAAGAAAAGCTTAAGCAGCAGGTGGCGCTCTTGTAAGTGGGGTGACGTAGCTCTTTTTAGTCCAAGAGACTAAATACGGGGGAGGGTTTTCACTAAGTGAACTAATAATCGCAGCGTTACCAAACGTATTGATAACGGACAAAAATAGGTCGTCTTGCCCATTTTCTTCTGCGCTACTTTCTATTGATAGGGTCGATACGGATGCATCAAGCTGATGCTTAAACGAGATGGGCTTAATATCTTGTTTAATGGTAAGCAAGCACGTAAACAATAACAGCGCTAAACCGTAGCAAAAGCGTTGAGTATTTATGTGTTGGAAATTCACCAGTTTACTTCCAATACTAGGCTTCAATGATATCAAGCAATGACAATGGCGCGAGATGCTACACAGTCCGCTTTTTTTTGACAACAGGCTTTGAATTGAATGCGTTAATCTAAACAAAAAGAGCGCTGAATAGCGCTCTTTGTAATAAACAAGTTAAGAGAAAGTCTAGGCTTTAGAAGCTTGGTAAATACCTTCAATCGCTTTATCTAGTGTTGCTTCAAACTCTTCTTGAGATTGCTGTGCAGATACACCTTCGGTTAATGCACGAGAGAAGCTCGCGATCATGCCTTGGTTTTCTGATAGTTTTGCGTTTGCGTCGTCACGGCTGTAGCCGCCAGAAAGTGCAACCACTTTAAGTACGCGAGGGTGATCAACAAGCTCTTTATAAAAGTTAGCTTCAGTTGGTAGCGTTAACTTAAGCATCACTTCTTCACCTTCGCTAAGAAGATTAAGCTGGGTTAGGATCTCTAACTTAAGTAGCGCTTCAGCTTCTGCTTTTTGCGGGCTGTGAATATCAACCTCTGGCTCGATAATTGGAACAAGGCCAGCAGCTAGAATTTGCTTACCTACTTCAAATTGCTGAGCAACGACATCTTTAATACCTTGATGATTCGCAAGCTTTACCACACTACGCATCTTAGTGCCAAATACGTCTTGCGCTACCGCTTTAGCAAGCAGAGCATCTAGACCTGGTATTGACTTCATGATCTGTACGCCGTTGCTTTCTTCAGCCAATCCTTTATCAACCTTTAAGAAAGGAATAACACGCTTTTTCTGCCACAAGAAGTGCGCAGTAGACATGCCTTCAATTTCTCTATCAAGGGTGTTTTCAAATAAGATTGCGCCAAGAACGCGCTCGCCGCTAAAAGGGGTGCTGGTGATAATGCGCGTACGCATTTCGTGAACTAGATTAAACATCTCTTCGTCTGAGCTGTATTCAGACTCTTCGATGCCATATAAGCGTAACGCTTTAGGTGTACTACCGCCGCTTTGATCTAACGCTGCAATAAAACCGGTTTGTGTTTTCAGTTTATCCAACATTGCCTGCTGAGCTTGTGATGCCATTGCAACACTCCTTTTGTATATTACTGCCTTAATAGACAGGTGTAGGGTTTATTGTTATACCAATTCTATTAAAGATCTGTTTGTCTCAGACACGGCACGCCGACACCTTAAGTAAACACATCTGTAATAAGATTGGTATTTATATCTGCGTACTTCACTGTTTCGCAGACGTAATCGTTTCCGATTAAATGGTCACGCTCAAAATGCTGTTACTGAGCGTGACACATAGTGGGGCAACATTTGCACTAGGCCTTAGCTTTTAGGAGCTTCTATGAGCTCTCTAGCGCTATAAAACGCTGCTTAAAAGTGCAGCGTTTAGGCTTATTTGTTTTTTTCTTCTAGTACTGCTACCGCTGGTAGTGTTTTACCTTCCAAGAATTCGAGGAACGCGCCACCACCTGTTGAAATATAAGAAACCTTATCGGCAATTCCGTATTTATCAACTGCTGCTAGTGTATCACCACCACCTGCAATTGAGAATGCGTCGCTTGCTGCAATTGCTTCTGAAAGCGCTTTCGTACCAGCACTGAACTGCTCAAATTCAAATACGCCTACCGGGCCATTCCATACGATAGTACCCGCGTTTTTAATAATGTCTTCTAACGCTTTTGAAGAGTCTGGGCCGATATCAAAAATCATATCGTCATCAGCAACATCACTGACTACTTTTAGCGTCGCTTCGGTATTTTCATCAAACGCTTTGCCTACGACTACGTCTGTTGGCACTGGAATATTACCGCCATTCGCTTGAGCTTCATTCATAAGCAGCGTGGCTTGCTCGGTTAAATCCATTTCCACCAAAGATTTACCGACATTGTGACCCTGTGCCGCAATAAAGGTATTAGCGATACCACCGCCAACAATTAGCTGGTCTACTTTTTCAGCCAGCGTTTTAAGTACAGTAAGCTTAGTTGAAACTTTAGAACCACCTACTATGGCCACCATCGGGCGCTTAGGATTATCTAACGCTTTGCCAAGTGCATCTAATTCTGCAGCAAGTAATGGGCCAGCACAGGCTTTTGGTGCGAATTTGGCAACGCCGTGGGTAGACGCTTGTGCGCGGTGAGCAGTACCGAACGCATCCATAACGAAAATATCGCAAAGGGCTGCATACTGTTTCGCTAGCGTCTCATCGTCTTTTTTCTCGCCGTTGTTAAAACGTACGTTTTCAAGAATAACCAATTCACCATCGGCAAGCTCAACGCCGTTTAGGTAGTCTTTTACAAGCTTAACCGGTACGTCTAAAGCATCGTTAAGATAATCAACCACAGGTTGAAGAGAGAACTCATCAGCAGGCTCGCCTTCAGTAGGACGGCCAAGGTGAGACATCACCATAACTGCCGCGCCAGCGTCTAGGGCTGCTTTAATCGTAGGGATTGATGCTTTGATACGCGCATCAGAAGTTACTTTGCCGTCTTTTACCGGCACGTTTAAATCTTGTCTAATTAATACGCGCTGACCTTTTAGGGCCATATCGCTCATGCTTGGAATTGCCATCGTCTTTCCTATGTTAATTCAAATTCAGTAGAGCGTGTTAAAGGTAAGACACGCTCAAATTAACGGTGAAAGCTGCGCGGGCTGGTGCTACCAACCCTTGGCAGCATCAATGCTTTATTTTGCGTCGAACATCACTTTAGCGGTATCGAGCATACGGTTTGCAAAACCCCATTCGTTGTCACACCACACCAGTGTTTTAACCAGCTGTTTGTGACTGACTCTTGTTTGTGTGCCATCTACAATACACGAGTGAGGGTCGTGATTGAAATCTACCGACACCAAAGGCTCTTCAGTGTAGTCCAAAATGCCCTGTAAACGCCCCGCTTTTGCATTGCGTAAGGCTTGGTTAACTTGCTCGATTGTCACTTTAGATTGAAGCGTTACGCTTAGGTCCATGGCAGTAACGTTGATCGTAGGTACTCGAACCGCAATAGCTTCGAACTTACCCGCAAACTTAGGCAAAATACGCTCTATACCGGCAGCAAGGCGTGTATCTACGGGAATAATCGACTGACTTGCAGCTCGGGTTCTGCGCAAATCTTCGTGATACGCGTCTATCACCTGCTGGTCGTGCATAGAGGCGTGAATGGTTGTGATCGTACCACTTTCAACACCGAACGCGGCGTCTAGTGCTTGAATTACAGGAACAATACAGTTTGTAGTGCAAGAGCCATTGGAGACTAATTTTTGTTCACTGGTCAACGTGTCTTCGTTGGTTCCAAAAATAACCGTATTGTCTAAATCAGGTGACCCAGGTGATGAGAACAGCACTTTACCAGCGCCCGCATCTATGTGGGCTTGCCCCGACGCTCTGTCATCAAACTTCCCCGTACACTCAAGCACAATATCAACGCCTAAGTCTTTCCACGGTAGGTCTTTTATATCGCTAATCGCAAGCAGCGTGATATCGTCGCCTGCCACGTTAAGCGTGTTGTTTTCTAAGGCCACATCAAAACGGAACCGCCCGTGGGCGGTATCGTATTTGAGTAAATGTGCAATGCCTTCGGGTTTAGCAATGTCGTTAATGGCCACCACGTTAAATTCGTTGTTGCGCCCGCTTTCATACAGCGCGCGCAACACGTTTCGACCAATACGACCAAACCCATTTATGGCAATATTTACCATAGGCTTATCTATTACCTCTTACAGAGACAGTGCAGCCTCTACTACAGCGTCAGTGGTAATGTTGAAGTGCTTGAACAGGTCGCCCGCAGGTGCAGACTCACCAAAGGTGTCCATGCCTACGATAGCGCCATTAAAGCCAACGTACTTGTACCAGCTGTCTTTAGACAAGGCTTCAACCGCTACGCGTTTAACTACGCTAGAAGGCAGTACGCTTTCACGGTAGTCAGCAGGCTGACGGTCAAATACGTCAGTTGATGGCATAGACACTACGCGAACCGCTTTGCCTTGCTCGGTTAGTTTTTCTGCTGCTTCAACGGCTAGCTGAACCTCAGAACCGGTACCAATAAGAATAAGCTCTGGCGTACCTTCACAATCTTTAAGTACGTAACCACCTTTCGCGATATCAGCAACTTGTTGGGCCGTTCTTTCTTGCTGGGCTAAGCCTTGACGAGTGAAGATTAGCGTTGTTGGGCCGTCAGTGCGCTCAATGGCAGACTTCCACGACACAGCAGACTCAACCTGATCACAAGGACGCCAGTTATCAAGATTAGGCGTCGCACGTAGCGCAACCACCTGCTCTACCGGTTGGTGCGTTGGGCCGTCTTCACCTAGACCAATTGAATCGTGAGTGTAAACGAAAATTGCAGGCTGCTTCATTAGGGCCGCCATACGTACCGCATTACGTGCATATTCCATAAACATTAGGAAGGTTGCACCGTATGCCTTGAAGCCACCGTGAAGGGCAATACCATTCATCATGGCCGACATACCAAACTCACGCACACCGTAATAAATGTAGTTACCTGATGCGTCGTTTGCTTCAACACCTTTACTGCCTTCCCAAATAGTAAGGTTAGAACCAGCAAGGTCGGCAGAGCCGCCTAATAGCTCAGGAAGTAACGGACCAAACGCGTTTAATGCATTTTGCGATGCTTTACGTGAAGCAATGTTTTGTGGGTTAGCTTGAAGCTCAGCAATAATTGCGTCTGCTTTGTCGCTGAAATCTGCTGGCAACTCGCCATTTACGCGGCGTTTGAACTCTGCCGCAAGCTCTGGGTAAGCGGCTTCGTATGCTGCGAAAGCGTCGTTCCACGCGCTTTCCGCTTTTGAGCCTTTCTCTTTGCCATCCCAGCCTGCGTAAATTTCGTCTGGAATTTCAAACGCACCGTGGCTCCAGCCAAGCTTCTCGCGAGTGGCTACAATCTCGTCATCACCTAGTGGTGCACCGTGACAAGACTCGGTACCTTCTTTATTAGGCGAGCCGAAGCCAATAGTGGTTTTACAACAAATAAGCGTAGGCTGCGCGGTGTTCGCTTGTGCCTTCTCAATGGCGGCTTTTACTTGCTCCGCATCGTGACCGTCAACGCCTTCAATTACTTCCCAACCGTAGCTCTTAAAGCGTGCTGGCGTATCGTCAGTGAACCAGCCTTCTACTTCACCATCAATTGAAATGCCGTTGTCATCCCAAAATGCGATGAGCTTACCAAGGCCTAGTGTGCCGGCTAGTGAACATGTCTCGTGTGAGATACCTTCCATCAAGCAGCCGTCACCTAAGAACGCGTAGGTGTGGTGATCAACAATAGTGTGACCGTCTTTGTTGAACTGTGCCGCTAGCACTTTCTCGGCAAGCGCCATACCCACTGCATTGCTAATACCTTGGCCTAGTGGGCCAGTAGTGGTTTCAACACCCGGCGCATAACCATACTCTGGGTGACCAGGCGTTTTAGAATGTAGCTGACGGAAGTTCTTTAACTCTTCAATTGGCAATTCATAGCCTGAAAGATGAAGTAGAGAGTACAACAGCATCGAGCCGTGACCATTTGAAAGTACAAAGCGATCGCGGTTGGCCCAAGACGGGTTCGCAGGGTTGTGTGATAAGAAATCACCCCATAATACCTGCGCGATATCAGCCATCCCCATAGGGGCGCCTGGGTGACCAGATTTAGCTTGTTGAACGGCATCCATGCTTAATGCACGGATAGCATTGGCGAGTTCACGACGAGAGGGCATGTTGTCTCCTGATTTATTTCGTATCTTTTGTTTCGTATTTTAGCGGGCTAGGCAAGCTAGACGAGCGTAGAGGTAAGGCGTTCGCTCTACTTCTTTATACGATTGAATGTGGCGTTATTCTTACCTATGCCACCTTTCAGTTCAATGGGTTTTGATTGCCAATAGTGAAAGTTATAGTAAAAAATGGTCTATAACCTGACCATTACGTACTCCCACTACAGCGAAAACGGTGATAACTAACACCTAGTTTTGTCTATACATCATTAACTTCGTCAATTACGACCTGAATAACCCTATAAGTGATCGGGTTGTGTCAACTATTCGTAACAAAGAGACTTTTAGACGTCTAGAAGTAAAGACTGGTATTTATAACTTGTTTTAGTACAATATACGACTATTTTGATAATTTAACGCTTACGGAGCATTTATGGCCACGCATTTATTCACATCCGAGTCAGTGTCTGAAGGACATCCGGACAAAATTGCTGATCAGATCTCAGATGCGGTTCTTGACGCTATTTTAGAACAAGATCCTCGCGCTCGGGTGGCCTGCGAAACGTATGTAAAAACCGGAATGGTTTTAGTAGGTGGTGAAGTGACCACTTCTGCATGGGTAGACATTGAAGAACTTACCCGAAAAACTGTTAAAGAAATTGGCTATACGCACTCAGATATGGGCTTCGACGCTGACTCATGTGCTGTATTAAACGCAATTGGTAAACAGTCTCCTGACATCAATCAAGGTGTTGACCGCGCAAGCCTAGAAGAACAAGGTGCGGGCGACCAAGGCCTAATGTTCGGTTACGCGAGCGACGAAACTGACGTACTTATGCCTGCGCCAATCACTTACTCTCACCGTCTTGTTCAAAAACAAGCCGAAGTACGTAAGTCTGGTAAGCTGGACTGGTTGCGTCCAGATGCGAAAAGCCAAATTACATTCAAGTATGAAAACGACAAGCCTGTAGGCATTGACGCGGTTGTACTTTCAACCCAGCACTGTGATTCAGTAAGCACTGAAACAGTACGTGAAGCGGTAATGGAAGAAATCATCAAGCCTGTGCTTCCAAGTGAGTGGATTGATGCCAACACGCGTTTCCACATCAACCCAACGGGTCGATTTGTTATCGGTGGTCCAATGGGCGACTGTGGTTTAACCGGGCGTAAAATCATTGTTGATACTTACGGTGGTATGGCTCGTCACGGTGGTGGCGCGTTTTCTGGTAAAGATCCATCTAAAGTAGACCGCAGTGCAGCATACGCGGGTCGTTACGTTGCTAAGAACATTGTTGCAGCAGGTCTTGCAAAGCGCTGTGAAATCCAAGTGTCTTATGCAATAGGTGTGGCAGAGCCAACGTCTATCAGCATCGACACTTTCGGTACTGGCGTAGTGGATGAGAAAACACTGGTTGCACTAGTGCGCGAACATTTCGACTTGCGTCCTTACGGCCTTATCCAAATGCTAGACCTTGAGCGCCCAATTTATCGCCCAACGGCTGCATACGGTCACTTTGGTCGTGACGAATTCCCATGGGAAGCTACAGATAAAGCAGAAGCGTTAAAAGCATCGATTTAATTCGACAGTCAAGCAGCGCTTTTATACACGCCGTTTTGTTTTTGTAACGCTTAGCTCTTAAGCGGTTACACAAACTAGCGGCGTTTTTTATTTAGGCTTTGCTAACTAGCTAAATTAACCGGGCAAATAAAAAACAGAAAAGAATATTTCCATCATTTATTGTTTACAGCTATGCTTAAATAATGAACACACTATCGCTTGTAGTTTCTTGTTGTTTACAAGCCAAGATAACAACAACTTGAGCTCGTTTATGAATGTGGTTACTGGTACTCTTATAGCGTTCACGCTGGCTGCCTCTTTGACAGCTTTGCCTGTTTGCGCGGGTATCAATGATAGCAACAACAGTCCAATCCAATTCAAAAGCAAAAAAATAGCTCGGTGGCAGCTAAATAGTATGTACCGTGTCCAATCTACAACCGAAACTTATCTTTACGACAACAGCTATACCTATCCAGCAGGTTCACAAGGTATGTTTAGCGCCAGCCGTCGCTTTGATACAAGGATCCCGCAAAAGGTCTATGCAACCTATAAAACCAACAATACCGCCTTTCAACATTATGCTGAATGGCTTTATTTACCTCACGATATAGGTACATTTACGCGTTTAGGCTGGCTACTGGGCAAAAACGAAGGGTTAAATATGGCTGTAGAAATAGAGCACAGGCAAGTTGGCGAAGAAGAAAATATGGCCTTTTCCTTGGGTGTGAATTACCTGTTCTAACGAATAACGTAAGCTATTCGACAACAAAGCGAATCATTCACCTGCCGTTCAAATTTATTGTATTACACCATAATGACTTACCCTTGTGTAAGGTCAATGGTTTTTGCGTATGTTTGTTGAATAATCATGGCATCTGAGCTTGCTCTGTGGCGCTTCACGTCAAGTTTGGCAGCAAGGCTATTTTTTACATCGTGCCATTTTTCCATTTGCGGTTCGCTTAAAATATATTCAAGTGCGCGGCAGGTAAAAGACATGTCAACGTTCGCGGCAGCGTAAAGCTTTATCAGCCAAGGGTTATCCACTACCCAACCGTCGCTGTACACAATCGTGTTTCCTAGAAAGTTATTCAGCTCAACACACACTTTATAAGGGTCTTCCCCCCGTGCTTGAAGCATTTGTTGAGAAATGCCGTGTAGTGACTCTGCTTTTGAGTCCCAATGCACCCAAGAGGCAAATGGTCTTAGCAATTTGCACCACTTTGCACCATCATAGCGCACAATGCCTATCTCTATCGGATAACTCGCTGCCCCAAACCCACTTGCTTCCACATCTATTATTGTCGGCAGTGTTGTATTTCGCACTTATACTCCAAACTACTGGTCTCCTTAATATGTGTTAGTAAAAGAGAATATCTTTTACAAAGGGCACAGAGACATTTTTTAAAATAACTGCGCCATACGCAATCGCAGAGCTGCTCGTTGAACACCCTTTCGATATTGCGCCTACGACGTAATAGCAGAATCGTGCCACATTGTTTAATACCCAATAGAACTGAAAATGGTGTAATAAAACCAAGATTGCTCACAAAACAAGCAAATTTATACTAAAGAATAAGGAGTAAACAAAAAAACGCTTAGCACATTGCTATACACTTTTAAGGTAATCAATCAGGTGTCTTGACCATGCGTGTAAAACTTATTCTTCCAACGCTCCTCTGCATTATTTCGCTCTTCAGTTCACATCAAGCTGAGAGTACCCAAGCGCCTCTAATCATAGGTATAGACGCAGACCTATCAGCGGTTGCAATTGAGGGGGGAATTGCTATTTCTCGAGGTGTAGAGCTAGCTGTTGAAGAGATTAACGCAAATGGAGGGATTCTTGGCCGAGAGCTGAAAGTGATTGCGAAAGACCATCGCGGCAATCCTGCTCGCGGCAAACACAATATTGAACAGTTCGCCCAACTGCCAAACCTACTTGCCGTAGTCGGTGGAGTACACACCCCCGTCGTACTCGCTGAAATTGATATTTTACATGCTAAGAATGTGCTTATGCTTGTGCCGTGGGCTGCAGGCACCCCCATTATAGACAACAATCACTCCCCTAATAACGTTTTTCGGGTTTCTGTTCGTGACGCCGAAGCTGCGTCTGTACTTATTGATTATGTTAAAGCCAGAGGGCTTTCTAATATTGCTTTAGTGCTAGAACGTACTGGCTGGGGTCGCTCCAATCATGAATCGTTAACGCTAGCCACCCAAGAGAAAGGGGTAAATATTAGTGCGATCCATTGGATAAATTGGCAGCAAAAAGACTTTTCCGAAGACGCCGAAGCCATTAAAAACGCCAAGGCGGATGGTGTCATACTAGTAACTAACGTACCTGAAGGAGCGGTTGTCGTAGACGCTCTAGCTGAACAAGGGCTGAGCTCGCTTCCGATAATTTCTCACTGGGGTATAGCTTCAGGTCAATTTGCATCTCGATTAGCTAACCCAATTAGCGAGCATGACATTTCTGTCCTTCAAACATTTCATTTTCAGCATCAAAAAAATGACAAGGCGAAACAGCTGTTAGAGGCCTACTATAATAAATATGGTTTAATCGATACGGCAGCTATTGAAGGTGTAACAGGGTTAGCGCATGCATATGATTTGATTCATTTAATTGCAATGGCTGCCGATAAAGCGGGTAGCACAGAAATAAGCGCATTGCGTAGCGCTCTAGAGTCACTTGAAAACATTCAAGGTGCAGTTAAGTACTACGACGCTCCATTTACACAAGAGCGGCATGACGCGCTTTGGTCAAAGGATTATTTTATGACAAAATTCAATGATAAAGGCCACCTGGTCACAGTAGGCGACAAATAATGCAGCAGGAACCTATGAGACTTCGTTCTCTATTGCTTTCAAGCATGATCCCTAGGCTTGCATTGTTAATAGCAGTACTCTCTATCACGCTGTTTGCTCTATCTTTTCATTTTATTGTTAAACAAACCAATAATCTTCAACAGCAATCCGTTAAGGGGTTAGAGCAAGACATTAACTTCATTGTAAATGACACTACACGCCAGCTAGCAGATTTAGCGGCAAACGACATTATCATTAATTCGCTGGTTGATGTTGAACAGCGGGATAACTACCTTCCTATGTTTTTCCGCTCGTTGAATCTTACTCAAGCAAAAAGTGTTGAGTTTGCTCTATTTGATTTTGCTGGAAATAAGGTTATCGATAAAAATTGGAATGCTGCGCTTCCTAAATCGCTTAGTGATGCATGGCGTCAACAAACCTTAGGTTCATCAAATACGTTTTCTTCTGTTTCCCAGTATGGCGTGGTCATTAGTGTTCCCGTTTTGCTTAACGGTGTATCTGAAGGCGCACTTGTGATGTATGTTGACAGCCTTCAATCGTTACTTGCTCCCTATCCACGCCTTACGAATCAATTAGTCACCGATTCAAATGGGAACGTACTGTTTAGCAGTGAGCCCTCTCTCATCGCGCCAAACTCAAATTTTTTAAACTTTTCTCAAAATGGCTATTCCATCAAGCAAACAAGCTGGAAGAATTTACAACTGTACAGTGTTAAACCAACAATTACGGCTTACAGAGAGATGGCTTGGACGGGCATCGTTTTAGTCGCAATGATTGTGGGGTTCATTTTCATTATATTGCATATGGTGAGTATGACTGGCACCTTGGCCGAACGAACGCTCTCGAAGCTTTACGACGACATCAAAAATCGACTAACTAGCGACAAAGCCGCGCCCCTTCAAAATGAGCAACAGATAGAGGCTAAAGAGTTAGAAGACATTCGTTCTGCTTTCGATAAGCTTATTTGGGACTTAACAGAAGTATCGCTGTCGAACGAACAATTTTCGAATGTACTGGAATCTATGGGCGATATGCTGGTTGTCGTCGATCAGAATCAAGAGATCTTAATTGCGAATAAACGCTTTGAAGGTTTTTGTAACGACCAATACGGTGAAAAGAACACGATTCTGAAATTAATAGTGCAGAAGCTAGCGGCGAAACAAAGCGACGAGCTAACGCATTTTTCGGTAAAGACTGGACAAGAGCGCTATATCAGCTGGACGAAAGCATCGTTAGCCGATGCAAACGGTAATATTCGCGGTGATATTTTTGTAGGCAGTGACGTTACCGAGCAACGAACGTTAGAAAGCCACGTTAACGTACTTACCCATGCGATGGACGAAGCGACAGTTTCAATTATTATTTCTGATGTAAAGCGTGTTGGTCAGCCAATTATTTATGTAAATAGCGCGTTTGAAGAATTAACCGGCTACACGCGTGGTGAAATGATTGGTCATAATTGTCGCACTATGCAAGGCGATGAAACCAATAAGCAAACAGTTGAACAAATACGAAAAGCCATAGCAACCCGCGAGCCTATAGAAACAACCCTCATCAACTATAAAAAAGACGGCAGTCTTTTCTACAATAGGCTAAATCTAACACCGGTTAAAACCAATGGCGAAGTAACTCACTATATCGGTTTTCAGCAGGATGTTACGCAGCAACGTCAAACTGAACAATACCTACAAGATGCTAGAGAGAAAGCCGAGGAATCTGCGCGCCTGAAATCGAGCTTTTTGGCGAGTATGAGCCATGAGATACGCACTCCAATCCACGGGATTTCTGGCGTTTTACAGCTACTAGCAAACTCTGATTTGGCTGAAGAGCAAAAACATTATCTTTCATTAGCCAAGTTTAGCATTCAAGGCCTATTGCATATCGTTAACGATATTTTGGATTTTTCAAAAATTGAAGCCGGCCAGCTACAAATTGAAGAAAACCCATTCGACATTCTAGAGTCACTTGAAAACCTTCAAAGTCAGTACGCCATTATGTGCCAAGAGAAAGGCCTTGAACTGCACTTCCACTTTGATTTGCAAGGTTTCCACGTAGTTCAGGGTGACGACGTACGCTTCAGACAGATTTTGTCGAACTTACTGGGTAACGCCGTGAAGTTCACCGATTCAGGCTACATTGAAGTAACCACAAGTATTAAGCAAAACGCAGATGATAGCCTTACTCTATTATGTAGCGTTAAAGATACCGGAATAGGTATTGCTGAAGATAAGCAAGGCACCATTTTCGAAGTTTTCACGCAAGAAGATCTGTCAACTACTCGCAAGTTTGGTGGCACTGGCCTTGGCTTATCAATAAGCAAACAGCTTTGCGAACTCATGGGGGGTGATATAAAGCTTGAAAGTGTCAAAGGTAACGGCAGTACCTTCTCATTCACCATATCCCTTGAACCTGCTGACGAGGCTTTGCTGAAGCCAGTTCACTACGCATCAGCGCTGACACGAGAAAAGGGTAAAAAACGCAAGGTTCTGATTGTCGAAGATAATGATATTAATCAGGTTATCGTAAAGCAGCACTTGAACAACCATACAACACTGAGTGCTAAATCTGGCTTAGAGGCGTTAGAAGCATTAAATAAAATGAAGGTAACTTTTGATGTCATTCTTATGGACTGCCAAATGCCAGAAATGGATGGCTTTGAAGCCACCAGGCGTATCAGAAATGGTGAAGCCGGAGAACGCTATTTAAATGTGCCGATCATCGCACTAACCGCCAATGCAATGAAAGGTGACAAAGAGCGCTGTGTAAACGCGGGAATGGACGACTACTTAAGCAAGCCTTTTGACGCTGTTGACCTTATTGATAAAGTCGAGCATTGGGCAAGTTTTGAAAGAAATAGTGAAGAAAACGCAGTTCATTAACCTATTGTAGCGGGACATCTTGAGTGTATGCTTTAGCAAGATTAACACCTCTAATACAAAGAGTTTTTTCAATAAGTTTATTGGTAAACGTTTCGCTTTTTAGTGATACCGCCACTGCCGATGAAATATTGCGGTACAACCTTGGAACATCGGGTAATTCTATTCCATACGAAAATGCTGTCGACGAAGACAGGGCCGGTATTTTAGTTGAAATACTTCCACTAATTATGGATAGGGCTGATATCAAGACAGAGAAAGTCATGCTGTCTACCAAACGCGCCATGCTTGCATTTAAAACAGGCGACCTTGATTTTGACTTCTTCAGTCCAAGTTGGCTGTCCAAAGATGAGCCTGCGGGTGACTTTACTTTTTCAGACCCCATTATAGATATCACAGAATATTTTATTACTCTGCCTGAAAATCATAGTCGATACCCTACTGTTACCTCTATCTATGGTGAAACCGTAGGAATGATTTCCGGCTATGTGTATTTTGATTCTGATAAGTTCGTCAGAATGGATTTTCAAGCCGAGAACAACCTTATTTCAGCCCTAGGCGCAAAACGGATAGATGTCATCATAATGGAGGAGGCATCGGCCCGTTACTGGTCTTCAATTCACGACATAAACATTGCCTTAGGGCCCATCCATACCGCAGGTAAAATGGCTTTGCGTCTTCACAATCGACATAAAGATAAGCTTCCCGCCATTAACCGCGCTATCGCTGAAATAAAACAAACAGGCCAAATAGAAAGAATACTTAACAAGTATTCCGACTTTTCTTTATAGAAGACACCCGTTTTAACCGAGTCTACATTACGCTGTTGCTTTTCGCCCAAAGCGCTTTAACGCAATAGGAAACGTGACTGATTGGCAAAAAAGACACAAGCATACTAGCGCCATACCCATCCACCCCACGGGTTTGAATACTTCACCAATTAGGAAGATAGCCAAAAGGGTTGCAACCAATGGTTCAATTAGTGTGATAAGCGTGGCTTTGCTGGCATCTGTACTACGAAGGCCATAGCCAAATAGCAAATAACCAAGAAACATAGGCACTACTGCCATGTACAGTGAAACACTAGTGTTAATAGCGTTGTCAAACAAGTTTTGACCGGTAAACCAAAGAGAAGGCAGTAGAACAACTGCAGCGCAACCGAAAAGTCCGGCCATGGCAGACTTTGAATGTGCACCAGCGTCAATGTGTTGCTTCGCAGCCCATGAGTATCCCGCATAAGTTAAACCTGCAATTAAACCCAATATAACGCCGAACACCTGATCGTCTTTAGACGCTGACAACGCTGATGCGTCCTGTGTCTTTCCCATGGCTAACAGAACAATCCCCAGAGTCCCAAATATAAAACTTATAAACCATTTCAAAGACACGGGCCTTTTACTCAAAAAGTACTCTAGAAGCGCAGCGAACAGTGGCGCACTGGCGATAGAGACCACAGTTCCTATGGCAACGCCTGACAGCCGCATAGAGCTATAAAAGGCCAGCGGATAAATTGCGACACATGCACTACCAAACAGAAAGGTCAGTGGCGTAGAAAAAAGAATAGGAACATCCTTTACCAATGATTTTCGGGCGCTAACACAGAGCAATACACCACCTATACCCATAGCAAAGGCACCGATGGCCAGTGGGCTGATCTGTGGCGCAAACTGAGCAGCAGTGCCTGTTGTTCCCCACAAAAAGCTTGCGATAACGATTGCCAGCATACCTTTTAATGTGTCGCTTGCACTCTCGGCTTTTTTCATTGTATTTCTCTCAGTTAGCTTTCACTTGTCTTGAAGTGATCATACTGTGATTAATAGTTTTGTAATTAGCCTGATAGGCGCTTCTTTTGACATTTTAGACGCACTTCTCACAAAGGCTTTCATAAAAGGTGCTCTCATAAAAAATCCTCATGCATTGAGTGTATAGATGTGAGTTCATCTCAAAATGCTGGCGATAATCTGTAGAAACCGCACCAAATATCGTATCCCAAGAATAGACGTTAAAATATTTTATCTTAAAGAATATGCCTTCAGACAGAGGTTTTACCTGAAAACTATAGATGACTAGCGCTTAATAAACGCTGTCGAGGAAAAGAGTGGAGTTGGCCGTAAGCCGGGTTCTGTCGTGGGCAACCATTCCTCTAGATCAGCAATCGCTCACTGATTCAAGCAACCTACCCGATCCCCATGCGGGCCACACGTTAAGGGATCCTATTTGGTCTTGCTCCGGGTGGAGTTTACCTTGCCACACTCTGTTACCAGAGGTGCGGTGCGCTCTTACCGCACCCTTTCACCCTTACCGGCATGTAAACATGCTTAGGCGGTCTTCTCTCTGCTGCACTTGTCGTCGGCTCACGCCGCCCAGACGTTATCTGGCACCCTGCCCTTTGGAGCCCGGACTTTCCTCCCCTTTCTTACGAAAGCGGCGATTGCCTGGCCAACTCCGCGGCGCATTCTACATGAAGTGCCCTTCAATAGCACCCTATTCCTGCTCGTTGTAAAAGCATTGCTCAACGCGGCTTTTATCGAGTAGTTTGGTGATAATAAATATTTGATCGCCCGTTTCTATCTTGGTGCTGCCCTTAGGTATAAGGGTTTCTTCACCACGGGCAATCATCGCCACTACCGTATTATCAGGAAGCGACAATTCACCGATGGTTTTATTTAACGCCGGCGATAACTTCGATACTTCTATTTCTATAAGCTCGCGCTTGCTCTTGGCGACTTTTACAATTTCTAGCGTGCTCGATTCCTTTACCTCATCGTCTAACACTAAGCCCAATTTACGCGCAGCAAAAGGTAAAGTGGAACCTTGCAAGAGGGCCGAAATAAGCACGATAAAGAACACCACATTAAAAATAAGTTCAGCGTAAGGCATGCCGAATATTAGCGGAAATATGGCCAAAATAATTGGCACTGAACCGCGTAATCCTACCCATGATATAAGTAGCGATGCTTTGACCGAGAATTTTGAAAGCAACAAAATAGGCATTACCACCAGCGGTCGGGCAATAAAAATAAGTACAAAAGCAATAAGCAACCCTTCTTTCCAATTAACGAAGAGTTCGGTGGGTGTTACCAATAAACCCAATATAACGAACATAGCGATTTGCCCTAACCAAGCCAGTCCGTCCAAAAACACAAATGTATTGCGCTGATAAGCAAAGCGGCTATTCCCCACGATAACGCCCGTAATGAAAGTAGCCAGGAAACCACTGCCATTTAAATTTGCAGCAAGACCAAAAGACAATACGCCAAACAACATCACAAAAACGGGATATAAGCCGATGGCCATTAGGGTGACGCGTCTGAAAAGCCATACTGCAATACCGCCAATGGCAAGGCCCACTATTGCCCCCACTCCCATTTGGCTGGCAAAGAGCGAGAGTAAGTCAACTGGCTTAGTGGTGCTGTCTTGGATAAGGGTTATAAGGCCAATGGTGAGGAATATGGCCATAGGATCGTTCGACGCACTTTCCAGCTCCAGTGTCGATTTAATCTTAGCGGGAATGCGTATACCTGCGTTGCGCAAAACCGAAAACACCGCAGCTGCGTCGGTTGACCCTACAATAGCGCCAAGTAATAATCCTTTATAAAGGGGGAGATCTAGAATAACCATGGCGGCAATACCAGTGAGTACAGCCGTACCAATCACTCCAAAGGTGGCGAGTAAAGCGGCGGGCTTCCACGCCTGAATGATAGATTTTCTTGACGTTTGCAGGCCGCCATCAAATAGAATGAGGATAAGAGCAAAAGTACCTATAGCGTGCGCAGCATCGGCATTATCAAAGAAGATTCGGCCGATACCATCTTCACCAGCCAACATACCTACACCCAAAAACAACACCAAAACAGGTACGCCAAAGCGCGGAGATAACTTGCTGGCCAGCACGCCCAAAATGGCAAGCACTGCACTAAGTAAAATAATGTGATCAACTGCAAACATTATACGTTCCTTATTGCCCTTGATGCTCACACGCAAAATATACGGATATGCGTGCACGCATCAAGGATTCCTGTTAATACTGCTACCTTATCGCGTTTTTGTTTCAAAGTATTGAGATACAAAGGGTATTGAGTGACAAAAAGCGGCAAGGCCTAAGGTTAAGGAACTTGTGTCGCCTAAGGGATGTGCGACAACGAAGCCTTAATTTCCTCTGCAGTGGGCTTTAACTGCGCTTTACCTTGCTTCTCTCGCCTACTTCCCAATAAATACAGCAAAGTGGAGGTAATAAACAAGGTTGAAGACGTGCCAATTACGACAGCAAAAACCATAGGCACCGCAAAACTTTCTACTGCATCACCACCAAAAATAGCCATAGGAAGCAGGGCTAGCAGCGTGGTAACAGAAGTAAATACAGTACGGCTTAACGTGCTGTTCACGGCTTCATTAATAGTATCAGCTAATGGCTTGTTCGAGTCTAACCGCAATAGTTCACGGATGCGATCAAGTACTACCACCTTATCATTTATAGAGTAACCGATTAGTGCCAACAGTGCCGCGACAGCCGTTAAGTTAAATTCAATGCCCGTTAGCGCGAAAAAGCCAATGGTTTTGGTTAAATCGAGTATTACGGTAAGTAGCGCAGCGGTGGCAAAGTGCGCTTCAAAACGCGCCCACAGGTACACGAGCATACCGCCACCGGCTATAAGCAATGCTAAAATTGATAGCTCAGCAAAGCCCCCACTTACTTTAGGTCCAACCATATCTATTTTATCAAAGCGTACCTCACTGTCGGCTTGCGAAATCGCACGTTTTAGTGCGTCAGTCTGCTTTGCGTTGCTATTTTCAAGCTCACCACCGCTATCTAAAACAGGGGCCCGCAATAAATAGTGATGCTCACTGCCATATTCTTGGATTGCTATCTGCTCAAAACCATTACTTTGAATGACATTGCGCAGCTCATCGGTAGAAAGGCTTGGCGCGGTCAGTTCAATCATAGTACCACCGGTAAAGTCTACGCCATAATGTAAGCCAGGCTTAGCAAATAGTCCGATTGAAAGCACCGTAAGCACGACAGAAACAGCGAGTGCAACTTTGCGTCTTGCCAGAAAATTAATACCGCTAAGCTTATCGGTTAACCGCAAAAAGGGGGATGAGAAGTGCAAAGGAAGGCGCTGCTGCGCGCGATCTTGCGTATTCTTTTGCTTCGACTTAACCACTCTAAGCATCAGCATTTTAGTTAAAGCGACTGCAGTAAATACCGAGGACACCAGGCCAAGAGCAATAGTAATAGCAAACCCTTTGATGGGGCCGCTGCCAAACATAAACAACAAGCTTACTGCAATTAATGTGGTGAAGTTTGAATCTACAATAGTTGCGAACGCTTTATCAAAACCTACTTGTATTGCACTGGCTGCCGGACGCCCTTTTTTACTTTCCTCACGAATACGTTCATTAATCAATATGTTGGCGTCTACCGCCATGCCCATGGTTAAGATCAAACCTGCAATGCCCGGTAACGTCAGGGTTGCACCAAACAGGGTTAATGCGCCAAACACCAGTGCCATGTTGATACACAAAGCAAAGCTTGCGATAGCACCCCACCTGCCGTAAATCGCCACCATAAACGCTAATACCAGTAACGCACCTGCCACGCCACTTTCAACACCGGTTTGAATTGCATCACTGCCTAAATCAGGCCCCACCGAGCGTTCTTCTATTATGGTAAGTGGTACAGGTAGCGCACCTGTGCGAAGCATCAATGCGGTGTTGCCTGCTTCGGGCAACGTAAAGTTACCGGTTATTTCACCACGACCACCTGGGATCACGCTATTTATAACGGGGGCAGTAACCACTTTGTCGTCAAGTACGATAGCAAGCACACGGCCAATATTGTCACGGGTCATAGTGGCAAACTGTTTGGCACCTGCGCTGTCTAAACGAAACGTCACCACTGGCTGGCCAGTCTCGCTGCTTAATACGCCTGCCGCATCGGTAATGTGTTCACCTTCTAGCGCTACTTTTTGTTCTAAGCGATAGGTATTCCCCGCCATATCTTGCTTATTCATCACCTGCTCAGACTGACTATTTGCCGCCCAGTGAAAGGTCATTTGTGCGGTAGTGCCCAGTAATTTTTTAACTTGAGTGGGGTCAGACATACCAGGCATCTGAACTAATATGGCGTCTTTACCTTGTAGCGTAACGCTAGGCTCAGTGAGGCCCGTTTCGTTCAAGCGCTTGCGAACTACCTCTACACTTCGACTTAACGTGTCTTTAATGAGTTGTTCGGTATATAGCTCGTTAAGCGTAAGAGTAACGGTATTTTGCTTTATCGTAACATCAAGTGCGCTTGAACCACTTGGCTGAGCAGAAATTTGATATGCCGTGTCTTTTACTTTTCTTACGTCGTCTGGATTACGCAACGTAAAGACAACGCTACCTGGACTACTGTGGCTTCCCGTTTTATGGGTAAGTGAGTGAGACGTTTTTGTATAGCGCACATTTTGACTACGCAATGCAGTAAACAAGTCGCTTGAAAAACTATTGAGCTGCTTTTCAAACAATGCGTTGGTGTCTGCGGCTAAAAGTAGGTGTGAGCCACCTTGTAAATCTAAGCCTAACGATAGTGTGGAAGAGGTGTACCATGTAGGTAACTGCTGTTTAATTGATTGTGGCAATATGTTGGGCGCAGCACTCAGTAAACCGAGCATAACGATGAGCACATACACTAAGCCACGAAATGAAAATCGTGCCATTTTGAAATCCTGAATAATAATGTTTGCAAGGTCGCCAAATTTGAGAACACGACAGGTGTGCTCCCATGTTGACGCATATGAGTTGTTAAATCAGGATAGAAGGTGGTGCGCGAGGGCTTGGTTTAACCCACTTTTGTGACTGAAAAGGGACGTCTGCTGAACGTGTACTGACAGCAAAAAGGCCGACATAAGCCAAGTGCAACGAAGCAGGTATTGGCCCAAAGAGATCGGCATCGGTAGGCTGCTCACTGTTGTTGTCCGTCAGCTTGCTGGCGTTAAACCGAAGAGAGTAGCTGTGCGGGTTATGAACAAACTTAGCAAGCGGTGACTGCGACGTTACCTCAGCACTATTCGCTACATCAAGTGGCTGAAACCCGGTACTCACAACCACATACGACAATACCCACGCCATGAGGAAAGGCGCAAATGTAGAGGGGTAAAAGCGTTTAAAGACTGTATTCACCAGAATTCCATCGCAGTTAGAGGTAACAGTTGTGAGTTGTCAATGGAGGGAAATGGGGGCTAAAAAAGCAAATTCAATCGCTATAATAAAAAGAGCCCAATTTAAGGACTCTTCTGACAATTCGCATTTTTCGTATTTACGGGTGACGTACATTTACTTTAGCGCCACCTTGCCAATACAAGTTACACGATTGCAATTATGTCTTCTTTCGCCAAGCGCGCTTTTGGAAGACCGTGATTCCAATCTTTCTCAGTATCAGGGTAACCCATGGCAAGTGCTACCTCGCAAATATGACCATCAAGTTCATCTTTAAACAACTCACCAAGTAATTCAGGATCAACCCCTTCCATAGGTGTGGAAGCGATCCCCAGGCGAGCTAAAGTATGTAGCACGTTACCTAGTGCCAGATAAACTTGAGCTTTAGTCCACGCCGCGTTATTACCCTTATCATCGGTGTTCGCTTCAGCAAATGCGTAAGCGCCCATGAAGTTCTCACGCATATCTTCTGGTAAGTGACCAGAAGATACTTCTGCATCAACACGCTTAACAAATTTCTCTTTAGTGAATTTAGGATCATAGGCAAACAAAATAGTATGCGACGCTTCTTTTGCGTGATGCTGATTAAACTGATGTTTATTGGCAAAACTATCATGTAGGCGCTGTTTAGCTTCGTCGCTTTCCACTACAACGAATTTCCACGGTTGTGAATTAATTGAAGACGCTGATAATCTCAATGCTTCAAGTATTGTGGTTAGCTCGTCGGCTGAAATACGCTTGTTAACATCGTACTGCTTTACGGTATAGCGCTTGTTTAAATCTTCAATAATTGGATGAGACACTACTAACTCCTCAATACATAGTCGGGATCAAATCAAAAGTTGAGCGTATGTTATCGATTCAGCTTTTCAATGATAAGCCCGATAAAAGGCGAATCAGTTTCAAATTATTTTTGACAATAGTTTCGAAATGTAGAGGTAAACGGAAGCATAGTTTAATAATATGCTTACTAATGGTGGGAGGTAATGTTAATAGCGCTCAAAATAGATTACTCTGGCGAAGCGTCAAATTTCAACACTCATTTAATTAGACAAAACTAATGTAAGAGCAAGTAATATCGACACTTTTTCACAATTTTCATCAACTAAAGGTTCATTGATAAGCTCCAATTACTCACCTATTATTAATAAAGTAATATATCGTCCTTACGACCAACGCTTCCAACTACTCCATACAAATATTTGATAATTTTACACTGATATGAGCCAAACCCACGAAACTACCACAGGGCAAAAAGAGATGATGCAGGTTCGGCATCGACGGCGGTTTGCGCTTTGTCAGATTTTAACTGTTATAGGTGTAATCTTTCTGTTCGCATTAGGAAGCCTAAGCCTATATAACCACGCCTTATTGCTTGGAACCATATTGGTAAGTAGCGCGATAGTTGGCTTGGTCAATCTTTATCTTTTAAAGCGCACAGGTAATGTTGAAAGAGCCGCCATTGTGTTAAGCGGTATATTGTTTGTTTTGTCCATGAGCCTGCTTATTACAGGGGGAAAGGACAACACCGGCATGTTGTGGATATATCCCATTGCGGCAATTAACTTATTTATTAATCGTTTTTGGCCTGCGGTTGTCGTCTTCTGCATTTTTAGTATTACCAGTATTCTTCTTTTATTTACGCCACTTTCTAGCTTACTAATGACGAGCTACACCCTAGTCGAAGCCATACGTTTTATTCTAACAACATTGGCTTTGAATCTAATTTGTCTTGCCGCATTACGTTCTGAAGAGCAGTCGTACGAGACGATCATTAAACTGCACGACGATGACATCAGGCAAATGGCGTTTTACGACACGTTAACCGGTCTTCCGAACAGGTGGAATTTCAAAACAAACTTACAACGAGTTATCGAAAGAGCCTTCAAAGATAAACAAAAAGTTGGGCTACTTTATATAGACCTAGATAACTTCAAACAGGTTAATGATCAGTATGGTCATGAAATGGGTGACAAACTCTTACTCAAGTTTAGTGAAAAGTTATGGAGCGAAATCCGTCCGTCAGACCAAGTACTGAAACCTCAAGAGGAGAGTATTGCCAGGCTTGCGGGTGACGAATTCGTGGTACTGCTACCAAATATTAAAGATACGTTCGACGCGGGTACAGTGGCAGCACGGATTTTAAACATTTTCGACGGTGGCTTCGAGGTGGATGGTATTACTCACCTAACTTACGCCAGTATTGGTATTGCTGTTTTCCCCGATGACACAGTAGAGCCCAGTGAACTACTTCATTACGCTGATACAGCAATGTATGACGCGAAACAAAACGGTCGAAATTGTTATAAATTTTTTACCCAAGAGATTGCGGAAACCATCAAACAACGCCAAAAAATAGAGAATGGATTAAGGTCGTCGCTGGAGAACCACCAATTCACTTTGGCATTCATGCCCATTTTCAATTGTGATAACGATGATATTGTTGCCATTGAAGCACTGCTTAGATGTAAAGCCCCTGAGCTAGAAGGTATAGGGCCTGATCAATTTATTCCGGTTGCCGAATCAACAGGGCTTATAAAAGAAATTGATTTATGGGTACTAGAGCACGCTTTGCAAAGACTTGTAGTATTGCAGCAGCAACACAACTTCACAGGAAAGATGTGCATCAATATATCTGGCGTTGAGTTACACAACGAAAACTTTCCACCTCTGGTTAAACGTTTACTTGAAACACACAAGGTAAATCCTTGTAGCGTAGAATTGGAAGTAACTGAAACCGCATTGGTTGCTGGAGATAAAACCTGCTTAGAAACCCTTAATGCGTTAAATGAGTTAGGCGTTTCCTTAGCACTCGACGACTTTGGAACCGGTTATACCGCATTCAGCCAACTTATCCACTACCCCGCCGACTGCCTTAAGATTGATCGCTCTTTTGTTAGTGATTTATTTTCTGAAAAAGAGCCACGAAGCAAAATGGTTTTGATTATACAAAACCTTGCGGAGCTTTACGGTTTACGGGTTATCGCGGAAGGAGTTGAAACTGAAGAGCAGTTAAACTACTTAAAGAGACATGGCTGTGACTGGGCACAGGGGTATTTCTTATCTCGCCCCTTACTTTGGGATGATTTAATTAAGCGTCTAGCTGAATAAAAGTAAAACTAAGATAACATCCTGTTTATAACGAAAAGCCCCTCTATTGAGGGGCTTTCACATTAAAAAACGAAATATATTCGCATTTTAATTAGGCGTAATCGCGTTGTGATAAACGTCTTGTACGTCGTCACAGTCGTTAAGCATGTCCATGAATTTTTCAAACATAGGCATGTCTTCTTCGCTAATCTCAGTTTCAGTCTGAGGCATCCAGCTCATTTCTTCGGCAATAAAGCTAATGTCTGGGTAGGCTTCAGTTAGCGCTGTCTTTACTTGATAGAATTCAGTGTGCGGCGCATAAACGGTCACTTTATTGTCTTCTACTTCAACGTCAGTTACGTCTACGTCAGCTTCCATCAGCACTTCTAGGATAGCGTCTTCGTCGTCACCTTCAAACTGGAATACTGCTTGGTGATCGAACATATGCGATACCGCACCCTGTGCACCAAGTTTCGCGTTAGTTTTAGTAAAGCAGTTACGTACTTCAGTGATGGTGCGGTTTGCATTGTCAGACAAGCAGTCAACAATTACCATGCAGTTACCTGGGCCAAAACCTTCGTAGCGCATAGGCTGGAAGTCTTCACCAGCGCCACCAGCGGCTTTATCAATCGCTTTTTCAATAACGTGGCTTGGTACTTGGTCTTTTTTCGCTTTTTCCATTAGGCGGCGAAGTGAAAGGTTGGTGTCCGGATCGGCACCACCATTTTTCGCACATACGTAAATTTCTTTACCGTATTTAGAATAAACTTTAGTTTTTTGGCCGGCAGTTTTTGCCATGGCGTTTTTACGAACTTCGAATGCTCTTCCCATCTTAAAATTCTCTTTCTCGCAATTTGAAATGCTGCGTTGGGTTTTATCGGGCTACCTGTTGCCTGACGGTTCATCAGGCGCATCGCTCTGCCTTACTTGGAAGCATTGCCGAACTCGACGTTTCTATAAATGGCCGAACGCGACGGTGCTTAACATTGCCAAGCGAAACACTGCCCAAAATAACGGTAGGCTAAGCGACACAAAAAATTTGGGCGAAATTCTACCTTAATTTTCATGTAATACCAACGTGAACGCCCCGAGAAAGGGTGTAGGTTGGTAGCTTTCACATTTTCGATGAGGTCAAAATGTACTCTGACCCCATATTTATGTTTACGGTAAGTGCTCGGTTGCTAGGTAGTCGTGGGACTGCATTTCCTTTAAGCGGCTAAGACAGCGTCTGAACTCAAAGTTAAGTAGCCCCTCGGTGTACAAGCTTTCCAGCGCGACTTCTGCAGATATGATCAGCTTTACATTTCGCTCGTAAAACTCGTCCACCATTGCAATAAAACGGCGTGCCACATCGTCATTATGCTGGCCCATTTCCTTAACATTCGCTAAAAGCACTGAGTGATAACAACGGCTTAGCTCAATGTAGTCGCTCTGGCTGCGGGGCCCGCCACACAGGGCTTTAAAATCAATCATCAATACCCCGTCAGCGTTTCTAAGCGTCGGTATTTTTCGGTTGTTCACCTCAATATCTTCGCCTTTAGAGCCTTCTTCCGGTGCTAACTGAGAAAAGTAGCTATGCAAGTTTTCAGTGGCTTCGTCATCAAGTGGGTAGTGATAAATTTCGGCTTGCTCTAAGGTCCTAAGACGATAATCAATACCGCTATCAACATTTACCACGCGGGTATTCTGATTGAGTAGATCGATAGCAGGTAAGAACCGCGCACGCTGCAATCCGTTTTTATACAAATCGTCAGGGACTATGTTCGACGTCGCCACCAGCACAATACCGTGACCAAACAGCTCTTCCATTAACGTGCCTAAAATCATGGCGTCGGTTATATCAGACACGAAAAACTCGTCAAAGCATATTACCCGCGCTTCTTTTGCTAACTTAGCCGCTACCAGCTTTAGCGGGTCTTGTGCGTTTTTAAGCTGCTTTAGTTCATCGTGCACACGGTACATAAAGCGGTGAAAATGCACGCGCATTTTCTTCTCGAACGGCAAACAGTCGTAGAAGGTGTCTACTAAATAGGTTTTGCCTCGCCCTACCCCGCCATAAAAGTAAATGCCCTGGATACCAGGCTTCGCATGGCCTTTCCCAAACGCTGCTTTTAACTTTACCCGCCACGTCGTTTTCCTTTCAGGTTGGGTAAGTTCATCAAACAAACGCTGAAGTTCTTTTACTGCATTTTCTTGCGCCGCGTCGTAATGAAAGTCAGACGACTGAAGATCTAGCTGATATTTTTCCCATGGCGTCATCGCCGAAACCACTCCGTACAAAAGTCAATAGTGGCGCTTGCTGCACCGACCTGCTTGAATTTCTCAATTATGACCTTAATTTTAATGGAAATCACGGTAGAATCTCACATTGAAATTCGACATACACCGAATAAATGCCTCGATGTATGCGCTTTTCGGGTTCGACCTTGCTATATTCAGCGTATGGTCGAAAGCAGCTTTTAGATCGTAGAAGTAAAGGTCGGCTGCAAGATGTAGATTGATTCGGAGAATATAATGGAATTGTTAGTATCTCTTGCTTTGTTAGTAGTTGGGTTAATTATTGGCTTTTTCGCAGGTCGCTTTTTTCAACAAAAGCAGGGCGCAGGCAATACTGCACAGACTGAGAAGCAAGTTAAAGAGATCCTTGCACAGCAGGCGCAACACCACATTCATCAAACTCGTCAAAGCTTAGAGAGCATTGAAAGCCAGTGCGAAACCCTAAAGCAACAAATTGAAGAGTATGAATTGCTGCTTGAACAAGGCGGCGATGATGACAGCAAAGTCCCTTTTTACGGGGAACAAGCAACCACATATTTACGTAATAACCTGAAAGGGTCTGACAAATCGAGAGTTAAGCGTGTTTCTGATACACAGCCTAGAGACTTCGCTAACTCGGGTTCTGGGCTGTTCGTCGGCGGTTCTGATAAGAATACCGCAGAAAAACAGTAACATCGGGAACTTTATCACGACCTCGGACTCTTCTAGTGAAACCATGCTATGTCGCATATAACATGAAGGAGTGTAAGCGAACATGAAAATGTCTTTCCGCCATTGTCTATTGGCGTCTGCCGTTGTTGTAAGTTCATTGGGCTTTACTGCTAGCACACAGGCGGCGTTACCGTTCTTTTCTGATAAAAAAGATGAAGTTCCCTCTTTAGCCCCTATGCTAGAAGAAGCTACTCCTGCGGTAGTAAGCATTGCGGTAGAGGGAACCCAAACCTCTACGCAGCGTGTACCCGAGATGTTTCGCTACTTCTTCGGTGCCCCGCAAGAGCAGGTTCAAGAACGTCCTTTCCGAGGTCTTGGTTCTGGTGTCATCATTGATGCCGATAAAGGTTATGTCGTTACCAACAACCACGTTGTTGATAATGCAGATGAAATCACCGTTAAGTTAACTGACGGTCGCGAGTTTAAGGCGAAAAAGCTAGGCTCCGACGAGCAAAGCGATATCGCGTTACTTAAAATAGAACCTGATGATTTAAAAGCGTTACCGCTTGCCGATTCTGACGCGCTGCGCGTAGGCGACTTTGTAGTAGCTATTGGTAATCCGTTTGGTCTTTCTCAAACAGTTACCTCTGGCATTGTGAGCGCCCTGGGCCGTTCTGGCTTGAACATTGGCGGTTATGAAGACTTTATTCAAACCGACGCCGCAATTAACCGCGGTAACTCAGGTGGCGCGCTGGTTAACCTTCATGGTGAACTGGTTGGTATCAACACTGCTATTTTTGGCCCTAACGGCGGCAACGTCGGTATTGGTTTTGCCATTCCTGCCAATATGATGAAAAGCCTAATTGATCAAATTGCTGAGTTTGGTGAAGTACGCCGTGGCCTGTTAGGCATTTTAGGTAGCGATATTGACGCGGGCCTTGCAGAAGCCATGAATGCGGAAGTGAATATTGGTGCGTTCGTGAGCGAAGTGCAGCCAGACTCGGCTGCTGAAAAAGGTGGTCTGCAAGCTGGTGATATTATTACCGCTATTAACGGTCGTAAACTTCATAGCTTCCAAGAACTACGCGCAAAAATCGCGAGTATGGGTGCGGGCGCTGAAGTTGAGCTCACCGTTATGCGAAAAGGTAAGAAAATGAATGTAGATGTTGTCTTAGATGACGCTACAGATACCACAGTAACGGCAGCTCAAATTCACCCAGCGCTAGAGGGTGCAACCCTGTCTAACGGCGCTGACAATGCTGGCAACGCAGGCGTTGTAGTTTCTGAAATAGAACGAGGCGCACCAGCTGCACGCATTGGCCTTCAATCTGAAGATGTAATAATTGGCGTTAACCGAGTCCGCACTTCTACAGTAGCTGAGTTCAGAAATGCGCTAGACGAAGCTAAAGGCGTTATCGCGCTTAATGTAAAACGCGGTAACTCAACGCTTTACTTGGTTATCAGGCAGTAACATTCGTGAAATATGCAATACCTGTAACGGTATAGATAAAAAACGGCGCATTTAGCGCCGTTTTTATTGAAACACAGATAATATATTTAGCGTTACTAAACCACCGAGCCTTGTGCACACCGCGATAAACGTAACGAGTTACACAAAATTTGCGTTTCGTTACGGTAGTTTATTGAATAAAGTGATATCCTTTACATTAAGAATGACAATTTAAGAACGTTGCGCTTTAAATTTGTGAAGTAGCGCCGCTTATGACGGTGCATATAGAGTAAGTGCGACAGACAACAATAATAAGTGTAACTTGTGACTGGCCGCTCGATAATAAACTTCTTACTAAAATCTGTAGTTCTTGGCGTAGCTGTTGCTGCACTTCTATTAGTGTTCCTTCCCGACCTTCGCAATGGAAAAGGCCTTGCTCAAGGTTTTTTTAATACACCCTCAGTAAGTGCTAGCCGCGAGAGCTATTTCACTGCATTAAGCCGTTCTGCGCCTGCAGTAGTTAATATTTACAGCGTAAGTATTGAAAACGGTTCAGGCTTATTTAGAAATCAATCTCGTGGACGAACCAACTTGGGTTCTGGCGTTATTATGACAGAAAATGGCTACCTGCTTACCTGTCACCACGTTGTTGCCGATGCAGATAGCATTTACGTGGCGGTTCAAGATGGGCGTATTTTAGAAGCGCAGATTGTAGGCACCGACCCTTTGACCGACCTTGCCGTATTAAAAGTGACAGCGGATAACCTGCACATAATTCCTCAAGTAGCTGAACCCGATACCCATGTGGGTGATGTAGTCATGGCGATAGGCAATCCTTTCGACCTGGGACAAACCATTACTCAAGGGATAGTAAGCAGAGCTGGCCGTAATGGCCTTTCAAACTATGTTGATTTTATTCAAACCGATGCCGTATTGAATCAAGGTAATTCTGGTGGTGCTTTGGTAGACAGTAACGGCATACTATTGGGTATCACTAATGCAAATTTTCAGGTGTTAGATTCTAATAACCGCGCCCGCAATGTTGACGGTATTAACTTTGCTGTACCCTACGAATTAGCCAAGCGAGTCATGGATGAAATTATCAGTAACGGGCGAGTTGTGCGCGGTCAGCTAGGCTTTGTTGGCGGTGAAAATCGCAATCGACCAGGCATAGATGTTTCTGCGGTAGCAAAAGGCAGCCCAGCCGATATTGCGGGAATTCGCCCTGGTGACATTATCGTCGCCATAGACGGCGTACGTTTAGAAAGCGCCTCAAAAACGCTGGATATGATTGCAGAAACAGAGCCTGGTACCGAGCTTGAGATTGAGCTTAGTCGTGATGGTCGCTCCATTACTATTACAGCAACTGTGGCTGAACTTCGCGCGGGCCAATAATTGCTATCAATATTCAGCGGCATGTAAACAAATAACAGTGGCTCAGCTGTCGTTTAACTACACGGGTAGTTAAGATAAATCAGACACAAAAAAAGCGCCGTAATGAACAGGCGCTTTTATCCAGGCTAAAAACTTACAAGATAACGTTACTCTTTAACTCGCTCTATGATGGCGCCTAAATTACCAAGTTTCTCTTCAATCGATTCATAACCGCGATCTAAATGATAAATACGGTTAACGTGAGTTTCACCTTCTGCAATAAGACCAGCGATCACTAAGCTTGCTGATGCACGAAGGTCAGTTGCCATCACCGGTGCCCCTTTCAAGCTTGAACTACCTTTAGACACGGCCGAATTCGCTTCTAACGCGATCTCTGCGCCCATGCGCTGTAGCTCTGGCACGTGCATAAAACGGTTCTCGAAAATAGTTTCAGTTATTACGCCTGTACCTTCGGCAACACAGTTAAGGGTAACAAACTGAGCCTGCATATCAGTTGGAAATGCTGGGTGCGGTGCGGTTTTAACGCGCACTGCCTTAGGCTTACGACCTTCCATATCTAGCTCAATCCAGTCTTCGCCTACGGTAATTTTCGCGCCAGCTTGCTCAAGCTTATCTAGTACCGCATCCAACGTGTCAGGTGCCGCATGGGTACAGCGAATTTTACCGCCCGTTACCGCAGCCGCTACCAAGAAAGTACCGGTTTCGATGCGATCAGGCAGAACTGCATAATCACAGCCATTTAAGGTTTCTACGCCTTCAATGGTTATTTTATCACTTCCTGCACCAGTGATTTTTGCGCCCATCTGGATAAGACAATTCGCCAAATCAACAATTTCAGGCTCGCGTGCCGCATTTTCTAAGATAGTCGTACCATCAGCCAATGCTGCAGCCATCAACAGGTTTTCAGTTGCCCCTACACTCACCATATCCATAAAGATACGGGCACCTTTTAGGCGTCCATCAACTTCAGCACGGATGTAGCCTTCATCAACTTCAATCTTTGCGCCCATCTTTTCAAGGCCCGTTAAATGAAGGTTTACTGGACGGGCACCAATGGCGCAACCACCAGGTAAAGACACGTTTGCTTTACCTTGCTTAGCTAGTAACGGCCCAAGCACCAAGATAGATGCACGCATAGTACGTACTAACTCATACGACGCTGTAACGCTTTGTAGCGTGCTGGCATCAATAACGATATCGTTAGGTGCGGGTAGAGCTACTTCTACGCCTAATTCACGCAGCAGTGCCGTGGTTGTGTTGATATCACGAAGACGAGGAACATTTGTGTAACGACAGGGTGCATCGGTCAGCAAGCTAGTCATCAATAATGGCAAGGCCGCATTTTTGGCACCCGAAATACGCACAGTGCCGTTGAGCGCAGGGCTCTTTTTAATTACGAGTTTATCCACGTGCTACGCCTATTATTGAGGAATATTAAACTGGCGCTCGCGCTCCCAGTCTTTAACTGAAAACGTCTTGATGGTAATTGCATGCATGCTACCGTCTGCAATTTTATCAGCTAAAGGCGCGTATACTGCCTGCTGACGCTTCACACGACTCATTTCGTTAAATGCATCGCTTACCGCAATGATATTAAAATGCGAACCTTCGCCCTTTACATGGACTTCGTGCAGGTCTAACGCATCTTTCAAGATTTTTTCAATTTCAGACAATTCCATAACTTACTTCTTAATTCGCTAACTGGTGTTTATTCTACGGGTAAAAAGCTATCTGCGTCGCTTATTTTCGCAAGCTTTTGCAGCTTTTCGGGCATTTTATAAAGGGTCATGCTAACACCATTTTGCTTTGCATCCCTAACAGCATTAATCAGCCATGCCAAACCTGCACTATCTGCACGCTCTACATCACTCAAATCAATCTGACATCTTTTGTTAGTAATCAAAGTGCTACGTTCGTCAGCGCTTAAACTTACCCAAAAGTTTTTCGACAGCGTTTCACGGTCTAAGTGACCGTGAACCACAATGTTGCCCTTGTCGTTTACCTCGAATAGGCTCACTCAGCCTCTCCTTCGATTTCAATAGGCTCGCCTTGGTTAAGCTCTACCGGCTTACCAATTTTATCGCGCATTAACGCAATTACAGCATCGATACCGTCTTGACGAAGTATTGATTCAAATTCGCTACGCTTACTGTTTAACATACTAATGCCTTCAGCAACCATATCGTAGGCTTTCCATTCATTCGTTTTAGTGTCTTTACGAACCTTAAATGCAATTTTAATTTCAGGACGATTTGGGTCTTGAACTACCGCGCGCACAGTTACTGACTTTTTATCATCAAAAGAGGATTCGGGCTCAAAGATAACTTCTTGGTTGTCATAGTAACCCATTGCAACCGCGTACGTTGTGACTAAGTATTGACGAAATACGCTGATGTACTCGCCCATTTTTTCCTGTGGCACAGATTTAAAGTGCTTGCCCAGTACCATAAAAGCAGCAAATTTATAATCAATGTGCGGAACAAGCTCTTCCTGCATAATAGTGCGCAGCATTTCTGGATCGGCTTTAATCGCTTCTTGATTCGCTTTAATACGCTCAAACGTGCGGTTGGCCACATCCTGAACTAGCTCGTAGGGGTTTTGCTCATTAACTTCTTGCGCATTTGCTATGCCCGCTACAGACATCATAAAGATGCCAATTGCTACCATAAACTTTTTCAAAATCACTCTCCTAACTTAAAACTCTATTTAGCAGACCTGACAAAGAAACATTTAGTTTCATCAGATCGCTGGAATTAAATGACGACTTCAACTGTATACGTGTGGCCGAAGTACCGCGATTAGTCTTCGTCGCTTCCGCGGTTAAATAAAAACTGTCCGATAAGGTCTTCTAACACCAATGCTGACTTAGTATCTTGAAGATAATCGCCGTTTTTCAAATTGGCGACACCGTCAAAAGAGAAGCCCGGTTGGAAACCAACATACTGCTCGCCTAATAAACCAGACGTCAAAATAGACACAGAACTCGTTTCAGGGAAGCCGTTGTACTCGTTTAAAATGGAAAGCTCTACCACAGGCGTAAAATCTTCTTGGTCCAGGGTAATTGACGACACACGGCCAACGGTTACGCCACCCACTTTCACCGCTGAACGAGGTTTTAGGCCACCAATATTGTCAAACTTCGCATATAAGGTGTAGGTATCGCCTTCAGTAGCAACGGTCTGGTTTGCAACCTTTAGAGCCAACAACATCAATGCACCGATAGTAAGCACGACAAACACACCAACCATCACTTCCGTTTTATACTTACTCATTCCAATCCCCTACTCGATACCAAACATAAGGGCGGTTAGCACGAAGTCCAGCCCTAATACTGCTAATGATGAATAGACCACCGTCTCGGTAGTCGCTTTGCTGATCCCTTCCGATGTTGGAATAGAATCGTAACCTTTAAATATGGCAATCCACGTCACAACCAAGGCAAACACGAGGCTTTTTATTACGCCGTTTATGACATCTTGGTTCCAATCTACTGTCGACTGCATAATTGACCAGTAGCTGCCTGCATCAACCCCTAGCCAGTCAACGCCCACTAAGTGGCCGCCTAAAATACCAATTGCGCTGAAAATAATGGCAAGCATTGGCATTGCTAACATCCCCGCCCAAAATCGCGGAGCAACAATTCGCCTTAGCGGGTCTACCGCCATCATCTCTAAACTACTTAACTGCTCAGTAGCTTTCATCAGGCCAATTTCAGCGGTCAACGCTGAACCTGCACGCCCTGCGAAAAGCAAGGCTGTAACCACAGGGCCAAGTTCACGTAATAGAGAAAGCGCCACCATGGGACCTAAGCTGCCTTCTGCACCGTAGTCCACTAAAATCGTGTAGCCTTGCAGCGCCATTACCATGCCAATAAACAGGCCAGAAACCATGATGATAAGTAACGACTGAACACCAACCACATAAAGCTGTTTAATAACCAGTGGAATGTTTTTTACTCGAGGAACAGCGATGAGTGCGCCAAACAGCATTAGCGCCGCTCTACCAATGGCAGAAATCTTCCCTATTGTTTTAGCACCTATCGATTGGAAGAACTTCATTTATCTGCCCCCAAAAAGCTTGTTTTCAAATCAGGTGCAGGGTAATGAAAGGGTACCGGGCCGTCTGCTTTTCCTTTCAAGAACTGCTGAACTAATTCAGAGTCACTTTCTTTAATTTGCTGTGCCGTTCCTTCACCGATAACCCGCTTATCTGCCAAAATGTAGATATAGTCAGCAATGGTCAACACTTCGGTTACATCGTGGGTTACCACTATGCTGGTAAGGCCTAGTGCGTCGTTTAGTTCACGAATTAGCTTCACCAACACGCCCATAGAAATAGGATCTTGTCCGGCAAAGGGTTCGTCGTACATGATTAAATCTGGATCAAGCGCTATTGCCCTAGCAAGAGCTGCCCTACGCGCCATCCCACCAGATAGCTCACTGGGCATTAACTGAGCAGCACCGCGTAACCCTACAGCCTGTAGCTTTAAAGCGACAATAGTCGCGATAACGTCTTCCGATAACTCGGTATGTTCGCGAAGCGGAAACGCCACGTTATCGAACACACTCATATCGGTAAATAACGCGCCACTTTGGAAAAGCATGCTCATTCTGCGACGGGTTTCGTACAAAGACTTTCTCGACATTGAGACAATTGAATCGCCGTCGAACCTAACGTCACCTTCATCTGGCGTTAACTGCCCGCCGATAAGGCGCAGCAGCGTGGTTTTACCTATACCACTTGGCCCCATTACCGCAGTAATTTTGCCTTTGGGCACCTTAAGCGAAATTCCATCATAAATAATGCGGTCAGCACGCTTAAAGGTTAGGTTATCTACTTCAACTAAATGATCCATAGTTACTTAAATGTCGACCCCTGACGCTGAATTGATGTCGTTTGTTAAAAGCGATATCAATCCACTTAGAAAATTATAAAAGCATATGAGTAATGGCATATTCAATTTCTGTGCCTTCGCACACATAACTCATAAAGTTTACTGAACAGTTTACTTTTAAGAGCATGGAAATTCAAAAAAGTTTACTCTCCAGTGTAGTTTTTTATTTTTACAGGCTGGCTTGTTTATCAGACATGCCCACTGGGCCGTGTAATTTGGAGCCATTGTACGCTTTTTCAAGACCCTCGCCAAAGTCAAAAAGTTACAAGTTATGTTCTATTAAGACGAATGATAGGTAACCCGCGCTGAAGTAATGCCAGTGCCCTAGCTAATTCTTACGTGTAGTTCCAGTCCCCATCCTATTTCTTTGTTTATTAACTGAAACTGAACGCCTGGGCCAGGCCAGTAAAGCCTCGTTTAACATTGACTATCGGCAGAAATTTACGGCAGTTGGCCTTATTTGATGAAAATAAAGCGTTGCGAGCATAGGCAAATGGCACTCTTTTTGCGACAATCTAGCGAAATACTTTTTATTACAGGTTGTTGTGCTTTTAAACATTGTCATTTTTCTGGTTGGGCTGATTGTTTTAAGTTGGAGTGCGGACCGTTTTGTTTATGGTGCTTCTGCGCTAGCAAAGAACATCGGTATCTCTCCTATGATGATCGGATTAACGATTGTCGCTATGGGCTCTTCGGCACCTGAAATTGTGGTTTCCGCTATTGCCTCTGCAAATGGCAATATGAATACTGCCGTAGGAAACGCGTTAGGCTCGAATATTACGAACATCGCGTTGGTGTTAGGTATAACTGCCCTTGTAAAACCTCTTCTGGTTTCATCTACAACACTAAAACGAGAACTCCCCGCACTTCTCATCATCTCACTTATCGCCATCGGCTTTATGTTTGATGGTGAACTGAAATCCTATGAGGGGATTATCCTGTTGGGCCTATTTATCTTTGTTCTAGCAATGATGGCATGGTTGTCACTTCAGGTAGATAAAGAAGATCCGCTTGTCGCAGAAACCGCAGATGAAATCCCTAAAGGTGTCTCTAATACTTCTGCCCTTATCTGGATCGGTGTTGGCCTCGTAGTGCTACCCTTGAGCGCCCACTTCCTCGTCAATTCAGCTGTTGAAATTGCAAGATATATGGGCATTTCTGATTTGGTTATCGGGTTAACTATTATTGCATTTGGTACAAGCCTGCCCGAACTCGCAGCAAGTGTTGCTGGCGTGCTTAAAGGTGAAGATGATTTAGCACTGGGTAATATTATCGGCTCTAACATATTCAATCTGCTCGCAGTGCTTGGTATGCCGGGGTTGATCGCTCCTGGTATTCTGGACCCAGACGTCTATAACCGAGATATGTACGTCATGCTCGGTTTAACTTTGTTATTGTTTTTGTTCAGCTTCGATTTAATTGGCAAGCGTACAATTTCAAGAACAAACGGATTTATACTTCTGGCTTGCTTTATCGGCTATCAATTCTGGCTGTTCGGATAACCATGAATACAAAAACTCAGATGCACTATATCGAATCGGCAAAGCGTGTGATAGACATTGAAACACAGGCTATTGCTAACCTTGCAGAGCGCTTAAACGGTGACTTTATTACCGCGTGTAACATTCTCTTTAATTGTAAGGGAAAAGTGGTTGTAAGCGGTATGGGCAAATCTGGGCATATCGGTAATAAAATTGCCGCTACGCTAGCTAGTACAGGTACTCCAGCTTTCTTCATGCATCCAGGTGAAGCCAACCATGGCGACTTGGGTATGCTAAGTAAAGGAGACGTCTTATTAGCTATCTCTAATTCTGGTGAAACTAACGAGCTAGTTAACCTGTTGCCCGTTGTTAAGCGTTTAGGAATACAAGTTGTGGCCATGACCAACAGTGCATCCAGTTCCTTGGGCCAACACGCAGACGTGGTACTTGATATCAGCGTTGAAAAAGAAGCCTGCTCATTGGGCCTTGCACCGACGTCAAGCACGACGGCCACATTGGTTATGGGCGACGCCCTTGCGGTGGCGCTACTCGACCAAAAAGGCTTTACATCGGATGATTTTGCGCTGTCACATCCTGGCGGTAGCTTGGGCAGAAAACTGCTGCTTAAAGTGAGTGATATTATGCTGAGTGGCAGTGACATCCCGCTAGTAAGTGCAAACGCATCTGTCGCTGATGCACTTCTGGAAATCTCTAAAAAGGGGCTAGGCATGACTGGTGTATTAGCCTCAGATGGCTCATTGACCGGTGTCTTTACCGACGGTGATTTACGACGAATACTCGATGCTCGCATTGATGTACACTGCGCAACCGTAGAAGATGTGATGACCAAAGGTGGTAAAACCACAACCGCAGATCAGTTGGCTGTCGAAGCGCTTAATTTAATGGAAAATCACAAAATAAGCGCGTTAATGGTTACCGATGACAAGCGCAAACCTGTTGGCGCTTTCAATATGCACATGCTATTGAAAGCAGGAGTACTTTAGATGACAACTACCTTATATACCGATTTAGACAACGTGCTTTTTGAAAAGCTAGCGCATATTAAGCTGTTGGTGTGTGACGTAGATGGTGTGTTTTCTGACGGCCGCATTTATCTAGGTAATGATGGTGAAGAGCTAAAAGCCTTTCACACCCGCGACGGATACGGCGTTAAAGCGCTGGTCAGCAATGGCGTAAATGTGGCGGTTATTACCGGGCGACGTTCAGCGATTGTAGAAAACAGGATGAAAGCCCTTAATGTTGCGCACATTATTCAAGGCGAAGAAAACAAAGCAGACGCGCTAAGCGAACTGATGCAATGCTTGAAGTTAGAACCTAATGAGGTAGCTGCAGTGGGTGATGACATGCCAGACACAGGTATGTATGAGCATGTTGCAGTGAAAATTGCGGTTGCCGATGCTCACCCTTACGTAGCCAAACAAGCCAATTGGATAACCACACTTCAAGGTGGGTTTGGCGCAGTTCGAGAAATTTCAGACACCATTTTGCAAGCCAAAGGGGTGGCGAACGAGATTTTTGGAGCGAGTGTATGAGCCTGTTTGGCTTTAATCGCTTAGGATTAAGTATATCTGCGCTATTTATCTTAGCGCTGCTTATGTATATCCCTACTTGGATGGAAGAGCAGCCTGAGACTCAAAGCAGCAGTGAAAATGACGCTTTAAAGCCAGCTTACAAGGCCAAAAACCTCACCACAACCTTATACAATCAAGATGGTGAGCTCAACCACAAAGTGTTTGCAGAGTCGATGGAGCACTACGACCAGTTAGGTTTTGTTTTATTTCAACAGCCCCGGTACACCCTTTACACCGAAAACGCTACATCGCCTTGGGTTGTCACGGCACAAGAAGGAACGCTTTATAACAACGAGCTGATCCAGCTTGAAAATAGCGTTGTGATTGAAAATCAAACCAGCGATGATTTTGTAAAAAGTTTATCAACCGAATACATCCAGATAAATTTAGACACGAAACAAATGACATCTGATCAACCCGTTGAGATACTGGGCACTCAATACCTTATCTTAAGTAATGGGTTTAACGCGAACTTACGCACACAAGAATACGAGCTTTTAGATCATGTACAAACGACTTATTCCCCTAGCAACTAGCCTTATACTTTCCATCGCTAGTGGAGCGGTGCTTGCAAGTGAAGAAGATTTTTCACAGCCTATTAAAATAGGCTCAAACACCCAGTTTATCGACGGTAAAAACAAAACGGCGCTTTACAAGGAAGACGTACTCATTACCCAGGGATCGCTTGTCATCAAAGCTGATGAAGTTGAAGTTATCGCTACAGATGGCAGCGGCAGAGAAATATTTATCGCTCGAGGTAAACCTGCCAGCTACTCTCAATCGCTCGAAGATGGTACGCCAGTGTCAGCTCAGGCCAATGAAATACGTTACGAAGTGGTCAATCGCACCATCTCTTTGGCAGGCAACGCTGAATTACAACAAGACACCAGTAAAGTACAAGGCGATAAAATCACATTCGATATGATTACCGAGCAATTATTGGCCACAGGCGGTGCGGGTAAGAATGGAGAAGGTCGCGTAACCACCGTATTTACGCCAGAGACTATTCGCAAAACATCGTCGAAAAAAGACAACAAGGACAATCAATAGCAATGGCTACTTTAAGCGCTAAAAACCTTGCTAAAGCCTATAAATCACGACAAGTGGTTCGCGATGTGAGTCTTTCGGTCTCAACAGGCCAAATTGTAGGCCTTCTTGGGCCTAATGGTGCTGGTAAGACCACCACATTTTATATGATTGTCGGCTTAGTAAATTTAGATAAAGGCAAGATTGAAATTGATGACAATGAGCTTACTCATCAGCCAATGCACGAGCGCGCACGCCGTGGTATAGGCTACCTTCCACAAGAAGCATCAATCTTTAGAAAGCTTACGGTGCATGAGAATATCATGGCCATTTTACAAACCCGTAAAGATTTAAATTCGCAGCAGCAAGAAGAAGAAGCGGACGCCCTACTTGATGAATTTAATATCAACCATATACGTAATAGTACGGGGATGAGTTTGTCAGGGGGCGAGCGCCGTCGTGTTGAAATTGCCCGCGCTTTGGCAGCAAAACCACAATTTATTTTGTTAGACGAACCATTTGCTGGTGTTGATCCAATATCAGTTAATGATATAAAGAAGATAATACAACATCTTCGCGATAGGGGTATTGGTATCCTTATCACGGACCATAACGTACGCGAAACATTGGATGTTTGTGAGAAAGCGTACATTGTGAGTCATGGCGAGCTTATTGCGCAAGGAACAGCGGAACAGGTTTTAAGTAATCAGAAAGTAAGGGATGTATACCTAGGCGAGCAATTCAGGCTATAGTTAATGTAACCGAATTGTCATTTTTCAGTTTTCGCTCTGGTATATTTAATTTAGAGCATTTAAATAAGACGTAGATGAAACCATCTTTACAGCTAAAATTTAGCCAACAACTTACAATGACACCTCAGCTTCAGCAGGCGATTAAACTGCTGCAGCTTTCTACGCTTGATCTCCAGCAAGAGATACAAGAAGCGCTCGACTCTAATCCGCTTTTGGAAGTGGAAGAAGGAAGTGACGAGCCCCAGTTAGAAAAGAACAACATCGACAACGACGATAGTGCATCTGAAGCCACGGCTTCTGCCTCAAGTGATACACTGGAAGCGGGCGATGCACTTGAGAAAAACGACCTTCCTGATGAGCTGCCGATCGACAGCACGTGGGACGAATATTACTCGGCATCTTCTGCACCTGCGCCGGGTCCGTCTAACGACGACGAACAAATATTTCAGGGCGAAACCACTGAAGACATTCAGGAACATCTTCTTTGGCAAATGCGCCTTACTCACTTTTCCGACACTGACCGCGCTATTGCCACGGCTATCATCGACTCAATCGACGAATCGGGCTACTTAACCGTTACCCTTGATGATATTTTAGAAGCAGTAAATAACGATGAAATGGAAGAGCCTATTGAAATGGACGAGATAGAGTGCGTACTTAAACGCATTCAGATGTTCGACCCCATAGGTTCAGGTTCTCGCTCGCCTCAAGAATGCCTCATGGTGCAATTACGCCAGTTTTCAGAAGACACGCCTTGGCTAGCTGAAGCGAAGCAACTTATTGAAGAATATTCTGATTTACTAAGCAGCAAAGACTACCGCACGTTAATGCGTAAAAGCCGCTTGAAAGAAGATCAGCTGCGAGAAGCCATGCGTTTACTTCAAACCTTGAATCCTCGCCCAGGTAGTGCTTTAGTTACTAAAGAGCCTGAGTACGTTATTCCTGATGTCTCAGTAACCAAAAAAAATGGCCGTTGGGTGGTTGAGCTGAACCCTGACAGTCTGCCTAAACTAAGCGTAAACCAGCAGTACGCTGCAATGAGTCGTCGTGCCAAAAACAGTAGCGACTCACAATTCATCCGCTCACATATGCAAGAGGCTAAGTGGTTCATTAAGAGCCTTGAATCTCGTAACGAAACCTTAATGAAGGTTGCAAATTGTATTGTGCAGCAACAAATGGGCTTTTTTGAGCACGGCCCGGAAATGATGAAACCAATGGTGCTAAATGATGTCGCAGAAATGGTAGATATGCACGAATCGACTATTTCGCGTGTGACAACGCAAAAGTATATGCATACGCCGCGTGGTATCTTCGAATTGAAGTATTTCTTCTCAAGCCACGTTGCAACCGAGTCAGGTGGTGAATGTTCATCTACAGCGATTCGTGCATTGATCAAGAAGTTAGTGGCTGCGGAAAACCCCAGTAAGCCGCTAAGTGATAGCAAGATTGCTTCATTGTTGGCCGAGCAAGGCATAAAAGTCGCAAGGCGAACAATAGCAAAGTACCGGGAATCGTTATCGATCCCGCCGTCGAACCAACGCAAAAGCCTTATTTAAACGGGCTTAATAATATAAGGAAGACGAAATATGCAAATCAACCTTACTGGTCATCATGTCGAAATCACCGACTCTTTGCGTAATTATGTCGATACGAAGTTCAGCAAACTTGAACGTCACTTTGATCACATTTCTAATGTGCATGTCATCCTGAACGTTGAAAAATTAAATCAAAAAGCCGAAGCGACCGTTCATTTAAGTGGCGCTGAAGTATTCGCATCCTCAGAAAATACCGACATGTATGCGGCGATTGACAGCATGGTTGATAAACTCGACCGGCAGGTAATCAAGCATAAGGAAAAACTGAAAAAACATTAGTAGTTAATTAAGCATGGATATACAAGCCATCGTAAGTCTGGACCGCACCGAGTGTGCGGTTCAGTGTAATAGTAAAAAGCGAATTCTTGAGATCATTGCAGATATCGCTGCCAAGCAAAACGATAACATCGACCAGGCAACGGTACTCAATAGCCTAATGGCTCGAGAACGAATGGGTAGTACAGGTATTGGCAACGGCATTGCTCTGCCGCACGGCCGTCTAGCTGGTCTTGAGAAAGTGATAGCAATCGTTGTTACAAGCACACCTGCTATCGACTTTGACGCCCTTGATGAAAAGCCCGTAGACATATTTTTTGCGCTTCTCGTTCCTGAAGAGCAAACTGAAGGACACCTTCAAACACTGGCCACTGTGGCTGGTAAACTAAGCGACAAAGAAACGATTAAAGCAATACGCCGCGCAACAACTAGCGACGATATACTATCTGCATTAAGTTAAATATTAAGCGCCTATTCATCGTCGAGTAGCCGCTTAATTCAACAACGCGAATGTGATTTAACCAGAGTGTTAGGGAGAAATTAGGTGAAGCTGATCATAATCAGTGGTCGTTCGGGGTCTGGTAAATCTGTCGCACTTCGCGCATTGGAAGATTTAGGTTATTACTGTGTTGATAATATCCCAGTAAACTTGCTGCCCACCCTAACCCATACGGTTGTGGACGAGTACGATCAGGTTGCAGTGAGTATTGATGTAAGAAACTTACCCAAAAACCCTGACGACTTAGTAGAAATTCTAGACTACCTGCCTTCTTCATGGTCAATGACCATAGTGTATATAGATGCAAGCGATGATGTGCTGGTTAAGCGCTTCAGTGAAACCCGCCGCCTTCATCCTCTTGCCAAGCTCAATAAATCACTATCAGAAGCCATTAAAGCCGAGTCTGCCCTACTTGCTCCCATTGCAGAGCGTGCAGATTTATATCTAGACACCGACAAGCTCACCATTCACCAGCTTGCAGAATTAATTCGTGAACGCATTCTAGGCAAGAAAAGCTCACGCCTAGTGCTTGTTTTCGAATCGTTTGGCTTTAAACACGGTATACCTAAAGATGCGGATTACGTTTTTGATGCGCGCTTTTTACCTAACCCTCACTGGGAGCCAGACCTTAAACACCTGACAGGATTAGACGCTCCGGTGGAGGTGTTTTTAGGCTCGCAGCCCGTGGTTACAAAATTTATTTGGCAAATTCAAAACCTAATGACCACATGGCTTCCCCATTTAGAACGCAATAACAGAAGTTACGTAACCGTGGCCATAGGCTGTACAGGCGGACAGCACCGCTCGGTTTATATTGCACAGACGCTGTCGAAAACCTTCAGTGAAATACATCCTGATGTACAAATTCGCCATAGAGAGCTGAATCAGTAATGACTATTCAAAAAACCCTAACTATCGTCAACAAATTAGGCTTACATGCTAGAGCGGCGACCCAACTGGTTAAACTGGCTAATCAATTCGACGCTAAGATCATATTGAAAAAAGGCGATAAGGAAGCTGACGCAAGTAGTGTATTGGGGTTAATGATGCTTGAAAGCCATCAAGGCGAACAGGTTGATGTAATTGTAGACGGCAGTGATGCTGTTGATGCACTTGCAGCTATTGAGGAACTTATCGAGGGTAGATTTAACGAAGACGAATAGTCTTACTTACCCAATGCATTGACCAATTAATCAACACTTAGCGAAGATAACTTGAAATCCTGCATAAAACCTATGCATTTACCATGACAGACTCATTATAATTGCGATATTCTACGCACACTTAGGCTTCAGTAGCCTACACTTGTCACTCATTGTTTGTAGGAATAACGCCTTATGGCAGAAGCGCTTGTTTCTAAATACGTGCAAACCCAGCTTCGCGCACTCAATGCTGCATTAATTAATGGGCAGTTTGTATCTGTACGTAAACTTCTGCTTGAATTGCCGCCTTCAGACGTCGCCCACATTCTTGAGTCTAGCCCCAGCAGAACCCGTGACGAGTTATGGGAGCTTATTGATAGCGATTTTCACGGCGACATTTTAGAAGAACTCTCTGACGATGTTCGAAACGGTATCATCACAAAGATGCTCCCCGCCAATGTGGTTGATGCACTTGAAGAGATGGATACCGATGACTTAGCAGAAACGCTAAGCAGTCTTCCCGAGCCAGTATTGGCCGACATTCTAGATTCGATGGACGCACAAGACCGCGTGCGCGCAGAGCAAGCGCTGTCTTACGGTGAAGAAACCGCTGGTTTCATTATGAACACCGACACCATCACGCTGCGTCCTGATGTGACCATTGACGTAGTTCTGCGCTATATCCGTTTAAAAGGCGAGCTACCAGAGAATACTGATACGTTTTACGTGGTAAACCGAACTGACAACCTTGTTGGTATAGTTCCGGTTACCCGTTTACTCACCGCAGATACCGACGACAAAGTATCTGACGTCATGGATGAAGAATCAGAAGCTATTCCGGTGCATATGCCTGACGATGAAGTGGCTAGCCTTTTCGAACGTTATAACTGGCTTTCCGCACCTGTTGTTGATGAAAAGCACCGTCTTGTGGGCCGAATTACCATTGATGACGTTGTTGATATTATTCGTGAAGACGCCGAACACTCCATGATGAGTATGGCGGGTCTTGATGATGACGAAGATACCTTTGCCCCTGTTATGCAAAGTACTAAACGGCGTTCTGTGTGGCTGGCGGTAAACTTAGTTACGGCGCTTATGGCTGCCATGGTTAGCGATTTATTTGAAGCGACCTTAAGCCAGATGGCTGTTCTGGCCATCTTAAATACCATTGTCCCTAGTATGGGCGGTGTAGCGGGCAACCAAACGTTAACCCTTGTTATTCGGGGTATGGCACTAGGCCATGTTAACGCCAGTAACTCTCGATGGCTTATTAGCAAGGAAATGTCCATCGGCTTTTTAAATGGAGCCATTTGGGCGGTACTTATTGCTTCTGTTATTGCACTATGGAAGCAAGACTACATGCTGGGGATTATTATTGCCTTTGCAATGATGGTAAACATGATTGCAGCGGCACTCGCCGGTGCCACTTTACCTATGATCATGAAACGCCTAAAAATAGACCCTGCCCTTGCTGGAAGCGTAATACTCACCACTATTACAGATGTGGTTGGTATCTTTGCCTTCTTAGGCACGGCGACTCTGTTTTTGATTTAAAAATTCTGCCAGCGCCTGAATACGTGATCAGGCGCTCAATGCTTTAGTAGTGAATGCTTCTACATTAAGTTTGTAACCTACGCCCCACACTGTTTTAAGTAACTGCCCACCGTTGTCGATACTTGTAACGCTTTCTAATTTTGTTCTTAGTCGGTTGATGTGGGTGTTTACAGTGTGTTCATAGCCCTCATGATTGTAGCCCCATACTGCGCTTAGCAACTGGTTTCTAGAAAAAACCTGGTTGGGGTGACGACAGAAATACTCAAGTAAAGAAAACTCCCTTGCGGTGAGATCTATACGCTCTCCATTTACAGCAATAGTATGGTATGAAATGTTTATTGAAAGCGGGCCAATTTCTATGTGCTTATCTTTCTTAATTTCTTGGGGTATACACCTGCGCATGTGCGCTCTAACACGGGAAATAAATAGGCGCTCGTTGAAATCTCTAGGCAGAAAGTCGTCAGCACCGGCATCTAATAAATCTGCGCCCACTCTGTCCTGAATATTTTGACCTACAGTCATGATCCAGATATCAGGAAAATTTTCAGAAATCGTTTGTAGGTTTTCTATGTCCGTGGCTGTACCAAGGCACTCTATGATAAGTAAGGAATAGCTGTGAGAAGATAAAAGCGAAATGGCAGAGTTGAAATTTGAAACTGCGTCGTAAAGATAGCAGTGCTCGTTCAAGCACTGCGTTATCGAACTTTCGTATTGATTTGTGCTGTGAAAAATGAGAATCATGATCCGCTCCTTTAGGGTCTATTAACACCAGACCGGAGCGGTATCAAAATTATTCCATTCTTGTTACAGAAATTTTCAATACTGGGTTATCAAAGCGCTGATCGTTAGTTAGCACTGACGATGATAAACCACCTTCGAGGGTTACAACACCAGGGTGAAGAGTAACAAAGTCGTGAGCTTCACGACCTTCACTTGGTCCTTCACCGCCCGCTGCTGGACCAGGTACATCCTCCGCTGACTCTGTATTCGCTTCTGTGCCAGCATCATATGCATGGGTATAGTGCGTTACAGAATCGCCCACTTCTAATGTTGACAAGTCCATGCCAGTAAAGCCGGTAAATGCATCATTAGTATTGCCTAGCATAGATGCAACCGTCATAGCACTCATATCGTTATCTTCAATAGAAATAGATACGACAACACTTTCACCCGGAGGCGTTGGGCCTTCTGCCGACGCGGTTACTAACAAGTTTTCATTAGCTAAAAATTCAGTGTTATCACCAGATTCTGCAAGAAGCGCTAGACCATCAGACGAAGACTCACCCACTGACCATAAAGCCACGTCACTGCCGTGTAATGCAACTGCAATTGGTGAAGCAGGCTGACCCGCTGTTAGGTTAACTACACTTACTTCATAGGTTGACACCACAGGCACTGGCTCGACTTCAACAATTTCTTCAACGGGATCGTTGTCGTTATCAGAACATGCAGTAAGTGAAATTGCCACAGCTGCTAATGCTATTGAATAGACTGATTTATTAAATCGTTTCATAAAACCCCCAATTATTCAGTAACTACAATTGTCACTTTAGCTACAGGGTTTAACCAGCGAAATACTGCATTGTCGAGATCGCTCACGCCGCCTTCTAAATCGTCATCTCCTAATGAGCCAGGGTGGACATGAATATAGTTATTTGAAAGTGTAGATGTAACGCCTGTTGCGTTGAAGCCTACTTTGTCTTCTAAGAAAGGAGGTACACCAAGACCTGGTTCACCAGGCATGCCGCTGCCTCGCACTTCGTCGTTAACTTCAGTACCAGCGTCATAGCCATTCAAGTAGAGTGTGTATGTTCCAGGTTCTTCAGGGATAGTCCAATTATCTAGGCCAATAAAACCATCATTACTAGGTACAATCATACCGACTATGCTTAGCACTGTGTTGCCTTCATCAGGGTAAACCATTGCGGTAGTGCTTTCAGCAGGACCTAATGGGCCCTCATTGGGATTCGCAGAAGTGTTAGCAGATATTGCGTCAGCAATCGCTTCTAGCCCTGAAATATCCCCACCTTCTGCCATAGCTTGAATTTCAGCTGAAGCTTCTTCACCCAGCTCAAATAAGCTCTGGTCTGGGCTATGGGCCGTCACAAGTAGTGGTGCGAAATAAATACCTTGAGTAAGGTTTTGAACTGAGACTTCTAAATCAACAGCTTGAGAGTATCCTGACACACCCATTACAGCAGCGCCAAGTGCAAGTTTAGTTAATTTTGATTTTACATTAAGCATTGGTTTTCCTTCTTGTTGATAAACCTCGAAGGAAATACTGGATTAAATTTATCCGGAAAGTATAACGAGAATGTAACGATAAACTGACTTTAAATTAAAAAAATCTAAAGCCAGTATATTGTGACTACTTAATGACCTTTAAGCTAGGCTTGCCCTTTTTAGGAGGCACAGGAGCATCTTTTACATCGCTAGCATCTGCATCTTCAAGCGACGTTGGACCGCTAGGTTGAGGTGCATTATCAGATGTGTCCGCACTGTCTTGCTGCGCACGAGCCATATCTTCTTCAGTAGCGAATACCGTACCGGCACCATTCTCTCTTGCATAAATCGCCATTATCGCTTCACAAGGCATACTTAATCTTCTAGGTTGCCCAGAGAAACGCGCTTGAAACGATAAGCCATCTAAATCAAGAGAAAAGTTAACACACGCGCTCGGCGATACGTTTAAAACGATCTGACCATCTTTAACGAATTCCTGCGGCACTTCAACCAACTCGTTGGTTGCATCTACCACAATGTATGGCGTTAAGTCGTTATCAACAATCCACTCATAAAAAGCCCTAAGCAAATAGGGCTGGTTTGACGTCATAGATGTCATAGCGGATTGTGGATCTCACGCTCTTGGTCGGTCAAAGACGCTTTAAATGAACTACGAGAGAAAATGCGGTTCATGTAAGCGTTAATTTCTTTGCTGCCAGCACCGTTTAGTTCAATACCTAATGCAGGTAAACGCCATAATAGCGGAGCAAGGTAGCAATCAACTAAGCTGAACTCTTCGCTCATAAAGTAAGGCATTTCACCAAATACAGGCGCAAGTGATAGCAAAGCTTCACGCAGCTCATTACGTGCTGCTTCTACGTCACCTTCGCCACGGAAAATACGGGCAGCAAGCGAGTACCAGTCTTGCTCGATGCGGTGCATCATAAGACGACTTTGACCACGTGATACTGGGTAAACCGGCATAAGTGGTGGATGAGGGAAGCGCTCATCAAGGTATTCCATGATGATGTGCGACTTGTAAAGTACAAGTTCGCGATCAACTAGAGTTGGAACAGTACCGTAAGGGTTAAGCTCCAACAGATCTTCAGACAAGTTGCTAGGATCTGTGTAGCTGATTTCAACACCCACACCTTTTTCTGCCAACACAATGCGCACCTGGTGGCTATAAATATCAATTGTGTCAGAGAACAACGTCATAATAGAACGTTTATTCGCGGCTACGGCCATTCAATTTCCTCCGTCGAGAAACAAGTTTACGCTTACAAACGGTAAGCTTATTACGTTAACTCGTGCCACCTGAAGACCCTATTTTAAGGATTTTCAGGTAGCACGAGTAAATACCAAAAAAAGGGGGCGAGAAGCCCCCTTTTCATATTATACATAAATCTGTGCGATTAGTGCACTTCTCGCCAGTATTCTTTCTTCAGTAAGTAAACAAATACAAACAATACTGCGATAAAGATAAGTACCCACTTACCGATTTTGTGAGATTCAAGCTTTGAAGGCTCACCTGTGTACTCTAGGAAGTTCACGATATCGGCAACAGCTTGGTCGTACTCGTCAGGAGACATTGCGCCAGTACCATCTGACTTAATGCCTACATAACGCTTAACCATTTCGCCATCAACCATTTGCTCTTCATAGGTACGCGTTGGCGTACCTTGAAGTGGTTGAAGTACGTGTGGCATACCTACTTCTGGGAATACTGTATTGTTCACACCAAACGGGCGGCTTTCGTCAACATAGAAAGAGCGCAGGTAAGTGTAAATCCAGTCTTCGCCACGAACACGCGCCACTAGCGTTAAATCTGGTGGAGCAGCACCAAACCAGCCAGCAGCGGCTTCTTCAGGCATTGCACGGGTGATGTAGTCAGACACTTTTTCACCCGTAAACTGCAGGTATTCTTGACCTAGTTCGTCAGGAATACCCAAGTCTTGGAATGAACGCTGATAGCGCTGATACTTCATTGAGTGACAGCCTAAGCAGTAGTTCATGAACAACTGTGCACCGCGCTGTAAAGACGCCTTATCGGTTAAATCGATAGGCGCTTTATCTAGGTGTACATTTCCGCCTGCCGCAAGCGCTACGCCAGGTAGGAAGAAGGCTAAAAAGCACATCATTTTTTTCATTTAGAAATCCTCTCTGGCACAGGTTTAGTGTTTTCGTTTTTGCTGTACAAGAACAGTGCTACGAAGAAACCGAAGTACATTACCGTTGCAACTTGCGACGCAATAATTTTCCAGTTTTCTTGTGGTGTACCACCTAGGTAACCTAGGAAGATAAACACAATTGCAAACACGATAAGGTTTACTTTGTGTAGGCCACAACGATAGCGCCATGACTTAACGCGACCACGGTCTAACCAAGGCAGCGCAAATAGCGCAGCAATTGCACCAAACATCGCTAGTACACCGAATAGCTTATCAGGAACCGCTTTTAGTACTGCGTAGAACGGTGTGAAGTACCAAACAGGGAAGATATGCTCAGGTGTTTTAAGAGGGTTAGCAATTTCAAAGTTAGGGTGCTCTAGGAATTTACCGCCCATTTCCGGGGCAAAGAACAACACATAAGTAAATAGTGCTAAGAATATACAGAATGCCACAAGGTCTTTAAGTACGATGTGTGGGAAGAACGGCAATACGTCATCAGCAATGTCGTACTTGCTTGTGTAGTATTCATGAATTTCATACTTCGTCTTTTCAGACTCAGGTAGTGAACCTTTCTTGTGCTTAATCGCAATACCATCTGGGTTGTTAGAACCCACTTCGTGAAGTGCGATGATATGAAGAAATACAAGAATAACAATAACCAACGGCAACGCAATAACGTGTAATGCGAAGAAACGGTTTAGCGTTGCGCCAGAGATAACGTAGTCACCCTGTAGCCAGATAACAAGGTCAGGACCAACAACAGGAATAGCACCAAATAGTGATACAATTACCTGCGCACCCCAGTAAGACATTTGTCCCCAAGGTAGAACGTAACCCATGAAAGCTTCTGCCATAAGCGCTAGGTAAATAAACATACCAAACACCCATAGAAGCTCACGAGGCTTCTGGTAAGAGCCGTAGATCATGCCACGGAACATGTGTAGATATACCACAATAAAGAACGCTGATGCGCCAGTACTGTGCATGTAACGAATGATCCAACCGTAGTCGATCTCACGCATGATGTATTCAACAGAAGCAAATGCGCCTTCTGAAGATGGAACGAAGTTCATGGTCAACCAAATACCAGTAACAATTTGGTTTACCAAAACAATAGTTGCTAGAAAACCGAACACATACCAGAAGTTCATGTTCTTTGGAGCAGGATATTGAAGAGCGTGCATATTCGCAACGCGCATCATTGGGATGCGTTCTTCAATCCAACCTAGGAAAGCATTCATATTACACGGCCTCCGCTTCTGAACCGATGATGATGTTATTGTCATCAACGAATTGATATGGCGGTACAACCAGGTTCAAAGGTGCAGGAACGTTTTGGAATACACGTCCAGCCATGTCGAATTTCGAACCGTGGCACGGGCAGAAGAATCCATCTGGAACGCCTTCAACCACTTCTTCAAATGCACCGTCTTTAAGATGCTGTGGAGAGCAACCTAGGTGCGTACAGATACCCACTAGAATCAGGTATTCTTCTTTCATCGAACGGAAACGGTTTTGAGCAAAGGCAGGCTGCTGCTCAGCTTCAGAGTTAGGATCTTTCAGCTTATCTTCGTGCGTGCCTAATTCTTCAAGAATTTCAGGCGTACGACGTACAATCCACACAGGCTTGCTTCGCCACATCACACGTACTAACTGTCCAGGCTCAATCCCGCTGATATCTACTTCAACGTCAGCACCGGCTGCTTTCGCTTTGGCGCTTGGATTCCAGGACGCAATAAAAGGCACAGCAGCACCAACGACACCTACACCACCAACTACCGACGTGGCAACGGTCAAGAACCGACGACGAGTGTTGTTTTCTGGCTGGTTTTCATTGTGTGCAGACTCTGTTGCATCTACAGATACATTGCTCATCCACATTTCTCCAGGTTTGGATAATTATGATGTGTAACCCAAGCTTATACTGGTTTTATCACGCTTGTGTCATGCATCATATGGCTTGTCATGACAGCAACGTAACAGTAAAAATTTACTGGTTTACGAGGTCACGAAAGTTTTCAAAATTTTCGACCGCAAATGATAAAAGAAAAGCCCTTATAAACACAAGGTTTTACTGATATTTAAGCGATAATTTAATTCAATTAGTGTGTTTAGGTTTAGTGAGGGAAAGGCCTAAAATCAAGGTTTTGAAGAATATTTGGTAAGATAACCCGCACAAATTAAACCTTTGTTATGAATTATAGAGGCTCGAAGACTTTACTGAATGTGGGACGCAGACAACTTGTAATAGAGAAAAAGCAATAAAAAACCCGGCATAAGCCGGGTTTTTGCAATACAAAAAACGTAAAAATTAACGCTTTGAGAATTGTGGACGCTTACGCGCTTTGTGTAGACCAACTTTCTTACGTTCAACGCGACGTGCGTCACGAGTAACGAAGCCAGCTTTACGAAGTGCTGGACGTAGTGCTTCATCATACTCCATAAGAGCACGAGTAAGACCGTGACGGATTGCACCCGCTTGACCGTTAGAACCACCACCTTTAACAGTGATGTATACGTCAAACTTTTCAGTCATTTCAACAAGTTCAAGTGGCTGACGAACAACCATGCACTCTGTTTCACGACCAAAGTACTCGTCAAGAGCGCGTTGGTTTACTTTAATGCTACCTGTGCCTGGACGTAGGAACACACGAGCAGTAGAACTTTTGCGGCGGCCTGTGCCGTAGTATTGAGTATCTGCCATGTTAATAGCTCCTTAAATGTCCAAAACTTGTGGTTGCTGTGCGGTGTGCTTGTGCTCTGCACCTGCGTAAACTTTCATTTTACGGAACATTGCGCGACCTAGAGGGCCTTTTGGCAACATGCCTTTAACTGCTTTTTCAATAACCATTTCTGGTTTGTGAGCAATTAGTTTTTCAAAGTTTGTCTCTTTAAGACCACCTGGGTAACCAGAGTGCGCATAGTACATTTTGTCTTGCGCTTTACGGCCTGTTACCGCAACTTTCTCAGCATTGATTACTACGATGTAATCACCAGTGTCCACGTGAGGTGTGTACTCTGGCTTGTGCTTACCACGAAGGCGTAGTGCGATTTCAGAAGCCAAACGGCCTAGAGTTTTGTCTGTGGCGTCTACCACATACCAGTCACGTTGTACCGTTTCTGGCTTAGCAACAAAAGTTTTCATTTTCAAATTCACCCGAATAATATCGTCGTTACTGATTTCTGAACACCAGAAATCACCTTAAAATCAACACAATGACCCCTTCGAGCCGGCTGATTCTTCCACCTTCCCAAAGGTGGGCGTAACTGGGCAGGGCGCGAATTATACAGGAATTGAAGGAAATGCGAACCCCTAAGAACAAAAAATATGGATAAAATTCCATCATCTGCCGATGACATAGAAACTGAGTTAAGGTACTGTACCTCCGCTTCATTCAATTCTTCTAATAACTCAAATGAAAAGAACTCACTTTTTAGCTTCGATTTTTATGCAGCTCGCACTAACGGACATGCCAATCAGTAATGCCCTTCCCTCTAAGAAACGGTGCAAGCAAATCGGGGCTGGCCTCAATGAGTTGAATTAACGTCAGTATTAAATGCAGCCTTTCTTTACATGTAGTGGCCACGCTCAAATGGTCATACTCTTTATTTAATTAAACTCTTTTATCTGGGATTTTCATGACAATAAAAAAACAACTTTCCTCCCTTATTATCGCAGGATTAGCATCAGCGGCACTTATCGCTCCAGTAGCGGCCTCACCCGACGAACTACTTAAGCTTCAACAACAGTGGGCGACCGTCAACTATCAATTAGAGGGCGACGCGCAACTTAATGCGTTCTCAGAACTTATTGAGCAAGCAAAAACGCTAGCTAATCAGACAGATAATAGTGCTGAGGCTTTGACCTGGCTGGCTATCTCTCAATCCAGCACCGCTAGTGCAAAAGGTGGTTTAGGTGCCCTAGACTTTGCTGAAAGTGCGAAGGAAAATTTAGAACGCGCCATTGAAAAAGAAGAAACGGTGCTAGACGGCACGGCGTTAACCGTTTTAGCTGCGCTCTATCATAAAGTGCCTGGCTGGCCTGTCAGCTTCGGTAGTGACAAGAAAGCTGAAAAACTGTTTAAGCGCGCACTAGAAATCAGTCCGCATGGTATGGACCAGAACTTTTTCTATGCAGAGTACCTTTTCGATGAAGGTGAATACAAAGAAGCACAAGCCTTTTTAACTCGCGCTCAAAACGCGCCTGAAAAAGCCAATCGCCCACTAGCAGATAAAAAACGCAGAGAAGAGATTGCTGCGCTTCAAGAAAAGCTAGACTCTAAAGCTTAGTTTACATAGCAGCTTGATAAGTTAAGGTGGACGTTGTCATTAACTTTCCACCTTCACTTAACCCAAGCCATTTAATTAATGCTGCTTAATCAATGCCGCTTTAGAGGCTTGGCTTTGTCGCTTTTTCTGCAATCTTTACCGACTGCCAGCGTCTTGTTTACTTCCTATCCACCAAATTTAATGCGCACACCTGCATTGGCAATAAAGCCATCGTTGCGTGACCAAATGTCGGTTGTCCAACGTCCACTTGGTGCCTGTGACTGTAATAATAATGGATGCTCGTCGGTTTGTTGAACATCAAGAAGGTTTTCTAAATTTAAAAACCAGCTGTAGCGGCCCCTCGTTATTTGCCCTAGCAAGCCTAAATGCCAATAAGGCTTGGTATGGGTAATGTATGGATTGTCGTCTACTCGCTGAACGCCAGTATAGTACGCCTCAAAACCTAGCATAAACTTGCCGTGCTGCTCCCACATTGCGACAAAGCCAGCAGAATGCTGTGGGGTTAGTGCGAGCTCTCGCCTACCGCTAGCATTGGGAACTTCTTCTGTGGCGTCTAAGTATAGGTAGCTCGCTGTGAGCTTCAGGTCTTCCCAATAATAGCGAAGTAAAACTTCAGAACCTCTAATTTTCGATTCACCTTCTGCGTTTACTAAGCGTACGTTTGTAGGCGGTGTCCCGTCGCTCGTTTCTACAGTTTCTAAGCGAGTCACGTTATCAACGTTAGAGCCGAATAGGGTAAGACTGGTTTCAATATCATCAAAACGATAAGTAATATCTAAAGATGCGGTTTGCGCCTGCTCTTCTTTTAGCCCTTCTACAGGAAGTAAGCGTGATAACCCTGCCGCCTCAATTTCCTCAACAAACGGCGTAGGGGCGAAATAGCCCTCTCCATAAGAACCTCTTATGGTGACATCACCAGGGCGATATAAAAACGATACTCGTGGGCTAAATTGAGTACCGTATTCACTGTGATCGTCTAGCCTCGCACTCGCTGATGTTGTGAATTCATCGCTTATTTGATAATCCACCTGGGTGAAGATACCCGGAACCTCGTAGCTGTAATCAAAAGACGCAAACGTATCCGACTCGTAAATATTAGATTGATAGGCAACTCCCACCAACCAATCACTCTTTTCCGTGTACCCAGCCAAACTAGTTTCAGCGAGGTAACTTTCGTGTTGATCACTTTCTAAGCCTGATAACTCATTGCCGAACTGATGCGTATGTTCTTGCGACATTGCTGAAAAGCGTGAATTAAGGGTAAGTGTATCGCCAAGGGGCTTTTCGAACACAAGACCACTGTCAATGCGCTCTGACTCTAGCCCACGAATAAAAGAGACGGCATTTTCTCCGGCTCCTACAGTTGCGTCGCTTACGGTGCCACCTTGGCGGTTTTCCGTCATATAACCAGTTGTGAAATAAAGGCGCTCGCCCTCATCTCCTTCCCAGAAAATACGCGGTCTCACCGTGTAGCGCTCATAACCCGCTAAATCGGCCCAGCCGTCGTCATCGAGATCTTTCTCACTTTGATGATGCGCGCCTGCTGTTACTGAGCCGCTTACGCTGTCGCTAAAAGGCGTGGCCATATAGGTTGTGAAATCTTGCCCGTCACGAGTAGTGAAATTCACCAACGCTTCGCCTTCAAACTCATCTTTCGGGCGACGAGAGACAAGGTTGATAACACCACCAAGCGCTGAGCCACCGTAAAGTGATGATGCAGAACCTTTGATAATTTCAACCCGACCTAAATCTGTAGGGGGAATTTGAAGTAAGCCTATTGATGCGGACTGGTTACCGTAAAGAGGTAACCCATCAGAAAGAAGCTGAGTATAACGACCATAGAGGCCTTGAAGGCGAATGTTGGCACTGCCTAAGGCAGGTGATGTGGTTTGCATTCTGACACCGCCAGTCTCGGCAACCAGCATTGAAATGTTACCTGGTCGCATCGCGGCTTTTTCTTGAATTTCTTCTCTGTTAATCAACTCAACGCGAACAGGTTGGTCGTCTGCAATACGGCCTGAACGGGTAGCCTGAACTACTATCTTTTCGACGCTTTTTTCCTCGTGAGCATCGTGTTCGCTATGTTTGTCTTCATGGGCGTGTAACACAGAAGAGGAAGAATAAAATGCAGTTAACGCTAAGAGGTAAAGCGAGGGTCTGAAAAATGTCGCTGGCATGACCGTCCATAAAATCCATTGTATGTAGGACGTCCATTACATCATAGTCTGCCATTAAGCTCACACAAATTCGCCTTGTGAAATCATACGTTCAAAGAATCCCCCTTTATATTCGCTGGTATTCTTTTACTGGCGTATACCCTTTTTAATTCCAAAGTTCTTTTTATAGGCTTCGTTTATCCGCATGTATAAATTGCAAACATTTTGAGCGCGAAACCGGCACTCAGCTAAACCACTTAGGACACTTTTCTATACCGCCCGAAATCTTGTCGGGAAACATAGAAAACTTCGCAGGCGTTGCAGTTTGAATAAGCTGTGCGCTACTGCCGAAGGTAAGTAAATTAACATAGAGAAATTATACGGCAGGAATACTGGGGCGCGTAACAACAAAGTATGCGCCTATTCCCATAAATAGACCTATGCCTAAGTAAGCGGGAATGGGCATTGACGCAAAAAGGCAAACAAGAATAAAGCTTACTAACATGCTGCAGCACGCTATGCATTTCACCTTTTTCGATATTGCACCGTGTTTGCGCCACGCAACAAGACTAGGACCGTATTTGGGATGGTGAAGTAACCAGTTCTCAAGGCGCGGTGAAGATTTGGTAAAACAAAAAAGCGCTCCTATCAAAAATACCGTGGTTGGCATTACAGGTAAAAACGCGCCTATGATACCAAGAAGCGTTAAAAACAGCCCCAGTGTTGAATACAGTACTTTTTTCATAAAACGGTTACGCCCAATTCAGTCCAACTCCTTGGTAAGTGTCATGATTTACCACCAGCGACACACCTTTCCAATCTGTTAATTTTATACTCAGATCTCAGGCAGAATGGATCTACATTGCTTTGTCGTAAATCAAACCTACTCTATAACCATACGCCAAAATAATGAAGTTTCCATCTACATTGGTCTAATTTACTACCTTGCGAATTGACACCTATCTATCTGCGTTGCTGCACACCATAACTCTCGCTTACTGATATTGATTACAACACGACAAATGGCATACAGCTATAGATGAACGATAATAAAAACTGTTATCATTTATACTAAAGTATTGGCTTTTTTATCACGCTCCTTTTTTCACACAACACTTGGATTTTTTGCAATGAAATATTTAGCCGCGTTAATAGCTGCTTCGTTGACCTCCCCTGCTTTATCACAAGACATTGAAACTCCTTCGGATACACGTGAAATATCACCCGCGAAATCTGACCAAGTAGAGCGTGTAGTAGTGACTAGTAGAGCAATCAATCTATATCGCAATGGTAATTCATCTACAGGTAAGTTAAGTGTTGACCCACTTAATTCGACCCAACAAATCACTACAATCAACGAAAGCTTGATACGCGATCAGGGTGCACGCAATGCAAAAGATATTTATCGTAACATTGCTGGCGTTAGCCAATTTAGCTATGCCGGTGTAACCGCCAGGGGTTTCAGGCAAGAGGAAATCTTCTTCGATGGCTTACGCGGAGACCCTTATGTAGGATTTAACGTACCTCAACTATTTAATATTGAGCGCGTCGACTTTTTAAAGGGCCCTGCCGGCATGCTCTATGGGCCGGGAGCGCCAGGTGGCTTGTTCAACTACGTCACAAAAAAACCTACGTCAGAATTCGACGCCAACGCTAGAATAATTGCTGGTTCGCATGCTCGCTTTGGAGGCTCAGCAGAAATAAATGGGGCAATTAATGACGACCAAAACGCCCGTGCAGGTGTTTTTTATGAGCAGCAAGATACTTATCGAGACAACAGCGACAGTGAAGTATTTATCTTCGATTCTGGCTATACATACGACCTTCAAGGCCACCTACTAACGCTTCAATACACCCATTACTCACAAGATTTAGGCGCTAACCGACTGCGCGGCGTGCCCGTTGACGACAGTGGTAACTTTCTCACAGATATAGATTGGAACCATAATGAAGCCAGTGATTTTCTAAACTTGCGTTCTGACTCTGTTCAACTTTCTCTAGAGGGACAGCTGAGTGATTCAATCAGCTACGATACACGTTTGCGCTACATAGATAATGAACAAGAGCAGAACTACCATGAGCCACGTGCTCTTATTGATAGCGATGGAGATGGGAGCATAGACCTTGTTGGCCGTGAATTTAGGGATCAACTACGCGAACAGGAGCAACTTAGCTTTGGCGCCAACTTTGTATATTCAGGTGAGTGGTTGGGTGCAGACCATAGAACGGCATTCGGCATTGACCTTTATAAAGGAAAAGAGGACGCACTTTTAGGTGCTGCGGCTTTTCAGCAAGATTTCGTTCTTCGTTATCTAAGCGGGACTTCACTTGAATCAGATATCATTCCACTAACGCTTACTAACCCTAACTACGGTATAACGCAGCCTGAAAACTACAATGTGCAATTCAGTCCATTGAGCACAACCAAGCAGACGCGAAACGGTGCCTATATACTGAATGAACTTGCTTGGGAGCAGTTTACCTTTGTTGCTGGTTTACGCTACGACCAGTTTGAAGATGAAACGTCTAGTGCCATTTTCGACGATTCAAACGTAAGCTTCAGGGTTGGTGGTATTTATAAAATTAACGCTAATATTTCACTTTATGGTCAATGGGCTGATTCATACGAACCACAGTCGGTAAGTAATCAGCAAATTGAGGCGGGCGGACCATTTGAACCAACTACCGGAGATATTATTGAAGGTGGTGTGAATGCAGAGTTGTTCGATGAAACCACCTTACTGCGATTGGCTGTGTATCAAATCACTAGGCAAAATCTCCTTCAGTCTACCGGCGAAGATCCTGAAGGCGACGGCATTGATAATGTCGCGCCCGTGGGTGAGGTGACCAGTGACGGATTCGAAGTTGAGGTTATCACTGACATAACACCAAATTGGATCTTGAGCGTAGCTTATGGCTACAACGACGCAAGAATCACTGCAGATAATGGCGGTGGCGGTATTAGCAATAGTGTTGGCGACCGCTTCGCTAATGCGCCTCAGAATCAGTTTGGTTTCTGGACGCGTTACCAAATACCTGAGTGGGATCTTGCCTTTGCCTTTGGTGGAAACTATGTTGACGACCAACTGAGCCTGTCAGGTCAGAAGGTGAAGTCATATTTCATTGCAGATGCGTCGATAACTTGGGAAGTAGACAACTACAACGTACTATTTAGAATAGATAACCTATTTGATAAAGAGTATGCAGAATCAGGCTTTATTGAGCGCACAGGTCACTTCCCCGGAAACCCAAGAAACGGTTTTGTAGAATTCACCTACAAGTGGTAACCACTGCGTTTTTTAAAATTCGGGATTGGCTATGCGCATAAATTCTGCTTAGAGTTCTGCTCATAAGTAGCACTTTTGAGTTAAATGCTTGCGCTTAGCCTTTCTTTCAATCATAAGCCGAGCTTTTTACAATGTTCCCTGCACCATGCAGGGCTTGTCTTTTACCTTACACAAGTATTTCATGACCAACGATAAAACCGCGCAAAGAAAGTACCTAAAGAAGTTATATAACTTGCACGCGTGGGTAGGTTTTCAGCTCTCACTGGTGCTTTTTATTATTGTTGCAACGGGCACTATTGCTACGGTATCCAATGAAATTGATTGGCTTGTATTTGAGGAAATGCGCACGTTTAATACGCCTTCTAGCAGCCTAGACAACGCCGATGATGAAATTGTTAAGTGGAACAGTATCTATGAGGCTACGCTTAACTATGCAGAACAAGCAAAGGTAAAATCCATCTCGACCATGGGGCATGATAATTTCACCTACCGTGTCAGAGCAGAATTTCCCGATGGTCATGACCGTTTTATCCACGTGGATCAGTACACCTATGAAGTGACAGGTGATATTCCTATTTTGACGATTCAGCGGTTCTTTCGAGACTTTCACCGCTATCTTTTTATGCCTAATTATCTTGGCTTACCAACCGTTACCTTTTTTGCATTCATTCTTGCTATCTCGCTGTATACGGGCCTAAAAACAACTCGAAACTGGAAGACCGCCATTACTCGGCTTCGCCTAAACCAAGGCCCAAGAATACTACTGAGCGACCTTCATAAACTACTTGGGTTGTGGAGCATCTGGTTTTTCGTTGTCATAGTTATAACCAGTTGGTGGTATTTATTTGAATTCGGTGCCGCTGTTACAGGCAATCGATTTGAACCTCGCGCACCTAAGGCCACTGTCATTTCAAATTATGAGCAAGTTAACCCTGTATCAACCACGCAGTTTTCCAGTGCGTTTCAGAAGGCATTGCAAGCCATTGAGGACTGGCAGATCACCGGTGTACTATTTCCTAACTCAGACACAGCAACACTGCGATTCACAGGTATAAGCAATAACCCTTTGCTGCGTGAACGCGCGCATAAAGTAGATATTGATATAACCAATCAGCGTATTGTTGGCGTACAAGAGCCCAAAAATATGGCCTGGACTAACTACCTGAATGAATACGCAGACCCGCTGCACTTTGGATACTTCGGTGGGCTTTTGACTAAGTTAATTTGGTTTGTATTTGGTGTTGGTTTAACAACGCTTTCTGCAACAGGGGTGATGATGACATGGAAGCGTACGAAATCATCTGCTCTAACCAAAACACAAAAGCGAACGCTGCCCATCTTACTTCTGGCACTAGTCTATTTTGTCTTTTGGCTGCAGCGGTATTTGTAATTCGTTCTAACTGAAGACTCACATACCTCTGCACCAGCGCGGCATTCACGTTATCAGTCTAAGCAGACTTTTAATATGCTGTGACGTACAATTACTGAGTGTTAGACGACTGCTTGACCTGCTGCCACAGCGCTTCCATTTCATCAAGCGTCAATGCGTCGAGCTTGTCGCCCTGTTCAGCCGCCAAGCGCTCTACGCCTTTAAAACGGTTAGCAAACTTGTTACTGGCGTTTCTAAGTGCGGTATCAGCATCTACTTTGCAATGCCTTGCCAGATTAACCATGGCAAAAAGTGCATCGCCAATTTCTTCTTCAATCGCTTGTTGGTTGTCATGCATATCATTGCTTGAAGGCTTTTCGTCAGCACTGCTTGCAGATAGTAGGCGTTGCTTCGTATCCAGCTCTTGCTGAATCTCTTCCACTTCCTCACGCACTTTATCTATGACAGGTGCGGCATCAGGCCAATCAAACCCTACCTTTGCGCAGGCTTTCTGCAGCTTTTGCGCATACATGAGTGCCGGCATACCTTTGGGTACGCTATGTAAAATACTGGTTTCTATTGCTTCATCGTCTTGCTTTAAACGCTGATTTTTAAGCCGCTTTTCTTGGGCTTTGATAGCATCCCACTGCGCGTTTAAAGCACTGTCGTTCAATTGGGTACGTTCGACCGTGACGTTTTTATTTGTATCGCTGACACCTTCAGATGCAAGCGCGTTCGCAAACACATGAGGGTGCCGGCGCACCAGCTTATCACTAATGCTTTGCGCCACATCGTCAAAAGAAAATGCCTTCGATTCACTGGCTATCTGCGCGTAAAACACTACTTGAAACAGCAAATCACCCAACTCATCTTTGATATCGTGCATATCACCCGTGGCAATAGCATCAGCCACTTCGTAGGCTTCTTCTATGGTGTAGCGAGTTAGGCTTTCCATGGTTTGTTTCACATCCCACGGGCACCCAGATTGCGGGTCGCGCAGCTGCGTCATAATGTCTAGCAGCCGCTGCATTTCGCTAAGCTTAGCTTTGTTTGCGTTTTGCATCTGTCACGCCTTTAAGCTGTCGCAATCGGGTTAACACTTTAGACACCGTATCGAGGTCCTGAACCTCTATCGAAATAGTGATAAGCGCCGTCTGCCTATTTTTATCACTTAGGCTGTTCACGCCTAAAAGCGGCACGTTTTCATTCGCCAATACCGTAGTAATATCGCGCAACAGGCCAGTTCTATCGTGACAAAATATATCAATACCCGTCTCAAAACCTACTTTAAGCTCTTGTGACCAATTCACTTCTATTTGACGTTCTGGGTGTTGTGACAACAAGTGTTGCAGCTGGTCGCAGCTTTCTTTGTGAACGCTTACGCCACGGCCTTGTGTGATATAGCCTAAAATTGCTTCGCCTGGTACTGGCTTACAGCAATTCGCCAGCTGGCTCATTAAGTGGCCCACGCCCTGCACCACCACTGCATCTTTTTTGCCCGTCCCGGCCGCAGTTTTGCGCGTTTTAACCTTAGGACTAATTTCGGGTTCTGGGGCTGGCGGCTCCTGCAAGTGATGAATAAAGTTAATCACCTGCATAACGCGCACATCACCGGCACCTACCGCAGTGTACAAGTCATCGAGGGTTTGTAAGTTAAACTTCTCAAATGCTTCATTAGGTACTTTAGCGGGCAAGTGGGCACGCTGAAGTTCGCGTTCTAGCAGCTCTTTACCGGCAGCAAGATTTTTGTCTCTGTCCTGCTTTTTAAAGAAGGAATGGATAGTGGCACGGGCCCGCGATGAATGCACATAGCCAAGGCCTGGGTGCATCCAATCGCGACTTGGATTTGGCTCTTTTCCGGTGAGCACTTCTATCTGATCGCCACTTTGCAGTAAATAAGTGAAAGGCACTATTCGCCCATTCACTTTTGCGCCAATACAGCGATGTCCCACGTTACTGTGAATGTAGTAAGCAAAATCAAGCGGCGTAGCGCCTTGGGGAAGGTCAATAACATCGCCTTTGGGGGTGAACACGTACACCCTATCGTCAAACACCTGGCTGCGAAGTTCTTCAACTAAATCGCCAGACTCAGCCACTTCCTCTTGCCACGCTAATATGCGACGAAGCCAGTTTATACGCTCGTCATAGCCTGACTGCTTGCCCGTACTGCCCTCTTTATATTTCCAGTGAGCAGCCACACCCAGCTCTGCATCCTGATGCATTTTCTGCGTGCGAATTTGAATCTCTACCGACTTCCCTTCTGGCCCCACAATAACCGTGTGAATAGACTGGTAACCGTTAGGTTTGGGAGTTGCAATGTAGTCGTCGAATTCATTCGGTAGGTGCTTGTAACTGGCGTGAACCGTACCAAGCGCGGCGTAACAATCTTGCAGTCGCTCGGCAATAATACGCACCGCACGAATATCAAAAAGCTGCTCAAACGTAAGGCGCTTTTTCTGCATTTTTTTCCAAATGCTGAATATATGCTTAGGGCGGCCGTATACGTCAGCGCGGATTTGTTCGCTATCAAGTAAGCCTTGCAAGTCGCCTACTATGGTTTCTATGTACTCGGCGCGCTCTCTGCGCTTGCCATCTAACTGCTTAGCGATTTGTTTATAGGTAATGGGGTGTAGGTAGCGAAACGCGAGATCTTCAAGTTCCCACTTTAACTGACCAATGCCCAAGCGGTTTGCCAAAGGCGCATAGATGCTGGCACACTCTCGAGCCACCATAACGCGGGTTTCTTCATCGGCTTTCTTAACCTGTTGCAATGCACAAATACGTTCTGCCATTTTGATCACAACGGCACGCACGTCTTCCACCATCGCTAACAGCATGCGGCGAATACTGTCGATATGCTGTTCGTCTGACCTTTCGGCAAAGCCAGAGCCATTCACTTTACGCGCATGTAACGACTTAATGGCATCCATTCGGCGCACGCCAACGATTAGGTCGCGTATTTCTCCGCCAAACTCTTCATGTATATCTTCTTCACTTAAAGCGTGCTGTTCGCAATAAGGAAAAACAAGGGCAGCCTGAAGCGTTGCATCATCCATATTAAGCTGACACAAAATCTCAACCATTTCCTGTCCAACCAACAGTCGCTCAGGGATAGTTGACACTGCACTTAGCTTATCTTTTGTTTCTGCACTCAGCTCAAGGCTATCTAACCAGGCTTCAAAAGGAGGCCGGTCGGCTTCGTGGACCTTTCTTGTTGATACCATATCCTTTACTCGTTACTGCTGCTTTCGCGTAAACAAGGCCATCATTTCCATGTGATGGGTGAAGGGGAACATTTCTGCTACGCCCGCTTTTTCCATTTCATAACCTCCGTCTATCAACACCTTTGCGTCTCTAGAAAACGTACTTGGGTTGCAAGAAACATACACTATCGTTTTTGGTAGTGCTTTTACAAGCGCATGACAAACGGTCAACGCCCCTTCTCTTGAAGGGTCGAGTAATACTTTATCAAAGCCTTGCTGTAATGAAGCCTCAACGTTGGTCTTATCGGCCAAATCTAAATGCAGCCACTCAACAGTTTCAATGCCCTGTTGCTGTGCATTGTCTTTGGCGCGGCGCACCATCTCTGCCACACCTTCTACCGCCTGAACCTTTGCACCTAACTTAGCAATAGGCAAAGTAAAATTGCCCAGACCGCTGAACCAGTCGGCTATAAGCTCGTTAGGCTTCGGATTTAGCCAGCCTGTAGCCTGGGTAATCATTTTTTCGTTTACCACTTTATTAATTTGGATAAAGTCGTTGGCACTTGGGGAAATTGAGCAGCCATTTACTGTGTTCATAATTATGTCAGTGTCATGGCCTACACCGCGAATTTGCCCCTGCTTATTTTCAAGCTTTAATTCAATACCGAAGCCGCTAGCCGATGTACTCTTGTTCACCAATTCGCTTACTGTATCAATAAGCTCAGCCTCGAGGGCTTTGGTGTGTTTAATCACAAGGTGCGAGATGTTGTCGCCCGCAATAAGGCTGATATGTCCAATATGGCGTGCTGACTCAAACCCTGTAAGCGCATCACGTAAAGGGCCAATGAGTTTAGATATCGGGTCAACCAATATTGGGCATGTTTCTACATTGATAACTTTGTTGCTATTTGGTTCACGGAAGCCCAACTTAATGTGGTTAGGGTTGCGAGCATCTATAGCCAATCTTGCTTTCCTGCGATATTGAGGGCGCGGCCCCACTAGCGGTGCTTGCCAAACATTTGGCTTCATTGAAAGCTGGCGTTCCATCATCACTTTAAGGGCATTGTCTCTTTGCTCAAGGGCAGCGTCAGGCTTTATATACTGTAGCTGACACCCGCCACATGCATCAAACACAGGGCAAAAAGGCGCTTGTCTTTCATCACTTGGCGAATGAATGTTTGTTGCCTTGGCGTTAATGACTTTCTTTTTGCTAGATAGCACCTCTATGTCGCAGGTTTCTCCCACAAGGGCACCTTCAACAAATACCATAGGATTGCCGCGCACCACACCATGACCCATCCAGTCTAAATCTTCAATGGTGACCGTGTTAGGCTTTTGAGTTTCACTGCTATCCGCAGCTTTTTTGCTTTTCCCAAATCGAAGTCCAGCGACCTGTGCGTTGGCTCTAGCATTCCCTTTTTTTGAAGCGCCACGTTCAGTAAGCGACGTTTTGCCTTTTTGCTTGCTGCGAGATTGTTTGAAAAGGTTTGCCAAGTGTGACTCCGATTACTTGCTTTACGTGGTTTGATGTTAGTAGAGGTTTCTGCACGCGCTTACTAAATAGAAGCCGCCTAATTAGGTTTGGGGCCTGTTGTTCTATTCAGACTCTAGTATAACGGTGGCGACAGCATAATTCTGCTCATCTGAAATACTGATCACGCTTCGCGTGATACCTCGGTTTTTGCATATTGCAGCAAACTCACCGGAAAAATGGAGCTCTGGCGCGCCTAAATCATTATTGCGCACTTCTACATGCTGCCAGCTGATCCCGTTTCCAATTCCAGTACCAAGGGCTTTTACTGCAGCTTCCTTGGCGGCAAAACGCTTGGCCAAGAAGCGAACCGGCGTACCGTGCTCACTAAACTGCTGCCACTCGGCAGGTGTAAGTACTCGCTTGGCTAAGCGTTCATTCGCACCGTCACCTTTACCAAGACGCGCTATCTCTACAATGTCAGTACCTAACCCCGCAATCGCCACGTTATCTACACCCTATTGAATCTGTCGTTAAATGCCCGCTCGCGCTTCAAGCATTAGCTTGCGCATATCAGCAACAGCCGTGTGAAGGCCGTCAAACGCGGCACGAGCAATGATAGCGTGGCCAATATTAAGTTCGATTAACTGAGGGATAGCCGCAATAGGCTTAACATTGTGGTAGTGCAAGCCGTGACCTGCATTCACTTTAAGTCCTAAGCTATCGGCGTATTCAATGCCTTCAACTAAACGCGCTAGCTCTTTATGCTGCTCTTCCTCGCTGGTGGCTTCTGCATATTGGCCTGTATGAATTTCGATGTAAGGAGCGTTACATGCTGCTGCCGCGTCAATTTGCGCTTTGTCGGCATCAATAAATAACGACACCAAAATGTTCGCGTTAGCAAGTCGCTCGCACGCCGCTTTGATATTGTCAAAATTCCCTGCCACATCAAGACCACCTTCGGTAGTCAGCTCTTCGCGCTTTTCTGGTACTAAGCAACAAAAAACAGGCTTTACTTCTTCTGCAATTGCCAGCATTTCATCAGTTACTGCCATTTCCAGATTGAGTCGAGTATTGATCGTCTGCGCTAAAATGCGCACATCGCGGTCTTTAATATGACGGCGGTCTTCACGTAAATGAACCGTTATGCCGTCTGCACCTGCGCGCTCTGCAATATCCGCTGCATGTACTGGATCTGGATAATGTGTACCGCGCGCATTGCGTAGCGTTGCGATATGGTCGATGTTAACGCCTAATAAAATCGTGCTCATTTCACCACCTAGCCTGTAAGTGCGACAGAAGAGACCCGCTCTTCATGTTCAAAACGTTATTTTAAGGGCACAACGACCCTTTTAAAGAAAGACGCAATTGTAGCAAACTTTTTTATAGAGCGTGCTGTTTAAGCATTTGAGTTAAGAGAAAATAATTTAATGCTATTACCGCGGTTTAGGCATAAAAAGTTCGCGGCTTTTAAGTGGCCTGTCGCCAATCAGAGGTTTGAGTAGGTCACGGCAAAGCACCTTAGCCACCTTTTTACTAAGCGGCGTAAACTCCCCCTGTGACAAGCTAAGCAGCGCTTGCCCGGGAAAGCCTCGCATACCGCGGGTCCCCGCCATATCGTCAGGCAGGCGCACAAAGCCCGCGTCTATCTGAAAGTGGTAGCTACCACTTTCTTCTATAGGCATTTCGTATTCGACGTCGGTAGTAAAATCGGGCAACAGCCCCATTTCATCAAGTAGTGCAAATTCGAACTGGCGTAAGGTCACTTCTATGTCGCACTCATCGCGAAGAGATAGCAACGCATTTTCATAAGCGTTGTGAACGCCATCGCTGGCAAGCCCCGCCGGCATAACGCGATTAGTTAGCTCGTTAACGTACATGGCGCAAAATAAAGCCGTCCCCACAAGATTGATGGAGGGTGAGACACTTTCAACGTGACGTAAATTTTTTAACTCCGACTTTCCGCTTAACTGTAAGCGAAGATGCTGAAAAGGTTGAAGCAGGCTTTTCTTATCTGATTTGCTGTTTTTTACCCCTTTCGCCACGGCACTAACACGCCCTTCTTCCAGGGTAAAAAAGTCAACAATATAGCTGGTCTCCCTGTAAGGGCGTCTATGCAGTACATAGGCATTTAACCATTCATTATTCATTGTTGTTCACTGTGTTTTGATTGTGGCCAAAGTGTTACCGCTGGTAACGTTAATATTAGCTGCGTTTTATTCTCACCACTTTCATGGTTTCAAACTCAATGCCAGCCACCTCTTCAACGTGGCGATAATAGGTTACGTTTACCCGCGCGCCTTTTAAACTTTGGTATTGCTGTTTACGTCGGTAGATAAAAGGGACATCAATGCCTTCCAGCATAATGGTGTGGCGCACCCAGTCGCTGTCTTTCTCTTCCCGCTGAACGTGGGAAATCACTTTAGCATTGTCGGTTTGATTCAGCTGACTGTGCTTTTCCACCAGCTTCTGTCTTTCGCTTTTCACCCTTGCCTCTTCTTTCCTACTTTGCGCTTATCGTTTGTTAGGTTTATTGGCTTTATTCTGCGTGTGAGCTTACTTCTGCTAACGCGCTTCTATTTGCTCCACAATAAGCTGCACGGTTTCCTGACCGCGAAATACATTGATATCAAGTCGATAGGCAATATGCACACGTTTAACCATGGCATTCGGCCATGATTTTAAATCAACGTTAAACGCAATAGCATCGACCTCGTTAGCGCCGTCACTTTTTAACACCATTTTCAGGTGCTTTTGGCCAACTAAGCGTTGGTCAAGTAGTGCAAATTCACCATCGAATAGTGGTGATTCAAAGCCCTGTCCAAACGGACCTGCTTGACGCAATAAATGCGCAAAGGGTAAACACAGCTCTTTCGACGACAAGTCACCGTCGGAAAGTAAAGCATGATTCCCATCAAGCTTTGCCATGTGGGCACGTGCAGTATCAACAAAAGCACGCTCGAAGTCTTGAAGCTTAGCTACGGGCAAGCTCAATCCAGCAGCCATGGCATGCCCGCCAAATTTTTCGATAACACCCGGGTAGCGTGTATTGACTTCATCAAGTACGTCGCGGATGTGTACGCCAGGAATAGAGCGCGCCGAACCTTTAATGATTTCGTCGTCTTGATGGGCAAAAGCGATAACAGGCTTTAGATACTTCTCTTTCAAACGCCCTGCCACAATACCAATAACACCCTGGTGGAAGTCTTCGCGATAAACCACTAGTGCGCTTGGCATATCGCCTTCATCCAGCGCCATTTGCTCTAGCACGCTTTCCGCTTGCGCTTTCATGCCGGTCTCAATTTCACGGCGTTCCTTGTTAAGCGCATCGAGTTCCGCAGCGATCATTCGCGCTTGAATCGTTTCATCTTCTAACAAGCACGCAATGCCTTGCGACATGTCGTCTAATCTACCTGCAGCATTGAGCCTTGGCCCAACCACAAAGCCCAAGTCAGTTGAGGTTAAGTGAGCGCAATCGCGGTTTGCCACTTCAACTAAGGCTTTAATGCCAGGTCGACACTTACCCGCCCGAATGCGCTGAAGGCCTTGATGAACCAAAATTCGGTTATTTTTATCTAGCACTACTACATCGGCCACAGTACCAACAGCTACAATATCAAGCAGCGACGCTAGATTTGGTGGCGCCAACCCCGATTTTTCAAAATGCCCTTGCTGCTGTAGCTCGGCTTTAAGCGCAAGCATGATATAGAAGGCAACGCCTACCCCAGCTAAATTTTTAGAAGGGAATTCACAGCCAGGTTGGTTAGGGTTCACTATCGCATCAGCTGGAGGTAGCACGTCACCTGGCAAATGGTGATCGGTAACAACAACCTGCATTCCCAACGACTTTGCATGGGTTACACCGTCAATACAAGATATACCATTGTCCACCGTAACAATAACTTCTGCCCCTTGCTTCGCAGCTTCATCCACGATGGGTACGCTAAGCCCATAACCAAAGTCAAAGCGGTTAGGAACAAGAAAATCAACGTTGTGATAGCCCATGGCTCGAAGCGCTAATATGCATACCGATGTACTGGTTGCCCCATCAGCGTCGAAATCGCCAACAATAATAATCCGTTTATTTTGCACAACAGCATGGGCAAGAATTTGTGCGGCTTGCGGCATCCCCTTCAAAACATTGAAGTGAGTTAGCCCTTTTAGACCATTTTCCAAATCATCCATATTCGCAATATTACGACCGCGATAAATTCTATCGATAACAGGGTGTAAATCTGAACTTAACGAGGGGCCGGACACTTCGCGGCGAACAATAGGCAAAATCATGAAATACCACTAACCAATACTGTAAATGTAGTTGTCGATGCCAGTTCAAATAGACTTTAAATAAAAGAATTGGAGTTAAGACACTTGTTAATTAGTGCAGATTCCAAGTAAAAGCCCGTGAGAACAGCAAAGTAAAACTGAACGAAAAAACGTGAGAAAATATGAGAACGAATCATACCGCAGAAAACAAAAAAACGCACAAAGCGTGCGTTTTTCTCATATTCAACGTTAAGAACTGAAAGGCTATTCAGCTTCCTCTAATGCTTTAGCTAGTAACGCGGCGGGCTGGTAACCAGGCACAAGTGAACCGTCTGGCAATACAATGTTTGGCGTACCGTTTACCCCTAACTTTTGACCTAGCATATATTGCTCGGCTACTTTGTTTTTGCAGCTTGCGCTTACCACGTCATTACCTGCTTTGGCACTGGTTAGTGCTTTTTGCGGGTTTTTGGCACACCACACCGACACCATATCATTGTAGTTTTCGCTGTTTAGCCCAGAACGCGGAAATGCAAGATAATGCACGGTAATACCCGCGTCGTTGAGATCATCAATTTCGTTATGAAACTTACGGCAGTAACCACAGGTAATATCTGTAAATACGCTAATTTCGTGTTTTTCATTTTTAGCTTTAAACGTAATCGATGACGATTCCATTGAAGCCACGCCTTCTTTGCGCAGTCCAGAAAGGGCTAGCTCTGTTTCGTTTCGCATTTCTTCGTCGATATTAAACACACGGGCCTGGAGCAAATACTGCCCGTCTTCACTTACGTAAAACAAACCGCGGTTTGTAGAAACCTGAACTAATCCAGATACGGGAGAGTCTGCAATAGTTTCGACATCTAACCCTAGCATCGATGTTAATTTATCACGGATAGCCGCTTCATCAGCCGCCTGTGCGCTAAGCCCTAGCAGTGAACCTGCTGCGACTACACTGGCTAATAATACTTTCTTTACTGCTTTCACTAAATACTCTCCAATTTGCCTAATAAGCTTGGTTGTTCTTACAGGCCTGATGTGCGGTTGCTTGTATAGGTATCTTTCGACTTAAAGCAATCGCTAAAAATTTTTACACTTATTACTTTTAGACCGTAAAACTTAGCAAAAAATTGCACTACTGACGCTAACTTTTACTGCTCTGCGTACTTATTACGTCACAAATAATAGCTAAATGAATATGAGTAAACGATTTGGCCAATATACTTCACCGTTAATTTAACGCGTTAAACCAATGCGTTTACCCTCAAAGATTTTCTTAAAAGAGCTCTTGTTTGAGTATCCTATCACACACCTTTTCATTTACGACATGTCTTAGCCGAGTCTCGTCGTGTCCAAAGACCCATTTGTAGCATTCTTTTTTCAGTTCTTATATTAGCCACGAGGGTGATGACTATGAATAAGCGTTTGTAGACGCTCTGTAGCTACATGAGTATAAATTTGGGTAGTTGATAAATCGCTGTGCCCCAACAGCATTTGAACCACGCGCAAATCAGCGCCATGGTTTAATAGGTGTGTGGCAAATGCATGGCGCAACGTGTGAGGAGACAGATGCTGCTCAATTCCCGCTTTAACCGCATAATACTTAATGCGATGCCAAAATGTTTGGCGCGTCATTTTTTGTCCACGCTTACTTAAGAAAACTACGTCAGATGCTTTACTCGCTAGAATAGGCCGCGCCGTTTTAATGTAGGTCAACAACCAATCAATGGCATCTTCACCAAGGGGCACTAAGCGCTCTTTGTTTCCTTTACCGACCACCCGCACAACGCCTTGCTGAAGGCTCACTTGGTCCATCGTCAACCCTATTAGTTCACTCACCCGAAGCCCGGTGGCATAAAGTACTTCAAGCATGCTTTTATCCCGACATTCAATAGGGTCGTCGGTAAGGGGCGCATTCAGCAAATCTTCAACTTGCTGCTCACTGAGTGAGGAAGGCAAAGCTTTAGGCGTTTTTGGGTTAGATAGCGCGGAAACTGGGCTATCTACACGCACCTGCTTACTGATTAGAAAAACGAAAAACGCGCGAATAGCGCTAAGCGCCCGTTGCGTACTGCGAGTAGACAGCCCTTGGTCGTGTCGAAAGGCTAAATAATCCTGTAACTGCTCAGTGGTCAGTACAGCAATATCTTTTACACCTTGATTGTTGCTAAAAATAGCCAGCTTAGTGAGGTCGGTACGATAGCTTTGCTGAGTATGATCTGACAACCCTTTCTCAAGCCACAACATTTCAATAAAATCATCGATATGCGCCTGACTTGCTGCAGGCACATAAGTTAATTCACGTTCAGGTTTTGCCATTTAAAAGCCACGCTTTTGTTTAATCAGCTCATAGGCTGACTGAATATCCTGGGCCTTCTTTTTCGCTATTTCCATTGCCTGCTCAGGTAGCCCTTTAGATACCAGTTTATCTGGGTGATGCTCAGACATACGCTTTCTATAGGCACGTTTTATTGTCTTTTCATCGTCAGATGCCGACACACCTAATATGCGATAGGCATCATCTAAGCTTTGCTGCTCTGAGTAGGCCGACTGCTGACCCGACTGACGGTACTGGTGATGACCAGCGCCAGCATTTCCTCGCTGCCCCGCGCCAGAATGAGCCCGCTGCCTAAAGCGAATTTCGGCTTCATACATCGAAATTAAATAGTCTAAGTCACGGCGTCTAAAGCCCAGTGGTTTCGCCACTTTTTCTAATACATTGTACTCTTCTTGAGAAAGCTGACCGTCTGCAAACGCAGCTTGAATAAGGATTTCTAGGAAGACTTGAAGAATATCTCGCCGACCGTGACTGGCATCATAGAAGCCTTTTAACGTATCAACGAGCGGAAAGTCGCGCGCTTTACCTTCTCGAAATGCGTCTTGCGCTTCGCGGCGGGCATCGCCTGTTAGACGCATTTCATCCATTAACGCTGTAGCAATTTGGATTTCTCTGTCGGTCACCTTACCGTCGGACTTAGCAAGGTGGCCTAATGCGCTAAACAAGCTGTGAAAAAAAATCGCCTGCTGTTTTAGGTTGTTTTGATCAGTAAAAAAGCGGCCAAAGCCACCTAACTGATTGAAATCTTGGCGGTAGGCTTTATCAAAAAAGTGCCCGACAATCAGACCAAGAATAGCGCCAGGTATTTTAAGAAACATAAAGCCAAATAAGGCGCCGAGGATTTTTCCCCAAATTGACATCGCGTCATACTCCGTTGGTGCACTGTATAAAAATTTGATGTTGCAGTGTTTAGCTCACGCCGTGCACAGCGTGCTAAGTACATCATCATATCAAATGCTTAAGTATATTAACCAGTGCAGCAAGCGGTTTAGAATACTAGCGCACAAACCACTTAAAACTGGCTTATTAAAATGTGATAGCCCAACGACTAAATTTTTGGTCTAAGTGAAGATAAATCAAGATACACTACTCAATTCCTTTCACAGTTTGATAAGTAAAGTGTTTAAAAGTGCATTTTTTTGTCTGAATGGTTGGTAATTACGGCAGAAGTGCTTAGAATTGACCGCTTAATTAAAATAGTAATAGTTAGTGAACGCCCTAATCCTCCGACAGTAAGGAAGATAAAGGGATTAATCACTGGTTTTTTTAAACGTTATGTCGAACTAACCGAGACGAATACCGTCTTACTTGGGTTTAAAAGCAACATACAACAAAACAGGCCACCCATTAACGCATGAAAAACACCTGCGCCATGCTTGTTTCCGCGACTCTTTTGCCTACAGTCGCGTTTGCACAGGAAACGACAGCTTCAAATTCTCAATCAGCCTCAAGTGCAGCGCCTCTTGCATTTTGCTCGGTCGAACCTGTTACTTTTAGTAGCCAGGCGTTAATGCCCAAAGGCCACGTAAAGGTTGAAGCTAACCGAACGGAAATCATTCAAGACACTGTGGCATTGTTCTCTGGCAACGTAGACATAACGTCAGACACGGCGGTAATTAGTGCGTCTCAAGCCCAGGTCACTGGCAGTGGCCGAGACCTCATTGCTAAAGGCGATGTGACTTACCAAGACGCGCAGCTAAAAGTGGAAAGTGATGCCGTAACTTTGCGTTCTGAAGAAGAGCGTTTAGAGATGCAAAACACCCGCTATAAATTAACGGGTTTTGTAGGGCAAGGGGCAGCCGAAGATATTGTATTAGATACAGATACCGGCATAGTGCTTAAAGAAGTTAGTTTTTCTACGTGCCCGGAGGGTGATGAAGACTGGATGATCCGCGCCAGCGAAATCAGCTTGGAAAAAGGGACCGTATGGGGCCAAGCCAAACACACCCGATTCTACATTGCCGATGTTCCGGTATTTTACTTACCTTACTTTGCGTTTCCAGTAAGCAATGAACGACAAACCGGCTTACTATTCCCTGAACTGACCAGCTCTAGTCGAACAGGTGTAGACTACACTCAGCCTTTTTACTGGAACATTGCACCTAACTACGACATGACGATTTCACCTAGGTTGATGACCCTTCGCGGCCTTCAGCTAAATACTGAATTTCGCTACTTAACAGAGCGTAGTCAGGGTAAAGCATATGTCGAGTATTTACCCAGCGATTCAGATATTTCAGGGAATCCAGACAGGTATTTTTATCGCTTAGAGCATCAAGGGTTAATTGCTGATAATTGGCTGCTCAATATTGATTTTAACGGCTTGAGTGATGACAACTATATAGTCGACCTTGGTTCAGACTACTACAGCCGTTCTGATACCCATTTATACCGAAGCATTGGCTTGAGCTACTACTCTCAAAACCTTTCAATCAATATGCATATAAAAGACTTTGAAGTTTTGGGTGATACTGCCGACAGCTATCGGGCGGTTCCAGAAATTAAAGTTAACTACAGTAAAGACTTGGGTAAATACCTTGAGTTCAATCTTGATTCAGAAATTGCCCACTTTGATAACACGTTAGACAGTGCGCCGACGGCTACCCGCTTTCATATTGCGCCAACGCTTGCTGTACCAGTTCGCGCTGCGTGGGGTGAACTCGTGGCAGAAACCACGCTGTTTCAAACCGTGTACCAGCAAGATAATGTGGAAGGTACTGACTTAAAAGAAGATGTGGAACGTACGCTGGGGCAAGCTCGCCTATACGGTGCTCTATATTTTGAGAGAGACACGTCGTGGTTTAGTGACGATATGTCAATGACCCTCGAACCCAAGGTGCAGTATCTTTACACGTCTTATGAAGATCAAACCGCTATCGGCTTCTATGACTCGACGCCGCTACTAACTGACGTTGAAGGCTTGTTTCGAGGCCAAGAATTTACAGGCCTTGATAGAATTAGCGATAACAACCAAATTACCCTTGGCGCAACCACACGCATGTTAGATAAAAACAATCGGGAACAATTCGTTCTTAGTGTGGGTCAGATATTCTACCTTGAAGATAATAAAGTCATTGCAGCCACAAAAAACCAAGACCGCTCGGCCCTGGCCGCTGAGGTTGATTGGCGCTTTAACAAAAATTGGTTTTTCCATTCTGATGTTCAAGTTACCACTGACACAGATAAAGTTGATTTAAGCAGCGTGGGTATTGAATACCGTAAGGATGACGCACGCTTTATTCAGCTGAGTCATCGCTATGTTCGCGACTTAAGTGGTGAAACCATTGATCAAATTGGTATTTCAGCAAGTTGGCCAATTTCTGAGAATTGGCAATGGGTTGGTCGTACCTACCGTGATCTAGAGCGCAATAGAAGTGTGGAAACCTACGCAGGCATTCAATATGAATCTTGCTGTTGGGCGGTTCGACTGGTCGCACAGCGCAGTCTGAACAACCGCTATAACGACAGCGGTGTCCAGACAACTGACGACTTTGACTCTGGTGTATCGCTCCAGTTTATTTTCAAAGGCATTGGTTCATCGGGAACCCAAAGAAGCATGCTTGAAGACGGTATGTTTGGCTATCGTCAGCCTTATAGTTTAAATTAACCCGCAGTTGAGCGCTTAACCGCGCTTAAATGCAATCAACCAATAATAAAAGAGTGTGTATGAAGTTCATTATCCGTGCATTGATGTTAGGTGCCCTACTCTCGTTTAACAGTGTTGCGCAAGAAGTGATGCTTGACCGTGTCGCTGTAATCGTTGACCAAGGCGTTGTGCTTGAAAGCGAAATTGAAGCCCTTATAGAAGAAGTTAAGCGCAATGCCGAAGCTAATAATCAACAACTTCCTTCAGATCGAGCGCTTCGTACACAGGCAATTGAACGCTTAATCACAAAGAGCCTACAGCTACAAATGGCTGAGCGCATGGGTATTCGTATAAGCGATCCCCAACTTGAGCAAACCATTGGTAATATTGCGGCTAATCAAAACGCTAATATTGAAGAGCTTCGCGCCCAATTAGCCGCTGAAGGCATCGCATACGACGACTATCGTGAAGATATTCGTGAAGAGATTATCATGGGTGAAGTACGCCGCGCTAACGTGCGTCGCCGCGTTTATATCACGCCTCAAGAAATAGATACGCTAGTAGAGCTAATGGAACAACAAGGGGCAAATCAGGCAGAATACCGTTTAGGTCATATTCTGATTGGTTTCCCACCTGAACCTACTGACGAAGACATTCAAGCGTCGCGAGAGCGCGCTGATAAAGTTATTGCGCTATTAGAATCGGGTTCTGATTTTGCTAAAATTGCTATTGCATCATCATCGGGTAACGAAGCCTTGGAAGGTGGTGATATGGGATGGCTTAATATTAACGCAATGCCAACGCTATTCGCTGAAGCAATTCAAGACAAAGATAAAGACGCCCTTGTTGGTCCTATCCGAAGCGGTGCAGGTTTTCACATCCTTAAAGTATTAGATACTCGCGGCATTGAGAAAGTCACTGTTGAAGAAGTTAACTCTCGTCATATTCTGGTTAAGCCCTCGATTATTTTGAGTGAAGATAAAGCGAGAGAAATGCTAGTGCGCTTCAAAGAAGAAGTGAAAAATGATGAAGCGGATTTTGCAGAGCTTGCCAAAGAATATTCAGAAGATCCTGGGTCTGCCCTTCGCGGTGGAGAACTAGGTTGGTCTGACCCAAGCAACTATGTACCTGAGTTTAAAGATGCATTATCACAGCTTGAGCCTGGTGAGTTCAGTGACCCAGTACGCACGGTTCACGGCTGGCACTTAATTCAACTTATCGACCGCCGTATGGATGACGCAACAGATAAGCGTAAAGAAGATAAAGCGTACCAGCTTATCTTCAATCGTAAATTTTCAGAAGAAACCGAGAACTGGTTACGTGAGATGCGCGATGCCGCTTACGTCGAAGTTGTCGAATCTTAATAATAAGTTATTCATGAGTACACCAATTAAAATAGCAATAACGCCGGGAGAACCGGCAGGTATAGGGCCAGATTTAATCATCAAACTGGCCCAGGAAACATGGCAAGCCCAGCTTGTCGTGTTTGCCGATGGCGACATGCTGAAAGCACGAGCGAGCGCCTTAGGGCTTCCGTTAACGCTAATCGAATACGATACAAATAACCCGCAGATACAAGCTGCGGGTTCGTTGTTTATAAAGCAGATAGACAAATCCGTTGAAGTTACCCCTGGAACGCTCGATAGTGAAAATGGACTTTATGTTGTAGAGACCTTGCGCCAAGCCTGTCAGGCTAATATGGATGGCGACTTCGATGCTGTTGTGACTGGCCCAGTGCACAAAGGGATCATCAACAAAGCGGGTGTATCTTTCAGCGGCCATACAGAGTTTTTCGCTTACCAGTCGAACACTATCGATGTGGTTATGCTACTGGCAACTGAAGGTCTGAATGTGGCACTTGCTACTACACATATTCCCCTTGAGTATGTAGCAAAAGCAATAACTCGCGAGCGCCTGCACAAAGTTATTCATATTATCAATACTGACCTAAAGCTGAAGTTTGGCATTAAAGAGCCCCACATTTACGTGTGTGGTTTAAATCCACACGCAGGTGAAGATGGTCATATTGGCACTGAAGAAATTCATACTATTATCCCTGCGCTCAACGAGCTTAGAGATGAAGGCTTAAATATTACAGGCCCACTGCCTGCTGACACCATATTTCAACCTAAATACCTAGAAAATGCCGATGTAGTGCTAGCTATGTATCACGACCAAGGCTTACCCGTGTTAAAATATAAAGGTTTTGGGGCGTCAGTGAATATCACATTAGGATTACCTTTTGTGCGCACTTCAGTCGATCACGGTACTGCATTAGATTTAGCAGGAACCGGTGAAGCCGACGCCGGTAGTTTCAGAAAAGCATTGGAAAAAGCCATTGAGCTTGCACATCATCAACAATGAGTAAAACACACTTAGGCCATACGGCCAGAAAGCGATTTGGGCAGAACTTCCTTCACGACGAGTATGTGATAGGAAAAATCGTTGCCGCGATTGCACCTAAAAACGAGCAAAACCTGGTAGAAATTGGGCCGGGTTTAGGTGCGTTAACAGACCCCGTTTGTGAGGAAGTTGACGCATTAACCGTTATTGAGCTAGACCGAGATCTTGCCAAACGACTACGACACCATCCATTTAACGGCGATAAACTTACCGTTATTGAACAAGATGCGATGACAATGGATTTCGGTGCTTTGTGCAAAGAAATGCCAATAAAAGACAAAAAGCTTCGGGTGTTTGGTAACTTGCCTTACAACATTTCAACGCCGCTAATGTTCCATCTTTTTGACCATGCTCACTGCATTGAAGACATGCACTTTATGCTGCAAAAAGAAGTTGTAAACCGATTAGCAGCGGGACCGGGGTCTAAAAATTACGGTAGGCTTTCTGTTATGGCGCAGTATTACTGCCACGTAATCCCTGTCTTAAATGTTCCTCCGGGTGCCTTTAAGCCGCCCCCGAAGGTAGACTCTGCGGTTGTTAAGCTTGTCCCACATCAGGCCCCACCTGTAGATGTAGAGTCTGTAAATACACTAGAACGTGTTTGTGCACAGGCGTTCAATCAGCGCCGAAAAACTATTCGTAACTCACTGAAAGATAGCTTAAGTGAGGAAGAAATTCGTGAGTTAGGGATAGATCCAACTTCTCGCGCAGAAGTACTATCGCTAAACGATTTTGCCACCATAGCTAATGCTGTGTCGGCAAAAGAGCACCAACAAGAGCAGTAAGTTCTCTATGGATGTACTTGATATTAAGGTGCGGGTAAAAACCCGCCACCTTCCTGACCACCTTCCCTCTGACTCCAAGCAGTTTGCGTTTGCCTATCACATTACGATTGAAAACAATAGCGAACACACGGTGCAGTTGCTTAGTCGCTATTGGAAGATAACCGACGCAAACGGTAAAACGTCAGAAGTTGAAGGTGATGGCGTGGTTGGTAAGCAACCAATTATGAAAGCTGGCGAGAGTTTTGACTATACTAGTGGCGCAGTGATTGACACACCGGTTGGCAATATGGAAGGCTATTACGTAATGGAACTGGAAGGCGGTGAGCGTTTTCGTGTTCCTGTAAATGTATTTCGTTTAGCCATTCCAAGTATTCTTCACTAAGGTTTCTATGTCGCAAGGTAACACCTACGTCATTGGCGATATTCAAGGCTGCTATGAGGGTCTTCGTCGCGCATTAGATAAAGTAAAGTTTGACGAGACAAACGATAAGCTACTTGCCGTCGGTGATTTGGTTGCAAGAGGAGAAGATTCATTAAGCACACTGCGCTTTTTGAAATCTCTCGGAAGTCAGTTTAGCAGTGTTTTAGGTAACCATGACCTACACTTACTCGCTGTTGTAAACGGCGTTCGCCAACCTAAAAAATCAGATAAATTAGAGCCATTACTTAACGCTTCTGATTTGGATGACCTGATCGACTGGCTTCGTCAATTTCCCCTAGCGATGAAATTAGATGAAAACTCGGTAATGGTGCACGCTGGACTTTATCCTAAATGGTCTATCGATGAGTGCGTATCACTCAGTGACGAAGTGAGTAATATCCTTAAATCCGATGATTACGCCTCTTTTCTTTCAAAGATGTACGGAAATAAACCCAACAACTGGGCGGATAAACTTGAAGATGATGAGCGCCTGCGCTTTATCGTGAATGCGTGTACGCGCATGCGGTTTGTTCATACAGATGGCACACTCGATTTTGATAATAAATCACATCCTAGCGCAGTATCACACAGCACCAGTAGCACATTAAGACCGTGGTTTGACGTTGAGAATAAAAAGCTCGGTGATGATCAGCGAGTGGTATTTGGGCACTGGGCCGCTCTATCTGGCCAAACAAATAATTCTCGGTTTATTGGCTTAGATACGGGTTACGTGTGGGGACAAAGTATGACGCTACTCAACCTAAACACATCATCGCTCGTTAGCGTCTCGGCGTAGAGCATCAGTTTAATATCGCTTGGCGCTAAAAAAGCGCTATTTGAGAGGGCCTTCCTCCCCTAAAACTGGTTGTACCAGTAAAAACATTAGTACTTAAGTGCTAAATAAAATAAACATTAAGTTATTGTAGCCGATACACTTACTTGTGATAGTAACGATGATGTTTCGTTATCCACTCTCAGTATGTGAGCAAACACGCGTGTATAAGCGCTATATTTTGTCAGCTGAGACGGGTAATATCGTTAGGGATAAAAATAAAAAACACTCATCCAGGAGTTCCGATGAAAATAACGGTAGCCACACGCGTAATCGGGGGATTTGTAGCGATTAGCGCACTACTAATCGTTATAAGTGTTGTTTCACTATATAACCTCAATTCTATAGGCTCTGCAACAGAAGAAGTAAATGATGTTGCACTTCCCACCGTCGCGGGTAGTAATGCATTAAAAGCAAGCTTTCTAAACATGGGACGACTGACCTTTGAAAGCTATATCGAAGAAGACTTAAGTGACCTAAAGGACAAAAGAGCGTCATTTAATTCGGCCAAAGATACGTTCGAAAGTGAGTATAAGAAGCTAGCTCAAGCGGTAAGTAATGAGCCAGAGCTTAGGAACACGCTGAATACCGTTCGTGAATCTTATGAAGCGTATATCACCAATGTTGAAGCGATGTACAAGAATCATCAAATGTACCTTGATATACGCAACACAATTCAAGATAGACTCGGTGACGCTGAAGACAATGCAGACGATGCATCTACCTATCTTCTAGACTTCTCAGACTTAGACGCGGTTCAGCGCGATCCTAACCTGCGACGTGCAGCTGATATTGGTGGCCAGCTTGAGACCTCGCTGCTTTCTTTGTTAACGGTTTCATATGAGTACATTAAAACGGAGACCCTGGTTCGTTCTCAGACGCTAGGGAACGAAGTCGACCTTGTGGTTGAAAAAGTGGTGACTCAGCTTAGTGACATGGTTCAAGCCGCCGGCGGCCGTGATGATTCAGGCACACTCGACGATATTAATGACTTAGTAAACGATGCGATAAACGCTATTAAAGCCAATGATGGTGTTGTGCAGCTTCATGTAGATCGTCTAGAGCGCAGAAACGATGCGGAAAAAGCACTTAATGCATCTGACTCTAACATCGCGCAGGCAGTAGTTTCCCTTGAAAATTTGCTTAGTCTGGCTGACAAAAAAGCGTCTCATGTAGAGAATCAGGTTAACGGGGCCATTGCGACGGGCAACACGTTCGTTATTGTGGTAGTAATTATTTCTATCGCGGTAGCAGCTTTCATCGGATATGTAACCGTTCGCGCTATCACACGCCCGCTATACCGTGTAAATGAGCTTCTTACTGTAGCGTCATCAGGTGACCTTACTCATCGTCTAGACGATTCGGCTCAAGACGAATTTGGTCTTTTAGCACGAAACTGTAATACCCTCATTGGAAACCTTAAGGAACTTATCACCGCCATAAATGTTCGCGCTGAACAGCTAGCAGCTGCGTCAGAACAAACATCGGCAGTGACGGCTCAAACCACCCATTCTATTCAGGATCAAAAGTCTCAGATAGGCCAAGTAGCAACAGCAACCACGGAAATGCACTCTACGTCGCAGCTTGTTGTTCAAAATGCCGAAGATACGCTTAGCCAAATTCGCCACGCAGATGCTGAGGCTGAAAACGTACGCCAAATCTCGCTAGAGAATAAGAACACCATTGAGATCTTATCTCGTGATGTGCAAGAGGCGGCAGACGTGATTAACAAGCTTCATCAAGACAGTGCAAGCATTGGTGGTATTCTTGACGTTATTCGCGGTGTTGCCGATCAAACTAACTTACTTGCATTGAATGCCGCTATTGAGGCTGCACGTGCCGGCGAGCAAGGCCGAGGTTTCGCAGTTGTAGCTGACGAAGTAAGAACACTTGCTAGTCGCACACAAGAATCGACCCAAGAAATCAACGCTATGATAGAAGTACTTCAAGCAGGTGCCGAAAAAGCCGTGTCGGTAATGAATCAAGGTAAAGAACAGACCGCAGCGTGTGTCGCACAGACAGAAAAAGCCACGCAGGCGTTGGATATCATTACTGATGCAGTTCACAAAGCCCATGACGTTAGCTCTCAAATTGAGCAATCGGCACGTGAACAAAATACAGTATCACAAGAGATTAGCGAAAAGCTTGAAACCATTGTGGGCATCGCTGAAGAGACAACAGCGGGTGCACAGCAAACGTCTGAATCCAGTCATGAAGTGGCTCGTCTTGCCGAAGAGCTACAGCAGTCTATCAGACAGTTTAAAGTCTGATATTCCAAGAGTAATGCAAACAAAAACGGCCGCCCTGGGGCGACCGTTTTTTTTATGCTTTACGCAAACATAGTGCTTATTCAAACAACGCCGAATGTAGCTTGCGAACCACGTCATCACTGTCGGTCTCGTTAACCAAGAACGATAGGTTGTGCGGATTGGCGCCAAAGCAAATCATACGCAGGTTAAAATCTGAAACCGCAGCTAAAATCTTGCTAGAAACACCAATAGCCGTTTGCATGTTGTTACCTACAACGGTGACAAGATCGTAACCTTTTTCAACTTTCACATCACAGATGGTTTCAAGCTCAGCAATGGTTTCTTTGTTAAGCCGCTGAGCCACAGAATTTGCAGGGTTATCAAGGGTAAAAGACACCGAGATTTCTGAAGTGGTGACCAAATCAACACTTAGCTTATGCTTAGCGATGATGGAAAATACCTGCTGCAGGAAACCTTGCGCGTACATCATCTTTGGTGTTTTCACTGTCACCATTACCTGCTCTTTACGGCGAGTAATAGCACGATACGGTGGTTCGTGCTCACAATCACGCACAATCCATGTACCGCCTTTTTCTGGCTCCTTACTAGAGCCTACAAACACCTTAATGTCTTTGCGAAGTGCAGGCTCCATAGTGGCAGGGTGAAGTACCTTGGCACCAAATGTGGCCATTTCCGCGGCTTCTTCAAAGCTCAGTTCAGGTAACGGATGTGCCGCTGGCGTAATGCGTGGGTCAGTCGTGTACACCCCTGTTACATCAGTCCAAATCTCACACGATTCGGCATCAAGCGCTTCAGCAAGTAGCGCCGCCGTAAAATCAGAACCACCACGACCTAGCGTTGTAGTACGGCCTTCTTCGTCGGCTCCAACAAAGCCTTGAGTAACCACTATTGCGTCCTTAATTTCAGGTGCCAGCAGTTGTTTAGATAGCTTTTCGATTTCTTCGATTTGCGGCGCGCCTTCCCCAAACTCACTGTCAGTACGCAACACCTTACGTACGTCGAAGTTCATGGTCTTTACGCCCTGCTCTGCAAGCACGGAAGAGAACATCAGTGATGACATTCGCTCACCCATTGAAAGCAGCTGATCTTTTAAATCATCACGGTGAAGGATCTCTTCGTGAAACGCTAAGCTTCGCATTTCATCTAACAAGTCGTTGAGTTTAGGCTCAACCGCGTCTTTATCTTTCAACTTGTTAAGAATGGCAAGCTCAATATTGATAATAGCCTGACAGGTCTCTTCAATTTGCTGTTGCGTCATAGGTGTGTGCGCTAGGCTTACCAGGTGGTTGGTTACACCTGCCGCAGCGCTCACTACCACAATGCGCGTTTTGTCATTACCGGCAACAATTCGGGCGCAGTTCTGCATTACTTCGTAATTCGCAACGCTAGTTCCACCGAACTTAGCTATCGATAAGGCATTTGTCACTATATTTAACTCCAGAATAAAACTAGCACTTCGCTAGCAGCAACCGCGCGTTCTGCGCGGTTAATCAATCGTTATTTGGTCGCCTACTTTTATATTATTCTCGGCAAACCACCCTTGGTTCATTTCCAATGCGTAAAGTACCTCTTTCGATGATCCGACCGACTCCAAACTATGAGGAGTGAGAGGTTTTATATCCGTTATTACGCCTTTTCTGTCGATAAATGCTACGTCTAGAGGAACAAAGGTATTTTTCATCCACATGCCCGCTAATTTGGGGCTAGAAAACTTAAAAAACATACCACAGTCTTCGCACAAGGCTTTGCGAAACATAAGGCCCTGTGCGCGTTGTTCAAAAGTTTTGGCATACTCAACTTCATAGTGCTTGCCGCCAATCTCCAGTGTAATGGATTCAAAGTCCACTGAATTCAGCGACGATACAGGGTCTACCTGCGCTTTTGCACACCCTAAGGTTAATACAAGTGCAGCAACAATAAAGAAAGATTTTCCCATTAGACATTCCTTTTCGCCATAAAAAAAGCCGGTCACCTTAACGGTCACCGGCTTAGTAGTTTATACACTATTTTAAGCAACATTCAATGTTGGAATAATGCGCGCTTTCGCTTCTTCTTCAGCCTTTTTAAAGCTAGGCATTTTGTCAAAGTTTAAGTAGCGGAATACTTCACCCGACATCGCGTTAATTTTGCTGGCGTATTCCATGTATTCTTCGGCAGTTGGAATGCGCCCAACAATGGCCCCCACCGCAGCAAGCTCTGCTGAGGTCAAATATACATTCGCCCCATCGCCCAAGCGATTAGGGAAGTTACGAGTCGACGTTGAAAGCACGGTTGCGCCCGCATCTACCCTTGCTTGGTTACCCATACATAGTGAGCAGCCCGGCATTTCTGTACGCACGCCTACACGACCATAAATGTTGTAGTAGCCCTCTTCCATTAACTGGGCTTTGTCCATCTTAGTCGGTGGTGACATCCATAAACGAGTTGGCAGTGTTTTGTTGTACTGCTCTAGTAGCTTACCGGCTGCGCGGAAGTGACCAATGTTTGTCATACATGAACCAATGAATACCTCGTCTACCTTATCGCCTGCAACATCAGATAAGGTTTTCGCATCGTCAGGATCATTAGGGCAGCACACAATGGGCTCTTTAATTTCGTTAAGATCGATTTCGATAACCTCGGCATATTCAGCATCCGCATCGGCACGCATTAATTCCGGGTTGGCTAGCCACTCTTCCATTTTCTGCGCACGGCGCTCTAGCGTACGAGGGTCGCCATAACCTTCATTAATCATCCAGCGAAGCATGGTAATGTTTGAACGCAGGTATTCAGCAATCGACTCTTCAGATAAGTTGATAGTACAACCTGCAGCTGAACGTTCCGCCGACGCATCCGATAACTCAAACGCCTGTTCTACAGTAAGGTTTTCTAACCCTTCGATTTCTAAAATACGACCAGAGAAGGCGTTTATCTTGCCTTTTTTCTCGACCGTTAATAGGCCTTGTTTGATGGCGTATAGCGGAATGGCGTGTACAAGGTCACGTAAGGTGATACCCGGCTGCATCTCGCCTTTAAACCGCACTAATATTGACTCGGGCATATCCAGTGGCATAACGCCAGTAGCTGCAGCGAACGCGACCAGGCCCGAACCCGCTGGGAATGAAATACCTAATGGGAAACGGGTATGCGAGTCACCACCCGTGCCTACTGTATCAGGCAGCAGCATGCGGTTTAACCAGCTGTGAATAATGCCGTCCCCCGGACGAAGCGATACCCCACCCCGATTCATAATAAAATCAGGTAGCGTGTGCTGGGTTTCAATATCCACCGGCTTTGGATAAGCAGCAGTGTGACAGAATGACTGCATGGTTAAATCAGCCGTAAAGCCAAGGCAAGCTAAGTCTTTAAGCTCATCACGTGTCATGGGGCCAGTAGTATCTTGCGAGCCTACGGTCGTCATTTTAGGTTCGCAGTAAGTGCCCGGGCGAATACCGTCGACACCGCACGCCTTACCCACCATTTTCTGCGCTAGCGAGAAACCTGCGCCGCTGTCTTTAGGTTGTTCAGGTTTTCTGAATAAGTCCGTCGGGCCTAAACCTAGTGTCTCACGCGCTTTCTCGGTAAGACCACGACCAATAATCAGGTTGATACGTCCGCCGGCACGCACCTCATCTAAAATAACTTTCGATTTATAGCTGTATTCAGCAAGTAGTTCACCAGTTTCGTGATTAGTAATTTTTCCTTCAAATGGGTAGATATCGATCACATCTCCCATATTCATTTTTTCAACGTCTGCTTCAAATACTAATGCACCGGCATCTTCCATAGTGTTAAAGAAAATGGGCGCGACTTTTGAACCAATGCACACACCGCCGCCGCGCTTGTTAGGCACACCCGGCAAATCTTCGCCAAAGAACCACAATACCGAGTTAGTGGCCGACTTACGCGACGAGCCGGTACCGACTACATCACCGACAAAAGCCACGGGATATCCCTTACTTTTGACTTCTTCTATTTGCGCCATTGGGCCTTTAACACCAGGTTCTTCTGGCTCTAAACCTTCGCGCGGCATTTTGTAAGCAGCAAGAGCGTGCAATGGAATATCTGGGCGAGACCATGCGTCAGGTGCGGGCGACAAATCATCTGTATTGGTTTCACCGGTCACCTTAAATACAGTGTAAGTAATTTTATCGTCCATTAACTTGCGCGACGTGAACCACTCACCTTCTGCCCAAGATTTAATGATCTCAGTAGCGTACTCGTTACCCGCTTTGTGTTTTTCTTCCACATCGTGATAAGCATCAAACATTAAAAGGGTATGTTTCAGTTCTTTGGCTGCCAACGGCGCAAGTGCTTCATCTTCAAGTAGTTCAACCAAAGTGGCAATGTTATAGCCACCATGCATATTACCTAATAACTCAACGGCTTTTTCTTTAGAGATAAGCTCACAGCTGTCTTCCCCTCTAGCGATTGCACTTAAAAAACCCGCTTTAACGTAGGCCGCTTCATCAACTCCAGGCGGTACGCGTTCTGAAATCAGTTCTAAAAGGAATTCGCCTTCACCCTCTGGCGGATTCTTTAATAAATCGACAAGGGCTGCTACTTGTTCAGCATTAAGCGGTTTAGGTGGAATATTTTGAGCGGCACGTTCTTCAACGTGATTGCGATAGTCTTGTAACACAGTCTCTTCCTCTAAGTTAGCTTGCGCAATGGGAGTAAACGGTCTTGTACGCACTTGACGCAAGGAGTGTTTAATTAATCATCAACAGTATAACTTCATGGGCCAATTTTTTAAATTTTGCGGCCTTTTAATTTATTTATAATCGCTATTCATATCATAACTTTTGAACGGAAAAAGCAATTAAAAAGAAATATGCAACGTCACTTTTGTAATTAGCGTGTAGTAAAGTTATAGGGCTTTAAGATTTAAAGACAAGGGGTTAGCTGTACACGATACGTCTTCCATCGAAGAAAACCGTAAACGATTAACAACAGTGAGTGGGAGGCTACACATTGGGGCTGGGTAACTCATTGGATGCAAGCTAGAAAGGTCAAAGTTAATTGGGTAAATCAGACTGAGGTCTAGTGCGAAGATAGCTTGCAAACCTTGGCTTTCCACTTTTCGTTAAACCATAATATTTATAAGTTACCCAGCTGCCGATAGCAGGCGGAGATTGGCGCTCATTTTCTGAAAAGCCCGTTCCTAATTTAAATTGAATGCCTTTTCGCGTTTCTACAAGAAGCGAGCCCATCATTTTCTTAAAACGTCCTTTTCCTGGAAGTACTGCTAGTACTTTCGCTTCTGCATCTTCAAAACGTTTTACTTTGAGTAATTTATTACTTCGCCCTGATATGTAGAGTGCTTGTTCATGATGAAGCATTAACCCTTCACCACCTTTTTGAGTTATTTGCTTCAGCTTTTCCTCAAGTGCACCAATAGACATAAGCTTAAATTGAGGGACAACTGCAAACGTTGGATTCGGTGTAGCTTCATTCAGGCGGTTAAGCATGTTGATTCGGCTGCTGAAAGGCTGACCTGAAACAGGCATGTCAAAGGCCATAAATTTGACCTTGGCCCAGCGCTCGCTAGATACAAAATCTTTAGTAGTGATGGCGTCGGCTGTAGATACAGTCTTGGATAACGAGTTGGTGGCAGAGTGCGACCTCTTCTCTATTGACTTAGAAAGCACGATGGAAGCTGTAAGTTCAAATTGCCCTCTTTCTATCCAAAGTTCACCGTCGATAGTCGCTTTAGGCCAATTGGCGGTAAACCAAGCTGGCGCAAATATCTTGTTGTTGTTTCGGGTCCTAAGTTCAGTGCCGTCCCATCGTGCCCGAATACCGTCTAACTTTTCGCTCACCCAGTAATCGGTGATGTTTATATCTTGGCGGCTGTGTTCATACTGCTTGGCAAGCTGCAAACCGTCGACAATATCAAGCTTGCTCTGTGCACAAACGTGAGAAACTGCCGAGATTAAAAACACACAAACAGATGTCAGAATATAACGCATTGGCTCTTTCCATAAGTTATTAAACGGAGTCCGTTAAAGCCATTAGAAAGAGACTAAAACGACAAAGGCAGAGTAGATTACTCTGCCTTTGGACTTTTTTTAACTGTACTTGGGAAGGTTTTTAATAAGCTGAAATAGCCTTAGTCAATAATGATATCAAGAACAGAGATAAGCACATCCTCAGCTAATGCCTCACCAAAAGTTCTTTCTTCGTCACGTCTCTTTTGGTAGGTCTCTAAACAAGCGTTTAGCCGCTCGTCGGCAGTATTCACTTCATATACATCAGCGCTATTAGCTTGTTCGATACAGTGGTTAGTTTGCCCTGTCTTAACTGAACTACACCCGCTCATTACAGCGCCAATCCCAATCATAAAAACGGTAGCGATACTGTTTGTATGTCTAATTTTGCTTTGATATTTCAAAGTAACTTACTCATTCAGTAATTCATGCAAACGCTTTTGTCTATTTGTATACACTTGGTAACCATCGTGCTGCGGTGTCGAGAGCTCCAAAGCCTTGTTTACGCTCTCAAGTGCTTTTTTATACTCACCCATTTGCTCGTAACCATACGCTATGCCGTTATACGGGTCAGGCATTTCAGGGTACTTAGCTATATCGTGCTTAAACAGCTCAATAGCCTTGTCGTAATTTTCAGAACGTACATAATGATAACCTAATTCTCTAATTACCCATTCAGGCGCCTCTAATTTTTCCCCGCGTTGCTTTGAAACGCGATCGTAATATTTGGCAATGCTTTGAATATCACCATCAAACTGTTCAGGCCTTAAATAAGCTGACAAGAACAGGTTGTGATAAGCACTAAAAATAGACGCCGCTGTCACCAAGTTGTGCGGAACATCCGCATAAGCTTCGTTTTCCCACCGCAATCCTGAAGGTTGGCTGGCTCGCATGCCGGAAATCATGTCATCGTAATAAGGTCGCATTGGCGCTCCTTCGTTACCGATAGACGTGTAAATAAAGTGGTCTAATTGGTTAACAGATTCTAAGAACGCAACCGTGTTTTTTGCCGATGCACCATAGTTCCACCACACGGCAGCACTGTACGTCAGCGCGGCGTTAAAAAGCTCAGGCTTTTGGGTAAGTGCGTACAATGCAAATACACCACCGGCTGATGCGCCCTCTATCACTCGAAAGTTATGCACGCGGTATTTTTTCTCTACCATAGGCATAAGCTCAGTGGTTACAAAAGAAAGAAAGTTTGCCCCGCCACCGTCGTAGCCTAAAGGCCCATTTGGATCTTCATTTGCCGTAGGATATAAATCGCGAAGTCGGTCAGTATTTTCAATGGCGACTATAATTACTTCCGGTGCAGCATTTTGCGATTGAAGCGATTCTAGCACTGCATTCATCATAGGTAGATTGCCCGCACCATCTAACCGATAAATAACGGGGAATTTCTTATCGGGATTCTCGGCGTAGCCTTTAGGAAGCTGAACAACCACTTCTCGTCGTTCATTCAACACTTTAGATTGGAGTTTTTCTATTTTCAGTTCGTAACGCTGACTGTCATTGCCTGTTTCGCTGCTAACCGGAAGACTTAGCAAAGCAAGAAATAATAGGGCAATAATAATATGTATTGGTGACTTCAAACTTAAATCCTTTTATGCAACGCGTTTAGGTAGTAGTTAACTAACTGATAACTCAGTATAAGTATTAAACAATGATTCTGCCCAGAAATAAATTAGTCCACGCCGCTTAGCAAACAATGAACACTTTATCGGATACACGGTGCAATGTGTCTTTTATAGACTAGCCTTTAATGACTAACTTTTTATAACGTACTTATCTCTTGTTGGCGCGAACTTTGCCAATACTTTGTATGAAACCGGATCAATAGTAATCCGTTAGCTCTAAACACGTTTTTCCCAATTAGTTGCACTTCAATAGTGCAAGAATAAATTAAATAAGGTCACTATGCGCTTAAGTAGTTTTGTTTTATTCGTGTGTATATCGCTATCGTCGTTAGCAAATGACGATACTAATCAGTACGGTCCAAAAGATTTTTCCAATGTAACAAACAAATGGACAGCCGTGGTTGCTGCTTACGAGCCAGAAATTGAAGCCATTGACGCCGCGTTTGCAACTATGGACGACGCTCAAATTACGCAAACGGTTTATATTAAAGGGGTTAAGTATCAGTTAGGCACGTATAAAGGTGAGCCCATTGTTGTATTTAGCACGGGCGTCAGCATTACCAACGCAGCAATGACCGTACAGATGGCACTGGATTATTTCCCTATTGATAAGCTGGTTATGATGGGTATTGCTGGGGCCATAAACCCCAAATACACACCTGGCGATATCGCAGTACCTGAACGTTGGTATTTTCACGACGAGTCAGTCTATATCAACCCGAAGAAAGATGACGCCAGCGCCTACGAACTTCCGGACTATTACGCTAAACAGCTTGAGTATTATGAAGCACGACGTGATACAGATAAGCACGCACCCAACTACAAAAACATTGGTTTTATTCACCCTACCGAGGTGGCAGTAGTTAAAGAGGGTTGGGACACTCGCAGAAGAATGCCCTATTTTACTGCCGACAAAACGTTATTGGAAATGGCAAGACGCGCGCTCACAAAGATCCCGCCTATCACTATGCCATCTGGTAAGGAAATACTGGTTGATATAGGTGGAAATGGAGTAACAGGTTCGGTATTCGTAGACAACGCTAAATACCGTGAGTGGCTGCGCGACGTCTACACGGCTGATGTTGCGGAAATGGAATCAGCGACCGTCGCACAGGTGAGCTTTGTTAACGACGTAGACTGGTTAATTATCCGCTCAATTAGCGACTTAGCGGGCGGTCAGCACGGTAAAAATGTTGAGAATGTATTTGACGCAATAGCCTCTGGCACCGGCACCAAGCTGCTACTTGGCATACTCGACGAACTCGTAGCCACCGACACCAAATAACAAATAAATGGGGTCAGAGTACATTTTTTGGCTACTAAGCAGAGTAGGTTTCAAAGAAAAGTACTCTGACCCCAATCTTCCTAGTTAATGTACTCTGACCCCATTATTTCAGGTATAAAAAAGCCCCAACCTAGGTTGGGGCTTTTTAATGTTTATTTAGCGTTAAATGCTTAAACGCGCTTAACGGCTACATCAGCTTCGAACTTAGGCTTAACTGCCAAGTCTTCTGAAGGTGGAGCAAACTTAGTTAGGTCAATACCTGCAACCGCTTGCTTGTACTCTTCAGTTGTTGGGAAGCGGCCTAGAACCGTTGAAAGTACTACTAGCGGCGTAGAGCCTAGTAGTGATTCACCTTTCTTCTCAGCAGAGTCAGCTACAACACGGCCTTGGAAAAGACGTGTAGATGTCGCAATTACTGTGTCACCTGGCTCAGCTTTTTCTTGGTTACCCATACATAGGTTACATCCAGGACGCTCTAGGTAAAGAATGTTGTCGTATTTAGTACGCGCAGCTTCTTTAGGCTGAGCATCGTCGAACTCGAAGCCTGCGTATTTCGCAAGTACTTCCCAGTCGCCTTCTGCTTTAAGCTCGTCAACGATGTTGTATGTAGGTGGCGCAACCACTAGCGGTGCTTTGAATTCAACAGAACCATTAAGCTTCTCTAGATTACGCAGCATTTGCGCGATAATTTGCATGTCACCTTTGTGAACCATACAAGAACCAACGAAACCTAGGTCTACTGGCTTACCATCGTAGTAAGAAACAGGACGGATAACGTCGTGGGTGTAACGCTTAGATACGTCTTCGTTGTTTACGTCCGGGTCAGCAATCATTGGTTCGTCGATTTGATCTAGGTCGATAACCACTTCTGCGTAGTACTTAGCGTTGTCATCTGGTGCAAGCGCTGGCTCTTCACCTGACTTGATTTCAGCGATACGTTTGTCAGCAAGGTCAATAAGGCCCTGAAGCATATTCGCTTCGTTGTCCATGCCCTTGTCGATCATAATCTGGATACGGCTCTTAGCAAGCTCAAGTGACGCAATCATTGTCTCGTCGTTAGAGATACAGATTGACGCTTTCGCTTTCATTTCTGCAGACCAGTCAGTGAATGTGAACGCTTGGTCAGCAAGTAGAGTACCGATTTGTACTTCAATTACGCGACCTTGGAACACGTTCTCGCCAGAGAACTGCTTAAGCATTTGAGCTTGAGTAGCATGAACCACGTCACGGAAGTCCATGTGCTCTTTCATTTTACCTTTAAAGGTAACTTTCACAGACTCTGGAATTGGCATTGCCGCTTCACCTGTCGCAAGCGCTAGCGCTACCGTACCCGAGTCGGCACCGAATGCTACACCTTTAGACATACGCGTGTGCGAGTCACCACCGATGATAATTGCACGGTCGTCTACTGTGATGTCGTTAAGCACTTTGTGAATAACGTCAGTCATTGAGTGGTAAACGCCTTTAGGATCACGTGCTGTGATTACGCCAAAGTTGTTCATGAATGACATTAGCTTAGGAATGTTAGCCTGTGCTTTCTTATCCCATACCGACGCCGTGTGACAACCCGACTGGTAAGCACCATCAACTGTTGGAGAAATTGTTGAAGCCGCCATTGACTCTAGCTCTTGGCAAGTCATTGGGCCCGTAGTGTCCTGAGAACCTACAATGTTAACTTTAACGCGAACGTCAGAACCCGCGTGAAGCGGTGCATCTGAGTTTACGCCTACTGCATTACGGTTAAAGATTTTTTCAACCGCTGTAAGGCCTTGACCTTCGTGAGATACTTCTTTCGACGCTGCATAAACAGCTGGCGCTTTAACACCTAAAGTACGCGCAGCGAAAGACTGTAGTTGCTTACCGAATACTACTGCGTAAGAACCACCCGCTTTCATGAACTCCATTTTTTGAGGAGTAAATGAGGCAGATACGTCAGCTAGCTCTTGTGAACCGTTGTAAAGCTTCTTCGCTTTGGTATCGATAGTTAGTACCGTACCTGTTGCAACAGAATAAGCTTCTTCCAGTACTGGGTCGCCGTTTGCATCGCGAACGACTTCGCCGTTCTCGTCTGTTTTCTTAACCCAGTTTTTAAGGTCAAGACCAATACCACCGGTTACATCCACGGTAGTAAGGAAGATTGGTGCGATACCGTTAGTACCAGCTACAATTGGCGCTTTGTTTACAAACGGAATGTAAGGGCTTGTTGGCTCACCAGCCCAAAGTGCAACGTTGTTCACACCAGACATACGTGAAGAACCTACACCCATTGTGCCTTTTTCAGCAATAAGCATAACTTTTGCGTTAGGGTGCTTTTTACCTAGCTCAACAATTTCTTGCTGCGCTTCAGGAGAAATCATGCACTGGCCATGAAGTTCACGGTCTGCACGAGAGTGCGCTTGGTTACCTGGAGAAAGAAGGTCAGTTGAGATATCACCTTCAGCAGCGATATAGGTCACTACTTCAATTTTCTCTGGTACTTCAGGAAGCTTGGTAAAGAATTCAGCTTTTGCGTAGCTTTCTAGTACGTCTTTAGCAATCGCGTTACCCGCTTTAAATGCTGTTTCAAGACGCTCAGTATCGGCTTCGTATAGGTAAACCTGAGTCTTCAACACTTCAGCTGCAGGCTTGGCAACGGCTTCATCATCAGAAAGTGCAAGATCTAGAAGTGCTTCTACAGACGGACCACCTTTCATGTGTGAAAGTAGCTCAAGTGCAAACTCTGGCGTGATTTCTTCTACTTTTTCTTCGCCAAGTACAATTTCTTTCAAAAATTGTGCTTTAACACCAGCAGCAGGCGTAGTTCCCGGCAAGGTGTTGTAGATAAAGAATTTTAGAGAGTCTTCGCGGTGCTCGTTTGTTGTATCTTTAATTTGAGCAATAATTTCAGACAGCAGATCTGCACTGTCAATTGGCTTAGGGTTAAGACCTAATTCCGTTTTACGGGTTTCGATCTCTGCCAGATATTCTGAATACAAACTCATATAGTTCTCTCGGTCTTAGTTTTACTTGGGCGTAGTGTTAAGTCGGTCTTAGCTATACGCATATAAAAATGAGGGATATTTTAACTGATTTTTAGCAGTTACGTAATGACTGAAAGTAATCAGTTGGTTATACAACCGCTCAAACCAAATCTCAACACGCATCGTAGAACATAGGCGCTAAAATTCAACTTTAAGCAATAACAAATTTATTTCTCACAATTCATACACTTAAAAACATACAAATTTAATTTCAAATACGTTTTAGGCAGAAATGGTTTGACCAATAAAGATAAATAATAGTGTTGCACTTATGACAAAGATTCATTCTATTTATGGTGCGACCAGTTCAAATTACCATCAATTTTGAAACAAAATTTCAGTTTATTGAGCTTTTATTGTACTTAGTTCTGTTTGGGCGAAACTTTTACCACCTTGGCATTTTCTCCATCAGTCAGAAGAAGAAGGTTACCTTCATCATCGACCTCGATGTCTCTCAACCTTATTTCCAATGCGTCAAAAATCTTCGTAGAAACATACTTATTCTGAGTTTTATTCACCGCATATAAGGCTTTAGCTTTCAAACTGGTAACAAGCAAGGTATCGGTCAACATTGGATACTGTTCATGCGAATAGTAAATCATAGATGACGGCGCGATGGATGGTGTCCAATCCACAATGGGGTCTGTCATATCCGGGTAGGTTGAAAAAGGTGAAATTCTGGCGCCCGAATAGTCTTTTCCTAACGTCACGACAGGCCAGCCATAATTCGCGCCTTTTTGAAGAAGATTTATCTCATCTCCCCCGTCAGGACCGTGCTCATGCAAAAATATTTGCCCTTGAGCCCCTACTACTAAACCTTGTGGGTTGCGATGTCCCAAGGTAAATATATAAGGGCTTTCAGGGAAAGAAGGGTTCATTAACGGTTCACCTGACAGCGTAAACCCTAGTACTTTGCCTAAATGGGAACTAACGACTTGCGCTTGCTCTCGGTAATCGAATCCGTCACCGGTGGTGACTAAAAAGCCCTGCTCTTGGCTTAAGTCAGTACCTTCAAGCTGAAGGAGCTTTCCACCGTAATGCACTGGCGTATCTTTAGTCTGCATTACCTCGAAAACCGGCTGAATGTTAGTAATACCTGAAGAAAATGAAAGTTCACCTTTTACAACAGCTAGACGGTTAGCATCCTTACTTCCCTTGGAGTAGCTTAGCAACACAGTTCGGCTGGCGGGAAACTGAGAAGGAATAAGAATGTCTAGCACACCTCCCTGTCCTTCAGTGTACAAATGGTCGAGAGCCAAAGAAAATCTAGACACCCCACCGCTATTATCAAGAATGACGAGCTCACCATCTCTTGTCACTATCAATATGTGCGTAGTTGCGTTCACCTTATCGATAACCGTTGCCAACGCTTTTGGGAAAGCTAACGAGGTTATCAGGTTTTTCGTTTCCACATTGCCATCAAAATTTTTTAAAGACGCCGACACATCGCGTTCAAGTGGGTGCTGTTCAGAATTAGGTGCAGGGTCAATAATAGTTTCAGAAACGAGGTTTGTAGCAAGAACTGGCGTAAATGCACCGCAAGCAAATGCAAAAACCAATATTTTTTTCACAGTACGGTCTAACTTCATTGTGACGGCCCTCGTTGATCTAACCCAAGCGCACCTTCAGTGGTACACTCAGCTATAAAGCGTAATATAACTATATTCATTGTGCTTGTTGCGCTTTGTTGATAGTTAATAACAGACCAAACTTGGGATGTAAGACATGAAAAACCTAACTCGCCGCGCTATATCTCATTTTTTCCCATCTTGGGCAGTCGGCTTCCTACTTGCAAGTGTATTTCATTCAATTTCCGTATTACTGGGGCTAGTACAAATTGGCGTCCAGTTAAACACTAGCAATTGGCTTTACATGATATGGCAAGACGCTTTAGGTCTCTTACCCACTTACGGTGCGATTATCGCCGTAGTTTTACTGTTAGCTTTTTTGATAACGCACTTTATCGTTAAGCAGCTTAACCCTCACGAAACAGAGGGCGCTAACCGCTCTACCCGCTTCGCTCTTTTTGCTCTTGCAGGTGGCCTGTCTTTTTTATTGATGTTGCTGGCCATGCAGCCAGTATTAAACGTCACCCTTATTGCAGGCGCCCGCTCTACCGTAGGGCTTGTAGCACAGTGTTTTGCGGGCGTTTGTGCTGGCATTATTTATAGCCAATTAAGTGATAGTTGGGGCGACGATCAATAACTAACGCTTATACTATTAAATAAGCCAACACTGATGTAAATAAAAAGTTAAGTTTGCTAATGTAAGGCTTAGACCCTACATCCTTTGCCTTACTAGGAATAAGCAGCATGATAACTTACCCAGATAATGTGACATGTTTAGCCGACTATATCGAAAGTGTTTTACAGAAGTTCGCAGATAAACCTGCATATACGGCCCTAGGACAAACCCTCACGTTTGCCGATATTGATAGTAAGTCGTCTGCGTTGGCGCGCTACTTTGTACACGAAGCAAATCTGGCTCCTGGTACAAAAGTAGCCATTCAGCTTCCAAATCTAATACAAAATCCTATCGTCGTTTATGCCGCACTGCGCGCTGGACTTGTTGTGGTGAATACCAACCCGCTTTACACCGAGCGTGAGATGAAGCACCAGTTTACCGATAGCGGAGCAAAAGCCTTAGTTATCTTAAGTGACTTACTTCCTAAGTTTACCAACATTAAAGATGATACTGGTATCGAAACAGTTATCACGACCTCAGCGACAGAGCTACTAGATTCGAAAACTGCGCCAGCACTCGATCAAACCGTTTCATTCACCCATGCAATCGAAGTAGGAAGCACGCTACCATCGTTCTCCCGCCCTTCAATAGCGCTAGACGAACTCGCCATGCTGCAATACACCGGCGGCACTACTGGCGTTTCTAAAGGCGCGGCACTTAGCAATAAAAACGTATTGGCTAACTGTATTCAAATGCTTGATCGCATTGGTGATGGCTTCAAAGACGGCGAAGAAGTGTTAGTGTGCCCGTTGCCGCTTTACCATATTTATGCGTTTACAGTCGGTATGATGGCGCTATTTGCGAAAGGCACGCATACTATTCTGATACCCAATCCGCGAGACATCGACGGCTTCATACAAACGCTTAAACCTCACAAAATATCTGCCTTTATGGGGATAAATACGCTGTTTGTAGGTCTTGGTCGACACCCAGAATTTGCAAAGCTAGACTTTTCTAAGCTTCACCTCACTATGTCTGGCGGTACTGCACTGACCCAAGCTGCGGTGTCAATATGGCGAGATGTGACGGGCAACACTATCACTGAGGGCTATGGCCTGTCTGAAACTGCGCCTGTCGTTTCATTTAATATTCCTGGAAAAGAAGAAATAGGCACTGTGGGCCATGAACTAGAGGATACTGAAGTAGCATTGTTAGACAGTTATGATAAACCCGTGGCTGAGGGAGAGTCTGGTCAAATTGCTGTGCGCGGCCCGCAGGTTATGCTGGGCTACTGGAACCGTGAAGACGAAACGGCAAAAGTAATGACCGAAGACGGTTTCTTTAAAACTGGAGATATTGGTATACGCACAGAATCTGGGGCAATCAAAATTGTAGACCGCTTAAAAGACATGATTATTGTCTCGGGCTTTAACGTATACCCAAATGAAATTGAAGAAGTACTAACATCACACCCTGATGTAATGGAAGCTGCGGTAGTGGGTAAGCCAGATGACAAAACTGGTGAGCGCGTTTGTGCGTTTATTACGGTTGCAAATGACATAAGTATCGACACCGTAACAGCATACTGTAAGCAGCATCTTACCAACTACAAAATCCCAAAATCGATAACCATTCTTGAGGAATTACCGAAATCAACAGTAGGTAAAATTCTTCGCAGAGAACTACGTACCGCGTGAAAGTAATGAGACGGCTGACCTGCTCCCCAGGTTGGCTGTTTTTACTTATAAATCAGTTTATTGCTACCAAAGGATAACGTCTTAACATTGTAAATTGTTCCACCTCTTACTATAACTAAAGAACGCTATGGCTAATCTTCGCTAATCATGTTTTCAAAGACGTTCTTTTTTCAAAGTTTAGATGAGTTAGAACAAGAAAGTGACGCTTTGAGAGCGTTCGCTCCTACCCTACTTATTGTGTACGCATCAGCGCCGTTTTTTACCTCTTCCCAACTATATCTTACGGTAAGCAAAATCTGCGCTAACTGCGTTGGCTGCAGTACAGCAGGTGAAATTTCGGCAAACCGAGTAACCAATAATAGTATCTCTGTCGTAGTCGTTCGTTTTGAATCTTCGTCGTACGTAAAAATACACCAAACAAGGTTGAACGACATGCCCTCTTCTTTTGATGCCGGCCAGTCGCTAGCGCGTGATATTGAGCCAATAGGTCTAAAAGGCATTTATGTATTAGCACCCGGCGTTGAAATAAATGGCTCTGCCTTGCTTAAAGGCATTACGGCTTATGTACCACAAAACGTAAGAATAAGTGGCGGCCTTGCCGGCGATGACGGCGCATTCGAACAAACATACCTACTACATCCCATGGGCATTGATAACCGCAGTGTTGTAGCTGTTGCTTTTTACGGTGAGTCACTCGCTTTTGACTACAGTGCAGGTGGTGGATGGCGGTCATTTGGCCCGGCACGAAGGGTGGCTTCGGCAAAAGCGAACCTGCTGTTCGAACTTGACGACAAGCCAGCACTGGATATTTACAAAGCGTATTTGGGTGAATACGCAGAAGACTTGCCTGCTAGTGGGCTTTTGTTCCCGTTTGAAGTGCTAAATGAAAACGGCGAGCCAACAGGAATAATTAGAACTATTCTTGGCATTGACGAGCAAAACAAAAGCTTAGTATTGGCGGGTGAAGTTAACGAGAACCAATACTTGCGTCTTATGAATGCTTCAACGGAAGACCTCATTGGCGGTGCCATAGACGCGATTGCGCCTATTGCGGAAAAAAACAAAGGCGAAGACTTACACTGCCTCGCCCTGGTGACAAGTTGCGTAGGAAGAAAGTTAGTCATGGGTGACCGTATTGAAGAAGAGGTTGAAGAGTTAGAACGGCAACTTAACAACACGACGAATATTGCTGGGTTCTATTCTTATGGGGAAATCAGTCCGTCTAATAATGAATCCAATTGTGAATTGCACAACCAAACTCTCACTCTCATGTTATTAAAGGAAAAACATTGAATTCACTTTTAGAGCGTCAGTTGCGCCGAGCCTTTCAGCTTGACGAGGCAGTGTCGCTCAAACAGTGGCTGGACAGCCTTAATGAAGACAGCGTCGATAATACGAGTATCACTCATCAAGCACTAAAACAGGGGCTTGCTGCTCTCATTTCTCGTATTAACGAGTCTTATACGTTTAACGAAAGAGATATCAAGCTGAGAGATAGAAGTTTACATATCAGCTCTGAAGAACTCATTGCCGTAAATAGAAAAATGCGCGAGGAATTTGACGAACAAAAAGCGGTTGGTGAGACCTTGCGGCTAGCGGTAAATCAACTTTTAGAGGATAGAAATAAGCCTCTGATAGATGAAAACTTCACAAATCTATCAGATCTGTCTTCGCTAATGTACGAGCTGATAAGAGAACAGAAAAACGCAACTAATGAACTGCTCTTACAGCGCAGAGCCATGGATAAGCACGGCATTGTCGCGACCATCGATATCAATGGCAACTTATTATCAGCAAACGATAAATGCTGTCAGCTCTCTGGCTATTCTCGCGAAGAATTAATAGGACAAAGCACCGCTATTTTTCGTGTTGACAATATCTCGAGTACTGAGCAAGTCGAAATATTAGGAACGCTTGTCAAAGGAGAGATTTGGCAAGGAGAACTCAATAGCCTGACTAAAGATGATAAACCTTGGACCGTATTTGCAACCATTGTCCCTATCGTTGAGTACAACCGACAGGTAAATCGTCTTGTCGTGATTTGTACTGATATGTCAGAGCAATTGCGCCTCGCCAGAAGATTAAAAGAGGATAGAACTTTTCATGAGAGCATTACTGATAGCATTGGTGAAGGTGTTTACGCGGTCAACGGTGAAGGTAAAACCCAGTTCCTAAACCCCGCAGCCTCTCGTCTACTTGGATGGACTCTCAAAGAGCTACAGGAAAGACGTTTCCACGACACGGTTCACTATCAAAAAGGTGATGGAACACTGCTTCCAAGAGAACAATGTCCAGTTAATCTAACAATTAAAAGTGGCACATCGTACACCTCTTATGAAGATTTTTTTACTGATAAACGTGGACGCTTATTCCCTATTTCAATCGTCGCTGTTCCACTTTTCGATAAAGAAGGTAAGCCAGATGGGCATGTTGGCGTTTTCAATGACATTAGCAGCCAAAAAGCCATAGAGCACAAGCTCCAGAAAGCCTACGATGAAGCACAAAGCGCTAACAAAGCAAAAAGTGACTTTCTCGCAACAATGAGCCATGAAATTAGAACACCAATGAATGCCATTATTGGGTTAACTCACCTAGCACTGGAGTCACAAGATAACGAGCAGCAGCAACAGTATTTAGAAAAGGTTCAAAACAGCGCCAATGCTCTGCTTGAACTCGTCGACAGCATTTTAGATTTCTCAAAAGTAGAAGCGAATAAGATCGATATTATTGATGAGCCTTTCACGTTAACAAGGACCATTGAAAAACTAGCACAAGTCTTTCAAGTCAAAGCACAACAAAAGCAACTTCAGCTTCTTTTTGACATTCGTTGTAGCGCTAACATTCCCTGCCAAGGTGATAGTGAGAAGATTTACCAGGTGCTATTAAACCTTCTAAGTAACGCTATAAAGTTCACTGAGAGGGGAAGCGTAACACTTATCGTGGAACAGAAAGGCTCTGAGCTGATGTTCTGCGTATCTGACACTGGAATGGGAATAACTGATGAAGGAAAATCTAAGTTATTTAATGCATTTGTTCAGGCTGATGCTTCAATTTCAAGAAAGTACGGCGGCACGGGGCTGGGATTGGCCATATGCAAGCGCTTAGTAGCGTTAATGGGGGGAAACTTAACCTTAGAAAGCAAAGTTAATGAAGGTAGCCGCTTTTCGTTCTCGTTGCCGGTGTGCCGCAACGACAAGGATGAAACCAAGCCCACATTACCTGCTTCTCTTCCTAAAAACATTTTATGTATTCAAACACATGAAAGCGTAAGGCAAGGCTGTGAGGTACTTAGCACCACATTAGATAGACTAGGTATTCACTGCCAGGTAGTAGATGAAATCAACAACAAACTTCCTGATAGCGCTTCTTTAAGCGTGGTGTTTTTGGCTGACGATGAGGGCAGTTGGAACCGGTTCGCTAATAACTTAGAAGCGGGAGAGTACGGCAACATCAACATTCGTGTCTTGATAAGTTCATTCAGCCGTCAGCAGGTTCAAAAAAGATTAGGAGATATTTTACCAACCGACCTTAATATTGTTGAGCTTCCCTTCATTGATAGCGACCTCGTTTCTACATTATCGCCACTTAAGTCCTCTACAAAGAGACAATCAGTGAACGGCTTAGAAAGCAAAAAGTGGCGAACTATTCGGTTAGCTGACAAGCAGGTTTTAGTTGTTGATGACGACCCCATAAGTGTAGAAATTAGCCAGCAAATACTTATCGATTTAGGTATGAATGTGGTTACAGCCACGACGGGAAAACAAGCCATGGCGCTTTGTGAAGCCTCTAAGTTTGACGCATTATTGCTCGATTGCCACCTGCCCGATATTTCTGGATACGACATAGCAGAAACACTTTCACAACAGCATGGCTGGACGGTCCCCATTATTGCGCTAAGTGCAGACGAAACGCAGGAAGCTTCAGAAAAAGCGCTTGCTGCGGGCATGTGTTTTCATTTAGTGAAACCAGCGAAAGCAGATGAGATCATTCACACTATAGATACCAACATTCATGCAGGTTACATCGAAGTAACCATTCCCGATGATCCTAGCCCTTTCATTTCTTCACTGGTTGCTTTTTACAATAAATACAGTCAGCGGCGTGTAATGTCAGATTTGCTCAACATTTTCCACTCACCGGCTGAAGACAACCTACTCTTAACTGAATTGTATAACGATGCACAACATATCGGTGCCACTACGCTGGCGCAGTGCCTTCATATACTAGTAAAAGCAGATGAGAGGCCAGATACAATCATTGCAAAACATGTGGCAACCCTGTCTTTTGAACTAGATGCCACTCTTCGTCTAATTGCTCATACAGTCAATAAAGATGCGCTAGAAGTTGGTGAAACTTCAAATGAAGACTTGGATGAAGCATCTATTCTTTCAAGTTTAGACACCATAAAAAGCGCGTTAGAGACATACGATGCAAAAGCGCTTGAATATATATCCAGCTTTGCAGCTAAACATTCAGAATCTCAGTTTGCAATTGAAATACATAGGCTAAGACAGCTCGCCTCAATATACGATTTTGAAAAGGCCACGGTCCTAATTAACCAGTTGATAGACACTATTAGTAATGAACAACGTTAAACCCCAAAATAATAGATTCAGCGTACTTGTTGTCGATGATGAACCAGCCAATATTGATATATTGCTTGGAATACTTAGTCCTTATTATGACGTCAAGGTTGCGCCCTCTGGTGCCATAGCTCTCAAAATAGTGCAGCAGTTCACCCCTGACCTTATATTGCTCGATATTATGATGCCGGGAATGGATGGATTTGAGGTGTGCAAGCAATTAAAAACCGACAAATTACTAAGCCAAATTCCAGTAATCTTCGTCACGGCGTTATCCCAAGGCGAAAGCGAAGAAAAGGGGTTCAAACTTGGTGCTGTAGATTACATAACCAAGCCAGTATCACCAAGTATTACACTTGCGCGCGTGAAAACACATATTAGTCTTGCGCACCAAATGCGCATCACCGAAAACTTGGTGGCTAAACGTACTGAAGAACTAAGCAAGAGTCAGCAAAGTGCCATTACCATGTTAGCTGCTGCTGGGCATTATAATGATACAGACACGGGGCATCATATCTGGCGAATGGCGGCCTACAGCAAATGTTTAGCTATTGCCTGCGGCTGGTCCTATGACGACGCTTGCTTGTTGGCGCAAGCGGCGCCCATGCACGACACAGGAAAAATTGGTATTCCCGACGCTATTTTGAAAGCACCTCGTAGGCTCATAAACAGCGAAATGGAAGTGATGCGTACACACGCACAAATTGGCCATAAAATTCTCTCGCAGTGCGATACTCCTTTGTTCAACCTTGCAGCGGAGATTGCGCTATGTCATCACGAAAAATGGAACGGCACAGGCTATCCTGAAGGCTTAACCGGTGAGGACATTCCTCAGAGCGCTCGTATTGTCGCAATTGCAGACGTCTTCGATGCACTTACGATGAAACGTCCTTATAAAAAAGCATGGTCTGATGACGATGCGTTTAATTATTTATTAGAGGGCGCAGGCAAACATTTCGACCCCAATTTAGTAGCATCTTTCATCTCTATTAAACAAGAAATCTTAGAAACCAAGAGATATTGGAATCAGTTAGAAGCCGAAGGACAGATGGCATCAGTGAGCGACTTACTTCCTCAAAACTCTTAATTAAGGCATGACACCTTATTCAATTTAACGAAGAAGGTGAGCGACGTTTTGATGATGGAGAGAGTAAATAAATGTCATAAAAAAAGGTCGATATTATCGACCTTTTCAAAAAGTATACGTGTTGAGCGCAGGGCTTAACTTGCGCCAAGCTCGGCAGCGATGGCATCAGCCTGGCGTTTTTCGCCTTGGACAAACTGCTTCCACTGCTGTGCCATAGCCCGGCTTTTCTGATGCTTTTCAGCTTCTGCTAATTGGTTAAGGGCAAGGGCATATTGCTTTTTATTATAAAGGGCCATGCCTTTTATCAAGTAAACCAAACCAGGGTTTCTTAATTCACCTTTTTCAAACGCGCGGTCGGCCGCAGCAATCGCATCGTCAAAACGCTCTTCATTAAGAAGAATTTGCGCTAACTGTGCATCTAACTCACCGTCTTCAGACAGTTCAGCCGCTTGCATCATAACCGGAATGGCTTTGTCTTGCTCTTTAGCAAGTGACCAGCTTTGGCCTAAGAACTTAAGGTTGCGCAAGTTTTTCTCAAGCACACCGTCGTTCATCGCCTGCTCCATCAACTTAGCACCTTTATAAGGTACACGGTGATAGTAATAAAGCTGCGCCATGTTAAACACATCAGCGGATGTATTAACGAACCCGCGCTGATAGGCGGTTTCCATAATAGCCAACTGCTTGCGCTCTTCACCTAGCTCGCCATACATACCAGCTAGCTGGATCCAATATTTAGGCTCGTCAAACAACTTCACCATTTTAATAAGAACGTCTTTAACCTTCTGAGGCTGCTTGAGTTCGTAAAAAATAGCACGTTGAAGAATTAACCACCCTTCATCAGGGATCATGCCTTCTGCTTCGTGATCGGCAACGGCTTCAGAAATCCACATTGCAGCTTCGTCGTACTGTTTATTTTGGTAGTACGCCTGGGCCTTTATCACTTTATTTTTAACCGGTACAGGGCCTGTATTTAGGCTTTCCCAACGTTCCAAATAAGTGATGGTGTCGTCGTAATTACCTTGCATAAGGTTAAGCTGAGCCAAACTGAAAAGCGTGGTCATTTCAAACTTTTCAGGAATAGGCTGCTGCTCTACGACTTTCGCGAACGATTCTAACGCCTTTGTATAGTCTTCGTTGTTGTAATAAATGAAGCCGAAAAAGTTGTACATCATGGCTTTTTCGTAGGCGTTCATAGAGTGAGACTTATCTTCCACTTCTTTCAAAATGGAAATAGCTTCTTCTACATCGCCAGCTTCATCTGCTGCCGTTTGTGCACGGGCTAGTTGCTCGTAGACTTTGCCGCGAAGCGTTGGTACCCGACGGGTTTGCTTATCGCTAGCTTTTATCTCTTGTCCATCTTGCTGCTCAGCCTCTTGCGCTATTGCGTTAGAAGCAATGAACATAGTAGGTACAGATACCGTGGCCGATGCAAATGCAAACGCCAGTGCACTAAGCAAGGTATTCGTTTGTTTTCTCATCATGTTCTGTTACCCGTCAATTTGGAACGTAATACGGTTTTGCACACCAGACACTTCTGTTGCTTCACCGTTAACCACGCGAGGCTTATATTTAAACTTCATAGCAGCATCTATCGCCGCTTGTTCAAAAATACCTGAAGGGTTAGCTTCGACAACAATTGGGTCGCGTACTGCGCCTTGCTTAGTTACTGTAAATTCAACAATAACGAAACCTTCAATACCCCGTTGAAGTGCACGTCGTGGATAAACTGGCGCTACTTTAACGATAGGTAGATATTCACCGTCACCAGATTCAAGAGCCAACCCGCCTTCTAGCGAGATGTCGTCCCCGACTTCAGCACCAAAGTCCATCGACGTGCCTTCCGCATCTGGAGAAGGTGAGTCCATTTGAGGCTGCTCCATTTGCGGTGGCGGCTCTTCAGGCTTAGGTGGCTTTTTCGGCTTACGATCTTTTTTCTCAACCTGTTCATCCTGCTTAACCCTTACGAAGTCAAGCACGCTTCCCTTTGGCGGCTCAGTTAGTGCACTGCCACCCATCTTGATAAGCGATTGCATCAAGAAGAACAGGCCTAACGTGATCGCAAGGGAAATAACAAATGCGATTAAATATCGTGGCATGATTTATTGCTCTTGGGCTGCAATCGAAACATCGTAAACGCCAGCGGCTCGCGACGCATCCATAACCTTAATCAAGGTTTCTGTTGTAGCCTTCTTGTCGGCCTGAATCACAACAGTACCCTGAGGGTTTTCGGCGTGTAAGCGCTCGATGTTCGCCTGAACTGCGCGAACGTCGATACGACGTTTGTTAATCCAAATTTCGCCTTTATCTGAAATAGCGATAAGGATATTAGCGCGGTCCTTTTTCACAGCAGTGGCTGCTTCAGGACGGTTAACATCAATACCTGCTTCTTTCACAAATGACGCAGTCACAATGAAGAAGATCAACATGATAAATACAACGTCCAGCATGGGCGTCATGTCGATGGCTGCTTCTTCTTCATCGACTAAGTTTTGAAAGTGCTGCTTCATAATAAATACCTTACCTTAACGCTTAGCTAGCATTAACGTTGAATAATCAATGCATCCTCAAGATGCGTGCGTTCTGATTTCACCATACGAGTTAACCAGGTAGCGGCGAATACGCCTGAAAGTGCGCCAACCATGCCCGCCATTGTCGGGATGGTAGCTTTCGATACACCTGATGCCATTGAACGAGCATTACCTGAACCCGCAATAGCCATTACATCGAACACTTCAATCATACCGGTAACCGTTCCCATCAAGCCTAGCAGCGGACAAAGCGCAACCAGTGACTGGATAATTGGGATGCTGCCGTTTAGGCGCATGGTTAACTGTGAAATTGTCTTCTGACGAACTTGCTCTGCGAACCAAGAAGAACGATCGGTACGTGCTGTCCACATTGCTACCGCTTCTTTCTTGGCTTGCTTATGCCAAACCATCAGATACATCGCACGCTCGAGGATCAAAAGCCACATAACGAATATCAGCAGACCGATGACCAGGAGAACCTGGCCACCTGTTTCTGTGAAATCGCGAATTGCTTCTAGAAACTCGATCATGATTAGCCTCGCTCAGCGCGCTCTGCAATTACGCCAGACGCCTGTTCTTGTAGGATGTACACAATGTTCTTCGAACGTGTGTTTAGCATTGCGTAAAGCAGTGTCATTGGAATCGCTACAACAAGACCTAGTACTGTTGTTACAAGTGCAGTTGAAATACCACCCGCCATTAGTTTCGGGTCACCTGTACCAAACAAGGTAATTGCCTGGAAGGTATTAATCATACCGGTTACCGTACCTAGTAGACCCATAAGCGGCGCAACTACTGAGATAATCTTAATGATAGTTAGGTTACGACCTAGTTTAGGTACTTCGCCTAAAATCGCTTCTGTAAGGTGAAGCTCAAGTGCTTCTACATCTGCGTTTGGATATTCATCACGAACTTTAAGTACACGGCCAAGCGGGTTGTTAGTATTAACTTCTTTGCTCTTAAGCTGTTTGTTCACTTTCATGCGCGTTAGCGTAAGCGTTACTAAGCGCTCAAGTGCAAGTAGTAGACCGAATGCACCAACGATAAGGATGATATAACCTACAACACCACCCTGCTCTACACGCTCTTTAAGGTTAGGCGCTTGAACAAGAAGCCCAAGGATTGAACCACCTGTTGGGTCGATACCAAACTGAACGAGTTCACCATTTGATGCTTGTAGTTCTGCAGCAGAGTCCATGTAACGGTCAGCAGGCTGACGTACTAACTCAGATACTGTGCCGGTTACGCCGTTGTAGTCTAAGTATTTGCCATCAGCAACTAGAGCAAACGGACCAACGCGTACTACCGATTTATTCACTTTTTCACCGCCCGCTTCAACAACGTCAGTTGTGAAGGTGGTGACTTTGCCGGCTTCCGTCATTTCGCGCTGCATTTCAAACCAAACGCGCTCAATTTCTTCAATTGATGCAAGTTTAGAGCTTGAACCCATGTCTTGTGCCATTTTATCAAGGAAGTCAGCACGACCCGGAATTTGTGCAGAAATAACTGAGTTATAGAATTTATTTTTGGTGTCGCCAGCGATTTGCTGAAGTACACCGAATAGCTCTTTAAGTGAACCGAGGCGCGTGTCTAGTGCACCGTTTAAGTCAGCCAGTTTAAATTCGTTTTCTTCGAACTGAGTTTCAAGCTGCTCTGATTGTGCAAGCATTTGGTCGCGCTTTTCACGGGTTTCGCGAAGAATGCGATCTTGCTCTGCACGTTGCGCTTGGAAATCACGCTCGCGCTGTTTGTTTTGCTGAGACTGTGCGAACTGACCTTCTTCTAATTGCTTAAGAAGTGCGTCTAAGTCCATAGCACGGTCGCTTTGTGCGAAAGCACCAACGCTGATGCTAAGGGCTGCTAGACCAACAGCGATACGTTTTACTGTGTTAAACATTCTCATCAACCTCTTAGTCTGTAATTGCCACTGGCAGCATTAGCAAGTCTGGTGCAAGTTGCTTCTTCGCCATGCGCAGACCTTTTGTAATTTGTGTACGGTAGCTGCTATCAAGCTCTTCCCACTGACGAGTTTGCTTGTTCCAAACACCCTGCATGCTTGCATCACGTGTTTGATAAATTAGCGCTGTACGACCAAGGCGTAGGAATTCAACGTCACGCTCTTGACCGTTAATTGAATGAATACCGCTGTACGCTTCCATAGTGCGGCCATAGTCCATTTCTACTTGGTACGCTTCCATTACGCGGCGGAATTTTTCAGACGCTGCAACGTCAGCTCGGTCCATCATGGCGCGAAGGTCAGCAACGCGATTTGCTCGCTCTTCAGGAAGGAAAGGTACGTCTAGCGCAACGAACTGCTCTAGGCCGTCAATCATGCGCATCATTAGTGGCGTGATTTGACGCTCAACAACAGACACTTCATCGATAGCAGCGTTCAGGTCTGCCATTTCTTGTTCTTGGTTATTGATTTGCTTACGAAGCTGAGTGTTATAAACCTCAAGGCCTTCGATTTCTTTCATCAATGTTTTGAACTGTTGAAGTTTGCTGTCGATTTGATCGGTAATACCGTTAATCTTTTCTTGCGATTTCGCCGCTGACTCGTTTATTTTCGCTGCCTCATCGACAACGGGTTTTAAGACTTCATCGTCTTGTGCAAGCACGGGTGTCGCTGCTAGCGCACCTGCTACAAGCAAGGCATTGATAAGCTTCATACATTCAAACCTTTAAAGTTAAAAGAAATCGGTTGTATCCGACTATAAATTTCTGCGCGTAGGATAGGATTTTTCTGTGACAGTTTTATTACGAAACTGTCATAAATCGATGACTATTGTCACAAAAAGAAAAGCCCGGCAGGAAAACCGGGCTTAATGCGATTGTTGCTGCTCCCTTATTAGAGAAGCAGAACTGGATGTATTTTCTTAGAAGTTATAAGTAATTGAAGCATTAATACCTGTACCTACGCTGAGCTTACGCAGCGTAAGACCTTCTTGCTCAATTTCTTTCTCATCGTTAAAGAGGTTTTGTACACGTAATTTAATCGTAGTGTTGAAGTCTGGATAGTAAGTATAAACGGCATCCAATGAATGGAACGGTTTTTCAATACCATCTTCAAAACCACGTACGCCAGGTGCAATGATACGTTCACCGAATGAGTTATAAACTAATGACGCTGAATGCTCACCGTTATCAGAATCCCAACCTAGCTGAAGGTTAGCAACCCATTCCGAGTGACCTACTAGACGACGTTTGTCGTTAGTAATGGTCGCCGTAATAGTACCGCCGTAAGCTTCACGTGCCTGCTGAGAGAACAGTGATTCTTGATCGCCACTACCAATGGTTACTTCTGAATCGGAAAGCGTCATGTTTCCTGATACAAAGAAGTTACTGAAGTTATCACCAATAAAGCCAAGGTCGTGCAAGAATTCAAACTCGATACCGTACAACTCACCTTCCTGACCGTTAGCCGTTAGTAGCTGAGGTACACCTTCACCGCCGTCAAACTGCACCATCTCAATAGGGTTTTCCATATCTTTATAGAAAAGTGCAACAGACAAGTTGTTACCCTGTGACATATACCACTCCCAACGGAAGTCGATATTGGTCAATTCAGTTTCAACCAATGAAGGAGAACCACGTACAAGGAATTCTGTCAGCGGGTCAATAAAGAAGGTTGAGCTAATATCACGTAGGTCAGGACGAATTAGTGTCTGGCTTATGTTAAAGCGATACTGCATTTCTTCACTTGGGATATAAGTGAAAGCCAATGACGGTAGTACATCAGTTTCGTTGTAGATACTGTCAACAATCGCATCGGTATCATCCGCAAACGTATCAGAATGCTCGACAAATGGAATTGATACTTGCTGGAAGTCTTCATAACGAGCACCGCCACTTACGCGGAACTTCTGGTTGAAGAATGCATCAACCATGAAATAGCCTGCGGTAAGTTTAGTTGCCGCAGAATACTTATCACCTGCACCTGTGTTGTCCTGAAACACAGAACTACCCGTTGAGCTGGTGTAGAAGTCGTCGTTATAGATATTTTCTTGTGAGAAAATTTCGTTCAAACGACTACCTTCTTTAAAGTCAGAAGAAATACCAAAATGACGCACCGCTAAGTCGATATTGTTACCGTCACGGGTTTTGTCGTAGTAATCCATACCGGCTTTAAGTTCAACGTCGTAGCCATCGCCGAAGAACGCAGTAGACACGTTGAAGCCATAGGTATCAGACTCATCATAAAGCACCTGATATTGACGGTTAAGGTTAGTTCCTGGCGTATCATCAAGACGCTCAAGCTCTAATGCACCTGACTCATCGTAGAACTGCTGGAATGTTACCTCCATGATATCCGGCGCTTCACGAGACGCACGGCTAGTTCCCACGTACCAATCGAAAAACACACCGTCCAACAAGTTAAGGAAGTTGTGCGTGCCTTTAAGCTGTGAAGAAACCATTTCACGCTCTTCGAAAATAATATCCATACGGCGGAATTCTTCCACGCCAGGGTTAGATTCACTTTCGTCGAAATAGTATCCATCGCGAACACGGTCACGCATGTCGTGAAGGATCATGTTCACAAGTTCTACTTTGTGGTTGCTGTTGTACTCGTAACCCACGTTGAACATGCCGCTCCAACGTACGTTTTGTTCAGTAGACACCATGTCGCGATATTTAGTGAAGCGTGGATTTTCCTGACCACCACCGATATCGTTACCTAACATCTCTTCGGCAACTGTCCATTCGTTGCTGTAAGAAACCGTTGCAAGGAAACCAAGTACAGAGTCGTTGTCGAATACGTAATTGTTACCAATGGTCGTACCCAAGCTGAAGTTCGGGTCTACAGACTTTTCGTCTGGGCCGATGTCCCAGTTAAATGAACTTAGGATATCCTGCGTTTCAGCCAGAGTTCTTGTACGGTCACCCTCAAAGCCTGCAGAACCATTTGCAGCAAGACCTGAGCTGATAATGTCAGGCAGTGCACGGGTACCGTCGTCACGACCAGTCCAATCATCGCCGCCACCAGAATAGAAAACACCGGTGTCGCTGTTTTGCGTATTCCAACCGCCACCTGCGCTTACATTAAATACAAATTCAGATGGGATTGATTTAGTGCGAATGTTTACGTTACCACCACCAAAGTGACCAGGCATATTGGGTGAGTAAGATTTCTGAACGTTCAGGCTTTCGATGATACTTGATGGGAATAAATCAAGCGGTACAACCGAGCGCGTAGGATCCGGACTTGGTACCGTCATGCCATTTAGCTGTGTGCTTGAATAACGCTCACCCAAACCACGAACGTAGATAAATTTACCGTCAACTAGCGTAAGACCTGTTACACGTCGAAGTGCAGCAGCGGCATCGCCGTCACCGGTACGAGAAATTTGTTCTGCGCCAAGAATATCAGCAACGAACGCCTGATTTTGACGCTCTTGTAAAACCGCCGTTGCGGTTCCTTTAAGTCGCGTGCCCGTAGCAACGACTTCTTCAATTACTTCGTCTTCTGATTGCTGTGCTACTGCTGATAACGGTAACGCACTTGCGCCAAGAATGGACGCGATAGCCAGCGAAAGTCCACCGACTTTAAATGCTGACGTTTGATTGTTTTTCATTGTGTAACTCCTAAGAAACTGTAATCAGGTAGCTGCGCTTACACAAAAGCTAAGGCGTAAGAACGCCTTAGCTTTACTGTGTCTTGCATTCACTTATTAGTCTTGAAGACCAACAGTTACCCAACCCAGTGTCCAGTCAGACTCACCGTCGAATGCACCTTGGAAGTCTGTGCTATCAAAGAAAGCGTCCAAAGTAGAAGCGTCGAAGCCTGAACCTAATAAAACTGAATTGCTTGCAGGTACGAAACCTGTTGAATCAAGGCCAAGTGCTGCAGTGTCAGCAAGTACACTGTTGCCTTCTTGACCTTCAAACCATGCTTGTGTGCTGTCTGTACCAATTGTGTCTGAACCGAAAGCACTCGTAGATGAACATGCTACTGTTGAGTGTGTAACAGTTAGTGAACCTGCTGCCGCATTAGCAATTGACTCATCACCATTCACTCGTAGGCAGTTGCTGTAGTTTGCACCACCAGTGACCACTAGGTTTTTGATTGTACCCGCTGTACCGTTGCGAAGACGTACACCGTTTGTATTGTCTGCACCTAAGATTGTTACATTAGATACTGTTGGTGTAGTCAGAGGTGTCCACGCAGGGTTATCTTCGTTATTGTCAGCTTCGAACGCATTGTCGCCGCCCGCTGCATCTTGCTTGATAACTACGTACTGCGCCTTACCTGTCCAACCGAATGACCAGTCTAGAGAGTCATCACCGATAGCCGTTAATACTAAGTGGCTTACGTTCACTGTACCACCGAAGAACTCAACGCCATCATCTAGGTTTTGGTGAACTTGGATGAAGTCAACTTCAGTGCCACTACCTACACCCGCAAATGAAATACCGTTTAGCTCATCACCTGCCGCAAGTGCTTTACCTGCGTGCTTCACGATAACGTAGCGAAGCGTACCTGAGTTATCTTCACTGTCTGCACCACCGTATAGGCCTGCATCACCTTCTGCAGCTACACCACAGTTAGCCAGTTCAGTTTCAGAAGTATCACCGTCGTCACCTGTATTACACAGGTTTGTTGGTGCGTTACCTAGAATAACCAGACCGCCCCATTGGCCAATAGCTGTTTCGCCACCAGTCATATCTTCTGAAGATGTGAAGGTAATTGGCAGTGTTGCAGTACCAGACGCTTCAATCTTAGAGCCACGACGAACAACTAAGAAATCATCACCATCTTCACCGAATACTGTCGTACCGCGCTGAATGTAAAGTGAAGCGCTGTCAGCGTTGTCGTTACCTACCGCTGTGCGACCTTTAATTAGCCAGTGAGCATCGTTAGTTAGCGATACATCAGTAGTAAACACAGTGTCAGCTGCAAGCTGATAAACAGGCTTGTCAGTAATATCAGGGAAGCTAGCAGACACGTCAGTCGCCAAGCCTTGCTCTAGTGCCGTTGTAACGTCAGCCGGAATGCTATCGTTTACCGCAACAGTCCAACCGTCCATCCAGTTGTTGTCACCGTCAAACGCACCGATATAGTCAGTTGCTGCGAAGAAATCATTCTCTTCTGATACATCAACGCCCGCACCAAGAAGTGGTGAGCCAGAGCGAGGTGTAAAGCCATCGTTAGAAAGCATTAGCGCGTCAGCAGTAAGTACGCTGTTGCCCGTTTGTCCTTCGAACCATGCCTGAGTAGTACCACCACCAATAGTGTCTGAACCAAAGTTATTGCCTGATTCACAAGCAACCACTGAATGTTCTACAGACAGTTCGCCAGATACTGCGTTAGCAATTGACTCGTCGCCATTAACACGTAGGCAGTTAGAGTAGCCTTCACCAGCAGTAACAACCAGGTTGCGAATATTACCCGCAGTACCGTTGCGTAAACGTACGCCGTTAGTAGAGTCAGCGCCAACGATAGTTACGTTAGAAATAGTAGGCTTAGTGAGTGGAAGCCACGCTGGGTTGTCTTCGTTGTTATCAGCTTCAATAGCGTTGTCGCCACCAGCAGCTGACTGTTGGATATAAACGTTTTGCGCGTTACCGGTCCAACCGAAAGACCAATCTAGCGAGTCATCACCGATATCAGTAAGCACAACGTTACGTACGCTAACTGTACCGCCAAAGAACTCAATACCGTCGTCCAGGTTTTGGTGAACCTGAATGTACTCAACTTTAGTGCCTGAACCGATACCTGCAAATGAAATACCGTTTAGCTCGTCACCCGCTGCTAGAGCGCGGCCCGCGTGCTTAACTACTACGTAGCGAAGTGAACCCGTGCTGTCTTCTGGGTTATTACCGCCGTAAAGGCCTGCATCACCTTCAGCAGCAACACCACATGCAGCAAGTTCAGCGTCAGAGGTATCTGAATCGTCACCGGTATTACATAGGTTAGTTGGTGCATTACCTAGAAGTACGATACCGCCCCATTGGCCGATACCTGTTTCATCACCGTTAAGATCTTGTACAGAGGTAAACGTGATAGGTGCACTTGCTGTACCGTTAGCTTCAATCATTGAGCCACGACGTACTACTAAGAAGTCATCACCTTGCTCACCAAACACAGTCGTGCCTTGTTCGATGTATAGTGTTGCGCTGTCTTCGTTATCGTTACCTACTGCAGTACGGCCTTTAATTAGCCAGTAAGCATCGTTGGTAAGAGTAACGTCAGATGTGAATGTGGTGTCTGCAGCAATTTCGTAAACCGGCTTGTCTAGGTCGAAGTCAGCCGATACGTCTGTTGCTAAACCCTGTGCAAGTGCGTTTTGAACGTCAGTTGGGAAACCGCCGTTTACGCCAACCGTCCAACCGACAGTCCAGTCTGTGCCATTAGGGTTGAATGCACCGATATATTGACCGCCGCCAAGTGCAACCGGAGAAGAGGCAGTTGGGAAGTAACCGTTGTCTTCAAGCATTAATGCAGAAGCAGCTAATACGCTGTTGCCATCTTGACCTTCAAACCATGCTTGAGTAGTGCCACCGTTAATGGTGTCAGAACCAAAGTTGTTCGCAGGCGTTTCACACGCAACAATTGAATCAGTAATAGAAAGCTCGCCCGACTCAGCGTTAGCAATTGCTTCGTCACCATTTACACGTAGGCAGTTGTTTGCAAGTGCTGAACCCGTTATTAGAACGTTTGAAAGCACGCCTGCCGTACCATTACGTAGACGTACACCATTGGTGTTGTCTGCACTAACAATAGTCACGTTTGAAATAGTTGGCTTAGTTAGCGGTAACCAAGACGGGTTGTCTTCGTTGTTATCCGCTTCGATTGCGTTGTCGCCACCGTCAGCTGACTGTTGGATATAAACGTTAGTTGCGCTACCAGTCCAACCAAATGACCAATCTAGCGAATCGTCACCGATGTCAGTAAGTACAACGTTACTTACGTTAACTGTACCACCGAAGAACTCAATACCGTCATCAAGGTTTTGGTGAACCTGAATATAGTTAACTGTAGTGCCTGAACCAATACCAGCGAATGAAATACCGTTTAGCTCGTCACCTGATGCCAGTGCTTTACCCGCATGCTTAACTACAACGTACTCTAGTGTACCTGAGTTATCTTCTGGGTTATTACCGCCGTATAGACCGGCATCACCTTCTGCAGAAACACCACAGTTTGCAAGTTCTTCGTCAGAAGTATCTGCGTCGTCACCCGTATTACAAAGGTTGGTCGGTGCATTACCTAGTAGAACCACACCGCCCCACTGACCGATTGAAGTTTCTTCACCAGTAACGTCCTGTACCGATGTCATCACGATAGGCGCTGAAGACGTACCAGATGCGTCAATTTGAGAGCCACGACGAACAACCAAGAAGTCATCGCCATCTTCGCCGATTACTGTAGTACCTTCTTGAATAGTTAATACCGCTGCATCAGCGTTGTCGTTACCAACCGCCGTACGACCTTTGATGATCCAGTGAGCATCGTTCGTTAAGGTCATATCTTGAGTGATAGTTAAATCGGTATCTAAACGATAAACAGGCTTATCTGTAATCGTTCCTGAGAATTCGCTTGATACGTCTGTGGCAAAGCCAAGAGAGAACGGCGTATCTACATCAGGGGTAGTCGGTGTTGTTGGTGTTGTAGGTGTAGTTGGTGTTGTTGGAGTTGTTACTACTTCATCACCTTCATTAATATTGATGTCACCGCCACAGCCTGCAAGGACAAGCGCAGTCGTGATAGCACTTACCTTAAATATGTTACGAATTTCCATTAAATTCTCCAGATTTTCAGATTTTTGTAATACGGATTCTAAGGTTTGCTAGAGAGTAAATGAGATCGGTGACATTTTTGTTACAAAGTAAAAAACTTATCGAATTTATTTGAACTTTTTCAGCTTTGAACTAAAGCCTGCGTAAAGCTATTACTTTTCAATTAGATAAAACGAAGTAGATTAAAAATAAAACTAAAAGCTTGGCTTAAGGTGATTAGTTTTTCGTTCTAAACCATTTGGTTATGACAGTTTTGTGACCACGAGTGACAGGCTCTGCGAAATGAATACTGTTAAGGTTGGGGTCGCCAGAGGGCAGCAAATTATTCCAAAAGAGTGCCATTCCCTTTTTCGGTCTTACTGCAATATCTAGCTTGGTAAAGCGGGTGTGACCGCCGTCACATTCATCATTTAAGTAAATCATACATGTCCATGTTCGCTGACCACGCGATAGGCAATGCGTTTTATACTGCGGGCTTCCTGGAGGAAAGAAATCGTAGTGAGGTTTGTAATATTCCCCAACATTGTAGTGCTGGGCCTGAATAACTTCCCCTTCTCCCACGCCCAAACTAAGGGTTGAAACAATGCGACTATCAACGTCTTTGACTAGCTTATTACCGAGAAAGGCTAATTCACATGTTGAAGAGGTTCTAATGTCATCAGCGCTAGCGGCTCCCGCCAATTTAGAGGGCGCGAGTTTATCTTTGGTCAACGCAACAATGTCGTCACACTCTTGGCTGCTCAAGAAGTCATCGTACGCAAAGAGCTGAATGTCACTGGGTTCGGCCAGAGGTTTAGCCTGTTCCACGCGGGTGATAGCACTTTTTGCTAGCTTCTCGTAGAAACTTGAAGAGGGAGAAAACTGATAATTGGTGGGCAAATTGGCGCCGAGCACTTTTTTAATAGTGTCGGGAGAAAAACCGTTTTCCGCTAGCGTTGTCACGATCGTTGACACAGCTGTCCCTGATAGCAGGCATTTGACTACCCATTGTTTCCACGCTGGCGGCATATACGACACAGTTTTATCCTTTGCTTTTAACGGCGAGTGATGCGACTTCTACTTTCGCTTTTCTATTCCAATAATCGGCGCTGGCGTACCAATACATCTTCACGAATGGGGAAATATCCGTCTCTTAACACCTGCTGCTGCCCTTCCTGTGACAATATATAACGCAAAAACTCCCTTTCCAGAGTAGGTAAAGGCTCACCGGGCTTTTTATTTATCACTAAATAAAGAAAACGGGCAAACGGATACGTTTCGTTACGCACGGTGTCAATAGAAAGAGGGATTAAGCTGTCTAGCGACTCACCTAAAGGCAAAGCGCGAACCCCTGCAGTTTTATAGCCGTAAGCGGCATAGCCAATCGCGCCTGTACCGCTGGCCACAGACAATACTACAGAAGCAGAGCCAGGTTGCTCGTTTACCGTATTCTTAAAGTCACCATCGCACAGCGCCATCACTTTGAACAAGCCATAAGTACCCGATACCGAATTTCGACCGTATAGCCTGATAGGAGAACGATAGCCTATATCGTTAACACCGAGTTGAGACCAATTGGTAATGGCCTTATTGCTGCCACAAAACTGGGTTTCAGAAAACACCGCGTCAACTTGCTCAAGGGTCATACCCGGCAGCGGATTGCGTCTATCCACAAAAATGGCGATGGCATCCATTGCCACTTTTAATACTGTAGGCGGGTAACCGTGGGTTCGCGTGAAGTCCCGTATTTCACTGGGCTTTAATTCCCGGCTCATAGGGCCTATGGTGGCAGTACCTTCAATAAGTGCGGGCGGAGCGGTGGATGAACCAGACGCCTGTATTTGAAAGCCGACCTGAGGATAAAGGGTTTTGAATTCCTGTGACCAAAAAGTCATTAAGTTTGCCAGTGTGTCTGAGCCAACAGAGGATATTTTTCCTGCCACCCCAGGTTTACGTTCATAGGCAGGTACTTGATAAACGCTTAAAGCAGTAGGTGAACTTTTTGTATCTTGGGCGATTGCGTGTGTTGCTAAAGAGCATAACACGCTTATCATCAGAAATAGGTTTGAAAGACTACAATATTGCCCTTTCACCTTGCCATGCCTTTTGCTCACCAACGTTTCTTGCCTCTTAAGGTTACAGCTGCTCTGCAATCAACTCATTATCCAGCACGAACGAGAAATTGCTGCCCTCGCCTAATGTACTGGTTATGTCTAAACGAGAATTATGATGACTTAGTACATGTTTTACAATGGAAAGACCTAAGCCTGAGCCACCGGTTTTGCGAGAGCGGGCTTTATCTACGCGGTAAAAGCGTTCTGTTAGGCGGTTAAGATGATTCTGTTCAATTCCATCACCGTTATCTACCACAGAAAAATACGCGCCGTTTGACTTGCGGCACCAATACACATTAATTTCACCACCCGCAGGGGTGTAGTGCACCGCATTGAATACGAGGTTAGAGCAAGCACTGCGCAGTTCGGTCTCTACACCAAAAACATAAAGTTCGCTATCGATGTGGAAGTTTATTGTGTGGTTTTTTTCTTTATTAAGGGCCTGCGCTTCCCGTTCTACTTGTGCCAGGACCATCGGAATATTCACTACATTTTCGTAGATACGTTCCGAGCTTGCTTCAATGCGCGACAACACCAGCAAGTCTTCTATCAAGTTTTGCATGCGGTGGGTTTGCGATGTCATTTCTTTCATGGCTTTTTGCATGAAAGGATCGGAGTCTTCATCAATAGGAAGAATTTCCAGGTATCCGTTAATAACCGTTAACGGTGTACGCAGTTCATGAGACACGTTTGCCACAAAGTCTTTACGCATTTCTTCAAGCTGGGACACCCGCGTTATGTCACGGGCAATCAGCAGCAGGTGCTCATCGCCATAAGGCATAATCCGGTATTCAAAGGTTTTGTTGGGGTTAGTAGGCGACGGTACCTCAATGGGATATTTATAATTCCCTGCATGAAAGTACTGAATAAATTCTGGGTGACGCAACAAGTTGTCGATACGACGTCCAGAGTCTTGCGGCCACTTGAGCCCTAAATCCAACCGTGCAAGGCGGTTACACCAAATAATACACGCTTTCGCATCAACCACGACTGCTGCATCAGGTAGGGCTTCAGAACCCTCTCTAAAGCGCTTTACCAATTCACCTAGCTCTTTACGCTTATTGCGGTTACGACGCTGAAGGTAATAAATTCCTTCATAAATATGCTCCCACACGCCACGCACAGTAGGTGGGGACATTTTGCGACTGTGCCATAACCAGCGATTTAGCTTATACAGATGCCAATAGTTAAACAGCAATAGCAGGGTTGCGCCAATGGCAACAGCGAATAACATGTCATCCAAATACCACCCGACCAGCGCAAAAACCACAAGGAATAGCACTAAGCGCAATGTACTTCTCAACCAAGAGAACGGGTAATACATGAAATAACTCGCGTTGTTAAAGATGAAAAAAGCGCATGCTTGCGTGGCGCAGAGACGTGATAGGAATAGCATTCGCTATTCCCTAAACACTACATTTATTAAAGCTTAGTAGAAAAACGGTAGCCCGCACCACGTACTGTTTGGATCATAGCATCATGTCCGTGGCGAGATATAGCTTTGCGTAGGCGTCGAATATGTACATCTACGGTTCTATCTTCTACGTAAACGTTGGTTCCCCAGACATTATCTAACAGTAATTCACGGCTGTAGACACGCTCTGGATGGGTCATAAAAAAGTGCAGTAACTTAAACTCTGTCGGCCCCATATCCAGTGGCTCTTCGTTTGCCATAACGCGGTGAGAAACTGGTTCTAATTTTAGACCATTAAATTCGATTGGTTCTTCACTTGAAGTCGGCGTTACTCGGCGCATAACGGCTTTAATTCTTGCCACTAATTCCTTTGGCGAGAATGGTTTAGTAACGTAGTCGTCAGCACCTGCGTCTAAACCTCGAATTTTGTCTTCTTCTTCACCCCGTGCGGTAAGCATGATAACGGGAATGTCACGAGTAAACTCGTGCTGCTTCAAACTTTTAGCTAGCTGTACACCGCTTCCTCCCGGTAACATCCAATCTAATAAGATTAAATCTGGGTAGGGCTCGCAAATTTTTTCTTGCGCGATGTCAAAATCTTCGGCTTCAATAATGTTAAAACCTGATTGCTCAAGGACAAACTTAAGCATTTCACGGATAGGCGCTTCGTCCTCAACCACCAACACTGTACGAGACATCGTAATATTCCTGCTCATTATTAAACGCCGTTATTATTAATGTGGTCTGTGACAGTTTTATTAAAACGATTACATTAATGTGTCAAGTTTAATACGGTTTTAAAACACGCTTTGTCCAAACTTTAAACATAGAATCTTGTTTATTCATACGATTGCGCATATTCTTGAGTTGTCTTAAATATCTACACATATGTAATTTAAAACAACTATCTCGCCATAGTGTGGGTATCATAAAAAGTCTGAAGTAACAGGGGTGCGTTTTTCTATGGCTGCGGTCAAGACTGGGTTATCAAGGAAGCTTTTAGCTAGGGTACTGTCTGTATACTTTGCCCTTACACTGCTGGTAACGATAGGGCAAATCTTTACAGAATATCTCAGCACAAAAAACCACGTAGAAAGCGAGCTACAAACGCTTAAAAACACCTTTTCTTCAAGTCTTACCCGTGCTTTGTGGGAACTAAACAATGATCAGGTTCGCGCTATTGCTGAAGGATTGATGTCGCTGCCCATCGTTGAAGGGCTACAAGTACGTGGTGAAAATGGAAATTACATTGCAGAGTACGGTATTCGTGCTCAACGCTCCCCAGCACCGGTAGACCGTGAACTAATAGAAGATCATCCCGGCGGCGTTTTTAGCTATAGCTTTCCATTGGTATTTAAATTCTCAGGGCGCGAATCTACCGTTGGCGATGTCACTTTGTACTCTAGCTTCGACACTATTTTTAGCCGTATTGAAGTAGGCGTATTTTTTCTTATTGGTAATGCGTTAGTAAAAACCACCTTTCTGGTCTTTTTGTTTATGACCGCATTTCGCACCATGCTTTCTGAGCCGCTGCAGACCATCACCGAGCAGATGGGTAATTTCGATGCTCAGCACCCAGAAGAGAGTAAGCTCAGCATTAAACTTGATGATGATAACGAGTTATTACAACTCAAAGAATCATACAACCAAGTAATTGACGACCTTATTATTTCAAATAATAAGCTTAAAGATGCACAGAGTGAACTCACCCTTGCGAACAAGAAACTGGATGACCAAAACCTTATTTTAGAACAGGAAGTGGCGAAGAAAACCGCGTCCTTGTCTCAGATCATGCTCGACTTAGAGCAACAAAAAGACGAACTTATTGCCCACCAGCGAGAGCTTCGCCAAGAAAACGAAAATCGCCAGTATATAGAAGCCGAACTGCGTAAACGTAATCAAGAGCTAGCCAGTTCTATGGATACACTCCATCAAGCGCAAGAGCAGTTAGTGGAGTCAGAGCGCATGGCTTCGCTTGGCGGGCTTGTTGCGGGTATCGCACATGACGTAAATACGCCGTTGGGCGTAAGTGTTACCGCCGCCAGTTTCCTTCAAGAGCGACTTAACAACTTAAAGACCGACTTTGAAGATAAAAGCCTGACCAGTAAGAATATGGCAAGCTTCATCGATGAAGCAGAGCAAACTGCGCTTTTACTTTTAAGTAACTTAGAGCGCGCATCAGACCTTATCGCCAGTTTCAAACAAGTGGCCGTTGACCAAACCAGCGAGACCGAGCGCGAGTTTGTGTTGGGCGATTATATCAACGAAATCATTCAGTCGTTGAAACCAAGCTTCAAGCATACTGAACATCAGATAAACGTAACTTGCCCTGACAATTTAACCGTAACCTGCGCTCCTGGCGCCATCGCTCAAATTGTTACCAATATGGTGGTTAATTCAATCACACACGGGTTTGAAAACAATGTAGCGGGCACAATCACATTAGATGTGAAAGAAGCCGGTGAAAACGTGGTGATTAACTATAAAGATAACGGTAGAGGCTTGAGCGAAGAAGAGCTAAGTAAATTGTTTGATGCGTTCTTTACCACTAAACGCGCAGAAGGTGGCAGCGGTCTGGGCACACACATTATGTATAACCTAGTTACGCAGTCTCTGCATGGTCATATCGAGGCTGAAAGTACGCTTGGCAGCGGCCTACAATATATCATCCGCTTTCCGAAGAAAAAGATTGCTTAACCTTTCTTGCTATCTTCAATATTAAGAGCGTGTGACAGACACGCTTTTTAGACTCTTTTATTCAATTGCACCGCAAGTCTTACATTGGTACGCTTGCGCCCTATTTTTATCAAGAGAATGCGTAAACTATGTGGTTTAAAAATGTAAAAGCCTATCAAATTACTCAGCCGTTATCGCTAGACGAGGGCGATTTAGAGCGCGCGCTTAACGAGCATGCTTTTCGCCCATGCGGCAGCCAAGACTTGGCAACCATGGGATTCGCTTCCCCTTTTTCTCAGGCAGGTAAGCAAGGTACCATGTTCCATGTTGTTCAACAGCGCTTTTGGATAACGCTAAAGAAACAAGAAAAAATTCTGCCTGGTGCGGTAGTAAATGCCGAGCTTGACGAAATGGTGGCTAAAATTGAAATGGAAACAGGGTCGCCAGTTGGCAAAAAAGCCAAAGCTGACCTTAAGCAAGAAATTCAGACACGCTTGCTGCCACAGGCCTTTACGAAAAACACCTACACCCACGGTTTTATATCACTTGCTGACAACTTAGTCGTAGTTGACGCATCATCTGATGGCAAAGCCGAAGCCTTTTTGGCCATGGTTAGAAAAGCGATTGGCTCACTGCCGGTTGTTCCCTTTACGCGCAGAAGCCTTCAAAGCGAACTTACACACTGGGTTACTGAGTCAACACCAGAAGGCGTAGGCTTACTAGAAGAAGCTGAGCTTAAATCTACCGATGACACCGGCAGCGTTATTCGTTGCAAGAACCAGCCGCTAGACAGCGAAGAAATCAGTATTCATTTAGATGCCGGTAAACTGGTGCAAAAAGTCGCGTTTGAATATGCAGAAACGCTTACAGCTATTATGTGTGAAGATGGTGCTATTAAACGTATTAAGTTCACCGACCGCATTAAAGAAGAAACTGACGATGTGCCAAAAGATCAGGTTGAGGCACGCCTCGATGCAGAGTTTGCACTAATGTCAGCTGAAATTTGTACGCTACTTAACTTCCTTCGCGGAGCGCTTAATCTTAACGACGATAGTTTATAAGCTAGCGGCAAGTAAGTAATAAGCCAATAAGAAAAATAGCCTCGCGCTATCGAAAAGCCTAATTACCTTAGGGTAGTTAGGCTTTTAACCAGGATCATTGAAGTATTTTTAACTAGCACATTTGAACTGGCAACCAACTTTCAGCACAAAGTCTTTCTGGCTTTAACAGAAAAGTGACCAAGCCGCTTTAAGTTCAAGCGGGATAGTGAATCACTACAACAAAGCGTGTCTCTCCTACTACGTCTCGATAACCGTGGGGTTGGTCTGCGCGCAATATACATTGCTCTTGCGCCTGATAGATTTTCCACTGGCCATCTTGCAACACTCCTAACTTTCCTTGTAGTACGTGAATATGTTCGGTGACGCCTATTTGGTGAGCCGAAGAGTGCTGCTCATGAAAGTCTGTTAGGCATAGTTCAAACATTTCAAACTGGGTAGCTGAGTTATAAGGAAATAGCGTTTTAATGGTTACATTTGGGTCGTTAGCGAACTTGTTATCGGCACGTTGAGCCGTAGGGGCGGTTTCATCACCCGATAAGAATGAAGAAAAAGAACACGCAAGACCTGTTGCTATCTTCCACAAGGTAGCGATTGTAGGACTAGACTCACCTCGTTCTATTTGCCCCAACATGGCTTTAGACACGCCCGTCAACTGGGCGGTTTTATCAAGGGAAAGCCCCCTAGCTTTACGAACAGACTGCAGGTGCTGTGCAATACTTCTTGAAATAGCAGAAGGCTGCGCATTTGCTTTTGCCATGTAATAAAGGCCTTTTATTTAGTCGCTGATATTAATAAAGCAGTTGTGCGCTATAACGCACAAATGTTAAGTTACCCATTGTACGTTATAGCGCACAGAAAGGTAGAGTAGCACATTCGATAAACACTAAAAGCGTGTTTTTATCGCTCAGTCGTTTCCAATTCGAAATGCCATCACGAGGGTTTTCATGAGCAAATGGAAGTTAAGTCATATCAGCGCAGGGCTTACCGCCGTTACGGTAGGTTACAGTAGTTCTGTTGTTATTATCATTGATGTAGCGCGCAAAGCTGGCGCTAGCGATGACATGGTAATAAGCTGGTTATTCGCGCTTGGTCTAGGAATGGGTATTACCTGTATTCTGTTTTCGTGGCTCTCCAAGCTGCCCGTTGTTACCGCTTGGTCCACGCCTGGTGCGGCTTTTTTGTTAACCAGTATCGGCGACTATAGTTTAAGTGAAGCCATTGGTGCATTTGTAATATGCGCAACGCTTTCACTTATAACAGCGCAAAGTCGGACTTTACTCAAACAAATTAGTCGCATTCCTCCGGCCATTTCATCTGCACTTTTAGCCGGTATTCTTTTGCCCATATGCCTTGCGATATTCAGTGATGTTAATGAAGCACCCCACTTAGTTGCGTTATTTATCACAGCATATCTAATAGGAAGCCGACTATTTCCCCGCTATTTGATGCTGTTACTACTAATTATGTCGGTGGGCATTAGTTTGTTTATGACCAGTGCCAGCGGTACTGTTGCTTTACCAAGCGGCTCATCAGGGCTGGCATCAATGTTCACGTTGCCTGAGCCTATCTGGGTTACCCCCAGTTTCTCGCTTAGTGCCGCCATTGGCTTAGCCTTTCCTCTTTTTCTTATTACCACGCTTTCCCAAAACTTGCCCGGCATAGCAATTCATCATGCCCACGGCTATACGCCCGACCACAAACCCATTTTGTCAGGCATTGCCATTGTTCAAGCCTTATTAGCACCTTTCGGTGGTTTTACCTTTAACTTAGCGGCAATAACGGCGGCGTTATGCATGGGTGAGCAGGCAGATAATGAAAAGTCACAACGCTATAAAGCGGCTATTGCAGCCGGCGTGGCGTATTTATTTATGGGGCTGTTAGCGTCTGTGGTTGTCGCGTTATTTGTTAATATGCCCAGTATTATCATTCACCTTCTTGCTGGGCTAGCTCTATTAGCTACGCTGCAAGGGGCGGTGGTTCGCGCTATGGAAGTAGAACATCACAGAGCTCCTGCGCTGCTTACCATGCTGTGTACGGCGTCAGGATTTAGCTTATTTTCTATGACCTCTGCCGTGTGGGGGCTGGGGCTAGGTTTAATATTACTGTATGTCCAAAAGAAACCTGCTAACGCCTAGTGTTGCTTTTTAGCGTAATTTCCATAGCTAACTTTACCTAACAAAAAGGCCGATACGTTTTGAAGGTTCTCTTCTGTATCGGCCTTACATTGCTGTGTAGCGCTAGGAGTAGCTTAAAAGCTTACCTGCTTACAAGAATATTTGCTTGGCTACACTTGCTAATTCTTCAAACTCGTCAGAGTGAAGTTCGCCCATATCCTCTACAACACCGCGCTGTATAGCTAAATTCAAGATAGCATCTTTTTGACTGCCTGCGGCGCCTGAGACTGCGGCACCTACACGAACAAAATCAATATAACTTAGTTCATCAGGAAGATAGCTTAAGTCTTTCCAGTTTTTAGCTACGTTGACAAAGCTATCGCCGAAGCCCCACTCTCTCATGATGCTTGCACCAATGCGTCCAGCTAATTTATCTATAGCAACTTCAAGGAATGAAGGGTTAGCAAAGACTTCGGGATGACGTTCAGCTTCAGTCAAAATAGGTAAAACGCCAATGTTGTGAACCAGTGCCGCTAGCGTCATGGTATCCATGCTCATTTCACGCTTTTTCGTACGCGCGATATACAGCTGAAGTACTGCCATAGAGTTAGCAACAATATTTACAGTGTTTGCCCACTCTTGCTGTAAATAGCGTGCAACTACATCGTTTTTAGAAACGAATAGCTGCTCCATTGCTAACGCTGTAGAGATATTCTTAATTTGGCGCAAACCAATTCGTGTTACCGCTTGGCTGATAGAAGTCACTTTTACACTGCGGCCCATGTAAGCGCTATTCGCAATTTTGATCATTCTTGCGCTGAGTGATGGATCTTGACCGATAACATCACCCATTGCGTTCAGGTTAATATCGGGATCGTCTGCCGCTTTACGGACTTTCAATGCAATAGCAGGAAGTGTAGGAAGGACCAGTGTGTCATTATTTATTTTTTCAACCAAGATGGTTGAAAGCGCGTTCTGTGTAGACATATTTCTACCCTTAGAAAGTTCCAAATAGCCTTGATAAGGCGATAGTTTGCGTTACCCGTTGTTCATCTAGGCATCAATAATTCTGACGCACTAAACAAATTGAATGTTCATGCGTTGCATTCCCTGCGTTCATTCACATAGGCCTCTATGTTTCACGCTAAAATACAAACCGTTTATTGTTTTATTATGGTATTTCTATCACCATACTATAGTAGCTCTTTAGTTTCGACCAACTAAAAAGGCTGCTTCACGACGAATAAATTGTGTCAGCTGAAGCACCAGAGCTTTTCTAAAGTATAGACAACTAGTAGCAAACCAGTATTGATATTAGACAAATAATTTTCATACTTTTGTATTAAATCAAAAGCATAGCTATAGTAAGTGACCTAATCACCGCACCAACTACTGTAAAAATACAGCGAAACGACACGGTAAAAATTCATTATGAAAAAGACGATTTCAACATACTCTCCTATTGCGTCAGCAGTGGCAGGGTTATTAATGCTGACTGCGTGTAGTAAAAGCACCGATACAACGCAAACTCAAACGGCAAAGCCTGAAACCGCTACAGAGCAAACCTTACTTATTGACGAGTCTCGCTTGTCAATTTATCACGCCGTAGACCTTACCAGTGATTTGTCACACCTAAGTGACAATCAACACAAGATGCTTTCGCTATTAATAGATGCGTCAAAAATCATGGACGACTTGTTTTGGAAACAGGCGTTTTTTGAAGATAAAGATGCCTTCCTTTCTTCAATAAGTGACGAAAAAGTACGTCACTTTGCAGCGATTAACTATGGTCCTTGGGATCGACTAAATGGCGATACGCCTTTTATTAGCGGCTATGAAGACAAAGCCTTAGGCGCAGAGTTTTATCCCCATGATATGGAAAAGGAAGAATTTGCCACGGCAGATTTTGACGACAAGCAAGGTCTTTACTCTATGGTGAAGCGCGATGAAGCAGGTAAGCTGTATTCTGTGCCTTATTCTGAGGCCTTCAAGAGTGAGTTAATGAAGGCGTCTGACCTGCTCAAAAAAGCGTCAGAGTTGGCTGAGGACGAAAGCTTCAAGCAATACCTGCAACTGCGTTCTGAAGCTTTATTGTCAGACGATTACCTGGCTTCTGACATGGCGTGGATGGATATGAAAACCAATCCTGTTGAGCTGGTTATCGGCCCTATTGAAAGCTACGAAGACCAATTGTTTGGCTATCGAGCAGCGTTTGAAGCCTACGTGCTTATTAAAGACTTAGCATGGAGTGAAAAGCTAGCTAAATACGCGGCCTTCTTGCCTGAATTACAGCAAGGCCTTCCGGTTGCTGAAGCATATAAAGCGGAAATGCCAGGTTCTGATGCAGATCTAAACGCTTACGATGTTATTTATTATGCGGGCCACTCTAATGCTGGCAGTAAGACCATTGCGATCAACTTGCCCAATGACGAGCGAGTGCAGCTAGAAAAGGGTACCCGCCGCCTTCAGCTTAAAAACGCGATGCGTGCAAAGTTCGATACTATTTTAGTGCCTATTGCAGACACGCTAATTGTACCAGAGCAACGTGAACACATTACGTTCGACGCCTTTTTCGCGAACACCATGTTTCACGAAGTGGCGCACGGTTTAGGCATTAAGAATACCTTAGATGGTTCAGGGACTGTTCGCGGCGCACTTAAAGAGCATGCGTCAGCTCTTGAAGAAGGCAAAGCGGATATTCTAGGTTTGTACATGGTACAAAGCCTTCTTGAAAAAGGTGAAATCACTGAAGGTACACTTGAAGACTACTACGTGACCTTTATGGCTGGCATTTTCCGTTCTGTCCGTTTCGGCGCAAGCTCTGCACACGGAAAAGCGAACATGATCCGCTTTAACTTCTTTGCCCAGCAGGGCGCCTTCGAAAAAACAGAAGACGGCATGTATCGCGTAAATATGCAGAAGATGGGCGCAGCAGTAGAAGCGCTATCTGAATTAATCCTTACACTACAAGGCGACGGTGATTACGACGGCGTGGCAAAGCTAGTAGAAACTATGGGTGTCATTAAACCCGATCTTGCTTCGGATTTAGCACGCTTAGAAGCAGCCAGCATCCCGGTTGATATTCACTTTAATCAAGGTAAGAAAGAGCTAGGGCTTGCAGATTAACTCTGATCGAGCCACTTAATTGCACATTCAAAAAAAGCAGTGTTTTTAAAATTGCAAGCACTGCTCTTTTTATTTTGTCGATTTATAATCAGTGAGTTAAGTCCAACCCCGCTTAACTTAAATTAAATATGACATCTACTTCGACCTAGCTTTTTAAATGAGCTCCAAAAGCTAGAGTTAATCATATTTTATATATTCAAAATCGTGTTCTGAGTGAGATAAGTTGAAAGAATACATTTCTGATAAAACGTGAATTCTAAAATCACGCTCGATAACAGATTTCCACGGACGTGCACAAATATAGTGAGTCAAGCGTCTACAAGAACGACTCTTCTTCATGATATCACCGGCGATTTCCCAAGCCCGATCGACGATATTTTCACGTTCTACCACTTCATTCACCGCACCTAATTCAAGACACTTCTGAGCATCGATAGCCTCACAGGTCAGCATGGCGTAATTGCCCCGCTTGATGCCTAAAATTTCCTGCAGGCAAAGGCCCATACCATCACCAGGTACGTGCCCGGAATCCATGCCAAAGTGGTCGTCCTGCAGTACAAAATCCGGTGTACACAGGGTGATGTCACTCATCATACACATTTCCCAGTGGATCCCTTTACCATTGATCACTGCGATTGTGGGGATTTCGATGTCATTGATAAAGTTCTCAACAATTTTAAGGGTGTCATAAATTTGCACGTCGAAACGCTTATCGTCATCTGGAGATTGCTCGACTTCCTTGAACGACTCGACATCCCACTCGTTAATCCATTTATCACCGGTAGAGGTTAAAATGAGTACTTCATTTTCTTTGTCGTGACCAATTACCGTCCATAATTCTGCGAGGGCGTGATGGAACTGATAGCTCCACTTTACAGGCCCATCTTTTGTGTGCATCTTGACTTCAAGAATGCCGTTTTCCCGTTTGAATTTGAAAAAGTCTTTAAATCTCTCGCTGTATTCTTCTAATTTCGGAACCTGATAATATTGATTGATAGCCATAACTAGCCCTCTCGTTCTGTAGTTAATTACTAATTGTTTTTATCTAATTGCGTCTGAATAAGGTGTTTCTGAACACGCTGCCTCACCTGTTCGGCCGTCGCTTCAGTCCAGGTTTTAAAACCTTCTCCGACTCTCATACCCGTTTTGCCTCTTGCCACCTTTTCCTGAAGCAAGCCTTGCGGAGTTTTGCTGTTATCTAAATGGGGATAAATGGTCGAAAGAATGCTGAGGGTTAAGTCCAATCCAACCAGATCCGACTGCTCAAGCGGACCAAGTACCGCCAACCGCTTGCCAAACCCGTGCTTCACTACTTCATCAATAGTGTCGGCATCGCATACTCCCTGACTGACCAGGGCAATAGCTTCCCGCTTCATTGCGTGTTGCAAGCGATTGCCAATAAAGCCAGGAATATCTTTCTTCACGTGTACCGGCTTCAAACCCACCTGAGAAAATAGTGTCATAGTGTTTTTTACTACATCGCACGTAGTAAACTGACTCTGCACCACCTCAACCAGGTCGACTAAGTGTGGTGGATTCCAGAAGTGCGCACCGATAATCCGCTGAGGCTTACTTTGCCCTTCAGCAATATCTCCAATAGGAATCGCTGATGTATTTGTGGCCAAAATGCAATGTTTAGGTGCAAACGTGCATAGTTCGCTAAAAATACATCGTTTTATGTCCTTTTTTTCGGGCCCGGCTTCAATGACCCAATCAGCATGTGAAACTGCTTCAGCCATTGACGTTGTGCATGTCAGTAGTTCACTTGAAGTGTCTTGCTGACACAGAATGTCGAATATTTTGGGGATCTGTTCTTTCGCATGTGCCAACGCAGCCTCATTGGGGTCGTAAAGATTCACTTTTAGACCCGCTGCCAAAAACCGCTGCGCAATGCCATGCCCCATAAGGCCGGCACCGACGATGCCAATCACTGGATTGTTCGTCATGCTCATTACCCCGCAGTGAATCCACCGTCTACGTACATGATTTGTCCGGTACAGAAGTTGGAGGCAGGCGATAGTAAATAGATAGCCATGCCAACCAAGTCCTCAGGCTCACCAAGACGTCCTAACGGCAAACGTGACAATGAACGTTGTTTCGTTGCCTGACCTAATTCATTGTTTTCGTCAAACATCCAGGCTGTAAGTTTTGACCTGAATACAGTAGGCGCAATAGCGTTAACATTAATGCCGTGGGCACCCCATTCAGTAGCCAGTACTTTAGTGAGCATATCGGTGGCACCTTTACTGGTGCAGTACCCGGTGTATCCGGAAATATTTCCGTGACGACCCCGCACTGACGAAACCATGACAACCTTGCCGCCTTTACGCTCGTTTTCGATGCGCCAGGTGCCGTAGGCCTTAGCCATAAACCAGTTACCGCGTACATTGGCGTCCATTACTGCTTGCCAGTCTTCGTAATTTTGCTCGTGAATAAAGCCTGCTTTGTTGTAACCCGAGCCGATGAACATCAGCTCGATATCGCCATAGGCTGATACAGCAGTGTCTATCATGGCGTTAGCATCTGCTAACGAGTCTGGCCGACGATTAATGGTCTGTACCCGTCCCCCGACTTCCCGACACTCATCAGCCACAGCTTCAAGCTCTTCTTTGTTACCTGCTACCAGGGTTAGATTTGCACCTAACGCCGCAAGAGCAATAGACACCGCTCTGCCAAATGCCCCGGATGCCCCGGTTACCAGAGCTGATTTACCTTTTACATCGAATAGCGACAGTGGTTTTTTTAATGGTTCTGATATCATTTTCTCGCTCTCCTAACTGGACACGACCACGAGCATGGTCACCACGCGATTGGTTCTGTTTTCCACAGCGCGCGTTTCGTTTAAACCGATAACACATGAATCCAATGTGCTTAGCTGAGTTTCCACTTCGTTGCCGCTGTCATCTTTGGTTAAAATGGTGATGTCACCATCTAACACTATGTACACTTTTTCATTATTAGACGCTGCCCATTCGGCCCCGCCTCCGGGCATAAAATAAGACAAACTGCAGGAAAAACTTTCCACGTCAGTGGTGTCCATTCCCTGCAAACGCAGTCCGGTCATTCCCCAGTGCAATTTGGCATCGTAGGCCTGAGCATCAGATAGCTTAGTTACTTGCATAGCGCTCTCCTTTCTCGATGGCGAAGGTTTGGTCCGGATTAATCACTGCAACTAAACGGATGCCGCAACCATCACCGCCCGGCCAACGCCACGGGTAAGCCATAAAGGTGCATCGTTTGCCAGTGATTTCATCAATATCTCCTCCCACGTTTTCAATACCGGGGATACCTGCTGCAAGTAACGCCTTGTGAGACGGTTCCCAATGCGGAAAATCTTCCATTACATTGCGCCCCGTTTCCTTTTTGTATTCTTCGAAAAGGTGATGATGTGTAGGACCGGGACCGTGATCCACCAGCTTAGTGCCGAGAGGGTGGTCCAATGCCTGAACATCAATGCCTAGCAACTTGATTTTGCGCTCTACCAGCCACTCTGCCCCTTCTTTGTAAAGGCCGGGTGAGTATTGGTAGTAGTCATCGTTATCACCTAAGTTTTTGTGGCTACCCGTGTTGATGATCACGATGTCGTTTTCTCGAATGGTAGGCTTTGCTTTTTCGAGATCTTCTGGTGTTACAACGCCCCACTTTCCTTTTGGAATTGAGACAACCACGCCGGTACCAAAGAACCGCCAGGGTTCAAACGCATCAATGTCTGGTGCATTTTCAGTAACGTGAATAGGAGAATCCATGTGAGTGCCACGGTGCATGATCCCTTCCCACTCCAGGATCTGACACCCGTGCATGGCGTGGAACTGCATGGTGGAAATAGCAATACCTTTAGGGCTCGAAGGCCACTGTGGCATACCGTGTCCCCAGCGATTACTGAGGTCATAAAACTTCAAGCCTTTCGTTGATGTAGTCATACATTACTCCTTACGCTGTAGTCTGGCCTGATTCAACCTGATAGCGGCCTTCTGGATCCATTAACGCCATAAGTCGAACCACACAGGCATCGCCTTCGTTCCAGCGCCATGGCATAGCATGGAATGTGCAGCGTCTTTCGGTCACAACGTCAAGGTCTCCTCCTACGTTCTCTATGGTTGGAATGTCGTTTTGAAGCAGCAAACGGTGGGCTGGCACCCAGTCTGGAAAATCGCCTTTTGCATTCCTACCGGTAGTGCGTTCATATTCTGGCGCCAGACGCTTCATCGTTGGCCCATTGCGATGCTCTGCCAACGAAGTTGCAAGAGGATGGTCGACTTGTGGTGTATCTACGCCAAGCAATTTGATTTTCTTGTCTATAAACCACTGTGCAGCCTCCACGGATAAACCTGGTGAGTGACCAAAGTAGTCCTGGCTGTCGGAATACCGTTTATGCCAACCGGTATTGATGAGCACAATGTCATCAGCCTGTACAACCCCTTCAAATACGCTGAGATCGTCAGCAGTTATCAGTTCCCACTGCTGTTTAGGGATAGACAACACCACACCCGTTCCCCAAAAGGTTTCCAATGGGATTTCACCCACGCCTTTTGCCCCCGAAACCAGATGGATGGGCGCATTAACATGAGTAGACGTATGAAATGTTGTTTTGAATTTCTGGCTCATAACACCGTGCTTTGCATGGTTTACAGAGCGATAAAGGATTAATTCATCCAGCCCGGGCAGAACGGGTTGATTGTGATGCCAGGGGTGGCTTAGCTCGACATACTGAAGGCCGGTTTCTGGTTCAGTTCTTATAGTCATGTTTCTTTCCACAGTGATTAGCGTGGAGAAAGTATTACATCCTGATGTGCTCCCTACGACACCACAATCTCAATAGTTGAAACAGATCGGAACTTTAGTTGGTTTTTATATCAACAGTGCAGAATACTTGGGTTGTACGCAGCATTTCTATGCCTAACCAAAATAAGGATTTACAAATATGTCACAATTATCGCCCACATCCCTATTTAACCTTAAGGGCAAGTCAGCTCTTATAGTTGGTGCTACTGGCGCACTAGGCGGTGCAGCAGCAAGGGCTCTCGCTGCTGCAGGTGCAAACATTACATTAACAGGCTCAAATAATGAGACACTTACAAGCCTGGCAGAGGAAATTCGACAATCTGGTACGAATGTCAGCGTTTTTTGTGGACGCCCTAGCGACGAACAAGTGGTAAAGGATATGTTTGCCACTGCCTGTGCGTCACACCCCATAGACATTGTTGTCTGTGCGTCTGGCACCAGCGTAGTGAAGCCAATAGACGATATGACACCTGAAGAATTCGACCGCGTTATGGATGCCAATGTTAAACAAAGTTGGCTGATAAGCCGGGAAGCCAGCCGGGTTATGAAATCTCAGGGCCGTGGAGGCAAAATTATTCTGGTGTCTTCAGTGAGAGCTCACTTTGCGACCGCAGCAGGCACGTCTGCCTATGGTACTTCTAAGGCGGCTATCAACATGTTAACCCGCTCACTAGCGGTGGAACTAGGTCCCCACGATATTTGCGTAAACGCTATTGCCCCTACCGTGTTCCGTTCATCACTCACCAGTTGGTTATTCGAACCTGAAGCTGCAGATAAGCGCCAACAAGTTTTAAGCCGAATTCCCCTTGGCAGGTTAGGAGAGCCTGAAGACTTCAACGGTATTTTCATGTTTTTGGCCTCTCAGGCATCAAACCTGGTAACCGGTGAAGTCATTAATATAGACGGTGGATTTTCCTGCAACTAGGTTTATTGCAGTATGCCCAAGCGAACCAGCTCGGGCGCTATTTTTTGCTTGAATGCTGGCAAACTGGACTGAATTATTGATACGAACTGATTTTCGTTCAGTCCTCTGCCATCAGGCCCGTGAAATACACCTCTCAACTCACCCAATGCCTGCCAGGCTTCTTTGAGATCTTCGCCGGTTAATGCCCATAAATAGAGTCGATCTTTAAGTGGAAGAACGAGCCTTGTACCTGTGACTGGAGAACAAAGAGGACGTCCGAACTCTAAGTGAATATCTTGCTTGAGCAAAAGTTGGTTTAATTTAGATGGCATAGATAACTCACCGGGAGTTTTTTGCAACACCGGCGCAATCGCCAGCGAGATAATACGTGTTGCTAAAAGCTGCGCTAAAAAGCTATCGAAAAATGTACACTCGCGGTTAAATGTCCCATTGTATTTGTCGGTAAAGACTTCTTTTAATGCTCCAAGGGATTGACTGTCAGCACACTTAGACAACAACGAAATATTACTTTGCGTCAGCAAGTTTGCAGCGGGAAACTGACGCGTGATAGTCGCCACCGCTTGGGTGTTCAGTGCACCTGGTGCTATGTAAAAATGAAATGAACCAAGCCGTTCACTCAATGGTTGTGTAGACGGTGCAGACTGCTTACAGTAAATATCCTTTCGCTGTGCAACGTTCCACGCTACATCCTGTAGCATTTGCTGACTACTTACGGATAGCTTATTCGCATCATCAGGCAGGCCAAGGTGGCTGGAAAATTCAGGTAAGTTGTGATGTAAACCTGCACTACCCACAAAGGAAAGACCACTCTGCTCTGCCTTTACAATAATTTCCTTACTCCACACCGCGTTGGGCTTAAGGTTAAGCACTTCGTGCGCTTCATCCTCTGCCGGGTTTGTCAGCATACGGGAAAAACGTTCTGTCGCCTGGCGATTACTTTCGAAAAATGGTCCGTTTTGTTTATGCAGCGGTGCAATCAATTGGGTGGCAGCCGTTACTCGCTGAGCGCTGGAGCCCTCGCATTCCTTTGCAACTTGCTGAACTAAGCTATACAAGGTAGCCGTTTGCGTGATACCTGGCAGTGCACAATAATCGAGGTATAACACCCCATTAGGCGTAAGAAGACGGTTTATCTGGTTGAAAATATGATTTTGCCGTTCAGCATCTAACCATGAGTATACGCCACTAATAGCACAATAATCGAAAGGCTCGAAGTCAGATGCCTGCAACGCCAGTAAGTCTGCACACAAATAGGTAACATTGGTGAGACCCGCGTCCAGCGCCACCTTTTGCGCATGAGCGACATGCTCAGCATTGATATCAATGCCCACAAACTCCGCCTGCGGATGCGATTCAGCGAGTAACGAAAGCGTGTGTCCGTTTCCGCACGCCAAATCTAAATAGCGAAAGTGACCGGAAATATCATTGGGCTGCCAGCCTGATAAGGCCTGAGCGGTAGTTAAATGAACTGGTGTTTGTAGAGCACCAAAGTCAGAATTAAACGTAACATCCTGCGTGTATTCAGAGTGCATACAAACACCTCATTGTAGTTATTGTGCAGATTCAGCCCACGGCTCCCGCGTTTCCGGTTTGCGAACGTTGTAGTTAAACGTGCCGTCTGGATTTCTGAACAGTGATTCTGGCGGTGGGCCTTTGGCCGCCTTAGACGGCAGTGAAAGATCTTGCTGCAAATAGCCTTGTAAACTCGATGCAATTTCCGGGTTACGCTTCAGCAAGTCAGTGGTTTCAAAACTGTCTTCTTCGAGATTGTACAAATGCAACTGCCCTTTGTCTGACAACAACTTCCACGGCCATTGATACACTGCTTTGGATTTTGCGGTGCCTACTATCACCGCTCGTGACGGTACTTCAACAGAACTTTGTTGTAGGGATGACAGCATGCTGACCCCTTCAAATTCGTCAGCGGAATAATCAATACCCGCGGCATCCAGCAGTGTGGGCAACCAGTCTTGGGTGAACAATGGAACATCCGTTGCGCCGCCTTCAATATTGCCTGGCCAGTGAACAATCATGGGCACGCGTACGCCACCTTCAAACGCACTGCCTTTGCTTCCTTTTAACTTCCCGTTACTGGCACCTGCTTCCAAGTTGCCACCATTATCACTCATGAAAACCACAATGGTGTTGTCAGCTAAACCAGTTTCTTTGAGGGTGGCCAGTACACTACCAATGTGAATATCCACATCGGTGGTCATTTCAGCAAAGACTCGGCGATCGGCATCGGCAATATGACTGTAGTCCTCGGTAGGATTAGGCACATATTGCAAAGGCGTGTGGGGCGCACTATAAGCCAGATACATAAAAAAGGGCTGCTCGCCTTGGTATGAGCTTAGGTGCTCTATGACTTTTTTGGTAAGGAGTTCAGTTACATGCCCTTCTTCTTTGACCGATTTTCCGTTGTGCTGCCAATCGAGCCCTCCGAAGTAAACGTGGGTGTAGTAGTCTACAAACCCACCTAAAAAGCCGTAAAAGTCATCAAAACCACGGTTGTGTGGCATAACCGTCTGCTTTGCCATGCCCAAATGCCATTTACCCACCATCCAGGTGCGGTAACCTGCTTGCTGAAAGCGTTCAGGCATGACAATTTCCTCTTCTGGTAACATGGCGTCATTTTCCATGGGTCCGTCGATGCCAAACGTTAGCGGATTTTTCCCCGTCATCAATGCCGCTCTGGTTGGACTACAAATAGGATATGCATACCCATGGTTGATGACCGTGCCTTGTGACGCCAGAGCATCAATATTCGGCGTGAGTATTTCAGACCCCTGATAACCCACGTCGTCGGCACCTAAATCATCGACCACAATGAACAGTACATTCGGACGGGTGTCTGATGATTTATCAACTAGCGCTTCATTTTTTGCATCCGTGCAACCAGCGCATAGCATCATCACCAGTGTCATTGTTAACCACGAATTAAATTTCATAACGACTCACTCTTAGAAGAAACTATAGGAAAGGTTGATACCCGCAGTGCGAGGCTGTCTCAACCGCACACTAGTGTTGTAAGACATACCCGCAATTCGGCCGTCAAAGAATCTCACTGCACCAGCTGGTGAGTCTTCATCGAAAAGGTTGTCTACGTAAAGTTCTACAGACCAGTTATCTTTTCTGATGCCGCTACGCAAATTCACCATAGAATAGCCGGGCAAGTAGTCTGTATTTATTTGTTCAACGTAACGCTTTGAACGGTATTGATAATCCGCCCGTGTATAAGACGTTAGCCCGTTGCCCAACTCTGCAATATACGTTGCATTTATCGCTGCGGTAAAGCGGGAAAGCATAGGCGGCGCGTTTCCACCAATGGTAGTTGCACAGCTATAAGGTTCTGTTCTGGTAGCAGTAACACCGTAATCGAGCGGGATAGGTGAACAAGCATCATCTTTGAATTCCAACCCGGTGTAGGAAAGCGTACCGCCAATATCCAGGTGATCAGTTGGCAACCATTGCCCCTCAAATTCAAGCCCTGCACCACTTAAATCCCCCGTGTTCATAAACAGCCGACTGTAATAGTCATCGGCTGCAGTGCCGTCTAATAATACGCCATCTGCGGGAGTCCAGTTAGCGGTAGCGGGTTGAACATAGCCTTCCCAGTCGAGGTAATACGCGGCCAATGAATACCGGAAATCGTATTCGTCTAAGCTCCCCTTTAACCCCATCTCATAGCTAACAATCACTTCTTCATCGTAGGTTTGGAAAGCTTCCAAAGCAAAGCCTTCAGATTCAGCGGTTTCTACTAACACCGGATCCAGCGCATTAGCGTTAAAGCCTGCAGGGTTAGTCCCTCTTGCCAGTTGAACATAAACATTGTTGTCGTCATTCAAAGCATAAGTAAGGGCGATACGAGGCTGAAAAGACGAGGTTTCACTGCTTGACGTAATATCTGAAGTTGCACCACGGGCCTCATTTTCCGGATATACACTGTCGATTTCATCCCACTGATAGCGCCCTTCCAGTGAGCCTGTTAAGCGTTCGGACAACTGATATCCCACGTTGAAAAACACCCCGATATTTCGAGCACCTTCGGAGTAAAGATCCATCACCGCGCCAGCACTTTTATTGGCATAAACGGTATTGAGATAATCGTATTCGTACATTGATGCACCCACCAACCAGTCGAACTTGCCTTCACCAGTAGAACTCAAGCGGGCTTCGGCGTATATTTCGTCACTTTCCGGGGACGAGGCCACGTGGATAGTGGTGACATCGGTGTAAGCATCGCGGTCAAACCAGGTTTCACCTTCTTCGTCTGTTACCGCACCTAGCAATGTCAACATCATGTCATTATCGAACTCAATTTCGACGGAGCCTTGCAGTCGCTCCCGGTCAATGCGCGTACCTGGGTCTAATACCGGGTTTACTGCATGGTCAAAGTTGAAATCGAACACCAATGGAACGTTATCTATTGCGCCATTAATGACACACGCATTCGAACCGCCATTGACCACACACAAACCATCACTGTCGAGTGCATAGGGTTCGAGCTGATCTAAATTGGCAAACAGTACCGCAGGATGATCGTCGTCAATATCCTGTTTTAGATACATAAGTTCAGCTTTGATGTAATCAGTTGGGGTGTAAACCAATTTTACTGAACCCAGCCTATCTGTGGTGCCCCCTAGCTGCACACCGCTTGTTGTGCGCCATTCGTCAGGGCCGCCATAGTTATTCGATTCAAGGGTAACCGCCATAGCCAAACGATCTTCAACGAGCGGAGTAATTAACGACAAACTGATATCCCGGGTATTATCGGTACCAATATTTGCCCGTACATCAAATTCCAATTCACCCAGGGTATCCGGATCACGGGTTACGTAGTTTATAGCCCCTCCAAACGTCGAACGCCCAAACGCTGAACTCTGAGGCCCTCGCAATACTTCAACTTGTTGTAATCCGGCGAACGAACTAATGCCCTGCGCTCCAACAATGGGGATGCCATCAATGAAGGTGGTTACTTTGGCGCGAATCGACGAATTTTCTGTTGAACCAACTCCGCGAATGGCGGGCTTATTGGCAATTCGGCTCCCGTCTGCGTTATTTTCAACACCTGGCATTAACTGGAACATACTGGTTATATCAGTGACACCGGCTTCTGCTAATTCATTGCTACTCATAGCAGACATGGAAACCGGAACATCTTTTTCCTGCTCTCCTCGTTTGCGTGCAAAGACGAGTATTTGTTCTACGTCGTCCGACTCCTTCGATGCTGGCGTCACTGCTGTAGCGGAGCTTTCCAACTCCTGAGCCTGCAAGAGGGGGGGTCCAGTGAATAATAGTGAACAAACAGCTACGGCAACTGGCTTCATTGGAAATACTTTTTGTGCGTCCCGATCCATCTTTTACTCCTTAATGCCTGTGCATTAATGTTAAAAAATTAAAATGTAATAATTTTGTAAAATCGAGGTTACATTCAAGAATTTCTACGCACAATCCTTCAGTTTCAATTATTGATACACTCAACAACTACTTAACAATTTATTTAAAAAATTATACAACCGCAATGATAACAGTCTCATTATTTGAGACACCTCTATTGAGTAAGATAATTTGCCACCCTAGAATTATTAACGAAACATTAACAACACGCGGAGCTATCGTGGCAGAAAGTCAAATTAAGCACATTGCAGTTATTGGCGCAGGTACCATGGGAGTAGGAATCGCTCAGGCATTCTTACTAGCAGGCAGGACAGTCACAATCATTGATGTTTCGGCTGAAGCACTGGAACGTTGTAAAACACAATTACAGCAGAACGTACAAAGTTTCATTCACCACAAGCTCACGACCCATTCCATTGAGAAAGTTATGGAAAACGTAACATTTCTGCAATGCGATATCACTGATATTCCACTGGATAACATTGATATGTATGTGGAATCTCTGCCGGAAATCGAGGAGCTAAAACGGTCACTGTTCAGTCAGCTTTGCAATACCGATGAACACGTCATTCTCGCAACTAATACAAGTAGTATGACAGTGTCCAGGATTTGTAACGAACTGCCAACTCAGCATCGGATGATAGGACTTCACTACTTCAATCCCGCTCACATAATTCCTGCGGTTGAGGTACACAAGGGGCCTCTCACCTCTAAACAAACTATCGATACCACCCTGTCGTTGATGAAAGCCATTGGTAAGCAACCCGTATTGGTACAAAAAGAAGTACCCGGATTTATCATCAACAGACTTACCGGTGCTATGGAAAGAGAAATTGACTTTTTACTCGATGAAGGTGTGGTGTCGCCGGAAGATCTCGATATCGCAGTTAAAGCCAGTTACGGTTTTCGCCTAGCTACGCTAGGGCCCATGGAAGCAGAGGACATGATTGGTCTGGATACTGCAGCTCGCGCTTCAGCAAATATATTTCCCACATTGAGTAATGCTCACCTACCGTCAAAACAGTTGCTGGAAAAAGTAGCCAACAATGAGCTTGGTATAAAAAGCGGCATTGGCTGGTACGACTATCGCAACAGCCAAAGTACTGAGGTGTTAGCTAACAACAACGAAAAGCTGCTAAAGCAACTAAGTTTGTTTCTTGCGCAGCAGCCGCAGGGTAAATGAGGAGCCTCTATGAAACTTGTTACATTTTCGACCCCAACACCACATGGCGATATTCAGCGAGTCGGCGCACTTCACGGTGACAACGTTATCGATCTCAACTACGGGTTAGTAGCCTTGTTGGAAGATCAGGGTGAAACCGAGCGCGCTCAAGCGGTTGCTGATGTTTATATTCCCAGTGACATGCAACAATTTCTAATGGGCGGCCAACTGAGTATGAGCAAAGCAAAAGACGCTTTGCATTATGTTCAAGCTCGTTATGACGGCACTCAAGCTATCTCAACGAGCAAAGACCAATGTATGGTTTTTGCGTTGTCAGAGGTAGCCTTACTTGCCCCCGTAACTCAGCCAACGTCAATTCGCGACACCATAAGTTTTGAAACCCATGCGAAGAACTTTGAAAAACGAACGGGCAAACCCATTCCCGAACTCTGGTACCAACAGCCTCTTTACTACAAGGGCAATACGCATACGGTACAGGGTAACAACGCGGTAATCCCATGGCCCCGGTATACAGAAAAGCTGGATTATGAACTGGAGTTCGGGATCTACATTGGCAAAACCGGCACCAATATTCCTGTGGAAAAAGCCAAAGAATATATTGCTGCCTACACCATATTTAACGATATCAGCGCCAGGGATGTATTACAGCAAGAGGTCACCATGTTGCTTGGACCAGCCAAAGGTAAAGACATGGATGGTGGCAATATCATGGGTCCGTGCATGGTAACACCGGATGAACTTGACCCAAGTAACCTCAGCATGGTGGCAAAAATAAATGGCGAGGTATGGTCACAGGGCAACACCTCAGATATGTACTGGAGTTTCGAGCAAATTATTGCTCATGTGTCGCAGTCTGAAACCCTTCACCCCGGAGACTTCATCGGTTCTGGCACCATCGCTTTTGGGTGTGGTGACGAACTCGAGCGTTGGATTCAACCCGGTGACGTTATTGAACTGGAGGTGGAAGGTATTGGTGTATTGCGCACGATTGTTGGTGAACGCAATTAATCGAGGAACCGTCGCCCGTTTGTTTTCGTTGCCTTGTTAAGCGCGTAAAAAAATGTAAACAACAATATCTTAACATAGCATCTCAAATATCAAGACAATACGGGCAACCCATGGAGTGTGATAAATGAAAGATTGTGAATCCGTTTCTACCGTCGACAAAGCCATCCGAATTTTGCTTACTCTGGCAAATGAAAATCAGGAAATGGGCACAACCTGGCTGGCAAAAAAGCTCGATATTCACAAGGCAACAGTCTCGCGTTTGCTCATTAGGTTAGCCGACCACGAATTTGTGTATAAAAACAAGGAAACCGGTAAATATTGGCTAGGTCCAGCCATTTATCAGCTTGCAATGACTATGGCCGACGTTAACTTTAACGATATTTTACACCTGGCAAGAGCCCATATTGACGAGTTGCGTGATACGCTTCAAGAAACAGTAACATTGGAAGTATGGTTGGGTAACTCTACTGTACCCACCTATTCTGCTGCATCAGAACACCCGCTAAAAGTGGTTTTGCCACCAGGCGAAGTTCTCCCCCTTCACACTGCAGCCGGCGCTAAAGCTATTTTATCTTATATTCACGAAGAAAAAGTGGAAATTCTGCTCAAGGGTGAACTGGAGGCAATCACGCCTAACACCATCACAGATAAAGCCACATTAAAGGCTCGCCTTACCGAGTACAACAAACAAGGTTTTGCCACTGATGAAGAAGAACTGCATTTAGGTATTTGTGCCGTTGCAGTGCCCATTTTTAACAGCATACGCCAACCCATTGCGGCCGTGGTCGTACTTATGCCCTCTTCCCGCTTTGCAGAGAAAGTAAACCCGGGTTTAATTAGTACGCTGAAGAAAAAAGCAACGGTGATTGGCACGGAGATGATGAAACGTGGTATCAGATACTGACACAACAATCGCTATTGCACAGCCAGACGAAACCCATGACGAAGCTCTCTTCTCGTGGCTGAAAAGTGCTAACCAACACCCGGATTTTCCCATTCAGAATTTGCCAATGGGGGTGTTTAAAACCCGTGATCTTCCGCCACGCTGCGGTGTGGCTATTGGCGATGAAATTATTGATCTTGCAAAACTGGCAACTTCGTCGCCGTTTGACGGGTTGGCTGGTGAGGCCCTTTCCACATTAACTGGCAAAACGCTAAACCCTTTTATTCAATTGCCTCGAAGCTATTCCGCAGCCTTCCGCCTGGCGCTTTCACGCAGTTTGCGAGCAGGTTCCCGTTTGGAGGCCATTGTCCGTGAAACGCTGATAAGTAAGCATGACGTTGAGATGTGTTTACCTTGTTCCATTGGCGACTACACGGATTTTTACACATCAATTCATCATGCCACTGCTGTCGGCAAGCTTTTCCGTCCGGATAACCCTCTTTTACCTAACTACAAATGGTTGCCCATAGGTTATCACGGCAGGGCATCAAGTGTTGTTGTGTCTGGGCAACAGGTTTACCGGCCCAATGGACAAGTGCTTCGCCCCAATTCCAATGAACCTGTGATGTTACCCAGTGAAAAGCTTGACTACGAAGCCGAGCTAGGCATTTTCATTGGCTGTCCGTCACCGCAATTTTCTCCGCTTGAAATTGAACAGGCAGAAAAACACTTTTTTGGTGTATGCATGCTGAACGACTGGTCTGCAAGAGATATTCAAGCCTGGGAGTACCAGCCACTTGGTCCCTTTTTATCCAAAAACTTTGTTACCAGTATTTCGCCCTGGATTGTTACCGCAGAAGCACTTATCCCCTTTCGGGTTCAACCAACCAAATATTCAGACAGGCCTTATGTGGCAGCGCTAAACAGCCCGTTCAATACTTCTAATGGCGGCCTTGATATTCAAATGCGTGTTTCACTGCGAACAGCCCAAATGAAGGCCTCAAATGAAGCGCCGGTGACTCTGAGTAAAACCAGCTTCAAACATGCCTACTGGACGGTAGCGCAGATGATTTCTCATCACACCACAACGGGTTGTAATTTAAATGCTGGCGATCTCTTCGGTTCAGGTACGCAATCAGGGCCAGAGCCAGAAGAAGCAGGTTCTTTGCTTGAGTTAACCGAAGGCGGGAAGAAGCCCTTAACATTACCCAATGGCGAGCAACGTACTTTTCTCGAGGATGGTGACGAAATTATATTGTCAGGCTTTTGCATTTCATCCTCTGGTCTTCGCATTGGTATTGGCAACGTGAGCGGGCAAATAGCCTCTACTACACCTGGGCCCGGTGCGCCCATGTTCTCTGGACAATCATTATGAATATTACCGTTATTATCTGTGTTTTGATGTACGAGCTCGTGCTGATTACTGGTGTTGGGTATTGGGTTGCGAGACAAACAAAACAGCAGCCTCATGCCCATGACGCAGAATTTACCCACGGAGGCAGACAATTGGGTGTAACTGTTATTGCTGCGACTCTTGCCCTGACCGTGCTTGGCACTCCTCACATAATGGGCATCTTCGAGCTTTCGTGGAGCATGGGAGCTACCTCCTTATGGTTTTCCATTGCCCACGTTATTTTGCTGGTTATCGTTTGCCTTAGTACTGGTTTGTGGATGCGCAGAACCGGTGTGACCTCTGTACCTGAGTTATTAGAAGCCCTTTACAGCCCTGTAGTGCGGATCATTGTTAGTTGTGTGATGGCGGGTTCGATTTTCGGTGTTCTGACTCTAGAAACCCAAGGCTTGGCTATTTTACTGTCGGCAATGACTGGTTGGAACGTACAGTACAGTGCCATTGCCGGCGGAGTGTTAGGCATTCTTTACGTAGTTCTTGCAGGCATTAAAGAGGTTGGTTGGATTAACGTGGCAAATGCGATCCTTATGTACATTAGCGTTATACTCGCCACTGTATTTATCGCCTTCCAATTACCCAACGGCGACTTCAGCTCAGTTTCCGATTACTACGTAAACGGCGGGAACGAAGCCGCGCTGTCTTTATTCGGGTCGCCCCATTTACTAATCACCTTTGCCTTTGGCTTGGTGGTAGCGCTTGTGTTTAGTCAGCCTGCTAACCAACCTCTTCTGCAGGTATGTATGAGTGCCAAGGATGAAAAAACTATCGTGAAGGCACTGTGGTTTGCGGCCCCTATTAATGGCATGTTTGGGGTATTTATTTGCGTTATCGGGCTTACCGCTAAAGCGCTACCGGAGTTTCACGCCCTGGGCCCAAAAACCGCAGCCACCGCCATGCTGGTATCCATGTTGCCAACCTGGTTAGTTACACTATTACTTGGATCATTTATGGCAGCCATTCTATCGTCATTTGCCATGACAGCATTGGCGCCGGCTACGATTTTCAGTAATGACATATACCGCCGCTTTTACCGGCCGGATGCCACCGAAAAGCAAATCGCAAAAGTTACCCGCATCGTCATTGTCATACTTTCCTTTATCGCTATTGCTGTGGGCTCATTTCTACCACAAATTCTCGCTTCAGTAGGATGGGTGCTGGCCTGGCTAATGCCTGTTTTGTGGCTAATTGTTTGCGGTTTATTTTGGAAACGTTCATCGACTGCCGCTGTGGTGACGTTGTCGAGCGTGTGGATCATCAACACCATTTGGTCATTTACCCGAATTCCCGAATACCTGGGTATGGCAGATATTAGCAATGCCTACATCATGCTTATGCTTACGCTGGCAATTGGTGTTAGTACTAATTTGTGTTTTAGAGGCAAACCAAAATATTTCAATTCTGCAGAATACAGCGCCCTAGTGGTCGCAAATAACGAGACAAACTAAAAAAGGACGCATTATGTTCTGGCATATATTTTTACAAGTGCTTATCATAATTATAACAATCATGATGTTGGGCTATGCGATATACCGGATATTCAGGATTGGACACGATTAACCTTTTCCACCTGGAGGAACTGTCATGCAAGATTTTGATATTACCCATTTCTGGATGCTGGGCGTGATGTTTATTATGGTGCTGTTCTTGGGTACGGCGTTGTTTGGCCATTTACATAAGCACTCGCAATAGATAAACCTTACCATCTATATCTTATTGAATTCCCAAAGGGCGTTTGCGCGCCCCTCATATTTTAATTGCTCATATAGCTAAAAGCTCATCTCAATTCTGTTTTATAGCCAACCAATTTGAGCATAGGGTGTAAAGAGTGCGTGCAATGAAAAATTTAATCGCTATACAAACTGAATTTAGACAATGCCAATTTAAATAGAAACTACTTACTCTACGTGTTGTTTCATGTTTTCAGTATATGGAGGCCAGCCTAGCGGTTTGCCCGCCAATACGTGAAGGTGAATGTGATATACCGTTTGACCACCGTATTCATTACAATTCATAACCGTACGAAAGCCCTGGTCGGCAAATCCTTGCTCCTTGGCTATTTTTGCCGCAACAAATGACAAATGCCCCACTACTTCGCGGTCTTCTTCGGTAATATCATTTACCGTTGCAATTTGCTTTTTCGGAATAACCAGAAAGTGAATAGGTGCTTGAGGATTAATATCTTTAAACGCCAGCGCCAATTCATCTTCGTACAATATGTCTGCTGGAATTTCCTTGCTGATAATTTTATCAAATATTGTTTCTGCCATGTCTCATGTCCCTTCCAATGAGGTCTTTGCCAAATGCATTAATGATGTTAAAAATTCACCCGCTAACTTAGAGGCTGTTGACCTTACTGTACATCAAGGTCAACAGGCACTAATAAATTCTAAGCGCTTTAGTTCAGCGCTAGGGCGCGATATTGAACGAAGATTAACACCCTTGTTTTTTACTTAAGCGAAAACAAACCATAGTAGTAATACGCCTAACGCTAAACGATAGATAACGAAAGGCAGCATGCCTATGCGCGATATCCAGCTTAGGAATAAATAAATACAAAGGTAGGCGCTTACGAATGAAAACGCCGCGCCATAAAGCAGCGCATACCAGTCTACCGCTTCATTGGCTTTGAGTAGGTCAAGAGTAGCTAACAAACCCGCGCCCAAGATAACAGGGATAGACAATAAGAAGGAAAAGCGCGCACAGGCTTCACGCTTAAGGCCTAACATCAAACCTGTGGTCATTGTAATACCTGAACGAGAAGTGCCTGGAATAAGCGCCAGCACTTGAGCCAACCCGATGTAAATGGCTTGCTTTAGCGTTAGCCCTTCTAGCTCTTGCTCACGTTTTGCAGTGGCATCGGCATACCATAGCAGCAGACCAAAAATGATGGTGGTGCCTGCTATTACCAGCGCCGTACGAGCATTTTCCTCTATCCAGCCTTTCATTAAAAAGCCAATAATAACCGCTGGAATAGTCGCCACAATTACGTACCAAGCAAGTTTGCTGTCGGTAGATTGTTGCTTGCTAAATCCTTGCGTTACCCATGCCACGGTCATCTGCCCTATTTCTTGGCGAAAATAAATCATTACCGCTAGAAGGCTTCCCACATGTACAGCAACGTCAAACGCCAATCCCTGACTTACCCACCCAAAAAGTTCAGCGGGCAACAATAAATGCCCAGAGCTACTAATGGGAAGAAACTCAGTAACGCCCTGAATAATTGCTAGAATAATAATTTCAAAAAGTGTCATTCCTTTGGTTAACTCCAAGTAAAGTCAATCGGCCATAATTGCTGTTTCTGTTTATCAAAGTTTTGCCACATTTGGGCATAGGTTTCTTGCGTTTCGGGGTGAATGTCGTCGGGAACAAGTTCAGCTAACGGCCAAAGCACAAACGCGTTGTAGCAAATCTCTTCGCGAGGCAAAACCACAGGGGTTGTGGTTATCTTACTATCATAGGTAAGCAAATCGAGATCAAGGGTTCTAGCGCAGAATTTTTTGTCCGTATGTACCCTGCCATTGTCTTTCTCAATGGCTTTAAGGGTTGCGCACACTTCCTCAATACTTTTTGAGGTCGTCGCACGGGCAGCAGCATTATAAAAAGGGCTGCCGTTAAAGCCCACCGCTTCGCTTTCGTAAACCGAAGACACTGAAACATCAGAGAAGTGTTGTTTTAGGGCAACCAAAGATTGCTTAGTGTAATGCTCGCGCTCAATATTAGAGCCAATGCTGATTAAGATGGTGTGTTGTGACATTAATTGCGCTCTTTACGCATTTCAACGGCAACGGTTTGCGCATTGGGAAGAATTTTAGGTTTAACTATTTTCAGGGTTATCGATGCAACGGAGAAGTTTGCAAGTACCGCGTCCATAACTTTGCTTCCGAAAGCCTCAAGTAATTCGAACGTGCTTTCTTCACCTACTTTTACGATGCACTCGGCTACTTTGGCATAGTCTACCGTATCAGCAACATCATCACTTTGCATCGCCGCGCTTAAGTCAACATCAAGTGTTACATCGAGAAGTAGCTGGGTGGTTCTTACTCTTTCCCAGTCATAAACACCAATCAGGGTGTCTACTTCAAGCCCTGTTATATAAATTTTTCCCATGGAATTTTTTCATCTTGTCTGTTATCAAACCAGTTTATTGCCCTACTTTCCGGCTCCAATACTGGTCTTACTACTGCGCTTTCAACCACATATTGCTGGTAAACGGTGGTATATCGCGTTTGGATGGAGTAGCTTTACGCTTATGTGGCACAACTATACCGCTGTATGACAACTGGGAGCAACCAAGGTTTTGTAATTTAATGGGACACTAGCCTTTAGCCTCCTACAAAGGAAGTGAAACCTGAAAGGTCGTGCTTCTAAAACGCTTTTGATAATTAGAATGAAAAAATGATTTCGCTAACGCTTTTAATGACCGCTGTTGCCTACCTTTTCGGTTCACTTTCAAGTGCTGTGGTAATAAGCCAATTGTTTGGTTTACCCGACCCAAGAACCGCCGGCTCTAAAAACCCTGGAGCTACCAATGTGTACCGCTTGGGAGGTCGTATTCCTGCGCTACTGGTGCTTGTTATGGATATTTTGAAAGGCACCATTCCCGTTTACGGCAGCTACTTTTTGGGCATAGAACCAATTATGCTTGGCATAATTGCTATTTTTGCATGTTTAGGCCATATCTTTCCGCTTTATTTTGGTTTCAAAGGCGGTAAAGCCGTCGCTACCGCCTTTGGTGCCATGCTGCCTATTGGGCTGGATTTAGCAGGTTTGCTTATTTTAAGCTGGGTAGTGGTGGTTTTTCTTACCGGCTATTCTTCGCTCGGTGCACTCATTGCTGTGTCGCTAGCGCCACTTTTTACGTTTTTAATAAAGCCTTTGTACACGGTGCCGGTAGCAATGCTTTCGCTTCTTATTATTTTACGCCACAAAGACAACATTGCCCGGCTGTTAGCAGGCAATGAAAGTAAAGTGTGGGATAAAGGCAAAGTTAAAGAGTAAGCGCCTTTTCCAGAACATCTAGCTTGCCGTCTATCGGCGTAACAGGCTTGATACCCAATATTTTAGCCAGCGCTGGATAAACCTCTAAATTGCTGAACACAGGTAAGGTAGTATTCGTTTTAAATGCAGGCCCTATGGCAACAAACGTCGCCCCCATATCAGGCAGCGTGTTCATGTAGCCATGCCCACCTTTACTAATATGCATGCTGTTGGCGTTTTTAAAGCGTGCTGGCGGGGCTATCTCAATAATAATATCGCCGGTTCTATTTCCCACTTCCATATGTCGCTCAGCCCGCTGGGTATCATTGAGCACAACGAAGCGGTTTTCGGCTATATAGGTAAGACGCTCTATTTCTTCTGTGATTTGTTTATCGGGCACGCCGTCTTTAGCGTAAAGATGAACTTGCGCCCCTTCATTTTCAATAATGAAGCTATCAGGAATGGATAAAGACTCGACCTCTATAAGCTGGCTTTCATCAATAGATGTCATGCCGTGGTCAGACACCACTACCAGATTTACGGGCAAATCTAATGCATTTATGCGTTCATAAAGTTGACCGATAAGCGCATCCACTTCCTGCACCGCATCATTAGTTTTGTCGGCAAAAGGTCCTTCATCGTGTCCTACCGAATCGGTAAGCGAAAAATAACCCGCAATAAAGCGAGGGCGCGATACCTCAGGCAGTTTTAGCCAGTTGATGATCTGATCAATACGCATCTGGTAATCAGCATATTTTGAGTAGTGGTAAAAATAAGTTGGAGAAGCACCCGATATGCGTGCGTCAGACTCTGGCCAGAAAAAGGTAGCAGCCTTCATCCCGTGGTATTCCACTAAATTCCATAGCGGTGTTGCCGTAATCCACGTGCTGTCCATTCCGCCATAACCTAGTTGATATTTTGCATAACCCTCTTTTGTAGGGCGGGATTTATCATAAAAACGGTTATTCACGATGCCGTGATGTTTAGGAAGCAGCCCAGTGATCAAAGAAATATGGTTGGGAAAGGTATTCGACGGATAAACAGGGGTCATAGACGAGGCTCTTACCCCCTGCTTTGCAATGGCGCCAAGATGCTCCGCATTGTGTAACTCTATATAGTCGTGGCGAAATCCATCAAGAGAAATGAGCACGACATACTGATCTTGCTGCTCTTGCTTCGGGCCTTTTTCAGAGTCATTCAAGGGTGCTTTGCTTGATGCAAATGCATTGGACGCGGTGAGCGCTGCAAAAGTAAGCGAAATAAATAACGACAATGCTAAATAGAATAGCGGTGCATTTTGTTTTGTTTCGTCTATTGCCAAGCGCATGGTGTTTTACGTCCTTACTCAAAGTTCATTTTACTAAAACAAAAGGCAATGGAATGTGCTCCCATTGCCTTTTATTTATGCTTTTTTTGTTTTGCCTGCTTGCTATGCTCAATATTTCCCCAGTGAACTTAGGGAAGGCATAGTAGCGTTTGCAACGAGGTGTGGCACTTACTTACTGGCTTTTTATGAATAGCTAAATCGCCGATAAAGTATCAAGAGGCCAGCGCGGCTTGGCTTGTGAAGATAACGCCAAGGTTTCCCCAGCTTTCAAACGCTGCATGCCCGCATAGGCAATCATGGCTCCATTGTCTGTACAATACGCTAAGCTAGGATAAAACACCTCACCTTTTAGCTCTTGCATCAGGGCTTTCATCTCACTGCGCAGCATTGTATTTGCACTTACGCCGCCAGCAATAACCAAACGCTTCATTCCCGTCTGCTTCAACGCCCGCTTACACTTAATAATAAGCGTATCAACGACGGCTTCCTGAAACGCGTAGGCGATATTCGCTTTAATTTGCTCAGCATCAGCACCGGTTAGGTCAGCATCGCGAATGGTGTTTGCAGCAAAGGTTTTCAGACCGCTAAAGCTGAAATCTAGTCCTGGTCTGTCGGTCATCGGGCGAGGAAACTTATAGTGTCCCGCTTCTCCCTTTTCAGCCAGTTTGGCTAATAAAGGACCACCAGGATAATCTAGCCCCAGTAATTTGGCGGTTTTATCAAAGGCTTCACCAGCGGCATCATCAATAGACTCGCCAAGTACTTCGTATTGGCCAATGCCTTCAACTTTAACCAACATTGAGTGGCCGCCTGACACTAATAGTGCAACGAAGGGAAATTCCGGCGCGTCATCTTCAAGCATGGGCGCTAATAAATGCCCTTCCATATGATGAACGCCCACCGCAGGTACATTCCACGCATAGGCCAATGAACGCCCTACCGACGAACCCACTAATAACGCCCCCACTAAACCTGGGCCTTGGGTAAAAGCAACGCCGTCAATCTCTGTTGGCTGGGTGTTAGCGTCTTCCATAGCCTTTTCAATTAAAGGAATGATTTTTCTCACGTGATCCCGTGACGCAAGTTCAGGTACTACGCCACCGTAGTCGGCGTGCAGCTTTACTTGACTATATAGTTCGTGCGACAACAACCCTTTTTCGTCGTCGTAAACGGCAATGCCAGTTTCGTCGCAAGATGTTTCTATTCCTAAAATACGCATGGGGAGTAACCCTTTTACTACTAACTTCTATGCCTAGTTTCTGGAATTACTGTCGTCTTTTTATCTCAACAGGTGTCCCTACAATTGTTGAGAGCCATAATGACTAAGCGAATACCAAAAACTGAGAAAATAATTCTGGCGATCTAGTGCGATCATCTTTATGATCCCGCCGCGATCATAACACTACCCTGTTCAGGATCATTGGCTCTTTTCTTTTGATCACTTTCGTTTTTCGAAAGGGAAATGAGCAAGAAAACGTTCTGAAAAGGGCGCTTATATAAGCCGAGTTAAACAATACGCTGCTTAACGAGCGCAGAGTTTACCTTTAATCCTGCATTCATGGAATGCCAGTGAACAGGTAAATGAACGGTAAATGCACAATATTGGCTATTTTTTGGCAATTCATCCTTTACTTTCTCTGTAGATATGATTAGAATTTCGCACCATTTTTAACCCGGGTGGCCTTTTTAGCGCACAATTTTACCCGGATTTACACAGTAAAAGTTTTGAGGTGAGTGTTTAATGCCTATCGTTAAAGTTAGAGAAAACGAGCCGTTTGATGTGGCGCTGCGTCGTTTTAAGCGTTCTTGTGAAAAAGCAGGTGTTCTTTCTGAAGTTCGTCGTCGTGAATTCTTCGAAAAGCCAACTTGGGAACGCAAGCGCAAGAAAGCTGCCGCTAAAAAGCGTCATCTTAAGAAGCTAGCTCGTGAAAACGCACGTCGCGTAAAACTCTACTAATATAGGGTTAAGTAACGAGTCTGAAAGGTGTTGCAATTGCAGCACCTTTCGCGTTTCTGGGCCTTTATTTTTTTGGCCTTAATCCTAACGACTCCATTTTTCCCGTTTCAAAATGGTTGCATTTGATTTTCAACCTGGGGCTTAATAATACCAGCCCGCATAGATCATTACCTTCTGAGTGGGCAATGATCTATGCGGATAGGTATCAGCTCAGTCTACTAATAAAAAATCAGGAAACATCATGGCACTAATTGATGATTTAAAAGCAGCGCAAAAAGATGCGATGCGTGCAAAAGAAAAAGTACGTCTCGGTACTATTCGTATGGCAATGGCTGCCATTAAACAAAAAGAAATCGATGAGCAAATTACGCTAGACGATAGCGCAATCTTAGCGGTACTAACCAAAATGGTTAAGCAGCGCCAAGACGCCGCCGCGCAATACGACGCAGCCAATCGCGACGACCTTGCTAGCAAAGAGCGTGAAGAAATCACTTACATTGAAGATTTCTTACCCCAGCCTTTGACTGACGATGAGCTAAATGCACTTATCGACGAAACCATGGCTGCGACCGGCGCATCGGGTATGCAGGACATGGGTAAAGTCATGGGCGCCTTGAAACCTAAGGTTCAAGGCCGCACCGACATGGGCGCTCTAAGTGCAAAAATTAAGTCGCGTTTGAACGCTTAAGCTTTGCCCTTTCGTAAAAGTGAAGCGTGTAGAAGGTGTGCATTGTCACACCTTCATTGTTCTCATTTTAACGCTTCCCTGTTACAGTACTTCACTGTTTTTATTACGTTGTAACTTGTCGTCTCAAACGCTGTTACGACTTGTACTTTTCTAATTCTTTTTTAACTTACTCTTGTTGAAAGTACCCTCATGGCTGGAAAGATACCTCGCGATTTTATAGACGACCTGCTGTCACGTACCGATGTGGTAGAAGTGGTAGATAGCCGAGTTAAACTTAAAAAAGCAGGTAAAAACTACCAAGCGTGCTGCCCTTTTCACAACGAAAAGTCGCCATCTTTCACTGTTAGTCAAGACAAACAGTTTTACCACTGTTTCGGCTGTGGCGCTCACGGTAATGCTATCTCGTTTATTATGGAATTCGACCGCTTAGAATTTGTCGAGGCGATTGAAGAGCTAGCCCGTTATCACGGACTTGAAGTTCCCCGCGAAAAAGGCAGTCGCCCTGCCATGAGCGAAGAGAAAAAGCAGCAACAGCAAGACGATTACGCGGTAATGGAGCAAGTTGCACGCTTTTTCCAGCATCAGTTACGTCAAAATGGTAATAGTAAGAAAGCCATCGACTATTTGAAAAACCGTGGGTTAAGCGGCGACATCGTTAAACAATGGGAAATTGGCTACGCGCCAGACAGCTGGGACGCGCTGCTAAATACCTTTGGCAAAGATCCACAGCGCATCAAGCAACTGGTCGATTTAAAGCTGGTCAACAAAAACGACCAAGGACGTACCTACGATTTCTTTCGCGACCGCATTATGTTTCCTATCAGGGACAAACGGGGTCGTGTGGTGGGTTTCGGGGGCCGAGTATTGGATGACGGCGGCCCTAAATACTTAAACTCGCCAGAAACCCGCATTTTCCATAAAGGCAGTGAGCTCTTTGGCTTTTATTCTGCCAGACAAAAAAATCGTAGCCTGGATACCGTCGTTATTGTAGAAGGCTATATGGACGTAGTGGCGCTAAGTCAATTCGATATTAATATTGCTACTGCTGCGCTAGGTACAGCTACCACACCTGAACATATTCAAATGCTGGTTCGTGCTACGTCTCATATTGTGTGCTGTTATGATGGCGACCGCGCAGGCCGTGAAGCGGCTTGGCGCGCCTTAGAAAACGCCTTACCCGCATTAAAAGACGGCGTGCGTATTTCGTTTTTATTCCTACCCGATGGCGAAGACCCCGACACTATGGTGCGTCAGGTGGGCAAAGACGCCTTTATGGACATGCTTAATGACGCTATGCCGTTATCCCGCTTTTTCTTTGAGAACTTATTAAAAACGCACAATGTGGGCACGCCGGAAGGTAAAATTGCCCTTAAAAAAGCGGCAATGCCGCTTATTGAAAGCACATTAGGTGATGATCAAAAGCAAATGTTGCTGGAAGAATTAGCCAAGCACACCGGCGAGTTCGATCGATTTAAACTTCAGCAAGATATCACCAAAGCCAATCAAGGTTCGAAGCAAGCTTATTCACCGAATCGCAATCAGGTAAACAAGCCTAAACTATCACCCCTTCGCATGCTGATACGCTTGCTACTTGATAAACCTGAATTAGCCACGCTATGTGAAGACGTTCAAATTGATATTTTCGCGGGCAGTAACGCTGCTGGCATGGATTTATTACGCGATGTGCATCGCTATTGCGTAAGTCACCCTCAAGCAAAAACCGCACAGCTTGTTGAAAATTTCCGCGACCATCCCCATTCTTCTACTATCGCGAAATTATTGTTACAAGAACACTTGGTTAAAGACGAGGACGCTGAACGGGTTTATAACGACAGCTTCGCTCGCTTACTGGACGGGCATTTCGATAGCCGCATTGAAACCTTAATTTCACGCTCGCGGGTTCAGCCGCTGACACAGGCGGAAAAACAGGAACTGAACCTACTTATGAGGGAAAGACAGAAGAGTTAACCTTGGGCAAACTGACCTAGAGGTTAGCCTGTTTTTCCGTAGGCTTTTACATAAGGCGATTTTAAACGCTTATGTTAATGAGTTTGTATTAAGGAATTTATTTAAGCAAGAATACGCGCTGTGATTATGCGCAGTTTTGTAGCTTAAAAACACTGGCTAAAAAATCGGCCATCAATCTGGTAAAACCACCGCTTATTCTGCTATACTGGCTAATTCGCTGTGGGCACAGATAAACGTGTCTCATTCACGATAAAGTGAACAAAAATGCAGCAGCACGAGTAGCAAAGATATAGCCGAACATAACGGGCAGATCCGAACCCGAGCAGATGTGCATCGCAACATAATGGTATAGACCAGCGTGGCATCGAGCATTAACGGCCTTGATACAAAAGCAGTACTACAGCAGAACGGGGAACATACCTTTGTGTATGTTGTCTTTTCTATTGCTAACTAATTGAATGTGAGAAGTGTAGGTTATATGGCGCAAAGCAAGCAGTCTCAGATTAAACTCCTGATTGCAAAAGGTAAAGAGCAAGGTTACTTAACCTTTGCAGAAGTAAACGACCACCTGCCGCAAGATATTGTCGATTCTGATCAAATCGAAGACATAATCCGCATGATTAACGACATGGGAATTCAAGTTTCTGAATCAGCTCCTGATGCAGACGAACTTCTCATGCAAGAAGCGAATGCTGATGAGGATGCTGCAGAAGCGGCAGCTCAGGCGCTCGCTACTGTAGAAAGTGAAATTGGCCGTACGACTGACCCGGTCCGCATGTACATGCGTGAAATGGGTACGGTTGAGCTTCTTACTCGTGAAGGCGAAATTGAAATCGCTAAGCGAATTGAAGATGGTATCAACCAGGTACAATGTTCAGTTGCTGAATACCCAGAAGCCATCACTTATCTATTAGACCAGTGGGATCTTTACGAAGCAGAAGAGATTCGCTTAAGCGACATCATCTCTGGTTTTGTTGATCCTAACGACGAGCAAGACCTTGCTCCAACGGCTACTCACGTTGGTTCTGAATTATCTGAAGAAGAATTAGATGATGAAGACGACGATGAAGATGATGACGATAGCGATGAAGACGATAGCGGTGTAGACCCAGAGCTTGCCCGTGAACGCTTCACTGAGCTACGTGAACAATACCTAAAAACTCGTGAAGTCATCGAGAAGAAAGGTCGTGCTCATGCTGACTCTCGCGCACAAATCAACGCATTAAGCGATGTGTTCAAAGAATTCCGCCTGGTTCCAAAGCAATTCGATCGCATGGTTAAAAACATGCGCGAGATGATGGATAAAGTGCGTATTCAAGAGCGCCTTGTGATGAAGTTCTGCGTGGTTAACGCAAAAATGCCGAAGAAAGACTTCATCAAAGCATTTGCGGGTAACGAGACGTCTAACGCGTGGTTACACGAAGCAGTTAAATCAGGTGCTCCATACGCCGCTGACCTTGCTGTAAACCAAGAAGAAATTGAACGCTGTATTAGCAAAATGAACCAAGTTGAGCAGGAAACTGGCTTGGTGATCGCAGATATCAAAGACATCAACCGTCGCATGTCAATCGGTGAAGCGAAAGCACGCCGCGCGAAGAAAGAAATGGTTGAAGCTAACTTACGTCTTGTTATCTCAATTGCTAAGAAGTACACCAACCGCGGTCTTCAATTCCTTGACCTTATTCAAGAAGGTAACATTGGTCTAATGAAGGCGGTGGATAAGTTTGAATACCGTCGTGGTTATAAGTTCTCAACTTATGCAACGTGGTGGATTCGTCAGGCGATTACTCGCTCTATTGCTGACCAGGCGCGTACTATCCGTATACCTGTTCACATGATTGAGACGATTAACAAGCTTAACCGTATCTCTCGTCAAATGCTTCAGGAAATGGGTCGTGAGCCTACCCCTGAAGAATTGTCAGAGCGCATGCTAATGCCTGAAGACAAAATTCGTAAGGTACTAAAAATTGCAAAAGAGCCAATCTCGATGGAAACCCCTATCGGTGATGATGAAGATTCACATCTTGGCGACTTTATCGAGGACAGCACGATTATTCAGCCCCTCGATTCAGCAACTGGCGGTAGCTTAAAGGATGCAACGCAGGAAGTACTAGCAGGCCTGACCGCCCGTGAAGCAAAGGTACTTCGCATGCGCTTCGGTATCGACATGAATACCGACCACACCCTTGAAGAAGTAGGTAAGCAGTTTGACGTAACCCGTGAGCGTATTCGTCAAATTGAAGCGAAAGCACTTCGCAAGCTTCGCCACCCTAGCCGCTCTGAGCAGCTACGCAGCTTCTTAGACGAATAGAAAAAGCATTACTTTAAAATAAAAATCCCCGGCCTTAGCTGGGGATTTTTTTATGCCTTTCTTTTATCTTTAGGTAACAGAAAACACAGCCTTTGATCTGTTAGCTAAACCCACAAAAAAGCCTCCATACGGAGGCTTTCAATTCATGTTTATTGATAAGCTATCGCTTACACTCTAAATTGCTTAGCAATGGATTCAAGGTGCTGCGCAAGGTCGGCAAGTTCATTACACATGGTGCCTAGTTCACCTGAACGGCTTGCGGTTTGTTCGGTACGCTCATGAATCTCATCAACGTGACGTACGATATCAACCGCCACTGTGCGTTGATCTTCAGTATTGTGCGCGATTTGCTCGTTCATTTGGTTTATGCGCCCAATCGTGCTGGTAATGGTTTCTAAGCTACTTCCCGCTTTGTTGGCTGTTTCAACGCTGCTTGTTGCTTGCTCTGTACCACGCGACATCACCTCTACTGCTGAGTGTGCTGCGCTTTGAAGCTGTTCGATGGTGCTTTGAATTTCTTCCGTAGACTGTTGAGTACGAGACGCTAGCGTTCTCACTTCGTCGGCTACAACCGCAAAGCCTCGTCCTTGTTCACCAGCCCTTGCAGCCTCAATGGCGGCATTCAGTGCTAGCAAGTTAGTTTGCTCTGCAATACCTTTAATTACATCTAGCACCGAGCCCACTTTATTAGAATCAGACTCTAGGCGTGCAATAACGTCTGCTGTTTCACGAACGTTCTCAGCAAGTTGCTGAATACTGGTTACAGTTTGCTGCACAATTTGACGACCTTCACTTGCCGCTGTCGTCGCTTCGTTAGCGTCACTGGCCGCTTGCGCTGCGCTATGTGCAACACCGTCAACAGAACCACTCATAGTGTCTACCGCACGCTTAGCATTGGTTGCAGACTTTTGCTGTACATCAATGGTGCGCTGGGTTTCTTCCGTTACACCGCGTAAGTTCTGCGCAAGGTTGGATAGCGGTAAACTCGCTTCCACCACATCACGCACCACGCCTTGTAGTTTGTCCATAAATTGGTTGAACCAGTATACCAGCTCACCAATTTCATCTTCGCTTTTGGTTTCAATACGAACCGTTAGGTCGCCATTTTCTTGAGCAATATCTTTAAGCGAACGGACCACGTCATCAATGCTTTGTTTTATACCACGTACAATAGGCACCGCTGTACCAAACAGCAATATAGTCACAACCACGGCTAAAATGACGCCTGTGCTGATTAACGAGGTGTTGGCGCTATCAGTGTTTTTAAATGCCTCTTCGAATGCCGCTTGCTGTGCATCGCGAAATGTTGACATAGCAGCAATGGCGCCATCATAAGACTGATTCATCTGGGCAGAGAGTTCACCCAATCGGCTAAAGTCAGCCGTGCCATTGACCATAGACTGGGAAACGTCATAGGCAACGTCAAAGTATTGATCGAAGCCTGAAGATATACGCGAGATATCGGAACGAAATTCTGGGCTGATTGCCGCTATTTGGTTAAGTCCTTTCTTAGCTTCTTCTGCTAGCTCTTGCGCGACAGTAAGCGTGTCTTGGTCGCCCGTCGTTACCGCGCTTGCAAGGGTATCACGTACCTTTTGCATCTCGACTAATGTTGAAGCCGATAGCTGTAAAGCAGGGAATTGGACTTTCTGAACTTTCTCTAGAGTTGCGCCATTATTTAAAGCGGTATAAACAGTGATAAGTAGGTAAATGATAAAACTTAGCGCCGCTATCCCTGGTATCAGGAATATCTTCGTCGCGATTGGCATTTTTTTTAGAAAGTTCATTAGCTATCCCACTGTTTTTTTATAATCGTCCAGCGCTTTTCAGTGAAAGGTGAAAACGACCGAACTTTAATACATCTACCTAATTTATCTACCTGTAAACAAAAAACTTTAGTGAATTTATGGCCTCGCAGATGGTGCAAGGCCATACTTAGGTAGTTAGAACGTGTAATTTACGCCAACTTTCAGTAATGTTGCATCGTTTAAATCATTTAGATCGTCTGAGTACCACGTTACGTCAGTTTTAAGCGCAAAGCCTGGTTCAACATCGTAACGAAGACCCACAGTAACCGCAGATACATCTAGCTCTTGTTGCGCAGCGATACCTGCAGCACCTTGATAGACAAAAGCCCAAGTCGCATCAGTAACCGCATCTCCGGTAGAGATAGTTGAAGGTAGAGCAGCTACAAGACCAAGCTGAGTGCCGTTATCCGCCTCTTCAACTTCATAAGTAATGTGCGGTGTAAACTTACCGAAGCGCATACCTGCCGTAACGTACCAGGCTTTATTATCGGCAATTACAGAGCCATCTACTTCAGTCTGAGTGAATTCTGCACCTACAAACCAATCATACTTGTCGATATCAACTGCTACCTCAAAAAAGGTACCAGTATCATCATTAACACTGAAACCTTCAGCCGCCGCCGTCGCATTTGGTATCGCTGCACCGAACGCCGACATTCCTTCTACAAATGTGTCAAAATCTTCGTTCACAGCACTGGTCGTTCCACGCGCAAGCAAGGTACGAGCGCTGAACCAGTCACGAGTCGCTTCAAAAGAAACCGCCACTACATTTTTCAGTTCTAGCGCTGCAGGCGTACCTGAAATAGTCGTATCTGTTTCAACGCGCCCCATTGTAAGCTGAGCGCCATACTCCCAGTCACCTGAGTAGTTCATGTAGTCAACGCGAACACCGTCAATATTATTGAAGTCGATGCCATAAATTGCATCCGGTGGAGTCAACCAGTGGTAAGAGTAACCAATATCAAGTGATGCCGAGTATTTGAAAAGAGGCATACGTAGACGACCGGCGCTGATGTTGAAGTTATTGTTCAACACATAGGTCATGTACGCCCACTCAAAATCTGCGTCGTAGTCTTCGCTTCCACGGCCTACTAGCTGTGCGGTCGCAGAGAGTTTGTCGCTTACATCACCACGTACCTGAAGACCAAAAACACTTGCAGGGTCGAAGTTAAAATCGCTGTCGTAGCCATACACTGACTCATCATCGTCCAGTGTCATACCGCCAATCAGGTTTGCGAAGCCGTTAATTTGAATGTCGGCTATTGCTGGAGTAGCCAAAAGGCCTGCCATAGTTAATATAGCTAATTTGGTTTTCATGCGTGTTCCTTAAATTCTTTGTATTAACGGTAAGTTAAAAAGTCGCGACGACACGTACGCTATCGTTCACAGCGCCAGCGTCTACATAACCTATAGCGCTTGGATTTCCTGCTACCGCAGATATCACATCTGCGTCACTACCCAACGCTTTCGGCGGTTGCCCTTTACCGGTAAACACAAGTTTTGACCAAAACGCAGTAAGTTGTGCTGCGGTTTTGTTTAACACTTTGCCGTTAAATTCATCGGTTGCCGATTGCCCTTCAGCAAGCGCAACAGGTTGTGCTGGTGTACCGCTCGGAAATGCTTTCGCTTTATTTAAGAAAAGTCGGCTAATGCTGTCTTTGTCTAGCGCATCGCCGTTGCTGGGATGCACGATGACTGCAACGTCAGCAATCGCAACGTTGCAGCACAGTCCTGCTGCAAGTATCCATTTTTTCATCATATGTCCTCTGGAGTCTTTGTGAATGCTAGCTCATCGCTCTTTACTATTTTTGAAGGCGCTAAAAACGACATTTGCGTATTTGAGCGATATAAAACAAACATGTGCTTGTATGTCCAAACATTTACAACGAAGTAAGTATTGGTCACAAATACAATATTCGCCACTTTAAGCTTTAAATTTTTACCTTATATAAATTAATAACTTATATAAGCATTCGGGAATGGCGCGCAGTGTAGTGAAAGTAGAAAGTTAAACAACTATACAATTGTCTAATGCATACCTTTGAAGCTTATAGTTGCTTATAAAAAAGTTAAATAGACCACCTGTTTTGGATTATAAGCATTTAAAATCAACAACTTGAAATTAGTAAGACAGGCATCACAAGTGATAGAAACCTATATTGCAGTATGAAAATGCATACCTTAAGGTTATCCAGTTTGCGCCAACGAATGTTGGCGGCTGAGTGAAATTCAAACAACAAACAGTGGGGCGAGCCGTTAAGACTCGCCTTTTTTATAGGGGATCGCTTTCTCCAGCTCGTCAATTTTATTGGTTCGCTGCATTGGAGAGCCTGTATTTCTTGCTAGCCAACTGTACGCAGTTGGAACCACGTAGAGGGTCATAAATGTTGATAGAAGCACACCCGAAAAAATAACCATACCGATCACCATTCTGCTCTCAGCGCCAGGCCCAGAAGCAAGTACAAGAGGCAGTGAGCTAAATACCGTAGTAAAGCCTGTCATCACTATGGGTCTTAAACGCTGGGCGGCTGCTCGCTTAAGTGCTTGTTCAAACTCCATACCTGCGTCGCGAAGTTGATTAGCAAACTCCACAATCAGAATACCGTTTTTGGCAGCAAGTCCGATGAGCATAACCAAACCAATTTGACTGTAAATATTGATAGTCATATTGCTGAAAAACAGCCCAATGTAGGCACCAACCAAGGCCAGCGGCACGGTGAGCATAATAACCAATGGGTGTACCCAGCTTTCAAACTGCGCTGCTAATATTAAATATGTCACAGCAAGCGCCAACATGAAAACGTAAACAAATGAGTTACCCGCCTCTTGATAAAGTTGAGACTCGCCTTTGTAATCAATAGACACATTGTCTGGCAATTCCGTGGCGACAATATCTTCCAAGTAGGCTAGCGCTTCACCCAAGGTGTAACCGTCTGCTAAATTTGCTGATATTGTCACAGCGCGCATTCGATTATAACGATTCAGCTGCGCAGACGTTGCCTGCTCTTCGAATGTTAGTAAGTTATCCATGGGAATGAGTTCACCAGTGCGAGATGAGCGAACGTATAAATTTTCTATGCTGTTAGGGCTTCTGAAGTCTTCCTCTATGCCTTCCATGATGACATCGTATTCCTCACCTCTATCGAGGAAAGTCGACACTCTACGCTGTCCTAGCATCACTTCTAACGTACTACCAATATCACTAATTGATACGCCCAGGTCTGCTGCCCTGTCGCGATTTATATTTACTAACAGCTGTGGCGAGGTTTCTTTATAGTCAGAGTCTAGCCTAATCAGTCCAGGGTTTTGCGCGGCCTTTTGTATTACTGTGTCGCGCCACTCAACCAGGTTCTCGTAGGTGTCACCTTGTAATACAAACTGAACAGGACGACCTAGCCCACCTCCGGAAATACCGCTACGCATAATCGCAAAAGCACGAACGTCAGGCACACTGTTGAGTTTGGCGCTAATTTCGTCCATTAAAGAGAATGTACTAAAATCTCGTTCATCCCAGTCTGCCGAGCCAACTATCGCAATCCCTGCATTGCCACCAAAACCTGGCGTTCTTACTAGTAGGCGATTAATTTTACCACTCTCGCGGTAAGGCATTAGAACGCTCTCAATTTGCTCTAGGTTCCTAGCATTACTTTCAAAACTCGCGCCCTCTTGTGCATTCATTAAGATAAAAAAGTTGCCTCTATCTTCTTTCGGAACGAACTCACTGGGCACTTTCTGAGAAAGTTGGACCAAAGCTATCACCGCAATAACCAGCAAAAGTAGCATCAAAATGGGTTGGTGGAGTGTTTTGCCTAACGTATTAAAATAGCCTGTTTCTAGCTGTGTAAACCGCTTATCCATCCAACTACCAAAGCCAGAAGAACGGGGGCGCTTTTTAAGTATTTTTGACGCCATCATGGGGGATAGCGTGAGAGCCGTGAAACTTGAAAATGCCACTGCTGCAGCAATGGCCAACGCAAATTCGGTAAATAACCGTCCAATATTTCCTTCAAGAAATACCAGTGGAACAAACACAGAAATCAACACTAACGTCGTGGCAATTACGGCAAAACCTACCTCTCTGGCCCCTCGATATGCAGCCAAAATAGGCGGCTCTCCCATTTCTATACGTCGATAGATGTTCTCAAGCACAACAATAGCGTCATCCACCACTAGGCCAATGGCTAATACCATAGCAAGTAGCGTTAGTAGGTTAATTGAGAAGCCTAGCGCATACATCACAATAAATGCGGCGATAATAGAGACGGGCACAGTGACCGCGGGGATAAGCGTTGCGCGAATATTTCCCAGGAAAAGGTAAATCACGATAACTACCATTAGCATTGCGATAGCCAGCGTTTCATACACTTCGTCAATCGACGCTTCGATAAACACCGACGAATCGTAGCTTGGCACAATAAAGATATTATCTGGCAAAGTAGCTTCTATTCTTTCAATTTGCGCTTTCGCTGCGCGGGCTACTTCAAGTGTGTTTGCTTTTGATTGCTTGATAATACCAAGGCCTATCATGTTAACGCCATCGCCACGAAACTCGGTTTCGTCATCTTCGGCGGTTAACTCAACATTAGCAATTTCACCAAGTCGCACAAGATAACCGTTGTCTCCTACGGCAACCGTTAGCGCCGCGAAATCGTCAGGTGTTAGAAAGGTGCGTGCTACGCGAACTTCAAAGTTGCGGTCTGTACTTTCTACTTCACCTGCTGGTAATTCTACATTTTCAGCACGTATTACTTGCTCTACATCACTTACGGTTATGCCTCTCGCCGCCATAGCATTGCGGTCTAAGAACACTTTCATGGCATAACGTCTGCCACCGCCAATTTGTATGCGGGCCACGCCATCTACAATCGATAACCTGTCCACTAACACCCGCTCGGCGTAGTCCGTCAACTCCATAGTATTAAGGTTCGTGCTTCTAAGGTTGTACCACACCACGGCACTTTCATCTGAGTTCGCTTTCGATACTTCTGGTGGGTCGGCTTGGTCTGGCAGGTTATTAAGTGCGCGACTTACTCGCTCGCGTACATCATTAGCTGCTGCATCTATATCTCTAGAAAGTTTAAATTCGATGGTAATGTCTGAACGACCATTACGGGACGTGGATGTAACGTTTTTAATCCCCTCAATACCTGAAATTCTGTCTTCTAATAGCTGGGTAATTCGGGTTTCCACTATGTTCGCAGAGGCGCCCGTGTAGGTTGTACTTACCGATACAATAGGCGGGTCGATATCTGGGTATTCGCGCAAACTCAGCATGGAAAAAGCGACGATACCAAAAATAATCAGTAGTAGATTGATTACGGTTGCAAAAACCGGGCGCTTCACAGAAACGTCTGACAATAACATGACTGCGTGCCCCCTAGCGGTTTAACACATTAACTGGAGACTGATCGCGCACGCGAAGAGTGCCTTCGGTTATCACTTCGTCCCCTTCATTCAACCCGCTAACAATTTGCACTAGCCCTGGGCGGCGTTCGCCTATTTTCACTTCTGTTTGATGGGCAACATCATCTTTAACAACATAAACATATTGCTTATCTTGCACTGGAACTAATGCTTTTTCCGGTAGGACTAAGGCGTTAAGAACACGTTTTTCAACCACCACTGTAAGCAACATTCCCGGGCGAAGGCGCCCGTCTTGATTATCAATGGTTGCCCGCACGCGAATGGAACGACTAATGGGGTCAAGGCGTGTGTCGATGTTGGTGATTTTCCCCGTAAATGCTTCCCCAGGATAAGCCACTGAGGATGCACTAACCGACTGCCCTTTCGCTACGCTTGCAAGATGATTTTCAGCAATACTGAAGTCAACTTTAATGAGACTAATGTCATCTAAACTAGTAATGGTGTCTCCGGGCTGTACTAGTGAACCAATGCTGATTTCACGGTTGCCTAAAAACCCACTAAATGGCGCGCGAACTTGAAGGTCATTAAGCTGAGCCAAGGCAATGTCTAACTGGGCTTGTAGCGCTTTCACCCGGGCTTGCTGTTCATCGAGAAGTTGTTCAGACGTTGCATTTGACTGACGCAGGTCAGCGATACGGGTAAACTGACGTTTAGCTTCATCAATATTTGCTTTTAGCTCTTCAACTCTAGCCCGCTCTTCGGTGTTATTAAGCTGCACCAGAAGCTCGCCTTCTACTACTTTATCGCCATCATTAAAGTTTATTGCCTTTACCGTATCGGTAACTTGTGCAGTGACATTTACTGACTCGTTTGCGGTAGCCGTACCCAGTGACTCTATGGTGATAGGAAAGGCTTGAGACGAAACAACGCCCGTTTTAACTGGCGTAGCTCTTGCGCCGGCGTTTTGTTTACTTTCTTCCTGAGGCATATTCAAATACACCACAACGCCAGCAAGTAGCACCACGCCTAGTAACAAGGGTGATAACGATAATCGTGAAGACATAACCTTTCCTATTGGTAAAATAGTATTCCTTTGAGCAAGAATTTTTTAAGCGCTCAACGGACACTCAAGTACACAAATTCGCTTAACGTCAAACGTGAGCGTTCCCAAACATTGTTTCGTGTACCGCGTTATTATTGTTTGTTGTGTTATTTTTATTTTTGCGTAGAGTCTGTGTGGTAAATATGATTGCTTTTAAAACAATTACAAACAGACACTAGAGTATTTTACCCAAATCAATGGTCATCTTATTTCGCTTATCAGCTATATTTGCTGTTTTAACGCTTTTCGCATGTTCAAAATCTTCACCTAACTCTCCAATGTGCCGCGTTTCAGAAGCGCTTTTATCTGAAAGTGTGCACCTTGGTAGTAGTATGGGCGAATCTCCTGTTGGCGCTGCCTGTTTAATAAAAACCGGCAACAAGGTACTGATGGTAGAACATCGGCTGTCTGGCAAATTAGACTTTCCAGGCGGGACTTCGGATAAGAATGAATCACTTGCCTGTACCGCTCACCGGGAAACATGGGAAGAAACTGGGTTCAATGTAGAAGTGAGCGCGTATCTCTCGACGACCTCTAACGGCTTAGTCATATTTGGTTGTGATGTAGACGCCGGCATTGAACGGCTTCCTGACACCTTCGATGCACCATCATGGGCAAAACTAGAGGTAGTAAGATTGATTAAAGCAGATCCGTTTATGCTAGACCACGATGGGTTGAGGTTTGCAGACGATCTTATTCCCTTGCGCGATGGCTATACCCAATTCGATATAAAGCAGCGCTGACAAAGCATTGTTCATCGTTGCGGGTATTGGTAAATTGTCGCTATAAAACAAACAGGAGAAGTGGCTTGTTTTCACTCCCAACCTTAAGCCTAAAAGGCAAAGTCTCTGATCAAGAATGGCAAACTCGTGTCGATTTAGCTGCGTGCTATCGATTAGTTGCAGATATGCGATGGGGCGACCTTATTTACACGCATATTTCAGCCAAGGTACCGGGCACTGATCACTACTTGGTTAACGCCTTTGGCCTGACATTTGACGAGGTTACTGCCTCTAATCTGGTTAAAGTCGATTTAGAAGGTAACATCCTTGACGATACGCCTTACGGCATTAACCCTGCAGGCTTTACCATTCACAGTGCTATCCACGAAGTGCGCCACGATGCCCAGTGTGTTATTCATCTGCATACACTAGCCACAATCTCAGTCGCATCGGTTAAAGGCGGACTTAAGCCGTGGAGCCAGTATTCAATGTTTTCACTACCGTCACTGTCTTATCACGGCTACGAAGGTCTGGCCGTTGATGATAGTGAAAAGAAACGTTTGCAGGACGACCTCGGCGACACTAACCATATGCTTTTGCCTAACCACGGCGGTTTAACCCTTGGTCCCACCGTTGGCGACGCCTTTATGCGCTTTTACGATTTGCAGCGTGCGTGCGAAATTCAGCTTGCCTTGATGCAGTCTAATGAAGAGGTTATCGAGATACCGCAAAACATTATTGATGGCATATACGCACAGGCCAATGTGGTGCACAGCGGCGAAACGGGCGGACAAAAAGCATGGCCTGCCATGCTTCGCAAAGCTTACAAACTAGATCCAGGCTTCTGCGAATAATTTAGCTTAGTCAGCTAAACGCCTACTTATTTCAAACAGGAATTGTTAATACATTATGAAAGTCACCAAAGTAGAAATTTTTGATATCGAATGCCCTAAGCGCCCTCAGTGGAACCCAGTTTTCGTGCGCGTGTACACCGACGAAGGTATTACCGGTGTGGGCGAAGCAGGACTGGCTTATGATTGGGGTCACAGTGCCGCTGCGCACATGATTAAAGAAATTGCAGAAGCCATGCTGATTGGTTTTAATCCTTTTCACACCGAACTGCTTTGGTCGAGAATGCTGCGCGAGGGCTTTTGGGGATTAGGCGGCGGCCCGGTTATTTATGCTGCGATGAGCGCCATTGATACTGCACTTTGGGACATTAAAGGCAAAGCGCTTGGCTTGCCGGTTTACGAATTACTGGGTGGCAAAACTAATGGCAAGCTTCGTAGCTACGCCAGCCAGCTTCAGTTTGATTGGGACAAAGAAGTGACCAAGCTTAACGACCCTGCTGACTATGCTCGCGCCACTGAAAAAGCACTTAAAGATGGTTACGATGCGGTTAAAGTTGACCCCATCGTTTACGATAAAGACGGCAACACCCACTTTGACAGAACCAAGCTGTTCACTAAGCCCGAGCTTAAACTGTTCAAAGCCCGCCTTCAGGCGATTAGAGACACAATGGGCGAAGATGGCGACATCATCTTTGAATGTCACAGCTTATTAGGTGCATCAACGGCTATCCAGCTGGGTGACATCGTTGAAGAAATTGGCTGTCTATATTACGAAGAGCCTGTGAATTACCTTAACTCAAAGCTTCACGATAAAGTAGCGAAGAACGTGAACGTGCCTATTGCGGGCGGTGAGCGCCTGTACCATCGCTGGGATGTACGCCCTTACCTTGAAGACCAATCTATTGATGTACTTCAACCTGACGTTGGCCTTTGTGGCGGTTTCACCGAAGCGAAAAAGGTGTGTGACTATGCCGACATTTACGATGTACGTATTCAGGCTCACGTTTGCGGCGGCCCTGTTGCAACAGCGGCAAGCCTACATTTAGAAACGGCCATTCCAAACTTCTTAATTCACGAGCACCATACCTACGCTATTAAAGACTGGAACCGTGAACTTTGTATTCAAGATCCTCAGCCAGTAAACGGCTTTATTGAAGCGCCTGACACACCGGGAATTGGTATCGATCTAAACGATGAGGTGGTTTATCGCTCGCCACACATGACGGTAACTGAGCTTAAATAAAACTGAAACTTAACGGGTTTATTGAAGGCAATAAACCCGAGGCGAGTTCAGCAGCTCAACTAAGCTAGCTTTACGCGATGTCGTACCACCGCTTCGCATTTTCGTACAGCAGCGCCGCTTTTTGCGTTTCAGTAAGCGGCGTTGTCATATTGACAAACCCTTGCCACAGCGCCGCATACGGCATTCGCCACTGACACAGCGGGAAGTTGCTGGCAAACATCATGTGATTTGTGCCAACGGTGTCCAACAAGGTTTCAAAAATATAAGACGCACGCTGCCACTGCCAACGGCGATCTTGCATTTCTAATCCCGAGAACTTAAACACAACTTGCTGCGTTTCATTCAAGTCGCGAATATTCTGCCGCCATGTTTTAAACGCAAAGCTATTTACGTCAATCGGCGCTATTGCAGCATGGTTTACAGCCACGTTTAGCGAGGGTGTTTGTTCTAATACCGTTAGCAGTGCATGCACAGCATTGCTATCTGCAAGATTTAACTGGGCCTCAAAAGACAAGCCTTGTGACGCCATATGAGAAAGCCCCCATTTAACTTTAGGGGTGCGTAAAAGTACTTCAGCATCTTCATCTAATATATGACGAAGCCCACGTATTGAGGGGTACTGCTTTAGCTTATCGATATGACTGCCAACACTATTTTCTGTTAAATCGATACACCCAACTGAGCGGAATGGCAGCGTACAATGACGCTCCAAGAACGCAATTTCACGCCAGGGTCTCTCGTTATCGTAACCCGCTTCAATGTGAACAAAACCGCCTAACTGCCCTAACGAAACGCGATAGAGCAAGTGCTCTGTAGTATGTTTTGCAATCGCTTTTTTATCTGGCCAGAAGGGGGCATTGGCTGGTTTCAGCCAGTCATAGTGCCCTTCGTCTAGGGCAAAAAAGTGGATATGAGGATCTATCCAAGTGATTGAAGGCTTGCTCATCGTTGTTTATAAAACCTTAGTTTATGCTATTGCTGATAAGACATTTCGCGCTGCTTTTCTATTCAGTCCTATCTATTCATCCCTTTCTATTGTGCTGTGTAGCCCCCATCCACCGCATACAAGCTGCCCGTGATGAACGAGGCTTTGTTACTGCATAGGAAATAAGTCAGTTCAGCTACATCTTCGGGCTGGCCCAAACGTCCTATAGGCTGCGCAGCGGCTTCTTCGGCTACTACTTCATTTTTATCTGCCCCAGAACGTGCCACGTAATTATCAATGGCGTTATGAAATAGCGGTGTTTCGATGGTACCCGGGCATACCGCATTAACGCGGATATTATAGGGTGCGTAGTCAAGCGCGGTGGTTTTAGCCATAGACGCCAATGCACCTTTGCTGACACCGTAGGCGAACGAATTGCGCTTTCCAATAAAGGACTGATCTGAGCCCATCACCACAATCGCACCGCTGCCCTGTTCTTTCATGGTTGGCAGGCAAGACTTAATCGCGCCATACGCCCCTTTTACGTTTAGGTTTAGTACCTTATCGAGCAGCGCTTCATCAGTGTCTTCAATGGTTGCTGAAACATGTATACCGGCGTTACACACCAAGGCATCTATGCGGTGATGAGAAGCAATAACCTCATTGACAGCGGCCTTAATATTGCTCACTACACTTACATCACAAGGCTTCCAGATAGCATTAGGTAGTACTTGCTCAAAGTCTCTAATATCCAGGTTAATGACGTGATAACCGTTTTCACTAAACAGCTTGCATACTGCAAAACCGATCCCCAAGCTTCCCCCCGTTACAATACAAACTGGGTTCTGCGCATCATCGTTGCTATTTCTAAAGTTGTTCTTTGCGCTATCTAACTTCATGTTTTTAAGTACCGTGTTGCTTGTGCGTATGTGAATGGGTTATTTCAATGTAGGCTAAGCATGCCTGCGAGAATATGAATTGCAAGCGAGCTTACCACTTGAGTTCGCTGTTCTATATTAACATCAATACGTCAGACATCATTATTAGCGCCTGTATGACCTTTGCCGCACATTAAAAGTCAACGAGCCCAAGTAAACCTATGTGTTGCTTTAATATCAGTCTGCATAGATCACTCCCCACATCATCCAAATTTATTATTAACTTTCCTTTAACGGACTATTCGGACTACGCTTTTTGTGACTATAATAGACAAAATTAAAACACTTGTTTGAAAAAGGAGTCTTCCATGCCTCTGTACCACGCCCCTACGACTGATTTTCAGTTCTTGTTAAAAGACTGGCTTGGACTTGATGCTCACTACGAAAAGCTCGGTATCAGCGACTTTGATAGCGAACTGGCCAACGAAATTATTGCGCAGGGCGCAAAATTTGCCTTGGATGTGGTTGCCCCGCTTAACCGTGAAGGCGATGAAGAAGGCTGTACGCTAAAAGACGGCAACATTACCACGCCCAAAGGCTTCGCTGATGCTTATCAGGAATATGTTGCTAACGGCTGGAATGCAATGCTAGGCACTGCTGAGTACGACGGGCAAGACTTGCCGTATACCATGGCTGTGCCTGTTCATGAAATGCTAAACGCGGCGAACTTAAGCTGGCGTTTAACCACCATGCTTACTGAAAGCGCTACACTTGCGGTTACTAAGCACGCGAGCAAAGAATTAAAAGATATCTACCTTGCTAAGCTAATCAGCGGTGAGTGGACAGGTACCATGAACCTGACCGAACCTCACGCAGGAACAGATTTGAGCTTGCTTAGCACCAAAGCTGAGCCACAAGGCGACGGCAGCTATAAAGTAACCGGTAATAAGATTTTTATTACCGCAGGTGATCACGACTGGAGTTCGAACGTTATTCACCTTGTTCTAGCTCGTCTACCTGACGCCCCTAAAGGCGTTAAGGGTATCAGCTTATTCTTAGTGCCCAAGTTCCTTCCAGATGCCAGCAATGAGCCTGGCGAGGCGAACAGCTTGTCAGTGGGAAGCATCGAACACAAAATGGGGATCAAGGCGAGCCCGACTTGTGTGATGAATTTTGACGGTGCAACGGGTTACCTTGTAGGTGAAGAAAACCAAGGGCTGGCATGCATGTTCACCATGATGAACGATGCACGTTTCCAAGTAGGCCTGCAAGGTTTAGGCGCGGCAGAAGCCTCTTACCAAGGCGCGCTGACCTACGCCCGTGAACGTGTGCAGTCTCGCGCACCTCAGGGTATTCAAAATCCAGAAGGCAAAGCAGATCCAATCGTCTTTCAACCTGACGTAGCACGTATGTTACTTACGCAGAAATCATTGATTGAAGGATGCCGTGCACTTTCACTTTTCTACGCCAAGTTTATGGATGTAGAGAAGCTTGGTGAAGGCCAAGAAAAAGAAGATGCCGATAAGATACTTCAGTTTTTAACCCCAATCTGTAAAGCCTTTATGACGGATATGGGTCTTGAAACCACCAGCCTAGGTGTACAAGTATTTGGTGGTCACGGCTTTATTCGTGAATGGGGTATGGAACAACTTATGCGCGACGTGCGCATTGCTATGTTATATGAAGGTACCAATGGTATTCAGGCGCTAGACCTTATTGGTCGAAAGCTTACCCGAGATGGCGGTCAGATGATGGAAGCGACCTATAATGCGTTTAACGCACTGGTTAGCGACATTCAAGACAGTGAGGCAAAAGGCCTAGCTCAAGGTATTCTTGATGACTGGCGTGCATCTTCAGCCGATTGCTTAGGTATGGATGCCACTACCGCTGCTTCTGCTGCTTGTGATTACCTAGCGTACAGCGCCTATTCACTTATTGGTGTACTGTGGTACAGCATGGCCGACAAAGCACAAGCTTCTGGTAATGCGGTACTTGCAGCGTCTAAGATGAAGACACGTGACTTCTACATGGAACGTATCTTAGTACGTCGCGATGCGCACAAAGCCGCTTATAAAGCTGGCCCTGAAAGTACCCTTGCAATATCAGGTAATGAGTTTGATTATCTGTAGGCAGCTTATACTGCTATAGCCCGTGAAATATGGGCTATGAAAGCAAAAAAGGTCACTATATGTGACCTTTTTTATTTGTACTTAGCGTGCTTTACTAGTTGTTGACCGCTACCTGAGTAGAAAACGTGTCGGCAAACCAGTCATTCAACATGGCTTTTTCGTAAGTCAGAGATTCGGTTCTATTACGGCGGATTGTCGACTCCATAAAATCCATATCTTTGAGTTTTACATCTTCGCCACTTAAAATGATTTCCCCTTCAGCGTTAGTCAAAGAGTAACTAAACGCCATTCTTGGAATGTCTATGCGCTTGATAATGCGAACATCGCTTCCACCACCTGAGCCGAACCCGACGAATTGACTAGGCCATACTTGCCCCGCCAAGTCCACGTTAGTCACTGTCATAGTCAGCACTTGAGAATCAGGTAAGTCACTGGCTAACTCAACAATATGCTGCTCTAAATCTTCCAATGTACGTTCGCGAAAGCGTTTGCGAGACTCATTGGTTGGCTTAACATCGCTATACGTTTCAGGCTCTTCCCACGTAATTTTAACTTCTGCCGCATGAGTGGGAGCGAATGCAACAAGAAGTCCAACTGCAGTGGCACAACCTAAATAAGAAAATGTACGTAATTTATTCACTTTGATGCTCCTAAATACAGCCGTTTGAACAGTGGGTTTTACGAGGTATTGGTACGCTATTAATTGGAACCAGGCACCGACCTTATGGCTTTAGCCTATTCGTAGAAATCGGTTAATCTCGCTTTGCTACTTGCATAACTGGCGACTGTTTAATGATTAGGCATAGTTGAGCGCGTTTAGTTCCCGTAAAATTGGGGTTTATGTCATCGTTTTCACAATAGGTGTGATAAAAGCGTTTAACGCTCGCACTGTCGGCGGTGATCTGTTCTACATAATTCTGCTGATAAGGCTTTAAGGGGCTTAAGCGAATATTTATTTTGTCTTTTAAACTACGTAGTTCTTCTCGCTCAGGCAGAGTGGCTACAGATACCAGCCAGTCGGAAACTGAATTTTGAATATCTTCAAAGAGATACTGAACAAAAGAGGATCGCAGCACTATAATTAAAATAATAATTTCAGCAGCGATAATAAAGAACCTAAACATGACTTCTCAGCTAACTTTGACGGACGTTTACTACAGATAACACTAATATTGGGTAAATTAAGCCACAAGTTGCACCACAACTTTTTGCCGTTTTACTTTATAACGGCTCCCACTGTACATGATTTGCACGGTAATTGACCATATTATTGTTTCTGATAGTAATTCGATGTCTGGTTGTTAATAAATACAGCAATCTATACGCTAGTATACCTAATACACTTATATCTACTGATTACTTGCAGGCTGTGATAACGCGAATACGACAGTTACCTTTTATTTTTAGTAAGTAACTTTCCTTTAACTGTACGCAAAGTTTTACAACCAGCCCTAATCAAGACGCAGGGAAAACATGAAACCAAAAAACTTTCTGAAGTTTCAGTATTGACTGAAACTTTAAAAAGATAGACCATACGCCGCATTATTGATCTATATTAATTATGACGTGTTAAACGCAGTTATACTGCACAGGCAGTTTGTTACGTCACATAAGGTTAAGCTATGAATGAACAAATACCGGTAAAAACCGTTACACCGGTAAAGGTACATAAACCCAAAGGGGGTCCTGAAGGTAAACGCCACGACTCTCGTAGCCGTATTTATGTGCGTGCTGTACAAGGCCCTTTAGAGACGTTTAGACGCATGTTTGGCCTTTTCTTTTTGGGCCTTTTTGCCATCATTCCATGGATTCAGTACAACGGGCATCAAGCCGTGCTACTCGACATCGGCGAGCAGCGATTTACCATCTTCTCACTAACCTTATGGCCTCAAGATCTTACTTTGCTGGCCTATATATTTATAGTTTCCGCCTTTGCGTTGTTCTTTGTCACCACTTTCGCTGGTCGCGTGTGGTGTGGATTTATGTGCCCTCAAACAACATGGGTATACATTTACACGTGGTTTGAAGAGAAGTTTGAAGGCCCGCGTAACAAGCGTATAGCGCTAGATGCACGCAAAATGGATGTGGATAAATTCTTGCGTAAAACGGCTAAGCATACCGCTTGGGTATTGGTAGCGCTGTTAACCGCTTTGACCTTTGTTGGCTACTTCACGCCAATTGATGCACTGTTTATCGATTTTGTAACGTTTAACACCAGCTTCTGGGCAGGTTTGTCGGTTATTTTCTTTGCGGTATGCACCTACGGAAACGCAGGTTACATGCGAGAAATCATGTGTACGCACATTTGCCCGTATGCGCGTTTCCAGTCGGCCATGTTCGACAAAGATACCTTTACTGTATCGTACGACGCCAAACGTGGTGAACAGCGAGGCCCGCGACCACGTAAACTTAGTCACGAGCAAGTAAAGGAAAAAGGTTTAGGCGACTGTATAGACTGTAATTTATGTGTTCAGGTATGCCCAACCGGTATAGATATTCGAAACGGCTTACAATACGAATGCATCAACTGCGGTGCTTGTGTTGATGCCTGTAACGGCGTTATGGATAAGATGGGTTATCCTAAGGGTTTGATAAGCTTCACTTCCGAAGAAGAACTCGCTGGCGGTAAAACCCATGTATTGCGCCCTAAGTTAATTGGCTATTTTGTCGTGCTCGTCGTTATGATCGGTCTGCTGTTCGCTAATATTTGGATGCGTAGCCCTACAGAAGTAGACATTATCCGCGACAGAAACTCGCTATATCGCGAAACTAATGAAGGGCTTATTGAGAACGTTTACACCATAAAAGTGCTTAATAAAACGCAGCAAACCCAGTCATACACGATTGCGATAAAAGGATTGCCTGACTACAAATACATTGGTGAGCAAAAGGTAACAGTTAAAGGTGGGGCGGTATACAGCACACCAATTTCTGTTGCAACTGACGCTTATAATCTGGAAGATACGGTTACCGATATTTTTATCAGTGTAACCACCACAATTGATGGGGAAACGGTTACCGTTGATGAACCAACTAAATTCCTTTATCGATGACAGATTTTTCTTTCTCTGGGCTTAGCCCAGACACCATATTAGATGCCCTGGAAAGCCAGGGCATTTTTCTTCAAAGCGGACTACTTGCGCTTAACAGCTATGAAAACCGCGTATACCAATTTTTGGCTGAAGATGGCCAGCGCTACGTTGCGAAATTCTATCGTCCCGGCCGATGGACAGATGCGCAAATTCTTGAAGAGCACGAGTTTGCCGCTGAACTTATTGAAAGTGAAATCCCGTTGGCCGCGCCTATGGCTCTAAACGGCAGCACACTGCATCATCACACGGTGGCAGAAACTGACTATCGATTTGCGCTATTTCCTTCAGTAGGCGGCAGACAATTCGAGAATGACAACCTTGACCAGCTTGAATGGATGGGGCGTTTCATTGGTCGTATCCACCGCGTTGCCTCAGCGAAAGGGTTTACTCATCGCCCTTCAATTGATATTGAAAGCTACCTGAATGAGCCCAAGCAGGTTCTATTGCAAAGTACGCTGCTGCCTGAGCATCTAAAAACGGCGTTCTTCGCCATACTCGACCCCGTGATAGAGGCAACTAAAAAGGCTTATAGGCCAACATCAAGCATTCGTCTTCACGGCGACTGCCACCCAGGTAATATACTATGGCGCGATGGCCCAACCTTCGTTGATTTAGATGATTGCCGCATGGGGCCTGCGATCCAAGACTTATGGATGATGTTAAGCGGCGACCGTCAGCAACAGCTGTTACAGCTTGATACCTTAGTTGAAGCTTACGAGGAATTTCACTCGTTTGACTCGGCGCAACTGCCCCTTATCGAACCTCTTCGTGCAATGCGAATGGTGCATTATATGGCATGGCTTTCTCGACGTTGGGAAGACCCAGCATTTCCTCGGGCATTTCCTTGGTTTGCTGAAGATAAATACTGGGAAGGCCAAATACTTGCTTTGAAAGAGCAGCTATCCGCACTACAGGAGCCTCCGCTAAAATTGGGCTACTGAGCCTGCAGCCTTACTGCTGAAAAAACGCTTTTTCAATGACCCTTGCCCAATAACCGTATACGGGTACGAAAAAGCGTAAGGTATAAGAAACCGTATTCGCTATCACATTTTAACTTAGATATACTTGCTAGCGTGTAGGTGCTTTTGTCACGCTTTAAAACAACCTAAGTGACAAGAGTTAAACGGGAAATCAGTGAAAAACTGATGCTGCCCCCGCAACGGTGAACTCAACGCCCTGTCGTTTTCTTTTCATACGCCACTGTCTTTTACGTTATCGCGCTATTGCGCACTTAACGCCATTAGATGGGAAGGCAAAAGAGCCATTATATTGCTAGTGATGGTGAGTAAGCCCGGATACCGGCCTGTACTTCATGGTGTCGTTTGCTTGCTCACATCCATAATTAAGCAAGAACGTGCACTTTCCCTAATCATGTGCTCGGGTGGAGCGCATCAAAGACAACATAAAAACCATGCGTACACATTTTACTAAAGCAGCCATTAGCGCTGCTGTTATTTCGTGCTTAAGCACACCAGCCTTTGCTCAAACTTCAGATCAAGATATCGAAACCTTAACGGTTACAGGCACGCGTTTGCCTATTTCATTGACCAAGCTTCCTGGTTCAGTATCGGTACTAACTGAAAGTGATATTAAAGCTTCGGGTGCACTTCAACTTACCGATCTCATTCGCGGCCTACCCGGCGTTAGCTTGTCTCAGTCAGGCAGCCCTGGCGGATTAACAGAGCTACGCGTGCGCGGCGGTGAAACCAACCATCTGCTTGTTTTGATTGATGGTGTTATTGCTAATGACATTGGCCAAGGTAGCCTTGTCGATCTTGCTCATCTCACTAGCGCAAACGTGGTGCGTATTGAGCTTGTTCGCGGGCCGCAAAGCGCAAGATGGGGCAGCGGCGCTATCGGTGGTGTATTAAGCATCACCACAAAATCAGGCCAGTTTGCCGACAGTTCATCACACGTAGACTTCTCTGCTGGAGTTGGCACACAAGGTACACTCCAAGGTAGCATGAACGCACGTTCGCAAAGCGATAACGTAGGTGTTTCTGCATACGCTAGCTATATTCGCACTGACGGAGATAACGTATCTCGTGTGGGTAATGAAGATGATGGCTATGACAATATGACCGCGGGCATTAACCTTAATTATGCTGCTACTTCTGAGCATACGTTAATAGCTAACCTTCGCACAGTTCAGTACAAAAACGACTACGACGGCACTGACTTTGTAACAACAGGCCTTCCCGCCGATTCAGATAACGTGACAGATGGCACACAAGTTAGTGCGAAATTAAGGTGGGAATTTGCCCCTGAAAACACAGACTATCGCTCAGCGCTAAGCGCACACTATCGCAAAGACGAAAACGATAACACTGAGTCAGGTTCAGACACAGGCGGCACTACCGGTGAGCGCATAGAGTTAAACTGGACAGGATTTTATACCGTCGACAATTGGAATTTTGCGGGTGGTGTTGAATATCTTCAGCGTATTTTTACCCAGCGCGGTCCTATTGTGTTTGGTGACCCCAATCAGAAGCAGCATGACAACACCTACAGCGTATTTGCAGAAGCAAATAGCGAGTTAACTGAATCGTTAACCGCGTCACTTAGCGCCCGATTCGACAACAACAGTGAATTTGATAACGCCGTAAGTTTTCGCGGCGGTTTGACATGGCAGCTTAACGAGAACTACGCTGTTTTCACAAGCTATGGTAAAGCCGTTAAAACACCTACCTTCACCGAACGCTTTGGCTACTTTCCTGCAAGCTTTATAGGCAATCCCAACTTAGAGCCTGAAACCAGTGAAGAGTGGGAAGTGGGTGTTAAAGCCAATTGGACATCACTGTCTGGTCAAATCAGCGCTTACACTACTGACCTTGAAGACGAAATTAACGGCTTTGTATTTGTATCTGACTTGGGTGCGTTCAGTTCTGATAATATCGACGGGAAAAGTTCACGAGAAGGTGTTGATGTAGAGCTAAATTGGGACAGTGGCTATGGTGACATTACCGCAGCCTATAGCTATTTAGACGCTGAACAAACCGACGCTGGGATCACAAGTACCGAGTTACGTCGCGCTCGCCATCAAGGTTCACTTACTTATACCACTAACTTTGGTACGGAAAAGTTTAGCTTCTACACTAAGCTAGCCTATACCGGAAGCCGTTATGACACCTTCTTCCCACCATACCCTGAACCATCACAAACGTTGGCACTTTCAGCTTATACCCTTGCTACTGTGAACCTGAGCTACCAAATTGACACGCAGTGGCAGGTTTCTTTGAAAGTAGATAATGCATTTGATACCGACTATGAAGACATTGTGGGCTATGCGGGTCAGGAACGTCGTGCACTGTTTTTAGTTAACTACACTATGTAGCTAATCAAAGTAAGACCTACCTCTCGACACAAACGTTGATCTACATTCAACAAATTGAAGGGTTACACTGATTTGTAACCCTTCTCTTATGCTTTCTTGAACCTAGTTTTCCTACAGCGGTATTTTTCAACATTATTTCTGGTATGGTCCAGAGCATTTATCTATCCCCTGCTACGCTCTTATGTACATTCACCCTTCTTAAGGTTCATATTCTGTTCATGGTTGAGCATTTATCCTGTATCAGTCGTTCACCTCATAAAACACAGAGTTACCCAGCTATTTGTCGCTTTTTATGAAACAACGGCATTTTTTCGCGATAAAGCATAAACCTTGTCGTTGAATCCCGTTTTTTAGTGAGCTTATCGCGTACTAAGGCGTTGAAGTAAAACAGGTCCTAGTTAAGCGAATAAGGCTGTGATAATCTCACCATCGAAAGATTGTTTTTTAATACAGGATCATAATCCATGAAAAAGTTTGCAGTAATGTTTGTCATGGCAATGCTTTTGCCATTAGCAGCCTGCGCGCAAGAGCCAGCGTCTAAATGGAAAGAAGGCACGCACTATAAAGTGCTTGATAAAGAAGCCACAGATAAACCCGTTATTACTGAGTACTTCTCATTTTGGTGCCCTCACTGCTTCCAGTTCGAACCGATCGTTGCACAAATTAAAGAAAAGAAAAGCGACGGCACTAAGTTTAATAAAGTTCACGTGAACTTTATGCGCTTTACTGGCCCGGAAGTTCAAGACGATGCGACTAAAGCTATGCTAATTGCCCGCGCAATGAAGCAAGAAGATGCAATGAACGGCGCTATTTTCAACTATATTCACAAACAACGTGCATCTATCACAGGTTTAAAAGACCTTCGCAACATCTTCGTGGTAAACGGCGTAGACGGTGAAGAATTTGATAAAATGGCCAAAAGCTTTGGCGTTAACAGCATGGTGCGCAAAAACCAACAGCAAATTGATGAATACCGCGAGCACCTAACAGGTGTACCAAGCTTCATTATCAACGGTAAATATCAGCCAACATTCACCGCTGATATGTCGTTCGATGACATCGCTGACCTGATTGTGTGGTTGTCAGAGCAGAAGTAATTTGGTTTAACAACCAATAACATCTTTAATTATAAAATGGGCGCTTTGGCGCCCATTTTTACGCCTAGGAGCCCCCGAATGTATGCAGTAAGCGACTTTGCTGAATTCATCTGTGAACTTGACCAGCTAAAAGCGGTGAAGCGCCAGATCACCCTCCCGTGTGATAACTATCGACAAGAAAACTCCGCAGAGCACAGCTGGCATGTTGCATTAATGGCAAATATGTTGAGTGAATATGCGGCTAAACCTATCGATATTACCCGCGTTATTCGCATGATCCTTATTCACGATATCGTGGAAATTGACGCTGGCGATATGTTCGCTTTCAATGATCAAAGTGACCATGACGCGCAAGCCGAGAAAGAGCTTGCTGCAGCCAAGCGCATTTTTGGGTTGTTACCGAGTCCACTGGATAATGAAATGCTTGAGTTATGGCTTGAGTTTGAAGCAGCCGAAACCGCAGATGCAGAATTTGCTAAAGCAATGGACCGAGTGCTACCCGTTTTCCAAAACATGAAAGACAATGGGGGAAGCTGGAAACGCCATTCAATTGCAAGAGAGAAAATTGAAAAACGTAATGCCCATTTAAAATCTTGCGCACCAGCGCTGTGGGACTACGTATTGCAGCAGCTAGATATAGCCGTTGAAAAAGGTTGGCTAAGTCAATAACGACTAAGCCAACCTAAATTTGGTGTAGCTATTGCGCTACGCGGTATCTAAAAATAGATTCCCCCTGCGATTAAAAGCGGGTACCAACCCACATCCAAAAGCGGTTAGCATCTACTTTTATATCGCCCGCGTCATAAGTACCGTACTTGATACCAAAATTATACTTTCCAGCGAATTTCTTAGTATATTGAACGTTAATTTCGCTACCTAAATCGTCAACACCATTGCTGCTATCGTCTGCAGAAAAGTCATGGTAAGCCAATAGCCATTTTCCTCCAGCTAAGCCTCCAGATAGTGAAAACTTAAGGTCTTTCAGACCCTGGGCAGGCGTACCCAAAAACTGATCGGTCCATCCATTGAATTTGTGTAGGGTAGCAAGGGGCGTTGCAAATCCGTACATGCCATCGTCTGAGCCTAAGATTTCGTAATCCACTTTAGCCGTTACGCCAGAGAATGTGGCAGCTAAATATGCATTAAGATAAGACGCATCGAAATCGGTGGCCGTTTCACCCGCACCAGCTTCGCTCGATTGAGTCGCAAATTCACCACCGTAAGCCCAACTAACGCTATCGCCTTTCATTTTACCATCGTAGCTTACACCATAAGTATCTAGTGCGTTGTCAGTATCGTTATCAACTTCTAACAAATAAGCATAGGCCACAAATTTACCTATCTTAGATGTATAGGTTGCGTGAAGGATGTGGTCTTTTGAATCAAGATCAGCGGCCTCTGCGAAGATACGGTTGCGCTTGTACAAATAGCTATAGAAAAGCTCTAGATTGTCCGATGCCGCATATTTAGCACTTACGGCGTCGAAGGTCTGACGGTCTTGTCTCCAGCCAACGTGGCCAACAAATCTGTGATCATCTAGCGTAATCACCTGGCGACCTACTTTGGCAGTGAACTTATCCGTTTTATATTGAATAAAAGCTTGGTCAACTTCCGTTGTTTCAGGGTCGGCAATTACCGAGTATTCACCTACATTAAAGCCTGTAGGCCCTACAGTAAACTCGTCCTGCCCCATTACGATGCGGCTGTCTTCGACTTCAGCAGTAAACGAGAAACCATTAACGCTGCCCGAACTAAACCCTAAACGCGTGCGCAAAGTCAGAGCGCTAGCATCTTCTAATGCATTGTCTTGATCAACTGACTCGTAGCGCAAGTTCAGGTCTGCCCATGCTTTTGAATCACTAAGGGCGGCGTGAATATCGGCAGCCATCGCGCTGCCGCCTAATACTGTCATAACAGATGCCGCTAGCACATTCATGCTTAATTTTTGTAACGTGTTCATGTGTATTCCCTATCGGTTTTGATTTTTATTAGCCAACACTTACCCAGCCAGCTTTAAAACACTGGTTGAAAAGTGAAATTCGTAGGTTGTGGGCGGCGAAGCTACCGCCCTTATCAGATGCCGATAATGCTAGGCAGCATCTGATTTTTTATCGTCTTTTTTTTCAGATGTCACCCCGCTGGGTTTTGATGACGCGCTACTAGCGCGTGAAGTAACGGTTTCAACCTTCTTCTGCTTGTCGTATAAGAAGGTCAGTACCTCATGTCGGTAGTGGTTGTATTGTTTATGGTCTGCAAGCGCTAGTCGGTCTCGTGGACGAGGTAATTCAATATCCAAGATTTCGCCAATAGTGGCCGCAGGGCCATTGTTCATCATAACAATGCGGTCAGATAGCAATACTGCTTCATCCACATCATGCGTTATCATGATGACGGTATTACCTAAATCAGCATGAATTTCCATTAGCGAGTCTTGAAGGTGAGCGCGCGTTAACGCGTCTAGTGCGCCGAACGGTTCGTCCATCAATAACACTTTAGGCTCCATCGCCAGCGCACGCGCAATGCCTACTCGCTGCTTCATACCACCTGAAATTTCACTAGGCAGTTTGTCAAGAGCGTGCGTCATGTGTACAAGCTCTAAGTTATGCATGATCCAGTCACGCATCTCGCCTTTACTCTTGCCCCGCATGGTCGATTTAACTGCCAGTTCAACATTTTTATAAACCGTAAGCCAAGGCAGTAGCGAATGGTTTTGAAATACTACGGCGCGCTCGGGTCCAGGCTGCTTTACTTCAGCGCCATCTAATATCACGCCACCAGAGGTAGCCTGATGCAAACCTGCGATAATATTTAGTACCGTCGATTTTCCGCAACCAGAGTGGCCAATTAATGAAACAAATTCACCTTTGCTAATTTTAAGATTTACATCTTGAAGCGCAGTAAATGGCCCCTTCGGTGTTGGGAAGTCGATACCTACCTGCTCTAACTCTAGGTGTTTAGTGTGCATAAATTTCTCCTCAAAATTAGCGTAATACGCTCGACTTATCCCAGCTTACCGCGCGCTGAATTGATAGCATTAAGCGGTCAAGAACAAAACCAATTGCCCCGATAGTAAGCACTGCAACCATGATTCTGGCTAATGACTCTGAACTTCCGTTTTGAAATTCGTCCCAAACAAATTTTCCTAACCCCGGGTTTTGAGCAAGCATTTCGGCAGCAATAAGTACCATCCAGCCAATACCAAGCGACAATCGAAGTCCGGTAAAAATCATAGGAATAGAAGACGGCAATACTATTTTGGTTAAGTGTGCAAAAGGGGTAAGACGCAGCACTTTACTCACATTGATAAGGTCTTTCTCAATGTTTGACACGCCCACTGCGGTATTAATTAGCGTTGGCCATAAGCAGCAAAGCGAAACCGTAAAAGCAGATGTCACAAAAGATTTAGAAAACGCCGGATCTTCACTAACATAAAGCGCGCTAACCACCATGGTAACTAACGGCAACCATGCTAGCGGTGAAACTGGCTTAAACAACTGAATAAGCGGATTTATTGCCGTGTATGCCGATTTACTCAAACCGCACAAAATCCCCACAGGCACTGCCACTACTGACGCGATAAAAAAGCCAACCATAACAGTGTAAAGGCTTGTCCATATTTGGTCGAAGAAAGTAGGCGCTCCTGTAAACTCTCTAATTTTAGGCTGATATGTAGGGTCTTGCGCTATACGTGCAGCATTTCTCGCTTCTTGACGCTGGTAAAACGCATCCGCTTTCTCACGCTGAGCAATATGCTCATCGACTAAGGCACCAGCTTGCTCAAAAACTTGAGCTGGACCTGGAAACTGCCCTAACGACGTGTCGATACTCTTTGCAACGCCATTCCAAATGGCCAAGAACATTAGCAAGCCGATAACGGGCAACAGCAACGCAGGCATGGATTGATATAAACGACTCAACACAGAGTTGGCGTTTGACGGCGATGATGGAAGGCGAAGAATGGTTGTCATCTTGCTCATTGCTTGCTCCTGACTCTTTGTATGCGCTAATGCGCTGTGTAAGTGCCCCGCCTTCACAAAGGCGACGACGGGGCGGTTCTACAAGACACTTAAAGTACAGTGTCACCCTTAAGACCAATATCAAATTGCTCTAAGTAAGCGTTAGGTTTGCTTCCATCAAACGTCACGCCATCAATAAATTCGCTTTGAGGTGGTTTATAACCAGTTTCCGTTCCAAACTCAGGGAAGTCAGAAGCTTTAGCCTTACCTTCTGCGATTAGCGCTTTAGCAGCCTGAGCATAAACCTCTGGTTTGTATACTTTTTTAGCCGTTTCTTTATACCAGTCATCAGACTTTGCTTCTGAAATTTGGCCCCAGCGACGCATTTGAGTGAGATACCAAATTGCATCACTGTAGTACGGGTAAGTGGCGTTGTAACGGAAGAATACGTTGAAGTCTGGAACTTCACGCTTGTCGCCTTTTTCGTATTCAAAAGTACCTGTCATGCTGTTAGCCAGTACGTCTTCGTCAGCGCCAACGTAGTTGCTCTTAGCAAGAATCTTTACTGCTTCAGGGCGGTTAGCATTGTCGTTTTCATCTAGCCACATTGCGGCACGGATTAATGCTTTTACCACGCGGATATGAGTATTAGGGTATTTTTCAGCCCAGTCTTGGCTTACGCCAAATACTTTTTCTGGGTTGTTTTTCCAGATTTCATAATCGGTGATCACAGGTACACCAATACCTTTAAATACCGCTTGTTGGTTCCATGGCTCACCAACACAGTAGCCATAGATAGTGCCGGCTTCCATTGTCGCAGGCATTTGTGGTGGAGGCGTTACAGATAACAGTGCTTGAGCATCAATTTGACCTGCAGTATCCCCTTTGTGCGGTGCGTAGTAACCTGGGTGAATGCCACCAGCAGCAAGCCAATAGCGCAACTCGTAGTTATGGGTAGAAACAGGGAATACCATACCCATGTTAAATGGCTTTCCTGCATTGCGATACTCATCAACCACTGGCTTTAAGTAATCAGCCTTAATGGGATGCACAGGCTTGCCATTTTCTTGTGGAATGTGCGCCTTCATTTTGTCCCAAATTTCGTTCGAGACAGTAATGCCATTACCATTTAGATCCATACTAAACGCGGTAACTACATGGGATTCCGTACCAAAGCCAATTGTCGCACCAAGTGGCTGGCCTGCAAGCATGTGAGCGCCATCTAACTGGCCATCAATAACGCGGTCAAGCAATACTTTCCAGTTAGCTTGCGCTTCTAAAGTGACGTATAGCCCTTCATCTTCGAAGAACCCTTTCTCGTACGCCACAGCGAGTGGCGCCATATCTGTCAGTTTAATAAAACCAAACTTCAGTTCTTCTTTTTCAGGCCAGCCAACTGCAGGGGCTTGTGCTGAAACAGAAGTTGAAAACGTTGCTACAGAGACAACAAGTGCAGCACAAACGCTCGCACTCGCCGCCCTAAAGCGTTCCAATAGTGATGTTGTCTTTAACCCAGTCATACGTGTTCCTCGTAACCAAAAAAAAACCCACCTACTATCGACATTAAACTGTCTAGCATGGTGGGCTTCGTTGCCGTGTTAGTAACATCGGAGTAATTACTAACGCATCAAATTGTTGTTGGTAAGTCAGGAATTCCCGCTCACACACCTCATCTTAAAGGGAGGTTATTTAAAAGCTTTAGCTTAAAAAACCATCTTTTATTATTGTTATTATCATTTGCCATAAATGCCGGAGAAGATGGAGCTTCCTTACTGCTCTCCATTGATTCCTGATAATTTTTCTTATTCACACTATGGTAAATGTTGTGCTGTACACACTGCGCAAACAGTTGTGCCACACTCGCTGCCTTATATGACAACGTAGATATTGCACGTATTGTTTAGCAGCGAGCGTGCCAAAATTTTAAACACCTGATAAATATAAGGTTTTCAAAAAAATCAACATTATCAAAAGGGATTGATTAATGATTTGGTGCACCAAAACGGTGGAGGTGTTCAACCATGGTGCGAATGAGCGTGCACCATGGTTGGTCTAATACAACCTAAGTAAGTGAGATGTATATTATCTTCTATAGACGTTTAGTGAATTGTCCGATGGCGTTAACCACCTCGTTTGCGCCGCTTTGAATTTCTCCCATTGCATGACCAGATTGCGTTGAGTACTCCAATGCTTCGCGGGCTTTTTCTTGCCCAGCCTCAATCAACTGAACCGCATTCTCGGTAAGCTTTCTGTTCTCTACCACTACGTTTACTATTTCTTCGGTTGCGCTGCTTGTCCGTGACGCCAATTGCCTAACCTCGTCGGCAACAACAGCGAAGCCTCTACCTTGATCACCCGCCCGAGCCGCTTCTATTGCCGCGTTTAAAGCAAGCAAATTGGTTTGGTCTGCAATGCCACTTATGCTTTTTACCAAATCGGCAACTTTCTGAGATTGCTCATCAAGGTCTTTGATCCCTTCACTTGCATTACCCATTTGTGTTGTAAGCTCATTCATTGCTTTTACTGTAGCGTTCAGCACTTCGTTGCCTTTGCGCGCCTGCTCACCCGTTTCTTGCGATATGTTAAACGCCACATTAGCCGCTTCAGAAATGGCAAACTCACGCTGCATTTGCTCGGTAATTACCGTGGCAAACTTAACGACTTTATAAAGATTGCCGTCCTCATTTCTGATTGGGTTATAAGACGCTTCAAGCCAAACTTCATTGCCCCTACTATCTATTCGCTTAAACCTGCCCGACTCTAATTTTCCTTCCGCTAAGCCGCGCCAAAATTGTTTATATTGTTCAGAGTTCGCTTCTTGTTCGGTACAAAATATTCGATGATGCTTTCCTACTATTTGCTCATGCGTATATCCCATACCTTTAAGAAAATTGTCATTTGCTTTTATTATCGTCCCATCTAGGTTGAACTCTATAACTGCAGATGAGCGGTGAAGCGCAGCAATCATGTCGCGCAATTCATTGCTGTGAGTAATATTTCGCGTCTGCTCTGCCATATAAAAGGCAATATACTTCACATTTCCAAATGCATCATCAACGGGCTGAACAATCCCCCTTACCCACAATTCTTTTCCTTTTGCATCCTGAAAACTGACTGCACCATGCCAATGACGATGGGTTTTAATAGCGCCTAGCATGTCCTGTGCCGCAGGCTTTCGAAGCATACTTTGACTCATCATGCTTTCTAGCGTCTTCCCTTCCAAATTACCTGACGAGTACCCGGTGGCTTGAGAGCATAAGTCATTTATTCCGTTCACCTTACCGTTTGCACTTAACTCGATGTACAGCATCTCTTCGCGAAGCTCTTCCTGAACAGTTTGATATGCCTCAATTTCTTTTTGCAAACGCGAGTTTTCTGCTAGCAACTCTTTATTTTTGAAAAACATTCTGTGCTCCTGGTGAACTAAGCTTCTCTCTTTGCTCAGACCGTAAACTTTCTGTGATGTTATCCACATTAAGTAAGATGTGGTTATGCACAATTAATGACGGTTAGTATCTGAATCGATAAGCTAATTTTTTTGGTTTTGATTAAAGATAGCAGAGGAATTGAAGATTATTAGGGATTAACAAAAATAAAATAAAAGCATTAATGTTTGTTGGTCTATGAAAGCACTTGCCCTGTGAAACAGAACAAGCAAAATCTGGGCTTGCACAGCCTTAGTTTAGGGAAGCGATGTATATACGCAGCGATTCCGCCCACTAGATTTGGCATCGTATAAGGCTTTATCAGCGGCATTTAGAATTGCTGTGAGCGTCCATTCTTGGTGATTGGAAAAATCTACTGTTGCAATGCCTAAACTGGCTGTGATGACGGTTGATACAGGACTTTTACTGTGGTCTATTTTGAGCTCTTCGATAGCCTTTCTAATCTCTTCAGCCTTAATCCTTGCACCTTTTTCATCGGTATCCGGTAGGATCGCGACAAACTCTTCTCCGCCATAACGAGCACAAAAGTCAGTGTTGCGTGCCACCACATCATTTAACTCTTTCGCTACCGCCTTTAAACACTCGTCACCTTTAGTATGGCCGTAATTATCGTTGTACAATTTAAAACTATCGACATCTAGTAAAATCATAGTGAGAGGCCAATTATGCCGCTTTGACATCGCCATTGCTTTTTCCATTTCCATCTCGAACGCTCTTCGATTGGGAATTTGGGTCAACGGGTCACTCAAAGACAAGCGAATTAGCTGCTCTTCCTGACTTTTAACTCTTTCAAAATATAGCGCAAAGGTTTTGGCTAACCGTGAGATTTCATCATTGCCTTCGAACCGAGTAACTTCATCACTGTTTTCTTCTACTAAATTCGTCAACGCTATTAAACGCAATATAATACGCTTATAAATATAAAAAATGATGGCGCAACAAATAGTCAAAACAATTAAAGATAACGCTACCGAAAGCGTAATTTGTTTTGAAACCGCTATATTTGTATCTAATGCATATGTTGAGGTAGCTTTGGTAACAGATGATGCTCTAAATTCGATGTTAGAGGCTACTTCTTCCGCTAAATGTTCAACGAAACTCCCTCGTCCTCTAGAACGACCTCGAATACGCATAACGTTGGCCTGCTTATCAATCATGCCCCACTGGCCAAGTACCCCCTCCTCCAACGCATTCACTAATTCACTGCTGCCCCTATCCAATGGAGATGCACGAAGTGCCGCAATACCTTTCTCTATGCTGTCCTCAAGCTTTCTCAATTCGTGAAGTTGAAATTGCTGGTTGATTTGAGCGATTTGCAACACCAGAGGAACTAGTTTTTTTGAAGATTGAAGGCCATCGTATTGTTTATTTCTACTTTCTAAAATGTCGTTCAGGTAGGCAAACAATACTTCTCTTTCCACCCTCACCTCTTTTTCTACATCAATACGCTGGCGTACCAGTTCATTTAGCTCTTGTATTTCGAGGGTGAGCACGTTTAATTGAGTCGCTAGATATTTATCACTTTGTTCCAGCTTTGAATCAGATGAAGTTAAACGTTGAATAGTCTCGTCTAGCTGCGTTTTTATGATACGTCGTGCCGATTGACTTTCAGAAGAGGTTAGTCGAGCAGAAAGAGAAATTAAATGCTGAACTTCGCGGGTTATTTCCGTTGCTTTACTCAGCGTTGGTATAGAATTACTAGAAATATCTTCTAATACCTCTTTCACGTTGATTAAACGAAGCAGAGACAATATCAAAATCAATAAAAAGAAAACCATTACGCTGCACTGAGCGAATATAAACAAATATAGGGTCTTCTTCTTATGTTGCATTCTACCGACCACCTTCCACTATATTTAGTATACGGCCATCAACTGCAGGCATTACAGTGTATTGATTAACAATGGTCTGCATCACCAAGTCTGATATTTGAGGCGGCCGAATGCTTAAAACATTTTTCGATTGCGCATTTTTCAACGCATAATAGCCGTCACCTCCATTAGCCAAAAAGTTACTCGTAGCTAGCGTGTATATCTTCAGTTTATCAATTGGGTTGCCGTTGATAGTGACACTTTTTATTCTGTGGAATGATGCTGCTGAAGGGTCAAAACTATAAGACATGCCCGATACGTGAGGAAAGCCCCCTTTTAAGTTTTGATATTGAGAAAGCCCCTCTTCTAGCGCTTGTATTACCTGTGCACCGCTGACGTCTAATGTTACGACATTGGCGCGAAAGGGTATTTCAGTAGCTATGTCCTGTCGGGTAATGGGCGTTCCGGCCCTGTATTGTTTGTTACCACGAATACTCCCTCCATTTATGAGTGCTATATCAGTATTCGCATATCGTTTCATACTATCTACTACAAAATTAGCAAAGGGATTTTCTTGGCTTCTGACCTCTTTCCTTGTGGTCGAAATATCCGTTTGCCATTCGCCAATTTGAATATTAAGCAGCCGACTTAGTCGAGACTCATATTCAATCAACTGTTCGTTTAATTCGCTGTCAACGGGTAAGTCTTCCAATGACAGCTCTTTATAAGAGGTTGCTTGCCAAGCCGTGTTTTTCTCGAAGCTTGCCACTATCGCCGTGCCCTGCTGAGTAAGTACCATGGTATTTGGGTGACGTGTGGTATTAACCAGTTCATTTTCATCTAGACGACTGTCAGTTATAAATGCCACATCAATAATACGTTTATTCAGCATGGTATTTATAAAGGGGAATGGGTAGGAATAATGCAACAGAATCATATCCGCGCCCTGCTTTCTTAATCGCCTAGATTCTTCCAAAATGGCTTTTTGCGGAGGTGTAATTGAAATATCTGAAAGCTGATATTCTTCTATGACTCGCTCATGTAATACTGAAATAACACCTAGTGTAATTTGCTCTTTTTCAATAAGAATCGATGTGCGTAACCCGTCTGGAGAACGCTCTACTCGACTATCTGTTACATTGCTTGCTACTAATGGAAAAGCGGCTTCATAGGAGCGTAACGACAACTCATCTTCATAAAAACTAAACTCCCTTTTAGTAACTCCCATTACATCAGGTTCGATTGAGTTTAAAATATCGATAATATGCGAGCCGCGATCGAACGACGAAAGAGCGCTTGGGCCTATCGAACCACCGCCAAAAACAAAAAAAGTGGTATCACTTCGCTGTCGCTGCTGTTGAACAAGTGTTTGAAGATTAGCATATCGTCCGGTGCGGCTGTCGCTGATATTCGGCATGTCAGCCGTGAGGACGAGGGTTACCCTTGATTTAACCGGATGTTCCTGGCTTTCAGATACAGCATTGCCCGCTCGAAATAAGAGCAAAAGGCTAGCTAAAAATATAGGCCACTGCGTTAATCGCATAACACCACTTAAGAAAACCTTGTTAAGACCATTAACAAGTATAGCAACGATTAAGTCAATGCGACGATTGGCTATTTTTCGTCAGTCAACAAGCTTTTTATGCGCTGACAGATTCCATTTTTAAGCGAATAGTTCGCCTTCAACTAACCGTAGACTCTAATAAACTAAATGGTCACCACACCAAGTGATTAGAATGGCGATGCGTTTTTATCCCGCTGCGCCCAAAGCTGCCTTGCTTGCGATAGGGCATCTGCAACATCACAACTTTGTAGAAGTACTAGATAGCTGGCAAGTGTGCTCAAGATAGCCTGTTCACCGTAAAGGCTACTCGCGTTACCCGCCCAGACATTAAGCATGTCGTTAACGTTCATGTCTTTGTCTTTAAGCGCCCATTTATCTGCAACCACAGGCATAATCACTTCATCAGTCTTGCCATTACGGGTAATGAAAAGTTCGGTCTCTCGCTCACCGTTTACTTCAGGGTCTCCGCCATCTCCACGGAAACAAAGCGCGTCGATTGAAGGATAATTTTCATTAACCCGACAGTGTTTATGGTCAAGGTGCATATGATAAACCCCTTGCACACAATATTGCGCTGCGGTGGGGTTTAGCAACCTCGCGAGAGTATTTGCGCATGAACGCAGGCCAAAGACCTCGCGAAGTTTAATAATCGTATCGAGAGCAGGCAGCAAATAAGACAAATCGAGGTAGGTAACACCTTTTTCTGCCAGTTGCTGCTTTGCGTCACTGATGCTGTTCACCTCAGGAAGGCCCAATTTGGGTAACGCTATACTTGCATAAAGACGTCCCGAACCCGGCTCATGGGCACCGTGAAGCATAACGGAATAACCATTGTTGGCCAGTACCGCTACGGCCAATAAGTACCACGGTAACTGGCGTCGTTTTCCGGCGTAGCAGCCAATATCTATTGTAGGAGTGAGTGTTTTTACCTCTGGCTCTATCAGCTCTCTGCATGCATCGACAAAACCAATGACTTCTTCTGGCGTTTCTTCACGGGTACGAAGCAACATGAGAAATGCGCCCCGTTGATCGCCTGTCACTTCGTTGGCCAACACCATTTTCATGGCATGGTAAGCTTCATCGCGGGTGAGGCTACGCCCTCCTTTTTGGCCCTTACCAATAATTTTTATGTAGTCGCTAAATGGTTGCTGCATGCTCGGATGAATGTAGTAGAAGAGTGTTTACCTGTTGACGAGACTCTACCACCTTTCCAAATATAAGTAACGTAGGCCCTGTCAAATTTGCAGCGTTAACTTTGCTATAAATATCTTTTAGCGAACCAGTAATTACGCGCTGTTCGGGAGACGTAGCATTTTCAATTGCCGCTACGGGCCATGAGTTCGGCACTTTATTGTGAACCAAGCCTTTGCATAACCCTTCTAGTCGGCTAAGCCCCATATAAACTACCATGGTTTGCTTCAACACATTTTGTGCCATAGTCGCCATTTCAGGCCATTGGTCCGCGTCTTTAAAATGTGCGGTCATAAAGCTTACTGACTGAGCGCAGCGCCTGTCTGTTAAAGGGATTCCCGTATAGGCAGACACGCCCGATGCCGCCGTAATACCAGGAACAATAGCAAAAGGGATGTGGGCTTTTGTTAGCGCATCGGTTTCTTCGCAAGTTCTTGCAAATAGGGCTGGGTCACCACCTTTTAACCGCACAACAATATGCCCTTCACTTGCCAATTCAACGACGCGTTTGCAAATAGCGTCCTGAGTAAAGCTGTGCTTTTTGCAGCGCTTCCCTACATACTCTTTCACCACTTTAGAGGGAATTAGCGCAAGAATATCTTCACTAACTAAAGCATCGAAAAGCACGACATCGGCTTGCTGCAGCAGACGAAGCGCTTTTAAAGTGAGTAACTCTGCATCTCCCGGTCCAGCACCTACGATATACACGTGTCCCTGTTTACGACATTCATTGTGACTATTTGCTGACTTCAACCACTTATCTAGGTACGAATGCTCAGATGAAGTTTTAGCACTAGCAGAGCGCTGGCTTTTGGTTTTAGTCGAGGTTCTCGCCGAAAAAGCATCGCGAGTAAACAGATTAAGAAAAGATTTCTGCGGTTTAAATAAGGTGCGCAAAAACGGTAACGACCAACTAGATGCAATTGACATAATTTAACGCTCCTAAACAGATTGGGTTTCAATAACTAAATGCTTGTCTATAAGCTGAGACAAGGCGGGCTTGCACGAGCCGCAGTTGGTACCGCACTTTAACCGCTCTCCTAGGCTAGCTACTGTAGAACAACCGCCGTTGATGGCATCTGTAATCGTCTTTTCTCGTACTTCAAAGCAGCTACAAACTACATCACCATTTAAAAATACGTCGTCGACTTGGCCTCGCAATAAGTTGCGCTGAGTCTCTACCGAAATAGGTGTATTTAAGAGGCTGGCAAGCCATGCGTTAGGTACTGACCATGTACTTTCTGGGTGTGGCGCTGCCAAGGCTTTTGTCGCATTTTCCGGCTTATCGCCTAAAAACGCAGCGAAACAGAGTACGTCATCGACAAGCGCAAGGCATACTGAGTATGCATGGTGATGAAACTGAATTAGCACCGCGTTTTGCGGTAGAAGAGGTATTAATGCTTGTACAAACTCTCGACGGCCTTTATTCAAAGCAACATTCAATACTGATAATGCTGCATCCGAGTTATTTACAGATGAAGACGGCTCTGTGCTTTCAAGCGGTGTCGTATTCCAGTAGTCACATACATGCTTTAGCGCGTCTTCATATGAAGAGCTAAGTTCTGAATTATGTGCTGATTGGTTTACTGATGAAACAAAGAGCTTACCGTAGGTAGTAAAAGTGACTGGCGCGATAGCAACCGCAGCGTGTTTTAACTCAGGTTGCCCTGAAATAGGGTCTACCGCGCTGTCGTAAAGTGCGCCTAGCTTACTGTGCGACCCCCATTGCGCCGACCAGTGAATGGGAATGAAAACTTCCCCTTTGCGCATATCCGTATCCATTTTTACCGGGTAGATAACAGGGGCGTCTTTACATACTGCACTTGAAAGAGAAACAAGATCTCCGTTTTCAACGCCCATTGCAGCAGCGTCTTTAGGGTTAATATGCACGTTAGCACTTGGCATATGAGCCAGTAACTTTGCCGCTTTACCCGTGCGCGTCATGGTATGCCACTGATCTCGCGCTCGGCCGCTGTTTACAACAAAAGGATAAGCGTCTGATGTTACCTGCAGTGGCGCTTTGTAAGTTACGGGAATAAGTTTAGCTTTGCCACTAGGGGTTGAAAACCGTTTATCTTCAAAAGGACGTTTACTGGTAAGGCTAGGTTGAGAATTAGAACTGGCCGTATTCTCAGCTTTTATAACTGTGTGAAACGGCCACTGCAAAGGCGATAGCCCATTGTACTGAGCTTCATTTAACGCTTGTAAAGGTGACAGGTCTAACTGACGCTTACCGTCATTTTGATAGCCGGTTAGCCCAGCGTATTCAACGAATATTTGCGACGGATGGGTAAAGCTAAATGCCTCGCCAAAGCCCATTTTACCCGCCACTTCGCAAAGTATTTGCCAGTCGTGTTTTGCACTACCTGGTGGAGGCAATATACCGCGCTGACGTGAAATACGGCGCTCTGAGTTTGTCACTGTGCCGTCTTTTTCCGACCAGCCCGTGGCAGGAAGGGCAATGTGCGCGTAGTTAAGCGTATCGTTGGACTCAACAATATCAGACACTACAACCATGTCACATTTTGAAAGCGCGCGCTCAACTTGACCGCGATTCGGCATACTGACAACAGGGTTAGTCCCCATTATCCACACAAATTTCACCTTACCTTCTTCAATGGCATTAAATAGGTCTACGGCCTTAAGCCCCTGCCCTTTAGGCATAACAGGGGCGTTCCAATAGGTTTTAACAGTGCTGATATGCTTAGGGTTTTCAAGGTCCATGTGTGCAGCCAGCATATTAGCTAAACCACCCACTTCGCGGCCCCCCATTGCATTGGGTTGGCCAGTAATAGAAAACGGGCCACAACCGTCTTTGGCAATTAAATCCATAGCTAAGTGACAGTTGATAATAGCTTGGGCTTTGTCCACACCAGCAGAAGACTGGTTTACACCCATAGAATAAAACGTAATTGCGCTAGAGGCTTTGCAGAAGGCATCAAAAAAGGCCTTAATGCTGTTAATGTCCAGGTCGCATACTTCAGCAACGTCATCTAATGATAGGGCATTTGCACTTTTAAGCGTTTCTTCAAGTCCCTCGGCGTAGCTCTCAACAACGGATTTGTCTATACAACCTTGTGCGTTTGCATAGCTGAGTAAACCATTAAATAGCGCCACGTCGCTACCTGGCTTTAATGGAAGGTGTAAATCGGCAATGGTACAGGTTTCGGTTTTACGCGGATCAACAACAATGACCTTCATATCAGGGTTTTTCAGCTTTGCTCGCTGAATGCGTTGAAAAAGCACTGGGTGTGCCCAGGCCGTATTACTTCCCGTAATTACCAATAAATCTGTACATTCCAGATCGGAATAATCGCATGGCACCACGTCTTCCCCGAACGCGCGCTTGTAGGCGGCAACGGCTGATGACATACATAGGCGTGAATTCGTATCAATATTGGCACTGCCGATATAACCTTTCATAAGCTTATTGGCAATGTAATAGTCTTCGGTGAGAAGCTGACCTGATACATAAAAAGCAACGGCATCCGCGCCATACTGCGCAATGGTAGATGTGATCTTATCCGCAATTAGATCGGTGGCCGTGTCCCAATCCACCGATTGACCTGCCATGGTTGGGTGAAGCAAACGTCCGTTTAAGTCGTTTGTTTCAAGCAGGTTTGTTCCTTTAACACACAATCTTCCAAAATTGGCGGGATGCTCTGGCGTGCCTTTAACAGTGTCCAGGGTTGTGGCACGCTTGCTTACGTTGCAACTAATATCTACACCACACCCAACGCCGCAGTATGGGCATGTTGTTTGTCTTAATTGTTCAGACATCATGTCGGGTTGTCGTGTAGCCATATTCATTTCATTACCTTTTCGATTCCGCAGCTTGTGAAAGGGGTATTGCCGGATACTTAAATTGTTCCCGGCTCCCAAACAGTAGGGCCTAGCTAAACACCCACGAAAACCTTGTTATCCTCTATCTTCACGGCATAAGCCGAAACGGATACATCATCGTGTTCTTTACACACCCCTGTTTCTAAAAAGTAATGCTCTTTGTATAAAGGCGAAGCGACAACAGGTGCACCACCTATTGACCCCAAAAGCCCACGATAAAGTACGTTTGCTTTGCCAATAGGGTCGTAATTACTAATAGCGAAAACTTGGGTTTCGCCGTTTATTTTCAAACTAAAAATGGCCACTTGCTGTGAGTCAACAAGGGCGCAAACCCCACTGTTTGTCACTAGGTCGTTCGTTTCACAAACGTAGTGCCATTGCACATCTTGCTGTTCTGACGCCATTACGTTTTGCGCAGCTGTCATAATTTGTTTCTCCTAACTAGGTTAATAAGCCAGTTGCTACACCATTAAATCTATGGGCTACACCATTAAGTCTATGGGCTACACCATAGAGACAGGAATGAACTGATCTTTACCTGCTACTTTTTCAGCTTCCGTAGCTGGGCGAACTTGGCCTCGCTCTGAAACAAACTGAATGTTGGTGTCGCTAGCATTGCTGTTTACAAATTGACGGAAACGCTTGCGCGACTCAGGGTTTTCAATGGTAGTTTTCCATTCGCACTGATAAGCATCAACCACAGCATCCATCTGCGCTTCAAGCTCACTATTAATGCCAAGTGCATCGTTGATTACAACATCTTGCAAGTAAGCTAGCCCACCCTCTAAGTTGTCCATCCATACCGATGTGCGCTGTAGGCGATCAGCCGTTTTCACGTAAAACATCAGCACGCGGTCGATATACTTAATAAGGGTTTCGGTATCTAGGTCGGTGGCAAATAGGTCTGCATGTCGCGGCTTCATACCGCCATTACCGCAAACGTAAAGGTTCCAACCTTGCTCGGTAGCAATAACACCAATGTCTTTACTTTGGGCTTCTGCACACTCGCGGGTACAACCCGACACAGCAAATTTAATCTTATGTGGCGCACGTAAGCCTTTGTAACGATTTTCTAAATCGATAGCGGTTCCTACAGAGTCCTGTACACCGTAGCGACACCAGGTGCTTCCCACACACGACTTCACCGTGCGCAGCGCCTTCGCGTAGGCGTGGCCGGTTTCAAATCCACCAGCAACGAGTTTTTCCCAAATATCGGGTAACTGCTCTACGCGTGCACCAAATAAATCGATGCGCTGGCCACCAGTGATTTTGGTGTACAAGTTGTATTCTTTTGCCACTTCGCCCAACAGTATCAGCTTTTCAGGCGTAATTTCCCCGCCCGGTACACGTGGTACAACCGAATACGTACCATCTTTTTGCATGTTGCCAAGGTAAATATCGTTGGTGTCTTGTAGTGGAAGATGTGAAGACTTAAGAATGTAGTCGTTGTACACCGAGGCTAAAATTGAGCCAACTGCAGGCTTACAAATTTCACACCCTAGACCTTCACCATGTTGCTCTAATAGCTCGTCAAAGGTGCGAATGCCGTTTACCTTAACAATGTGAAAGAGTTCTTGTCGGGTGTAATTGAAGTGCTCACATATAGCTTTTGATACTTCCACACCGCGTTTTTCAAGCTCGCTATCCACTACGTTTTTAAGTAGGGCAGCACAGCCTCCACAACCTGTACTGGCTTTAGTTTCACCTTTCACATCGCCAACGCTACAACAGCCACTTTCAATAGCTGAAACAATGTCGCCCTTAGTCACGTTTAGACATGAACAAATAGAGGCCGTGTCTGGAAGTGCATCGGCACCTAATGCTGGTGCAGCATCAGAAGAAGGCAGAATCAGGCTTTCTGGGTGTTCAGGCAATTCGATATTATTAAGCGCATACTGTAGGAGCGTGTCGTAGTCACTGGTATCACCTACAAGGACCGCACCAAGTACATACTTTTGCTCGCTATCTACCACCAGCTTTTTATACACGCCCTCGGGCTGATTTAAGTAGGTGTAGCTAAGCGCTCCGTCTGTGCGTTCATGGGCATCGCCAATTGAGCCCACTTCTACGCCCATAAGTTTGAGTTTAGTGCTCATATCTGCGCCAGCGAACTCTGCATCGCCACCTGTGATATGACTCACTGCGGTACGTGCCATGGTGTAGCCTGGCGCAACAAGACCAAAGATTTTGTTATCCCACAGCGCACATTCACCCACAGCGTAAATGTTTGGATCAGACGTTACGCAATGGTTATCTATAACAATACCGCCGCGCTCGCCAAGTGTTAAAGCCGACTTTCTGCCAAGCTGATCGGAAGGTCGAATACCAGCAGAAAAAAGAATCATATCGGTTTCAAGTGCAGTGCCGTCAGCAAACACCATTTTATAGCGACAGGTATCACCAGCCTCGATAGTTTGGGTTGCCTTTTGGGTATGAACCGTAACGCCCAATGCTTCAATTTTATCTTTTAAAACGTTACCACCAGCTTGATCGAGCTGTACCGCCATAAGCTGCGGGGCAAACTCAACCACGTGGGTATCTAGACCGGCTTGCTTTAATGCGTTAGCAGCTTCTAAACCCAACAGCCCACCACCAACAACAACCCCTACTTTGCTCACCGCTGCTGACGCTTCAATAGCGAGTAGATCGTCAATGGTGCGATACACTAAGCAATGCTCTTGATCGTTGCCTGGAATAGGTGGGACAAATGGGTATGAGCCCGTGGCTAGCACCAGCTTGTCGTAGCTAAACACCTGCCCTTCCGACGTCGTCACTTTATTATTGTCACGGTCTATATCCGTCACCAAGGCATTGGTGACTACGTTTACGCCCCATTCGGCGTACTGAGCGGGTGTAGTAAGCGCTAAGTCATCAGCACTCGCGCCGCTAAAAAAAGACGACAGATAAACGCGGTCATACGCAAGGCGAGACTCGCCGCATAAAACGGTTATTTCTACATTGGCATCGCTTTGGTGAAGCTGCTCAACAAAATGATGCCCCACCATGCCGTTGCCTACGACGACAATTTGCGTTTTTGAGTCCAATGAAGTCATGGTATTCCCCTTTTTTCGGGACAAAAAAAAGCCCGCTTCAACTTTCGTTGATGCGGGCTTCGTTGCCTATTTTGCTAGTACTGACAAGGTAACTAGCTAACACATTTTACGGAGTGTTATAAATCACACAATTTTTCAGCGATTGACACAAATCACTAAAACACACTTTACGCTTATAGCTATCCAAGTTCAGTGCCAAAATCGTAATTCATTGTTTTTGTTAAATTTACTGTAAAACAAGCATTACTCAGACATCACAACTGCACCAAACAAACGCAAAACTGTGTTTACTTGGTGCAGTGAGGCTATCTGTTTACCTAGGCGAGTTTATCCGTCGCTACGCGGTAGCGAGGGTCTTCAACTACATTAATTTCTACAAACTTGTCTGCTTTGCGAAGCAGTGAACGACATTCATCACTGATATGGCGAATGTGTAGCTTTTTACCCTGCTCTTCGTATTTGTCAGCAAGAGTATCTAATGCATCAATGCCTGATGAATCCCAAATACGAGAGTCCTTAAAGTCGATAACCACATCGCTAGGGTCGTTGGCGATATCAAATAGGTCTTTGAAATGGGATACCGAGCCAAAGAACAGTGGGCCGTCTAGTTCATAGACTTTCCAACCGTCGTTATCAATGTGAGACTTCGCTTCGATATGGCGAGCGTGTTTCCACGCAAACACTAGGGCTGAAACGATAACACCTACAACTACTGCAATAGCCAAGTCGGCGATAACGGTAACGCCTGTTACCAGGAATAGCACAAAGGCATCTTCTTTGTTTACGCCGCGAATAATTCTGAATGACGCCCACTCGAAGGTAGCGATTACCACTACAAACATAACGCCGACAAGGGCTGCTAGAGGGATCATCTCAATTAGCGGTGCAGCAAATAAAATGAAGCCTAATAAAACAACCGCTGCGGTGATACCAGACAAGCGACCACGGCCTCCCGAGTTAATGTTAATCATACTCTGGCCAATCATGGCACAACCACCCATACCGCCAAAGAAACCGTTAACGGTATTTGCAACGCCTTGACCAACACACTCTTTATTACCGCGCCCGCGGGTATCTGTCATTTCGTCAATTAATGAAAGAGTAAGAAGCGACTCAATTAGGCCAACCAAACAAAGAATCACTGAGGTAGGCAAAATTATCATGAAAGTCTCCCAGGTGAATGGCACCATAGGAATAGCAAAGCTAGGAAGTTCGCCCGCTAGCGTTGCACTATCGCGCTGGTCAGCAGGTAGCAAGTCGCGAACGAAGTCGATTACCGTGCGTGCTTCTAGGTCAAGTCCGTGCACTAATAAGGTTACCGTAACAATCGCAACCAGCGACGCAGGCACGGCTTTAGTTAGCTTAGGTAACAAATAGATAATGGCCATGGTTAATGCCACAAGTCCTAGCATCCAATATAGCAGTGTACCTTCCATCCACTGTAATTCACCCGCTGCATTAGTGACTTTGAACTGGCCCAATTGCGCTAAGAAAATTACGATTGCCAAACCATTTACAAAGCCCAACATTACCGGATATGGCACCAGTCTGATAAATTTCCCAAGCTTGAAAATACCGCACATTATTTGCAGCAAACCCGCTAGAATAACCGCGGCAAATAGATACTGCACTCCATGTTGGGCAACCAAAGCCACCATTACAACGGCCATGGCACCGGTTGCACCAGAAATCATTCCTGGACGGCCGCCTATAGCAGAAGTGATCAAGCCCATCATGAAAGCTGCATAAAGACCAATCATAGGTTCTACGCCGGCTACAAATGCAAATGCTACGGCTTCAGGAACCAAGGCAAGTGCCACGGTAATGCCTGATAGCACGTCGTTTTTAACGTTGCTGTCTTTACTGGTAATTAAATCGAACATGTTCTCTCAGAAGCTAAGATGTTAAACACAACAACCCACCGGGGCGTAAGCTGCGCAAAAGCAGTACACCAAGTAGGTAGGATGATTTTTCGGCGATTCTATCACCATTGTAGCTTAAAATCTTTTAATAGATTGTTACTGAAACGGAAACCATGAAGGGAAGCAAAGTAGTTAAACAAGAATAAAGGTGGCAAATTCTCTTTGCCACTCACTAGTGGATTGCACCAACTGTACCGTCACTTAACACGCCTATTTTTCTCGCCTTTGCTGACAAAAGACATCTTACATGGCAATGTATTGCAGTATTTTTTTGCCAAGCCCATCGGTTCACTTAGCAAAGTGTTATAGCGCATTACTTTTCAATTAAGTTACGCTTAGTGATGTGGCATAGATGTTGGGCACAAGCCTTATTCAACGAGGAGTTCAAGTGGTACCTTATATTCTTACTATTTTGTGCGTGTTAGTAGCAGGCGCTATACATTGGATGTCGCCAAAGGCTTATTGGAAAGCCACTATTATGTCGACCGCCGTTATTTTGCTCTTTTCTGTCGCTGCGTTATTTATTTTTCAAGCATCGGGAATGCTGGTTAGTGAGCATACGGGTGAAAATGCAGACTTTTCGGGCCAGATGCTCACCATCACTACTATGATTGCCTTTTTCGGTTTTTTGATTTCTCTGTTTGTTGGCTGGTTTCTTCGCGTGGTTCGAAACTAATTTTTAAGATTGAACCCCAGGTCCGATAGAGGCATTTTAGCGGATTTGCACCATAATGATGCAAATTCGCTAACACCCTCTTATACACTGCTATTTGTTTTTACCTCTTTTCATTGCGGTTAATTCTATACATCACCTGTACAAGCCACATCTGTTCAACGCGTAGCGCATTCCAACGCTATCCAGAACTGGGGTTAATACGTGCGTTTAAACAGGGCATAAGTGTTGCTTAATTTATTGTGATTAAAAGCAACACTACGCAAAAAGCACGTTAATGAAAAAGTGAATTGCGTAAACCAACGATTAGCAGGGCTTCTTATGCTTCACGAACCGGAACAGACCATTGCGCTTTGTAGCGACGCAACTAAGCGCTTCTTGCTGGCAGCAAAGCATGCAGAAATCACTGTGCTAGAGCAGCTTTCTAGCAATTGCCGCATTGTTATTGCGGTTCGTGAGCTTATTCATGAACTACAAAAAGAACGTGGGGCCAGCAACATCTTTCTTGCTTCAAGAGGCGAACGTTATGCTGTTGAGCGAATGCAGTATGTCAGTGCCAGTGAACAAGCAGAGTCAATGCTAAAAAGCCACTTAAAGTCACTGTATCTTACCGATGAGATCACCACGGGCAACCCGCGACTTCTAAGCAGTATTACACTTGCCATGCAGGCTACCGACTATCTGCCAAGACTTAGAGAGCAAGTTACTAAACAGCAGTTAACACCACTGGAATCCACCCGAGCATATAGTCGCTTAGTGGCCAGTTTACTTACTGTTATCTTTGAAGCAGCAGATATTGCAAGCGACCCAACGATAACCCGCTTACTGGTTGCTCTGTTCAATTTTATGCAGGCAAAAGAATACGCTGGGCAAGAGCGGGCGTGGGGTGCTATTGGTTTCGCAGAAACCCATTTTGATGTGCGCCTGTGTGAAAAACTGGCCGCACTTCAGCACGCACAAGAACATCACTTCAATATATTCTGTGAGTTTAGCTGTAAACCGCATAAAGAAGCACTAGAAGCGTTAAACAAAAGCCCTGCCGCAATCGACATAACACAGCTTAGAAATATGATTGCACAATTAAGCGACGGCAGTGCGATTTCAAGCGAGATCTCTGAGGTGTGGTTTGATGTCGCAACACGACGCATAGATGCAATGCTAACCATTGAAGTAGCGCTAACCGAAGCCTTAACGCAGCAAGCGAACAGTAAAGTTGCCGATGCAAAAAATGAAATGGCCAACCATCAACAACTACTAACGCGCTTTAATGATGAACACGCCAATGACGGTTCCCCCCTAACCTTATTGTTCGACCCCAGTATGCCAGGCCTTGCGGAAGACACTAAAGAAGACGAGATTAAAACCCTATCACTCAACCAGCAAACTAAAACCTTATCTGCCCATCGCTCTTTTTACGATTTACTGCGTTCACAAGCCCAGCACATAGAAGATATGGGGCGTGAACTTGAGGAAGCTAAGCGGGCAATTCAAGACCAGAAGCTGATAAGCCGGGCAAAACTGGTTGTCATGGAACAATTTGGTTTAAGCGAAAATAACGCGTATCGTCGACTGCAAAAACAAGCCATGAGTGAAAATACGACCATAGCGTCGATTGCCGCTAAGGTCGTTAATATTGCAACAAAAAACTCAGCGGGAAGGTAAATTCCAGCTCAACACAAATTCCGACTTTTCGTGCCGCGCCATTTAATAAGTTGCCACTGCAGTATATTGCCAACGTATAGATTTATTTAAGTGCGAACACTTGTTCAACTGGCACGGCAAAATATTCGGCAATTTTTAGAGCAATAACTACCGATGGTGTGAAACGCCCGGTTTCCACGGTACTTATAGTTTTTCTGGAAACACCAATCGCATCAGCTAATTCTTGCTGAGAGATTTTATGTTGCAATCGGAGCTTGTGAATATGGTTATCTAAATCTTCATTCATCTAGCTCTTCCTCGCGCAACTTCCATAAAATAGATGTTCCATGAGCAGCCGCGGCTACACCAAGTAAGCCTTGAAGTGCATTGGTAATCTCGAAGGGAGCAATGATTTCTACAAACCACCTGCTGTCCCCCCAAAAAGCGAGAATTAGTGTGCCGAAAATTAGAATATGACAGGTAATGCGTAAGCTAAATGAGCTGACATAGTCCACATATTCATCTTCAAATGTTAGTGTCCAAAAACCCAACCGGGATATATTTTTAGCAAACTTCGTTGATTTAATTCCTAATACTACGCAGTAAATAGCGCTTGCTAATGACGCTACCTCTAATGCCCAGTAAATAACTGAGCCTGTATTGCCAATCGCGGCTAATGCAACTTGGGATAGCACAAATAAAGCTAAGGCGAGACTGACTTTGCCCGATATTGTTAAATACTCTTGTTCCGTCTCTGGTGGTACCAAAATTGATGTTGCCATTTTTAAATTCCTTATTATTAACTGCGCGTTGATGCCGTTTAAAGCTCACTGCATTTTAACGTCTCATATGATACCTAAACGGATCATATGTAACCCACAGGTATCAATGATATCCTAAGGTTACATAAGTGCAAGTTTTTTATGCAACCTAAGTTTTACGCGTTTTCGGTAACAGCGTTCATTCGTAATTTTTTCAACGATAGGCAAAAAAAGTACCGAGATAAATTGGTTATTTAGTAGAGCTTTACTGATGGCATGAAAGTAGAAAAAACAACGTATTGTTATTCAGAAGAATGTTTATTATGGCTTTGATTAATCAAAGTATAGTCTGAAACACTGCGCGCCGATTCGCACAAATACGTACTGCTTTCCAGTTATATCTGAACTGTCAGCGAAGGCCAAACAGTGAGCCAATTCTTAGAAGCAAGTCGCTGTTTGAAAACATCGGGTCTTGGATATTTTAGATTAATACTTATGGTGCCTGCGAAGTTTGCTTCCAAGCCAAATGGCGCCAGTAGGTCTAAATCATCATTGGCTAAAAGACGAACCGCAACACAGGTTTCTCGCTCTATCCAATATGAAATAGCGTCGTGGCAACTTTTATAGGGGGCATGTCCGTGAGCTAAGTGCATACGCGCTTGATTTTTAACTTGCCAATTAGCTTGGGGAACCATACAAGCTAGCTCGCGCTCAATGGCTTGTTCCTGTGCTTTTAATTCTGATTTAGCGGCTGCAGAACTTGGTGAGTGAATTTGAGGCAATGATTCCATTGTATTCTCAGCTGTCGCAACAGCTTGCGGCGGATTAATTCCGCCACTAAAGTAAACAACATCAATATCGTTGAGCGGAGTCGGGGTAGCTCTTTCGTGTAACTCATCCCATATGGCATTTCGCACGAACCCTGCCCCGATATACCCTTGCGGCAAATTGAGAGCTCTCAGAGCACGAAGGCAACGCATTCTGAAAGGATCCCGCTTGATTATATCGCTAAGGCGCTTGAGATATTCCACAACTACCCTTTGTCTTTTATACGCAGCTTGCGCTCCCACTTGATGATATAAAAGCAAAAAGCAGCCATACTGCCACCAGCAAACCACCCAGCAATAATGTCACTTGGCCAGTGCACGCCCAATAAAATGCGACTTAGGCCAATGCAAAACACAAGGAAGGCCGCTGAGATGTAAATCCACACTCTTACTGAAGCGTTATGCGTAAAATACGTTAACAAGTAGGCGACATAAAAATAAACGAGTGTTGATAAGGTCGCATGTGCAGAAGGAAAGCTTTGCGTATATACGCTCACATTCTGCGTGGGCAGTGGAGGACGTGGCCTGTCGATGCCAGCTTTGAGCAAGAACGTCGTTGCAATTCCCACGGCTACGGCAATCAAAAAAGTCAGTGCCTTTTTCCTTTCACCAGCCAGCGCCAAGGCTCCGGCGACTGAAATTGTTACAAAGATAAGTGCCGTATTACTGCCTAATGCAGTGATATCTCGAAGCACGTCTTCTTTCCAACCCGATACATTGCCTGCTTCACTAATTACACTAAACACCACGTTATCAAAGGCAGTCAGCACGCCCATGTAGACAAACAGCATTATAAGCAAAAAGCCCGTACCCAGCAGCAACACCTGAATAGAAGGTGTTTTAATAATGCCTAAGTAAGAGATTAACGCGCTGCTGTTTTTCGTTTCACTGCTTGCCATAAATCTACTTCCATTTAATTAAGTACGAAAAGAACGTTATTTGTCGAGCTTGCTACCGCCTAGGCAATTTGGAGATACCTGAGATTGCCCACCACGAGCTTCCCACTCGGCAGGCGTATAGGTGTGAAGTGCCAACGCATGAACTGGTCCTTGTAATGCTTCCGCGGCAAGACCATTGATTTCTCGGTGCCTCGCTATTAAGCGCTTGCCGTCAAAAGCATCGCTCACTACCGTCACTTTAAAATGGCTCTGCGCCCCTTCTGGTACGTTGTGCATAAAGCTTTCATCTACAACTTCGAGATAACTTGGATTTAGTGCAGTTTCAATTGTAGTTTCTAGAAACGCTTTTACTTGCATTTGGCTTACCTTGCTTTTTGGATAAGATGTCGGAATGTAAGGTTAATTCTACCACCGATAGGCTTCGCCGTCTTTGCAATACCGTGTACATAATGAGTTTGTGTTGTTCCCGCCATAATCAACACACTGCCGTGTTCAAGTACTTGAATATGCTTCTCCTTTGTTTCCTTATGCTTGAAAACAAAAGGCCTCGCCTCCCCCAAAGTAACGGATGCAATAACCGGGTTAATACCCAACTCGGGCTCGTCATCTGAATGAAAGCTCATGCTATCTTGCCCGTCACGATACCAGTTTGCTAACACACTGTTAAACCTTGCTTCGTACTGTGAAGAGCACGATTGTTCACATATTTGCTCACAGCGCGCTTTGATGCTTGCAAGGCTTTCCGTCCACGGATTCGGCGACATGGTTAAATTTGAATAGGTGTAAGTACACTCAGGATCGCCATGCCAGCTTTGAAGCCGAGGGATTTTTACCGGCTTGCCAAACAGTTTGATCGTATCCTGCCGCCAAGGTAATTCCGACTGCAACTGCTCAAAAAAAGTATCTGCATCATTTTTTGGTATCGCTTGAGGAAAATAAGTGACATCGCCCTCTGACAGCGGAAGCTGATGAGATGAGCTATTATTTTCTGGGGTCTCGAAAAGAGAAAATTGCATGTGTAACTGTGATACTTCCCAAGGTTTCCAATAATAGCTTCAGGCACATAATCTCTATAGAAATTACAACACCCATGAAGCCTGACTAATTACATCTTAACTACGCATGCTTTGCTTATGTGGATTTTTATAACGCATTTAAAGTGTTTTGCTCACCCACTCACCTTTAACACGCAACAATCACATCCTATTGGCTAGAGCCACAGCGATGATATGTTAAGATATAGGCTGAGTATATAAACCCAATACGCATTCCCGAGTAGCGAGTGCATTGCGCCTTTCTTTTAAAACAGACTCCAATGAATACAGAATTTATTTTTGCCGACCGACAATTCTCGCTGATTCGCTACCCTGAAAAGCACCAGCATATTAGCCTTCAAGCGTGGGATAGCGCCGATGAACTTGTTATTGAGCACATCGAAACTTTACTAAGTGAAACGTCGCTTTCAATTGGCAGCGGTAAGAATGATGGGTCAATGATGATCTTTAACGACGATTTTGGCGCATTGGGTTGTTGGTTCTCGCATTTAGCGCCTTACTGGGTGTCTGATTCCTATATTTCATTGCGTTCACTGTCTGAGAATTTGAAAGCCAATCATTTACTGAATAACGCAGAGACAAGCAACACAAATGAACTGCAAACTGCGCCCCTGCAAACGTTAACTAGCGTACAAAGCTTAACGTTTAAACCAGAAACTGCACCTAGCCTTATTGTCATAAAAGTTCCTCGCGCCCTTGCTTTGCTGGAACAACAGCTTATCGATTTACAGAAATATGTTACGCCTAATACTCGCATCGTCGCAACGGGCAAAGTAAAGGCCATCACGAAGTCGGTACTTAACCTGTTTGAGCGATATATTGGCCCTACAACCACCTCTCTTGCTAAAAAGAAATCTCGGCTTATTTTTGCAACGCCTCGTGAGTCTCTAAAACTCGTTGACTCTCCTTACCCAACGCGCTGGCAATGTAAAAGCACCATGGGCACAGAGCTTACTATAGACAATCTTGCCAACACATTTGCTCGACAGTCTCTGGATATCGGCGCGCGCATTATGCTTGAACACATGACGGTGAGCGCTAATGACATGGTGGTAGATTTAGGCTGCGGCAACGGTGTACTTGGGGTAAACGCGCTGTCTCTCGCCCCTGATGCTAAAGTAATATTCGTGGATGAATCTTACATGGCGTTAGAAAGTGCCAGACTCAATGTGCTCAATAACTTTCCGGATAAAATCGACCAGTGCGAGTTTGTAGCAAGCAACTGTTTGGAAACGTTATTAAACCGCGAAAATAAGCCTGCTGTTACCAAAATTTTGTGTAACCCCCCTTTTCATCAACAAAACGCAATTACCGATCACATTGCATGGCAAATGTTTACAGATTCTCGTGAACTGCTTATCAAAAGCGGTCACTTGGTGGTTGTTGGTAACCGACACCTCGACTATCACATTAAACTTAAAAAGCTGTTTGGTGGCGCTAAGGTACTTGCGAGTGATAAAAAGTTCGTTATCTTAGGCACTGCAAAACGCTAAGCGCGGAAAAGCGAGCGAATTAAGGAAAACATTTAAAGGCATTTTATGAAAAAAATACTCTTATCACTGCTAACCGCCGTTATGCTGATAGGCAGCAGTTCAACTGTTATGGCCAAGAAAGACGATGGGTCTCAGATTCAGCCAGACAACTATTACCCACGGGTGAAAATAGAAACCACTATGGGCGATATTGTGGTTGAACTAGACAGAAGACGTGCGCCAATTACCGTTAACAACTTTCTCCGTTACGTGGATAAACGCGCCTATGAAGACACTATCTTTCACCGCATTGTGCCCGGTTTTGTAGTGCAAGGTGGCGGTTACACCGCTGACTTCAACGGCAAGTCAAACTTTCCAGATATCTTCAATGAGTCTGGCAACGGTTTGACTAACGACCTTCATACCATTGCAATGGCAAGACAAAATGACCCGCATACGGCGAACCGACAGTTTTTCTTTAATGTGAATGACAACAGTAGCTTAAACCCAGGGAGAGACTGGGGCTATGCAGTTTTCGGCGTGATTGTGGAAGGCGAAGATATTGTTGATGCCATGTCGGAAGTAGAAACTGAATATTCCCTTCGCCTTAACGCGAACAATGTACCGATTGAGCCAATCATTATTAAAAAGGTGACTGTGTTACCGCCTTTGTAGCAATCTCGCTATCTTATTAAAGAACCTTTAAGAATAAGCAGCCATTAAGTTCACTGTTTTATGGCTGCAATTCCAACCTAAACAAATGCTGTTTTGGGAAGCTTTTATCAAAATAGAAGCCCTGCTTTTTAAAACCTAAGCGCTGTAAAAGTTTTTGCGACGCCGTATTTTCTGGGTGCGTCATCGCTGTCAAAAAGCGATATCCTTCAGACGAAGACCATGCAATAACACACTGACATGCCATATAACATATGCCCGTGCCTCTTGCTTCAGGCAGCATAGCAAAACCTAAATCAGGACATTCAAATGCAAAGCGATTGAATAACCCGCAGACGCCCAACGGCTGTTTGGTTTCGGTTAATTCGACGGCTAGTAGACCATAACCCCACTCTTCGCGCTGCGCATTTGTTTTACCAATGTAGTCACAGGCGTCGTCTGCTGTATTAACGTTCTTACTGCCAATGAATTTTAGCCATAGCGGGTCCTGCTGCAGAGCGAGCACCCAATGTTTATCATTATAAGTCAGTGGCCGTAGCGTTATTTTATCGTTTGTAAATATAGAAGCGTTTGTGTTCACACTAGGCCTTTTTCTAAATGTTCATACAAGGGGTTTATTTCCAGCTTTTGCGTCATGAAAGTACCTTTGCGTCTGAGAACTCAAAGAAGAACGTAAAAACGAAACACTACCTCTTTGATAAAAGCCTGTCTATCTGTTCGAGGTGTTCAGTATTCACCGCTGCGGCGCGAGGATATTTTGGGTTCAACCTGTCATTCACTCTTGGATGCTCCCACAAAGATGTATGAACGATAAACCGCTCGGCTTCCTTAATACCGCCGTGCTCTAAACATCCGCTTAAGCATGTATCGATATAAGTTTGGTGAACGGGGTAGTCGTTATCTGCCTGTGTACATTCAAGTGTTTCACAAATCCAAAAAGTGAATTGTGAAAGCACGTTTTCTAGCGGCGCTGATCCATTATTTTGATGTAGATGAAAATTTAGTGCTTCAGGATTTACCTCAACAAACCGATAATCCTTTTCCCTTTCCTGTAAGGCAGGATTAACTTGTGTGGGGATAAGCTGGGCGTTTAATTTGCTGTGCGCATTGGCCACCGCGCCAACGTATGTCTGTTTTTCATGAAGACTGCGAGTCACCCAGGCCCTTTCGAAGCCAGAAACCGTCACAGGAATTCCTTGTATAAAAATGTTGGAGTAGCGTTCTCGACTGTCTTTACTTAGTAAGCTTCCATAACCCAACACCATGTGCTTTTCAGTTTGCGTGCTTAACCAATTCGCTATTTCATTCATTTTTACCTCTACTTCATAACCGCTTAAAGGTTTCCACCTTAAGCCGGTTTATCATTACTGCGTTGCTATAAGAAAAATAACGCTACTTAGCACCTCCCTTGGTTCTGAAACAAAAAAGCGATGTATCAGTACCCCAATACATCGCCTTTATTAACTACTGTGGAGTTGCTTAATTAAAACAACGCTCTCACACCCATAGTAAAGTTTCTACCTGGTAGCGGTGCTTGGTCTTTTAAGAAAGACGTATGAACACGTGCTTCTTCATCAGTAAGGTTTTCACCACGGGCAAACAATACCCAGTCGATACCCTGAGAACCAAACTCATATTGAACGCTAGCATTAACTAACGTGTAGCCATCGGTTGAGGTTTCAAACGACGCAACGTCGTCTTGATCGTCGTACCAAGTAAAGCCCACGTCAGCACTTAAACCATCATTCACATAGCTTAATTCACTTCCAAAGCGCATTGGTGGCGTGCGCGGTAAATTATCATCTTCAATTTCTGCACGAATATAGTCACCAAAAACCGTTAGGCGTAGCGTGTCTGTTAAGTCTACGTAAGTTTCTGCTTCAAAGCCCCAGATGTCTGCATCAGCCTGCTGGAAGTAATAAATCGGCGTCCCCTCTTCATCACTGTGCTCTTCTTCAAGTTCGTCATGATCTTCCTCATGTTCGTCCTCGCTTAGAGCAAACAACCCCGTGCTAGACTGGAAAATATAGTCATCAGCCTGATTGTAGAAGAAAGATGCGCTGTAGCCCCAACTTCCGGTAAATTTACGGAAAGTAATATCCAAGTTGGTGCTAACTTCCTCGTTAACGCTTCTTAAATTTTCTTCAATATGGCCTTCTTCATCCATATCAAATACTAAACCTACTTCGTAACTTTGAGTTGCTAAATGCTGGCCAGCAGAGAAAAGTTCTTGCTGACTAGGGGCACGCTCACTGCGTGACAACGTAACCGCAACCGAGTGGCCTTCCTGATATTCCCAGTTAGCACCTGCTGAAAGAGATAAGCTGGTAAAGTCGTAGTCAGGGAAGTTAAAGGCAACTGCGTGCTCTTCATGTTCTTCGCCCTCATGCTCTTCCTCTTCGTGTTCCTCATCTTCTTCATGTAAAACTTCAAGCTCTACTTCGCTCGCGTCTGCGTCTAGGGTTGTGCGCTCTAGGCGGCCGCCAAGCTCAAACGTTACATCACCCACATTCTTTTGCTCAACAATGTAAAGTGCATAGCTTGAGGTGGTATTGGCTGGCGTGAAAGCTTCTTCGCCAACAGCATTATAATCGCTATGGTTAAACTGTAAGCCGAATACGCCGTGCCATCCGTTTACTTCTTCGTGATAAGCCGACAAGCGAATGTCGCTTGATTCGTTTGTGAATACAGTACCAGGCTCGCCGTCTTCAATTTCAGCATGCTCGTAATCAGTGTAGGCTGCTGCAAATTTAACATTAGTTAACCCTTTGATAGGAGAATGCCATTCACCGGCTGCTTGGTAGCGGGTCATGTCTACATCAAGTAGCACGCCTTCTTCTGCGTGTTCTTCATGCTCTTCTTCGGTTTCATCTTCGTCGTGCTCTTCTTCGTGCTCATGACTGTGGCCCGGTACGCCATATTCGTTGTCTAATTGCTCAACCGCAAAACCGAAGTAGCCTTCTTCTGCCACGTAAGAAAGACCTGCAACAACGTTGCGAGTCTCCATCGCACTGCTCTCTAGTTCACCATAAGGCTCATCATCATCAGGTTCGACAGATGCATAGCCTGGAATATCCGCATTGTCGGTGTCGCGATAAAAACCGTCTACGTGCCACACAATATTTCCACTACCGCCAGTCACGTCTGCGCGGGTGTACGAACCATTATTCACTGTACTGTAGCTGGTTTCTGCTTCGCCTTCCACGCCGTCTATCTGGTACTGAGGAATACGCTTGTCAACCACGTTCACCACACCACCGATAGCGCCACTGCCGTATTGAAGCGTCGCTGGACCGCGAAGTACTTCAACCTGTGTTGCGCTTGAAAGGGTAGACGCTACGTTATGGTCTGGGCCAACGCGAGAAACGTCAGAAACATCTAAACCGTTTTGAACAATCTTTACACGCGGGCCATCGTTACCGCGAATAACCGGGCTGCTTGAAACTGGGCCAAAGTAGGTGCTGTGCACACCAGGTGCATTTTTAAGGGTTTCACCTAAGGTTGGCGCTTCAATTTTACGTAGTTTATCAGCACTAATTACTGTTACTGGCGTAACAGATTCAAGTACAGATGATTGAAGTGCATTGGCGGTAACTACGATGTTTTCAACAGATGCCGGCTGTAAAACAAAGTCGACATTTTGGTCGGCATTTACGTCGCCTAGGTCGTTATCACCATGAATATAGTTAGAAGAATATACATGTAAATGAATATGTGGCTGCTTTACATCGTCAAAGCGGTAAACACCGTTTACATCGGTGTAAGCTACGCGGCGGCTGCCTTCAATTTTTACTTCAGCCCCTGCAACAGGCTGGCCTGCCGTGTCAGTGACTTTTCCTGTTACCGTTGTGGCATACACAGGCGCACTTAACAGCCCTGCTATGGACAAACTTAGCAGTGAACGCATTTTCATGGGTATTCCTCTGAGGATGTTATAACATTATTTGGTGATGTTATAACATTTTTCAGCATTGACCTGCTCATGTCAACCGCAGGTCAACGTAACTTACCAGTTATCTAACGTTATTTAATGTTTTGTGACTATTTAAGTGCAAAGTCAGCGCTTTTCTAACCCATAAGTAATAAAAAGGCTTTAAGCTCTGCTTACCGTGAAGTTGATCACCTCTTGTATGTGCGACGCATTGCTTTTTAGCATAAGCAATCGGTCGATGCCCAGCGCCACACCTGAACACGATGGCAATCCGGCATCAAGCGCGCTTAGAAAGTTTTCATCAATGGGCTTTGCAGGTAAACCCGTTTCTTTGCGTTTCTCGTTATCAGTTTCAAAGCGCTCACGCTGCTCTTTTGCCGCACTTAACTCATGGAAACCGTTAGCAAGTTCAGCGCCTTTGTAATACACCTCAAAGCGCTCAGCAACCCGTTCATCAACTGGGCTCAGTTTGGCAAGCGCCGCCTGAGAAGCAGGGAAATCGTAGATGAAGCACGGTTTTTCGTTACCGATTTTAGGTTCGATTACATAGCTGAATAACAGTTGTAACTTGCTGTCATAGCTTAAGCTTTGCGGCGCGTGAATATCTATGTTCTGCTCTTCCATTGCCTTTAACAAAACGTCGTTATCAGCACTTAATGGGTCAATTTTTAAAAAGGTTTGAAAGGCTTGCTGATACGTCATCTTCTCGGCCGAAGCGGTGTTAAGAGTTTCTTGCAGCAAGGCGTCAACCTCGTCCATTAGCGCAAAGTGATCAAAACCTAAGCGATACCACTCTAACATGGTGAACTCAGGGTTGTGCCAGCGCCCTTCACCTTCATGGCGAAACGCTTTGCACACTTGATAAATACTACCGCTGTCAGCGCACAGTAACCGCTTCATGGCATATTCAGGGGAAGTTTGAAGATACAGCGTAGTTGGCTTACCGGATGAGGCAAAATTGAATTGTGTATCAAACGCATCTAAATGCTCATCGGTAACCGTACCGTTTGAAAGTAAAGGCGTATCGACCTCTAACACGTTTCTTGCGTAAAAAAACTCACGGATTGTTCTGAGTAATTCTGCTCGCGCAACACGGGCTTCATGAGTGGTAGTAGGCTGCCAAGATTGCATGTATTCAAACCTAAGAAGAATAGCTAAAACAAAAAACCGGTACACTAAGGCACCGGCTTTACACGTAAACAGAATGTCTCAGATACTATTTTTGTGCGCGAGACACGTATTCGCCAGAGCGCGTATCTACACGGATAACTTCGCCTGTTTGAACGAATAGAGGAACGCGAACAACTGCACCCGTGCTAAGCGTTGCTGGCTTACCGCCAGTACCTGCTGTATCACCTTTAAGGCCAGGATCAGTTTCAGTGATTTCAAGCTCAACGAAGTTTGGTGGCGTTACTGTGATAGGTGAACCATTCCACAGTGTAATGGTGCAAACGTCGTTTTCTACCAACCACTTTTTATTCTCACCCACCGCTTTTTCGTCTGCAGCGATTTGTTCGAATGTATCGTTGTTCATAAAGTGGTAGAATTCGCCGTCGGTGTACAAGTAGGCAAGTTCCGTATCCATTACGTCTGCGCCTTCTACTGATTCACCTGAGCGGAAAGTTTTCTCTAAAACTTTACCTGAAATAAGCTTGCGGATTTTTACGCGGTTAAACGCTTGGCCCTTACCCGGCTTTACGTATTCGTTTTCTAGGATGTTGCAAGGTTCGCCGTCCAGCATGATTTTCAGGCCGCCTTTGAACTCGTTAGTGCTGTAATTAGCCATAATTCCTCTGTCTAAACATAAGGTACAAAAAGTTTCGTGGAACAAATAATACCTAAAAAACCGATTTCTGTAGAGCATAACTGGCAAAAAGAATTAGCAAGTAGCTTTACCGATCCTGCAAAGCTCTTGCAACACTTAGGTTTAGACCAAGAAAAATACGCACAACACATTAAAGCACGTCGTCTTTTTCCTATGCGTGTTCCACGACATTTTGTGGATCTGATGGAAAAGGGAAACCCTAACGACCCGCTGTTTTTGCAGGTCATGCCGCTTAGCGACGAGTTTCTAACATCACCAAGTTATAGCGAAGATCCGTTAGACGAACACAATACGGCAGGCAAAGGCATATTGCATAAATACGATTCTCGCGTGTTATTAATGGTTCGTACTGGTTGTGCGGTAAACTGCCGTTACTGTTTTCGCCGCCATTTTCCTTACGCCGACAATGCGGTAAGTAAGCACCAATGGTTTGATGTGCTTGAATACCTTCGCAGTAATAACAAAATTAATGAGGTGATTTTTTCAGGTGGCGACCCACTGATGGCGAAAGACGATCATTTGTCGTGGTTAGCCAACGAAATTGCCGCCATTCCCCATATAAAGCGCCTGCGTATTCATAGCCGCCTCCCCGTGGTACTGCCAGAACGAATTAGCCATGATTTTGTTGAATGGTTTACCGCATTGCCGCTTCAAAAAGTATTGGTGCTGCATGCAAACCACGCGAACGAAATATCAGAAACGCTAAAATCCCGATTAAACACGTTACGAGAGAGAGGTGTGACCCTGCTCAATCAGTCGGTATTGCTAAAAGGCGTAAACGATTCCGGCGATGCCATAAGCGACCTAAGTGAAACACTGTTTGAGGCTGGTGTACTGCCCTATTACTTGCACGTGTTAGATAAAGTGCAGGGTGCGAGTCATTTTTATGTGAGTGATGATGAAGGTCGTCGAATCATGAAAGAAGCGATAAAGCGCCTGCCGGGCTTCTTGGTGCCAAAACTGGTGAGAGAAATTGGCGGTCAACCCGGCAAAACGCCTATCGACTTACATTTGCATCCGTAACTTACGCGTAGGTATCGATGTTGGCGCCTAACGCGGGGTTTGAAGATGACGCTTTTGGTACGTCAGCGGCTGATTCCAGCAGCTGAAGCGACGCTTTTCCCTCTTGCTCTTGCTGGCTTTTTGCCAACTTAAGAGAGGCCAACTCAAGTGACGCACCGGACGCTCCAGAGGCACTAGTACCTTGTAGATCCATACCATTTTCCTTTGTTGCTTGTAGCAAAGTAAAAAAATGGGCAGAATTGCCCACCCTTACGGCGTGTTGTCCTTTACATAAACAGCGAGCGGTTTAATTACCCGCAGACCATGTAATTTACAACTGACTACAGGTTATCGGCCTTGAAAGGCGAAACTTTAACCATTATTTGCCGTTATACATTTGCCGCAGCGTAAACAATAGCTGCGCAGTATATGAACATTGAGTGTGCGGCTAGCACGTACACCGGATTACATTAGAAACAAAAGGCATGACCATGCAACAGAGCCAAGAGATGCAAGCTGTCCATCAACAACTTCAAGAAACACTTCAAACGCTGCACCGCAAAGCCGTTGATGCCGACCAAATACTAGATAGTTTACAGCGCGATCAAAAAGGTAAGTTTGCAGCCGTATTCGCAGATGACAGCGGCTTTAACACATCAGCCAAGCGTTTTGGCCCGTACGTACAAGAAATTGCGAACGACTGGCAATCGCTAAAGGAACTGGATGAAGATGCGGCCAAACAAGCCCTAGCGCCATTAGTTAAAAAAATAGAGTTGGCGCTGGTGACCATTGGGCAATTTCAGCAGTCGTTGTCTAAAAGCTAGTACGCACGAATATAGATATGAAAAGGAAAGCCCGCTTTTTCGCGGGCTTTATTGTATTTCCTGCTTTCTGACAGCGCACTCTTCCACGTCTTTCTGATTATTTTTGATAAAGCGGCAACAAACCAATTCTACGCTTAATTTCCTGCACTTCTTTCAAATAGGCTTCACTGTCTACCCGCTGATACTGCTCGGTAAATACTTGCTTACTTAAGCCTTCAGGTAGCCCCTCTATAGGTGGGATAATTTCAAGTTCACTTTGAATGCGCGCCATTGCGTTTTGTACATCCATCGCGGTGCTTGGATTTGTGGCGACTTTTGCAAACTCAGTGCCCGACATGTCTGCCGCCAAATCCACAAAGCTATAGCCCGAACCACCATTGCCCCGGTCCATAAGTTCTTTAAACTCGCCAATTGCCAAGGACATACCTTGTTCAGCCATTAACTCTAATGCAGCAGAAATAATAAAGTGACGAGCCAAATCGTTGCGCTTGTGCAGCACCGCACCTCTGCGAGGCTTTAACGCCTTATCGGCATCTGGCTGTATGTCGCCCACCAAAGTACCAACTCTATGGTGCCCAACATAAACCGCCAACGCGAGAATTACCGCATTGTTATGAAGCACGGCATCTTGCGGCGTTTGACTTTGCTCTCGCGCTCGTGCCATTCCTTCACGTAAGTACTCAATAAGGGATACCGGTTTGTTCGAAAGGGCTATTTCCCTTCCAGACAAATAACGTAAGTAGTACGCAGATAATTGCTGAAGTTCGGTTTGTTCGCTTACCGACATATTAGAGGCCACCACGTTTAACTCGCTTAGCAGCTCATCTAAACGCCCGACATCTAAAGTAAGCTCCCCGCGCCCCATGGTCACGCGTTCCACCCGCGATAACGCAATGGTGGCAATCTCTGATTGCGTATAAGAGTTCACCGTACGCTCTAAAAATCCAAGTAAAAAACGACCTGGAATGGTTAAGTCGCCAACTTGAACTTGCTCTATACGCAAGCTATCGCCAGGCAGCACTAGCGCTGATGCATTAACATAATACCCCGTACTGTTAATAGCGTAAGTGATGTTAATGGTCCCTGCCAATGGGGTGATATTCACTACGCCCTTAAAGTCAGGTAGTGCGCGCTGTAACACACCCACTAAGCTTTCGACTTGGGTTTCGGTGAGCGTAACTTGGTGGCCCTCTTCTCGGCGGGAAAACGCTTGCTGCAGTTGGCCGAGCAATTCATTAACACTGTCAGCACCATCTAGTTGTGTGGGCGCTGTAGATGCAACTAGGGGCTGTTTTTGTACAGCCAAAATAGTCACCGCCGCTACGCCTACAACGAGCAGAACTACTATGATGGCAAGAGTAATTAAAAGCCATTTAACGCTACGCAAAATCATGAGAAATCAGCTTTACCTGTCATACAATTAATAAAAAATAGGTTAGCGCCTTAAGTGTTCTTCGTTATGTGGCAAATAACACTATGCCCTAAGGTGCTGGTTATACTACGTTATCTATTTTCGCGCCACCAGCGGCAAGTGGCACGACAAGTCGCCAATTGATCACCACCGAAAACGCTAAAAAGTGACTTCACAGTCCACCCAGTCTTTCAGACTTGTATACCGCACTGTGGCACCAGACAGGTCATGATACTTTGACAATTCCGTGGGTATCACTACGCAGGCTAGGTTTGCAGCAAGTGCCGCTGTCATGCCAGTTTGCGTATCTTCAATTGCCACACATTCATCAGGCATTTTTCCTAGCTTGTCCATTGCAAGGGCATAACAGTCGGGGGCTGGCTTACTGTTTTCAACGTCTTCAACGGCAACCACACAAGAAATATAAGCACTTAAACCATACTGAAATAAGGTTTTTTCCACCGACTTTTTACTTCCCCCAGTCACAATGCCAATGGTATAGCCTTTGTTTGCACATTGTTTAATAGCTTCCTTAGCAAACGGCATTAAGGGGAAAGCTTGCTTGTCTAAGTAGTCGCTAATGCTTTTGTGTTTTTGCTCTGCTAGCTGCTGCGGCGCTACATCAATATTAAAATGTTCGACGAGATCGACAGCATTTTGCTTTACTGGAATACCCGCCATCACTTCACAATAAAAATCTTCGCTTAGTTCAACATCGTACTTCAGCAAAATGTCTTTCCAAAGGTCAAAATGTACGGATTCTGAGTCAATAAGGGTACCGTCGTGATCAAATAATAGCGTTGTGGTTTTGTCGCTTACCGCTAACTGGCGGGTTGATGAAGAAACTGAGTGCAATGCCAAAATAAACCTCCTTGCTAGTTCAATACCGGTTTTGAAAACATAGTGGGGCCATCAATACCGAAAAAACGATAACACCTTTAGCCCCTGCTGCAGTGCTTTGTTAATAGTGATTGTTTACATGCCATATGTCAGAACATGCCAGAACAGTGCCAGTCCTGTGATACACTAGGGCATTCACGAGCTAGAACATTTTCAACGTGGAGCAAAATTGGGTGCTTTACCACATACTAGGCTTTGCCAGTGCCGCGCTGTTTTTACTGACATGGTTAGGATTATGGTCACAAATTAAGGCCATGACGCGCTTTCAAGTGCCCGTTTCTAGCGAAAGTGACGATGCTAACCACAGTCTGTCACTTAACCAGTTTGGCTCTAGCTATTTTGCCTTTTTCTCAATTTTCCTATTTGGCATTTCGGTAGAGCCTTTCAACCATTACTTGGTGTGGACACGATTTGGCGCGCTCATACTTACGCTCATTATCATTTGGAAAATATGGCAACACAGGCGCACTACAATTTCAGGTTACGTTGCCGCTGTTGCTCTGCTAGCTCTCATTGGTGGCACACTTTCCATTGCTTTTCGCCCTTTCCCAACGCTTGCACAGCTTGGCGCAAATACCTTAATGCTGGTCGTTACCGTTATCTTATTTCAAGGTTCACTGCACCAGTGGTTTGTACTGCAGCGCAGACAAAAAGTGGGGTCGCTGTCATTTGCGCTGTTTCGCAATATATTGATAAAAGACGTTAGCACTTTATTGTTTGGCCTAACAATGCCATTAAGCCAAAGCTGGCCGCTACTTATCCTAAACGGCACCAGCGTAATTATGCGTGGCAGTATTTTATTGCAGATGCACAAACTAAAACGCCGAGAAATTTCCGTATCGGGATAATTTCTCGGCGTTTCCAATTTGTTTCGTGAAGCGATAAGGTTGCTTGTCTAGCGGTCGCTTGTTTGAACAGCGTTATCGATACAAGCTTCTATAAATAAGCACAAAAGCGGCGCGTTTCTGCAATCTACAACGCCACTTCGGCCATATTACCTTTGCTTTCAAGCCATGTTTTACGGTCGCCAGAACGCTTCTTAGCAAGAAGCATGTCCATCAACTCCATCATTTCTTCCGCGTCTTCAATGGTCAGCTGAACAAGGCGACGGGTGTTCGGGTCCATGGTTGTTTCGCGAAGCTGTAGCGGGTTCATTTCACCCAAGCCTTTAAAGCGCTGTACGTTGACTTTACCGCGTTTCTTTTCCGCTTCAATTCGGTCAAGAATGCCCTGCTTCTCGCCTTCATCTAGCGCGTAATACACCTCTTTGCCTACATCTATTCTAAATAGCGGCGGCATAGCGACATACACATGACCTTGTTCAACCAAGGTTCTGAAATGACGTACAAAGAGCGCACATAGCAACGTAGCAATGTGTAGCCCATCAGAGTCAGCATCGGCAAGAATACAAATTTTACCGTAGCGCAAACCAGACAGGTCGGTTGAATCTGGGTCGATACCCAGCGCAACTGAAATATCGTGAATTTCCTGTGATGCCAGTACCTGAGAAGAGTCAACTTCCCAGCTATTTAAGATTTTACCGCGCAGCGGCATAATTGCCTGAAACTCTCGGTCTCGCGCTTGCTTGGCCGAGCCACCCGCCGAGTCACCCTCTACTAAAAATAGTTCAGAGTAAGAAATATCTTGTGATGAGCAGTCGGTCAGTTTGCCTGGTAGTGCAGGCCCTTGAGTGACCTTTTTACGCGCAACCTTTTTGGTTTGACGCAGACGGCGCTGTGCATTGTTGATACACATTTCAGCAAGGGCTTCAGCAATTTCAGTGTGTTGATTTAACCAAAGGCTGAATGCGTCTTTCACCACACCTGATACAAACGCGCTGGCCTGACGTGAAGACAGGCGTTCTTTAGTCTGCCCGGCAAACTGCGGGTCCTGCATCTTAGTCGACAGGATATAGGCACAGCGGTCCCAAATGTCATCTGGCGATAACTTAACACCACGGGGCATTAAGTTTCTAAATTCGCAAAATTCGCGCATTGACTCTAGTAAGCCTTGGCGCAGCCCGTTAACGTGTGTACCGCCTTGCGCTGTAGGAATAAGGTTAACGTAGCTTTCCGTTACCAAATCACCACCTTCAGGCAACCACATTACGGCCCAATCGGCGGCTTCTGTGTTGCCGCTGAATGTACCTACAAATGGCGTGTCAGATGGTAAGGTTTCAAACTCCTCTACCGCTTGATACAGGTAGTCTTTAAGCCCGTCTTCGTAATACCACTCTTGGCTTTCTTTGGTGATCTTGTTGTCGAAACGAATGCGCAGACCCGGGCTTAATACCGCTTTTGCACGCAAGTTGTGTACAAGTCGGCTGGCGGAGAATTTTGCCGAGTCGAAGTATTGCGGATCAGGCCAGAAGTGAACACGGGTTCCTGTATTGCGCTTACCGCAAGTATCGATAACTTGTAAGTCTTCGACTTTGTCGCCGTTTTCAAAGGCAATTTGATATACGTTACTGTCTCGTCGAATAGTTACTTCCACGCGGGTTGAAAGCGCATTAACTACCGAGATCCCTACCCCGTGAAGACCACCAGAGAATGCATAGTTTTTATTTGAAAACTTACCACCTGCGTGAAGCTTACAGAGAATAAGCTCGACGCCCGATATTCCCTCTTCTGGGTGAATATCTACCGGCATACCACGACCATCGTCGATAACTTCTAACGATTGGTCTTCATGCAAAATTACTTTGATGTTAGAGGCATGCCCAGCAAGCGCTTCATCCACACTGTTATCGATGACTTCCTGACCCAAATGATTAGGTCGGGTGGTGTCGGTGTACATACCAGGGCGGCGTTTTACGGGGTCAAGGCCGTTTAAAACCTCGATAGCATCTGAATTGTATTGATTTGACATAGTTATGGTTGTTATTTAAGCCAGCGACAAAGAAAGAGGTACGCAGCACTAAAGTTAGCTATAGTAAGCATAGCGCCGCACAGCATAGGTTTGATGTTAGCAGGGCGAGTAAAGACTGGCAATGCGCTTATTTCAGCAAAAACTCGGCAATAGCAGGTAAGTGATTTTCATAACCTACAAAGCTGTGATCGCCACCTTCTTCAATAACCAGGTGACTTTGTGCGTACTTTTCAGCCGCTAAGCGGTAATCCAGTGTTTCATCCTCGGTCTGAAGCAGCACTTTATAATTACCTGGCGTTTTAATTGAGGCGGCTTCTAATGCTTGAATTACTCCCATATCGCTTTCTACTATTTCAAACTTTTCTTTGCTGTATGGGTTTTCATGAGTACCGATGAAGCCTTGCAATAGCTCGTAAGGGCGAACAGCAGGATTGATTAATACGGCTTTGCCACCAAACTTTTCAAGCAAAAACGTAGAGAGATACCCCCCCATTGAACTACCAATAAGTTTCAGTCCATTTTCAAGCAATGCCGGTGTATTCTCAATAAGTGAAATTAGCTGATCTTCCACTTTGCTAGGAAAATTAGACAGCTCAGGAATGTGTAAGGTAACGTTTGAATGATGCTGCTCAAAATACGCTTTAGTGGCTTGCGCCTTAATGGATTTCGGCGAACTTAAAAAGCCGTGGAGATATAAAATGTGCTGCATATTTTTCTCTATTTTGTGTTATCTGTTCTGTGTCTTTTTCTTTCTTGTTTCTTTGTCTACGCTAAACTCGAAACAAGTATGATACGGATTTTAAGGCCACACGCTCCTTTTACACCCTCTATAGCAAAACTCAACTGAGCTTCACCCTAACAACGGAAACATCCACCGAGCCGTCATCCATTAAATTTATCACCTGATACCCCGGCACTTCATTGCTAACACCAAACTCGGGCCGCATTTCCCACTGCCAACAGGTAGACGGGGCTCCGTAAGAGGGCGTATTGTGCTTTCCTATCTGCTGACGCAGAGGGGAATGTATGTGTCCGTGAATGAAGGCTTTTATTTGCGGATAAAAGCCTGTAAGCGATACTAACCGCTGAGCATCAGCTAAAAAGTGCTTATCCATCCAGCTATTTGAAGGCAACAGATGATGATGAAGCGCGATAAGATGATTGACCTGCGGCGACCTAGTTAACGATTGCTCCAACGCCTGTATATCGCTCTCTTTTACTTCCCCCGCTGCCGTGTGCATATTACTTGTAGCGCGGGTATCCATGCCGTGTATTTGCCAATTGCACAAGCTTAACGAGTCATTGCTTTGTAAGTGCCGACTGCCAAGATATTTTTCAAAGTACGAGTTATTGTCGTGATTACCCGCCAGCACAAACCATTTTATATTTGTTGACTCAATATGTTGCTCCATCAATGCGATAAAATGCTGATAGCTTTCGGGTGAATTATCGCCGCTAATATCCCCTGTAACCAGCACGACTACTTGGTGCTTTGCTCTCTGTTCTGGCGCGTTGGCAACTTTTTGAACAATGTAATTTTGGATATCAGAAAGCACGCGTGCTAGTGAATCATAGGGCGCGATGCCCGCATATCCCGTCTTATCTTTGTCTTTTAGTAAGTGGCAATCACTTAGCTGAATGAGTGTTATCACGCTTCAGAAGTAACGTTTGAGGAATGTTGCAAACAGAAGTTTAGCCATTCAGCTAAAAAGATATTCACCATGTGCTTTTCGTTACGCTGGCGCATTTTTAAATTCGGATACTCGTACGACGGTTCAAGCGCTCCCGTATTTTGGCTATTAATAACCTCTGCCATACGCGCATCGTGATATAAGCGCACCGTCATGCTGGGCGTTAAATATGAAGGCATATCTTTAGTGGTTTGCTTAATGCTTAGCGTACTGGTGTAACGAGCAGACTCTACAATGCGTATTTCATACGACAGGCCCACGCCAACCGAAAACTCATAACTCAAATCTTCTGTGTCACAGTCAGGCAGAATTCTCAAAACATGAGAATAGTTCAGTTCGCAAAGCGCCTGCATTGACGGAAGATGAGGTACGTATTTTCGTTGATTGCGTTGTGTCACGATGTCTGCCACTGCTCCAGAAGTTGTGTTTTGTGCATAAAGAACCATTGTAGCGCAATTACCGCTGCGGCGTTGTCAATATGGCCATTTTCCAACCATTCAAGGGCGGTGTTTTCTTTTATTCGGTGCACTTTAATGTCTTCAGACTCGCTTTCTAGGCCGTGAATGCCTTGCGCTTGGCTAGCATCAGTCTTTGCTATAAAAATATGTAATCTTTCTGTGGTACCGCCAGGACTCGACAAATAGCTCAGTGCTTTGGTTAATTTTTCCAGTTTAATACCTGCTTCTTCCATCGACTCTCTATGACATACTGCTTCTGGTGTTTCACCTTCATCAATCATACCGGCGATAATTTCAATTAACCAAGGGCTTGAAGATGTGGCTAACGCCCCAATTCTAACTTGCTCAATTAGCACGAACTCTTGTAGAACAGGATCGTAGGGTAAAACACCCACCGCGTGACCGCGCTCAAATATCTCTCGCGTCACCGTATCGCTCCAATCTCCATTAAAACACTTGTGCTTAAATTGATACTGATTCATGGTAAAGAAACCACGATACACTGGCTTAATGTCGGTAATTTCGACGTCATTTGAGGTAAATGAAAGGAATTCCTTGCTCATTTGCAGACACTTATGGTTCAAATAGATTTATCATACATAGTACATTTACACACCAGCCATGTATACGCATGAAAAATGCGATATGGCGTGTGAGCAAATAACAGAAAACTCATATTACAAGTCGTCTATTACTATAATAATTGCGTGGGTAGATCACATATTCTGTTACAGTTAATCGAATACTGTTACGAGTTTGGACTTTCGGTTTGTGGTTGAATTTTCATACACTTGGTTTTAAATAAGTCGTCTCTACGAATAAATGACGACGCAACTTGAACACAACAGGAAGACGTAAGCATGAAACGAACACTTCTGTCGCTAGTTATCGGTGTTTCGATGACAACTGGTGCTATAGCCGATGACCTTATGCAGGTATATCAACAAGCGCTGGCGAACGATCCATTGGTAAACCAAGCGAAAGCGCAACGTGATGCTGCGTTTGAAGGGATTAGTATAAGTCGCGCAAACTTATTGCCTCAAATTTCGGGCTCTGTTGGTTACACCATGTCAGATTCTGAACGTTTTCAACAGGCAGCGGGCGACAATGGTCTTCAGGTATTTACGACAGATACAGAAATAGACACCATCGACTACGGGTTAACGCTTTCAATGTCGTTATATGACCACGCTAACTGGCTGGGCTTAGACCGCGCTGAAAAAATTGCTGAGCAGAGCGATGCGCAACTAGCCGCTAGTATGCAAGATGTTATTGTGCGTACCGTTACTGCTTACTTTGACGTATTGCGCGCCCGTGACAATGTAGAATTCGTAGGGTCAGAAAAGCGCGCCATCGAGCGACAGCTTGAGCAAACTCGCCAGCGTTTCGAGGTTGGTTTAACTGCGATCACTGATGTTCACGAAGCGCAAGCAAACTACGACAGCACGGTAGCACAGGAAATTCAGGCAAAGAATGAACTTGAGTTTGCCTTGGAAGCTCTTCGTGTCATTACGGGTAAATATCACGACCGTCTATATGGTTTAAACACTGATAATTTCTCAGCGACTATGCCGGTACCGGCAACCGTTGATAGCTGGTTAGAAACCGCACAAGATAAGAACCTTGCGCTACTTGTCGATCGTTTAGCTATGGACGTAGCGAAAGAAGACATCGCTATCGCACGTTCGGGGCATCTACCAACCTTGGCGCTTTCTGGCAGCTATGGCCGCTCGAAAGATGATGTAGACGCCGAAATTCTTAACGACGATGGCTCTACGACTCCGTTTGGCTACGAGACACCGTACTTAAACAGCCAGTCTATTGCCGTGACATTAAGCGTTCCTATATATGAGGGCGGCAGCGTTAGTTCACAAACGTCTCAAGCAAAGTACAACTATGTAGCAGCAAGCCAAGTGGCTGAGCAAACGTACCGTCAAACTGTTCAGTCGGTTCGTAGCTCGTTTAATAATGTAAAAGCGTCTATCTCTACCATTCGCGCCCTTGAGCAGTCTGTTGTATCAGCAGATAGCGCACTTAAAGCCACAGAAGCTGGGTTTGATGTAGGTACACGTACTATTGTTGATGTATTAGATAGCACCCGTAACTTGTTTGACGCGCGCCGTAACCTTGCTGGTGCACGCTATGACTTTATCCAGTCAGTGATTACGCTTAAACAAGCGGCTGGCACATTGACAGGTGAAGATGTAGCTATGATCAACCGAGGTCTTAAGCCTGTAGAGAGTAACGCCAAAGAGTAATGCGTTTCATTTTGCGGATTAACTGCTTAAACACAACGCCAAAAGGGTAGCTACCGGCTGCCCTTTTTTGTGTCTGTTTAGTCTTTCACAACTGAGATTTGAGAGTTCGGGAAATACCTATTCCCTATTTGGTACAAGAAAACCTTTGTAAAGCACCTAACAGCTGCCGATATTCAGCACATAACGCTTCGGCATTTTGTTTAGTCATTACAAAATTAGATAAACGCGCTGAAACAGCACGTAATTTTTCTTGCAACAGCCGTAACTCATCATCCATGATTATGCCCTTTAAAATTTTCTGTCTTTGATGATGTTATATATGCAGGACAAAAGGCTTTAAAACCACCTTTTCGCCCCTACATTGTGGCACATAATATGTGCAAACAACGACTTTAGTATAACGCCAAGTTGATTTACGACAAGCCTCTTGGTCTATTGATTTTCCCTTGAGTGATAAATAAAAATGCAAGCCTCTGAACTACAAAACAAATTTGAGCGCATTAGAGCGAACAAATGGTTTGAAGCCTTTGTTATTAGCGTAATCGTTATTTCAGCCCTACTTGTTGGTGCTAAGACCTATGAGCTTCCTGCTGGTATGTCGTCGGTCACCTTATTTCTAGACTGGTTTATTAGTGCGTTTTTCTTAACTGAAATTACCATTCGTTTTTTAGCGGAAAAACGAAAGCGCTATTTTTTCAAGAGCTTTTGGAACTGGTTCGACACACTCATTGTAATAATCAGCCTTATTCCGGCCGACGATACCGAGCTTGCTCTGATAGCCCGTTTGGTTAGGGTATTCCGCGTACTTCGTATGATTTCAATCATTCCAGAGCTAAGAATATTACTTGTGTCGTTAGTTAAAGCTTTACCCCAGCTTGGCTATGTCATGCTGCTAATGTTTATTATCTTTTATATCTATGCCGCGGTGGGCAGTACGCTATTTGAAACTATAAATCCTGTGCTGTGGGGCGACATCACCATCTCTATGCTAACGCTCTTTAGGATCATGACCTTTGAAGATTGGACTGATGTGATGTACGAAACCCAAGAGGTGTACTCGCTAAGCTGGATTTTCTACTTAACCTTTATCTTCTTTACCGCATTCGCCTTCCTTAATATGGTTATCGGCATTGTGGTAAACGTGATGGAAAGAGAAAACGAAAAAGCAAGGGCAGAAAAAGAAGCCGCAATACTTGAAGAGCAAATTGCACAAGGTCACGTAGAGCCTACTTTGCATGATGTTTTAAAAGAGCTGCGCGAACTTAGGGCTCAAGTTGCATCTCAAAGTAACAAAGAATACGTGAGCAAAGCTGACTAACAAGCTCGGCAGAAACCTTTTTGCCGAAGCCTCTTTGGTACATGCTGTGATTTAACACCAATCCGCATTTCTCGCGCTCTGGGCATTTACACGGAAAAGTTGAATGCGTAGATAAACCGAAGGCCACAATAAGTGGCCTTCGTTCGTATTTGGCTTTTATAACGCAACAAAACAAGCCCGCTAGTGCTCTGTTCGTTGAACTAGCATTACACTCCGTATTGCTGCTTAAGGCTCTCCGCTCTTTGCTTAGCAGCATCAGAAGTAAACTCTCTACTTGCTAAGCGTCGTTTTGCCAACGCTTTTTTATCTAGCTCAAGCAATAAGGCTACGTGGTTTAAATACACCTCATCATTAGCAATTGGCCCTGTTGATATTTGTTCATAGAGCTTCAAAGCTTCGGCTTTTTGGCCCTTGGCAATATAAATTTGAGCAAGAGTATCCACCGCATCAGCATTTTCTTGCTGTAGCGATACAGCCTTCTTCGCAAGCTCTTCAGCTCGCTTCAGATTTTTATCTTCAAATGCCAAATACGCCAAATTATTGAGTACTACAAAATTGTCAGGCGTTTTGGTGAGAATAAGTTCATAGGTTTTAATTGCTGCGGCTCTGTCTTTTCCTATCTGACGCTCAGCTAATAACATTGCACTTTGAACGTCGTTATTGTTCGCATTCACATGCTTTTGAAGAAAGCTAAACGCTTGCGCTTTTTCACCCGACATCTCAAGTGCCGCTACAAGTAACAGTGCATTGTCTGAATTTGAAGTGGCATCATAAGCCGCTTTTGCGTGCTCAACGGCTTGTTCGGGCGCTTTATCTATAAGATGTAAACGCGCAATTATCCCTCTAACAAACGGCAGCGCCTTAACGTCGTCAGAGGTACCGTTAACAATATCCCACGCAGGTTTAGCTTGACCAAGGCGACTGTGGAAATAGGCCTTAAGCAAGGTTAGCTGCGCGTCTGGACGCTTTGCCAAGACTTTGTTGGTTAAGTCTAAGCCTTGCTGGAATTGCTTTTGTGAATCAACAATAAGCAACTTACCCAACACGGCATTTTTATCTTGCGGATAAAATGACAGCCAGCGGTCAAAGAAAGCCGTGGCATCTTTCACATTATTGCTGGCAATAAGTGCCTGACCTTTTAAGTTCCAAAAAGCCTGAGGTGACGACTCGTCACCCTGAACGTCGGCCAACAGCGAAACGGTTTTATCTAGCTGGTCATTTAACGAATACATTCTTGCCAGCAACAGGCGTAGGTTTACGTCGCCTTTTTTCCCATTGAACTGGGCTTGTGTATGCTTAATTACGGCGTCAGCATTACCCTTTTCCATCGCCAGTGCAAACCATAGTGCTAACCCTTGAACGTCTGAAGGGTTCTCGTCTATGAAGGCGCGAATAAATGCTATCGCATTATCTTTTTTGCCCTCAGCAACAAGTAGCTTAGCTCTAGAATACGTAACCTCGTTACCCGCATCTTTAAGCTCGCTTGCTCTATCGAAATACTGTGCCGCTTCTTGGTATGCACCTTCTGCCGTCGCAATATTGCCCAGATAAATTAACGGTGCCGCAGTGTTTGGTGATGCTTCATGCCATTCCTTCGCTGCACTTTTTGCTTTATCAAGCTGATTAGTGGCTATGTAAGCGCGCAGCAATGTCGCTTGCGACGTTACAGATTCAGGCGACTGCTCGACCGCTTGTTCAAGATTCACTAGCCCATCAATGTCGTTTAAAGACAGCTGTAAAACACCCAAACGGGATAAGTCTTCGGCTGTGGTACTCACCTCTTCAGACTTTTCTACCATTTGCTTTGCACCAACTACATTGCCTTGTCTAAGTAATTGATAGCTGGCTTTCGAAAATAAGGCCGCATCAATACCTTGCTCACCTTCTACTCTCGCTAATACTTCAAGTGCTTCATCATTTTCACCAAGTTGCAGCATGCTGTCTGCCAACATACGAAGGCCAGGGTGATTATCAGGGAGGCTTGAAGCCACCATAGTGAGATGACGCTGGGCCGCCTCAAAATCTTGTATTTGATATGCACTAAAGCCTGCAACTAAGCGAACCACTTGATCGCTTCTTCCGTTCTGAACAGCGACTTCCAAATGTTCAAGGGCTTTTGCGTAGTTTTCGTTAGCCGATTCAATAATACCTTTAAAGGTATTAAGCAATGGATGGTTCTCATTCAATACCAACAGGTCATCGACAATTGGCTGTGCTTTATCAAGATCTCTTATCTCAATAAGAAGCGCGGCATAGGCAAACTTGCTCGTTACGTCGTCTGGAAACTGGCCAACATAAACGCCGTACACCTCGGCCGCTTTGTCTGGCTCGCCTTTTTGAAGATAAATTTTCGCGAGTTGCTGTAATACGTCTTTGTTAGTCGGCGCTTGTTCACGCAATGCTTCTGTTGCTTCTAGTGCGCCATCTATATCGTTGTCTAGCACAAACGCATAGCTATCGATAAGCCCTTTGTAGACCGAACTGGTATCTAGGGTAGACAGCTCAGCAAGGAGCGCTTGCGCTTCTTCGTTTTTACCAAGTTGCATTAGTGCTTGCAGCTTATAAAAACCTACTTCTGCAGATTCAACCGCTGTCATCCCTTCAGCGCGATAGTCTACGTCGGCCAGCGCATTTTCTGCCCCAGACTGTTGATAGGCGATGGATAACAACGGAATAACCTGGCTAGCGGGGTACCCTAAATCCATGGCTTTGTTAAGCTCTTTCTCTGCTGCCGCATAGTTATTTTGCTGCAAATACAGTTTGCCTAATTCAAAGCGTGGTTCTGACGCATTAGGCCCTTTTTGAATTGCGTTTTTATATTCGACAATAGCAGCGTCAATCTGTTGTTGAGAGACGTAGTTCCTTGCATCGGCCAGATGGCTCTCCATCGACTTTTCGCTACACCCTGACAAAAGAGCACTGGTTAACATTACTGCTAACGTCGTGCGTTTAATTAATGTATTAGTTCTATGCTTTGTCATTGTAATTCCTTGCCCTTCCTCAAATTTTTATTGTCACTTTTTTGCACATTGTAAAAAGCACCCACCATACTGCTTATTATTTCATCGAATTTGTGCAATTTCGTGGCAACCTTGCCATTATTCGAATATAATACTGTTTTTTGCAACACTGCTGGCAAGCATATCGCGAAATACGCTACGAATACGCTCCATAAACTCGCCCGAAAGGCCAGTTCATCGCTGTATAGCGTCTTGCGATAATAAACCGAAAAAGTACGGTTTAATCGTATGCCGCACCCTCCTTACTTAATGCACCAGGATCCTTAATGACCACAACTGTCGACATGACATTTAAAGACCTCAATTTACCAGAACCTATCTTACAAGCCCTTGAAAAAGTTGGCTACGAGAAACCGTCTCCTATTCAAGCTGAGAGTATTCCTCTTTTACTTGAAGGGCACGATTTACTCGGTCAGGCACAGACAGGGACAGGAAAAACCGCTGCGTTTGCCCTGCCCATGTTGGCAAATATCGATCCTGAAGAACGTAAGCCGCAATTACTGGTATTGGCCCCAACCCGTGAACTAGCTATTCAGGTTGCAGAGGCGTTTCAGGTTTATGCGAGCTTTAGTCAAAAAATTAAAGTACTTCCAGTATACGGCGGTCAGTCGTACGACAACCAAATTCGCCAGCTTAAGCGCGGCGTTCAGGTGGTTGTTGGTACGCCAGGCCGTATCATCGACCATATTAAACGCAAAACACTAGACTTAAGCGAACTTAAGTTCCTAGTGCTAGACGAAGCTGACGAAATGCTTCGTATGGGCTTTATCGATGACGTTGAACTTATTCTAAGCCACGCACCAGAAGAGCGCCAAACTGCGCTGTTCTCGGCAACCATGCCTGGCCCAATCAAGAAAATTACACAGCGTTATTTGAAAGACCCTAAGCATGTAAAAATTGCGTCTAAGGTGAGTACTGCTAGCACTATCCGCCAGCGTTTTTGCCAAATTGCACCGCACCACAAACTTGAAGCGCTAACGCGCATCATGGAAGTGGAAGTGTTTGACGGCATGATCATTTTCGTACGTACGAAAACCGCTACGGTTGAATTAGCAGATAAACTATCTGCCCGTGGTTACGATGTAGAGCCGCTAAACGGTGATATTCCTCAGGCAGCCCGTGAGCGTACTGTTGAAAAGCTTAAACAGGGTAAGATCGACATTCTTGTTGCGACTGACGTAGTAGCCCGTGGTCTTGACGTTGAGCGTGTAAGTCACGTTATCAACTTTGATATCCCGTACGACAGTGAATCTTACGTTCACCGTATTGGTCGTACAGGTCGTGCAGGACGCCAAGGTGACGCAATCCTGTTCATTTCTCACCGTGAAAAGCGCTTGTTGTACTCTATCGAGAAAACCACTAAGCAGCCTATTGAAGCAATGCCAATTCCTTCAATAAGCGAAATTAATGAAACACGTTTAAGCCGCTTCAAACAATCAGTTGCTGAAGCAACTCAAGACGATAGCATTGAATCACTTATGCCTATCGTTGAGATGATTAAGGAAGAAAACGAAGCGTCTCCTGAAGTATTGATGGCAGCATTGCTTAAAATTGCGCAAGGCGACGAACCGTTAATTCTTAAAGAATCAGATCGTCCAGATATTAACAGCAAGCCTCAGCGCGATAACCGTGATAGAAACTCTCGCGATGGTCGTGATGGCCGCGAAAGAAAGCCAAGAGTACCTCGTGGAAACCGCAAGCCTGAAGAAGGCATGCAGCGCTTCCGCATTGAGGTAGGTCACGTACATGGCGCGAAGCCTGGCAACATCGTTGGCGCTATTGCTAATGAAGCTAACATTAATTCTAAGCACATTGGCGCTATCGAAATTTATGATAACTTCAGTACGGTTGACCTTCCTGAAGGCATGCCAAAAGAAACTCGTGATACCCTACAAGGTACTCGTGTTGCGGGTCAGCGTTTGAATATTCGCGAATGGTCTGACACGCCTCCAGCTAAAGGTCGTGGCGATCGTGGTAACCGTGGTGACAGAGCACCTCGCGGCAACCGTGAAGACCGTCCAAATCGCGGAGACCGCGAAAACCGTAAGCGTAAGAACTAAATAGCAATACATTCAGCTTTTATATAACTAATTGCAATATAAAGGCTGTTTTCGTTGTTTTCTTATTAAAAAGAATTGGCGCAAAATAGTGTCAGTTCTTTTTTTTGTATTTGAAGCTAAGAAAAACTTTATGGATTACTTTCCGTTATTTCTAGATGCCAGAAAACTCAATGTCCTAATTGTTGGGGCTGGTGAAGTAGCAGCCCGTAAGCTAGAGCTTATAATGAAGACTCCTGCGACCATTACCGTAGTGGCGCCTTGGGTTTGCGATACGGTGAAGCAGTTGGCACTTAATGAGAAAGTGACACTCATTGAACGCGAGTTTGAAAATAGCGATCTCACCCATAAAGATATGGTTTTCATTGCCACCGACAAAGGCGATGTAAATCAACATATTCACGACTTAGCGCGCGCTAATAAAGTATTAGTAAATGTGGTGGACAACACACCGCTTTGCCAATTTATTACTCCTTCTATTGTTGACCGTTCTCCTATTGTCATTGCGATGAGTAGTGGTGGCGTAGCGCCGGTACTGCTTCGTTATTTGCGTCAAAAGTTAGAAACGGTATTACCTGCTAACTTAAGTCGACTGGGTGCGTTTTCTGAAAAATTCCGCGATAAAGTAAAACAAACCTTAAACGGTGTTACCGCTAGACGTTACTTCTGGGAAGACGTACTCGATGGCGATATTGCTGAAATGGTAGAAAAAGGCCAAGACAAAAAAGCTGATGAGGCGTTTGAATTGGCACTACAGGCCGCCGCCGAAGACAAAAAAGTAGAAGGCCAAGTATATCTGGTGGGGGCTGGCCCTGGCGATCCAGACTTACTTACCTTTCGTGCCCTTCGTTTAATGCAAAAAGCTGATGTGGTGGTATATGACCGTTTAGTCTCACCCCAAATTCTAGAGCTTGTGCGCCGTGACGCCGAGAAAATCTATGTGGGCAAGGCCAAAAGCAATCACACGCTTCCTCAGGGCGATATTAACCAGCTAATGGTTGATGAGGCCAAAAAAGGCAATCGCGTAGTGCGTCTAAAGGGCGGCGACCCATTCATATTTGGGCGTGGTGGAGAAGAAATTCAAACCCTTATTCAGCACGGTATTGAGTTTCAGGTAGTTCCCGGCATTACCGCAGCGAGCGGTGCGTCAAGCTATGCGGGTATTCCGCTTACCCATAGAGATCACGCACAATCTGTGGTGTTTGCTACAGGCCATTTAAAAAACGGCACTATAGAGCTCAACTGGCCAGCCCTTGCACAAAAAAATCAAACTGCAGTGTTCTACATGGGGCTAACAGGTCTACCCATTATCTGCGAGAAGATGATTGAGCACGGATTAGATGCATCAACACCGATTGCGCTGGTTCAGTCAGCAACCACTGAAAAGCAGCAAGTGTTAACAGGCACCCTAGCAGATATTGTTGCTAAGCAAGAAGAAGCGCAGCTGCAGCCCCCTACATTAATCATTGTAGGTAGTGTGGTAAGCCTTCACGATGAGTTAAACTGGTTTAATGATTAGGCGACGAATGTCGCCTAATTTTTATCCGAAAGACAACGCCTTAATTAATACGCGCTTTATACCGCCTGCTCATTTCGTTTGGGCATAAACTTGTTTTTTACACACAGGCGCGCATACTCAATACACTACGAATAAGTGAAATACGGTGCGCATACCAGTGGCAAATAAAACGCCTAGCAGCTATTTGTCTACATCGAGTGTTTATTTGCCTTGCGGCTTAAGGCCAGCGGGCGTACTTTTGCTGCTTTCCACCATGCTCTTTTCGTTTATTGCCCACAGCGAACAGCTTCAGTACAAGAAAATAAAAACTGATACAGGTGTTAGCTTCAGTTATGTTTGGTTAGATAACGATAATGCGAGACAATCGATTTCCTTCGAGCTACCCAACAGTGCGCTTAAAGAGGCCCCCTCGCGACAAGCCAACTACAAACCAAAGATTGCTCAGCGATACATTACCGTTGCGCTCACTGAAGAAGCAAAAAAAATAGATCCAAAAGTTGCTCGTGTGAAAATAACGCCAAAACGCGAGTCGATTGATATCCAGGTTACAGGCTCAGACGAAGCACAAGTTGAAGAAATACTCAGCAAGTTAAAGGCTATTCAGCAGCAAGAGTACGACCAATACCTGCAAGACCATTACTTTACGCGGTTCACAACCTTATTTAACCAACAAGCAATAAAACCCGATCACGTGCGATATGTTGCTGAGTCGGTAAAACCCCTAGTCGCAGCATCGCAAGCGTTTTATGAAAAAGTGGCTTCAGAGTCAGATTCCAGAGCCTATTTCTCATTGATTCTTAGCTGGCTTCAAAGTATCCCGTACGACACTTTGGAAGATAGAGTTGCAAGCAACGGTTCTGGCTATGCGCCGCCTGTCAGCGTAATTATGCAAAATTTAGGTGATTGCGATAGTAAAGCGGTACTGGCGTCGTCAATGGTGCGCGCATTTTTGCCGTCGACAAAGATGATTATGGTATTTTTGCCGAATCATGCTTTGCTTGGCATTGCGTTAACGCCAATGGTCGATGATAGAACCATAGAGTACGAGGGCGACACCTACGTGCTCTATGACCCAACTGGTCCCGCACTCATTCCGTTTGGACAAGTATCTGAAGATACTGAACGCCACATTGTAACAGGGCGCTATCAAGTGGAAGTCGTAGAGTAAAAAACAAAAAGCGCCTTTGCGATAAAGGCGCTTTAGTTAAAATGCTCGATAAGGAGGGAGCTTTACAAGTTTTCTTCTGCAAAACTCGCAAGACGACTTCTTACCACACCATCTAGGTTAATGGTGGCACTGCCTGAGAAGTCTTTAAACTTCTCAACTAAGTAAGTAAGCCCCGACGTCACAGCACTTAAGTAGTTGCTATCAATCTGCGCTAAGTTACCACCCACTATCAGCTTCGTTCCTTCACCACAGCGTGTGATGATGGTTTTAAGCTGTGACGCGGTTAAGTTTTGCGACTCATCCAAAATCACAATGGCATTTTGAATACTTCTACCTCGCATAAAGTTCACCGACTTATACTGAATGTTGGCTTTTTCCATGATGTAATTCATCGAGCCTTTTGTATTTTCGTCATGTTTGTGAAGCACTTCGAGAGAGTCGGTAATCGCCGCCAGCCAAGGCAGCATTTTTTCTTCTTCCGTTCCCGGCAAGAAGCCAATAGACTCAGCGATTTCCGGCGTGCTGCGCGTTACGATGATTTTGTCGTACATGTTGCGCTCTACCACCATTTCAAGGGCAGCGGCTAGCGCAAGTAGCGTTTTACCACTTCCGGCAGGACCTGTGAGAATAACCATATCAATATGTGGGTCGAGTAGCGCATGAAGCGCCATGGCCTGGCCAATATTTTTAGGTGTAATACCCCAGGCGTGGCGACCCATTAAGCGTTCGTAGCCTAAGTCCAGTACCTCTAGGTGATCGTCAGTAATCTCTTCTACCAAGCCTGCGAATTGTTTCGTTTCATCAAGCAAAAACTCGTTGATATACGCCTCTGGAAGCATGGATTTTGGTATGGTGTGAATGGTGTCACGGCCCTCACTGCGGCTATCCACACTTTTTACGCTGTCCCAGAAATTTCCCTCAAAAGTATGGAACCCACGAGATAAGTACTTAATGTCGGTAATGAGTTGGTCGGTGCGGTAGTCTTCAACATGAGCAAGGCCTGCCCCTTTCGCCTTAAGACGCATGTTTAAGTCTTTGGTTACCAGCACCACTTTTTGCGGCGCGAACGTCTTTTGCAAGTGAAGCGCTACGTTAATAATGCGGTTGTCGTTCTCATTACTGGTAAAAACCTGTTGGGCCTCAACCATATTCAAATCGGCAAAGATAGATAAGCTTCCTGATGGAGCCGTTTGCCCTGCTCCCAACCCTTCCATTGATACGCCCGCAAGCATATCTTCTGGTGTAGCATCGTGGAGTAAATCCTCCATCGCCCGAATAGAAACTCGTGCGTCACGCGCCACGTCTTTTTTGCTGTCTTTTATGTAGTCGAGTTCTTCCAATACAGTCATTGGAATAACCACGTCGTGTTCTTTAAATGAGAGAAAAGCGTGAGGTTCGTGCAGCAGAATATTGGTATCGAGGACGTAAATCTTAGTATCGGTAGAATTTTTTCTTGGCATCCTTCACTCCGGTAAATAAAGCCAGGTTAGCCGTTTTATTCATTTATGAACGCACGCGCTAACAAGCTACAGTTACGGTTGTAGGAGAATGCCGCTCGAAACAGGACTTCTTCCCCTACTCGCGTCGACTGAGAAGCAGTACTACACTTTCTGCCTCAAAGGCTCGTTTGTTAATTTAGCGAACCCTTAATTCCACCATAATCCAGTTTTTGAGATTTAGCACTGTTTTTTCTTTTTTATTTTTTGCCCGGATCAGTTTTCACCCACTCAATAACCGCTTTTATGCGCCCCCTCTACTTTTCTTTTTCTGCGTAATATCCAGCCCGTTCCAAAATAATCTGAGTGTGACTTTGGGCGCGCTCTAGGGCCTTTCTTACGCTCTGTTTACCGGTAACCACATCATTAATTTGTGCCCCTACTGCGTAGCCAATCGCAGTAAACTCAGGAATAGGGATAAACTGACTTCCTATCATAGACTTACTCGGATCATCGCTGGAGAGCAATTTCAACGCTTGATGTTCAAAAGCAGCGTAAGGCACGGCTTGCTGATAGGAGCTTGAATAAGTTGAGTGTCGTGTGCCTGAAGGGGCCGCGTATTCTCCACGGGCTTTCTTTAGTTCATCAATAAAAGCTTTAGACGTTAAAAAGTGTGCAATTGACTGAGCCTCATCCACATATTGAGATTGTTTCGGTACTGCAAAATTCCATGACCAAAACCATTGCGCCCCCTTCTGTTGGTTACCCAGCGGCGCATACGTTACGCCAGTGAATTGAGTAACCTTTGAGAAACCTTTATCAAATAGAGCGCCACCTAAGGAAGAGGCGTCGATAAAAAACGCTAATTTCCCTTCTGCAAAGAGCTTTTGATTCTCTTGCCACCCCATATTTTTGTTATCAGGAGGCCCATAATTTTTAGCAAGATCAGCATACATGCTCACAGCATCAAACCACGCTTTGCTGTCTAATGTAGGCTGCATTTTTTCATCTAACCACGATGCGCCATAAGTGTTGGCCATGGTACTAACCAGTGCCATATTCTGCCCCCACCCCACTCGCGTTCTAAGCCCAACACCATAGACTTCCTTTTCAGGCCTATGTATTTGCTTGGCGAGCACTTTAACATCCTTATAAGTAAGCACAGTAGGAAGGCTTAGGTTTAAGTTATCGAGTAGATCGGTTCGATAGAAAGTGAGCGTAGTTTCAGCAACGAATGGTAACCCATAAAGCGCTCCATTAACGGTGTTAGCGAGCAGTGCGGCCGGAATAATATCCTTTATATCGTAATTATCAGGATGTGTACTAAAAGGAACAAGAATGTCTCGCTTAGCCCAAATGGGAAGCCCATAGTTTCCTATTAACACCAAATCGAAGCGGTTTTCGTTAACAGAAAAGTCGCCGAGCAGCCTACGCCGCAACACGGTTTCATCCATTATTTGCCACTGGATGTTTAACTGTGACAGGGGGGAGTCGTATTCGTCTAAGTATGCTTTGGCATGAAAGACAGCATTGATATCGGGTGCGCCAACAATCAATGCTTTTTCATTATCAGACGCTTTGTATACGCCATATTTTTCAAGTGTGCGAGTTACATGACCTGACTGTTTTTGCTTTCGTAAGGCTTCGTTGAACTTCTCAATTAATGCGGAAGATTCAGGCTTTTGTTTGGAAAGTGCTAGATGAAAAGAGCTTTCCACTTCCTGACCAGGAATAAATATAAACTCTCCTATGAGGCTAGGACGCTCATTAACTAATGCCTCCTTCGCGCTGTATTTATCAATAAACAAAACATCTATTCGCTCTCTTCCCAGCAAATCTAGAAGGTTAACCGTAGACTTTCCCGGGAACATATTGAAAAACGTTTCGTTTGATATGAACTTTGGCGCGATTGTGCCTCTTAAATACCCAATCCCACGTAAGTTTTGCTGTTTAAGCCAACTGACAAGGTCGGGGATTTCGCTGTGACCTTGTAAGTCTTTGGCCCTTATTAAGAACCCACTTGCTCCGGCTGGAATAGCATCCGATATAAAAAATGCGTCATTGAAACGCTCGTAGTCATGAACAGGGAATACACCGTCAACGGCGCCCTGTCTCGCCAACATTAAAGCCCTTGCATGAGGGTAATGCTCTACGTTTAGCGATTCACCTAACTCTTCAAAAGCCTTTACTACTATTTCATTTACATACCCTTTCGACACGTCTTTGCTGTCACTAAAGGGGCTTACCTCTGATGTTGCAAGCAAAATAGAACTTGCAGATGCAAAATTGGCACAAACTAGAAAGGCCAGACATAGTACATACAATGCCACCGATTTTTTAGGCACCGATGTACGGGTAAAAAAGTAAACAACACCACCCGTAGCCTTTGGCATTATATAATTCTCTGTGTTCATTAGATGAAGTTTAAATAGCAGATAAAAACAAAAAGTGCGTTATTATCGAGTAAATTACCACAAAATCAGCCAATAACCATTAACATTGCAGTAACATTGATTATCAAGAACAGGCAAAACGGTAGATACTCGTTGCCATCATTAATACGCAAAAGCAGCTAATCATTACCACGCTTAAGAAGGAACTTTTAGTTGTGAAAATCACCCTACGTAACGTAATTACACCAGCCCTTACTTTTTTCATTTTGCTATTCACAAACTGTTTAGCAAGTGCAGGTACCGCTAGCCCTATCAATACTATAATTGAAAAGGCGCAAACAGATAACGGTGCTACTTGGGCGGTAAGTTATACATTAGATACACCTTCAGAGCGGCTAGTATTCGTTAGAAACCCAGACTCTTCGAGAGTAACTCGTTGGCTACCAATTAACAGCGACATCGAGATTGTTTACAACATTGCTGAACAAAAGGAAGTTGTGCGCTCTAAAACAGGCAAATTAATTTCTAACGTATCCTTTTCTTTAACACCTACCTACAAACACTTGGGCAAAGATTATGCGCCATTTTCTCCTTTTTCTGATGGCGGAAATGCATTTCATTCTGGACGACTGTTCGCTTGCGCTAATGCCTGTACTGAAGAAGATAATAAATGGCGCCTGACACTTAATGTTCCCAGTGATGAACACATTGTGTTAAATGGCAAAGTAGTGAAAAGCAGCGTGTCGTGGTCAGATAACAATGACGGAAGAGTCGTGTATGTGGGTAAGCAACAGCCAATTATTACCGATGATGTAGTAGCCTTAATTGACCCCGGACTTCCAAAAAGCATTAAAGCTTCGCTAGAAGAAGACATACCCAACATGATGGCGTTTTTCTCCCATTCTCTTAATCCGCTTAAAGGCGAGAAGCCCATGTTATTTGCCTCTTACGCAAACGTAGACGATCACTCTACACAAGGTGGCACACTTCCTAACCAGATATTTATGCATTGGAACAGACAAGACTTAAATGAGCAGGCCAGTAACAGCAACTTTGTTAACCAAACACTCTGGTTCTTTGCTCACGAAGTCGCCCATTTTTATCAGCCTGGCAGTACTGAAGGTGTATCAGAAAACGAGGAGCAGTCTTGGCTGCACGAGGGTAGCGCCGACTACTTTGCGGCAATCGCCATGAACTTCCTCTATGAAGACACCAATAGCTATGTTGAAAGCCGAATGACCCGCGCTTTCGAGAGCTGTACTGAAGGGCTGGCGCAGACTACGCTGGCTCATGCTTATAAAAACGGACAGTTCAATCTCTATTATTCTTGCGGAATGATAATGCACCGCGCCATCGATAGCGTGGTGCAGCAAAAGACGTTTGGTGAGGAGACGCTGTTCACCGTATGGAAACGACTGCAAAAAGCGGTGCATAGTGGCATGCCGCCTGGCACAGCGACGTTCTTAACCTTGTTAGAGCCCTACAATGCACCTGAACTTATCAAAGCCATCAACAATGCAACGAGCGATGATGCTATAAAAGCCATTCAAGGGATTGAAACTTTGTACCAGTTACCTGAGTAGGCTACTTAATAAAGTAGCCTATTGCTTTATATTCGCCATCAACTTCCACCATAGAAAGGGTCTCTACTTTCATATCCATCTCGCGCTTCCTCCTGTTAGCTGCGCTTCACATACGTTAAAAACGTAACGCGGTTAACAGTAAGAAATATCCATGGTCAGTGATACGACAGTTTTACGCCAACCCTGTGACAAAGCAAGCCTGATGGGCACGTTAACGTTCTTATTCTTTTGCTACCAGCATTCTATTTATGAAGTAATGAAGGCTTACTAGTGCTAATCGTCTTGTTGACGCATAGGCGTACGTACTCAATCACGCCCCCACCTGCAACCGTAAATCAAATAAGCTAGTATTAATGACTTATCACAACGCAATGCGTACAATACCGCCCCCCGAAAAACAGGTTGGTGATTTATGAGTTCAGATAGTCAATTTTCAGTTGGTCAGCGTTGGTTAAGCAACACAGAAATAGAGCTGGGGTTAGGTGTCGTTATTGGTAGCGACTTCCGTTCAGTCGAAGTGTTGTATCCAGCAACAGGCGAAGCGCGAAAATATACTAAGCAAGATGCGCCGCTTACGCGACTAATTTTTGAAATTGGCGAAACGGTCAAAAGCCAAGACGGCTGGGAAATGACCATTACTGAAAAAGAAGAAAGCCAAGATCTTTTCATCTATCACGGGCTTCGCGAAGACACCAAAGCGCAAGCGCGATTACCTGAAACTATGCTAGACAGCCACATTCGCTTGAACCAACCTGAAAAGCGTCTGTTTAGTCAGCAATTAGACAACCCTAAATGGTTCGACTTGCGCGAACGTGCTTTAGATCATCAATACGATTACCTGCGTTCAAGCACTATAGGCCTTGCAGGTGCGCGCATATCGCTTATACCGCACCAACTTCACATTGCGTCAGAGGTAGGCGGCAGACATGCACCTCGCGTATTGCTTGCCGATGAAGTAGGGCTTGGTAAAACCATTGAAGCCGCGTTGATTATTCACCAGCAGCTTAAAACAGGCCGTGCAGAGCGCGTGCTTATTTTGGTTCCAGACTCGCTCATGCACCAATGGCTTGTTGAAATGCTTCGCCGCGTTAACCTTCCTTTTGCCATTTACGATGAGAGTCGTTGCGAAGCCATAGAAAAGAGCGAAGGCTTAGAGAAGAGCGAAGGCTTACAAGATGACGAAACATCTGACACGGCCGCTGTGAATCCATTTGAAAACGACCAGCTGGTACTTTGTAGTATCGACTTCCTAAGCAAAAGCGAAAAACGCCAGCAGCAAATTCAAGCTGCAGGATGGGATTTAATGGTTGTCGATGAAGCCCATCACCTTGCGTGGTCAAGTGAGGCTCCCTCTGCCGAATACCTGTGTGTGGAAGCGCTGGCAAACCAAACGCCAGGCGTATTACTGCTTACCGCAACACCTGATCAACTTGGTCACGAAAGCCACTTTGCACGCTTGCGATTGCTCGACCCGGCCCGCTTCCATAGCTACGACGCTTTCTTAGATGAAGAATCGAAATACAGCCAACTGGCCGATGCGGTAGCGCCATTACTTTCAGACGCCGAGCCTAACGATAAACAGCGTAGCAAACTCGCTGAATTCGCGCCTGACGTAATGGAACATGCGGGTGATTTAAGTTCGCCGGAAAATCGCCATGCGCTGCTGCACCAGCTTATCGATTGTCACGGCACAGGTCGTATGCTGTTTAGAAACCGCCGCGCCAATATCGAAGGCTTCCCGGTGCGTAAATTAAGCGCTTACGAGCTGGCTTTGCCTGAGGTTTATTCAGATGCCGTGAGCGGCGGCGACTTAACCTATTCACTGTACCCTGAACGTATGGCAAGCGTGGTTAACAGCTGGACTAAGCATGATCCGCGCGTTGAATGGCTGCTTGATTTCATGCAAAGCGTTAAGCCAGAAAAGATTCTGCTTATTTGCGCAAGCGCCCGTACAGCGCAAGAATTAGGTGAGGTTATTCGCACGCAAACCGGAATTCGTCATAGTGTATTCCACGAAGGCATGAGCATTGTTGAGCGCGACAAGGCGGCCCATTATTTTGCTGATGAGGAAGACGGCGCACAAATTCTACTGTGTAGTGAAATTGGTAGCGAAGGTCGTAACTTCCAGTTCGCTCACCATTTGGTGCTGTTCGATTTGCCTATTACGCCAGATCTGCTTGAACAACGTATTGGTCGTCTTGACCGTATTGGCCAAACCCAAACCGTACAAATTCACGTGCCGTATTTAGCGAAAACCGCGCAGCACGTATTGCTAGACTGGTATCACGAAGGGCTGAATGCCTTCGAGAAAACCTGCCCTACGGGCTCTGGTGTGTTTGACGACGTGAAGCCATTGCTTATTGGTGCCTGCTTACACCCCGACGATATAAGCGACCGTGATGAGCTAGTGAACATGAGTGTTACGCTTAATAGCCAGCTCGTAGCGCAACTAGAAGCCGGTCGCGATCGTCTTCTAGAGCTTAATGCTTCGGGAGAGGGCCGCGTAGAACAACTGCTTGAAGACATTATTACCCTTGATAGCGAACAGGATTTATCCCGCTTTATGGGCCGCGTATTCGATGCTATCGGTGTCCAGCAGGATGAAAAAGGCAATGACTGCTTTATTCTTATGCCAACCGAGTCGATGGTGAGCCAGCTTCCGGGTCTTGACCCAGAAGGCATGACGGTTACTTACAAGCGCCGTGTAGCCACCACGCTAGAAAACGTACAGTTTTTAAGTTGGGATCATCCACTTGTGCATACCGCCATGGACGTAGTACTCACCGACGTACACGGAAAAAGCAGCATGGGCTTTATTGCCGAGCCTTCTTTGCCAAAAGGCGCGTACTGGATTGAAGCGTTATTTGTGCTACAGGCACAAGCACCTAAATCACTTCAACTAGGCCGCTTCTTACCTCAAACACCGGTTAGAGTGTGTTTAGATGCACAAGGCAATCCGTCTGAATTAAGCTTCGACGTTAAGCGTAAGATTGGACGCAAGATATCGGCTCAGCTTTTAAAAGCCCTACAACAGCCCCTTGAGCTTGCCATTGAAAAGGCGCGTAAGCTTGCCCATCAGCAAGCTAACCAAAAGCAACACGACGCGCTTAACAATATGCACAGCACGCTTAACGAAGAAATACAGCGCTTACGCGATCTTCAAAAACGTAACCCTGCAGTACGTGACAGCGAAATAGAGTTTATTGAAACGCAAATGAACACCCTTGATAAAGTAATTCAGGATGCAGATGTTCAGCTAGACGCCATTCGTATTGTGGTAAATAACCCGTAACCTTAAAAGGTTAAACATTCAAAAGCGACTGTGAAGTAACGAGTACATAATGGCGAACCCAAGTTTTGTTTATAACCCACCGATGACACCTTATCTTGATATTTTGTATCAAGATGAGGACATGGTGGTAGCGCATAAACCTAGCGGGCTATTGAGCGTTCCGGGCAAAGCATTAGAGCACCGCGACTCGCTAATTAGCCGGGTGAACCGTGTGTATCCCACCGCCACAGTAGTGCATCGCTTAGACATGGCGACTTCGGGTATTTTGGTGCTGGCGCTTAATAAAGATAGCCATCGCCATATCTCGAAGCAGTTTGAGCTTCGACAAACTAAAAAGCGCTACTTCGCCCGAGTTCATGGGCATGTAGAACAAAACAGCGGAGAGGTTAATCTTCCCCTTATTTGCGACTGGCCAAACAGGCCAAAGCAAATGGTAGACTTTGAGCGTGGAAAAAAAGCCGTAACGCACTTTGAAGTCATTGAGCGCACACTGGATGAAAAAGAGCGCCCCTACTCTCTTGTTGCCCTTTACCCCATTACCGGTCGCTCTCACCAACTGCGCGTGCATATGCTTGCTTTGGGTCACCCTATTTTGGGAGATAGACTCTATGCCCATGAAGAAGCATTATCTATGGCACCTCGCTTACAGCTTCATGCTGAAAGCTTGAGTTTTTCCCACCCAACACTAGGACATTGGCTGCAGTTTAATGTCACCATCCCTTTTAGTCCGTATTGCCCACCTCCGCTTTCAGAGCGCATTGAGTAGCCCTTAATGCGTCTCGGCCTTAATTAAACAACATTATTTTAGTTTTAAAGGGCGTTGCCGATAATCTTAATAGAACGAATTCGTTTATAAACTGATTTGATGCTGGCACAACTGTCCGTATCGAGGTGATAGTTAAAGGCATACCATTTTTTATGAAAAGGCACGCTCTCCTTTTAACCTTTGCATTGATTGTTTCGCTGCTGCCTATGACGGCTCATTGCGACTTTTTTACGGACGTAAAAAATGCTTATCTGCCAGGTGAAGTAAAAGCCCTTATGGTAGGCGAATTGGAAGCCCCAATCATTGAAGTTGAGTCAAAAACACCGCTTCCCTTAGGTGTTACTATCATACTTACCGAACCCTTTCCATCTAGCCTTACTTTGGCGCAAGGAAATAGCCTTGCTAACATGCTTGCTGAAAAAGGCTGGAACGTCATTATAAGCCCTTTCAACATGCCCAAAAGCTCGTCTAACGCTGAAACCAGTAGTGAACAGGACAGCGAAATGTTGACAGAGGAAGCCTCGTCACCGACTGAAACTGCGCTAGCCATTCACCCTCGAAGTAACCAGCTGACGCAATACCTCAACTTTGAAGCGGCAACAGAAGCCCTGACGTTGCAGCTCAACGCTTTAGATAATTATTTACAAGACAGAACCGGGTATCGAATGGTAATCGCGCAAGGTATGCTTGCTACCACTTACCTGTCTTCTATAGAAACACAGCCTAATTTACAGCCTGACACGTTTGTGGCTATTTCACCGTTTTGGCCAGAGGAAAATACAAACAATTTGGTGATTGATACCATAGCGAAAGCGAACTTTCCTGTGCTCGACCTCTCCCTTAGCGACTTCAATGACTGGGAGACCATCACCACAATGAAAAGAAAAATCAGAGCAAAAAATGAACTAAAGTTGCACTATAGACAAGTCATCCTTCCAAATAATTCTTTAATCTTTAGTATAAAAGAAATAGAAAAAAACCCAAATATTCATATGGTTGCAAATAGCACAATAGGTTGGACAAGGCATCTAGGCTGGTAATTCTCTCTTCTTAAGATTACGCTAAATTAACATCCAAAACAGTTACCTACCCATAATAATGTAAATAACGGGTCAATGCAGTCATTGGTAACGATGTAATGGACTATACTAATTTAAGCAAACAGAGACGGTTGAGTTACTCGTGAATGTTCAAGATTTTGTAGATAACAAAGCAAAACAGCTGTGTTTCTATTTGAGAGCATTTTGGCAAGGAGAGCTTCCAATCGAGGAAATCGAGCTATTCTTTTGGGATAGTATGGAAGAATGGGGACAAATTGAATGCACTCTAACACAGCCCTATACGCAAAAAGAGCGTGTCTTTTGGCATTTACTTCACCAAGTACACTACTGGAATGAAGAAAAATTGATAAACGATCAGTTTCTCGTCGATGAGTTAACTAACTGCGTTAATTTCCTTGAAGGTTTAGGGCACTGTCCTTTGGATTGCGTCGGTATCCGCCCCTAACTTCTACTCATTTACAGCGGTATACCCTCAATTGGGTTATAAACGTATCGCTTAAAAATTAACAATGCCCCCACAGTTTTATTGCTAAACACAATGGTTCATGGCTCAATACACTTTTGAGTCAACGCCGAAGGCCGAAGTATTGCTAACTGCATTAAAAACGTTCAATGACAAACGCTACTTATCCATTTTTCTTTTTGGCGTTTCCAGTGGCTTCCCTTGGATCATGATTGGTTCAGTTTTATCAGCATGGTTAAAAGATGAGGGATTATCGCGTTCGGCAATTGGTTTGTTCGGTATCATCTTCGCCACCTATTCATTTAATTTTCTATGGTCTCCCTTTGTCGATAAAATCAAACCGCCACTATTGGGGCAGCGACGAGGCTGGATTTTTTTGATGCAAAGCAGTGTCGTACTGCTGTGCTTAGCGATGTCGCAACTAACCACCGACCATGACTTATTTTACGTTGCATTAGTGGGTTTATTAATTGCCATTGCTTCTGCTACACAGGATATTGCTATTGATGGCTTTCGGATTGACTGTATAGAAAAAGATGATAAAGACGGGATGTCAGCCGCCTCATCGGTAGCAACCGCCGGTTGGTGGACAGGCTATGGCGGCCTTGGCGCTATTCCCTTTTTCTTGGCCGATCTAACGACTTGGTCATGGCCAAATATCTACTTATTGCTCGGCGCTATTATGGCTTTATTGGCCTGTGCAACCTGTTTTGCTAATGAACCGAATGTAGATAGAGAGGCCCTGCTTGGCCGCATAACGAATTCTCACGAAAATAACTCAGCTGTGCTCAACTGGTTAAGAACAACGCTTATTACGCCATTTTCTGAGTTCTTTAGCCGAAATGGCATTAAGCTGGCCGCTTCATTTTTATTGTTCATTTTTCTTTTCAAAATCGGCGAGGCATTTTTAGGCCGTATGAGCATTGTATTCTATAAAGAAGTAGGGTTTTCAAATAGTGATATTGCCACTTACTCAAAGCTACTTAATTGGTGGGTGACGATTGTCTTTTCACTGCTTGGTGGGTTAGTCAATATTCGCTATGGTATTTATCGAGGGTTGATGATTGCAGGGGTTGCCATGGCAGCTTCAAACCTTCTTTTTGCGCTTATAGCACAAACCGGACCTTCAACGTCATTACTAGCTATTACTGTTATTGTAGACGGTTTCACGGGGGCATGGAGCACTGTTGCTATGGTCGCCTTTATATCGCTTTTGTGTAATCGTGCTTTTAGCGCTACCCAATATGCCCTGATGGCCTCACTCAGCGTTGCGGGGAGGACGTTAGTCGCATCTAGTAGTGGCTTAGTTGTCGATAGTCTACAAGGTAACTGGAGTCTATTCTTCATTTTAACGGCGCTTATGGTAGTACCAAGCCTTTGTTTTCTATACTCTATCAGGCATCACATAAAACGCGTTGAAACGTCATAGTTATCTATCACCAACCATCTCACTTCCAATTAATATGACGTTATTTCCTTGCAAGTTAGCGTTAGTTGCCTACATTTAAGAAAGGCACTAACGCAAACACTTGCAAGGAAGAAAGTTGAGCCCAACTGATGCTGCCAAGCCGCAGCGTAAGCCATCAAAAAACGCCACGGCATTGACTTTTTCGAAAGTAAATACAATTGCCTTGTTTTTTGGCATCGTTATTATTTCCTTTTTGCTGATATTAATGAGCAAGCAACAATCTTTTATCACCCGTTTGACCCAGCACAGTAACCTGCAAAACCACTTACTTATTTCTGAACATAGAATAAATCAATTTCATTCTCAGGCTCAAAACACTAATCGCCTTCGTACTGCCTTAGAACATGAATTACACATTGCCTTTCAAGGGTTAAAACAACATATACAGAATGAGTGGGGGGAATATGAAACGTCTTCTGTGCTTTCTAGTGCTGCGTTTATAGACGCATATAAGGGTCTGGGCAGAGCTTCAGCACAAGAAACCGCACAAACAACATTAATGCTGCTTTATACGCTTATTGAACTCCCCCCCGCAGAGGCAGTTCGTTACATACAAAATGGCTTTAGTTTACTTCCCCTTTTGAAAACCTTACAGGCGGAGGAAAAGGCCTTAATACTCCGTATACAGTCGCTACGGCACAAAACGTTACTAACAACACTATTTGCCGCGATTACGTTGGTCCTATGGTATTTTATCGCATGGCTCTTTAATAAAAGCGCTTCCAGTAGACCATTGCGAAAACTACGTAAGTCAAAGCTAAGACTCGCTATCGCTGAAGATGAGCAAGATTTGCAGGATAAAGAGTTCTTACAGCTAATCAGCCATGAATTTAGAGCCCCGATTAGCGCCATAATCAGTGCCTTAGAGCTTATTCCTAATTTAGAAGATCAACGTAGTCGGTTGATTCAGCAAGCTGAGCAATCCAGTTACCGACTACTAAATTTAACCAACAACCTTACTGATATACTCAATAATCACATAGAGGATGACCTTCAACTTTCAAAAGTAGACTTGATCAGCTTGTTGGACGAATGCATATCTCCTTTTTCGGTTAGAATTAAAGACAAAAAGCTTGAGTTCAATATGCATTGCAGTCATAGCGTACCCAGCTATGCCGAAACCGATCCTATCGCCCTTTTCAAAGTCATTACGAATATTCTCGACAATGCCGTCAAGTTCACGTCTACGGGCCTGATCGACGTAACCGTCACAACGTTCGTTAAAAACAAGAGGGTATTTCTAATAATCATCGTAAATGACACCGGCATTGGCATTGATGATACTACCCAGCAACGCATGTTTGAGCGCTTTTACCGAGGCGAACACTCACAAAGTCAGCGCTATCCGGGAGCTGGGATTGGCTTATCAGTGGCCAAACGCAGTAGTGATAGACTTGGCGGTACACTTCAAGTCAACAGTACCGTAGGCGTCGGCTCAGAATTTAAGATATCACTTCCTATAAAGCCGTTAGAAGACTCACCTTCGGTGTCGTCTACCCCGTCGAATGCCAAGTTTGCGGTTGTCGACGATTTAGAAATATCAAGGCTGCACTTACAGTCAATCATTACTAAAGAAGGGTTTAGCGTGCGGACTTTTTCCTCTGGCGCTAACCTTCTGAACCTTCACGAAGAAGTACTTCAGTTCGCGGGAATCATTGCCGATTTGTATATGCCAGGAATGAACGGGCTTGAACTGGTAAAAACACTGCGTGCCATTTACGGCGAGCGAGTACCGCCGGTCATTGTACTATCGGCAACACCGGATATTGCGAATATCATAGCCAATAGTGAGCTACCAATTTATCAGAGCTTTGTTAAACCCATCGATAGAAACCGGTTTGTCGATGCTATTCATCAATTAACAGCAAGCAACGCCAAAATTATCAAAGATTTAGCTAAAGCCAACGTTTTGGTTGTTGAAGATGAACCGATTAATGCAGAAATGGTAGAGTACATGCTACAAAGTATGGGGCACGAGGTGACCGTGAGCTACACCGGGGACGACGCCATTAGCAGGGTTAACGAAACCGCATTTGACTGCGTATTGCTCGACATTAACCTGCCAGATATTAACGGCTTAGAAGTGGCAAAAATTATGAAAGAAGGGCACCCTAACCTTCCTATCATTGCGCTTACCGCTAACGCCCACAGAAACGACAAAGAGGCTTCCCTACAAGCGGGCATTCGCTATCACCTAGTAAAGCCAGTCACTTTTCAAGAGCTCAGAAACACCTTACGCCTTGCACTATCGTAGAAGGCCCCTCGACTTAAGCGTAAATGCAGTACTGGTTTCGGCCACCCTCTTTGGCTTTATAAAGGGCCTGGTCAGCACACTCCAGCCATGCCATTGCACCTTTAAAATCGGGCGAGAATTGCGCCAAGCCAAGACTAACGGTAAAAGTTATCGACTCACCATCGTGTTCAACCACCAAACGCTGTGCCAGTTGTCGAATTCGCTCTGCTACCGCTTGAGCATCTTCAACAGATGAATCGTTAAGTACAATGGCAAACTCCTCACCGCCATAGCGCCCTGCCAGGTCGGTCTCGCGCACACAACGCTTGATCAATGCAGCGAGCATTTTAATCACTTTATCGCCTGCTTGGTGACCGTAGGTATCGTTAATGCGCTTAAAGTGATCGATATCCAGCATAAGGGCAGTGCTCGGCTTATCTCGACGAACACACAGTTTGTGCATCTCATCAAAACGCTCTTGCCAATAGCGACGGTTATATAGCCCGGTTAAGCCATCTACTCGGCTTGCGGTTTTCAACTCTTCGTTAAGATGCTCCATACCCAGTTTGCCAAGCGCCTGCTCAGTGACATCGTACACCAGCATACAAAATCGCTCTACATGGCCATTTTTGTCCACAATTGGAAATACCGTGACGTTTTGATACATGAATTCTGCAGCGCAGGTTACCGGGCGGTTGCAATCGAATTTAAATAGATAGGGGCGCTGCTCCCAGATAATAAATACCGGGCTTTTCAAATTAAATACGGGGTCAACTTTGGTTTTAAGCCATCTTTCTTCTATTTCAGGAAAGTGGGTGAACAGGCTGTCTCCAATAATAGCTTCAGCTTTTTTGGCACCATGGTTCTCTAAAAATTTGTTCCATACTTGCACGTTGAAATTGCGATCTAGTACCGCAATCCCAACTTCGATTGAATCGAGTAACTCAGAAGGTATATATGATGAGCCAATGTGCGCGTCGGCACTACTTATATCGGTTGGAGCATTCATAGACTTTCCTTGTCCTGCGTTACTAGGCCGTCATTGAACAATCGGGCGTAAATGTGATTCATTGCGTCGCCGGGAAACAGCAGTAAGAGGTCAAAAGCGATATCCTTTGATTTGATCGCATAACCAATTTCAATGGCCATTAATTTGCCCCAGCGCTGCACGTTATCACTTAAAAGCGTCGATAACCCTTGATGCTGCCCCAGTAATACGGGATGCGTATGGCTAAAGGCGACGTTAAGCTGTTCTGACAAACCGTTTAAACAAGCACCTATAAGAATATTTGAAACATCCATAAGGGCTTCAAGAGCGAGCTTATCTGAAGATGCCGACGGCGGGTACTTTAATAACTCTACAATATTCTGAGAGTTAGTATCATTAAAGATAACCAAAGCCTCACCGCTTATTCCCTCGCTAATAAACCCTTTTGAGACCGCTGAAACACTGTCGTTACGATTAATTTCAGCAATCGCCATCGACAGTTCGTTGCTTTCAATTAAGTTTACGTTTGGTATGGGTAAGTCGATAAACTCGCCAAGCAAGGCAGCAAGATTTTCACCCGCACGTCCCATGGCAATATTCACCATTTCACGGCATGCGTCTAACTGGTCTTCTTTACTTGTTGGGGCATTGGGTTTATCAGTACTGGCTTCATGCTGCGCCTGCGCTTTTTTCAAACGAGCGCCAGAAGAGTGACGTTCACCGCTATAAATACCGTACGATGATAAGATGTTACTAAGCTTGTCGTTATCTATCGGTTTTCGAATGAAGTCCAATGCACCTAGAGCAAGCATTTTTTCTCGCGCTTGTGCTTGAACATCGCCGGAAACCACTACCACTAAACATGGCAAATCCTGTTGACGGATAGCTTCCATGGTTTGATAGCCATCCATCACCGGCATGTTTAAATCGAGAAAAACCACGTCGCCTTTGCCTTGCCGAATAAGCTCAAGGGCTTGTTCGCCATTCTCTGCAAAGGATATATCTACGTCCCAGCCATCAGGAAGGCTACGCGCCATCTGCCTTCTTGCGAAGCCTGAGTCATCGCAAATCAAGATTGGAGTACTCATGGTAACTCCTTAAATAGCTACAGGGGCTTTAATGTGTGGGTGAGACTGGTAGTTTTTAAGCGTAAAGTCATCGAAAGAGAACCCAAAAATATCTTTAATCTCTGGGTTAAGCTCCATAGTTGGTCGCTCAAACGGTTCGCGACTAAGCTGCAACTCTACCTGTTCAAGATGATTTGAGTACAGGTGCGCGTCACCTAAAGTATGGATGAAATCACCTGGCTCTAGGTCACACACTTGGGCCATCATCATGGTTAGCAGGGCGTAGCTTGCAATGTTAAATGGCACGCCTAAGAAAATGTCGCCGCTACGCTGATAAAGTTGGCAACTAAGCTTACCATCTAGTACGTAAAACTGGAAAAGCGTATGACAAGGAGGTAGTGCTTGCTTGCCCATCGCTGCATTTTCTTTTGGTGAATAGCTAGTATCCGGCAACACCGCAGGGTTCCAGCCGCTAACGATAAGACGACGTGAATCAGGGTTATTTTTAATTTGCTCTACCACTTCGGCAATCTGGTCAACTGAGGTACCGTCACCGCGGTCCCAACTACGCCATTGATGGCCATATACAGGGCCAAGCTCGCCTTCATCGGTAGCCCATTCATCCCAAATTTTTACGCCATGCTCTTTTAAATAGGCGATATTTGTTTCGCCTTTTAAGAACCAAAGTAGTTCGTGAATGATTGATTTGAGGTGACATTTCTTTGTTGTCACCAAAGGGAAGCCTTCCTGTAAATTAAATCGCATCTGATAGCCGAATACACTTAACGTACCTGTACCAGTTCGATCTTCCTTTTTCACACCCGTATCACGTACATGGCGCATTAGAGCGAGATATTCTTTCATCGTTATTCTTATATTTTTTGCTGTTCAACATGGTCTTTTCCGCGCATGTATGCACGGACTATTAATCCTATTCCTAAAGCTATCATAGGTAAACAAAGAAGTTGTCCTTGGCTTAGGCCCATTTGATATAAGCCAATATGTGCGTCGGGCTCTCTGAAGTACTCCACAATAAATCGGAAACTTCCGTAGCCAAGCAAGAACAAACCACTCACCGCGCCTACCGGACGCTTCTTGGCAGAATAAAGCCACAGAATAATAAAGAGTAATACCCCTTCAAGAGCAAACTCGTACAACTGAGAAGGATGACGAGGAATATAGCCCGCATTGGGGAAAATCACCGCCCAAGGTACGTCTGTGCTGCGCCCCCAAAGTTCAGCGTTTAAGAAGTTACCAATTCGGCCTGCACCTAGGCCAATGGGCACTAGCGGAGCAACGAAATCCCCTAAACGAAGGAAAGTGGTATTCATACATTTGGCGCGCCAGAATAAGGCTGCTAGTACCCCTAACAACCCGCCGTGGAAAGACATTCCGCCAGCCCAAATTTTAAATAGATACAATGGATCGTCGAGGAACATGCCAAACTGATAGAAAAGCACATAGCCTATGCGGCCACCCAAAATCACACCCACAAAGCTCCAAAAAAGCAGGTCACTTAACTGCTCACGGCTCCAGTCAGTTTGTGATAGGCGCTTCTGCGCCAGCAAATATGCGGCGATAAAACCAACTAAATACATTAAGCCATACCAGCGTACACTTAATGGACCGACACTGAAGATAACGGGGTCGATACTGGGAAATACCAGATAACTGCTCTGTTCCATTACTTTATTCAATTCCTAAAATCATTCTAATGCTTACCAAAACAAGTAAGCATGCCAACATTGCTTTTAACACGCGAACATTTACTCGCTGTCCAAGCTTCGCCCCTATATTCGCGGTAAACATAGAGGTTGCAACAATACCAGCTGTAGCGGGCAGATAAACATAACCCATACTGTATTCTGGTACGTCTATCTCACCCCACCCGGCTACAACGAAACTCGTGGTTCCAAAAACGGCAATAATCAGTCCGCAAAAGGCGGCACAGCCAATAGCCGCGCGTACATTAACACGAAACCATACCAAGGCTGGCACTAATAAAGCACCGCCGCCAATCCCCATAAGTGCGCTGAGCAGCCCTGCACCGCCGCCAACAGTGGCCAGAGAGCCTTTAGACGCTTCGTTTTCAGACGCTTTTTGCTTACCGAAAATCATTTGCAATGCAATTAATATAACCAAAACGGCGAACACATCTTTAAGCAATTCGCCTGAAATGTGACTTGCCACCTGCGCACCGATGATTGCGCCAAACGCAATGCCCAAGCCAGTATAGAGCACAATATGCTTTTGGATATTACCCAACTTGTAATGTGCAAAGGCCGACGACATGCCCGTGAAAATAATGGTAGATAAAGAGGTGGCAATAGCGACAGGCATCACGGTTTCAGTGGTCATACCCAGAAAATGGATAAGCAAATATGACAGCGCAGGTACGATAATTAAACCGCCACCAATGCCCAACATTCCAGCTAAAACTCCAACCACAGCGCCTAAAATCAGGCAGCTGACAATAATCACAGAAAATGGGTCCATTTTTTAAGCACCTGCTCGGATAAGGCCTCCCAGGCCCTTTGTTTCAAGATACTGATTCAAGTGCACAAAAACTTCTTCTTGGCTTACAGAAGTGAGGGCCAATGATAGTAACTGCTTGCATTCATCCAGCGTGACTTTTCGGATAAGCCAATTTATTTTTCTTAAGTTAAAGCCGTTCATACTCAAACGGCGATACCCCATCCCCATGAGCAGTAATGCGCCAGCAGGCTCGCCTGCAATTTCACCACAGATAGTCACAGGCACTTGGCTCTGATTGGCTTTTTGAACCACATCATAAAGCGCCCCTAAAACGGCAGGATGATAGCTATTGTAAAGCCCCGCCACTCTCGTGTTGTTTCTATCAACCGCTAATAGATACTGCGTTAAGTCATTGCTACCTACTGAGAAGAAATCAACATGCTTAGCCAATTGAGGTAGCTGATAAAGTACCGACGGTACTTCAAGCATGATACCCAGTTTTGGCTTATTGAGCGTTTGTCCTGACTCAGCAATTTCGTCAGATATCTCATAAAATGCCTGATTAATTAATCGCTTAGACTCCTGTACTTCACATACAGTAGAAATCATAGGCAGCATAATTTGTAAATTGCTCAAACCCACACTTGCTCGAAGCATGGCGCGAACCTGAACTAAAAATATTTCTGGGTGATCTAGGGTTAAACGAATTCCACGCCAGCCCAAGAATGGGTTTTCTTCATTAATGGGGAAGTACGGCAGGGGTTTGTCACCACCCACATCAAGCGTACGCATAGTAATGGGTAGCGAGGGCGCAGCCTCAAGAACTTGCCGATACAGTTTTACTTGCTCTTGCTCGGAAGGAAAACGCTCGCGCAGCATAAATGGAATTTCTGTGCGATATAATCCTACACCAGCCCCAATTTGTTCAGCATTAAGCTCGACTTCAGCTGAAAGACCCGCGTTGATGTATAAAGACATTCTACAGCCATCTATACTCTCGCACGGTTTATCAGCCTCTGCATCTATCTTTTCTGCAATGGCCGATTCTTCGTCAATCAGCTGAATAAACTCAGACTTGATGTTTCGCTCAGGCGAGACAATAACCTCACCTGAATACCCATCAAGCAGAATCTCTTTGTCTTCAAGTAGCGCGGGCGTCACATTTTGACACCCCATGACAGCAGGCACGCCCATGGCCCTTGCCAATATTGCGGCATGAGAGTTGTTAGAGCCACGAATGGAAATAATGCCTTTAAGCTTATCGCGCGGGAACTCGGCAAGCATTGGTGCCGAAACTTCATCAGCCACGAGAATACTGGCTTCCGTCACGGCCTTATCAGCAACTTTTTGCCCGTTCGCTTCATACAAGATGTTGGCTAGAATACGGTCTGACAAGTCGACGATATCAATAGCACGCTCTTGCATGTAAGGGTCTTCCATAGCCTGAAAACGCGCGGCGTAGCTTTCCACTACCATTTTCAGCGACGAAGCAGCGTCCCAACCTTGGCGGATCTTTTCTTCTACTTCTCGACCTAAACTGTTGGCATCTAGAAGGTGGTGGTAAAGCTGGAAGATGGATTTAACGTCATCAGGGATACCATCATCTAACCGATTCGATAACGCATCGACATGTCCTCGTGTAACTTCAACCCCTTTGCGATAGAGTTGAATTTGATCCTGAGGAGATTGCGTACGCTTTACGACCCAGTTTTTAAGGTTAATAGATTTGTCCGGAGACACTCCCTTGCCAATAGCAAGGCCAGGCGAACCCGCAATACCGCGCACATTTTTTTGACGGGCAGTATTGTCGTTCGTGTTCGATAACGTCAATGCGCCCCGGATATCTGCATTCGTAATTTCTAGCGCAAGTTGGGCAGCAAGCGTAACGAGGAAGGCCTCTTCATCTTCGCTAAAACGGCGCATCTGTGACTGCTGAAGCGTGATGACACCAAGTACACGCCTTTGATTGATAATGGGCGTACCTAAAAAGGCGTTGTAGTTTTCTTCTTTTACTTCTGGATAGTGTTTAAATCGTGGGTGGTTGTGAGCATTAACAATATTAAGTGGTTCTTCACGTTGGCCGACCAGACCAATAAGTCCCTCTGAAAAACCAATGCGTACCTGCTCTACTGCATCGGGGTGCAAACCGTCAGTCGCTTTAAGAATAAACTCTTGTGTGTCGTAATCGGCAAGATAAATAGAGCATGAATCAACACTGAGCGTGTGTTTAACCCGTGAGGCTAGCTTAAACAACGCAGTATCGAGTGCAGGAATTTGATTCATTTCCTGCACGATACGTTTTAACGTGGTTAACATTGCACCTTGCTGGCTTTGAGGGCTCACCGATTTATCCTCACGTAATCGCTTTTTACTCGTCGCTTACCGTTATACATCGCTACCATTCACACAATTTTCCATCGCCAACTTTAACCTCGCCGGCGTTTCTTACCGCGTTTGTGCGGTGCGGCATTTTGACGCTGTTGAGGACGATGTTGCGCTGCCATAACGACAGGTGAGAACTCCTTCATAACTCGTCTATATACATCACGTTTAAACGATACAACGTTCCTTATGGGGTACCAGTAGCTTACCCACCTCCAATCATCAAATTCAGGATGCCCTGTTTTTAGCACATTAACATCGCGCTCGTTGCAATCTAGCTGCAACAAGAACCACTTCTGCTTTTGCCCTATACAAACAGGGTTGCTGCCTTGTCGAATTAATCGCTTTGGTAGCTTATATCTAAGCCAGTTACGGGTCACACTTAAAATGGTGACATCTTTCGGTGTCAGCCCTACTTCTTCGTGAAGCTCGCGGTACATAGCTTGTTCAGCAGATTCCCCTTCATCAATTCCGCCTTGAGGGAACTGCCATGAATGTTGACCATAACGTCTTGCCCAAAATACTTGACCCATTTTGTTGCAAATCACTATGCCCACATTCGCACGGAATCCATCGGCATCTATCACATAGACTCCCGGGCACACTATACTTGTATATGTTTTCATTCTTCCACAAACTATGCTCCAATCATAGTCTTAATGTTCGCCATCGCTTTCAAACAGGAAATTAACCACGTTTATGCAGCCTCCATCGTCGCCACCTTCCTCGCCAGACAGTCTTTTAGCACGGTGTCACGCTATTGCAGGTTTAACCCTGGGGGAGCTGGCTGACATGGCCAATGTTGCCATTCCCGCTAATTTACAGCGTCACAAAGGATGGCCAGGCATGCTTATTGAAAAATGGCTTGGCGCCAGTGCGGGTTCTAAACCACAGCAGGACTTCCCCGAGCTTGGTATTGAGCTTAAAACCATTCCTATAGATGCCCACTTTTCACCGCTAGAAACAACCTATGTATGTTTTGCCCCACTCTTAATGACGCCTGGTATTACGTGGGAAACGTCGAATGTAAGAAACAAATTACAGCAGGTATTGTGGCTACCTATTGAAGGAGATAGAGCTATTCCACTAGCGCACAGACGTGTAGCAACTGGGTTTTATTGGCGCCCTAACAACGATGAAGATGCCCTTCTTAGGCACGATTGGGAAGAATTAGTGGAGCAGATCGCTACAGGACAGGTGGAATCTATTACTTCTCGACAGGGCGAGGCGCTTCACATTCGCCCAAAAGCGGCCAATGGTAAAGTGCTAACAGACGCGTTAGGACCAGAAGGACAGCGCATTAAAACTCGCCCCCGAGGCTTTTACCTGCGCAAAACCTTCACACATCAAATACTGCTCAATGCATTCGGCGGCTAGCGCATGTAAAACGCCTGAGTTTACGCTTTAGTTACCTTGAAGAGCCCGAATTTAAGTGCTTAACCAAATACTCACTTAAGAATTTTTCTGAATTTATGCCCATTCGTTTTGCCACAGCTTCAAGTTTAGCGTCGCTGCGAAGCAACACGTTTTTTGCGTACTCTAAACGGTAGTGAAAAATAAACCGTCTAAAGTTTTTCTTTTCAGTAAGTTGCAATGCCATGGCCAGCGATGTGGGGTCAATATCGGCTCCTTTGCAAAACTCGCTGAGCGTGAGGAATCGGGTTTTATACGCTTTTGATTCAATGGTATAACGCTCAGCTTTAGAAATAATACTACTTATCTCATAAGGCGTTACTTTGCCTTCATCAAGTCGTTCATAATCTAGTGGCGATGGCGCTGTGCGGCGAATAAAGGTCAAAGAAAACAATACCACTAACAAAGCACAGCCAATCATAATGTGATGAAAGCTCTCCCAGAAAGGTACGGGAAAAAACCCAAAGGTCGCGGCAGTAACAAGCAATATACTCATGAATGCAACCCCAACTAAACTTCCCATCACACCTGCCAGTTTAGGCATTTTCAAGTTTTTAATATCCACTGCTTGTTCTGGTAAATGCCTGTGATACATCTGTATGTGTTCAGTGATAAGGATACCTATAAGCAATACACTGAAACCCGTTAAAAGTGAGGCCAAATAGGCTGGCCACAACAATAAAGGCTCGCCGCTGGGTGACGATGAAAGCCACTGCTGTTTATCATCTACGGGAACTAGCAGTATGGTGCACTGAAAAAGTGCTGTCACAACCGTAGGCCACCACAATCGCTTTCTTGCGGTGGGGTAAGCTAATAGCATGGGTTTTATGGCGCGATAACAGCATGTTATAGCCACGACAGCGAACACATCTGATAAACCATACAAGCTGGCTAATGACGTCGCGTGTGCAACTCGCAGCCATTCATCTAGCATGAATAGAGGCCAGCAGACGAATGCCCCCACTAACCAGCGCATGCTGCTTAAATTAACCTTCTGAAAAAGCAGGCGCGCAAAACAGAACAAGTAAACGCCCAATAATGAATAAAGAAAGTAGTCATAGTAGTTTGAAGTCATTACCGCCCTTCTTCCTTGAAATAAAATTTGCTAACGCAATACGTATCTACTGACATGGTTTACCAATAGATTTCACGTTGCATAGCCACTGTGCGCGTTCGCTCCATAATTCGAATAAGCGTGCTGAGTTTCTCTGCTGTCCATTTACGCACCTCGTCATGAGAATCCACCTCGGCATCATCGATCGACTGCTTTAACATAAGCAACGCGTTCAATTCGTCTATACCGGTCAGCAAATCTAACCAAGGCGCGCGAAAATTACCACGCTCTTCAACAAACAAGTCGCCAAGTAAAAAGCCGCTCCACAGTGTTTGTCTTAGCATTACTTCCACTGCATTGTAATTGGCCGGCCCCATAGTTTTACTTAGCGGCATACTTTGCTGCACCGTTTGCCAACCTTGCGACAGCCATCCTTTTGCATGGTCGAGGACCGGGTGAGAATAACCCGTTGCCACTTTTTGCCACGGTTTATTTTGAATAAGGCTTATCGCGTGCAGTTTAATATCTGTAGCATCGTTATCGAAAAACAGTTTCTCAGGCTGATGGGCCTGCATTAGACCGGTCTGCCGCCCTTGCAGGTAACTTACTACCGCAGGGTGCTTGCTCAGTGTCTTGTTAAACATGCTTTTTTTCGACAGCAAGTAGCGCAAACTTTGTAAGTCGTCTTGCCAGCCCCATTTCTGCGCATGGGTCACCAGCTTTTTATGCAACGAGAGTAGCTCTGGGCATTGTAAAACGGGCAAATAAAGGGACACACTTTGAAGTAATAAACGCACGCTTTTCGCTACTTCAGCAAGCATTTTAATTGAGCCACTTTCGCAAAACACATGTTCGTGGTGCTGCCAATGCGCCAATGCAGTTTGAACGGCTTGGCAGAAAGCTTCTTCCGTTGTGGTGGTATCTTCAAGTGCAAGAAAATCTGGCAGGTGTCGAACTTTAGCGTTGAAACCATGCAGTAATTGATATCCCTGTGCTGCTTTCGACACATCACTAAGACGTACTGGCATATTGTCGTTTATCAGCACGGCCAAAGAAAACAAACTGTTGATATCACCCGATATCAACTCAAGCTCAATCTCATTAATAAGCGAACTGGCTTTGTCTGTACTTGCTTCGCCACAGTCCAACACAATTTCAACCATGCTCTCACCTACGCTAACCACATAGGCATTGCGCGTAAAGTGAGTACTAAATTGTTTAGATAAGCTCGCATTCTTAGATGCAATGTCCCAACCTTCGGGCCATACACCTGAGTCAAATAACGTGAGATCCGGTCTTGAATTATCAAGACTTACGTTATATTCCATGCGTTTGTGTAAGCCACCGCTTACCACCCCGTTTGTCTTTAGCGTTTGTTCGTATTCACCATTGTTACCACGAACGCGAAAGCCCATTTTATTGTTTTGAAAATCGAGCTTATCTGTATCGTAATAATCATTCTCAAGGCGCATTTCACGATGAGAGTTAACCTGAATACTGTGTTTTTCGAAAAGAGGGAGTACTCGTTGCGTAAACGCTTGGTGAGCATTGTCACCCGTTACAAATTTTAATTCTATTTCTGACATGGTTGCGCTAAGCACAGCTTATGATGCTGACACCTTACCTTTGTCGCTCACTTTTCGCAATGCTGGTGGTGTTAAACGAGCCGCTTTAACTAAACCCGCTCGGCTACAGCACTGTTTCGCCATAAAAGAGCTTCCATTTAGACCGAAATTCGCACATCAAAGACCAACCGGCCTTAGACAAAAGTGGAACAAACTTGCCTTTATCGCGGTCAACCAATACCATCTTCACGTTTTAAATTCTAAAATTGGACTTCATATGATTCGAAAGTGGTTAGCAGCAGCCCTTATTGCATGCTCTTTTCAAGCATTTTCGCTACAAGATACCGCTGATTTAGAAGCGTCTTCTTCGCATTACATAAGAGATGACTTGTTTATCTTTATGCATACTGGACCTGGTCGTAACTACCGTATTCTAGGTTCAATTGAAGCAGGCACACCTATTACTGTGCTTGCACGCGATAACGATGCTGAATTCACGCAAATTACCGACAACGAAGGTCGCGAAGGCTGGGTTGAAAGCCGCTTTGTGTCAAATACCATGTCGCAGGCAGAGCAATTGCCAATCGTTAGCGAGAAGCTGGCTGAAAGCCAAAGCGCTCTGCAAACAGCGCAATCAGAAAACGCAAGACTTCGCCAACAGTTAAACGACGCGCGTCAGCAAGTATCGAAGCTGACAACCACTAGCGAAGAACAAGCTTCAGAGATAACCCGTCTTACCGCTAAAGTAGATAGTGCGAATAAAGATGAATTGGTTACCTGGTTTACACGCGGTGGTATGGTGGCCGGTGTGGGTATTTTACTGGGTGTAATGCTGACTTACCTTCCCAAGCGCAAACGCAGAAACAGCGAATGGATGTAGTGTAAAACTTATATTGGACCCGATAAAACAAAAAACGCCGATGTGAGTATCGGCGTTTTTTATTGGGCTTGTTTCGGCAAATGAATTGAAAGTTACAAAGACCAGGCTTTTCGCAAATTACATGCACGTGCTAGCGCAGCGTAAGCACAACCCTACAGCCTTTCGTCACACAATGAACATTACCTTGATCATCACGTGCTCCTTGGTCTGACACCCGCTCGTGTGTATAACCCCATTTAAGCTTTGTACAAAGTTTATCTATCAGTTTTAGTCCTATACCAAAACCGCCATCCAATTCATGGTTATTCGGCTCTGATAAAGAAGTGCCCTCATCTTCCCGGACCTCTTCGTTCAGTACGGTAAGCGTTGTACCTTTAAGACTAATGGTGACCTTTCCTTGATGAGTATGCTGGTACGCATTCCTGATGACATTTCCTATCACTATTTCACTGGCGGTTTTCGGAAGCATTAATTCACATTCACATAACTGCAGTTGTACGTAAACGTTTTTACCTGACAGCAAATACATCAAATCATCACTCAGTACTTCAACCATGGTTTTTAGGTTAAGCTTTTCTTCGGGTAGGGCTACCTCTTCATTTCTTCCTAACCATAGTAAAGTTTCCGTTAAATCTGCCATGGTTTTTGAAGCGTGATCCACCCGCGCAAGTGCATTGTTGGCTTTAGTATTTTCTTTATCAATAACTCTGTGCAGTAGCGCTGCACTACTTCTAATTACGGCAATAGGCGTTCTAAGCTCGTGACTAGCATGATTAACAAATTCCCGTTCTCTATTGAGAGTCGTGCGCACGTTTTGCAAACTACCATGTATCATCTCAGCGAGCACATTGAGCTCTTTATAGCGAAACGTTGGAATAGGCTTATCGAGCTCTTTTTCATCAAGCGATGCGGCCCAGCGTTGCAATGATTCAATAGGTCGAGACACACTGCGCATTAAAAAAAGCAACGCGACTGAAAATGAAACAAGCGCGACAACACCTATTATTGCGCTGTAAATCATGTGATTAATTCTAAAGTGTTTCTTACCTTCAGAAGGGGGCGCTAAAAATATTTGTGTCACATAGCGTTTGCTCCCATCATCTAACGGGACTAATACGGCAAAGTGAGCTGAAATAGGACGAGAAAACCAGTCAGGTTTGTTGATATCTTTCAATAATGAATACGGGGTAAAGCTTTCTTTAAGAAACCGTTGTTTTACTTCTTCAGGCAAATCTTCGTAGTTGGCGTAAACATGCAGGTCGAGTATTTGCACATGATTGCTATTGCCAAGGTCAGTGCTTTGTGCAGCCCGAATCATGGTGTTTCTTAACATGCCATCCATACCGTCAAAAAAGCTATCGCTGCTTTGTATCGAAAAGAGCACGATAACTACAGCAGCCAAACTTAATAGCGACCACAAGACATAGCGTCTTAAGCTTATGCGCAGGCCGTTTACCATCCGTCCGGTTCCTTATTATTTAGCGCTTGTGCGCTTACACTGTCTACTGAGCTTGATGGGTTGGGCTTTAATGCTACACAAAACCCTGTTCCTGCTACTGCTTTTACCTCAATATTGGCACTTGCTTGTACTAGTGATTTGCGCAGATTGTGAAGATGTACCTTAAGCGCATTACTCTCTGGTGCATCTTCTCCCCATACCGCATCAAGAAGGCGCTCTCGTGGCACCACTCTTCCTTGCTGCTGCAACAGGGTCTTCAACAGCGTAAAAGACGTGGGACTTAGTTTAACAGGCGCAGTATTTACGCTTGCTGTCTCACTCCCCACTTCCACGCTTACATTACCGAAGTTCAGCTTTTTCACTTGCGATGAACGTCTATTCGCCAAGGCAAAAACCCGGGCGACCAGTTCAGGCATGTCAAACGGCTTTACTAAATAATCATCGGCCCCTTTTTGAAATCCTTCTAGCTTGTTTTCTAGCTGATCACGGGCGGTGAGCATAATAATAGGCGTATCGTTGCCATCATCGCGCACCTTCTCGCATACGCTTAAGCCATCAAGTCGCGGTAAATTAATGTCTAGAACCACAACATCAAACGAATGCTTTTGAATAAGAGACAGCGCGGCTACGCCGTTTGAAGCGTGGTCACAAACCATGTCTTCAAGCTCTAAATAGTCGATAATGTTGCCTGCCAGGCCCATATCATCTTCCACTAGTAACACGCGTATCATTAACCGTTCTCTCCACTAAGGGTTTAACTAAATGCTTTGCCATTAAACGGCTTACATCGTCATAAATTAACAGTAATGCGGGTATTAATAAAAGTGTGATGACGGTAGCAAACAAAATACCATACCCCAGTGATGCGGCTGCCGGGATCAAGAACTGTGCTTGTATCGAGGTTTCTCCCAATATAGGGTACAAACCGACAAACGTGGTTATGGAGGTAAGTAACACGGCACGCAAACGACTGGTGCAGGCTTCTATAACCGCCGCTTCTACCGACACACCTTCTTCTCGCAAAGCATTAAATCGTGAAACTAACAGCAAACTGTCGTTAACCACTACCCCGCTAAGGGCCAAAATACCGTTTAGTGAAAGCAGGCTTATCATTAGTCCATTCGACCAGTGGCCGATGATAGCTCCGACAATACCGAAAGGGATGGCGGTCATTATAATAAGCGGCTGTACGTAGGATTTAAGCGGTATCGCTAACAACGCAAAAATAGACAGCAAAGCTAATATAAACACGCTCTGCATAGAGCTTTGCGTTTCAGCTTGCTGTTCGGCTTCACCGGCAAAATAAAGCGCCAAGTCTTGGTACTGGCGTTCCAACTGAGGGACAAACTCACTATTAAGATAATTCACCAGTTCTGTAGAAGTAATAACATCACTATCCACCGACGCGCTTACCGTTAAGGCCCGTAGACCGTCTATACGTACCACCTGTTTTTCTTGTACATCTTGAATAACGTTAGCCACTACAGAAAGCGGTACTACGGTGCCATCGTCCAGACGTACCTGTGTATTCATTACATCAGACGGGTTCATCCTGTCTTTTTCAGGATAACGCACCCTAACTTTTACTTCGTTTTTATCGCGCAGGTAGCGCTGAACAATCTCTCCACCAAATGCTTTTAACAGCTGTTGCGATAGGCTTTGGGTATTTAATCCCAGTGCACGCCCTTCAGGGGTAAGTTCAAAACGCATCATGGCTTCACCGGGAGTTAGTGAACTCTCAACTGCGTATACGCCGTCAATGTTGTTGAGTACCTCAACAAAGGCATCATTAGCTGCCGTCAGTGTATCGTCGTTGATGCTTTTAATTTCAACATTAAACCCATCAACCATTTCTCGTCTTGAGCGTATTTTGAGGCTTTTTACGCCTTCTAGATTGCCGGTTAAGGCATTCCAGCGTGCCGACAATTCATCAAGAGAATAAGAGGAGTCTTCATCAAGTGAAATGGTGATTGTGCCGCTTTGGTCGCCACTCGCCGTCACTTGCAAACTGCTGATACCACTTTTATCTGCGCCGTTTTCTTGGGTTAATTGGCGGTCTGCCTCAAGCGCATTTTTCTCTAGCAGCATTAAGTTGCGTTCGTTTTGCCCGTAGCTAGCATCGCTGTAAAGCGACATATTGGCCGATACGGTGTCGCCCTGCATACTAGGGAAGAAACTTACTCTTACCACCCCCGTTAGCGGTAAGCTAACCACCATGACAAACAAAGCAACAAACAACAGTACGGCGGCATAGCGGTAGGCTACGGCAACTTTCAACACGCGCTGATACACGCGGTAGTTAAACCACTGAAGCCCACCATCTGCTTTTTGCTGCACTTTATTCCATACGCCACCTAAGCCCCTTCGCGCTTTTTGCTTGGTTGGCAAATGGGCTAAGTGGGAAGGCAGAATGAGCTTCGATTCCACTACCGACAGCAACAAACACAAAGTAACAATAGTGCCAAACTGGGAATAAAGGGTACCTAAGCCACCCGATACGTTCGATAGCGCGAAGAAGGTAGCGACTGTGGTCAACACCCCAAACAGTGTAGGAACCGCCACTTTATGAGTACCTAAAATAGTGTTTTGAAGCGTATCGCCGTGCTGCTTACGCGTGGCGTACACGCTCTCCCCCACCACCACAGCATCGTCCACCACAATGCCAAGGGCCATGATAAAACCGAATGTGGTCATTTCGTTTAGCGTCATTCCCGTATAGCTGTCGGTCATGAAGTACAGAGTGCCAAAGAAAATAAAGGGCAAGCCAGCCGCCACCCAAAATGCCACGCGTAAATTAAGAAATACGGCAAGAGTAACAAACACTAACACAATGCCCATAAGCGCATTGCTGGTAAGTAACGCCAAGCGCTCGGTAATAAGTGTGCTTTTGTCATACCAGGTTTCAAGCTCGACACCTTCAGGTAGCAAGCCTTTTTCGTGCCACGCATCCACTACTTCGTGAGCCTGCTGTACGATTTTGGTTACGTCACCATATTCATCCATAAGCACCTGGATACCATACCCATTTGTGCCGTTGTAACGCGACAAGTGATAGCTATCATCGGCAAACATGTCTCGCACTGTAGCAACATCACCAACGGTGAGTATGACGCCATTACTATCGGTAATTAGAGGAATGTCGGCAAAATCTTTCGCCCAATAAGACTGCTCAGAGGCTTTTAAACGAATCACTTTTTCTTTGTTGCGCAAGCTGGTTGTAAGCGCGGTATTCGATTCTTGGTTAACGGCATCAGCTACGTCTGACAGCGTTAATCCGTAGGCCTGAAGCTTACCTTCGTCTATTTCAATAGACATCATAGGGTCTACAAAGCTGCCGGCGCTGACTTCCCTGATGTCCTCTTTTGCCAGTAAATCTCGCTCTAATTGCTCCCCTAAATACTGAAGCGTAGCATGGTCTACATCACCATAAAGCTGCACCCAAATAGCATGTTCTTGACGACGCGCTTTGCTGATAACAGGGTTTTCAGCATCTGACGGGAAGTTAGAAATACTGTCTACTTCGGTTTTAATGTCGTTGAAAAGTGTGTCTAAATCGTATTCGGTTTCCTTTTCTACCTGCACACTTGCGCCGCTGGCGTTCGAGGTAGACGTAATTCGCTTAATCCCCGGGATCGCCTCAAGAGCGGATTCAATTTTAATGGCAATCCCTTCTTCGGCTTGTTTGGGGTCACCGCTATCATATGTCATTGAAATGGTCACGAAACGAGGCTCCATGCTTGGAAACGCCTCTTTGCGGATATCGTTCATTGAAACTAAGCCAAGCACAATTAGGCTGATCATAAGCAAATTAGCTGCCACCGAATTTTGTGCAAACCAAGCGATAATTCCTCGAGAACTTTCCCCGTTATGTCTATTACCCTTAGGCTCTTCGCTGCCGTCAAATGGCTCGCCTTCTCGATTATTTGTCACTGGCTTGCCCTCCTGTTTGCCCTTCCACCACAGGCAGTACTTTAGTATTCACCAGATAGCTGTTTAGAGGACGTGCAACCACCAGCGCTTGATGCAATTCGCCAGCTTGCTCAGGCATGCTACCCCCGCTTATTTCGGCCCCAACATTACCCGTAATGTCACTGATTTTTGGCGGGGTGATGTAGGCATAGCCTTCGCTTTCGAACAGTACCGAAGGCGTAAATTTTGCTAACTGTCCGGTAGATGGCATTACTAACCATACTTCTTGCTTTTGCGAGATAGCGGAAGCCGGCAGTTTCCACACATTGTCGAGCAACCTTCCTTCAATATCTGCCTGCACAAAGCTTCCAAATAAAAGAGGCGTTGATTGCGCCAGCGGCTTCTCAACTACCGCTATGGCGTTACGCTGACGAGTGGTATCGCTTTGATGCCATTCAGCGCGAATAATACTGGCTTCCCATGTATTTCCCGTGGTGGTATCGGTAAGCGTTACTGCCCAGTTAAGAGGCACATCACCAGACAATTGCGTTTCAGCACCAGTAGGTAATTGAGCCCATTGACTAGGTGAGAGACCAATAGCAACTTCGGCGATATCTGCAGAATAGAGTGTGGCAACAGCACTGCCAGCTTGAACATAGCTCCCTAGCGCAATGTCACGGCTGACCACCAACGCGTTAAAAGGGGCACGTAACGAGGTAAAAGCCAAATCTCGCTTTGCTGAGCTTACACTTTGCTCTGCTTCATCCAGAGTGGCTTGGGCGGCTTTTAGCTGTGGTTCACGCAGTACTAACGCCGATAAAGGTTCACCATCAAGCCCTGAGCGTGTCCATTCATCTTTCGCTTGAATACCCTGTAATCGTTCTTCTTCTAGACTTACCACAGCCGCTTGATAGGTAGCATTTGCACTTGCCAACGCCTGTTGGTAGCTGGTGTCATCAATACGTGCCAATACGGTGTTGTTAGGCACCAATGCGCCAGTTTTAAAAGACGAAGATATATCAGTAACTTGACCACTAACCTGAGCGACTAAGCTCAAACTATCTTGAGGGACAACCTGACCATACCCTTTCACTCTTGCGTTGTAGCTATCGGCGGTTACGCTAATAACGCCCACTTGAGCCAATTCCGTCAGTTGGGCACTGCCCTTTTGCTGCGTTTTTTGGGGACGGGGCATACCACTACTAGACAAATCTCCCCTTGGTGGACGCTCTCCCTGTGCAGGTCTATTTCGCTGGGGGCTTTCTTCTGGCTGCTCAGTATCAGCGGGTAACGAAGGCGAAGACTTTGATGTGGTCTGCGGTTTTGCGCCGGGATGTTGGGCGCCCATATTCATCATGGTATACATAACCGCTAGCGCAATACTTGCGGCGGCAAGTAAAGTTACAATAATTCGTTTGTTTCTCATTGTGACACTCCAAGGCCAAGGGCTAGGCCTAAGTCAATTCGGTTTTGTAGTTTCTCGGCGTAAAGCTCTACTGCCTGAGCTTGTAGGTTAAAACGCGTGTCATACACGGATAGTAAGTCCAAAATATCAGCGAGGCCTTGCCGATATTGACCTTCAAGGGTAGAAACACTGCGTTCTGCGTTGGCAAGCGCTACGTTGGTGTGACTAATTCGAGCACTCAATGCGGTTTCGCTATCCAGCGCATTTTGGGTTTCCTGTACCGCCGTTAATAGCGTCTCGCGATACTGCCACCAAGCGTTAGCTGAGGTTAACTTTGCATCTTCAATTTGCGCCCTTAAAGCGCCGCCCTGAAACAGTGGCGCAGTCATCTGCCCAAGCAAACTCCATAAAGGGTTAGTAAACAAGGCTTGTGAAGGTGTAGAAGCACTGTCAGAAAGTGATGCAGACAAACTAATACTTGGCAGCAGGGCTTTATAAGCCACATCTACTTCGAACTCTGTTGCCTTTAAAGTATAAAAGGCCGCCTGAAGGTCGGGTCTACGCGCTAGATCTTGTTTGGGCAAAGTTGTCAGTGGCAATAACACATCGGGAAAACTAACTTGAGTGTTAAGTTCATTTAGCGATTGATCTTGCCTGCCTAAGAGTACGGCCAACGTGCGCTTTGCTGATGACAATGCATTTTCATATTGGGCAATAGTAGCGCGGGTATTTGCACTGCTAGTACGTGCGGTATCTAGGTCGTCCAAACTTCCTAGACCGGTGCTATAACGCTTTAAAATAACGGCCTCGTTATTTTCCAGTACCAACAGCCGCTCTAGTTCAATATTTAATAACTGTTGCTGAGTGAGTACGTCGATATAGCTTCTTATTACATTAGCAACCAAAGAGTCTCTTGCAGACTGATAGCTGGCTCTGGCACTAGCTGCATCAAAGCTTGCTGCGCTTATTCCATCGCTAATTTTTTGCCATAAGTCCAGTTCCCAACTCACGTTCAAGCTAGCGCTATAGCTCGGATTGCTTGTATTTAAGTTGGTAGATGTGCTGTCATTACTCGTTTCACTTTTTGATGCAGAGAAACTTGTGTCAACATTCAGGTTTCTGTCTGCTTTTGCACTATCAATGGCTACCTGTGCTTTTCTAAGCGTTATTAACGACTGCTGTAGACTAGCATTAGAAGACAAGGCTTCATCAATGTAGCTTGCTAAGTGAGGTAGCCCCTTAATATCAATGACATCGGTTAATGACGTATTTGAATTCAAAGCCAATGTTTGCGCTGACTTTTGTTGCTCCAGTTGAGACTGCCACACAACGTTATTTCCCGTTGTCGACGATGCCGTTTCGCTCAACGTTCTGTCATCAGTACTTGTGCATGCAGACAGCAAAATGCAAAGGGTAATACTATTTACCGTCAGTTTTATCTTGCCCATTACTCGTGCCTATTGCTTAGCGCGTAGCTTACACTTGGAGTACTACGCACAACTTTTTTAAATTAACTGGCACTAGTATTTCAAACGCAGGGTTAAGGCTCGGTTAAGAAAAGGGGAAATAGAAGAAGGAAGGAAAGAGAAGAGAAGAGAAGAGAAGAGATTAAGAAATTAATGGAAAAGTAACGGGCTGAAATTAGAAAGGCCAGCGTAACGCTGGCCTTTAACTGGAATCTTGTAACACTCGCTACTTTAGTAAATAGCTATTCTGTCTAGGAACTACTTGCAACAAGTATTACCGCTTATTCATCGTCTTCGACCAAGGTCATCAGCGATGTGTTACCGCCTGATGCCGTAGTATCGATACTGATGGTTTTTTCGGTCATCAAACGCTGAATAAGGTTGTCATTATATTCAGCTGTGATAACCGGCAAGATAGCCCCTTCGCGAGATGACAGCATTGCTGTAATACGCGCAGTACGCTCAGTACCAGAGTCGACCACAACGCCAGATAAATCTTCATCCATTAGCAAGGTATCTAGATGCGCAAGACGCGCTACTTGGAATAAGCCTTTTGGTGCGCCAGTTGATTCAAACTTGTTTTGAATTTCAACGGCTTCTTCATAAAAGATTTCAGACACAACTGATACTACCGGGTTACCCGTTGATAGCGCGGTCACAATAGACAGTAACCAGTATTCAAAGGTTACTTCTTTATCGGCAAAACACACTAAGATCCCGCGAGGCTCCAGATAAAGCTTGTTCGATTCACCTGTTGGTCCCGGCAAGGTTTGTGGCTTGGCAAGCTTGCGTTCAACACTGGTTAACTGCTGGCGCGCCGTCGCAAGCGTACGGTTCAAGTCATCAGCAAGCTCATCAACAATGTCTACTTTCGCAATTTTTGCCAGAAGCTGACGTACCATAGAAATACGGTCATTCAACGGCGTATGACGCCACTGCACTTCTACCGCTTTCGCTTTATCCATCATTACGTGCGCGCGCTCGGCAATCTTTTCATCACCTACAAGTGCTGCATCGGTCCCGTCTACATCATCAATGTGCGATGGCTTAGGTGTGGCACGCTCCATCATTAAGCGAGGCAGATAGTTAGGGCCACCCGCTTTTGGACCTGTACCAGACAATCCACGTCCACCGAATGGCTGAACGCCAACAATAGCGCCAATCATGTTGCGGTTAATGTACACGTTACCCGCGCGGCTCTTCGCTGCTAGCTCGTTGGCACGCTCTTCAATACGCGAGTGAATGCCCATAGTCAGGCCGTAACCTGTGCCATTGATTTGCTCTAGCACACTATCAAGGTCTTTCGACTTAAAGCGAACAATATGTACCACAGGGCCGAACACTTCTTTTTCAAGCACATCAATGTTCTTGATTTCATATAAGGTCGGCGCAAAGAAAGTACCGTTTTCAAAGCCTGCTGGCATTTCATTGCGATAAAGCAGCTTAGCTTTATCTTTCATAAACTCTTGGTGATCGGTTAGGCTCTTAAGCGCCTTCTCGTCAATTACAGGGCCTACATCGGTAGCAAGCTGCGTTGGGTCACCAACGGTAAGCTCTTTCATGGCGCCGGTTAGCATTTCAATAAGATCATCAGCAATTTCGTCTTGTACGAACAATACGCGAAGTGCTGAACAGCGCTGACCGGCACTTTGGAAACCAGAGTGGATCACGTCATCAACTACCTGCTCTGGCAGTGCAGTTGAATCAACAATCATACAGTTTTGACCGCCCGTCTCTGCAATCAATGGCACCTGTTCGCCACCACGTTCTGCAAGTACTTGAGAAATTAACGTACCGGTTTGCGTTGAACCTGTGAACATTACCGCGCTAATGCGCTCGTCTGGTAGAAGGGTTTCGCCCACTTCTTTACCAGGCGATACAATAAGTTTCAGTGCGTCTTCTGGCAGCCCTACCGAGTGCATAATATCTACCGCGCGCTGCGCAATAATGCTGGTTTGTTCAGCAGGCTTAGCAATAACCGTGTTACCTGTTACAAGTGCCGCTGCCACTTGGCCTAAGAAGATGGCTAGTGGGAAGTTCCACGGACTGATACAAAGCACAACACCACGAGGAAGTAAGCGTTGATCTTCAGCAAGCTCTTCTGCACGCGCCGCGTAGTAGCGACAGAAATCAACGGCTTCACGCACTTCATCAATACTGTCTTGCGCTACTTTACCGGCTTCACGCATACAGATAGCGATAAGCTCAGCCATGTGGCGCTCAAGCGCATCTGCCGTTCGATTAAGTATTTCAGCGCGCTCGCTTACATCGCGTTTAGACCATGCTTCAAACCCAGCTTCGGCTTCATCTAATGCCTTGCGCATATCATCAGGCGTAGCGTAATGGTGATAACCTACCACGTCGTTGTGGTTAGTTGGGCTAAGTACCGCTGTCGCACCTTCTGGCACTTCACCGGTCACTTTGTAGTAATCCTGCCAACGTTCAAGTTCGTGTTTAAGCGCCGTTACCGCATTGGTGTCGGTTAGGTCCAGACCACGGGAGTTATCGCGCTCTGGCGCATACAGCCCACGTGGGGTTTTGATTAACTTGTTATAACGTACTTTCAGGCGTTGTGTTTTTTCTACCGGATCTTCAAGCAAAGACTCAACCGGTTTTTCATCATCAACAATAGCGTTTACGAACGACGAGTTCGCGCCGTTTTCAAGAAGACGACGCACTAGATAGGCCAATAAGTCTTCGTGTTCACCTACAGGGGCATAAACACGGCACTGAATCTTATCCTGTGTTACCACCTGATCGTAAAGGGTATCGCCCATACCGTGCAGACACTGGAACTCAAAACCTTCTTTGTCGTCACCAGCAAGCTCAACAATCACAGACGCTGTATAGGCATTGTGAGTGGCAAACTGCGGGTAAATGGTGTCACGATACTCAAGTAGACGGTTCGCACAGGCATGGTATGACACATCTGTTGACGACTTACGGGTAAATACAGGGAACTCTTCAAGACCCGCTTGTTGAGTAAGCTTAATCTCAGTATCCCAATAGGCGCCTTTAACCAAACGCACCATTAGCGGACGACCTACCTCAAGGGTAAGTTCACGTAAGTGTTCGATGACGTGGATTGCGCGTTTTTGGTAGGCCTGAACGGCCAAGCCAAAGCCAGTCCAACCATTTAGGTCTTCATCGCGAAATACGGCTTCAATAATATCTAAAGAAAGCTCTAAACGATCAGCTTCTTCAGCATCTACGGTTAAACCGATATCGTATTCTTTCGCCATCATACACAGCGCTTTTAAGCGCGGCGGAATGTCTGCCATGGCGCGTTCGCGGTGAGAAAACTCAAAGCGCGGGTGAATAGCGGAAAGCTTTACCGATATTCCCGGTGAACGCTTAGGCCCACGCCCGTTAGCCGCTTTACCGATTACTTTTATGGCTTTTACGTATGCATCGTAGTAACGCTCAGCGTCGCGCATAGTACGTGCGCCTTCGCCTAGCATATCGTAAGAATATACGTACCCTTTGGTTTCTTTCTCTTTGGCGCGCTCTACCGCATCTTCAATGGTTTCGCCCATAACGAACTGACGGCCCATAACGCGCATAGCAATATTCATAGCACGGCGAATAACAGGTTCACCCAAGCGGCCAAGGGTTTGTTTTAACAAGCCAAACTGTTCTTTCTTGCGCTTATCAGCATAGTTCACCATGTTGCCCGTGAACAACAGGCCCCACGCCGACGCGTTAACAAATAACGACTCTGAATTCCCCAAGTGAGGTGTCCACTGTCCTTGAGACAGCTTGTCACGAATAAGCTCATCTTGAGTGGCTTTGTCTGGAACACGCAGCAAGGCTTCAGCCAAGCACATCAATACCACACCTTCTGCTGTAGATAGCGAGTATTCATTTAGTAATGCGTCAACACCACCGTGCCCTTCTTGTTCTCGGCGAATTTGAAGTACCATCTTACGAGCCCGTTCCCATGCGCGGCTTCGCGCACGCGGGTTAACCTCTGCGATAGGAAGAATTTGATCCACAGCCACCGATTCACTAATGCGATAGTAATCTCTTATGCGCTGGCGTAGGGGTGAAGTTGTATGAAGCGTGTCGTTAATGAGCATTGCAACCCTTTCATAGAAATAGCTGTAATAAAAAGCGTTCCCGCCGTGTAAGACTGCCCACGGTCACATGGAAGCGGCTAAAAAACAAGCAAAGTCGGAACCCTGCGTTGACCTGTCGTACTTCTTTTAACTTTATACTTTTGGATGAAGATCACGACTGGGCCAAATTTGCGCGGATGGTAGCACACAAAATTGCCCTGCCAAGCCCCCGCTCACAAAGTTTTTCAGTTTCTCTGTCAAGCTACGTAGTCAGTGCGTTGGATGACATTTTACATGTCGCTGAATCGCCTCTGCTTTTCACTGCATCAAGTATTTCGCTAAGAGAACTTAAGTCATCAAACCGACTCCCACTCGCTAACTGAGCGAGTGTTGAACACCTATAGATTATCCCAGCGCGACGGGCCACACATTTACGCCCGTCTATCCACAAAGGCAATTGTAAATATTCGTGCTCTGCTTTTTCGTCTTCGCAAGGCCTGCTTATTTTAATTTAGGCTTTAAAGTAGAAATTAAAAAACCGTCTACACTATAAAAAAACAAAAATATAAATAGATAGGTATTTGCCAATGTGGTTACGAAAATTTAGTTTAATTCAACGTTTGGGCATTATTGTTGGGCTAATTACGCTGCTGTTTATATTGCTAACAGCAGTTGTATTAAACAGGCACTACGAAGCATTGAAGCAAAAGTCTTACGATGAAAACCAGCATCTTGTTGAAGTGGTTCATACCATGCTTGGTAGCTTTGAAGCGCGTACCGACGTAGATGAGGCTACCGCTAAACAACAGGCGCTAGAGGCGGTAAAGGCGCTGAGGTATGACGGCAGTAACTACTTTTGGATTCAGGACCAAACCCCGTCTATGGTTATGCACCCCATAAAGCCCGCGCTAGATGGTAAGGACCTAAGAACTTTTAAAGACGGGAACGGCAAAACCTTTTTTATTGAAATGGCGCAAAAAATCAAAGCGAACGGTGATGGTTTCGTTGATTATGTCTGGCCCCTTCCCGGCGAAGAGACCCCTACCGATAAAATTTCTTATGTGAAAGAGTTCAAGCCGTGGGGCTGGACGGTGGGTTCGGGCATATACCTTACCAATCTCGAAAAGGAATTTTCCCATCTTCGAAACCTAATTGTAGTGTTTTGTTTGGTTAGCGTCGTACTGGTTGTGGTACTGGTATATGTGATAGGCGGAAGCATTGTAAAGCCTGTTCAAGAAGTAACAGAGCGCATGAAAGATATTTCTCAGGGAGAGGGCGATTTAACGCGTTCCCTTCCTGAGAGCGGTCAAGATGAGATCACGCGTTTAGCCCGTTATTTCAATGAGTACACCGATAAAATGCGTCAGTCCTTATTGGGTATTCGCGAAAATATCAGTTCACTCACACAGCAAGCAGAACTCGTGGAAACGTCTAGTCAAAATAGCAATGCGCAAGCGCAGACACAGAACGAGAACATGCTACAAGTCGCCGCAGCAATGGAGGAAATGACAACACAAATTAACGATGTCAGCAGTAATGCTGACTCTGCGGAAAAAAGTACCATTAGCGCTCGCGGCAATGTTCAAAATGGCGCAGCGGTGGTTGATAGCACGGTTAAAGACATTCGTTCACTCACATCGGATATAGAAAGTGTAAGTACTGTGGTTACGGAACTTGCTGCGCAAACAGACAGTATTGGTGCTGTATTAGACGTTATTCGCGGTATTGCAGAACAAACTAACTTACTGGCACTTAACGCCGCTATTGAAGCCGCTAGAGCAGGCGAGCAAGGGAGAGGCTTTGCTGTAGTCGCGGATGAAGTTCGCACGCTAGCAAGCCGAACAGGTCAAAGTACCGACGAAATTCAAGCCATGATAGAAAAGCTGCAAAGCAATGCCAGAAGCGCAGTAGATGCGGTGAAGGTAAGCCAAACTGCGTCAGCCCAAACAGTGGATAATGCCATTCAAGCAAACCAAAACTTACAAGAAGCTGACCGTTTGATGACGGAAATAGCGGATATGAGTAGTGAAATTGCAAGAGCTACTGAACAACAAGCGGAAGCGGCTACAGAAGCCAACATGCGTATAAACGCACTATCTGGCGCAGCCGATAGTAGTTTGAAAACGGCAGATGAATTAGCCGCAGCTAGCGAAGCACTAAAACGCAGTTGCTTAGCGATTATGGATATAGCAAACCGCTTTAAGCTGTAAACTTTTTATCTTTTGAGGCCTGATAGACGAGTAAACGAGATTTCTCGTATTCAGGCCTTCCCTTTACTGCTCTTCCTCTCTTTAACCTACTCTACCTTTTTTGCTATCGTCGTCATTTAATAGAAAACTAAACTTTGTTGCTATTTGGTGCTCTTAGGCTATTAGTGGTTCGCTCTACGTATGGAACAAAAGGTCTGAGTGCATTACACTCAGACACACTAAAAGTCGCTACGCGCCGATTTCCGCTTTTTAATTGGCTTTTCCACTGGAATTAAGTAGTAACTTAATTGCTCGCAACGTTAGACACGCATCAAATCAAGGAGTTGAATATGAGTAGTGGTTCAAGGGGTAAGCCTATCTTATTATGGGTTGTTGGTTTTTTCGTATTGCTATTCTTGGTGTACTTTTTATTCGCCAATACCATTATTAAGTCCATCCTTGAGTCAAAACTAGGGGAGTCCTACGGGGCTGAGGTGAATATCGACGAGTTCGACCATTCGCTTTTTCCAACAACGGTAACGCTAAAAGGTATTGCGCTAACCAACCCCACAAAGCCTACTCACAACCAAGTTTTTGTAGGTGAGGCCAATGCGGATGTTGAGCTTAAACCCCTGTTAGATGACCAAGTTATTGTTAATAATCTTAATTTGCTTGAAGTGCAGTTCGATACACAGCGTGCGTCTGAAGGTGAAGTGTATCGCATTCCTGAACGTTCTCTGTCGTTTGACGAAATTAAAGCAAAAGCCAAAGATGCCGTGCCTACGGTTGATGAGCTGCTTGCTCGTAACCCGCTAAAAACCACTGCCGCCGTTGAAAATGCAAAGGCGGCTTACGAAACCTATGGCAAAGGCCTTAAAGACGACTATGAATCTTTGCCTGATAAGTCGCGCATTGAGTACTACAAAACGCAGGTGGCCCAGCTAAAAGAAACAAACTACAAAGATCCGCAAGCTCTGGTTCAGGCGAAGTCTTCGTTTGATAAATTAAAAGAAGAAATGCAGGCAGACCGCGCACTAATTAGCAGTTTCACCGAAAAGGCAAGCGATGCCAAACGAGCCCTAAGCGAAAGTGTTGAAGCACTTAAAAAAGCGCCACAAGAAGATTACGCGTTGCTTAAGGGAGTGATTGCAGGCGATCAAGCCGCCCTTTCTCAAGTAACCTATTTTGTATTTGGTGACAAAGCGGCGGAATACACTGAATATTTAATGGCCGCAATGCAAATTGTTATGCCACTTATTCAAGGTGAAGAAAAAAGTGAAGCGCCTACTGAAGTACCGTCAATTTTAGTGAAAGAGGCCAATGTATCGGTGCTTTGGCAAAATGAATCTATCACCAGCAAATGGAATAATATTACAAACGTTCACGAAGTATTCGGTAACCCCACTACCTTTACTATTGAAGCTGCGGGCGAGTTATTAAAGTCGTTTACTTCTAGCGGTGAATTCTGGATTGACGGCAACGGTGTTGATGCCAGCCAAGTCTGGCAACTAGCCTGTGTGAATATGTCTAACATTTCGTTTAGCGGTAATGAAACGTTAAATGCGGTGCTTAAATCAGCGCTGATGAAAACTAATGGGTCGATGAAAGTTACAGACAACATGCTTACTGGTACGGGCGAAGTTGACCTTCAGCAGCTTGTTATGGAAGCTACGGGTACCAGTGACATTACCAGCGCTATAGCTCAGGCACTGCAAACCTTAAGTAGCTTGAACATGACTATGTTGCTTGATGGGACCCTTTCAAACCCTGGCTTTAATATTAAATCAGACCTTGATAACAAGTTAGCACAAGCGGCGCTTTCCCAGCTAACCGCCAGCCAGAAAGACAAGCTTGATGAATTAAACTCTAAACTCAACAGCATGATAAGTAGTGAACAGTCGCTGTTATCTGGCGAACTTGTTGACGTTAACAGCATGCTAAGCGCTGCCCAAGGCGACAGTGCTGCTCTGCAGGAACTACTGCAAGCTCAGCTTAACAATGTTGTTGAGCAGCAAAAAAGTAAGCTGTTTGATAAATTAAAGGGGAAATTAGGTCAAGGTGAATAATGCGCCTTTGACTCGACGCTGCTTCGCGGCATAATAAGACACGGCAGAAGCTCAGCGCTTCTGCTTTTTTCCGCTTAACCACATTGTCAGGTGAATCTGTGTTGCAAGGTAAATGGCTTCCCATTGTATTGATAGTACTGCTTGGTCTACTGCAATACAGGCTATGGTTTGGAAAAAATAGTATTCCCGATTATTACAACCGAAAACAAGAAGTTCACACTCAAGCCCTTCAAAACGCTAATTTAGCTCAGCGCAATGCATTACTGAAAGCTGATATCAGCGATTTGAAAATTGGCTTAGAAGCCATTGAAGAAAGAGCGCGTAACGAACTCGGTTTAATTAAAAAGGGAGAAACCTTTTATCGTATTTTGCCCGCAGATTCTAAGTGAAGAAAATGACATCGCCCCGCGTTGTTGCGGTTATCCCCGCAGCCGGAGTTGGCAGCCGTATGCAGGCTGACCGCCCAAAGCAATACCTAACCCTAAATGGTAAAACTATTCTTGAACACACGATCGATGCGCTGCTACATCATCCGTTAATTGATGACGTGATTGTAGCAATAACCCCAGGTGATGCGTACTTTGATCAATATCGGTTACGTGAAAAACCTATTCACGTTGTAGATGGTGGAAAGGAACGCGCTGATAGCGTATTGAACGGTCTTATGTCACTTGGCGAGAACGATTGGGCACTGGTCCACGATGCGGCCAGACCTTGTATCGAGGAGAGCGATATTTCCGCGCTGCTCGAACTAATAAACAGTGATGAGGTTTCTGGCGGTATTCTAGCTACCCCTGTTCGTGACACCATGAAGCGGGTCAAATCCTCAACAAATGTTATTTCTCATACTGAGGACCGAGACGGTCTTTGGCACGCTTTGACGCCTCAACTTTTTCCAGCAAGGTTACTAAAACGCGCTCTGCAAAATGGTTTATCACAAGGCGCCAATATCACAGACGAAGCGTCAGCCATGGAGCTTGAAGGCTACAAAGTTGCCATGGTAAATGGAAGCCCGGCAAATATAAAAATAACGCATCCGGCGGATCTTCCTTTGGCAGAATTTTATCTTAAGCAAAAATTTAGCGCGCAAGGCCAGGACGCTCAAAACTACAGCGCACAAAGCCACAGCGCTATAAATCAAAAGGCACAATCATAATGCGAATTGGACACGGATTTGATGTACACAAGTTTGGCGGTGAGGGCCCCATCACAATAGGTGGCGTCCGCATCGACTATGAACAAGGTCTTTTAGCCCACTCAGATGGCGATGTTTTACTACACGCACTGTGTGATGCAATGCTTGGTGCAGCAGCACTTGGTGATATTGGCAAGCACTTTCCTGACACAGACGACGCTTACGCGGGTGCAGACAGCCGCGTGCTGCTGCGTCACGTTGTCAATGTAGTAAAAGAGAAAGGCTACAGCTTAAGCAACGCAGATATGACCATTGTGGCGCAAGCACCTAAAATGGCGCCGCATATTGCTGCTATGCGTGAGATTATTGCCCAAGACTGCAACGTAGCGCTTGACGACATTAACGTAAAAGCAACGACCACTGAAAAGCTAGGCTATACAGGCCGCAAAGAAGGCATTGCCTCTCACGCCGTTGTTCTACTGGAAAAATTATGAAGCCTTTACACACTGACCACTGGCAGTATTATTTCGCAAAACCTGTATCTACCGGTATTTTTAAATTCCAAGCCGACGATTTCCAAGTTGTCGAGGATTTAGGTTATACCCCGTGTGGTGAAGGTGAGCACCAGTTTGTGTTTATTGAAAAAACCAACACAAATACTGCATTTGTCGCTGAACAGTTAGCTCGTTTCGTTAACCTTCCTTTGCGCCAAATAACCTATGCTGGTCGCAAAGATAAATATGCGGTAACGCAACAGTGGTTTGGTATTCACGCGCCGGGTAAGCCTGACTTCGACTTCAGCAACTTTGAACTGGAAGGCGTTAAAGTGCTTAAGCAAATACGTCACAATAAAAAGTTGCGAACCGGTCAGCTTAAAGGCAATCATTTTACTATCACCTTGCGACAGGTATTACACCCTGAGGCTATTGAAGAGCGCCTTCAAGAAATTCAACAACACGGTGTGCCAAATTATTACGGCGAACAACGCTTTGGCGTTATGCGCTTGAATGATATGGGCGAAGTGCAGCGCGGAGGCAACCTGGTCATGGCCGAGCGGATGGTAAACGGAGAAACCATTAGACACCGCAACAAACGCTCCATGGCGCTTTCGGCACTGCGCAGCTGGCTATTTAATGAAATGCTTTCGGCTCGTTTGGAAAAAGAAGCATTCGATAAGGTACTTAGCGGCGATGCTTTGGTGCTTTCAGGTTCTAACAGCTTTTTTATTAACGACGGTGCTGACGGCTCTGAGCAGCAACAGGAAGCACAACATCGTTTCGATGCTAAAGATGTATGCCCATCAGCGCCTCTTTGGGGTAAGGGAAACCTTGTTACGAAAGCTGACGCGCTGACTTTAGAAGAGACGGTTGCCACACAAAACAGTGAAGTTATCGACTTTTTAAGCCAATGCGGGGTCGAACAAGAGCGCCGAGCGATAAAAATTTGGCCTTCACAGCTTGAATGGCAGAGTAAGGGTGATACATTTACTATCTCGTTTGCGCTTCCAAGCGGCTGTTTTGCAACCTCAGTCCTTAGAGAATGCGTGGAGACCTTATCCCCCATTAATCGGGTTTAAAAAGTATTGATAAAAGTGTAGCGCGCAACAGACTTAACCTCGCGTAGCTGTGAATAAAAATAAAGGAAAGTACGCAACATCATGAGAGCTTCTAGAAAAGGAGACGCGTTAGCACAACTGCTTTATAACGAGGGAATACGTTCGCAAGCAGTACTGAACGCCATTGCAGGTACGCCGCGGGAAAGCTTTTTACCCGACGCGCTGAAACACAAGGCTTATCAAAATACGGCGTTGCCGATAGGCCAAGGCCAGACTATTTCGCAGCCTTACATCGTTGCGAAAATGACAGAGTTGTTGCTAGGTAGTCCCAACAAACCCGAGAAAGTGTTAGAAATCGGTACGGGATCTGGTTATCAAACCGCTATTCTTGCGCAGCTTTTTGCCAAAGTATTCAGTGTTGAACGTATTAAATCATTGCAGTTCCAAGCGAAACGTCGAATGAATCAGCTTGACCTTCACAATATTGCAATGAAACACGGCGATGGTTGGAAAGGCTGGGCATCGAAAGGTCCTTATGATGCTATTATCGTCACCGCCGCAGCCGCAAGCCTTCCGCAAGACTTGTGCGATCAGCTTAAAGAAGGCGGACGACTGATTATTCCCGTTGGCAACGAACAACAGTCGTTGCTGTGTATTGATAGGATTGAAGGTGAACTGAAAACATCGACCATTGAATCGGTACGATTTGTTCCCCTTGTAGCAGGAGAGCTAATGTGAAGCTTTTTGAGCCGTGTTATGACATGGCATTACGCTGGGCGAGACATCGTCACGCTACCAAATATTTAGGTGGGTTAAGCTTCTCTGAGTCAGTGTTCTTCCCTATACCACCTGACGTTATGCTTGCCCCAATGGCATTATCGCAACCTAACAAGGCATGGAGATTTGCCTTCATTACCACAATTGCGTCTATTTTGGGTGGTGTTGCAGGATATTGGCTTGGTTATTTTGCTTTTGATGCATGGCTAGCTCCGCTTATCGAGAACTGGGGATATACCCACAAAATAGACACGGCAATGCAGTGGTTCAAAGACTACGGCGTATGGGTGGTTTTTCTCGCTGGCTTCTCCCCTATTCCCTATAAAATTTTTACTGTAAGTGCTGGCTTCTTGCAAATGGCCTTCTTACCTTTTGTCCTTGCATCGGCCATTGGGCGAGGCGCCCGCTTCTTTTTGGTTGCAGCACTCATGCGTTGGGGTGGCGCAGCAATGGAACAAAAATTAAGGCAGTACGTAGAAGTGCTTGGATGGGCAGTTGTCGTACTAGCAGTACTCGCTTATTTACTATTGCGATGACATGCGTAGCCCCCATGTTTACATAGCGTTTTTGTTATATATTTGTGTACTCATTGGAGGCTGTGCAGGAAGAACTGCGCCTGCCCCTGTTGTTCTGCTAAATAGTCAAGTTGCAGACGGAAGCGAAGAATACACAAAAAAAACCTATAAAGTGCAACGGGGGGATACCCTTTACGCAGTAGCTTGGTACACCGGGAATGACTATCGCGATTTAGCAAAATACAACGACTTATCAGCCCCTTACACTATTTTCCCCGGTCAAATATTAAACGTATCGCCTCCGTCAAATGTGGCTGTAGCTCCCGTAAAAACTGAGGTTAAGACCAAACAGTCAACAACTCCGACCACCACAAATGTAGACAAAAGTTTGGTTGACCGCCCATCACCACAAGCGTATCGTGAAAGTGAAAAAGTTGTTAACCCACAAAAAGTTACAACTGTCAAGAAGCCGTCACAAAGCGTCAAAAAACAAGCGCCGACAAGTTTCCCAGACAAAGTACAAAAGTGGGTTTGGCCTGCGGAAGGAAAATTAATTGGTACCTTCAGTCAGTCAGAGTCAGGCAACAAAGGAATTGATATCGCTGGTGCCAAAGGCAGTAAAGTCGTTGCAGCAGCAGATGGAAAAGTTGTTTACTCAGGGAGTGCATTAAGAGGTTACGGTAATTTAGTAATAATTAAACATACCGACACCTTTCTAAGTGCTTATGCCTACAACGATACTATTTTAGTCAAAGAACGAGAATGGGTGTCGGCAGGGCAGCAGATTGCGACCATGGGTGACAGCGGAACAAATTCGGTAAAACTTCACTTTGAAGTTAGGTATAGAGGGAAATCGTTAGACCCTATGAAATACCTGCCAGTATTAAAATAATAAAAATAAATAATAATAAAAAAAGACAAAGGAGAAACGTCATAAGGTAAACCTTGTAGCAGGAGATTCATGATGGGTAAGTCAAATAAAGCCTTGGAATCAAAACCGCAAGATGACTTAGATGTCATCGATATGCCAGCTGATATGAAAGCTGACGAAACCTTAACCAACGACGCTGACTTAGAAAATGATGATGCCATTTTCAGTCAGGATGACCAACCTAAAAACCTAGATGCCACACAGCTTTATCTAGGCGAGATTGGTTTTTCACCACTGCTGACCGCAGAAGAAGAAGTTTATTTTGCGCGTCGCTCACTGAAAGGCTGCGAAGCCTCTCGCAAACGTATGATCGTAAGCAACCTTCGCCTTGTTGTTAAGATTGCTCGCCGTTATAACAACCGTGGATTAGCACTTCTAGATTTAATTGAAGAAGGTAATTTAGGGTTAATTCGAGCTGTTGAAAAGTTTGATCCTGAACGTGGGTTCCGCTTCTCAACGTACGCCACATGGTGGATTCGACAAACCATTGAACGCGCTATTATGAACCAAACGCGTACCATTCGTTTGCCCATTCATGTAGTGAAAGAACTAAACGTTTATTTGCGTGCTTCTCGTGAACTTTCACAAAAGCTTGATCATGAGCCAACTGCTGAAGAAATTGCAGCAGCCCTTGATAAGCCTGTTGAAGACGTCACTAAGATGCTACGCCTAAACGAACGCATTACCTCTGTTGATACACCTATCGGTGGAGAGAATGATAAAGCACTCCTCGACATTATTGCTGATGAGAAAGAGTTTAGCCCTGAAGAGAGCTTACAAGACTCAGATATCAAAAGTAATATTGTTACTTGGCTTGAAGAACTAAACCCTAAGCAGCGCGAAGTACTTGCTCGCCGATTTGGCCTTATGGGATATGAACCTTCAACTCTTGAGGATGTGGGTGCAGAAATTGGCTTAACACGTGAGCGTGTGCGTCAAATTCAAGTGGAAGCACTTCGCCGTCTTCGCGATATGCTGGGTCATCAAGGTCTTTCACTAGAGAACTTGTTCGACCAAATGAAGTAGCTTCTGCTCACATTGTAGAGTAAAACGTAAATGCCAGTGTTGTGCCGCTTTTAAAAAAGCGTTTCAACACTGGCATTTTTTATTCTAACGTTGAAAAAGTTTAGCGGACTCCAGCCCCTAGTCTTGTTGGTTTCTTACAAGCGTGACAAAGGTATAAGGATGCGCGTTTTTTTCATCAGTATCATGCTCTTCACGGGATATTTCCGTCCAACTTGCATTTAATTCATAGTCTGGAAATTTGGTATCTCCATCAACGGTCAGATCGATATGAGTAAGATACAAAGTATCCGCTTTATCTAAAAATGACTGATAGATAGTGCCGCCACCAATGATCATTACTTCGTCATTCTCGCCACTTTTATTACTTAATACTTTTGCGACCTCAAATGCCGATTCTGGCGAGTCGACCACAGTAGCGTCAGATAAGCTGTAATCTTCATTACTCGTGATCACAATATTCGGCCTACCCGGAAGCGCCCTACCGATTGATTCATAGGTTTTGCGACCCATTATGACAGCCTTGCCCAAGGTGATAGCTTTAAAATGCTTCAAGTCAGCGGGTAAATGCCACGGCATATCATTGTCTGCACCAATAATTCTGTTTTTTGCCATAGCTGCAATCATCGCTATCTTCATTTTTTAACCTTCACGCTGAGTTCTTTTTTATGCAATGAAGTATATCAACTTCGAAAGAAAAAAGCGTCCGCTCCACAATCATGCAAATAAAAACCATTATCATTTGCAATAATTAAAAAGATACTCTAGTGTAGAGTCAGGAGGTGGCTACAATGCTAATAAATTACTTATGCCCTAAACATGCTGACTGGGTCTATAGCAATCCAGAGCAAGCGCTTCACGTAATGGCACGGGATGAAATGCAAGGCACCATGCTGATGCAGAGTGGTCAGTTAAGTGAAGCAATCCCTTATCTTGGATGCGCATTTGATATCGCTGTTATTTTGCTTGAAGTTGACGGCGGCGAAAATAGCGCGATGACGGCCAAAATTATGAATTTAACCAGCTTACTTGAAGAGATTTATTTCCACTTAACACTTCCTCATCATAGAAACGCCATAGTAGACAGGGCTCATGCGGTAATAAGAGCGTCTAATAGTGTTGCAAACAACACCATACCAATGCGCTTTACCGTATAAAAATGGTTTGCGCTGCATGAAAAAAGCTCGCACTTTGCTTTAACAAATATGCGAGCTTTCTATTTTTTACAACGGTTTATTTACGTCAAACTATTACCGATACAAACACGATGCTAATTGCCTTCGGTCTTTTCTTATCGGTTGTTGCTTAAGTCTGTTTTTCAACCGCTGACTCTCAGAGATTGTTTCTCAACGACTGTTTCTCATCGACGATACTCAACTTCCACGTCGTAATCGTCCTCGTCCCAGTCGTCGTCATCTAGGTCGTCTTCAAACTCATCATGAGCTTCAAGTGTATTCTTGTGGTAAGTGTCCCACTTGAATTCCACTTCTTTCTTCTCTTCTTCCTCTTCCAGTTCTGCTGGGAGGGTTTCGATGAAGTCCATAATGTCGTTACACAAAGGATCTAGGTTCATCTTTTGGAACGCAGATATTTGATAAACTGGGCCATCCCACTCTAATGCGTCAATAACATGCTGACAGCGCTCTTCGGCTTCTTCTTCAAGTAGCAAATCGACTTTATTAAATACCAACCAACGAGGCTTTTCTGCCAACTTAGGGCTGTATTTTTCGAGCTCTTCAATGATCGCTTTTGCGTGTTCGGCAGGATCGGTTTCATCAACAGGGAAAATATCAACCACGTGAAGCAAGATACGACAACGCTCTAAGTGCTTTAAGAAGCGTATGCCTAATCCAGCACCATCCGCAGCACCTTCAATCAAACCGGGAATATCAGCAACAACGAAGCTGCGCTGTGAGTCTTGACGAACTACACCTAAGTTAGGCACAAGGGTGGTGAACGGATAATCAGCCACTTTAGGCTTAGCTGCCGATACAGAGCGTATAAAGGTTGATTTACCTGCGTTAGGCATACCAAGTAAGCCCACATCGGCTAGAAGCATAAGCTCTAGCTTAAGGTTGCGAATTTCACCTGGTGTACCATTGGTCTTTTGACGTGGGGCGCGGTTCGTACTGCTTTTGAAGCGAGCATTACCTAAACCGTGAAAACCGCCTTGTGCCACTTTAAGCTTTTGGCCATGACGAGTTAAGTCACCCAATACTTCACCAGTATCGCTATCGGTAGCACGTGTACCCACTGGCACCATTACAGTGAGGTCTTTGCCTTTCTTACCGATACAGTTGCCGCCTTGCCCATTTTGGCCGCGCTCAGCCCGGTGAAAACGCTCGAAGCGATAATCGATCAATGTATTTAGGTTTTCATCGGCTTGTAAGAATACGCTGCCGCCGTCACCACCGTCGCCACCGTCTGGGCCACCTTTAGGTACGTATTTTTCCCTTCTAAAGCCAATGGTACCGTTGCCGCCGTCACCGGCTTCAACGCGAATTTCAGCTTCATCTACAAATTTCATTTATCACTCCGGGCTGTAATGCCGTGGGTTATTAACTTATTAATGCGAATACTAAGTTTACACCAAATTGCGCATCAGCGCTTTTGAGTCTGCTCAGCATTCTAAATAATTGAGAAGTAAAACCTTGCTCAGCGCTAATTCATTTTCAAAATGTAAACGCTATTAATTGAGAACAGAAAAAGAAAGAAAGGTTTCACAAAACAAAAAACCCCGCAAGCGCGGGGTTTTTCTAAGCCTGTTCGGCGAGAAGCTTTCGCGCTTACTCAGCTACGATGCTTACAAATTTACGGTTCTTCGGTCCTTTAACGTCGAACTGAACTTTACCGTCTTTTAGTGCAAACAACGTGTGGTCTTTACCGATACCCATGTTGTCACCAGCGTGGAAACGAGTACCACGTTGACGAACAATGATGTTACCAGCAAGAACAGATTCACCACCAAAGCGCTTAACACCTAGGCGTTTACTTTCTGAATCACGACCGTTTTTGGTACTACCACCAGCTTTTTTGTGTGCCATGTGTTCGTGCTCCTATTATGCGTTGATACCAGTGATTTTCACTTCTGTGAACCACTGACGGTGACCCGCTTGCTTACGAGAGTGCTTACGACGACGGAACTTAACGATTTTTACTTTATCGCCACGACCGTGTGTAACAACCTCAGCAGTCACCTTACCACCAGCAACGATTGGTGTGCCGATTTTTACGTCGTCACCGTTGCTTACCATTAAAACTTTGTCAAATTCAACCGTTTCGCCTGGGGCTACTTCGATTTTTTCAAGACGAACGGTTTGGCCTTCGGCCACACGGTGTTGTTTACCGCCACTTTGGAAAACCGCGTACATAGTTAACTCCGCTCTGCGTCCACTGACGCTTCAATTCAAAAAACAGGGCGCGAATTGTACGTGAAACATCCGTAAATCACAACCCCGATTCGCAGAAAAATAGATTATTTTTCCAACATGGGGCGAATTATGCCCCAATTGCTTATTTGATGCAGCTTCAAATGCCAAAAAACCGTTAAAAAATCACAATTTTTTCGTTAAATCAGCAAAAAACTATCAGTGTGGGAAGAGAAAAGTAGCCGTAATACAGGTTAAGTTTGATGGAAAACGGCATCTCAATTGTATGAGATCCGTTAGCCAGATCGCTAACGGATCGACAACATACTACTACGATCAAACGTTCAGATTCCGACTTAATTGTCACTACATTCGCTTTGAGTATAGTGCTGGGGTTGTTCGTATAAGCGATGATCAGATCTCAAGTATGGATCGCTTCAACATTTGGGCGTTTTATTGTTGATGTGAAATTTCGATCTCCGTCGCCCATTTTCATTTTTTTCTTGTGCAACAAAATCAACCTAGCAGTACCGCTCAACTTTCTTGCTTAAACATCAAAAAATAGCGCTTTGACATGAAAAATTGACAAGAGCACCTATAATCAGAGGTAATTGAATGGATTCGCCCGATTTGGAACCAAAACGCTTGAACAAATACACTGCAAAGAACGGAATTTCGATGGTGGATTACATTTCGACTAATTTCACTTTCGGTTTAACCGTATTTAAGGAATTACGCGTAAATACGTTAAGCTGTCATTTTTTAAGACAATTTGGTGGATAGTACTGATGATTAAGGTACAATCGCCACCAATAATTGCCCAAGACGATAAGAGTAAGTATTTATTGCCATGCCTATGGATATAGATTCAATCCGCGCCCTGTCTAATGATGATATGCAGGCGGTAAACCAGCTGATTCAACAACAAGTCGACTCTGATGTTGCCCTTATTAATCAGCTTGGTTTTTACATAGTAAACAGTGGCGGCAAACGCTTACGCCCACTTCTTACCGTGTTAAGTGCGCGGGCAATGGGTATTAATAATAATGATCACCACACGCTTGCAGCAATTGTAGAGTTTATTCATACCGCTACCCTGTTACACGACGATGTGGTTGACGAGTCGACCATGCGCAGAGGGCGCGAGACTGCAAATGCTATCTTTGGTAATCAGGCATCGGTATTGGTAGGCGACTTTCTTTATACTCGCTCTTTCCAAATGATGGTAAGCCTAAAACGCATGCGCGTTATGGAAATACTGTCGGAAGCCACAAACCAAATTGCAGAAGGCGAAGTGTTGCAGTTGATGAATTGTAACGATGCCAGCACTACAGAAGCCCGCTACTTTGACGTTATCTACGGCAAAACAGCGCGTTTGTTTGAAGCTGCTACACAGTTAGCGGCTGTGCTGACCGACCAAAATGAGCACATTGAACACGCCATGCAAGAATACGGCAAGCACCTGGGTACTGCCTTTCAGCTAGCTGACGATATTCTGGACTACATGGCTGACAGTGAAGAAATGGGCAAGAATGCTGGCGACGACTTAGCTGAAGGTAAGCCTACGCTGCCATTGTTGTACGCTATGTGGCATGCAAAAAATGACGACGACAAAGCGCTTATTCAAGAAGCCATTGAACAAAGTAATGGCCTACCACACCTCACGCGTATTCAAGGTATTATGGAAGAAACCGGCGCTTTGGGCTACACACGTGAATGTGCACAAAAAGAAGTGCAAATGGCCATTGATAGCCTTAACGCTATAGAAGACTCTGAATATAAAGAAGCGCTTATTGCGCTGGCACATATTTCAATTGAGCGTACGAGCTAATTACCCTTAAATGGTATGAAAAGGCGTGTTGTAACCAATACGCCTTTTTTTGTGGGTAAAACCTGGATAGCACTTAAAACGTAGGCTTCAAACTTGTCGATACACAAAATGTTTTCGAAGCTCTGACAAGCCAATTCAATAAAGCACTTTCTCTGCGCTGATTCATCATGAAAACAAACGTTTAGGCTAAGCGCATTTTTTATAAGCTACCCTTCAAGCATAAAGCCGATCAGGCCTACTAAGAAGCCAAGAATACCGCCAAGCGGAGGAAGCCAGTGATTTTCCATGCGAATTTGCGGAGCAATATCCTGAAACACTGAATAAAGGATACCACCTGCAGCAAACAACATGATCCCACTCATAACCACTGGGAATTGGGCTAAATAATAAAAGCCTAGCAAACTGAACAAGGGGCCAAGTAGCGCCATCAAAACAAAAATGACAATGAGTTTATTGCTACGTTGTTTGTTTTTGGGCAACATCTCTCTGTAGGCATTAAACCCTTCAGGTAGATTTTGAACCGCAATCAATAGGCCTAACAACATAGTGCCACCGCCTAATGCTGCCGTAGTACCAAGGGCGATAGACTCAGGCACAAAATCACTGAGCATGGCGGCTAACTGGCTGCCTGCGGTTTTCTTTTTCGCCAAATAAATGTCAAGGGCCATAAAAGCTAAAGCACCACCAACAAAGCACATTATGGCCGCCAATACCGATACGTCTTTTATACCCTCTGGCACAAGCACAAGACCCACCGCCGAAATAAGCGCCCCTGCTCCTAACGCCAAAATCCCGTGACGTAACTCTTTTTCCAGCCACTTAGGTTGAATACCCTGGTAAGTCGCTAAAATAGCGCCAGCAGGCATCGCTAAGCCTGCTACTGTTGCCATTATCAGTAAACCTACTATATCGCCTTGTGCCATAAAGACTCCTTTCTAGCCATTGCTTGTACATCTCCCTATTGATTACTACACACAGCACCATTGGTTTACAAATAAATGTAAATTTCAGTACCTTTTCTACGCATTCTACACGCGTAACGAAAAAGAGCAGCCTAAGGCTGCTCTTTGCATTCATGACAATGGGTTGTGTTAGCGATACACAAATAATCGATTAATTTAAATCTAAATCTCGGGTCATGTTCTCGTTCTTGTCACGATGCACAATAATGTTGTCTTCAATGCGAATGCCGCCGAAGGGCTTGTATGCATCAATGGTATTCCAGTTGATGTACTTAGACGCAGGCGTTGCTTTAAGGTCGCGCAATAGGCTATCGATGAAGTATAAGCCCGGCTCAATAGTAAACACTTGGCGCGCTTCTACCATACGCGTGCAGCGCAAGAACGGGTGATCGTCAGGAGCCGGCTTAGGCGTGCCTCTGTCATCATTAACTAGACCGCCTACATCGTGCACTTGTAAACCTAAGAAGTGACCAATGCCATGCGGGAAGAATGTACGCGTGATCCCCAATTCCACGATTTCTGGCGGCGTTAGGTTCACCATGCCGGTGTCGTGAAGAATTTGCGCAATACCATCGTGGGCTAACAAGTGAATGTCTGTGTAGGCGACCCCAGGTTTTAACGAATCAACTAAGGTCAGCGTTACCTTATCTACCGCTTGAATAAGGTCGCGAAACATTGCTGAATTCTGAACACCGTCTTGAGCATAAGTACGTGTAATATCTGCCGCATAGCCATGATAATTCGCACCCGCATCAATCAAAAACGAACGCGATTCTTTTGGCGCTACGGTATCGCACTGCATGTAATGCAGAATTGAAGCATGCTCGTTAAGTGCCACAATGCTGGTATAAGGCACATCGTTATCGCCCTGTCGACACGCAGAGGCATAAGCTAAATTAATGTCGAACTCGCTTTTACCATTGCGAAAAGCTTGCTCTGCCGCTTTATGACCTGCCACCGCCAGTTTGTTAGCTTCACGCATGCAGTCTAGTTCGTAATCGGTTTTATAAGCACGTTGATAGTGCAAATAATGCAACACGCGGTCTGGGTTTACATTGTCAAAACCCAATGCTTTGGCTACTTCAATATATTCGCCTACATAGGCAAAACGGCTTTTATCGTAAGGCAGAAATTTCTCTACCGCATCGGCCTGCTGAAGTAGTTTAATGTCGAAGCTGTCAGTCCAAAAGTCATTTGGCTCTGGTGGCACTTTGTGCCAGAAATCTTCAGGACGATAGAAAATAAGCGTAGGCTTGTCTACCCCGTTTACCACCAGCCAACAGTTAGGATTATCAATAACAGGCACCCATGCTTTGAACTGCGGGTTCACCTTAAATGGGTAGTGATTATCGTCTAAGAAAAGGCGCTTGCCCTGCCCTGAGTGAATAACTAACCCGTCTAGCCCTTCTCGCTGTAACGCTTCGCGAGTTCTAGCTTGAAGCTCTTCGATATGCTGTTGGTAGGTTGCTTTATGTTGCGACATAGCCCCTCTTATCTTTTTAGTCGTTAGATGGAGCACAGTGTATCACGAGGCCAACATAACGTGCATGCTGGCTCAGACCGCTGTACTGTTGTTTACGTTAAGTTTCCCATACTGGTAAATAATAACGTATTGAAAGGCGTACCCTTATACGCCTAACCTTTGACAACTATCGCGGCGCTAGTTGCAATGTGCCAGTTACCGGATGTGTACTTACCGCATCAGCCGATGGGATCATATCGCGGGTAAGTTGAGGGAAGATATTCTCGTTTCCACCTAGCTGCTGGTCGTAAATATGCTGATAGGCCATCACCGCTTTCACATACGCACGGGTTTCTTTATAGGGAATATTCTCAATCCAAATATCTACGGGTAGCGCTTCATTTGCAGGCAACCATTCCAGCACTTTGCGCCAGCCAGCGTTATAAGATGCCGAAACTAACACAGGGTTATTGTCTAGTTTATCCATCAAATAGCGAAGGTACTGCACCCCATATTCAACGTTATCATTTACCTGAAAAAGTGTATTTCGACTTACTTTCTCTTTTGCTACATAGCGTGCTGTTCCCGGCATTAGCTGCATCAGACCTGCCGCACCTACAGAAGAAATAGCGTCGCTTCTAAACGAACTTTCGCGGCGTGCAATGGCCATAGCCAGCGACTTCGAAATGCTGTATGCCTGTGACTTTTCACTAAACACATCGTTAAAAGCCAGCGGGAATCTGCGCTCAACATCGTCCCAATAGCCGCTTCTCGCAAAACTAGTGATAGCCTGATCGTACAAGCCCCACTCGTAGGCCAAAATGCCCGCATCGGTGACTTTAGATTCGGGCAAATGGGAAAGCAAGTAATACCATTCTCTACGCGCTTCTGTGGTTCTGTCTAACCTGAAAAATTCAACGGCACGCATGGTAGCAGGTGTTTTTGCGACACTGGCTATAGCTGCCGTGTCTCTTGGCGCTGGCGTATGCGCAAGCGATGGAATTTCGCCTACATGTGCACTTGCCATAAAGCCATAGTAATGGCGCTCTTGCGCAAGCTCTTTATAAAGCACAGTAGCCTGCATAGTTTGTCCAAGCGCTTCTAAAGCACGGGCTTTCCAATAGCGATAGTTCTCTTCCTGTTGTAGGTTAACAGGGGCGTTATCAATAACATCAATCACTTCCTGCCACTTTTTCATGCGCAATAAATAGGAAACATGCCATAGCTTTACGTCTTCACTGGCGCCCTTTACATCAGCAAGTTCTAGCCAATGACGCGCTTGAGGAAGCCGGTCTAGCGTGTAGCTAAGCGCTATCGCTCTTCGCATCACGTGCTGCTGTGCTTGTGAAAAGATGTTCTTGTCGTTGTAACGGTTAAAAACTGTGCCTGCTAAATCGGGGTTTCTCCATGCAAGTTTTTCTACCGCCCATACAATGACCTCCGCTTCATGGGATGTATTTTTTAGCGGGAAGAGCGCCGTTTTGTTAACGCGGCTGGTGTCACGGGTTACCGATAGCCACGCATCCGCAAGGTATTGCTTATCACTGGGTAGTTGGCGCTTAAGATAAGAAATAATACTTCGGTTATCTTCTTTCGCAGCAATCTCAATACGCTTTATCACCATTTCTGGTGTCATCATGCCCGCTTTTTTCCACTTAGCAAAAAGCGGATCGCACTCGTCGGGTTGCGACTGCCCATGAAGCCAAAGGGCATCAACTTCTGGCAATATATCTTTCTCGCTTTCACCCTCTTTTAACCGGTAATTAAGTGCAATACAGGTTAGTCGCGCGCCCATGCCGGGGCGATAGTTTTCTAAAAAAGTACTGCGGTAGTCATTTTTAGCGAGGTAGTTAAGCCACTTGTAGCGCACCCCGTAGCTTACCGGCTGACCGTTAAAGTCTTCTAGAAACTGTTTAACATCGCGCTTTGTCTTTATCGACATGGTGCGTTCAAGCTTAAGCCGAAGCAGATAAGGATAAAGTGGGTAGTGCGCTAACTCATAAATGTCGTCATCAAGGCGTTCTACATTTCGCTTAGAGTACGTTAATAATTTCTTTTCAACTTCTAAGTAACGAGCCCGGTCTTTTTCGAAAATATCATTGGGAAGCGTTAATGGCTGTGTAGCCCAAGCGCTGATAGAGAAAAGTGAAGATAATGAGAAAACAAATGCCCCCACAACAATGTCAGACAATTTATTATCTTTTGCCAGCGAGCGCTGGCCTAACCACGAACTAAAATAAAAACCAGACACAATAGAACTCCTACCCTGCTCTACACTCGAACGCTTATGAGCGCTGGCAACTTTGCCGAATCGAGCTGATTGTAAAATGTTGCTGAAAAGCAGCATTGCGACTGACCCACAACGTTTGTTTGATAAACGAAGGGAAAATTTTCAGCCTGGCTCCTTGCCAAAGAAGATGTTGTGCCAGCTGTCGTTAGCTATGCTTTACAAACATAGTTGACATGATTGTAGATTATTCTTTTGCTGGATTGGCGCTTTGCGCCAATAACGCTCATTATACAACCACCAATGCCGAAATGAAGCTTGAATTCGATATTTGCACTTGAATTTAAGTCATCGGACCACTACCTTAGACAAATTGAAACGCTTGTTTGATTTTTTGTTGAAATTTTGTGTGGCTTTGTAAAGAATCTAGCCACCCTAACGCGTTAGTGAATGCATACGACCCTACAAATTAGTTGGATTACTTCACTAACATCCTGGCCAATGCCGAAGGAGATGATAATGATATACACAGGCAAAAGTCTTTCCGTCAGCCTGTTAGATGACGGCTTTGCTGAGCTGGTATTCGACGCCGAAGGTTCAGTAAACAAGTTCGACCGCCAAACAGTGAGCGAACTTGACGAAGCAACTCAAGCCCTGCTTGCGAAGGGCGATGTTAAAGGCTTAGTAGTACGCAGTGCAAAACCTGCATTTATCGTGGGTGCTGATATCACAGAGTTCACTGGCCTATTCGCCATGGACGATGCCGAAGTACTACAGTGGGTTGCTAATACGTCACAAGTATTCGACCGCTTCGAAGACCTACCTTTCCCTACTATTGCTGCAATCAATGGCTTTGCGCTAGGCGGTGGTTGTGAAATGGCATTGGCGTGTGACATGCGTATTGCTGACACTACCGCTTCCATTGGTTTACCCGAAGTTAAACTAGGCCTAATGCCTGGTTTTGGTGGTACGGTTCGTTTACCTCGCCTTATTGGTTCAGACAATGCCCTTGAGTGGATGACCACAGGTCGCGACAGAAAAGGCGCGAAAGCCTTGGCTGAAGGCGCGGTTGACGCCGTTGTTGCACCAGAAGCGCTAGTTGAAGGCGCGCTTTCAATGGTGAAAGACGCCGCTGACGGTAAGTTTGACTGGCAAGCACGTCGTGCGGTTAAGAAAGCCCCACTACAGCTTAACAAAAACGAAGCTATGATGAGCTTCAGTACTGCTCAAGCTATGGTATTTGCGCAAGCTGGCAAACACTACCCAGCTCCGCACAAAATGGTTGAGACTGTTCAAAAAGCAGCGGGCCTAGACCGTGAAGGCGCACTTAAGCTTGAAAATGAAGGCTTTGTAGCGTTAGCGAAAACTGACGCAGCGAAAGCGCAAATTGGTATTTTCCTTGCCGACCAGCTAGTGAAGAGCAAAGGTAAAAAGCAAGCGAAAGCAGCGACTAAGCAATCTAAGCTTAACGCTGTGCTAGGCGCAGGCATCATGGGCGGCGGTATTGCATACCAAAGCGCCGTGAAAGGCACGCCAGTTATCATGAAAGACATTAATCAAGGTGCACTAGACCTTGGCCTTTCTGAAGCAGCAAAAATTCTTGGTAAAGGCATGCAGCGCGGTAAAGTAGACGCGGCCAAAATGGCGCAAACACTTAACGCTATCACGCCTACCCTTGAGTACAGCACACTTAAAGATGCAGACCTTGTTATTGAAGCGGTTGTAGAAAACCCGAAAGTAAAAGGTATTGTGCTTAAAGAAGTAGAAGACAATGTAGCGGACGACGCTATCATCTGTTCAAACACCTCTACTATTTCTATCAATCAGCTAGCTGAAAGCCTAGACAAGCCAGAGCGCTTCTGTGGTATGCACTTCTTTAACCCAGTGCACCGTATGCCGCTAGTTGAGATTATTCGTGGCGAGAAAACGTCTGAAGAAACCATTAATGCAGTAGTAGCCGCTACCCTTAAAATGGGCAAAACCCCAATTGTGGTTAACGACTGCCCAGGGTTCTTAGTAAACCGCGTATTGTTCCCATACTTTGCGGGCTTCAGTAAGCTACTTATCGACGGCGCTGACTTCGTTGCGGTTGATAAAGTAATGGAAAAAATCTTCGGCTGGCCTATGGGCCCTGCTTACCTAATGGACGTTGTGGGTATCGACACGGGCGATCACGCAGCAGACGTAATGGCTGCGGGTATTCCAGAGCGTATGGCTCGCCTAGACAACGACCCGGTAACTCTTTTCTACAAAGAGCAGCGTTTAGGTCAGAAGAACGGTAAAGGTTTCTACAACTACGGTGTTGATAAGCGCGGCAAGCCGTCTAAAACACCTGCAGAAGAAGCATATGCTTTAATGGCGCCACACGTAGCTGAGAAGACTGACTTTGAAGCAGACGACATTATTGCACGCCTTATGATCCCTATGGCAAACGAAGCAATTCGCTGCCTAGAAGAAGGCATTGTAGATAGCGCAGCTGAAGCAGATATGGCGCTACTTTACGGCTTAGGTTTCCCTCCATTCCGCGGTGGTATTTTCCGTTGGATTGAAACCATTGGCTTGGCGAACTTTGTTGCTATGGCAGACAAGTACGCTGAACTTGGTCCAATTTATCAGATCTCAGACGGCGTTCGTGAAATGGCCGCTGCTGGTAAATCCTATTTCGCATAAGACCCGGAGGAAAAACTAATGAAAGAAGTGGTCGTAATCGATTGCGTACGTACCCCTATGGGTCGTTCAAAAAACGGTGTTTTCAGAAATGTGCGTGCAGAAGACCTATCTGCTGCGCTAATGACCGCGCTATTAGAGCGTAACCCTGGCGTAAACCCAGCGGAAATTGAAGACATCATTTGGGGCTGTGTTCAGCAAACTAAAGAACAAGGCTTCAACGTTGCACGTAACGCGCAACTACTAACACAAATTCCACGTACAACTGGCGCGGTAACGGTAAACCGTTTATGTGGTTCATCAATGCAAGCCCTTCACGATGCGACAAGCGGCATCATGAGCGGTCGTGGTGACATTTACATGATTGGTGGTGTTGAGCACATGGGTCACGTACCGATGAACTACAACATCGACTTCCACCCTGGTCTTGCTAAGTACACGGCAAAAGCGTCGGGCATGATGGGTATGACTGCCGAGCTACTTGGCCGTCAAAACGGTATTACTCGTGAGCAACAAGACGCATTTGGCGCACGTTCGCATCAGCTAGCGCACAAAGCACACCTTGAAGGCCGCTGGGCTAACGAGATTGTGCCTGTTGAAGGTCACGATGCGAACGGCGTATTAAAGCTAATTGACTACGATGAAGTAGTTCGCCCAGAAAGCACAGCTGAAAGCATGGCGGCACTTCGCCCAGTGTTTGACCCAGTAAACGGTACTGTTACTGCGGGTACATCTTCTGCGCTGTCTGACGGTGCATCAGGTATGCTACTTATGTCAGCAGACCGTGCAAAAGAGCTTGGCCTAACGCCACGTGCGAAAATTCGCGCAATGGCTGTGGCTGGTTGTGATGCGGCAATTATGGGTTATGGCCCAGTGCCAGCAACACAAAAAGCCCTTAAGCGCGCTGGCCTTACTATGGACGATATCGAACTTGCTGAGTTTAACGAAGCGTTCGCAGCGCAGGCGCTATCGTGCATTAAGCAGTTAGGTTGGATGGACCACCTAGATACTAAGATTAACCTTAACGGTGGTGCAATTGCACTTGGTCACCCACTAGGTTGTTCTGGTTCACGTATCTCGGGTACGCTTATCAACCTAATGGAATCACAAGACGTAAGCCTAGGCTTAGCGACAATGTGTATTGGTTTAGGCCAAGGTATTGCTACCGTATTTGAGCGTGTATAAGCGTTTGAATAAGAGGTTTTAAAGCTAAGTTTTCAAAAGGGCCTTCGGGCCCTTTTTTGTTGGTTTTAATCAGTTTTCAGATTACTTCAAAACACGAGATAAAGGACTTACCACCCCCTGCGCACCTTGCTGAAGCACGTGAGTATAAATTTGCGTGGTCTTTACGTCTGAATGACCTAACTGTGTTTGCACCGTTCTAATATCAGCGCCCGATTGTAGCAAATGGGTTGCAAAAGAGTGGCGTAGCGTATGAGGCGTAACTTTCTTTTTAATGTCACAAGTTTTTGCCGTGTTTCGTATCGCTTTTTGTATACTCGATTCATCAATATGATGTCGTCGCACCCTTTTACTTTCAGGATCGACAGATAATCGAGAAGAGGGAAATAAATAATGCCAGCCTAACTCTCTGGGCGCGTTTTTGTATTTCAATCGTAACCGATGAGGTAGATAGACGCCTGCGTATTTGGGGTTTTCTAAATCAGCCGCCAAAAAGTTTTCTACCATAGCGATTTGTCGAGTAAGACCGGGCTTTAGTTCCGCAGCCAAGGTAACAATGCGATGCTTACCGCCTTTCCCATCCCAAATGCGAATAGCGTTGTAGTCAAAATCGATGTCTTTAACTCGTAGCCTAACCGCTTCCATTAGCCGCAAACCACTTCCATACAATAAAGATATTGGTAACTTCAGGTTGGCAGGAATTTGCTCAAAAAGAGAAACGACCTCTTCCTGCGTTAATACAACCGGAAGCTTAGCTTGCCTTCGGCTGGCAACAAAATTGAGTTCGCACGAAAGTGGCCTTTCCAATATATCGCGATACAAGAACGCTAGTGCATTTAGCGCGCTAGCCTGAGTGGCTGGCGCCACATTTTTAGCGTTAACTAAGTGAGACAGAAACACTTCAACTTCTTTATCTCCCATGTCAGATGGGTGCCGATTGTTGTTAAAGCGAATAAAGCTAATGATCCATTTGCTATAGAGTTCTATCGAACGCTTCGCATAGCGACGGTTGTGCATATGCTCTATCACCATTTGCATGAACATTGATTTCATTTGTCTAAATTTTATTACTGTAAATAAAAACAGAATTGCGGTTTTTAACCCGACCGTAAAATAAAAAGGAAAGATTCCGTACTTAAGTTCAGTATTTTCAGATACAAAGTGTAGGTTATTGATGAAAATGTATTTACGTGCGAAAGTGATAAAATTATAAATGTGATATATGGAAATTATCCGCCTTGCATAAAGGATTTTTTCCTTACACTAAATTGTTAGGTGCCACCATGAGCATTAAACATTTGGAGCTTTTAAGAAAAGCTTTAGAAAGAAAAAAGTGGCAATTCGTTCAAGAACTACCTGGCAATGATTATGAAATTTCCGGTTACTGGGAATTTGCTAGGCCAAACGGAAACCCAAAGCTTCTGCTAGCATTTGAAGGCCTAGACGACATGAGTACACTCACCATCGAAAACGCGTTTGGGTGTCATGTCGTTGGACAAAATGAAATAGGTTTGTATTTTGGAAAAGTGGGTAAGTCTTTTTCCGAGGAATTAGATAAATTCTTACAGGAAGTTTTAAAAAGTGTCACCTAACAACCCAATAAACTCACTCACTTCGTTCGCTGGGACGCATACACGCGGGGCGGCTTCGCCATTATGCCCCACATGTCTGCGCCCGTTATTGGAAAGTTATAAGGCGTCAGCCTAAACTGCGTTTGGCTTTATAAAAATCTTAGCACAACTGCCCTCACCTGTTTTCATTAGCATCGCTCTGGCTTGTGATAGGTTTAAATCCGCCGCTTTCAATTCAAAGGTTGCGCATTAGGCGCTTTATCGCCAAGTTATTATTCGACGTCAACAAGCGCCAATGCGTTTGACAGTTCAAATGGCGGCTAGCTTCAGTCAAATCAAAACCGTCACTGCACAGTCGTTTTTCTTGTCTGTGTTAACAATCAATCGTATGCTGGCTTCATCAGTTTTTAAAAAGACCAAAGGAACTGGCTCTGCTTATAACAAGGCGCTTAAGACCACTCCCTTCGGTCGCTCGGACGCATTTACGCGGGGCGGCTTCGCCATTATGCCCCACGCAACTGCGCCGCTTAGCTTAATGTTATATTCTCGAATGGAAAAGGAGAATTGATATGGATGTAAATAATTCTAAAAGCTTCAAACTCGTAATATTTATTTTGTCGGTCTTACTTTCTGGTTTTGTCCTAAAGCTTGCAGGATTAGACGCTTCGCAGGCCAATATCGTTAAGCTTTCCAACTTCTCCCTTCCAATTTTTATAGTCTTCGGCATTTGCGTTAGCTGGACTTACAACTCAATCCATTTTTTGACAGAGCGCTTTTATCAAAAACGAACATAACAACCCAATCAACACACTCACTTCGTTCGCTGGGACGCATACACGCAGGGCGGCTTCGCCATTATGCCCTACGTGCTTGCGCCCGTTATTGAAAAGTTTTAGGCGGTTGTTCCCTACCAAATCGATTTGCTAGTTCATTTGTGACATTCCAACCGATAGGTTGTTTCGCTAGGTCGTTATGAATCTCGTTGCTCTACTTGCTTTATCGGTTGTATCAGCTCGTGTTTCTATTTGTGCAGCCGCGTTACATCTAGCATTTCGTACAATGTTGTTTTATCGTGGATTTATTAAATTTAAATCAGCGGTTTGTTTGGCAATCGGTGGCGGCAAAGCCGCGTGCGTTCAGTTGCACGCCTAACAAAACGCTTAAGTCGCAACCCGCTACGCGGGTCGCTGGGACAAATACACAATGCGGCTTCGCAATTATCGCATTGTGCATTTGCCCCTTAGCTTAGTGTTATATGCTTTGAAATCTCATAGTAAGGATGAAAAATGAGTACATTTAGTTTTAATAATGGACGTATTGAAGTAGAAGGTAAGGTACTAGCTGATAATCTCGAGGGGCAGCTGAGTATGTATCAGACTGGTTCACTGAAGCAATGGGGCGGTCATTTCGACTCTTCTGACTTTAGCCTTATTGAAAACCGTGAAAAAAAGTTCCTCATCATTCCTGGTCAAATTAATGGAATGGTAGTTTTCACAAATTTTAACGGTGACACAATTACATTTAAAGGCTCTGGTAATCCCAACGCTGGCAGCATATAACAATCACATTAAGTCGCTCGCAGGCTCGCTGGGACAGTAACACGTGGGCTCTGTCGCTTCGCTCCAAATTTTAGCCCACGTATTACTGCCCCTTATGTGGGTGTTAGGTTTTTAAAAGGAAAGATTTATTATGGAAGCGCTTTTTGGAAGTTTTACTATTCTCATTCAAATATCATTATTAATTTTATGGTTACTCGTTCCTATTTTTATCTTCCTCATTTCTAAGCGCGTAAAAGAAATGCGAGATATGGCACGAGAGTCTAAATTTGCGGTTAAAGAGCTAAACGCGAATATTAAATACCTTAAGCGTAAATTATATGAGGAGAAGGATGAGCAAGATGGCTCAACTCTCTAGGCAAATTAAACACAAACCTAACAACCCAATAAACTCACTCACTTCGTTCGCTGGGACGCATACACGCGGGGCGGCTTCGCCATTATGCCCCACGTGCCTGCGCCCGTTATTGAAAAGTTAGGTGCCTATGAAACCATTCTGGCTATTTTTTACTGCTGTGATTTCTAACAACGCGATGTCCAGAATATTTATTTGTCAGCAACTACCGACAGAACATGTGATTGAATCAGACATTCTCATCAAATCACATGATATAGGTTTTGGGTTTCAATATATCTTAACAACTCCAAAGACATTCAAAGGATTAGAATTCGAGTCTGCTGTAGTTCAGGAATTGAATGGTGACGATATAAAGTTATTCTTTTCACCTCACATGACGGGTACAGATGAGGAAATGGACTTATCCAGCGTTATGATTTCCCATAAAAAGTTAACAAATACAAAATTATATGTAGATTATGGAAATACATGTAGTGGATCTGGATATCGTGTTATTTACACGCTTTCTCCTTTAGAAATAGAGGATTACTAAGCCACCGTGAAAGCACCTAACAATCGCATAAACTCGCTCGCGGGCTCGCTGGGACAAAAACACGTAGGCTCCCTTCGCTTCGCTCTGTATTATAGCCTACGTATTTTTGCCCGTTATGCGGGCCGTTATATGACTGGGAGAATTTAAACAATGGATGTAATTTGGATTACGCTGGTTGTTCTCGGGTTACTTAATATATTTGTAAGTGTATTTCTCT